>NZ_CP095043.1:0-2400000 GCF_022919175.1 Leucobacter rhizosphaerae | reverse complement strand
CCGGCGTCTCGCCGTCGTCGGCTTCGTCCGCCGCGGGCCGACCCGAGTCGGTGTGGGTCGCGGGGCCGAGGTGCGAGGCGCCGCCCTCACCCACCCACCCGTCGCCCGGGGTGCGGGCGGGATCGGACTCGTGGTCCGGGGCGTGCTCCGGAACGTGACGGTCATCGGTGTGCGACATGATGTCCTCCAGTCGACGGCGGTGCTCGGGTGGTCCCTCCAGCCTACGCCGGGCGGGGCCCGCTCGATAGGGCCGACTCCGAGGTCGCGACCCTACACTGGAACCATGAAGCGGATCCTCACCTACGGCACCTTCGACCTCCTGCACTGGGGGCACATCCGGCTGCTGAAGCGCGCGCGCGACCTCGGCGACTACCTCGTCGTTGCCGCCTCGACGGAGGAGTTCAACGCGGGCAAGGGCAAGCAGACGTACCACGACTTCGACACCCGCAAGAACATGCTCGAAGCCGTGCGCTACGTGGACCTGGTGATCCCGGAGCAGGCGTGGGACCAGAAGATCCGCGACGTGCAGCGGTACGAGATCGACGCGGTCGTCATGGGCGGCGACTGGGCGGGCGATCCGCGATTCGAGGTGCTGCGCGACTACTGCGAAGTGATCTACCTCGACCGCACCGAGGGCGTCTCGACCACCAAGATCAAAAACGACCTCGGGGTGAATTCCTAGGTTTCGGCGCTGCGGCCCGGGCCGGCAGCCCGGTACTGCGGGCCGGTACTGCGGCCCGTCACTGCCAATCGGGCCTGCGGCCCGCACCCCCCCTGGTGCGTGAGCGATTTCTGGTGGAATCCGGCTGGATCTCACCAGAAATCGCTCACGCAAGCCGGGGGCAAGGTGGTGCTAGAGCACCTTCGAGAGGAACGCCCGCGTGCGCTCGCGCTGCGGGTTCGAGAGCACGTCGTTCGGATCGCCCTCCTCCACGACGACGCCGCCGTCCATGAAGACGAGCTTGTCGGCGACCTCGCGCGCGAAGCCCATCTCGTGCGTCACGACGATCATCGTCATGCCGCTCTCGGCGAGCCCCTTCATCACGTCGAGCACCTCGCCCACGAGCTCGGGATCGAGCGCGGAGGTCGGCTCGTCGAAGAGCATCAGCTTCGGCTCCATCGCGAGCGCCCGGGCGATCGCGACACGCTGCTGCTGGCCGCCCGACAGGTGTGCGGGGTAGTAATCCCAGCGCTCCGCGAGCCCGACTCGGGCGAGCAGGTCGAGCGCCCGTGACTTCAGCATCGCCTTGCTGCCCTTGCCGAGCAGGGTCGGCGCGAGCATCACGTTTTCGAGCGCGGTCATGTGCGGGAACAGGTTGAAGCGCTGGAAGACCATGCCGATGTCGCGGCGCTGCTTCGCCGCCTCGCGCGGGTGCATCTCGTAGAGCTTGTCATCCTTCTGGCGGTAGCCGACGATCTCGCCGTCGACCGAGAGCCGGCCGGCGTTGACCGTCTCCAGGTGGTTGATGCACCGCAGGAAAGTCGACTTGCCCGAACCCGAGGGCCCGACCAGGCAGAGCACTTCGCCCCGCTGCACCTCGAGCGAGATCGACTTCAGCACCAGGTTGGAACCGAACGACTTGGACACGCCCTCGGCCTTCACCATCGGGACATCGGTTGCATGCACGTTCACGCGGCACCTCCTCCGGGTCGGCTGTGGGGCGGCACGATGTTCTCGCCGCCTCCCGCGCTGGGATAGGTCGGGTGATGGTCGACATCGCCCGTGATCCCGATCACGCCGGTCTCGACCGTCGGCTTCATGACGTCGGGGCGCTGCCCGACGCCCTTCGCGAAGTGCCGCTCCAGGTAGTACTGCCCGACCATGAGGACCGAGGTGACGACCAGGTACCAGGCCGAGGCCACCATGAGCATCGGGACCGGGTTGTAGGTGACCGCCGCGATGTCCTTCGTCTTCATGAAGAGCTCGAGCGTGAACGGCACGGCGCTCACCAGCGACGTCGTCTTCAGCATCGAGATGACCTCGTTGCCCGTGGGCGGGATGATGACGCGCATCGCCTGCGGCAGCACGACGCGAGTCATGGTGTGCCACCAGCCGAGGCCGAGCGCGATCGCCGCTTCGTCCTGACCGCTGTCGACCGACAGCAGACCGGCGCGAACGATCTCGGCCATGTACGCGGCCTCGTTCAGCGCCAGGCCGATGATGGCGAGCGTGAACGCCGTCATGATCGCCTTGGTCTCGAACTCGAACACCGGCGGCAGGCCGGGGAGCCCGAAGCCGATCGTCGGATAGATGACCGCGAACAAGCCCCAGAACACCAGCTGCACATAGACCGGCGTGCCGCGGAAGATCCACAGGTAGACCCACGCGACGGCCTTGACGATCGGGTTCGGCGACAGCCGCATCACCGCGAGCGCGACGCCGAGGATGATCGCGATCACCATCGAGTAGATCGTGAGCATCAGCGTGTAGCCGACGGCGGTGACGATTCGAGTGTCGAAGAGGTACTTGCCCACCTCGGGCCAGTTGTAGGCCTCGCGATTCGCGGCGTCGAAGATGAAGAGGCCCGCGAGGACCACCAGCACGACCGCCAGGATGATCCTGCCGGGGTGCTTCAGCTTGATCGCGGTGATCGGCTCCGACTCGTAGAACGGCTGGGACCGCGGAGTGCTCTCCGCGGTCCCACCTTGAGCATCAGACATCGTGTGATCCTCTGTGGTGTCCGACTCGGCCTAGGACCCGGCGTTGATCGTCGCCTCGTCGATGGCGCCGTCCTCGACGCCGGCCTTCGTGAGGATCTCGAGGTACGTGCCGTCGTCCATGAGGGACTGCAGTGCCGCCTGCACGGCCTGGGTCAGTTCCGTATCCTTCGGCAGCGCGTAGCCGTAGGGCGCGACGTCGAAGGCCTCGCCGGACGCGGCGATCTTGTCCTTCTGCGCGTTGATCGCGTCGAGGGTGACCGGGGAGTCCGCGGAGAACGCCTCGGCCTGCCCGAGGACGACCGCGTTCGTCGCCTCGGCCTGACCCTCGAACGGCATGATCTCGATGGCCGGCTTGCCCGCGGCCTCGCACTCCGCCGACTTCGCGGGGAGCTCATCGGTGTGCTGGAAGGTGCCGGCCTGCACGGCCACCTTGTGCCCGCACGCGTCGTTCGGGTCGATCTCCTTGCCGATGGGGGCCGCCCAGAGCACACCGGCCTCGTAGAAGTTCACGAAGTCGACCGTCTTCTGACGCTCGGCGTTGTCCGTGAAGGACGACGAGCCGATGTTCATCTTGCCGCCCTGGATGCTCGGGATGATGGTGTCGAAGCCCGACTCCTCCCACTGGGGCTCGAGACCGAGGCGCGCGCTCACGGCGTCCATGAGGTCGACGCCCCAGCCGACGATGTTGCCCTCGGAGTCCTTGTACTCGTTGGGCGGGTAGGAGGCGTCGGTGCCGATGATCAGCACACCCGACTCCTTGATGTCGGCGGGCACGAGCGCCGCGGCCGCCTCGTCGACGGTGATGCCCGAGGTGTCGGTCGACTCGCGTTCCGGCCCTTCGGTGTTGGTGACGCACCCGGTGAGGGTGAGTACGGCAGCAGCGGCAAGCGCGGGGAGCGCGTAACGAATCTTCATCGATCCTCCAAATAACAACAGGCTGGTTTCACGGGCGAAACCTCGATCCGAGTGTACTGCGCGGTTTCGCGGGAAATGTTTCAGAGTGTCTACCCGGCTCAATAGTCAGCCTGGATCTTCCGGGAGTTTTCCGCGGGTTCCGGCCCGATACTGGGCATACGGCAGTAAGTAACATTCCGGTTAAGCTTGCAGACCCTCGCGCGGACCGTGACAGACCTAGTGTGGATCTGAGGGAACGCCCGCGGTGGACCCGCGCCGCTGGTGCCGGCGCTGCCGCCAGCGGCTGATCAGGAAGACCGCGATGAACAGGATCCCGTACAGCACCGCCATTCCGGCGCTCGTCGCGGCGTCGAGCACGTACGCGATCCCGAACCCGGCGAGTGCGCCGCCTGCGGCGAAGGCCAGCGTGAGCGCGATCAGACTGCGTAGCCGCTGGGTCAGCAGGAACGCGGTCGCGGCGGGCGCGACGACGAGCGCGATGACGAGGATCGCGCCCACGGCGTGGAACGCGGCGGTGACGGTCACGGAGACGAGGAACATGAAGGCCGTGCCGAGGATCCGGGTGCGCACGCCGATCGCGGCGGCGAACGCGGGATCGAAGGTCATGACCTTGAGTCGCGGGTACAGGAGTGTGATGAACAGCGCGTTCACCGCCAGCACCGCGAGCATGACGTACAGGTAGGCCGGCCCGATCGAGACCCCGCCCACCTGCAGATGCTCGAAGGCCGCGAGGTTGAGGTCGCCGACGAGCACGGCGTGCACGTCGAGGTGCACGTTCGCGAAGTTCAGGGTGACGAGGATCACACCGGCGCTGAAAAGCGCCGGGAATATGAGGCCCTGCGGCGCGTCTCCGGTGAGCAGCCCGGTGCGCGCGAGCCACTCGCTGCCGAGCACGACCACCAGACCGGCGAGTGCCGCACCCAGGATCAGGAGCGGCGAATCGAGATTGCGGGTGAAGAAGTAGCCGACGACGATGCCGGGCAGGATCGCGTGGCTGATCGCGTCGACGAGCATCGAGTTCTTGCGGAGCACGATGAACACCCCGGGGAGCGCGCAGGCGAGCGCGGTGACGACCGCGAGCAGGATCGTGCCGATCAGGAAGCTCATCGGGCGACGCTCCCCTCGGCGACGAGCTCCGCACGAAGGGCCGCTCGGGCTCGGGATCGCGCGACGGCCCGCACGAGCACACTCCGGCGCGGCGAGCACAGGATCGAGACCAGGAAGATGGCGAACAGCGTGAGCACGATGAGCGGTCCGGTGGGCACCTTGCCCAGCACGATCGAGAGATACGCGCCGACGCCGCTGCCGACGGCTCCGAATACGCCGGAGAGGATCACCATGCTCGGGAG
Organism: Leucobacter rhizosphaerae; assembly: GCF_022919175.1. NCBI lineage: Bacteria > Bacillati > Actinomycetota > Actinomycetes > Micrococcales > Microbacteriaceae > Leucobacter > Leucobacter rhizosphaerae. Next base: position 2,395,075 of record NZ_CP095043.1, on the reverse strand, counting down.
GGTGCGGGTCCACTGCCGCGCGGCGGCGGGCGGCGTCACGACGAACGCGACCATGAGCACGAGGCCCACGGCCTTCACCCCGATGACCGTCGCGATCACCACGGTGGCGAACATGAGGATGTCGACGATGCGCCCGTTGAAGCCGAGCACGCGGGCGTGGTCGGGGTCGAAGGTGCGCAGGGCGAATTCCTTCCAGAACACGACCATCAGGGCGAGGGCGACGGCACCGACCGCGATGCTCGTCGTCAGGTCGGCGATCGTGATGACGGAGGCGTTGCCGAAGAGGTAGTCCTGGATCCCGCCCTTGCCGGGCAGCGTGCTGTTGGTGATGATCCGCATGAGGAGCATGCCGCCGCCGAAGAACAGCGTGAGCGCCACGGCCATCGCCGCGTCGATCCGGATCTTGGAGTGCCGCGCGATCCCGTTCGAGAGCAGGACCGCCAGGATCCCGGCGACGACCGCGCCGATCACGAGGCCGATCATGTTCCGCCCGTCGGCGCCGAACACCGTGACCGCGGCGAGGAACGCGAGGAGCGCCCCGGGCAGCGCGGCGTGCGAGACGACGTCGCTGATGAGCGACTGCTTGCGCAGGTAGGCGAAGCTGCCGAGCGCGCCCGCGACGAGGCCGATCACCGTGGTGCCGAGGAACACCATGCGGTAGGTGTGGTTGCCGAAGAACTCGATGAGGGTCATGAGGCGAACTCGAGGAAGGCGTCGTCACCGGCCGCGACCTCGTAGGTCGCGCGGATGTTCTCGCGGGTGTAGGCCTCGTCGACGGGGCCGGAGGCGATGATCGTGCGGTTCAAGAGGGTCACGCTGTCGCAGTACTCCCGCACCGTCGCCAGGTCGTGGTGCACGATGACGACCGTCTTCTGGGCGGCGCGCAGCCGGTGGAGCACGGCGACGATCGCCTGCTGACTCTTCGCGTCGATGCCCTGGAACGGCTCGTCCATGATGTACAGATCGGGATCCTGCACCAGCGTACGCGCGAGGAAGACCCGCTGTCGTTGGCCGCCCGACAGCTCCCCGATCTGGCGCGTCGCGAGGTCGGCGATCCCGGTCTGTTCGAGCGCCACGAGCGCCCGCTCTCGCTCGGCGCGACCCGGGCGGCGGAACCAGCCGAGCCCGCCGTAGGTGCCCATCGTCACCACGTCCTGCACCGTGGTCGGGAAGTCCCAGTCGACGCTCGTGGACTGCGGCATGTACCCGACCCGTCGGCGCACCTCGGCGAGCGGCCGCCCGAAGAACTCCGCCGAGCCGGTGAGCGGCGGCACGAGACCGAGCATGGCCTTGATGAGCGTGGACTTGCCCGCCCCGTTCGGACCGACGATGCCCATGACGACACCGGTCGGCACCGCGAAGTCGATCCCGCGCAGCACGGGCTCCGACCGGTACGCGACGCTCAGGCGGTGCGTGGCGCACGCGAGACCCGACTCGGTCATGGTTCCTCCGTTCCGGCCAGCGCGTCCGCGATGGCCCGACTGTTGTGGCGAAAGACGTCGAGGTAGGTGTCGACCCCGGGATCGGCGCCGAGCGAGTCGGCGTAGAGCTCGGATCCCGAGACCTCCACGTTCCAGCCGCGGGCGCGCACGGCCTCTTTCAGGCTCGTGATCGCCTGCGGGTTCGCCTGGTTGTCCTGGAAGATCACCGGTACCCGGTGATCGGTGATGAGGGTCGCGAGTTCGGAGAGCTCCTCCGGGCTGAGCGCGGCCTCGGTGGAGACGAAGTCCGTCGCGTGGACTTCGAGGCCGTACGTGTCGCCGAAGTACCCGAAGGCGTCGTGCCCGGTGATGAGGATCCGCCGGTCCTCCGGGATCTCCGCCAGGAGGGCCTCCGTCTCGCGGGCGGCCTCGGCGATCTCCGTGAGGTACGCGTCAGCGTTGCGCCGGTACTCCGGTGCGTGCTCGGGATCGGTCTCGGCCAGCTTGTCGACGACCTGCTCGACGACGAGTGACCAGGCGGCGGGGCTGTTCCAGACGTGGGGGTCGTGCAGCGGGTTGCCGAGCTCGTCGGTCTCCGGCCAGTTCAGCAGCAACTCCGCGGGCAGGTGATCCCCCACCGCGAGCTGGCGATCCCCGAGGCTGCCGAGCTGATCGAGCATCTGCGCCTCGAGGTGCAGGCCATTCCAGAGCACCACGTCCGCGTTCAGGAGCGTCTCGATGTCGCGGGTCGACGGCTGGTACGTGTGCGGATCGCCGCCCGGACCCACCATCGTCGTGATCTCGGCCTCCGGCGCGATTGTCGCGACCGCGTCGGCGAGATACCCCGTCGTGGCGTAGACCCTGAGCACCCCGTCATCGGCGGCGTCAAGACTCACGGGCGCGGCCGTCGGGACGCACCCCGATAGCAACGCCACCGCGAGTCCGGCTGCCGCCACTCGCCCCCATCGCCGTGCAGTCCGCACCCGACGCCCTCCGATCATCAAGTTTTGATACTCGAAAGTATAAGTTCGCCATGCCGAACTTTCAAGTGCGACTCATCTCGCGCTCCGTCGGTGCAATACCCTGACTGCATGCCCTCTCGCCCTGCGACCCCACGCGGTCTCGCCCTCGCCCGCCTCGCCTGGGGCCTCGCCACGCTCGCCGCCATCGTCGCGACCTTCGTCGACGCCGCCGCGCGTGGACCGGTGAACCCGTTCAACTTCTTCGGCTACTTCACGATCCAGTCGAACGTGCTGCTCGTGCTCGTCGCCCTCGCCGCGGGCATCGTGGGTCTCGTGCGACCCGGGGTGCAGCCCCGGTGGCTCGTCGCGGCTCGCGGACTCGCGACGGTGTGCATGATCGTCGTGGGGCTCGTCTACGTCACCCTCCTCCTGCCGGTGCACGCCGCGGGAGGCGTGGAGGTGCCGTGGGCGAATGCGGTGCTGCACATCTTCGGTCCGCTCCTCGTGATCCTCGACTGGGCGCTGACGACCGACCGCACCGCGCTGCCCCGCTCCGCGATCCTGTGGCAGCTCGCGTACCCCCTGGCGTGGACCGCCGTGGTGCTCGTGCGCGGCGCGACCGATGGCTGGGTGCCCTATCCCTTCCTCAATCCCTCTCAGGGCTACGGCACCGTGGCCCTCTACGTCGCCGCCATCGCCGTCGTGTTCCTCGTGATCTCGTGGCTCGTCGTCTGGTGGTCGCGGAAGCGCCCGTGACGGTTGACGGACCGGCCCGACTCCGGATCGGACGCACACTCGGGCGCCTGTACTTCGCCGGGCAGGCCGCGGCGGGTGCGCTCTGGTGGCTCGGCGTCTTCGCGGTGCCCGGGGTGCGGGAGCTCACCCTCGGCGGGCTGCACCCGATGCTGGTTGCGGCGCTCGACATCCCGCTCTTCGTGATCCTCTCCGGGATCGCGGCGGCCGGCATCGGTTGGGCCGCCTGGATCGCGACCGGGTGGACACTCCTGGTGGCCCTCGGCATGGCGCTCTACGCGACGGTCACAACCCAGGCGGGCTGGGGCGCCCTGCTGATGCTCGCCGCAGCCGCGGGCAGCATCGCCGCGGTGCTCCTCCTGCGCGACGGTCGGTTGCCGACCGAGCGGATCCTCTTCGGCCCCTTCGTGTTCCGGCTGGCGCGCCCCGCCTCGGCCACCCGCAACGCAGCGCGGACCGGACTCCAGATCACCCTGTTCTGGGGGCTCTGTCTGGGGGTGATCCCGGTGCTCATCTGGCTGGTCGAGGCGCGGTGGGGGCTCGCGATCGAGACGCCCGCGGCCGTGCGGGTGACCGGCGCCGCGCTGTTCGTGCTGGCGAGCGCCCTCGCGCTGTGGGCCGCGATCAGCATGTCGACGCGCGGCGAGGGCACTCCGCTGCCCTCCGCGATGCCGCGCCGACTCGTGATCAGCGGTCCGTACCGGTACGTGCGCAACCCCATGGCCATCACGGGGATCACGCAGGGCGTCGCCGTCGGGCTGGTGCTCGGATCGTGGCTCGTGGTCGCGTACGCGCTCTGCGGCTCGCTGGTGTGGAACTGGGTGATCCGCCCCTCGAGGAGACTGATCTCGCGGGCCGATTCGGGGCGGAGTTCGAGGCCTATCGGGCGCGCGTCGGGTGCTGGATCCCGCGGTTCGGATCGTCGCGCATCGATGCGGCAACGGAGGGGCGCCGGAGCGCAACCTGAGGGTTATGCTGACCCCAGGGAATCAAAGGGGGATGCCGTGACCGAGACAGCACACGCGAGCGCACCGGCCCGGCCCGAGGAGCGGCGCTCCTGGGTCCCGATGGTCTGCCTGTTCCTGGCGCAGATCCTCATGTCCTTCAACGTCGCCGCGCTCCCCATCTCGATCGGCGGCATGGTCGCCGATTTCGGGGTGCCGCCCACGGTCGCGAGCTCGACGATCGTCGTCTACGGCCTCGTGGTCGCCGCGCTCGTGATGACCGGGGCGAAGCTCGGGCAGCGCATCGGCTGGGTGCTCATCTTCCGCTGCGTCGTGGTCGTCTTCGCGGGATCCTCCCTGATGATGATCCTCGCCCCGACGATCACCTGGGCCATTGCCGGACAAGTGCTCGCCGGTGCTGCGGCCGCGATCATCGTCCCGTCGCTCGTCGCGCTCATCGCGGAGAATTACCGCGGTGCCCAGCAGGCCACCGCGATCGGTTCGCTCGGCTCCGCCCGCGCGCTCTCCGGCATCAGCGCCTTCCTGATCGGCGGCACCCTCGGCACGCTCGTGGGCTGGCGACCCGTCTTCATGATCGTGCTGGCGCTCGCCATCGCCGTCTTCTGCTTCAGCTTCACGCTGCGCTCCGACCGGGGCGATGCACGCGTCAAGATCGATCTCGTCGCCTCGCTCCTCATCGGCCTCGCGATCATGATGCTCACGCTCGGCTTCAACAATCTCAACGGCTGGGGTGCGTTCTTCGCCGGCCCCGGGGCCCCGTTCGACCTGCTCGGCCTTTCCCCCGCCCCGTTCCTGATCCTGCTCGGCATCGTGCTCGGCCAGGCGTTTTTCATGTGGACCAGGCGGCGCATGCGCGAGGGCAAGGCCCCGCTCATCGACCTCTCGATCCTGCGCTCCTCCCGCGAGCGCTCGGCCGTGTACGCGATGTTCATCGTCGTGGGTCTCGAGGCCGCGCTGAACTTCACGGTGCCGATGTACATCCAGATCGTGCAGGGACGGACGCCGTTCGAGACCTCGCTCGCCATGATGCCGTTCAACCTCACGGTGTTCATCACCGCGACCCTGATCGTGCGCTTCTACCGCCGATTCCCGCCGCGCACCATCGGGGTCACCGCGTTCATCTGCACCACGGCGGCGCTCGTCTGGCTCGCATTCGTCGTCAACAACAACTGGGAGACGCTGCCCACGATCCTCGGACTCGTGCTGTTCGGGATCGGGCAGGGCTCGCTCGTCACCCTGGTCTTCAACGTGCTGGTGACGTCGGCCCCCGCCGAGCTCGCGGGCGACGTGGGATCGCTGCGCGGCAGCACGCAGAACCTCGCCTCTGCGGTGGGCACCGCGGTCGTCGGGGCGCTGCTCGTGGCGCTGCTCAGCGTCGGCATCGGCCGCGCCGTGGTCGAGCACCCCGAGCTGCCCGCGGATCTCGTCGCCCAGGTCGACCTCGACAGCGTGAACTTCGTGTCGAACGACGAGCTGCGAGAGGTGCTCGGGCGGACGGCCGCGTCACCGGCGCAGGTGGACGCTGCGGTGCAGGTGAACGAGGAGGAGCGGCTGCGCGCGCTGAAGCTCGGGCTGCTCGTGCTCGCCGGGCTGAGCGCGGTCGCGATCCTGCCCGCGTCGCGGCTGCCGCGCTACAAGCCCGACGAGATCCCGGCGCCCGACGCGGTGGACGTCTAGGGCGCGGCGGGCACGGGGGCGGCGTCGCGATCAGCCGCGGGGCCGAGGTCGATCCCGATCGCCCGAGCGCGCTCACGGTACTCCTCGAGCGCCACGGGACGATCCGTGGTCCGATCGCCGATGCGCGCGTGCGGGCGGCCACCGGTCGCCGCCACCACCGCGATCACGAGCTCGTCGGCCGCTGGCGCGTCCGGAACCGAGAACCCGAACGTGATGAAGTGCGAGCGGATCCCCGAGTTCACCGTGTCCGCGAGCGGCACGGTGAGGTGCGCGCCCGCCGCGGCGCGGCGATCGGCGTAGCTGATGTACTGATCGCTCCCCAGCCGCTCACGGATGATGTTGCCGAAGTACGGCGTGTGCAGAAACGCCGAGCCGTGCTCCAGCTCGCCGTCGATGCCGACGATCGCACCCTTGCCGAACGCGGCGACACGATCAGCCGACCCGAACGTGGAGAGGATCTCCTGGGTCAGCAGGAGCGCGAGCTCCGGTGCCTGCGCCCGGACCTCCGGGCCGAGATCTTCGGCGAACCGTCCCACCCAGGGATTCGGGATGACGGCGGCCGCCGCGCACAGGGTCAACGGTTCGGGCACCGCGCGTCCCCCCTCCACGAACACCCGCTCGATCACCGTCGATATCTTGCGAACCCGCATGTCTGTGCCTTTCGTCATGAGCGCGAGCCGCCGTTCGGCGCCGCGCAGTCGTCCAATTGTTCGGGGGTCAGCCATTCCGTTCCACCCGGGGTGACGGAGAATTGCACCCACGCGGCGTCGGGACCCGCGCCGTGCTGGTGTACGACCCCCGGCGGGCACCAGATCCGGTCCCCCGGCTCGAGCATCACGGGTGCGCCGCCGAGCTCGCGCACCCACCCGGTCCCGGAGATCGATTCGAGGTACTGGCCCCGGTCGTGCCGATGCCACCCGCCGACGTCGCTGCCCGGGGGCAGGGTGACCGCGAGCACCACCGCGCCGTCGGCGTCGGGGACCAGGTCCGTGAACCGGACCTGGTGCTCGGATCCGCCCGGTGCGAGATCGGTCGCGGACGCACGGGGAATACTGATGCGATGGTGCACCACGCGCCTACCCCTCGGCCGGCACCACGACGCTCCGCTGGGGGTCCCAGCAGAGGGCGACGGGCTCCTGGACGCGGACGAGCGGGGCATCCCGATGCGACAACCAGATCTGGCACGGAGAGCCGTCGACGAACGACCCCGTGCACCGCAGCCGGTCGCCCAGGAAGATGATCTCGTCGAACACCGCGGAGAACTGATTGCCCGGCGCTGTCGCACCAGTCGCCACGACGCAGTCCTCCGGCCGCAGCATCACCTGGACCTGCGCTCCCTGCGACAGCACGTGCTCGGTCCGGGCGGTCGCGGCGATCCCACCGGCGACACGCAGCTCGACGACTCCTCCGGAGGAGTCGCGCGCCACCGTCGCGTCGAGGAAGTTCGCAGCGCCGAGGAACTGGGCGGTGAAGCGAGAGTTCGGGAGACCGTAGATCTCCGTCGGGGTGCCGAGCTGCGCGATCCCGCCGTCGCGCATGATGACGATGCGGTCGCTCAGCGCGAGCGCCTCCTCCTGGTCGTGGGTCACGAACAGGACGGTGGTCCCGAGCTCCTGGTGCAGTCGGCGGATCTCCTCCTGCATCTGCGTACGGAGCGACTTGTCGAGCGCGCTCAATGGCTCATCCATGAGCAGGATCGGCGGATTCGAGACGAACGCCCGGGCGAGCGCCACGCGCTGCTGCTGCCCACCGGACAACTGCACCGGCTTGCGACCTGCGAGGTGGCCGAGCGACACGGCCTCCAGCGCCTCCGTCGCCCGCTGCCGCTTCTCGGCCGCTGATCCGCCGCTCCGCTGCAGCGGATAGATCACGTTCTCCAGCACGGTCAGGTGCGGGAAGAGCGCGTACGACTGGAACACCATGCCGAGGCCGCGCTTGTGCGTGGCCAGCCGAGTGATGTCGAGATCCCCGAGCAGGATCCGCCCCGCGGTCGGCGTCTCGAAGCCGGCGACCATGTTGAGCGTGGTCGTCTTGCCCGATCCGCTCGGCCCGAGGAGCGTCAAGAACTCCCCCGGCTGCACCGAGAGGGTCACGTCCTGCACCGCGGTGACATCGCCGTAGCGCTTCTCGAGGCCGATCAGTTCGAGCCCGACCGGGCCCTCGGATGATCGTGCCCGGGCCGGTGCGAGTGTGGTGGAGGCCATCAGATTTCCGTTTCTTCTCATGAGGTCAGGCTGCGGCGCGGCGGCGAGACACCGCGGTGAGCGCGAGGCTCAGCCCCAGCAGCAGGAAGGTGGCGAGGGTCAGCACGGTCGCCGCGACGGGCACGACCGGATTCAGCTCGTAGGTGATGCTCGCGAACATCTTGACGGGCAGGGTCGGCTCGCGGTCGCCGGCGACGAACATCGCGATCACCGGTTCGTCGAGCGACACCATGATGGAGAGCAGCGTCGCCGCCGCGATGCCGGGAGCGATGACCGGGACCACGACCCCGAGGAACGCCCGGGTCGCACTCGCGCCGTGCACGCGCGCCGCCTGCACGAGCTTGAAATCGAACGTGCGGAGGGACGCGGTCACCGTGGTCACCACGAACGGGATGGCGAGCCCGACGTGCGCCAGGACGACGAGCGGGAGCCCGCCCTGAATCCGCAGCATCAGCACCATGACGTACAGCGCGAACCCGGAGATGACGACCGGCACCATCATGGGCATCATCAGGATCGGGTCGGTGGCGCGGGAGGTGCGCGAGTTGGCGCGGACCATGGCGTACGCGGCCAGGGTGCCGAGCGGTACCGCGATCACCGCGGCCGAGGCGGCCACCACGAGGCTCCGGGTGAGCGCGGCGGTCCAGGCCGGATCCGCGAAGAACTGCTCGATCCACTTCGTGGAGAATCCCGGGGGCGGGAACTCGAGGAAACTGCTCGAGCTGAAGGCCATTGGGATCACCGCGAGCGCCGGCAGCACGAGGTACCCGACGATCAGGAACGCGAAGATGACCCCGACGATGCGGGTCGATCGGCGCTGTCTCATGAGGCATTCCTTCCGACACGGCGGGCGAGTGAGCGGAGCGCGAACATGACGGCGAAGGTGATGACGAGTAGCGCGCTCGAGAGCGCGGCGCCGTAGCTCCAGTCGAGCGTCGTGCCGACCTGGTCGCTGATGAGCTGACCGATCATCATCTCCCGTGGCGAGCCCAGGATCGAGGGGATCACGAAGTAGCCGAGCGTCGTGACGAACACGATGGTGGACCCCGCGAGCATGCCCGGGGTGAGCTGGGGCAGCGTCACCGTCAGGAAGCGACGCGTCGCCCCCGCACCGTGCACCGCGGCGGCCCGCTCGATGTTGGGATCGAGGCGACCCATGACGTCGGTGAGCGACATCACCATGAACGGCAACCCGTACTGCACCATGCCGATCGCCACGCCGGTGGGGCTGTTCACGAGCTGCAGCGATTCCGTGTCGATCCCGAGACCCTCGAGGAACCCGAGGACCGGACCGCCGTGCCCGAGGAGCGCCAGCCAGGCGTACGCCCGGACCAGCACGCTGAAGAAGAGCGAGGCCGTGACCGCCCCGAGCAGCACGCTGCGGAGGCGCGGCCGCGACTTCAGCGCGATCGATGCATACGGGATCGCCAGCACCAGGGAGACGAGCGTGACGAACAGCGCCATGCCGAGGCTCCGCAGCAGGACGGCCCGCACGAGGTCGCTCTCCCACATGCGCTGGTACTGGAAGAACACTCCCTCCTCGCTCGTGAAGCTCGACACCAGGAGAATGGCCGTCGGCACGAGGAAGATGGGCACCAGGATGATCAGCGCCGGGACGAACAGAAGCCCCGGCGCCGCGTGCCAGGCCGAACCGCTGCGAGCGCGGCCGGCCTGGTCACGGAGGGTGATGACGTCGGTGGTCACTGACCAGCCCAACTGTTCCATTTCTCGACCGCGGTGTCGAAGTTCTCCGCCCACCACTGGAGGTTGATCGAGCCGACGGCCTGGTCCATGTTGTCAGGGTGGACGTTGTACCAGGGCTGATCCTCGGCCGGCAGAGCCTCGAACGAGGAGCGCAGGATGGGCGAGTACCCGGTGGCCTCCGCCATCTTCGTCTGGGTCTCGGTCGTGATCGCCGAGGCGAAGAGTTCCAGCGTCTCGTCGAGCTGCGGGTTGTTCTTCGCGGTGACCATGTACCCGCCGTCCTGCAGGTTCTCGCCCCAGTCGATCGCGACGGGCTGGCCCTCTTCGGCGAGCGCCGCGATGCGGTTGTTCCAGGCGAACGAGTAGTCGACCTCGCCGGACGACATCATCTGCTGCAGTTCGGCACCCGAGTTCCAGAAGACCAGGTCGTCGCGCACGGTGTCGAGCTTCGCGAGCGCACGATCGATGTCGAGCGGATACAGCTCCTCGAACGGCACCCCGTCCGCGAGCAGCGCGACCTCGAGCATGCCGTAGGGCCAGTTGTACACGCCGCGCTTGCCCGGGAACTGCTCCGTGTCGAAGAACTCCTCCCAGGTCGACGGGGCGGTGTCGACGGCGTCGGTGCGGTAGGAGATCACGAAGGAGTACGAACCGCTCGGCAGTGCCCAGTCGGCGTCGGACTCCGCGGCGCCCGGCAGCGTGATGAGATCATCGGCGTCGATGGTCAGCTCCGGAGTGTTCGTGGCCGCCCACCAGTCGGAGTGCTGCACCGTGAACCATCCCTCGAGGTCCACCCAGTCCCAGACGACCTGGTCGGCCTCGATCTGCGCGGAGAGCTTGCCGTAGTCCACGGGGTTCACCATCTCGGTGGGGATGCCGGTCGCCTCGGTGAACGGGTCGGCCCACGCAGCCTTGTACCCTTCCTCCGTCGTACCGCCCCAGGTGACCAGCGTCAGCGGTTCTCCGGACGCGGCACCGCCGTCGCCCCCGCTTCCCGTCGAGCACCCCACCAGCATGGCGCCGGCGACGAGCGAAGCGGCGCCCAACGCCAGTGTTGAATGAATACGCTTTCGCATCTCGTTCCCTTTCAGTTTCAGTTCGTGTCGTTCAGTGGTCATTCGGTCGCGGCACGGAAGCCGCGCGCGTACTCACGCGGCCGGAGCTGCGTCCTGCTCGAACTCGGCGATGATCCGGCGCATGACCTTCATCGCGCCGACACCGGCGGGCACTCCGCAGTAGACGGTGAGCTGTTTCAGCACCGCGAGCAGCTCGTCGGGCGAGACGCCGTTGCGCAGGGCTCCCCGCGTGTGGATCTCGAGTTCCTCGAGCCGCCCCAGGGCACCGGTCATGGCGATCACCAGCATGCTCCGAGTCGCGAGTGGCAGCGTGTCATCGGTCCAGATCTCGCCCCAGCAGTAGCTGACCATGAAGGGCTGGAAGGCCCGGGTCAGCGGATCGTCCGGGCCGACGGCGGCATCGACGTACGCGTCTCCCAGCACGCGTCGCCTCACCGCCATTCCCTCGGAGAACAAGGGTTCAAAGTTCTTGTGTTCGGACAAACTGATCAATCTCCTTTGCGATCGTGTCGGGGGTCTCCTGGAGCAGCTGGTGCTTCACGCCCGGAACGACGATCGCGCTCCCCCGCTGCACTCGCCGGGCCAGGAATTTGGACATGTGCGGGGGCGACCCCACGTCGCCGTCTCCGGCGATCGCGAGCACCGGCGCGGTGATCGCCCCGAGATGCTCGGCGAAATCGCTCGTTGCCAGCACGCGGTAGGCCGCGGCGTAGCACTCCGGCTCCAACTGAGCCATGCGCCCGAGCGTCTGCTCACGTGCCTCGGGGTGCCGGGCCAGGTAGGCCGGGGTGTACCAGCGATCAACGCTCTGCCGTGCCACCGCGAGGGGGCCGGATGCGGTGACCTCGCGAAATCGCTCGAGTACGCGCTGCTGCTCAGCTTCCGAGCGGTTCGCGACGCTGCCGACGACGATGAGTCCCGCCACACGATCCGGGTGCGCGAGCGTGGCGGCCTGCGCGATGAGCCCGCCCAGCGAGAAGCCGGCGAGGATAGCCCGCGGGAAGCCGAGCTCGTCGAGCAGCGCGATGAGGTCGGCCACAAAATCGCTCATCTCGTAGGGAGGCGGCGCGTTGTGTCCCCGCTCCCCGTGCCCCCTGAGGGTGTAGCGGACGAGCGGACGGTCCGCGTCGAGCCGGCCCGCGACCTCCTCCCAGGACTGGAGGGAATCGCCGACGCCGTGGATCATCACGATCGGCGTGCCCCGTCCGTCGGGGTGCGAGACCTCGAACGCGGTCACGGCGCCGCACCTTCGTACGTCGCGATGACCTCCCGGCCGAATCTCCGGATCGATTCGACCTCCACATCGAACGAGAGCCCCCAGGTCGCGTTGTAGAGATAGGTGTCGGTGCCGAGCCGCTCGTACTCGGCCAGTCGTGCGCGCAGCTGCTCGGCGGTGTCGAACATCTGGTTCCTGCGGATCTCATCGCGCTTGAAGCGGTCCGCCTGCTCGTCGATCGACTCGGGATCGACCCACTTCACCCAGCCGTCCTCGACGTCGCCATCGGTGCGGAAGAGATTCGTGAAGTAGCCGTCACCGTAGAGCACCCCGTCGATGGCCGCTTCGATCCCGGCCTCGTCCTCCGCGACGTAGGTGTCCCGCAGCACCATCATGCGCGGGGTGTAGTCGGCATCTGCGCGCTCGACCGCCTCGTTCAGCCTGACCCGGAGCGACTCGACCTCCTCAATCCCGAGCGAGAGCGGTGCGACCATGATGTTCGCGCGATTGCGGATCGCGATGTCGAACACGTCCGGATGCCGCGCCGAGACCCAGAGCGGCGGCCCGTCCGCCGTGCGGGGCCGCGGGGTCGTCGTGGTCTGGGGGAACTTCCAGAGCGTGCCGTCGTGCGCGTAGTCACCCTTCCAGAGTCCGTGGAGTGCGGGGAGCAACTCCGCGAGCTGCTCCCGAGCGATCTCGGGCGGGATTCCGTTGGCCATGCGAGCGAACTCGTACGGGTAGGCGCCTCGCCCGATCCCCAGCTCAAGTCGACCTCCGGAGAGATGGTCGAAGAGCGCGGCCTCACCCGCGAGACGGATCGGGTGCCAGTACGGCGCGCACAGCACGGCGGTGCCGAGTCGCACGCGCTCAGTCACGGAGGCGAGGTGGGTGAGCAGCGTGAACGGCGCCGGTGCGATCGTCATCTCGTGGCCGTGGTGCTCCCCAACGAAGACCGCGGAGAAGCCCACCTCCTCGGCGACGCGCACCATCTCGGTGATCTGCCGGAGATTCTCCTCGAAACTGATGTCCGGGCTGCGTCGCCCGAGGTCGAGCATGATTGCGAATTCCACTGCGTTCCTCTGCTTTCGTCGTGATCGAGATCGGATGCTCAGGAGTCGGACGGACGGGCGGAGCCGCCCATGACGAACGGATCGTTCCCGATCCCCGAGTAGTTGATGATGACGGTCTTCTCGCGGGTGAACTCCTCGAGCTCCCGCCGACCGCCGAGGCGGCCGTAACCGCTGTCCTTGACGCCTCCCGCGCTGAGCGACGCCTCGGGGGCGCGGTAGGTATTGACCCACACCGTCCCCGATTCGATGCGCCGCGCGGCGCGCAGTGCGGTATCGATGTCCTGAGTCCACACCCCGGCCGCCAGCCCGAACCGGGTCGCGTTGGCGAGTTCCATCGCGTGCTCGAAGTCGGAGAACGGGGTGAAGCCGATGACCGGACCGAACACCTCTTCACGGTAGAGGCGGTGTTCGGGGGCGACGTCGGCGAAGACCGCGGGCTCGAAGAAGCTGCCGCCGCCCGCTCCGGTCGGGCGGGTCCCCCCTCCCGCGGCCAGGCGCGCACCATCGGCGTGGGCGTGCTCCACGAACCCGCGTGCGCGCTCCAGCTGCCGAGCGGAGCCGAGCGGCCCGATCTCGGTCGCGGGATCGAGCGGGTCGCCGAACCGCAGGGTCGCCGCGCGCGCGGCGAGCCGCTCCACCAGCTCGTCGTGCACGTCGACGTGGACCAGCGCTCGACCACCGGCGACGCACGTCTGCCCCATCGCGGCGAACACCCCGCCGACGAGGCCGTTCACCGCGCGGTCGAGGTCCGCGTCCGCGAACACGATCTGCGGCGATTTACCGCCGAGCTCGAGCATGACCGGCTTCAACAGCTCGGCGGCCGACACGGCGACCCTTCGGCCGACCTCGTCTCCTCCGGTAAACACGATCTTCTGCACCGCCGGATGCCGCACGAGCGCGTTGCCGGCAGCCGACCCCCGGCCGGAGACGACATTCAGCAGCCCCGCCGGCAGCCCGCTCGCGTGCGCCAGTTCTGCGAACGCGAGGATGGAAGCGGTGGCGTCCTCGGACGACTTCACCACGACCGCGTTGCCGGCGGCGAGCGCGGGTGCGGCGGCGGAGATGAGCAGGGGAACGGGCGAGTTCCATGGCACGATCATGCCGATGACGCCGATCGGCTCGCGCACGGTCATCGCGAGCAGGTCGGGCTTCGACGCGGGTGCGGTCACCCCCTCGATCTTCTCCGCGTTGCCGGCGGAAAAGCGGAGCGAGTGCGCCACGCCGGCCGCTTGCGCGCTCGTCTCCCTGAGGAGTTTGCCGTTGTCGAGTGTGTCGAGGATCCCGAATGCCTGCGCGCGGGACTCGACCGCGTCTGCAATGTCGAGCAGCACCCGCGAGCGATCGTAGGCGGAGGTCGCCGCCCAGGTCACCTGCGCACGCCGGGCGGCTTCGACCGCACGGTCGACGTCCGTCTCATCGGCGTCCGCGACGCGATGCCACGGTTCGTCGGTGAAGGGGTCGATCGCCTCGAAGGTCCGCCCCGAGTGGGCCGGCTGGAGTTCGCCGTCGATGAAGAGCTGCGCCCCATCGTCCGCGATACGGGAGGCGAGACTGAGATCCAGGTCCGCGGGAAGTGCTCGCATGTTCAGACGCTCTCTTTCGCTCGGCTGGGTCGGTGATCGGACGTGATGTCCTGGATGTGCGCGATCGATCCCTCGGCCAGCGACCCCGCGTAGAGCCCGAAGCGCGCGTTCGCCAGCTCCTCGAGATACCGATCGACGACCGCTTCCTCGCCCGGGCCGTGGAATTTCGTCGGGTCGACCTCCCCGGGTGGCAGCGCCAGATAGCCCGCCGCACGCAGGTCCTCCGAGTCCGCGAAAACCTGCCCGCGGTACACGAGGGTCAGTTGATCGCCGTGGCCTTCGTAGACCGAGTAGAGGAATTCGGTGCTGGTGGGTAGACCGAAGCGCTCGGTGGCCTCTTCGGTGAGCGCGGCGGCGTGGATCCGGCTCGCGCTCAGCGTGCTCTGCGGGAGCGCCAATCCGCCGTCGGCTGCGGGGGCGGCGATCACGTTGCCGTCCTGGCTCTGCATCATCCAGCCCACCGTGATCTTCGCTGATTGCGGCACGGTCGCGCTGATCTCCTGATCGGTGTTGAATCCGAAGAACCGGCCCTGGTAGAAGCCGAGCGGCCGCGCGGGAGCGGCACTGTACCGCTTGACCTCGCCGATGATGATCGCGTGATCACCCGCGATAACGACCTCGCTGAGCTCGCAGTCCAGCCAGCCGTGCACATCGCGCAGGATCGGCGCCCCGCTCACCCCGGTGTCGGTGTCGAGGTGCTCGAACTTCGTCTCCGACTTCGAGGCGAAGGTGCGTGCGAGATCCTGCTGCTCCGAGCTCAGCACGTGGATGGCGAACCCCGAGGCCTGCTGGAACGTCTCGTAGCTCGCCGCGCGGTAGTCGACGCAGAAGAGCACGAGCGGCGGGTCGAGGGAGACCGACGTGAACGAGTTCGCGGTGATGCCTCGAGGGCGCCCGTCGGCGTCGATCGTGGTGATGATCGTGACGCCGGTCATGAACGAGCCGAGCACCTGACGGTAATGGCTGATGTCATCGATCGTGCCGTTGCTGGCGAGACCGATCGATCCTGCGGGCATTGCTTCCACTGCGGAATCCCTTCGTTGCGATTGCGTGATCACAACCTACAAGTCTGCTGACTGACCTGTCAACTGTCTGACAGGTCTAACGTTTGGGGCTACACTATCTGCATGCCCCCCTCCTTCGCCCTCCCCGAGAGCTCCATCCAACGCAGCCCCGCGCTCCTTCGCGATCAGGTCGCGGAATATCTCCGCGAGGCGATCTTCCATTTGGCACTGGCTCCGGGGACTCCGCTCGTCGAGCGGGAGATCTGCGAGGCCACTACCGCTTCACGGGCGACGGTGCGAGAGGCGCTCCGGCAGCTCGAGTCCGAGGGGCTCGTGCGCTCGATCCAGGGCAAGGGCACGATCGTCGCCGGGCTCACCGCCACCGAGGCGCAGGAGATCTACGAGATCCGGGCGCAGCTCGAAGGGCTCGCGGCTCGCCTGTTCGTCGAGCGCGCATCGGACAAGCTCGTCCGCGCACTGCAGAACACCCTGGTGGAGCTCGCCGAGGTCGTCGACCAGCCCGCAGACATGATCGCAATCAAGGCCGACTTCTACGACGTGCTCTTCGCAGGTGCCGGCAACGGTGAGCTGCAGCGCTTGCTCCATGGGCTGCGCCAGCGCATCACGCTCGCGCAGTCCAACTCCCTCGCCGTTCCCGGACGCGGGCAGCAGTCACTGGCGGAGCTGCAGGAGATCGTCAGTGCGCTCGCCCGCCGGGACGCGGATGAAGCGGTGCGACTCACGGTGGAGCACATCAACGAGGCGTCGCGCGCCGTGCGGCTGTTCCGCGAGGGCAACCTCGAAGAGTACTCGCGCTCGATCGCCTGAGCGGGGCGGGATCCGGGCTCTCCCAATCTTGCCGAGCTGCCACCGAGTCGTCGAAATGCCACCATTTCGGCGCATGGACGGTGGCAGCTCGGCTGAAGGGTGGCAGGTCGACGCCGAGCGAGGTGGGCGCCGATCCGGAACCTCAGCGCCGGGCGCCGCGGGCGCAGCCCGGCCCGGGCCGGACCGAGGACCTACACCCGGGGCGCGAGCGCGAGCGCCGCGAGCGCCGCAGCCTGATCCGCGAGTACCCGATCGTCGAACACGACCTCGGGCGAGTGGTTCGGGGCCGCCGCCTCGAGGTCGACCTCCGGCGGCGTCGCCCGCAGGAAGAGGAGCGTGCCCGGCACCTCCTGCAGCACGTACGAGAAGTCCTCCGACCCCATCACGGGCGCCGGCGATTCCCAGACCCGGTCTTCACCGAGCAGCGCGCCCAGTGCGGCGCGCGCGTGCTCGGTCTCCGCAGGATCGTTCACGGTGGTGGGGCACAGCAGCGCGAGCTCGACCGTGGCCGTGCATCCGCCGGCAGCGCACACGTCGCGGATCAGCCCGGGCAATACCGTCTCCACCAGCTCCTGCGTTTCCCGGGAGAGCACTCGGATCGATCCCGCGATCTCCGCCGTGTCGGGCACCACGTTGCGCGCGACGCCTCCGGCCTGCAGCTGCGTGACCGACAGCACCACGGGGTCGAACACGCTCACCCGCCGCGTGACGAAACTCTGCAGTGCGGTGACCAGCTGCGCGGCGACGGGGATCGGATCGATCGTGAGGTGCGGCGCCGAGGCGTGCCCGCCGCGGCCGTGGATGCGCACCGAGAACTCGAAGGAGCCGGCCATGATGGTGCCGGGCCGGGTCGAGACGTAGCCGTACTCGCCGGGCACGACATGGATCGCGAAGGCGGCGTCGGCCGGGCGACCGGCCGCGGCGACCACCCCTTCCGCGAGCATCGCCTGCGCCCCGTCGCCCACTTCCTCACCCGGCTGGAACATCAGCACGACATCGCCGTGGAGCTGATCCCGGTGCTGCGCGAGCAGCCGGCCCGCGCCCACGAGTCCCGCGACGTGCAGGTCGTGGCCGCACGCGTGCATGGCTTCTCCGTCGGCCGCGAAGTCCAGCCCGGTGCGCTCGCGCATCGGCAACGCGTCCATGTCGCCCCGCAGCAGCGTGACCGGCCCGGGATGCGCGCCCCGCACCACACCGATGACTGAGCTCAACGCGTCGCCCGTCCGCAGTTCGATGCCGGTGCCCTCGAGCGCCTCGAGCACCCGCTGCTGCGTGCGCGGCAGGTGCATGCCGAGCTCGGGATCCCGATGGATCTCACGACGCAGCCGCACCAGGTCGGGCAGCAGCCCCTGCGCGTCGCTCCGCAGCGTGGACGGCAGCGCATCGGCCGTGCGGTCGGTGGTGCGACCGGCCACCGGGGCGCCGCTCGTGGGGGCCGGATCGGTCATGTGCGGAGGCTCCTCAGCAGGGCGTCGGTGCCGGCGTTCTCGATCCTCGGGATCGCGTTCACCAGCGTCTGGGTGTACGGGTGCTGCGGATCCTGCACGAGCTGATCCGGGTCGGCGATCTCCACGATCCGCCCGCGCTGCATCACCGCGGTCCGGTCGGCGATGTAGCGCACCGCCGCGAGATTGTGCGTGATGAAGAGCATCGACAGGTTCAGCTCGCGCTGCAGGTCGCGGATCAGGTTGAGCACGGCACCCTGCACCGAGGCGTCGAGCGCCGACGTGATCTCGTCCGCCACGATGAGCTTGGGCCGGGTCGCGAGGCACCGGGCGATCGCCACGCGCTGCCGCATGCCGCCCGACATCTGACCGGGGTACAGTTCCGCGGTGTTCGCGCGCAGCCGCACCAGATCGAGCAGCTCGGAGATCTGCTCCTTGCGCTCCCGCGAGCTCGTCATGCCGTGCGTGATGAGCACCTCGTCGAGCACGTCCCGCACGTTCATCCGCGGGTTGAGCGAGGAGTAGGGATCCTGGAAGATCATCTGCACGTCGCGAGCGCGCGCGAGCCGGTCCACCCCGGACATGCGCAGCAGGTCGTCGCCGCCGAGCGACACCCGCCCGCCGTTCGCGCTCTGCAGCCCGGCGATGGTGCGCGCGACCGTCGACTTGCCCGATCCCGACTCGCCCACGAGCCCCATGACGGACCCCTGGGCGACCGCGAAGGACACCCCGTCGACCGCGTTGAAAGCGCGGGATCCGCTGCCGAAGGTCACGACGAGGTCGTCGACGATGAGGTCGGCCGGCACCGCATCGCGCGACTGTGCGGGATCGGGCTCCACGACACTGAGCAGGCGCGTGGACTTTCGCTCCCACACGGGGTGCTCGCCCGGCTCCTCCAGGTACTGCGGATCCTCGGGGATCGTCGCCAGCGGCAGGGAGCGGTCGGTGGTGAGATCGGGCATGCACTCCACGAGCGCCCGCGAGTACGGGTGCTTGAGGCGCTCGGGGTGCGGCAGATCGCGCACGTCCACGTCCTCGACGATGCTGCCGTTGTACATCACGAGGATGCGCTGGCAGAGCTCGGCGAGCACCGCGATGTCGTGCGACACCACGATCGCCGCGGCGCCCGTGTCCTCGCACTTCTGCCGCAGCAGGGCGAGCACGCGCTGCTGCACGGTCACGTCGAGCGCCGTCGTGGGCTCGTCCGCGATGATCAGCGACGGGTTTCCGATCTGCGCCATCGCGATGAGGGCGCGCTGGCGCATCCCGCCCGAGAACTCGTGGGGGAACTGGTGCGATCGCCGCTCGGCGTCGGGGATGCGCACCTCGTCGAGGGCCGCCACCGCCTGCCGGTGGGCGTCGGCGCGGCTCGCGTGCTGGTGCACCCGCGGCACCTCGGCGAGCTGCGTTCCGACGCGGAGCGCCGGGTTCAGTGCCGTGAGCGAGTCCTGGAACACCACGCCGATCTGTGTGCCGAGCGCGCGGCCGGCCGCTTCCGGGTCGAGGCCCGAGAGCTCCTGACCGTTGAAGCGGAGCGACGTCGCCGTGACGGCCGCATTGGCCGGGGCGAGCTGCGCGACCGACATCATCGTGACGCTCTTGCCGCTCCCGGACTCGCCGACGACGCCGACGATCTCCCCCGGGGCGATGCTGAAGGACACGTCGCGCACCGGCCGGATCCAGCCGTCCTCACCGGGGAAGGACACGGACAGCCCGCGCACCTCCAGCAGCGGCGGCACACTGGGGGTCCGCGGCGCCACCGAGGCGACGGCCGCGGCGACCTCGGCCGGCGTGGTCGCCGCCGAGGTGTCGTCCGCGCGCGGCGCAGGGCCGAGCTTCTTCGCGGAGAGCAGGCGACCACGGCCCTGATGGCGCATGTGCGAGGCGATCGCCTCGCCGAGCATGCCGAAGGACAGACCCGCGAGCACGACCATGACGCCCGGTCCGACCACGGCCGACGGCTGACTGTAGACCTGGGCGAAGCCCTCGCTCAGCATGCGGCCCCAGTCGTACTCGGGCGGCTGGATCCCGACCCCGAGGAAGCTCAGGCTCGAGAGCGCGAGCAGGCCGCCGCCGATGGAGATCGTGACGTTCACGATGATCGGCTCCGCGATGTTCGGCAGGATGTAGCGCAGGAACTGCCGCTGCTTGGAGACCCCCAGGATCTTCGCCGCCGCGAGGTATTCGGAGCCGCCCACGCGCGACGACAGGGTCTGCGCGAGACGGGCGAACGACGGGGTCATGGTGAGCGCGAGCGCGATGATCGAGGTCGACGGGCCGGCACCGAGCAGGATCACCGTCAGCATCGCGACGAGCAGCACCGGGAAGGCGAGCCAGGTGTTGATGACCGCGCTGAAGGCGCGCTGCGCCCGCTGGCCGAGGACGGCGGGGAGCGCACCGAGGAGCAGGCCGGCGGTGGCGCCGAGGAGCGTGGCCAGCAGGGCCATGCCGAGCGAGGTACGGGTCGCGACGAGCGTGCGGAGCAGCAGATCTCGGCCGAGGCTGTCGGTGCCGAGCAGGTGCTCGGGGCTCGGCGGCTGCAGGAGGGCGACCGGATCCGGGGTGTTGGCCGCGGTGCCCCAGATCATCGGCGCGAAGATCGCGAGCAGGACGTACAGTACGACGATCGAGCCGGAGATCACGGCCATCGGCGACTGCAGGATGGAGGTGCGACGAGCGCTCATGCGGTTTCCAGAAGGGTTGTGCGGCGGTCGATGAGCGACAGCACCACGTCGACGATGAGATTGACGATGAGGATCACGCCGGCGTACACGATGGCGAGCCCCTGCACGATGCCGTAGTCCTTCGTGACGATGGCCTGCACGAACGCGGTGCCGAGACCGGGCCAGTTGAAGACCTGCTCCACCAGCACACTGCCGACGATCATCGTCGCGAGCAGGGACCCGCCCAGCGTGAGGGTCGCGGTGAGCATGTTGGGCAGCGCGTGGCGGAAGTTGATCATCCACCGCGGCAAGCGCTTCGAGCGCGCTGTGCGGATGTAGTCCTCGGAGAGCACGTTGAGGGCCTCGACGCGGGCGATGCGGGAGAGCGACGCGGCGGATCCCAGCGCAAGGGCGACGACCGGCAGGATGTACGTCTCCGGTCCGCCCATGTTGGCAACCGGCAGCAGCTTGAGCGTGACCGAGAAGATGATCACCAGTGCGACCGCGAGCAGGTATTCGGGGATCGCGGCGAAGAACCCCGTGACGGCGGTGAAGGTGAGCTCGGTGCCGCGCTTCCGGCCGCCCTGCGTGAGGATCGCGATGCCGAGCCCGAGAGGCACGGCGACGAGCAGCACCACGAGGAAGGCCAGGCCGGCGAGTTGGAGCGTGGCCGGCAGACGGAACTCGACGAGCTCCGTGACCGACCGACCGGTGATCAACGAGACGCCCAGGTCACCCTGGAAGAGCCCGGCGAGGTAGTTCCAGAACTGCACAATCAGCGGATCGTTCAACCCGAGTTGGTCGCGTCGGGCCTGGATCACCGACTCGTCCGCGGTCGGCCCGAGGGCGGCCCGCACGGGGTCGCCACCGGCCATGCGCAGCACGACGAATGACGCGGTGACGATGACGAAGAGCGCCACCACCATGCGTACGACGCGTCGCAGGAAGAAGGAGATCCACCGGTTGCCGTTGCGGCCCCGGGCAGAGCCCGAGGCCGCAACGGTGCCATCCGGTTGAACGGAGAGCTGTTGTGTCGTCATTGAAAAGGAATCACTCCGCGATTCGGAAGGTGGTCGGGTTCAGCACGGTCTTCGAGAGGCCGAACTCCACGTTGGAGCCGTACAGCGTCTCGGTCGCCGAGTAGACCGGCAGCACCTCCAGGTTACTGAAGAGCGAGTCCTGAGCCGCCTGCCAGGCGTCGCAGCCCTCTTCGCCCGCGAAGGCGTTGGCCTCGGCGACGAGGTCGAAGTACTCCTGGTTGGTGTTGTAGGTCCAGTTGCCACCCTCGGGCGGGAAGTCGCCGCCGAGGATGCCTGCCCAGTTGCTCGGGAGGCTGGTGTCGATCGGGGCCCACACCATGTCCCAGTCGCCGCCCGAGAAGATGACGTCCGTGTAGGACGGCGACGGCGTCGGGGTGCCCTCGATGCCGACCTCCTTGAGCTTGGTCTGCATGAGCTCGATCGCCGCGGTGACGCTCGCGCTCTCGTTGACCGGGTACAGCAGCAGCGCGCTGAGCTTCTTGCCGTCCTTCTCGCGGATGCCGTCGGCACCGACGACCCAGCCGGCCTCGTCGAGCGTCTTCTCGGCGGCGTCCGTGTCGAACGCGGGGATGGCTGCGGAGCTGTCCATCGTGGTGCATGCGGCACCGAAGTCGCTCACCAGGGTGACGAGCTGCTCGCCGCGGCCGGCGGAGGACACCGCACCGATCTCGTCGCGGTCGAGCGCCTGCGCGATGCCCTGGCGCACGGCCAGGTCGTTGCCGACGCGGCCCTCGGCCTGGTTGAAGAAGAGCAGACCCGGTCGGGTGGGCACCTCGAGGGTCTGTGCGAAGTTCGCGTCCTCGAGACGATCGCGCTCGGTGCCACCGACGGTGGCGAGCGTGAGCTCACCCGACTGCAGCATGTTGGCGCGGGTCGCCTCGCTCTCGACGACGGAGGCGACGACGGTCTTCGGCAGCGCCGCGTTCTCCGCCGTGACGCCGTCCGGGCCCCAGGCGTAGTCCTCGCGGAGCTCGAAGGTGTAGGACTGCCCTGGCGAGACGTCCGACATGACGTAGGGGCCGGTGCCGATCTGCTCGGTCTCGAGCTTCGTCGGATCCTCGAGCCCGGCCGCGCAGATGATCGGGAGCGCGCCGACGCTCTGGGCGAGGAACGCGTCCGGCTGCGGGTTCGTGAAGGTCACGGTACGGGCGGTGTCATCCGCCTCGATCGCGACTTCAGGGTTGAAGTACACGCCGACGTAGGGCGAGCCCGCCTCGGCGGCGTACTCGAACGTCCCCTTGACGTCGCTCGCCGTGAGTTCGCTGCCATCCGAGCAGAGGATGCCCTCCTTGAGCACGAAGCTCGCCTCAGTGGTGCTCTCCGTCCAGCTCTCGGCGAGCGATCCGATCGCCGGAGCGCCCGTCGGGAAGGTCAGGAGCGACTCGTAGCCGAACGCGCTGATCTCCTCACCGGAGTGCGTCGCGTTGAGCACCGGATCGATGGTGCCGGGATCCTTCGACAGCGCGAACTTCACGGTGCCGTCCGACGACCCTCCCGACGAGGGCGATCCGCTGCATCCCGTCAGGATGAGTGCGGCACCGACGATGCCGGCTACTGCGGCGGCTGTTCGTCTCATTGCGTGTTCCTCTCTGTTGGGCATCTCACGTCGCTGCGAGATGTCACTAATTCATTATTATGAATATTCGTAATAAGTACAGTCTTGCGAAGTAACAACTTGATTTCGGGCGGCTGCGAATCCGGTCACAGCGTGCCCGACGCGCCCATCACAGACTTGGTCTCGAGGAACTCCTCGAAGCCGAGGACCCCGCACTCCCGGCCGATGCCCGACTGCTTCACCCCGCCGAACGGGGCTCCGACATCGAGCCCCTCCCCGTTGATCCCAATCGTGCCAGTGCGCACCTGCAGTGCGACTGCGATGGCACGGTCGGTGTCGGCGGACCAGACCCCGCCGGAGAGCCCGTAGTCGCTGTCATTGGCGAGCTCGATCGCCTCCGCATCCGTGTCGTAGACCGAGACCGTGAGCACGGGTCCGAAGACCTCGTCCCGGAACACCCGCATCTCGGGGGTGACCCCGCCCAGGATCACCGGCTCCTGCCACGCGCCGACAGCGGGAACCGCGGGGACAGCGGAGTCGGCAGGGTCGCCCGCGAGCCCCAGGAGCGGCACGGCGCCGTCCGCGACCGCGTGCGCGAGGTGCGCGCGCACCCGATCCCGTTGGAGGCTCGAGGCGAGCGGGCCGAGCACCGTGTTCTCGTCCTCCGGATCACCGGGGATCCAGCTCCGGCCGGCCTCGACGAGCGCCCGCTCCCACTCCGCCTGCTGCGCCCGCGGCACGAGCACTCGGGTGAGCGCGGCGCAGGTCTGGCCGGTGTTCGCGAAGCAGGAGCGCACGACCCCCGCTGCGGCGTCGGCGATGGGGGCGTCGTCGAGCATGATGGCCGCCGACTTTCCCCCGAGCTCCAGCGCGACCTTCGTGATCGTCGCGGCGGCCGCCTCGGCGATCCGCGCGCCGACGTCGCGCGAGCCGGTGAACGTCACCAGGTCGACGTCGGGGTGCGCCGCGAGCGGCGCTCCGACCCCCGGGCCGTCGCCGAACACGATGTTGATGACCCCGTCGGGCACACCGGCCTCGGAGAAGATCTCGCCGAGGATCACCGCGTTGAGCGGCGCGACCTCACTCGGCTTCAGCACGACCGTGCAGCCCGCGAGCATCGCGGCGACCACCTTGAGCACGATCTGGTGCAGCGGGAAGTTCCACGGCGTGATCGCGGCGACGACCCCGGCCGGCTCCGACACCACGAGCGACCGCGACACGGCGGACCGGTCGACGTGCGCACGCGCCGCGGCGATGAGCTCGGCGATGTCCGCGAGCGCCACCCCCACCTGGGCCGCCCGCGCGAAGGCGATCGGCGACCCCATCTCGCGGGTCAGCGTGCGTGCGAGCCGCTCGCGCTGCGCGGCGATCCCGTCGCTCACCCGCTCCACGATCGCGATGCGCTCCGTCATCGGGGTCGACCGCCACGCCGGGAGTGCGCGCGACGCAGCCGCCACCGCGAGATCCACATCGGCTGCGTCGCCGAGCAGCACGCGTCCGACCTCGGTGTCGTCCGCCGGGTTGATGACGGCGAGGCTAGGGCGACCCTCGCTCGGGCTCCACCGCCCGTCGATGAGGTGCCGAGCGATCATCGCCGGTCCTGCACGGGCACCACGTGGGCGTCGGGCGCCAGGGGCGCCGGACTCGGGATCCCCTCGTGGATCAGGTGCCACGGCGACGGGAACTCGCCCACGGGCACCTCGATAAGGATCGGCTCGTTCGCCGGCACTGCTTCGGCGAGGATCTCGGCGAGTTCCGCGGGCGAGTACGCCTTCGCGGACCGGATGCCGAAGGCTGCGGCCAGCGCCTGGTAGTCGGGGTTCGTGAGGTCGCTCGCGAAGAAGCGGGCGCCGTACCGGTTCTTCTGGATGCGGCGCACGTTGCCGTAGAAGCCGTCGTGGAACACGATGGTGACGAGCCCGAGCCCGTAGCGCTTCGCGGTCGAGAGCTCCTGCAGGGTCCAGGAGAATCCGCCGTCGCCGTTCACGGAGATCACCGCGCGCTCCGGGTCGGCCGCCTTGACGCCGAGCGCGGTGGCGAAGCCGTACCCGAGGGTGCCTTGGTACCCCGGCCCGATGTAGGTTCGGGGATCGTGCGCCGGGTAACAGGCGCTCGCGGCGTAGCCGACCTGGGTGAACTCGCTGACGAAGACGCCGTTGTCGGGCAGCGCCGCGCGGATCACCTCGAGGTATTCGCGCTGCGGCGAGATGTCATCGAATCGCTCGGTGACCCACGCGCGGGTGCGATCCAGCTCCTCGTCGCGCCGCTCCGCCTGCCCCGCCGGCACCGCGGCGAGCAGCTCGGCCAGCCCGAGCTTCGCGTCGCCGTGGATGCGCACCGCGGCCGCGCGCGGTCCGTGCAGATCGGCCTCCTCCGCGTTCAGCAGGATCACCTGCGCGTCGCCCACGTCGACCTGGGTCCCGAACGTCGACACGAACCGGGTACCGACCGCGAGCACGAGGTCCGCGCGTTCGCGCAACTCGCGCAGCGCCAGCGCGTCGAACGCCAGGCGGTGCCGGGCGTCGATCGCGCCGCGCCCGTTCTCGGTCATGAGCACCGGAGCCTCGAGGCGCTCGGCGAGCGCCACCAACTCCTCGGACGCACCACTCGCGAGCACGCCCCCGCCCACGACGATCAGCGGGGCCTTCGCCTCCGCGAGCAGCTCGGCGGCGCGAGCGATGTCCCCGGCCGGCGGCAGCTGCGGGGCCGGCTCGACGTACGGGGCGATCGCGGCGTCGGAGAACGCGGCGAGCACGTCCGGCGGCACCTCGAGCGCCACCGGCCGCGGTCGACCCGAGCGGAGCTGGCGGAAAGCCTCCGCGACGAGGCCCGGGATCTCGTCGGCGCTCCGGGCGATCCCGGTCCACTTCGTGAGGCGCTCGAGCACGCCGGTCTGATCCGGGATCTCGTGCAGGGCGCCGAGCCCCTTGCCGATGGCCTGCGAATCGATCTGGCCCGCGATGAGCAGCACCGGTGAATTCGCCGAGTACGCCGTCGCGAGGCCGGCGAGCGCATTGAGCACGCCGGGGCCCGGCACGACCATGGCCACGCCGACCCGGCCGGTGCTGCGCGCGTAGCCGTCGGCCATGTAGGTCGTGGCCTGCTCGTTGCGCGCGCAGATGAAGTCGATCTGGTCGGCGCGCGCGTGGAGCGCGTCGGCCGCCGCGTCGAGCTGCACCCCGGGGATCCCGAAGATGCGGTCGACCCCCTGGGCGATCAGGGATTCGGCGAGGAGATCTCCTCCGGTCTGCTGGGTCATTCGGGTCCTCTCACGGATACTGACGATGTAATCAATATATTCGTTACATTGAATTAGTGCAAGACGCCGAAACTAGCGGCTCCCATCCGCGATGAACTCCCGCAGATCCGCGCCCAATCGCGCCGCCGCCGCGGGATCCGTGTACATCATGTGCCCGCCCTCGTAGTGGCGCTCGAGGACCCGGTCCCCGGGCAGCCCGTTCTGCGCGAGGAGATGCCGCGCGGCGCCGACCGTCGTGAGCGAGTCGTAGTGGCCCGTGCCGACGAACAGCCGCGCGCCGGGGTTCACGCGCATCCAGGAGCGGAGGTGGGCCGGGTAGTCGAAGAGCGCGAAGGGAGACGGCATCGGGCTCCCCCCGAACGCGCCCACCGAGCTCGCCTCCTGGTAGTCCCACCCCTCGTGCGTGGTGGGGTCGGCGAGCCGGTAGCGCACGTGCGCGGGGGCGCCGAGCGACTCCACGAAGAAGCGGTGGCTGATGGCCGTGTACGCGGCGTCGAGGTGGACCGACGTCGGCTCGAACTCGGGCCCGGCGACGCCGGGAACGGCCGTCGGCAGGGTGTACCGCGTGTCGGTGAGGCCGAGGACCGCACCCTCGTCTGCCAGCAGCATCCGCCGGTAGTCCTCCTTCGACACCCGCAGGCGTCGTCGCACCAGCTCCTCCTGCGGCAGCCCGCAGAAGCCCGCGAACTCCGCCGCGACCTCGGCGAGCTCCGCGGGCGGCACCTGGTCCCCGCGCAGCAGCACCGGCCCGAGCCGCTCAAGCGACCAGCGATGCGCGGCCTCGACCACCTCCGCGAGCGGACGACCGCCGTTCGCCCCACGGCCGTGGAAGTGCGCCGTCGCGGCGAGGAAGGGCACGGCAGCCACGAACCCGACCACGTTGCCCGGCCGCTGGGTGGTCTCCTGCACGTTGAGGGCCTGGCCGATGAGCGCCACTCCTTCGACCGCGACGCTGTTGTCGCGACCGAGCAGCCGCGTCGCGAGGAGCGAGGCCCGGATCGTCCCGTAGCTCTCTCCCACCAGGAAGACCCGACTCCCGAGGCGGCCGTGGCGCTCCAGCCACGCGAGGATGATGTCGGCCACGTGCGCGACGTCGCCCTCGACTCCGGCGACGAGCGCGGGGTCGGCGCCGTCGTCGAGCGCGCCGTAGCCGGTGCGGATCGGATCGATGAACACGAGGTCGGTCGCGGCGAGCAGGCTGCCCGGATTCTCCTCGAGTCGGTACGGCGGCAGGATCCCCTCGCGCAGCGCGGTCGGCACGGCGACCCGATACGGCCCGACCCCGCCGAAGTGCAGCCACACCGACGAGACCCCGGGGCCCCCGTTGAACACAAACGTGACCGGCCGCTCCGATCCCGCAGCGGGACCGAGCAGATACGTCGTCGTGAACGCCGAGCCGATCGGCGAGCCGTCTCCGGCCCGCACCGCGTGGCGCTCGAGGTGACCGGTGAAGCGCGCGCCGGCGCCGCCGTTCGCGTCGATGCCGGCCACGAACTCGTGCGCGCCCAGGGTCCAGTCGTCGATGTGTGTCACACGATCCTCCGCATTTTCAGACAAATGGTTATAATCAATTGAGATTTTAGGATTTGCGGCCCGCCACGTCAATGCGGGCACCGCCCCGAACCGCCCGATCGAAGGAGCACCAACCTCATGACCGACCTCCGCCTCCGCCCCGACCTCGACGCGCTCCCGAGCTACCGCCAGGGGAAGGCCGCCCCGACCGAGGCCGCCGACGGTCCCGTGTTCAAGCTCTCCTCGAACGAGAACCCCTACCCGGCGCTCCCCTCGGTCGCCACCGCCATCGCCGACCTGCTGAGCGGCATCAACCGCTACCCCGATTCCTCGGCCGCGGATCTCAGCGGGGCGATCGCCGCGCGGTACGGCGTCGACACGTCGAACGTCGTGCTCGGAAGCGGCTCGGTCGAGATCGTGTCGCAGCTCATGCGCGCCACCGCGGGTCCGGGCGACGAGGTGCTGTTCGCCTGGCGATCCTTCGAGGCGTATCCGATGCTGGTCCGGGCCGCGGGCGCCGAGTCGGTGCACGTGCCGCTCACCGCCGAGCACCGGCACGATCTCGACGCCATGGCCGCGGCCATCACGGACCGCACCCGACTCATCATCGTCTGCAACCCCAACAACCCCACCGGCACCACCGTGAGCAACGCCGAGCTGGTCCGCTTCCTCGACCGGGTGCCGAGCGACATCGTCGTCGTGATCGACGAGGCGTACCAGCACTTCAACGAGCAGGAGGATGCTCCGACGGGCGTGGAGCTCTTCCGCCGCTACCCGAACGTGGCGGTGGCGCACACCTTCTCCAAGGCCTACGGGCTCGCGGGCATCCGGGTCGGATACGCCATCGCCCCCGAGCCGCTGGCGCAGGCGATGCGGAAGGTCGCACTGCCGTTCGGCGTCACGAGCCTGGCACAGCGGGCCGCCACCGCGTCGCTCGAGGCGGAGGCGGAGCTCCAGGTGCGGGTCGACGCGCTCATCGCCGAGCGCGCCCGCGTGCTCGGCGCCCTGACGGCCGGCGGCTGGCGGCTCCCCGAGTCGCAGGGCAACTTCATCTGGTTCCCGCTCGGCGACGACACCGCCGCCGCCGCGGAGATCCTGGAGCGCCACGGGATCCTGGTGCGCCCCTTCCCCGGCGAGGGCCTGCGCGCCACGATCGGCGAGGTCGAGGCGAACGATCGGCTCGTCGCAGCGGCGGGCGAGCTGGCCGCCGCGGGAATCACCGGCGGACTGGTCGCGGTCGCGGTCTGATCCCGCCGCCGCGCGGAGCGCTCACCCCCGAGCCGGGGTGCGGCGCTCCGCGGCGGTGAACCCGAGCCCGGTGAGTCGTGCCGCGATGTCCTGGACCATGCGCTCGCCGGCGCGGATCACCCCGGCCTCGTCCCGTTCCTGGAGCGTCACGAGCATCGCGCACGCGAGGCCGTACTGTTCCGGCAGCTGCACCGGGAACGCGACGGCCCAGGCGCCCGCGAACGCCGCACCGCCGCTGGTCGCGTACCCGCGATCCCGCACCTCATCGAGCAGAGCCGACATCGACTCGGGATCCCGCGCGGCGGGGCGCTGCGCCTCGATGGCGAGCCGGGGTGCGATCGGCCCCTCCGTGAAGTGGTGGCCGACGGGGGTCACGAGGTGCAACTGTGTCGTCTCGGGCGACTGCGACACCGCGGCGACCAGCCCGTCCGCTCCCTCGAGCACCAGCACCGCGCCCGCGGCGGCGGCGTTCGCCGCGCGTTGCAGCGGCTCGACGAACACGTCCTCGAGCGAGCGCTGCATCGGCAGTGCGAGGTCCAGCAGCCCACCGCCGAGCACATACCGGGCGTCCGCGCGCCGGTGGATGAGCCTCCGGTCGAGCAGGCTGTTCGCGATGCGATAGAGCGGCGGGCGCTGCGTCTGCAGTGCGGCCGCGAGTTCGGTGATGGTGAGACCCTCCGGGTGCTCGGCGAGGAGCCCCAGCAGCCGGACCGCTCGGGAGACCGTCGTGGACTGCGGCGCGGCGACCGCACGCGTCCCGTCGGCCGACGTCTCGGCGTCCGCTGCGTCCGAGGTGCTCGTCATTTGCGCGACAGCACCGTGCGGTGGTCGCGCACGGCGTCGAGCGCCGTGTCGAGATCCTGATCGACGATCCCCTGCACGAGTCGGCGGTGCACGTCGAGGCGATCCTCCGACGTGGACGAGAACCCGGGAGCGTTCGGCACGCCGTCGAGGTGCGTGAGGATGTAGTCGACCACGTTCGTGTAGACGATGCTCAGAATGCGGTTCGGGGTGATCTCGGCGATGCGCTTGTGCAGGCGCCAGTTCAGCGGCTGCGCGAGATCCGTGTCGCCCCACACGCGTTCGAGTTCGACGAGCATCGCGGCGAGGTCGGCGGCGTCCTGAGCCGTCCTGTACCGCACAGCGTCGCGCACGACCTCCTGGTCGAGCGAGTCGGTGATCCCGAGGCAGTCCTCAACGGACGCGTCGGTGGCCTCCAGCTGAATGAGGCTGTGCCCGAGTCGCGTGATGGGCGACTGCGCGGCGAGGAAGATGCCGCCGCCGGGACCCGGCTTCACGGTGATGACCCCGCGGTTGCGGAGCACGCGGATCGCCTCCCCGAGGGTGGCGGGGGCCACGCCGAAGCGCTCGAGGAGCTCCTTCTTCGTGCCGACGAAGTGCCCCGGGAGCAGGTCACCCTCGCGGGCCTCGCGCTCGATCAGGTCGACGAGCGTGTCCGCGATCGCGCGGGTCGCCGGGACCGACTGCCTCGAAGCCTGCGTATTCACTGGGGTACTCATTCTCTCCGGAGCCGCGTCGCTCGCGCGCGGTGCGCTGGACGGTCGCGACTCGCTCACTGACTCAACTATGACGTATGCGGCAGTGTACCGCGATAGAACCCGGCGAGGTCGGCGCTCATGCGGGTGATGACCTCCTCGTCCACGAACGACATGTGCCCCGCCTCGTGCCACACGAACTGCAGGTTCGCGCGGACCTCCGGGGAGAGGAACATGCGGGCCACGTCGTTCTCGGCGTGGAAGAACGGGGTGGCGAGGTCGTAGACTCCACCCGTCACGAGCACGCGGAGCGCCGGGTTGCGGCGCATCGCGGCGGCCAGGTCGTAGCCCACATCCGGCACCTCCAGCGGCACATCGATCCCGGGGGCCTTGTGCTTCCAGTCCCACGCGGCGGCCACCTGCACGTTGTTGAGCGGGAGGTAGGGCAGCTCCGTCTCGAAGCCGAGGTCGGTGTGCAGGTGCTCGCGGTACGCGGCCAGGTGCGCACTGTTCACGGCGGCGGTGGCCGCGTCGTCGGTCGCGGGATCGTGGGATCCCGTGCCGATCACGTAGCCGTTGTCGGCCGTGAACCGGGCGTCGAAACGGCCGATCTTCCGCTCCTGGTTGCGCAGCAGCGCCTCGCGGAACCACTCCATCTCCGGGCGCAGCCGCTGGCGGATCAGCTCCGCGGCGGGAATGCCGATGAAGCCGGAGAGCTCCTCGGCGACCGTCGCGAGCCGGGAGTCGTCGAGCCGATCGCCCGCCAGCAGTGCCGAGCTGTACTCCCCCAGCGCGAACGCGCGCGCGGCATCGAGGAACGCCGCGTCATCGAGCCCGGTGTGCCCGGCCACTCCGTGGTACCGGGCCGTCGCCGCGTAGCTCGGCAGGAGGTTGATGTAGAAGTGGTCGCCCGCGGAGAACGAGGTGCTCCGGTTGAGCAGGGTCGAGAGCAGCACGACGCCGTTGACGTCGATGCCCTGGTTCTGAAGCCGGTGCACGAGACCGGCGGCGCGCGTGGTGCCGTAGGACTCGCCGAAGAGGTATCGCGGCCGGTTCCAAGCCCCGGTGCGTGCCAGATACCGCGTGACCGCCTTCGCGAAGAGGTCGATATCCTGGTCCACGCCCCACGCACGCGCGGGGTCGACGCCCGGTGCCAGTCGCGAGTACCCGGTGCCGACCGCGTCGATGAACACGAGGTCCGAGTACCCGAGCATGGTGTGCGGGTTGTCGCCCCAGGCGTAGGGCGCAGGGGGCGTGGCGGACGGAGTGAGCGTGGACGCCCGGCGCGGGCCGAAGCCGCCGATGTTGAGCCACAGGCTCGCCGATCCCGGGCCGCCGTTGAAGAGGAAGGTGATCGGCCGCTGCGGGTCGCGCGGCAGTCGCTCGTACGCGGTGTAGAACATCGACGCGATGGGGGCGCCCTCGTTCTCGCGCACCACCAGCGTGCCGGCGGTCGCCGCGTAGTCGAACGTCTCGCCCGCGGAGAACTGCCGCGTGGTCGTGCGCGTCACCTCGTGCACGTCACCGGGCACCTCGATCTCCTGCTGCGTCGCGGGCGTGGGCTGATCCATCGTCGATTCTCCAAGCGTCATCGGCATCTTCCAGCATCAACTATATTCATTTATCACTTTTTCTGCGATTTCCCAGTGCGGACTCGCAGGATCGCTGCTACCTTTGCACCATATTGATTCACATGAATTGTGATTCGTATCAATAGTATTCGCAGCCGTAAGGAGCCCCATGTCCGTCGAACCCCTCGATCGCCCACGACTCATCGAGAGCGTGCGCCCGCTCGAGCCCATGATCCTCGCCGCCGAGGCGACGATCGAGGACGAGCGGCGGATGCCCGCCGAGATCACCGACGCCCTCTACGAGACCGGCATGTACCGGGCCTTCCTCCCCGCTGAGCTGGGCGGCCTCGACGTGCACCCGCTCGAGTGGCTCGAAGCCGTCGAGGAGCTCTCGCGTATGAACGGCTCGGTCGGCTGGCTCTGCATGCTGCACACCGGG
Source organism: Leucobacter rhizosphaerae (assembly GCF_022919175.1). NCBI lineage: Bacteria > Bacillati > Actinomycetota > Actinomycetes > Micrococcales > Microbacteriaceae > Leucobacter > Leucobacter rhizosphaerae. Next base: position 2,362,384 of record NZ_CP095043.1, on the reverse strand, counting down.
TCGACCTGGGCGCAGCCCGAGGCGATGCGCGAGATCCTCAAGACCGAGCGCTGGATCACCGCGGGCAATGTCGGCCGGGCGAGCGGCATCGCGCGCAAGGTCGAGGGCGGCTACATGGTCACGGGCAAGTGGCCGTTCTGCTCGGGATCCCCCGAGGCCACCTACCTCTACGGCCGCTCGGTGCTGCACGGCGAGGACGGCGAGCCGCTCACGAGCCCGCGCGACGGCCTGCCGTACTACATCTCGGGGTACATCCCCGCGAAGGACGTGCAGGTGCACAACAACTGGAACGGGCTCGGCCTGCGCGGCACCGGCAGCGGCGACATCACCGTCGAGGAGGTGTTCATGCCCCGCGAGATGGTGAACGAGTCGGGGATCTGGACTCACCACTACGCCTCCCCGCTGATGCGCGCGAACTTCAACCTCGCCGCGCACGCCGCCCACGCGCTCGGACTCGCGGTCGCGGCCCTCGAGGAGTTCAAGAAGACCACGCTGATGCGCGCCCGCCGCGGCTCCTTCCGCCAGGCGCGGCTCGGCAAGGAGCAGACCAACTACATCGCGGTCGGCAAGGCCGACGCGAAGATCCGCTCCGCCCGCCTCTTCATGCAGGACGTGATCGCCCGCGCCTACGAGAACGCGAAGACCCAGACGCACATCGACTACGAGCTCCGCGTGCTGATGCACGAGGTCAACGTGCACGTCGTGAGCGAGGCGCGCCAGGTCGTCGAGCTCATGTTCAAGGAGATCGGCGCGGTCGGCACGGTGAAGGGGCTGCGCATGGAGCGCATCTTCCGCGACATGATGACGGCCTCGCAGCACGCGATCGTCATCGAGTCGTCGTACGACCGAGCCGGGCAGTACTGGCTCACGAAGGATCAGGAGGAGGGACCGATCCTCGACGTCGAGTTCGGCTACGTGCGCCCGCCGCACCCGCAGAACAGCCACCTGTTCGACAAGTGACGGACGACACGATGGAGACGGTCCTCATCTCCGGCGCTTCGAGCGCAACCAGCGAGGCCCTGGCTGAGGAACTCCTCGGCCGGGGCCTCCGGGTCTGCCTCGTGAGCCGCCGGGGCACGCTCCCCGCGGCCCCCGCCGTGCAGCGTGCGGGCGACCGGGTGAGTGCGCACGCGGTCGACCTCACCGATCCCGACGCGACCGCGGCGCTGCACGCCGCGCTGCTCGCGTCGGGCACGACGGTCAGCCACCTCGTGCACCTCGTCGGCGGATGGGCGGGCGGCACGGGCATCGCCGGGCAGAGCGACGAGAAGTACCGCCTGCTCGCGGGCTCCTTCGACAGCCTGCGCGTGGTGAGCCGGGAGTTTCTGCCCGACCTCATCTCGACCGGGGGGCCACGCATCCTGACGGTGAGTTCCCCGCTGGCGCAGGCCCCCACGGCGTCGAGCGCCAACTACGCGGCGGTCAAGGCCGCCACCGAGGCGTGGACCCTCGCGCTCGACGCGGCGCTGCGGGCGGAGACCACGGAGGGCGCCGCGAGCATCATCGTCACCGACGGCCTGGCCGGTCGGGAAGCCGGGTTCGCGTCCCTCGCCGCTGACGTGCTGCAGGCACCGGCCGCACGCGTGCGCGGGCGCCGGATCGCGCACGTCTGAGGTTCATCACGCCTGAGGCCGACCACGCCGCCGGCACCCAGAGCAGGGGCCCGCACCGTCACCGGTGCGGGCCCCTGCGCGTCGAGCGATCCGCGTCCGACGCGCCGCGCCCCTACGCTCCGCGAGCCAGCAGCTCCCGCACCCGCGCGCGGGCCGGGTCGCGGTCGTAGCTCGACACCAGCGCCGCCTTCATCCGCACGGGATCCCCGAAGAAGAAGTACTCGTACAGGTTCTCGCGGCCCGCGAATCCGGAGACGGAGGCATCGAGCGCGAGCTTGAACAGTCGGATCCGAGTCTCCGCGTCGACGCGGGCCCCCTGCAAGTAGCGATCCAGATCGGCCCGCGCGTCGAGGTGCTGGAGATCCTGCTCGCCCGGGAGCGACATGAGCCCCGAGGCCGAGAACTTGCGGATGATCTCGGTCAACCGCTGCGACACGCTCTTCGGGAACCAGTTGCGTGCGGCGTTCAGGGTCTGCCAGCGCGGCAGGTACACACCGTCGGCGTTGACCTCGCCGTCGGCCTCGGCGGCGCGCAGCAGCGCCCGCTCGATCTCGACGTAGGTGATCAGCTCGCCGAGGTCCTCCTGAATGTGCTGGAACTGCTCGATGCCGATCGCGTCGGCGATCTCACTCGCGAGACCGAGGTAGAACTCGGTCTTCGCGAGGGTGCGACAGGCGACCTGGTGCGTCATCAACTGGCCGGCCCCGGTCGCCGAGTACCACTCGTTCCGCACCTTCGGGTTGCCGAGCATGAAGATCCGGTCGTTCGGCACGAAGACATCGTCGAACACGACGAGCGCGTCGACCTCCTCGTAGCGCGCGGCCAGCGGCTCGTTCACCACCCCGGACCCGCCGTACATCGACGTGCGGCAGTAGTACTTCAGCCCCGGGGCATCGCTCGGGATCGCGAAGGCGTAGGAGTACGGCGCGTCCTGCGGCGCACCGCGCAGCACCGTCGACGGGAAGACGAGCAGCTCGTCGGCGATCGGGGCGGCGGTGGCGAGCATGCGCGCCCCGCGCACCACGATCCCGTCGGCCCGCTCCTCGACCACACGTGCGGCGATGCGGCCGTCGCCCTGCTCCGAGCTCGGGACCGCGCGGTTCGTCTGCGGCGGGATGAGCGCGTGCGCGGTCAGCAGGTCGTTCTCGCGCACGTACTCGGTGTAGGCGGCGATCCGCTCACCGAACACCGGATCCGCCTGCGCGAAGAAGCTGGTGGCCGCCGCCAGCGCCGTGAGCGCGCTGTTCATGTAGTCGCCGGTGCGCCCGAGGAACCCGTTGGTCTCGGTCGCCCACACGCGCATGCCCTCGCGGCGGCGCACGAGGTCCGCCTCGGTGCGCGGCACCAGGAACGAGGTGCTCACCAGGTCACCGGTCGTCGGCGACGCGAACGTCAACGCGGCCTGGTGCTCGGAATCGTGCTGCATGTCGAAGAGCCGCGCGAAGGTGCGCACGCTCGCGGCGAACTGGGGGTGATCCGCGAGGCCTGCGCCGATCCGCTCGCCGTCGATGAACACGTCGGGGCGACGCGCGTTCACCCGATCGATGTACTGCTGTCCGGTGCTGATTCCCATGCTGAGTCCTTCGTGTGCTGCGGTGTGCGGTGCGGTGCTGCGGTGCGGTGCTGCGGCGGCACCGGTGGTGATGCTAGAAGAGGTCCTCCGGACTGCCGCCCGCCTCGGGAATCACAGTGAACTGACCGCCGACGAAACCGAGCGCGTCGCCCCGGCTGTAGTCGAAGTTCCGCACCTCCCCGAGGAAGATGGTGTGGTCGCCGCCGTCGTAGTCGGCCCAGGGCGTGCACTCGAACCAGCTGATCGTGCCGCCGACCCGCGGCGCGAACTCGCCGTCGATCCAGACCGGCGTCGCCGATCCCGGTCGGCCCGCGAACTCGCTCGCGAGCGCCTGCTGCTCGGCCCCCAGGATGTTGATGGTGAAGTTGGCGCCCTGGAGTGCGTCGTGCGAGCGCGCAGTCCGCCCGATCGACGCGAGCACGAGCGCCGGATCCATCGAGATCGACGTGAAGGAGTTGATGGTGATGCCGCGGCGCTCGCCCTCGGGGCCGATGAACGTCACCACGGCGACGCCGGTCGCGAAGCGGCCGAGGCTGCCCCGGAAGTGATGCTGCGTGGGGTGGTACAGCTGCGAATCGGGCAGGAAGCCGCTCGGATTCGTGTGGTTCAGGCTCATCGCGCGCTCACTCTCCGCAATTAACTATAATGAATTACATTATAGGCACGGATCGCGCCCGATTGCACGTTGAGCTCGCGTCGTTTCTTGCATCGTGCGCGCTGGGCGCACCCCTCTCGCACGTTCCCTCCCGCCGAGCTGCCATCGGATCGTCGAGCTGCCACCATTTCGGCGCATGGTCGGTGGCAGCTCGGCTGGAGCGTGGCAGCTCAGCGAGACAGGGTCGCGAGGAGACGGGCGCTCTACGCGGTGGCGATCGCGAGGATCGGGTCCGAGGTCGGGGCGCCCGACGGCGATCCACCGGCCTGCTCGACCGTGATGGCGAGGGTGTCGCCCGCGACGAAGGTGTCCGTCGCGAAGATCCCCTGCTCCTCATCGTCCGGCTGCATCAGCCCGACGGAGATCGCCTCCTGGCCGCGCACGAGCCACAACTCGAAGTCGGTCCCCGCTTCGGCCGGCGCCATGCCGTCGGCGACGAGCACCGCCTGCCCGGCGGAGTCCGACCAGTGCAGGGTCGCCGACCCGCCTCCCGGCAGGTCGAGGGTCGAGGAGTCCGCGTCCGGCGCATCCTCCACTTGCTGCAGGGCGACGACCGCGGGATCCTGGGGCGCGAAGGACTCGATGATCCTCGGCCCGAACATCACCGTGGTGAGCAGCACGACGGAGGCGGCGAGCGCGAAGGCACCGATCCGCCAGGCGCGCGACGCCTGCCGCTGCGTGGCGGATCCCTCGGCCTCGATCTCGTCGAGGGCCGGCGCGGGATCCTCGTCCACCGCGTCGCCCGGCTCGGGATCCAGCTGCGGCACGCCGGTGATGGCACCGAGGATCTGGTCGCGGAGCGCGGCGGGCGGCGGGATCTCGGGAATGCTGCGACCGAGGCCCGAGGCCGCGGCGAGATCCTCGTCGACGATCCGCTGCCACTCGGGATGCTCTGCGAGCGCGGCGGCGAACGCACGCTCCTCGTCGGAGGTCAACGCGCGTAACGCGTGACCGGCCGAGAGCTCTCGGAACTCCTGCTGATTCATCGCGTCACCTCCATCTCTGTTCTCAGACGTGACAGGCCGTCACGCATCCGAGTCTTGACCGTTCCGAGCGGGGCTCCCAAGAGCGCCGCGATCTCCCGCTGGCTGTACCCGCCGAAGTAGGCGAGCACGATCGTCTGCCGCTGCGACTCCGGAAGAGTGTCGAGCGCCCGCGTCGCCCGCGAGCCGTCGACGAGCAGCTGCACGTGCTCCTCCACCGACGACACCGGGGTGTGCACTTCCTGCAACCCGACCCGCGTGTCCCGACGGATCCGCGCCTCGGCGGAGCGCACCCGGTCGACCGCGCGTCGATGGGCGATGGTGAGCACCCAGGAGCGGGCGTGACCGCGGGAGCCGTCGAACGACCGCGCGGACTGCCACACCTCCAGGAAGACCTCCTGGAGCACCTCCTCGCTCTGCGAGCGATCGACGAGGACCCGGACGATCAGTCCGAAGACCCGGCCGGAGAGCATGTCGTACAGCTCCGCGAACGCCGACTGGTCTCCCGACGCGGTGCGCGTGAGCGCGGCGTCGGCAGGGTCGACGCCGTCCGCGTCCCCCGATATCTCCACTCCGTCGATCACCATCTCCATAAGCATGCCCTATACACCTCCTCCGCACCGATCGCTCTGCCCTGTGTCTCGGGTTCCCTACCCGAAGGTGAACGAGTAGACCTCGATGCCGGGTGGCACCTCGACCTCGATCACCCCGTCGAGTGAGCCCTCTCCGGCCTGGAGTTCGTAGGATCGCGGGGTGCCGCTCACCTCGATCTCGCGCGCGGCGTTCCCGTCGCGGCTGACCGAGAGCGTGCCCTCACCCGCGACCACGATCCTGACCTCCTCGCCCTTGAACTGGAGCCTGATCGTCCCGGAGTCACCCACGGGCGTCGCCGCCTGGGTCGCGATGTCCCAGGTGCCGTCCAGCGCGAACGTATCGGCCTGCTGGTCATCGGGGAAGCGGTACTCCCCCTCGCCCGCGCGGTACTTGCCGGGTCCGGCGAAGTTCAGATCCTTCGAGGATCCGAGGAAGGTCTCCGGGGTGGTGGCTCCCATCTCGGGGGTCGTGTCGTCGACATCGGTCGCCGACGGCAGGTCGACCTCGGGGTCGGCGTCCTCGAGCAACTCGCGGATCAGCTTCTCGGTCGCGGCGTAGTTGCCCTCCCCGAACGAGATGTGGCGCACCGTGCCGGAGGCGTCGATGAGGTAGTGCGCCGGCCAGTACCGGTTCCGGTAGTTCGTCCAGGTGGAGAGCGTGTTGTCGAGCGCCACCGGGTATTCGATCCCGAAGTCGTCGACCCCGGCCTGCACGTTCGCCCGCTCCTTCTCGAACGCGTACTCGGGCGAGTGGACGCCGATGACCTGCAGTCCGGCATCACGGTAGGTCTCGTCCCAGGCGACCACGTGCGGGATCGAGCGCTGGCAGTTGATGCAGGAGTAGGCCCAGAAGTCGATGAGCACCACCTGGCCCCGCAGCTCCTCGAGGTCGACGGCCGCCCCGTCAGGGGTGTTGATCCACGACTCGATGCCGCGGATGCTCGGCGCCGTGCCGCACGACTCCAGCTCCTCTGCACCGTTGGTGCACTGATCGAGCTCGCGGTTCTCGTCGGTCACGAGCCCGCCGAGGTTCAGCGCGCGCTCTCCGGCCTCACTCGTGGCGAGATCCTGCTGCAGCCCGGCCGTGTAGTCCGGAAGCATGCGCTGCAGCACCTGCGGCACGTTGAAGACCAGCCCGATCGCGAGCGCGATCATGGCGATGCCCGCGGCGATCCGGATCCCCCGCTCCTTGCTGCGGAAGAACTTGATCCGCTCGACGAGCCCGCGTCCGGCGAGCGCGAAGATCAGCAGCGGGAGGGCCACACCGATCGCGAAGGAGACGGTGAGGAGCACCGTGCCGGCACCGATCGAGCCGGTCGCCCCGGCGACGATGATCGCGGCCAGCACCGGGCCGGCGCACGGCACGAACACCGTGCCCAGAGCGAGCCCCATGCCGAAGCCGTTGCCCTTCTCATTCACCTTGCGTTTCGGGATCCACTGGAACGGCTTCTCGAGCAGCTGCTCGAATCGCGGGATCAGCATGCCCACACCGATGATGAGCAGCACCGCGACACCCGCCCAGCGGATCGCGTCCTGCGGGAGGTTGAGGAGCCCGAGCAGGAGGGAACCGATCAGCGTCACGATCGTGAAGCTCGTCACCAGCCCCGCGATCACGAAGTACGGTCGACTGCGCGGAGCCTCGATCACCTCTGGCTTCTGGCCCTTGCCCGCCGACTGCGCACCCGCGGTGAGAAAGATCACCGGCAGCACCGGCAGTATGCACGGCGAGATGCCGGTGATGAGCCCACCCAGCAGGCCGATCAGAACTGTATCCATGGGGTTCCTCCCTGTCACAGAGGTATTCGGAACGCACGCCCGATCGGATTGATTCTCGCGCGGGATCCGACCCGGGCGGGCGGATTCTCGTGCGGGATCCGGCGCCCCGCTCCGACCCCGATCCGGCGCCCGGATCCGACCCCGCAAAACTTTTTCGAACTTTTTCCCATCCGATCGACGGAGGGCTCCGAATCATTCACAAGCCGCGGAACGCCGTGGTGCCACATACTGAGGAGGAACGTCATGTTTACCACCCGGAAGACCCTCACCGCCGCTTTCGCTCTGACCGTCGCAAGCGCCTTCGTACTCACCGGTTGCTCGATGGACGACACGTCGGCTCCCGCGGAGACGGAGTCGATGCCCGACACGAGCCAGACCGAGGAGATGGAGACCGAGGCCATGGACCCGGCCGCGAATCTCGTCGGACCCGGCTGCGCGGCGTACGCCGAGGCCGTGCCGGACGGCGCGGGCTCGATCATGGGCATGTCCCAGGATCCGGTGGCCGTGGCCGCCTCGAACAACCCGATGCTGAAGACCCTCGTCTCGGCGGTGAGCGGACAGCTGAACCCCGATGTGAACCTCGTCGACACGCTGAACGGGAGCGAGTTCACCGTCTTCGCGCCGGTCGATGACGCCTTCGCCAAGATCGACGCGGGCACCATCGACACCCTGAAGACCGACAGCGACCTGCTGACCTCGATCCTGACCTACCACGTGGTTCCCGGCCAGATCGAGCCCGATGACATCGTGGGCAGCCACGAGACGGTGCAGGGCGGCACCGTTGAGGTGACCGGCTCGGGCGACGAGCTGATGGTCAACGACGCGACCGTCGTGTGCGGTGGCGTGCAGACCGCCAACGCCACGGTCTACCTCGTCGACACGGTGCTGATGCCGCCGGCTGCGTAATGCCGACCGCGCACGGAGTGCGCCGAGCGGGGCCGGTCTGATCCTTCGGGATCGGGCCGGCCCCGCTGTCGTGCGTGCGCCGGATGCGGCGGATGCGGTCGGTCCGAGGTCGCGATGGTTGCAGCGTGCCATACTGCGGATATGCGAGTACTGATCGTGGGTGCGAGCCGTGGGCTCGGCCGGGCACTGGTGGAGGCGCTCTCCGACGACGGCCACGAGGTGGTCGGGGTGTCGCGCACGGTGCCGGAGGATCTCGGCGCCGTGCTCGCGGCGCGTTGGATCGCCGCGGATTTCGGAGACCCGGCGGCCGCCGCCGAGGCCGTCGCCGCGAGTGCCCCCGCAACCCTCGACGTGGTGATCTACAACCTCGGCATCTGGGAGCCCGACGCGTTCTCCGAGGCCTATGACTTCGCCGACGAGCAGGACGCGACCACCCTCGACCTCGTGGCGACGAACATCGCGGGGCCCCTCCTGCTGCTCCGCCGGCTGCTCCCCCGCCTGCTCGAGTCCGCCGCGCCGCGCCTGCTCCTGACGGGGTCGACATCGGGGCTGCCGCGCAGCGGACGACCGGAGCTCGCCTTCGGAGCCTCGAAGTTCGCGCTCACCGGGATCGCCGACGCATTGCGCGAGCACTACCGCGATCGCCGGCTGGCCGTGACGACGCTCCAGCTCGGCAACCTGAACACCGTGGATGCGCTCGACGTGCCGGTCGAGATGGCCGCGGCGCGCGGGGACGGCGCACTGATCCCTCTCCACGACGTGGTCGAGGTGGTGCGCACCGCGATCGGACTGTCACCCGCGGCGTACCTTCGGGAGATCGTGCTGCCCGCGATCCTCGACGAGCGGTTCTGAGCCCGCCCTGCGCGGGGCGCGTGAGGAATCGATGCGCCTCCGCCTAGGCCGGCTCCACCTCGCGCGCGGTGCGCCGAACCAGCTCGAGATCACCGCTCGTGAGCCCGGACTCGAGCACCCGGCCGTCCTCGACCACGAGGCGCCCGGCAGTGATCACGGATGCCACGCCGTAGTCGGCGTCGAGCAGCACGAGATCCGCCGCGCCACCCACCATCACGCGACCTTTGTAGGGCCAGTCGAACATCTCCGCGACGTTCGTGGACGCCATGCGCACCGCCTGACCGACACTGAGCCCCTGGCGCACGATCAGGTTGCGGAAGACCTCGTCGATCCGCGGCGGGATCAGCCGGATCAGGGTCTCGACCCGGCGGAACTCGTCGAGGTACGCCTCATTGCCGCCCGCATCGGAGCTGATCGTGATCCGCGATGCGTCGACCCCCTCGCGCAGCAGGTACATGATCGCCTCGTCACCGGGGATCTCGCTGCCGAACCCGCTGCGATCCGGCATCCCGGCGGTGATGTCCGCGTAGCCGCCGAGCCGGGTCACGCGCATCGTCTCGTCGAGCAGCCCCTCGTTCCAGTTGCAGTGGGTGATCTGGAAGTGGCCACCCACGCTCCGCGACGCACCGTGACGGGCGTTCTCATCGGTGCCGGTGAAGTCGTAGCGGTGCACGACGTCCTCGATGACGCCCAGCCCGCCGGGCAGGATCCCGGCGTGCACGTGGATGATCCCGAGTTTGCCCGCCATCTGCGACCCCGAGAGCACCTGCCAGAGCAGGCGGTGCAGCTCGTCCGGTGTCCACGGCGGGGCGAGGAAGTCGGAGAGGGCGATCTTGGCGCCGACGAACTCCGGGATAAGGAACAGGTCTCGGGTCACGCTCTCGGTGAGCGACTGCGGCGGGTTGCCGAAGCCGTTGCTCCAGAGCCGCGTGTCGAGCCCCTCCGCGGCGAGCGCACGCGCCTTCTGCAGCATCGCCTCGTAGGAGCGGGAGATCGAGTCGGCGCCCTTGGGGCTGATCGCCGTCGTGATCCCCGCGGCGACGATGTCGCCGAAGGTGAACTCGGGCTCGCGCGAGATCGGCCCGGCGCCGATGCTCCCGCCCCCGGTGATGTGCAGGTGGGAATCGATGAATCCGGGGATGAGGATCCGGCCCTCGGCCTCGATGACGCGCGTGCCCGGTGGCACCGGGTCGATACGATCGGCGATGGCGCTGACCCGCCCGTGGTGCATCAGCACGTCGCGGCGGCCGAGCGACTCGGGGGCGTGGACCTCGGCATCACGGATCAGGATCGCGGGAGCTTCGTGGTCGAAGTAGTGGGTCATGTCTGCAGTCTTTCGTCAGCGGGTGGAGGGGCTACGCCGTGGCCTCAGTGGTCTGTTCCGCGGCCACCCAGTGGATGAGCCTGCGTCGCAGCAGCCGGACGAGCATGTTGAGCACGATGCCGATGGCCCCGAGGATGAGCAGGAGCGCGAACACCGCGGGCGTGTTCATCTGGAACTGGGCCTGGACAATGAGGACCCCGAGGCCGCTCTGTCCACCCACGAACTCGGCCACGATCGCACCGAGCGTGGAGAGCACCACCGCGACCTCGAACCCGGTGAAGATCTGCGGCAGCGCGGAGGGGAGCACGACCTTGCGGCGGATCTGTCCCCGGGTCGCGCCGTTCACCCGCATCATCTCGATCTGCGCCGGATCGACGTTCTTGAACCCCGACATCGTGTTGATGAGGAGCGGGAAGAACGTGAGGAGCGCCACCACGACGATCTTCGATTCGATGCCGAAGCCGAACCAGATCAGCAGAAGGGGTGCGATCGCGACCTTCGGGATCGACTCGAACGCCACGATGTAGGGGTAAAACGTGCGCCGGAAGACCTCGACCTCCGCCAGCAGGATGCCGAAGAGGAACCCGAGGAAGGCACCGATCGCGAGACCCGCCATCGCCTCCCCGAGGGTGACGAGACTGTTCTGGAAGTAGAGCGGCACGGCGGCGGGATCGAGCAGCGCCTGCAGCACCGCCGACAGGGACGGGAAGTAGATCGTCGGGACGTCGAACGCCCGAGGGATGATCTCCCACATGGCGAGCGCGAACACCAGGAAGGCCAGCGGATAGACCAGCCTCGACAGGCTGCGCCGGGTGCGCCCGGCGCGCGGTGCGGGGGTGGAGGCGGCCGCACGCGGGGCGGCCGGCGCGGTTTCGACCGCAATCGATCGGGTGACGCTCATCGGGTCGTCTCCTTCGCCTCGAGTGATTCGCGGATGCGCAGCACGAGCTGACCGAATCTCGGATCGGCCTGCACGCGCTCGTCGCGCTCGGGGCCGAACGGCACGTCGAACGTCTCGATGATGCGGCCGGGTCGCGGGCCCATGACCACCACACGCTCCGCGAGGAACACGGCCTCGGGGATGTCGTGGGTGATCATGACCACCGTCTTCCCCGTCGAGCGCCAGAGCTCGTTGAACTCGAGGTGGAGGTGCTCACGGGTGAGTGCGTCGAGTGCGCCGAACGGCTCGTCGAGCAGAATCACCTCCGGGTCGGCGATCAGTGCGCGGCAGATGGAGGCCCGCTGCTGCATGCCGCCCGACAGTTCTCGGGGATACCGATCCGCGAAGTCCGTGAGGCCGACCATGGCGAGCAGTCGCTTCGCGTTCTCGCGATCGGCGTCGTTGGGCCGGCGTCGCAGTTCGATGGGGAGGAGGAGGTTCTGCAGGATCGTGCGCCACTCGAGCAGCACCGGACGCTGGAAGACGACGCCGAGCTTCGGGCTCGGGCCGACGACCGCGTCGCCGTCCACGAGGATCCGCCCGTCGCTCAGGGTCTCGAGTCCGGCCATCATGCGCAGCAGGGTGGTCTTGCCGCAGCCGCTCGGTCCGACGATCGCGACGAACCCGCCCGGCTCGACGTCCAGGTCGACGCGATCGACGGCGAGCACCGCTCCTCCGCGCGATGCGAACGTCTTCGAGACCTGCTCGATGTGGATCATGGCGTCCGTCCGTCCCGGGGCCGAGCGATCGGCGGGAGACGGAGATCTGCCGACTACGGCTTCCACTGCTCCGCCTCCGCGATGACCTCGGCGTCGTCGAAGTCGTTGTACGCCTCCGAGAACTCGTTCGTGAAGAGCGTCTCCGCGTCGAGCGGCGTGCTGATGACCCCGGAGTTCTGGGCGAAGCTCACCCACTCCGCAACGGCCTCGGGCGAGTAGGCGCCCCAGGTGCCCTCGGTCGCCGGATCGCCCGCGGTGAGGATCCCGAGCCGCGCCTGGAGGGCGATCGTGTCCGAGGCCAGCTGCTCCTCCTCGGCCGTTCCGGCGATCCGCGTCTCGGGGAATGCCCCGTACATCATGGTGAGCGCCGCCTCGGGGTTCGTCGCCGTGAAGAGACTCGCCTGCGCCATGGCTCGGCCGAACCGTTCGATGGTGTCGCCGTGCGCGTCGGCGTAGGTCCGCGAGGTCATGTAGGTGGTGGAGAAGAGCTGCTCGGCGCTGTCGCTGCTGAAGGTGCGCAGGGGCACCCCGTTCGCCTCGATCGCGGCGTACTCGGTGTCCCAGAGCTCGAGCGCGTCGACGCGACCACTCTCGAGCGCGTGGATGGCCTGTGCACCCACCCCGACGGCGAGGTGCTCGTAGTCGCGACCCGGCGCGAGATCCACACTCGCCAGGATGCCGTCGGTAAGCAGGATGTTGCCGCTGCCGAGGGCGTCCGCGCCGATCGTGGTGCCCGCGAAGTCCTCGAGGGACGCGATCGGGCTGTCCTCGAGCACCGCGATGCTGCCGGTAGGGGCGCGCAGGTAGTTGTAGACCATCACGAACTCCTGACCGGACTCCTGCAGCTGCAGGATCGGGCCCGGGGTGGCGCTCTCGATGTCGACCTTGCCGGTCATGAGGGCCTGCCCCTCGGATGCCGACGTCGTGTTCACGATCTCGACGTCGAGGCCCTCCTGCTCGAAGTACCCTCCGGCTACCGCCACGGCAAGTGGCGAATTGTTGGCACCCATGACAGATGGGAGGCCGAAACGAACCTTGGTGAGCTCGGACGACCCCGAGCCGTCACCGTTGCCGGACGTGGGCGAGCACGCGACCGCGCCGGCGGCGAGCCCGAGCGCCACGGCGACTGCGGCTGCGCGCCGCAGTGCCCTGTTGCGAATAGTCATGGGAATCCTCCTCGATTCGGGATCGTGCACTCGCGCGCCCCGGCATCATCATGACACAGTTTTCGCCACTATTCAATTTCTTTAGTTTCATATTCGCCACATCTAGGTGGCATGGGGCACGAAACAGTGATCTAGGGAAATCGGATGTTCGCGCGCCGCACCTGGCGCGGCTCCGTCTCGCACTCCGCCACCACGACCCCGGAGAAGTCCGCGAGGGTACCGGTCGTCCACGCGTGCAGGTCCGACAGGCGGGGCAGCTTCACGATGCACTCGAGCGGGTGCGATCCCGTGGTCGCAACACAGTACATGATCGACGGGTCCGCGGCGAGATGCTGCCCCAGCGCATCGACGCGGGCGGCATCGACGGTGAAGCGGAGGTGGGCCTCGAGTGCCAGACCGGAGACCTCGGGCGAGACCTCCGTGCGCATCTGCAGCAGTCCGCTGCGGAAGAGCGCCCGCATGCGGCGCCCGATGAACTGGCTCGTGACCCCCGCGGCCTCCGCGACCTCCTTGGCGGGAGTGCGGCCGTCGCGCTCCAGGGTTTCGGTGATGATCCGATCCTGCGCCGTCAGTTCGACGATGCCGGCGTCGGCGCCCCCCTCCGCGGCGATGTCCTTCAGGAGCCGCTGCCGCGCCCCGGCGTCGAGCCGACCGCCGTGCCACTGGTGCCCGCGCCGGTAGGGGCGCGTGATCCGCGCCAGTTCACTGCCGATCACCCCGTCGATCTCAGGCAGGAGGTCGTTGGCGATCTCGTCGACGGCGTCCGGCCCGACCGGGAGGAAGAGCCCCTCCACTCGGTTCGACCCGGGGAACGCCGTGACGGAGTAGGCGTCCCTGCGCTGCGCCAAGTGCTCGGCAACGCTCGCCGTACCCCCTGACGCACATCGACACGCATGAGCAAGGCGTCAACGGCGCCCAAGCGGGCTTCGTCGAGGTAGGCGGAGATGCGCACGAGACCGGCGTCGAGCAGTTGCTGCCCGCGGCGGGCGACCGTGCGCTCTGGCTGCCCGATCACGTCGGCGATGAGGGTCCAGCTCGCGCGTCCGTTGACCTGGAGGCAGTCGGCGATGTCCGTGTCGAGCGTCGCGGTCTTCATGATTCGTTTCAACTCCATCGTCACCCGTTGCAGGACGTGCGAGGGCCGCGACTGGACGCCGACCCGACTCCCCCAAGGTATCGACATCGTGCTCGAATCGGAAAAGTGGCGCGGAGAACGTGGACGAGATCGACGCCCCTCAGTCCTCCGTGCGGAAGCCCGCCGGCTTGTGGGTGCCGTCGCAGAACGGTTTGATCGTGGAGAGTCCGCACCGGCACAGCGCCATCGTGCGGCGGTTCCGCTCGATCCGCTCGCCGTCGACCGTCTCGAGCACCACGTCCCCGCGCACGATCAGCGGGCCGTCCGGGTACGGCGTGATGCTCGCGGGCTCGTCGCTCATGCGTCGGCCCCCACAGGTTCAGCACCGGCACTGGCACCCGCACCGGTCGCCCCTGCCCGGAGCGAGGATCCGCCCGCCGTCCAGGCGTCGAACTGATGCCGCCCCATCCAGCCGTCGACCGCGAGGCAGGCCGCCGCCCCGAAGATGATGTCGGGCAGCAGCTCGGGATGATCCTCGGCGAGCGCGCCCGCGAGATCCCGCGCGGCGATCTGCTCGTGCACCGCATCCGCCTCGACGTGCTCGTCGAAGTAGTCGGTGACCTCGGGGCCGAACCCGAGTCGCTTCAGCCCGTCGCCGACCAGCCGGCTCGGAATCGAGGACGTCATCTCGAACGCCGCGAGGTGCCCGACGATCGCGCCCAGGAGCCGGCGATTCAGGCCGAACATCGACATCGTGTTGAGCGACGCGAGGGTGGCCGCCGGGGCGGCGTCGAGATAGGCGCCGTAGCGGTCATCGAGCCCGGCACCCCGCATCGCCGCCGCGAAGAGGGTGGCGTGCACCCGCTCGGGTCGGCCACCGCCGTACTCGTCGGACTGGATCTCGACGAGGGCCGCCTTGGGCCGACCGTGGAGGCGCGGGATCGCCCAGGAGTGCGGATCCGCCTCGCGCAGAGTGTAGATCGAGCGCTGGATCAAGAACTCGCGCGCCTGCTCGGCCGTCGCCTTCTTGGCGAGGTACCGCGACACACTCGGGCCGGAGTCGGCGCCAGTCAGCGCGAACAGGGCCCGCGCGACGGCGTCGGCGTTCGGCTCGGGAAGCTCGGGCATCGGCACCGCGGTGCGGAGCTCGGCCTCGAACGCGGCCTCGAGCGATCGGCGCACGCGCAGCAGCTGCGGCTCCCACTCGAGCTCCGCCGAGAACTCCGGGATCGACCCGTAGGCGGAGGCGTACAGGGCGAACAGCGCGAGCTGGATGTCCTCATCCTCGGCGATGCTGCGGGATCCCGACACCGCCTGGTCGACGAGCTCGTCCCAGGACGCGTATTCGAGATCCTCCCCGCCGACGAGGCGCTGCAGCACCGCCCGGCTCAGGGGCCCGCGGGCGGGGAATGGCAGACCGTCGGGCCGAGCGTGATCGGTCCGAGCGACGGCGGTGGGGGCGTGGGGCACAGTGTTCTCCTCGAGGTGCGGGTGGCCTCAGTGTCTCGCTCCTCCAGCTGCGAGCGCAGGGGCTTGACCCCGATCGTTCGGGGGGCTATCGCGGAACACAGCGGGCACCCTGGAAGAATGAGGGACATGACACCGGCGTTCACCCTGGTCCAGCTCCGCTACTTCGCCACCGTCGCCCGGTTGGAACACATGACGGCCGCCGCGGCCGAGCTGAACGTCACGCAGTCGACCCTCTCGAGCGCGATCGCACAGCTCGAACTGGAGTTCGGAGTGCCGCTGTTCGATCGATTGCCGCGTCGCGGTCTACGGCTCACCCCGGCGGGTCACACGCTCCTCGCGCGCAGTGCCGCGTTCCTCGAGGAGGCCGAGCTGATCTCCCGTTCCGTGCGCGAGGACACGACCGTGCTCAGCGGAGATCTCGTTGTCGGGATCTACGCACCGCTCGCCCCGTTCCGCGCCCCGGTGCTGCTGCAGCAGTTCACGAGCGAGCACCCCGAGGTCAACCTGGTGTTCTTGGAGGGCGACCAGGGCACGCTGCAGCAGGCCCTGCTCGACGGCCACTGCGAGGTCGCGCTCATGTACGACCTGGGGGTGGGCGAGCGCTTCCACCGACAGATCATCGAGCAGATCCCGCCCCACGTCATCGTGCCCGCGCACCACCCGCTCGCGCTCGCCGGCCGGAGCGAAGCGAGCCTTGAGGAGTTCGCCGAGGAGCCGCTGATCCTGCTCAATCTGCCGCACACCCGCGAGTACTACCTCGGACTGTTCAAGCAGTTGGGCATCGCTCCCCGGGTCCGCCACGTGTCGCTGGGATACGAAACCGTGCGCTCCTTCGTGGCGCTCGGCCACGGGTATTCGGTGCTGAACCAGTGGGTCGACCACGGGATGACCTACGCCGGAGCGCACGTCGTGCCGATCCGTCTGACCGACAAGCTGCCGCCGACCGAGGCGTCGCTCGTCCGCCTCGCCGGGATCCGCCCCACACGGAAATCGCGGGCGTTCGAGGCGGTGTGCCTCTCGCTCGCGGAGCGCCGAACCTCGGCCGTGGATCCCGGTTATTCAACGGTTCCGACTGTCGCCATCGAAGCTTCGCATCGAACGAATCGATGAGAAGCAACGAAAGTCTCCATTAGACGCGCGCCTCCCCGGCCTCAATGATTGAGGCAGTCACTCACCTGCGGTCCGGCAACGATGCCGGGTGCCGCCGCAGCAGGTACCGATCAGGAGGACGCAATGACGCACCAATCCGATCCATCCCGCGGATCGCTGGCGGGGTCCGCCACCGCCGTCGACACGGATCCCGTCAACATCCCGACCGGTCCGCTCCCCGTCGTCGAGCGCCGCGCGCTGGACAGCAAAAAGCGGCGAGTGCTCCTCGCGGGCAGCGTCGGTCAGTTCATCGAGTTCTACGATTTCAGCCTCTACGGACTGTCGGCGATTACCCTCTCCCGTCTCTTCTTCCCCGGCGAGAGCCCGGTCGCCGCGCTCCTCGCCACCTTCGCCACGTTCGGCGTCGCCTTCCTGATCCGCCCGCTGGGGGGCCTGTTCTTCGGGGCGCTGGGCGATCGCTACGGGCGTCGACCCGTGCTCTACATCACACTGCTCACCATCGGCATCGCGACGGCGGCGATCGGATTGCTCCCGACCTTCGCCCAGATCGGCGTCATCGCTCCGATGCTGCTCGTACTCTGCCGCCTCCTGCAGGGGTTTTCGGCCGGCGGTGAGTCCGTCGGCGCTCCCGCGTTCGTCTTCGAGCACGCTCCGAAGCACCGCCGCGGCTTCTGGCTGAACATCACCCTCGCCGCGACCGCCCTGCCCTCGGTGGTCGGCGGAACGCTGATCCTGGTGCTCTCGACGAGCATGAGCGCGGAGGCCTTCGAAGCCTGGGGCTGGCGCATTCCGTTCCTGCTCGCGCTTCCGCTCGCGCTGTTCGGTCTGTGGATCCGGTCGCGCACCGAGGAGTCGGACGCCTTCAAGGAGGTGCAGGCGAAGCGCGGCAACGCGGAGCACACCCCGATCCGCGACGCGTTCCGCGAGAACTGGCTCAAGATGCTGCAGGTGATCCTGGTCATGGGCCTCACCGCAATGGGGTTCTACTTCCTCACCGGCTACTTCGTCTCGTACGTGCAGACCGCAGGCGCCCTCAGCCGCGAGCAATCGCTCCTCATCAACGCCGCGGCCATGCTGCTCTACACGCTCGTGCTCCCGATCGGCGGCATGATCGGAGACAAGGTCGGTCGCAAGCCGATGCTCATCGCCGGGGCGCTCGCCATCGCGATTCTCGCGGTGCCGTCCTTCATGCTGGTGACGTCGGGGTCGCTCCTCCTCGCGCTGCTCGGCCAGTCCCTCTTCGTGCTCTGCATCTGCCTCTATGGTGGCGGGTGCTACACGTTCTTCGTCGAGATCTTCACGACCCGCACCCGGTTCACCTCGGCTGCGATCAGCTACAACGTGGGATACGCGATCTTCGGCGGGACCGCGCCGTTCATCGGCACCTGGCTCGTCGACGCGACCGGCATGAACGCGAGCCCGGGCATCTACGTCGCGAGCGCCGCCGCCATCGTCTTCCTCGTCCTCGTATTCACCAATGTCCCCGAGACCCACCCGCTCAAGGGACGCGCACCGAAAGGAGCGAACGCATGAGCTCGTCCGCATTCCTCGCTGATTTCCACGCCGTCGCAGAGATCGGAGCCACCGAGCATCAGGGCGTCGATCGCCAGGCGGCCACCGAGGAGGATCGGCAGACCCGCGAGTGGTTCCGCGCCTTCGCCGTGGAGCGCGGCTGGGAGGTGCGGGTCGACGGCATCGGCAATCAGATGGCGCTCATCGAATTCGCACCGGGCGCACCGCACATCCTGCTCGGGTCACACCTCGACTCGCAGCCACTCGGCGGGCGCTTCGACGGTGCGTACGGCGTCATCGCCGGGCTCCACGCGGCGGAGCGTATTGTGCGGCGGGTCGCGGCGGGCGACCCCCCGCCGCCGGTGAACCTCGCCGTGGTGAACTGGTTCAACGAGGAGGGTGGACGCTTCGCGCCCTCGATCATGGGCAGCTCGGTCTTCGCGGGGTTGATGGACGAGACGCAGATGCTGGCGGTGCGCGACCTCTCCGGAGTCAGCGTCGAGGAGGCCCTCGCCGCGATCGGATACCTCGGCACGGATGCGCGCCCCGACATCGCCGGATACGCGGAGATCCACATCGAGCAGGGCCGGATCCTCGAGCGGGAGGCGACGGCGATCGGAGCGGTCGACTTCAGCTGGTACACGCAGAAGCTGGACATCGAAGTGCTGGGCGAGCAGTCGCACACCGGCGCAACCGCGATGGCCGATCGTCACGACGCGCTCGTGGGTGCGGCCAAGATCATCGTCAAGGTGCACGAGGTCACCGACGGGTTCGAGCCCGAAGCACTCGTCTCCTCGGTCGGGCAGCTCACGCTCGAGCCGAACTCGCCGATCGTGGTCGCCCGCCGGGTCCACCTCGTCGCCGATCTCCGTGCGGCCGAGAAGGACATCGTGCTCGCCGCTCGAGCGCGGCTGCTCGAGGAGATCGCCGAGATCGCGGACGCCGCCGGGCTCACGATCAACGTGCGCGACTTCGATGTGCGCGACAACCAGTACTACCCCGAGAACGGCATCGGCCTCGCGGAGTCCGTATCGGCGGATCTCGGGTTCGGCGTGCGCCGGATCCGCACGATGGCCGGGCACGACTCCGTCGCGATGAACCGGATCGCCCCCACCGTCATGCTCTTCATCCCGTCGGTCGACGGCGTGAGCCACTGCGAGCGCGAGTTCAGCCGAGACGACGACATGGCAGCCGGGGTCGACGTGCTCACCGAAGTGGCCTGGCGCATGCTGCACGGGGCCCTGCACGATGCGCCGGAGCCCGCGCACTCGGCGATCACGGCTCCGGTGCCGAGGTGACCGCGTCGTCGTCCGCGGACTCCAGCGTCGAACTGACCTCGCTGAGCGCAACGGACTCCCTCGCGGGGTTCCGAGCCGGGGACTTCTCGCCGAGCGAGGTACTGGACGCCACGCTGGCGCGGATCCGGAGCGTGAACGGCGATGCGCAGACTGGCATCAACGCCTTCTCCGAGATCCTTGCCGACGACGCGCGGCGCGCTGCGCGGCGGGCGGATGACGCCTACACATCCGCCCGCCGCGAGGACGCCCCGGTTGCCGTGCTCCTCGGCCTCCCGGTCGCCACGAAGGAGAAGCACGGGCTCGCCGGGCGCACCCTCGAACAGGGGCTCGCCGCGACGCGTGGCGAGATCGCGGCGGCGAACCATCCGGTCGTGGATCGGATCCTCGACGCGGGTGGCATCATCCACGCGCGCACCACCTCGCCCGAGTTCTCCTGCGCGACGGTCACGCACTCGCCCGCGTGGGGAATCACCCGCAACCCCTGGAACACGGCTGCCTCCCCCGGCGGGTCGTCCGGCGGAGCGGGCGCGGCGCTCGCAGCGGGGATGACCTCCCTCGCCACCGCGTCCGACATCGCCGGCAGCACACGCATTCCGGCCGGGTTCACCGGCACCGTCGGGTACAAGGCACCGTTCGGCCGCATCCCGGGGCTGCCCCCGCTGGCGGCTGACTGGTACCGCGGCGATGGCCCGATGGGTCGCACGGTCGCCGACACCGCTCTCCTCGCGGCCGTCATGAGCGGACGGCACCCGATCGACCACGGCTCCTGGGGCGCGCACGGCGTGCGGCCCGACGCGATCGCGACCTCCGGCCCGGACGCCGTCAGAGGTCTGCGCATCGGACTCGACCTCACCCTCGGCGACTATCCCGTGGCACCGAGCATCCGAGCCAATACCGAGCGGCTCGCCCGTGCACTCGAGGGTGCCGGGGCGGAGATCGTGCCGGTATCGCTGCCGTGGACCACGGAATTGATCACCCGAACGATCTTCGCGCACTTCGGCCACATCCTGGGCCCCGCCATGGCGGCGCTCACGGCTGGAACCGAGGATCGGCTGGCGGCCTACACCCGGCGATTCATCGCGGATGCCGCGGCGGCGGCGCAGACGACGACGCCGCCCGAGTCCCTGGCACTCGACGCCCGGATCCAGCACGATCTCGCTGCAGCGATGTCGGGTCTCGACGCACTGCTGACGCCGACGCAGGCCGTCGAGATGCTCGCGGCGAGCGCCGACTACCTCGACGGTATCGACGTCTTCGACGCGGACGGAGCTCCCCGGCACCTCGGTCACTACTGGGAAGCGCACATGACGAGCCCGTTCAACGTCGCGAATCGATGCCCCGTGCTCTCCGTGCCCAGTGGGATGTCGAGTGTCGGTGTGCCCACCGGGATCCAGGTCGTCGGCCACCCCTTCGACGAGGCGATGGTCTTCCGCGTCGGGTCGGCCATCGAGTCGCTCGTCGAGATGCCGGAGTTCCCCGCACTGCTGACCTAGAAAAGTGCACCACCCGTGCACTATGCTGCACTGATGGACGGAGAAATGGAAGCGCTCGCCCGCAGCATCGGCGAGCGCGTGCGGCAGGAGCGCCAGGATCGGCGCTGGACGCTCGATCAGCTCGCGGAGGCCGCAGGGGTGAGCCGGCGCATGGTCGTGAACGTCGAGCAAGGATCGGTGAACCCGAGCGTCGGCACCCTGCTGCGCCTGAGCGACGCCCTCGGGGTAGGCCTTCCGGCGCTCGTCGAGCCGCCCGTGTCAGCGCAGCCGCGCGTCACGCGGCAGGGCGACGGCGCGGTGCTGTGGTCCGGTGCGCACGGAGGGCGGGGAGTGCTCGTCGCGGGCACCGAATCCCCCGACGTGCTCGAGCTGTGGGACTGGACGCTGCAGCCCGGAGAATCCCACACGAGCGACGCCCACGCCGACGGCACCCGCGAGCTGCTCCAGGTGTCGGCCGGCACCCTGGTCATGACGGTCGACGGGGAATCCGTGACCCTCGGCCCCGGCGACGCCCTCAGCTTCCCGGGGGACGTCGACCACGTCCACACGAATCCGGGCGACGTTCCGACCCGGTTCACGCTCGCGGTGTTCGAGCCCGGGGTCGGCCTCGGCGCGCAGCGATCAGCGACCCACGCATGATCCGCCAGCGCTTCTCAGCGGCCCCGCCCTGGTCCCTCGCCGTCACGGCGATGCTGCTCATCCAGCTCAGCAGCGCGCTGTCCGTCGGCCTGATCGCGGAGCTCGGCGCCCCCGGCACCGCGTGGCTCCGGCTCAGCCTCGGCGCGCTGATCTTCCTCCTCATCGCCCGTCCGCCGCTCCACCTCATCCGCCGCCGCGACATCCCGGCGATCATCGGGCTCGGTGCGGCCACGGGTCTCATGATGATCGCGTTCCTCTCTGCGATCGATCGGATCCCGCTCGGCACCGCCGTCGCCATCGAGTTCCTCGGGCCGCTCACCGTCGCGGCGATCCGGAGCGGCAGTCGCCGCATGCTGATCTGGCCTGCGCTCGCGTTCGTGGGCGTGGTGCTCATGACGGAACCCTGGCACGGCGCCATCGATCTGCTCGGGGTGGGGTTCGCACTGCTCGCCGGGGTCGGTTGGGGCACGTACATGCTGCTGACGCAGCGGGTCGGGGACCGGTTCTCCGGCGTGAGCGCGCTGTCGCTCACGCTGCCGATCGCCGCGATCATCTACGCGTTCGTCGGGGTGCCGCAGCTCGTCGGGCACCTCGACTGGCGGATGCTGCTGGTCGCCGCCGGACTCGCGCTGCTCGCGCCGGTGCTGCCGTTCGGCCTCGAGATGCTCGCGCTCCGGCGCATGACGCACACGGCGTTCGGCACCCTCATGGCGCTCGAACCCGCGTTCGGGGTGCTGCTCGGCCTCGTCGTGCTGCAGCAGGTTCCGACGGCGTTCCAGATCGCGGGGATCGTGTGCGTCGTGCTCGCCGGTGCCGGGGCGCAGCTCGGCGGTCGGCGGGAGCCGCTGCCCGACCCGATCGGCGGCACGGGGTCGGAGCCGGATCCCGGCACGGATCCTGACCCTGGCCTTCCCCCGGATCCTGCTCGCGCACCCGAACCGGATCCCGATCCCCGACGCGACCGACCTCAGGAGTAACTCGCATGTTCACCGGCCTCAGCGCATTCCCCCTGACTCCGCTGCCGCACGACGCACTCGACGAACGCGCGTTCGTGGGGCTCATCGAGCGGCTGGCGGCCTCGGACGTCGACTCCATCACCGCCCTGGGGTCCACCGGGAGCTACGCGTACCTGAGCACGGCGGAGCGCGCCCGCGTCGCGACGCTCGCCGTGGACTACGCGGGCGGCACCCCGGTGTTCGTCGGCGTCGGCGCGCTGCGCACCTCCGACGTCCTGGCCAATGTGCGGAGCGCGGAGGCGGCCGGTGCGCACGGGATCCTGCTTGCGCCGGTCTCCTACCAGCCGCTCACGGGCGACGACGTCTTCGAGCTGTTCCGCTCGGTGACGGAGTCGACCGAACTGCCGGTGATCGTCTACGACAACCCCGCCACGACCCACTTCACCTTCACCGCGGACCTCACCGCCCGCATCGCCGAGCTGCCCGGCATCGCCTCCATCAAGATTCCCGGCGTTCCCGTGGATCCCGATGAGGCGCGGGCGCGGGTGCAGTCGATTCGGGATCGGATCCCACCCCACGTCACCATCGGGGTTGCCGGTGACGGCTTCGCGGCCGCCGGGCTCGCCGCGGGCTGCGACATCTGGTACTCGGTGCTCGGCGGTGCGCTGCCGGATCCGGCGCTCCGGATCACCCGCGCCGCGCTCGCCGGCCGGATCGATGCGGCGCTCGCCGAGTCGGACCGACTCGCCCCGCTCTGGGGGCTGTACGCGGAGTTCGGGGGCAGCCTGCGGGTGGTGGCGGCGCTCGCCGAGCACCTCGGTCTGGTGCCGGAGCGCTCGCTACCGCTGCCGATCCAGGGGCTCACGGTCGAGCAGCGGGCCCGTGTCGCGTCCGTCGCTGACGAACTGGAGCTGGAGGCCGCACTCGGGCACTGACTAGTCTGGAGGCACACCGATCGGCTCGCGCAGGCTGGAGGCCACCATGGGCAAGGTCACCTGGGGATTCACCTCGTCGATCGACGGGTTCATCGCCGGCCCGAACCACGACATGAGCTGGATGTCGGTCGGTGAGCCGCTCGCGGAGGGTCTCACCGAGCAGATGGCGAGTCGAGTCGCCGTCATCATCTCCGGTCGCGCCGGGTACGACGCGGCGCTCGCGCAGCGCGACGAGCGCGACGCGCAGACGAGCGAGGCCTACGGCGGTGCGTGGTCGGGCACGGAGTTCATCCTCACGCACCGCCCGGAGGAGCTCGCCGGTGATCCCGCCGTCATCGCCCTGAACTGCGACGTCGTCGAGGCGATCGAGCGCGCGCGGGCGATCGCCGGTGACCGGGACGTGCAGATCATCAGTGCGGACATCGCCCGCCAGGCGCTGGAGCACGACCTCATCGACGAGCTGCAGGTGTTCACGGCCCCGGTGTTCCTCGGCGACGGGACGAGGATCTTCGACGTCCCCGGGGGCCGCCGCGTCGACTGGGAGCTCGGGGAGACGATCGCGGGAGCGGAGCGGTCCTTCGGGCGGGTGTACCGCCCGAAGGACCGCGGGGTCGTGCGGGGCTCGGCCTCGGACTCGGCCCCGGGCTCGGGCTCGGACTCGGACTCGGCCCCGGGCTCGCCCGTCGCCTAGTACGCGACGGTGAACCGCGCCCGGCGGTGCGCGGGCTGCTCGATCTCGTCCACGAACGCCTGCGCGAAGTCGGCGCCTGAGATCGCGGACTTGCCGTCCTCGTCGGTCAGGATCACGTCGCCGCCCAGGCGGAACGTGCCCGTGTGCTCGCCCTCGACCCACGGGCCGAAGTCGCCGGCCGGGCTCACCATGAACCAGTCGAGCGACTCGTCCGAGGCGCGAAGCTCCCCGAGAATCGTCACCATCGTGCGCGCCTCCGGCTTGTAGTCGTCCGAGAACTCGGGGGTGTCGACGAAGGCCGGTCCCTCGGGTGCGACGAGCAGCGATCCCGCACCGCCCACGATCCCGAACCGCGCACCCGCGACCCGCGCCGCCTCGGCGAGGTCGGCGACGATGGCCTCGAACTTGCCCTCAAGGGGGCCGCGCGGTGCGAGCGCGCCGATGACCACGTCGGCGCCCTCGACGACCCCGGAGAGGGCGGCCGGATCCTGCACGTCGGCGGCGACGTAGGTGACGCCATCGACCTGCTCGGCCGGGACGCTCCGGGAGACGGCGGTCACCTCGTGCCCGCGCGATGCGGCTTCGCGGACGATGTGGCCTCCGGCGTATCCGGTGCCTCCGAAGACGGTGATGCGTGCCATGGGTGTGATCCTCTCAGTCGGGGTTCCGCACTGTGCGGTTGACACTTACTATAGGTAACTAACACCCGGATGGGGAGTAGGCACTTTCGAGTAAGTGACTCCCGGCGCGGTGCCTGACCAGCATTGATGAGCACCCTGGAGGATCGATGAGTACCGAGGACGGTCGATGAGCACGGAGGACGTTCGATGAGCACCGAGGACTGGGATGTCTACGACCGCAATTGCCCGACCCGGCGGCTGCTCGACCGCATCGGCGACCGCTGGACCGTGCTCATCGTCGGCACGCTCGACCGCGGTCCGCTTCGCTTCGGGGAGATCGCGCGCCGGATCGACGGCATCTCCCAGAAGATGCTCACGCAGACGCTCCGCGGCCTCGAGCGCGACGGACTCGTGATCCGGACCCTCTACCCGCAGGTGCCGCCCCGGGTCGAGTACGAGCTCTCCCCCGCCGGTCGCACCCTTCAGGAACCGCTGCGGGCACTGGAGGCCTGGGCCGAGAGCCACATGTCGGATGTGCTCGAGTCACGTGAACTCTACGACCGGTCGGCCTCGGGGGCTTGCGGGCCGGTTCGATCCCGGGCCTGACACCGCGCCTGATCCCGGGTTCGACCCCCGGCCCGATCCGTCGCCGGATCCCGCACCGCCGACTACGGCGTGAGCAGCACCTTCGTCGCGCGGCGCTCGTCCATCGCGCGGTAGCCCTCGGCGGCCTCGTCGAGCGGCAGCGTGAGGTCGAACACGGCGCCGGGATCGATCTGATCGGTCATGATGAGGTCGATGAGCTCCGGCAGGAAGCGCCGCACGGGCGCCGGCCCGCCGTGCAGGTGCACGGAGGAGATGAAGAGCCCGAGGCCGTCGATCGTCACCCCGTGCGAGACGCCCACGAAGCCGACGTGCCCGCCGGGACGGGTGGAGTGGATCGCCTGCATCATCGACTCCTGGGTGCCGACCGCCTCGATGGTCGAGTGCGCGCCGAGTCCGTCCGTGAGCTCCTTGACCTTCGCGACCCCGTCGTCCCCGCGCTCCTCGACGATGTCGGTCGCGCCGAACCGGCGTGCGAGCGCCTGGCGGTCCTCATGGCGCGACATCGCGATGATCCGCTCGGCGCCGAGGTGCTTCGCGGCGAGGATCCCCAGCAGTCCGACCGCCCCGTCGCCGACCACGGCCACGGTCTTGCCCGGTCCGGCCTCGGCGGCCACCGCGGCGAACCAGCCGGTGCCGAGCACGTCGGAGGCGGCGAGCAGGCTCCGGGCCTGCTCGGGGGTCGGGGTGCCGGGCACGCGCACGAGCGTGCCGTCGGCGAGCGGGACCCGGGCGTACTCGGACTGGGTGCCGATCCCACCCATCGAGACCTGGTGCACGCAGCGCGACTGGTACCCGGCTTCACAGATCTCGCAGGTGTTGTCGGAGGCGATGAACGAGCCCACGACCAGGTCGCCGACGGCGATGCTCCGCACGTCAGCCCCGATCTGCTCGACGACACCGACGTACTCGTGGCCCATCGGGGACGGCCCGTTGACCGGTGAAATGCCCCGATACGGCCACAGATCGGACCCGCAGATGCAGCTCGCGGTGACGCGGATGACGGCGTCGGTCGCCTCGACGATGGTCGACGTGGCGACCTCTTCCACGCGGATGTCGCCGGGGGCGTGCAGGATGACGGCTCGCATGTGTGCTCCTTCGGTGCGGTGCGCTCGGGGCATGGCGGTGCCCCGGTGCGGCGGTGGGCTTGGGGTGCCCTGGTGCGGTGGTGCGGTGGTGCGGGATCCGGGTCGGGTCCGCACCTGCACTGTACTCCGCGAGCCTGGTGCTGCCCACACCTGACGCTGCCCACTCCTGACGGAGATCTCACGTATGCAGGACCGATTCGCCGGGAATGCTCCGCTTTTCGTGAGATCTCCGCTGGGAGTGGCGCCGTGGGGGTGTCCTCCGCGCGACCGCTAGCCGACCCCCGCTGCGGTCAGCAACTGCCGGGTGTACTCCTCCTGCGGTGCCTCGAACAGCCGCGCGGTCTCTGCGGCCTCGACGATGGATCCGTCGCGCATCACGTAGACGTAGTCGGCGAACTCACGGACAACGGCCAAGTCATGCGTGATGACCACATAGGTCAACCCTTTCTGCTCCTGCATGTCGCGCAACAGATCGAGCACCTGCTGCTGCACCAGCACATCGAGCGCCGACACGGGCTCGTCGCACACGAGCAGTTCCGGATCCATCGACACGGCGCGCGCGATTGCCACGCGCTGCCGTTGGCCGCCGGAGAGCTGCGCCGGATGCCGTCGACCCATCTCAGCAGACAGCCCGACCTGCTCCAGCAGCTCGTCGGTCTTCCGCTCGCGTTCGTCGCGGGTGCCGATCCGATAGTGGTCCAATCCCTCTCGCACGATCGCCCGGACGGTCATCATCGGATTGAGCGACGAATACGGATCCTGGAAGACCGGCTGCACGCGCTTGCGGAACTCGGCCGTCTTCTGCCGGTCCAGTGTCGCGATCTCGTTCCCCTCGAACAGCATCGAACCGCTGCTCGGAGTCTCGAGTTTCAACATCATGCGGGAGATGGTGGTCTTGCCCGAACCCGACTCACCGACGATCGCGACCGTGCTGCCTCGAGGAACCTTCAGGCTCACCTCACGGTTCGCATGGACCGGCGTGTCCCTCCGCTTGCGTTGATACGTCTTACTCACTCCGCGAACCTCGACGATGCAGTCGGTGGCATCGACGTCCCGATGCCGTATCCGCGACGTCCCGCTCCGCGCCCGAACTCCGGGATCCGCGGCCACGAGTTGCCGAGAATACGGGTGCTCCGGGTGCTCAAGAATCTGCGCCGCCGGTCCCGCCTCCACCACCCGACCGTGCTGCATCACCACCACGCGGTCGGCACGCTCCGCCGCCAGACCGAGATCATGGGTGATCAGCAGTACCGCCATACCTGTCTTCGAGGAGATCTCAGCGATCTGGTCGAGGATGCGCGCGGCAACAGTCACATCCAGCGCACTCGTGGGTTCATCGGCAATGAGGAGCTCGGGGTCGCAGGCGGTGCCGATGGCGATGAGCACACGCTGCCGCAACCCGCCGGAGAGCTGATGCGGGAACTGGCGGAGCCGCGACTCGGGATCCGGAATACCGGCACGCTCCAGCACTCGGCAGCATTCCCGCACCACATTCTGCCGCGTCGCTCGACCATGGCGGAGCAGGACCTCGCCGAGTTGATCCCCGATGCGCATCATGGGGTTCAGGTTCGACATCGGATCTTGGGGCACCAGTCCCACGCGGCTGCCCCGGATCGCCGCACGCTGCTTCGGGGACTGCGTGAGGAGATCAGCGCCGCCGAACCCGATGGAACCCGTCGTTATCCGTGCGTTCCCCGCGAGCAGCCCGAGCACCGACATGGCGAGCGTCGTCTTCCCTGATCCGGATTCCCCCACGATCGCGACGACTTCTCCCCGTCGCACCTCGAGGTCGGCGCCGAGCACCGCGGGCGCAGCATTCGGATCACTCGAGAAACTGATGGTGAGGTTCTCCACGCGCAGCAGCGCTTCCTCAGACGACGCCGGCACCGGTGTGGCTCGCATCATGACACCTTTACTTTCGGGTTGAACCAGGCATACAGCACATCGACCAGGAAGTTGATGAAGACGAAGATCACAGCAATCAGCAGAATGCCGCCTTGCAGCAGCGCCATGTCCCGGTTCGTAATGGCTTGCGCCATGGCGTAGCCGATTCCCGGCCAGGAGAACACCGTCTCGGTCAGCACCGCACCACTGAGCTGGAATCCCGCCTGCAGGCCGATCACCGTGATCACCGCAGGCAGCGCGTTGGGAAGCGCGTGACCGTAGACGACCTGTCGCTTCGAGAGCCCCCGTGCTTCGGCAGAACGGACGTAGTCGCTGGACAGCACCCCGAGCATCGATGTCCGAGTCATCCGAGTGATGATCGCGAGCGACCATGCCGAGAGCGTGAGGATCGGAAGGATTGCGTGGGACAGCACGTCCATCGGCCCGCCGCCACCCACGATCGACTGCATCCCGCTCACCGGAAGCCACCTGAGTGTCAGGCCGAACAAGATGATGAGGAGCATGCCCAACCAGAACGAGGGCATGCTCGTGAGCAGCAACACCCCCACGGTGACCGAACGATCTCGGAGGCTGTTCGGCTTCAGCGACGCCCACACACCGGCGACCACCCCGACCACCGCAGCGAGCCCGACCGCGGGCAATGCGATGATCGCCGTGTTCCCGAGCCGCTCCAGAAGAATCCCCAGGACCGGCGCATTGTAGGTCGCCGATCTTCCGAGGTCACCCTGCAGGAGGCCCCATAGATACGAGAAGTACTGCAGGAAGACGTTCTGCTCGAGGCCGAGCTGTTCCCGCAGTGCTTGACGGTCCTCCTCCGACGCCATGCCGCCGAGCTGCGCGTCGACGGCGTCGCCGGGGATGATCTGGCCGAGCAGGAACACGGCAAGGGTCACTCCCAGGATCACTGGAACGAGCTGCCCGAGTCGTTTGAGGATGAAGTTGATCATTTGAGACCTCCCAGGGTCCGGACGGCGCGAACCCGGGAACGCGGATCCAGCCGGTCGCGGATCGCGTCTCCCGCAAGGTTGAAACCCACCGCCAGGATCACGATCGCGATTCCCGAGAGCGTCGCCACGTGGGGCGCCGTGAGCATGACCGCCTTCCCGCCGCTGAGCATGCCGCCCCAGTCGGCCGTGGGCGGTTTCGCGCCCAGCCCGAGAAAACTCAGGCTGGCGGCAAGGATCACGTTGTTGCCCGTTTGCAACGACGCCATGACGATCAACGGGTTGAGTACGTTCGGTGCGACGTGCCGGGTGATGATCGCACCTCGCCCCAGCCCGAGCGTCTGTGCGGATTCGACGTAGGGCTCCTCCCGGACGGCGATCACGGCGCCTCTCACGACACGACCCATCTCGGGGATCGTGACCACCACCATCGCCGTGATCATCGACCCGGTTCCCGCGCCGAGGGCGGCTCCGATGCCGAGGGCCAGCAGGATTCCGGGGAACGAGAACATCACATCGAAGATGCGCATGACGAGCGCGTCGAACCAACCGCCGATGTACCCGGCGAGAATCCCGATCACACTTCCGAGGACGGCGGAGATCAGCGTCGGAACCACCGCGACGAAGAGCGCAAACCGCGCCCCGTAGATCAGCCGACTCAGCATGTCCCGACCGAGTTCGTCGGTGCCGAGCAGGTGTCCGTCGGTCAGCGGCGGGAGGAGTTTCTCGAGCGGGTCCGTCGCGGCGGGATCGTAGGGCGCGAGCCACTGCGCTCCCGCCGCGAGCACCGCCACGACGATGAGAATGATGAACCCCAACCAGTTTCCCCAGTTGATCCCCCGACCACGCGGGCGGGGAGTGGCGCTCGATCGACGAGCGAGGGCGCGGAACGGCCCCGTTGGGGGTGCAGCTGCAGGTGCCGGGTTCATGCGTGACTCCTCAATGCGTTATGTGTCGTCAGGCTCAGGGTGCTTACGCAGCGGACCAGAGCGCTCCGAGCTCCGGAATGACGTCAGGCATCCCGAGCGTCCGGAATGCGTGCCACAGTGTGGATTGATTGCTGCTGATCACGGGTGCGCCCGTATCCATCTCGAGGTACTTCAACATCCCGAAGGTCCGGTAGGTACCGCAGGAGATGAGTGTGACATCGGCGTTGCCCGACTTCCGGTAGACGGAACGTCCCAGGCGGTAGGCGCTGTCGATGTCGTGCAAGCTCGCCTCGTACGGGTCGTCAAGGCCGAGCCCCTCCATCGCGGTTACCCGGAAGCCCTGAGCCTCGAGGCTCGTCGCGAGCGCCTCGTTGACGTCATCGGTGTAGATCGAGCCCAGGGCAATCGTGGTGACGTCAAGCGCCTTGAGCGCTTTCACTGCGGCCTCCTGCATGGTGATCGCCGGGATCCCGACAGCGTCGAAGATCTCGCGCTTGATGCGCTCATCAGCAGCCGGTCCTTCGAGGAAGGTGCCGGGGGCACCGCACTGCACGATCAGGTCAACCTTCGACGTGGCGAGCTGTCGCGACGCCTCCAGGACCTGGGACATCATCACCTGCAGGCCGTCGCGGTCCACCTTCGGGACGATCGTCCGAGCGTCCGCGAAGGCGACACCGGGGAGTGTGAGTTGGCGCCACTCCTCTGCGCCCTCGATCGCGGTCGCGGGTCGAATCTGTCCAATCTTTGCGCGCCATCCGAGCATCATGCGTGTTTCTCCTTCGTGTGGGCCCCGGGTCGAGGCGATGAGCCGGCGGGGGTGGCGAGCACCCCCGCCTCTGGTCAAGCGGACTTCTGCAGCGTGGTGTAGTCGAAGAACACACTGGGGGCTTCGACCGGACCGGAAACGCTGCTTGAGAACGCGCGCGGCAGCCGATCCTGATAGAGGAAGACCCACGGGGCGCCGTCGTCGATGATCGCTCCAGCCTGGCGGTAGATGTCAGCACGCGCCTCGGGATCCTGCTCCGCGCGACCCGCGGCGAAGATGTCCGTGAGTGCGGGATCGTCGTACCATCCACGGTTCACACCGGTCGGCGGAACGAGGGCGGGGCTGAACATATTCTCGAGCCAGTACGCCAGGTCCGTTCCCGTGGTCCAGCCGTTGAAGGAGCCGGCGATATCGGGGGTGTACCCGGGCGCCTCGAGCGCCACCATCGACGTGAACTCCATGAACTGCACGTCGAGGTCGACCCCGACATCAGCGAAGTCCTCCTGCACGAGCGACATCACCTCCCGAGACTGCGAGAAGCCGGGGCCCTCGCTCGGCGCCATGAGTGAGATCGAGAACGGCGTCTCCACGCCCGCCTCCGCGAGAAGTTCTCTGGCACGCTCAGGGTCGTAGTCGTACTCCGAGCTGACGCCGTCCTCCCACGCAGCATTCCCCTGGGGAATCGCGCCGGTAAGAGGCAACGCCTGTCCATTCGTGACCGCTGCGATGCCCTCACGGTCGACCGCGAAGTTGAGGGCCTGGCGCACTCGCGGATCACTGATGCCCTCCGCCTGGGTGTTCAGTCGGATGAAGTAGGAGTTGGCCGGCTCGGGGTATTGGATCGTCACAGTGTCGGATCCCTCGAGCTGCGAGATCTGGCCGGCTCCAGCGCTCAGGATCACATCGATCTGCCCGGTCTGCAGGGCGGACACCATCGTGTTCGCGTCTGAGATGGTCGTGAACAGCAGCTGTGGGGTTTCGGGGACGCCCCGCCAGTAGTCCTCGTTTCGCGTCAGGGTGATGTCCTTCCCCTGGGCGATGCCCTCACTCGTGTACGGGCCGGTGCCGCTCGGGCTCGCGGCGATCGTGTCGTCATCAGCGGACTCCAGGAGGGTCGGGCTGATGATGCCCATGCGCCGATCGATCAACAGATTCTCGAACTCCGGGAACGGCTGCAACAGCGTCACTCGGAAGGTTCCCTCGGGAGTGACTTCGGTCGCGGCGATCCAGCGCGTCAAGTACTTCATGTTCGCCGCAGCGGCCTCGGAGAAGACCGGTGAGGATTCATCCAGGATCCGGTCGAAGTTGAGTTTGACCGCCGCGGCATCGAGGACCGCACCGTCGTGGAACTCGACCCCCTCGCGGATGACGAAGTCGTACTGGAGACCGTCCTCCGAGATCACCCACGACTCGGCGAGCGCCGGCTGCAGCTCGGCCGCCCCCGCTGTGGTGGCCGCGAGATCCTCTCGGACCAGCGTGTCATACAGTGCGTCGGAGACGCGGAGTCCGATGGTGCCGGTCATCCGATGCGGATCCATCGGGGGGACCTCGCCCTGCGCCGCAAGGACGATCGTTTCCGCCGCCCCGGCGGAACCTGAACCGGCTCCGCTGTGTGCCGCGCACCCGGATAGGGCGAGTGGGACGAGGATGAGGCAGCCGAGGAGACCCCTCATCGCTCGTTTCCGTGTATTCATGTGCTTCACTCCTTTGTGCCGTGCATATCTACGTGGTGGATCAGGCGGGCTCTGAGTTCCGAGTCGATTCCCGGTGCACGAGCGTGCGCTCCAGAACGGTGAGTTCGGGGAACGGCTGTTCCTCGAACTGAGCCCAGAGCGCGTCGATGGCGACCCGGGCGGCCTCGGTCGCCGAACCATCAACCGAGGACAGGGTGGGGGTGACGTAGTCGAGGAAGTCGGTATTTCCGAAACCCATGACCGCGACGTCCTCGGGGATCCGGAGGCCTCGAGTCAACAGGGCCCGCGATCCGCCGAGCGCGAGCTCATCGTTGATGGCGAGGATCGCGCCGGGGATCTCGCCCGCATCGATACGGCGATGCACCGCCTCGAGTCCGGCTTCGTATCCCCTCGTCGCGATCGGCCACACCCAGCGCTCCTCGTCGAGTCCGACCTCACGAACCGCGCGAAGATACCCCGCCAGTCGCTCCGTCGCGAGATAGGAGCCCTCGAGCTGACCGAGGAACGCGACGGAGTCGGCGTGCTGCAGCATCTCGCGCGTCGCCCGATACGCCCACTCCTCATCGGTGAATTGGACCGTCGGCCATTCCGCATCAGGCACGTGCTGGCCGATGACCACCATGGGTCGAGTGGCGTGTGCGGCACGAATCGCCTCGAACGTCTCCGTGTCAGCCAGGAGATCGCCGGTCGCGAGCACCATGCCGGTCGGGAGGTGCTGACTGTTCGGCAGGAGCGCCTGACGAAGCACCTCTGGGTCGTGCTGCAGGTCGACGAGCATCACCGTGAACCCGCGCGCTTCGATCTCCACTTTGAGCGCACGCATCAGCTTGGTGTACCAGGGCTGAGCCAGGCTCGCCGCGAGCACGGTGATCACGTTGCCGTGACCGCGCCGCAGTGCTGAGGCCGCGGGGTTCAGGTGGAAGTTCAATTCCTTCATCGCAGCCTGCACGCGTTCGCGCGTCTTCGCGCTCACGACCTGGGGTTGATTCAACACCCGTGACACCGTGGCGATGGATACTCCGGCGGCCTGCGCAACTTCAGTGATGCTCGGCTCAGAATTCCGTTTCACTCGCGGCTTGGGTGATGCCTTCAGCTCGTCCATTCTTCACTCCTCGTGTTCGGGTCAGTCAGGGATCTCACCAGAAGCAGCAGCTGGGTCGACCGGATGCACCGCGAGGGGGATGATCTGGACTTCCATGTACGGCCAAACGGGGAGCGCCGAGATGACGTCATGCATCTCCGTCGGTGTGGCGGCACGCCACAGCCCCCAGTTCTCTCGACGTCCCGGCACCCGCCACATGCGCACGAGCGTCCCGCGCGCACCGAGCTCCGCGGCCATCGCGCGCTCGGCGGCTGAGATCTCGGCGATCCGTTCCTCGCTCAGTGATTCCGGCCAGGTGATGTTGATATTGATGAGAAATTCCATCGTATTCCTTACGCTGCGGTGCTTGACGAAAGAGCCAGGTCATGGACGATTGAGTGCGCTGCATTTCGGCCGGGAGCGCCGGTGACGTAGCCGCCAGGCCAGCTTCCCGAGCCCCCGAGGTACAGGCCGGAAAGCGATGCCTTTCCCTGGGAGAGTCCCGCAAGTGGCCGGCGATCGAAGAATCGATCGACCGTCATCTCGCCATGCGTGATATTGCTCCCGGTCAAGGAGAACTCCTGTTCCAGATCGAACGGGGAGAGCGCCCGAACATCGGTGATCCGGTCGCGCAGGCCGGGGAGCTGCTCGTCGAGTTGCGCAATGCACCGTTGCGCGAACGCATCCCGGTGCGTCGTCCAGTAGCTTTCCCCCAGTGAGTACGGGGCATGCCAGACGTTGACGCTGAAGAGATGCGTACCGGATGGAGCGAGTTCCGGCGAGGCCAACGAGGGGACCATCCCCCACATGATCGGACGATCGGAGACGTCGCCGGCGATGCCCGCCTCGATCGCGGACTCGATGTGCTCCGGGCTGGACCCGATGCGGATCTGCGACTCGAGCACCTGTGCGGCGGAGACGTCCTCGGGCAGCCCCGGAACGGTCGGCAGGCCATCGAGTGCGAGTGCGAGTTTGAATGCGCCACCTTGCGGGGGCTCCACAGACCGACCCGGAACGAGGTCGTCGGGATCCTCCAGCAGATCGTGCTGGAGGAGACTCGGCTCGATCGTCGAGAGCACCGCATCCGCCGGGATCTCCTCGCCGTCGCCGAGACGCACGCCGGAGACACGACCGTCCTCGGTGAGAATACGTTCGACCGAGCGGTCTCGGAGGATCCTGGCACCCGCTGCCACCGCAGACCGCTCAAGCGCGTCGATGATCGCGGACATGGATCCGATCGGGGTTCCCACTGATCCCCGAAGTGGGAGATTCACCGCGGTACTGTCCTCGTCCGGGCGCAACGAGGCCATGGATATCGGCCGCAGCAGCAGTCCCAGCGCCGAACCAGGATCCCGAGGCGACTGCCGCGTGCCCGGCAGCGCCAGCATCATCAGTAGCGCCTTGGCCTGCGGGGAGCGCAGCCGGTCGTCGAGGAGGTCCATCAGGGACCCAGAGATCACCCGGTCGAACAGCTCCCGCTTCGCACCTGCTCCCAGGCGCTCGCGGATCCGATCGACGGAGTCGGGCGCGCGCCAGACCGAGAGCCCGGACGCTGCCCCGACGCTGTTCAGATCATCGATGAGCTGCCGGTAGCGCTGGTACTCCCCCTCTGCGAACGCCTCGATCTGAGCGGCGATGCGATCCCGGTCACGGAATCCGAGAAAGGTACGATCCCCGAAGCGCTGAGCCACCGTGATCGACGGGCGATGGAATCGAAGACCATGACGTTCCAGCTCGAGCTCGACCATCACCCGACTCTCGAATGATCCGGGCGAATTCGTGATAGCGGCTCGGTACCCGGGGAAGTAGTCGAAGGAACCGACGACTCCCCCGAGACGCGATCGGCGTTCGACAAGGACCGTGTCTACGCCGGCGCGCGCGAGGTAGGCGGAGGCCACCAGACCGTTGTGGCCACCCCCGACCACCACGACTCGACGTGACACCGGCATCGCCTACGCTCCTGCCCGGGGCGCGAAGGTCTGGTCGAAGAGACGGAGCCAATTGCCACCGAGCAGCTTTCCGAGGCTCTCGTCGTCCACACCGGAGCCCGCCAGGGCGTCGATCACTCCCGGGAACGCCTCCGGGGATTCGAACCACACCGGCCACTCGACGACGGGGGCATGCTCGTCGATCGGTACCGGACTCTCGCGGCCCCACCGACCGGCGCGCCACCACTTCACCATGGAGACGTCGTAGCCGGTGTAGAAGTCGGTGCCGAAGGCGACATGATCGATGCCGATCTGATCGATCGTCCACAGGGTCATGTCGACGAAGCTCTGCAGGGTGGCGTGCTTCCCGCCCTTGAGCATCCGGACGTACGGACTCAGGCCGACGACACCGCCTGCACTCGCGAGTTCCTTCAGCACGGTCGTCGACTTCGGTCGGCGATTCAGCTCGACATCCGACCCCACGAACTCCAGAGGATTCGCGTGGGTGACGGCGACCGGCCGCTCGCTGTATTCGATGGTGTCGAGGCAGGTCTTCTCCGAGCAGTGCGAGAGGTCGATGAGCACACCCGTCTGATTCATCTCGCGCACGAAGCCACGACCGACGTGAGTGCTGAGGCCCGAGTCCTCGTTCTCCCAGCAGCCTGCGGCGATGCTGTTCTGGGTGTTGTACGTCAACTGCATGATCCGCACTCCGAGGTCGTGGAAGACCTGTACGAGACGAATGTCGTCCTCGAGTGCGGCCGTGTTCTGGAATCCGAAGACCACCGCCGTGCGCCCGCTGCCGCTGATGCGGCGGATGTCATCGACCGTGCGTGCCAATTCGATGAGGTCCGCGTGCTCAGCGAACAGGTCGTTCCACTGGCCGATCACCGACAGCGTCTCCCGCGTGTTCTCCCAGACCGACAGGGTGACGTGGACGCATCCGACCCTGCCGCGCTGCCACTCGAGGAACCGGTCTCGATTCGGTGCACTGTATTCCAGGCAATCAACGACGAGATGATCTGACATGCTTCGTACTCCTCAATTCTCTACGGTGGGTGCGGCCAGGCCGAAGGGATCGACAGCTGGTGCCACGTCTTGCACCACGGTCTTGACGTGGCGGAACTCTTGCAGGGATTCGAGGCCGTTTTCCCGGCCGATCCCCGACATCTTGACCCCGCCGAAGGGGGTTCTCCAATCCATCCCCCGGTAGGTGTTGACCCAGACCGTGCCGGCGGCAAGACGCTGCGAGGCCTCATGCGCTCGCGCCTGTGATCCCGTCCAAATCCCTGCGGCGAGACCGTAGTCACTGGCGTTCGCGACCTCGAGGGCCTCTTCGAACGATTCGACACGCAGCACGGTGACGACGGGTCCGAACACCTCCGTTCGGCAGATCATGGAGTCGGCCGCCGCACCGGTGAGGATCGTGGGCCCCACCCAGTAGCCGCCCTCGCCCCCGACCGCCGCTCCGGGTGCCTCCCGTCGAGTTCGGCGCGAGCACCGTCGCGCACGGCCTCGTCAATCAACGACACGACCCGGTCGTACTGCTGCGCAGTCGCGATCGGCCCCAGGTGCACGTCGTCACGCATCGGATCCCCCACCACGAGCTGGTTGGCGTGCGCGATGAACCGGCCCAGGAATTCTTCGTACACATCCGCGTGGACGATGAGTCTGGATCCCGCGACACAAGTTTGACCGGTGCCGCTGAAGACGCCCTGCGTCGCGGCGATCACAGCGCTGTCGAGGTCAGCGTCGTCCATCACGATGTGCGCCGACTTTCCACCCGCCTCGCACACGAATCGGCCCATGCGGCCAGCAACCTGGGAACCGATGGCACGGCCTGCAGCGGTGCTGCCAGTGAACGTCACCATCGCAACACGCGAGTCCTCCACTAGGAGCTCACCGACCTCCCGATCCCCGAGCACGACGTTGAATGCTCCGGTCGGCACCCCTGCCTCTGCCATGAGTTCGGCAAGAAACAGGGTGCTGACACTCGACGCGACCGGAGGCTTCGCCACGATGGTGTTACCCGCCGCGAGGGCGGGGGCGAACTTCCAGGTACCGAGTGAGAATGCTCCGTTGAACGGGGTGATGGCTCCAACCACTCCCACCGGTTCGTGGCGGATCTGCGCCGACTTCGTGCGGGTCAGCGCGACCAGCTGCTCACGCTCAGTCTCCAGAGCGGAAGCGTAGTAGCGGTACCAGGTGGCGGCATAATGGATCTCCGCCCGAGTTGCCGCGATCGGCTTGCCGGTGGCGATGGTCTCGAGTTCGGCGAGCTCCTGGGCATTGCCGTCCACGAGGTCCGCAATGCTGCGCAACACCCCTGCTCGTCGCAGGGGATCCCCGGTCCACGCCGGATCGGTCTGTGCG
Source organism: Leucobacter rhizosphaerae (assembly GCF_022919175.1). NCBI lineage: Bacteria > Bacillati > Actinomycetota > Actinomycetes > Micrococcales > Microbacteriaceae > Leucobacter > Leucobacter rhizosphaerae. The sequence goes on along the minus strand of NZ_CP095043.1, from coordinate 2,324,174 downwards.
AACGCCGCCGCCGACACCGCTCGAGACACCACACTGGGGTCGACCGCCAGCTCGGCCCACTGCTCTCCGTCCGCGGGATCGATCACCTGCACGGAGTCACCGGAAGCGTCTACGAACACCCCACCGACATACGAGGTGAATCGATTCTCGAATCGTTCCGAGAAGCTTCCTGCAGTGGTGTTCATCGTGCCGCCCTTCATCGTCGCGAGGTAATGAATACGTTTACTGTATACGTTTACATTTGTGAGCGCAAGCCCCTCTGTGGCGCTGGGACCGTGTGGCGCGCAATTGCGACGGAGATCTCACGCGCGCAGGAGCGATTCGCCGGGAATGCCCCGTTGTTGGTGAGATCTCCGTCGGAAGTGACGCGGGGCATGGCGGGGCGGGGCATGCGGAGCAGGGCATGGCAGGGCAGGGCAGGGCAGGCACCGGCGCAGCAACGTGCAGCGCGGCAGGCACGGGGCTTACCCGTGGGCGAGCAGCTCGAGGCCGATAACCGCGATCCCGAGCAGCGCCGCCGCGCTCAGCACGAGGAGGTTCATCCACCACGACATCTTGACGCGCTTGATGGCGATCCGGGTCACGACGACCAGGCCCACCACCAGTGCGATCGCGGCGGCGCGCAGGCCGACCTGCAGGCTCCAGCCGCCGAACACCGACACGGACAGCAGAGCGATCGGGGTGATGATCGCGCCGATCGCGCCGAAGCTCACCCGCATCTTGTGCCGCAGCTCGGGCCCGGTCGGCAGACGCCCGTGGATCGCGATGCCCGAGATCACGTCGGCCAGGAACACCGCGAGCAGCGTGCCGGCGTTCGTGATGAGCAGGGTGGTGAGTGCTTCTGCAGGCCCGAGCTCCGCGCTGTGCGAGCTCATCGCGAGGAGCACAGCGAGTGACGTGAAGGAGAGGTAGATGCGCTCCTTCAGGAGCTCGGCGCGCGCCTCTGCCGGCTCATCTCCGTGGACGATGTCGCGGGTATTCACGCGACCAGCATATGTTCGCGAGGGTGAGGTCGACTCGTCGCGCTCGCTCGATCAGCTTGGGTGCGCTCGATCAGAGGGCGATCTGAGCCGCCGCGCCGAACCCCGGCGCAATAACGGCGGAGATCTCACGTATGGAGGAGCGATTCGCCGGGAATGGTCCGTTATACGTGAGATCTCCGCCGGAAGTGGGGGTGGGAAGGGGAAGAGGGGAAGAAGGAAGTGGCGCGGCGCCGGGGCAGTGGCGGCGCCGGGGCGGGCGCAGCGCCAGGCGCCGCGCCCCTCTACTCCTTCTCGCGCCCGTAGGCCGCGACCACCGCCAGGATGATCACGCCGTAGATGAGGTTCTGCACCGTCGCGCCCAGGTTGAACACGGCGACCAGCGTGGCCACCTGTCCGAGCACGAGCGCCCCGACGAACGTGCCGATCATCGATCCGCGGCCGCCGAAGATCGACGCACCGCCGACCACCACCGCGGCGACGGACCCCAGCAAGTACTGCGCGCCCATGTTCGCCTCGGCCTGCGAGTAGTAGCCGACGATGATGATGCCGGCGGAGGCCGACAGCAGGCCGCTCAGCGCGTAGCCGGCGATCCGGATCCGTGCCACCGGCTGCCCCGCGAGCCGGGCCGTGTGCTCCGAGGTGCCGACGAGGAAGAGCGAGCGACCCCATCCGGTGTAGCTCAGCAGCATCTGCAGCAGCACCATCAGCAGCAGTGCGATGGGCAGCACCCACGCGATCTGGTACCCCAGCAGCTCGAACTTCGCGGAGGTGATCGCCTTCAGCCCGGCCGGCACCACGGTCAGCTCGGAGAGGCTGAAGTTCAGCAGCACGACGCCGAAGAGCAGTCCGTTCATCGCGATCGTCGTCACGATGGGGGTGAGCCCCAGTTTCGCCACGATGAGACCGTTCACCATGCCGATGATCGCGCCGAACGCGAGCGCCAAGAGCAGCGCCGGGATCGTGCCGAGCGACCCCGCCCAGGTAAGGAATCCGAGGGCGGAGAACGCGATCGTGTTCGGCACCGAGAGGTCGATGCCGCCCTGGATCACGGCGATGGTCTGGCCGTACGAGGCGATCGCGAGGATCGCCGCGAACGTCGCGGTGCTGATGAGCCCCTCGACCGTGAAGAGGTTGGGCTTGATGATCCCGCCCACGACGAACAGCAGCACGAAGATGAGCATCGACCAGCCGGCGCGGGGCACCCGCGACAGCACGTTCTTCGAGAGACGCGAGGGGGTCGGCGACTCGCCGCCGAGGCCCTCACCGGAGCCGGGGGCGGAGCTCCCCGGTGCGGATTCGATGGTTGCGGTCATTTCCGTGCTCCTCTCAGCGCGGTGAAGCTGCGGTTCGCGATCACGGGGATCGCCACCACCGCGAGGATGATCAGGGCGTTGATGACGTACTGCCAGTACGAGTTGATGCCGGCGAAGAAGAGCAGATTGCCCACCATGCCGAGGGTGATCGCAGCGAGCACCGTGCCGAGCACACTGCCGCGACCACCGGAGAAGAGTGCGCCCGAGAGCGCGACGGCGGCGATCGAGGTGAGCAGGTAGGAGTCGCCGCTGCGCGGGTCGCCCGTCATGGTCGATCCGGCGAGCAGGATCGATGCGTAGCCGACGAGCGTGCCCGCCACCGTGAAGGCGATGAGCGTCGTGAGCCGCGAGTTGAGGCCCGCGGCCTGCACGGCCTGGCGGTTCGATCCGACGCCGTACACCTGCCGCCCGAGCGGGGTGCGCTGCAGGTAGAGCCAGACGAGCACCGCGGCGATGATCAGCCACATGAGTGCGATCGGGAAGAACGGGAAGAGCTCACCGCTCGTGGCGAAGTAGACGGCCTCGCCGAGCGTGCCGCCCGGTCGGTCGAGGATCTGCCGGGCGAGCGCGGCGAAGATGAACGAGCTGGCCAGCGTCACGGCGATCGCGGGCAGCCTGAGATACGAGACCAGCACCCCGTTGAAGAGTCCGCACAGCGCTCCCGTGGCCAGGGCGAGCAGGATCGCGACGGGCGGTGACAGCTGCGCGTATTGCGTCGCGAACACGACGTTGCAGAGGCTCATCATCGCGCCGATCGAGATGTCGATGCCGCCGGTGATGACGATGATGAGCTGCGCCAGCGCGACGATCGCGAGCGGCACGACGAGGTTCGCGGCCGACTGCAGCTGGAAGCGCGACAGCAGCCCGGGATTGACCGCGATGTAGATCGCGAAGAACGCGACGAACGCGAGGATCGGGGCCAGCGCCCCCTCGCGCCGGATCCGCTGGATTCCGAGTGCAATGGGGCCCGCCGAGATGGTGTTCTCGAGCCGGACCGTGGTGGTCTGGGTCATGATTCGCTCCTCGTGCCGACGGCGGCGCCGACCACGTTGTCTGGGGTGATGAGCTCGCCCTCGAGCTCGGCGGCGACGGTGCCCCGGTAGAGCACCGCGACGCGGTGGCACATGTGCACGAGCTCCTCGACCTCGGTCGAGAACCACACGATGGCGACCCCCTCCGCGGAGAGGCGCATCATCGCGGCGTACAGCTCCTGCTTCGCGCGCACGTCGATGCCGCGCGTGGGATCGTGCAGCAGCAGAACCTTGCGATCCCGCTCCAGCCAGCGCCCGAACACGAGCTTCTGCTGGTTGCCGCCCGAGAGCGCGGCGGCCTCCTCGCGCGGCCCGCGGGTGCGGACGCTGAGCGACTCGAGCACGCCGGTCATCCACCCGGACTCGCGGCGCTCGAGCGGGGGTCCGCCCGCACCGAACGGCTTCAGCCACGGCGCGAGCAGATTCTCGCCCACGCCGAGGGTCAGTGCGAGCCCCTCGGTCTTTCGATCCTCGGGCACAAATCCGAGCCCCGCGGCGACCGCGCGCACCGGGTTCAGGTGCCGCACCGGCTTGCCGGCGACCTGCCAGCTCGTGGCCGACGCGGGCGAGGCGCCGTAGAGCGCGCGCAGCAGTTCGGTCTGCCCGTGCCCCTGCAGTCCGCCGATGCCGAGGATCTCGCCCGGCGCGAGGCGGACGTCGATGCCGTGAATACCGGCGGAGGTGAGCCCGGTGATGTCCAGGACGGGTGCGGCCGTGGGATCGATCGGCCCCGGGCTCGGGAAGATCTTCTGCGTGTCGCGGCCCGCCATCATCGAGACGAGCTCGTCCTCGGTCCAGGATCCACGAGTGAAGGTGCCCACGGCATCGCCGTCGCGCAGCACCACGCCGTGGTCGGCGACGGTCGCGAGCTCGGAGAGCCGGTGGGAGACGTAGATGATGGCGACCCCGCGCGCGGTGAGATCCTCGATGCGTTCGAACAGCCAGCGCACCCCGAGCGGGTTCAGCGCCGACGAGGCCTCATCGAGGATGAGCACCTGCGGTTCCGCCGCGATCGCGCGGGCGATCTCGACGAGCTGCTGGTCGGCCAGGATGAGCGAGCTGAGCGGCGCCCCCGGGTCGATGTGGGTGAGTTCCAGGCCCTCCAGGATCGCGGCGGCCTCCCGCAGCGCGGTGCGCTGGGAGAAGCCGCCGCGCCCGTGGCGGCTCGGCAGGATCAGGTTCTCCGCGACGGTCCACTCGGGCACGAGCGCGAGCTCCTGGAACGCGCACACCACCCCGTGCTCCCGCGCCTCGGCGATGCTCCCCGGCGTGAACGGCTGACCGTTCACGAGGATCGTGCCCGAGGTGGGCCGGACGGCCCCCGCGAGGATCTTCGACACCGTGCTCTTGCCGGCGCCGTTCTCGCCCACGAGGGCGAGCACTTCGCCCCGGCGGCACGTGAACGTGGCCTTGTCGAGCGCTCGCACGGCACCGTAGTGCTTCACGAGGTCCGTGACATCGAGGATGATGTCGTGGGCGGTGCTGGGCTCACCGCCCAGCGGGGTGATGGTGTCCTGCGCGGTGCGCGTCACGATGCTCTCCTGCTTTCCCTGATCCGTGGTCCGACTGCGGCGACTAGCTCTGGTAGAACTCGAGCACTTCGTCGAGCGTCAGGTCGAGGCCCGGGAAGTCGAAGCCGAGCTGGAAGTTGTCGGGCATGTCCGGGTAGCAGAAGTCCTCGGCGTTCTCCTCGGTGATCTCGAGCGGAGCGAACAGCTGCTCCTTTTCGATGTCCTCGCCCTCGAGCAGCAGCACGGCCTGCTCCAGGCCCTTCGCGTAGATCGCCGGCTGACCGAAGACCATGTTGCCCTTCAGGCCCTGATCCTTGTACTCGACGAGCGTGCACGCCTCGCCGTTGTAGCCCGAGCCGCCCACGACCGGCACGAACGGGATGCCGGCATCGGCGAACGCCGCGGGCACTCCCTGGCCGCCGGTGAGGAAGGAGTACACGCCGCCCACGTCGGGGTTCGACTGCAGGATCTTGGCCATCGCCTCCTGGGCGTCGGCCTCGTTCCAGCCATTCGTGCCCTGCGCGACGATCGTGGCGCCCTCGGAGGTGAGGAGCTCCTCGACGCCGGGCATCGTGCCGTCATTGAGCGGCACACCTGCGAGGCCTTCGAGCACGGCGACGTTCTTGTCGTCGCCCAGGTTCTCGAGCAGCCACTCGGCACCGACGGTGCCCGCACTGCCCCAGTCGGTGGAGACCGTGTAGACGTAGTCGTTGTCGTACGGGCCGCCGTTCGCGATGACGGGGATCCCCGCGGCCTTCGCCTGCGTGATGGCGGCGTCGGCGCCCGTCGAGGAGGCGGGATCGAAGAGGATCGCATCGACACCATCGGCGATGAGATTCTGGATCGCCGCGTTCTGCTGCGCGGCGTCGTTGTCGTTGGTGCGCACGATCTTGAGCTCGACGGTGTCGGCGTAGTCGCGGGCGACGAGCGCCTGCATCGCAGCGAGACCGGTCTCGCGCCACGCCTGCCCGCCGAGGGGCTGCTGGAAGCCGATGACGAACTTCTCGCCCTCGCCCGATGCGCCCTCGGAGGATCCGCCGGCGTCCGCCGGTGCGGAGCTGCACGCGGCGGTGAACAGGAGCGCTGCTCCTGCGAGGACCGCCCCCGCCTGCTTCAGGCGTCGACGGCTGGTGGTGGCATGAGCATGCATTGATTTCTCCCTTGAAATCTTCGATTCGGTGAACGGTGACAACCGGGTGTGGCTCGTTCCGAACGGTGAGGCTCGGCGTTGAGCGCGGCGCACACGGGTGCTGAAATGCACAGTAGCGCAAAAATGTTAGCGGTGCCAGGAGCGCTATCATAACAATTCGATGTCACGCCCGCCACGATGGGCTTCGATCCCATTCGACGACTGGATCGATAGGGTGGGAGGCGGGGACAAGAATTCTTTTTCTCGCCGGCATCCGCGGAAGTTCAACGAAGTAGCGCATCACCGGAGACCGTCGGCGAGAGGACTTGACGAACTCCCGCCTCCGCGGGTAACGTGCTTGATAGCGCTACTGCTAGCGCTAACAGCACGTCACATCGGCCGGCAGGATCGGCCGCACAACGAACAGGATCCCGCATGGATTTCAACGGCGAAATCGGGCTCGAGCCGGATGTCACCATCCGCACCCGTGAGTTCCGCATCGGAGCCATCGGCGCCGGCATGATCATGGCCGACGTCCACCTCGAGGCTTACCGGCAGGCCGGTTTCACGGTCGCGGCCATCGCCTCGCGCACGACGTCGAAGGCCGCGGCACTCGCGGAGCGCTACGGCATCCCGGTCGTGCACGACACCCCGACCGAGCTCATCGAGGACCCGAGCATCGACATCATCGACATCGCGTACCCGCCGGATCAGCAGCCCGCTCTGATCCGCCACGCGCTCGCGCAGCCGCACGTCAAGGGGATCCTCGCCCAGAAGCCGCTCGCCCTCACGCTCGACGAGGCCCGCGCCCTGCGCGACGAGGCCGCCGCCGCCGGCAAGGTGCTCTCCGTCAACCAGAACATGCGCTACGACCAATCGATCCGGGTGCTGTCGCAGCTGCTCGACCAGGGCGCACTCGGCACCCCCGTGATCGCCACGATCGAGATGCGGGCCGTGCCGCACTGGCAGACCTTCCTCGAGGAGTACGACCGGCTCACGCTCGCGAACATGAGCGTGCACCACCTCGACGCGCTCCGCTTCCTCTTCGGCGAGCCTGAGCAGATATACACCGCCGTGCGCACCGATCCCCGTACCGCATTCGAGCACACCGACGGGGTGGTCGCCTCGACGCTGACGTTCCCGAGCGGACTGCTCGCGATCTCGCTCGAAGACGTCTGGGGCAGCCCGCGCGACGACACCTTCGAGTCCGACTTCTTCATCAAGTGGCGGGTCGAGGGCACGGAAGGGGTCGCGAAGGGCACGATCGGCTGGCCCGACGGCTCCCCCTCGACGCTCACCTACGCCTCGAACCTGACGACCGGCGGCAAGTGGGAGACCCCCACCTGGACCACCGAGTGGTTCCCGCACGCCTTCATCGGCGTGATGGAGCAGCTCCAGTACGCCCTCGCCACCGGCACGGCGCCGGCCCTGTCGGTCGCTGACAACGTGCAGACCATGGCGCTCGTCGAAGCGGGCTACCGCTCGATCGCCGAGAACCGCCCGGTGCGGCTCGACGAGTTCGCCGAGTAGCGCGACGGCCGAGGTGCGCGATCGCCGATCCCGCACCCGCCGATCCGCACCCCACGATTCACCACCCACCCAGAAATAGCAGCAAAGGAGCTCAACGCACATGATCCAGGTAGGAATCTTCTCGGGGTACTTCCCCTACGACCTCGAGACCACGGCGACCAAGATCCGCGATCTCGGATTCAACACCGTGCAGCTCGACCTCCACTTCACGGACATCGACCTCTCTGCGGGGCAGATCACCGACGCCAAGGCGAAGCGCGTGCGCGACACCTTCCGCGATCACGACCTGCCGATCTGCGCCATCTCGGCGTACACCAACATCGTGCACCCGGACGTCGACGAGCGTCGCCGTCGCGTGGACTACCTCAAGGAGATCCTGCGCAACGCACGCCAGTTCGGCACCCCGTACGTGATCTCCGAGTCGGGCACGTTCAACACCGAGAGCGACTGGGTACACCACGAGAAGAACAAGACCGAGGAGGGGTACCAGACCGCCCTCGAGGTGCTCACCGATCTCGCGCAGACGGCCTACGACCACGGCTCGGTCTTCCTGCTCGAGACCTACGTCAACAACGTCATCGGCTCGCTCGAGGAGACCGAGCGCGTATTCAAGGATCTCCAGCACCCCGGCATCGAGCTGCTGATGGACCCGACGAACTACTTCGAGACCCACAACATCGACCAGCAGCAGGACGTGCTCGGCGCGGTCTTCGACAGCCTCGGCGATCGCGTGAAGATCGCGCACGCCAAGGACGTGAAGCGCTCGGGCGACGACAAGAGCGAGAAGCACGCCGACATCGGCGACAGCTCCGCCGCCGAGTCGCACACCTTCCGCGGCGTCGGTGAGATCGAGCTGCCCGCCGCGGGCCTCGGCGAGCTGGACTACGACTACTACGTGCAGCGCCTGTCCGAGAAGTCGCCGAACGTCCCGCTCATCATCGAGCACCTCGACGAGTCCGATGTGCCGCGCGCCAAGCGCTTCATCGACGACGTGCTGAAGCGGAACGGGGTCTGATCCACATGGCAACGACGAATCCGTCGGCGTCCTCCACCGGGGCGTCGCACGACGCCCCTCGGGGGGCGGCACTCATCACCGGAGCGGGCGGGGCGCTCGGTCGCGCCACCGCGCTGCGGTTGGCGGCCGACGGGTTCGCCGTCGCCGTGCTCGGCCGCGAGAGCGAGGAGCTGCGCGAGACCGCGACGCTCCTCGCCGATGCCGGGCATCGCGGGCACACCGTGGTGTGCGACCTCCGCGAACCGGCGAGCATCGCCGCGGCCGTGGACGAGGTCGAGCGCGAGCTCGGTCCCCTCACCGCGGTGATCAACAACGCGGCGATCTACCCGCCCACCCCGTTCCTCGAGATCCCGCTCGCGGAGTACGAGGACGTGGTGCGCGTCAACCAGACCGGCTACTTCCTGGTCGCCCAGGAGTCGGCGAAGCGCATGGTGCCCCGCGGCGCCGGTGCGATCGTCAACGTGAGCTCCATCACGTTCCACGGCGGCTGGGCGAACCTCGCGAGCTACGTCTCCACCAAGGGTGCGTCCGTCGGCCTGACCCGCGCCCTCGCGCGTGAACTCGGCGGGTCCGGGATCCGCGTGAACGCGGTCTCCCCCGGCGCCTTCCCGACGAAGGCCGAGGAGATCCACGAGAACCCCGAGCAGTACACGCAGTGGGTGCTCGACCGCCAGTCGCTCAAGCGACGCGGCGGCAACGAGGAGCTCGCCTCCGTGATCTCGTTCCTCGTCGGCCCCGATTCGAGCTTCCTGACCGGCCAGACGTTGAACGTCGACGGCGGATGGGTGATGGAGTAACCATGACGACCTTCTTCGACACCCCGATCCCGACGGCGGAGCTCCGGCGCCGCACCGGCGACCTCTCCGCGATCGCCGGGATCCGCGAGACTGTGCTCGACAACGGCAGCGAGCGCGGCGTGCGCTCGCTCGTGCTCCGCAACGCCTCGGGCCTCGAGGTCGAGGTGCTGATCGACCGCGGCTTCGATCTCGGCGGCGCGCGCTGGCGCGGCCTCCCCTTCGGGTGGCGCTCCGGCAACGGCTTCCGCCACCCCGGGCTGCACGAGGCCGACGCCGAGGGCGGGCTGTCGTGGCTCCGCGCGCTCGACGGGCTGCTCGTCACCGGCGGGCTGGACCACGCGCTCTTCGGCGGCGAGTACGACGCGAGCCACTACGCCTACCCGCCCAAGCAGACCGTCACCCACGGCCTGCACGGCCGGCTCACGGCGATCCCGGGCCGCCTGCTCTCCATCGAGGAGGACTGGCACGACGTCGGCGGTGTGCTGCGCGTGCGCGGCGAGGTGATCCAGGCGACCTCGTTCGGCGAGCACCTCCGCCTCACCCGCACGGTCGAGATCGACATCTTCGGCGACGAGGTGCGCGTGCACGACACGGTCGACAACCTCGGCTTCGAGCGCACCCCGCACATGTTCCTGTACCACCTGAACCTCGGCTGGCCGTTCGTCGACGAGGGCAGCGAGCTCGTCGCCCCGATCCGGCGCCAGCTCTGGGCCTCCGACTCGACGACGGAGCAGGGGGTGCCGCACACCCCGATGCCGGCACCGATCACCGGGTTCGTCGAGCAGGTCTGGGAGCACGAGCTCCAGGCCGGCGCCGACGGCGACCACCGCGTCGCGCTGATCCGCCCGGATCGCGAGCTCGGCATCGAGGTGAGCTGGGACGCGCGCACCATGCCGAACTTCTTCGAGTGGCAGAACATGCGCGCCGGCCAGTACGGCCTCGGCCTCGAGCCCTCCTCGAACCACGTCGAGGGCGAGCAGCACGCCCGCGACACCGGCGAACTGACCTGGCTGGAGCACGGCGAGCGCCGCGACTACCGCCTCGCCGTCAAGATCCTGCACACTCCCGACGCGATCACGGGCTCCGTGGACGCCATCACCAACATCCCGCTGTAAAGGAACCCCCATGAACGCGACAGCCACTCCCGGAATCCTCTCCGGATACCGGGTGATCGACTGCTCCATCGCGATGGCCGGCCCGTTCGCCGCCCAGCGGCTCGGCGACCTCGGCGCCGATGTGATCAAGGTCGAGCCGACGAGCGGCGAGTGGCAGCGCCACGCCCCCGCGGGCGGTGCCACCGGCAAGGAGATCAACGTCTCCTTCCTGTCGCTGAACCGCAACAAGCGGTCGCTCGCGGTGAATCTCAAAGACGACGAGGGGCGCCAGCTGCTCTTCGACCTGGTGCGCTCCGCCGACGTCTTCCTCCAGAACTACCGGCCCGGTGTGGCCGAGCGGCTGGGCGTGGACTACGAGTCGCTGCGGAAGATCAACCCGAAGCTCGTCTACGTCTCGATCTCGGGCTACGGCGAGGACGGTCCGTACCGGGATCGCCCGGGGCAGGATCTGCTGCTGCAGGCCATGAGCGGGGCGATGCTGTCGGCGGGGGCGCACGGCACGCCGCCCCAGGCGGCGGGGCAGTACCTGGTCGACGCCATCACCGCGTCGACGGCGTTCGAGGGGGCGCTCGCCGCGCTGCTGCACCGCGAGCGCACGGGCGAGGGGCAGAAGGTGTCGGTGAACATGCTCGACGCCATCACCACGCTGCAGATGCAGGAGCTCTCGGTGTACCTGATGGGTAGCCTGCCGCAGCAGCGCAGCGAGCAGCCGCACGCCCACGTCTACATCCGCTCGCCCTACGGCACCTTCGCGACCACCGATGGGTACCTCGCGCTCGCGATGCCGGACCTCAAGACGCTCGGCCGCCTCATCGGTGAGCCGTCGTTCGAGGATCTGAACGACGAGGTCGACGGCTGGACCCGGCGCGACGAGATCTTCGCGAAGACCGCGGCCGGCCTCGCGAAGCAGAGCACGGCGCACTGGGTGCAGGTGCTCGGGGAGGCCGGGATCTGGGTCGGTCCGGTGTACGGCTACGCCGATCTCGTGGCGGATCCCCAGATCGCGCACAACGGCACGTTCGTCGAGTACGAGCACCCGATCGAGGGGCCGGTCAAGACGCCCGGGTTCCCCTACGCGTTCTCGGCCACCCCCGCGCGCATCGATCGCGGAGCGCCGCGCGTCGGCGAGCACAGCAGCGAGATCGCGCACGAGCTCGGGGTCACTGACGCGCAGTTCGCGGCGCTGGTCGAGCGCGGCGTCGTCGTCGAGACCGTCGGGAGCTGAGATGCGCACGGGGGACGATGCCGACGCTGCAGCCGCAACCGCGGGATTCCGGGGCCTCACCTGGGATCACCCGCGCGGGGTGCACGCCCTGCGGGCCGCGGCTGAGCAGGCCGAGACCCTCGGCGCACCGGTGTCGCTGCGCTGGGACGCGCAGCCGCTGGAGGGCTTCGAGTCGGCCCCGATCGGCGAGCTCGCCTCGCGCTACGACCTGCTGGTGATCGACCACCCGCACCTCGGCGACGCCATCGCGCAGGGTGCGCTGCAGCCGCTCGACGCGGTGCTCCCCGCGGAGCTGCTCGCGGACCTCGCCGCCCACTCCGTCGGCCCCTCCTACACGTCGTACTCGGCCGAGGGCCACCTCTGGGCGCTGCCGCTCGACGCAGCGACCCAGGTCGCCGCCGTGCGCGAGGATCTGGTGGATCACACGCCCTCGACCTGGGACGAGGTGCGGGAGCTCGCGCGCGGCGGTTCGGGATCCCGTGCTTCCGTCGCCCTCTCGCTCGCGGGGCCCCACGCCTTCCTCAGCCTCTGCTCGATCGCGGTGTCGCTCGGAGCGGAACCGCGCTCACTGGCGCCCCGCCCAGAGTTCGAGGCGGATCCGGCACCGCTCTTCGACCGCGACGCCGCGGTCACCGCGCTCGCCCTGCTGCACGAGCTCGCGGAGCGGGCTCCGGCCGGCACCGCGGCGCTGAACCCGATCGGGCTCCTCGACCGCATGCGCGCGAGCGACGACATCGCGTACATCCCGCTCGTCTACGGCTACGTGAACTACTCGGCGGCGAGCACCGCGTCGACTCCGGGATCGCGCGTCCGCTTCGTCGACGCCCCGGCGGCCGTGCGCGGCGGACGACCGGGCAGCACCATCGGCGGCACCGGGATCGCGATCAGCGCGGGCACCCGGGTCACCCCGGAGCTCGTGGCCCACCTCGGCTGGTTGCTCTCGGCGGAGGCGCAGGAGGGGTTCATTCCGCAGCACGACGGCCAGCCGTCCCGCATCTCCGCCTGGGAGGCGGAGGCGGTTAACGCCCCGAGCGCCGACTTCTACCGCGGTACCCGTCGCACCCTCGACGACTCGTGGGTGCGGCCGCGCTTCGCCGGGTACACCGCGTTCCAGACCGAGGCCTCCGCCATCGTCCGCGACGGGCTCGGGTTCCCGGGGTTCGATCCCGCCGCGACCCTCGCACGCCTCGAGGCCGCGTATCTCACCGCGCTCACGAGCGCCGCCCACCTCACGCAGACAGGAGCGACCCCATGATCCTCAGCGAGTGCGAGCAGATCCTCGCCGAGCAGGACGGTCACGTCGTGACGATCACGATCAACCGCCCCGAGAAGCTCAACGCCGTGACCCAGGAGATGTCGGCGGAGCTCACGCGTCTCGCCCACGTCATCAACGACGACGGCTCCGTGCGCGCCGTCGTGCTCACCGGGGCGGGCGACCGCGCCTTCTCCGCCGGGAGCGACATCCGCTCGCTCGACAAGTACACGACCCCGTGGGAGTTCCGGAACCGGGTCGACTACTGCGATGCGCTGCGGGAGCTCCGCAAGCCCATCGTCGCCGCGGTCAACGGCTTCGCCTTCGGCGGCGGCCTCGAGACCGCGATGATCTGCGACATCCGGCTGGCGAGCACCGCGGCCCGGCTCGCGGCGCCCGAGGTCAAGCTCGGCTGGATCGGCGGCGGCGGCATGAGCGCCTTCCTCGCCCACTCCGCCGGTGCGAGCAATGCCGCGCTCATGCTGCTGACCGGAGACCCCATCGACGCCGAGACGGCGCTGCGGTTCGGCCTGGTCAGCGAGGTGCTCGAACCGGAGGCACTGCTCCCCCGCGCCCAGGAGCTCGCGGCGATCATCGCGAGCCGCCCGCCCATCGCCATCGAGACCGCGAAGGCGAACCTGCGGGCGGCGCACACGATGCCGTTCGACCAGGCGATGGCGTACGAGCGCGACCTGCAGACGATCTGCTTCGCCACCGAGGACGCGGCCGAGGGCCGGGCGGCCTTCGCCGAGAAGCGCGCGGCCTCGTTCACCGGACGCTGATCCCGCGCGGCGCTCCCCGGCCCACTCCACTCCCTCACCCACTGACACCCTCACCGACTGACACCCTCACCCCTCGCACCCCACAGGAGCCACGATGACGGCACACGCCCCCGCACCCGACCAGCCCGCCGACTGGATCGGCGCCGCGTCCGCGGGTCTGCCCGCCGCCGGCGCCGGCACCCTCGTGGGCCGCGTGTTCGAGCCGGCTGCGGACGGCCCCACCCCGGTGCTCGTCGAGGCGGGCGAGGTCTACGCGCTCACCCCGCGCTTCGCGACGGTGAGCGACCTGACCGAGCAGCCCGATCCCGCGACGGCGGCGCGCGCGGCGAAGGGTGCCCACCTCGGCTCGTTCGCCGAGATCCACGCGAACAGCCAGCACGGCCGGCGCGATCCGGCGACCCCCTGGCTGCTGGCCCCGCACGATCTCCACGCCGTGAAGGCCGCCGGGGTGACGTTCGCCGTGTCGATGGTCGAGCGGGTCATCGAGGAGCGCGCGGGCGGCGACCAGGAGCAGGCGGCCGCGCTCCGCGAGCAGATCACCGAGCAGATCGGCGGGGATCTCCGCTCGCTCCGACCCGGTTCCCTGCGCGCGGCAGAGCTGAAGAGCTATCTCGTCGAGCGCGGCATGTGGTCCCAGTACCTGGAGGTCGGCATCGGCCCCGACGCCGAGATCTTCAGCAAGGCGCTGCCGCTCGCGTCGGTCGGGGTCGGCGCCGAGATCGGCGTGCTCGCGGCCTCGAACTGGAACAACCCGGAGCCCGAGGCCGTGCTCGTCGTGAGCTCGGACGGCCGGATCGTCGGCGCGACCCTCGGCAACGACGTCAACCTCCGCGACATCGAAGGGCGCAGCGCGCTGCTGCTGCCGAAGGCGAAGGACAACAACGCGTCGAGCGCGACCGGGCCGCTGATCCGGCTCTTCGACGCGGGCTTCACGCTCGACGACGTCCACGCCATGGAGGTGCGTCTCACCGTGCGCGGGGAGGACGGCTACGTGCTCGAGGCCGCCTCGGACATGTCGCAGATCAGCCGGGATCCCGAGTCGCTCGTCGCCCAGCTGATCGGCCCGCACCACCAGTACCCCGACGGGGCCCTGCTGTTCCTCGGCACCCTGTTCGCGCCGGTGGACGACCGGGGCGAGGCCGGCAAGGGCTTCACCCACCAGGTGGGCGACGTCGTGGAGATCCACTCCCCCCTGATCGGCACCCTGGTCAACCGGGTGCAGCTCAGCGAGGAGTGCGCACCGTGGACGTTCGGGCTGACCGACCTCATGAGAAACCTGGCCGGCCGTGGACTACTATGATCCGAGGATCGAGCGCTCAGAAGGGCGGACAGCGTGACACGCAGAAGCACGAACTCTGTGACGCTGCACGACGTCGCGGCGCACGCGGGGGTCTCCCCGCAGACGGTGTCACGCGCGATCCGGATGCCCAATCTCGTGTCGGAATCGACCCTCGCCGTCGTGCGCACCTCGATCGCCGAGACCGGCTACGTGCCGAACCTGGCCGCGAGCAACCTCGCCTCGAATCGCAGCATGACGGTCGCGGCGCTCGTGCCGGCCGTGTCGTACTCGGTGTTCGCGGAGACGATCCACGGTCTCGACGCCGTGCTGGCTTCGAAGGGGTACCACCTCTTCATCGGGTCGACCGACTACGACGCCGATCGCGAGGAGGAGCTGATCCGCGCGTTCCTGGGGCGGCGCCCCGACGGGATCATCGTCGTCGGCACGGAGCACACCCCGGCGGCGCGGGCCATGCTCGCGGGCGCCAAGGTGCCGGTCGTCGAGACCTGGAGCTGGACCGATGAGCCCATCGACTCGCTCGTCGGATTCTCGAACCGCGAGGCCATCACGGCCGTCGTCGACTACGTGCACTCCCGCGGCTACCGGCACCCGACGTTCGCGGGCTGGCTCACCGGCTCCGACTCGCGCGCGCTCGACCGGCGCCTCGCGTTCGAGCAGCGCACGCGCGAGCTCTACCCGGGCGAACCGATCCGGGTCGTCGACTCGGGTGCCGACGGCATCAGCATCGCGGCGGGCCGGGCACTCCTCGATCGCGCGCTGCGGGAGCACCCCGAGACCGATGTGCTGCTCTGCGCGAGCGACATCTTCGCGACCGGTGCGCTGCTCGAGGCCCAGTCGCGCGGCATCGCGGTGCCGGATCGCCTCGCGATCTGCGGCTTCGGCGACTTCGAGCTCAGTCGGCACCTCAGCCCCGCGCTCACCACCGTGAGCACCCCGAACCTCGAGATCGGCCGCCGCGCCGGCGAACTGCTGCTGAGCCGCATGCACGGCGAGACCGCCGAGCCGACGTCGCTCGACCTCGGCTTTTCGCTCGCGGCGCGCGACTCGGCGTAGTTCGCGCTTCTGCGGTTCCGCACTGCCGTACTCGCGCGCTCGCTCGTTCCCTCCACCCCCACCCGACAGGAGCACCATGCTGTCCACCACCAACCCGACCACCGGCGTCACGACCGACGCCGGCATCGTCCTCACCACCGATGCCGAGCTCGACGCGATCACCGCGGCCGCCGCGGCCGCCGCCCCGGAGCTCGCCCGCCGCGACCGCGACTGGCGCGCCTCCCTGCTCGAATCGATGGCCGACGCGCTCGAGGAGCGCCGAGCCGACCTCGTCGACGTCGCGCGGCAGGAGACCGGGCTCGGCGATCCGCGCCTGAACGGCGAACTCAGCCGCACCGCGTTCCAACTGCGCCTCTTCGCCGAGGCCGTGCGCGAGGGCGGGTTCCTCGAGGCCATGATCGACCACGCGGGCGACACGCCCCTCGGGCCCGGACCCGACGTGCGCCGCCTGCTGATCCCGCTCGGGCCGGTCGCGGTCTTCGGTTCGAGCAACTTCCCCTTCGCGTTCTCCGTACCGGGCGGCGACACCGCCTCAGCGCTGGCCGCGGGGAACCCCGTCGTCGTCAAGGCGCACAGCGCGCACCTGCTCACCTCGCGGCTCGCGTTCGAGGCGCTGCGGGCCGGCGCCGAGCGCGTCGGAGCGCCCGCCGGCACCGTCGGCATCGTGTACGGCCAGTCCGCGGGTGCGGCGCTCGTCGCGCACCCGGCGATCCGCGCCGTCGGCTTCACCGGCTCGCTCGGGGCCGCCCAGCGGCTGCAGCAGATCATCGACGGGCGCGAGATCCCGATCCCGCTCTACGGCGAACTGCAGAGTGTGAACCCCGTGATCGTGACCGCCGGGGCGCTCACCGCGAACGGCGAGGCGCTCTCTGCCGGTCTCGCTGGGTCCGTCACGGGATCGGGCGGGCAACTCTGCACGAAGCCCGGTCTGGTCTTCCTGCCGGAGGGCGAGGCGGGCGATCGATTCGCGGAGACGCTCGCCGCGGCGATCGGCGCTCAGCCGCCGCACGTGCTGCTCGGCGAGCGGGTGCACGAGAACTTCGAGCGCGTGCGCGGCGAGCTGCAGTCGGCGGCCGGGGTCACGGAGCTGGCCCGCGGCGAGTCCGGCGGGCACGGGTACTCGAGCGCCGCGGCGGTGCTGAGCGTCGGCATCGACGACTTCTCCGTCGACCACACCGAGGAGGCGTTCGGGCCGCTCGTGGTGCTGGTGCGCTACACCGACGTCAGCCAGGTCGAGGCCGGGCTGCGTGTGGTTCCGGGATCCCTCACCGCGACGATCCACGCGGCCGCCGATGAGGCCGAGCTCACCGCGCGGATCGCGGAGCTCGTGGCGCCGATCGCCGGGCGGCTGCTGTTTGGGGGGTTCCCGACCGGGGTGCGCGTCTCCTGGGCGCAGCACCACGGCGGACCGTGGCCCGCGACGAACTCGCTCCACACCTCGGTGGGGGTGACGGCGATCCGGCGGTTCCTGCGGCCCATGGTGTGGCAGGACGCGCCCGAAGCAGTGCTGCCGGCCGAGCTGCGCGAGGGCGACCGCTCCGTGCCGCGGCGGGTCGACGGGGTGCTGCAGCTGGCGGGGTAGGGGTGTGGGGTGGTGAGTGCTGAGTGCGGCTCGCTCCAGCACGCTTCCAGCCCCATTCCATTGGCCCGCAGGGTCACACACTGCGGAGATCTCACTCCCGCAGGAGCATTTCCCCCTTTTCGCTCCTGCAGGAGTGAGATCTCCGCAGTTGTTGACGGGGTGTGTTCACTCGGATGGGTTCAGGCGGGTGCGTCAGGGGCAGCAGGGGCGTCAGGGGCGTCAGGGGCGTCAGGGGTGTCAGGGGCGTCAGGGGCGTCAGGGGTGTCAGTGGTGGAAGGGGCGTCAGAGACGACAGTGCTTGCGACGCGCGCAAAAATCACCACACCGCGGCGAGACACCTCCCGCTTCAGCCCGGCGCGCTCCAGCCGCTCCACCACCTCCGCCGGCAGCTTCGGCAACGGCGGCACTTGCGGCACTTGCGGCACTTGCGGCACTTGCGACGATTGCGACCGCACGCCTTTCGGTACACGGGCGAGCCCGGCGATCAGCGACACCGTGCGCCCGGGCGCCACGAGCACGACCCGCGCGTACTCGCTGTCACTCCGACAGCGCAGTGCGGCAATGTCGGCCAGTCGCACCTGCATCGCCTGCTCTCCCCACTGCAGTTCCAGCCGATCCCGCGATACTCGAATGGTGCCCGGCACCGTGCGTCGCCTCAGCAGCAGGATCGCGATCCCGGCCCTATCGATCCCGGCCCCCTCGGTGAACACCGCGACCCCCGCCTTCGCCGCGGCGTCGTGCACATACGTGCCCGGACTGCCGCTCGACACCGCGCCGGATCCGATCGTGACGATCGCCCCGCGGGTCTCGGCGAGCGCCGGGATCGCCGCCTGGCAGGTGAGGATCGTGCCGAGTAGATCGACCCGCAGGTCGGCCTCGATATCGGCCGGGTCGATATCGGCCGGGTCGAGATCGACGAGGCGGCCGGTCGCCCGGATCGCGCCGGCGTTGGCGACGATCCCCGTGATCGGCGCGTCGGCCGCCGCGAGCACGAGGTCGTGGCCCTCGGAGGCGAGCCGGAGAGCGATGGCGCGGCCGATCCCGCGCGATCCGCCGGTGACGACCGTGGTCGGCTGCAGGCTGCTCATAGCGATTCACCCGAGCAAGGCGCGACGGGCGCACCCGCTCACTCGGAGCCCGGCACCGACCCCAGATTCTTCGCCGCGCGGCAGATCTCCTCGGAGGCCGCGACCGCATCCGCGATCAGCGCCGCATCGCCGGCACGCTCGGGATCCAGCCAGGTGTCGTGGAACTCGCGCGGCAGAATGAGCGGCATGCGCGCCTCCCCGCGATCCGAGAGCACGTGCTCGGCGTCGCCGACCCCGTGCCGCGTCACCATGGAGTAGCTGGTCAGCGGGCTGCCATCGGCGTCGTCGGCCTCCGTGGTGATGGCGGCGATCCCGAACAGCGCGCCGTCCTCGAGGGCGAAGTGCTGCTTCTTCTCGATGTACCAGGTCGCGGGCAGGAGCGCGCGGGTCTGGAAGGCGCCCCGCCACCGCCGGGTGAGCGCGTCGTCGCGCGAGTTGAACGCGCTGAACTTCGCCGGAGCCCCGCCGACCCACAGCCACCACCAGCCGTAATGCAGCTCGCGGCCCGATCCGGTGTCGCGGATCAGGGGGTTGACGTTGCGGGCGCGTTTACCCGTGATGCGGGCGGTGTTGCGGTGCTCGGCCGCCCACCGCGCAAGATCCTCCGCGACCTCGCGCTCGTCGAGGGGCGGGAGATCCGCTGGGATTCCACCGCCATACGGGCCACCGCCGAGGCCATAACTCGCGCACATGCTGCCAGCGTAGGCCGCGCCGACCCGGAGCGCCAGCGGTGCTCGCGCGGTCCGGGCCGAGCCCCTTGCTGCCGCGCGTTCCGCCGACCTGCCGCGCGTTCCGCCGACCTGGCACCGTGTCGCCGACCTGCCACCGTGTCGCCGACCTGCCACCTCACAGAGCCCGAGCACATGGCAGGTCGGCGAGAGGATGGCAGGTCACCGATGTGAACTCGCTCAGCGCAGCCCATCGCAGCCCAACCCAACCCAACCCAGCCCAGCAGGCTAGATCTGGTACTCGATGTCGTGGTACTTGCCGCGGTAGAAGACGAGCGGCGCGTGCTGGGGGTCGGTCGAGAGCCCCGCGACCCGCACCAGGAAGATGAGGTGGTCACCCGCCTCGATCTCCTGCTCGATCTCGCCGGCCACCCAGCCGATGACGCCGTCGAGCGTCGGGGCGCCGTTGAGCGCGGACGGGTGCCAGGCCACCCCCTGCCACTTGTCGGTGCCGGATCGGGCGAACTGCCCGCTCAGCTGCTGCTGCGCCGCGCCGAGGAAGTTCACGACGACCTGGCGGTGCGCGCGCACGGCCTCGAGACTCTTCGACGTGCGGGCGATCGAGAACGACACGAGGGGCGGATCGATCGAGACGCTGTAGAAGGACTGGCACGTGAAGCCGACCGGACCGTCCGCGCCGTGCGTGGTGATGACGGTGACGCCGGAGGCGAAGGCGCCGACGGCGTCGCGGTATTCGCGCTCGTCGAAGGGCACGGGGGTGAGGGCGTCCGGCGACTCGGCACTTGGCGACTCAGCAGACGGCGACTCGGCAATGGGCGATTCCGCAGCCGGCGACTCCGCAGCCGGCGACTCGGCGCCAGCAGGTTCGGGTGCGTCCGACGCGGGACCGGCTGCCGGCGCAGCGGTGTCCGAATCGGGATCGATCACCAGGGTGAGGTGCGAGGGGCTGGTCATGCGGAGGCCTCCGAGGACTGATCGGTGAGCGGGGAACGTGCGGGGGCGGGGGCGGATCCGACGGCCGCGAGCAGGTGGCCCTGGCTCGCGATCCACTCATCGAGGATGAGCTCCCGGCGGTCGAACTTCGGCGTGACGAACGCGAGCCCCTGCGTGGGGACACTCGCGCCGAGTTCGACGAGGAGCGGACGCAGGGTGACGTCGACCGCGAGCGTGTGCTCCTCCGATGCAATGGTGAACACCGGCACGGCGGTGACCCCCGAGAGCCCCTGCGCCGGATACCGGTCGAGGAACGCCTTGAGCAGACCCGTGTAGCTCGCCTTGTAGGTGGGGGTGGCGATCACCGCGAAGGTGGCGGCGCGCAGTTGCTCGCTGACGGCATCGATCTCGGGGGCGGGCCAGCTGAAGAGCTGGGACGCGTGGTCGATGAGGTCGACGGTGGGCAGGATCTCGGCCCCCGTGACCGCGGCGATGCGCGCCGCGAGCTCCTCGGCGATCTGACGCGTGCGGGAGTGCGGTTTCGGGTTTCCGACGATGACGGCGATGGTGGACAATGCGGTCCCTTCAGAGATGGCGACGCCGCGGTGGTCGACGCGAACGCGGGCGCAGCGTCGGCGGGTCCGGGCGCAGTCGTCGCAGACTGACGAGGTCATGATCCACGGTGTGGTGTCGCGGAGTCGCCCCCGGATCTCATCCGGCGGACTGCTGTCAGCCTACGGGCGAACTTCTCGGGTCCGAGGCCCCGCCGACACAGTGCGTAATGGACCGGGGTCGGGATCAGCGCAGTCATTTTCCGTCACACACCTTTCACCTTTGATTATGGCAAACATAAGCTCCAGGCATGTCTCATCATCACACCGCTCCGACCGGGGGCATCGATCCCCGGTTCACCGTCGGCGTCGCCCTCGACGGCGCCGGGTGGCATCCGGCCGCCTGGCGCGAGCCGAGCGCCGATCCCGCCGCCCTCTTCACGGCCGCGTATTGGACGGCACTCGCGGTGTCCGCGGACACCGCGGGCGTCGACTACCTCACGCTCGAGGATTCCCTCCACGTGCAGGGCGCGGACCTCACCGGGCCCCTCGGCGTCGCCGACCCGGAGCTCCCGCCGCGCGTGCGGCCCGGCATCGTCGAGGGTCGCCTCGACGCCCTGCTCGTGGCCAGCTGGATCGCCCCCCGCACCCGCGGCATCGGGGTGATCCCGACCGTCACCACCACGCACACCGAGCCCTTCCACCTCGCCACGGCCCTGCAGACCCTCGACTTCGTCTCGGAGGGTCGCGCCGGCTGGCAGCTCCGGTTCTCGCCTGGCGCGGTCGACGCCGCCGCCTTCGGCCGGAAGCCGGCACCGGAGATCGACCTCGCCGCGGTGCTCGCGGGACGCCCGGATCCGGGTCTCGCCGAGCTCATCGGAGAGGCCGCCGAGGTCGGCGAGGTCGCCCGGGCGCTGTGGGACAGCTGGGAGGACGACGCGATCATCCGCGACGTCGCCACCGGCCGCTTCCTCGATCGCGATCGCGTGCACCGCATCGACTTCGCGGGCGAGCGCTTCTCGGTCGCGGGCCCGTCCATCGTGCCGCGCGCACCGCAGGGGCAGCTGCCGATCACGCTGCTCGCGCACGCCGCTCCCATCTACGCCCTCGCCGCAGACATCGCGGACGTCATGTTCATCACGCCCGACAGCGTGTCGCAGCGCGCCGGCGCCTCGCGCGGCCGCGGCGTCGCGGAGCTCGTGGCGGCGGTGCGGGCGGCCGAAGCGGCCTCGGATCGCGCGGCACGCGGGTTCGCCCCGCTGCGCATCGTCGCCGACCTCGTCATCGGGCTCGACACCGCGGCGGAATCGGCCGCCGACCGGCTCGATCGACTCAACACCCTCGCGGGATCCCCGTACGAGAGCGACACCCGGGTGTTCGTCGGCGGCGCATCCGACGCCGCCGACCTGATCGGCGCGTGGCATCGGGCGGGGGTCGACGGCGTGCGGCTCCGACCGCTCTCGCTGCCGAACGATCTCACGGCCATCGGCGAGACGCTCCTCCCCCTGCTGCGGGAGCGCGGGATCCTCCCCGCGGCCGACCCCCAGCCCGAGGGGAGCCGCGACCTCCGCGGCCGCTTCGGACTCGGCGTCGCCGTGAACCGCCACGCCGCAGCCCGCGCGGGATCCGCGACGACGCCCGCACCATCCACCACCACGACGGAGGCCCCCGCATGAGCACCCCCGAGCCGAAGCGGCAGATCCACCTCGTCGCCCACTTCCCCGGCGTGAACAGCACGACCGTATGGACCGACCCATCGGCCGGCAGCCAGATCGACTTCGATTCGTTCCGCCGCTTCGCGGAGACCGCCGAGCGCGGCCTGTTCGACTACATCTTCCTCGCCGAGGGCCTGCGGGTGCGCGAGCACGGCGGGCGGATCCACGACCTCGACGTCGCGGGGCGCCCCGCGACCCTCGCCGTGCTTACCGCGATCGCCTCGATCACCCGCCACATCGGGGTCGTCGGCACGCTGTCGAGCACGTTCAACGAGCCCGTCGAGCTCGCGCGGCAGCTCGCCTCGCTCGACCACCTCTCGGGCGGCCGCGCCGGGTGGAACGTTGTTACCTCCCCCGACGCGTTCCACGGCGGCAACTTCCGCCGTGGCGGGTTCTTGCCGTATGCGGACCGGTACCTGCGCGCGGAGGAGTTCGTGCGGCTCGCCAAGCAGCTCTGGGACTCCTGGGGCGCGGACGCCGTGCTGGCGGATCGGTCGAGCGGACGCTTCGTCGATCCCGAGGCCGTCCGCGGCGTCACCCACGACGGCCCGCAGTTCGATGTCGCCGCGACGAGCACCGTGCCGCGCAGCCCGCAGCGGTACCCCGTCATTGTGCAGGCCGGCGACTCCCCTGCGGGGCGCGGGTTCGCGGCCGCGAACGCCGAGATCATCTTCTCCCGGCACACCGGCTTCGCCGACGGGCAGCAGTTCTACCGCGACGTGAAGGGCCGCCTACCCGCGGCCGGCCGCAGCGAGGACTCCCTCCTGATCCTGCCGGGCGCCTCGGTCGTGCTCGGCGACTCCGCGGCCGACGCCCACGAGCGCTCGCGCGAGATCGGCTTCGCCCAGACCAGCCCGCAGACCGCGATCGCGTGGGTCGAGGCCATTTGGGGTCGCGAGCTTCCGGGGCTGGATCCCGATGGGCCATTGCCCACGACGCAGCCCGGCGACACCGAGCAGCGCCAGGGGCAGGTGTCGACCCGGGTCGACGACCGCATCGCCCGCGCCGAGCAGCTGCGGGCGCGCGCGGCGGCCGAGCACCTGAGCGTGCGGGAGCTGGTCGTCGCGGAGACCGCCGCGCACTCGTTCGTCGGCACACCGGAGCACGTCGCCGCGGAGCTCGACCGCCACGTGCAGGGGCGGGCCTCCGACGGGTTTGTGCTCGTTCCGCACCTCACGCCCCACGGCCTCGACGAGTTCGTCGACCGGGTCGTGCCGCTGCTCCAGGAGCGAGGGGTGTTCCGCACGGCCTACGGATCCGCCGGGATCCCGAATCCGACCCTGCGGCAGACGCTCGGGTTGCCGGATCCCCCCGGGCTCGGTGCGATCAGCGGGGTGGAGCTCGTCGACGCGGTCGTCTCGAGCAGCGAGGGGGCATCCGCATGAGCACCCTCGAGACTCACTCGCCGCGCGCCGCCGACGCGACCGCTGCCACTGCCGCTGCCACTGCCGCAAACGCGACCACCCCGCGCATCGACCACACGGAGCTCGAGGTGGTGCACCTGCTCGCGAGCGATCCGCTCGCCGCGCCGCTCCTGCAGGATCTCGAGCGCGAGTACGACGCCCGCTACGGGGTGGCGGTCTTCGGCGAACCGGCGATCGTCGAGATCACCCGCTACCCGGTCGAGGCCTTCGCGGCGCCGAGCGGTGCGTTCCTGGTGCTCCTCCACCACGGCGTTCCGATCTCGGGCGGGGCGTTCATGCGCTACGACGAGCGCACGGCCGAGTTCAAGCGCATCTGGACCCGCAGCGACCACCGCGGCCAGGGGCTCGCGAAGGTCGTGCTGCGGGAGCTCGAGGCGCGGGCCCGAGTGCTCGGCTACGAGCGGGTGTACCTCACCACCGGGCCGCGCCAACCCGAGGCCGTCGCGCTGTACCTCGGCTCCGGCTACACCGCGCTCTACGACCCCGCGATCCCCGCCGAGGAGATCGGCGCGCACCCGTTCGAGAAGGACCTGCACCCCGCGAGTCCGCCCACCCTCTCAGGAGCATCGTCATGACCACCACCGCACCCGCGCCGTCCACCGATGCCCCGACGACGCCCGCGGCCGGCGGGCCGGGATCCGGTGACGCCGAGCGCCCCACCGCCCCCGAGGTCGTCCCCCTGCGCCACTGGCTCCGCTGGGGACTCAGCGCCGTCGCCGTCTTCCTGCTCGCCCAACTGGTGTGGACCTTCTTCACCAACCCGCAGTGGCGCTGGGGAGTGTTCGCCGAGTACTTCTTCAACGACGCGATCATCCGCGGCCTCTGGCTGACGCTGTGGCTCACCGTGTCGTCGGCCGTCATCGGCTTTGTGCTCGGCGGGCTCCTGGCGCTCGCGCGGATGTCCGGATCCCCGCTCCTCAACTCGTTCGCCTGGACGTTCATCTGGTTCTTCCGCTCCGTGCCGCTCGTCGTGCAACTGGTCATCTGGTACAACCTCGGATACCTCTTCCCGACGCTCGGGATCGGCTGGCCGTTCACCTACGACTTCTGGTTCGTCGAGTTCGACACCGTGCGCCTCATCTCGTCCACGGTCGCCGCGATCCTCGGACTGTCGCTGCACCAGGCGGCGTACTCGGCCGAGATCATCCGCGGCGGGCTGCTGTCGGTCGACCAGGGACAGATCGAGGCGGCGAAGGCGCTCGGGATCCCGCGCAGCCGCCGCTTCTTCCGGATCACCCTGCCGCAGGCCGCCCGCGCGATCCTGCCGAACGCCTTCAACGAGGTCATCGGCCTCCTGAAGGGCACCTCGGTCGTGTTCATCGTCGCCCTGCCGGAACTCTTCTACACGGCGCAGGTGATCTACAACCGCAACCAGCAGGTCGTCCCGCTGCTGCTCGTCGCGGCGGCCTGGTACACGATCTTCACCACGATCCTCAGCGTCGCGCAGTACTACATCGAGCGCCACTTCGCGCGTGGTGCGGAGCGGGAACTGCCGCCCACCCCGATCCAGCGCGCCCGCGCCTGGGTGAGCCGCACCTGGGTGGCCGCGCAACGGCCTCTCCCCCCGTCGAGCGTCGCCGCACTCACGTCCACCTCTGATCACGAGCAGTAGGGAATCCACCATGAGAACCACTATCACCGCCCCCGTGCGCATCGCCGACGCCCCGGCCGAGACCGTGGAATCGCTCGCGACTCCCGTGACCGAGGCGGCAGCCGCCTCCGTCGACTCCGTCGCTCCGCATCTCGCATCGGACCCGGATCCGGCGGCGAGCGCAGCATCCGCGTCAACACCGAGCCACGCTCCCTCCTCCACGGACGTCACCGGCCTCGTCGATATCAGCGGCGTGCACAAGTCGTACGGCCCCCACGAGGTGCTGCACGACATCTCCCTCACCGTCGCTCCCGGCCAGGTGCTCACACTGCTCGGGCCATCGGGATCCGGCAAGTCGACGCTGCTGCGCACCATCAACCACCTCGAGACGATCGACGCGGGGGCGATCACAATCGACGGCGAGTACATCGGCTACGAGTGGCGCGGCAGCAAACTGCACGAGCTCCCGGAGAAGCGCGTGCTGCAGCGCCGGACCCGCGTCGGCATGGTGTTCCAGAACTTCAATCTGTTCCCGCACCTCACCGCGCTCGAGAACATCATCGAGGCACCGCTCAGCCTGAAGCGCGCGAAGAAGGCCGCGGCGATTGCTCAAGCCCGCGAACTCCTCGCGAAGGTCGGGCTGTCGGATCGCGCCGACCACTACCCGCGCCAGCTCTCCGGCGGGCAGCAGCAGCGCGTGGCGATCGCCCGCGCGCTGGCACTCGAGCCCGACGTGCTGCTCTTCGACGAACCGACGAGCGCCCTCGATCCCGAGCTGGTCGGCGAGGTGCTCGGGGTGATCCGCGAGCTCGCCCACTCGGGCACGACCCTCATCATCGTCACCCACGAGATCGGGTTCGCGAGCGAGATCGCGGACCACGTCGTGTTCGTCGATCACGGCCGCATCGTCGAGCAGGGTCCCCCGGAGCAGGTGCTCAGGGCACCCCGGCACCAGCGCACCCGGGACTTCCTCGACAAGGTGCTGTGACCGGATCCCGCTCCGCCCGCACCTGCTCCTCTCTCCCACCGACCACCGAATCATCCGCACCCACACACACAAAGGAACCCACCATGTCCGCACCACCCTCCCTCCGCCGGTCGCTCCCGCTCACGGGCCGGATCGCCACCGCCTCCGCAGTGCTGCTCGCCCTCGGCGGTCTCGTCGCCTGCAGCAGCGGACCCGATACGGGCGCCGCGGCCGAGGTCCCCGGCGGCCAGGCCGAGACGACCGAGTCGCCGTTCGACCTGACCTCCGCGAACGCCGACGACCGGATCCGGATCGACCCGGTGCCCGAGGCCGTCGCGCTGCTCGAGGAGAGCGGCTTCGAACCGATCCAGGCCGGCAAGTTCACGGTCGCGAGCTCGGCGTACGAGCCGCCGCTCAGCTTCCTCGCCGAGGACGACAACCAGACGCTGCTCGGGGTCGAGCCCGACATCGCGCAGCTCGTCGCCGACGGCCTGGGTCTCGAACTGGACGCCGAGAACGTCGCCTGGGCCGACTGGCCTCTCGGCGTCGAGTCGGGCAAGTACGACTCCGTGATCTCCAACGTCACCGTGACCGAGGAGCGGAAGGACCTGTTCGACTTCGCGATCCACCGCAACGACGTGCTGGCC
The DNA here is from genome assembly GCF_022919175.1 of Leucobacter rhizosphaerae. Taxonomy (NCBI): domain Bacteria; kingdom Bacillati; phylum Actinomycetota; class Actinomycetes; order Micrococcales; family Microbacteriaceae; genus Leucobacter; species Leucobacter rhizosphaerae. The sequence goes on along the minus strand of NZ_CP095043.1, from coordinate 2,296,951 downwards.
TTCTCGGTCGCCGCCGACAGCGACATCACCTCGATCACCGAGGCCGCGGACGTCGCCGGCCTGAAGGTGGTCGTGGGCAGCGGCACGAACCAGGAGAAGATCCTGCTCGACTGGTTCGCCGAGAACGAGAAGGCCGGTCTGGAGCCGGGCGAGCCGATCTACTTCGACGACCAGGCCGCGGCCAACCTCGCGCTCGCGTCGGGTCGCGTCGACGTGAACTTCGGGCCGAACCCGACCGCGGCCTTCCGCGCTGCGGTGAGCGGCGAGTCGAAGATCGTCGGCACGCTGAACGGCGGGTTCCCCGCGAACGCGCAGATCGGCGTCACGACCGCGAAGGACAACGGCCTGATCGAGGCCGTGGCCGCCGTGCTGAACCACACCATCGAGAGCGGCGAGTACGCCGAGGTGCTGGAGCGCTGGGGCCTGAGCGACGAGGCCGTTGAAGAGTCGCTCATCAACCCGCCCGGACTGCCGAGGCCGTGACCTCGGTGCTCTCCGAATCGCATCACCGCCCGGCCCGCATCGTCATCATCGGTGCGGGCCCGGCGGGCGTCATGCTGCTCGAGCGCCTTGTCGCGAACCACCGGCGGGACAGCCCCGGTGCACCGCTGCGGATCGACCTCGTGGATCCCCACGAACCCGGCGGCGGCCGGATCTGGCGGCGCGCGCAGTCGCCGCTCTTGAAGCTGAACTCGATGCTGCGCGACGTGACGGCGTTCACCGACGACTCCTGCACCATTGATGGCCCCGTCGCCCCGGGCCCCTCGCTCGCGGAGTGGGTCGAGCTGGTGCGCGACGGCGCGATCCCGCGACCCGATTGGCACGACGCGCTCCTCGATGCGGAGATCGACCGCATCGGCCCCTCCGACTTTCCGACGCGGCGCCTGAACAACGGGTACCTCGCGTGGGTGTATTCGGAGATCGTGCGTCGCGCCGACGACGCCGTCACCGTCGCGTGGCACGAGGATCGTGCACTGCGGGTCGATGACGCCGAGCCCGGGCATCTCGTCCGCCTGGCCGCCGGGGCGAGCCTCGCCGCCGACGTCGTACTGCACACCATCGGGCACACGGGATCCGCGCCCACCGCCGAGTCGATCCGCCTGCAGGATGTCGCGAGCCGCCACAATCTCACCTATATCGCCCCCGCCTTCACCGCAGACGTCGACCTCAGCGGGGTCGCCCCCGGCGAACCCGTCATCGTGCGCGGCATGGGTCTCGCCGCGACCGACCTCGTGGTGCTCCTGACCGAGGGGCGGGGCGGCCGCTTCGTGCCCCGTGCCACGGGCGGCCTGACGTACGTGCCGAGCGGGCGCGAGCCGATCCTGCACCTCGGCTCCGGCCGCGGGGTGCCGTACCGCTCCAAGATCACGAGCCACCCGGTGGGCGAACCGCAGACGCTCGAGTACCTCGGTGAGCCCTTCCACCGCGGCCTCTCCGCGCGCACCGCGCCGCTCGACTTCGACGCCGACGTGTGGCCGCTGCTTTCGGCGGAGCTGCTCACGGGGTATTACCGCGAGCTCTTCACCGGGCACCCCGAGCAGGTGCGTGGCACCTGGGCATCGTTCGCCTCCGCGCTGCGCGGGATTCTGGCCGCGCCGGGCGGGGCCGACTCGGACGAGCTCCTGGCACTGATCGAGGCCCACGTGCCGCACGCCGACGACCGCTTCGACCTCGCGTCGTTCCTGCGCCCGCTCGGGGTTGCGGAACCGGTGGCTGAACCGGGCGCGGTGGATTCGGATCCTGACGCCGCCGATCCGGGCGCCGCCGATCCGGACGCCACCGATCCGGGCGCGACCGATCCGGTGCACGATCGAGTGCGCGCCCACGTGGCGCAAGATCTCCGCCAGCGCACCTCGCAGGAGCACAGCGCAACGCAGGCGTTATTCATGACCGCGCTGTTCAGCTATCTGTCGATCACCGAGGTCCCCCTCGCGCGGTGGAACGCGCGCAGCCGCACCGAGTCGCTGCCCGGGCGCTGGCACCGCACCTTCAGCTACCTGGCGAGCGGCCCTCCCGGGCACCGTCTCGAGGAACTGCTCGCCCTGGCCGACGCGGGGGTCGTGCGTTTCCTCGGCGGCGAGCTGACGGTCGAGGCGGACGAGCACCGACGCCGGTTCGTCGCCACCGGTCGGGCGCGGGTCGGGGGTGCGGGTTCGGGTTCGGGTTCGACCGTCGCCGAGAGTTCCGTGGCGGCCACGACGCTGATCGACGCCTGGTTGCCCGAGGCGCAGGCTCGCGAGAGCGACAACCCCTTCCTCCGGGGTCTCGTCGCGCGCGGGATCGCGCGCGAACTGCGGGCGTCCGACACGGAGTTCGCCGGGAGCACCGGTCAGATCGAGGTCGCCCTCGACGGGCGGCTCGCGGGAGCTTCGACGCAGTTCGCGATCGGGCCGTTCACCTCGCTGCCGACGGGTGGCGCGTTCACGCGGCCGCAGCTCAACTCGCTGCCGTTCCGCGTGCACGATCGCTGCGCGCGAGCGGTGCTCGCCGAGGTGTGGCGGGCGCGATCCCGTGTCGATCTCGCGCAGGAGTCCGACGCGTTCGGGGCCCTCATCGACGCGACGGCGGGATTCGAACCCGCTGCTTCCCGGTCATGACCCGAGCACCGGAACCATCCGGATCGTCGCGATAGTTTTATGGTAGCCATTCAGTGAGCTTATGATTCGAAGATGACGCCGGGTGTCGGCTGCGGCGCCCGGATCCGGCACCCGAACCCCGGACACCCGGTGTTCACCGAGCGTTCCATTCGCAGTACGGCAGTCTCGTAATTCCCGGCCACCTTGCCGAGTTTGAATACAACTGATCTCGAAATCGGGATCGCCCGCAGCTCAACTCGAAAGGTCTCCCCATGCGCCGCACCTCCCTCACCGCACTGGGCACGATCGGGATCGCCGCCCTCGCCCTCACCGGGTGCCAGGCCTCCGCGCAGGATGCGTCGGGCGCGAACGTCGCCCCGGCATCGGACGCCCCGATCACCATCGCCACCCTGCCCGTCTCCGACGACCCGACCCAGGTCAACCCGATCGATGCGCTCGTCGAGCTCCTCGAGGCCGAGACCGGTCGCGAGGTCGAGGTCACCGACGTGCCCGACTACCTGAGCGTCGTCGAGGCGATCCGCGCCGATCATGTCGACATCGGCATCATGAGCGGCTTCCCCTCGGCGCTCGCCGTCAACACCGGGGAGGTCGACGCCCTGCTCGCGTGGAAGGGCAGCGAGGAGCCGGTCTCCACCTGCGTCGTGCTGGACGACTCCCCCGTGCAGAGCGTCGAGGACCTGCGGGGCAAGACCGTCGCCTTCGCCGACCAGGCTTCGAGCTCGGGCTACTTCATGCCGGTCTACATGCTGCAAGAGGCGGGACTCACCCAGGGCGAGGACTACGAGGCGATCTTCGCCGGCGGCCACGAGGGCAGCTTCGCGGCGCTCGCGCAGGGCCAGGTCGACGCGGCCTGCACCGCGTTCATGCTCACCGAGATGGGCGAGCCGATGTTCCCGTTCGCCGACGGCGAGTGGCGTGCGATCGGCGAGAGCCCGGCGATGGACGTGATGGGCACGGTGCTCGCGCGGCAGTCGCTCGACGATGAGACCCGCAGCCAGCTCGAGGAGGCCCTGCCGAAGGTGTTCTCCGAGGAGAACGCCGAGGCGCTCGCAGCCTACAGCTCGTTCATCGGCCTCGAGGTGGAGATCGCCCCGGAGCCGAGCATCTTCGCCTCCTTCGCCGACATCGCGGCGGTCGCGGGCGTGCAGCTCGAGGATCTCGAGTGAGCGCCGCGCTCCGCATGCCGAGCGTGCCCGCACCGCTCGTCGCCGCGGACCCAGCACCCGCGGACCCAGCACCCGCGACCCCGGCCCCCATGACCTCAGAACCCTCGACCGGCGAACTGCGCCAGGCCCTCCCGTTGATCACCGTCCGCGACCTCCGCGTCGCCTACGACACGAAGCCCGTGCTCGACCACGTGGATCTCGACCTCTTCCCCGGCGAGATGGTGGCGCTGCTCGGCGCCTCGGGATCCGGCAAGTCGACGCTCATGCGGAGCCTCACCGGCTTCGCCCCGATCTCGGGCGGCTCGGTGCGGGTCGCGGGGCACGACGTCACGAACCTCCGCCGCGGCGAGCTGCGCACCCTGCGCTCGGAGGTCGGGCAGGTGTTCCAGCAGTTCAACCTCGTGCCGCGCATGAGTGTGCTCACCAATGTGCTCGCCGGCGCCCTGCACCACGCCGGGCCGATCAACTGGGTCGGCGGCTTCTCGGGCGCCGACCGGCGTCGCGCCCTCGCCCTGCTCGATCGGGTCGGGATCGCGCACAAGGCCTCCGAGCCGGCGCGCTCGCTGAGCGGCGGGCAGCAGCAGCGCGTCGCCATCGCGCGGGCGCTGATGCAGCGGCCGCGGGCGATCCTCGCCGACGAACCGGTCGCGTCGCTCGATCCGAAGCTCGCCGATGCCGTCCTCGCACTCCTGCGGCAGATCGCCGCGGAGGACGGGATCCCCGTGCTCGTCAGTCTGCACGTGCTGCCACTCGCCCTCGCCCACAGCGACCGCATCGTCGGCCTGCGGCACGGGGAGATGCTCGTGTCGGCCCGCACCTCGGAGCTCGACGCGGCGGATCTCGCCGTGCTCTACGCCGACGACGCGCACGACGGCCACGGCCACGCGACGGGGGCAGCAGCGTGAGCACCATCACCCCCGAGCCGCGCACGCAGCGGCCGACCCCCGAACTCGCCCCCGCCGACCGCGCCCGCATGGAGCGCGCGTTCTCGATCCCGCGCACGCGATTCCTGATCGGGATCCCGGTCGCGATCATCCTCCTGCTGTGGTCGGCCGGCGGCGTCGGCTTCGACTTCCTGAAGCTCGGCGAGGGCGCGGTGAACATGGGCGAGTTCGTGTCGCGCCTGTTCCCGCCCGACTTCTCCAAGCTCGGCACGATCCTTGCCCTGCTGCTCGAGACGCTGCAGATGGCGATCGTCGGCACCGCGCTCGGGGCGGTGCTCTCGCTCTTCGTCGCGTTCGCCGCGGCCTCGAACATCGCACCGAAGTGGCTGTACTACCCGGCGCGCTGGGTCATGAACGTGATCCGGTCCGTGCCCGACCTCGTGTTCGCGCTCATGTTCGTCTCGGCGGTAGGGCTCGGGCCGTTCGCCGGCATCCTCGCCATGACGCTCGGCTCGCTGGGCTCGATCGGCAAGGTGTTCGCCGAGGCGATGGAGTCGGTGGATCGCGGTCCCATCGTGGCGATGGAGGCCGTCGGGGCCTCGCGCCGCCAGGTGATCCAATACGGCGTACTGCCCCAGGCCGCACCCCTGCTCGTCTCCTACACACTGCTGCTCTTCGAGGGCAACGTGCGCGGTGCGACGATCCTCGGCCTCGTCGGCGCCGGCGGCATCGGCCTCGAGCTCACCACCGCCATGCGCATGTACGACTACGGCCACTTGAGCGCCATCATCATCTGCATCATCGTGCTCGTCACGCTGATCGACCAGGGCAGCGCCCTCATCCGAAGGAGAATCACATGACCCCCACCGTGCTCGATCTGGAGCTCAGCGCCCCCGTCAACCTGCGCGATCTCGGCGGCATCCCGGTCGCCGGGGGCCACCTGCGGACCGGTCTCGCGATCCGCACCGACGACCTCGCGTATGTGACCGAGGAGGTCGCGGCCGCCCTTGTCGCCGAGAACCTGACCGCCATCATCGATCTCCGCTCCCCGCTCGAGGTCACCGCCACAGGCCGGGGGCCGCTCGCGCAGTTCCCGGTGGCGTACCACCACCTCCCGCTCATCGCGAACGTCGGCGCCACGATGTCGGAGGGCGATCGCGTGCCGAGCGGCGGCTTCGGGCACGAGGCGATGGGCGCGATGTACGTGCGGATGGTCGAGACCGCCGCGCCGCAGCTCGTGTCCGCGCTCAACATCATCGCCCACACGCCCGGCGCGACCGCGTTCCACTGCGCGGCGGGTCGGGATCGCACCGGGGTGCTCGCCGCCATGCTGCTGCTCGTGCTGGGAGCGGAGGATGACGACATCGTCACCGACTACGCCCGCACCGGAGCCAACATGCCCGCGATCATGGCGCGCACGCAGCCGGTGATGGGGGCGATGTGGCGGGCGCTCGGCGTGGATCCCGGGGAGTACGACACCTCGGCGCTGCTCGACGGCGCCATGGACCGCTCGATGCGCCTGCTCCTCTCTGAGCTGCGGGAGCGCCACGGCGACGCGCTGGCACCACTGCGTGCCGCCGGGCTCAGCGACGACACGGTGGCTCGGCTGCGGTGGCGGGCGGTCGCGGCGTGAGCTCGACGGTGCTCGCGGCTCCCGCGGCTCCGGCGGCTCACGCGGATCCCGCGGCGCACACGGACGTGGCCGCTCACGCGGACGTGGCCGCTCACGCGGGTCCGGACGCAGGAGCAGCGGCCGCTCCTGCTGCCACGACCGCACGACGGCCCGGGCGGCCGCGCGACGAAGACCTCGACCGCCAGATCATCGACGCGACCCTCGCCGTGATCGACACGGAAGAAGAGATCACGGTGTCGCGGATCATCGCGCGCAGCGGGGTCAGCCGTGCCGCGCTCTACCGCCGCTGGCCGTCGCTCACCACGCTGATCGCCGCGGCGCTCGACGTCGGCCGCACGGTGCCGCCGGAGATCCCGACCGACGGCGATCTCCGCGCGGCGATCTTCGCCGGGATCCTGGGGGATCCCGCCTCGCTCGCGCCGTCGGTGACGGCCGCGGGCTACTCCGAGGCGCGGTTCCGGCAGCGGATCCGGCTCGTGATGGGCGACCGCGAACTGCAGCGGGCCTACTGGAACTCGCATGTGGCTCGGCGGCGGGTGCCGATCGAGGACGCGTTCCGGGCCGGGATCGCCCGCGGGCTGCTACGGTCGGACCTCGACGTGGCCGCCTGCTTCGACGCCCTCGCCGGGGCGGCGTACTACCAGATCGTGGTGCGCGGCGACCGGCTCACGGACGCCTCGACGCGGGATCGACTGCACGCCGCCTTCGAGGTGGTGTGGCGGGGCATGCTCGCGGATCCCGCGCAGGAGACCGCGCACTAGCCAGCGCCTCCTGCGGAGGTCCGGGCAAATGAGGCGCGACTCCCCCGGGATGGCCCTCATGTCCCGAGAGCTCCGCGGCTGCCGGGATCCGGCGGCAGCTACGACCCGACGCGCACCAGCATCTTGCCGGTGTTCGCTCCGCGCATCATGTCGAGGAAGGCGTCGACGGTGTGCTCGATGCCGTCGACGATCGTCTCGTCGTAGGCGATCTCACCGGCGGCGAACCACTCGGTCATCCGCGCGCCGAACTCGGGCGACAGATCGAGGTGCGCGGCGAGGGTGAAGCCGCGGAGCGTGAGCGCCCGGGTGATGATGTTCGCGAGGTTGTCGGGCCCCGGGACCGGGCCGTCGGTGTTGTACGCGGCGATCGCCCCGCAGAGCGCGACGCGACCGCCGTCGTTCATGACGTCGAGCGCCGCCTCGAGGTGGTCCCCGCCGACGTTGTCGAAATACACGTCGACACCCTCGGGCGCGGCCGCCGCCAGCTGCTCGCGAATCGGGGCGTCCTTGTAGTTCAGCGCGACGTCGAAGCCGTACTTCTCGGTCAGCAGGCGCACCTTTTCGGGGCTGCCAGCCGATCCGATGACCCGCTTGGCGCCCAGCAGCCGCGCGATCTGCCCGGCCGCCGTCCCCACGGCACCGGCCGCCCCAGAGATGAACACGGTGTCGCCCTCGCGCAGCTGCGCGATGCGTGTGAGCCCGACGTAGGCCGTGAGCCCGGTCATGCCGAGGATGTGGAGGGAGAGCGACAGCGGCACCCCCTCGCGCTCCGGCACGGAGCGGAAAGTCGAGGCATCCGCCTGCACCACGTCCGACCAGCCGTGCTGGTGCAGCACCACGGTGCCGACAGGGAGCGACTCGGCAGTCGACGCCACGACCCGGCCGATCGCGCCGCCCGTGATCTGCGCGCCGAGCGCGTAGGGGGCGACATAACTGCGGACGTCGTTCATGCGTCCGCGCACGTAGGGGTCGACGGAGATGAAGGCGTTGGCGACCCGCACCTCACCCGGCTGCAGCGGTGCGAGCTCGACGGTGGCGACGCGGAAGTCATCGTGCGTCGGCCAGCCGGACGGCCGGGAGGCGAGGTGGATCTGCGTGCTGGTGGCGGTGCTGGTGGCGGTGGTCATTGAACTCAATATCTCCTTGATTGCGTGTCGGTTGCAGATGCGTGCCGGGCCGAGATCGGTGCCGGACTCAGATCAGCGCCGAGATAGCGAGCAGGATCAGCGCGAGCGCGGGGATCGTGCCCTGCTTGAGCGCGGCACCCCGTTTGCCGGGTGACGACACGAAGAGCACGAGCGCGGCGGCGAACATGGATCCGACCCCCGCGATCACCAGGGCGAGCCCGGCCCCCAGGAGTGCTGGGCCCGACAGCACCAGCGCGATGCCCACGACGGAGACGATCGCGAGGAAGAGGTTGTAGAAGCCCTGGTTGAACGCCATCTCCCGCGTCGACTCGGCCTCCTCCGCGCTCAGCCCGAAGGTGGCGCGGGTCTTCCGACTCGTCCACGTCACCGACTCCATCACGAAGATGTACACGTGCAGCAGCGCGGCGAGCGCCGCGAGAATCAGTGCCGCGATCAACATGTCGCCCGTCCTTACCGGTGTCTGCACACCCTGTTCTGGAATACTCAGTTCACTATAGCGCATACTAGAATGATTGGTACAGAAAGGGGGTGGCGCATGGGTCGCCCGCAGGCATTCGACACGGCTGCCGCCGTCCGCGCCGCGCGCAGCGTGTTCTGGGCGCAGGGATACGAGGGCGCCTCCGTCCCCGAGCTCGAGGCGGCGACGGGGCTCAGCCGGTCGAGCATCTACCACGCGTTCGGCAATAAACGCGGCCTCTTCGACGCGAGCGTCGAGAGCTATCTCTCCGAGGTCGTGCGCCCCCGGCTGCGCCCACTGCTGGCCGATGACGTCGCGCCCACCGCACTCGTCGGCTACCTGACGGGACTGCGAGAGGCGCTGGAGGCGCACTCCGCGCTCGCGGCGGACGGCTGCTTGCTCATCAACGCCGCCGGATCCCGCATCGGACAGGACGACGCCGTGCGCGCGGCGATCTCGGACTACCAGCGCGAGCTGCGCGAAGCGTTCAGGCGCGGGATCACGGCCACCCACCCGGATCTCGACGGCGCGAGCGCGGACCGCGGATCCCGCACCATCACGGCGCTCGTCGTCACGGCCCTCGCGCTCACCCGCGTCGATGCCGCCGCGGCCCTCGAGAATCTCGACGCCGCGATCGACTTCGCCCGGTAGCCCTGCGCGGTCGCCCCGCGCGACACGGAACAGCACCGAGCAGCACTGAGCAGCACGCCTACGGGGGCCACTGCTGCACGAGAATCGCTGATTCCGGTACAGAAGTGGCCCCCGAAGCCCGGCCTCACACGGCCGGAAGGAGCGTCCCTAGTGCGCGCCGAGCGTCACCGCGATCTCGTTGGGCGCCTGATCGAGCGCCACGGAGGCCGTGACCTTGCCCGTGGTGAGGTCCACGGCGTGCACGGTGTTGGCCGCGGGCTCCGTCACGTAGGCGATGTCGCCGTTCGCCACGATCGCGGGGTGCGCGTCCTGCCACTCGGCCGGACCTTCCCACGCGTCGATCACCGGGAACTCGTCGACGAGCTCACCCGTCGCCGGATCGAGCACGTGGATGGCACCGTCGGTCGACAGGATGTAGGCCAGATCCTCCGGGCCGCGCACGACGTCGCGGAAGGTGTACCGCACGTTCTCGGGCAGATCGACGACCTCGAAGGTCTTCGCCGCGGTGTCGATAAGCGCGACGGCGCCCAGCAGGTAGCCCTCGGCGTCGGGGTCGGTCTTGTAGTCGCCGACCACGATCGGGCTCGTCTCGGAGACGAACGCGTTCCCCATGCGGCCGAACTCATCGGGCGCCTCGAACTTCTCGAACGCGCCGTCCTGGTAGAGCAGCGCGCCGTTCTCGCAGCCGAAGATGACGGCCTCGTCTGCCGCGGTGCCCTCGCCGTGGATCCCAGGGCACGCGTCGCTCGAGGTGATTTCGTGCCAGTGGTCGTCGTGGGGCTCGAGCGCGATCGCGCCGCTCCTGGAGCTGTCGTCGCCGACCGTCGTCACGAGCGTGCCGTCTTCGAGCACGATCGAGACGCCGTGGTGCGGAGCATCGGCGGTGTAGGTGGTCGCCTCGGGCAGCGCGCCGTCGGCCTCCGCCAGCTCGGCGGTGTTCAGCACCGTCGTCTCCCCCGTGCCGTCGTCGAAGAGCACGGTGTTGCCGGCGTGGCGCACCACGTGGCCCGCGGCGGTCGCGGGCACCACGAGCTCGGTGAGCTCGGGCGCGACGGTGTCGAGCAACTGGAAGCCCTCGGACGTCGTCACCACCACGTGGCGGCCGTCGCCCGCGGGGTTGAGCCGGGTGAACTCCTCGGTGGAGAACTCGTCGACCACCTCGAGGGTCGTCGCGTCGAGTACGGCGATGCCGCCCTCGACCGACACGGCGACCCGTCCCTCGGCCTGGTGGGTGTCGCCCGCGGAGCCCTCGGACGTCACCGACCCCGCGGAGTCGGCGGTGCTGGCGGAGCATCCCGCAGCGAGCAGCGCGATTCCCGCGACTGCGGCGATCGCACCCAGGTGGGCGCTTCGTCGTTTCATGTGCATGTTGCTTCTTTCTTCTGGTGTGGGTGTGGACAACGTGGGTGGGTGGATGCCGGGCTGTCCCAGCCGGGCCGTTCGGGCTGCGGGATCAGCCCGCGGGAGTGAGACCCGTCGAGATCCGCTCGGTGTTCGCGCGCATCATCTCGAGGTAGGTCTCAGCGCCCTCGCCGGGCTCGGTGAGCGACTCCGTGAAGAGCTCGACGACCTGCACGTCGAGATCGGCCTCGCTCGCGAGCACCTGCATGAGCCGGTCGGGCTGCGACGACTCGGCGAAGATCGTCTCGACCCCCGCCTCTCGAATCGCGGCGCTGAGGTCGCGCAGGTCCGCGGCGCTCGGAGCCGCCAGGGTCGTGCCGCCCGGGATCACGGCGCCGATGAGTCGGAAGTCGAAGCGCTCCGCGAGGTAGCCGAAGACGTGGTGGTTGGTGACGAGCGCGCGTCGGTCGTCCGGGATCGCCGCGAACGACTCCCCCATGTCGGCGTCGAGGGCGAGCAGCTCGTCTCGATAGGCGTCGGCGCTCGCGGCGAGCGCCGCGGGATCGATCCCGGGAAGCCCCGCGGCGGACTCCTCCAGCGCGTCGACGACGTCGATCATGCGCGCGGGATCGGTCCAGAAGTGCGGATCCGGCGCCCCCGCGGCGTCGCCCTCGGCGTAGGGCAGCACGTCGATGACGTCCCCCGCGACGAGCATCGGTGCATCGGCTGCCGCCGCGCGATCGAGGTGCTGCTGCAGCCCCTCCTCGAGTCCCAGCCCGTTCGACACCACGAGATCGGCGCCGTCGAGCAGCGCCGCCTCGCGCGCCGAGAGCTCGAAGGAGTGGGGGTCCGCGTTCGGACGCATGAGGGTGGTGACGTCCGCCTGGTCGCCGAGCACCTCCGCGACCACGTCGCCGAGGATGTTCGTGGTGACCACGACCTGAGGCTGTGCGGTGGCGTTGTCCGCACCGGAGCCGGGGGCCGGGGAGCAGCCCGCGAGCCCGAGCAGCACGGCCGCGAACGCGACTCCGATGGCGGCGCGAGCGCCGATCGGTCGCCGGCGCATCGTTTGGCCGGCCATCGGTCGGCGGGTCATCGTTCGGCGGCTCATCGGCCGACCTCCACCACGTGGTCGGGGCGGGTGCCGGGTTCGAGCACGCGGGCGATCCTGGCGCCGTCGGCGTAGTCGATCTCGTACACGACCCCTGCCGCGGGATCGTTCACGTACGCACGATTGGCGTCGACGGTCAGGGCGACGCGGGCTGCGGGATCGGCGTCCGCCGCGGCTGCGAGCGACGCCGCGAGCAGCGGCTCCGTCGCGGCGAGCACCTCGCCCGAGCCCGCGGAGAGCACCCGGACGATCCCATCGGTGCCGACCGTCACGACGTGTCCGGTCTCGTCGTCGACGGCGGCCGCTGCGACCAGCGCCGTCTCGGTCGGGATCCACGTCCACTCGCGGGCGCGGGTGTCGAGCAGCCAGACCCCCGCGTCGGCACCGATCCCGGCGACCGTCGGTCGCCCCTTGCGCGCGCTGAACGTCGTGGCGGGCGCCGCGGCGTCCGCAGGGTACGCGATTCGCTCGAGGATCGGCGCACCGTCGGCGTCGACCGAGGCGAGCACGGCCCCGTCCGCGCAACCGACCACCGCGCCCACCCGCGTGGTGATGCTGCCGGCCGGCTCCGTGCACGGCACGGCCTCGACCCCGGCGCGATCCTCGCCGGACGCGCTGACGACCCGCAGTGCGTCGGCGCGGGATCCCGCCCCCGCCGTCGCGACGAGCGCGCCGTCGTCGAGCGGCACGACGAGGCCGTTCGGCGCCCCGGTGTCGAGGCGCAGCGTCTCGACGATGTCGCCGGAGGCGAGCGCGGCGTTGTCGAGCAGCACGGCGTCGCCGGAGCCGGGGAAGAAGAGCCCGGTCGATCCCGCGGTGGAGAGCAACCCGGTCGAGATCGCGGCCGCGCCGTCACCCTTGACGGTGCCGACGGTGCGGGCTTCCGCGCGGTAGTAGTGGAAGTGGTCGACGTGATCCCAGGTCCAGACGCCGCTGTCGACGATCTCGACGCCGGAGTCGGTCGCCGCGAAGACGTACCGGCCGTCCGTGTCGACACGGGTCGGCGGCTCGACCGCGTCGAGTTCGGCGAGGGTTCCGTCGAGCAGATCCAGAGTAGAGACCGCCCCGGAGGCGTCGATCGCGACGAGGCCGAGGGGCGGTTCGGCCACCTCTGCGGCACCGGCGATCGCCCCGTGACCGGCAGCGTCGGAGACGGCATCGGACGCGGCGCCCGAGCTGGCTGAATCCGAATCAGAGTGGGTGGGTGCGGTCGGCGCGCAGGCGGCGAGCGACAGCACGAGCAGGGCGCCGAGCGGAGTGAGGAGCGCGGCGGAGGAGCGGTGGAGCATCAACGGCTTTCAGGGTGGAGGGCGGTCGGTGTTGCGAGGTCGTGGGGTGCAGGGAGGTCGCGCCCGTGAACGTTCTCGCGGGCTGGAGTGTGAGCGAATTCTGGGGTGTGAGCGAATTCTGGGGTGTGAGCGATTTCAGGGCTTGAGGATCGGAGAGGATCCGGATCCCGGACCGACTCCGGATCCGGCGCCTGCCGCGATCCCCGTGCCGACTCCTGCGCGATCCCGGACCCGCGCGACCCGACGGCGGCTCCCGCGGCCGCCACCCCCGAGGACAGCACCGCGAGGAGGATCGCCACCCCGGCGATCGAGGCGCCGGCGGCGGTTCCGAGGAACCACGAGCCGACGAGCCCCAGTGCGACCGCCAGGATGCCGAACGCGCTCGCGAGGAGCATGCGCGCAGGGATGCGGCGCGTCCACGGGCCCGCCGCGACCGCCGGGGCGAGCAGCAGCCCGACCACGAGCAGCGACCCGACCGCCTGGTACGAGGACACCACCGCGAGGGTGACGAGCCCGACGAGGGCGAGCTGCGCGAGGCGGGGACGCAGGCCGAGGGTCTGCGCGATCCGGGTGTCGAACGCGGCGGCGACGAAACTGCGGTGCAGCGTCGCAGCGACGAGCACCGTGACGATCGCAGCGATCGCGAGCGCTGCGAGATCCGCGGGGGAGAGCGCGAGGATGTCGCCGAAGAGCATCGCGGTGGCGTCCGTGGCGAAGGTGCGCGAGTGCGACACGATGATCACGCCGAGGGCCAGCATCGCGACGAAGAGGAGCCCGATGCTGGTGTCGGCGGAGAGCCGGCCCCGGCGCTGCAGCAATCCGATGAGGGCGCTCATGACGATGGCGCTCACCGCTCCGCCGAGCATGACGGGCGCGCCCGCGACGGTTGCGAGGGCGACACCGGGCAGCATGCCGTGGCCGATCGCTTCGCCGAGGAACGCCATGCCGCGCACGACGACCCACGTGCCGACGACACCGCAGATGATCGCGGCGAGCGCACCGCCGAGCAGCGCGCGCAGCACGAAGTCGGAGGCGAAGGGTTCGAGGAGGAGTGGCACTCGACCACCATACATACAAATGGTAATCATTCTCAACAAGAGCTAAGCTGGGTCGTGATGACCCAGACAACAGCCCTCCGCGCCGAGCATCTCGCTTACTCGTACGGCAGCTCACCCGTGCTGCGCGACGTGAACCTCGTGCTGCCCCGCGGCACCGTGACCGCGATCGTCGGACCCAACGGCGCCGGGAAATCGACGCTGCTCGAGATCCTGGCGGGGGTGCGCCGGCCCGCCTCGGGACGGGTCCTCGGCACGGCACCGGTGGCGCTCGTGGTACAGCGCGTCACCGCTCCGGACACGTTGCCGCTCACCGTGGCGGACGTGGTGCGCATGGGCACGTGGCGAGGCCGGGCGGTGGGCGCGGCGGGAGTCGCGTCGGGATCCGGCTCCGCGGTCGGGTCGGGATCCGGGTCGGGATCCGGCGCCCGACCATCGCGCGCCGAGCGACGACGGGTCGTCGCGGACGCCCTGACCCGCGTCGACCTCGCCAACCTCGCGGATCGCTCGTTCACCGCACTCTCCGGCGGCCAGCGGCAGCGGGCCCTGGTCGCGCAGGCGATCGCACGCCGGGCCCCGATCCTGCTGCTCGACGAACCGTCGACCGGCCTCGACGCCGAGAGTCGCGACCGCACTCGGCGGATCCTCTCAGAGGAGGCCGCGCGCGGTGCGACGGTGGCGGTCGTCACCCACGATCAGGAGGCCATCGACTTCGCGGACGCGGTCGTGCGTCTCGTCGACGGAGTGCGGGTGGCGTGATCCCGGGCCCGTGACTCAGGCCGGGCAGGCCTCCGCCATCGGGGGCTACTTCGCGGCGGAGGGCACCAGGAACGACAGGATCAGCGGCTGCGCGAGCAGGATGCGATCCGGGAGCGAGGACCAGCGATCCTTCATCCCGGCGAGCACCTGCGCGCCGACGAAGATCTCGTTGAGCAGCTCGGCGAGGTCCGCCGGATCCTGCCCCGAGGTGACGGAGCCGTCGGCGATCCCCTCGCGGATCAGGGTCTCGGTGACCTTCTGCCACTCCTCGTAGAAGCCGCGGCCCGTGTCCTGGAGGTCTTCGGGGAGCGAATCCGACATCGCCATGCCCGCCTGCACCAGCGGGTCGTCGGCCATGAGGCGCGCCACGCCGTGGATGAGCGCGAGCAGCCGATCGAGCGAGTGCGCGTCGGACTCCATCACGCGGGAGAGCACCTCGGTCATGCGCTCCTGCTGCACGTCGAGCACACTCGCGGCGATGTCATCCATCGTGCAGAAGTGCTCCTCGAGCAGCTCGAGGTCGACGCCGGCACCGTCCGCGACGTCCGCGAGGGACGCCCGATCGTAGGGGGTGCTCGACAGAATGCGGCCGGCGGCTTCCAGGACGGCGCACTGCTCGTCGAAGTCGCGTCGCTCGGTCCTGCCCGCCTGCATCGTTCTGTTCACTGTTCCCCTTCCGCCCCCGGATCCCACGTGGCACGTGAGTGCTTGGCATTCTTGCACAGCCCGGCGCGGAACTCATGCTCGGTTGTGCGCATGCTCATATTCCCGGTCCAGACTTCTGTGGCCTTCCGGGCTTCCATTTCTGCCCGGACCTCCGGGCTCTCTCGGCGGCGTGAGCGAGGAGGGGCACCGGATCACGCACGACCCCCGCGCTCCAGCCGCTTAGCCGCCGGGAGCCCTTCGCACCACCACAGCCCAACCCCGCATTCCGCGAGAATAGGGTCCATGAGTGAATCGCAGCCCGCACCTGCACTGCCCGCACCCGACACCGCGGCCGCCGCCGAGCTGTGGCAGGCCTACATGGCCGCGCATCCCCACGCCGCAGCCGCGGCCCCCGAGTACACCGTCGAGTACTTCGGTGATTCCCCGGCACTGGCCGAGGAGCTCCTGGCGCTCGTCATCAGCGGACGGAAGCGCGCCACCGCGGAGCTCGTCTCCGAGTTCCTGCACCGCGACGACCGCCTCCCGCGCATCGGCTCGCACTGGATCGCCTGCGACAGCATCGGGGCTCCGCGGATCGTGATCCGAAGCACCGAGTTCAGGGTCGGCCCGTCGACGAGCGTCGACGCCGCGTTCGCGTTCGATGAGGGCGAGGACGACCGCACGCTCGAGAGCTGGGTGCGCGAGCACCGCGCCTACTGGTCCCGCGTGTGCGCAGCACGAGGCGCGGTCTGGGATCCGGCGGAGGACGTGGTCTTCGAGCGCTTCTCCGTGGTCTGGCCGCCGGAGGTCGCCGATGATATTGGATCGGCGCCGGGATCGGCCCTGAATCACGCCTCCGTCGCCGCAACCGCCCCCGGAACCTAGCGTGGCCGTCCCGGCGTCACGCGCGGAGCTCATCACCGCCATCGAAACCACCTACGCCGCACTGGCACGGGATCTCCACCGCGTGCCCGCCGAACGCGCCCGCGAGCGGACCCTCCCCGGCCACGTCGCGAACACCCTGATGAGCCCCGCGGACCTCGTCGCCTACCTCATCGGCTGGAACCAGCAGGTGCTGACCTGGCACGAGCGACGCGACGCGCGCCTCCCCGACGAGTTCCCGGCTGAGGGCGCGCGCTGGAACGACCTCGGCGCACTCGCGCAGCGCTACTACGCCCGCTTCTCGTCCGAGACCTGGGATGAGCTGCGGGATCAGCTCGACGCGGTGCACACCGAGATCCTGGATCTCGTGCGGGCGCGATCCGATGCCGAGCTCTACGGCGAGACCTGGTACGGGAAGTGGACGATGGGGCGCATGATCTCGTTCAACACCTCCTCCCCCTACGCGAACGCGCGCCGTAGGATCCGGGCCTGGTTGCGGACGATCTGAGCGACGGGCTTCCTGCCTCGACACCCCGAGACCTGACCCACACCCCGGGCGTGAGCGACTTCCGTGCAGAATCTCGCGCAGAACAACAGAAATCGCTCACGCACCCGGGCGCACCCGACACCCCAGCACTCCCAGCACGTCGGAACCCCCAGCACGCCGGAACCCCCGCACACGGCACACCCGTCCAAGCGTCGTGCGCGCCCATCCCTGGCATCGCGCTGAGAGAAGCCGATAGCGTGGAGGCATGACCCCGGCTGCCCCGTCCTCTCCCCGCCCGCCCCGTCCGCCGCGCCCCACGGTCGAGCTCGAGGTTGTCCATACGGAGCGACTCAGCCCGCACCTCGTGCGGGTGCGGCTCGGCGGCGCGGGCTTCGCGCAGTTCCAGGATCGCCCCGAGACCGACAAGTACGTGAAGCTGAAGTTCACCACCCCGGCGCCCGAGTCGCTCGAGGTCACCCGCACCTACACCGTGCGCGCGGTGGATCCCGAGCAGGGCACCCTCGACGTCGACTTCGTCGTGCACGGGGACGAGGGACTGGCGGGACCCTGGGCCGCGTCCGCGCAGCCCGGCGACCGGCTCGGCCTCATGGGCCCCGGCGGCGGATACCGCCCGGATCCCGACGCCGACTGGCACCTCCTCGCCGGTGATCTCTCCGCCGTCCCCGCCATCGCCGCCGCACTCGAGGAACTGCGCGCGGTCGCACCGGGCGCCGCGGGAGTCGCGTTCATCGAGGTCGATGCGGAGGACGCGATCCTGCCGCTCGAGGCCCCGGAGGGAATCGCAGTGATGTGGATCGTGGATCCCGCGCACGATCCCGAGGCGCTCGCCGACCACGTGCGCTCGCACGAGTGGGCCGAGGGCCGCGTGCAGGTCTTCGCGCACGGGGAGCGCGAGTCGATGAAGGCGCTGCGCCGGCTGCTGAGCGGCGAACGCGGCGTGCCGCGTGCCGATCTGTCGCTCTCGGGTTACTGGGCTCGCGGTCGCACGGAGGATCGCTTCCAGGTGGAGAAGCGCGAGCCGATCGGTCAGATCTTCCCGGAGGCCTGAGCTCGCGTCTGTACGACGCTCCGTTACCCCACGATCATCGGTAGGAACGACAGCAGCAGGCTGAGCACCCCGATGATCGTGAGCGTGAACCCGATCACGAAGCACTCGTGCACCACCGGGCGCCGGGCCTCGAACCGCAGCCGTGAGGGCCGCTTCTCGCTCACGAACCCGGTGCGCGGCTCCATCGAGCGGTCGGCGCCGTGGAACTCGCGTGCGGTGAGCGGACGCTCGTGGGTCTCTCCCGCCGCGAACCAGCGGGCGAGGATCCGGTCGCCCTCGGGCACGACGACGACATCGACCGGCAGCCACCGTCCGTCACCCGCACGCACGAGCAGCGCGACGATCCAGAGTGGGAGGCCGATCCCGAGGCCGATCCAGGAGAGGATCTCCCCGACCATGCCGAGTGTGTCCACGACGCTCATGCGCACCTCCCGCCGATTCAGTGTACCGGGGAGGAACGCGCGGGATCCGGCGCCGCGATCCCACCCGGCCCTCGCGCGTCGCACGGCCGCTTCACTAGGCTGAGAGCGCAACCATCATCAACGGGGAGAAACAGGGGTCACGATGCGAGTGCTGGTCACGAGTTCACGAAACACGTTCGCGCTGGACATCGTCCGCAAGCTGGGGAGCACGGGGCACACCGTGGTCGCGAGCGACACCTACGCGGGCGCGATCGGCAACCACTCCCGGTTCGTGAGCGCGCACGAGGTGACGGCCTCACCGCGCTTCGAGACCGACCAGTTCATCGCCGACGTCAACGACATCGTGGCCCGCCACAAGATCGACACGATCATCCCGACGTTCGAGGAGGCGTTCTACCTCGCCGCCCGCGCGCACGACCTGCCCGACGGCGTCACCCTGTTCACGGGTGCCTTCGAGCAGCTCGCCCGGCTCCACGACAAGGCCAGCTTCCAGCGCCTCGCCGAGCAAGCCGGCGTGCCCATCCCCGAAACCGTCGTCGCGAACGATGCCGAGGAGCTGCAGGCCGCGATCGACCGCTTCCCCCGCTACTTCGCCCGCGCGGCGTTCTCCCGCGGCGGCGTGGGCCTGCTGACCAACACCGGCCCGCTCGCCGGCAAGATGGAGGTCTCCGACGCGCAGCCGACGCCCGACCAGCCGTGGCTCGTGCAGCCCTTCGTCGACGGACCGATGGTCTGCACCTACAGCACGGTCGTCAACGGGCGCGTCACCTCGCACTGCACGTACCGTGCCCCCGAGCAGTGGGCCCACAGCACGGGCATCGACTTCCTGGCGGTCGACAGCACCGACACCCTCGCCTACACCCAGCGCCTCGTGGACCAGCTCGGCGGCGACTACACCGGGCAGCTCTCCTTCGACTTCGTCGACAACGAGGGGCAGCTCTACGCCATCGAGTGCAACCCGCGGCCGACCAACGGCGTGATCCTGCTCGAGGCCGACGCCTTCGTCACGGCGCTCGAGGGCACGAACGACACCGTGTCCGTGGTCGAGCCGGGGGTCGAGCGCCAGGTCAGCCTCGCCGTGCTCGCGGACGCCTTCACGGACAAGCTGCGGCACCTCCCCAAGTCGCTGCACGACCTCATCCACGTCCGCGACGTCGGTGCCGGGTGGCACGACAGCCTCGCCATGATGTGGAGCCCCGCGACCCTCGTGCACGGCACGAAGATGAGCCACGGCTCCCGCAAGGAGATCCTCGCGGCGCTCGGTGACGACATCGTGTGGAACGGCGAGGAGATCCAGGGCATGTCGGCGCGCGACGCCGAGGCGCTCGAGGCCGTGCACGCGCAGCGGGTGTAGGTCTCGGTCGGTCTACGTGCAGAGATCTGCACAATTACAGAGACATTCAGCTTGAATGCTCAGTAGTTGCGCAGATCTCTGTCGTTAGCGAGGCGACCCGTCGGCGCGCGACCCGCGCGACCCGAGCAGCCGTCGAGACCCCCGCGGACCCGCGATCCGCTCGATCCGCAGCAGCGCGGCCAGGAGCACGGGAAGCCGCGCCGAGAGGCCGCGGTGCGGCAGCCGATCGAGCGCAGACGCGAGGCGCGGCAACTCGTCCTGCCGACCCGTGACGAGGCACCGGATCGCGTTGAGCAGCGCCATCGGGTGCGTATCGAGCGCGCTGTGCCCGTTGTCGAGGTGCACGTGGACCGCGCGCTGCGCCGTGGCGACGAGGCGCTCCGCGATCTCCGGAGGGGTACGGAGGTCGCGTGTGCCGGTCAGCACCACGAGCGGCCAGGTGAACGCGGGCGTCTGCGCGGGCAGGTCGAAGGGCTCGCCCGCGTAGGCGGGGAACCGCGGCGCGAGCGGGGCGTACGTCAGCGCGGGATCGAAGGGCCGCCCGTCCGGCGGCGCACCGTAGTCGAGCTCGCGGAACCCGATCACCCCGGCCAGGTCGAACTCGTAGATTCCCGGGAACCCGGCGATCGAGTCGTCGCGGGTCGCGTACGTGTCAAGCGCGGCCCAGGCGAGCCCACCGCGACGCCCACACCCACGCCCACGCCCCATCCCGCGACGCCGCCGCGAGAGGTGCCCCCGGAGCAACGGTTCGAGGAGCGCGTCCCCGCCGAGCTCGTACGCCGCGCGCACGATGTCGAGCAGGGGACGGGGGTTCTCCCCCGCCGCGACGAGCGCGCGCACCAAGGTCGGGATCGGATCCGCACCCTCCCAGAACCGCTCGCGCAGCACCCGTCGCTCGAGCTCCAGCTCCGACGCCGTCTGCAGCGCCGAATCCAGCAGCATGCCGGCCACCCGCTCCGGGTGCCGCACGCCGAAGCCGGACGCGAGATAACTGCCGTACGACGAACCCACGATGTGCGCCTGCCCCACACCCTCGTGGTCCAGCACCGCCACCAGGTCGTCGAGCACGGCGTCGATCCGCATGGCCGACACGGGCAGATCGGCACCCGACACGCCGAGCCGCGACCGCCCGACGCCGCGATGCTCCACCATGATGACGTCGAGACCGCCGCGCGCGGCCCGCCTGCGGAGCCCGCGATACGCCAGGATCGAGCCCAGGCCGGGCCCGCCCGGAATGATGACGACGGGCGACTCGCTCGGCGGTCCGGTACGCACATAATGCAGGTCGAACGCGGGTGAATCGGGTGTCGCGGGTCGACGGATGCGCCGGAGCCCCGGGGTGCCCGCGGTCAGGAGCGGGAGCACCCACCGCGACGCGCTCCGACCCACGGCTCAGACCCCCCGGTGGGCGAACAGGGCGAGACCGAGGAAGAGCAGACCCACGAGCACGAGCAGCACGGCCACCGGCCAGCGGTAGTCCCAGACGAGCGCCCTGGCGTAGAACTCCGTGATGCGACCGGTCAGCTTCGGCACGCGCGCCCACACCCACGCGAGCGCGAAGAACGGTGCGGCGAGCGCCGCGAGAAACACGACGTAGGCGAGCACCCACACCACGAGGTTCGTGCTGATGCCGGAGATCACCCGTCCGGTGAGGTACATGATCGGGAGCGTCGTGAATCCGATGCACGCCCCGAGCCCGAGAAAGAAGTAGCTGAACGCGCCCGAGTTCGGCTTCGGCTGCTTCCGGGGTTTCGTCGGCAGGTTCGGGATCCGGATCCGCCACCACACCACCACCCCCGCAGCCGCGAGGAAGACCGCCCCACTGAGCAGGTCGATGGTGCGGTTGACGATCGCTTGGTCGAGCGCGCCCTGCGACGCGGCGACGATGCGCGATGGGTCGAAGCTGTGGAAGATCAGCACCAGGACCGTGGCCCCGACCGCGAGACCGCCCACCATCCAGCGCAGCCGCGGCGCGGCGTCGACGTCGCGCGCGAGCATGTCGGCGGTGGCGCCGTAGAGCGCGGGATTCACGCCGATCGCCAGTCCGAAGCCGATGAGCGACAGCAGCGCTGCGCCCCACGCGACGACCTCGTGCACGAACGCTCCTCCGATTGCGGCCCCAGCGGCCCGCGTCGGCACCGCTGCGCCCAGGGTACACGCGATCGGGGCACCTGCTGGTGCGTCCCATGCACGAACCCTGCCGGTCCACTGTCGGCCGTCGATGCCACACTGATCCCATGCTCACCACCTTCGCCGTCTCCGGGTACCGCTCGCTCGTCGACGTGGTGCTTCCACTCGAGGAGCTCACCGTCATCTCGGGCGCGAACGGCACCGGCAAGTCCAATGTCTACCGGGCCCTGCGCCTGCTCGCTGCGGCGGGCGAGGGCCGCACCGTCGGGGCGATCGCTCGCGAGGGCGGCCTCGCGAGTGTGCTGTGGGCGGGCCCGGAAACGCCGCGTAAGACGAACGCGCAGGGCACGAGGCGCACGAAACCCGTCTCGCTCCGGCTCGGCTACGGCTCCGACGAGTTCGGCTACCTCACCGACCTCGGCCTGCCCCAGGTCGACCCGGGCCGCAGCTTCTTCGTGCTCGACCCCGAGATCAAACGCGAACAGGTCTTCACCGGCCCGTTCGCACGACCCGCGTCGGTCATCATCGACCGAACCCGGGCGGCGGTGCGGGTCCGGGGCGACGGCGGCGGGTGGCGCACCGTGCCGCAGACGCTCGATCCGTCGCAGAGCCTCCTGCGCGACCTCGACGACGGCGACTCGCTCCCCGAGGTCCTGCGTCTCCGGCACCGCATGGCGCAGTGGCGGTTCTACGACCACTTCCGCACCGACCCCGACGCGCCCTCCCGCCGCGCGCAGGTCGGCACGCGCACCCGCTGGTTGAGCGATGACGGCGCGGATCTCGCCGCGGTGTGGGCCACCGCGCGGGAGAGCGGCGACGACCGCGGCTTGACGCGCGCCGTGGATCACGCGTTTCCCGGCTCATCGGTCGAGATCGAGGCGAACAACGGCGTGTTCCAGCTCCTCCTGCACCAACCGGGCCTCCTGCGGCCGCTCCGCACCGGCGAGCTCTCCGACGGCACCCTCCGCTACCTGCTGCTGTGCGCCGCACTGCTCCCGGCGAACCCACCGCCGCTCATCGTCATCAACGAGCCCGAGTCCTCGCTCCACATGAGCCTCCTCGAACCGCTCGCCGCGCTCATCGCCGACGCGGCCGCGCGCACCCAGGTGATCGTCGTCACCCACTCGCCGGAGCTGCGGCGCCGGTTGGAACCCAGCGGGGCCTCGATCGAGCTGCTCTCCGAGGGCGAGGGGACCCACATCGCGGGCCAGGGGCTGCTCGATGTCCCCCGGTGGCACTGGCCGTCGCGGTAGTCGACGCGCCGCCGAACGACAACCAGGGCCGCGGAATCGTCTCCGCGGCCCTCGCCGACATCTGCAGTGCCGCGGGTCTACTGCTCGATGAGGGTACCCGGCAGTTCGAACTGCGTCTGCTCCGGCTGCGTGCCGTCGACGACGGTCGCCTCGATCAGATCCGCAACCTTCGCGGCGATCGCGGGCCAGTCCTGCTTGATCGTGGCGACGAACGGGCCGCCCTTCTCGATCTCGGCGACCGCGAAGTCCTGGCCATCGACGCCGACCACCGGCACATCGTCGATACCCGCCGCGTCGAGCGCCTGCGTCGCGCCCAGCGCCGGCTCGTCCCAGCCGCCCCAGATGCCGGTGACGTCCGCGCCACGCGACGACATGATGTCCTGCACCGAGGTGCGGGCATCGTCGACGGGGCCGGGAACGTTCACGTGCTTCTCCTCGATGATCTCGATTCCGGCCTCCTCAAAGACCGCTCGCGCACCCGCCGCGCGAGCCTTCACACCCGGGTGCGGATCGTGGGTCAGCATGACCACTTGCCCCGTGCCGCCCATCGCGTCGATCAGCGCGTTCGCGCTCTGCTCGCCCAGGTCGGTATTGTCGCTCGTCACGTTGGCGGTGATGCCCTCGGCTTCGCCGGCATCGATCGCGAAGACCGGCACCCCGGCGTCCGCGGCAGACTTCAGTCCAAGGGAGATCTGCGTGGGGTCGCCGGTGCCGAGGACGATGGCGTCGGGCTGCTGCGCGGCCGCGTCCTGGAAGGCGCTGTTGAGCTTGTTCATGTCGCCCGCGGTGTCCACGACGCTGACGTTCCACCCGCGGGCTTCGCCGTCGGCCGTGAACAGTTCGATGACCTCTTTGGTCGCCGCATTTGCGAGGTAGGGCGTCACCACGGTGACGTTCAACGATCCCTCGGTCTCCCCGCCGCCGGAAGATCCGGTGTCGGAGCATCCCGCGAGCGCCACTGCGGCGCTCGCGGCGAGAGTCAGGGTGAGCAGAGATTTGACGAACTTCATTGTTGTCCCTTTCGATGGGGTGCGGATTCTGTGACAGACGTGGTGTGATCGACGGTCGGCGCTTCGTGGGCGGAGAGCCGATGGAAGGTGGGTGCGAGCGCGGCGTACAGCTCGCGGTGGGTGGAGAGCTGCTCGGCGTAGTCGGCCTGGGCCGAGGTCGGCCTGGTCTCCGTGAGGGCACCGGCCGCCGAGAAGAGCGGCGCAGGGACGGGGCCTGCGTCACCGGCGCGGGCAACGGCTCGCAGGGCCGCGTGGCAGCCCGGATCCTCGGCTTCGCCGGTGACGACGGTGCTGCCGCACACGTTCGCGAGGATCCGCCGCCAGGCCGGACTCGACGCGGCGCCTCCGACGAGCGGGAGACGATCCTGCAGGATTCCCATCTCCCCCGCCGCATGGCGCAATCCCATCGCGACTCCGGTCAGGATACCGAGGTACATGTCGACGGAGTCAGTCTGCTCCTGCACGCCCACGAACGCCCCGCGGAAAGCACTGTCGCGCACTGGCGTCCGCTCCCCGGACAGACCGGGGAGGCACAGCGGGCGGTGCGCAACCACATCCACGCGGGACTCGATCAGGCGCTCGACCTCGTCGAAGTCGAGACCGGGGAAGAAGGTGCGGCGTCCCCAGTCGGCGGCCGCCCCCGCGGACTGCACGGCGCCGATCTGCAACCGTCGCCGCCACCCCGGCATGACCAGCGAGTGGAAGACCGACGGCCCGGATGCAGGCTCATCGGACACCCCCGCGACCCACCCCGTCGTGCCCAGGTACAGGTAGGCGTCCCCGGGGCTGGATCCGACGAGCCCGTCGGTGGTCGATCCGGCGTCCCCGGTGACCATCACGATCGGCACTCCGGGTGTGATGCCGAGCTCAGCGGCGGCCCGTGCGCTCACCGCGCCCACCCGGTCATCACCCGACACGGACCCGACGAGTTCGGGCATCTGATCGAGGCGCGCACCGGTCGCCTGCACGACGCCCTCGAACCAGCCCTGGGCGTGCACGTCGAGCAATCCCGTGGTCGACGCCGTCAGCACGTCGCACACTGCGCGACCGCCGGCTCGCCACGCGATGTACCCCGGCGCACCGAGGAGGAGCGTGTCCGCACTCGCCAGGAGATCGGGTTCGTGCTCGGACATCCAGCGAATCTTGGACGCGACCGAGGTCACGTCCTGGATGTTGCCGGTCCGCAGCTCCCAGTCGGGCACGGCCGCGTGCAGCTGCCGATGAGCGGCTTCCGCGCGCGTATCGGAATACAGCATCGCCGGGCGCAGGGCTCCCGCGCTTGAAACGGGAACGAGGTCCTGCATCTGACCGGTCACCCCGATGGCGTCGATGCGATCCGCCACGCCGCTGTCGGCGAGCACGGTCTCCGCAGCTCGCCACCACTCCTCCGGATCCTGTTCGATCTCACCCGCGGGGCCGAAACGCGTCGCGTACGCGGCCTGAGCCCGAACCCGCCGCCCATCCGGAAAAGCCACGACAAGCTTGACACTCGAGGTGCCGAAGTCCAGTCCGGCGATGACCGTCATGTCAGCGCCGCTTCCGACTCAGCCGACTCAGGCTCACGGCGAGCACGATGATCACACCCGTGAGCACCTGCTGCACGTAGCTGTTCACCTGCAGAATGTTCAGGCCGTTGTTCAGCACGCCGACGATGCCGAGACCCACGATCGTGCCACCCACGGTCGGCTGCCCGGCCCGCGAGAGGGTGATGCCGAGGAAGACCGCGGCAATGGAGGACAGCATGAGCGGATCGGCGGCGGACGGATGCCCGGAGGCGAGGCGGGCTGTCAGGACGATTCCGGCGAGGGCCGCGCCGAATCCCGAGACGAGGAAGGCCGAGAAGCGGATCAGGCGCGTATTCACACCGGAGAGGCGAGCAGCCTCGGCGTTGCCTCCCACGGCGTACCAGCTGCGTCCCAGCACGGTCCGCGACAGCAGGAACCAGATCACGAGGATCAGCAGCACCGCGACGATCACCGGCACGGGGATCGGGCCGACCCGGCCCTGACCCAGCCAGATGAACGTCTCGGGGAGCCCGAAGACCGTCGTGCCGTTCGAGAGCAGGAGCGCCAGTCCAGTGAACGACGTCATCGTGGCGAGCGTGGCGATGAACGCCGAGAGCCCCAGGTACGCGACGAGGAAGCCGTTGATGGCACCGGCCGCCGTGCCGATCAGCAGGCCGAGTCCGATCGCGAGCGCCGGGTGCATGCCACCCACGAGCAGCTGCGCCGTCACGACGCCCACGAGGCTCGCGAGCGAGCCCACGGAGAGGTCGAAGTCTCCGACGACCATCACCACGGTCTGCACGGTTGCGACCATCGCGAGGATCGCGACCTGCTCGAGGATGTTGGTGAAGTTCAGAGGGGTGAGAAACACCTGAGGCCTCATGATCGCGAAGAAGGCGATCAGCGCGAGGAGGCCGAGAAGCGTGCCATAGGCGGCGAGACGGGTGGAGAACGCGGCGCTGCGTGCGACCGGAGCGCCGGTCGAACCCGAAGGAGCTGTGGACATCATTCTGACTTCCTGTAGCAGAGATGGAGGATGGATTCGTTGGTGGCGTCCGCCGCGGCGGCGGTGCCGGTGAGGAGACCCTCGTGCAGCACGGCGATCTCGTCGGCGATGCCGATGAGCTCCGGGATCTCACTGGAGACGATGATGACGGCGACGCCGTCCGCGGTGAGTCGGCGGATCAACTGGTAGATCTCCGCCTTCGTACCGATGTCGATGCCCCTCGTCGGCTCGTCCAAGAGGAGCACCCGCGGCGAGCGCTCGAGGAACTTCGCCAGCACGACCTTCTGCTGGTTGCCGCCCGAGAGCTCCTCGACTGGCTGACGCACGGAGGCGGCCTTGATCCGGAGCTCGGTCGCCCGACGGGTCGCGGTGTCGCGTTCCCGGGACCGCAGTGCTACCCCGAAGCGGCTGATGGATGCGAGGTTCGGCAGCGCGATGTTCGTCTGAATCGACTCCGACATCACGAGCCCTTGGCTCCTCCGTTCCTCGGGCACGAGCGCGATGCCGGCGTGCATCGCACGCGCGAGGGACCTGCCGGTCACGTCGACACCGTCGAGCAGCACCCGCCCGGACTGCGGCCGTTCGGCTCCGGCGATGATCTTCAGGAGTTCGCTCCGCCCAGCGCCCGCGAGACCTGCGATCCCGAGCACGTTTCCGCTTCGGGCGGTCAGGGTGACATCGGAGATCGTGTGCCCGCTCAGGCGGTCGACCTCGAGCACCACCGGACCGATCTCTTCGGCGCGCGGCGGGTACACCTGGCCGTGATCCCGTCCGATCATCGCCGACACGACGTCGTCCGTGTTCGTGTCCGAAATCGGCTTCGTCCAGATGTGGGCCCCGTTGCGCATGACCGTCGCGGTGTCGGCGAGCGCGAAGACCTCTTCGAGACGATGCGAAACGTAGAGGATCGCGACACCGTCGTCGCGGAGCGCGCGCAGCACGGTGAACAGCTGCTCCGTTTCGGTGTCGGTCAGCGCGGCGGTCGGCTCATCGAGGATCAGGACCCGCGCCTCTCGGGCGAGCGCCCGAGCGAGCGCGACCATCGTCTGCTGCACCGCCGACAGCTCGCTCACCGGCACATCCATGGGGAGTGTCTGCCCGAGGCGAGCAAGCTGTGCGGTCGCGTCGCTCGTGATCGCCCGGCGATCCGCGAGCACGCGGGAGCGGCGGACGCCCAGGTAGATGTTCTCGCCTGCCGCCAGCGTCGGGACCAGGGTGAGCTCCTGCGGGAGCGCAACGATCCCAGCCGCCTGCCCGTCGCGCACGGAACGGAAGTGCTGCGGGGTGGCATCGACGAAGACGGTACCGGCGCTCGGTGCGATGACACCGGCAAGCATCTTGATCAGCGTCGACTTGCCCGCGCCGTTCTCGCCGAGAAGCGCGTGGATGCTGCCCGCTTGAAGCTGGAGGGTCATCTCCGACACCACGCGGATCGGGCCGTAGTCCTTGCTGAGGTGCTCGGTGGAGAGCACCGGGTGCGTTCCGGAGGCGGGTGACTGGATCATCGAGTGCTCCATCCTCTCAGCGCCCGCCGCGCATGAAGGGCACGGAATCATCGGCGAGCGCAGGCGAGTCGCTCGACAGCATCAGCACCATGCCGGGCTCTTCCGGATGCCGTTCGGCAGAAACGACCACGCTGTCGCCGGCGGTGAGCGCGCGGTCATCGACCACGGCGAGCCCATCGGCACTGAACGTGAGGCGGGCCGAGAGAAGGGCGGCATCACCCTCGTGCCGTCCGAGGAGGCCGGCCGACTCGCCGTCGAGGTGGGTCGCTTGCACGGTCTCCGTCGCCCGACCGATGCGGATCCCGAGATCGGTGTGGAGCATCTCGTAGAGCGAGCGCGACGCGAGGGCGCTCACATCGATGTGCTCGGCGATCTCCGGAGGCAGCAGTGAGGTCTGGAGCACCAGGGGCTGACCATCGACGTACCGCAGGCGAACAAGCTCGAAGGCGCGTGGAGAGGACAGTGCCATGCGCTTCTGCTCGATCGGCGACACCTCGATGTCGGAGTATCCGAGCACCTCGGTGCGCAGCGTGCGCCCCGAGGCCTCGATCTGCGCGGCGAAACTCGCCAACGGCCCCATCGGCAACCGGTACGGCTGACTGCGCACATAGGTGCCCTTGCCCTGTTCGGTGCTGAGGAGCTGTTGATCCGTGAGTGTCTGGATGGCCTGGCGCACCGTCATCACCGTCACGCCGAAACTCTCCGCGAGCTCCTTCTGGGACGGGAGCGTCTCCCCCGCGCGCAGCTCCTGCTCCGTGATCGCGAGGGCCAGTGCCCGCGCGATGGCGATGTACTTCGGAAGACCGTCGTTCTTGCTGAATGAGATCCGCTGCGGGGTCCAAGGTGACTCGGTACTCATGCCTGCCGCGCCTCCTGCTCCACCGGGTGCGGATCCCCGCTGTGCCGACGAACCAGGGCAGGGGCGACGTCGTCGACGACACGGGCAACGGCCTCCGGCCCCTCTCCGGCGGCAGCGACCAGACGGGTCCCGATGATTGCGCCGTCCGCACCGGCGGCCATGAGAAGCCGGACCTCGTCGAGCCCGCGGACTCCGAATCCCACGCACACGTCGTACGGCTTGCCCTCGAGCGCAGCACCCAGTTCTTCCAACCGCTCCCGAGCCTTCTCGGGGTTGAAGGCACCACCGGTGCGGAGGTCGGCCGACTGCAGATAGATGACCGGCTCCACGATCGCACTCGCCGCGATCAGTTTCAGGTCCTCCTGGAGGTGCAGGAAGAGCACGGGCTCGATCCCCCGGGCCTGGGCCTCCAGCCCCACGGCCAGTTGCTCCGCCATCGGGTGCTGGGGAAGGAGCACACCGTCGACGTCCGCCGCGACGATCTCATCGAGGAAATCCGTGATCGAGATGCCCTCGAACGTGCTCAGGTAGGCGAGCGCGACAATGCTGTCGTCCGGGTGCAGGCGGCTCGACGCGGCGAGTCGCAGCGCATCGGCGATCCCCGACATCTGCGGTGCGGCCTGCAGCGCCGCGGCCTGAATCAGCGGCCCGTCCAGCTCCGGGGCAGGCCCGGGCATGCTCACCTCGAGCGCGTCGAGCCCGGCTTCGAAGGCCGCGTGCGCCGCTGCGCGGAAGCCCTCCGGACTGGGGTAGCCCGCCGGGAGAAACCCCATCAGGATCCCGCGGCGTTCGACCGCCGCTTGATCGAGCCGTCGTCGCAATCGTGTGGTCACGCTCTGCTCCTCGTTGAACACGCCAGAATTCTTCTAGATGACTAGATCACTATACGTCTAGAATTCGATGGCCCGCAAGCCTGGATTCAGCCAGCGAGTCGTAGACCCTACGCGCGCGAAGCCGCATGCGCGAGCTCCGCGATCACGCGGCTCGCGCGCATGCCGGAGAGCACGGCCCCGTTGAGCGTCTGCAGCATGCCGGTGTGCTCCCCGGCGATCGCCACGCGACCCGTGGCCACGTCGAAGGCGTGCACATCGGCCTCCTGCCAGTCCACCCCCGCCGCGGAGTAGCTGCCGCCGGCCCAGGGGTCGCTCGTCCAGTCGGTGAGCAGGGTCTCCCCGCCGAGGTCGAGCTCCGGGCGCATCTGCCGCAGCTCGGCGAGCCAGGCCTCCGGGCCCTCGGCGGTGCGCAGACGTTCCAGCGCGGCGTGGCTCCCGGCGAACTGCGCGAGCGCGTCGATGCGCCGCTCGCCGTCGGTCGCGAGCGTGCGCCACGACCACATCGGGATCTCGGGGTGCTGCACCCCGGTCTCCCCGTCATCGCCGGTGACGGCGATCCCGAGTTTCGCCGCCGTTCCCATCGTGCGGTGCGCGAGCGCCTGCTGCTGGGAGTCCGTGAGGTCGAAGCCGAGCTCCAGGCGTCGCAGCACGGGCAGCGGCACGCTCACGACGGCGTAGTCCGCGTGCAGGCGGCTCCCGTCCTGGGTCGTGACTTCAACACCGCTCGCCGACTGGTCGATCGCGTGCACCGGGGTCTCGAGCGACACGGCCGCGCCGAGCCGGCGCGCGATCTCCAGGCAGACGGACTGATTGCCGTGCACGAACCGGCCGCCGTCCTCGATGTAGGCACCGGTCTCCGCGGGGCGCAGGATCGAGGCCGCTGCGGAGACGAGCGCGGGATCGATGGCGAGCGACGTGATGATCCGGTGGTAGCCGGCGTCGTCGCCAAAGCCCGCCCCCAACGCTGCACGGCCGACCTCCTCGACCGACACCGCGGTCTGACCGTCGGCGATCATGCTCGCGGCCGTCGCCCGGAGGCGTCGGGTCGTCTCCGCGATCTCCGCGGCCGACGGCACCACGCCGTCGCGGGTGCGCCGCAAGTACAGCACGCCGTGGCTCATGATGGGCAGCTCGAGCTCGGCGCCGATCCAGCGGATGGCGGAGTCGGTCGGGAACACCCACTCGCCGCCGCGCTCCGTGACCGCGCCGTTCGCGAGGGTGGTGCTCCAGGTGCGGCCGCCGACACGATCGCGCGCCTCGAGCACTCGGACGTTGTGCCCGGCCTGGTGCAGCCTCCAGGCCGCGGTGAGACCCGACAGTCCTGCCCCGACGACGATGACCGTGCTCATGCGTTTCCTCTCTGCGGCCGGAGCCGGGCCCGCCGCGAGCGTTCACTCGCGGCGGGCGCGCACTACTCCGAGACGAACAGGAGTCGCTTGTTCGCGAACTCCCCGATCCCGACCGGACCCATCTCACGGCCGAAGCCGGACTGCTTCACGCCACCGAACGGCAGCTCGGCCGCCTCCGCGGCGATGATGTTGACGTGAGACATACCCACCTCGAGCTTCGATGCGATCCGCTTCGCCCGCGCCTCGTCGGTCGAGAACACCGACCCGCCGAGCCCCAGCGCGCAATCGTTCGCGAGCTCCAGCGCCTCCTCGTCGCTCGACACCCGGTACACGGTCGCGACCGGCCCGAAGATCTCCACACCGTACGACTCCGAATCGCGCGGCACACCCGTCAGCACCGCCGGCGAGTAGTACGCGGACGGTCCCTCCGACAGCACGCCACCCGCAACGAGCGTCGCACCCTCCGACACGGCCTTCTGCACCTGCGCGTCGACCGTCTCCGCCGCGGCACGCGACGACAGCGGCACGTACTCGCCGTCGCCGAGGTTCAGCTGGTCGCCGGGCACGAGGCCCTCGGCCAGCTTCGTGAGCTCCGCGACGAACTCGTCGTAGATGTCGTCCATCACGATGAGGCGCTTGTTCGAGTTGCACACCTGGCCCACGTTGTACACGCGGAAATCCCAGGCCTGCTTCGCGACCGCAGCGACATCGTCGGCATCGAGCACGACCATCGGATCGATGCCGCCGAGCTCGAGCACGCACTTCTTCAGGTGCGAGCCGGCCTGCGCGCCGATGATGGCACCCGCACGCTCCGAGCCCGTCAGCGACACTCCCTGCACCCGCGGATCCGCAATGATCGTCGCGATCTGATCGTGCGACGCGAACACGTTCTGGTACCCACCGACCGGAACCCCGGCCTCCTCCATGATCTCCTGGATCGTGAGCGCCGAACGCGCGCAGATATCCGCGTGCTTCAGCAGGATCGTGTTCCCGAGCACCAGGTTCGGCGCCGCGAACCGGGCCACCTGGTAGTACGGGAAGTTCCACGGCATGACCCCGAGCAGCGCACCCACGGGGAGGTGCTCGATGACGGCCTTCCCGGGAATCGTCGACGGGATCTCGTAATCGGTGATCAGGCTCGGCCCGTGCACGGCGTAATACTCGATGATGGACGCCGCGAACTCGACCTCGTCGAGCGACTCCGCAATGGACTTGCCCATCTCCAACGCGATCAACCGCGCAAGCTCATCCTTGCGCTCGGTAAACAGCTCAGACACGCGCTTGACGACCGCGGCGCGCTCCTGCACGCTCCGCTCCCGCCACTCTCGGTACACGGCATCGGCACTCGACAGCGCCTCTTCGATCTGCGCATCGGTCGCGGCCTCGAACGTCTCGAGAACCTCTCCCGTCGCAGGATTCTGCACCCGGTACTTGGACATGCTCTATCGTTCCTCCAGTTAGGGAATGGCGGCCCAGTCAACGCGCATGACACGCACCGGACCACTTGCAAACTACCATTCCCGGGGCTGCCGCACATGGAGAATCGAGCGTCGGCCCCCGGGTAGGGGTCAGACGACGATGGGCCGGGACCGCAGTGATGCAGCCCCGGCCCTGCCGTGCTCTAGTGGCCGAAGATCCCGGTGATCCGCGCCCGCCCGATCGTGTGACCGAACATCTGGAAGCCGAGCAGCCCCGGCGACGCGAGCGCATCCAGCTCGAGCGCATCGACGTCGAGCGCGTGCACGACGAACATGTAGCGGTGGTCGCCGTGTCCGGGCGGCGGCGCGGATCCGACGAATCCGGCGATGCCGCCGTCGTTGCGCAGCAGCGAGGCCTCTGCCGGGAAGGACTCGGCCGCCTGGTCCAGCGTGACGGCGCCCTCATCGAGCGACGTGGTGTCGGCGGGCAGGTTGTAGGCGGCGAAGTGCCAGAACCCGCTCGCGGTGGGAGCGTCGGGATCGTAGCAGGTGACGGCGAAGCTCCGCGTCCCCTCCGGGGCGCCGGACCAGCTGAGCTGCGGGAGGCGGTCGCCCCCGCCGGTCCCGATCATCCCAGCGATCTGGGGCAGCGCGAGCCGGCCGCCGTCCGTGAACGAGGTCGAGGTGAGGGTGAACGACGGGACCTCGGGGAGGGCGGCGTACGGGTCGTAGGTCAAGGTGTTCCTTTCGTGGGGTGGGGGTGGGTTGGAGCGGGAGGCGGGTTAGAGGGTCCAGCCGCCGTCGACGGTGAGGACGGAGCCGGTCATGTAGGAGCTGGCCTCGCTCAGCAGGAAAGCCGCAGCCGAAGCAACCTCCTCCGGCGTGCCCGGTCGCGCGACGGGGATCTCCGAGCGCATGCGGGCCGCGTGCGCGTCATCGGCCCAGCCGTCTTCCGTCATCGCGGTGAGGATCGAACCCGGGGCGATCGCGTTGACGCGGATCCCGCGCGGGGCGAGCTCCCGCGCGGCACCGCGCGTGAGCACGTTGATCGCGGCCTTCGACGCGTTGTAGGGCAGCTGACCCTCGGGGAGTCGATCCACGACGGCGGACGAGAGGGTGACGACGGACAGCGGCGGCGCTCCGTGCGGGCGACGCGCGGCCCAGCGCAGCGCCAGGAACGTGCCGCGCACGTTCGTGTCGATGACCGCGTCGAAGGACTCGATGCTCGTCTCGGCGAGCGGGCTGCGCTGCCGGATGCCCGCGGCGTGCACGAGGCCCACGACGCCCTCGTGCGAGAGCGCGTCCCACGCGGACTCGTCGCGCACGTCGAAGGCGCGTACGCCCTCCCGCGCATCGCGGTCGAGCCGGATCACCTCGGTGCCGAGTGCGGTGAGGTGATCGGCGACGGCGCGGCCGATCCCGGCACCCGCGCCGGTCACGACCACCGCGGAGCCGGCCTCACGCATGCTGCACCTCGCGCTCCGTCGGCGCCTCGAGCGCCACGGAGGTCTCTCGGGTGGCGAGCGCGACGATCACGTAGGCGACGAAGGACACCCCGACCGCGATCACGATCGGCGGGACGCCGGGCACGGTGACGACGTTCGTCAGGCCGAGCAGGCCGGTGACGGCGCCGGCGATCATGGAGACGAGCGCGGCTTTGCCGGCGCCGAATCGCGTGAACAGGCCGAACATGAAGCACACGAACACACCGGAACCATACATGGTGAACGCCATGGTGAGCACCTGGATGATGCCGGGCACGATCAGCGACAGTCCCAGCGCGAGCACGCCCAGCCCGACCGTCAGGATCCGGGACCACCGCAGCTGCGCGCGCGGATTGTCGCGGAGGCTCCGCAGTCGGAGCAGGAAGTCGTTCGAGATATTGCTCACCGCGGCGAGCAGCAGGGCGTCCGCCGTCGAGATCACCGCCGAGATGATCGCGGCGACGAGGATCCCCGCGGCCCAGATCGGCAGTACGTTGCTGATGAGGGCGGGCATCACGCCGACCGACGGGTCGAGGTCGGGGTAGAGCGTGCGGGCCGCCATGCCGGCGATCGCGGGCACCACCGCGAAGAGCGCGGTGAGCACACCCGCGAGTCCTGCACCCATCGCGGCGGACTTCACCGAGCGTGCGGAGAAGACGCGCTGCATCACGTCCTGGCCCACGAGCTTGTGCACGACGACCGGCAGGGCAGCACCGAGCAGGAACGACCAGCCCTGGTTCAGCGGGTTGAACGGCTGGTCGATCCCGTCGGTGACGAAGGTCTCGGAGATGACGCCCAGGCCCCCGGCCGCACCGACGGCGATCACCGCGACGATGATGAGGCCGACGACGATCACCACGAACTGGATCGCATCGGTGATCGCGACGCCCCACATTCCCGACAGCACGGTGAAGGCGATGATCAGCGCGGTGCCCACGATGGCGCCCCAGGTGGGGGTGAGCCCGAGCACGGTCAGCGACGACGCTGCGGCTCCGACCTGTCCGGCAAGAATGCCGGTCAATGCCAGCACGGAGAGCGTGGAGGCGAGCAGCCGGACCGACTGGCTCTTGAACCGGTACTGGAGGAAGTCGGGCACCGTGACGAAGGACCCCGCGCGGACCCGCTTCGCGACGAAGAGCGCGAGGAAGACCAACCCGACGAAGATCCCGATGGCGAAGGAGATCGCCGCGAACCCGACCGAGTACGCATCCTGGCTCGTGCCCAGCACGAAGGCGCCGCCGAAGTTCGTGGCGAGCAGCATGATGGCGATGAGCCCGGCGCCCATCTTGCGACCGGCGAGCAGATAGTCCGTGTCGTTCTTGACCCGTTTGCGCAGCCAGGCCGCGATGAGGAACATCACCAGCAAGTAGGCGACGATCATGAGCGTAATTCCGAGGTTCACATTTCTCCAAAATGTTAAGTCGAACGCATCCTTGCCTTCGATTCAGAAACCAAGCTAGCCATCAATTCTTCATTTCGCAACCTAACTTTCACCTTCTCCGTCATTATTGCGCCTTTCGTGGCCGTTTTCCGATAGGCTGGCCACGCACGCCCCGATCCGGTCGGCGGTGGCGACTGGAAAGGAAGACCCGTGGCGCGTGACACGCAGCAGGCCATCGATGACCTCGATCGGCGCGTCCTCCGAGCGCTGCGCGATGAGCCGCGAGCGACCCTCGGAGAGATGGCCGAGCTCGTCGGGGTCTCGCGCACGACCTTCAAAGCGCGCCTCGATCGGCTCTGGGACAGCGGTGTCATCATCGGGCACGAGACGCAGCTCGATCTGGCCTCGATGGGCTTCGAGGTGCAGGCCTGGGTGCAGCTGAATGTCGTGCAGGGCGAGCTCGCGGTCATCCAGCAGCACCTCGACGGCATGCCCCACGTGATCGAGGCCTTCGCGACGACGGGCGGTGCCGACGTGCAGTGCCGCGTGGTCGCGCGCAGCACGGCGCACCTCCAGGAGGTCCTGCTCACCCTGGGTTCCTGCCCCGCGGTGACCCGGACGAAGAGCTCCGTCATCCTCTCCAGCCTGGTCAGCCACCGGAAGGTGCAATCGCTCGACCTACTCGAGCTGTAACACCCGGCGCGGCTCCGACGAGCCGGCCGCACCGCAGCGTCGCCCTCCAGCGCGCGGCGCCCCCGAAACCCGCGATCGTGCGGGCCCCACCTACGTGCGCGTTGCCCGCGCCAGAAAGCGATCACATGCCGCACACCTTCCGACCCGGACTCGAGCACGTCATGGCGTACCGCGCGGGGAAGCCCGCGCCCCGCACGGCCGATGGCCGCAGCGTGAAGCTGTCGTCGAACGAGAACCCGTACCTGCCGCTGCCGTCGGTGGCGCACCGGCTGACCGAGATCCTCTCCGCGTCGATCTCGCGCTATCCCAGCATCGCCGCGCCCGAACTCACCGAGGCCCTGGCCTCGCGCTTCGGGGTGACCGCCGACAACATCGCGCTCGGTTCGGGATCGGTGGAGGTGGCCGCGCAGTTGATCCACGCGCTCACCGCCCCGGGTGACGAGGTGCTGTTCGCGTGGCGCTCGTTCGAGGCGTATCCGATCCTGACCCGCGTCGCCGGGGCCGTTCCCGTGGAGGTGCCGCTCGACGGGGCGGCCCGTCACGACCTCGACGCCATGGGCTCGCGGATCACCGATCGCACGCGCCTGATCTTCGTCTGCAACCCCAACAACCCGACGGGCACCGTGGTGAGCACGGCGGAACTCGATCGATTCATGGCCGTGGTACCGGAAGACGTGCTCGTGGTCATCGACGAGGCGTACGTGCAGTTCGATCGGGATCCCGACTCCCCGAACGGCATCGAGGCATTTCGCCGGTATCCGAACATCGCGGTGCTGCACACGTTCTCGAAGGCGTACGGGCTCGCCGGTTTGCGGATCGGGTACGCGATCGCGTCGCAGCAGGTCACCGAGGCGCTGAGGAAGGTCGCCGTGCCGTTCGCCGTCTCACAGCTGGCGCAGGAGGCGGCCTTGATATCGCTCGCCTCCGAGGCCGAACTCGAAGCGCGGATCGACGAGCTCGTGAGCGAGCGCGATCGGGTGACGGCCGGCCTGCAGGCCGCCGGGCTCGAGGTCGTTCCCTCGCAGGCGAACTTCGTCTGGCTCCCGCTCGAGGAGGCCAGCGCCGCGGTCTCCGCGGAGTTCGAGCGCCACGGGATCTCCGTGCGGTGCTTCCCGGGCGAGGGGCTTCGGATCTCGATCGGCACTCCGGCGGAGAACGACGCGGTGCTCGAGGCCGCCCGAGCGGTGCGGGCCTAGTCCCGCACGCGCCCGCGACGCCGCGTCAGCGCGCCGCACGACCACAGCGCCCACAGCACGAGCAGGGGCTGGAAGATCAGGCGGATCCCGCGGGCGGCGTCGCTCGTCAGCCCGAACGCGTCGGTGCGCGTGACGAACTGCGAGATGTTGCCCGGGAAGATCGCGATGAAAAACGCCGCGACGATCCAGCCGACCGGGATCCGGAACCGCCCGAGCGTGACGAGCGCGCCCCCGAGCGTGATCTCCACGATGCCGGAGGCGATCACCACGAAGTCCTTGTCGGCCGGCACCCAGTCGGGCACCTGCGCCTGGAACTGGCCGCGCGCGAACGTGAGGTGCGAGATGCCCGCGAACAACAGGAACACCCCGAG
The DNA here is from genome assembly GCF_022919175.1 of Leucobacter rhizosphaerae. Lineage (NCBI taxonomy): Bacteria > Bacillati > Actinomycetota > Actinomycetes > Micrococcales > Microbacteriaceae > Leucobacter > Leucobacter rhizosphaerae. The sequence continues at coordinate 2,259,247 of NZ_CP095043.1, read as the reverse complement.
CACGATGCGAGCGACGTGCTGTAGCGGCGTCGCCCGAGGCGGCGGGGCGGTGGCGGCGCGCAGCACGCGGCGGGTCAGGGGTGCGGGATCCGGCATGGTCAACCTCCTGGGTGCGCATCGACGCGCGCGTCGCCTCCGACGCTAGCGCAGCCACCTGCGTACGCGGCCACGACGGTCGGAGATCGGGTCGACGGGCCGTGATCTGCGCGTGCGCGCCCCTGCGGTAAAATTGGCCCAATGACCGCTCCCTCGCCCGACGCCCAGCAGACCGTCGAGGGAACCCCTGGCACCGAGGGCGTCGATCCCGCCGATCTCGAGCTCGCCCTCCGCGTCATCGCGTCCGTGCACGATCTCCCGGCGGATCACCCCGACTTCCTGGCGGTCCGCCGCGCCACCTCGTCGATGTTCAAGGCCGTCAAGCTGAACCGGCGGCGGGAGAACCGCGAGGCCATCGCCTCCGCCGACCGCGCCGTGATCGCGGCGACGGCGACGGGCGCCCCCGACCGCATCGATGACGAGACGCGCGGGATCCCGCTCGCCGCAAGCGCTAGCGCCCCGATCGCCGGCGAGCTCATCAAACCCCGCAACTGCTACATCTGCAAGCAGCCGTACACGGTGGTCGACGCGTTCTACCACCAGCTCTGCCCGAGCTGCGCGGCCTTCAGCCACGGCAAGCGCACTGCCCGCACCGACCTGAGCGGCAAGCGCGCGCTGCTCACGGGCGGCCGCGCCAAGATCGGCATGCACATCGCGCTCCGTCTGCTGCGCGACGGCGCGCACACCACCATCACCACCCGCTTCCCGCGCGACGCCGCCCGCCGCTTCGCGTCCCTCCCGGACGCAGATGAGTGGCTCCACCGGCTGCGCATCGTCGGCATCGACCTGCGGGATCCCGCGCAGGTGATCCGCCTCGCCGACTCGGTCGCGAGCCGGGGCCCGCTCGACATCCTCATCAACAACGCGGCGCAGACCGTGCGGCGCTCCCCCGGCTCCTACTCCTACCTCGCGGACGCGGAGCACGAGCCGCTGCCGGACGGCCCGATGCCCGAGATCGAGGTGCTCGGCAGCACGGCGCAGGTGCACCCGCAGGCGCTCGAGGCGTCGGTGGGCGAGGCGGCTCCGGATGCGTCGGCGCCGAGTGACTTGGCGCCGAGCGATTCGGCGCAGGGCAGATCCGTGCTTCCGGGCACCCATGCCGGCACCACCCTCGCCGGCACCATCGCCGAGGGTCTGGCCCAGAGCCTGAGCGCCGACGAGCTCAGCTCGCTCGCGATGACGGCGGGATCCTCGTCCCTCACCAAACACGCCGACGGCACGGCCATCGACGCCGGGGGCCTCGTGCCCGACATCGCGCACGTCAACAGCTGGGTGCAGCACGTGCAGGAGGTCGATCCGCTCGAGATGCTCGAGGTGCAGCTCTGCAACACCACCGCGCCGTTCCTGCTGATCAGCCGGCTCCGCGCGTCGATGGTCGCGTCGGGTGCGCGGCGCACGTACGTCGTGAACGTGTCGGCGATGGAGGGGCAGTTCTCCCGCCGCTACAAGGGTCCGGGGCACCCTCACACGAACATGGCCAAGGCGGCCCTCAACATGCTCACGCGCACGAGCGCCGAGGAGATGCTGACGACCGACGGGATCCTGATGACCGCCGTCGACACCGGGTGGATCACCGACGAGCGTCCGCACTTCACCAAGGTGCGGTTGGCCGAGGAGGGCTTCCACGCGCCGCTCGATCTCGTCGACGGCGCCGCGCGGGTGTACGACCCGATCGTCCGCGGCGAGGCGGGCGAGGATCTCTTCGGGTGCTTCCTCAAGGACTACCGGCCCAGCCCCTGGTAGGGGTGGGCTGCGCTGATCGGGCGGCGTGGACGCCGCCACTCGCGACGGAGATGTCACCCCTGACGGAGCCTCCGCGCCCCGTGCGTCCTGAATGTCTGAAATCCCCTGGATGATTGGCATCTGGCCCCCGAACGAACCCCCGGCGATCGGTAGGCTGGAGGCATGAGCAACGCCGCGCCGGTGATCGTGATCGCACCCGATTCGCTGAAGGGCAGTTGCACCTCCCCGGAGGCCGCGCAGGCGCTTGCTGCCGGGGTTCGCTCGGCGCTCGGCGACCGGGTCGAGATCCGCACGATCCCGCTCGCGGACGGCGGCGAGGGCACACTCGACGCGCTGGTCTCCGCGTGGGGCGGGCGGATCGCCGAGGTGCCGACGACCGACGCGCTCGGCCGCCCGCAGACGGGTCGCGTGGGATTCGCGTCGCGGGGCGGACAGGCGAGCTCGGCGATCATCGAGACCGCGGACGCCAACGGTCTGCCGCTCGTCTCCGATGAGCCGCTGCACGCGCTCGACGCGGACTCCGCGGGGGTCGGCACGCTGATCCTCGCGGCACTCGACGCCGGGGCGACCGAACTGCTCCTCTGCCTGGGCGGCTCGGCCACGAGCGACGGCGGCGCCGGCATGCTGCGCGCCCTCGGCGCCCGCCTCCTCGATGTCGCGGGTCAGCCGGTGGCGCCCGGGGCGCGGGGGCTCGCGGATCTCGCGCGGGTCGACCTGAGCGAGCTGGATCCGCGCGCGCGCGCCGCGACCTGGCGCATCGCCTGCGACGTCGACAACCCGCTCGTCGGCGAGCGCGGCGCGGCCGCCGTCTTCGGACCGCAGAAGGGGGCGACCCCCGCCGATGTCGCGGACATCGACGCCGGGCTCGCGAACCTCGCGGGGGTGCTGGTCGCGGCGCTCGCGACGCTCGCGACGGACGATGCGCACGACGCCGAGGACGCAACCTCCGCGCAGGAGCACGCGGCGCAGTCAGTGCACTCGGAGCACTCGGAGCACGCGGCGCACTCGGAGCACGCGGCGCTGACCTCGCGCGCGGGACTCGGCGCCGCGGGCGGCCTCGCGCTCGGCCCCGTCGCGCTGTTCGGCGCCGAGCTGCTGCCCGGTGCCGACCTCGTGAGCGACGCCGTGGGGCTCGCCGAGGCACTCCACGGGGCGGCGCTCGTCATCACCGGCGAGGGCCGCTTCGACACGCAATCGCTCGACGGCAAAGTGGTGTCCCAGGTACTGGCTGAGGCCGGGGACACGACGCCCGTCGTGGTGATCGCCGGTTCCGTGGGCCTCTCGGCCGAGGCGACCCGCGCCGCGGGGGTGACTGCGGCAATCTCGATCGCCTCCGGGCCCGCCTCGCTCGAGGAGCTCCAGGCCGACTGCCTCGAACTGCTCGCCGAGGCCGCGGCTCACGTGAGCGCGCTGCTCACCGCGCTTCCGCGGCCCCTGCGGTAGGGCGCGACCTTGCCAGTTGCGGTGAGCCGCCGCGAGGCCAGCAAGCAACACCCCGCAGCACCAGTCAGGCGCCGCGCACGATCCGGTCGGCGATCGCCGCTCCCAACTCCACCGTCGTCGCTCGGCCGCCGAGATCCGGAGTGAGCACCCCCTGCTCGGCCCCGGTCAGGAGCACCTCCTCGATCGCCGCGAGCACCGCGGCGCCCGCCTCCGCCTCGCCGAAGTGGTCGAGCATCATCGACGCCGACCAGATCTGTCCGATCGGGTTCGCGATCCCGCGACCGGCGATGTCGGGGGCCGACCCGTGCACGGGCTCGAACAGGCTGGGGAAGTCACCCGCGGGATTGATGTTGGCGCTGGGCGCGATCCCGATGGTGCCCGTGCACGCCGGACCGAGGTCGGAGAGAATGTCGCCGAAGAGGTTGCTCGCGACGACCACGTCGAAGCGGTCGGGATGGAGCACGAAGTTCGCGGTGAGGATGTCGATGTGCGACTGGTCCCAGGCGACCCCGGGATGGCGCTCCGCCGCGGCCCGCACCCGCTCGTCCCAGTAGGGCATCGAGATCGAGATGCCGTTGCTCTTCGTCGCAGAGGTCAGATGCTGCCGGGGTCGACGCTGGGCGAGGTCGAACGCGTACTCCAGCACGCGGTCGACGCCGATCCGGGTCATGATCGTCTCCTGCAGCACCAGTTCGCGCTCCGTGCCCTCGAACATGCGGCCGCCGATCGACGAGTACTCGCCCTCGGTGTTCTCGCGCACGACGACGAAGTCGACGTCGCCGGGTCCGCGGCCCACGAGTGGACTCGCGACGCCGGGCATGAGGCGGCAGGGACGCAGGTTGATGTACTGATCGAAGGAGCGGCGGAACTGCAGCAGACTCCCCCACAGCGAGACGTGGTCGGGCACAACATCGGGCCACCCCACGGCGCCGAAGAAGATCGCGTCGAACCCGCGCAGCTGCTCGAACCAGTCGTCGGGCAGCATCTGCCCGTGCTCGAGGTAGTAATCGGCACTCGCGAAGTCGAAGTGCGTGAACGCGAAGTCGAGTCCGAAGCGCTCGCGCACGGCCTCGAGCGCCCGGAGGCCCTCGGGGACGACCTCGCGTCCGATGCCGTCGCCGGCGATCACTGCAATGCGGTGGGGGGAAGTCATGGGGCCCTCTCTGGTCGGGGGATGGTGCGGGTGGAGGTCGGGGATGGTGTTGGCGATGGCAAGCGGCAGTTCGGGCGAGGGTCGGCGCGGGATCACCCCGCGCTAGACGACCTGTCGGATCTCGGGGTAGTGGCACGCCACCAGGCTGCCGTCCGCCGCGGGCGCCGGGTCCGGCACCTCGGTCGCGCACCGCTCCGTCGCCTTCCAGCAGCGGGTGCGGAATCGGCAGCCGCTCGGCGGGTTCACCGGGCTCGGCACGTCGCCGCGCAGCACGATGCGTTCCCGGGCCCGCTCAATCCGTGGGTCCGGGATCGGCACGGCCGAGAGCAGCGCCTGCGTGTACGGGTGCTGCGGCCGGGTGAACAGCTCATCCACCGGCGCCGATTCGACGATCTTGCCGAGGTACATCACCGCGACGTGGTCGCTCAGGTGCCGTACGACGGAGAGATCGTGCGCGATGAAGACGTAGGTGAGCCCGAGCTCCCGCTGCAGATCGCTCAGCGTGTTGAGCACTCCCGCCTGCACGCTCACGTCGAGCGCGCTGACCGGCTCGTCGAGCACGATCACCTCGGGCTCGACTGCGAGCGCTCGCGCGATGCCGATGCGCTGGCGCTGGCCTCCGGAGAACTCGTGGGGGTACCGATTGGCGAAGGCCGGGTTCAGACCGACCATCTCGAGCAGCTCCTGCGCCCGGGCGCTGCGCGATCCGCTGTGGAGCCCGTGGATCTCCAGCGGCTCGGTCAGAATCGAGCGCACCGTCATACGCGGGTCGAGGGAGGCATAGGGATCCTGGAACACCATCTGGATCCGACGGCGCGTGCGGCGCAGTTCGGCACCGCGGGCCCGTTCAATCGGCACACCGTCGAGCTGAATGGTGCCCTCGTCGACGTCGTGCAGCCGCACGATGGATCGGCCCAGCGTGCTCTTGCCGCACCCCGACTCTCCGACGATGCCGAGTGTGGTGCCGCGCTGCACGGTGAAGCTGACGCCCGAGAGCGCGTGGACGGTCCCGGTGCGCCGGCGCAGCGCGCCCCCGCGGACGGGGAACTCCTTCACCAGGTCGCGGACTTCGAGCGCAGTGCTCATCGTGCACCCTCCATTCGTTCGGCCCGCACGTCGTCGAGTCGGAGGCAGGCCGCCAGGTGGTCGTCGGCGATCCGATGCAGCGGCACCTCATGGGTGTCGCAGAGCCCAGAGACGGCGAACGCGCAGCGCGGCGCGAACCGGCAGCCGGGGGGCTGCCGAGTGGCCTCGGGCGGTGTGCCCGGGATCGAGTAGAGCGGCTCGGAGCCCGCGTCGATATCGAGTCGGGGCATGGATCGCAGGAGACCCAGCGTGTAGGGGTGCGCGGTCTCGTAGAAGATCGGTTCGACCGGCGCCTCCTCGGCCTTCCGACCCGCGTACATCACGAGCACTCGGTCGGCGAGGCCCGCAACCACACCGAGGTCGTGGGTGATGAGGAGCATCGCGGAACCGGTGCGCTCCTGGATCCGGCGCAGCACATCGAGCACCTGCGCCTGCACGGTGACGTCGAGCGCCGTCGTCGGCTCGTCCGCGATCAGCACATCGGGATCGTTCGCGATGCTCATCGCGATCATGATGCGCTGCCGCATGCCCCCGGAGAACTCATGCGGGAACTGGTCCACCCGCTGCTCGGGCGATGGGATGCCGACGGTGTCGAGCAGCTCGATCGCCCGTGCGCGGAGCTCGGCACGCGGAAGCTTCGGGTCGTGCACCCGCACCGCCTCGGCGAGCTGGTCCCCCACGGAGTGCACGGGGTTGAGCGCCGCGAGCGCGTCCTGGAAGATCATCGCGATCCGCTTGCCCCGGATCTCGCGGAGCTGCCCCTCGCTCCGACCGAGCAACTCCTCACCGCCGAGCCGGATCGAACCGGTCACGGTGGCCGCTTTCGGCAGCAGACCGAGGACCGCCATCGAGGTCACGCTCTTGCCCGACCCCGACTCGCCCACCACCCCCAGCGTCTCGCCGGGGAACAACTGGAAGCTCAGTCCGTCGACCGACGTGGCCGTGCCGGCGTCGGTCGAGAAGGTGATGGACAGATCGGTGACCTCGAGGATCGGCTCTGCATCGTGCGTCATGCGGGCTCCCAGCTCAGTGTTTCGCGTGCGGGTCGAAGGCATCCCGGAGCCCGTCGCCGATGAAGTTCACGGCCAGCACGGTGACCAGGATGAACAGGCCGGGATAGATCAGCAGGTGCATCTGCGGGGTGCCGAGCAGCCCGGCGGCTTGGCTGAGCATGTTGCCCCAGCTCGAATCGGGTGGCTGCACCCCGAAGCCGAGGAAGCTCAGCGTCGACTCGGTGATGATTGCGGCGGCGACGGAGAGCGAGACGTTGACCGCGATCACCCCGGCGAGGTTCGGCAGCATGTGCCGCACCAGCACGCGGACGGGGGATGCGCCGAGCACCACGGCCGCGTCGACGAACTCCTTCTCGCGCAGCGAGAGCACCTGGGAGCGCGCCACGCGGGCGATCACGGTCCAGCCGAGGCCGCTCAGCACCAGCACGATCGTGATCGGCGAGGTGCCGAGCCCCTGCAACGCGAGCGCGAGCACCGCGATGGCCGGCACGATGAGGAAGAGATCGACGATCCGCATGAGGAGTTCGTCCACCCAGCCGCCGAAGTAGCCGGCGACCGAGCCGACCGCGACGCCGAGCGCCGTGGACAGCAGCCCCACGCCGAGACCGACCGAGAGCGATATCCGACCGGCGTACAGGAGCTGGCTGAAGAAGTCGCGGCCCAGGTCGTCCGTGCCGAGCCAGTGCTCGGCGCTCGGGCCGGTCGAACCGAGGAGGAGGTCCTGGAAGTTCTCGGGGTACGGTGCGAGGAACGGCGAGCCGTAGCAGGCGATCGCGAGCAGCAGCAGGACGATCAGGCCCGTGACCGCCAGGCGATGGCGGAAGAAGCGACGGCGGATCTGCGTCCACTGTGAGGTCGATTCGGTGGCCACCGGAATCACGGTGGTGCGGGGTCTCATCATCGCAGCTTCACTCTCGGGTCGAGGAACGCGTAGCTCAGGTCGGCCAGCAGGTTGAAGACGACGATCGCGAGGGCGACCAGGAGCATCCACGGCAGCAGCACGAAGGCGTCTCCGGCCAGGAGCGAGTCGAGCAGAAGCTTGCCCATGCCCGGGATCGAGAAGATCTGCTCCGTCACGACGAGGCCGCCGAACAGCACTCCCGCGTCGAGCAGCACCACCGTGATGAACGGCGCGAGGGAGTTGCGGAGGGCGTGCCGCACCACGACCTGGCGACGCGGCACCCCCTTGGCCCGCGCCGTGCGCACGTACTCGCTCGAGAGCGCGTCGAGCATCGACGCGCGGCCGAATCGGCTCCAGCTCGCGACGAGGGTGATGGTGAGGGTGGCGACCGGGAGCACGAGATGTCGCAGGTAGTCCCAGTTCAACCCGGAGCTGCCCACCGAGTGGAGCCCCACGAAGAAGAGCGGCGGCTCGGAGGCTCCGAGCGACTGCACCGGCCACACTCCGAAGACCTGGATGAGGAGCAGCCCGAACCAGAAGGCGGGGAGCGCGATACCGAGGTACGACGCCGCGGTGAACACGTAGTCGGCGACGCTGTACTGCTTCACCGCCGAGTACGCCCCGACGGCGAGCGCGATGAGCGAGCCGATCAGCACCCCCCAGAAGATCAGCTGCAGGGTGGGCCACGCGGCCGCCCCGATCATCGGGAGAACCTCACCGCCCGTCCGCGAGCTGATCCCCCAGTTGCCCGAGAACAGTCCGCCCAGCCAGAGGAAGTACTGCTCCGGAATCGACCGGTCCAGGCCGAGTCGGGTGATCTCCCGTTCGACCACCGTCGGGTCCGGGGATTGACGGAGCTTGCCGAGCGGATCGAACGCGACGCGGACCGCCCAGAAGAGCAGGAATGATCCGACGAGCACGACGGGGATGGAGTACGCGAGTCGTCGCAGCGCGTAGCTAAACATGCGTCCTCCATCCCCTCAGCTCAGCGCGCACCGCTGGTGGGTGGTCAGCCAATGGTCCACTCTTCGAGGTTCCAGAAGGGGCCCTCGGAGGGATTGATCGCCACGGGCCCGCCGATGCGCTCGCTCGTCATGAGGATGTTCGGCACCGTGGCCACCGGGATGCCCGGGATCCCCTCGGCGATGAGCTTCTCGGCCTCGAGCGAGGCCTCGCGGCGCACCTCGGGGTCGACGCTCCGCTCGACGGTGGTGAGGAGCTCATCGAGGCCCTCGATTCGCGTCCGAACGAAGTTGATGCCGGAGTAGCCGTTCTCCGCGCTCGGGATCGCGCTCTGCGTGAACGATGCGGCGAGCGCCGGCTGCGGCGTCGTATCGATGATCGTCCAGAGACCGAGGTCGAAGTCCCCCTCGGGCGCGAGCTTCGAGAAGATGTCGGCGCCGGTGGCATTCGCGATCGTCAGCGAGAATCCCGCGTCCTTGAGCTGCGCCTGCAGCACCTGCTCGGTGAGCTCGCGTCGTTTGTTCCCGGCGTGCGACGTGACGCGGAACTCGGCGACCTGGTCGCCCTTCGCCCACACCCCGTCGGCGTTCTTCGCCCAGCCGTCGCCCGTCATGAGCTCGTCGACCTTGTCGAGGTCGAGCGTGTACTGGGAGAACTCATCCGAGGCGAAGTCACCGTTCAGCGGGGTGAGGAAGCTCTGCTGGGCCTCGCTCACACCGAGCTTGCCGTACAGCCGCTCCACGATGGCCGGGCGGTCGATCGCGAAGGCGAGCGCCTGGCGCACGGCGACGCTGTCGAAGGGCGCGGCCTCGTTATTGACCCAGAGCGCCTCGAGATTGCCCGATGCCGGATCGACCTCGATGTTCGTGTTCGGCACGCCGGCCTCGATCTGGCTCAGTGCGTCGAGCTGCGGGGTCGGGTAGAGCGCCTGCACCTGCCCGCTCTTGAGCGCTTGGAAGGCCGCCGCGGTGTCGGTGATGAACTGGAAGGTGACCTGACTGAGCTTGGGCTGTTCGCCCCAGTAGTTCTCGTTCGGGACGAGGGTGACCGACTCGCCCTTGGTCCAGGCGTCGATCTTCCACGGGCCGCCTGAGAAGTCGTAGCCGTCCTTCATGATCGCGGCGCGATCCTGCCCCTCGAGGAGGTGCTGCGGGAGGAGCGAGTAGTCACCGCTGAAGAGCACGCGCCAGTTGCCGTACTCCTCGCTCATCGTGACGACCGCGGTCTTCTCGTCGGGGGCCTCGATGGATTCGATGAGCGCGTAGCCCGTCTTGTCGAAGATGTCGTCGCCGTCCCGGATCTCGAGTCCGGTGTAGACGAAGTCGGCTCCGGTGATCGGCTCGCCGTCGGACCAGACCGCTTCGGGATTGATCTGGTACGTGATGACCTGCTTGCCGTCCCCCCGCACCTCCACGGTCGGTTCGCCGGCGAGCAGATTCGAGGCGACGAGCTGCCAGCTGCCGTCGACCTCGCGGGTGTCGAACGCGCTCGGCAGCGTCGGGGTGCGCATCGTGTACGAGCCCCAGATGTTGCCCGCGCAGGTGGCGATCCAGTCGGCGCAGTCCGGCTCCTGCTCCGCGCCGATGACGAGCGTTCCGCCCGCGGCACCGGTGCCGGAGGCGGATTCCGTCGCCGTACCGGAGCTCGCGCACCCGCTCAGGCCGATGGCGAGTGCCGCGACGGCTGGCAGGAGCAGACGCCGGAGCCGTGGAGTGGTTGCCCGGGTCGGTGGGGCGAAACTCGTCATTGCAGTTCCTTCCTTGGTGAAGCCTCGTTGCGTTCTCGGTCGCGAATTCCGCGGAATCCGATGCCGTGCTCATCACCGTAGTTGCGAATGCGTGAGATAGCAAGTCTTATCGTCAATCTCATTGACTATGTAATCGACTTGAAACTTTCCCTTCATCTCCAAGCGGACTATCCTGGGGTGCACGACGCCAGTTCAGGCAAGGAGTTCCGTGACCGATCCCAGTAGCTCGACCCCCGGGGACAGCACCCCGCAGGCCCCGAAGGTCGTGAAGACCCGGCGCAAACGGGACTCCCTCAACCGCGAGAACATCATCGCTGCCGCCGAGAGCATCGCCGTTCGCGACGGGCTCGACGGGCTGACCTTCCAGTCGCTCGGCGACGAGCTCGGCGCGCACCCGACCTCGATGTACCGGCACTTCAAGGACAAGGACGAGCTGGTGCTCGCCCTGATCGACTCGCTGCGGGATCGGTCCTACCTCGGGGCGCTCGTCCCGACCGGATCCTGGCGCGAGGACCTCCGCCTGGCTGCGCGGGTGGTGCACGACCACTACCTGCGCTATCCGCAGCTCGCGCAGCAGATGGCCGCCCGCACCACACGCCTCCATCGCGAGTTCGTCAATATGGAGTTCATTCTCCGCTCACTGCTCGACGCGGGCTTCGGCCCCGATGACGCCCTCCGCTACGAACGGGTCTTCGGCAACTACGTGCGGTCGCTCTCCAGCATCGAGGCGGCATCGCGCTCGCTCCCGGAGGACGTGCAGCGCGAGGACGAGCTCGCCTGGCGGCTGCAGTTCGAGCAGCTCGAGCCCGGGGACTTCCCCGCCATCAGCAGCATCGGGCGACCGCCGCTCCGCATCGGGGATCCCGACACCTTCGACATCGGGCTCGAGCTCCTGCTCGACGGGCTGCAGCACCGCGCCGACGCGCTCGCCGCGGAACGCGAGGCGTAGCCGCCCACGCCGATCGAGCGTGGCGCCGCCGAGTCGGACTCACCACACGGGTTCCGGCTCCGGCGTCCGGCCTCCGCTCACCCCGCAGTCGACCAGCGCTCTCCCCGCCGCGTACGCTCCGCGAGCTCCACCATGCGGTGCTGCCAGATCTCCTCGCCGGCCAGCCCGTCGGGCTCGTGCCCGGCGTCGAACCACTCGAGGAGCACGTCCCCGCCGTCGGCGCGCAGACGATCGGCGTAGTTCTGCGCCTGCGTCGGAGGAGTGCGTGTGTCGCGAGCGCCCTGGCAGAGCCAAGCGGATCCGGTGACCTCGCTCGTGTAGGTGATCGCGGAGAGCTTCGCGCAGGCCTCCTCGAAGCTCAGTCCGCGGTTGCTGAGCACCCGCTCCCACACGGGTCGCAGCGCCGCGTTCATCTCGGCGAACGCGGCAGCCCAGTCCGCCATCGCCACGATCGCGAACCCGCCGGCGAACAGCTCCGGCAGGCGGCCCAGGGAGAGCAGCGTGAGATGCCCGCCGTACGAGGGACCGGTGATGAAGGTCGATGCGGGATCGGCGGCACCGAGCTCCCGCAGCCGTTCGATGGCCGCGCGGATGTCCGCGATCTCCCGATCGCCGTGCTCCTCCCAGAAGCCCTCGCGGAAGTCCCGGCCGAACAGCACGGATCCGCGGAAGTTCACCGCGGCGACCGCGTAGCCCTCGGCGAGCCAGGCCTGCGCCTCCGGCGAGTAGGCGTCCGAAGTTACGAGATTCGGCCCGCCGTGGACGATGAGGATCGTGCCCCTCGGCTGCCCTTCCGGGAATGCCGACCAGAGCTGCACGCGTGTGCCGTCGGCGCTCGTCACCATCTCGGACGAGAAGCCGCGACCCGCGGGAACATCGGCGGGAGCGATCACCGTCCGCACGGCACCGTCGAGGGCCACCTCCACCAGTCCCGGCGGACGATCCCACGCCTGCTCCACCGACAGCACCCGACCGTCGCCTCCCAGGTACGACTGTGTGTAGTAGGCGTGCTCCGCCGCGACGTCGGGGGTCGCGTAGCTTCCGTCTCCCTCGCGAACGACCTCGACCGAGCCGCTCGCGGTGTCGAGCAGCAGGAGTCGCTGCACGCCGTCCTCGACGTGGAGGAGGAGCACCCGATCCTGCGCCGGCGACCAGTCGAGGGGCAGCACATCGCCCGTGAACTGCGGCAGGTCGAAGTCGATCCGCTCACCGGTGAGGGGCGACCAGATCGCCGGCCGCGCGAAGCCGCTGCGCTCGGTGTTCAGCAGAACGCGCTGATCCCCCGGCACCGGGGAGAACCTGACGGCGCGGATCGGCCCAGCGGGGAGGTCGTTCGCCACGGCCACGATCTCGCCGCTCGCCACGTCGATCACCGTCACGGCGGTGCGGCGCCAGCCGGGATTGTGGTCCGTGGAGTCGATCGAGGCGAGGGTGCCGTCCGCGGATGCGCGCCCGTACCACCCCTCGTGCTCGGACTGCCAGATCTCCCGCGCCGGCCCCCACGGGGCGGCCGGCACCGCGAGCAGGTGGAACCCGTCGTCATCGACCGCGGTGATGAGGAACTGACTGCCGTCGGCGGAGAATTCCATGCCGCGCACGACGTAGGGGGCGCGCCCGGGGGTGAGTTCGATGCGCTCCGTGCCGTCGATCGATCGGACGACGAGCCCGCCTACCTCGGAGCCGCCGTCGTCCTCGAGCACCACGACCCCGTCGCCGTCCCGCGTCGGCAGCGTGCTGTAGCCCACGGGGAACGGGAGCTCCTCAGACCACTCGGCGTGACCGGGCTGCGCGCGCGACCGCCAGATCCGCCCCCGCGCATCCTCGTGCTGCACCTCGACGACGAGGGCGGTGTCGGGGTCCCCCGCCACCGGTTTGATCGTCATGAGATGCGGGGTCCGGAAGTGCGCGGTCCACTCGGGGGCGTCCGCACTCCGGACACCCTGCGGCGTGAGATCGTCGGTCATTTCGTGTCCTCTTCTTCCTCACTGAGTATCGATGAAAGGTCGCGCGATGGCGAGGCCTGCAGCCGAGTGATCAGCCCCGCGAGCACCTGGGATCGCTCGACGACGGAGCCGAGGTGCACCCACTCGTGCGGCGCGTGCGCCCCGTCTCCGAGGGGTCCGAGCCCATCGAGTGTCGGGATCCCGAGCGCGGCCGTGAAGTTGCCGTCGGAGCCGCCCCCGACCTCCGTCCCCTCGAGCGGCGCATGACCCAGATCATCCGCGACCTCCCTCGCGAGATCGTAGAGGCCCTGGGCGAGCTCGCGCTGGAGCGGAGGGCGGTTGATGCCGCCGGAGATCGTGAGGCGCGCGCCGGGATCCACCGGGACCAGCCCACGGATCCGCGCGTCGATGCGCTCGAGCTCCGCCATGGACCACGCCCGCACGTCGACGTGCACCTCCGCGTGCTCCGGCACGGTGTTGACGGTGGTGCCCGCGCGGGACACGGTCGGCGTGACGGTGGTGCCCAGGGCGGGTTCGGTGAGTGCGGCGAGCGCGAGCACCTGGTGCGAGAGCTCCGCGATCGCGCTCACCCCCTTCTCCGGGTCGAGCCCCGCGTGCGCCGCGCGACCTGTCACATCGAGGCGGTAGATGCTCGCTCCCCGACGCGCGACTTTTACGGCACCGCGCAGGCTCGGTTCGCCGATCAGCACGGCGTTCGAGCGCAGAGCCGCCGCCTCGATGAGCGGCCTCGACGTGAGCGAACCGGTCTCCTCGTCGCCAGTGAGGAGCACGGAGACCGAGTCCAGGACCGCCGATCCCCGCAGCAGCTCGAGCGCCCCGATCGCCGCGACGATCCCGGCCTTCATGTCGAAGGTGCCGGGCCCGCTCACCCGCTCTCCGTCGCGCGTGTAGGGCATCCGGGTGAGCGTGCCGACGGGCCACACGGTGTCCATGTGCCCGAGCAGCAGCACTCCCGCGTCGTCCGGGGCGCGCCACGACAGGTGCTCGACTCCGTCGACGACGTCTCGGGTGCCGGGGCGCCCGAGGAGCGGCGCAACCCAGGAATCGACGAGGTCGAAGCACGCACCGATCCCGGCTCGATGCCCGGTCGGGGACTCGATCTCGACCAGTTGGCGCAAGCGGGCCTCGGCGGCGAGCCCGGCGTCGGTGCCGGCGTCGGATTCGCCGGAGGTCACGGCACTGCCGGCGCTCACGCTGCGTCCTCACGCTCTGCCAGGAACGCCAGCAGTTCTTCGGCGACCCGCTCCGGCGCCTCCTCGGCGAGGTAGTGGTCGGCCGAGATCTCCGTGCCTCGCGCATGTTCGGCGTACGTGCGCCACACGTCCACCACGTCGAAGTTCGCGCCGACGTAGCCGTGCGCGCCCCAGAGCGCGAGCAGCGGCATCGCGAGTCGGCGGTCGGCGAGGTGATCTGCGCGATCGTGCTCGAGGTCGACCGTGGCGGCCGACTGGTAGTCGGCGGTCGAGGCCTCGATGGCGCCCGGGCTCAGGAAGCACCGCTCGTACTCGGCGTAGGCCTCGGGGTCGATGGGCCTGCCTCCGGCGTTGCGCCCGGTGAAACGGCTGCGGAGCCAGGTGCGGGGGTCCGCAGAGATGAGGGACTCCGGGAGCCCGTTCCTGAGCGCGAGGAAGAACCAGTGGAAATACGTCGAGGCCATCGCACGGTCGACGTGATCGAACATGTGGAGGGTGGGGACGATGTCGAGCACCGCGAGGCGGTCGACGGCTTCGGGTGCATCCAGGGCGAGCCGATGCGCGACCCGGGCGCCGCGGTCGTGACCGACGACCGCGAAGCGGTCGAAGCCGAGGGAGTGCATGAGCGCGTGCTGATCCCGCGCCATCGCGCGTTTGGCGTAGGTGGAGCCATCCGGAGCCGGAGCCGGCTTGTCGGAATCACCGTACCCGCGCAGATCCGCGAGCACCACGGTGTGATGCTCCGCGAGCCGCTCCGCGACCGGGTGCCACATGCGGCTCGTCTGGGGATAGCCGTGCAGCAGCAGCACGGGTGCGCCGCTGCCGCCCACGCAACCCGAGATCCGCACCCCGGCGTGCTCGCTTCGGACGGGAGTGAGCTGGAGAACCACGGTGCGACCGCCCTTCGATGCAAATTCAGTAGTCAATACCTTAGACTATCGGAATTGCATTCTCGCGCAAGAGGCCCGGCGACGCCTGCGGAGCACCGGCCGAGTGCGGACGAGCCTTCGGCCGAGGGACGGCCCTGCGTTCGCACCGCTCCGATCGCCAGGATCCTCGGCAGGCGCTCAAAGCTCGCGCTGAATCCCGTGTGCGACAATGCATGCGAGCGGATCCTCTGGCGATCCGTTGAACGATGGATGACCGGCCGGGGGCGGCAGCATGACAGAACGACGCGGCAAGCAGCAGCGAGGGATCGCCACCCAGACCGCTCTCATCGAGGCATCGGCGCGCGTGTTCGCGCGTATGGAGTACGACACGGCCAAACTCAAGGACATCTCGGAGGAGGCGGGGATCAGCCTCGGCTCCCTGTACTTCCACTTCGGCAACAAGGACGACATCGCGAGCGCCGTGCTCGACGAGCAGCAGACCCGCATGAAGACCGTGCTGTCAGCCGTCGCCGAGGCGCCGCACGAGCACGCACTGGCCCAGCTCCTGTCGCTCATCGACGAGATGGCGGCGCTCATCGCACGCGACGCGATGGTCCAGGCCGGGATCCGGCTCCTGAACTCGCTGCCCGACGAGCTCCAGGCGCGGGGGTACGGCGACTACGTCAGCTGGCAGGAGATCACGCAGGAGATCATCGTCGCCGGGATCGCCGACGGTTCCGTCACGTCGCCGCGTCCGGCCGAGGAACTCGCGGAGATCCTGAACGAGGTGTTCGTCGGCGCGCAGGTGATGTCGGGCATGCGCGACGCTTGGGCGTCACTGCCCGATCGCATCACGCGGGTCCGGCCGCTCCTGCTCGAGCTGTTCGCGCCCACCGGCACCCGGTAGGCGCGAGCCGCCTCTCCTCGACTCAGTCGAATCAATCCGGCGGGTCGAGGGTGATCTGCGGGCCGACGACCTCGTCGGGGTGCAGGAGCCGTGCACCGTCCTGCTCGCCGTCATCGGCTTCGTCATCGGCTTCACTGCCATCGGACCGGGTCGACGTCGCCGGCCCATCCGGTGCCGCGCCGCCCTCGTCGCTCCAGTCGGAGCCGACGCGATCGTCTCGCGCCGGGTCGCTCTCGACGTCCGGAGCCGCATCCGGCGAGGTGCCCCGCTCGGGATCCGCTTCGGTGTTGCGATCGGTCATGGTCGCTCCCTTCGTCGGTCTGTGCAGACGCGTTCGCGTCGGTGCTGCTCGCATCAGTGCTGTTCGCATCAGTGCTGGCGAACACTCCTCACGCTACGGGAGCGGCACCCGAGCTGCAGGGGGTTGCGCCCGCGACCGTCAGTCGGGTAGCCCCCGCGCGACGTGATCCCGCAGCTCGATCGCGACATCCGAGCCACCCTCGAGCGTGAGGCGATCCCGCATCTGCACCACCTGCGGCTCGGCCACGAAGCCGCCCGCGAACAGCGCCTGCCCCTGCGAGAACCCGGTGACGCGGCTCAGCAGTTCGGCGGGCGCGTACCCGAACACGCGCGCGAGCTCGGCGAGATCACCCGGAGAGCTGAGCTTCATGAGCCCGAGGTTGTCGCACTGCGAGAGCGCGTTCGGGTGCACCTTCGACGGCCGCTGGGTCGACATGAGCAGCCAGAGGCCGTACTTCCGCCCCTCCGCCGCGATCTGCACGATCCTCTCGGTGAGCAGCGTGTCGACCGCCGTCACCGGATCGGGCGAGCACAGGTTGTGGGCCTCGTCGATGACGATGAGGCGGCCGATCCGGTCAGCGCGGCGCTCCCACAGGTGGTCGAGCACCGCCAGCGCCGTCGCCTTCGGCTCGAGCGGCGTCGAGAATCCGCCGAGGTCGACGACCGTCGCGTCGGCCCGGTCGTCGATGAACTCGATGACGGAGCGGTGGCGGCCCGCCCACAGATCGAGGTCGGCGAGGCCGAGATTCTCGAGCCGGATCGCGATCTTGCGGTGCACCGGATTGCCGCTCGCGCGCAGCCAGTCCGCGAGCGGCTCCTGCAGACCCGCCAGCACCTCGGGCTCCATCTTGATCATCGCGTTGAACTCGTCGGCGTCGCGCAGCGGATCGATCTGGAGGAGCGCGGCGCGGGAGATCAGCGGCATGCTCAGAAAGCGCACCTTGAGCGGATCCTCCGCGGTGTGCGGCCGCAGCACGCGCACGCTGCGGGATCGGAGCTCCGCGGCGTCGGCCTCGGAGGCATCGGCGCGCAGCTCGGAGAACCGCACGAAGTCGGAGTTGGGGTCGAGGATCACGAGCGGCAGACGGGTGTGCAGCAGCACCTGCTCGAGCAGCACGCCGAGCGCGTACGTCTTGCCCGATCCGCTCTGCCCGCACCAGAACGTGTGCCGGTTCATCTTGGACGCGGTCACGAGACCGGGCCCCTCCGCATCGATGCGCGTCCCCACCCTGAGCTGCATGGCTCCATGCTAGGGGCGAGGCGGGTCACGATCTAGTGCTGGTGTGCGTGGGGAGCGGGGCCGCCAGGGCTTCGCTAGCATGGCAATCACCATGACCGAAGCCAAGAACCGCGCGGTTCGCTCCCAGACGCTCGAGCGCGGGCTCGACGCGCTGCAGACGCTCGCGGACGGGCAGCGTCGCACGAGCCAGGAACTCGCCGACGCCCTCGGCCTGCACCGCTCGGTGGTCTACCGGATCCTCCGCACGCTCGAGGACTACACGTTCGTGACGCGGGCGTCCGACGGCCGATACACCCTCGGCACCGGAGTCGCGGCGCTGGCGGAGGCCAGCATCAGCAATTCCGAGGTGCGCATCGAGGAGGTGCTCGAGGAACTGGCGGCAGCGACCTCGGCGACCGCGATCTTCAGCGTGCCGCAGAAGGACCACGCGGTCGTGTTGGCGTCGATCCGACCCGCGCACCGATCCGCCGCCGTCGCGATCCGCCGGAGCACGCGCTTCCTGCTCTCGGACGGTGCGCCCGGCATGGCGATCCTGGCCTGCGGCCCGGCCACGGAGTACGAGGCGGACGAGATCGCCCTCGCCCGCAGCATCGGCCACGTGCACACGAAGGGCACCCCGTTCCCGGGCTTCGAGGCCGTCGCGCGGCCGATCCGTCTGGGCGATGGTCAGGCAGCGAGCCTCGCCGTCATCTTCCCGACCGGCGCCCACACGCTCGGCGAGGTGACCCCGGCGCTCCAGCACGCCGCGCTGCGCGTGGAGCGCCCCGGAGACGTCTGGTCGGAGTAGCCGCGCTCCCCTCGACGCTGCGAGGGAGCGGTGCTCGGCGTATCCACTTTGCGAAGTGGTGGATCGGTTTCGAGACACGCGCGTAACATTGAGCTCACATATCGAACTCCTCACTCTTGAGAGTTCGAATATCGAGCACAACGCACGCAATGACGCGGACGACTCGCGTCCTGATCGGAAAGAGCACGGACATGACCAGCATTGGCATCATCGGAGCGGGGGTCGCGGGGCTGCACCTCGGGCTGCACCTGCTGCAGCAGGATCTCGACGTCACCATCATCACGAACCGCACCGCGGAGCAGGTCCGCGACGGCAAGATCATGAACAGCGTCGCCCACATGAGCGCGACCATCGACATCGAGCGCACGCTCGGGATCGCCGACTGGCCGGGTACCGACGCGGAGTATTCGTACCACTACCACTACAACGGGTGGGGCGAGGATCGCCGCTTCGAAGGCACGTTCGCCGAGCCCGCGCGGATCCTCGACTACCGGATCTACCTGCCGCACCTGATGTCGGAGTTCGTGCAGCGCGGCGGCACCCTGGAGTACCGCGATCTCTCGGTCGCCGAGATCGAGCGGCTCACCGACGTCCACGACCTCGTCGTCGTCTCGACCGGCAAGGGCGAGATCGGCGCGCTGTTCCCGCGCCGCGAGGACAAGTCGCCCTACACGAGCCCGCAGCGGAAGTTGGCGGTCGGATTCTGGAAGGGCGTCGCGCCTCGCGATCCCCGCGGCGTCGAGATCAGCGTGGCGCCCCCCGCGGGCGAGCTCCTCGCACTCCCGATGTGGTCGTTCTCCGGCCCGGTCCACGCCCTGCTCTTCGAGAGCGTCCCCGGCGGCCCCCAGGAGGCGCTGACGGATCGCCGCTATGAAGACGATCCCGAGGCCTACCGCGAGCTGACCCTGCAGATGCTCCGCGAGTTCCACCCGTCGATCTTCGAGCGGGTCGATCCGGCCGCGTTCGAGCTCCAGGACGGCCCGCGGGACATCCTGCAGGGCGCCGTGACCCCGGTGCTCCGCGAGGACTACGTCCTCCTCCCCAACGGCAAGTACCTGCTCGCGCTCGGCGACGTGCACATGACCGTCGATCCGGTGCAGGCGCAAGGGGCGAATTCCGCAACCTATTCCGCACAGGTCATCGCCGACACGATCCGCGAGGATCACGTCTTCGATGAGCGCTTCATGCGCAAGGTCGCACGCCGCCGAGCGGAGCGGCTCGAAGCCTCCTCGGACTGGGTGAACACGATGATCCAGAACCCGCCGGCACCGCAGATCCCGCGCCTCTTCAGCGAGATGGTGCACGATCAGGCGCTCGCGAACCGCTTCACCGAGAACTTCAACTTCCCCATTCGGCAGATCGATCTGCTCGGCTCCCCCGACCGGGTGGCGGCCGCGGTCGCTCAGCCTGCGAGCGCCTAGGAGGGCCGTCACATGCACAAGCTCGTCGTTCTCTACCCCGCTCCCGTCGACCCCGCCGCCTTCGTCGACTACTACGAATCGCAGCATCTTCCGCTCGCCGCACAACTGCCCGGACTCCTCGACTGGCGCCACTCCACCGAGATCCAGCCGGGCCCCGACGGCTCAGCTGCACCGTACTTCGCGATCTTCGAGGCGGAGTTCGCGGATGCCGCGGCCTTCCGCGCCGCCATGGCCTCGGAGATCGGCCAGGCCGTGGCGGCCGACGTCCCCCGCTACGCCACCGGCGGTGCGACGGTCATCGACTACCCGGTGCTCGATCACCCTGACCACCCCGTGCTCGAAGGGAGCGCATCATGACCACCCTCGATCCTCGTCAGCTCGAATTCCGTCAGGCGATGTCGAACCTCGCCGCGGCTGTGCACGTGGTGACCACCGACGGTGCGCACGGCAGACTCGGCATCACGGTCAGCGCAGCCTGCTCGGTGACCGACTCCCCGCCCACGATCCTGGTCTGCATCAACCGCGGGAGCACCGCGCACGACGTCTTCACGGGTAACGGACGCCTCGCCCTGAACGTGCTGGCCGGCGATCAGGAAGACCTCGCACGGCACTTCTCGGGCCAGACGCACGTGCCCATGGCGGATCGATTCGCGTGGGACGTCTGGGAGGATCTCGACGGGATCCCGACTTTGCGCGATGCCCGCGTGGCACTCACCGGCCACATCACCTCGACGCTCGAGCAGGGCACGCACAGCGTCTTTTTCGTCGAGATCGACGCGATCAGACACCGGTCCGACGCGCAGGCGCTCGTCTACGACAGCCGCGCCTTCCACGCCGTCGGAGCCGCTGCGTAGCCATGTCCGGCGACACCCTCGAGCGAGTGGGCCTCTCCACGCAGGTCCACTCGCTCGGCGCCGCGCACGACCTCGGGGTGCAGCTCTACTATCCCCATCGTCTGACCCCGCTCGGGGCGGAGGCCACCCTCGAGCGCTTCACCCTGACCGCCGTCGCCGCGGCTCTTGGGCCGGTCACCGCCGGCCTGCTGACCTACTCGACCGGGATTCGGATCGACACGGCGCCGTACGAGACCGCGTACCAGTGCAATGTTCCCCTGCGAGGTTCGCTCCGCACCTCGGTCGGCGAGCAGCGCGTGCAAGCCACGAGATCCCGCGCCGCGGTCTACACCCCCGACGTCGACACGGCCATCAGCGGGTGGGAGCACCCCTGCGTGATGCTCGCGGTCAAGCTGGACCGCGGGATGGTCGAGCGCCGTCTCGCACAGGAGGCAGGACCGGACTGGGAGCTCCGGTTCGATCCCGCGCTCGACGTGGCATCGGGCGCCGCGAAGGCCTGGATCACGTCCGTCCGCGAGCTCATCGCGCGCGTGCAGCGCCTCTCCCGGATCGACCCGGGGCTCGCCACCTTCCTCGCCGAACGCTGCGTCGACGGGTTCGTCGCGAGCACCCTGCGTCTCGACGCCCCGGCCGTGCACTCGCGCTCGGCGAATGCCCGCATCGTCGCCCAGGCGCTCGAGGCGATCACCTACTCGAGCGGTGCCCCGCTCTCACTCGGATCCATCGCCGAGTACGTCGGGGTGAGCGGGCGCAGCGTGCAAGCGGCCTTCCGGGAGATCGAAGGCCGGAGCCCGATGCAGGCGCAGCGGAGCGACCGGCTGCAGCGAGTGCATCAGGATCTCCTGCGGGCAGCCGACGGCACACGTGTGCACACGATTGCCCAGCGCCACGGGTTCAGCCACATGGGGCGCTTTTCCGCCATGTACCAGCGCACGTTCGGTGAGTTGCCGTCGCAGACCCTCGACGCAGTCGCGCTATCCGGATAACGAACGTACCGTACCAGCGCTCCGGCCGCTCCCTACGCTGGCAAGCACCGTCCGGGACCGGGCGGCACCGCACCGGAACAAGGGAGTTCTCCATGACACAGCCCGCTGCCCGCACTGTCGAAGCACCGTGCACCACGACCTACCTGCCGGAGGGCGTCGATCCCGCGCGGTTCGCGGATGCCATCGATCGGATGCGCGAGGCGATCGGCATCGCGAACGTGCACACCGACCCGGCGGTCGTCCGTGCCTACGACGACCAGTTCCCGGTGACCGACGGCGACGAGTTCCGGGGCGGCGCCGTCGTCTGGCCTGCGTCGACCGAGGAGGTGCAGGCCATCGTCAGGATCGCCAACGAGTACCTGATCCCGCTGCACGCGTTCTCGACCGGCCGCAACCTCGGCTACGGTGGCTCGTCGCCGATGGTGACCGGCTCAGTGCTGCTCCACCTCGGCAAGCGGATGCATCGGGTGCTCGAGATCAACGAGAAACTCGCCTACGCGGTCGTCGAACCCGGCGTGGACTACGCGACGCTCTACCGCGCCGTGCAGGAGTCGGGCGCGAACCTCATGATCGATCCGGCCGAGCTCGACTGGGGCAGTGTCGTCGGCAACACCATGGACCACGGCGTCGGGTACACCCCCTACGGCGATCACGCGATGTGGCGCTGCGGCATGGAGATCGTGCTGGGCGACGGAGAGGTGCTCCGCACCGGCATGGGCGGCCTGCCGGCCTCCGAGGCGTGGCACCTGTACGCCGGGGGCATCGGGCCCTCGATCGAGGGTCTCTTCGAACAGTCGAACTTCGGGATCTGCACCCGCATGGGCATTCAACTCATGCCCCGGCCCGAAACGGCCGTCACGTTCGCGATCACGTTCCCGCGGGAGGAGGACCTCGCCGCCGTCATGGAGATCACGCTCCCGCTCCGGATCGGCATGGCGCCCATCCAGTCCGTGCCCATCGTGCGGAACATCGTGTTCGACGCCGCCTGCGTCTCGACGCGCGCGGAGTGGCAGGACGATCCCGGCCCGCTGACCGCGGAGGCGAAGCAGCGCATGATCGACGGACTGGAGTCGGGCTACTGGATCCTCTACGGCACCTGCTACGGACCGCGCTGGCAGGTCGACCGCTACCTCGAGATCATCCGGGAGGCGTACGGCACGATCGACGGGTCGCGCTTCGAGACCAATGAGACGCTGCCGCTGAGCGAGGGCAGCCGACGCGCCGAGCTGCTCAACGCTCGCCACCTCCTCAACACCGGCGTGCCCAACCGTCACTCGGCGGCGGTGTTCGACTGGTTCCCGAACGCGGGTCACTTCTTCTACGCGCCGGTGTCGGCGCCGAGCGGCCCGGACGCGGCGACTCAGTTCGCCGACACGCAGCGCATCTCGGACGCCTACGGCACCGACTACCTCGCCCAGTTCATCATCGGGCTTCGGGAGATGCACCACATCTGCCTGCCGCTCTACGACACGAGCGATGCGCAGAGCCAGACAGAGATCCTGCAGATGACCCGCGAACTCATCGAGACCGGGGCGCAGGAGGGGTACGGGATCTACCGCGCACACAACGTGCTGGCCGAGCAGGTGGTGGAGACGTACAGCTTTAACGACCACATTCAGCGCACCGTCAACGAGCGGATCAAGGACGCGCTGGATCCGAACGGGATCCTGAACCCCGGGAAGTCGGGGA
Organism: Leucobacter rhizosphaerae; assembly: GCF_022919175.1. Taxonomy (NCBI): domain Bacteria; kingdom Bacillati; phylum Actinomycetota; class Actinomycetes; order Micrococcales; family Microbacteriaceae; genus Leucobacter; species Leucobacter rhizosphaerae. The sequence continues at coordinate 2,235,943 of NZ_CP095043.1, read as the reverse complement.
TCTGGCCGCGCCGCCTGCGAGATCGCTGATCCCGATCCCGCCGGCGCCCTTCGGGGCGCAGTTCTGCACCTGTTTCACGTGGAACCGGTGCAGAACTGCACCCCGAAGGGCCGGGAACGGGCGCGAACGGGGTGCGGGATCCGGGCCGCTAGACGGCCCGAGCCGCCCGCCCCGCCCGCCGGCGCTGCACGAGGCCCTCGACCGTGTCGATCACGAGGAACCCGAGGAGCGTCCACCCCACGTACGGCAGGAACCACCCGATCGCCACGGCTCCGACGGCCACGAGTCCGATCCCCCACCAGGGCGCGCCCCGCAGCACCCCGCGCCGCGGCGGCTTCGCGAGCGCGAGCCGGTCACCGCGCGTCGGCCTCCGACGCCACCACATCGTGTACCCGAGCACCACAAGACTCGCGATTCCGGCGGCCAACAGGAGCAGCACCACCTGATTCGCGATCCCGAACATGCTGCCCATGTGCAGATCGATGCCCCACCGCGTGAGCTTCGCCGGCAGCGGGAACTCGGCGAAGTCCGAGCGGTCGACTACCTCCATCGTCGCGCCGTTGATCGCCACCGAGTCCACCTCGGTCGGGTAGCTCCGCTGGATCTCCTGCACCACCCAGGCCTGGCCCGCTTCGGCCGGGGGCCTGATCTCGACGAGCCCGGTGTTCACGTTGATGCGCTGGGCGATCGCGAGCATCGCGTCGAACGTGTCGGGGTTCGCCTCCCCCGTCGGCGCCGCGACCGGCCCGTGGTGGTGCGCGTGCTCATCCGCCTCCGAAGCGGCGGCGGGATCGAGCGCCGTCGCCAGGCTGGGCGTGCCCCAGCCGAGCGCCGCGCGCAGGTTCCCGACGTTGCCGCCGGCGTTCTGCGACCAGGTGATCCCGGTGGCCGAGAGGAACAGCGCCCCCACGAGCACCCAGATCCCGAGCGAGCTGTGCCAGGAGACCGACGAGCGGTACCCCCTGAACGCACGGTTGGGCCGGATCAGATCCTTCTTCGCGCGCGACTTCCGGATCCGCGCGATCCATAGCCCGGCGCCCGCCACCGCGACGATCCCGAGCCACGAGGCGGCGAGCTCGCTGTACATGCGGCCCGGCTCCCCGAGGTTCAGATTGCGGTGGAGGTTCGAGATCCAGGTGCGCAGCGGGAGCGACCCGCTCGTGCCGTAGGCGGTGAGGTCGCCGCGGATCTCCCCCGTTCCCGGATCGACGAAGATCGCGCGGGTCTCACTCGCGCCGAGCCCCGCCTCCGCGAACATCACCCGGGTTGTGTCGCCCGGATTCGGCGCCGGGCGCACCGCGTTCAGCGCCGCATCCGGGCCGACGACGGTCTCGGCGGCACGGATCTGGTCGCCGAGCGTGAGGTTCGTCTCGTCCGTGGTGGCCGTGAGCTCGTCGTGGTACACCGCCTGCTCGATCGACGGCGCGAGCGCGTAGAGCCCACCGGAGACCGCGGCCACCAGGATGAACGGGCCGACCAGCACCCCGGCGGAGAAGTGGAGCCGGAGCAGCAGCTGCGGGAACCAGCCCCGTCGCACTCGAGTCGGTCGCGGCGTGCTCGCCGCATCAGATCTCATAGACGTCGCCGAAGGATCGGCCTGCAGCGTGCTCGCCATCACGCGCCACCCTCGTAGCTCTCGTTCGCTCCCGCGTAGTCCTTGACCATCGCGTCGAACTCCAGGATCGAGCCGTCGGAGAACGTGAGCGTGAACGTGACTTCGTCACCGGCGAGGATCGGCGCGGGGAGATCCATCATCATGATGTGGTTACCGGCCGGCTCCAGCAGCAGGTCGGAGTTCGCGGGGATCACGAACCCGCCCTCCACCTCGCGCATCACGGACTCGCCCGACTCGTTCGCGACGGTCTCGTGGAGCTCCATCATCGGCGACGACTCCGACGCCACCGACACGATCGTCACGTCGTGGTCAGCGGCGTTCTCGAGCGTGCCGAACCCGGCCGTCATGCCGGAGTCCGCCGCCTTCACCCACGCGTCCTCGACCGTCACGGCCGACGCTGCCGGCGTGGCCTCGGGCGCGGGATCCGCGCCCGTGCAGGCCGTCAGCCCGAGCAGGGCGAGCCCCACGAGTCCAACGGCCGTCTTCTTCTTCGTTCCATGCTTCATCACTGTTCGTGACACCTTTCACGCGTGCACCAGACCGGGCGCCCGCGGGCACCCGGAATCGCCGCCCGTTCACGGGGGCGGTGCAGAAATCAGGGAGACGTGTGCACCCCGATGCTGCGCGCGCTCGAACGCACGCTACCGGGCTGCGAAGAGGTGTACGGGCGGACCCCGGCGGCACTGCACCGTGGTCTGGATGAGCGAGAGGAGCGTGCGGTGGCGGAACTCGGCCGGGAGCACCCGCGGCCGATGCAGGGCGACCGGCTGGGCCCACGGGGCATCGAAGCCGATCCGCACCCACGCGGCGATGCGCGTGGCGATCGCACGCAACCGCTCGAGCGTCCGCTCCCCGCGCACGAGGAAGATCACCGTCACGGCGGCGCCGAGGGCGTGCGCGAGCCACATGGTCGGATCGGCCTGGACCAGTTCGGCGGTGCCGGGCGAGAGTGCGGGCGGCGGGATCATCATCATGGCGGCATGGTCGTGGTGCTGCGGCATTGCGGCACCCGCGCCTGCACTCGCACCCCCCTGCAGCGCAGCGCTCGGGGTACCGAGCATAAAAAGGGTGTGGAACAGCACCTGGCTGGCGACGACCGAGACCGAGAGCCGGATCACCGACAGGTTGCGGCCCGCGAGCGCGACGCAGATGAGCAACGACAGAATCAGCGGTGTCGCCCAGCCGGCGATCCCGGGCACGGCACCGCCGCCGGCCACGTGCGACACCAGCGCCACGAACGTCGCGATGGTCGCCGCGAACGACCCCCGAACCAGGTTCGGGAGGCGCGACGCGTGCATGCCTTCAGTATCCCAGACGCACGTGGCCGGGCGTCCCCCACACGCACGGAGGCCGTGCGGGACATCACCCGCACGGCCTCCGGCTCAGCAGCGCTGCGTCGTCATGACCGCTCGGCGCCGCTCCGCGACCGAGCCACCATCAGCGCGGCACCGGCGACGAGGACCGCACCCGCGAGGGCCGCGAGGCCCAGCGGTCCGGCGGAACCGGTGGTCGAGAGCATCGCGGCGGGCTTCACCGGCGTGGCGGGCACGGGCTTCGCCTCGACGAAGACGGTCTGCGCCGCATCGTTGATGTCCGTGTGCTCGGCGATCGGCTCCCCCAGGAGCTCCGATCCCTCGTACAGCCACTCGAACGCCACGAGCGACTCACCCGCGTGCCCCTCGGGCACGGTGAACGTCACGTCCACCGACCCCGACGCCGCGCGCGGCGTGAACGTCACGGACCCCGTGATCCCGGTCGCCGAACCATCCGACTTCCGCATCAGCTCACCGGTCAGCGTGACCTCCACGCCGGGCACCAGGTGCTCGTAGGTCACCGTGTCGACCACCGTGCCGCCGTTCCACGGCAGCACGCGATCCTGATCCGCGGCATCGACGAGCGACGTGCCGATCGTCGGCACGGGCACCACCGGCGCCTCCTCGACGACGATCGTCTGCGCCGCATCGTCGATGTCCGTGTGCTCCGCGACCGGCTCGCCCGACGTGTCAGTCCCTTCGAACAGCCACTCGAACGCCACGAGCGTCTCACCCGCGTACCCCTCGGGCACGACCATGTTCACGGCGACGGTCCCTGACGCCTCGGTCGGGGTGAACGTGGCCGACCCGGTGATGCCGGTCGCCGAACCATCCGACTTCCGCATCAGCTCACCGGTCAGGGTGTACTCGACACCCGGCTCGAGGTTCTCGTACGACACGGTGTCGACGACCGGTCCGCCGTCCCACGCCAGCACGCGATCCTGATCCGCAGCATCGACGAGCGACGTACCGATCGTCGGGACTGCCACAGCCGCCCACTCGACCGTCGCGTCGGCCTCGGTCGTCGCCGTGCTCGGCGCCACGAGGATCAGGGACTGCGCGTGGTCACCGGAGGTCGGCACCTCACCGTCCTGATTCGGCACCGAGACGACCATGCCGGTCGATCCCGCTCCGGCAGCCGCGACGGTCACCGTGGCGGCGCCCGCCGCGGTCGAGCCGCGCAGGTCGAGGTAGAGCTCGTCGCCGTCGTGCACGTCGGTCGCATCGATCGGGTCGCCGGCGGCGTCCGTCAGCAGGACCGACGGATCAACGGTCGCGCTGACGACGGCCTGGTTGGTGCTCACGACGAACGGACCGACGAGCGTGCCGCTCGTCTGCGGCGCCGAAGGTGCCGTGATGCCGGCGGTGACCGCGAAGTCGGCGGGGGTCATGCCCGCACTCGCGTTCGCCCCGTTGACCAGGTACCAGTACGCAGTCTCGGAATCCGGAGTCTCGAACGACCACGATGCATCGAAGTCCAGGTCGGTGTAGCGCCAGATCGCGTATTGCATCGCCTCGAAGGCGTCGTTCTGCGAGATGCCCGGCACCCCCGCGGCCACGCCGAACTCCTCGAGGCCGAGGGCCGGGTAGCCGTGGCCGAGCACCCAGAGCACCTTGCCCTGAGCCACGGGATCGGTGAAGTAGTTGCTGCCCAGGAAGGTCGCGAGGTCGCCCACCGTGCCGTCCGTGTCGGTGCGTGCCGACACCTGGTTCTCCAGGCAGTAGGCCCACACGTCAGGCTCGCCGGGGTTGGCCGGATCCGCCGGGGTCTCCTCCCAGATCGGGAAGCCTCCCGTGCCGCCGTACCCGACCTTGTGGCCGATGTACACCGAATCTCCGAGCTCGATCGCGGCCATGGCCGGCGACTGTGCCAGCGGCATGATGAGGGCCACGAGGGCCGCGACACCCGCGGTGATCCACCTCCTGGTGGACCGTCGTTCTTGTTGGACTGATGTGGTCATTGCACGCCCTGCCATCTCGTTGTGATGTCACTACCCTGTTGCGACCGCTGCACTCCCCCCAGAGCCCGTACGAACGCAGGTCGACATGAATCTAGCAAGGGTCGGCGGCGGCGGGAAGATCACGGCGCACATGACCCACGCATGGGGGTCACACGTCGACGTACGGGCGTGCCTGGAACATCCGCTGCACCATCACCGGCCCGCCCGCGCCGGGCAGGTCACCGGCAGCGGTGAGCACGCGCTCCGGCTTGCGGACGAGCGTGAGCTGAAGACCTTCGCTGACCGGGAAGAGTGTGGCGGTCACCCGGTCGTCAGCCGATGAGTCGTCGATCACCGCGATCATCTCCTGCGCGATGGCCTGCCCGGTCTCCCGATCGGCCGCGTCCTGATCGCCCAGCCGCAGGGTCAACGCGATCCCGCGATCGTGCGCCCGTCGCATCGCCGGGAACACACTCGGGCCGAGGTGCGTGAGCTGCGGGTCGATCTGGATCACCTGCCGCAGATAGAGCTCCTCGGTCGCGCAGTCGGCCCGGGTCTCCCCCTGCTGCGCCGATCGCCGCGCCTCCACGATGTCGCGCAGCACGCGCATGGCGGGTTCGAGGCCCGTATCGATCCACCGGAGGTACGTGCGCTGGGCGGCCCGCGCGGCGCGGGTCTCGAGGTTCGCGCGGAACGTGCGCTGCTCCGAGGCCGCGGTATCGGTGCAGAGCCGATCGACCGCCGCCTGGAACCGATCCCAGACCAGCCCGAACCCCAGCCCCACGACGGCGGCGAGCACGACGATCGCCATCGCGTCCGCGGAGAGCGGGAGGCCGAGCAGCAGGATCGCGGCGACCGTCACCACCCAGAGTGTCGTCGCGGGCCAGATGGTTCGCCGCAGATCCCGACGCGAGAGCAGCAGCACAAACGGGGCCGTGGGGGCGAGCGCCTGCCAGTGCACCGCCTGGGCGCTGCCGAACTCGGAGTTCAGGGCTGCGCAGACGAAGATGGCACTCGGCGCGAGCGCGAGGAGCACCCCGGTCCAGCGGGGGTGGGATGCCTCGGGGACCAGGCGTCCCCAGACGCAGCACCCCGCCATCACCGCCACGAGGATCACGGCGAAGATCGTGTGGTTCACCGGGTTCGACACGCTCAGGATCACGCTCACCATCGTCACCCCGACGGCCCACAGCAGTGCGGCCCGGCGGAGCATGCCGCGGATCGTGCGCTCGACCCGCACTGCGGACTCCGCGTCCGTCTCCGGGGTGTCGGCCGGGCGACCGAAGGGCAGCACGAGCACCACTCGCGCGCCTCGCCGTGGGGTCGACTCGACCCGGGCCGAGAAGCCGTGCTCGTCGGCCCGCTCCTGCACGGAGTGGGCGAGGCCGCGCATCTGCACGGATCCGGGGTCGAACCCCACCCCCCGGTCGCGCACCTCGACGGTGAGCGCACGCGCGTCGACCGCGATCGCGACCTCGAGCTCGGGTGCCCCGGAGTGCTTGGCCGCGTTGGTGAGCGCCTCGCGCACCGCACCCGCGAACCCGGCCACGGCGCGCGGATCCTCGGCGGCCACGGCCGCGGCGAGTTCCGCATCGCTCGGCCCGGTCCGCCGCACGGGGATCCACGATGCGGCCAGTGCCTCCCCGAGCGGCCCGCCGTCCCGCGCGGGTGCCGCGCGATCGCTCCGCAGCTCCTCCAGGACCGCGAGATCCCGGGCGCACTGGATGCGCACCCGCTCGGGATCGGCGGTGCCCGCGCCTCCGTTGGCGATGGCGCCCAGGGTGTTGACCGCGGTGTCGTGCAGCACGCGCGCCTCCTCCGCGATCTGCCGGTTCGCGCGCTGCGCGATCTCGGCGCGCTCGACGGCGAGCGCCGAGCGTCGCTCCTCGAGGTCGGTGCGGCGCGCGAGGGCGAAGAGCGGCGGCAGGCCGTACCGCAGCGCGAGAATGATCGACGTCTGCGTGACGATGATGGAGACCGGGAGATCCGCGCCCCACTGCGGCAGCGCGACCAGGATCGAGATGCTGACGGACGCCGCCACCGCGAGCACGACCGGCACGACGAACGGCCGCAGGAGCGTCAGCCCGAAGGCGCACCCCGCGAAGTTGATCTGCCAGCAGGCGGCGAAGACCAGCACCGAGTCGAGGTCGCCGCTGCTGAGGTAGGCGTGGAGTGCGAGGTACACCATGGCGATCGGCATCGGCCACACCGGGATCGCGGGCACCGCCGAGATCGCGAGCACCGCGACGATCCCGAGGCCGGCGCACGCGGCTATGAGCGGCCAGGCGGCTGCCCCCTCCGACACCCACGCGGCGAGGACCATCAGACCCTGCCACACCGCGACCATGCCGAGCACGACCTGTCGAATCGACTCGACGAGCGACGCGGACGCCCAGCCGCCCTCCCGGGGGCGCAGGTCCGCCACCAGCGGGGCGAGCAGTGCGTGCATGAGGGTCCATCTCTGGGTCGTGATCGCGGGTGCACCGGCAGTGGCGACGGGCCGACCGGGATCCCGCGCTCATCGTCTCACATGACCCTCGCGCAGGGGTCACCACCCCGCGAAACGCGAACGTACAATCAGGTGTCCTTGCACGCACGGCGCGCAGGGATCGGCGGCCCGGCAACGGACCACCGGATCTGCGAGTCCCTCAACAGGCGCGCAGATGCCCACCTGCTCGTGCGGCTTCGAATCCCCACCCCACGTTCCCGAGGTCGCGCGAGTCACGGTGGCATCGCCCCGTCCACCCGCCGAATGCCATACGATCCTGAGAGGGACACGGATGTTCGAGTTCGAGGGTGGGGATCTGATGGATCGGAGTGGAGCGCAGCGCTGCCGCGTTGCCATCGTCGAGGATCACATGCTCCAGCGGGTCCGCACCGAAGAGCTGCTGCTCAGCGACGGCTCCTTCGAGATCGTCTTCAGCGGCGAGTCCGCACCCGAGTTCGTCGGTTGGGTGCGCGAGACGGCGATCGAGGATCGGCCGCACCTCCTGGTGCTCGATCTCATGGTGGATCGCCGCCCGAGCGTCGACGTCGAGCTCGTCGAACGGCTGCTCACCGCCGGCCTGCGCATCCTTGTGTTCTCCGCGCTCGCGTCGCCCGTGCTCGTGCGCCGGATCGTGCGCGCAGGGGTCACCGGGGTCGTCGGCAAGCGCGACTCGGAGGCCGACATCCTCGCGGCGGCGCGAGCCACCGCTCGGGGGGAGGGGTGGATGTCCACCGAGCTCGCCGCGATCATCGCGGGCGACTCGGGTCGGCCGGAGCTCAGCATCCAGGAGGAGCGGTCGCTCGTGCTCTACGCGTCCGGCCTCACGCTCGACCAGGTGGGCGCGGCGATGAACATCAGTCGCGAGACCGCGAAGCAGTACCTCGACCGGGTCAAGAAGAAATACTCGTCGGCCGGGGTCGAGGTGCGCACGAAGCTGGACTTCGGGCGCATCGCCTGGACTGACGGCTATCTGGACCCCTCGGCCCCGACGGCCTCCGGCGACTGACGGAGCGCTCCGGCTCTCGAAGCGCTCCGTCCCTCGGGGCTGTCGATCTGGCGGATCCGTCACACACGCAGATCCGTCAGACCCGCGACCGCCGCGCCTCCACCACGATCACGGCGACCACCACGCAGATCGCAGCGACCACCACGGTCGAGACCGGCACCGCGACCGAGAGCAGCACGAGGGCGGCCGCGGCGAGGAACACCGCACTCCCGAGCCTCGACAGCTTGCCGCGCAGCAGCATCGCCCACACCGCGAGCATGAAGATGCCGACCGGCAGCGCGAGCGCCGCCGAGGCCGTGGCGAGCGAGAGATGCTCCCCCGCGCCGGTCGTGAGGTCGAGCTCGACCTCGATGCCCGCGGAGACCGCACCGGCCGCGGCGAACAGGAAGTAGTGCCCGTAGCCGAACAGGAAGCCGGTGCGCGAGGAGGACATGCGGTCGCCCTGCTCGAAGCCGAAGTACATCCACCACATGCCGGCGGCGATGAGCAGACCGGTGATTGCGAGGAGCACCAGCCCCGAGAAGCTGCTCGCGGAGGCGCCCGCGTCGATGATCGCGTTCGCCGAGGCGAGCAGGCTCTCGCCGAGCAGGATCAGAGTGAAGAGGCCGAAGCGCTCAGCGACGTGGTGCGGGTGCCAGGGGGTGGGGTGCGTACGCTCGGCCCACAGGGGCACCAGGATCTCGAGCAGCATCGCCAGCCAGAAGGTCCAGAACTGCACCTCCGGCGGGAACGCGAGCCGCACGACCCAGAACACCTGCACCAGCGAGATGCCCGTGGCGAAGCGCAGGGCCACCGCGCGGTGCCCGGGATCCGACGCCGCGAGCCGCAGCCACTGCCCGACCATGGCGATGCGCATCACCACGTAACCCAGGGTGACGAGGCCCCAGGCGCCGTTCGCCATCGCGTCGTGCACCCCGGCGGCGAGCATGAGCACACCGCCCATCTGCAGGATGGTCGTGACCCGGTAGAGCCAGTCATCGGTGTCGAACGCGGAGGCGAACCACGTGAAGTTCATCCACGCCCACCAGATCGCGAAGAACACCATCGCGTACGACAGCGTCGACGATCCCGCGTGACCTTCGACGATGCCGTGGTGCAGATTCTGCGAGGCCTGCGACACGGCGACGACGAAGACCAGGTCGAAGAGCAGCTCCAGCGGGCTGGCGACCCGGTGCGGTTCGTGCGGGCTGCGGCCCGTCATGCGGCTGAGGCCGAGGCGGAGCGGTGAGGTCGAGCTCATGCGTGCGGCGGGATGCGGAAGAGGGACACGTGGTCGCCATCGACGGTCACGACGGCGGACGACTCGCCGTTGAACACCCGGCTCTCCCAGGTGAAGCGGATCTCGGTGACGTCACCGACGGTGTCGGCCTCAAGCACTGTGATCCGGGCCCCAGCCCCGATCGCGTCGGTGTCGGCCCAGCTGCGCTGCCCGGAGCGGCCTCGGAGCACGCGGCCCCAGTCGTCGACGGCGCCATCCTCGGTGAACGCGGCGACGAAGGCGTCCGTGTCGGCGGCGTTGATCGCGTCGACGACGGCCTGCACGGGTGTCGGAAGTGTGATGTGCGGCATGGGAGTCCCTTTCAGTGGTTGCGAAACGAAGCCCCACCCCTGGCGCAGAGACAGCATACCTCGATCGCGGCGGCCGGGGGGCCGCGGGGAATCGCCGCTTCCTAGGGGCTCGGCGCGATCCGCAACTCCACGGTGTCGGTGACCAGGGCCGTCACCTCGACCGACCACCCGTCGCCCCGCCACGACTCCCCCTCGGCGAGCAGGTCGACGAACGGCGCCTCCCCCACCAGTGTCTCCTGCACGCGGCACGATCGCTCCGTCTCGCTGCTGGCGCAGGAGCTCTCCGCCGTGCTCACGAGCGTCACGGTGACGCCGGATGCGGGCAGGTGCCCGTGCACACCCTCGGCTCGCAGGTACTCGACCGTGAGGAACCGGGTCGCGTCCAGCGGCACGATGGCGAGGCGCGCACCCGTGTCGCTCTGTGAGGGACGCAGGGTGACCTCGGACCCCTCCGCGGGCACGACGACGGCGTCATCGAGCGGGATCCAGCCCGCGGCCAGCAGGTTCACCGCGAGGGTGCCCTGTCCGTTCCGCTCCGCCGCATCGACATCGCGGGGCCCGGCGCTGTTGCTCATCACGTCGATGCTGCTGGCGTACGGCGACGCGAGGTCACCCGAGTGGGGCCACCCGAGCACGTGGCCGATCTCGTGCTCCAGCAGGTCGAGGGCGGGCACCGCGCCCCAGTCGGGGTGAAAGTCGCTCGCCCCGAGGTACACCCCGCGGCCCGTCACGCTCGAGGCGCACGGCCAGGGCTCGGCCGCGTCGCAGCTCGCGCCGTCGTCGCCGAACCCGCCCGAGGTGCCCTGGCGATGCTCTGCCGTGGCGATCGCGATGACACCCGGGGCGTCATCGGTGAGCTCGGTCGCCCGGGCGATGCACTCGGTGGGACCCTCAGTATCAGTCAACTCGATCCGGCCGCCCGCCTCGAACTGGGGCGTGTATGCGCCATGGGAGAGCTCGAGGAAATAGTCGGTCACCGTGATGTTGAACGCATCGGTCAGTTCCGCAGGATCAAGGTCGAGTCGGATCCCGGCGGGCTGATACGCGCTCGACGTGGTGTCGGTGGGCACCTCGCACACCCAGACGGCGAAACGATCGGGACCGGTCGTGAGGTGCCCCGCTTCCGCCTCGAGCAGTGCCGCGACGGCGTCCGGTGCACCCGTGAGGTCTGGACGCTCCGGGCGCTCGCTCGGAATCTCGATGAGGGCTCGAGGCTCTGCGGATGCACCGGCCTCGACCCCGGGGTCCGACGGGACGACCGCGCAGCCGGCGAGTGAGGTGATCGCTGCGAGTGCCACACTGCCGGCAAAGCGGACGCTCTGCCGGCACCGCCTTCCTCGTCGACGTGCCATGGTTTGCCTCCACCCGGTGAACCGCTCGATTCACGGTATCGGCATTCGCCGAAGAAGTGGTGTCCCACCGTCGCGGGCCTCTTCCGTTCGCGGGAACCTGAGCATAACCTGTACGCAGTGTACGTAGTCGTAGCGCGTCGGGCTGCGGGTGAGTCCACTGCCAAATCCGTACCGTTCCCTTCGCACCGTCAGGAGATCGTCCTATGGCTCGTCGAATCACCCCCATCCGGGTCCTCGTGATCGGAGCGCTGCTCGCGGCACCGCTCACGATCGCCGGCTCAGCCACCGTTGCCATCGCGGCGGAACCGGCGCTCACCTGCGTCGCCCCGGTCGCTCCGGTCGGAGACACCGGCGCGACCGGCGCGACCGGTGCCGTCGGCGCCGCGGGTGCGCCCGGCGCAGACGGGGCCGACGGCGCTGACGGTCTGCCGGGTGAGACCGGCCCGCAGGGCGAACCGGGTGCGCCCGGTGTGCAGGGACTTCCCGGAGAGACGGGCCCGGCTGGGCCCGAAGGTCCTGCCGGGCCCGTCGGACCCGAAGGGCCCGCCGGACCCGAGGGCCCCGAGGGGCCCGAAGGTCCTCCGCCGATTGGCGGACCGGAACGCGCGGTGCACGCCGCCGTGGTGGCCTGCGCAGATATCCCCACGGTGTGCGTGACGGTCACCAAGGGCGCCACCGGTCAGCAAGGGGCGACCGGCGCGACCGGCGCGACGGGTGAGCCCGGCGCGGCCGGCGCCGACGGAGCCGATGGCGAGCCCGGCGCCGACGGCGCCACCGGAGAACCCGGCGTGCAAGGACCGCAGGGTGATCAGGGAGCGCCGGGCGCAGAGGGGCCCTCAGGGCCCTCCGGTCCTGTCGGTCCTGTCGGACCCGAAGGTCCTGCGGGACCCGCCGGACCTGAGGGCCCGACGTTCCCGCCGGCCGGTGCGGAGAGAACCGTGCACCTTGCAGTGGTCCAAGCGGATTGCGCCGGATTCGCCGAGGCGTGCGTCGCCGAGGTGGTCGGAGACACGGGCGCGGTGGGCGTCACCGGGGCCACCGGGGCCCAGGGGCCGCAGGGACCCGCTGGTGAGGACGGGGCCGACGGAGCCGACGGTGTGCCCGGCGAGCAGGGACCGCAGGGTGAACCGGGTGCGGCCGGTCCGGTCGGCGACGACGGTGATGCCGGACCTGAGGGACCGGCCGGACCTGAGGGCCCCGTGGGACCGGCCGGACCCGCAGGTCCCCAGGGCCCGCAAGGCCCCCCGTGGACCCCGCCGCCCGGTCCCGAGCGCGCCGTGCACCTCGCCGCGGTGACCGTCGCCTCCGGTGCAAGCATTCACTTCCCGGCCTCGTGTGCCCCGGTGACCACGCCGACCGGCACCACGGGAACGGCCGCCGCCGCGGGCACCGGCCTCGCCACCACCGGCGGCCCCGCCTCGGTGCTGCCACTCGCGGCCGGCATCCTGCTCGTCGGAGCCGGCGGCGCGGGCATCCTCTGGGCGGCTGAGCGCCGGAAGCGCATGAGCGCCTAGCCTGTCACGAGTGACCACGCGGGGGATGCGGCTTCGGCCGTGTCCCCCCTGTTCCTTTTTCGTAAATACATTGCATCGAAGCTATTCGTTTCGGGCGAGACAATTTCATGATCGGTTCACTTCAGCTATTTTGCAATCATCTGGTGGGCGTTGGGGTTTCCGACTTTGACCATTAGCAGTTGATCGATTTCGAGCCGTTCGCGAAGCAAAGTCAGCCCTAAGCTTGAGATGAGTCGACGACCAAGCTCTCAGATGGTTCAGATTGGATCGAACAAATGCGCATTACTCGGGTTCGAGCAAGCAACTGGCGGAACTTCAAGAGTCTGGACTTTTCCTTCGACACACGAGTATTCGTCGTTGGCCCAAATGCGGCCGGTAAGTCCAATCTGCTCGACATTTTCAGATTCCTCGGCGACATTGCTGCATCTGGAGGTGGTCTGTCTTCTGCCGTTGACTCCCGAGGTGGCATTAGCAAAGTTCGTAGTCTCTTTGCACGCACACATCGACGCGGGAGATTGATTCTTGAGATTGATCTCGAGGAAGAGGGGACGGTATGGAAGTACTTGCTCTCCATTAGGGGAGAAGCAGGGGGCCGAAATCGTCCAATCGTAGACGAGGAGCGGGTCGAAAGGGATGGCGAAGTACTCCTGTCGCGGCCCGACAAACATGACCTAGAGGACCCTGAGCTTCTAACACAGACCCATCTGGAGCAAATATCCGCCAATCAGAAGTTTCGTCCACTAGCTGAGTACTTCTCAAAGGTCCAGTACTTTCATCTGGTTCCTCAACTGATTCGCGAACCGTCATGGTCAAGCAACAGTAGTGAAGATCCCCACGGTGGCGACTTTATTGCGCGAATTAACAGTACGCCCATCCGCACCCAAAAGGCATGGCTGAGGCGCATCGAAAAGGCACTTAGAGCGGCAGTGCCCGAGTTTGAATCGCTTGAAGTCGAGGTGGACACTGCTGGGCGTCCCCATCTCACCGCGGGTTACAAGAACTGGCGGGCAACCCCGACTCGACATAGTGAAGCCGAGTTTTCTGATGGAACTCTCCGCCTCATTGGACTTCTTTGGACCGTGGTAAGTGCGCCTGCAAATGGAGGCGTTCTTCTGTTAGAAGAACCGGAACTCTCTCTCAATTCAGCGATTGTTCGAATGCTACCTACTGTATTGGCAACGGCCCAACGAGATCGTTCACTTCAAATACTTCTGTCCACGCATGCGCCTGAGCTTCTCGATGACGAGGGTGTGCGGCCGTCTGAGGTTTTGGCACTTCTAGTGACTAAGGACGGCACCGAAGCTCATCTACTAGACGAAATTGAAGAGATCGAGGACGAAATAGGCGCCGGCCTGCCCCTCTCAGATGTCGTACATGGGCTCGTAGCTCCTCAAGACCTGGACGGCCTCATTGCCGTTGGGCGGAGCAAGTAGTGCGGGTAAATGTTGTGGTCGAAGGGGCCTCAGACAAGGGTGCGGCCGAAGCCATCGTCCGGGAGGCCGGACATGAAATTCAGAAGATCATCGACAAGGGTGGAAAAACAAGACTCGACCCTCTGCTTGCGAACTACAATCAGGCAGCGCGGCGCACCCCGTGGATTGTCTTTCGAGACACCGACTCTCAATGCCCTGTGGAGCTTCGAAAGTCGCTGCTTCTTCCTGTCGGTGAATTGTCTCCATACTTCCACCTACGCCTGGCTCACTCGATGACCGAGGCATGGTTGATGGCGGACACCGAGGGTTTTGCGCAGCACTTCCAGGTATCGAAAGGAAAAGTCACCGTCGATCCGGAGTCACTCCCCCATGCGAAACACGAAATTCTTCGTCTTTGCATGCAGTCAAAATCACGAGCGATCAGAGAGGGAATGACTGCGGGAAATCAGGAAACTGGCCCTCTCTATGTCTCGATGTTGAATGATTTTGCTCGCAATCATTGGAGCGTTGCGAGCGCATCGAAGCAAAGCGGAAGTCTACGGCGAGCGGTTGCAAGAATCACAGCAATTGCTTAGCGCCGGAAATCGCACTTGATCCAGACAGGGAATTCGGGAATGCGCTTCCCGAGATAGCCGGATTCAATAATGAGCTGGGCCGCCCGCGTTGAACTTTGTGAGCAGCGAATCTGCTGGTGTCGTAGTGGCGCCATTTCCTTTTGCCTGTTCAGATGTCCCGCTCTCCAACGCTTGGCCTACAAGCCCCAGGCATTTTGGTGACAGAAGCGACGGGGCTACATTCAGTCTGAACGCAAGCGTATGATGACAAAGCTTGCGACCCGGGATCCTGCGTGGTTGTGTGGTGCCATGTCAGCGCGGGAGTGGTCGACGGTCTGGGCGGCCGTGCACGAGGAACGGCGCGCGCTCAGCGCCGATCTCGCCGAGCTGCCCCCGGAGCGGTGGGCTGAGTCGTCGCTGTGCCCCGGTTGGGACGTGCACGACGTCGTCGCCCACCTCATCGACTCGGCCAAGACCACCCGGATCGGGTTCGTCCGGCGCCTGATCGCGGCGCGCTTCGACTTCGACCGCGACAACGCGATCGGTGTGGCACGAGAGCGCCGTGCCACACCCGCCGAGACGATGGCCGCGTTCGACCGGATCATCCCGGAGACGAAGACCCCGCCGGCCGCGCCGGCCACACGCCTCGTGGAGGCGGTCGTGCACGGTGAGGACATCCGTCGCCCGCTCGGGATCGGGCGCAGCACTCCCCTCGAGCACGTGCTGCCGGCGCTGCGGTATCAGCTCCGCACGTCGACGGCGATGGGCGGCGGACGCGAGCGGGCTCAGGGACTGTGCCTGATCGCGAGCGACGCCGACGTCGCCCTCGGATCCGGATCCGACCCCGAGGTGCGCGGCACCGCGCTCGCCCTGCTGCTCGCGGTCTCCGGGCGCCGCCTGCGGCCCGGAGAACTCGCCGGTCCGGGCGTCCCGGCCCTCACGGCGTAGCCCGCAGGTCGCGCGGCGGCCCCTACTGAGCGAGGGCGACGATCCGGATCCGATTGCCCCAGGGATCCTCGACGATCACCCCGCCGGGGGTGGTCTCGGACGCGAATCCGCCCGCGGCCGCGCGCTCCGCCACGGCCTCGACGTCCGCGGTCGTCGGCAGGCTGATCGTGACCGATCCGAGGCCGACCTCCGTGCTGCGCGGCCCGGCTCCCGCGCTCACCCAGGTGTTGGTGGCGAGGTGGTGGTGGTAGCCGCCCGCCGAGTAGAAGAGCGCGCCGTCGGCCTCCGACACGACGTCGAACCCGAGGGTGTCGGCGTAGAAGGCACGCGCCTCGTCGAGGTCGCCGACCTTCAGGTGCATGTGCCCGACCACCGCGGTGCCGGCGGCCGCGTCGCCCAGGTGCTCGTCGATGAACTGGTTGGGGTCGAGCGGATCGCTCCCCATCTCCACCATGCCGTCGTTCCAGGTCCACTCCTCTCGCGGCCGGTCAACGTACAACTCCACCCCGTTGCCCTCGGGGTCGCCGAAGTAGAACGCCTGGCTCACCGTGTGATCTGCGGCACCCTGGTAGCTCTCGGGTGCGTTCTGGGCGACCTGCATGAGCGTCTCCGCGAGGGTGGCCTCGTCGGGGTAGAGGATCGCCGTGTGGTACAGCCCGGCATCGTCGGGCTGCGGCAGCGGCTCGTCGGAGCGGACCAGCCGGATCAGCGGCTCCTCCCCGCGCCCGAGCAGCACCTCGTCGCTCTCGGAGCTGAGCACCTCCAGGCCGACCCCCGACTCGTAGAACTCGGCGACCTCCTCGAGCCCCCGAACCTTGAGCTCGGTGACGCCCATCGTCGTCTCGGCGGGCAGTCCGTCTGCTCGCGGGGCCGGCGCACCGGTGGCGGTCTCCGCCGACGCCTCGGCCGGGCCGAAGATCCAGAGTGCGGTGCCGATGATCGCCCCGAGCGCGACGATCCCGGCAATGATCGCGACGAGCAGCCGGGATTTCCCGCGAGCAGGATGGGCAAAGGGGTGCATGGTGGTGGTCCTTCAGTGTGGTGATGGCGCGGCGGCGATCCCGAGCCGCGCAGTCTGAGTGATGTGGAGTCGGGGTTACGGCGTGACCCCGGAGCGCGCCGCGAGCAGATCCTGCATGAGGCCGATCTCGCTGCGCTGCGCCCGCACGATGCTGCCGGCCAGATCGACGACCACCGGGGTGCTGCTGCGATCCAGCACGGCCTCGGCCATCTCCACCCCGCCCTCGTGGTGCGCGATCATGAGTTCGAGGAACCGCCGCTCGGCGTCCCGGCCCGAGAGCTCCCGCAGCACGTCGAGATCCTCCCGCGAGGCCATACCCGGCATGGTCGCGGGCACCTCCGCAGGATCCACCGCCACATGCGCATCGTGCCCGCCCGCGCCGCCGGGCGAGCGGTGCATCCAGGTCATCGGCGCCTCGGGCGAGGCCTGCGACAGCCCCCAGGAGGCGAGCCACCCGAACATCTGCCCGGACTGCTGCGACTGGGAGGTCGCGATATCGTACGCGAGCAGTCGCACCTCGGGATCGTCGGTGCGATCCCGCACGATCATCGACATCTGCACGGCCTGGTCGTGGTGCACCTGCATATCCCGTGCGAACCCGGCGTCCGCGCTGAGCGTGCCGGGCAGCGGCTCCGCCGAGGCGGTCGCCCGGCCGATGATCACCGACGCGGCGACGAGCACACACGCCAGCATGGTCGCGACGAAGACGGTGAGACCGATCGCCCTCGGCCTAGGCGACACGACCCGGGCCCTCGACCGCGCCGGCGCACGAGGCTCCCGGCTCGGGGGCGTCCGCGGACTTCCAGAACTTGTCGATGAACTGACCGAGCCGAGCGTCGTCCGCCGATTCGAGCTCGATCTGCGCACCCCAGGCCGAGGCGACGATCGGGGCCGGCAGCCCGGGGAACGGCGAGATGATCGTGTGGAGCTGCGGGATCGCGGCGCGCAACTCGCCGACCGTCGCGTCGGTCACGCGCTCGGGATCGTACGTCACCCAGACCGCCCCGTGCTCGAGGGAGTGCACAGCGTTCTCGTTCTGCTGCGGCTGGTTGTAGACGCCGCAGTTGAGCCAGGCCTGCGAGTGGTCGCCCCCGGCCGGCGGGAGCATGTCGTACTCGGCCTGGTAGTCCACGGGCCGCGGGTCGATGTGGGTGGCGGGGAGGTCGGTGAACTCGCGCATGTCGGCGATCGCGATGTCCTGCGGACGCTGGCGCGGGGTCGTCGAGGTCGCGATGAACGTGACCAGCAGTGCGAGCACCGCGACGCCGCCGGCGATGCCGCTGGCCCAGGCGATGCGGCGCCGTCGCGCCTGCGCCGCGCGTTCCTGTTGGAAGACCCGCACCTTCTCGGCGCGCGCATCCGCGCGCCGCTGCTTGACCGTCCTCCGGTCCGAAGATTCCGCCACGACCACTCCCCACTGCGTCATTAGTTGTCGCGACAATCATTTAGGATCAGGCTGGGAAACCCCTCCGCCGCGGGTGTAAGGTTCGTGGGCGTTCTGCCCCATCCTTAGCCCTGGTGCGCGACCAGGCGCTCGCCGATCACCGCGCAGGCGTCGCCGAGCGCCTCGAGCCCCGCCGGATCCAGCGCGTCGAGCACCAGGCTGCGCACCAGCTCGAGGTGCTTCGGCAGCGCCCGGATGAACTGGCGCCGCCCGAGCGAGGTGAGGTGCACGTCGGTGGCGCGCCCGTCGTCGGGGCAGGATCGCCGCTCGACGAGGCCGCGCGTCTCCATGCGCGTGCAGACGTGGGAGAGGCGCGGCAGGGTCGCGGCCGTGCTCCGGGCGAGCGCCGACATCCGCACCGTCGCATCGGGGGCTACATACAGGTTCGACAGCACGGTGAACTCGAAGTGGGTGATCCCGGCGTCCCGCTGCAACTGGGCGTCGAGCAGGTGCGGCAGCAGCTGGGCGACGTTGATGAGCCCGAGCCAGGCGCGCGACTCCTCCGGGCTCATGCGGGGGGCGATGTCTGTCATCCCTCCATCACATCACCTTTTGCCCGCCCGCGGGTGCGGCGGTGCCAAGGGTGGGTACGATCGAGGGCATGAGCCAGCCGCCGGCCGTCGCTGCACCGCGCGAACCCGTGACCCCCGCGGCGGTCACCCTCGGTCTCGGCGTCGTCCGGCTTGTGAAGCGGCGATCGGCGTGGTGGGTGCCCGCGGTCGGGATCGCGCTCATCGGGGTCAACTTCAGCGTGGTCGCGCGGCTGCTCTCGCCCTGAGCACGGTCCACACCAAGTTCCGGGGTCACTTTCGAGGAGTATTGGGGCGTCGCAACTCCCCCAAAGTGACCCCGCAAGTTCCGAACCGCCGAGTGCGCGCCCGCCGACCAGGCGGCGCCGATCAGGCGGCGCCGAGCAGACGGCGGGGCCCAGGCAGCGCCGATCCCGCACGACACGTGACTATCGCTGCCGCAATGCCCGGAGCACCGCTCCGCAGGCGAACGCCAGCGCTGTCGCGACGAGCACCGCTTCGATCCGATACACGCCCAGCGCCACCGGCGAGTACTCGGACGCCGTCGTCACGAGTATCGCCGGGGTGAGGAACAGCATGAAGAGCGCGTAGTTGCCGGCGTTGATGTACGCGACGCAGGCGATGCCGCAGATCACCGCGACCACGATCGGAATCGGCTCCGGGAGCGCGGTGATACCGACCGCCAGCACCGCCCCGACGGCGGTGCCCAGCAACCGCCAAAACCCGCGTTCCGCTTGCATGTCCGTCTCGAACGACAGCATGATGCAGAAGGAGAGGAGCGCCCAGCCGACATAGGGGAAACCGACGGCCTCTCCCCCCAGCACGATGAGCACCGCACCCACGGCGGTGGCGATCCCGTACCCCAGTCGATCGCGCACCGACCGCGCCGCCCGAGGTTCCCCGGCACGGCCTCGCGCGAGCGCTCCGAAGACCACGATGGCGGCCGCGCCGATCGCCGAGCCGAGCAGCACCTGCCACACCTCGGCCCCGCCCTGCGACATGGAGGCGAACGCCAGCAGATTCACGGGGGACCGGGTCAGGAGGGCCACCTCCCCGAGGGTGACCATGCCCTGGATCAGCGACACCACCACCAGCGCCACGAGCGTGGCCACGATCCCGGCCCCACCGACGGCGAATCCGAGCAGGGCGACGGCGAGCGCCCACACCGCGGCGCCCGCGCGGACGCGCCAGTTGCCCGCGCGCACCACGGCCAGTAGGAACAGCATCGTCAAATACCCGGACATCGCCGTGTGCGGGCCGATCAGCACCCGGCTCGCGCCGAGCACCAGCGCCACCACGGCAACGAGCGCCGTGGCGACGAGCACCTGCCGGAGCGAGAGACGCCACTCGCCGAGCGCTGCGGCGGCGCTCACCCGGCCACCACCCGTCACCTCGTCGTCGGGGCGGTATCCGCCGGCGCGCCGGCGCCGGCCGCCTCGCGATCCGCACCATCCGCCCCGTCCGCGTCATCTCCCGGGTCCTCCGCCCGCGCGAGCCGGATCACCCCCGAGACCGCGACCACGCCGGCCACGACGAACGCCACGGTCGACCACATCGGCGCGCCCGCGGCCTCCTGCAGGATCGTGATCCCGAGGATCACTGCCAGCGCCGGATCGATGACCGTGAGGCCCGCGATCACGACGTCGGGCGGGTTGCACGTGTGGGAGTACTGCACGAAGAAGATGGAGAGCACTGAGGCGACCCCGATCCCGAGCACGCACAGCAGGGTGAGCAGGCTCTCGGACCCGAACTGGAAGTGCCCGCCCGTGAACATCGACTCGACCCGCAGGATCACGGTCTTGCCGAGCGTCGCCACGAAACCCGAGAACACCCCGCCGAGCACGACGTAGACCAGCGGAGGCAGCTTGCCGCCCTTGCCGAAGACGACCACCACACCCGCCGCGATGAGCACCGCGACGAGCGTCATCATCATCTCGATGAGCTGCTGATCGCCGATCGGCTTCTGGTGGCTGACGAGCGCCGCCACCACGACGAACCCGGTCACCCCGATGAGCGAGATGACGATCGCGCGCACCACCGCACGGCTCGGGCGCTGTCCCGTCGCCCGAGCCGTGAGCAGTGCGGTGAAGACCAGTGCGGCCACGCCGATCGGCTGCACGACGATCAGCGGCGCGAGTGCAAGGCTCCCCATCTGCAGCAGGATCGCGATCCCGAACAGCACCGTGCCGCCGACCCAGACCGGCGTCTTGAGGAGTTGCATGAACGACGCGGCGCCCGAGGCCCGCTCGGCCGCCGCATTCACGCCCCGGCTCTGCCAGAGGTTGCCGACGGACAGCACCGCCGCGGAGAGCAGCGCGAGCAGCACTCCGAC
This sequence comes from Leucobacter rhizosphaerae, assembly GCF_022919175.1. Classification (NCBI taxonomy): domain Bacteria; kingdom Bacillati; phylum Actinomycetota; class Actinomycetes; order Micrococcales; family Microbacteriaceae; genus Leucobacter; species Leucobacter rhizosphaerae. The sequence continues at coordinate 2,214,884 of NZ_CP095043.1, read as the reverse complement.
GACGGGCATGGATCCGACGAGCATGGACGCCTACTTCTTGGCGCCGACGAGCTTCTGCACGGCCTGCGCGATCTCCGCGAACTCGTCCTGCTTCTGCGCCACGAACTCGAGGGCCTGCCGACCGGTGGTGAGCACGTCGGTCGCCACCTCACCCACGTCGCGGAAGTTGTGGCTCACGTTGCCGGCGAGCCCGCCCTCGAGCATGAGCTTGCTCACGAGGTCGAGCCGCAGCACCTTGGAGCCCTCGGCGAAGCTGACCTCGTCGAAGTTGACCCAGACGATGCCCGGGCGGGTGGTGGACTCGAACACGTACCGCTTGTTCGTCAGGTCGAGCACGACCTGCCAGATGGTCTGCGACGCGTCGGGCTTGCCGGGCTCGGGCGTGCGGAACGGCTGCGCGGCGTTGCGGATGATGGAGAACATCGCGGCGATCGCGTCGACCTGGGTCTTCGGCTGCACCTGGTGCTCGACGTAGAAGGAGGCACGCGCGAATCGGTCGCTCGCGAGCGTGGAGCCGGGGAGCGGCTTGTCGCCGCCCAGCCCCTCGACCTCCTTCACCAGCTCCAGTTGCTTGTCGAAGGTCGGCGAGTTCGTCATGACCTTGTAGTCGCGGCTGTGGTAGACCGTCGGCTTCCCGTCGGTGTACTCGATGATCGCCGAGTCGCCCGTCGCGTCGTTGATGGCGAGGTGCAGGGTCGGCACCAGGTGCCCCGTGGGGTCGAAGAGCTGAGAGATCTCGACCTGGGTCTCGTTCGTCCACGCGACGGCCTCCTCGACCGTCGCGAAGTTGTCGAGGTAGTACTGCAGCCACACCGCCTGGCTCAGCTGCGTCGCCGTGTCCTCCGGCTTGCCGTAGTCGGACTCTGCGAGCCAGAGGATGTGCCCCGCGAACCCCTCCTCGTTCATGCCGTCGGTCGCGATGAGATCGAACGCCGTGGCGACGATGCTCCCGTACTTCGCCTTCCAGGTGAGGGTGCCGTGCACCCCGTCGGTGCGCTCGATCCCGCGCGGGTACTTCCAGAGGTTCGACAGCAGATCCATGTGGAAATCCATGTTTCGGCCGACGATGACGGATCCGTTGGCGTCAGGCCAGACAACTCGTGTGCACATCGTGGTCACGCGTCCTTTCAGGGGGTGTGTTCTCCGTCGGAGCGCACGACGTGGCGCTCCGTGGTCGAGTGTTCGTCATGCGGGGTCGATGCCGGGGAGGTGGGTGTCGGCGGGGTCGGCCCGGCGGCCGACTGGTTCCAGCCGAGTTGGGGAAGGGCGATCATCGAGGCCACGAAGAAGCAGATCGCCCCGATGAAGGTGCCCCAGTTCGCGAGCGCCGCGTCCGCCGGTGATCCGTCCGTCAGCACGAACGCGCCGACGGCCGAGGCGGCGAACGCGACGCAGCCGATCATGTTGATGTGCGCCGACCACCAGCCCGACTGCTGGGGCTCCCAGAGGGTGCTCCGCTCGCGGTAGTAGGCGAGGTACACGAAGACCGCGCTCACCAGGAACGCGACCGATCCGCCGGCATCCGGGTTCCACACCAGCCGCTCCTCCGCGCGCACCGTCTTCGCGGTGAGCGCGGCACTGGTGCTGATGTTGAACATGATGGTGCCGAAGCTCTGGATCGCCGCCGCGAGCCACACCGCGCGGAACATCTTGCCGGCGCCGTAGCTCACGGGCACGATCGCGTTGCCGCTCAGGATCACCTGCATGAGCCCCGCGGCCGTGAAGAACCAGGCCCCGACGAAGCACAGCACGTTGGTGAGGTTGGCGGTGCCGAGCTCCCAGATGCCGACGGCGGTGCCGACCGCGAACAGCGCGGAGCCGATCATGAACGACCAGCTCTGCTTGGTCACGGTGGGCGCGAGGAACGGGATGCGCTCCCGCCCCGATGCGCCAGGGGCGGACGGAGCGTGCACCTGGCTCATCGGGCGTCCACCGTTCGGGGGTCACTGGTCACTGGGCGGCCTTTCTCGGCGGCGATCCGGAGTGGGCGGGCGGGGTGGGCGGTACGGGGTAGGCGTCAGTCGGCCGGACCCTAGTGCGCGAAGCTCTTGCGCGGCTTCTCGCGCGGGATCGGGGCCGCGAGATTCTCGAGGAACGCGACCTCCTCCTTGATCGCGGCGAGCAGCAGCCCGGCGAGATCGCGGCTGAGTCCGAGGCGGACGACGATGCGCTGCACGACGAGGTCCGCCAGGTTGTCCGGCATCGGGTACGCCGGCACGAGCCAGCCCCGCATGCGGAGGCGGTCGGCGAGGTCATAGAGATCCCAGTTGCGCGGGCCGCCCGCCAGCTTCCAGGCAAAGACGGGAATCGTGTCGCCCTTGCTGACGAGCTCGAACTGATCCATCGCGCCGATCTCGGAGGAGAGGTAGGTCGCGACGTCGATCGAGCCCTGCTGCACCTCGCGGTAGCCCTCCCGGCCGAGGCGGAGGAACTGGTAGTACTGCAGCAGCACCTGCGCGCCCGGGCGCGAGAAGTTCAGGGCCAGGGTCGGCATGTCGCCACCGAGGTAGCTGACGTGGAAGATCAGGCTCTCCGGGCAGACGGCCTGGTTGCGCCACACGACCCAGCCGACGCCCGGGTACACCAGGCCGTACTTGTGGCCGGAGGTGCTGATGGAGTTCACGCGCTCCACCGTGAAGTCCCACTCGAGCTCGGGCTGGCAGAACGGCGCCACCATGGCGCCGGATGCGCCGTCGACGTGGATCTTCACGTCGAGTCCGGTGTCGGCCTGGATCTCGTCGAGCTTCGCGGCGATCTCCTTCACCGGCTCGTAGAGGCCCGTGTAGGTCTGGCCGAGGATCGCGACCACGCCGATCGTGTTCTCGTCGACGTACTTCTCGAGCTCGAAGCCGTCGAGCACCAGGTGCTCCTCGGTGACGGGCACATAGCGCGCCTCGACATCCCAGTAGTTGCAGAACTTCTCCCACACGACCTGCACGCCGGCCGACAGCACCAGGTTCGGGCTCTCGGTGGACTTGCCCTCGGCCTTGCGCCGCTCCTGCCACAGGCGCTTCAGCGCGAGACCGCCGAGCATGCAGGCCTCCGAGGAGCCGATCGTCGAGGTGCCGATCGTGTCGCTCGTGTCGGGCACGTTCCAGAGGTCGGCGAGCATGCGCCAACAGCGGTCCTCGATCGCCGCGGTCGCCGGGTACTCGTCCTTGTCGATCATGTTCTTGTCGGCGGCTTCGAGGTACAGCTTCTGCGCGTTGTCGTCCATCCAGGTGGAAACGAAGGTCGCGAGGTTGAGGCGCGAGTTGCCGTCGAGCATCGCCTCGTCGTGGATGATCTGGTACGCCGTGTCGCCCGACATCATGTCGTCCGGCATCTTGAACTTCGGCAGGGTCGTCGCCTCGCCCGGTCGGGCGAAGACGGGGTTGATCTGCAGCTCGGCAGCGTCGGACTGTTCGGTCGCGTTTCGGTACAGCTCAGACACGTGGTCCTCGTTTCTCTCTGTTCTGAATCGTGCGGGTTGGGGGCCGGTGAGGCGCGGGTTATACCTCGACCGGCGGGTACAGGCGGTCCATGTTGTATTGGCGGTTGCGTCTCGCAGCCCAGGTGGAGACCGCGAGGAACACCGCCGTGAGGCCGGCGATCACGGCGACGGCGATCCCGAACCGATAGTCGATGCCGCCCATGATGAGCTGCCGGAGCCCGGTGACCGTGTAGGTCATGGGGTCGTAGGGGTGGATCCACTGGAAGAGCGGGCTCGTGGTCTGCACCGGGTAGATCCCGCCCGCGGAGGTCAGCATGACCATCAGGAAGGCGAGGGTCAGCACGCGGCCGACCGCCGACCCGAAGAGCACGTTGAACATCTGGATCATCGCGAGGAACATCGCCACCATGAGCCACATGAAGAGCAGGGTCGGGATCGGGTACACCGGGTGCAGCCCGAGGCCGAAGTAGATGACCAGGTAGAGGATCGTGCCCTGCGTCATCCCGACCAGCAGCGTCGGCGCGAAGGAGGCCAGTACCGAGCGGAACGAGCCGAGCCCCTGCGCGAGCGGGCGGGCCTGCAGCGGCGTGAAGAGCATCCAAGCGATGATGCTGCCGACGAAGAGCGCGAGACCGAGGAAGAACGGGGCGAAGCCGTAGGCGAAGGTCTTCGCCTCGTGCTCGGTGTTCTCGACCAGCTTGACCGGCTGGGCGAGCGTCTTGATGAAGCTCTCCTTCTGGTCGTTGTCCCAGTGCGGCAGCAGTTTCATGCCCTGCGTGACGCCATCCTCGAGCTGCGCGGTGCCCGCGGCGAGCTTCGGAGTGCCGGCGGCGAGCTGGTTCGCCCCGTCGCTGAGCTGGATCAGACCCGAGTTCAGCTGGTCCGCACCGCTGCGCAGCTGATCCGCCGCCGAGTGGGCCGCCGCGAGATCCCGCACCACGACACCGTTCTCGACCGCGCGCATGACCACGTTGATCTGGCTGCTCGGGTCGTCGAGCTGCCCGGCCAGCAGCACCGTGTCCTGGGTGATGGTGGCGAACACGGCGTTGGCCTGCTCGATCGCGGGGGCGGTGGCGATGTCGTCGCGGATCGTCTGCAGGCGGTCGGCGAAGTCGCCCTGACCTGCGTCGCGCAGATCCCGGATCACCGCGTCGAGATCCGCGGCCGAGGCGGCCTGCGCCGCGGAGATGTCGGTGAGCAGCGCGGCTGCGCCGTCGACGTTGACCTGGATGCGCTGCGTGGCATCGCGGATCTCGGCACCCGTGAGTCCTGACCCCTGCACGATCGCCTCGGCGTCGCCGATCACGCCGTCGAGCCGATCCACGATCTCGTCGATCGCGCCCGAGAGCGTGCCCGCGCCGTCCTTGGCCGTAACCAGGTTGGTCGCGAGCAGCTGCGCACCCTCGTCGGCCTGCTGCATGCCGGTGTTGAGCTCCTCGACGCCCTCGGCCGCGGCCTTCAACTTCGGGATCGTGCCCTCCACGCCGGTGATCACGGCCTGGAAGACCTGCTCCCCGACCTGCGCGCTGACCTGGTTGATGACCTCCTCCGCGGCATCCTGACCGATCACCGTCGAGAGGTAGTTGTTCGACTCGTCGTAGGTGAAGATGAGCTCCGCCGAGTGCGGGTTGCCGCCCGCCGCGGAGACGATCGAGTCGGAGAAGTCGGCAGGGATCGTGATCGTGAAGTCGTAGGCGCCGTGGGAGAGTCCCGTCGCCGCTTCCTCCTCGCTCACCTCGAAGAGGTTGAGCTGCTTCGAGTCGACGAGCCCGGTCACCACCTGCGATCCGGCGTCCACCTGCTCGCCGAGCATCTCGGCACCGGTGTCGAGATTCACGATCGCGACCGGCACCTTGTTGACGTGGCCGAACGGGTTCCAGAACGCCCACAGGTACAGCGCGCCGTACATGAGGGGCATGAGGAGGATCACGGCGAACGCCAGTCGGGGCATCCGGCCCCGGTAGTAGCGCTTGAAGTCGCTGCCGGGCGAGAACGCGGCGATCACGCGTGCACCTGCGTCGCGCCCGGGGCTTCGTCGCGCGTCTCTTCGCGCTCCAGCTCGGCGAACTGGTGATTCGTCAGATTCGGCACGTCGATGTACTCCTTCACTGCGGCGTCGGTGCGCCGGCCGTTCACATCGGCCGTGATGATCGTCTGCGTCTCGCCCAGCGCGACCAAGCGCTCGAGCAGCTGGGCGGAGGCGGTGTCGCTCGCGAGCAGATCCACCCCGCCGACGACGAGCAGCTCGGGCTTGCGGGCGTTCGCCGCGGCGATCCGGAACAGGGCGGCCGTGAGCTCGGGCAGCTCCTCGACCATGGCGTCGATGTCGGGGAGCTCGAGGTCGCCGAAGACCGGGCGGCACATGCGCTCGAGGTCTTTTTGCTGCGCGGGGGCGACCCACTTGAACCACTTCTCGTTCCACCGGAGCTGCTCGGTCACGATGTCGCGCACCCGGATCGCCTGGACGATCTCGTCGACCTCGGTGATGAAGCCGACACCGGCGCGCCGGAAGAGGGCGTGCGGATCGTCGGTGTTGCCGAAGGAGGTGAGGGAGCCCGAGGACGGCTTCATTCGGCCCGCGAGCGTGAGGAGCAGCGCGGTCCTGCCGCGGCCGCCGTGGCCGACGAGCACGGTGACGCCGCCGCGCGGCACGGTGAAGCTGACCGGGCCGAAGATGTGACCCCACGACGCCTCGACCGAGACCTGGTCGAGGACGAGGAGGTCGGTGCCGTCGACCGTGTCCGCGGCTCCGTCTGACGTGGACGGCGTCGCCGGGACGAGGGGCACGGTCGGCGCGGTCGGCGCGTGATCCTGAACCTGCTGCGCGTGGTCCTGAACCTGCTGCGCGCGATCCGGCTCCACCTGCGCGTGATGCGGCTCCGTCGTGGCGTGGGGTTCGCGGCGCTCAGCCGGCAGTCCCCCGTGTGCTCCGTGCGTGATCACTGCAAGCAACTCCTTGGCTCGACGCGGCCGATGGGTGATACCTGACTTCGAGATCGAGCGCGGCAAGATCAAGAAGAAAAACTTACATCTCGTGCATGCTCACCGTATGGCGAACAATGAACGCAGTGCAAGGATCTGTGAGAAAACAGTGGAAGATAGATGTTTTGATGTGCAGCAGCTATGCAGTGACCGCCCACTCGCCACTCTGGATGCTTCGAGATCTCAGTCCGCCCGTCGAGTGAAACGGCGCGCCCGACTCGATATGGTGAGTGCACGGGACGTGGATCCGCGTCCCAGCAGCCGTTCGCTCACGAGCTCGTCGGCGGGAGCGCACCTCCGGAGGTGGGACATGTCCGAACTCATCGGCCGGTTCCGACGGGCCGTTCGGGCGCTCGGCAGCGACCAGGACACTCCCACGGCACCGCCCACGGCCGATGGCGTGGTCGGCATGCTCGGAGCGATCGGACCCGCACTCCTCGCGGCGTCGCAGGCGACGAGCGATATCCAGCTGACGCTGCAGGGCGTGGCCGCGCGCTACGGGCGGCCCGATCTTCGAGTGTTCGTGCTCCCGACACTCGTGATCGTGGAGGACCAGAGCAGCACACCGGCGCAGACCGCGATCTTCCCCGCCGACACCGACGCGCTTCGCCTGGATCAGGCGGGGGCCGTCTCCCACCTCGTGCGCCGCACCTCGCCGGATCGGACCGCCCCGGACGCGGTGATCGCGGAGATCGCGCGCATCCGGGCGTCACCGCCGCGGTTCGGCGCCGTGCTCACGGTGCTGGGGCACACGCTGCTGAGCCTCGGCTTCGGCCTGATGATCAATCCCACCCTCACGGCCCTCCCCGTCTACGCGATCCTCGGCGCGATCGTCGGGGTGATCCTGCTGCTCGCTGCGCGGGCTCCGACGCTCTCGCTGATCCTCCCGGTGTTCACCGCCTTCGCCGCCACCGTCGTCATCGCCTGGCTCGTGCGCCCGCTCGTGCACGACGACGTGGTGCGTCTCGTCGCGCCCTCGCTCGTGTCGTTCCTGCCCGGGCTCACCCTGGCGATCGCGGCCGTCGAGCTGACCTCCGGCCAGATCATGGCCGGTGCGAGCCGGCTCGTCTACGGCATCGCGCGTCTCGGGCTCCTCGCCTTCGGCGTCTACGCCGGGATCTCGGTGGCCGGCTCCCCCGCCGTCACGACCGCACCCGAGCAACTCGGCAGCTGGGCGCCGTGGGTCGGGATCGCGCTCGTCAGCCTGGGGTACTACTTCTTCTCGTCGGCGCCGCGCCGATCCCTCCCGTGGATCCTCTACGCCCTCGTGGTCGCGTACGCCGCGCAGCTGCTCGGCAACCTCCTCCTCGGGGCCGAGTTGTCGGGGCTGATCGGCGCCGCGGTCGCCGTTCCCGCGGCCTACCTCGCCGCGCGCTTCCGGGCGGCACCACCCGCCTCGATCATGCTGACGTGCGCCTACTGGCTGCTCGTTCCGGGCGCCATGGGCTTCATCGGGGTCAGCGAGGCCGCGGCCGGCACGAGCGGGGCGAGCGACACGATCCTGCGCACCTTCGGCTCACTCATCGCGATCGCGATCGGCATGGTGCTCGGCGCGGGCTTCAGTCGCGACGTGACCGCCGTCTCCCGGGGATGGCGCGGCTCGAGTGCGCCGACTGATCCGGCAGCTAGCGCTTCTTCTTCGGGCGGAACCACGGGAACAGCGACCCGATGACCACCCCCGCGAGCAGCACGGCGAGGAACCACGCCCAGGCCGGCATGGTGAACTCCATGAACAGGAACCGCAGCGTCGCGGGTGCCACGTTCGAGAAGACGAACGCGAGCGCCGCGATCGCGATGATGATCGCGATGATCGCGCGCGTGGCACGTCGCTTGTCCGCTGCGGAAGTGTCGCCGGCCGAGGTCTGATCGGGATGCGTCATGCTGCGAAACCTAGCACAGGGGCTGAGTGCGCCGATAGATCCGGGATCCTGCCCGCGCCCCTGGGTGCGCGGGCACTGCGTGGTGCCGCAGCACCCCTCGAGTGAACGCAACTGCACCACCTGGCCCGCCGTAGCGTGTCATTGCGCTCACGCGGGAGACGGGCACCGTAGCCACTGAGCACCGTCACATCAACCCCGGTGAGGGATCGTCGCCAGCTGCCTACACTCGGGAGTCCGCACAGCCACTCCGAGCACGAAAAGGAGACGACACATGTCAGACACCGGAGTACCGAACGAAGAGATCGATGAGGACCACGAGCTCGTGGAGACCGCACATCGCGACCAGGAGCACGCCGTCGATCCGGAGCACGAACCAGATACCGAGACCGCAGGCCTCTCCCCCGCCGAAGCCCTCGAGGAGCTGGGCGAGGATGTCTCGTCGTCACCCGCGCAGCGCGGGCGACCCGAGGTGAGCGGATCATGACCGACGCGCCGCTCGACCGGGATCAGGCGAAGGAGCTCCGCGACCTCGACGCGCACGGTGCCGCCGACGTCGACACGGTGGCGACCATCGTCGTCGAAGTGCGGGATACCGCGAGCGGCGTCGATCCGACCGAGGTCGACGCCATGCTCCGCCGTCGCCTCACGGAGGCCCGCATCGAACTGCCCGATGACGAGGTGCGAGAGCTCGTGCGGCAGATCCTCGAGGGCGACTGAGGGAGGAGGGAGGAGGGAGGAGGGAGTAGCGAGAAAGAGCTGAGCTAGACCGACGCCGCCTGCGACGCATGCAACGCCCGCTGCTCCTCCGCGTACGCCGCCGCGTCCTTCTCGGAGACGGCGATGAGTCCGCGGTGCGTGCCCGCGAGCTCGACGAGCACCTGCAACCACTCCTTGTTCAGCTTCGGCGGTTTGCTCCCCGAAAACCGGAAGCCGATCGGCTGGCTCGGATCCATCCACAGCGAGATGCGCCCGCTGCCGTCGACCGGATCCACCTTCCAGCTCATGAAGAAGCTCTCGTGCCGTCGGAATTTCGTCCCCACCGCCGCCTTCAGGTGGGCGAGCCATCGATCCTCGAACTCGTATTCACGACCGCCGTACAGCAAGTACCCCATGGCGCTAGGGTCGCACGGAAGTATACAAATAGATAGGACGAGCGCTGTTGCTGTGAAACACACCTGCCCGCCACCTCCACGCCCAGTCCATCTCCTATGCGCCCCAGATGCGTGAGGGAGAGATCCGAGCCGATCACGGTAACGCCCCCGCCCCCGCACGTCAATGGTCCTGTGCTCGACGCCCGGCCCGGCTACGCTCGCGCTGAGGCGTCTCTCATCCCAGTACCCCATACGCACTCGGTGGTGAGGGGCGTCTCGTCAACCACAGTCGGCATCGCGGCTCACCGACGAGGGCCGCGCGGACGACACGACGGAGGTCGCAATGGCGGGATCGGCACTCACTCCGCGAGTGGACGAATGGGTCGAGCAGCTGAGCGAGCTCGCCGACCACGTCGGGTGCCGGATCGCCGTCGCGGAATCGCTGACGGGCGGTCAACTGGCCGCAGCCCTCGCCTCAGCGCCGAGCGCCGGGGACTGGTTCCGCGGCGGGATCGTGGCCTACCACCCGGAGGTGAAATACGGACTCCTCGAGTCACCCCGAGGCCCCGTCGTCACCCCGGAGACGGCGGAGGCAATGGCGCGCACGGTCGCCGAGCGGCTCGGGGCCGACTGCACCGCGGCGCTCACCGGTGTCGGGGGCCCGGGCCCCGACGAGCACCAGCCGCCCGGCACGGTCTTCCTCGCGACGTACACGGCCCGGGGCGGGGTCGTGGTCGAGGGGCACCGGTTCGCCGGAGAACCGATCGAGGTCATGACCCAGTCGATCGAGGCCGCCCTGAGCGCGCTCGTGACCAGGATCCGAATCGACGGTCCGAACGCGGGAGGCGAGTGACGATGGGGTCGCTGTGGATCGACACCGCAGGAGCCGAACCGACCGGACCCTCGGATCTGCTGGAACCCGGTGCGCAGGTCGACGCCGTCGTCGTGGGCGCCGGTCTCACGGGGCTCACGACCGCGCTGCTGCTCGCCCGCGCGGGGCGCTCCGTCACGGTGCTCGAGTCCCGCACCGTGGGCGCCGTCGCCACCGGCAACACGACGGGCAAACTCAGTCTGCTGCAGGGGCAGGTCGCCTCCGAGATCCTGTCGCACCACTCGAGCACCATGCTGCAGGCGTACGTCGAGGGGAATCGCGAGGGTCAGAGCTGGCTGCTGCGCTACCTGGAGTCGCACGGCGTGCCGGTGCAGCAGCGCGACGCGTTCACCTACGCCGCGACATCCGACGGGATCGCGTCGATCGACGACGAGTTCGAGGCGTGCCGCATCGCGGGCCTCGACGTCGAGCGCCTGGACGACGTGGGGCTCCCGTTCCGCACCCGCGCCGGCATCCGCCTCGCCGACCAGGCGCAGTTCGACCCGATGGACGTGCTCCGCACGCTCGCCGACGACGTGCGGCGACACGGCGGGACCATCGTGGAGCGCACCCGGGTGACCGGCGTGCGGTCCGGATCTCCCGCCACCGTCGAGACCTCGGGGGGCGAGCTCTTCGCCTCGATCGTGGTGCTCGCCACCGGCACGCCGATCCTCGACCGCGGTCTCGCCTTCGCGAAGCTCCGTCCGCTCCGCTCGTACGCGCAGGCCTTCCGTGTGCCCGCCGAGTCTCAGCCGATCCCGCGCGGCATGTACCTGTCGATCGACGAGCCGAGCCGATCACTGCGCACCGCGCCCCTGGCAGACGGCGAGGCGCTCGTGGTCGGCGGCAACGGCCACCCGGTGGGGCGCGAGCGCGACACCGCCGCGAAGGTCGCGGACCTGGAGGCGTGGACCCAGCGGCATTTTCCCGGAGCGGTGCGCACGCACGCCTGGTCTGCGCAGGACTACGAGCCGATCCATCGGGTGCCGTACGTGGGCTGGCTCCCGCGCAGCGGCCGCACGGTCGCCTACGCCACCGGCTACAACAAGTGGGGCATGACCAACGCGGTCGCCGCCGCCCTGAGCCTCGCGGCGGAGGTGCTCGAGGGCCAGATGCCCTGGGCCGAGACACTCCGCGACCGCGCCACGACGGTTCGGGATCTCGCCTCCGGCGCGGCACTCTCGGCCGAGGTCGGCGGTGAACTCGCGCAGGGCTGGGTGTCGGCCGAGCTCCACCCGCTGCCGGAGGACCCCCCGGCCGAGGGCGAGGGCGTCGTCGGAAATCGGCACCTCACGCCCGCCGCGGTATCGACCGTCGACGGCCGGGTGTGCACCGTGTCTGCCACGTGCCCGCACCTCGGCGGCATCGTGACGTGGAACTCCGCGGAGCGCAGCTGGGATTGCCCGCTGCACGGGTCTCGGTTCGACGCCGCAGGCCGGCTGCTCGAGGGCCCCGCGACCTCGGATCTTGAGGTGCTCTGACGGCCCACCGTCCTCCGAAAGCCAGCCCCGCCCCGAAAGCCCCGTCTACTCCGGCCCCTCCGATCCCGAATCCACGTCGTCCCAGCCCTGCTGCGGCGTCGCGCACGTGCCGCGGAACACGTACTGCGACGGGAGCCGCCGCTGACTGCTGGTCCAGTCGATCGGCGGGCGCCGCTGCTCCGGCGGGAGGTAGCCCAGGCGATACACCGCCATGAGTTCGAGGTCGTCTGGCACGTCGAGCAGGGTGACGATCTCGTCCCACCGGCCCGGCACCTCCATCGGGAACGAGATGAACTGGATCCCCATGCCGAGTTCGACCGTCGCGAGCCACACGTTCTCCATCGCCGCGCCCATGCTGAACACCGAGTAGAACGACGAGAGCTGCCCGGGCCGGTACTCCGAGCGATCGAGCATCACACCGAGGAGCAACGGGGATCCCGCCACGAGCTTACGATTCTCCGCTCCCAGGGTCTGCGGCACTCGCAGTGTGTTCATCAGCTTCTGGCCGCGGCTCGTGAACACCTGATTGGTGAAGGGGCGAAGCGGCGCCGGCAACCGGTCGAACAGCATGCCGTCGCGGCGGCGCTCCATCTCTTCCCGGCTGAACCGGAAGTACGGCTTGTACCGCTCGAAGAAGGTGCCGTTCGACATCGCCTCCGTCATGGACTCGCCGCTGATGCGCGCGATCTGCTCGATCGTGTCGCGCTCCTCAATGAGCACGAACCGCCACGGCTGGCTGTTCAGCTGGGACGGCGCCCGTCCGGCGAGCTCCATCAGCAGGCGCTGATGCTCCTCGGAGACCCGATCCGGCAGAAACGCACCGTTCGTCGTCTTGCGGCGTCGCACCGCATCCAAAAACTCCATCAGTTCCTCCTCCACACCCGCACGAGCGCGATGACGAATGGGCCTGCCGCGCTTGCGGCGAGCGCGATGTGCCGTCGACCGCCGCCGCCCCGCGGCAGCGCGGCGAGCGGGAGCACCGCCGGGGCCAGGAGCACTGCCGCGCGCTCGCGCTGCACGGCTCCAGCGACGATCGCGGATCCCGACGCGGTGCACGTCGCGATGTACAGGGCGTGGTGCACCCATCGGATGCGCCGGTTGTCGATCAGCCCCGTCGCGACCGCGGACCCGAAGAGCACATTCGCGGTGTAGCACGCGGCGGCCGCGGTGACGAGCCCCCGGGTCAGGCGGCGGCTCACGGCGAGCCCGCCTCGAAGGTCGCGAGCACCCGCTGCGGGAACATCCGCGACACCCGCCACCCCGGGGGCACGGCCCGCTGCAGCTCGGGCGCGCGGTAGCTGCGCCGGATGGAGCGCAGCCCGTCGACGCGGACGAACGAGTCCCCGGCGATCGGGAGCGCCGCGACGGCGTACAGCATGTACCCGAGCCGGTTCCTCGACAGGTCGTTGTGGATCGCGATCCCGTCGCACACCGCGGTGCTGTCGTCGAGCACCCCGCGCAGCTCGTCGTCGCCGAGGTGGTGGAGGAGATGGTTCGACGTCACGACATCGAACCGATCGCCGCGGGCGACGATGTCGGCGCTGGACGCGCGCTCGAAGCGGACCCCGGGCGCCGGGCGCGAGCGGGCGAACGCGAGCGCGCGCTCGTCCGGGTCGATCGCAGTGACGTGCAACTGCAGGCCGTCGCGGACCGCCCAGGCGGCGAGCGCACGGGGAATGTCGCCCCCGCCGAACCCGATATCGAGGAGTGTGGACGGCCGATCCGGCGCGAGTCGGGGTCGGATCCTCGTCCGGTAGATCCTGCGCCACCCCGACACGAGGCGGTTCACCGTGGTGAAGCGCTGGTACGTGCGCGCGAGGAGCTCGGGATCGCAGTCGGGCTCGTCCATCAGCTCGCGGACGCGCACGTCGCGAGTGCTCCAGCTCGAGCTGCTCACGAGACCACCCGTCGGGTGAAGAGGCCCGATTCGACCGTCAGCCCGGGGCCGAATGCCACGGCGAGCACCCGGTCCGACGCGTCGGGCGCTGGATCGAGCTCCGGCTCGGGATCGTTCTCCGACCCCGTCAGGATGCGCTGGAGGATGAACAGCACGGTGGCGCTCGACATGTTGCCGTACGACCGCAAGATCTCGCGGGAAGGAGCGAGCTGCCGGTCGGTCAGGTCGAGCGCGCGCTGCACCCGATCCAGGATCGCGCGGCCCCCGGGGTGGATCGCCCAGTGCCGGATCGCGGCCCAGCCCTCCTCGGGTGGCGAGCTCGATCCGGCTTCCAGCAGCGGCCGGAGCGCCTCGTCGATCTGCTCCTCGAGGATCCGGGGCACGGCGTTCGAGAGCACCATCTCGAATCCCAGGTCGCCGATCGTCCAGGCCATCTCCGCCTCGCCGGTCGCGGTCAGGGTGGTGTCCAGGCGGTCGACGTCGAGCACCGTCTCCCCCGCCGGCGCCGGCCGCGCCGATACGATCGCGGCCGCCGCCCCGTCGGCGAACACGGACGACGCGACGATGGTGTCGGGATCCTCCGAGGTCCGCAGATGCAGGCTGCAGAGCTCGACGCAGACGATCAGGACCACCGCGTCGGGCTCCGCGACGCAGGTCGAGACGGCGGCTCGCAGCGCCGGGAAGGCCCCGTAGCACCCCATGAATCCGACGTGGAGCCGTCGCGTCGAGGGCGCCAGCCCGAGATCTCGCACCAGCAGGTACTCGGGTCCCGGAGCCATGAATCCGGTGCAGGAGACCGTGATGACGTGGGTGATGTCGCCGCGCTCGAGACCCGAGGCGGCGGCGATCGCCGCCTCGGCGGCCTCCCGGAGCAGCGGGCGCACCTCGCGGACGTACACTTCGTTCCGCGTCCCGGTCGAGGGCGAGAGGATCGAGCCCGCCGCCACATCGACGAAGACGGGATCGGGGCGTGCCTCACCGTCCAGCTCAGGGATCACGGTGTGCCGGCGATCGATGGCGGAGGCACCGAACGCCGAGGCGATGAGCCGCTGGGCGAGCCGGGAGGTGCCCGGCTGCTGGGAGAACAGCTCCGCAACACGTGGCTGCTCCAGAACGGTCGGCGGCACGGCCGTGCCGATCGATCGGATACTCACCGCGCCGCGCTCCTCGGAACTGCGATCGGGTGGCATCGGCATGGCGGGGGCTCCCGTGGTCGTGAGGAGGACGTCGCAACGATGCGACGCCGTGATGTATCCAGTGTCCGCTCTCACGCCCCGAATTGCCAGGGGCTTGCCCCGCACCGCCGCGGCCCACTATGCGGGGCGGCCTGCCGAGCATGCACCCTGTCGTGGTGCGGGTGCGTACCGATTCCAGCCGCAGACCTGCGCCATGGGCGCACGACTCGGCGTGATTGGATGGAGCATGCCGATTCACCACCCCCGCCGCGCGGCTCTGCTCCGCGCGCTGGCCGCGGCCGCGATCATGGGCCTCGCACTCGCGCTCGCGACCTGGCTCGGCGGACTGGTCGGGATGTCCGCGACCCCGGACCAGCCCCTCGGCGCTCGAGTGGCCGTCGCGGGCGCCGGGTGCGTCGCCGTGGTCGCCGCGATCGTGCTGCTCCGCCGCGGCGTCGACCGCGCGCCCCTCACCGGCATCGGGCTCACCGGCCCACGGAGTGACGCGGGCGGGTTCCTGCTCGGTGTGGGGGTCGTGGGCGCGAGCGGTGCCCTGGTGATCGCGACGCTCACCCTGCTCGGCTGGGCGGAGTGGACAGGGGTCGACGGACTCGCCGTGGTCTCGTTCCTCGTCACGAACACGCTCGTGGCGCTGCTGCTCGAGGCGATCCCCGAGGAGATCGCCATCCGCGGCTACGCGCTCTCGTCCCTGCGCACGGCCTTCCCCCGCGCCGCGGCAACGGCCCTCGGCATCGCCGCGTTCCTCCTCGTACCCCCGATCGCCCTGGCCGCAGGCTGGGCGCTCGGCCTCATCTCGGGCGGGGAGGCGTTCACCCTCGCACCGGGCGGCCAGGATCCCGTCGTCTACTACACGATGCTCGCCGCCTTCGGTTTGCTGCTCACCTTCGCGCGGGACGCGACCCTCGCCGCGACGGTGTGGACCTGCATCGGCGCTCACCTCACCTGGCTCACCATCAACCGGATCGTGCTCGGG
This sequence comes from Leucobacter rhizosphaerae, assembly GCF_022919175.1. NCBI lineage: Bacteria > Bacillati > Actinomycetota > Actinomycetes > Micrococcales > Microbacteriaceae > Leucobacter > Leucobacter rhizosphaerae. The sequence goes on along the minus strand of NZ_CP095043.1, from coordinate 2,199,080 downwards.
AGCGCTCCCGGGGTCGATCTCGCGTTCGCACCCGACGCGGAGCTCCTCTGCTTCGCGGTCTACACCTCCGTGGCCGTCATCGTGTTCTCACTCCTCGCCGGCCGGGTCCGAGGGCGCTCCAGCGTCACCGCCTGATCCCGCACTCGACGCGACGCGATGACATGGTCGAGTGAACGCAACAGCACCGAATGTCGCGTCACACGGGTCACTTGCGTTCACTCCAGGATGCGATCCCGCATCCACGGCGACCGCGCTACCGAGCCCCCGCGCTCCGGCCGTGGTCGACCGCGGCCCACATCTCGTCCCGCAGGGTGATCTCGTCGGTCATCTCGGTCAGGAAGCGGATCACCACGTCGCGCTCCTCGGGGGTCAGCCGCGCGGCCGCGTGGTAGCGCTGCGCCTGGAGCCGTCCGACGGTCTGCATCGCGGCCTCTCGCGACGACTCCGTGACCGTGATCGCCAATGCGCGACGGTCCGTCGGGTGCGGTGAGCGACGAATGTGCCCACCCGTTTCGAGGCGATCGAGCAGCTTCGTGGTCGACGCGCTCGAGATCCCGAGGTGCGCGGCGATCGCGCTCGGAGTGGTCACCGTCGCGCTGTGCGAGGCGATGATCAGGAAGTGCAGCGCTCGCATGTCCGTGCGCCCGAGCTGCATGTAGCGCTGCGACGCCTCGGAGATCTGCTGCTCGGCGTCACGCAGGCGCCCCAGGGCGGCCATCAGGTGACTGATGTGCGCGACCACGTCCGGATCCACGTCGGAGCGGTCGATGAGTTCCGACATGGGATCGTTCACGTCGAGGCTGTAGAGCGACGAGGACAGCGAGGAGCGCTCGGGCGCTTCGGTCATGGCTGGATCCACCCCGCTCCTCGAACAACACCGGTCACTTTTCGTAGATAAGCTAGTTACTACATTAGACTAACAACATGCGAGAGCACGCGATGGGGCAACGCCAGACACTCGAAGAGATCGACCGTGAACTCGTGATCCTGCTGGACGAGTCCGCTCGACCCATCGGCACCGCCGAGAAGTCCGAGGTGCACACGGACCGCACGCCGCTGCACCAGGCGTTCTCCTGCTACCTCCTCAACGAGGCCGGTGAGGTGCTGATGACGCGCCGGGCGCTCTCGAAGACGACGTGGCCAGGGGTGTGGACGAACAGCTTCTGCGGGCACCCCGCACCCGGCGAGCTCCACGAAGACGCCGTGATGCGCCGCGCCGCGTACGAGCTCGGGGCCACGGTCGCGGAGATCCGGCTCGCGGCCCCCGACTTCCGCTACCGCGCCGTCGACGCGAGCGGGATCGTCGAGAACGAGATCTGCCCCGTCTACACGGCGACGATCGCGAGTGCACTGCGACCGAACCCGGACGAGGTGGCGGAGTGGGCGTGGATAGGGATGGACGCGCTGGTGGCAACGGTCCGCCAGGCGCCGTTCGCGTTCAGCCCGTGGCTGGCGATGCAGCTCGCGCTCCCGGGGGTCGCCGGGGCCGCGCACTCCGTCGTGACATCGGACGGCCGAGCGGGAGTCGACACCCGAGCGGGAGTCGACACCCGATGAGTACCGCGGTGCGCACCGAATCCGACCGGGTCCGACTGCGACTCGAGGTCGAGGGGGAGATCGACGCGCTGCTCGCGCGCACGAGTCGCCAGGCGCAGACCTACGGCACGGAGTTCCTGCGGCTGTGGTCGCACACGGCGCAGCACGTCCGAGGCGGCAAGCTCCTGCGGCCGATCCTGCTGCTCGAGACGTACGACGCGCTGAGACCCGACGGGGACCGCCGGGAGGCGCTGCGCCTCGCCACGGCCGTCGAGGCCCTGCACTTCGCCTTCCTCCTCCACGACGACGTCATCGACCAGGATCTGCGGCGCCGGGGCGAGCTCAATCTCGTCGGCGAACTCGTCGAATCGGCCACCGCGGCGGGCCGCGGCAGTGCCGCTCGGCACTGGGCCGAAACGGGGGCGATCCTCGCGGGCGACCTCCTCCTCTCGTCCGCGCACCAGATCGTTGCGCGCGTCCGGGCCCCGGAAGCCACGCGCGAACGGTTGCTCGATCTGCTCGAGCACACGATCCTGGAGACGACCGCCGGAGAATTCTCCGACGTGGGGCTCAGCGACGGCATGGTGGCGCCGGACCTTGATGCGGTGCTGGTCATGACGAAGCAGAAGACCGCGAGCTACACCTTCGAGCTTCCCCTGCGCGCGGCGGCGATCCTCGCGGGTGGATCCCCGGAGCTCGAGCACGCGCTCAGCATCGCCGGGGCGCACCTCGGGCTCGCGTACCAGCTGCAGGACGACCTGCTCTCCGTGTTCGGCGACGCCGACGAGCACGGCAAGGATCCGTACTCGGACCTCCGCGAGGGCAAGCACACCGCGGTCATCTGCTTCGCGCAGCGGACGAGCGCGTGGCCGGTCATCGCACGCCACTTCGGCGATCCGCAGCTGCAGCCCGAGGATGCGGTGCGCGTGCGACGGCTGCTCACCGACTGCGGGGCCGAGGATCACGTGCGAGCGCTCATCGACGACCAGCTGGCGGCACTGACCGAGCTCGTCGCCGACGAGGAACGGGGCGGGGCCATTCCCGCTCGGGTGCGTGCCATGTTGCTGGATCTCGCCGCGCGAATCGATGGGCGTCGCTCATGATCCGCGGCTCCGTCGGTGATGCGGGATCACCCCTGGCTCGGTTCACCCGCACCTCCGAGCTGGTCGCGGGTCAGGTCATCGGGGCGTATTCGACGTCGTTCGGTCTCGCCACGTCGCTGCTCGGCAAGCGGCACCGATCCCACGTGCGCAACATCTACGCGCTGGTGCGCGTCGCCGACGAGATCGTCGACGGCGTGGCGAGTGAAGCGGGTCTGAGCCGTGCGGAGCAGCGGGCTGCGCTCGAGCGCTATGCGGAGGACACGCATCTCGCGATGCGCACCGGCTTCAGCACCGACCTCGTCATCCACGCCTTCGCGCGAACGGCCCGCGAGGCGGGGATCGACGAGTCGCTCACCGGTCCGTTCTTCGATTCGATGGGCACCGATGTGCAGGAGACGCCGGACGCCCTCGCGGTGCACACCGAGGATTCCCACGCCAGCTACGTGTACGGCTCGGCCGAGGTGGTCGGGCTGATGTGCCTGCGCGTGTTCATGCGCGACAGCGAGGTCACGGACGCGGATCGCGCACGCCTCGAAGCCGGCGCGAAGCAGCTCGGGGCGGCCTTTCAGAACATCAACTTCCTGCGGGACCTCGCCGACGACACCGACCGTCTCGGTCGCGGGTACCTCGGGGTCGACGGCAGGCTCACCGACGCCGACCGCGATCGCTGGGTGCGCACGGTACGCGCGCAGCTCGCCGACGCGCGCCAGGTGCTCCCCCTGCTGCCCGTCGATGCCCGTGCGGCCGTGCGCAGCGCGCTCGCGCTGTTCCAGGACCTCACCTCACGGATCGACCGACTGCCGGCCGAGGAGCTCTACCGCACGCGCGTGCGCGTGCCCGATGCCGTGAAGCTGCAGCTCGCGTCCCGAGCGGTGGTCACCACACTCCGGGAAGGACGGCGATGACCGGGCGCACCACCGTGATTATCGGGGCCGGCATCGCGGGGCTCGCCACCGCGGCGCTCCTCGCACGCGAGGGCCACGACGTGCTCGTGCTGGAGAAGAACGCCCGAGTGGGCGGTCGTGCGGGGCTCATCGAGCGCGACGGGTTCCGCTTCGACACCGGTCCGTCGTGGTACCTGATGCCGCGCGTCTTCGACCACTTCTTCGAGATGCTCGGCACCACCACGGAGGAGCAGCTCGACCTCGTCCACCTGCGACCCGGGTACCGGGTGTTCAGCGAGCCGGCGCCCGACGGGTCGCGGATCGAACCCCTCACCATTCCACTCGGACGATCCCGGGTGTCCGACACGTTCAATCGAGTCGAGCCCGGCAGCGCCCCGAGGCTGCGCCAGTACCTCAGCTCGGCGCGCCGCACCACCGAGCTCGCCGAGCGATACTTCCTGTACAACCCGTTCACGCGGCCCGGTTCGCTCGCCCACGGCGAAGTGCTCTCGGGGCTGCCGAAGCTCACGGGCCTCTTGACGACCTCGCTCGAGCAGTACGCGGCCCGGCAGTTCAGCGACCCCGTGCTGCGGCAGGTGCTCGGCTATCCCGCCGTGTTCCTCGGCACGAATCCCGCGGACGCGCCGGCGATGTACCACCTCATGAGTGCGCTCGATCTCGACACCGGCGTGCAGTACCCCATGGGCGGATTCTGGAGCATCGTCGAGCGACTGGAGGAGCTCGCGCGGGCCGCCGGGGCCCGCATCGTCACGAACGCGGAGGTCGTGCGCATCGAGACCCGCAGCACGCGGCACACGACCCGGCGAACCGCGCTGCCCCGGCGCCGCGGGCGCGAGGTCTCGGGTGTGGTGTGGCGCGACGCGGAGGGCCGAGAGCACACCGCATCGGCGGATATCGTGGTCTCCGGTGCCGACCTGCACCACACGGAGACCCGGCTCCTGCCGCCCGAGCAGCAGAGCTACCCCGAGCGCTGGTGGCGTCGCCGCACGAGCGGCCCCGGGGCCGTGATCGCCATGCTGGGCGTCCGCGGATCGCTCGAGGCGCTCCCCCACCATTCCCTGCTGTTCACGCGCGACTGGCACGAGAACTTCGACGCGATCTTCGGCGACGACGCCCGCATCCCCGACCCGGCGTCGATCTACGTCTGCAAGCCCAGCGCGACGGACCCGACCGTCGCACCGGCCGATCACGAGAACCTCTTCGTCCTCATCCCGGTGCCCGCAGATACGGAGATCGGCAGCGGCGGCCCGGACGGCACGGGTGCGGATCGCGTCGAGCGCGCCGTCGACGCTGCGATCGACCAGATCGCCGACTGGGCGGGGATCCCGGATCTGCGCGAACGCATCGTGGTGCGTGAGTCGCTCGGGCCAGCGGATTTTGCGACCGACTACTTCTCGTGGCGCGGCGGCATGCTCGGCCCCGCCCACATTCTGAGTCAGAGCGCGATGTTCCGCGCCCAGAACGCGTCGAAGAAGATCGACGGGCTCTACTACGCGGGCGCGACGACCGCGCCGGGTGTCGGCGTGCCGATGTGTCTCATCAGTGCTGAAATCGTCTTGAAGCGTATTCGCGGGGACCACAGTGCGGGTCCGCTCCCGACGCCCGCCGCGGCGGCGAGCGCGTCGGCGGATCGATGACGGAGGTGGAGGGGTGATGGGGATGCTCTATCTCGGACTCCTGCTCGGCGGGATCGCCTGCATGCTGCTGCTCGATCGTCGCTTCTCGCTGTTCTTCTGGCACGATCCGGCGGTCGCGCTGCTCGTCACCGCGGTCGGCACGGCGCTCTTCCTGGTGTGGGATCTCGCGGGGATCGCCGCCGGGGTGTTCTTCCGCGGCGAGGGCGTGGTCGCGTCAGGGATCGTCCTCGCTCCCGAGCTCCCGCTCGAGGAGCCGGTGTTCCTGATCTTTCTCGTGCTCTGCACCATGGTCGTGTTCACGGGGTCCGCGCGCATCTTCGGAGCCATGCGCGACCGGCGGAGCGCAGATGGGGACGCCGCGATCCGGCGCGACGCGAACCGGCGCGACCCGAGACGGGGTGACGCATGACCTACGCCGTGCTGGCCGTGTCCGGCGTCGCGCTCGCCCTGCTCGGCGGGGCCGTGCTGACCGGCCTCGCGTTCCGCCGCGACCGGTCGATCGTACGCGGGCGCCACCTCCTCGCGGTTGCGGTCACGGCGCTCGTGCTCATCGCGCTCACCGCGATCTTCGACAACCTCATGATCGGCGCGGGGCTCTTCCACTACGCGTCGGAGCACCTGCTCGGGTTCAGCATCGGACTCGCCCCGATCGAGGACTTCTCCTACCCGCTCGCCGGTGCGCTCCTGCTCCCCGCGCTGTGGGCAGCGCTCCAGCGCGGCAGTGCGCAGCGTCGCCGCGACTGTGCGCAGCTCGTGCTCTCGTCGCGCCCGATCAGCTGGGTGAACACGGCCTTTCCCTTCGGGGCGGCCTACCTGCTCGTCACCCGCGAGATCGACTGGGTGTTCGTCGTCGGCGTGCTGTACTTCCTGATCCCGTACAACTTCGCGATGTACGGGATCAATGACGTCTTCGACTACGCCTCCGATCTCGCGAACCCGAGAAAGGGCGGCATCGAGGGAGCGCTGCTCGCCCCGCGCCTGCACCGCCCCACCCTGTGGATCGCCGCCCTCACGAACGTCCCCTTCCTGATCCTGCTGGGTACCGCGGGCGGCCCCGCGGCCTGGCTGGCGCTCGCCCTCAGTGCCTTCGCGGTCGTCGCGTACTCCGCCCCCAGACTCCGCTTCAAGGAGCGCCCGTTCCTCGACTCGGTGACCTCGAGCTTCCACTTCGTGAGCCCGGCGATCGTGGGGCTGCTGCTCGCGGGCGGGCACATCAACGGCGCCCTCGTGCTACTGCTCTCCGCCTTCTTCCTGTGGGGCATGGCGGCGCACGCGTTCGGCGCCGTGCAAGATATCGGGCCGGATCGCGAGGCGGGGATCCACTCGATCGCCACGGCGATCGGCGCACGCGCGACCACCCGGCTCGCGCTCCTGCTGTGGATCGCGGCCGGTGCGCTCATGCTGTTCACCCCGTGGCCCGGGCCGCTCGCCGCGATCATCGTGGTGCCCTACGTTGTGAACTGCGCCCCGTTCTGGTTCGTGACCGATGCGAATTCGGCGCGCACGAACCGCGCATGGCGGCGCTTCATCGCGCTCAACTTCTTCGCCGGCTTCCTCACGACACTTCTGCTGATCCTCGAGTGGAACCGCGTGTGAGCGCGACGGCGACGACGATCCCGGCGATGAGGGATCCGAGTCCGCCGACCGCCATGTCGCCGATGGTGTCGTGGTACTCCACGAAGATGTCGTCGGTGATTCCGACGAACCCGACCCACTCGACCATCTCCCACAGCGCGCTGATCGCCAGCCCGATGCCGGTGAACGCGACGATCACGGTGCGGCGCCTCAGTGCCGGCGCTCCGAGGCCCGGCACCACGTCGAGGCGCGCCAGAAATTCGTAGAGCATCGCCGTCAGCACGGCCGTGCAGACGAGGTGCATGACCACGTCCCACCCCTCGACGGTGCGGTAGAGGTCGATCACGTTGCTCCAGGCCGCGATCTGCACGGTGACGGAGAAGGCGATGTCGAAGGCGGGAGGAACACCGATGAAGCGGGCCCCCACCAGTGCGGGCAGCGTGAACGCGAGGATGCCCGCGTCCGTCGGGGTGAACCAGATCGCGGCCACCACGACCCCGAGCACCCCGAGCACGCGCAGCCCGTCGGCGATCCACTCAGCGAGGGTGCGCGGTGGGCGAAGGAAGTTCTCGATCATCGGCATTCCTGTTCGTCGTGAGGGTGAGCTCCGCCTGCACCGGCAGGTGGTCCGACGGCCATCCGCCGTCGATGGGTCGCGCCACGATCCCGATCGTCTCGACCGACGCCTGCGGGCTGGTCACGATCCAGTCGATGCGGGCCCCGGGTCGGGGGCGGCGATAGTTGGCGTAGGTGGCGAGCTCCGGGGTGGATCGGCGACGGGCGTGCACCCAGGCGTCCTGCAGCGCACCGCCCGTGAGCAGCGCGTCGAGGGTGCGGGATCCGGGGCCGGCGTTGAAGTCCCCGGTGAGGATCACGGGAGCGGCACCGGTGAGCGCATGCGCGCGAATCAGGTCCATCGATCGCACCCGCGCGCGGGCGCTGACGGGGTCGAGGTGCGTGTTGATGACCCGGAACTCCGTGGCGGTGCGCCGATCCCGAAACCGGGCAGACACGAGCGCCCGCGGAAACACGGTGCCCCACGACCGGGAGCCCGCCACCTCGGGGGTGCGGGAGAGCGCGAGCTGCTCCCACTCCAGCAGCTCGAGCCGCTCGGTGTCGAAGAACACCGGGCACCCCTCACCGGCACCGCGGGCATCGCGTCCGCGGCCGACGAACGTGTACCGCTCGCCCAGCGAGCGCTGCACCCAGCGGGCCTGATCCGGCAGCACCTCCTGCGCCGCGAGGATCGTGGGACGCTCGCGCTGCAGGAGCGCCCGCACCCGCTGCCGCCGCACCGACCATCGATCCGCGGGTCTGAGCGAGAACGGGAGGCGCCGCCGCACATTGAAGGTCATGACGCGCAGGGGAGGCGCCGCACTCCGGCCGGCCGGCTCCATCATCGAACCGTCCGTCGACGCGGGAGGATCCCGGCGCGGCGCAGCAGCTTCCGCAGCACGATGCGATTCCACCGCACCGGGGGGAAGTCCGCGGGCCAGTGCCCCACCACGGTTCGCACGCCCCGCTCGATGCGCAGCGCGAACCCTCGCGCGGACGCGAGCGGGCGCATCGACATGCCCATCGCCGCGCGCGGGGCGAACCGGATGCGATGCTGATCGCCGAGGTGGAAGGCGAGGTCGAGGTCGTCGTGAATATTCGCGTGGCGGTGGATCCGGTGGCGCATCCGCAGCCACACCTCGCGCCGGAAGGCCAGGTTCGAGCCGAAGAGCGGCAGATGACCCAGCGTGGGCACCGCGACCGCGAAGTAGGCCCCCAAATACGCCGCGGCGGCCCAGGAGCGCAGGGATCGCGGTCCGTCCACGAAGCGGGCGCCACCGGTGACTGCCGCGACGTCGCCGCGGCGCGTCAGTGCCGCCACGATCTCCTCGACCCAGGTGCGGGCGGGAATGCAGTCGGCGTCGAGCCGCAGGATCAGGTCGCCGAGCGCCGCGTCGTAGCCGGTGGCGCTGGCGGCGGGGATCCCGGGGTCCGCGCACACCACCACGCGCGCGCCGTGGCGCCGTGCGATCTCCGCGGAATCGTCCACCGAACCGTTGTCGACGACGACGATCTCGTCGGGGCGTCGCGTCTGCAGCGACAGGGCGCGCAGGCACCGGCGCAGGAGTGCGCCGTCGTCTTTGACGGGAATGACGACCGACACGCGGTACGGCCCTCGTGCGTACCGTGCGCTCATTCGCCGTCGACCCCCTCCGAACCACCGTATCGTGCCGGCTCTGCGCGGAGCCGAACCGCACGGCTCAGTCGCGAATCACCCGCACCTGACGGGCGGTCGCGAGGTGGTCTCCCCGCGACGGCGGGGTGTGCAGTCAGTGACCGCACACCCCACCCCACCGGTCACTTCTTGAACGCGTCCTTCACGTTCTCCCCGGCCTGCTTAAGATCCGCTTTCGCCTGATCCGCGCGGCCCTCTGCGGCGAGCTTCTCGTTGTCGGTCACGTTGCCGACGGCTTCCTTCGCCTTTCCGGCCAGATCCTGTGCCGTGTTCTTGATCTTGTCGTCGAGTCCCATGGTGGGGTCCTTTCGTGGGTGTGGGGTGACGGCGGTCCGGGTGGACGCCGCCGTATCGTCTCGTGCGAGGCGCCGAACGATACGTTGCGGGGTCAGGGTGGGCCAGGGCGCACGCCGCTACGTGAGCCTGGCCTGATCGTGGGCGAGGCGGACGCGAAGCCCGCTGTGGATCGAGATGTAGGTGTCGATCTCCTGACCCGTGAGGGCGGTGAGGTTGCGGAGGAGCAGGTCGATCCGGTCGACGAGCTCCCGGGGGTCGGTGTTCTGCCTCGGGGTGACCGACACGTGCAGCACCGGAGTGCTGCGGATCTCGTTCGCCGTGACCTGGACAGTGAGGATCTCGTCGCGATCCGCCAGCGCATTCCGCACGGCGTCCGAGACGAAGCCCTCGGTGATCGTCACGCGCCCGAGGGGGGTCTGCGCATCGTTGGAGAGCACGACCGTCCGGCTCCGACGGCGGATCAGGCGCGTCAGCGCGAGCACGAGGAGCACGAGGGCGACGAGGATGATCACGATCGCCCCGATCCCGATCCAGGTCGCCGCGGTTCCGGCGATCCGGGTCACCTCGAGCACCTGGGCCAGCCACGCATCCGCGCCGCCCCCGACGTCGCCCCAGGCGGTCGCAGCGGTCGGCCAGACCGCGAGGCCCACCCCGACGAGTCCGGCACCGAGGAGCACGAGACCGAAGATCAGCAGGAGTGCGCGATTCAGTGCGCGATTGGTGTGGTTCATGAGTCGCTGTCCCTTTCCGGGCGGCGCGCCACCCGCACCGTCGTTCGCATCGGGCGGCTGAGTCGGTAGCTCGAGAGCTCGGCATCGGCGATCGAGCGGACCTCTGCCGTCTCCAGGTCGACGTCGGGATCAGGGCGCAGGGTGACGTCGACGGTCCGGCGCGCGACCCCGACGAGCACGGCGTCTCGCGGGAGGCCGAGCGTCTCGCTCAGGTGCTGCGCGAGCGAGGCGGCGATGACGCCGTTGTCGACGACCACGGCCCGGCCGTCGCCCTCGAGCGTGTGCTTCGAGAGGCGTCCGGGCGCGATGGCGAGCCAGATGCAGAGCACCCCGGCCACTGCCAGGATCACGCCGCCGGTCACGAGAAGCCCCACGGGTGGGCCGGAGGGGAGCCCGAGGATCCAGCTCCAGCCCGCAGAGGGGTCGATGAGCAGCGCCGGCTGGGCGAGCAGTCCGAGCACGAGCTCGATGCCCAGGTACCCGAGGCCCAGGAGGCACAGGACGACCGCGACGATCATCGCCACGGTGCGCGGCGAGTGCGTTTCGCGCCGGATCACCCGGCGCAGTGCAGGACTGGTCATCGGACACGCCTCCGTTTCGGCGTCGTGGCGCCCGTGATCGCCAGGTGGACACGGGTGATGTCGCGACCGAGCATCGTCGCCAGTCGGACCTGCAGGTCTTCCTGGAGCTGACGGGCCCGGTCGAGGATGGACGCGCCCCCTGCGATCGCCTCCGTGTCGGCGAGGTGGGGCACGGGGATCGGCGTGGCGATCCGCACGGTCAGACCGCTGCGATGCTGGAGGACTTCGACCTGCACGTCGCCGTGGGGCACTCCGATGAGTGCCGCCGATGCGCGTGCGGTGACCGTGCGGTACACCCGCTCCTTCACCTCGGTGCGACCGGGAACCGCGACGGTCCCGGTGGCGGCCTCCGCAAGGCCGCCACCTCGGGTGCGGTGCAGGTCGGCACGCATCAGGACGTACGCCGTCCGGTGAACGCGCTCGCGAGACCGCGGACGTCGACCTTACCCGCGGCGATCCGTCCGAGGAACGCACCGATGCCCATGAAGAGCGCCAGGAGCAAGAAGCCCCAGAACCCGAAGATGAGCGCCGTGAGCGCGAGGACGGCGCCGATCAGAGCACCGGTGAGGGTGGCACTCATGCGACGCGCGATTCGGTGTCGGCGTCGGAGTCGTCACCGGGAACGTGCACGTCGTTGACCTCGACGTTGACCTCGACGACCTCCAAGCCGACGAGGCGCCGGATCGCTCCCGCGACGGCGGCGCGGACCTGGTCGGCGACCTCCTGGATGGGAGCCGGGTACTCCACCACGATGATCAGATCCGCGGCGGCCTGCGTTTCACCGACCTCGACCTTGACGCCCTGGGCAAGATCGGTCGCGTTCATCACGTCGCGGATCGCTCCGAACGCACGGGCTCCGGTGGCTCCGAGCGCGTAGACACCCGGAATATCTCGCGCGGCGATGCCGGCGATCTTCGCGACGACACCCTCGGCGATGACCGTGGAACCAGCCGCCTCCGTGTCGACGGGAGGTCGGGCCGCCGTGAACGAGGACCGATCGACCCGCGGGGCCGGAGTCTCGTCCAGAGCAGGTGCTTCGGGCTTGGCCTGTGCGGGCTGCGCCGATCCGGTGGTCGGAGTCTTGGGGTTCTGAGTGGCCATGACACATCCTTCTCTCTGGATTACGGTGCCGAATGCAAGCCCTCGCGGGGTCGCATTCGGGAGCGATATGTTTGCTCATAAATAAGAGAGCGATTCGGGCGGATTCGTCACAAATCCGTCCGAGAAAGTTTTCGGAGGCGCAATGTCAGCAGGCACGAACCCCGCTCGGGAGGATCTCGGGCAGGTCGCCGACGCCGCGCTGGCATCGGGCGCACAGGACGGCGACGTCGATGCGTTTCACGAGCTGATCCGGAGGCATGCCGGGCTCATGCGTGCGTATGCCGCGCGCATCGTGGGGTCGGCGAGCGAAGCCGACGACGTTGTGCAGAACGCGTTCGTCATCGCTTGGCGGCAGCTCTCCACGCTTCGGGATCCCGGCGCCGTGCGGCCCTGGCTCATGCGCATCACGAGCCGGGAGGCCTACGCGTGGGTGAAGAAGCGGCCCGCCGAGGTGCCGCTCGAAGGATTCGATGCCGCTCCTCAGGAGCGTCATCAGCCGGAGTCCACCGCGATCCGCAACGCCCAGCTCGCTGCCCTGTCCCGAGCATTGGATACGCTGTCGGAGGACCAACGGAGGTGCTGGCTGCTCCGCGAGGTCGCTGAACTCAGCTACGCCGAGATCGCCGCGGAGATGGACACCGCACCCAGCACCGTGAGAGGCCTTCTCTCACGGGCACGCGCAAGCCTCACGATCCAGATGGAGGGGTGGCGATGACGACTGACGAAACGCCCACCGCATTGGACTGCGGGACCACGATCGAACGTCTGACCGAGTACCTCGAGTCGGGGCGCACTCCCGTCGACCGGCATATCGAGAGCTGCCCGGAATGCCTCAACGCACTGGAGGCGCTCGAGCGCGTCGGCCGCCTCTCGCGGGACCTCATCGCGGATGACGCCGCCCGATTGCCCGCGACGTCGGACGGGTGGTTCGAACGGATCCTGACCACGATCCACTCCGAGCTCCGCGCGGGACGCAGCTTTCCGATCAGCCACCCTGATCCCCGCGTGCACATCACGGTGACCGAGGGCGCCGTGAAGGCGCTGCTGCGCACCACCGGTGACTCGCTCGACGGGGTCTACATCAGCCGCACCCAGATCGAGGGCGACGCCGAGACACCTGGAGCGCCCGTGGAGATCAACCTCACCGCGTCCGTGCGATTCGGGATCCCGCTCCCGGAGCTCGCGGACGAGCTGCGGGCCCTGGCGCACGACACCCTGCTGAGGCACACGGAGCTCAACGTCACCGCCGTGAACATCGCCGTCGAAGACCTGCACGGAACCCCACCCGGTTAAGGAGCCCGACATGACCTCTGAATTGCCCGCACCGCACGAGCTCGTCACCCGAGTCCTCGCCGTCGACGGCGTCACCGACATCTACGCGCCTGCCCCCACCGCGGCACGACTGCCCGAACTCATCGCGGCGGCCACGGGGATCTCCCCCGACGGGCCGGCCTCGGAGATCGTCGTGACGTCGACGGGCGGTGACACCACCGTCGCCGCCCGGATCGCGACGTCAAGCCAGGACAACACCGTCGAGACTGCACGACGAGTGGCGGACACGATCCTCGCGCGGACGCCGCTCGACGCGCATGTGACGGTCCAGGTCGCGCGGATTCACTGAGGCGTCAGTTGCCGCCGCACGCGGGACGTGGCCCACGACTCCGCGATGAACGAGAGGAACGGCACGACGCCCGCGAGTGCGAGGACGACGAACGTGCGGAAGGGCCAGCGCATCAGGCTCCAGAGGCGGAAGCTCAGCGCGAGATACACGACGTAGAACCACCCGTGCGCGACGAGGATCCCGGTGGACAGGTTGAACCCGTCTCCAGTCGACTCGATGCTGCACGCGCTGTTCGGCAGCAGCAGCGAGAACCATTCGCAGGCGGGACCCGGCAGCGCGGGCGCCGTCCACGCGAGTCCGCCCGATCCCCCGAGGAAGACCTCGACGTGCAGCGGCGAGTACTTGAGGATCATCTCGGCCACCAGCAGCAGGAGCCCGACCCCCGTGATCACCGAGGCAACCTGGTAGACCCGCAGCGCTTTTCTGATCGCGAGAAACGTCTCCGGCCTCGGTTTCAGCTGTGGCGTTGGATTTGGGATTGCTGTACTTTCCTGAGTCGCACTCACAAAAGTAGTTTGGCTACCGTACCTGTGCGTCTCCTCGGAGCGCGAAGCGCCGGTGATCCCGCTCGAGTGACCTGAGGAACTGCACCACCGTCGCGGCCTCGCGGTCGCTCAGGTCGGCGGCGGTGGCCTGGATCGCCTGCATCAGCGGGTCGATCTCTCGAGAGACCGCATCGCGTGCGAACGGCGTGGGAACCAGCCGGAATCGACGCCGGTCGCTCTCCTCGCGAACTCGTTCGAGGTGGCCCGCGGCGACGAGTCGATCGACGATCTCGGTCGCCGAGGACTTGGTTACGCCCAGCCGCTCGCCGAGTTCGGCGGGCCCGATTGCCGTCGGCGACATCGCGATGTGCTCGATCGCGGCCGCGTCGGTGGTGTTCATGCCCAGCCGCCTGGCGACGGCGGCGTTGCCCGCGTGCATGGCGTCGTGCAGATCTCGCAGCACTCGGGGAAGCTCGAGTCGAGGGTCGCTGGTGGCTGCCATGTGGCAAATATACAGCTTCAGGGATAGTACGGTAGTCGTACCTTCACTCGTGAGAAAGCAGGCAGGCTCGTGGATCAGGACACCCCGGACACCGCATCCGTGCCCCCGGCGACCGGCGCGCACCCGAAGCGCCGTGGCCGACGCCTTCGCCGCATCCTCACAGTCACGGCGCTCGTGGTTGCCGGCTGCCTCGTGATCACGATCGGCATGTTCGCCATCTGGGCGAACGTCACCTACCCCGCGAAGGGGCCGGCGATCGAGCGCGCGCAGTCGGATCCGGCCGTTAGCATCGAGGTCTCGCACGACTTCGTCACCATGACCCCGACCCAGGGCGCCAGCGATCGCGGGCTGGTCTTTCTCGCCGGGGCGAAGGTCGAACCCGAGGCGTACATCGGCACGTTCGAGTCCCTCGTCGCGTCTGGCACATCGGTCGTGATCGTTCGCCCGTTCATCAATCTTGCGATCTTCGAGACGCGACCGTTCGAGGACTTCACGAACCAGCTTCCCGACGTCGAGCGGTGGGCCGTGGGTGGTCACAGCCAGGGCGGGGTCAAGGCGTGCTCGTACGCGGAAGACCCCGAGGTCTCGGCGCTGGTGCTCCTCGCCTCGTACTGCTCGCTCGGCGACCTCAGCACTCGCACGGATCTCGCCGCACTGTCGGTGTCGGGCGGCGAGGATCGCCTCGTCACGCCCGACAAGATCGCCGATGCCGCGCCCCTCATGCCCGCCGACAGCACGTACGTGGAGCTCGAGGGAGTGTCGCACGCGCAGTTCGGCTCGTACGGGGAGCAGCCGGGCGACGGCACACCAACGGTCGAGGACGCGGAGGCGCAGCGCCTGATCGGTGAGGCGCTGGTGGACTTTGGCGCCGAGGCGGAAACTACGTGGTAAAGAGCACGTAAGTGACACCGATGCCAAACCAACTGAACACACGGCCTGCACGATTCCCACCCCAGCGCTATCGTTCGACCGCACCGCACCGACGATTGCACAGACAGTCGCGGCGAGAATGCTGATCGGCCCGACCAAGAACCACATGAACACCAGGAGGGTTCCACCGATGGCGGCGAAGCCGAATCCGTCATCGAACGGCAACTCGGCGCTGAGCGAGAGCCAGAATCCGAGGGACATGAGCGCCGAGTATTGGACGAACACGACCATGCACACGAGGGAGACGGTGAGGAACACGGAACGCCTCGGCCGGGGAGCCGCCGTGGGAGGTCCGACGCCCGAAACCTAATGGGACGAGGCCATCGTTCCCGAGCGTAGCACCGCCGATGCACCACGGCGCCGACAGCTCTGAACCTCGGTCACTCGCCCTCACCCGTCCCGTTGGCCCCGACGAAACACCGCCGCCGCCCGCAGCTGCGCGATCCCGAACGCGCCCACTCCGAGGGCCACCACGCCGATCCAGAGGGACGCGAGCCAGAGCGGCTGACCACCGCGCCTCCCACTCACGAAGTACTGCGGATCCCAGCCGGCGGTGATCCAGCCCGCGAGGATCGCCAGACCAAGGAACCCGGCGATGCACAGGCTCACGAGTCCGCGCCGCCGGTGACGACGACGCATGCTCGCGTCAGTGAGGCGATCCGGCATCGACGCGACTACTGGGACTGCACCCAGGCGATCCAGTTCTCCGCGGAGAACGCCGGATCCATCTTCTCGCCGACCATCGGCAGCGACCCCAGCACCGCGAGCCCCGCGTCTTCTCGTTTCGCGGCGACGGCGAGCGCCCAGGGGTCGCCCCCGCTCTCGGCGACGAACTGGTAGTAGGAGCCGGCCGCGTCATACGCCGCGGCAGCATCCGTCGAATCGAATCTCGCGTCGGCGAGCGCGTCTGCGCCCGCCGACGCGACGAGCTGCTGCACCGCGGGAGTGACGAGGCTGCGATCCTCGACCCCTGACGCCGTCTCCATGTACCGCGCAAAGCCTTCCAGCACCGCGTGCGACCGGAACAGTCCCGAGTCGGGGACGGCGGTGAAGTGCAAGATGTGCGCGAACTCGTGGACGAACGTCGGCATGAGCTGGTCGGCCGCGCCCGGCCCGACGACCACGTAGCCACCGGAGTTCTCGCTGCCGGTCGCGACGGACGGCTCGAGCAAGTCGCTCGGCATGTACGGCCGCAGCGTGGGGCGCGCGACCGCAGCGGCCTTGATGACGGCCGGCTCACTTGCACCGAAGGCCCACTCGGTGAAGCGGTCGGGGTCGTCCGTGATCGCGGAGAGGAAGCCGTCCTGCGGGATCTCGGCGCCGAGCTGGCTGGCGGTGTCGAGGGCGAGCGCGGCCGCTTCTTCCGCCGCGTCGATGTTCGCGTCGACGAGCGCCTGCTCGGATTCGAGGCCGAACAGCACGACGTGGTCCCGCTCCTGGACGTAGAGCGGCCCGACATCCCAGGGGTTCGGCGCCCCGATCGGCGCGAACGACGTGATCTTCAGGTCCGCACCCTCCCCCGTGGTCTCGATCGTGTAGGCCGTCCCGTGCAGCAGCTTCTGGCCGGCGTCGGATCGACCACTGCTGCGCACCGGGGCCGCGGTGAAGGGGAGCTCGAGCCCCACGAGGGCCTGTTGCGAGCCGTCATCCGCGGTGCTCGGCCGAATGTAGCCGTTCTCCCAGCCGAGCTGCTTCGACCGGTCCCACCAGTTCGCGAGTTGCGTCTCGGCTTCCCCCGATGCGAAGGAGAGGAACGCATCGCGGTCGCCCGAGCGCATCGCGGCGTTCAGGTCGTTCCACGCGGCGCCGTACAGCGTGAATTCATCGAATCCGCTGTCGGTGCCCCACGGTTCGAGCTCGACGGGGGTCGCGAAGTCGGCGGAGGCGCCGGCCTCCGCCGACTTGGGGATCGCGATCACGAGGGCGACGCTGACGAGGACAGCCGCAACGACCACGCTGATGGCGATGATGAGCAGGCGGAGCGCTTTGGTCGTCATCGTGCTCGCTCCTTCTGGATGCTCAGGATCCGCAGGTAGTAGTCGTCGAAGGTGACCATCGCGCCGCCCAGACTCGCCGCACCGAGTGTGATGATGTACTCGCCGTCGGACGTGCTGATGGGGTACTGCGCGAGGAGCGGGCTCCCCTCCATGGGAGTGCGCAGCTTGAAGGCCGACTCGGGCACGTGCGAGGGGTCGAACAACGGGAACTCGGCCGCGAGCAAGGCGAGATCGACGTCCTCGCCGATCACCGAGGAGCCGTCGTCGCGCAGCCAGCAACCCGTGCGCAACTCGCCGCCGGTTCGTGCCGAATCGGACAGCTGCGTGAAGACGCCGCCGACGCTCTTGCACCCGCTGCCGCCGTCACGCTCCGTGGTCTTGAGGTCGGTGCGCGCGGGCGTCTGGCCCATCGCAGGACTCGCCGCGGTGTGCTGCGGGGACGACAGGGCCGTCACACGCCACGGGCCGATTGCCGTCGGCTCGCGATCCTCATCCGCCCGATCCGCGACGTCGTCGCCGTAGTAGAAGGGGCGGGTGAGCCAGAGCTGCTGCGGGATCGCGAACGTGAAGTCGTGGTCGAAGGTCGTGTACGCATACTTCAGATCGACCGTCAGCACAGCGGTGTCGGCCTGCGGCTCGTCGACGACGACGGTGGTGTCGGTGCTGCGCAAGAACTGCAGGTCTCCGCGCTCCGCGGTCATCTCGACCTCGAGCGCCTCCATCGTCGCCTCGTCGAGGCGGAGCGGGGAGCGATCCAGACTCGTGTTCCGGAGTCGGTTGCTCGAGACCTCGCGCCAGGCATCGTCGTCGGCGGCTGTCGCAGACGTGATGAAGGCCTCCGCGACCTCGGCGGCCTCCCCCGTGCCACGTGCGTGCGCCTGGACCGATGCGACGACGATCCCGGCTCCGGCGAGCAGCACCACGACGATCCCCGCGGCAAGGATGGCCCATGTGCCGCCGTTCCACCTCCGGGGCTTCTGGGGTTCGCTCGATTCGGGATGCATCTCAACGTGCGGCGTCGCCAACCCCAACTCCTTTTCGCGAACGCGGGGCATCGATTCGACCGGTCCCCTGCCCTCGCAAGGCTAGTCGATGCGCGGGATCGGCGCAGAGGTCGATCGCAGACGATAGCCTGAATGGACCGCGCAGACTCACCGGAGGAGAACCATGAAGTCCCGCCTCGTCGCCGGAGTGCTCGCGCTCTCGGTGCTCGCCGTCCCGCTGTCCGGCTGCGCGCACCGGATGTCCGACGAGGACGTGGATACGGTGCGCGAGATGGCCTGCTCGCTGCAGAACTCCTACGCGACATCGGCAAGCTTTGCGATCGACGAGCTGAACCCTGGCAAGTTCTGGGCGCTCGGACCCAAGATCATCGACTTCTCCGAAACGCTCGCGGTGTCGGGCCGCATGGGCGACGTCGCCACCGCGTACGCCGACTTCGCCGGGATGTTTCCCGAGCAGCTCGACCCCAGCCTGGGCGTGACCGAGGCGGATGTCGAGACGTTCAACGGTCACATCGAGGCGATCGCCACCGCGTGCGAGGGCAACGCCGACTACGAGGCGCCGCTCCAGCTGGAGTACCCGACGGACCCCGAGGATCAGGGGTACCTGCAGCGGCTGGAGCCGTGAGTTGACGCAGCTTGCGTGAGTGCTGGCCGTTGCGGCGCTCCTGAGTCAATCACTGAGGAGATCCCACGCACGAAGGACCAGTCGGGCGCAAAATGTCCGGAATTCGTGACATCTCCGAAGGAAGTGACCACCCGACGAGAGTGACGAGCAGAGGCCCGAAGAAACAGAAAGAGCCCGGATCAGCAACCTGATCCGGGCTCAATCCCACTGCGACAAGCTGAAAAGCCTGGAGACACAGTACTCTCGTGCGCGAGGGGGGACTTGAACCCCCACGCCCTTGCGGGCACTGGCACCTGAAGCCAGCGCGTCTGCCATTCCGCCACTCGCGCGAGTCGTTCCCGTGAGCGTGACCGCTCAGACAACTCCCCAAGCTTAGCAGCACCGACGTGCTCTCACCAAAGCGGGCTAAACTAAGGCACCTCCGCAGGTTTTTCACGGCAGAATAGCCAAGGACCGACCGAGACACCGACACCGGAGCAGAGGAAGGCGAGTACCCACCGTGGGCATTCTGGACAGCGTTGAGCGCGGGCTCGAGCGCGCCGTCAACGGCGCCTTCGCCCGGACGTTCCGCTCCGGCGTGCAAGCGGTGGAGATCGCCTCGGCGCTCAAGCGCGAGCTCGACATCGGAGCCGTCATCGTCGACCGCGACCGCGTCCTCGCCCCCAACCGCTTCGTCGCGCGCGTCTCTCCCAAAGACGCGGCACGACTCCAATCCCTCGGCGAGACCCTCGAGAACGAGCTGCGCAGCGTCGTCACGAAGCACGCCTCGCGTCAGAACTACCAGCTGCTCGGCCAGCCGGACGTCGAGATCCGCGCCGACGAGTCGATCACCACGGGTGTGCTCGAGATCGACGCCACCCGGGTCGAGGGTGCCGTCGACTGGGTCGCGGTCATCGAGGTCGACGGCCAGCGCCACGAGCTGCCGCGCGGCACCACGACCGTCGGTCGGGGCAGCGACTGCGGGATCCGGATCACCGACAACGCCGCCTCGCGCAAGCACCTCGAGCTGATCTGGGACGGCGCCGCCGGCCTCGCTCGGGATCTCGGCTCGACGAACGGCTCCAAGATCAACGGCCAGCGCTTCCGCGAGGCCGCACTCGCGCCCGGCATCGTGATCACGATCGGGCAGACGGCCCTCCGCTTCCAACTGGTGCCGGGCCGCTCGGCACGCGCCGCGCAGTCCGCTGCGCAGCCCTCGGCGCGGTCCGCTGCGGCGAGCGCAGCACCCGCCCCGGTCGCCCGCGCCACCTCCCGTGCCGCGCACCCGCTCCCGGCAGCCCCGCTCCCGGCCGCACCGAAGCAGTCCCCGGCGTCACCCCCCAAGCCGGCCACACAGCGCCCCCGCACCTCCCCCGCCCCGTCGCGGGATTCCGCCACACCGGACGACACCCCCGGTATCGATCAGGACTTCTGGAGGGGGCTATGAGTGAACTCACCCTTCTGATCCTGCGCATCGGATTCCTTCTGCTGCTCTGGTTCTTCATCTTCGCCATCGTCTACGCGCTCCGCAGCGATCTCTTCGGCGCCCCGGTCCGACGCATGCGCACAGACGGTGCGAAGGCCGCCGACGGCCCGGGCGCGGTCCCGGCCCCCATGGTCGCCGCGTCGCCTGCCGTGCAGGCCGCCTCACCGGCTCCGGTCGCCGCGCCCCCGATCACCCCGAGCGGCGGGGCCCTGCCCTCCGCGGGCGGCGGCGTCGCACGGCAGCTCGTCATCACCTCGGGTGTCGCAGCGGGCACCGCGATCCCACTCGACGACGAGTTCCTCACCATCGGGCGCAGCAGCGAGTCCACCCTCGTGATCGTCGACGAGTACACCTCGACGTACCACGCACGGCTCGGCCGCCAGGGCGACCAGTGGATCCTGACCGACCTCGACTCCACGAACGGCACCCGCCTCGACGGCACCCGCGTCTCCAAACCCGTCCCCGTCCCCCTCTTCACGCCGGTCACCATCGGCACGACCACCTTCGAGCTGAGGCCCTGAGCGTGACGGTCGGCTTCGAGAGCGCCATCGGCTCACACGTGGGCATGGTGCGCTCCAACAACCAGGACTCGGCGTTCGCCGGCACGTACCTGTATCTCGTCGCCGACGGCATGGGCGGACACGCGGGCGGCGACGTGGCCTCCGCGCTCGCCACCAAAACCCTGGCCTCCCTCGACCTCGAGCCGGTCGACTCCGCACCCGCCACCGCCGAGGTGCTCCGCAAGGCAGTGCTCGGCGCGAACCGCAGGCTCCGCGAGACCGTCGGCGACCGCCCCGAGCTCGCCGGCATGGGCACGACCTTCACCGGGTTCCTCACGGTCGGCGACCAGCTGGCCCTCGCGCACATCGGCGACTCCCGCCTCTACCTGCTGCGTGACGACACCCTCAGCCAGGTCACGCGCGACCACACCTTCGTGCAGCGCCTCGTCGACAGCGGCAAGATCACCGAGGAGGAGGCGAAGACGCACCCTCGCAGGTCCGTGCTCATGCGCGTGCTCGGCGACGTCGACTCCTCCCCCGACATCGACACCGAGGTGCTCGACACCCGCCCCGGCGACGTCTGGCTGCTCTGCTCCGACGGCCTGTGCGGCTACGTCGAAGACGTCGACATCGAGCGGATCCTCCGCCGCCGCACGACGCTCCAGGGCGCCGTCGACGACCTCATCGACAAGAGCCTCGCCCACGGCGCCCCCGACAACGTCACCGTGGTGCTCGTCGAGACGACCCCCGAGGCCGCGCCGGTGCTGGAGCCGAACCCGCGCTTCGTCGGTTCGGCCGCGAACGCCCCGAGCCCGCGCGACGGATCGGTCAGCACCGCCCGCACACGTCTGCTCAACCGTCGTCGCCCGGTCCGCAAGCCCCCGCAGGTGGAGGAGAGCCACTTCGAGCCGCGGGTCGACGAGTACCTGGCCGAGCTCATCGCGGAGACGAAGCGCCGCAACCGTCGCCGCCGCTTCCTCTGGCTCTTCGGCGCCGTCGCCGTGCTGATCGCCATCGGCGGCGCGCTGTTCTTCGGCTACCAGTGGACCCAGAGCCGCTACTTCGTGGGCACCGACGGCGAGACCGTCATCATCTACCGCGGCATCCAGCAAGACTTGGGCTCCATCTCGATGCACTCCGTCGCGGAGGACACCGGGATCACCCTCGACACGCTCGACGGCCTCGAGCGCCGTCAGGTCGAGCGCACGCTCGGCGCCGGCTCCCTCGAGGAGGCGCGCGAGATCGTGCTCCGGATCGGGGGTGACGATGGCTGAGCCCCGCGTGAACGAGCCCGGCTCGGCCGAACCCCGCACCTTCGAGAAGACCCGCACGAGCGAGACGGTGCTGCAGCGCATCACCGCACTCCGCGCTCCCCGCAAGCTGCTCGGCCTGGAGCTCTCGCTCCTGCTCTTCGCCATCGCGGTGGGCGTCGCGGCGATCATCATCATCGACCTCACCGTGCTCGGCGAGGTCACCATGAACCTGGTGCCGGCGGGCATCCTCTTCATCGTCGCCCTGCTCGCGCTGCACCTCACGGTGCGCCGGATCGCGCCCGACGCCGACCCGCTCATCATGCCGATCGCGGCACTCTTGAACGTCATCGGCGTCGCCATGATCTACCGGATCGATCTCGCCCGCGAGGTCTCCGGCTGGGAGTCCACCTCGATCCGGCAGCTCGTCTGGTCGACCGTGGCGGTCGTCGCGGCGATGCTGGTGCTGCTCCTGATCCGGAACCACATGGTGCTGTTCCGCTACACCTACCTCACGGGCCTGGCAGCCGTGATCCTCCTCCTGCTCCCGATGCTCCCGATCGTCGGCCAGGAGATCAACGGTGCGCGCGTCTGGATCCACATCGGCTCGTTCTCCTTCCAGCCCGGTGAGATCGCCAAGATCCTGCTCGCGATCTTCTTCGCGGGCTATCTGGTGCGCAATCGCGACTCGCTCGCCATGGTGGGCAAGAAGGTGCTCGGGATCCGGTTCCCGCGGGGTCGGGATCTCGGTCCGATCCTCGTCTTCTGGCTCGCCGCGATGTCGGTGCTCGTGTTCCAGCGCGACCTCGGCACCTCGCTCCTCTACTTCGGCCTGTTCCTCACGATGCTGTACCTCGCGACGGGGCGCATCGGCTGGATCATCATCGGCGTCGGCCTGTTCCTCGCCGGCGGCCTGATCGCGAGTCAGACCCTCGACTACGTGAACCGCCGTTTCGCGAACTGGCTCGACCCGTTCGCCGATCCGTACAACGCGAGTCACCAGATGGTGCAGGGCCTCTTCGGCATGGCCAACGGCGGCATGACCGGCACGGGCCTCGGCCAGGGGTACCCCAATCTGACCCCGCTCGCGCAGAGCGACTACATCATCCCGAGCCTGGGCGAGGAGCTCGGCCTCATCGGCCTGTTCGTGATCCTCGCGGCCTACCTGCTGCTGGTCGGCCGCGGCCTCCGCATCGGGTTCGCCGGGCAGGACGACTTCGGCAAGCTGCTCGCGTCGGGCCTCGCGTTCACCATCGCGTTCCAGGTGTTCATCGTCGTCGGCGGCGTCACGCGGGTGATCCCGCTCACGGGCCTCACGGCGCCGTTTCTCGCGGCCGGTGGCTCCTCGCTCGTCTCGAACTGGATCATCATCGCGCTCCTCCTCCTGCTCTCCAACTCGGTCCGCAACCGCCCGAAGCTGGTGATCCGCGCATGAACAAGCAGCTGAAGTTCCTCTCCCGCGTCGTGTTCGTCATGTTCCTGGCGCTGTTCTTCTCCGTCACGATGATCCAGTTCGTCTCGGCGGACGAGCTGCGCGCGAACGAGATGAACACGCGCACCGTGATGAACGGCTACAAGGTCGAGCGCGGCTCGATCCTCGTGAACGGCGAGCCGGTCGCGTTCTCCACCCCCACGGGCGACGAGTTCCGGTACGTCCGGCAGTACTCCAACGGCCCGCTCTACGCGCCCATCACCGGCTACTTCTCGCACACCCAGGGCATGACCGGACTGGAGTCGGCGATGAACCAGGATCTCGCCGGCATCGGCAACGCCCAGTTCTTCACGCGGATCCAGAACACCCTGAACGGCGTCGCGCCGCAGGGCAGCTCGGTCGAAACCACGATCGACCCCGCCGCGCAGGCCGCCGCCTCGGCCGCGATGACCGACAACGGCTTCGAGGGCGCCGTCGTGGCGATCGAGCCGTCGACCGGCAAGATCCTGGCGATGGTGTCGACGCCGAGCTTCGATCCCACCCTGCTCTCCTCGAACGACGACGCCGAGATCATCGCGAACTACCGCCAGCTCTCGGAGGATCCGACGAAGCCCCTCGACAACCGGGCGATCGCGGGCGATCTCTATCACCCGGGCTCGGTGTACAAACTGCTCGTCGCGGCCGCCGCGATCGAGAACGGCGACGCGACCCCGAAGACCGAGTTCGCGAACCCCGCGCAGCTCACGCTGCCGCAGTCGAGCGCCGTGATGCAGAACGCGTCGCGCACGACCTGCGGCCCGGGCGCCCAGGTCACCCTCGAACGCGCCATCGCGCTCTCCTGCAACATCCCCGTCGCCGAACTCGCGATGGACATGGACCGCGACGCCGTGCCGAAGATGGCCCACGCGTTCGGCTTCGACCAGGAGATCTCGATCCCGCTCACCGTCACCCCGAGCACGGCGCCGCTGCCCGAGGATCAGGCGCAGGTCGCGCTCTCCTCGATCGGCCAGCTCGACGTCCGCACCACCCCGCTGCAAATGGCCATGGTCTCGGCCGGCATCGCGAACGGCGGTTCGGTGATGAAGCCGCAGCTCGTCGAGCAGGTCATCACCCCGGATCTGCGGGTCGAGAAGGAGGTCGCGCCTGAGGAGTTCAGCAAGCCCATCTCCCAGAAGACCGCGGACGCGGTGGCGGGGATCATGGAGCTCGGCGTGACGGATCCGGAGGGGCTCGCGCAGAATGCGGGGATCCCCGGCGTGCGCGTTGCCGGAAAGACCGGGACCGCCGAGAATGGCACTGGGGACGACGGGTCAGACCTCCCGTTCACCCTGTGGTTCACAGGGTTCGCGCCGGTCGACGACCCGAAGGTCGCGGTCGCCGTGGTGATCGCGGACGGCGGCGGAGCAGCGTACGGAAATCAGGGAGGGTCGTTCGACCTCCCCACAGCAGTCGGAAAACAAGTTATGGAAGCGGTGTTGAGCGAATGAGACCATCTGCAGGGATCACATTCGGCGGACGCTACGAGCTCAGCTCGCGGATCGCCGTGGGTGGCATGGGCGAGGTGTGGAAGGCGACCGACAGCATCATCGGTCGAACCGTCGCCATCAAGATCCTCAAGGACGAGTACATGGGCGACCCCGGCTTCCTGGAGCGCTTCCGCGCCGAGGCGCGCCACGCCGCTCTGGTCAACCACGAGGGCATCGCCAACGTGTTCGACTACGGCGAGGAGCAGGGCTCCGCGTACATCGTCATGGAGCTCGTGCCCGGCGAGCCGCTCTCCTCGATCATCGAGCGCGAGGGGCGTCTCCCCGCGAACCGCGTGCTCGGCATCGTCGCGCAGACCGCCACGTCCCTGCAGGCGGCGCACGACGCGGGACTCGTGCACCGCGACATCAAGCCCGGCAACCTGCTGATCACCCCCGAGGGCCGCGTCAAGATCACGGACTTCGGGATCGCGCGCATCGCCGACCAGGTGCCGCTGACCGCGACCGGCCAGGTCATGGGCACGGTGCAGTACCTCGCCCCCGAGCAGGCGAGTGGCCACACCGCGACCGCGACGACCGACATCTACTCGCTCGGGATCGTCGCCTACGAGTGCCTCGCGGGCAAGCGCCCGTTCACCGGTGAGTCGCAGGTCGCGATCGCCATGGCGCAGATCAACGACACCCCGCCGGATCTGCCGGACGATGTGCCCGAGCCCGTGCGCAACCTCGTCTACGCCTGCCTCGCGAAGGACTCGGCCGGCCGGCCGCAGACCGCGGCGAAGCTGGCGCAGGCGGCCGCCGCGCTGCACCGCGGCAACGTGCAGCTCGCCGCGAGCTACGTGCCCCAGGTGCTCGGCGCCGAGGAGCCCGCGACCACCGCGATGCCGCAGGCCACGCAGGTGATGGACGCGGCGACCACGGCGCTGCCGCAGACCACGGCACTCGCCGGGCAGACGGCTCCGGCGGCGTTCATCGACGGCGACGAGCCCGAAGAGGAACCGCAGAAGAAAAAGAAGAGCCCGTGGACCTGGCCGCTCATCACGCTGGTGGCCCTGCTCCTCATCATCGGTGGCGGCACGGCCTTCGCGCTCTGGGGCAACTCGGGCGGCGACACCCCGAAGCCCACGACGTCGACCACCAAAACGACCACGAGCAAAACCCCCACGACCACCACGCCGCCCGCGCCCACCACCGGGGTCGTGGACGCCAACCAGCTCGTCGGCATGAACATCGACGAGGCCGTGGGCTTCCTGCAGGGCCAGGGCTTCACCGACGTGCGCGCCGCAGCCGGTGATCCGAGCGATACGCCGGGTGTCGTCACCGCCGTGAACCCGACGGGCGAGAAGGTGCCGTTCGACCAGACCATCACCCTCACCCACACCGTGGCCTTCGGCGACATCCCCGCGCCGAACGCGCCGAACGGGCCGGCGAACGCCACCGTCGGCGACACCGTCACACTGCAGGGCATCTCGGGCACCTGCCCGGCCGGTCTCGGCTCCCCGACGAACTTCCAGGTGCTGCTGAGCAGCGTCGACGGTGCCGCGGGCACCGTCACGAGCCCGGCCTCCGGCGGTTCGGCGCAGGTCAAGGTCACGGCGGCCGGGGTCCTCTCCGTCACCTACACCTTCGACTGCACGAACGGCAGCTTCAGCGCGACGTCGCCGGCCTCGGGTGCGCTGAACATCACGGTCGCCGCCGCGCAGAACGACGACGACGACACCCCGTAGCACGCGCCCGGCGCGCGGTACAGTCCACGTCTGATCAACCCCTAAACTGGGAGACAACCTATGAGCACGGAAGAGGTGACCATGCCCGAGACGGCTGACGGCGGCGAGCAGCGTATCCTCGCCGGACGCTACGCAATCGGGGAGTTCATCGGGCAGGGCGGCATGGCCACCGTGTACCGTGGCACCGACACCAAGCTCGGGCGCCAGGTCGCCATCAAGGTGATGAAGGCCGACCTCGCCGGTGACGACCAGTTCCGTTCCCGGTTCCGGCAGGAGGCGCAGTCCGCCTCGCGCATGGCGCACCCGACCGTGGTGCGGGTGTTCGACGCGGGCGACGACCTGATCCAGACCGCCGAGGGCCCGAAGCGGCTGCCGTTCATCGTGATGGAGTACGTCGAGGGGCACAACCTGCGACAGCTGCTCACGGAGAGTCAGCTCTCGCTCGCCGAGGCCTGCCGCGTCGTCGACTCCGTGCTCACCGCGCTCGAGTACTCGCACCGCGCCGGCATCGTGCACCGCGACATCAAACCCGCGAACATCATGGTCACGCAGAACGGCCAGGTGAAGGTGATGGACTTCGGGATCGCGCGTGCGGTCTCCGAGACCTCGTCGACCCTGCAGCAGACGACCGCGATCCTCGGCACCGCCGCGTACTTCTCGCCGGAGCAGGCGAAGGGCGAGGCGATCGACGCCCGCACCGACCTCTATTCGACGGGTGTGCTGCTCTACGAACTCCTCACGGGCGACGTGCCGTTCCGCGGTGACACCGCCGTGGCCGTGGCCTACCAGCACGTCAGCGAGCGCCCGAAGCCGCCGAGCGAGCGGAAGTCCGATGTGCCTCCCGAGCTCGACCGGGTGGTGCTCTACGCGTTGGCCAAGGACCGCGCGAAGCGGTTCCAGTCGGCCTCCGAGTTCCGCGAGGCCCTGCGCACCGCCGCGAGCGGCAAGATGCCGAAGCTCGCGGTGCCCACCCAGCAGGACACCGTGCTCTTCTCCGGCGGCGAAGAGGTCTCCGAGTCCGATCTCGCACTGCGGCAACTCGCCGAGGGCGGCGGCGGATCCCGCACGCAGAGCCGGCCCCCGGTGATGTGGACCTGGGCCGCGATCCTGACGATCGGCGCGGTGATCATCGCCGTCGTGTTCTGGCTCGTGACGCTCGCGCCGAAGCAGTTCCTCCCCGATGCGGCGCGCGAGGTGCCCTCGCTGGTCGACATGGATCGGGCGGACGCCATCAAGGCGCTGCAGGATCTCGACCTCATCGCGCTCACGGTCGAGCAGACCGACGAGAAGGTCGCGGCAGACAAGATCGTCTCGACCGATCCCGCCGCGGGCTCCGTGCTGGAGCCTGGCGACAGCGTCACCCTCTACATCTCGACCGGCCCGGAGTCTGCGAAGATTCCCGCGATCGATCGGATGTCTGTGGAGGAGTACACCGAGGCGATCCAAGCGCTCGGGCTGAGCGTCAGCCTCGTCACTGAGGTCGATGACCCGGTCGAGGCCAAGGGTCGGGTGCTCTCCGTCTCCCCCGAGCCTGGAACGGAGCAGCGCTCAGGGACGAGCGTGGCGATCACCGTCTCGAGCGGCAACGTCACCGTTCCCGACGTCATGAACACCCCGCAGGAGGTCGCGCGGTCGCTGCTCAGCGGTCTCGGCCTCAAGCTGAACATGATCGGCAGCACGACCGCTGAGTCGGGCTGCATCGTGCAGGCCGGGTACCCCATCATCGCGCAGTCCGCCGTCGGTACGCAGCCGCAGGGCACCGAGGTCAACATCTCCTACTGCGCGGGCTGATCCCCCGGATCACCGCTCCCGGGCGAACGCTCCCGGAGCGCTGCGTCCCAGGAACGCGCGAGCCGGCGGATCTTCCAGCGCCGGATCCGCCACATCGCCCACAGCACCGGGCCGAACAGGGCCGCGGCCGCACCGCCGACGGACAGCTCGTCGCGCCACACGGCGCGGGATCCGGGTGCCGGCAGGATCGTGATCCGGTGCTGCCACCGCGCGAGTGCGGCGAGCGGGCCGCTGAGCGGGCGACCACGATCCCGCATGGCGCGCGCGCTCGCATCGAGGTCATCGGCGATCGGATCGGCGCCCTCGCTCGCATCGGGATCCGCGGGCACCCGATCCTCGATCTCGATGAGCTGGGTACCGAGTCGCCAGTGTCCGAAGAGGCGGAGTTCGACGGTGCGGCGGTCGCCCGTCGTAAAGCGGGCCGGAAACGCCTCGGACGGCCGCATCTGCAGCGCGGGCGCGTAGAGCTGCGCGGCGACCTCGGGGCGATGGAGCGCATCCCAGGCCGCATCGGGGGAGCAGTCGAGGGCGCACTCGGTCCGGATCAGCATGCTCCCCAGTCTGCCGGGTTCGGTCGATCCGGGCCAGGGCCACGCGCCGCCCCCAGGGGTCGACCGCACCACGCACGACTACGCTGGAGGCATGTCGACACTCGTGTGGTTCCGTGACGACCTCCGCCTCGCAGACCACGCGGCGCTCTCCGCTGCGGCCGAGGACCCGGACGGGATCGTGGCGCTCTACGTGCTCGACGAGGTCTCACCCGAGGCGCGGCCACTGGGCGGCGCCGCGCGCTGGTGGCTGCACCACTCGCTCAGCCGTCTGCGGGAGTCGCTCGCCGCGCTGGGGGTCCCGCTCATCCTGCGCCGCGGCGCGGCCGCCGAGGTCGTCCCGGCCGCGATCGCGGAGTGCGGTGCCTCGCGCGTCACCTGGAATCGGCGGTACGGCGCGGAGCGGGAAATCGACGCCGGGCTCAAGGCGCAACTGCGCGCCGAGGGAACGGGCGCCGATTCCTTCCACGGCGGGCTGCTCTTCGACCCGACGCAGATCCGTACCCAGACCGGCGGGCCGTACCGCGTCTACTCGGCGTTCTGGCGCGCCTGTCTCGCCGCGCCGGCGCCCGCTGCACCGCTGCCGACCCCCGAGTCGCTCCGGTGCGCGGGCGTACAGCCGGCGAGCGACGACCTCGACGACTGGCGGCTCCTCCCGACCCGCCCCGACTGGGCCGGCGAGATCGCAGAGCGCTGGACGCCGGGCGAGGCGGACGCGCTCGTGCGGCTCGAGCGCTTCCTCGAGGACCGTGCGCAGGGCTACGCGCGCGGTCGCGACTTCCCGTCCGAGGAAGTGACCTCCGAACTGTCGCCGTCGCTCCGCTGGGGTGAGATCAGCCCGCGCACCATCTGGCACCGGGCCGTCGCCTCGGGCGCCGACGTCGGCGGCTTTCTCTCCGAACTCGGCTGGCGGGAGTTCGCGTGGCACACGCTCTTCCGGCACACGGACCTGCACACCCGCCCCCTCGACGAGCGCTACGCCGCGTTCCCGTGGCAGGACGCGGACGACCCCACCGCCGCCGACGCCCTCCGGGCCTGGCGGACCGGGCGCACGGGATTCCCGCTCATCGACGCGGGGATGCGGGAGCTCTGGCGATCCGGCACCATGCACAATCGGGTGCGCATGGTCGTCGCCTCGTTCCTCACCAAGAATCTGCTGATCGACTGGCGAATCGGCGAGGCCTGGTTCTGGGACACACTGGTCGACGCGGACGCGGCGAGCAATCCGTTCAACTGGCAGTGGGTCGCCGGGTGCGGTGCCGATGCGGCGCCGTACTTCCGCGTCTTCAACCCGCGCACGCAGCAGGAGAAGTTCGACCGCGGGGGCTCCTACGTCGACCGCTGGGCCCCCGAGAGTCTGCTGCACCCGGAGATCGTCGACCTGCGAGAGACCCGGATCCGGGCGCTCGCGGCGTACGACACGGTGAAGAACGCGCCGAGGGGCGGCGACGAGTCGGACTGAGCGCAGCCGGAGATCGCACGTGACCGCGCCGACTCACCGGCGCGCGGGCGAACCTAGGACTGCTCGCGCACCAGGAGCGGCGACAGCGACGCCGCGACCTCGGCGGCGTTCGCGAGGCCGGCCACGGCCAGCCAGTTGCCGAGCTGCTGGTACCCGCCCTCGGTGAGCACCGACTCCGGGTGGTACTGCACACCGTAGATGGGCAGCTCCCGGTGACGCACCGCCATGACGATGCCGCTCTCCGTCTCGGCGGTGATCGTGAGCGACTCCGGCACCGTGTCGCGCACCACCGCGAGCGAGTGGTACCGCGTCGCGTTGAACTCCGGCGAGACGCCGCGGAAGAACCCGTCGCCCGAGTGCCGCACGCGCGACACCTTGCCGTGCATGAGCTCGTCGGCGTGGGTGACCACACCACCGAGCGCCTCGGCGATCGCCTGGTGCCCGAGGCAGACGCCGAGGAGCGGCACCCCGGTGCGCAGGGCGATCCCGACCATGGCGATCGACACCCCGGCGTCAGTGGGGGTGCCGGGTCCCGGGGAGATGAGCACGCCATCGACCTCCGCGACGAGCTGCTCGAGCTCTCCGGTGGAGACCTCGTCGTTCCGGATCACCCGGGTGGTGGCGCCGAGCTGCTGCAGGTAGCCGTTGAGGGTGTAGACGAAACTGTCGTAGTTGTCGATCACCAGGATGTTCGTCATGAGTTGACCGTCACTTCCTCTGCCGGGAACTGGAGTGCGACCCACGGGTAGACGTAGGTGATCAGTGCGTACACGATCGCCACGGCGACGAGCAGCAGTACGATCACCCGCAGCCAGGCGGGTCCTGGGAAGAATCGCCACAGGAGTGAAAACATCAGCTCGCGTCCCCTCTCGCTGCCTGGGTGTTCTCCATCGTCGGGTTCAGCTCCACGAGCTCGGCCGGGGGGCCGGCGCTGCGCGGCTGGAAGTTCTCGAAGACGGAGTAGGCGATCGCGCGCTCGTCGCTGCCCGCCATCTTGGGGTGGCAGGTGGTGAGCGTCAGGATCCGATCCTGCCCGGGCTCACCCTCGAGCCGCGGGAACGGATTCAGCACGTCCGTCTCATTCGGCAGCACGTACTCGATGGACCGGAAGCGGTAGGTGTACCAGCCGTCCGCGGTCTCGACGAACATGGGATCGCCCACCCGCAGGTTCATCACCTCGCGGAACGAGTTGATGAGCGGCCCCGAGCGGTGCCCCGCGAGCGCCATGTTGCCGACCTCGCCGGGGAGCTGGGTCATCTCGTACCGGCCGATCCCCTTCTCGTCGAGGTTCAGCACACTCCACCAGTCGGTCGTCTCGGCGACGCGGTTGGCGTAGGTGGTGCCGAACGCCGGGGCGTGGAGCACGGCGAAGACCTCGGCGGGCTGGGGCTGGGCGGTCACGGGGATCGTGCCGTCCCAGGGAACGGTCTCGGTCTCGGCTGCTTCCCAGCGCGCCGAATCCGACGCCGACAGCTCGACCTGCTTCGCGGTCACCGTCACCCCGGTGTGCCAGGGCTGCCAGACGATGTAGCCGAGCACCCCGACGCCGCCGATGAGCAGGAGCTCTCCGATGACGGTGAGCGGACTCAGCCGGGCTCGGCGGCGCCTCCGAGGTGCCTCGCGAGTATCGACCATTCCCATATTCTAAGCCGCACTCGCTGAGTTCACCCTTTGATCCAGGTAGACTCGATGCCATGGCAGCAGCAGGTAAAGACGTGAGCAAGCGCAAGTCGGCGGAGGTGTCGCTGAACCGCGAGGAAGCGGCGGCGGCGCGCAAGAACGCCCCGAACCCCGTGTGGTTCAAGCCCGTGATGTTCGGCTTCATGCTGCTCGGACTGATCTGGATCGTGCTCTACTACGTCACCAGCGCCGGGTTGCAGCTGCCCGTCCCGGCACTCGGCCAGGCCAACATCTTCGTCGGCTTCGGGCTCGTGCTCGTGGGGTTCCTCATGACCCCGTGGTGGAAGTAGCCTCCACCCGCACCCCCGGCCCGGGGCGAATAACACGGGTGTAATTCGTCCCCAGGTGGGGATAAGCCTGTGGATAACTTCCTCGGCGGGATGACTTCCTAGGCGAAGATGCCTGGGAGCACGATCAGGTACGCGCACGCGAGCACGGCGAGGATCACGCCGAACGCCACGAGCGTGAGGATCCGCCGCCCGCGCTTGCGCGGACCGCGGGCGCCGAGCATCAGCCACATGGTGATCGCACCGACGATCATGCCGCCGAGGTGCGCCTGCCACGAGATCGCCGCCCCGGGGATCAGCCCGATCGCGAAGTTGATGCCGATCAGCACGGCGAGGGACGTGATGTTCGCCTGCGCCGCCTTGAACGCGACGAGTGTGGCGGCCAGCACCCCGAAGATCGCCCCCGAGGCCCCGACGGTCGGCACGTTGATGGTGCTCGGGTCGATGTAGGCGTAGAACATGACGCCGAGGGAGCCGCCGACCCCGGCGAACAGGTAGAGCACGAGGAACTGCACACGGCCGATGAGCTGCTCGAGGTTGCGGCCGAACAACCACAGCGCGAGCATGTTGAAGAGGATGTGGAAGATGAACCCCGTGGAGTGGGTGAACATCACCGTGACCATGCGCCACGGCTCGAAGCCGGCGCCCTCGGGCAGCACGGAGCCGGGGAGCGAGTAGAGCGGCGCGTACCAGAGCGCCCGCGTCACCTCGTCCGCTCCGAAGTAGTGACTGAGCGACTGCAGGATAAAGGTGAGCACGCTCACCGCCATGATCCCGTAGGTCACCGGGGTGTCGAGCGCCGAGATCCGGCGCCCCGCGACCCGCATCGAGCGCGAGGTGCGCTGTGCTGCGCCCGGCTGCGTCTGACGGACGCACTCCGGGCACAGCACACCCACGGGCGATGCGACCTGGCATGCCGCGCAGATCGTGCGCCCGCAGCGCTGGCACAGCGTGAAGCTGTGCACGTCGGGGTGACGGAAACAGACGTCGTTGGGTCCGTATTCAGCCCGCTCGCCGAATGCCGGCCCCGGTCCGCTCGTCACCGGCGGGCCTAGGCCGCGACGACGTCGACGCCGGTGATCACGACGTCCTCGACGGGACGATCGGCACCGGCGGTGCGCACCGCGGAGATGGCGTCGACGACGGCCTTCGAGTCGTCATCTGCGACCTCGCCGAAGATCGAGTGCTTGCCGTTCAGCCAGTCGGGCGCGATCGTCGTGATGAAGAACTGCGAGCCGTTGGTGCCCGCGAGGCGGCCCGTGAGGTCGGGGCGCTTGCCCGCGTTGGCCATGGCGAGCTGGTACGGCTTGTCGAAGACGAGCTCGGGGTGGATCTCGTCGTCGAAGGTGTAGCCGGGGCCGCCCGTGCCCGTGCCCGTCGGGTCGCCGCCCTGGATCATGAAGTTCGGGATGATCCGGTGGAAGATCACACCGTCGTAGAACCCCTTCTCCGCCAGGTCGACGAAGTTCTTGACCGTCTTGGGGGCCTGATCGCCGAAGAGGTTGATGACGATGTCGCCGTGGTTGGTGTGAATAGTGGCTACCGAGCTGTGAAGAGTCATGCCGTCCATTGTAGGTGGGGCGCCTGACACTCGACCTGCTGGGAATCTCGGGGGTGTATCCGCGCTTCGGGCGCTCAGAGGGTGCAACGGTGTAGCGTGGAAGCGGGCAAGTGACATCAGCCGAGTCAATGTCTCGCCGAGGTAGGAGGACCCCTATGAAACTCTCACGTAAGCGCCGCCGCGAACTCCGTCACCTGCGCGGCAATGCTCAGGAGCTGCTCGATCACCAGCGGCTCGTGCTGGCCCACGCCGGAGACGTGCTGCACGAAGCCAGCCGTCAGGCGCGCAAGCTGAGCGACGAGCACGTCGCCCCTCGGGTCGACGAGACCCTCGAGGCCGTGCGGCCCGCCGTGGACCGCGGTGTCGCGTCCGCTCGCCGGGCAGCGAACTCGGTGCGTCGCGCGACGACGCCGTTCGTCGCGGGTGCGCTCGCGAGCACGATCCACAAGCTCGACGAGCTCGAGCAGCGCGATGCAGCGAAGCAGGTGCGCGGGTTCGGTGAACGCATCGGGTACCTGCAACCCGCGAAGAAGACCCGCAGCGCCGGTGGAGTGATCGCGCTCACGCTCGGGATCGCCGCGGCGGTCGGCGTCGGCTACGCACTGTGGCAGGCGTTCCGCACCGACGACGAGCTCTGGGTCGCACCCGAGAGCGAGTAGTCAGCGCAGATGACGGTGGTGTCCGGGCTTCGGCTCGGGCACCACTGCTATTTCCGGGGTTTGCCGTTCTGCTTCGCGCCCGGCTTGCCCGGTTGGCGACGGTTGATGCCCGCCATGCGCAATCCGGTCTGCACGAGCGACAGCGTGCGGAGCGAGCGGATGTCCCGGATCGGAACCCAGCGGGCCTCGTCGGAGGAGCCGCCGATCTCGTGCTGCAGCGGGCCGTCCTTCACCGTCGCACGGTAGATGATCCGGATCGTGTGCAGCTCGGGATCCCGATCCTCCGGCACCTCCTCGCGCACCATGACCCGGGAGTCGACGCCAATGAGCTTGCCGACCCGGGCCTCGAGCCCGGTCTCCTCGAGCACCTCGCGCACGACGGTGTCGCGGGGATCCTCACCGCTCTCGATCCCGCCGCCCGGAAGCGTCCATCCGTGCAGGTGGCCACGGCGCCAGTGGGTGAGCAGGACCTTGCCCCGCCGTTCCACTACCGCGTAGGCGGCCACTCGAAGATCCATGCTCAGAGCCTATCCTGTCGTACTCGGAGCACCTCTCAGTCAGGCGGCGGGCCCTCAGGCCGGAGCGGTCTCGGCGGTCGGCTGCGTCGCCATCGCGCCGCGATCGGCCGCGCGCCAACCGACCAGCCAGCGCTCGAGTCGGGCGTACGCCTCCCGCCGTGGCGCCTCGGCCGACAGGAAGACGTCGTGCAGCGCCCCGTCGATCCGGTCGACGCTCACCGACGAGCCGAGCTTCAACGCGGCCTTGGCGACCTCGTCGACGTCAAGCACGCTGTCGCCGCCCAGCAGGTCATCGCTCCAGCGCACCGGCACGACGAATCGTTCCGAGAGCAGCACCCCGACGGGCGCTTCGATGTGCAGCCCCTGGCTGACTCGGGCATGACCGGCGAGCACCGCCCGCATCCACCCGGTCACGACGGCGTGGGAGCGCTCGGGGCGCCAGGCCGGGTTGATGTCATCGAGGTCGCCCGGAAGGGACACCTCGCGCTGGGCCCGGGTGTAGTAGCCGTAGTCGAGCTGCGGCGCGACCTCGCGCGGATTGAACCGTGCGCCGAGGCTGACGAGCGGCAGGATCACCTGCCGACCGGCGGCGGCGAGCTGGAACTCGAGCCACGGGCTGTTCAGCACCAGTGCGTCCGCGACGCCGGGGTGCTTCGCCGCCCACAGGCTCAGCACGAGCCCGCCCGTGGAGTGCCCCATCAGCACAAGCCGGCGGGCCGGGGCCGTGCGATCCTGCGAGTCCCGGATCTCGGCGACCGCGAGATCGATCTCGGCCCGGTAGTCATCGAGGTCGTCGATGTACCCGGGGGTCTGCCCGTCGCGGAGGCTCCTCCCATACTTGCGCAGATCCAGCGCGAAGAAGCGCGCACCTCGTGAGGTCCAGAACCTCGCGAGCGGCCGCTGGAAGAAGTAGTCGGACCAGCCGTGCACGTAGAGCACATCGACGCCCTCGAGCAGCGGGTCGGGCCGGAAGAGCCGGTCGAAGAAGCCGCGGTGCGGCGGCAGGGAGCGGACGAGCGTGGCGACGAGCAGCCCCTCCTCGTCCTCGCCGAGGTCCAGGTCGGTGCACTCGAAGCCCGCCCCCAGCACGTCCGCACGCCACTCCGTCATGCCGCCAGTCTAAGCGGGTGCTCGCCGAGTGCCGCTAGCGGCCGGGCCGGAGGACGATCTTGCCCGCGGACACCTCGGCCTCGATGACGTTGCGCGCGCCCGAGTCGGTGCGGAGCTGGTTGTCGACGTTGCCGGCGGACACCTCGGTGCGCACCTGGTAGGGCTCGTCAGGGAGCGTCAGGTCCAGCGATCCGGCACTGACCTCGAGGTCGACCTCGCGCGGGGCCGATCCCGTCAGTCGTGTGTCGGCGGAACCGGCGGACACGGTGATGCTCGCCTCGGTCACGTCGCTCAGGTCACCGGTGAAGTTCCCGGCGCTCATCTCCAGGTCCAGCGACCGCGCGGATCCCTCGACCGTCATGCGCCCGGCGGAGAGCTCGAGATCGAGATCGCCGAACGCCCCGTCGGCGCGGAGCGCTCCGGCCCCGAGACGCGCTTCGAGGTCGACCGGCCGATCCTCCAGCGACAGTGGCAAGGTCAGCACGACGACCTGCTCCGACGGCGGGCACCAGCCGAAGCAGAAGCCGAAGATCCCGCGGGGGGCCTCGACCACGAGATCGGTGTCGTCGCGCCTGAGGGTCCACTGGTCGCTGCGAGGCCCGCTCACCTCGAGAGTGGCCTCCGAGACATCACCGAAAGCGACGGAGAAGTCGGCGGCGCTCGCGTCGACCTCGACGCCGGTGATCCCGGTCGTATCGAGGCTCGTGGCGGCGGCCACGGAGCCGGAGGAGGATGCCTGGGCGCCGACCGCGGCCACGGCGGCGGAGGTGCCGGTCGCCAGCAGCGCACATCCGCCGATGATGGCCGTGGTGATCAGGATCGGGCGGGCGGCCGCGGACCGTTCGGGGGCTGCCGGCTGATCGGGAGTGTTCGTCATGAGACGGGTCCATTCTGTGCGGGGCCGGTGCTGCCACTGGCGCTTTCGATGTGAGCGATGGCGGCGAGCACCCGGCGGTTGCCGGATTCGTCGGGCTCGAAACCCAGCTTCTGGAAGATCGAGGTGATGTGCTTCTCGACGCTCGCCTCGGAGAGGAAGAGCAGCGCGGCGATGGCCTGATTCGATCGGCCCTCCGCGATCGCGGCGAGCACCGTGCGCTCGCGGGAGGTCAGCGACTGCATCCGGTCGTCACGACTGCGCCGCGTGAGCAGCTGGGCGACGACTTCGGGATCGAGCACGGTCGCCCCGGCCGCGATGCGTTCGAGGGACTCCACGAACTCGCTCACGTCGGCCACCCGATCCTTCAGCAGGTACCCGAAGGCGCCGCCCTGAGCAGCGATGAGGTCGCTCGCGTACCGCTCCTCCACGTACTGGGAGAGGACGAGCAGGGGGAGCTCGGGTCGGCGGGTGCGGAGGTCGAGGGCGGTGCGGATGCCCTCGTCCGTGAAGGTCGGCGGAAGTCGGACGTCGAGAATGCAGAGGTCGGGGTGCTGGGCGAGCGCCGTGTCGATCACGTCTGTCGTGTCGGGCAGGGCAGCGATCACCTCGTGGCCGCTGTGTTCGAGGAGGCGCACCAACCCCTCGCGGAGCAGGACCGAGTCCTCGCAGATCAGGATGCGCACGGGACACTCACCTCCAGCGACGTCGGGCCGCTCTGCGGGCTGTCGAGTCGGACGGTGCCGCCGACCGCGAGCACGCGGTTCGAGATGCCGTCGAGGCCCCCGCCCGGGAGCACCCGGGCGCCGCCGATGCCGTTGTCCTCAACTCGGGCCCAGAGCGTGCCCTCCTCGCGGAGCCGCACGACGACCCGGCACTCGCTGGCACGGGAGTGCTTCGCCGCATTGGTGAGGGACTCCGCGATGGCGAAGTAGACGGCCGTCTCGGCCTCCCGGCTGCACCGGCCCTGGAGCCGGACGTCGAGGAGCACCGGGATATGCGAGCGGCTGGCCAGCGCGGAGAGCGCAGCGTCCAGGCCGCGGTCGTCGAGCACCGAGGCGTGGATCCCGCGGGCCAACTGCCGCAGTTCGGTGATCGCGGCCTTCGTCGAGGTGTGCGCCTCGGCGATGAGCTGCTTCGCGCCTTCGGGATCCTCGGCGATCTTCTGCTGGGCGAGCCCGAGGGTCATACCGACCGAGACGAGCCGGGGCTGCACGCCATCGTGCAGGTCGCGCTCGATGCGCGTCCGCTCGAGATCCGCGGCGCGCACGGCTCCCTCGCGCTGGCGCGCCGAGACCTGCACCTGGCGCGTCAGCTGCGCCGTCTGCGCTCCCGCTCGGACGATGCCGACGCTGACGGAGCGGTGCAGCAGGGCGATACCGATGATCCCGGCCACGCAGAGGATTCCGACGATCACCGCGGAGATCGGGCCCCAGAGGCCGATCGTTGCGGAGCCGCCGTCACCCGATCCGATGCCGAGCGACCCGCTGAGCGCGTCGAAGGCCGGGCTGGCGCCGGCCGCGCTGAGGATCGCCCAGACCAGACCCTGGAAGAGGAGGAGCATGACGGTGCCGGCCACGGAGGCGAGGACGAAGCTCGCGATCCCGCGCCACATGGCGCCGTCGATCGACTGCCTCCCGATCGTGCGGAGGTACCCCGCGAAGCCCGGTTCGACGCGGGGCCGGAGCCGCAGGGGCGGTACCGCGAGTCGATAGAGCGCCGAGACGCGCTCGACCTCGAACCAGGCGACCCCGTAGAGGGCGTAGACGAGGCCGATCAGGATCACGAGGCCGACGCCCAGCACGAGGACCAGGCCGAGGCCGGTGCCGAGCAGTGAGAAGAGCACGCTCAGCACGCCCCAGCCCACGATGCCGAGCGCCGCCAGCTGGAGGATCGTCAGCCCGAGGCGGAGCGGCGGGCGGGCGGCCGTGGGGGCCGGTGCCGGAGTCGGGGCCGGAGTGACTGCGGCGGGTGCAGGTGCCGGCCCGGCGGCGGCCGGCACGGCGGGTGCCTGTGCGGCCGGCTCGGCGGTGGGTACCAGCTCCGGGACGCTGCCGGGCTCCGGGTGGGCCGCGGTGTCGCCGTGAGCCGCGGCAGGATCAACTGAAGTGGTCATACTTCTACGGTAGGTGCGCGCCGACCCTCCGAACACCCTGGCACCCGGAGACGCGGTTTCGGGTTTTCCCGAATCCTCGTCTCCGGGTGCCGAAGGGGGTGTGCGTGCGGGGACTACTGCTCCCCGCGGCCACGGCTGAACCCGGCGTCGAATCCCCGCTCGAACGCGCGGTGCATCATGCGACCGCGATGCGGATGATCCTGCCCCCACCGCTCGCCCCATCGGCCACCACGCGGCTCGTGCGGGTGGACGTCGGCCGGGTGGCGGCGTTCACGGCCGCCGGCGAAGGGATAGGGTGCCTCCCCGCGCCATTCGGGGTGACCGCCGCGCCAGTCGGGGCGTCCGTCACGCGACTCGGGGTGTCCCCCGCATCCGCCGCGCGCGGCTCGTCGGTGGGTACGATGCGGTCGGCGCGGCAGAGGTGTCTCCTCATCCCAGCCGAGGGCGACGGTGATCTTGCGCAACGCAGCGACGGTGGTGTCGAGCTCGTCGGGGCTGAGAGCCTCCGTGATGGCAGCGGTCAAGCCGTCCATCGCGGCGCGGAGTCGATCGTGCGCGGCGCGACCGGCATCGGTGAGACGCCACGAGCCGTCGTGACGCTCGATCCAGCGACGCTCCTGCAG
Source organism: Leucobacter rhizosphaerae (assembly GCF_022919175.1). Classification (NCBI taxonomy): domain Bacteria; kingdom Bacillati; phylum Actinomycetota; class Actinomycetes; order Micrococcales; family Microbacteriaceae; genus Leucobacter; species Leucobacter rhizosphaerae. The sequence goes on along the minus strand of NZ_CP095043.1, from coordinate 2,159,133 downwards.
TCGGCGCAGCTTCGGTCCGCGGGCACGCGGGTGGGACGGATCATCGGCGAGACGGCTCAACAGTCGCCAATCCCGGCCGGAGACGCCTTCGCGGTCGAGCACAGCTGCGCGTTCGGCCGCGAGCAGGCGCTCGGTGGCTCGAAGCCAGGTGGCCAGTGTGCGAGTGGGGTTGGGCGTGGTGGTGGTGGTGTCGGAGTGTGTGGGTTGCGAAGTCATGGAGTTCCTTACTTGTCATGTTGCATGTATATGTAGTGTGACATGTACATGAGTGCATGTCAAGTGGCATGTAAACTGACACTGTGAACATCGACGCTTCGGATCAGGGCTCTGACCTCCCTGCGGATCCCTCCGCAGACGCCATCGCCGAGGCGCTCTCGAGGCTCCGAGGCCGGGGGGGCAGCCCTCGCGGACCGCGGGGTCTCCGGGGACGCACGGACTCCGGCGCCGGCGACCGCGGCCCGTGGGGCGCGCACAGCGACGGGGGTCATTGGCGCGCTGGCCCGCACGGTGCCCCGGATCGCGGGCGAGGCATGGGATCCGGGTTCCCCGATCCCCGCGCGTGGGCGGAAGCGGCGGCCGGACGCGGGGGTCCCCCGGCGCTCGTTCGGATGCTGGAGGCGCTCGCGAACGCCGACGCGCCCCTCAGTGTGAGCGCAATCGGGGAGGCCATCGGTGTGGATCAGCCCCGAGCGTCGCGCCTCGTGCAGCAGGGCGTGGCTCGGGAACTCGTGCACCGCGAGGCCGATCCCGAAGATGCGCGCCGCACCCGGATCGCGCTCACGGAGCACGGCCGGCGATTCGCCAGTGGGCTGCGGAGCAATCGACGGGCGTCCCTGGCGCGCGCGCTCGAGTCGTTCTCCCCCGACGAGCGGACCGAACTCGCCCGCCTGCTCGGCAAGCTCGCCGCCCACTGGCCGAACTGAGTGTTGCCCCGAGGACGCGCTGGTGTCATAGTCCTCGGAGCCTGGGCCTCATCCCTGCCTGAGCGCCCGCGTCCGAATCCGCATCACTCGCGTCCGCGGACGCATCGTGTCACGAGTCAGGACCCTTCCGCACTGCGCCGCGGCTCAGCGAGGGCCATCGGCCTGCACGAGGTGTCGAAGCCGAGTTCCTGGAGTGCCTGGGTGCCTGCATCGCCGGGGACTCTCGCCAATTCACCATTCACGAGGCGCGTGGGGAGCACTGAGGCTGAGATATCTGCATGCACCAGATCCCAGAGCTCCAACGGGTGCAAGCCCCCCGACACAGTGAGCCCGCCCGATGCGGCCCAGGTCGCCCGCGCGAGTTGCGTGGGCGAGGCGTGCGCGAGCGCGGTTCCTGTCGCCTCCATGACATGAGCGGACCAAGTAGCGCGATCTTCTGATCCTGCGTCATCACTCTGCTCGACCCAGGTGCCATCGACGAGCACCTGCGCGTGTCGAGAACGCACCAAGGCAAGTGCCGTCTCACCATCAATGCTCCGCTCGCCGGACTGCGCGACGTCAAGGTTGGCTCCAGGGTCGCGTCTGGCCTCGGGTATGCGCAGCTCGAGGCCGCCCAGCGCATCGACGACCTTCGGAAACGCGGAGGCATCGATCCCTACGAAGCGATCGACTTCAACTCCGACACCCCCGCATATCCCGTCGATCAGGGCCTGCTCCCCATCGAGATATGTCAGGGCGAGACGCGAGGGTCTCCCCACTCCGACAGCGACAATGTCTCGTGGCAACGAGACGGCATGCACGTCGCCGTCACCGCCCAGACGCACGAGGATCAAGACGTCGGCCCGACCTGGGGAATCGGGGCTGGCGGCGTACTGACTATCGCCCTTCGGTCGCTCGATGCCTGAATCAACTCCTGCGAACAGGTACACGACCTCCGGATCACCATTTCGGGCGACGAGGTCATTCCAGTCGACTCGCGCGCACACCGCGATCACGAAGAGCGCAGCACCAACCCCGAGTGCGAGCAGCGCCGCGACGGCCCCTCGGGCGAAGCGTTTCCAGAACACGGCTCGGGCCGATGGGAGCGAACGCGCTGTGCCCGCTCTCCCCTCGGCCCGAACCGTCCTGCTCAACGCGCCCGGTGCAGCTTACTTCGCAACCGAAAAGCGGCGGCGTGCGATCAGTGAAGCACCGACGATCGCCGCTGCCCCACCAGCGATCAGCAGACCAATCGAGCCATCCGTGCTGCCGGTTTTCGCGAGCTGCCCGTCACTATCGTTTCGGGTGTTGGCGGTGGTCTTCGAGTTCGGGGTGATGATGGTGCCGCCGCCGTTGGTGCTCGCCACGGTGACATCGAACTGACCGATAGCTTCCGCCGTGGCGGAGAATGCGCCGATCGCGTACCTGCCAGCCTCGGTGTCAGCGGGAATGCGCACGGTGAGCGCGAGCACGCCCTCGTCGTCAGCGTTGAAGTCGCCGAAGACCTGGTTGCCCGTGATCGGATCGAACTCGCCCTCGACAGCGGCCGCAGTCGCCGGTGCGAATTCGCTCTCCTCATCGGGGGGAAGCCCCATCCGAACGTTCACCGAATCGTTCGGAGCAAACCCCTCGACGAAGATCGTCAGTTCGTCACCGGCCTTCACCGAGGTCTTCGACAGTGTCATCTCCAGCTCCGCGATGGGCTCGACAATGACCGGGTTGCTGACTTCGAGGTCCGTGGTGTCGTAGATGACCGGAGATCCGTAGTAGGCATCACAGCTGGCCACAACCGCGTACGACCCCGGAAGCAGCGGAGCCGTCAGCCAAGCGGTCCAGCTCCCGTCCGGTGCAACCTCGACTGAATCAGCGAGCCGACCATCAACCTCGACGAGCACTTCACCCGGATTTCCGTCGCCATCGACGCAAGAGTCTCCCGAGATCTCGACCGACGAGCCGGGGGCCGTCGGGCTCGGTGAGACCGTGATCTCGGTGCCCGCGGCTGAGGCGGCGCTGGCGCCGAATGCCAACGCGAGCACAACCGTAGCGCAGCTCGCCGTCAGAATCTTCGTTGTCTTCATAAGTTGTTCGCCTATCGATATATGGAGTCCTAGGGACAGCTGTCGAGATGATGCGCTACACATGACACGCATCCGATCACCGAAGCTAATGCTGTGAAACCAGCAATGTTCAGGGAGCTCACATATCGAGGTAGCGTCGCGCGGATGTATCAGTAGCGCGTCGTCACTGGTGCGTACCCGAGCGACTCCACCAACGGTGGGCATGCGATGGAGATCTGAGATTCCTGCACCGCGAGGAGTCGTGGCCTCAGGACATCGAACCGTCCCCATACCGAGAGCCCTGGGAGGAGGAGGAGAAGGAGGAGAAACGTCAAACGGGAGGACGCAGCATCTTCGATGTCGCGTCCTCCCGTGAGACAGGGTGGTGGATCCTGGGAGAATCGAACTCCCGACATCCTGCTTGCAAAGCAGGCACTCTACCAACTGAGTTAAGGACCCGTATTGAATTGTGACCGGATCAACGTTACCAGAGTGACTCCGGGTGATGACCGCGGTGGTGGGGCTACCAGGACTTGAACCTGGGACCTCTTCATTATCAGTGAAGCGCTCTAACCGCCTGAGCTATAGCCCCGTGACCAAGAAATGACTCTACCCGATCGGCTTCGAAAATCGAAATCCGCGACTCCGATCGGGCGAGTCAATGGTCTAGTTGCTCGTGAAACCGAGCTGGAATCCGCCGAGCACCCGCACGAGCAGGTTGTAGACGAGTGCGCCGACCGCGCCGAGCGCCGTGCCCACAATGGTGTTGAGGATCGCCACGACCACCGAGAAGCCGAGCACCTGGGGGAAGCCGATGATCTTCATGAGGCTGTTCTCTTCTCCGACGATGTCCATGAAGACCGCGTCGACCGAGCTGAAGACGCCGGTCTGCATGAGCACGGTGTAGATGAGGATCGTCGCCACGACGCCGACGATCGCGAGGCAGATGGAGACGAGGAAGGAGAACTTCACCGCGGACCAGAAGTCGATGTAGACGAGCTTCAGGCGTACCTGCTTCGAGGGGGCCTTCTTGCGGGTCTTCTTTGCCAGCTTGTCGGCGACAGTGTTACTCATTCACGGGTTCCTTGTTCTCTGCGGTCTCGGGCTCAGGGGCCTCGGACTCATCGTCATCGAGCCCACGCTCCGAATTGCGCGCGATGCCAATAATACGGTCCGCCTCTGGGAATCTCGCAAAGACGACACCCATGGTGTTGCGCCCCTTCGCGGGAACCTCAGCGACGTTCGATCGCACCACCTTACCGCCCGCCAGCACCGCAAGCACCTCGTCGCTCTCGTCGACGATGATGCCGCCGACCAGATCTCCGCGGTTCTCGTCGAGCTTCGCGACCTTGATGCCGTACCCGCCGCGCTGCTGCACACGGTACTCGTCGACCGCGGTGCGTTTCGCGTATCCGCCCTCGGTGACGACGAACACGTACCCGCTCCCCTCGCTCAACCGGGAGGCCGACAGCAGCGCGTCGCCGTCGCGGAAGTTCATGCCCCGCACGCCGCTCGTGGAGCGACCCATCGGACGGAGTGCCTGATCAGAGGCAGTAAATCGCACCGACATGCCGTGCCGCGAAATGAGGAGGACATCGTCGCTCGACTCTGCGATGAGCGCCGAGACGAGCTCGTCGCCGTCGCGGAGCTTGATGGCGATGATGCCGCCCGTCCGGTTCGTGTCGTAGTCGGTCAACGCGGTCTTCTTGACCAGGCCGTCGCGCGTCGCGAGCAGCAGATAGCCGGCGGCATCGAAGTCGCGGACGTCCAGGATCTGGGTGACGGTCTCTTCAGGTGCTAGCGCCAGGAGGTTTGCCAGGTGCTGACCCTTCGAGTCGCGTCCGGCCTCGGGGATTTCGTACGTCTTGGCGCGGTACACGCGGCCCGTGTTCGTGAAGAACAGCAGCCAGTGGTGCGTCGTCGTGACGAAGAAGTGCTCGACGATGTCGTCTGCCCGGAGCTGGGCCCCCTTGACACCCTTGCCGCCGCGGTGCTGCGACCGGTAGTTGTCGATGCGCGTTCGCTTGACGTACCCGCCGCGCGTCACGGTGACGACCATCTCCTCTTCAGGGATCAGGTCCTCCATCGACATATCGCCGTCGAAGCCGTGCATGATCGTCGTGCGTCGCTCATCGCCGTACTTGGCGACCAGCTCGTCGAGCTCCTCGACGATGAGCTCGCGCTGCTCGGCAGGCGAAGCGAGGATGCTCTCGTACTCCTTGATCTGGGCCTCGAGCTTCGCTGCGAGGTCGAGGATCTTCTGATGCTCGAGCGCAGCGAGACGGCGCAGCTGCAGGCCGAGGATTGCGTCGGCCTGGATCTGATCCACGTCGAGCAGGCTCATGAGGCCGGTGCGGGCCTCCTCCACGGTCGGCGAGCGCCGGATCAGGGCGATGACCTCGTCCAGCGCATCCAGCGCCTTGAGGTAACCGCGCTGGATGTGGGCCTCGGCCTCCGCCTTCTGCAAGCGGTAGCGCGTGCGCCGGACGATGACCTCAATCTGGTGCTTCACCCAGTAGGTGATGAACCCGTCGAGCGACAGCGTGCGCGGCACCCCGTCCACGATCGCGAGCATGTTGGCGCCGAAGTTGTCCTGCAGTGGCGTGTGCTTGTACAGGTTGTTCAGCACGACCTTCGCGATCGCGTCGCGCTTCAGGACCACGACGAGTCGCTGACCGGTCCGGCCGCTCGACTCGTCGCGGATGTCGGCGATGCCCTGGACCTTGCCGTCCTTCACCAGCTCGGCGATCTTCACCGCGAGGTTGTCGGGGTTGACCTGGTAGGGCAGCTCGGTGACGACGAGGCAGGTGCGACCCTGCAGCTCCTCGATGTTGACCACGGCGCGCATCTTGATGGATCCGCGACCCGTGGTGTACGCCTCGCGGATCCCGCGCGTACCCAGAATCTGCGCGCCGGTCGGGAAGTCCGGGCCGGTGATCCGTTGCAGGAGCGCCTCGAGCAGCTCCTCACGGGTCGCCTCCGGGTGCTCCAAGTGCCACTTGGCCCCCGCAGCGACCTCGCGGAGGTTGTGCGGGGGGATGTTCGTCGCCATGCCGACGGCGATGCCGACGGAGCCGTTGACCAGGAGGTTCGGGAAGCGCGAGGTGAGCACCGTCGGCTCTTGCGTGCGACCGTCGTAGTTGTCCTGGAAATCAACGGTGTCCTCGTCGATATCGCGGACCATTTCCATGGCCAGTGGAGACATCTTGGTCTCGGTGTATCGGTGAGCGGCGGCGCCATCGTTTCCCGGGGAGCCGAAGTTGCCCTGCCCGAGCGCGAGCGGGTAGCGCATGGACCAGGGCTGCACGAGACGGACGAGCGAGTCGTAGACCGCGGTGTCACCGTGCGGGTGGAACTGACCCATCACGTCGCCGATGACGCGCGTGCACTTGGAGAACGCCTTGTCGGGGCGGTATCCCCCGTCGTACATCGTGTAGATCACACGACGGTGGACCGGCTTCAGTCCATCGCGCACGTCGGGCAACGCGCGCCCGACGATCACACTCATCGCGTAGTCGAGATACGACCGCTGCATCTCCAGCTGGAGATCCACTTGGTTGATGTTGCCGTGATTGGCAACCTCCGCGGTCTCGTCGAAGCGCTGCTCCGACTCGGTTTCTGGCGTCTGATTCTCAGATGTCAAGGAAGCGCACGTCCTTTGCGTTCTGCTGAATAAATCCGCGGCGTGCTTCGACGTCCTCGCCCATCAGGGTGGCGAAGATCTCATCGGCGGCGGCCGCGTCGTCCATGGTGACCTGCAACAGGGTGCGCGAGTCCGGGTTCATCGTGGTGTCCCACAGCTCGGAGTAGTTCATCTCGCCAAGACCCTTGTAGCGCTGGACTCCGCTCTCCTTCTGGAGACGGTGACCGGCTGCGCTCCCGGCGGTCAGGCTCTGATCACGCTCGGCATCGCTGTACACGTACTCGTGCTCGGCGTTCACCCACTTGATGCGGTACAGCGGCGGCTGCGCGAGGTAAACGTAGCCGAGATCGATCAGTGGGCGCATGTACCGGAAGAGCAGCGTCAGCAGCAGCGTCGTGATGTGCTGGCCGTCGACGTCAGCGTCGGCCATCAGCACGATCTTGTGGTACCGAACCTTCTCTGGATCGAAGTCCTCGCCGATCCCCGCGCCGAACGCGGTGATCATCGCCTGCACCTCGGCGTTGTTGAGGGCCCGATCGAGTCGCGCCTTCTCCACGTTCAGGATCTTGCCGCGCAGCGGAAGGATGGCCTGCGTCTGCGGGTTTCGGCCCGTCTTCGCGGAGCCACCGGCGGAGTCGCCCTCGACGATGAAGATCTCCGAGACCGTCGGATCCTTGCTCGTGCAGTCCGAGAGCTTGCCGGGCATGCCCCCCGACTCGAGCAGACCCTTGCGGCGGGCCGTCTCGCGCGCTTTGCGTGCCGCCAATCGGGCGGTCGCGGCCTGAATGGACTTCCGAATGATGTCCTTCGCCGGCCCGGGGTTCCGCTCGAACCAGTCGCCGAGCTGCTGGCCGACGACCTTCTGCACGAATGCCTTCGCCTCGGTGTTGCCGAGCTTGGTCTTGGTCTGGCCTTCGAACTGCGGCTCCCCCAGCTTCACAGAGACGACCGCGGTCAATCCTTCGCGCACATCGTCGCCTGAGAGATTCTCGTCCTTCTCACGGAGGATGTTCTTCTCGCGAGCATACCGATTTACCAAGGTCGTCAGTGCCGCGCGGAATCCCTCCTCGTGCGTGCCACCCTCGTGCGTGTTGATCGTGTTCGCGTAGGTGTGGACACTCTCCGAGTAGGAGGTCGTCCACTGCATGGCGACCTCTACCGCGATCTTCTTCTCGGTGTCCTCCGCCTCGAAGGAGATGATCTCTTCGTTCACGAGCTCCGCGCGCTTCGCGGCGTTGATGTGCTCGACGTAGTCCTCGATGCCCTTTTCGTACATGAACTCGTCATGCGGAGCGGGCGGGGCGACGAGTTCTCCCTCGTCGTTCTCGATCGGTTCCTGCGGCCGGAGATCGATGAGCTCGATGCGGAGCCCCTTGTTCAAGAAGGCCATCTGCTGGAAGCGTGTCCGCAGCGTCTGGTAGTCGAACTCGATCGTTTCGAAAATCTCGGCACTGGGCCAGAAGGAGATCGTCGTGCCCGACTCCTCGGTCGGCTCCCCCTCCGCCAGCGGTGCATCGGGAACGCTATCCGTGAACGACATGTTCCACGTGAAACCTTGACGCTTCACCGACACCTCGAAACGGCGCGAGAGTGCGTTCACCACCGACGAGCCGACGCCGTGCAGGCCACCGGAGACGGCATAGCCGCCACCGCCGAATTTGCCGCCCGCGTGCAGCACCGTGAGCACAACCTCAACGGTCGACCGACCCTCGGTCGGGTGCATATCGACCGGGATGCCGCGACCGTTGTCGACGACCCGGACGCCACCGTCTTCAAGAATGGTCACCTGGATCGTGTCGCAGTATCCCGCGAGCGCCTCGTCCACCGAGTTGTCGACGATCTCATAGACCAGGTGATGCAGGCCACGAGGCCCGGTCGATCCGATGTACATTCCGGGGCGTTTCCGCACCGCTTCAAGTCCTTCGAGCACTTGAATGTCACTGGCGCCGTACTCCGCTGCCGCGGACTGTTCTGAACTCATGCCTTGAATGATCCTTCTCTGGGCGTCTCAGAGCGTGTTTTCACCCCGGATACTTCCGCACACCAGCCTATCAATAATCCGCCTCAGGAGGCGCCTCAGAGGCCCCGTGCCGGGGATATTTCGTCGGGGATCGTCCCCACCTCTGATCGGTGAGCGAAGAATGGGTGCCGGAGCGCAGCATTTCGAGAGCCCGATACGTGAGCGGGTTGAGGCCATGCGAGGCGGGTCACCTCTGTCTCAAGCGTAGGTGTCGCGCGGTCCTCGTCCGGGCACCGAGCGCGGTCCGTGGCGCCAACTGGGTGCCCCGGGGGCGAGGAACCGGAGATCCCGAATCTCGGCATCCGGGTACTCCCGCAATAGTCGAGTGAGCATCTCAGCGCGCAGACGACGCAGCTCCGTCGCCCACGTCGTCGAATCGCATTGCACCTGCAGCACACCGTGACTGATACCCACTACAGTGGTGTGCTCCGCGGTGAGCTCTCCAGCGAACTCCGGCCACTCAGTGATCAGTCGGGCTTGATCCAGCTCGCTACTCCACCCCATGTCTGTGGTGATGGTGGTCAGGATTTCCCCGAGACCGCGTGGATCACGGCCGTAGCCGAAGGGCGAGCCCTCCCCCTCGCTCACCGTTGACCCCACACGGCGTCGCCGCACGGGCTTGCCCCGCCACACCGACTTTGCTCGCAAGTAAGCCGAACTGGTGAACTCGGAATGTGACAACTCGTTCATCACTCGGGCTCCTCCACAATGGCCCCCGCCTCGATGCGAACCCGATGCCACGGCACGTCATCGGGAACATCGCCCTCTACCGCGGCCGTGACGATGACCTGCTCGAACCCCTGCACTGCTGTCATGAGACTGCGTCGCCGACGGGCGTCGAGTTCGGCGAAGACGTCATCGAGAATGATGACCGGATCGCCGGCGGGAGACTCTTCCCGAAGAATCAGCGCGAGCGCCATTTTCAAGGAGAGTGCGAACGACCACGACTCCCCGTGGCTCGCGTATCCCTTGACCGGGAGCCCATTGAGTGACAGTACGAGATCATCCCGATGCGGACCCACGAGAGTGACACCACGATCGAGCTCGCGGCCACGCACCCGCTCCAGCGCGTCCCGAAACTCCGCCGCAAGAGTTTCACGTGAAACGTCAGCGAGAGCCCTCGGATCAGTCGTTTCACGTGAAACATTGCCGTCGAGTGCGCCGCTGACGGATTCGTTCAGTGACACACTGGGTGCGTGATCCTGGTCGACGAGGGCCGCGTACCCAGTGCACAGCGGACCCGCCAAGTCTCGCACGAGCTCTCGTCGAGCGAGCATGATCTGCGTCCCGAACTCGATCAGTTGGTCGTCCCAGATATCGAGAGTCGACGGAGCACCCCCCCGCGCGCCGCTTCCGCGGACCGATTTCAGCAACGACGTGCGTTGCCGAACGACTCGTTCGTAGTCAGCGAGGGCGCCTGCAGCCACTGGATGGCGAGCAACCAGGGCATCATCGAGAAAGCGGCGGCGTCCTGAGGGCTCTCCACGAACGATTGTGAGGTCTTCGGGGACGAACGCAACCGCGGCGAACCATCTGGTCACCTCCCGAGAGCGCACGACATTGCGGTTGACCTGCGCCCGGTTCGGTCCATCGCGATTCAACTGCATCTCCAGCAGCACGTCACGCTCAGCGGCTTCCACCTTCATCCGCATGATCGCGGCCTCCGAGCCTGCGCGGATCAGGGGGGCATCGCCGCTCGTGCGGTGGGAACGCAACGTTGCGAAATATCCGATCGCCTCGACCAGATTCGTTTTCCCCTGCCCGTTGCGACCGAGCAGCAAATTCGGGCCTGGGCGCAGCGACAGTTCCGCCGTCTGATAATTCCGGAAGTCGGCGAGGGACAGATGCGAAACCCGCATCCCCGACCCCTAGCGCAGCAGGAGGTTCGGCTGCAGCAGGTACCGGAAGCTCTCCTCGTCGGCGTCTTCCTTGCTGCGCTGGCTGGTGATCAGCACCGGGCCCGGCTTTCCGGGATTGTCGGTGCGAGTGAAGGCAATCCGTGCGAACTCAGAGTGAGTGGAGCGGAGACCGTCGAGCAGGAACTGCGGCTTCAATGAGACCACCATCTCTTCCCCGACGAGGTGCGCGTCGACGGTCTCCACGGCCTGGGCGGCTTCCGTGCCCGCTGCCTCCAGCGTCACGGTGCCCTCAACGAAGGAGAAACGGAGTGCGGCCTCACGCTCGAGTACCAGACCCACACGGCCCACGGCCTCGACCAACTCGGCCGTGTTGATGACCGCGTAGTTGTCCACCGTAGTCGGGAACAATCGACCGACCGGCGGATAGTTGCCCTTGATCAGCAGCGAGGTCACCGTCTTCGATCCCCCGGTGAATGCGATGAGTTCGCGCTCGCCATCCTTGACGATCGCGACCTTCACCTGCCCGTCATGGGCGAACGTCTTACCCACCTCGGTGACGATCTTCGACGGGACCAGGGCCGACAGGTCGTTCTGGCCGCCCTGGTTCTCCCAGTCGATGCCGCGCGTTGCGACACGATACCGGTCCGTCGCGGTGAGCGTGAGCGAGTTCTCGGTGATCTCGAACTGCACGCCGGTGATCACGGGCGTGACGTCATCCTTGGATGCCGCCAGCGACACCTGCGCGATCGCGTCCGCGAACACGTCGGCCGGCACCGATCCCGACACGGTATCGACCTTCGGGACCTGCGGATACTCCTCCACCGGCATCGCCGGCAGGCTGAAGGTGGCGGATCCGCATCGGACCTCGACACGGCTCTCGAGCAGGGTCACCTCAACGTCGGCGTTGGGGAGTCGCTGCGCGATCTCGCTGACGAGCCGGCCTGACACGAGCGCGCGACCAGGATCCGAGACCTCTGCGGTCACGGTGGTTCGCGCCGAGACCTCGTAGTCGAACGAGGAAATCGTCAGCTGGTCACCCTCGGCCTCGATCAGAGCTCCGCTCAACAACGGCTGCGTCGGGCGCTGAGGAAGCAGCTTCACCGCAAATGAAACCGACTCGCTAAACACGTCACGATTGACGGTGAATCGCATTTGGCTTCCTTTCCGTGTGAGACGCATGAGGGTCGTGCTTCACAATCTTTGCATACTCACGGCTCCACCGGCATCCGTGTCATTCAGATGCGCGTTTCGCACGGGAGGAGCCGGAGCGGAGTGCGTGATCGAGTTCCCGTTTTACAAGAAGAAAAGTGTTAACAGTGTTAACGTCTGTGGAAACTGTGGATAAGTCACCAGTGATCAATTGTTTGTAGGGAACTACATCTTTGTGAGTTGTCAGCGACCGGTGGATGGATCCCGATCCGCGGAACGATGCGGATCTCGAGACGCTCACCTCATTCCACAGGCGCTCTGCTTCCATCCACAGATGTCGGTGACTTGTCCACAGTTATCCACAGGACCCCTGTGGGGTGTGGAGAAAGCCCCTAGCGAGTGCCCTGTTTGATGTGGGTCGTGAGCTCCGTCACCTGGTTGTAGATCGAGCGACGCTCAGCGATCAGCTGGGTGATCTTTTTGTGGGCGTACATCACCGTGGTGTGATCCCGGCCGCCGAAGAGCTGTCCGATCTTCGGCAGGGACAGCGGCGTGAGTTCTCGGCAGAGGTACATGGCGATCTGCCGGGCCGTGGCGATCTGCTGCGCGCGGGAGGGACCGTAGAGCTCGTCGATCGACAGGTCGAAGTACTCGGCGGTCCGATTGATGATGTCCGTGGGCTGCACCTCATTGTCCGCGTCGAGCGTGATGAGATCCTTCAGCACGGTCTGTACGAGCGGCATGTCGATGCGCTGCTGGTTGAGGCTCGCGTACGCCGTCACACGGATGAGGGTGCCCTCGAGCTCACGGATGTTCGATGAGAACTTCGACGCGATGAACTCGAGGATGCTGTAGTCGACCTCGAGGTTCTCTCGTTTCGCCTTCTTGCGCAGGATCGCGATGCGCGTCTCGAGGTCGGGCACCTGGATGTCGGTGAGCAGACCCCACTCGAAGCGCGACAGCATGCGGTCCTCGAAGCCCCGGAGCTGCTTCGGCTGCACGTCGCTCGTGATCACCACCTGCTTGTTGTGATCGTGGAGGGTGTTGAAGGTGTGGAAGAAGGCCTCCTGCGTCTCCACCTTGTCCTCGAGGAACTGAATATCATCCACCAACAGGATGTCGACACTGCGGTACCGCGCGTGGAAGGCTGCGCCCTGATTGTTCGCGATGGAGTTGATGAAGTCGTTCGTGAAGTCCTCGGAACTCACATAGCGGACGCGCACCTCGGGGAAGAGTTCGCGAGCGTAATGGCCGATGGCGTGCAGGAGGTGTGTCTTGCCGAGTCCAGAATCGCCGTAGATGAAGAGCGGGTTGTAGGCGCGGGCGGGTGCCTCGGCCACGGCGACCGCAGCGGCGTGCGCAAACCGGTTGGACTGGCCGATCACAAAGCTGTCGAACCGGTACTTCTCGTTCAGCCGGCTGTCGACCGGGGGCTCGTCGGCACCGTGCCGCCGACGGGGCTCTGCGACAGGGCGCGGCGTGTCCACCTTGCTGGGCGCAGCGAAGGGAGAGTCCTCGAGATCCTCCACCTCGGGTTCCGGATCGAGAGTCGGGTGGGCGTCTTCGTCGACGATGACGACGAAGTTCTCAATCTCTTCGGCCTCAGGGATCTGCGCCACCGCCGCCATGATGGCCGGCCGCAGGCGCGTCTCGAGGAGCTTGAGCGTGAACTCGAGTTGGACCGCCAGATAGAGCGTGCCGGCAGCGATGCCCCGGGGGACGGCCAGCGCGAGCTGCGCACCGACGGCCGGGCCGATCGCCGGATCACCCATGACCGCCTGCGTCACTCGCGCCCACACATCTTGTAAATCGTGCTCAGTCACACTGCACCCTGGGTCATGTCCGCGGTCAAAGAAGAGTTTGATGTTATACCCAGTGTTATCCACAGGAAGACGGTGAGAAATCAGCGTAATCACGCAGATTCATCCGGACCAACAACATCTGCGTTCACGCTAGTCACAGATTTGTCCACAGGCAAGTCCTGTGGATAAATACCACAGTTGTGGGCCTGGAACACGCGAGACTTTGACGCGACGGGGCTTTGGGCGTAGACTAAACACCTTGTATGGCGACATGCCTGGAGACGGGTATGCCAACGCGGCGGATCTGATGATCGCACTTCGATCATCATCATGCACTGCGACTCGCCCACATCCGACTTCCTTGCGGCCGACGAGCCTCAGGGATCTATTCCATAAGTCACGGAGTCTTCACATGAGCAAGCGCACGTTCCAGCCCAACAACCGCCGCCGCGCCAAGGTGCACGGCTTCCGCGCTCGGATGCGCACCCGTGCGGGTCGCGCCATCGTTGCAGCTCGTCGCGGCAAGGGCCGCTCGAAGCTCACCGCATAATTCCGTCCCCGGCCGGTCATGCCTGCTCGGCAGCATCGCATCACCCGGGGTGAGGACTACCGGCGCGTCGTGCGCACCGGTCGCCGCGTGGGAGGTGCCCTGTGCATCACCCACGCGGTTTTGCATGTCCCGGAGGCACCGGCGCGATTCGGCTTCATCGTGTCCAAGACCGTCGGCAACGCGGTCACCCGGAACCGCGTGCGACGCCGACTCACCACGATCGTGGAACGCCGGCTGCAGAGGGGGCTGACGGGGGTCGACATCGTCTTCCGGGCGCTTCCCGCAAGTGCGACGGCGAGCTTCACTCTGCTGGAGCACGAGGTCAACCGCTCGCTCGACCGGCTCCCCCTCCCGAGCCCCCGATCATGACGGGCCTTGCGGCGGAGATCTGGTTCTTCCCCCGAAATCTCGCGATCGCCATCATGCACAGCTACCGCCGAGTGATTTCCCCGCTCTACGGGCAGGTGTGCAGGTATTATCCATCATGTTCCCGGTACGCTCTGGAGGCGTACCAACAGCGCGGTTTCCTCGTCGGACTGGCTCTCACCATCTGGCGGCTCCTCCGCTGCAACCCCTTCAGTCCCGGCGGCATCGATGACGTTCCATCGAAACGCCACCCGAACTTCGTGATCAACTCACGCGGCTTCGTGCGTCCGATCCAGCGAAAGGCCTAACCCCGTGGATTTCTTCGAGACCATACTCTGGCCGCTGCGCTGGCTCGTCGAGGTCGTGCTCGCCGTCTGGCATCAGCTCTTCACCTGGATCGGCATGGACGCCGCGTCGGGTGTCACGTGGGTGCTCTCGATCATCGGCCTGGTGCTCGTCGTCCGCTCCGCCCTGATTCCGGTGACCGTGCGTCAGATCCGTTCGCAGCGCCGCATGATGGACCTGGCGCCGCAGATGAAGAAGGTCCAGGACAAGTACAAGGGCAAGAAGGATCAGTTCTCGCGCGAGGCCATGAGCCGCGAGACGATGGCACTGTACAAGAAGCACGGCACCAACCCGTTCGCCTCGTGCCTGCCCATCCTGATCCAGATGCCGATCTTCTTCTCCCTTTTCTACGTGCTGCGCCACGCCGCGGAGAACAAGCCCGGTATCGGGTTCATGGACGAGTCGCTCACCAACAGCTTCAACCAGGCCGAGATCTTCGGCGCACCGTTGAAGATGACCTTCACGCAGGGCTGGGAGTCGGGTCAGTGGGTCGTCGTGGCGATGCTCGGCATCATCATGGTCCTCATGATCGCCTCGCAGTTCTTCACGCAGCTGCAGATCATGTCGAAGAACGTCTCCGATGAGACGAAGAACTCCTCGATGTACCGTCAGCAGCGCATCCTGCTCTACATCATCCCGTTCGCATTCCTCTTCTCGGGTGTTGCCTTCCCGCTCGCCCTGAACATCTACTGGTTCACGTCGAACCTCTGGACCATGGGGCAGCAGTTCATCGTGATCCGGAACATGCCGACCCCCGGCAGCGAGGCGTGGCGAGCGCGCCAGGCCCGTCTGAAGGCGAAGGGTAAGCTGACCGAGGAAGAGCTCGCGGTCGAAGAGAAGCGGACCACCGACCCGGGCCAGCGACAGCAGCCGATGAGCGCGAAGCGCGCGAAGAAGAAGGGCAAGTGACCGCGTCGTGAGCACTGATCAGACAGCACCCGAGCACACCACCGACGAACTCAGCCTGGCCGAGCTCGAGGCCGACGGCGACCTCGCGGCGGACTACATCGAGGGGCTCCTCGACATCGCCGATCTCGATGGGGACATCGACATCGATGTCGCGAATGGACGCGCCTATGTCTCCGTGACGGGCGGGGATGCCGAACTGGATCGTCTCGCCGGCGCCGACGCGGTGCAGGCGCTGCAGGATCTCACCCGGCTCGCCGTGCAGGCGAAGACCGGACGCTTCTCGCGACTCATCATCGACATCGGCGGATCGCGCAGCGCGCGCGAGACGGAGCTCAAGCGCATGGTGGACGCCGCCGTTGCGCAGATCGCCGCCGGCCGCATCGAGGTCGAGCTTGAGCCGATGTCGTCCTACGAGCGCAAGCTGGTGCACGACGACGTCGCACAGCGCGGCTACTTCTCGGAGTCGCGCGGTGAGGGTCGGGATCGACGCCTCGTCATTCGCAACGCGTAGTCCGTTTCACGTGAAACCCCGGCTCGACACCGTCACCCGTCCGGCGAGGTGAGCAACCCGCCGGCCCAGTCCGCCGAAGTGAAGTGAGAGACCCCGTGGAACCGAGCACGACGATCGAGCCCGAACCAGCCGCTGCGGCAGAACTGGCGGGTGACCGTCTCGACCTACTGCGTAACTTCACCGCTGATCTTGGCGCACGCGGCGAGGAGCTGGGGCTCATCGGCCCACTCGAACTCCCCCGGCTGTGGACCCGGCACATCCTCAACAGTGCACTGCTCGCACCGCTGGTCCAGCCGGGTGCGCGCGTCGCCGACATCGGTACGGGCGGCGGGATGCCCGGCCTGGTGCTGGCCATCATCCGACCCGACGCCGAGTTCTTGCTGATCGAACCCATGGAGCGCCGCTGCGCCTGGTTGACCGAGCAGATCACACGCCTCGAGCTCGGGAACGTCGAGGTCCGACGGGGCCGCGCCGAGGAGTTCCACGGTGCGTTCGAGGTCGATCAGATCACCGCCCGTGCCGTCACCGCGCTGCGCAAGCTCATCCCGCTCACGGCACCGCTGCTCCGCGACGGTGGGGAGATGCTGTTCCTCAAGGGGGCCGCCGTCGACGGTGAGATCACCGCTGCCGAGAAGGTGCTCCGCAAGTACCGGGTGCGCGACGTCGCGGTGGAGGAGCTCGGGGTCGGGCAGTTGGCGGAGTCCACGCGCGTATTTCGGGCTAGGCTTGGGACTCATGGCTGAAACAGAGAAGTCGCTCGTCGGCGACCATCTCGTCGACAAGATCCGGCGACGGCGGCGCCTCGCCGAGACGGTGTCGCCCCTTCCCGAGCGCACGCGCGTGATCACGGTGTCGAATCAGAAGGGCGGCGTCGGAAAGACGACAACGACCGTCAACCTCGCCTCTGCGCTCGCACGACGCGGTGCGAACGTGCTGGTCATCGATCTGGACCCGCAGGGCAACGCCTCCACGGCCCTCGGAGTTCCGCACCGGCCCGAGGTCACGAGTGTGTACGACGTGCTCCTCGGCGACAGCAGTCTCGATGAGGCGCTCCAGACCTCGAGCGATCACGAGAACCTGCACTGCGTGCCCTCGACCATCAACCTCGCGGGCGCGGAGATCGAACTCGTCTCCCTCGTCGCGCGCGAGCAGCGCCTTCGGACCGCCCTCCAGGCCTTCCTCGCCGACTCCGACGAGCAGTACCACTATGTGTTCATCGACTGCCCGCCGTCACTCGGCCTGCTCACTGTGAACGCGTTCGTCGCAGCCGACGAGGTCTTGATCCCGATCCAGTGCGAGTACTACGCGCTCGAGGGCCTGAGCCAGCTCCTGAGCAATATCCAGCTGATCCAGAAGCACTTGAACCCGAGCCTCCGCGTCTCGACCATTCTGCTCACCATGTACGACGCACGGACGAACCTGGCGCAGGAGGTGGCGAGCGAGGTGCGCTCGCACTTCCCCGCCGAAGTGCTGAATGCCGTGGTCCCGCGGTCGGTGCGGATCTCGGAGGCGCCGAGCTACGGCCAGACGGTGCACGCGTACGACGGCGCGTCGATCGGCGCTCTGGCGTATCTCGAAGCTGCGGCGGAAATGGCAGAACGCGGTCCGGGCCGGTCCCAGGCCGATGGTGCGAACGATGAAGGAGCGTAAGGCATGGCGACGAAAAAGCGAGGCGGTCTCGGCCGCGGGATCGGCGCACTGATCCCCCAGGCCCCGTCGAGCGGTGAGCGTCCGGTCGACGTCTTCTTCCCGTCGAACACCGCCACGGCGACCGACACTGCGGCCCCGTCGGCTCCCGAGGCGCCCGAGGCGGAGGCCGAAGCGGTCGAGCTGCGCGATGTCCCGGGCGCTCAGCTCACACGCCTCGATGTCGCGGACATCGTGCCCAACCGCCTGCAGCCGCGCACCGAGTTCGACGAGGAAGCCCTCGCCGAACTGACCCACAGCGTGCGCGAGTTCGGCGTCTTCCAGCCCATCGTGGTCCGGGCGATCGACGACGCCCCGGCCGAGGGGCCGCACTACGAGCTCATCATGGGCGAGCGGCGACTGCGCGCGTCGAAGCGCGCGGGCCTCGAGACCATCCCGGCGATCGTCCGCAGCACGGCGGACGAGCACATGCTGCGCGACGCGCTGCTCGAGAATTTGCACCGCGCGCAGCTCAACCCGCTGGAGGAGGCGTCCGCCTACCAGCAGTTGCTGGCGGACTTCGGGATCACCCAGGAGCAGCTCGCCACGCGGATCGGCCGGTCACGGCCGCAGATCTCGAACACGATCCGCCTGCTGAAGCTCCCGGAAACCGTGCAGAGCCGCGTCGCCGCCGGCGTGCTGTCCGCGGGACACGCCCGCGCGATCCTGTCGCTCGACGGCGACGCGGAATCGATGCAGCGCCTCGCCGACAAGATCGTGAACGAAGGGCTCTCGGTGCGCGCCGCCGAGGCCGCCGCGGGTGACGAGCCGAAGCGCAAGCTCCCCAAAGCTCGCGCCGGCGGGGTGCAGGCGCAGCTCGGGGAGATCGCCGAGCGCCTCGGCGATCGTTTCGACACCCGGGTAAGCGTCAAGCTCGGTGCGAAGAAGGGCCAGATCATCATCGATTTCGCCACGATCGCCGACCTGAAGCGCATCCTGAGCGAGCTGGACGACCCCGGTTTCGGCTGATCGCACCCGCGCCCAGCCCGATCGTGCTTGACTGGGCGCATGGAAGACACCACGCGCATCGTCAGCGCCGAACGACTGGTCGCCGCGCCGGCTGAGGTGCTGTTCGAACTCATCGCGGACCCCGCGCGTCAGCCCGAGTGGGACGGCAACGACAATCTCGCGGAGGCCGCTCCCGGACAGCGGGTTCACGCGGTCGGCGAGGTGTTCTCGATGCGCACCACCAGCGACAAGGTGCGCGAAAACCACGTCGTCGAATTCGAGGAGGGTCGGCGGATCGCGTGGTGCCCGGCCTCTCCCGGTGCCGCCCCCGCGGGGCACCTCTGGCGCTGGGAACTGCTGCCGCAGCGGGACGGGCAGACGCTCGTCCGGCACACCTACGACTGGACGCACCTCGCAGACCCGGCGCGGATCGAGCGGGCGCGGGCGAACACGAGTGCGGGGCTGCGGGCCTCCATCGATCGGCTGGCGGAACTCGCCGAGACGATCGCGGACGGCTGACGGCTGACGGGTGTCGGCTGGCAGCTGACGGGGACGAGCCGACGGGCGGCGCCGGGCACCCGGGAGTCCGCCCCACCCGCACACACAGCAGCGGCGGACCACCGAGGTGATCCGCCGCTGCTGTGGCCTGCCGTCCGAGCGCCTGCTCGGACTCCGGTTAGATGATGCCGTTGAGGTGCTGCTCGATCATGGGCTTCGGCATGGCGCCGATGATCTCGCGCACCTCATCGCCGCCCTTGAAGACCTTCATCGCGGGGATGGAGGTGATGCGGTACTGGGCCGCGAGGTTCGGGTTCTCATCGACGTTCAGCTTCGCGATGATGATCTTGCCGTCGTGCTCCGCGGCGATCTGATCGAGGATCGGGGCGACCGCACGGCAGGGACCGCACCACTCCGCCCAGAAGTCCACGAGGACGGGAACGTCGCTCTGCAGCACGACCTGGTCAAACGACTGCTCGTCGACGATGATGGCTTCACTCATGATTGCTGTCTCCTTCGTTCGAAATCGGACTAGACCGCGGTGAGCGCGGCTGCCTGCTCCTGCTGTTCCAGCGCGGCGAGGTAGTGCTCCGCGTCCAGCGCCGCAACGGTGCCGGATCCCGCGGCCGTGATGGCCTGGCGGTAGCTCGGGTCGATGACGTCGCCTGCGGCGAAGACGCCGGGTGCCGAGGTGCGCGAGCTCCGCCCCTCGACGGCGATCGTGCCCTCGCTCGTGAGGTCCAGTTTGCCGTGCACGAGGTGCGTGCGGGGATCGTTGCCGATGGCGATGAAGAGCCCCTCGATGGCGAGCTCGCGCTCGGTGCCGTCGACCGTGCTCTGCAGGGTCACCCCCGTCACCTCGGTGTCGCCGTGGATCGCACTGATGCCCGAGTCCCAGATGAACTCGATCTTCGGGTTGTCGAAGGCGCGCTGCTGCATGATCTTCGAGGCCTTGAGCTCGTTGCGACGGTGGATCACGTAGACCTTGTCGGCGAAGCGGGTCAGGAAGGTGGCCTCCTCCATCGCGGAGTCGCCGCCGCCGACGACGGCGATCGTCTTCTCGCGGAAGAAGAACCCGTCGCAGGTCGCGCACCACGAGACGCCGTGGCCCGACAGTCGATCCTCGTCGGGGAGGCCCAGTTTGCGGTACGCGGACCCGGTCGCGTAGATCACGGTATGGGCCTCGTGCGTGGTGCCGTCGCCGGCGACGACACGCTTGACATCGCCGCTGAAGTCGACCTCGGTGATGTCGTCGTAGACGACCTCGGTGCCGAAGCGCTCGGCCTGCTCCTGCATCTTCTGCATGAGATCCGGGCCCTGGATCCCCTCGGGAAAGCCCGGGAAGTTCTCGACGTCGGTCGTGTTCATCAGTTCGCCGCCGACGGCAACGGAGCTCGCGAAGAGCACCGGCTGCAGGCCCGCGCGGGCGGCGTAGATGGCAGCGGTGAAGCCGGCAGGGCCGGACCCGATGATGATGATCTGGTGCATGGGACTCCTCGCACGCCTTGCGGTGACTGCGGCTCTGGCCGCTCTGGGGACTACAACCCATCCTAGGGTTGCGCTATTCCCCGCGCCTCCCCCACGCACAGGCGATGCGGAGCCGACTCAGGCCGCGGTCAGCTCGGGCGCGCGCCGGCGGTGGCGACGGCGGCGCACGCTGCGCCAGATCCCGAATCCGAGGAGCAGCGCCGCCAGCCCGCCGAGGGTCCAGATCGCGATCGTCTCGACGCCGCTGCGGATGGTGATCGAGAGGGTCCCCGTGAAGATCGTCCAGTCGCCGGAGACGTCGGCGATGCTCACCACGAGCCCGGATTCGCCTGACGACACCCGGCTCTGCACCGGGACCAGCAGCTGCTCGGTGCCCTCGGGGCGCACGCGGACGTCGGCGAAGGACCGCTCGGGGACGGTGAGGGCGGCCGACGCGGGGTCGACCCGCACCGACACCAGCGCCTCGAAGGGCAGGGAGTTGCGGAGCTGCACGGGCACACGGGTCGACGCGCCGACGAGCTGCGTGTGCTCCGTGCTGACCGCCCGCACGCCCTCCATCAGTTCCGCGTCGCGCATGCGGAACGTCGTGGCGACCGCGGGGAAATCGGCGTCTGACGCCGCGTACCGGGTGGCGAACAGATCGAGCAAGCGGGTGCGCTGGTAGCCGCTGAGGTATTCGGGGTGGATGAGGATCGCCCCGACTTCATCGACGGCGCCCTCGCGGTTTACTGCCGTGCGCAGCAGCTCCCGCCGCTCCTCGAGCGTGTCCGCGGACTTCAGCGACGCGGTGCCGGTGGCCTGCTCCGTGTGCGGTGTGGCCGCGACCCAGTCGAGGTCGCCGATGTCCTCGAGGAGCTGCTCCGGGTTCTCCGCGTCGGCGATCGCACCGCGGTCGAGACCGAGGATCACGCCCGGTACGTCGGTCTCGGCGGCGAGGGCGAGGCGGGCGGCGATCTCGGACACCGCCGCGGCACGCTCGGTGTCGTTGGGTGCCGCGAGGGCACGGCGAGCAGCTGCACCGAGTCGTGCATCCGTGACGAGGGCGTCGCTGCGGCCCAGCGTCACCCGCGGGCCCCCTTCCTGCGTCACGTTGTCCGAGGTGAGCACGACGTCGGAGATGCCGTTCGCCTCGAGCAGCTGCAGGGTCCCCTCGTCGACCGCACCCTCCGCGGGCCAGGCCGTGGGCGCCTCCTCGGACCAGGCGAGCAGCTCGCTGAGGGTGGGGAGCACGGTCGGGACGGTGTCGTCCTCGGCAGGGTCGTCAGCGGGTTCGTCGGGCAATTCGTCCGCGGGCTCCTGGGCGGGCTCGACGCCGAACCGCGAGACGAAGTCGAGATTCGTGGGCTCGAGCAGCGTCGTGAAGCCCAGCGCCGCTTGCGCCGCGGGATCCGCATCGGCGAACTGCAGCAGGAACCCCGGCAGCGAGCTCGACTCGAGCCGAGAGAGGAACCGTTGGGCGAGGAGCGGGGCCTCATCACCGTACGCGCGGATGCCGGCGATGATCCGCGGGTCGATCGCGAGTGTGGCGCGCTGCGCCGTCGCGGCGGTGAGGAGCCGATCGAGCCGAGGGACCAGATCGCTCAGCTGATCCCGGGTCGGCAGTGTGCGGATGTCGGTCGGCAGCACGAGGGGCACGATCACGCTGACCTCGACGTCGGACCCGCCGCTCTCGCGCCAGACGAACGGGACGGCGGCGGAGCGCAGCGCATCGGTCTCGGCGGTCGCGGAATCCCCCGCCTCCGCCGCCTCAGGGTCCGATCCGGGATCCCCCGTGACCTCCGGGATGACCGGCGCCGTGCCGGACTCCGGCGTGAGGGTGGCCCGCAGCTGATAGACCCCGGGGGCGATGAGCGCGGTCAGCGGAAGATCCTCGCGGGCGATCGTCACGGTGACCGACTGCTCGCTCTCGGCGGCCGTCGAGCCGATCGCGGATTCCGCGAGGAGCTCCCCCGAGACGGGGAACTCCTCGTCGAGGCCGGCGATGGTCTCGACGCGCTGCGGGTTGAGCTCCACTCGGAGCTCTCCCGCCGGGATCGGCTCGTCCCCCGGGTTCCGCACCACCACGCCGACGGAGACATCGTCGGCGGAGTCGCCGAGCACCGGCTCCAGTGGCGACATGATGAGGGTCGGCAGCGAGGTCCCGGTCGGTGGGTCCCCCACCTCCGCGGGTCGTCCCGCGGGCGCCTCGGCGGTCGCGGCCGTCGCGCCGCCCACGACGAGCGCCAGCGCCGCGAGGCCCGCGGCGGCACCGCGCCACGCGGAGCGGCGCGGAAGGGACGGGAATGCCATGGCCACAGTCTATGGAGTGCCCCCTGGTGCGCAGGTTTGAGTACGCTTGAGGGATGCCTTCCCTGAGCGACTCCCTGGATGCCCTGCGCGGGATCGCGGAATCCCCGGCGGTCGCCGAGCTCGCCGCAGCCTTCGGAGAGCGCGGTCACGAGTTCGCGCTGGTCGGCGGCCCCGTGCGCGACGCGCTGCTCGGCCGGCCTGTGGTGGATCTCGATTTCACCACGTCGGCACGTCCTGATGAGACGCGAGCGGTCCTCGACGTCGTCTCGACCAACGTGTGGGACGTGGGGCGCGACTTCGGCACGATCGCGGCGAAGGTCCACGGCGAGACCGTCGAGGTCACGACCTACCGCGCGGAGATCTACCGCGACGACTCGCGGAAGCCCGAGGTCAGCTACGGCGACACGATCGAGGGCGACCTCGTGCGCCGGGATTTTACGATCAACGCCCTCGCGCTGATGCTGCCGGATCTGCGGCTCGTTGACGTCTCCGGCGGAATCGAGGATCTCCTCGCCGGGCGGATCCGGACCCCCGGCTCCCCCGAGTCGTCCTTCACCGATGATCCGCTCCGAATGCTGCGGGCCGCGCGATTCGCGTCCCAGCTCGGGTTCGAGATCGACGTTGACACCCGCGCGGCGATGGCCGAGTTCGCCGAGCGACTCGACATCATCTCCGCGGAACGCATCCGCGACGAGTTCGTGAAGCTGATGGGATCGGCGGATCCCGTGCCCGGGATCCGGCACCTCGTCGACACGGGGCTCGCGGAGCGCTTCCTGCCGGAGCTCACGGCACTCGTGGCGACGCAGGACGATCACGGGCGCCACAAGGACGTCTACGAGCACAGCCTGACGGTGCTGCGGCAGGCGATCGATCTCGAGATCTCGCGTCGCGACTCCCCCACCGCCGCACCGGACATCGTGCTGCGGATCGCCGCGCTGCTGCACGACATCGGCAAACCCGCCACGCGCCGCTTCGAGCGCGGCACGGTGACCTTCCACCACCACGACGTGGTCGGTGCGAAGCTGGCGAAGAAGCGCCTGCGCGAGCTCCGCTTCGACAACGACACAGTGAAGCGCATCGCGCGACTCGTGGAACTCCACCTCCGCTTCTTCGGCTACAGCGATCAGCAGTGGACCGATTCAGCCGTGAGACGCTACGTGCGCGACGCGGGTGAGGAACTCGATCGCCTCCACATCCTGACCCGTGCAGACGTGACCACCCGGAACCGGCGCAAGGCCGAGCGGCTCGAGCACGCCTACGACGACATCGAGCAGCGGATCGAGGTGCTCTCGGAAGCCGAGGAGCTGGCGGCGGTCCGACCCGAGCTCGACGGCGAGCAGATCATGGCGCTGCTCGGGATCGCGCCGGGACCGATCGTGGGGCGGGCCTACAAGTACCTGCTCGAGGTGCGCCTCGACGAGGGGCTCATCGGCGCGGACGCGGCGGAAGCCCGGTTGCGCGCCTGGCACGTGGAGCAGGGAGCTGAGGGACGGGATGACTGAGACACTGCATGCGAACCCCGCCGAGTGGTTCCACGGCGTGCCGCGCGTGATGTTCGTGCACGCGCACCCGGATGACGAGACCATCACGACCGGGGGGACGCTCGCGGGTCTTGCCGAGGCCGGGCTCGAGCCCCTGCTCGTGACCCTCACCCGCGGCGAGCAGGGCGAGGTGGTGTCCGGGCCGCTGGAGGCGCTCGTCGCCGCGCACGGTCTCGCCGTGGCCCGGCAGAACGAACTGCGCACCGCGCTCGGCATGCTCGGGATCGAGCGGCACGCGTTCCTCGGTGCGCCGCCCGCGCGCGCGGAGGGACTCCCCCCGGCCATCTACGAGGATTCCGGGATGACGTGGGGGGACGACGGTCGGGCGACGGCTGCCACCGAGGCGAGTGACGACGCTCTGACGCGGGTGCCCGCCGTCGAGGCGCTCAACGATCTGCTGGCGGCTGCCGACGCGGCCGGTGCCGGCGCGATCGTGAGCTACGACGATGCGGGAGGGTACGGCCACCCCGATCACGTCTTCGCGCACCGATTGGCGCGCGCGGTCGCCCAGGGTCTGGGGATCCCCTTCTGGGCCATCGCACCGGCGACGGACGACGAGGCCGGTGCCGAGGTCGACGCCATCGAGCGTCACGACGTGGCGCCGTGGCTCGACCGCAAGGTCGCTGCGCTTCGTGCGCACGGCACGCAGCTCGCGGTCGACGGGGCCGAGATCGTCCACGTCGGCGGGCAGCGGCAGCCGATCGATCGGATCGAGGCGTTCCGCCACGTCGCTCCCCCGGCCGACCTCGCGGGATAGCAGGACTGCGGGGCGCGATCCCCGCGGCGAAGTGCTAGTATGGACAGGTTGTCTGCCCGCAGTGCGTTCTGCGTTGCGAGCCGGCACGTTGCACAAACACCCTCCTGCCACAGAAATCCTGTGGCCGTGAAGTCCGAAGGAGGTGGGTCAGTAATGCATCCGTACGAACTTATGGTGATCCTCGATCCCGGTATCGACGAGCGCACCGTGGCCCCCAGCATCGAGAAGTTCCTCGGCGTCATCCGCACTGCGGGTGGCCAGGTCGAGAGCACCGATATCTGGGGCAAGCGCCGTCTCGCCTACGAGATCAACAAGCAGACCGAGGGCATCTACGTCGTGGTGAACTTCACCGCGTCCCACGAGGCCACCGTCGAGCTCGACCGCCAGCTGGGCCTGTCCGAGGCCGTGCTGCGCACGAAGGTGCTCCGCGCCGACGAGCTGCTCGCACAGCGCGCCGCCCAGGCGAAGCGCGACCAGGCCAAGGCCGCACGCGCTGCCGCGAAGCAGGGCGCGTAGCTCATGGCCGGCGAGCCGCTGATCACGGTGGTCGGCAACCTGGTTGCCGACCCCGAGCCTCGCGTCAGCCAGGCGGGAAAGTCCTGGGTGACCTTCCGCATCGCCTCGACGCCGCGCGTGCGCGACCGTCAGTCGGGCGACTGGTCTGACGGTGAAGCTCTGTGGCTCGGGTGCCGCGCCTACGGCGAGTACGCCGACAACATCGCCGCGAGCCTCACCAAGGGCACGCGCGTGATCGTTCAGGGCCGGCTCACCCAGCGCAGCTACACCGACAATCAGGGACAGCAGCGCACCTCCCTCGACCTCGAGGTCGAGGAGATCGGTCCGTCTCTTCGTTTCGCCACCGCGCAGATCACTCGTGGTCAGTCCCGCGGCCAGGTCGGCGGCTTCGGCAACGCCGGCGCTTCCGGCGGCGGACAGCCCGCAGGCCAGAGCAGCTGGGGCAAGCCCGCAGCGCAGCAGCAGGACAGCCCCTGGGCCAATTCAGGCCAGGGTGACTCCGGCGGCGGCTTCGGCGGCGGCTTCGACGACGAGCAACCCTTCTAACGCAGTTTCCTCGGTCACACCGAGCATCATTCACGAAAAGAGTCCAGAAAATGGCAGGCAAGTCCAGCGGCGCAGCCCGCAAGCCGGGCCGCGGCAAGAACGCAAAGGTTGTCGCACCCGCGAAGAAGCAGACCGTCGGCGTCATCGATTACAAAGATGTCGCGACGCTGCGCAAGTTCATCTCTGAGCGCGGAAAGATCCGCGCCCGCCGTATCACCGGTGTGTCCGTCCAGGAGCAGCGTCTGATCGCGAAGGCCGTGAAGAACGCCCGCGAGATGGCTCTCCTCCCCTACGCCGGCTCCGGCCGCTGAGGAGTAGAGAAACATGTCTAAGGTCATTCTTACTCATGAGGTCCAGGGCCTCGGTTCCGCTGGTGACGTCGTCGACGTCAAGACCGGCTACGCACGCAACTACCTCGTGCCCCAGGGCTTCGGGGTGCACTGGACCCGCGGTGGCGAGGCCCAGGTCGCGCAGCTGCGTGCGGCTCGCGACGCCCGTGCGCTGGCGTCCGTCGAGGACGCGCAGGCGCTGAAGGCGAAGCTCCAGGAGAACAAGGTCCGCTTGCAGGCGAAGACCGGCACCGGCGGGCGCCTCTTCGGCTCGATCAAGCCCGCGGCCGTGGCCGACGCGGTTGCCGAGGCCGGCCTCGGCGAGATCGACAAGCGCAAGATCACGCTGCCGTCGATCAAGACCACCGGCGAGTACCAGGCGACCGTGCACCTGCACGAGGGCGTCGATGCAGTGGTGACGCTGCAGGTCATCTCGCAGCGCTAACCACGCGCGTTCGAGCGCCCAGCGGGGCGACGATTCCGATGGAGTCGTCGCCCCGCTGGCGTTTTTCCGGGGGTGGGCGGCCCGGAAAACGTCGGGTGAACGAACGGGGTCGGATTCGTCCGCCGTGTCGCTTGACACGGCCTCTGGGAGACGGTAGTTGTCCACATGTCGCCGAGTGGCAAAAGACTCAAGCTTTACCTGAGACTTGAATAACTTTGCAGGTGTTGAAACTCTAAATGCCTGATCAGAGAGCCTAAATAGGCTGCGATTCGACATCTCTCCACAGGCTGTCCCCAGGGGTGTGGAAAACATGTGGCGAAAACGGCGAAGTTATACACGTAGTTATCCACAGGGTGCGAATGCGGACATTTGCCGGTCGCCGCGGGTGCCCATACCGTGAATGTCCGGGGTCTGGTATCTGATCGATGCGTAACCGCCTGCCCCAATCAGAAGGAGTGACCGAGTGTCCATTGCACACCTGGGAATCCCGGATCCGTTCCTCGAGGAGAATCCTCGCGGGCATGAGCGGACGCCGCCCTACGACCTGCTCGCGGAGCAGAGCGCGCTCGGTGGCATGCTGCTCTCCAAGGATGCGGTGGCCGACGTCACGGGTCTCGTCAAAGGCATCGACTTCTACGTGCCGAAGCACGAGGTCATCTACGAGGCGGTGCTCGCGCTCTATTCGCGCGGGGAACCCACCGACGTCATCACGGTCACCGATGAGCTGACGAAGACCGGCGACCTGCAGCGCGCAGGCGGCGCCGAGTATCTGCACACCGTCACGAGCATCGTGCCGACGGCCGCCAACGCGAGCTTCTACGCCGAGATCGTCGCCGAGAAGGCGCTGCTCCGGCGCCTCGTCGAGGCGGGCACCCGGATCGTGCAGATGGGCTACGCCGGGGAAGGCGAAGCCATCGACCTCGTCAACGTCGCGCAGTCCGAGATCTACGGCGTGACGGGGGAGAGCCAGGGGGAGGACTACGTCCCGCTCTCGCTCGCCGTCGACGCGGCACTCGAGGAGATCAACAAGGCGAACGGCGCGACGGGCGGCATGCTCGGCGTGCCGACCGGATTCAGCGAGCTCGACGCGATGACCAACGGCTTCGCCGGCGGGCAGATGATCATCATCGCCGCCCGACCCGCCATGGGTAAGTCGACCCTCGCGCTCGACGTCGCGCGCAACGCCTCCGTGCACGCCGGCGCCACGACGGTCTTCTTCTCCCTCGAGATGGGTCGCGCCGAGATCGCCATGCGACTGCTCGCGGCCGAGGCGACGATCCCGATGCAGACCCTGCGCAAGGGCGCGCTCGATAACCGCGACTTCCAGAAGCTCGCAGCCACGCAGGCCCGGATCGCCGAGGCGCCGCTCTTCATCGACGACAGCCCAAACCTCACGCTCGTCGAGATCCGCGCGAAGTGCCGTCGGCTGAAGCAGCAGCACGGCCTGAAGATGGTGGTCATCGACTACCTGCAGCTGCTGTCGAGCGGCAAGAAGTCCGAGAGCCGTCAGCAGGAGGTCAGCGAGTTCTCGCGTGCCCTGAAGCTGCTCTCTAAGGAGATCGACGTGCCGGTCATCGCGCTGTCGCAGCTGAACCGTGCCTCCGAGCAGCGCGCCGACAAGATGCCCGCCATCAGCGACCTCCGCGAGTCCGGCTCGCTCGAGCAGGACGCGGACATGGTGATCCTGCTCCACCGCGAGGCCGTCGGCGACCGCGACAGCCCGCGCGCGGGGGAGGCGGACTTCATTCTCGCCAAGCAGCGCAACGGTCCGACCGGTACGGTCACCGTGGCGTTCCAGGGCCACTACTCCCGCTTCCAGGACATGCCGCAGGGCGTCTGAACCTATTCGCATCCCGCGAGCGTAGATGCGCCTATTCGCATCCGCGAGCGGTGAGGCGACCATTCGCATCCCGCGAGCGATGATACGCCTCCCGGACGGTTCACGGACACGGGCACGGTAGACTGGTGTGAGTTCACGAAAGGGGCGTCATGGCAGCAGAGGATACGACTGCGTCGCGTCCCGTGAACGCACTGCCGTCGCGCCCCGTCCGGCTCATCCGGGTCGGCGTACTCTTCATCGCCGGCATTGTGATCGCGTTCTCCGCGACCATGCACGAGCAACTCGGCTTCGACACCGCGGTGGCCGCCGGAGCACTCGGAGCCCTGGGCATCGCGCACCTCATCGAGTGGGTGTCGCTGCGGGCCGTGGGCGGCAACCCCGTCCCGCTCCTCCTCGGGATCGCCGCGGTCGTCGCCGCGGTCGTGGTCCCGCTGACCGGCTCGGTCATCGGCTTCGCCGTCGTCATCGCCGCGTGGGCGCTCGTCAGCGCTCTCCTCGAGTTCCTCGGCATGACCATGCGTCCCGGCACACGTCAGGACGCCACGCTGCTCGGCGCCCTCGGGGTGCTGCTCGCGCTCCTCGTCCTCCTCGTCCGCGAAGACCAGGTCGCGATCCTGGGCTTCTTCGGCGCCTACGCCGTCGTCGCCGCGGTCTTCCTCGGCATCTCCGCCTTCGACTCCGCGCGGGGATCCTCCGACATCGCGCGCGCCGAAGCCGCCCCCTCGCAGGCCTAAGCCAGGCCCACCGCCGGTGCTGACGCACCTCCACCACAGTCCCGTAGAAAGCACACGATGACCCAGTCGCCCGAGCCCGCACGCCAGGAACCCGTGACCCCGTCACGCCGGGACCGTCTGCGACCGCTCGAACTGGTCGGCTTCGCCGCGGTCCTCGCGATCTTCTCCGGGCTCGTGGTGCTCATGGCCACCCGCGACCTCGTGCTTGCGGCCGTGGCCCTCGGGATCGCCTTCATCGTCTCGATCATGATGGTCGCCCTCGTCGGCCTCGGCGGCAAGCCGAGCCAGGAGGATCTCGAGGCGCGCAAGGACCTGCAGCAGCCCGACGACACCACCTGGCACTAGCCACGGGGGAGCGGTCGACGCCTCGACCGGCTCAGCGACCTACCCGCGTCGCGACCTGCGGCCCAGCCGCGGTCGTCGCGCCCAGATCCGCGCGTCCCGGCTCGACAGCGCGAGCAGCACCAGGATATCGAGCGCGAGCGTCAGCAGTGTCGTGCGGAACGTGATCTCCTCGCCCAGCGTGAAGTAGCCGATCGCCGCCGCGGTGATGCTGAGCGTGGTCCACACCATCACCAGCAGTCGCGCGAGGTTGCTGCCGCGCCAGAGCAGCAGCGCGAGGACGAGCAGGAGCAGGGTCCACACCCCGAGGAACCCGAGCAGGATCCACAGCACGATGTGCAGGTCGCCCGTCCCGGACGGAAGATCCAGGCTCTCGATCGTGCTGTCCCACTCCGCTGCGAGTGCGACGGACCACAGCACGGCGGCCACCGCGCGGAGCAGGACGAGCACGGTGCCGCCGATGATCGGCCCGGGTCGTGGGGCGTCCGCGGCGACCACGGGATCGCGCCCGAAGAGCGCCTCCGCGGGTTCGATGGCGGCGCGTTTGCCGTCGGCGTCAGTCACGATCGACCTCCCGGAGGCGCGGCTCGACGCCGTCCACATCGACACCGTGCCCCTCGACCTCGCCCACATCTGCTCCGGTGACCTCGACCCGGTTCACGTCGAGGATCGGCAGCGCACCGTCCGTGCGGATCGAGTCGCCGCCGCCGTTGCGGGAGTGGTAGCCGGTCGAAAAGTCCACGAGCGTCTGCACCGCCACATTCGGGTCGCCTTCCACGACCGTGCGCACCACGTGATCGCGCTCGACGTCGGTGTCGGCGTCGATCTTGTGCGTGATCTGGAGCGTGAACAGCGACAGCCCGACGGCTCGGTCGAACGTGCCGGCGGCGAGCCAGTCGACGCGCGCGCCTCCGGGCAGCAGCCAGCCGTCGGGGGTGCGCCAGAACCGCACGTGGTGGCGCTTCGCGGGGTTGCCCTCGACCTCCTGCTGGTACGCGAAGTCCTGCATGGTCCCGAACAGGAACAGTGGACTCACCGGCGCCTCATCGTAGCTTCGCCGCGTGAGCGTGGAGACGATGATGCCCCAGGAGGAGCGCAGGTTCACGTCGTCCGCCCGCGTCCAGCCCGCCCGCTGCATCGCCGCGTGCAGCTGCGCTTCGGGGCCGAGCACCGCGAGGTTGATGGGGTCGCCGAGCAGGCCGTCGCTGGTGCGCGCACGGCCGATGAAGTAGTCGGGCACGTAGATGGTCGTGAGGATCCGGTGCAGCCGGGGGAGCACCAGGTACGCGAGGATCACCCAGAACACCACGAAGAACAGGATCCCGAACCAGCCGAATTGGAAGCTCTGCGTGAACACGAGCCAGGAGAGCCAGATGGCGGCGACACCGGCGTAGATGAAGAAGAACTCGTCGAACACGGCCGTGAGCGAGATGTGACGCCGCGGGGGAGCGGCGACGGTGACCGGGGGCTCGGGGCTCATGGGGACATCGTAGCGCTGGGGGCCGTCTCCGACCCCCAGCGCACCGATCCCGAGCTATACGCCGCGGCTGCGACGGTGCCGGCGGCGCAGCGCCACGATCCCGAGCGCCGCACCGAGGGCGAGGAGGCCGATGCCCGTGGCCACGAGCGGTGCCAGCTCCGACCCGGTCGTCACGAGTCCGCGCGGGGTCGGCGCCGGGGTCGGGTGGGGCGGGTTCTCGGGCGGCGCCGGGTTGCAGTTCGGCGTGGCCGGCGGGTAGACCAGCTGGGAGTCGCTCGACGGGTTGATCCGGATCTCCATCACGGCCTCGGCGCGGAGGTCGTAGAACGGAGCGTCGGGATCCAGCACCCAGGTGCCGTCGGCCCGCTGCGTCCACCCGGGCCAGGCGATCGGATTGCCGGCCGCGTCCACCTCGGCTCCCGGCCAGAGGATCTGTCCCTCGATCGGGGTGCCGCTCGTCCAGCCGACCGGCATCTCGATCCGATCGACCTGGGAGGCGCCATCGGCGAGGAGCGCCGCGGTGTCATCGGCGCTGATCGAGGGGTCCCGATCGGCGTAGGCCGCGGGTGTCCACCAGATCAAGGCGATCCAGGGGTCAGCGGAGACATTGAACGGGGTCACCGTGTAGGACGCGTAGGGCGTATCCGCGATGCAGACGGCGTCGGCGGTGACCGCGATCGACTTCACCGGGGTGGTGTCCGTTGCGCAGTTGTCGCTCGGGTCCGTGTCGGGTTCGCCCTCGCTCACGCAGGCCGTGTTCTCGATGGCCGGGAACGGCTCGGCGTCACTCGGTCGGGAGAGCGTGCCGACGAGCGCGTCGAAGGTGAACTCGGCGGTGTCTCCCGCGGCGAAGGGGCCGGGGAAGGTGGCCGTGAACACCCCGTCCACGAACTCCGCGGTCCAGCCCGCCGGGGCCACCAGAGTGCCCTCGACGTAGCTCAGGCCCGCGGGGAGCGTGTCGGTCACCGTCACCTCGGTCGCCGCGTCGACACCGATGTTCGAGACGAGGAGGGTGTAGTCGATGACCTCGTCCTTCCCGGAGTCGACGGCTCCCTCGGGGATCGGTGCATGCGACTTCGCGATCGCCAGGTTGACGTCGCGGACGCGGACCGTCGTGTCGCAGTCGTCATCGATCTCGATCGCGCTCCGCGTGGGCTCGAGCAGGTCCGGTGTGGTCACCGGGCACTCGCCGCCCGGTGTGCCGGGAGTCACCACGTTGGCGATCACCTTGCCGTACGCGTCGGCGTTCACGATGACGCTGTAGCTGATCGTCGCCTCGGGGTCGCCCGGCGCCAGGGTGGGGATGTCCCACCGCAGCTCCTGCGCCTCGGGGTCGTAGGTCAGCCCGGCCGGGAGGGGTTGCAGCAGGACCGCGTCGTCGAGCACGTCGCTCAGGTCGTCGATCGCCGTTGCTCCGCTCACGGTCGCCCCGCTCGTGTTGAGCGCGTGCAGGGTGTACTCGACCGTGCTCGAGGGATCGACCACACTGCCCGAGACGGGATCGCTGCTCTTCGTGAGCCGCCAGCCCGGGGTGGAGTGGGTCGTCTCGCAGTCGCCCTCGCAGGTGGAACCCTTCGGGGGAGTGACCACGTTGTGCAGGGTCGCGTTGTACGCATCCTCGTCGACCCGGACCGTGTAGGTCGCGGTGGCCGTGCCCGAGAACGTGTCCATCGTCCACTCGAGGGTGGTGCCGGTGAGTGCGGCGGTCCCGACGGTCGCGCTCGGGGTGCCCTCGAGCTCCGCGTCGTCGAGCACGTCCGACAGGTCGTCGGTGATGACGACGTCGACCGGCTGCACGCCGCCCGTGTGGGTGGCGGTGAGCGTGTACTCGATCAGTTCGCCGGGGAGTACCGTCGAGCCGCTCGCCGGGGTGCTGTGCTTCGAGATCGTCCAGGACGACTCGACCGCGGTGTTCGTGATCGTGCAGGTCACGTCATCGCCCTCGGCGAGGGTGATGAACTCGTTCATCTGCACGCCGCCGACGCACACCCACGGTCCCTCGGTGTATCCGACGTCGGTGCCGACCTCGGACAGGTCGTAGGTGCCGACCTGCACGGGAGCGTCCGTGATGCTCGGGTCGCCCGTGTACCCGGTGATGGGCGTCGGGCCCTCACCGGTCAGCGCCCAATCAGCGGGCGTGGAGTCACCCCCGGTCGTGCCGTTGTCGACGACCTTGATCAGCGTGAGCCGGGGCGACACCGCGGTATTGGTGATCGTGCAGATCACGTTGCCGCCGTTCGGTACGGTGACCCGGTCGTCATCGACGACTCCGCCCTCGCACACCCAGTCCCCGGCGTCGAACCCGGCGGGGCCCTCTTCGGAGAGGGTGTAGTCGCCCGCGAACACGGTGACTGCTTCGACGCCGCCCTCGCTCTCGACGCCGGTGCCGTTGCCCGACACGGGATCCTGTCCCTCGATGCCGTCGGGATCGGCGGTCAGCGTCCAGTCCGCGGGTTCCCGGGTGCTCCCGCTCTCACCCGCGTCGACGTCCTTGATCAGCGTCAGCGTGGCCGGCCGATCGACGTTGGTGTAGGTGCAGACCACGGCGTCTCCGAGCGTCAGGGTGGCGGTCGGGTCCTCGAGGTCGGTGCCGAGGGGGGTGCCGCGGTTCGTGCATGTGAGCTCGTCGAACGCGTACCCCAGGGGATCCGGGTTCGTCTCACTCAGCGTGTACGCGCCGATCGGCACCGCCACCGTCGTCACCTCTGGTGTCCCGCTGATACCGCTCACGGTGGTGGGGCCCGAAGCGGTCAGCGGGAACTCTGTCGCACTGCGGGATCCGCCGTGCGCGTTCTCCACGTCCTTCTGCAGCGTGAGCGTCGGCTTCACGGCAGTGTTCGTGATGGTGCAGGTGGCGTTGCTCCCGGGAACCAGCGTGACGGACGCGCCGTCCGATTCCGAGGCTCCGGTGCAGCTCCAGTCGGAGGCGGTGTAGCCGCCGGGTGTTGCGCTCTCGGAGAGCGCGTAGGTGCCCGCGTCGACGGACTGGTTCGTGACCTCGGGCGAGTTGCCCGCGCCCGTGACCGTGTCGTTCGGCCCGCTCGCGGTGAGGGTCCACGCGGACGCCGGGGTGGTCGCGCCGCTCGAGCCCTGCTCGACGACCTTCACCAGGGTCAGGGTGGCACCCTGATCCTCGTTCACGAACACGCAGGTCGTGTGACCGAGCGCGGGAACCGTCACGGTCGTCGCATCGACGAGGCTGCCGCCCGGACCCGTGTCGCACTTGAGCGAGCCGAGCGTGTAGCCCGCGAGGGCGGTTTCGGTGAGCGCGTAGGGCGTCCCGGGTCGCACCGAGAAGCTGCGGCCATCGGCGTCTCCGGTGACCGTCTCCGGTTCGAGACCGGCCGGGAACTCGCCGGTCGGAGTCGCGGTCAGGTCCCAATCACTCGGCACCCGGGTGCCGCCGTGGTCGTTCACGACCTCCTTGGCGAGGGTGAGTGTGGCGGTGCGGTTGACCGCGGTGCAGCGCACCTTGAAGCCGAGCGGCACGATGACCGCGCCGTTCAGGCCGTCGGAGAACCCGGGCACGACCTGGCCCTGGGCGTCGAGCTGCACGCAGGCCCAGCTGCCGGTGGATGGCGACTGCGGATTGCCGTTCAGGCCGATCGACTGCAGGTAGCGCGGATCGCCGCCGGACTCGGCGAGCGGGTAGGAGACACCCGGCGTGACCGGCGCGGTGGCGCTCGGGGTCCCGGTCGTGCCGTTCGGGCCGGGCAGTGCGCCGCCCGGGGCGACCGCGTCGAGCGTCCAGCTCGTCGGATCCGCGTCGCCGTTCTGCACCTGCTTCACGAGCGTGAGCTCGGCGGTGCACGTCACCACGTTCGTGACGGTGTAGGTGTGCGTGGCGTCGATGGGCGCCGTGAAGGGGAGTGCGGCCTCGAACGGCTGGCCGTCCTTCGCGGTGATGCCCTGGCTCGTCAGCGTGCAGAGATCACGGCCGACGAACCGCATCTGCTCCGAGACCTGGAGGGAGCTGCCGACGGTGAGTCCGTCGCGGGGCGTGCCCCACGCCTGGTCCGTGCCGCCGAGCTGGAGCTGCGCCCCGATGCCGATCGGCTGGTCGCCGTCGGTATAGGTGGTGCCGTTCACGACCCAGGTCTTGTTCACGGTGATGCTGGCCTGCGGCAGCGGCGGCCGGTTGTACACGGTGCAGGTCACCGGAGCAGCGGCCGGCGCGTCGACCGAGAACCCGTTGGGGTTCCCGGGATCATTGGTCACGGTGACGGCCGCCCCGCTGCCGACGATCTTGCACACGGCGCGCTTGCCGGCCTGCGTCACGATGCTGTACCCGGGCTGCTGCGCCTCCGCGATGTTCACGGCCGCCGAGCTCGTACCCGCGGTGTAGGTGAGGGGGAAGTTCACGGCGCCGGTGCCGTCAGTCGAACCGCTCTGCGTCGCCGGGGTCACGCCGGGTGTGGCCGTGGCGGCGGTGAAGCCCCAGCCGGAGGCGGGTACGGCACCGGAGATGTTCTCGCCGGTGTTGGTGGAGGGAACGACCTGCTTGACGACCGAGACGGAACCGGCGCAGTTGCCGAGCGCGAGCTGCCGGAGGGTGGCGCCCGCCGCCGCGTAGTCGGCGGACTGGTAGTAATCGACCCCAGCGGTGGTGCCGGAGATGGCCCGGAGGTTGGCGGGTGAGCCGCTCACCCCGTCACCGACGCCGAACGCGATGACCTTGGTGTTCTTGGCCTTCAGCGCGTTTGCCGAGAAGATCCCGTTCTCCACCTCGCGGAATCGCGTGCGGTCTCCCGGGCCCTCGCCACCGGCGTACAGGGTGGGATTGCCGTCGGTGAGCACGATCGCGACGTCGAACTGCGCAGCGCTCGCCGCCGCCTGGAAGATGCCGCGGTCCCAGTTCGTGCCGCCGCTCGCGGTGTAGGTGTCGATGCGGTTCTTCACGGTGGTGGCACCCGCCGGGGTGGCGATGCCGGTGACGTCGAGGTTCGACCCGCCGCCCGCGGGGGCGCCGCTTGCGAAGGTGAACAGCGCCATCGAGCTGGGCGTGCCGGTGAGTGCGTCGACGAAGCCCTTCGCTGCGGTGCGCAACTGGGAGATGTACGGCGACACCGAGCCCGAGAGGTCGACGATCATCGCGACCCGGATCCCGCACCTGTCGGTGAAGACGGGGTTCGTGCGCGACTGCTGCCAGATCCCGCCCGACGCGTTGTTGCTCGAGTTGCCGGTGGCGTACATGAAGTCGGCCTGCGAGGAGTAGGTGTTGCCGGCCTGCAGATCCTCTCCGGTGCGGAACTGATAGGTCGCGCTCGAGGGGTTCTCCCCGGTCGCCAGGGTGGCGTTCATGAAGTAGCCGTTCGGCACCCCGGCCTGCTTGATCCAGAACCGCGCATCGCGGTTCACGCCCGCGGGGGTGCTCCCGGAGCGCCTCTGGGTGTCCGGGATCGTGAAGCTGCAGTCGCCGTCCGCGTCGGAGACGCAGGTCGCCCAGGGCTCGGGCCGCGGGCTCGGGTCGGGCCCGCCGGAGCCGCCGTTGTAGAGCTGCAGGGTGACCCCGGCGAGGTTCGAGACCTGGGTGACGGTGGTGCGGATGCCGCCCACCTTCACGGTGATCACCGCGGTCGTGTCGGTCGGCGCCGGAATGGACAGCGGCGTCACCAGTTCCTCCGTCGCGTCCTTCGCGTCCGGTGCGGGTTTCGCGGTGGGATCGGTCGCCGGCTCCTCCGGCTCCACCGGCGGCTCCGCGGGGGTCTCCGTCGGCGGCTCGGTCGGCTCCTCGGCCGGCGTCGGCTCTTCGACCGGTGGCGCGGGCGTCGGCGTCACCTCGGTGGGCTCTTCGGCCGGGGGAGTCTCGGTGGGAGGTGCGGGGGTCTCCTGGGCGACCTGGACGTCGCTCGGCGGCGTCGGTGCGATCGTCGCCGGCTCGTCCACCGCCTGCGCGGCGACGATCGTGCCGAGGTCGGTGAACGTCATGCCGAACGCGAGCGCCGGTGTGAGTACCAGCGCGGCGAGGCCGAAGGCCCGCCTGCCGGTGCGGCGTCGACGCCCGCTCCGTGCTCCGAAGTGCTCCCCTGCAGATCCCACTGTGTTTCCACGCATGATGCGCCCCCACCCCGTTGTGGCCGGCCCGCGACTCGCGAACGGCCGTCGTGTGGTGGCAACGGTAGGGTTTGCGTGTACAAAGCGGGACCGTGAAAACTACGTACTTCTGGGGTGCAAAATAGGGGTGCATTGGGTGTCCAATACGTGTTGCAGGGACACCAAACGAGACCGTTGCGGCGGTCTCAGTGGAGATTACGTAGAGCGGGAACGGAGCGCCGGGTCACTCCGCTGACGAGATCAGCGCTTGAGCACGTCGAGCAGCCGCACTGCATCGCCGATGTAGGTCGCCGGAGTGAGGGCGAGCAGCCGCGCCTTCGCCTCCGCGCCGATCTCGAGGCCCTCGACGAACTCGATGAGGTCGGCCTGGCCGATGCGGCGGCCCCGAGTGAGCTCCTTGAGCGCGGCGTAGGGATCGCTGATGGTCGAGCGGCCGGAGGCGACCTCGGCGCGGATCACGGTCTGGATCGCTTCGCCGAGCACCTCCCAGTTCGCGTCGAGATCCGCCGCGAGCACCTCGGGCGCCGCGTCGATCTGGCCGAGCCCCTTCAGGATGTTGTCGAGTGCGAGCACCGAGTGCCCGAAGCCGACGCCGATGTTGCGCTGCGCCGAGGAGTCGGTGAGATCGCGCTGCCAGCGGCTCGTGACGAGCGTGGCCGCGAGGGAGTCGAGGATCGCGTTCGAGAGCTCGAGGTTCGCCTCGGCGTTCTCGAAGCGGATCGGGTTGACCTTGTGCGGCATGGTGGAGGAGCCGGTGGCGCCCGCGACCGGGATCTGCCGGAAGTACCCGATGGAGATGTAGCTCCAGATGTCGGTGGCGAGGTTGTGCAGGATCCGGTTCGCGTGCGCGATGCGCGTGTAGAGCTCCGCCTGCCAGTCGTGCGATTCGATCTGGGTGGTGAGCGGGTTCCAGTCGAGTCCGAGCCCCTCGACGAACTCCTGGGACACCTGCAGCCAGTCGGTGTCGGGATCGGCGGCCAGGTGCGCGGCGAACGTGCCGGTCGCCCCCGAGAACTTGCCGAGGTACTCGATGTCGGCGATCTGGTTGAGCTGGCGCTCCAGGCGGTGCACGAACACCGCGAGCTCCTTGCCGAGTGTGGTCGGCGTCGCCGGCTGCCCGTGCGTGCGGCTCATCATCGGGAGCTCGCGGTATTCCTCGGCCTGGCGGGCGATCTCGGCGATGACCCGCTCGAAGCGCGGTCGCCAGACGTCGGCGACGGCCTGCTGCACAGTGAGTGCGTAGGAGAGGTTGTTGATGTCCTCGCTCGTGCAGCACACGTGCGTGAGCTCGGCGATCGCGTCGAGCCCCTGCGCGCTGAGCTGCGCCCGCACCAGGTACTCGACGGCCTTCACGTCGTGCTGCGTCGTCGCCTCGATCTCGGCGAGCGTGTCGATCTCGGCCTGTCCGAAGCCGGCCGCCCACGCGCGCAGGGTCGTGATCTGCTCCTCGCTCAGGGGGGTGCCGCCGAGCAGGGAGTGCGACGTCAGATAGATGAGCCACTCGACCTCGACGTGCACGCGCGCCTTGTTGAGCCCCGCCTCCGAGAGGGTGTCGCCGAGTCCCGCGACCGCCGCGCGGTAGCGTCCGTCGAGCGGGCTGATGGGCTGCGGGGGCAGGGGGGTCATGGCATCTCCGTGCAGGTCGGGGCGAGGGCCTTGCGCGCGAGCGTGCGCGAACCGCTCTCTATTCTTCCATGCGGTGCGACGAGGCGGGATCCCGCGCCGCACGGGGCGACATCTGAGGGGTCAGCGGTCGCGATCGCGGGTGCGATTGGTGCCGAGCAGGCCGTTCATGATCCCGGAGAGGATCGACATCACGAGCGCCGCGAGCACGCCCCACCAGAAGCCGTCGATCTGCAAACCGAAGCCCGCGAGATCGGAGAGCCAGGCCACGACCGCGAACATGATGCCGTTCACGATGAGGCCGAACAGCCCGAGGGTGAGGATGTAGAGCGGGATCGACACGAACCGCACCACCCGGCCGAGCGTGCCGTTGACGAGACCGAAGATGAGCGCCACGATCAGCAGGGTCACGAGGTGCCCGTACTGGTCGTCGTTGATGGGCCGGATCCAGACGCCGTGGTCGCCGCTGCCCCCCACGATGAGCGTGGTGAGCCAGAGGGCGAAGGCGCTGACGAGAACGCGGATGACTGAGCGCATGGCCCTATTCTCTCATTCCGGGCCGACCGCGCTGGATTCCCGCGTGCCCGAGTGGCACCATCGGAGCATGACCAAGTTCCTCATCTCCTTTCCGAGCGAGGCGCTCGTGCTCGCGCCGGAGGAGTTCGAGCGCGCCTCCCGTGAGTCGCGCGCGGTGATCGAGGCGGCGAAGGTCGCCGGGGTCTACGTCTTCGGCGGCGGGATCAATGAGGCCGTCGCACCGGTACGGATCCTCGCCGACGGCACGTCCGACCCGGAGCCGTACCCGGGCAGCCGGCTCACCGGCGGGTTCACGGTGCTGGAGGTGCCCACGCGCGAGGAGGCGGCCGAGTGGGCTCGGAGACTGGCGGAGGCGTGCGGCTGCGCGCAGGAGCTGCGCGAGTTCATGTTCGACCCCGCGAGCTGAGGGGCCGGCGGGATCGGGCGTCATAGACTCTGCACCATGAGTGACTCCGCCCGGCCACCCGTCCGTCTTCGCGCCGATGTGCTCGCGGTGCCCGCCTACCGGCAGGGGGCCACCCCCACGAAGCCGGGCTTCAAACTCTCGAGCAACGAGAACCCGTTCCCTCCGCTGCCCGGGGTGCTCGACGCGATCGCCGGGCGCACTGACATCCACCGCTACGCGGCCGCGGCCATGCCGGATCTGCGCGCGGCGATCGCCGCCGAGTTCGAGACGTCAATCGACCACGTGCACCTCGGTGCCGGATCGGTTGCGATCCTCTTCCATCTGGTGCAGGCGGCGGCGGGCTCGGGGGACGAGGTGGTGTTCGCGTGGCCGAGCTTCGAGGCGTACCCGTCGCTCGGGCTCGCGTCCGGCGCGATCAACGTGCCCGTGCCGCTCACCGATCGCGCCGAGCACGACCTCGATGCAATGGCCGACGCGATCACCGAGCGCACCCGGGTGATCCTGCTCTGCACCCCGAACAACCCGACGGGTCCGACGATCCGGCGCGACGCGTTCGAGCGGTTCATGCAGCGCGTGCCCGCCGACACCCTCGTCGTGCTCGACGAGGCCTATCGCGAGTTCGTCACCGACCCCGACGCGGTGCGCGGGGAGGAGGCGCTCGGCCGTTACTCGAACCTGGTGGTGCTGCGCACCTTCTCCAAGGCCTACGGTCTCGCAGCGCTGCGAGTGGGGTACGGCGTCGGCGACCCCGCGATCCTCGCCGCCGCCGCGAGCGTCGGGATCCCGCTCTCCGTGACGGGGCTCGCGGAGACCGCCGCGCGCGCCTCCCTCGAGCCCGCGGCTCGCGCTGCGCACGCGGAGCGCATCGCCGTGCTCGTCGAGCGGCGGGACGCGCTCGCCGCAG
Organism: Leucobacter rhizosphaerae; assembly: GCF_022919175.1. Taxonomy (NCBI): domain Bacteria; kingdom Bacillati; phylum Actinomycetota; class Actinomycetes; order Micrococcales; family Microbacteriaceae; genus Leucobacter; species Leucobacter rhizosphaerae. The sequence goes on along the minus strand of NZ_CP095043.1, from coordinate 2,118,057 downwards.
CGCTCCGCAGCCTGGGCCTCGCGATTCCCGAGGCCCAGGGCAACTTCGTCTGGATCCCGCGGAGCGAGCACGTCGATCCGGTCGCCCTCGCGACGGCCTTCGCTGAGGCCGGAACCCTGGTGCGTCCGTTCGCCGGAGCGGGGGTGCGGATCTCGGTCGGGGAGGCCGAGAGTGTGCCCGTCGTGCTCGACATCGTGCGCGGTTTCCTGGCCGAACATATCCGCTCCGACGCACCCGGGGCTGATTACACTGGGTCGAGATGAGTACGCACAGCATGATCGACCCGCTTCACGGAGGCGCTGATCCCGAGCCGATCCGCTTTCTCGATGACGACGGGGCCTACGCGCCCTCGGCCACGGCCGCGGCGTTCGCCGACGAGCTCGCGAACGTCGGCGTCGACGACTTCTCGCAGTGGTACCGCGACATGGTCGGCACCCGTGCGTTCGACACCGAGTGCACCCACCTGCAGCGTCAGGGTCAGCTCGCCCTCTGGGTGCCGAGCGTCGGCCAGGAGGGCTGCCAGGTCGGCCTCGTTCGGGCCACCGAGCCGCAGGACCACGTCTTCCCCGCGTACCGCGAGCACCTCGTCGCGAACGTGCGCGGCGTCGACCGGCTGGCGATCGCGGCGCAGTTCCGCGGCATGACGCACGGCGGCTGGGACATCACCGATCCGGCCAACGGCAACGTGCACCTCTACACGCTCGTGCTCGGCTCGCAGACGCAGCACGCCACCGGTCACGCGCTCGGCCAGGTGCTCGACGCCAAGCGGCGCGCGGGCGACACGGCCCTCGACGCCGGTGAGGCCGGCATCGAGACGGGCGAGGCCACGATGGTCTTCTACGGCGACGGCACATCGAGCCAGGGCGACCCCAACGAGGCGATGGTGTTCGCGGCCAGCTACCAGACCCCCGAGGTCTTCGTCGTGCAGAACAACGGCTGGGCGATCTCGGTGCCGGTGACCCGGCAGTCGCGCACCCCGCTCTACCGGCGCGCGCTCGGCTTCGGGATCCGCGCCGTGCAGATCGACGGCAACGACCCGCTCGCGGCCTATGCCGTCGGCCGCCGCTACCTGCGCCTCGCGCGCGAGGGCGCCGGCCCCGGGTACATCGAAGCGCTCACCTACCGCATCGGCGCGCACACCACCGCCGACGACCCCACCCGCTACCGGCCCGACGGAGAGCTCGAGGCCTGGCAGCTGCGGGATCCGATCCGCCGCCTCGAGGGGCACCTGCGGAGCCTCGGCGTCGACGACGCCTTCTTCGCGGAGGTCGCCGAGACGGCCGACCGTGAGGCCAAGGTCGTGCGCGACCAGATCCTGACCCTGCCGGCGCCGGATCCCGACTCGATGTTCGCCCATGTCTACGCCGAACCGCACCCGCGGATCGACGAGCAGCGCGCCTGGTTCGCACGGTACGAGTCGTCGTTCGAGGAGAGCACCGCATGACCGAGATCGCGACGCTCGCGGAGCGCACCACCCTGCCGGTCGCGCGGGCCATCAACGAGGGGCTGCGCACCGCGATGGCCGCCGACGACCGCGTGCTGCTCATGGGTGAGGACATCGGGCCGCTCGGCGGCGTCTTCCGCGTCACCGACAAGCTGCAGGCCGAGTTCGGTTCCGCCCGGGTGCTCGACACCCCGCTCGCCGAGGCCGGCATCGTCGGGAGTGCGATCGGCCTCGCGCTGCGCGGCTACCGGCCCGTCGTCGAGATCCAGTTCGACGGCTTCATCTTCCCCGCGTTCAACCAGATCACCACGCAGCTCGCGAAGATCCGCGCGCGGCACGACGGCATGGTCGACATGCCGATCGTGATCCGCGTGCCCTACGGGGGGCACATCAACTCGATCGAGCACCACGAGGAGAGCCCGGAGGCGTACTTCGCGCACACCCCGGGGCTGCGCGTCGTCGCGCCCTCGACGGCGAACGACGCCTACTGGATGATCCAGCAGTCGATCGCCTCGAACGACCCGGTGCTCTTCTTCGAGCCGAAGGCGAAGTACTGGCACAAGGGCGAGGTCGATCCCGCGGCGCCGGCCGTCGAGCTGCACCAGAGCCGAGTCGCGCGCGTCGGCACCGACTGCACCGTGGTGGGATTCGGGGCGATGGTGACCACGCTGCTCCAGGCCGCGGAGATCGCGCAGGCGGAGGGCACGAGCATCGAGGTCATCGACCTGCGCACCGTGTCGCCGATCGACTACGAGCCGCTGCTCGCCTCGGTGCGGAAGACGGGACGCCTCGTCGTCGCGCAGGAGGCCTCGGGTAATGCGAGTGTGGGGAGTGAGATCGCGGCGACCGTCGCGGAACGCGCCTTCTACTCGCTGCAGGCGCCGGTGCTGCGGGTGTCGGGGTACGACGTGCCGTTCCCCGCCGCCGCCATCGAACCGCTCTTCCTCCCCGACGCCGACCGCGTGCTCGAAGCGGTCGACCGAACGATGCACTACTGACCCGCCGCGCCCGCCGCACCCGCATAGCGAATCACCGCCGAGACCACTGGAGTCACCCATGAGCGAGATGACCTTCCCCCTCCCCGATGTCGGCGAGGGACTGACCGAGGCCGAGATCGTCACCTGGCACGTCGCCGCGGGAGACACCGTCGCGCTGAACCAGGTGATCTGCGAGATCGAGACGGCGAAGTCGCTCGTCGAGCTGCCGTCGCCCTTCACGGGTGTCGTAGCCGAGGTGCTCGTCGAGGTGGGGCAGACCGTTCCCGTCGGCGACCCGATCCTGCGGGTGACCGTCGAGGGTGGTGACGATGTCGCCGCCGCGACCGCTCCCGAGCCCGCGAGCGATCCGGTGGCCGACGAGACGCGCGACGCCGTGGCCGATGCGGCTGCCAGCGTTGAGCACGAGGAGTCGGGTGGAGCGGTGCTCGTCGGGTACGGCACCGCGGGCTCGGCGCAGTCGCGCCGCCGGCGCGGCGGGGAGCCGCTGCTGGCGGGCGGGGCGGGATCCGGCGCCGCCGCGATCCCCGTCGCCGAGGCGTCCCCGATCATCGCGAAGCCCCCGATCCGGAAGCTCGCGAAGGATCTCGGCGTCGACCTCTCCACGGTGTCCGGGAGCGGGATCGCGGGAGAGATCCTCCGCGACGACGTCGTGCGGCAGGCGTCGCAGGCGAGCGTGTTCCGCAACATCGTCACCCCGGAGGCGTCGGAGGCCCGCGAGGAGCGGATCCCGCTGAAGGGCGTGCGCAAGATGACCGCCCAGGCGATGGTCACGAGCTCCAACGAGGCGCCGCACGTCAGCGTCTTCACCGACGTCGATGCGACCCGCACGATGGAGTTCGTGAAGCGGCTGAAGAGCTCCACCGACTTCGCGGGCACGAAGGTGTCGCCCCTGCTGATCTTCGCGAAGGCGATGCTGTGGGCGATCCGGCGCAACCCCGAGATCAACTCCACGTTCACCGAGACCGAGATCATCCGGCGCAACTTCGTGAACCTCGGGATCGCCGCGGCGACCCCGCGCGGCCTCATCGTGCCGAACATCAAGGACGCTCAGGAGCTCAGCCTGCTCGATCTTGCGAAGGCGATCGAGCAGCTCACGATCACGGCGCGGGACGGCCGTACGCAGCCCGCGCAGATGCAGAACGGCACCATCACGATCACGAACATCGGCGTCTTCGGCATGGACTTCGGCACCCCGATCCTGAACCCGGGCGAGTGCGCGATCATGGCGATGGGCACGATCAAGGAGAAGCCGTGGGTCGTCGACGGTGAGGTGCGACCGCGCATGGTGACCACCGTGGGCGGGTCGTTCGATCACCGGATCGTGGACGGCGACGTGATCTCGCGCTTCGTCGCCGACGTCGCGTCGGTGCTCGAAGAGCCGGCGCTCCTGCTCGACTGACCTCCGGGCGGAGCGACGCATGAGCGACGGCAGCACGCCGGGTACCCCCGGACCTCCCGGAGATTCCGGCACCCCCGGACACCCGGGGGAGTGGCAGGTGACCCGGCAGGCGGAGTGGAAGAGCCGGGCCTCGACCTCGCTGGTGTCGATCCCGTACGTCGCCCTCGTGGTGTTCTGGATCGGGTTCCTGATCTTCTCGAACAGCTGGGCCGGGTTGACCTGGCTCACCGTGATGTGGATCGCCTGTCTGCTGCTGGTGCCGATGAGCATCGTCGGCGGGGTGTGGGGGCTCCGCGCGGGATCCCGGGCCACGCTGGTCTGGGGGCTCATCGCCGCGGTGCTGTGCCTGCCGGGGTTCGTGCTGGCCTTCCCGGTGCTGGGGAGCATCCTCAGCCTGTGGTGGCGGTAGGGCCCCACTACCTCCGTCAAAGTGACAGAAACGTTCACTTTCGCGTCGCCTGGATGAGGTTGACTCGGCCGAATAGAGTGGATGCTTCAGTTTTGACACGCCCGCACGCGGTGGTTAAAGTGATGTAATCGCTCAGAAACACTCTCGTAACTGCGCGCTTTAATCTGATTCGGAGGCGGTCGACGTGGACCTTCAATTGCTCGTAGCCCTGCTCGGCGGGGTGGCGACGGTCATTCTCATCATTCTGCTCACCCGCCTCGACGCCTTCCCGGCACTGCTGCTCGGCGCGATCGTCACGGGTGTCATCGCGGGCGTTGCGCCGCTCGAACTCGTCGACATGATGACCGCGGGTTTCGGCAACACCCTCGCGAGCATCGGCATCGTGATCGGTCTCGGGGTGTCGCTCGGCAAACTGCTGGAGGTGACGGGCGGCGCCGACGCGCTCGCCAGATCCTTCATCAAGCTCTTCGGCAAGGGGCGCGAGCGTGTTGCGATGACCGCCACCGGAGCCGTCGTCTCGATCCCGGTGTTCTGCGACAGCGGCTACGTCATGCTGCACCCCCTCGCCCGTTCGCTCGCCCGCAAGGCGCAGCAGCCGGTCGTCGGGCTCTCGCTCGCCCTCGCCGGTGGTCTCGTGCTGAGCCACACGCTCGTGCCGCCGACCCCCGGCCCGCTGGCCGTCGCGGGCCTCCTCGGCGTGGACCTCGGCGTCATGTTCCTCGTGGGCATCCCGTTCATCCTCGTGCTGATCCCCGTCGTGCTGACCTACGCCCGCATCATGGGCAAGCGCCTCGAGCCGTTCCGCGATCACACCATGTTCGCCGATGAGGAGGCGGAGGCCGACACGCGCCCCGTCATCAGCGCCGGTCGCGCGGCGATCCCGCTGCTCGTGCCGATCCTGCTCATCATCGGCAACACTGTGACGAAGGCGCTCATCCCGGACTCCCCGGTGCAGGCCATCGCCGGCTTCCTCGGCGCACCCGCCATCGCGCTCCTCATCGGCCTCATCATCGGCGCCTACCTGTTGCCGCAGCGCCGCACCGACCGCAAGACCGTGGTCGGCTGGCTCGGACAGGCGGCGGCCTCGGGCGGCCTCATCATCTTCATCACCGGTGCCGGTGGCGCCTTTGCGAACGTGCTCACGCAGTCCGGGGTCGGCAAGAACCTGGCCGACGGCGTCGGGATGCTCCCGCTGCCGCTCTTCCTCATCCCCTTCGTGATCGCGAGTGTGCTCCGCATCGCCCAGGGCTCCGGCACCGTCGCGATGATCACCGCGGCAACGCTCGCCGTGCCGCTCGTGCAGGACGGCGGCCTGAACCCAGTGCTCGCTGCCATGGCAGCGGCCTGCGGCGCCTTCGTGCTCTCGCAGTTCAACGACTCGTTCTTCTGGGTGGTCACGAAGTTCGCGGGCCTCTCCGGCGTGAACGCCATGAAAGCATGGAGCGGTATGACCACCACCATCTGGGCGGCGACGATCCCGCTCCTCTTCATCCTCTGGGCGATCGTCGGGTAGTGGCGCACATGACCTCCTTCTCCAATCCGGTACTGGTGATCGCCGATGACCTGACCGGCGCGAACGCCGCGGGCGCCCGGTTCGCGCGAGCGGGCCTCCGCTCCGCGACCGTGACCTGGAGCGGTCTCACCGGTGGCCTGCCGGGGTTCGACGCGCTCATCGTGACGACGGACAGCCGGCACCTGCCGCACGAGGAAGCCGCGGAACGGGTCGCCACGGCGATCCGGCGGAGCCCGGGCAGCGCGCTCGTGGTCAAGCGCATCGACACGACCCTCCGGGGCAACATCGGCGCCGAGCTCGAGGCGGCGCTGACCGCCGTACGTGCGGCGCACCCCGGGGATCGGGTCCGCGCGCTGCTCGTCCCGGCGTTCCCCACTTCGGGGCGGACGACCGTCGACGGCGTGCAACTCCTCAACGGCAAGCCGCTCGAGCGCACGGAGTTGCGCGACGACGTGCACAACCCGATGACCACCTCGGTGGTCGCGGAGATCGTCGGGCAGCAGTCGGCGCTCACGACGCGTCACCTCTCGTTGCGCCACGTCGTCGGTGAGCAACTGGCCGACCAGCTCGCGGCGGGCGACGAGGATCTGCTCATCTGCGATGCCACCGACGATCACCACATCGAGGCGATCGCGGCCGCCGCTGCGGCGGTGTCGGAGCAGACCGGCATCCGCTGGGTGACCGTCGATCCGGGCCCCTTCGGTGCGCTGCTCGCGCAGGCAGCCGGACTCGGCAGCGCGCGCGCCGAGGAGCCGCCGCTCGTCGCGCTGCTCGGGAGCGTGACGGAGCTGTCGATCGCGCAGGCCGACTACCTCGCGCGGAGCGAGCTCGTCACCGTCGTCGAGGTCGATGCGCTGGAACTCGCGGGGGAACGTGCGGGCTCGGAAGCACCCGCGGATCCCGTCGCGGCGCTGAGCGAGCGGATCGAAGGCGCGCTGACGTCGGTCGCGTTCCCTCAGCAGGTGCTGGTGCGCGTGCAGCCGCCCGCGACGGGCGGGTACCTCTCCGCAGCGGGCCGGGAGCGGCTCCCGGAGCTGCTCGCCGAGGTGCTGCTGCGCGCTGTCGAGCGCGTGCCCGTCTCCGGCCTGTACAGCAGCGGGGGCGACATCACCGCCGCGATCCTCGACATCGCACAGATCCAGGCCTTCGAGGTCGTCGGCGAGGTGATCCCGCTCGCCGTCTACGGCCGGGTGATCGGCGGCGCGCTCGACGGACTCCCCGTGGTCACGAAGGGCGGGCTCATCGGGACCGAGGTCACCGCCGAGGCCTGCATGAACCAGCTGCGCGCGCTGGCGGAGAGCCGCTTCGAGACCCCTGCCTGACGTCCGCCGGACGCCACGCCCCCACCAGACGACGCAGCCCGACGCCAACCGGGCCCCACGAACACCCGCACGAATGGAGCACACCTTGACCCGACACATCCTCGCCCTCACCGTGGGAGACCCCGCGGGCATCGGACCCGAGATCACCGTGCAGACGGTGCTGCAGGAGGCGGGACCCGACGGGCCGGCACGTGCCGTCGTCGTGGGCGACGCGGTCGCGATCCGCGCGGCGCTCGACGTGCTCGGGCGCGAGGCCGAGGTGCGGATCGTCGACACCTGGGAGGATCTCCCCGCCGAGGCTGCCGGCGTCATCGACGTCTTCGACACGGGCGTGCTGGGTGACGAGCCGGTCGAGTGGGGCGTCGTCTCCGCGCGTGCCGGTGCCGCCGCGGTGCGCGCCATCGAGGTCGCCACGGCCGCGGCGCTCGCCGGGCAGGTCGCGGGGATCGTCACGGCGCCGATCCACAAGGAGGCGGTGTGGGCGACGGGCAGCACGCACCTCGGCCACACCGAGATGCTCGCCGAGCTCGCGAACGCCGAGCGCTCCAACACGATGTTCGTGGCGCGTGGCAAGAAGATCTTCTTCGCGACGCGGCACGTGTCGCTGCGCGGCGCGCTCGAGAAGATCAGTGTCGACCTCGAGGTGACCGCCATCGACGAGGCGATCCGCGCGCTCCGCGTCTACGGCACCGACGAGCCGCGTCTCGCGGTCGCCGCGATCAACCCGCACGGCGGCGAGAACGGCAAGTTCGGCACCGAGGAGATCGACTTCATCCGGCCCGCCGTCGAGATCATGCGGGAGCGCGGGCACAACGTCGTCGGCCCGATCCCCGCCGACTCGGTCTTCCACCAGCTCTTCACCGATCGCTACGACGGCGTGCTCTCCCAGTTCCACGATCAGGGCCACATTCCGGCGAAGACGATCGACTTCAACGGCACCATCTCGGTGACGGTGGGGCTGCCGATCCTGCGCACCTCGGTCGATCACGGCACGGCCTTCGACATCGCGGGTCAGGCGATCGCCGATCCCGGGACGATGCGCTCGGCGTACCTCGCCGGAGCGGAGTTCGCGCCGTTCGCGGACCGGATCCGGGCCGACTTCGAGCGCGAGGCCGCCGCCGGGAGCTGACCGACCCGGGGTCCGATACGCTGGGGGCGTTGCGGGGTGGCCCGCTCCGGGAAGGCGGAACGCGATGGCCGGCGAATCTGCGCGCCGAGGCGAGTACCAGCACACGGTCCAGCGCCGCGAGCGGCTCCTCGGGCTGCTCGATGAGCGTGGCGGCGTGAGCGTGCAGGATCTGGCGCGCGAACTCGACGTCTCGGTCGCCACCGTCCGCCGCGATCTCGCGCACCTCGAAGGCACTCACCGGGTCGCGCGCACGTACGGCGGCGCGATCGATACCGGCCGCCTGGACCGTTCCTGGCGGGAGAAGTCGACGGAGCATCTCGGCGAGAAGCGGGACCTCGCGCGCTGGGCGGCGGACCGGGTGCAGCCCGGGTCGACGGTGATGCTGGACTCGGGCACCACGGTCGCGGAGCTCGCGGCGCTGCTCGGCGAGCGGGAGGACCTGCTGCTCGTGACCAACGGGCTGAGCTCGATCCTCGAGCTCGCGGATGCGCGGGCCGAGGTGCTCGTGCTCGGCGGGCGGCTCCGGCGTCCGAGCGAGTCCATCGTGGGGCTGCTGACCCTCCAGGCGCTCGAGCGGGTGACCGCGGACATCGGGTACCTGGGCGCCGAGGCGGTGGATCCGGTGCGCGGCATCAACTGCCCCGAGATCGATCAGGCCGCGGTCAAGGAGCTCATGTCGCGGAACGCGCGGGAGACCTGGCTGCTCGTGCACTCGAGCAAGTTCGACCGCGAACCGCCCTTCTCGCACTGGGCGCCCATGGGGCCGGGGTGCGGACTCGTGACGGATCGCGGTGCGAGCGAGGAGCGCATCTCGGCGTTCCGCGACGCGGGGTGGCGGGTCGAGACCGTCTGAGGCGATCCCGGATCGCGGGGAACGGGAACAGCGAGCAAGGAGGCTCTCATGGAACTGCACGGGACCGCGGCGGTCGTGACGGGCGCCGCCTCCGGACTCGGGGCCGCCGTCGTGGCGGCGCTGGTGGATCGCGGCGCGCACGTGCTCGGGATCGACCTCTCGGACGCCGTGGACGCGGTGCGGGATCCGCGGGCCGGGGTGACCACCGTCGCCGCGGATGTGACCTCTGCCGACGACGTCGCCGACGCACTCGCCGCGCTCGACCCCGAACGGCCGCTCCGCACGGTGGTGAACTGCGCCGGCATCGCTCCGGCTCGGCGCATCCTGTCGTCGCGCGGTGTCCACGACCTCGAGCTCTTCCGGAGGGTCGTCGACGTCAATCTCACGGGCACCTTCAACGTGCTGCGGCTCGTGAGCGAGGTCATGGCAGAGACCGCGCCCGTCGACCACGACGGGCAGCGCGGGGTGATCGTCAACACCGCCTCGATCGCGGCGTTCGAGGGCCAGATCGGTCAGGCGGCCTACGCCGCGTCGAAGGGCGGCATCGTGGCGCTGACGCTCGCCGCGGCCCGCGATCTCGCGCGCGCGGGGATCCGGGTGAACACGATCGCGCCGGGGATCGTGAACACCCCGCTGCTCGCGTCACTCGGCCCCGAGGTCGCCGGCACGCTCGGGGCCGAGGTGCCGTTCCCCGCGCGCGCGGCGACCCCCGAGGAGTTCGCCCGTCTCGTGCTCATGATCGCGGAGCACGACTATCTGAACGGTGAGACGATCCGCATGGACGGCGCCCTGCGGCTCGGGCCGTGACCGCTACGCGCTGCGCGCGCCGCTGTGGTGCGGGGGTTCGCTGAAGAGCTCGTGCTCGGTGTGCTGGAGCAGGTTCTCGACGAGCAGCGAGACGTGCTCCCCGCACAGGCGGTACTTGATCGAGGTGCCCTCGCGCCGGGCGACGACCAGGCGACCGCCCTTCAGCTTCGCGAGGTGCTGCGAGATCGCCGGTACCGGGCGGTCGAGGGCCTGCGCGATCTCCCCGACGGAGAGCTCGTGGCCGGGCAGCAGGACCGAGATGATCCCGAGCCGCGACCGGTCGGAGAGGAGCTGCAGCACCGTCGCCGCGTGGTCGAGCTCCGCCTCGGTGGGTTGGCGAACCGCCGGGGTTTCACTGGGGCGTCCCATGGATCCGCTCCTTGTCTGCGCTTGAGAGATCGGTGGTCGAGAGATCGGTGGTCGAGAGGTCGGTGGTCGTGGGGTCGGTGGTCGGGTCGGGTGCGATCGGCGCGGGATCGCGCCACAGGCGGGCCGCCACGATGAGCGCCAGCGCGGCGAAGCCGGAGAGCATCAGGGTCATGGGACCGAAGCCCCAGATCGTGGCTCCCCAACCAGCCACAGGATAGCTGATCAACCACCAGCCGTGGGCGAGGGAGAACTGGGCGGCGAACACGTGCGGCAGATCCGCGTCCTCCACGGAGTCGCGGACCACCCGTCCCATGGGGGCGAGCACCGCGGAGTTTCCGAGACCCGCGACGAACCAGATCGTCGAGAGCCACACGTAGATCTGCGACTCCGGAGCCCAGGCCAGCGCGGGCCAGACGCCCGACATCGCCGCGGACATGACCAGCAGGCCGCTGAGCATGTAGGGCCGCGGACCGATGCGGGTGACGATCGGTGTCATGATGGCCGCGGACACGATGGATCCGAGCCCGAACGCGACCAGCACCCCGGCGGCCTGCGCCTCGCTGCCCCCGAGCCCGCCGCGGACCAGCGGCACCGTGAGCACCATGGCGATCGCCCCGACGGCCGCGAGGGCGAGGTGCAGCGTCAGCGTCCCGCGGAGGGCGGGCACCGTCAGCATCAGCCGCGTGCCGCGAAGGATCTCGGTGCGGGTTCTGGCGCGCACCGGTTCCGAGGGCTTCGGCAGTACGACCGAGAGGATCAGCATCGCCGAACCGAGGAATCCGACACCGGTGCCGAAGAACAGCGCCGACGAGGGCGCGATGACCAGGATGAACCCGGCGATCGAGGGAGAGGCCAGCGCCTCGAGATCGTAGGCGAGTCGACTCAGGGCCAATGCGCCCGTGTATTGCTTTCGATCGGTGACGACGGTCGGGATCGCGGCCTGGAATGTCGGGGTGAAGAGTGCCGACGCCGACTGCAGGACGAAGATCAGCGCATATGCCGCTGCGATGCTGTCGATGAACGGGAGGGTGACCGCGACCGCAGCGCGTGCGATGTCCGTGGTGACGAGCAAGCGTTTCGCACCGAACTTTTGCGCGATCACTGGGGCGAACGGCCCGAGGAGCAGATACGTGAGCATCTTGATCGCGAGCAGGGTGCCCATGGTCGCCGCGGCGTTGTCGCCGGAGATGTCGAACACGAGGAAGCCGATGGCGAGGGTGGAGAGGCCCGTTCCGAGCAGCGCCACCACGTGCGCGGCGAAGAGGCGGCGGAAGATGCGGTGGCGGAGTGCGATGAACATACTTGATTATTTGCGCAATTGCGCAAATAATCAAGTATGAGTCTTCACGACGTCTCGGGTTCCCTCTCTGGGCCCGGTCCCCTCGGATCCGCCGCGCGCCGCAGTGATAGCCTGCACCCGATGAGTACTGACACGGTGGGGTCGTCCGACGGGGCGACAGCGGATGACGCGCGCGTCGCTGCGGGCCGCCCGCTTCCGGTGCTCGCGCTCACCCGCACCAGTGCCGCCGAGCAGGTGGCCGACCGACTGACCACGCTCATTCTCGAGGGCCAACTGCGAGCGGGGGATCGGCTGCGCGAGAGCGCGCTCTCCCAGCGCCTCGGGATCTCGCGGAACTCCGTGCGCGAGGGCATCCGGCTGCTCGAGCAGGGCCGCCTCGTGCGCTACGAGATGCACCGCGGCGCGGTGGTCGCGACCCCCACGGTGGAGGAGCTGGACGACCTGTACCGCACCCGGATCCACCTCGAGACCCTGGCGGCGGCCACACCCGCGACGCCGGAGCACATCGAGGCGCTCGAGCGCGCGTTCGAGCGCCTCGCCGCGGCCGCGCGCACGCGGCAGGCGCGGGAGATCGTCGCGGCCGACATGGCATTCCACGCCGAGCTCGTCGCCCGCCTGGGGAGCGCCCGGATCTCGCGGTTCTTCGAGTCGATCGCCACGGAGATGGGGTACTACCTGCTGATCCTCTCGCACGTGGACGAGGAGCCGGAGCACGTGGACGAGGCGGTCCTCGATCACCATCGCGCGCTCACGGACCTGCTGCGGTCCGGGGACACCGCCCGTGCGCAGGAGGCGGTCCGGGCGCACCTGACGCAGAACCACGCGCGGATCCGCGACATCCTCGAGCGGGATCTCGCCGGGCCGTCGGCGCCGTGAGAGCCGTGCCGCACATGCGCCGCGGTGACCGTGTCGCCGTGCTGGCGCGGACGTGACGGGGGCGGTGCGGATCCCACGATCCGCACCGCCCCCGTCATCACTCCGCGTGGCTACCGCGCGCGCCGCGCCAGGTTGTAGAAGCGGATCTCCTGGTACTCCTCGAGTCCCTCGCCGCTGCCCTCGCGCCCGAGGCCCGAGGCCTTGGTGCCGCCGAACGGGGCGGCGACGTTCGACACGAGGCCCTGGTTGATGCCGACCATGCCGGCGTCGAGCTGATCCGCGACGTCGAACGCGCGATCGACGTTCTCCGAGAAGACGTAGCTGGCGAGTCCGAACGGCGTGCTGTTCGCGCGCTCGATCGCCTCGGCCTCGTCGTCGAACCGCGCGATCGAGGCGATGGGACCGAAGATCTCGGTCTGCGCGATCTCGGACGACTCCGGCACCCGATCGAGCACGGTCGCCTCGAAGAAGTGGCCCGCACCGTCGGCCGCGCTGCCCCCGAGCCGCAGCTCGGCTCCGTGGGCGACCGCGTCCTCGACGAGGCGCGTGAAGCAGTTGACCGCACGATCGTCGATGACCGGCCCGAGGGTGACCCCCTCGGCGAGCCCGTTGCCGAGCACGGCGGCCCGCATCCGCTCGGTGAAGCCCTCGACGAACGCGTCCGCGATGCCGCTCTGCACGAGGATCCGGTTGGCGGCCACGCAGGACTGCCCGCCGTTGCGGAGCTTCGCGATGACCGCGCCCTCGACCGCGCGCTCGAGATCGGCGTCGTCGAAGACCAGCAGAGGGGCGTTGCCGCCGAGCTCCATCGAGCTCTTCACGACGTGTTCAGCGGCCTGCGCGAGCAGCACGCTGCCGACGCCGGTGGAGCCGGTGAAGGAGACCTTGCGAATGCGCTCGTCCGACATCAGCGCGCGGCTGAAGCCCGAGGCGTCCTTCGTGGTGACGACCTGGATCAGTTCCTCGGGCACGCCGGCCTCGACGAAGATCTCCGCGACGACCAGGGTCGTGAGCGGGGTGAGCGCCGCCGGCTTCACCACGGCACCGCAGCCGACCGCGATCGCGGGGGCGATCTTGCGGGTCGCCATCGCCATCGGGAAGTTCCAAGGGGTGATGAGCAGGGTGGTGCCGATCGGGGCACGGGTCGTGAGGATCGTCGATCCGCCGACCGGGTTCTCGCGGTAGTTGCCCGACGGGCGCAGCGCCTCCTCGGCGTACCAGCGCACGTAGTCCGCGGCGTACTGCACCTCCCCGTACGCCTCGGCGAGCGGCTTGCCCATCTCGCGGGTGATGACGAGCGCCAGCCGATCCTTCTGCTCGATCAGTAGGCCGTAGGCGCGGTGCAGCACATCGGAGCGGTGTCGTGCGGTGGTCCGTGCCCAGGCCTTGCCCGCCCGGTCCGCGCGATCGAGCGCGGTGAGCGCGTCGGCGATCGAGTGGTTCGGCGGACTCGCGATGAGCTGCTCCGTCGCCGGGTCGTTCACGGGGAAGGTGTCGGTTGTGTCCAGGCCGAGGCGGTCCAGCACCACACTCGCGAGTGCGGCGTCGGAGCGCTCGAGGAGGGACGGGTCAATGGTTCGGAGGGTCATCGGGCTACCGCCAATTCGGGGGTCGAGGAGGATGCTGCAACGGTGTCGAGCGACGAGACCGCGGCGGCGACGAAGCCGCGCAGTTCGTCATCGGTGGTGGTGAACGGGGGGCTGAGCTGGATCACGTTGCCGCGCAGCGGTCGGGCGATCCACCCCTGCGCGACCATGTCGTCGGTGACGGCCTCGGCCGAGAACTCGGGGCGCAGCTGAATGCCGCCGAGCAGACCGGCGACGCGGGTCTCCGCGATGCGGTCGTCCGAGGACAGCGCGGCGAGCTCGGCGGTGAGCACGGTCTCAAGCTCCTGCACCCGACCCAGCAGACCCTCGCGCTCGATGATCTCGAGGTTCTTCAGGGCGAGGGCGGCCGACGTCGCGTGGCCCGAGTACGTCGTGCCGTGCCGGTACATCGGTGCGCCCGTCTCGTAGAACGGCGCCCACACCTCGGGGGCGACGATGATGCCGCCGACCGCGGAGTAGCCCGAGGAGATGCCCTTGGCCATCGTCACGATGTGCGGGTGGAGCTGATAGCGATCCGCCGCGAACCAGTGGCCGGTGCGGCCGAAGCCGGTGATGACCTCGTCGAGGATGAGCAGGATGTCGTGCTCGTCGGCGATCTGCTGCAGCCCCTCCAGGTAGCCCGGTGCTGGCGGAATGACACCCCCGGTGCCCTGGATCGGCTCCGCGATGAGTGCGGCGATCCGATGCGGACCGATCTCGGCGACGGTCTGGCGCACCTTCTCGATGTCGTACGTGTCGAAGCGCGCCGTCTCGGGCACGAGGGAGTCGGTGCCGTAGCCCTCGCGGTTGAAGTCGAGGCCGGCGACGCTCGTGCCGTAGGCGTGCAGGCCGTGGTAGGCGAGATCCCGGCTCAGGATCATGGTCTTCTCCGAGCGGCCGCGCAGCTGCCAGTATCGGCGAGCGAGCTTCAGGGCCACGTCGATGGAGTCGGACCCACCGCTGTTGAGAATGATCTTGGGCTCCGCGATGGGGGAGATGCTCGCGATCTTCTCGGCCAGTTCGACCGCACGGTCGTTCAGGAAGCGACCGAAGACGTGGTAAGTCTCCAGGGTCCGCATCTGCTCGGCGGCGACCTCGGCCATCTCCGCGCGCCCGTGCCCGATGTTCGTGTGCCACAGGCCGGCGGTGCCGTCGAAGAGGCGGCGCCCGTCGTCCGTGAAGATGTAGTTGCCCTCGCCCCGGGTGATCACGAGCTGATTCCCGATGACGGAGGGCATATGGGCCTGCGCGCTCCAAAGCGCGGGGCCGGGTGTTGCGAAAGCGTTCACGGTGCATACTCAGATCGGTTCAACGTCGTGCGTGAATGGGTTCGGAATAAATGTAGGGCAATCCTACGATCTTTGCAAAGGTCTGGCGTGGCGCATGGAGCTTATTGTAGATTGTTGACAACCCAGCAGTCACGGCGCACGGAGGAGCTCAGCATGACGACCCACACCATTTCAGTTCTGGCGGGAGACGGCATCGGGCTCGAGGTGATGCCGGTGGCGATCGAGGTGCTGGACGCCGCCACGCGCGATGCGGGCGTGCGACTCGACTGGCGGGTGCAGGACTGGGGCAGCGACTACTACCGGGCGCACGGGACCATGATGCCGGCCGACGCGATCGAGACCATGGCGGCGACCGACGCGATCTTCCTGGGGGCCGTCGGACACCCCGACGTGTCCGACGTCGAGACGCTCTGGGGCATGCTGATCCCGATCCGCCGCGCATTCGACCAGTACGTCAATCTGCGGCCCGTGCGGTCCTTCGCGGGTGTCCGCTCCTCGCTCGCGGGGGATCCCGAGATCGATGTTGTCATCGTTCGGGAGAACGTCGAGGGCGAGTACTCGGCCGTCGGCGGGCGGAGCTACCAGGGTACGCCGCACGAGGCCGCGTACCAGCAGTCCCTCTTCACCCGGCACGGGATCGAGCGGATCGCGACCTACGCCGTCGAGGTGGCGAGCGGCCGCCGCAAGCACCTCGTCTCCGCCACGAAGTCGAACGGGATCATCCACACCATGCCGTTCTGGGACGAGGTGGTGGCGGAGGTCGTCGATCGCGCCGGGGACATCGAGCTCGAGTCGGTGCTCATCGACGCGCTCGCCGCGCGTGCCGTGCGCTCGCCGCAGAGCCTCGACGTCATCGTCGCGTCCAACCTGTTCGGCGACATCCTCTCCGATCTCGTCGCCGGTGCGGTGGGCTCGATCGGGATCGCGCCGAGCGCCAATCTGAATCCGGCCGGGGAGCACCCCTCCATGTTCGAGCCGGTGCACGGATCCGCCCCCGACATCGCGGGGCGCGGGATCGCCAACCCCGTCGGCCAGATCTGGGCCGGGGCGATGATGCTGCGCCACCTCGGGCACCCGCAGATCGCCGATCAGATCGAGGCTGCGTTCACCGCCGTGGTCGAGCGCGGCGAGGTCACCCCCGACCTCGGCGGCACGCTCTCCACGCGTGAGGTGGGCGCGGCGGTCATCGCCGAACTCGCGGCGCAGCGGTCGCGCGCGACCGGAGCGTGACGGTCGGATTTCAGAACGGTAACGTGATTGTTGGATTGTTGACAATCTACGTTCCGTGAGGTTACTCTCAGTTTAGGCCCGCGAGGTGGCGGGTCCCGACATTCCACGGGGTGAGCATGCACAGTCTCGAAGTGACAGACCTGAAGATCTCCATTGGTGGTCGTACGATCGTCAACGGGACGACCTTCTCGGTGGGTCAGGGCCAGCGAATCTGCCTGCTCGGCGAGTCGGGCTCCGGCAAGTCGCTCACCGCGAGCGCGGTCCTCGGGCGACTGCCCGCGAACGCGGTCACCGAGGGCAGCATCAAGATCAACGGCGTCGACGTGCTCGGCGTGCCGATGTCGAAGCGGCCCGACGAAGCGCGCGTGGCCATGGTGTTCCAGGACTCGGCGGTCGCGCTGAACCCGCTCGTCCGCATTCGCGAGCAGATCATCGAGCCGCTGCGGCGGCATCGCGGGCTGTCGCGCCAGCAGGCCGAGAGCGCGGCGGTGGAGCTCGCCGAGTCGGTGGGTCTGCCGGATCCGGCCAACATCATCGATCGGTTCTCGGCCGAGCTCTCCGGCGGCCAGCGGCAGCGCGTCTGCATCGCGCTGGCCCTCGCCTGCAACACGCGCCTGATGGTGGCCGACGAGCCGACCACCGCGCTCGACGTAGTCACGCAGAAGCGCGTGCTCGACGTGCTGAAGAAGTACACGGCGGGCCAGCACACCCCGGCGCTCCTGTTCATCACGCACGATTTCGCGGTGGCGTCGGAACTCTGCAGCGACGCGGTGGTCATGAAGGACGGCGACGTCGTCGAGCACGGGCAGGTGCACTCCATCTTCGCCGCACCCGAGAACGAGTACACCCGCGAGCTCATTCGCGCGGCGCGCGCGGCGACGGTGGATCCCTACGTGCAGAAGTTCCGTCGGGAGCTCGCCGAATTGCGCGCCTCCGATGTCCGGGACAAGCCCCACGCCAAGATCTTCTACGACATCGGCGAGGTCAGCCGCGAGTACCCGATGCCCCGCAAGGGCCTCTTCGCCAAACGCGAGATGAAGACGGCGCTCCACCCCACGAGCCTGGTGATCGGCGAGGGCGAACGCGTGGGCATCGTCGGGGTCTCGGGATCGGGCAAGACCACGCTCCTGCGCCTGATGCTCGCCCTCGAGGGCACGGACACGGGAGCCGTCACGTGCCAGGGCAGGGAGGTGTACCCCGCCGAAGTCAGGCAGCTGAAGTGGTACCGCCGCAAGGTGCAGTACGTGCCGCAGGATCCGGCGAGCACCCTCGACCCGCTCATGACCGTCAAGAAGCTGGTGCGCGAGCCGCTCGTGCGACTCGGCGTCCCGGGAGACCACGACGAGATGGTGCACGACGCGCTCACCTCGGTGGGCCTCGACGAGAAGTTCATGAACCGGCGCGCGAACGAGCTCTCCGGTGGCCAGGCGCAGCGCCTGGCCATCGCTCGGGCGATCGCCACCCGCCCCGACTTCCTGCTTGCGGACGAGCCGGTGAGCGGACTCGATCTGCCGATGCGCGAGGCCGTCGTCGCGCTCATGCGTCGCGTGTCGGAAGAGCACGGCACGGGTATCGCGGTCGTCTCCCACGACCTGTCGATGGTCGCGAGCCTCTGCGAGCGCACGATCGTGATGCACGCGGGGGAGGTGGTCGAGGATCGGCCGACCGCGGAGCTGCTCGCGGAGCCGCGGCACGACCGCACCAAGGAACTCCTCAACGCGATCCCGGTCCTGCAGGTCCTGCCCGAGGGCATCGACGTCCCGGTCTGACACGCGCGACGACTCGAAGACGCCGCGTCGATGGTGAAGCGGCACGCACGAATCAGTTTTTAGGAAGGAAAGCGAATGGCACTCTCAACGCAGGCCGTTCCCGCGCTGCGACGGGCGCAGCGGAAGAGCGCGCTCTCGGGCACCTCGAAGGCGGCACTCATCTCGACGCTCTCGCGGATCGTCACGATCCTCGCCGTCATCTTCCTGCTGGGGATCCTGCCGCTGCTCACCGGGCGCGATATCGCCGAGTCGGTCTATCGCTCCCGGTACTCCGAGGGTGAGATGTCCCCGGAGGCGCTCGCGGGCATCCGCGAAGAGCTCGGGCTCGACGGCGGGGTGCTCGGGGCCTTCTTCACCTGGATCGGCAACGCACTCCAGGGCGACTTCGGCGTCTCCTGGACCACCCGCCAGCCCGTGCTGCCCGAGATGATCCAGGCGCTCGGCGCCTCGCTGACGCTCATGGTCGCAGCACTCGCCATCGCCATTGTGCTCGGCGGACTGCTCACGATCCCGACCTTCCGTCGCGGTCTGGCCGGTCGCTCCGACCGCACGGGCGGCGGCCTCGCGGCGGCCTTCACCGCGCTGCCGGAGTTCCTCCTGGCCTCCGTGCTGCTCGTGGTGTTCGCCGTGTGGCTCGGGTGGTTCCCGCCCTTCGGGTGGCGCGGACTCAACTACCTCGTGCTGCCCGCGCTTTCCATGGGCCTGCCCGCCGGCGGCTTCCTGGGGCGCCTCCTCTCCGATGCGCTCGCGAGCACCTTCAGCGAGCGCTGGGTCGCGACCTGGCAGGTCGCCGGGTTCTCGAACACTCGGATCGTGCTGGCCGCGATCCGCCGCACGCTCCCCGGCGTGACCGCACCGATGTCGCTGATCCTCGTCGGCATCACGGCCGGTGCGGTGGTGGTCGAGCAGGTGTACGCGATCCCCGGCATCGGTCGCGCGACGCTCGAGGCCGCGCAGTCGCAGGATCTGCCGACGCTGCAGGCCGGCGTGATCCTGCTCATGCTCTTAGCGGTCGTGCTCGGTGTCGGAGCGACGCTGCTGCGGCGTCTCCTGCTCGGTCCGGCCCTGCGCTCGAACTCGCTCCCTGCAGCGGTGCCGAAGACGCCGAGCTCGAAGTGGGCGCTCGTGCTGCCGGCGACCGTGCTGGTGCTGCTGCTCGCGCTCATCCTGGCCGGGTTGCCCCGCGATCCCTTCGCCCTCGACTACACCCGACTGCAGGCGCCGAGCTGGGAGCTGCCGCTCGGTGCGGATTCGAGCGGGCGCGATGTGCTCGCCCGCATCTCGCACGGTGCGCTGTCGACCATCGGCATCGGAGCGATCGTCGCCGTGATCTGCCTGGTGATCGGGCTCATCGTGGGCATGTTCCCGAACCTCGGCTCGGGCCCGATCGAGGTCACGAACGCCGCGCCGCCGATCCTCGCCGGCCTGATCATCGCAGCCGTCATGGGCCCGTCGTCGTTCGGCGCCGCGATCGCCGTCACCGCCGTCAGCTGGGCACCGCTCGCGGCGCACACCGCGGCGCTCGTGGCCGAGGTGAAGGCGCAACCGCACGTGAAGATCGCCCCCGTGCTCGGCGTCGGCAAGGCGCGCATGATGCTCCGCTACGTGCTGCCGAGTGTGATCGGTCCCGTATTCCGGCACGCGTGCCTGCGCCTCCCCGGCATCGCGCTGGCCCTGGCGGCGCTCGGCTTCCTGGGCCTCGGCCCGCAGCCGCCCGCCTCGGACTGGGGCCTCGTGCTCGCCGAGGGCATGCCGTACGTCGAGCGCGCGCCGCTCGTGGTGCTCGTGCCGGCCGGTGCGCTCGTGCTCCTCTCGATCTTCGCGGTGTCGCTCTCGAGCCTGAGCATCGACTTCCGCAGCGGCCGGTCCCGGTCTCGCAGGCGAGGCCGACCCCTGAGCAATGTGCAGAGCACGCGAACCGAGGCGATCACCATCGGTCGCACCGAGCTTCCCGCGAGCGCTCCCTAGATCTCCACATCCCCCCGCTCGTCGATCACCCCGTCGACGAGTCCTCACCCGATCCACACAACGAAAGGTACGACGATGATGAGCAAGAACACTGGCCGCAGAGCCGCGGCCGCGATCGCTCTGACCGGAGCGGCAGCGCTGCTGCTCAGCGGGTGCTTCAGCGGTGGCGGCAGCGGCGGTGCGAGCGGCGACGGTGACGCCCGCATCCAGGTCGCCTTCATGCAGCCGCCGAAGGCCAACATGAACCCCTTCAGCGACGACGCGTTCAAGCTGTCCCGCTGGAGCACGGGCGAAACGCTCGTGCAGCTCAACGACGACATCGAGATCGATCCGATGCTCGCCACCGAGTGGGAGCAGGTCGACGATGTGACCTGGACCTTCACGCTCCGCGACGACGTGACGTTCCACGACGGCACACCGTTCAACGCCGAGGCCGTGAAGAACACGCTCGATCAGGCCATGGCCTCCACCACTCCGCCGCGCGCGATGGCCGGCGTCGCTCTGACGACCGAGGCCACCGGTGAGTACGAGGTCACGATCACGACCGATGTGCCCGACCCGCTGCTCCCGAACCGACTCGCGAGCCCGCAGCTGTCGATCCTCTCGGCCGCCGCCTACAAGGACGACGGAACCATCACCCCGATCGGCACCGGTACCGGACCGTTCGTACTCACCGACGTCAACGGCAGCACCACCGCCACGCTCGACCGCTTCGACGACTACTGGGGCGAGCCCGCGAAGATCGCCGGCATCGACGCGTCGTTCGTGCCCGACGGCACGGCGCGCGCCGGATCCCTGCGCTCGGGTGAGACGGACGTCGCCGAGACGATTCCGGTGTCCCAGATCGACCTGCTCGACGCGGACACGGCCCACGAGGTGCTGCAGACCCGCACGACCTACCTCGCGCTCAACTCCGAATCCGGACCGTTCGCGGATCCTGCGGTGCGTGCGGCCGCCCGTGCCGCGATCGACCCCTCGGGGATCGTCGACAGCGTCTACGAGGGCCACGCGGATCCCGCCGTCGGCCTGCTCGGCCCGGCCATCCCGTGGGCCGAGGACCTGCGCGGTGATGTCGAGTCCGCGACCGCGCCGGGAACCGTCGCGGGAGTGGAGATCACACTCGCGACCTACACGGATCGCGCCGAGCTCCCGGAGATCGCCGTGCAGCTCGAGAAGCAGCTGGAGGACGCGGGCTTCGTCGTGACCCAGGACGTGCGCGAGTACGCGAACATGGAGACCGAGCTGCTCAGCGGCGGCTTCGACGCGGTGGTCTTCTCGCGCAACACGCTGCTCGACACGGGCGACCCGCTCTCGTTCTTCGCGCAGGACTTCACGTGCGAGGGCGGCAACAACGTGTCGCGGTTGTGCGACCCCGCGGTCGACGCCCTCGTCGCGGAGGGTCAGACCCTGCCGCTCGGTGAGGACCGCCAGAAGGCGACCCTCGCCGCGGAGGAGGCGATCCTGCAGCTCGATGCGGCGATCCCGCTCGTGCACGACCGTGTCGTGCAGGGTGAGGCCGGCACCTTCGCCGACGTGAAGCGCGACCCGCTCGAGCGTCGACTGATCACCGAGCTCACCGCACCCGTCCAGTAAGCCGTCGACGCGGCCGGACGGCTCGCCTCCCCGTGAGCCGTCCGGCCGCGCGACCGATCCACCCCGCACCCCGAGAGAACCCGGAGCACCCCACCGTGAAGATGCATTCCTACTGGCTCGACACCTCGACGCCGAGTGGAGACTACAGCCAGACCGAGATTCCGAAGGAGGTCGACATCGCCGTCGTGGGCGGCGGCTTCACGGGCCTCTCGGCGGCGTATCACGCGGCCAAGCGGGGGCTGTCGGTCGCCGTGCTCGAGGCCCACACCGTGAACTGGGGGGCGTCGGGGCGCAACGGCGGCATGGCCACCACCGGCCTCGCGGTCGGATTCGGGAGTGCGGTGAAGCGGTACGGGGAGCCGCGAGCCATCGCGTACTTCAAGGAATACAACGCAGCCATCGACCTCATTGAGAACCTGGTGCAGGAGCACCAGCTCGACGTCGACTACGCGCGCACCGGCAAGATGAACCTCGCGGTGAAGCCACAGCACTTCGACGGCATGCAGCGAACCGCGGAGCAGCTGCAGCGGCTCGTCGGTCAGCCGGTCAGCGTGGTCGACCGCGCGAACATCCGCAGCGAGATCGGATCCGACGCCTACTACGGCGCCATGGTGGATCAGCTCGGCGCGGGCATGCACGTCGGCAAGTTCGGCCACGAGCTCGCTCGCCTCGCGATCGAGGCCGGGGCGACGATCCACGAGCAGGCCGAGGTCGTCGACGTCGAGCGCATCGGCAGCGGCGCGATGCACATCCTCAAGACCTCGCGGGGCAACGTGAAGGCCGGTTCGGTGATCCTCGGCACGAGCGGCTACACCGGCAAGCCGTTCGGCTGGAACCAGCGGCGGATCATTCCGGTCGGCAGTTTCATCGTGGTGACCGAGCCGCTGCCGCAGGAGGTCGTCGACGAGCTGCTGCCGAACCGTCGCATGACATCGACGATGGTGAACTTCACCCACTACTTCCGCATCACCCCCGACAACCGCCTGCTCTTCGGCGGTCGCGCTCGATTCGCGCTGAGCGACCCCTCGCAGGACCGCGAGAGCGGCGAGATCCTCACTAAGGCGATGCGGGAGGTCTTCCCGCAGCTGCGCGACGCGCGCATCGACTACATGTGGGGCGGTCTGGTCGATATCTCGATGGACATGATGACGCATGCGGGGCAGCACGAGGGCATCTTCTACAGCCACAGCTACAACGGCCACGGCGTGCAGATGGCGAACTACATGGGCAAGGTGATGGTCGACGTGGCGCAGGGCCACCCCGAGGCCAACATCTGGCGGGACCTGAAGAACCCGTGGATCCCCGGCTACTTCGGCAACCCGTGGGCGCACCTGCGCGCGGGCGGCGCGTTCTTCGCGCTGCAGGACAAGCTGAGTTAACGCGAGCGAGGAGCGAGCAATGGACACGATGACCCTGACCTCCTGCACGCCGGAGTGCGCCTGCTGCGCCCATTCGGCTCCGGCCGAGGCCACCGACGAGCTGCTGCGCGGGCTCGGGATCCCGGGTGGCGGCTACGTCGCCGGCGAGTGGCTGCAGGGCCCGCTGACCCTCGAGGTGACGGACCCCGAGGACGGCTCGCTCGTCGCCCGGGTCTACGAGGCGCAGGCGGCCGACATGGATCGCGCCGTCGGCGGGGTCCAGCGCAGTCTGCGCGAGGACACCTGGGAGCTCTGGGAGCGCCGGGAGGTGCTCGAGCGAGCCTCCGACCTCGTGCGCGCCGAGAGTGCCCGGCTCGCCCGGATCATCTCGTCCGAGGGCAGCAAGACGATCACCGAGGCGACCCGCGAGGTCGCGCGCACGGCCGAAACGCTCAAGATCTCGGCGCACTCGGCGGCGCTCCTCGAGGGGGAGACCCTGCCGTTCGAGGACACCGCACGCGGCGCGGGCAAGTTCGGCTATTACCGGCGCGTGCCGCTCGGCGTCGTCGCCGCCATCACGCCGTTCAACGATCCCATGAACCTCGTCGCGCACAAGGTCGGGCCGGGGCTGCTGGCCGGCAACGCGATCGTGCTGAAGCCCGCGGCGGTCACGCCGCTGTCGGCGCTCGCGCTGCACGACATCCTGCTGCGGGCGGGCATGCCGGCGCAGCGCATGGCAGTGCTCGCGTCGGGTCGCGAAGCGGGCTCGGCCCTCGTGGGCGACCCGCGGATCGCCGCCGTGAGCTTCACGGGCGGCCCGTCGACCGGCGACACGATCGCCCGCATCGCCGGTGCCCGGAAGCTGCTCATGGAGCTCGGCGGGAACAACGCGGTGCTCGTGTGCGAGGACGGCGACGTCGAGTCCGCGGCCGAGGGGATCGTCGATGGCGCCTTCGGCGTCGCCGGGCAGAACTGCCTCTCGGTGCAGCGCGTCTTCGTGCACGCGTCGCACTACGAGCGGCTCGTCTCGCTGGTCGCCGCGGGCGCCGAGCGCCTCGTCGTGGGCTCGAAGCGCGACGCCTCGACAGACGTCGGCCCGCTCATCGCGGAACGCGAGTCGCGCCGCGTGGAGGAGTGGGTCGAGGAGGCGATCGCCGGCGGCGCCCGGGCTGTCGCCGGCCGCCGCCGCGAGGGGGCCTTCTACTGGCCAACTGTGCTCGTCGACGTGCCGAGCGACGCTCGCGTCTCCCGCGAGGAGGTCTTCGGGCCGGTGGTGCTCATCGAGCCGTTCACCGAGGTCGATGCGGCGCTCGAGGCCATGGACGACACCGAGTACGGTCTGCAGGCGGGAGTGTTCACGGCCTCGCTGCGGACCGCGATGCACGCCGTCGACCGCCTGCACATGGGCAGTGTGCTCGTGAACGACACGAGCGACTTCCGGATCGACGCCATGCCGTTCGGCGGCTCGAAGCGCTCCGGCGTCGGTCGAGAGGGCGTGGCCGAGGCCGTGCGCGAGCTCAGCGAGCCGAAGAACGTGATCCTGAACCGCGCCTTCTAGGCCCTTCCTCGACACCCACCGAAGCCGCGATCCGGCGTCCACCTCTGCGGTGGCGGCGGGACCGCGGCTTCGTGCTGCCCGGGGTGCTTCCGGCGGAAGTTGCGAGTCCGGCAGTTCGCGATCCTCTATTGATTCAATGTGAAACTAAATGCTACAGTGGGCCGCAGTCGTTCGAATCGCGCCGCCGGAGGTCCACCATGCATCAGTTCCAGTTCATCGCCGACCAGCTCGGGGAACGGCTCAGCACACCCGCCCCCGTGCTCCTGCTCGACGTGATGGAGGAGAACATCCTGCGCATGCAGGCGTTCGCCGATGCGCACGGCAAGGCGCTGCGGCCCCACGTGAAGACGCACAAGAGCATCGAGATCGGCCGGCGGCAGCTCGCCGCGGGCGCCACCGGCATCACGGCCGGGACCCTCGGCGAGGTCGAGGTCTACGCGGCCGCGGGCTTCGGCGACATCTTCCTGGCGTACCCGCTCATCGCCACCGGCACGAAGGGCGACCGGCTGCGGGCCGTCGCCGACCTCGCGGAGGTCCGGCTCGGCATCGAGAACTCCGCAGCGGCCGACGCGGTCGCGCACGCCTTCGCCGACGCGCCGCAGCGCATCGGACTCGTCATCGAGGTCGACAGCGGTGCCGGGCGATCCGGGGTGCAGCCCGCGGCGGCCGGCGAGCTCGCGCGGTACGCCCGCGACCTCGGGCTGCGCGTCGACGGCGTCTTCACGTATCCCGGGCACGGCAGCAAGCCGGGGATGCGCGAGGCGGCGGCGGAGGATCAGGCCCGCGCGCTCGGCGAGGCCGTCGAGTCGCTCGCGGCGGTCGGCGTGCGCGCCGAGGTGGTGAGCGCCGGTTCGAGCCCCACCGTTGCGTTCAGCACGCACGACGTCATCACCGAGGTGCGACCCGGCGAGTACGTGCTCAACGACCACGACAACTTCGCGCTCGGCAACTGCGCGGCCGAGGAGATCGGGTTCTTCGTGGCCACGACGGTGGTCAGTGACCAGGGGCACGCCCACGTCATCGTCGACGCGGGCACCAAGGCCCTCGCGCGCGAGGGCAACTACGACCGCGGCTACGGACAGGTGCCCGAGGTGGACGGGGTGCTCACGGTGCTCAACGAGTACCACGGCTTCCTCACCCTGCCCGAGGGCGGTACGCGACCCGCGCCCGGGCAGGTGCTGCCGATCGTGCCGCACCACGTCTGCCCGGTGATGAACAGCTTCGACGAGGTGATCCTCAGCGACCGCCGGGGGCGGTACCTCGGCACCTGGAGCATCGAGGCCCGGGGGCAGCTCAACTGAACGCCGCGCCGCTGCCCGGCGGCGGGCACCATCATGAAAGGACACGACCATGACACACTCCCCCGCAGCGGTGCTCGCGGAGCTCGGCATCGAGTTGCCCGAGGTGATCGACGACCCGAAGTACCTGAACTGGCGCGCCTCGGTGTCGAGCGGACTCATCCACCTCTCGGGCCACATGCCCTACATCGACGGGAAGCTGCTCGCGGCAGGCACCGTCGGCGCGAACATCGACGAGGCGACCGCACGTGAATCCATGCGGATCGCGACCATCAACGCGCTCGCGACCGCGACGCACGCCGTGGGCGGGCTCGACAATCTTCGCATCGTGCAGATGCTCGCCTTCATCGCGAGTACCCCGGACTTCGGAGGACACTCGAATGTTGCCGATGCGGGGAGCGAGTTGCTCGTTGCGGTGCTGGGCGAGCACGGTCGTCACGCTCGGACCGCCTTCGGAGTCGCGGCGCTTCCGCGGACCAGTCCGGTCGAGGTGCAGTTGATCGTCGAGGCGCGCGCGTGAGCGGGCCCGCACGTCCGGACGCTCCCCTCCGGGTGGTGATCACCGGGGCGTCGAGCGGCATCGGTGAGGCCATCGCCGAGCGCTTCCGCGATGCCGGTGATCGCGTGCTGCTGACCGGGCGCCGACCCGAGGCGCCCGACTCGCTGCGTCCGGGAGAGCGCTACCTCGCGGGAGACCTCGGCGACGAGGGCTTCGTGCGGCAGCTCGTCGCGGAGGCTGCCGGGACGTTCGGGGAGATCGACGCCCTGGTGCTCTGCCACGGCCTGCAGAAGGACGGGGCGCTCACGGAGATGCCCGTCGCCGATGCGGCGCAGGTGCTCGACGCGAATCTGCTGAGCGTCTTCACGGTCGTGAAGCACGCGACCCCGGTCATGAGCCGTGAGCGCGGCTCGATCGTGTGCGTGAGCTCCCGGCTCGGCATGGTCGGGATCCCGGGGCAGGTGCTCTACTCCGCCGCGAAGGGCGGGCTCATCATGTTCGCCCGGGCCGCCGCGGTCGAACTCGCGCCGCAGGGGATCCGGGTGAACGTCGCAGCGCCCGGGCTGACGCTCACGCCCAAGATCACCGATTCGTTCTCGCGCCGCCCTGATCCCGAGGCCTACACAGCGCAGCGGGCCGCGACGATCCCGCTCGGGCGCCTCGCCACGCCCGGCGAGATCGCAGAGCCCGTCTACTTCCTGGCCTCGCCCGCGGCGTCCTACATCACGGGCGCCGTGCTGCCGATCGACGGCGGCTACACCGCGGCCTGAGCGACCTCCGACCCCCGCCCACCCTCCGAGTGACGCCCAACCGAAAGGAACCCGAATGCCCGACTCCCTCGCCCCGCTGAGCCCGAAGTACATCAGCTTCGACATGCTCGGCACCCTGATCAAACTCGAGTGGCGCGAGACCTCGCAGCGCCTCGTCCGCGACGTCGTCGGCGAGGAGGCCGCGCCGCGCTTCGCGCACGACTTCAGCATCTTCCGCGACGCCGAGGTGATGGGGGACTACAAGATCTACCCGCAGCTCGTCCGCGACTCGTGGCAGCGCACCTGCAACACATGGAAGATCCAGTTCAAGCAGAGCGACGTCGACACCCTGATGGACGCGCTCGGCACCTGGGGCCCGCACGCGGACGTCGTCGAGCCGCTGCAGCGCCTGGCGGCGAAGTACCCGCTCGTCATCTACACGAACCACTGCGACGCGCTGGTGATGCGCAACGTCGAGAAGCTCGGCGTCGATTTCCATCGAGTCTTCACCGCGGAGCAGGGGCAGGCCTATAAGCCGAACTACGCCGCGTTCCACTACATGTTCGACCAGCTGGACGCGCAGCCGCAGGACCTGCTGCACGTCTCGGCCCACCTGTGGTTCGACTGGCTCCCGGGGCAACAGCTCGGGATCACGAACCAGGCCTACATCGACCGCGGCTTCGATCCCGACATCGTCGGGGTGAACGCCTGGGTGGACACGCTGGCTGGGGTCGCGGACCGCGTCGGGGCCTGATCCCGGGCCTCCACGAACCCCGAGGGGCCCGCCGATCATCGATCGACGGGCCCCTCGTTCGTGTCGCCTAGGAGACGAACCTCACCAGCTCGTTCCAGATCGCATCGGCGATCTCGATCTCGCCGGTCCGCTCGGCCTCGGCCGCGATCGCGTCGCCGCGCTCGCCCGGGAGCGACACGCGCTGCCCGGCGATCGGCTTCGCGGAGCGGATACTGTCGATCAGTTCGCGGCTCCGGGTCAGGTACTCGTCGGTACCGGCGAGAAGACCGGGGTCGATCGCGAGCACGAACGTTCCCGCACCGTCCTCCTCGTGCCCGCCCGGGAAGCCCGCGAGCGCGAACGCCGAGCCGAGGAGCTGGACGAGGAGCGACAGGCCGAAGCCCTTGTGGCCCGCGAACGTCGTCAGGGCGCCGCCGACGGCTTCCCCGTCGCCCGTGCCGAGCACCTCTGCCGCGTTGGTCGTCGGCTCGCCGAGCGCGTTGAGGCCGACCCCCTCGGGCAGCGGCTCGCCCTTCAGCATGGCCTCGACCACCCCGTAGTACGCCGCCGCAGCGGTCGCGGTGTCGAACACGACCGCGCCGCCGTCGTAGGGGAACGCGTAGGCCAGGGGGTTGGTGCCGAGCTTGGGCTCCGCCGATCCGAACGGCGCGACCGCGGCCCAGCCGCCGTTCGCGACCGTGACGAGCGCGATGTACCCGGCGTCCGCGATCCTGCGGGCGAAGTAGCCGATGGAGCCCGACGAGGTGCGGGTGTTGTTCGAGGCGACGACGCCGACGCCGTGCGTGCGGGCGAGGTCCACCGCCTTGTCGGCGGCCCGGACGCTCGCGACCATCGAGTGGCCCCCCGAGAGGAGCGCCCCGCACTTGGTCTCCGTCACGACGCGGAAGGGTGCGACGGCATCGGCCTTCGGCACGCCGCCCGTCGCGATCTTCGAGATACCCTGATTGTTGCCGCGCAGCTGCGCGTAGAGCAGCACGTCGGCGATGATGCGCGCCTCCTCGCCGGTGTACCCGAGCTTCTCGACGCCCGCGACGACCGTCGCCTCGAGCTCGCTGACCTGGATCTTCATGATCGACCTTCCTCTGGACGGCTGGATGTGGGGGTGGACTGGGTTGGTGCGGGGGAGCCGAGGAGTTTGGCGAAGCTCGCGTCATCGACGTTGCCCCCGGTCAGCAGGGACACGACCCGCGCGCCGCGGAACGTGTCGCCGTGGTGGAGCAGTGCGGCCGTGGCCACGGCGGCACTCGGCTCGATCACCGTGTCGGTCTGCACCGCGAGCAGCCGCAGTGCGTCGAGGATCCCCTCCTCCGGCACGGTCAGCACGTCGTCGACGAGTGCGGAGATGTGCGCCCAGGGGAGTGCGCCGACCTGGGGGCTGCGGAGTCCGTCGGCGATCGTGCGCCGGGTCTGCTCCCGACCCCAAGCGACGCGTGTTCCGGTGCGAAAGCCCTCAGCGAGGTCACCGGCGAACTCGGGTTCGACCCCGATGATGCGCGTGTCGGGAAGCCGATCCGACAGTATCCGAGCGATCCCGGCGAGCAGCCCGCCGCCGCCCACGGGCACCAGGATCGCATCGATCTCGCCGCCGCCGAGCTGGTCGAGGATCTCCAGTGCCACGGTGCCCTGGCCGGCGATCACGTCGCGGTCGTCGAACGGGTGGATGAAGCCGAGTCCGCGTTCGTCCTCGATCGCATGCGCGCGTGTGACGATGTCGTCGGGGTCGACGACGACGACCTCGGCGCCGGCGAGGCGGGTCCACTCGACCTTCGCCTCGGTCGCCGTCGCCGGCATCACCACGGTCGACGGCACCCCGGCGATCTGCGCGGCGTGCGCAAGTGCACGACCGTGGTTGCCGGCCGAGTAGGTGATGAACCCGCGACGCGGCCCGCGTTCGAGCGCGACGAGCAGCGCGTTCAGAGCGCCGCGGAGCTTGAACGAGCCCGTGGGCTGCAGATTCTCGCACTTGACGAGCACGTCGGTGGTCGGGTCGTGGGGAAGCTGCACGGCGCGGAGCGGGGTCTCCCGGATCAGGCCCGAGAGCCTCCTGCGTGCGGCGACGATGTCATCCACTGAGATGAGGTCGAGGAGGTGATCGGTCATGCGGTCCTCACGGAAATGCGGCACGGACGGGCGGTTTCCTCTATTTTGACTCAATGTGAAACATAAAGCAACGACGATGTGTTCGCGCGCTCCGGCCGGCGGCGAATTATTGATTCAATTTGAAACAAAATGGTACGATGGACGCCTATCCCACAGGAGGAGAAGGTAGGAGCATGACTGCACTCGAAGCGGATGTCGTCGTCGTCGGAGTCGGCTCGGTCGGCAGCATGGCCAGTTGGCAGCTCGCCTCCCGAGGCCTGCGGGTGATCGGCGTCGATCGATTCTCGATCCCCGGCCCCTTCTCGGCCTACGCCGGGGAGTCCCGGATCTACCGGAAGGTCTACGCGGAGGGCGGGCACTACACGCCGCTGCTGCAGCGGGCGCAGGACCTGTGGCGCGAGCTCGAGGACATCAGCGGCATGCAGCTGCTCTCTCAGGCCGGCGCCCTCACCATCTACGACGCCCACAATCCGCGCCTCGCGACGCTACTCGCGGCCGGTGAGGACAACGGGCTCGAATACGAGATCCTCCGAGGCGACGAGGCTCGGAGCCGGTATCCCGAGCACGTGCTCCGGGACGACGACGTGACGATTCTCGATCCCGAGGGCGGCTACCTGAGCTCGGAGAAGGCGGTCGTCGCCGCGATCGCCGAGGCGAGCCGGTTGGGCGCGCAGTTCTTGGGCAACCGGAAGGCGCACCGGGTCGAAGCGCACGGCGACCGGTACCTCGTGACCACCGATCAGGAAGAGATCCTCGCCTCACGGGTCATCATCGCGCAGGGCAACGGCGCGGGTGCGGTGTGCGCGGATCTCGGGGTGCACCTCTCCGTGCTGCCGCAGGTGCTCACCTGGTTCCCCGTGGAGGATCCCGCGGCCTTCTGCCGTGAGGGCATGCCGGTCTTCATGCGTCGTGCCGAGGAGGAGGGTCGGCAGGACTCCGCTCAGTTCTACGGCTTCCCCAGCTCGGATGGCTGGACGATGAAGGTCGTCGGCAGTGTGTACATGGACGAGGTCGACTCCGTGGAGCGGCCGCCGACCTGGGACCCGGCCTACCTCGACCCCATTCGGGCGTGGGTGCGCGAGTTCATGCCGGGCCTCGTGCCGGAGCCCGTGCGGGTCGCCACGTGCGCGGATGGTTACCTGCCCGACGAGACCGGGATGCTCGGCACCGTTCCCGGGATGGATGGCGTCGTCGTCGCGGTCGGGTTCTCCGGACACGGCTTCAAGATGGCGTCCTCGCTGGGTGCGGTCGCCGCGGACCTCGCGGCGGACGGGCGCACCGAGACCGACGTCTCGTTCATGTCGCCGGCCCGGTTCCACGGTGCCGACGCGCGCTTCACGTCCCTGTCGCTGAGCTGACGGCGGCGCTGAGCTGACGGCGGCGCTGAGCTGACCTGAGCTCGCTGGCGTGGCGATGAGCCGAGCCGGCGCCGAGCCCGACACGAAAGCGGGGGTCCCGTGCATCGCTGCACAGGACCCCCGCTTTCTGTCGTTGGTGACGGTCGAGACCGGGTCAGTTGATCCCGAGGGCCGTGTTGATGTCGTCGAGCGAGGTGAACCGTACCGAGCCGTACTCGGGCACGTGCACCAGGTCGTAGCCGCGGTCGAGGAACGCCAGGTTGCGGAACCCGAGGTGGTACATCGGGAAGTGATCGTAGAACTGGTGCGATGAGATGTGGAGGAAGTCCTCCGGCTTCGCGTCGAGCTGGCCGAGCATGTAGTCGAAGGCCTGTACGCGCGGCTTGTAGGCCTGCGCCTGCTCGGCGGTGTAGACCGCGTGGAACGGGGCCTCAAGGCGGGGGATGAACGCGTTCAGGTACTTGTCATCGGCGTTCGAGAGCGCGACGAGCGGGAAGTGCTCCGCCATCTTCTTGAGGGGCTCGATGACGTCGGAGTGAGCCCCCCACTCGAGAGTGTCGCGCTGGATCGCCGCAATGGCCTCGGGGGTCGCCTCGATCCCGTACCGCGCGCAGATGCGCTGGTACGAACGCTCGAGCACCTCGCCGTACGGGCGGTACTCGAGGATCTCGTCGTAGCGGATGAAGCTGAAGTCCTTGAAGAACGCCTCGAGCGTCTCGGGGTCGAACTGATCCTTCACGAACGGCTCGACGGTCTTGCGCATCTCGAAGTAGATGAGCGTGCCGATGATGTCGAACGAGATGTACTTCGGCCGGGGGAGTTCGATGGGCATGGGGTCCTCTCGGGGTCGGATCGGGCGGACGCCGAAGCATCCTTCGTTCCATTTTGACTTAATGTGAAACAAAAAGCCAGAGAGAAATTCCCCGGTCGAGCCGTGCGTGCTCAGATCACGTCAGCGCAGGCCGTCGAGGCCCGAGCCCGTGACCCGATCGAGTAGGTCGACGACGGCTCCGTCGCGGGCCTCCTGCGCGGCCCCGACCGCGGCCGGATAGTCGTTCGCCGCGTGCCCGACCACGCGCAGCTCGGGTGGCTCGGCGAGCTCGCGGGCGAGTGCGGCCTCGACACGGGGCAGCGACAGGCGCACGAGCGGCGAGAGGCGGCCGGTGAAGATGATGAGTCGCGGGTCCGTCGTCACCGCGATGATCCGGATCGCCTGGAGCAGGGCGGCCTGGAAGACGTCGCGCAGGCGGTCGATCGCCTCGCCCTCGGTCTCCCAGAGGTCCTCCATCGCCTCCAGCGGGTGCCCGAGGCGCTCGGAGAGGTCGAATAGCCCGCGCGCACCGAGTGATGCGCCGATCGTGCTGTGGCCGAACGGGGTCTCGATCGGGATGAGGTCGAAGTCGCCGAACGAGCGGGTGAGGCCCTCGACGATCGAGCCGTCACGACGCCGCAGCGACATGGTGAGCACCGAGCTGGCATTCAGCAGCACCGGTGAGATCGCCCGGTCGATGAACCCCAGGTGCTCGAGGCCCACGAGCACCATCGCGGCATCGAGCTCGATCCGGATCCGGCAGTCCAGTCGATCGGCCAGCGCTCGCGCGAAGGCGTCGCCTTCGAGCACGCTCATGAAGAGGGGCGCGCGCATGATCGTGACGCCGTCGAGCGTGCGGCTCGGCACCGCGACCACCACGCGCCGGAGCGGCGCTGAGAGGGGCTCCACCGCCTGCTGCGCGAACTCGGCCGTCCAGGCGACCGCCTCGTCGAGGCTCGTCCACTTCGGTGTGCGGACCTGCTGCCACGCCAGCTCACGGCCGGTGAGGTCGGTGACGAAGATGCTCGTCGTGCGGGTACCGAGGCTGAGTCCTGCGACGATCCCGAGGGTGGTGGCGGGTCTCAGGGTCTCGGCGCGCCGCCCCCGTGCTGAGGGATCGGCCGGTGCGTCGGTCCGGGAGACGATCGTGCCCGCCTGGAGCAGCTCCTCGGTGAGGCGCGACACCGTCGCCTTGCTGAGGCCCGACTCCTGCTCGATCTGCTTGCGCGTCGCCTCCTCGTGCCGCAGGAGCGTGCCGAGCAGCAGCGCGAGATTCCGGCGGCGGAGATCGGGGTGGGACAGTGGCTGTGACATTGTGATGAATCGTATCCCGAACGCCCGGGGCCGTGTGCGTAAGGTGCATCCGGGGCAGGTTGAGCGAGCTACACGCCCGCGTGCACGTCCTCTTCGTTGCGGCCGTGGCGGAGGCTGCCGTCGTCGTCGTGGGTGTGCAGTTCGTAGCTGTCCAGGGTGAGGTGCTGGTGCAGCGTGAGGTGCACCGCGGTCATGTCGCCCGACCGGAGGTTCGCAATGATCTCCTCGTGTCCCGGAATCACCCGGTCGGGCTGGGGGTAGGAGTCGCTCAGGTGGTTCATGCAGATCAGGGCCTCGGTTGCGAGCGTCTGGTAGGCGCGGAGGAGGCGGGTGTTGCCCCCGGCCTCGACGAGCTTCGTGTGGAAGTCGAGGTCGATGCGACTGAGGCCCGTCCAGTCGTTGGCGGCGATCGCGTGCTGCATGCCGCCGAGATAGGTCTCCAGTTCGTCGGCGACGGTTGCGCGAGCGTCATCGGCCCGCTTCGTGATGATCTCGGCCGCGGCGCACTCGATGACCTCGCGTGCCTCGTACACCTCGGCGATGTCGTGCTCGGTGATCTCGCGGACGAAGACGCCGCGGTTCGGCCGGCTGATGAGCAGGCCTTCCTGCACGAGGCGGTGCAGGGCCTCGCGGACCGGCCCCCGGGAGACGTTCAACTGCGTCGCGACCCGGGCCTCATTGATCTGGTCGCCGGAGGTGAATGCCCCGTTGATGATGCTCTCGCGCAGCTGATCGGCGATGACCACTGCGGTCGGGCGGTTGTTGATGGCCGAGAGCGCCTGGACGCCGTTCATGGAATCTCCTCGTGTCACGCATTGGGGCCCGCGAGGGAGTTCTGGGCGTCCGCGATTGTTAACAATCTACCTTATCGGCGCGTCGCCAGTCGCAACGGGCGGGGGCCAAGATCCCGGCCCCCGCCTCGCGCTCCGCACGCCGCTCAGGCGTGCGTGCTCGCCTCGTGGTTCGCGTGGTGCGACGGTTCGAGTTGGATCGTGCAGTGGTTCGTGTCGAAGTGCTCGCCGAGGCAGGCGTGGAGTTCGTCGAGGATCTGGTCGTAGCGTTCCCAATCGAGCGTGTCCTCATCGACGACGACGTGGGCCGACATCGCGTTGACGCCCGAGGTGATGGTCCAGGCGTGCAGATCGTGCACCAGCTCGACACCCGGCACCGAGAGCATGTGCTCGCGGGTCTGATCGAGATCGACGTCCTTCGGGGTGCTCTCGAGCAGGATCCGCACGACGTCCTTGAGCAGGCTGTACGCACGCGGGGCGATGAGCAGCGCGATGGCGAAGGCCGCGACCTGGTCGACCCAGTTCCAGCCGGTGAAGAGGATGATGAAGCCCGCGACGATGACCGCGGCCGAGCCGATCAGGTCGCCGAGCACCTCGAGGTAGGCGCCGCGGACGTTGATGCTTTCCTTCTGGCCCGACTGCAGGATGAGCAGCGAGATGAGGTTCGCGACCGCACCCGCGATGGCGGCGATGAGCATCGGACCGGTCTCGATCTCGACCTCGCTGCCGATGCGCTGGATCGCGGAGTAGACGATCACGATGCAGATGACGCTGAGCACGATGCCGTTGATCATGGCCGAGAGCACCTCGACGCGCATGAGGCCGAACGTGCGCTTCGAGGTGGCGGGGCGCGCGGCGATGAACGTCGCGATCAGGGCGATGAGCACCCCGGTCGCGTCCGTGAGCATGTGGCCGGCGTCGGCGAGCAGCGCGAGGGAGCCCGAGATGATGGCGCCGATGACCTGGACGAAGAAGACGCTGAAGGTGATGCACAGCACGATGATGAGCTTCTTGCGGTGCTTGCCGCCGGCCGTGGCGTGGCCCTCGAGGCCATGGTCGTGGTTGTGGCCGCCGCCGGCTTCGACCGCCTCGGGGCGCGTGGGGTGACCGTCGCTGAAGGCGTGGCCGTGGTCGTCATGGCCGTGGCCATCATGGGCATGGTCGTGGCCGTGATCGTGGCCGTGTGAGGAAGTCATGGTCCCACTGTAACAGGATTGTAAATTGTTGACAATCTTTCGATCGCACCCAATACTCGAAGAGGCCGACGCGAGTCCGCGCCGCCGACCATCAGCGTTCAGAGGAGCATGCGACACCCATGACACAGGCAATCGTCATCACCGACGTCACCACCACCGAGGTCGGCGTGCACGCCGCCAAGGCGACCGCCGAGGAGGCCGGGCAGACCGAGGCCTCGCGCACCGTGTGGGAGTCCCCCGAGGGCATTCGTTCGGGGGTCTGGGAGGTCACGCCGGGTGCCTTCAGCAGCACGCGGCCCGAGTACCACGAGATGTGCCAGATCGTCTCGGGCCGGGCCACCATCATCGAGGAGGACGGCACGTCCTTCGAGGTCGCCCCCGGCTCGCTGTTCATCACGCCCGAGGGCTGGACGGGGCGCTGGATCGTGCACGAGACGCTCCGGAAGGCCTGGGTCGTGATCCCGTTCGCGGCCCTGCAGGATCCGGTGCGCAGCGGCGCGTAACCCGCCGCCGACGCACGAGAGAGGCGCTGCCCCCGAATCCGGGGGCAGCGCCTCTCTCGTGCGCGGTGCGGGTCGGCTACAGCGCCGACACGTACTTCTCGGGGTCCGCGTCGAAGAGCGGGCCGCAGGCGGCGCAGCAGAGGTAGTACTTCGTCCCCTCGTACTCGCGCACGAGGCCCTTCGCCTCGGCGTCGGCCTTGTTCACGAAGTTGCCGCGCATGACCGGGCACTCGGCGGTGTCGGCCTCGATGTCGACGGCGGGGGTGTGGGCGTGTGCTTCGCACATGGTGGATTCCTTTCGGGGAGTGATGATGCGGGGTACTGCAGAGTGGAGGTCGTGCGGAGCCGGGGCGCGACCCGGGCTACGGCGTGAAGACGGGTGCCGGGGTCGCAGTGGGCGCCGGGGTCGGAGTGCTGGCACCGGCCCGGCTCTTGAACGAGCGCAGCCGGAGGCTGTTGCCGACGACGAACACACTCGAGAACGCCATCGCCGCACCCGCGAGCATGGGATTGAGGAGGCCCAGAGCCGCGAGGGGAATCGCGAGCACGTTGTAGGCGAAGGCCCAGAACAGGTTGCCCTTGATCGTGCCGAGCGTGCGGCGGGAGAGGCGGATCGCGTCCGCGGCGCTCCGGAGGTCGCCGCGCACGAGCGTGATGTCGGAGGCCTCGATCGCCGCGTCCGTGCCCGTGCCCATCGCGAGGCCGAGATCCGCCTGGGCGAGTGCCGCCGCGTCGTTCACGCCGTCGCCGACCATGGCCACGACCTTGCCCTCCGACTGCAGCCGCGTGATGACGTCGGCCTTGTCGGCGGGCAGCACCTCGGCGAACACCTCGGTGATCCCGACCTCGGCGGCGATCCGGCTCGCGACCGTGTGATTGTCCCCGGTCAGCAGGATCGGCGTGAGCCCGAGCTCCCGGAACTGCGCGATCGCCTCGGCGCTCGTCGGCTTCACCGTGTCGGCGACCACGAGCAGGCCGCGGATCTCGCCGTCCCACGCCACGAGCACGGAGGTCTTCCCCTCCTGCTCGGCGGCCTCCTTGCGGCGCTGCAGCTCCGCATCGGGGGCGATGGCCCAGTCGTCGAGCAACGCCTGCCGTCCGACGAGCACCGCGCGCCCGTCGACGACGCCGCTGATCCCCGAACCGGCGAAGTTCTGGAAGCCCTCGACCTCGGGCAGCATCTCCTCGAGCTCCTCGGAGGCGCCCTTGGCGATCGCCTGCGCGATGGGGTGCTCGGAGGCGTCCTCGACCGCGCCGGCGAGGCGCAGCAGGTCACGGCGATCCGTGCTCGGCGTGGTGACGACGTCGACGAGCGTCATGCGACCGGAGGTCACCGTGCCGGTCTTGTCGAGCACGATGGTGTTCACCCGGCGGGTGGATTCGAGGATCTCCGGTCCCTTGATCAGGATGCCGAGCTGTGCGCCGCGCCCCGTGCCCACGAGCAGGGCCGTCGGGGTGGCGAGGCCCAGCGCGCACGGGCAGGCGATGATGAGCACGGCGACCGCCGCGGTGAACGCGCTCGCCGCCGGGAATCCGGCACCCAGCCAGGCGCCGAGCGATCCGATGGCGATGGCGATGGCGATCGGCACGAAGATGCCGGAGACCCGATCCGCGAGCCGCTGCACCTCGGCCTTGCCGGACTGCGCGTCCTCGACGAGTTTCGCCATCTGCGCGAGCTGGGTGTCGCTGCCGACCCGCGTCGCCCGGATGACCAGGCGACCGCTGGCGTTGACGGTCGCACCGGTCACGGCGTCGCCCGGCCCGGCCTCGACCGGCACCGACTCGCCCGTGAGCATCGAGGCGTCGATCGCCGATACCCCCGAGACGATGACCCCGTCGGTCGCGATCTTCTCCCCGGGCCGCACGATGAACTCGTCGCCCACGGAGAGGTCCTCGATCGGGATCCGCACCTCTGCGCCGTCGCGGAGCACGGCCACGTCCTTCGCACCGAGCTCCAGCAGGGTGCGCAGCGCGGCCCCGGCCTGGCGCTTCGAGCGCTTCTCGAAGTACCGCCCGGCGAGGATGAACATCGTGACCCCGGCTGCGACCTCGAGGTAGATGTTCGCGGCGCCATCGGTGGGGGCGATCGAGAGCTCGAACGGGTGGGTCATGCCGGGCACGCCCGCCGTGCCGAAGAAGAGGGCGAACAGCGACCAGATGAACGCGGCCGTGGTGCCGAGGGACACCAGGGTGTCCATCGTCGCGGCACCGTGGCGGAGGTTCATCCAGGCGGCGCGGTGGAACGGCCAGGCGCCCCAGACGATGACGGGGGAGGCGAGGGCGAGCGACGCCCACTGCCAGTAGGTGAACTGCAGTGCCGGGATCATGGCCATGAGGATCACCGGCACGGAGAGCACGATCGACCCGATGAGCCGCTGGCGCAGGGCCACGAGCTCGTGGTCCACCGGCTCGCCGTCGTCCTGGCGATCGGCCGCGGCGACCTTCGGCTTCGGGAGCTCCGCCGAGTAGCCGGTCTTCTCGACCTCGGCGATGAGCAGCTGGGGGTCGAACGTCGCGGGGGCGACCACCTTGGCCTTCTCCGTCGCGTAGTTGACGGTCGCGACGACACCGTCGAGCTTGTTGAGCTTCTTCTCGATGCGCATCGCGCAGGAGGAGCAGGTCATGCCCCCGATGCTGAGTTCGTAGCTGCTCTCCGACGCGTCCTGCGTCAGTGCTGATGTCGACATGTGCGGGCCTCTCTGGGGCTGGGGACGGGTGGACGCCCGGCTCAGTGGCCGGACTCCCCGTCGTCGTGGCCGTCGTCGGTGGTGGTCGTGGCGGGGGCCTCGGCCGGGGCCTCGTCAGTGGTGGTGTGGGTGCTGGACGTGTCGGCGGAATCTTCCGCGGTGCCCGCGGTGCTCAGCACGAACTCGGCGGTGTGCACCTTGCCGTCGACCTTGAAGTCGAAGTACAGGAGGTAGCGGCCGGCGGTCGGCGCCTCCGTGGCGAAGTCGACCGCGGGGCCGGAGAGCTGACCCGGCTCGGGCTCGGCGCCCTCGGGGTGCACGTGGAGGTAGGCGAGGTCGCCGTCGCGGAGGGCGACGAGGTGGCCGAAGGCGCCGAGGTACGGCTCGAGGGTGGTGACCTCTTCACCGTCCTTCGTGACCTCGAGAGCGAGCGTGGAGCTCCCGCCGACGGGGAGGTCCCCGGTGAGGGTGACCACGTAGTCGCCGGTCGTGGCCTCACGGACGTCGTCGCTCGCCGGAACCGGGGTGAACTCGCCGCCGACGTTGATCGTGCTCGTCAGGGTGATGCCGCTCTCGGAGTCGCCGGGGGTGAAGTCCGCGAAGATCCGATAGGTGCCGGCCTCGGCCCAGGTCCAGGGGAGCGACCAGGTGCCCGCGTCGTCGATCTCGGGGTGGACGTGACGGAACTCGCTGCCGTCGGCGCGCACGACGATGAGGTGCAGATCCTTCTCGTGCTCCTCCGTGTACTCCGTGAGCGCGACCCCGTCCGCGTCGCGAACGCTGAAGCTCAGCGTGCCGTCCTCGTCCAGCGCCTCCGGGGCGGAGACCTCGCTGAGCTGGTACCCGCCCTGCGACATCGAGAGCCCGGGCAGCGCGGTCTCGGCCGCGCCCTCCTCCGCGCTCGCGGTGCTGTGCGCGTCGTGCGCATCCTCCGTGGCGGCCGCGCGCTCGGCGACCACCGATTGCGGCACCAGCACCCCCGCGGCCACGAAGGCGAGGCCGAAGACGGCGACGAGGCCCGCACCGTAGAGGCTGAGGCGCAGTGAGGTCTTCATGGGGATCAACTCATTTCGAGGGGGTCGATGGTGCCGAGAGGGTCGACGTGCGGGCGGGGGTCAGCGGGTCAGACGCGCTGGGCCGAGTACCCGGCCTCTTCCACGGCCTCGAGCACGGCGGCATCCGCGGCCGGTGCGTCGGAGCCGGTCGTCACGACGAGCCGACCGGTGGAGGCGCTGACCTCGATGCCGGAGACGTCGGCGATCTGCCCGACCTCGCTGCGGATCGCGCCCTCGCAGTGTCCGCAGGTCATTCCGGTGACCTGGTACTCAGTGGTTGCCATGGTGTGCTCCTTAGGGTGGATGGGAGAAACAACGAGTGCTTCCGATGCCCCAACTATACCCCTGGGGGGTATCGAGCACAAGGGGTTCTCGAGTTGACCCGTGATCCCCCGGCGACGCGATACGCTCGACGTATGGAACGAGCAGCGCTGTCGGTCGGGTTCGTCATGCTGCACACGTCGCCGCTCGACGTGCCGGGCACGAAGGACGCGGGCGGCATGAACGTGGTCGTGCGGGCGCAGGCCGATGCCCTCGCTCTCGCGGGTCACCGCGTGGTCATCTTCACGCGTCGGGCCGACGGAGCCGCCCCGGCCGTCGTCGAGCTCGCCTCGGGGGTCACGGTCGTGCACCTCGACGCCGGCCCGGCCCGCGTGATCTCGAAGGGCGAGCACGAGGAGGTGATCGAGGACTTCGGCCGCGCCCTCGCGGCGGCCCTCGAGCGCGATCCGGTCGACCTCCTGCACGCCGAGCACTGGTTCTCCGGCATCGCCGCGCTCGGGACCGCACGCGCCGCCGGGATCCCGCTCGTGCAGAGCTACCACTCGATCGCCGCGGCGCCCGACACCCCGCTCACCGAGGGCGAGCGGCCCGAGTCGCCCGGGCGTCTGGCGGGGGAGCTGCTGCTGGCGCACGAGGCGGATCTCGTCATCTCGGTGAGCGAGGCCGAGCGTCGCACCGTGCTCGAGCGCTTCGACGCCGATCCCGCGCGCGTCCGGGTCGTGCCCCTCGGCGTCGACACCGAGCTCTTCCACCCCTGCGAGGGGCGGGAGTGCGAGGAGCGCCGCGACTGGCTGGATCGCGGTGGGCGCCCGGAGGTGCTGGTCGTCGGCCGGTTGCACCCGCTCAAGGGCTTCGACCTCGCGATCGACGCCGTGGCCGCGATTCCCGCGGAGGATCGGCCCGCACTCCGGATCGTCGGCGCGCCGCCGCCCGACGGCGACGACTACGTGCGCGGCCTGCACGAGGCGGTGCTGCAGCACGGCATGATCTCGACGACCTCGTTCGACGGTGCGCTCCGGCGCAGCGAGCTCGCGGAGCGGATCCGTCGCGCGGCCGTCGTGCTCGTGCCCTCGCACTCGGAGACGTTCGGGCTCGTCGCGCTCGAGGCCGCCGCCTCGGGGGTGCCCGTGATCGCCCGGAACACGGGCGGTCTGCGCGAAGCCGTGGTCGACGGGGTGACGGGGGAGCTCGTGACCGGTGACGAGCCGGCCGACTGGGCGCGCGCGATCACGAGGCTGCTCGACGACACCGCGCGCGCGGAGCGCATGGGTGCGGAGGCGCGACGCCACGCGCTCAGCCGCAGCTGGGATGCGTCGGCCGAGCGCCTGCTCGAGGTCTATCGCGAGTTCCTCGCGACGCGATAGCGCGTCGCGCTCGCCGCAGGGCGACTACTTCGCGACGAGTGTCGTCTCGAAACGGTAGAGATCGGGCCGGTAGCAGTGGTGCCCGAACTCGACGGCCTTGCCCGAGTCGTCGAACGCGACGCGCTCCATGGTGAGCAGGGGGCCGCCCCGAGCCGTGTCGAGCAGATCCGCCTCATCGGCGTGCGCGCGCCGCGCACTGATCGACTGGTTCGCGATCCGGATCGTCACCCCGCGTGCGCGCAGCAGCTGGTAGAGACCCTTCGCGTTGAGGTCCTCCTCGGTGAGGTCCGTGTACTCGAGCGGCAGGTAGTTCTCCAGGATCGCGACCGGCGATCCATCGGTGCCGCGCAGACGGCGGATCCGGAGCACATCGCTGCCCACCGCGACGCTCAGCTTCTCCGCGATCGTCTCGTCGGCGGGGATCACCTCGTGGCTCAGCACGCGGGTGCTCGGCTCGTGGTGCGTGCGCTCGAGATCCTCGAAGAGGCTCGTGAGCTCGACCGGGCGGCTCACCTGCCCCTGCACCACCTGCGTGCCGATGCCGCGGCGGCGGACGAGCAGGCCCTTGTCGACGAGCTCCTGGATGGCGCGCCGCACCGTGGGGCGCGAGAGGCCGAGCTTCTCGCCGATCGAGATCTCGTTCTCGAGACGGGCGCCGGTCGGGATGCGACCCGAGCGGATCGCCTGCTCCAGGCGGCTCGAGACCTGGTAGTACAGCGGGACCGGGCCCGTGCGATCGAGATCGGTGAAGAGTTCCTCCGGCCAGACTGGCGTCGCGCTCACGGCATCCTCTTCCCGTCCGCCTCGTCGATGCGGCTATGTATCGACAATAATACGTGTTATCCCGCGGTCGCACGGTTCTCGCTCCTTGTGATATTGTTAGGACATATTGGCCTCAGGGTGCGCCGCCGATGTCACCCCTGACCTGAAGGGCGACGAGTGAACCATGACTGACCGCACAGAATTCGATGTACTGGCCTTCGGCCGCCTCGGCGTCGACGTGTATCCGCTGCAGGACGGGGTCGGCCTCGAAGACGTCGAGACGTTCGGCAAGTACCTCGGCGGCAGCGCCGCGAACGTGTCCGTCGCGGCCGCGCGCTACGGCCGATCGAGCGCCCTGATCTCCCGTGTCGGCGACGATCCGTTCGGCCGCTACCTCGTGCGCGAGCTCGGCCGCCTCGGCGTCGATCCGCGCTACGTCGCCACGGACGGCGACTTCCCCACGCCGGTCACGTTCTGCGAGATCTTCCCGCCCGACGACTTCCCCCTGTACTTCTACCGGAAGCCCAAGGCTCCGGATCTGCAGGTCACCGCCGCTGAGCTCGACCTGCAGGCCGTGCGCGACGCGCGGATCTTCTGGTTCACGCTCACGGGCCTGAGCGAGGAGCCGAGCCGGGCGGCCCACCACGCGGCCCTCGAGGCCCGCGCCGGTGCGACGCACACGATCTTCGACCTCGACTACCGCCCGATGTTCTGGGAGGATCCCGCCGAGGCCACCGCTCAGGTCGCCCGGGCCATCGAGCACGTCACGGTCGCCGTCGGCAACCGCGAGGAGTGCGAGGTCGCCGTCGGCGAGACCGAGCCCCTGCGCGCCGCCGACGCGCTGCTCGAGCGCGGTGTGGAACTCGCCATCGTGAAGCAGGGCCCGAAGGGGGTGCTCGCGAAGACCCGCGACGAGGCGATCGAGGTGCCGCCGCACTTCGTCGACGTGATCAACGGACTCGGCTCCGGCGACGCGTTCGGCGGCGCCCTCTGCCACGGCCTGCTCGAGGGCTGGGACCTCGAACGGATCCTCCGCTTCGCGAACGTCGCCGGCGCCATCGTCGCGACCCGCCGCGAGTGCTCGACCGCCATGCCCGACGCTTCGGAAGTCGAAGCGATCCTACAGAAGGGCGCGTGACATGACCGCTGCTCCCGTACCGACCGCCGAGGACTTCGCGAACCTCCGCCGTCTCCGTGCCGAGGATCCCGCCGCGATCGGGGAGGCGCTGGCGTCGCGCCGCCGCCGCTCGGTCACGCAGGGCGACGGCCGCCTGTTCATCGTCGCCGCGGACCACCCCGCGCGCGGCGCCATCGCCGTCGGCGCCAACCCGACCGCGATGGCGAACCGCTACGACCTGCTCGAGCGGATGGCGATCGCGCTCTCCCGCCCCGGAGTGGACGGGGTGCTGGGCACGCCGGACATCATCGACGACCTCGCGGCGCTCGGCCTGCTCGACGACAAGATCGTGGTCGGCTCGATGAACCGCGGGGGATTGCGCGGCGCCTCGTTCGAGCTCGACGACCGGTACACCGCCTACGACGTCGACGCGATGGTGCGCCAGGGCCTCGATTTCGCGAAGACGCTGATCCGGGTCGATCTCGACGACGCCGGCACCGCCGCGACGCTGGAGGCGACCGCACGCGCGGTGAACGCCGCCGCCGCAGCCCAGCTGCCGATCATGCTCGAGCCGTTTATGAGCCGCCGGATCGACGGCAAGGTGGTGAACGACCTCACGGCAGAGGCCGTGATCCTCTCCACCGCCATCGCGTCGGGTCTCGGCAACTCGAGCGCCTACACCTGGATGAAGCTCCCGGTCGTCGACCAGATGGAGCGGGTGCTCGAGGCCACCACCATGCCGACCCTGCTCCTCGGGGGTGACAACGGGGGCGACCTCGACGACATCTTCGCGACCTGGCAGGCGGCGCTCGCGCTCCCCGGCGTGCGCGGCCTCACCGTGGGGCGCACGCTCCTTTACCCCGCTGACGGCGACGTCGCGGCAGCGGTCGACACGGCCGCGCGCCTCGTCCACACCGGGCTCTGATCCGGGTCCCCACTTTCCACTCGCCGCACCACACGAAGGACACCTCATGAGCACCGAATCCACCACCGTGATCCCCCACTGGATCGACGGCGCCCGTCGCGTTTCGACCCACGGCCGCACCGCCCCCGTCTTCAACCCCGCCACCGGTGAGGTGCAGGCGCAGGTGGCCCTCGCCGACGAGGCCGAGATCGCCGAGGCCATCGCCTCCGCGCACGCCGGCTACCTCGTGTGGAGCGAGTACTCGATCGCGAAGCGCCAGACCGTCATCTTCGCGTTCCGCGAGCTGCTGAACGCCCGCAAGGGAGAGCTCGCCGAGATCATCACCCGCGAGCACGGCAAGGTCCTGTCCGACGCGATGGGCGAGATCCTCCGCGGCCAGGAGGTCGTGGAGCTCGCCACCGGGTTCCCCCACCTCATCAAGGGCG
This sequence comes from Leucobacter rhizosphaerae, assembly GCF_022919175.1. Classification (NCBI taxonomy): domain Bacteria; kingdom Bacillati; phylum Actinomycetota; class Actinomycetes; order Micrococcales; family Microbacteriaceae; genus Leucobacter; species Leucobacter rhizosphaerae. The sequence goes on along the minus strand of NZ_CP095043.1, from coordinate 2,073,297 downwards.
CCTTCTCGGAGAACGCCTCGACCGGCATCGACGTCTACTCGATCAAGCAGCCCATCGGCGTCGCCGCGATCGTGTCGCCCTTCAACTTCCCCGCCATGGTGCCCATGTGGTTCTTCCCCGTCGCGATCGCGGCCGGCAACGCGGTCATCCTGAAGCCGAGCGAGAAGGATCCCTCCGCGGCGCTCTGGATGGCCGAGCTGTGGAAGGAGGCCGGGCTGCCCGACGGCGTCTTCACCGTGCTGAACGGCGACAAGCTCGCCGTCGACGGCCTGCTCACCGCACCCGAGGTCGCCTCGATCTCGTTCGTGGGCTCCACCCCGATCGCGCAGTACATCTACGAGACCGCCTCGAAGCACGGCAAGCGCGTGCAGGCCCTCGGCGGCGCGAAGAACCACATGCTGGTGCTGCCCGACGCCGATCTCGACCTTGTCGCCGACCAGGCGATCAACGCCGGCTACGGTGCCGCGGGCGAGCGCTGCATGGCGATCTCGGTGGTGCTCGCGGTCGAGCCCGTCGCGGACGAGCTCATCGTGAAGATCCAGGAGCGGATCGCGAAGCTCCGGATCGGCAACGGCGCCTCGACCCCCGAGCCCGACATGGGGCCGCTCATCACGGACGTGCACCGCGACAAGGTCACGGGCTACATCGACATCGCGGAGCAGGACGGCGCGACCATCGTGGTCGACGGCCGCGGTCTCCAGGTGGAGGGCCACGAGAACGGCTTCTTCGTCGGCCCCACGCTCATCGACAACATCCCCACCACCTCCCGCGCCTACACCGAGGAGATCTTCGGCCCGGTGCTCGAGGTCGTGCGCGTGCAGTCCTTCGACGAGGGCGTCGCGCTCATCAACTCGGGCGCCTTCGGCAACGGCACCGCGATCTTCACGAACGACGGCGGCGCCGCGCGCCGGTTCCAGCACGAGATCCAGGTCGGCATGATCGGCATCAACGTGCCGATCCCCGTGCCCGTCGCGTACCACTCCTTCGGCGGCTGGAAGGCCTCGCTGTTCGGCGACGCGAAGGCGTACGGCGTGCAGGGCTTCGAGTTCTTCACCCGCGAGAAGGCGATCACGAGCCGCTGGCTCGATCCCGCGCTGCACGGCGGCATCAACCTCGGCTTCCCGCAGAACGACTGAGCACCGCCGCATCCCAGGAGGGCACGACATGACAGAGCAGCGCTGGTTCCATCGCCGCGGCGACCTCGCCGAGGGCGGCTGGGAGACGGTCGTCGACGAGCGCACCGCCGGGTGGGAGCACACCGGGGTGCGCGTGGCGCGACTGTCGGAGGGGCAGTCGATCGAGCTCTCCGGGACCGGGGTCGAGCGGCTGATCGTGCCGCTCGCCGGCTCGTTCTCGGTGGCGCACGCCGCAGCGGGTGACGCTTCCGCCGCCACCACGACCCTCGCCGGCCGCGCCTCGGTGTTCGCCGGCCCGACCGACGTGCTCTACCTGTCCTCCGATTCCACGGGCACCGTCACCGCGACGTCGCCCGGTGAGAGCCGGTTCCTCGTGGCGACCTCGCCCACCGGCATCGTGCGCCCCACGCACTACATGCCGGTGGACGAGGTGCCCGTGGAGCTCCGCGGTGCGGGGGCCTCGAGCCGTCAGGTGCACAACTTCGGTCGCAAGGAGTCGCTCGACGCCGCGCGTTTCATCGTCGTCGAGGTGATCACGCCGGCCGAGAACTGGTCGTCGTACCCGCCGCACAAGCACGACGTGCACACCCCGGGCCATGAGTCCGAGCTCGAGGAGATCTACTACTTCGAGGTGGCCCCGACACGGGAGGCTCCCGCGGAGGTCGGCGAGGAGCACGCCTTCGGCATGTTCAGCACGTATTCCTCGCCCGCGGGTGACATCGACATCGACGCGCGGGTCTTCACCGGCGACGTCGCGCTCGTGCCCTTCGGCTACCACGGACCGGCGGTCGCGGCACCCGGCTACGACATGTACTACCTCAACGTCATGGCGGGCCCGGATCCCGAGCGGACCTGGCTCATCAGCGACGATCCCGCGCACGGCTGGGTGCGCGACACCTGGGAGGGGCAGGAGCTCGACTCCCGACTCCCGTTCACCGCAGATCCCGCAACGGAGGGCGCAGCATGACCGCACGACGGATGACCGTGAGCCAGGCGCTCGTGGAGTTCCTGGCGAACCAGTGGACCGTGGACCGCGACGGCTCCGGCGAGAACGGCGTCGGTCGAGAGATCCGGGAACGCACGATCCCGGGCATGTTCGGGATCTTCGGCCACGGCAACGTGGCCGGCATCGGCCAGGCGCTGAAGCAGGCGAACGTGGACGACCCCGAGCTCATGCCCTACTTCCAGGCGCGCAACGAGCAGGCCATGGTGCACCAATCGGTCGGCTACGCCCGCATGCACCGTCGCCGGGGCACGTACGCCTCCGCCGCCTCGGTCGGCCCGGGCGCGACGAACCTGCTCACCGGCGCGGCACTCGCCACGACGAACCGGTTGCCCGCGCTGCTGCTGCCGAGCGACACCTTCGCGACCCGCGTCGCGGATCCCGTGCTGCAGCAGCTCGAGCAGCCCCACGATATCGGGCTCACCGTGAACGATGCGTTCCGCCCCGTGTCCAAGTTCTTCGACCGCGTGCAGCGCCCCGAGCAGCTGTTCTCGGTCGCGCTCGCCGCGATGCGCGTGCTGACCGACCCCGCCGAAACCGGTGCGGTCACGATCGCGCTGCCGGAGGACGTGCAGGCGGAGGCGCTCGACGTGCCCGCCGAGTTCTTGCAGCCGCGCGAGTGGCGGATCCGGCGTCCGTTGCCCGAGCGCGACGCGCTCGCCGCAGCGATCCGCGCGATCCGCGCCGCGAAGCGCCCCGTGATCATCGCGGGCGGCGGGGTGCTCTACTCCGACGCCGAGCGTCAGCTGCAGGCCTTCGTCGAGGCGACGGGGATTCCGGTCGGGTCCTCGCAGGCGGGCGGCGGTGTGCTGGCCTGGAATCACCCCCAGTACCTCGGCGGCGTCGGGGCGACGGGCACCCTCGCTGCGAACCGCATCGCCGTGGAGGCCGACCTCGTGATCGGCATCGGCACGCGCTACAGCGACTTCACCACCGCGTCGCGCACCGCGTTCCAGCACCCCGGCGTGCAGTTCGTGAACATCAATGTGGCGTCGTTCGACGCCTACAAGCACGGCACGCAGATCCCCGTGATCGCCGATGCCCGCGAGACGCTGCTCGCGCTCAGTGAGGCGCTCGCCGACTACCGGATCGACGCCGAGTACGCCGCCGTCATCGCGCGGGAGAACGCGGCATGGCACGCCTCCGTCGACGTGGCCTTCGAGCCGTCCGGGCTCGCACTGCCCGGCCAGCCCGAGATCATCGGCGCCGTGCAGGCCGCGAGTGCTCCCGAGGATGTCATCGTGCAGGCGGCGGGATCGCTGCCGGGCGATCTCCACAAGCTGTGGCGCGTGCGGGATCCGCTCGGGTACCACGTCGAGTACGCCTACTCCTGCATGGGGTACGAGATCGCGGGTGGTCTCGGCGCGAAGCGCGGGCTCGTCGCGGCGGGTGACGACCGCGACGTCATCGTGATGGTCGGCGACGGCTCCTACCTGATGCTCAACACCGAGCTGGTGACCGCGGTCGCCGAGGGCATCAAGATCATCGTGGTGCTGATCCAGAACCACGGTTACGCGTCCATCGGGCACCTCTCGGAGACCGTGGGCTCGGAGCGCTTCGGCACCTGGTACCGCGAGTACGACGAGTCGGCGAAGAACTTCCAGGGCGAGCAGGTGCTCCCCGTCGATCTCGCGATGAACGCCCGCAGCTACGGCATCGACGTCATCGAGGTCGAGCCGGGCCCGGACGCGATCGCGGAGCTCAGCGCCGCGGTGGCGACGGCGAAGGCGTCGGATCGCGCCACGTTCATCCACATCAACAGCGACCCGCTCATCTACGCGCCCGACGGCGACGGCTGGTGGGACGTACCCGTGCCCCAGACGTCGACCCTGCCGGCGACGCAGCGCGCCCGCGCGGAGTACGAGGCGCAGGTCGCCGCCCAGAAGCCGCTGCTCGGGTAGGCGCGCGGGGCGATGCGTGGACGGCTCCCGCGCGCCCTCGGCATTCGTGCAGAGATCTGCGTTCCTGCTGAGGGTGTATGGCCATCCGATCAGCAGGAGCGCAGATCTCTGCGTGGGGGCGCGTTGCTGCAAGCCCGTGAGCCCCGCCTGCACGCCGTGCGCCAAGTGCCAGGTGCCAGGTGCCAGGTGCCAGGTGCCAGGTGCCAGGTGTCGAGTGCCGGGTGCCGCTGAACCCCCGCCAGATCTGCTTGCCTCCCAGAAATCATCGGCTAGACTATGGCCTATTGTCATATCAAAGTTCCACCGTCACCGGATGGGCATGACCTTCGAACAACGGAGTTTGTAGAGTGAACACCAGTCAGCCCGAGAACCCCGGCCTCCGCATCGGCACCGCCCCCGACTCGTGGGGCGTCTGGTTCCCCGACGACCCGAAGCAGGTGCCCTGGCAGCGCTTCCTCGACGAGGTCGTGCAGTCGGGTTACGAGTGGATCGAGCTGGGCCCGTACGGCTACCTGCCGACGGATCCGCACCAGCTGGAGGACGAGCTCGGATCCCGCGGCCTGAAGCTCTCCGCCGGCACCGTCTTCACCGGCTTCCACAAGGGCGAGGACGAGTGGCAGCGCGCCTGGGATCAGGCGCTCGACGTCGCGGGGCTCGCCTCGAAGCTCGGAGCCGAGCACCTCGTGGTGATCCCGGACCTCTGGCGGAGCGACGCGACGAGCGAGGTGCTCGAGTCCCGCACGCTCGACGACGCGCAGTGGCAGAAGCTCGCCGCCGGGCACGACCGGCTCGGCAAGGCGCTGCTCGAGGAGTTCGGCATGCAGCAGCAGTTCCACTCGCACGCCGACAGTCACATCGGCACGACTCGCGAGGTGCTGCGGTTCCTCGACGAGACCGACCCGCGCTACACGAATCTGTGCCTCGACACGGGGCACTTCGCCTACTACGGCGGCGACAACGTCCAGCTGATCGAGGATCGCCCCGAGCGCATCGGGTACCTGCACCTCAAGCAGGTGGATCCGTCGCTCCTCTTCGACGTGCTGAAGAACGACGTGCCGTTCGCTCAGGCCGTCGCCGAGGGGATCATGATCGAGCCGCCGCACGGGATTCCGGATCTCGGCCCCGTGATCGAGGCCGTCGCGAAGATCGACCCCGAGATCTTCGCGATCGTCGAGCAGGATATGTACGGCTGCGACGTCGACCGCCCGTTCCCCATCGCGCAGCGCACGCGCGAGCACATCTTCGGGTGCACGCATTTGGCCAGAGTTTCATGAGCACGAAGGATCCAACCATGACTGCAGACCTCCGCATCGCCGTCGTCGGCGCCGGCATGATGGGCGCCGATCACATCAAGCGCATCACCCACCGCATCTCGGGCGCCCGGGTCTCGGCGATCGTCGAGCCCGACGCCGGCCGTGCCGCGGCCGCGGCCGCGAACGCGCCGGGATCCGCCGCCTTCACGAGCATCGAGGAGGCGATCGCGGCCGGCGCCATGGACGCGGTGCTCATCGCAACTCCGGGCCAGTTCCACGCGCCCGTGCTGAAGCCCGCCCTCGACGCCGGGCTCCCGATCCTGTGCGAGAAGCCCCTCACGCAGGATTCCGTCTCGTCACTCGAGATCCTCGAGCTCGAGCAGCGCCTCGACCGGCCGCACATCCAGCTCGGCTTCATGCGCCGCTTCGACACGGAGTACCAGGCGCTCCGCGAGCTCGTCACCTCGGGCGAGAGCGGCGACCTGCTCATGGTGCGCGCGCTGCACCGCAATCCCACCGTGCCCGACACCTACACCGAGGACATGCTCATCACCGACTCGGTGGTGCACGAGTTCGACGTGGTGCCGTGGCTCGCGGGATCGCCGATCGTGAGCGTCGAGGTGAAGCACCCGCGCCGCAACTCGCTCGCCCCCGAGCGCCTCCGCGAGCCGATCCTCGTGATCATGGAGCTCGAGAACGGTGTGCTCGTCGACGTCGAGATGAACGTGAGCGTGCAGTTCGGCTACCAGGTCGCGACCGAGGCCGTGTTCGAGCGCGGGATCGCCCGCATCGGGCAGCCGTCGGGACTGCAGCGCTGGGACGCGGGGTTCTTCCGCGTGAAGGATCACGAGAGCTTCACCACCCGCTTCGCGACCGCGTACGACGCGCAGATCCAGCGCTGGGTCGATGCAGTGCGCCGCGGCGACCTCATCGACGGCCCGAACGCCTGGGACGGCTACCTCGTCGCCCTCTCCTGCGAGGCGGGGGTGCGCGCGCTGCACGACGGCGGCATCGTGCCCGTCCTGGCCCCCGAGCGGCCCGCCTTCTACGCGTAAGCACGAGCCTCAGCCCCCACGATCCTCACCCCGCGAAGGAGTGCCCGCATGGTCCGCATCGCCCTCGACCCCACGCCCTACAACGACTCGATCCGGCTGCTCGATATCCCGGATCACGTCGCGCGACTCGGCTACGAGTACCTGCAGCTGACGCCGAACCCCGACTTCGGGCGGCACTTCCACTATCCGAAGCTCGACAGCGAGCTCATCGCGCAGCTGAAGAAACGTGCGAAGGACGCTGGGGTGACGATCACCTCGGTGCTGCCGGTGCAGCGCTTCGGCGGGCCGGAGCCGCACCAGGTGGAGGCCGCGATCTTCAACACGACGCGGTACATCCAGATCGCGGCCGAGCTCGAGGCGCCGATCGTGAATACCGAGTTCTCCGGGCGCCCCGAGCGCGAGGAGGAGTCGGAATACGCCTTCTACCGCTCGATGGAAGCGCTCATCCCGGTGCTCGAGCGCGAGGGCGTGACGCTGAACTTCGATCCGCACCCCGACGACTTCGTCGAGGACGGGCTCGAGGCCTGGCGGATCATCCGCGGCCTCAACTCGCGGCAGGTCGGCTTCGTGTACGTGGGCTCGCACACGTTCCACTACGGCGATCGCGCGGCGACACTGCTCCCCGAGATCGGGGATCGGCTCGGCGCCGTCTACGCCGCCGACACCTTCGACCACACGCGATCGAACGGGCTGCGCTACATCACGAACCCGCCCGGCAACGCGGTGCGGGTGCACCAGCACTTGCGCATCGGCGACGGCGACGTGGACTGGGCGGAGCTCTTCGGGACGCTCCGGGCGACCGGGTACCTGGATCGCCCCGACGCGCTCATCGTGTCGAACGTGTTCGCGGAGGACGAGTACGCCGACGAGGTGTCGAAGTTCCAGCTGCAGCGACTTCGGGAGCTGGTGGCCGGGGGCTGATCCCGCACCCAATAGGCCGGCGCTGACCCGGACGCCGGGTCGGGGCGCCTGATCGGCTACCGCTAGAACAGCAGCAGGTAGAGCGCGCCGAGCACCGTGACCACGAGCACGGCGGACTCGAACACCCGCTGCGGCACGCGCCCGGCGACCCAGCGACCCGCGAAGGCTCCGGCGATGACCCCCGGGATCAGCAGGGCGTCGAGCAGCAGGCTGCCGCCGTCGATGAGGCCGAGGCCGACCGAGAACGGCAGCTTCGCGACGTTGATGATCGCGAAGAACCAGGCCGCGGTGCCGAGGAACTCCTTGACCGGGAACCTCGCGGCGAGGAAGTACATCGACATCACCGGGCCGCCCGCGTTGGCGACCATGGTCGTGAAGCCGCTGAGGGATCCGTAGCCGATGCTCGCCGCCCGGCTGCCCCGGGCGCTCGCTCCGGCCCCGCGGCCCTGCGAGATCCAGCGGCGCCAGACCGTGAAGAGCACCACCATCAGCAGGATACCGCCGATCACACGGCGCACCCACCCGTCGTCGGCGAGTGCGAGGAACACGGTGCCGAGCACCATGCCGCCCACGACCGCGGGTGCGAGACGCAGGATCGTGGGCCAGCTCGCGTGGGCGCGGTACGACCAGACGGCGAAGATGTCGCCGACGATGAGCAGCACGAGCAGCGCGCCGGTGGACTCGCGCGCCGGCATGAGCGCGGCGAAGATCGCGATCGAGACGGTGTTGATGCCGGGGAGCGCCGTCTTCGAGAACCCGACGATCACCGCGGCGAGCCCGAGCAGCGCCCACGCGAACGCGGGAAGCTCGGGCAGCAGGGAGGTCACCCGACCACCCTACGCCCTCGGCACCGGAGTTTGTCCTTTTGATAGGACATTGTTAGGCTCGCGGGAGCGCGTGGCCGATCCGGTGCGCGGGACGAGGGAGTCAGGATGACCGCACAGACCACGGGACGCGCGCCGTCGCTGCCCCCGCTCACTGATGGCCCGCATCGGCGACGGCTGGGTGTGGTCGCGCTCATCGCGACGTTCGGCGGCCTGCTCTTCGGCTACGACACCGGGGTCATCAACGGGGCGCTGCGGCCCATGGCCGCGGAGCTCGGCCTCAACGCCTTCACCGAGGGGGTGGCGACGAGCTCGCTCATCTTCGCCGCCGCGCTCGGAGCCATGGCGGGCGGCCGTCTCTCCGACGGTTGGGGGCGCCGTACATCGATCATCCTGCTCGCCGTGCTGTTCTTCGCGGGCACCGTCCTGGTGGTCGCCGCACCGGGACTCGGCGTGCTGGTCGCCGGGCGCGTGCTGCTCGGTCTGGCGGTCGGCGGTGCCTCGACCGTGGTGCCGGTGTTCCTCGCCGAACTCGCGCCGTACGAGATCCGCGGATCGCTCGCGGGGCGCAACGAGCTCATGATCGTCGTCGGGCAGCTCGCCGCGTTTGTGATCAACGCGATCATCGGCAACACCCTGGGACACCTCGACGGTGTGTGGCGCATCATGTTCGCGATCTGCGCGATCCCCGCGATCGTGCTGTTCTTCGGCATGCTGCGAATGCCCGAGTCGCCCCGGTGGCTCGTGGATCGCGGCCGCGAGACCGAGGCCCTCGCCGTGCTGCGCTCGGTCCGCTCCGAGGCCCGCGCCGATGCCGAACTCGCCGAGCTCACCGCGAACGCGCGCGCCGAGCAGCAGCGGCACGCATCGGGCTGGCGCGCGATCGTCCGCAACCGCAACCTGCGCAAGATCCTGCTCATCGGCATGGGGGTCGGCATCGCCCAGCAGCTCACCGGCATCAACTCGATCATGTACTTCGGCCAGACCGTGCTCGTCGAGTCGGGCTTCGACGAGAGCGCGGCGCTCATCGCCAACATCGCGCCCGGGGTCATTGCCGTTGTCGGTGCGATCATCGCCCTCGCCATGATGGATCGCTTCGATCGGCGGAAGACCTTTATCACGGGCTTCACCCTCACCACCGTCAGCCACCTTCTCATCGGGGTGTCGTCGATGCTGCTTCCCGTCGGCAACCCGATCCGCCCGTACGTGATCCTCGTGCTCGTCGTGGTCTTCGTCGGATCGATGCAGACCTTCCTGAACGTCGCGGTGTGGGTGTACCTCTCGGAGATCTTCCCGCTGCACATGCGCGGGCTGGGCATGGGGGTCTCCGTGTTCATGCTCTGGATCAGCAACGGGTTCCTGTCGCTGTACTTCCTGTCGCTCGTCGAGGCGGTCGGGATCACCGGGACCTTCTTCCTCTTCGCCGCGGTCGGGGTGATCGCGCTGCTCTTCGTGTGGCGCTGGGTGCCGGAGACGCGCGGGCGCACGCTGGAGGCGCTCGAGGAGGATGTCACCACCGGCGTCATCTACGCTCAGCGGTAGGGCCGAGCGGGGCGTCGCGAAGGGCGTCGCGGCTCGGTGGTGCTGGGCCGGGCGAGCGAGAAGGGGCAGGGATGCGGATCGGATTGGTGGGATTTGGTGTGGGCGGGCGGGTGTTCCACCTGCCCTACATCCAGGCGGCGACGGAGTGGGAGCTCGTCGGGGTGGTGGCGCGCTCGCCGCAGCGGATCGCCGAGGTCGCGGCGGCGCTGCCGGACACCCCGGTCTTCGCTTCCCTCGACACGCTGATCGATGCGGGCGTCGACGCGGTCGTGATCACGACCCCGCCGGAGACGCGGCGCGAGCTCGTGCTCTGCGCGCTCGAGCGCGGCGTGCACGTGGTGGCCGACAAGCCGTTCGCGCCCGACGCCGACACGGCGCGCGAGCTGATCGCCGCGGCGCAGCGCGCCGACCGCACGTTGACGGTGTTCCAGAATCGGCGCTGGGACACCGACCTCGTCACGCTGCGAGGCGTGCTCGCCTCGGGCCGGCTGGGCGAGGTGTGGCGCGCGGACTTCGCCCTGGAGCAGGACGACCGCTCGGTGCTCGAGCAGGGGCCCGAGGGCGGGCTGCTGCGGGATCTCGGCGCGCACGTGGTGGATCAGCTCACCCAGCTCTTCGGGCCGGTGGAGCAGGTCGACGCGCACCTGGACTGGGTGGGCGCGGGCGATGCTCGGGTCGACGTCGGGTTTGTGCTCGGGTTGCACCACGTGGGCGGCGTGTTCTCCACGGTGTCGGCGAGCAAGGCGGCCCGGCGCGAGGACCGCCGAATGATCGTGATCGGACGCGAGGGGTCGTACGAGTCGCACATGCGCGACGTGCAGGTCGAGCAGCTCGCTGCCGGCCTGCACCCGGCGACGGCCCCCGAGTGGGGCGTCGAGCGCGAGGATCGCTGGGGTGTGCTGGCGGTCGGGGACGGCCGGGAGCCCGTGCCCTCGGCGCGCGGCGACTACACCGAGTTCTATCGGGACCTGCACGCCGCGATCGCCGACGGACGCGAGCCCTCGGTGCGGCTCGCCGAGGCGCTGCACACGGTGGCCGTGCTCGACGCGGCGCGCGAGAGCGCGGTGCGCGGCGAGGGCACGGGGCTCGGTGAGGGGGTTCTGCCCCGGGCGTAACCGAATCGTGACCCCGCGGAACCGGCGCGAGCACTGGGATCCCGCGCGAGCTGGACCCAGGTCTATTGCGTCGCCCACGCCGGCCCGGGATTCTGAACGGTGAGCCGCGACTCTGCGTGTCTCTGTTCGTTCGGGGGGATGAACCATGCTGCACCACACCGACACCGTGCGACCGATCCGGCTGGCGGGCGTCGCACTGCTCGCCGCCGCGGGTCTGCTCCTCACGGGGTGCACGTCACCCGCGAGCGGCGACACCGACACGAGCGGCGGCGACGCGAGCGCGGAGACCGCGACGGTCACCCGGCCGGCCGCGCCCGAGGGCGAGCTGCCCGAGGACCTGCAGGGCGAACTGCAGGCCGCGCTCGACGAGGTCATGGCCGAGTACGGGGTGCCCGGCGCGGCCGCGGGCGTCTGGATCCCGGGCGAGGGATCGTGGACCACCGCTGCCGGCCTCGCGAGCATCGAGAACGACCTCGAGGTGACGACCGACATGCAGTGGCCCATTCGCAGCATCACGAAGTCGTACACCGTGACCATGCTCCTCCAGCTCGCCGACGAGGGCGAGCTCAGCCTCGACGACACCATCGACCAGTACGTCGACGGGGTGACGAACGGCGACCAGATCACGCTGCTGCAGCTCGCGAACATGTCGAGCGGCAACGGCGACTACGTCAACGAGGCGTTCCTCGAGGAGTTCCAGAAGGATCCCGACAAGGTGTACACGCTCGAGGAGCTCAACAGCTTCGCGGTCGGCCTCGAGCCGCAGTTCGCGCCCGGCGCGGAGTACCGCTACACCAACGCCAACACGAACCTCATCGGCGCCGTCATCGAGGAGGTCACCGGGAAGCCCTACGCGGAGGTGCTGAACGAGCGCATCCTCGAGCCCCTCGGCCAGACGGGCACGGCGTACATCACCGACGTCTCCGACTGGGCCGAACCGCACCCCGTCGGATACTTCGTGGAGAACGGCGAGGCCACGCCGCAGCCCGAGAACCCCTCGATCCTGGGCGCTGCCGGATCGATGTTCTCCACGCTCGACGACGGCCGGGTGTGGGCGGAGACGCTCGGCACCGGCGCGCTGCTGCTGCCCGAGACCCAGGAGCTGCGGGCGCTCGGCAACCCGATCCCGACGCCGCCCTACGATCGCTACGCGGTCGGCATGGGCGAGACGGGGGACTGGTTCGGGCACAACGGCGAGGGACTCGGCTTCACCGCCGCCACGTTCCACAACACCGAGACCGGTGCGAACATCGTCGTGTACATGAACGAGTCGAACAACCCGGCCGCCCACCCCGCGGACCAGGCCTTCCGCGCGCTCGCCGCAGTCCTCGAGACCGGCTCGGGCCAGTGATCCTCCGATCCCGCGCCGCGTCGACTCGCCGCGCGCGCGGGCGCGGCCCGGGCGCCGCCGCGGTGGTGAGCGCGGGCGCCGTCATCGCGGTCGCCGCGCTCGTCGCGGGCTGCAGCCCGGGGGCTCCGGGGCTCGGACCCACCAGCGCCGCGGGCGATGCGGGATCCCGGATCACCGACGTACCGGGCCTGCCGGACGCGGCACTGGACGTGATGAACCAGCCGGAGTTCGCGAGCGGCCGCTGGCTGATCTCGGTGCAGGACCTCGACACCGGCGAGACGCTGATCGACCTCGACGGCGACAAGCTCGCCGAGCCGGGCTCGTTCGTGAAGACCTACAGCGCCGGTGCGGCCTGGGTGCAGTGGGGGCCGGATCACACCGTCACGACCCCCGTGAAGCAGTCGGGCGCGGTCTCCGGCGGCACGCTCGCGGGCGATCTCGTGCTCGTGGCGCAGGGCGATCTCACCATGGGCGGCCGTACGAAGGCGGACGGCACCGTCGACTTCACGAACCTCGATCACAACGATGCGAACCCGCTTCCGGGCGCGACGCTGACGACCGGGGATCCGCTCGCCGGGCTCGACGAGCTGGCGGAGCAGGTGAGGGCCGCCGGGATCACCGCGGTCTCCGGCGACGTCGTGATCGACGATCGGCTGTTCACCGGGAGCCTCGACGGCAAACCCGTCACCCCGATCGTGATCAACCAGAACATCCTCGACATCCTGATCACGCCGGGTGCCGAGGGGGAGCCCGCAACCGGAGCACTCACGCCGGTCGTTTCCCCGTGGAAGCTCGATCTCCAGGTGGAAACGGTGGCGCCGGGAGCGGAGACCCACATCAGCGATCCGGCGGTGTCCGACGATGACCCGACGACCATCGTCGTCGAGGGCACGATCAACGCCGACAGCGATCCATCGCTGAAGATCTACGAGCTTCCGGATCCCGCGACATTCGCGCGCACGGCGTTCATCGAGGCGCTGGAGCGCGCGGGGGTCGCGGTGTCGGTCGACCCCGTGCGGCCGAACTCCGACGCGGGGCTCGGCGATGCCGCCGCGGTGGAGGCCCTGCCGACCGTGGCGGAGCTGGAGTCGCTGCCGCTCTCCGAAGAAGCGACCTACGTGATGAAGGTGAGCTACAACCGCGGGGCGCAGACGCTGATCTGTCGGCTCGCCGCCGACGCGGGGGAGACGGAGTGCGGCAAGGGCCTGGCGGTCGCGCAGCAGATCTGGGCGGATGCCGGTCTCGACACGCTCGGGGCCTCGCTCGTCGACGGCTCGGGGCTCGCCGGCAACTTCATCACCCCGGAGAACGCTGTTGAGATCCAGACGATCATGTCGAAACGGCCGGATGCCGAGGCCTGGCGCGACACGATGCCGATCCTGGGCGTCGACGGATCGCTCGCCGACGTGCAGAAAGACAGCCCCGCCGCGGGGAAGGTGTTCGCCAAGACCGGCACACTGCTCGGTAGTGACCCCTTCAACGATCGGTTCCGGTTGGTGACCAAGACCCTGGGAGGAGTGATGGACACCGAGGGCGGCCGCCATCTCGCTTTCACTATCATCGTGAACCAGGGCTTCGCCGATGATATCCAGGGCGTCTTCCAGGCGAATGACGACGTGGGCAAGGTCGCGGCGCTGATCCAGCAGGCGTACTAGAGCGCGGGGCTGTCGATGCCGCCCGCGGCGGAGAGGTAGCGGATCACCGCGAGCACCCGGCGGTGGTCGTCGGCGGCGACGGGCAGGCCGAAGGCGCCGTAGATGTTCGAGGTGTGCTGCACGACGGCCTTCTCGGAGGTGCCGAGCCGGGCGGCGATGTGGGCGTTGCTGCGCCCCTCCGCCATCAGCCCGAGCACCTCGCGTTGCCGCGGGGTGAGATCACCCACCGGGCCGAGCGCTTTGCGGGCCCGGGAGACCATCACGGCCACGACCTCGGGGTCGAGCGCCGTGCCGCCCGCCTGCACGCGGTGCAGGTCGGCGACGAAGGTCGGCACGTCCGCGATCCGCTGTTTGAGCAGGTAGCCCACGCCGCCCTCGCGCTGCGCGAGCAGATCGGTGGCGTAGCGGCGCTGCACGTACTGCGAGAGCACCACGACCGCCACCTCGGGGTGAGCCTGGCGGATCCGGAGCGCCGCGACGAGCCCCTCGTCGGTGTGCGTGGGCGGCATCCGGATGTCGGTGATGACGAGGTCGGGTGCGAGCCGCGCGACCTCGACCTCGAGCTCGCTCGCCGTGCCGACGGCGCCCACGACCGCCACGCCGTTGTTCTCCAGTACGTGAGTGAGGCCCTCCCGCAGCAGCACCTCATCCTCCCCGATCACGACCCGCACGGCAGCTCCACTCTCAGTTCCGTCCCCGCTCCCCGCGGGGACACCAGCTCGAACGATCCGCCGAGCGCGTCGACGCGGTCGGCGAGACCCTTCAGCCCCGTGCTCCCCCGCACCGTCGCCCCGCCGCAGCCATCATCCCGCACCCGCAGCTGGAGGGTGCCGTCGCGTCGGGTGAGTTCCACGCCCACCGCACTCGCCCCCGAGTGCTTGACGGTGTTGGTGAGCGCCTCGGCGACGATGAGGTAGGCCGACTGGGCCGTGACCGGGGCGAGGGGGAGATCGCCGATGTCGCTCGTGAGGGTCGCCGGGATGTCGAGTCGGTCGACCAGGTCCTCGGCCGCGACGGTGAGGCCGCGCTCGACGAGGGCCGGGGGCAGCACGGCGTGCACGAGCCGACGCAGGTCGGCGGCGGCGTCATCGAGGCGGTGCCGCAGGGCGGTGGCGGCGGCTGCGGTGGTGGGGGCGGTGGTCGCGGCTGCGGTTGGGGCGGATCCGGATGGGGCGGATCCGGATCCGGACCCCGCATCGGGCCCGTCAGCCTCCGCGGCCGCCGCGATCTGCTGGGCCTCGAGCGCGAGCAGCACCAGTTGCACCTGCAGGCCGTCGTGCAGATCGCGGGCGATCCGGGTGCGCTCGAGGTCGGCGGCCTCGACGATCCGGAGCCGCGAGAGCAGCAGTTCCTCGTGACTCGCCATCAGCGCGGCGGTGAGCCGTTCGCGGTCGACCGCGAGGGCGAAGACCCGTCCCGCGCGTCGCACCGTCTCGGGGTCGGCGATCATGCGCTCGTCGTAGCTGATCGCGCCGACGAGCCGCGCCTCCACCCGGACCTCCTCCCAGCGCCGCGGCGGCACCTGCGCCCGGACGTCGACCTCGACCCCGTCTTCATCGAGGAACACGCGACGCTCGTCCGACCAGTAGGCGAGCCGCAGCGAGTCGTCGCCGAGAGAGCTCGCGAGCACCTGCCCGGCGGCGGTCTGGG
The DNA here is from genome assembly GCF_022919175.1 of Leucobacter rhizosphaerae. Taxonomy (NCBI): domain Bacteria; kingdom Bacillati; phylum Actinomycetota; class Actinomycetes; order Micrococcales; family Microbacteriaceae; genus Leucobacter; species Leucobacter rhizosphaerae. The sequence continues at coordinate 2,057,891 of NZ_CP095043.1, read as the reverse complement.
CGGCGCCCGGGCTGCCGAGCCAGGCGCTCAGCGCGTCGGCCTCGGCCGTCTGCGTGAAGCGGCCGAACAGCACACCGAGCAGGAAGGCGATCGGGATCGCGGCCAGCACGATCAGCTGCACCACGCCGGTGGCCTCGGGGTCGACGGGGAGCAGGTGCATGAAGTTCGCCGACAGCGGGAGCATGATCACGGCGAGGATCCCGGTCGCGTACACCGGCAGGAGCACCCCGCGGTTGCTCGGGTCCGCCGAGCGGAGTCGCCCGAGCAGGATCACCGCCGTGAGCAGCATCACGGCGAATCCGACGACGCTCTGCACCCACGACGCCACCGTGTGCAGCGTCGTCTGCTCGGGCGGCAGCAGGTAGAGCGGCATCTGCAGCACCAGGGTCACGGCGTAGCCGACGGCCACGGTGAGCTTCGACAGGCGCCCCTGCAGGCGGCCCGAGGGGAAGGCGTGCAGCAGGTGCAGGGTGACCGCGAGCACGGTCGTCGCGAACACAGTGCTGAGCCCCGTGAGCACCGGCAGCCCCAGATTGCCCGCTCCGGCGAAGAACATGGCCACCGCGCCGACGAGCAGGAGCCCGCCGGTGCCGCTCTGCGGACGGCGCCACCACGCGATGATCCCGGCTGCGGCCCAGATCCCGTACACGAGAGTGAACGCCACCGGGATCCAGAACGGTGTCGGCGACTCCGGGGCCGCGCCGGCCGCGAGCTGCAGGCCGCCGAGGGTGAGCGCGAAGAGGCCGATGAGCAGGAGCGCGGCTCGGAACGATGCGCCGCCGCCCGTGCGCAGGCGCGTCGGCATGCGGGGCGGTGCGGGGGTGGGCGTCGGCCCGGGGCTTCGGGTCGGTCCTGGGGCTGGAGTCATGGCGATGGGGTCACCTCAGGGAGAGCCTAGGGCCGGGGGCGCCGCGCGCTCAAGGGACCTGGTGCAATTGTGACCCCGGTGCGGTGTTGCTGGGGCTCTCTTCCGTGAGCGATTTCTGCTGAAACCTGCGGGAGTTCGCCCGGAATTCGCTCACACCCCCGGGATGGGTGGGGTGGCGTGAGCGAATTCTGGTCAAGGACGAGATTTTCGCAACCGGAATCGCTCACACACCCGGGGCGGCGCAGTCGTGTGAGCGATATCCGGCCAAGAAAGAGACATTCACCACAGTAATCGCTCACACCCCATCGAAGGGAGGTGCTGGCCGCAGCGGCCCCCGTCAGCCTCCGAGCTCGGCGTCGGCGTCGCGCAGCACGCGCGCTGCCACCTCCAGCCCCTCGATCCGGCCGAGCGAGACGTCCTCGTGCTCGATGTTCACCCACATCTCCGGATCCACCTCGCGCAGCGCCCGCAGGAACTCGGTCCAGAACGCCGTACCGTGCCCCTTGCCCAGTGCGACGAAGTCCCAGGCCGACGGCGTCGGCCACTCGTTCGCCCACTCGTCGCCGCCCAGGTTCGTGCGCGGCTCGTCGGGCCCGAGCCGGCGGAAGCTGTTGTCGAGCACGCCGTTGAGCGCGGCGGTCTCGGGGTTCACCCGCACGTCCTTCGCGGCGGCGTGGAAGACGAGCTCGCCGAGGTGGCGCACCACCGCCACCGGATCCATCTGCTGCCAGAACAGGTGCGAGGCGTCGAGCTCGACGCCGACGTGGGTGGCGCCCGTGAGCTCGATGAGCTTGTGCACGTCCGCCGAGTTGAACACGAGGTTCTGCGGGTGCAGTTCGAGCGCCACCTTCACCCCGTGGTCGGCCGCGAAACGGTCGATCTCCCGCCAGAAGTCCGCGGCGATGCCCCACTGGTAGTCGAGCACGTCGAGCGCCGCCGAGTTCCAAGCGTTCACGACCCAGTTCACGGTGGTCGCACCCGGTTCGCCGCCGGGCAGCCCTGACATCGTGACCACCCGATCCTGCCCGAGACGCTCGGCGAGCCGGATCGAACGCCGGACGTCACTCGCGTGCGCGTCGCCGATGGCGGGCTTCGGGTGCAGCGGGTTGCCGTTGCAGTTGAGGCCCGCGATCTCCACGCCGGTGCCCGCGAACTGGCCGAGGTACTCATCGCGCGCGGTATCGGATTCGAGGATCTCGTCGTACGTCGGGATGTGCAGCGACGGCAGGAAGCCGCCGGAGTTGAGCTCGATCCCGGTGAGGCCGAGACCGGCGACGACCTCGATCGCCTCGGGCAGGGTGCGGTCGTGCAGGATCGCGTTGTAGACGCCGAGCTTCATCGGGTGGCCTCCTGGTCGGGTGCGGTAGTGGGGGCAGGCGCGGCGCTGGATCCGGGCGCGGCGCTCGGCACGGCGACGGAGGATCCGCTCGCCGCCGACTCGGCGACCGCGGAGAGGAACTCCATGTTGTGCACGCCGTCGTCGAAGGTCTTGCAGCGCGGCAGCGACTCGGCGGCGGGGATTCCCGCGACCTCCTCGAGGAACGCCCGAGCCTGGTGCACGAAGAGGTCGTTCTGGCCGATGCCGACGCCGGGTGCGTCCATGGCCCAGCCGCCCGTGTAGTGGGGGTGCGCGGGCCCGAGGGGGATCGTGCGGTAGCCCGCGAGATCGGCCTGCCCGTCGTGCAGCATCACCTCGACCGCGGACGGGTTCGTCTGCGACCAGCGCGCGGCGCCCTGGGAGCCGAAGACCTCCAGGTACAGGTCGTTCGGATGCCCCGCGGCGACGCGCGACACCTCGATCGTGCCGACGCAGCGCTCGAAGGCGGCGTTGAAGGTGGCGTAGTCGTCGTTGGTGACGGGGGCGGTCTCGTCGCTGACCGCGCCACCGCCGTGCCCGACGACCTGACCCACGGGCTTCGGGCGCTCGGTGATCGACGTGTGGAAGCGGCCGCCGGAGACCTCGCGGACCGGCCCGCACAGGTACTCCGCGATGTAGCTGAGGTGGCTGCCGACGTCGCCGAGCGCGCCGGATCCCGCGGGACCCTGGTAGCGCCAGCTGATCGGGGTGTCGGGGCGGCACGCGTAGTCGGTCCAGTAGCGTCCGGAGAAGTGGAGCACGTCGCCGAGGCGGCCGTCATCGATGAGGCGGCGGATGAACGCGATCCCGGGCGCGCGCAAATAGCTGAAGCCGATGCGCGCGAGGGTGCCGGACTCGGCGGCGATCCGTGCGGACTCCGCCATGGCGCGGGCGTCCTCGATGGTGTCGCTCAGCGGCTTCTCGCAGAGCACGTGCTTGCCGGCGGCGAGCAGGCCCTCGACGATCTCGCGGTGCAGTGCGTTCGCGACGACCACACTGACGACGTCGATGTCGTCGGCCGCGGCGATGTCGCGCCAGTCGGCGACGTGGCGCTCGAAGCCGAAGCGCTGCGCGGTTTCCTCGCCGAGCGGGGCGTAGACATCGCCGATCGCGACGAGGCGGATCTCGGGAAGGACGGGAGCGTAGAGGGTGCGTGCGGCGCGGTAGGCGGCGGCGTGGGCCTTACCGGCCATGCCGGCGCCGATCACGGCGACACCGAGTGATGCGGTCACGGGAATCCTTTCGGGGCGTCATTACGGGGAGGGTCGGGGCGCGCTGCGCGACGGTGCGTGCGTTGGAGCGCTCCAATACGGATCACGGTAGTCCGCGAACTTTGTCCTGTCAATATGAATCCGTGGTCCTCCTCGGAGCGCGACGGCAGTGTAGATTCGGGTCGGGATCGCCGCGCTGTCGCTGCGGCGAACGATCGAGCGGAGGTGCGCGTGAAACGACCCACGATCTACGACGTGGCGGAGCGCGCCGGGGTCTCGAAGTCGCTCGTCTCGCTGGTGCTGCGCGACTCGCCCCGCGTGAGCGCCGAGCGGCGAGAGGCGGTGCTCGCCGCCATGCGCGAGCTCGACTACACCCCGAGCAGACTGGCCGCCGGGCTCGCCGGAACCCGCACGCGCAGCGTCGGGGTCGTCATCGACGACTTCGCGAACTTGTGGTTCGTTGAGGCGCTCGCCGGGCTGCGGGAGTCGCTCGCCTCCGGCGGGTACTCGCTCAGCGTGGCCGACACCCGGCTCAACGCGCACCTCAGCCTCGACCCGATCGCGGTGTTCCGCGCGCTCCGCGTCGACGGGGTCGTGCTGGCCGGGGAGGCGTCGCCGGAGGCGGTGCGTCGACTCGGTGTGCCCGCGGTGGTGCTCGGGACGCGCGCGCTCGGTGGAGACGATGTCGCGGGGCGTGGTGCCGGGTCCGGGACCGACCCCGCCGTCCCCGTCATCGCGAGCGACGAGGCCGAGGGCGGCAGGCTCGCGGTGCGGCACCTGGCGGGGCTCGGGCATCGCCGCATCGCCTGCGTCTCCGGGCCGGGCGCCAGTGCAGGGGAACGGGAGCGGGGGTACTCGGACGAGATGCGGACGCTCGGGTTCGAGCCGAACGTCGTGCGCGCTGCCGAGACGAGCGAGGCCGCGGCGCGGGCGGTGGCGGGGGAGCTGTGGGCGGGATCCCGAACCGCGGAGCGACCTACCGCCGGCGCGATCGACGCCCCCACCGCGGTCTTCGCCGTGAACGACCCCATGGCCGTGGGGGTCATCGGGGCGGCGCGGGCGGCCGGGCGGGCGTTTCCCGAGGAGCTCTCGGTGGTCGGGTACGACGACTCGCCGCTCGCGGCCTACGCGCTCCTGTCGCTGACGACGGTGAGCGGGGATTCGCGGCACGTGGGTGAGCAGGCGGGGCGCACGCTCGTCTCGATGATCGAGGGGGCCGAGCGGCCCGTGTCGATGCGCTTCGTGCCGAGGCTGGTGGAGCGCGCCTCGACGGTGCCGCCCGCGCGCTGAGCCCGCGGGCGGGCGGGCCGGGCCGACGGGCAGCCCGGGGAGTGTGAGCGATTTCTGGTGGGGAAACCCGCACCTCCAACAGAAATCGCTCACGCGGGGAGGTCGCCGGGAGGACGGCGCGGGGAGGTGCGGGAAGGTGCGGGAAGGTGCGGGACGGCCGCAGATCGGGGGTGCGCGGGGAGCCCGAAGCGTCGTACAATAGACCTATTGTCTTATCAATTGAATCGGCGCTGGCGGGTCACAGAACACGATCCTCACGATCACCCCGCCCGCGCCCAACACCACGCAAGGGAACCGCAATGACGCAGCAACCCGTCCGCTTCGGACTCATCGGCACCGGACGCATCGGCCAGGTGCACGCCGCCAGCATCGCCGCGGCGCCCGACGCCACCCTCTCCTGGGTTGCCGACCCCTTCATCGACGGAGCGCGCTCCGTCGCAGAGCGCTTCGGCGGCACCGCCACCGCGTCCGCCGAGGAGCTCATCGCCTCGGGCGAGATCGACGCCGTGCTCGTCGCCTCGCCCACCCCCACCCACGTCGACCTCATCGAGGCCTCGGTGCGCGCGGGCCTTCCCGTGCTCTGCGAGAAGCCCATCGACCTCGACATCCAGCGGGTCGACGCCCTCCGCCCGCTCATCGCCGAGCTCGGGATCCCGGTCGCTCTCGGCTTCAACCGCCGCTTCGACCCCGACTTCGCGAGTGCCCGCGCCCGCGTCGCCGCCGGCGAGATCGGCGCGCTGGAGCAGCTCATCATCATCAGCCGCGACCCCGCCGCGCCCCCGGCCGACTATGTGAAGATTTCGGGCGGGATCTTCCGCGACATGACCATCCACGACTTCGACATGGCCCGCTTCTTCGTCGACGACATCGTCGAGGTGCACGCCACGGGCACCCGCGCGTTCGATCCCGGCGCCCGCGAGCACGGCGACTTCGACACCGCGGTCACGACGCTCCGGGCGGCCTCGGGGGCGGTCGTCACGATCGTGAACTCCCGCCACAGCGCCATCGGCTACGACCAGCGCATCGAGGCGTTCGGCGGCCAGGGCATGCTCCAGGTCGCGAACGCACCCACCAGCCTCGTGAGCCTGTCGACCGCCCAGGCGGTCGAGGCGAAGCCGGCGTACGGCGAGTTCTTCCTCGAGCGCTACGCCGAGGCCTACTCGGCCGAGCTGCGCGAGTTCGTGAAGCTCGTGCGCGGCGAGGCGTCGACGAGCCCGACTTTCGAGGACGGCCGCGCCGCACTCGTGCTCGCCGATGCCGCGCAGCGCTCCGCGACCGAGGGTGTCGCCGTCGCGGTGGATCTGGGCTCGTCGGATCTCGCCGCACCGGATCTCGCCGCGAACCGCACCGCGGGAGCCTAGGCATGGGAATCCGACTCGCCGCCTGCGCCGAGATGCTCTACGTCGACCGCCCGTTCGTGGAGCGCGTCGCACGCCTCCACGAGCGCGGCTTCGAAGTGGAGATCTGGGACTGGAGCACCAAGGACCTCCCCGCGCTCGCGGCCACCCGTGCGACGTTCTCCTCGATGACCGGCTACCTGCGCGGGGATCTCACGAGCGACGAGGGGCGCGCAGAGATCCTCGCCACTGCCCGCGAATCGCTCCGCGCCGCGGAGATGATCGACGCGCCGCGGCTCAATCTGCACGGCACGGGCCTCGACTCCGATGGGCTCCCCGTGGTGCCGCGCACGGACGTCACCGGTGAGGACTGGGTGCGCGCCGCCGACACGCTGCGCAGCCTGGCCGAGCTCGCCGAGGAGGCCGGGCGGGTGTTCACGCTCGAGAATCTGAACCTCGCGGTCGACCACCCCGGCACCCCGTTCGCGCGGGCCGCCGACACCCTCGCGCTCGTGCGCGGGGTGGATCGCGCGGGGCTGCGGCTCAATCTCGACCTCTACCACGCGCAGATCGGGGAGGGGAACCTCGTCGAGCTCGTGCGCGAGGCGCTGCCCTGGATCGGCGAGATCCAGGTGGCGGACGTGCCGGGCCGATGCGAGCCGGGCACGGGTGAGATCCGGTACGAGGCCGTCGCGGCGGCGCTGCGGGATCTGGGCTACGACGGCGTCGTGGGGCTCGAGGGCTGGGCGAGCGGGGATCCGGACGCCGCACTCGACGCGTTCGCGTCGGCGTTCTCGGCGGCGGTCGACGCGTAGGCGATACAGTCCGAGCCACCCGATCCACCCACCGCCCCGCCACGACACGCGCGCGTGACACCCGCGTCATAGGATGATCCTGATGCGAGGAGGGGCGATGACGGAGCGGGCAGAGGTGTCGGAGACCGCTCCGACCCGACCCCCTACGATCCGCGATGTCGCCCGCGAGGCCGGGGTCTCGAAGTCCCTCGTCTCGCTCGTCTTCAACGGCGGCGAGAATGTGAGCGAAGAACGCCGAAGGCGCGTGCTGCACGCGGCCGAGCGCCTCGGCTACCGCCCGAACCTCGTCGCCCAGTCGCTCTCGGCGGGTCGGCGCGACTTCGTCGCGATCCTCGTCTCGAACCTCCACAACCCGCTCTTCGCAGAGATCGTGGGCGCGGCGAAGGCCCGTCTCGCGGAGGCGGGGCAGCGCACCATGATCGTGAGCGCGCAGGTCGACGACGGCGGGGGGTCGTCGGTGCTGGATCGCGACAACATCGCCGTGCTGCGGGATCTGCGCCCGTCGGGCCTCATCACCGTCGGCACGATCCCGGGCTTCGCCGAGCTCGCGGACCTCACCGCGACGATCCCGACGGTCGTGGCGAGTGCGATCGACGCCACCGACGACGTCGTCGCCACCGTGCGGAGCGACGACCACGCCGGTCTCGATCTGGTGGTCGCGCACCTGGCCGAGCAGGGGGTCGAGCGCCTCGTGTTCGTGGGCGGCGACGGCGGCACCGTGTCCGCGTCGCGGGAGGCGGCGTTCCGGGCCTCGGTCGCGGCGCGCGGTTTCGGCGAGCAGGCCTGGGTCGAGCGCGCCGACTTCACGGAGGCGGGGGCGCGGCGGGCCGTCGGGCGGCTGCTCGCGAGCGACCGGCTGCCGCAGGCGATCATCGCGGTGAACGACCTGACCGCGATCGGGGTCATCACCGCGCTCGAGGCGGCCGGGGTGTCGGTGCCCGAGGGCTGCCGCGTTGCGGGGTACGACGACACGACGCTGTCGGCGATCCCGCGCATCTCACTGACGAGCGTGGATCCCGACAACCGCCGCATCGGGCGGGTCGCGGCGGAGGCGATGCTCGACGCGTCGGCGGATCGCACGGGCGTCGCGGGCCGGATCGGCGAGGTGCTGATCCCGCCGAGCCTCGTGGTGCGCGGCTCCTCGCTCGCGCGCTGAGCGCAGCCGGATCGCCGCGGTGCCCGCGGCCGTCGCGACCGCTGCTGCCCCCACCATCACCGTCACCCACACCGTCGTCGCCGCAACCTCTGTCGCACAGGCATGGTTGACGCGCGCGACGAAACATGCGTACAATTTGGACCGGTCCAAATCAACGGCGAAGGGCGGACGCATGAGCGCGGCAACGGCAGACGGCACGGGCACGAGCAGCACCGGCGAACACGGCAGCTACGGCCTGCTGATCGGCGGGGAGTGGCAGGAGTCCGCCTCGGGTGCGCGGCGCGAGATCCGTTCGCCCTATGATGGCCGCACCGTCGGCGAGGTCGCCGCGGCCGACACGGCGGATGTCGAGGCCGCGATCAGGGCAGCCGAGCGGGGCGCCGCCGTCTGGCGCCGCACCCCGGCCCACGAGCGCGCCGCGATCCTGCTCCGCGCGGCTGCGCTGGCGGACGAGCGCGCCGAACAGCTCGCCGCCACGATCTCCGCGGAGAACGGCAAGCCCCTCGCCGAAGCGCTGGGGGAGGCCCGGCGCTCGGGCGCGATCATCCGCCTCTCGGTGCAGGAGGGCACGCAGCTCTACGGCGACAGCCTGCCGCTCGACGCGAACCCGGGCACCGGGCAGGACAAGGTGGGCTTCACGCTGCGTCAGCCGGTCGGCATCGTCGCGGCGATCACCCCGTTCAACTACCCCGCGCTGCTGGTGCTGCACAAGGTTGGCCCGGCCCTGGCCTCCGGCAACGCGGTCATTCTCAAGCCCGCGGGCGCGACACCGCTGACGGCGCTCGCACTCGCGCAGGTCTTCGTCGAGGCGGGCCTGCCCGAGGGGGTGCTCTCGGTGCTCACGGGCTCCGGCGCCGCGATCGGTGACGCGCTGGTGCGGGATCCGCGGGTGCGGAAGATCTCGTTCACCGGCTCGACGGCCGTCGGCGAGCGCATCTCGTCGCTCGCGGGCGTGAAGAAGCTGTCGCTCGAACTCGGCGCCTCGTCGCCGACGCTCGTGCTGCCGGGCGCCGACATCGCGCAGGCCGCCGCTGCCGTGGCGCTCGGCGGCTACGTCAACGGGGGGCAGGTGTGCATCTCGGTGCAGCGCGTCGTCGTGCACCGCGCGGTCGAGGGGGACTTCCTCGACGCCCTCACGCCCCTCGTGGAGGCGATCCGGATGGGGGATCCCTCGGCCGAGGGCACGACCCTCGGTCCCCTCATCACCGCGGGCGAGGCGGAGCGCGTCGAGCGCAGCGTTGCGCAGGCCGTCGCCGAGGGCGGGCGGCTCCTCACGGGTGGGGAGCGCGACGGCGCGTTTGTGGCGCCCGCGATCGTGACCGGGATCGACACGTCCCAGGCGATCGCGCAGGAGGAGCTCTTCGGTCCCGCCATCGCCGTCACCACGGTCGACTCGTTCGACGCGGCGATCGACGCCGCCAACGGCACCCCGTACGGGTTGGCCGCCGGAGTGTTCGGCGGCACCCTCGCCGAGGGGATCCGGGCGATGCGGGAGATCGACGCGGGCAGTGTGCACCTCGGCTGGACCCCGCTGTGGCGGGCAGACCTCATGCCCTACGGCGGGTTCAAGGCAAGCGGGTACGGGAAGGAAGGGGTGCGGTCGGCGGTGGAGGAGATGACCGAGGTGAAGACGGTGGTGTTGCACAGTTAGGGGCCGGAGGCTCATCTGACCCATCGCTCCGCAGACCGCGAAGTAGGCGAAACACCGCATTCGAGTGAGTGAAGAACGCAGAACAACGAAGGAGCTGACCGACATGGTTCAGGGAACATCAGGCGAGACCGTGCGACTCACGGTCGCACAAGCGATCGTGCGGTACCTCGCCGCACAGCACACCGTGGCCGACGGGGAGCGGCGGCGCTTCGTGCCGGCCGCGCTCGGCATCTTCGGGCACGGCAATGTCGCCGGCCTCGGGCAGGCGTTCGCGGAGCACGCCGACGCGCTGCCGTTCGTGCAGGGTCGCAACGAGCAGGCACTCGGGCACCTGGCGACCGGCTTCGCGAAGGCCACAAAACGTCGCCAGACGCTCGCGGTCACCGCCTCGGTGGGTCCGGGCGCGACGAACCTCGTCACCGCGGCCGCGCTCGCCACGGTGAACCGACTCCCGCTGCTCCTCCTGCCCGGCGACACCTACGCGACGCGGCGGCAGGGCCCCGTGCTGCAGCAGCTGGATCTGCCGGGCACCCCCGACGTCACGGTGAACGACGCGTTCCGCCCCGTGTCGCGCTTCTTCGACCGCATCACGCGACCCGAGCAGCTCCTCACGGCCCTGCCCCAGGCGTTCCGGGTGCTCGCGAACCCCGAGGAGACCGGTGCCGTGGTGCTCGCGCTTCCGCAGGACGTGCAGTCCCACGCCTTCGACTACCCGGTCGAGCTCTTCGCCGAGCGGGACTGGGTGATCCGGCGCCGCGTGCCCGATGCCAGCGAGATCTCGGAGGTCGCCGCGCTGATCCGTCAGGCCGAGCGGCCCCTCGTGATCGCGGGCGGCGGGGTCCTCTACGCCGACGCGCAGCAGACGCTCACGGACCTCGGCCGGCGCACGGGCCTCCCGATCAGCGAGACCTTCGCGGGCAAGGGTGCGGTCACCGCGGACGGGCCGTGGAGCGTGTTCGGGATCGGGCTCGAGGGATCCCCGACGACGAACCGCCTGGCCGAGCGCGCCGATCTCATCGTGCACGTGGGAACCCGGCTCACCGACTTCGCCACGGCGTCGCAGTCGCTCTTCCAGCACCCCGGCGTGCGCTTCGCGTCGATCAACCTCGTCGAGCACGACGCCGTGAAGCAGGGGGCGACGGCCGTGATCGCCGACGCCCGCCTGGCGCTCGAGGCGCTCGCCGCTGAGCTCGGCGAGTACCGGGTGCCCGAGGCCTGGGCGGCAGACGTCGTGGCGGCGCGCGAGGCGTGGCTGCCGGTGCGCGCCGCGGCGCTGGATCCCGACACTCCGTTCCCCCGCGCCGATCACCCGGAGCTGCCGGTGACCGACGCGATCCTGACCCAGGGCCAGCTCATCGGACTCATGCAGGAGCACGCTCGCGCGGGCGACACGATCGTGGCCGCGGCGGGAGGCCCGCCCGGCGACCTGCAGAAAGTGTGGGACGCCACCGACGCGCGCCACGCGCACCTCGAGTTCGGGTTCTCGTGCATGGGGTACGAGCTGCCGGCCGCGATGGGGGTGCGCCTCGCGGATCCCGATCCCGAACACCGCATCACCGCGTTCATCGGCGACGGCACGTTCGTCATGATGCCCACCGAGATCGTGACGGCGGCCCAGGAGCGGATCCCGTTCACCGTCGTCGTCTCCGAGAACCACGGCTACCAGGTCATCCGCCGTCTCCAGATGTGGCGCACGGGCGAGCACTTCGGCAACGAGTTCCGGTACCGCGACGGCGAGGGATCCCTCGCGGGCTCCGACGCCGGGCGCCTCGAGGGCGACTACCTGCGGATCGACCTCGGGCAGATCGCCGCGGGGCTCGGTGCCGAGGTGCGCACGCCCACCACGGCCGAGGAGGTGCGCGCGGCGCTCGCCGAGACCCGCGACATCCGCGGCCCGGTCGTGATCGTGGTGCCCACGATCCCACACGCAGATCTGCCGTCGTCGGAGGTGTGGTGGGACGTCTCGCCGGCCGAGGTCTGGGATCGGGTCGACACCTCCGCGAAGCTCGCCGAGTACGGCGAGGGCCTTGCCCAGCAGCGGTGGCACGCGTGAGCGGCTCGGGTGTCGGCCCGGCTGCTGGCCAGAGTGCCGCCGCGCTTCCCGGCCCGCTCGCACCGGGCCGCGCGCTTCGCGAGCGCTTCCGGCGGGGCGAGGCGACCGTCGGCACGTTTCTCGGCCTCGGCTCGGTGACCGCAGCGGAGGTCTGCGCCTCCGCCGGGCTCGACTGGGTGCTCGTCGACCTCGAGCACGGCGGCGGTGACGAGTCGCAGGTCGGCGCGATCTGCGCGGCCGCGGGGGCGTACGGCACCGCGACGCTCGTGCGCGTGGAGCAGCCGGAGCGGATCCGCGTCGGGCGGGTGCTCGACGCCGGGGCCGCCGGCGTCATGCTGCCGCGCATCTCGAGCGCCGCGGAGGCTGCTGCGGCCCTGCGGCACCGGCTCTACCCGCCGGAGGGCGACCGCGGTGTCGCGACCTACAACCGGGCGGCGCGGTGGGGCGGTGAGGTCGCCGCGCTCGACGCGGCGAACGACCGCGCCGTCGGCATCGTGCAGATCGAGACCGTCGGAGCGTTGGCGGAGCTCGACGCGATCGCCGCGACCCCCGGGGCCGACGTGCTCTTCGTGGGGCCGCAGGACCTGAGCTACGCGCTGGGCGTGCCGCGCCGCTTCGACGAGCCCGTGTTCCAGGACGCGCTCGACCGGGTGGTCGCCGCGTGCCGGGCGCACGGCACGGTCGCCGGGATCCTCACCAACGACCGCGCCGGAGCCGAGGCGTACCGGGAGCGCGGCTTCGGGTTCATCGCGATCGGCTCCGACGCGACGCTGCTCGCGGCCACCGTGCGGGCCGCGATCCCGCGCCCCGACGAGCGCACCCCGTGACCGCGCTCGTTGTGGGGCTCGGCCCGGTCGATCCCGCGCTCGTCCTCCCGTTCCTCGGCGCGGATGCCCGGTTCGAGCCGCACCCCACCGTCGCCGATCTTGCCGAGGCCGAGGGGGCGATCGTGCGCGCGGCGTTCGACGTCGACCGGGCGCTCCTCGACCGGATGCCGCGTCTCCGGATCATCGCGCGCACCGGCGTCGGGGTCGAGCGGGTCGACCTCGAGGCCGCCGCGGAGCGCGGGATCCCGGTCGCCACCACGCCGGGCAGCAACGCCCGGGCCGTCGCCGAGGGGGCGTTCGCCATGCTCCTCGCGCTCGTCAAGCGGGTGCCCCAATCGCACGCGTTCGTGGCCGGGGGGCACTGGGGGCGTGATCCCGTTCCGGTGCCGGGCGACGTCTTCGGAACGACGCTCGCCGTCATCGGCTACGGCCGCATAGGTCGCATCGTGGCGGACTTCGGGGCGGCGTTCGGCATGGAGGTGCTCGTGCACGATCCTTTCGTGCAGTCCGACGTGTTCGAGAACGTGACGCTCGCGGAGGCGGTGCGTCGGGCGGACGCACTCACACTGCACCTGCCCGGCGGCGATGGCGAACTCATCGGACGCGAGGTGCTCGCTTCGGCACGACCGGGGCTGGTGCTCGTGAACTGCGCCCGTGCCGAGCTCGTGTCGACCGATACGCTCGAGTGGGGGCTCGCAGAGGGGCTGCTCGAAGGGGTCGGTCTCGACGTCTTCTCCGAGGAGCCGATCCGCACGCACCCGCTCGCCGAAGACCCGCGGGTGCTCCTCAGCCCGCACACCTCCGGCTTGTCCGAGGCCGCCATGGCGGCCACCTTCCAGATGGCGGCGGAAGCCGTCGCGAACGTGTTGCAGGGTCGTTATCCAACTTTTACCGGAAATTTCGCTTGACCGTGAAAGTTACGGTACTGTAAAAAGTAAGCGCAAGCTTTGTAACGACATTAGTTCAATAACACGACGGAGTGAAACTATGTTGAAGTCAGGTAAGGGACGTTGGATCAAGGCCGGGATCGCCGGTCTGGCAGCGACGGGAGCGCTGCTCCTCGCGGCCTGCGGCAGCCCCGCGGGCGCCGGCGGCGGCGCTGCGGGTGGCGGTGGAAGTGAGGCCGCGGCGGATCTCGATCCCATCAAGGTCGCACTCGTCACGCACGCGGCCCCCGGCGATACGTTCTGGGACACGATCCGCGCCGGTGCCGAGACGGCGGCCGAGCGCAACAACGTCGAACTGCTCTACAGCTCGGATCCGGACGGCGCGCGCCAGGCGCAGCTCGTGCAGCAGGCGGTCGACCAGGACGTCGACGGCATCGTCGTGACGCTCGCGAAGTCGGACGCCATGGCCGGCGAGGTGCAGAAGGCGGTCGACGCCGGGATCCCGGTGTTCAGCATCAACGCCGGTGAGGATGCGTTCAAGGATCTCGGAGTGCTCGCGCACTTCGGGCAGAACGAGTTCATCGCCGGTCAGGCCGCCGGTGAGCAGTTCAACGAGGCCGGTCTGACCCGCGCGATCTGCGTGATCCAGGAGCAGGGCCACGTCGGCCTGGAGGCTCGCTGCGAGGGTCTCGCCGACACCTTCGAGGGCACCTCCGAGGTGCTGTACGTGCAGGGCACGGACATGACCAACGTCGCCTCGACCATCACCTCGAAGCTGCAGACCAACGCGGACATCGACGCGGTGCTGACGCTCGGCGCCCCGTTCGCCATGACGGCCCTCGACTCGATCAAGGACGCCGGCAGCAGCGCGACGCTCGCCACCACCGACCTGAACGCCGACGTCTACGCGGCGATCAAGGACGGCACGATGCTCTTCGGCATCGACCAGCAGCCGTTCCTGCAGGGCTACTCCAGCGTCGAGGCCGTGCGTCTCTTCACCGAGGGCGGCTACGTGCTCGGCGGCGGCCAGGCAGTGCTCACCGGTCCCGCGGTCGTGAACGCCGACAACGCCGAGAGCGTTGCCGCACAGTTCAAGGATTCGGCAGAGTAAGCGTCCCGGCACGCTGACTCGACCAGAGAGTTAGATTCAATGTCTACAACCACAGCTCCGAAGTTCGACGAGCGCGTCGCCACGGGGAACCTCTTCACGAAGTTCTTCACCAAACCAGAGGCGGGGGCCACGGCCGCCGCCCTGGTGCTGGCGATCATGTTCGCGGTCGTCGCGCCGCAGTTCACCCGACCCGAGTCGATCGCGACGATCCTGTACGGTGCCTCCACCGTCGGGATCATGGCGGTGGGCGTCTCCCTGCTCATGATCGGCGGTGAGGTCGACCTGTCGGCCGGCGTCGGTGTGATCTCCGCAGCACTCTCCTCGTCGCTCTTCATGTACTGGTTCGGCGGCAACGTCTGGGTCGGTGCGCTCATCGGTCTGGTGTTCTCGCTGCTCGTCGGGCTGCTCAACGGGTGGTTGTTGACGAAAACGAAACTCTCGAGCTTCATCATCACCCTGGCCACGTTCTTCATGCTGACGGGCTTGAACCTGGGTGTCACGCGACTGATCACGGGCGGGGTCGCGGCTCCGTCGATCGCGAACTGGCCGGGCTTCGAATCCGCGGCGGCGGTCTTCGCCTCGGATATCCCGGTGTTCGGGGTGAACGTGAAGATCACGGTCTTCTACTGGATCCTGCTCGTGATCGTCGCCACCTGGATCCTCCAGCGGACCAAGGTCGGCAACTGGATCTTCTCGAGCGGCGGCGCTCCGGATGCCGCCCGCGCGGTCGGCGTTCCCGTCGTCCGCACCAAGATCGGTCTGTACATGGGCGTCAGCTTCTGCGCGTGGCTCCTGGGTATGCACCAGCTCTTCGCATTCAAGACGGTGCAGTCGGGTGAGGGCATCGGCAACGAGTTCCTCTACATCATCGCGGCCGTCGTCGGCGGCTGCCTCATGACCGGCGGCTACGGCAGTGCGATCGGCGGTGCCATCGGTGCCCTCATCTACGGCATGGCGCTCAAGGGTGTCGTGTACGCGGAGTGGAACCCGGACTGGCTGAAGTTCTTCCTCGGTGCGATGCTCTTGGGCGCGACCGTGCTGAACTTCACTCTGCAGCGCCGCGCAGCACGGGGAGGCAAAAAGTGAACGCCACAGTGACCGCCGAGACCGTTCCGGTCGACACGCCGCTCGTCGAGCTCCGCGACGCGGAGAAGCGCTACGGCAACATCATCGCGCTCCGCGATGTGAGCCTGAAGGTGGCCGCGGGTGAGGTGATGTGCGTCCTCGGCGACAACGGCGCCGGCAAGTCGACGCTCATCAAGATCATCGCGGGGCTGCATCAGCACACCGGCGGCGAGTACCTCGTCGAGGGCGAGTCGGTGAAGTTCAACTCGCCTCGTGAGGCGCTGAACCGCGGGATCGCAACCGTCTACCAGGATCTGGCCGTGGCACCGCTCATGCCGGTGTGGCGCAACTTCTTCCTGGGCTCGGAGGCGACGAAGGGCTGGGGGCCGTTCCAGCGGCTCGACGTCGACTTCATGCGCAAGACCGCGAAGCACGAGCTGCTCGAGATGGGCATCGATCTGCGCGACGTGGATCAGCCGATCGGCACCCTCTCGGGTGGTGAGCGGCAGTGCGTGGCCATCGCCCGCGCGGTCTACTTCGGAGCGAAGGTGCTGATCCTCGACGAGCCGACCGCCGCCCTCGGCGTGAAGCAGTCGGGTGTCGTGCTGCGCTACATCATTCAGGCGCGGGATCGCGGGCTCGGTGTGATCTTCATCACGCACAACCCGCACCACGCGTACCCGGTGGGCGATCGGTTCCTGCTGCTGAAGCGCGGCCAGAGCATCGGCTACCACGAGAAGTCCGACATCACCCTCGAGGAGCTGACGGGCCTCATGGCCGGCGGTGCGGAGCTCGAGCAGCTCGTGCACGAGCTGCGCCAGGTCGGCACGAGCACCGACACCGTGCGGACGATCCGCGACGAGATCGAAGAGGACCCGGCAGCGGGCGTCGGTCGCGTCACAGTCACCGAAGCGGTGAAGGTCGTGCCGCCGGAGGACTGACCCGCATCACGAGTGATTCGAGCGCACCCCCGGCTGGTTCCGGGGGTGCGCTCGTTCGGTCGTGGGGCGGTGCTGTGAGGAACTGACCAACGGAGGTGCGGGATGCGAACAGAGGACGTGGGGTCGGCTGGGCTGGCTGCCCGTCGGCTGGTCATCGCCGCGCTCGCCTGCGGCGGGTTCGGGATCGGCGTGAGCGAATTCCTCGTCATGGGGCTTCTGCCGCAGATCTCCGCCGACCTGCTGCCCGCACTGAGCCGAGCGGACCCCGACGCCGCACACGCGGCAACGGGCGGGCTCGCCTCGGCCTACGCGCTGGGGGTGGTGGTCGGCATTATCACGACGCCGATCCTGGTGCGCCGTCTCTCGGAACGGTGGGCGCTCATCGTCTGCGCGGGCAGCATGCTGCTCGGGACGATCGCCACCGCGTTCGCGCCGACCCTCGCCATCGCCATCGTGCTGCGCTTCCTGTCGGCGCTGACGCACGCGAGCTACATCGGCGTCGCCGCGATGCTGATCGCGCACCTGCTGGTGTCCGGCAAGTACGGGCGCGGCTCGGCCATCGTGCACGGCGGGCTGACCGGCGCGAACCTGCTGGGGGTGCCGGTCCTCACCGCGCTCGGTGCAGCGGGGGATTGGCGGGTGATCCTCGGATCGACCGCGGTGTTCTTCGCCGTGCCGCTCGCGGCGCTGCTCGCGGTGCGCGTGCCGGCCACGGCCGTCGCGACCCTCGAGCACACGAGCGGCGGTATCCGACCACGGAGTCTCCTCACCCTCATCGCGGCCGCGGTCCTCGCGACGGCCGGCGGGTTCGCGATCATCACCTACGTGGCGCCGGTCATCGCGGTCGCGCGGGGCGGGGACGACTGGGTGACGGGGGGCTGGGCGATGCTCGCGTTCGGCGTGGGCATGAACCTCGGCAACTTCGGGTCCGGCTGGATCGCGGACCGCCGCCCCGGTGCGGCGTTCGCCGGGTCCGCGGTCGCCGGCGCGCTCGGCGCCGCGCTGCTGCTCGTGCCCGGCATTGGCGGCGCCGGCGCGGTCGCGGCGATCCTGCTCGTCGGCATCTGCCTCGGCGGCGGCAGCCCGCCCGGGCAGGTGCTCTACATGCGGGAGCTGCTTCGGTACCCGCGGCTCGCGTCTGCACTGCCCTCCGGCGCCGGCAACCTCGGGAGTTTCGTCGGTGCGCTCGCGGGCGGGGCGATCCTGGCGGGGGGCGGCGTGGGCTGGATCCCGATCGGCGCGCTCGCGCTGGTCGGACTGGGGTTGCTGAGCTTCGCCGCGTATCGGGTCGCGCGGCGCTGAGGGGTGCAGGGTGTCGTCACTTGCGGCGGAGATCTCACGAATAACGGAGCCATTCCCCGAAAACGCTCCGTTCTGAGTGAGATCTCCGCCGGGATTGACAGGGGGCGATGACAGTGGGCAGCGCGAACTCTCGCGACGCGCCCCCGGTGCGTCGCTTGACATCGCAGCCGCGACGTACTTACAATTTGGACCGGTCCATTTTCAGGATCCCGCAACGACGCACGGTGCACGGCACCTCGACCGAGAGCTACGGATATGCAGACGAACGAAGACGGCACCATCACGGTCGGGATCGGCCTCATCAGTGTGGGCTGGATGGGCCAGCTGCACAGCCGCGCATACTCGAACCTGCGCTACGCCTACCCGGATCTCGGGATCCGCCCGCGCCTCGTGCACGCCGCCGACACCGCGCCCGCCCGCGCGCAGGAGGCCGTTGACGTGCTCGGCTACGAGCGCGCCTCCGCCGACTACCACGAGGTCTTGAACGATCCCGAGGTCGACGTCGTATCGATCTGCGCCCCGAACTTCCTGCACGCCGAGATCGCCATCGCCGCGGCTGCGGCGGGCAAGCACTTCTGGATCGAGAAGCCCGTCGGCCGCGGTGAGGAGGAGACGCGCGCCGTGTCGACCGCCGCCGCCGAGGCCGGCGTCGTCAGCTCCATCGGCTTCAACTACCGCCACGCCCCCGCGATCGAGCACCTCCGCACCCTCATCGCCACCGGCGAACTGGGCCGGATCACCAACGTGCGCGGCCACATGTTCGCCGATTACTCGGCGGATCCGCGCGGTGCGCTGTCGTGGCGCTTCATCCGCAACCTCGCCGGATCGGGGGTGCTCGGTGACCTCATGGGGCACCTCGTCGACCTGGTGCAGTACACCCTCGGCCCGATCGCCGAGGTCAGCGCGCTCACCTCGACCGTCTACGCGGAGCGCGCCGAACTGCCCATGGGCAGCGGCACGCACTTCGCCGTCGTCGAGGACGGCGAGATGAAGCCCGTGGAGAACGAGGACTACGCGGGCATGCTGATCCGGCTCTCCGACGACGCGATCGCCGCGGACGCTGTCGGCACGCTCGAGGCCTCCCGGGTCGCCGTCGGACCGCGCGCGAGCTACGGGATCGAGATCTACGGCACGAACGGCTCCGCGCACTGGGACTTCGAGCGCCTCAACGAGCTGCACGTCTCAAGCGGTCTCGGGGCCGCGCACCAGGGATACACCCGCGTGATGGCGAGCCCCGGCATGGGCGACTTCGGCCGGTTCCAGCCCGGTGCCGGAACGTCGATGGGGTACGACGACCTCAAGGTGATCGAGGCGAAGAAGTTCCTGGAGGCCGTCGTCGGCCGCGCCGCGCTGAACTCCAACATCCAGGACGCGCTGTCGGCCGCCCAGGTGGTCTCCGCGGCCGAGCGCTCCGCCGAGGATCGCCAGTGGGCCGTCAGCCAGCCCGTCGCCGGCACCACCGCCGCCGTTCAGGCCTGACGCGCACCCGACCCGCCCGCCCGCCCGCCCGCCCGCACCCGACCCGCCCGCCCGACCCCCAGGAGCCAACCATGACCGCTCGCATCGCATCCGCCCCCATCAGCTGGGGAGTCATCGAGGTCCCGGGATGGGGCCTGCAGCTCGACCGTGAGCGCGTGCTCGGGGAGATGGTCTCGCTCGGGATCACCGCGACCGAGTTCGGCCCCGAGGGGTTCCTCCCCGACGCCCCCGCCGACCGCGCTCGGGTGCTGGCCGAGGCCGGGCTCAGCGCCGTCGGCGGGTTCTTCCCGATCGTGCTGCACCGCGCCGACGCGGATCCGATCCCCGCGATCGAGCGCGAGCTCGAGGCCTACGTCGCCGCGGGCGCGAGCACCCTCGTGCTCTCCGCCGTGACCGGCACCGAGGGCTACGACGGCGCCGCGGAGCTGACCGATGCCGAGTGGCAGACTCTCGTCGAGAACCTCGACCGCGCCCAGCGCGCCGCCGCGGCCGTCGGCGTCACGGCGACCCTGCACCCCCACCTGGGCACGGTCGTCGAAGCCCCCGAGGCGGTGGCGCGGGTCCTCGCGGGATCCTCGATCGGCATCTGCCTCGACACGGGGCACTTCACCCTCGCCGGCGGTGATCCCGTCGCGCTCGTGCGCGAGCACTCCGACCGCATCGTGCACGCCCACCTCAAAGACGTGAGCCTGGCGGTCGCCGCCCGGGTGCGCGCCGGGGGGATCGACTACCGCGAGGGGGTGCGGCAGGGCATGTACCAGGCCCTCGGCCGGGGCGACGCGCGCATCGACGTGATCGTGGCGGCGCTCGCGGACGCGGGGTACGACGGCTGGTACGTCCTCGAACAGGACACGGTCGTGGAGTCCGAGGAGGACGCGGCCCGGGCGCTCGAGAACGCCCGGGCGAGCGTCGCGTTCATCCGCGGCGCGGTGGCGTGATGACGGCCCCGCTCCGGATCGGCATGCTGGGGGCGTCCCGGATCGCCGAGCTCGCGATCATCGACGCGAGCCGGGAGACCGGCGATGTCCTCGCCACGGTCGCCGCGCGGGATCCCGGGCGGGCTCGTACCTACGCCGCACGCCACGGCTTCGAGGGATCCACCGACGACTACGCAGAGCTCCTCGCCGACGACAGCCTCGACCTCATCTACATCGGGCTCCCGAACGGACTGCACGCGGAGTGGACGGCCCGGGCGCTGGAGGCCGGCCGGTCGGTGCTCGTCGAGAAGCCGTTCGCCGCGAACCTCGCGGAGTTCGACCGGGTCGCCGCGCGGCTCGATGCCGCTCCGGGCTGGGCCTGGGAGGCGTTCCACTACGCCGATCACCCGCTGCTCGCGCGGGTGCTCGAGATCGTGCGGTCGGGTGAGCTCGGCGCGCTGCGCGAGGTGCGGCTGCACATGCTGATGCCGGATCCCGGCACCGCAGACCCGCGGTGGAGCTTCGATCTCGCCGGGGGCGCCGTCATGGACCTCGGCTGCTACTCGATCCACGCCCTGCTCACCCTCGCCGACGAGCTCGGCGCAGAACCGGTGCTGCGCGCGGCCCGCGCGACCGGCGCCGCGGCGGACGTCCGGGTCGATGCGACCCTCGACGCCGAGCTGGAGCTGCCGGGGGAGACCCCGATCGACGTGTCGCTGCGGACGAGCATGGTGTTCGACGGCTGGGACTTCGGGCTCGAGATCGTCGGCTCGGCCGGTGCCCTGCACGCTCCCAACTTCGTGAAGCCGCAGGAGGACGACCGACTCATCGTGCGGGTCGGCGACGACTCCCGGGAGGAGCGCACCGGCACGGGATCGTCCTACGCCTATCAGCTGCGGCGCATTCGCTCGGAGCTGCGCGAGGGGGTGCGGGATCGCGACCGGCTCCGCCGATCCCGGCGCACCATGGCGCTGATCGATGAGCTGTACGCGGCGAGCGGGCTGCCGCTGCGACCGGGACGCCTGGAAGACTGACCGCACCCCACCACAGACGAACCGGAGGTAGACGCATGCGCGCACTGATGCAGGACAGGGTGGTGCTCGTCACGGGCGGCACGCAGGGGCTCGGCCTCGCGATCGCGCAGGCCGCGGCGCGCGAGGGCGCGAGCGGCGTGGCGATCGTCGGCCGAAACGCCGAGAAGGCCGAGCGCGCCGCCGAGGGGATCCGCGCGAGCGGACGCGATGCCGACGTCACGACCGAGGTGCTCCCGATCGTCGCCGACCTCGGTGTCGACGGGGAGGCGGAGCGCGCGGTCGCGGAGACGATCGCCCGCTTCGGCCGGGTCGACAGCCTCGTCAACGCGGCCGGCGCGACGAGCCGCGGCACCCTGCTCGACACGACGCGCGAGCTCCTCACCGAGCACCTCACCCTGAACATCACGGTGCCGTTCATGACCATGCAGGGCGCGGTCGCGGACATGCGCCGACGGGGTGCCCCCGGCACGATCCTGAACATCATCACGATGTCGATGCACGGCGGTCAGCCCTACCTCGCCCCGTACGTCGCGTCGAAGGCCGGCCTCGCGGGGCTCACGAAGAACGCCGCCTTCGCGCACCGCTTCGATCGGATCCGGATCAACGGGCTCAATATCGGCTGGACGGCCACCCCCGGGGAAGCCGTGACGCAGCAGACCTTCCACGGCGCCGACGACGGCTGGCTCGCGGAGGCGTCCGCCGCGCAGCCGATGGGCAAACTCGGGCAGCCGGACGAGATCGCGGACGCCGTCGTGTTCCTACTCAGCGAGCGCAGCGGCGTGGTGACGGGATCCATCATCGACTGGGACCAGAACGTGCCCGGCGCCTACGAGTAGACCTTCGCGCTCCCCGGGCGCACCACCACTTCACACATCGAGGAGCGCATATGCGTATCGGCATCATCGGCACCGGCGTCATGGGCGCGTTTCACGTGCAACTTCTGCACGAGCAGGTCTCCGGGGCAACCGTCACGGCGGTGGCGGATCCCGATCTGGAGCGTGCGAACACGGTCGTCGCGGCGATTCCGGGCGCCACGGCGTTCAGCGACCCGCTCGACCTCATCGCGCACCCCGAGGTGGATGCGGTGCTGATCGCGTCGCCCGACGTGCTCCACGCCGAGCAGACTCTCGCCTGCATCGCCGCCGGCAAGCCCGCGCTCTGCGAGAAGCCGCTGTCGACCTCCGTCGAGGACGCGGAGCGGGTCGTCGCGGCCCACCGCGCCGCCGTCGGCGACGGGGTGCCGCTCGTCCACCAGGGGTTCATGCGCCGCTTCGACCCGGGCTATGTGGCGCAGAAACGCGCCATCGATTCCGGCGCGCACGGCCGCCCGGTCATGGTGCACTCGGTCGGGCGCGGGGTCTCCACCGGCCCCGGCGCCACCGACGAGACGGTGATCTACAACTCCGCGATCCACGACCTCGACATCGTGCCGTGGCTGCTCGGCGCACCCGTCACGGCCGTGAGCTGGCACGCCCCCGAGACGCCGAGTTCGACCAGCGGCGGGCTGCGGGAGCCGTTCATCCTGCTCCTGCGCACGGCCGACGGCGCGCTCTCGACCGTGGAGAACTCCCTCAACGCCCGCTACGGCTACGACATGCGCTCCGAGGTCGTGTGCGAAACGGGGGTGGTGGCGATCACCGAGCCGCACCGCATCGTGGTGTCGACCGAGCTCACCTCCCGCACCGACGTGCCGGTCGACTTCCGACCGCGCTACGAGGACGCCTACCGGCTCGAGCTGCAGGAGTGGGTCACGGCCATGACCGAGGGTCGGGCACCGACGCTCGCCACGGTGGAGGACGGCGCGCAGGCGACGCGCGTGGCGGCCGCGGCCGTCGCGTCGATGCACTCCGGTGGCGGATTCGTCGCGGTGGAGGCCGCCCGATGAGCACGCGCGAGGGAGCCGACGGGCCGAGCGCGCCAAGCGCGCACGACGCCCACCGAGCGCCCGGCGCCCTGCCCGAGCCGCTGGTGCCCGATCCGCTCACCGGCCCCTCGCTGCGGTGGGGGATCCTCGGCAGCGGCTGGATCGCGGCACGCTTCGTCGAGGCGCTGCAGGCGTCGACGAATCAGCGGGTCGTGGCCGTGGGCTCCCGCACGCTCGCGCGCGCCGAGGAGTTCGCGCGCGATCACGGGATCGCGGAGGCGCACGGGTCGTACGAGGCGCTCGTCGCGGCCGACATCGACGTCGTGTACGTTGCGACCGGGCACCTCGACCACCTCGCGCACGCGACCCTGGCGCTCGAGGCGGGCAGGCCGGTGCTCGTCGAGAAACCGATGACCCCGCGCCTCGCGGACACGCAGCGCCTCGTCGAGCTCGCCCGAGCGCGCGGGCTCTTCGCCATGGAGGCCGTCTGGACGCTCGCGCTGCCCCGCACCTGCGTGGTGCGTCAGGTGCTGGCGTCGGGCATGCTCGGCGAGATCGTGGAGGTGCAGGCGACCATCGGCGAGCGCCTCGTCGACCACCACCGCGCGATGGACCCCGCGCAGGGCGGCGGCGCGATGAACGATCTCGGCACCTACCCCCTCATGTTCGTCTCCGAGGTGCTCCCCGACCTGCGGGTCGAGGCGGTCGTCGGCCATCGGCACCCCGAGCACGGCGCGATCGGGCAGTTCCACGCGCTGCTCGGAGACGGCGCGGGGCGGCAGGCGACGGTGAGCGCGTCGATGCTCGCGGACACCCCGACGACCGCGTTCATCGCCGGCACGGAGGCCACGCTGACGCTCGACGCACCGTTCTACCACCCGGGCCCCGTGACCGTGCGCTTCCACGACGGGCGCGAACTGCGGTACACCGAGCCCGCGCTGGGGCACACGCAGCTCTTCTGGGAGGCGCTCGAGGTCGCGCGCTGCATCGATGCGGGCCTCACAGAGTCGCCGCTCAGGCCGCTCGATCGCACCCTCGAGACCATTGCGCTGATGGAGCGCAGCCGTGAGCTGATGAGGGATCCGCTCGCCGGGTGAGGGCGCTGCGCAGTGCTGAGTTCTACGGACGGGGTTCAGCGCGTCGTGAGCTGCGTGGCGAGCTGCAGCAGCTGCGTCTCGCTCCCCGGGCGGCCGATGAGCTGGACTCCGGTCCAGTACTCCGGCCCGATCGGCACCGCGATCGCCGGCAGGCCCGAGACGTTCACTATCGAGGTGAGCGGGGCCCACTCGCACTGCAGGCGGTAGTCGTCGTCGGGGGAGCGCGAGGTGAAGGCGCCGATGCGGGGCGGCGCGAAGGCGAGGCCCGGAGTGAGCACCGCGTCGTACCGCCCCCACTGCGTGCGCGCCTCGGCGGCGAACGCGCGGAGCCGGGCGGCGGCTCGGTGGTGGGTGGTGTCGGATCGGCTGAGGGCGCGCTCGCGGAACGCGCGGGTGAGCGGCGTCAGGCGCTCGACCTCCGCGGCGGAGAACTGCAGCAGGGACAGCCCGGCGGTCCAGGCCGTGGTGAACGCGTCGGCGTACCCCGGGTCGGACGTGAACTCCGCCTCCTCGACGCGATGGCGGCGGTCCTCCAGCAGGCGCGCGGCGCGCGCGAGGGCGGCGAGCGCCTCGGCCGAGTACGGCACCGGGTGCGCCGCCTCGAACGGCGACGCCGTGCTGATCCCGATGCGCAACCGGCTCAGGCCATCGGCCGCGCGTACCGCGCTGAGGCTGGGTTCGCCCGGGATCCCGCGCATCGCGTCGAAGAGCACGGCGGCGTCGGCGGTGTCGCGCGCGAGCGGGCCGCTCACCGTCAGTCGCGGGGTGCCGAAGCCGTCATGCGTGCCGTGGGTGAGGTCCGTCGGGAGCGCGCCGAGCCCCGGCTTCAGTCCGATGAGGCCGCAGGCGAGGGCCGGGATCCGGATCGATCCCCCGCCGTCGCTCCCCGGCGCGAGGGGGAGCAGCCCCGCCGCGACGGCCGCCGCGGAGCCGCCGGAGGATCCGCCCGCCGTGCGGGCGGGATCGTGGGGGTTGCGCGCGGGGTCGGCGATGAGGTTCTCGGAGTATCCCGTCAGCCCGAACTCGGGCACCTGGGTCTTGCCGAGCGAGATCGCGCCCGCGCGACGCAGCACCGCGACGCCCGGGCCGTCAGCGGTCGCGGGTGCGTGCGGCACGGCGGCGCTGCCGTGGGTCGTCACCGATCCGGCGACGTCCACGAGGTCCTTGTGCGCGGTCGGCATGCCGTGCAGCGGGGGCGGCGGTGCGCCGGATCGGCGGGCGCGCAGGCCGCGTCGGTCGGCGACTGCGGCCTCGCGCAGGGCGGCGTCGGCAGAGACCGAGACGAACGCCCCGAGCTCGCTCCCCGCCTCGAGCGCGGAGAGGTGGTGCGCGACGACCTCGGTGACCGAGAGCGACCCGTCGCGCAGCGCCTCGCGGAGGGCGAGTGCAGTGTGGGGCAGCGCCGTGCCTGCAGGCGTCGTGCCGGCGATGGCGCTCATGCGGCCCCGCCCGTGCGCAGCGTCCGCGCCGTCGCGCGGGTTCGTCCTGTCTGCTGCGTGGTCACCGGCACCCCCTCCGCTCGAGTCTATGACGGTCCCCCGAACCGACTTTGCGAACGATTATCAGTTGCCGCTATAGTGATACTCGTTCTCATCTAGAAAGTGCTGCCATGCCCCACTCGCTGTCCTCCCGTTCGCCCCGCTCGCTCACGCTCGCGGGCCTTGCGCTCGCCGCAGGTGCGGCACTCACCCTGACCGCCTGCGGCGGTGCGTCCAGCGCGGCCGACGGCGGGTCCGGCGACACGCTCAAGGTGGTGGCGACCACCACGCAGCTGACCGACTTCGCGGCGCAGGTCGGCGGCGACGACATCGAACTGACGGGGCTGCTCCCCGCGGGCGCCTCCGCGCACCACTTCGACCCGACTCCCGCGGACCTCCTGGCGCTCGGCCAGGCCGACGTGCTCGTCGTCAACGGTGCCGGGCTCGAGACCTTCGTCGACAGCGCCGTGGAGGCCTCCGGCTTCACCGGCACCGTGATCACGGCGGCGGACGGCATCGACGAGGCGCTCGCGAAGGAGATCACGGCGGAGAGCGGCGAGGAGGCGGGGCACGACCACGACCACGCCACCGAGGAGTCGGCCACCGACGAGCACGCGGCCGAGGATCATACGGCCGACGAGCACGCCGACCATGATCACGCGGCTGAGGATCACGCGACCGACGAGCACGCCGAGGAGGAGCACGATCACGATCACGGCGATCTGAACCCGCACATCTGGACCTCCCCGCGCTTCGCCGAGGGTATGGTGACCGAGATCGCGGCGGGCTTCGCCGCCGCCGATCCCGACCACGCGGACGCGTTCACGGAGCGTGCCGACGCCTACGTCGCGCAGCTGCAGGATCTCGACACCTGGATCGCGGCGCAGTTCGAGCGGGTGCCCGAGGCCGACCGCGTGATCGTCAGCGGGCACGACTCGCTCGGCTACTACCTGCACGACTACGGCATCGCGTTCGCCGGGTCGATCCTGCCGAGCTTCGAGGACAACGCCGAGCCGAGCGCCGCCGACATCGATGCGCTCGTCGCCAGCATCCGCGAGCGCGGGGTGCGCGCGATCTTCGTCGAGTCGTCGATGAGCCCGAAGCTCGCCCAGACGATCGCGCAGGAGGCCGGAGTCGAGGTCGTCGACGCCGAGTCCCTCTACGCCGACTCCCTCGGGGTGGCCGACAGCGGCGCCGACACTTACCTCGACGCGACGATCCACAACACCCGATTGATTCTCGAGAGCTGGGGCGCGGAGGCGGAGGAGCTTCCCGATACGCTGCAGTCATGACCTCCGCGCTCTCCTTCCACGACGCGGCGTTCGGCTACGCCGGAGTCACGCGCGTCGAGCGACTGAGCCTGGAGATCCCGAGCGGCGCCGCGGTCGCGCTCATCGGCCCCAACGGTTCGGGTAAATCGACGCTGCTGCGGGGAGTGCTCGGTCTCGCCGACCTCACCGCCGGCCGCGTCGAGGTGCTCGGTGACACCCCGGCGCGGGCGCGCCGCCACATCGGGTCGCTGCCGCAAGCAGACAGCCGCGACACCACCCTGCCCGTGTCGCTCCGGCAAGTGGTCACGATGGGCCTGTACCGCAGCGTCGGTCCGCTCGGCCGCATCGGGCGCGCGGGCCGCGCCGCGGTGACGGAGGCGCTCGAGCGCGTCGGGCTCGGGGCGTTCGCGGGGCGCCGCTTCGGCGAGCTCTCGGGTGGCCAGCAGCAGCGCGGGATCCTCGCGCGGGCGCTGGTCTCGAACCCGAAGCTGCTGCTGCTCGACGAACCGTTCAACGGACTCGATCGCGAGAACCGCGAGGTGCTGCTCGAGCTCGTCCGCGGACTTCGCGAGGAGGGCCGCACCGTGCTCGTGTCGACCCACGACCTGGAGATCGCGCAGGCGGCGTGCTCCCATGTGCTCCTGCTCGCGAGCGGGCACACCCCCGGGCAGCCGGGGCACCCCGCCGGGTTCGGCACGGTGGAGGACGCGCTGACGCTCGACGCGGTGCAGCACGCGTTCCAGGACGCGACGGTGGAGCTGGACCACCACACGGTGACCACCACCCGGG
The DNA here is from genome assembly GCF_022919175.1 of Leucobacter rhizosphaerae. NCBI lineage: Bacteria > Bacillati > Actinomycetota > Actinomycetes > Micrococcales > Microbacteriaceae > Leucobacter > Leucobacter rhizosphaerae. The sequence goes on along the minus strand of NZ_CP095043.1, from coordinate 2,030,091 downwards.
AGACCGAGTGATCCCCGTGCTCCTCGGCACGGACTTCACGCCGTTCGACGTCTTCGCGCTGCCCTTCATGTGGCGCGCGCTCGTCACCGTCGCCGTGCTCGCGCTCGCCGCGGGCATCATCGGCCTCTTCATCAGCTTCCGCGAGCTCGAGTTCGTGAGCGACGGCCTGGTCCACGCGGTCTTCCCGGGCCTCGTGGTGGGCGCCGCCCTCGGGGGTTCGGCCGGGCTGCTCCCCGGCGCCGTCGTCGCGGCGATCCTCGCCGCCGTGCTCTTCACCGTCATCGACCACCGGGGCGGCACCGGCACGGACGCCGCCATCGCCGTGGTGCTCACCGGACTCTTCAGCCTCGGCGTGGTGCTCGTGTCGCGGCAGGAAGGGTATGTCTCCCAGCTGCAGGAGCTGCTCTTCGGGCGCCTGCTCACCGTGACCGACGGCCAGCTGTGGCAGATCGTCGTGGTCGCGGTGGTCGCGGTCGGGATCGTGCTCGTGAACTGGCGCGCGCAGCTCTTCCGCGCGTTCGACCCGGCCGGGTTCGCGGCCGCCGGCTTCCGTCCGCTCGCCACCGACCTCACGCTCAGCGTGGCCGTGGCGCTCCTCGTGGTCGCCGGGGTGCAGGCGCTCGGCGTGCTCATGGTGATCGCGCTGCTCACCGTGCCGATGGCGACCGCGCGCCTCCTCACCCGCGGCTTCTCGCTGCTGATCCCGCTCGCGATCCTCACCCCGCTGCTCGCCGGGGTCGCCGGGCTGTGGCTCTCCTTCGAGTGGTCGGTCGGCGCGGGTGCGACGGTGTCGCCGGGCGCGGTCGTCGTGCTGCTGCTCGTCGCGGGGTACGGGATCGCGGCGCTCGCGCGCGTGCTGCTGCGGAGCCGGGGGGCGCGATGAGCTACTTCGCCCTCGCGATCACCGAGATCGTGCTGCTCGGCCTCCTCTCCGGCGTCGCCGGCACCCTCATCGTGTTCCGGCGCCGATCGTTCTTCGCGGTCGCGCTGAGTCACGCCACCTTCCCGGGCGGGGTGGCCTTCGCCATCGTCGGCTGGAACCTGCTGCTCGGGCAGGCCCTCTTCGCGATCGTCCTCGTGCTGCTGATGACCCTTCTCGGCCGGATCCCGGGGCAGGGCCGTCAGGTCACGAGCGGTGTGGTGCTGTCGTTCGGCTTCGCGCTCGGCACGCTGCTCGCGAGCCTCAACCCGGGGCTCGGAGTGCCGGTCGAGGCGCTGCTCGTGGGCTCGCCCCTCGGAGTGAATACGGGCGACGTCGCGGCGACGGGCGGGGTGCTGCTCGTGTCGCTGGCGCTCGTGGCGCTGACCGGTCGGCGGATCCTCTTCCACACCTTCGACCCCGTCGGCTTCCGCGCCGCGGGCTTCCGCGCGTGGCCGGTCGAGCTGGTCGTGACCGGGATCATCGCCGCGTCGATCGTCGTCGCGATGCCCGCCGTCGGCGCGATCCTGGGGGTCGCGATCCTCATCGGCCCCGCCGCGACGGCCCGCCTCATCGCCCCCCGCCTGGCCTGGGTGCCGCCCATCTCCGCGGCGATCGGCGTCGGCAGCGGGGTGCTCGGGCTCTGGATCTCGCGCGAGTTCGGCGTCGCCGCCGGCGGGTCGATCGGGCTCGTGGTCGCGGGGGTGTTCGTCGTGGTGCTCGCGGGCCGATCGCTCGTCGGGCGCCGGGGCACCGGGACCTCGGGCGCGCCGAGATCGGGGAACTTCGCTACGGTGGGGGGAACACGTTCGACGCGGGAGGTGCGGGATGCAGCAACCCAGGCGTAATACCTGGCAGCGCGAGGCGGTGCGCGCGGCGCTCGCCGAGAAGCGCGGCTTCGTCAGCGCGCAGCAGCTGCACCAGGTGCTCCGCGACGGCGGCTCCACGATCGGTCTCGCGACGGTGTACCGCGCGCTCGCCGGCCTCGCCGAGACCGGTGAAGCGGATTCCCTGCAGTCGCCCGAGGGGGAGAACCTGTTCCGGTCGTGCGCCACGCAGGGGCACCATCATCACCTCATCTGCCGCAACTGCGGGGACACCCGCGAGCTGTCGGCGACCCTCGTCGAGGACTGGACGCAGCGCGTCGCCGCCGAGCACGGCTTCACCGATATCGAGCACGTCGTCGACATCTTCGGCCTGTGCGAGAACTGCCGCGCCCGAGCGGCGGCCGGATCCGGCGCCGCGGCCTGATCCCGGGCGGGCTAGCGCAGCACCTCGACGAGCACGATCCACGAGATCAGCACCGCCGCAACGATCGCGATGAGGCACCCGGCCGCGGCCAGCACCAGGCCGCTCTCGTGCCCGGCGGTGAGTGCGATGCCCGCCGCAAGATACGCGAGGATCGGCAGGAAGCCGGCGACGGACTTCGCCGCGCGAGCGTGCTGCGCCGGTTCGGGATCCAGGAAGATGACTCGGGTGGCGTGCACCTGGAACCAGGCCGCCGCGAGCGTGCAGACGAGGATCACGATGCCGTAGATCGTCGGGTCGACGCCCGGGACCAGCCCGGTGCCCGAGGCGACGAGCGCGAGCAGCAGTGCGGCGATCGCGGCGGCGAGACGCGAGGTCAGGGTGGCGGTGCGCACGATCCGCTCGATGTTCACGCTGGCCGCGACGATCACGAGGCCCGCGAGCGCCGCCGTGGCGCCGGCCATGGCGACATTGAACTCGCTCCAAGCCCCGACATCATCCATGCGTCGATCGTAGCCCGGAGGCGACGACCGGGACAGGGTGTTTCCGCGGGTCCGGCGGCATCGGCCGGACCCGCGCCCGGCGAGCCTACGCCTCGTCCGGTGCCGCCGCCGTCGCCTCGCCCCGCTTCAGCGCGCGCTGCGCCTCGCGGGCCTCGTCGCGCTCCGCCCGCCGTGCCGCGCGTCGCTCCTGGCGGGCGCCGCGCTTCGCGAGCTTCCGCTCCCGCCGCCGCTCCACGAGCGTGTACAGGATCGGCACCAGGATCAGCGTCAGCAGCGTTGACGAGATGAGCCCGCCGATCACGACGATCGCGAGCGGCTTCGAGATGAAGACCCCGCCGCCGGTGAGCCCGAGGGACATCGGCACGAGCGCGAAGATCGTGGCGGCGGCCGTCATGAGGATGGGTCGCAGTCGCAGACGGGTGCCGTGCTCGACGGCCTCGGTGAGCGAGGCGCCGCTCTCGCGGAGCCGGTTCACGAGGTCCATCAGCACGATCGCGTTCGTGACCACGATCCCGATCAGCATGAGCAGGCCGATGAGCGCGGGCAGTCCCAGCGGCGTGCCGGTGATGAGCAGGCCGAGGATCGCGCCGGTCGCGGCGAAGGGGATGGAGATGAGCAGCACGAGCGGTCCGCGGAAGCTGCGGAACGTGGCAACCATCACGAGCAGTACGAGCATGATGGCCGCGAGCATGGCGGCGCCGAGCTGCATGAACGCGTCGTCCTGTTCGGCGCTCACCCCGCCGAGCTCGAAGCTCACGCCCGCGGGCAGGTCGGCCGTCGAGATGGCGCGCTCCACCGCGGCGTTCGCGGCGTCGAGCTGACCCTTCTTCGGCGTCACGGTCAGCATCACCTGGCGCTCCCCGTCCGCACGGGTGATCGTGGGGGCGGTGAGCTCCTCCTCGATCACGGCGATGTCCTGCAGGGCGATCGCGGTGCCGGTGACCTCGATCGCCGCCTTCTGCTCGGCCTCTGCGGCCTGCTGCTGGGCGAGCTGGTTCGCGGCCTCCGTCTGGGACTCGCGCAGCATCGCCACCTGCTCGTCGATGCCTGTGAGTCCGCCCTGGGCGCCGGCGATGGCGCCCTCGAGGGCCGCGATCTGCTCCATCCGCTCCTGCTGCGCGCGGATCGCCGCCTCGTCCTCCGGCGTGCGCGGCTCCTCGGGCACCACGGGCATGGCCTGCAGCATCGCCAGCTGCTCGCTCAGTGCCGAGATCTGGGAGACCAGTTCCGCGCGCTCGCCGATGGCCGTGTTGATCTGATGGGTGAGCTCGGAGTTCGCCTTGAGCCGCGCGTCCTCCGCCTCGGCCTTCGCTTTCGCTTCGAGCGTCTCGCTCGCGAGCTTCTGCGCGGCGGCCGTCTGCTGCGGGGTGACGGGCAGCACGATCTCACCGAGCAGCTCCGCGGTGCGCTCGGAGCCCGGGGTGCGCACCACGATGCTGCGCTCCTGGCCCTCGAGCATCATCTTGCCGACCTGCTGGCCCTCGAGCGCGACCTGCACGGCGCGGGCGATGGTCGTCCGGTCGAAGCCGAGCTGCGCCGCCTTCACCTCGTCGACCCGCACGCGGACGACGGGCTGTTCGCCCGCGAGCTCGCTCGTGACGGACTGCACCCCGGACTCCTCGCCGAGCTGGGTCTCGAGCAGGTCGCTCGCGGCCCGGAGGGCGACGGGATCGTTGCCCCGGATCTGCAGGGCGATGCCGCTCCCCGCAGCGCCGCCGACGAACGCGTCCTGCGTGAGCATCTGCAGCTCGCCCGACTCGGTGAGCGAGCCGAGGGCGGAGTCGACCGCGGCGCTCACGACCTCCGTGTCGGAGCCGTCCTCGAGCTGCAGGTCGTAGGTGATCGTCGCGGGCCCGGCGGCCGTGGCGAGCGGGATCGAGGTGATGACGTCGCGGATCCCCGGCACGTCGGCGAGCGCGGCCTCCACGGGTTCGGCCGCGGCTACGAGATCGGTGCCGGCAGCCTCGGGCACCTGCGAGACCTGCAGGCTCTCGTTGCCGGAGGACCCGAGGAAGTCGGTCGGGATCTGGGTGCTCATCACGAGGGTCGAGACGAGGATGAGGCCCGAGGTGACGAGCGTGATCACGGGGTGGCGGCGGGTCGCGTTGAGCGCCGGCATGAGCGCGCGCTGCAGGCGATCCGGTGCCGTGTGGATCTCGTCGAGGTCGGACGGGCCGTCGGCCTCGGTGGTGTCGGCGAGAGCGGCGGTGCCCGGGTGGGCTGCGGGATTGGTGCTGGCTGCGGGATCGGTGCCGGCCGCGGTTGCGCCGTGCGGCGCGCGGTTCCGCATGAACAGGAACGCGAGCACCGGCACGATCGTCATCGCGACGACGAGGGACGCGAGGAGCGCGATCGAGACGGTGACCGCGAACGGGCGGAAGAGCTGCCCGGCCATGCCCGAGACGAAGGCGATCGGGAGGAACACGGCCACGGTCGTGAGCGTCGACGCGGTGATGGCTCCCGCGACCTGGCGCACCGACGCGACGACGCCGGCGGGGGTGAGCGGCCCGGAGCCGCGGCGCCGGCTGATGTTCTCGATCACCACGATCGAGTCGTCCACCACTCGGCCGATCGCGATCGTGAGCGCGCCGAGGGTCAGGATGTTCAGGGTGTTGCCGCTCCACCACAGGCCCACGAGGGTGATGAGCAGCGACAGCGGGATCGACACCGCGGCGATGAGCGTCGAGCGCCACGAGCCGAGGAACGCGAGGATCACGAGCACCGCGAAGAGCAGTCCGAGCCCGCCCTCGACCGAGAGGTCGTGGATCGACTGCTCGATGTACGGGGCCTGGTCGAACAGCGTGACGAAGTCGGCCTGCAGCGACGGCGCGATCGCGTCGAGCTCGGCGGTGACCGCGTGCGAGATGTCGACGACGTTCGCGCCCTGCGCGGGGATGATCTGCAGGGTGAGGGCGGGCTGGCCGTTCACGCGCGAGATCGAGGCCGACGGCACGGTCTCGGTCGTGACGTCGGCGAAGTCCGAGATCCGGACCACCCCGTTCTCGACCGCGATCGGGAGGGCGGCGATCTCCTCCACAGAGGTGAGGGCACCGCCGACCGTGATCGAGAGCGGCCCCTGCGGGGACTCCGCCTCGCCCGCGGGCAGCGCGGCACTGTGGGATTCGAGCACCGGGGCGATCTGTTCGACCGAGACCTTCAGCCGAGTCATGTCCTCGGGGCGCAGATCGATGACGATCCGCTCCTCCTCGCGTCCGGAGAGCGTGACCTGCTTCACCCCGGAGACCCCCTGGAGGGTGGGCACGACGGACTGGGCGAGCGCGTCGCCGAACTCGGTCTCGTCGCCCGCGCTGCCGGCGGTCAGCACCATGGCGGGCATGTCGCTCGCACCGCCGGAGAACACCTGCACCTCGGTGCCGGTGGGGAAGGTGGGTTTCAGTGCGTCAGCCGCGGCGCGGATCGCCTGCAGCGTGTCTTCTTCGCTCTCGTCGAAGGGCCACTCGACGGTGATGTCGGCGGATCCGGTCGACGTCGTCGACGTGACGTTTGTGATGCCGGGCACCCCGGAGAGCGCCTGCTCGACCGGTTCGGTGACGGTCCGCGCCATCTCCTCGGGGGCGAGCCCCTGCGACTGCACCGAGACGAACGCCATCGGCACCTGCATCGACGGCATCAGCTCCTGCTTGAGCGCTCCCATGGAGAAGAGCCCCAGCACGGCGATGGCCAGTGTGGTGAGTCCGACGATGAGGCGATTCTTGAGGCTCGCTCGCGTGAGGAAGGTCATGGGGCCTTTCGGGCAGGATCCGGCGCCGTGCCGCGGGCACGACGAAACGTCTATCCCTTCCAGCCTGGCCGAGCGGGCCGCGCGCCGAGTCGTACCCAGGTACGACGTGCCTCATCCCGGAGGATGATTCCGGCTCAGCCGCGCGGCAGCACCCAGGTGAACTCGGCGAACTTGGCCGTGCGGCCATCGCCGCTGGAGCGGCCCGTGAGGCGCCGCTTCACCCAGGGCAGCACGTGCTCGCGCGTGTAGGCGAGCTGCTCGCGGCGCGTGGGGCGCGGGAGCGGGGCGGCGTTGATGATCCAGTCCTCGGGGTGCGCGTGGCCGAGGGTGCGCAGCACGTTGGTCGCGACGCGGTGGTGGCCCACCGCGGAGAGGTGCAGGCGATCCGGCGACCAGTACTGTCGGCCCGCCAGCTCGGGGTCGCTCCAGTTGTCGGCGAAGCGGATCCCGAGCCGCTCGGCGATCGCCCCGGCGGTCTCCACGAGCGCATCCCCCTTGGCGGCGACCCGCCCGCCGCTCGGGAGGCCCGCGGTCGGGTTGGCGCCGGAGAGCAGGATCGGCTCCGCCCCGGCCTCGCGGATCCGCTGCAGCGAGAGCGCCGTCTCCGCGGCGATCCAGGCGATGTCGGTGCGCGGGCGCAGCATGTCGTTGCCGCCGCCGTTGAACGTGACGACCGTCGGGCCGAGGTCGAGTGCGGGCTGCAGCTGCTCCGAGATGATGCGCGCGAGGAGCCGGCCGCGGATCGCGAGATTCGCGTACTGCACCGGCTCACCCGTCGCGTCGGCGATCCCCTGCGCCACGAGGTCCGCCCAGCCGCGCACCGAGCCGTCGGGCTGCTCGTCGCCCACCCCCTCGGTGAAGCTGTCGCCGATGGCGACGTAGCGGATCGCCGCCGGCTGCGTGCGTTCGTGCGCGGTGTCCTGGTCCACGGCTCCACTGTACGCGACCGGCGAGCGGGGCGACACGCCCGGGTTGTGCGATGCGCGATCCTGGTCTAAGCTCGTTCTTTGGCTGTGCAAAGTCCCATTGCGCAGACCGCAGGAACAGTTGCCCGCGCAATCGGCCCCGGTCGGTGGCAGGTGCTGGTTCCCGCAGACAAGAAATCTTGGGTGAGGCCGTCCGGTCTCACGGTATGAGAGGAAACACCATGGCAGCAGTGTGCCAGGTGACCGGCGCCGTTCCCGGCTTTGGTCACAACATTTCGCACTCGCACCGTCGCACCAAGCGTCGGTTCGATCCGAACATCCAGAAGAAGACCTACTACGTGCCCTCGCTCGGCCGCAAGGTGACCCTCACCCTGTCGGCTAAGGGCATTAAGGTCATCGACGCCCGCGGCATCGAGTCCGTGGTCGCAGATCTGCAGAAGCGTGGGGTGAAGTTCTAATGGCGAAGGACAAGGACGTACGTCCGATCATCAAGCTCCGCTCGACGGCGGGCACCGGGTTCACCTACGTGACCAAGAAGAACCGCCGGAACACTCCGGACCGCCTCGTGCTCAAGAAGTACGATCCGGTCATTCGCAAGCACGTTGAATTCCGAGAGGAGCGCTAAGCATGGCCAAGAAGAGCATGATTGCGAAGAACAAGCAGCGCCAGGCCATCGTCGATCGGTACGCCGAGAAGCGCGCCGAGCTGAAGAAGGCCCTCATCGATCCCAACGGGACCGACGAGAGCCGTGAGGCGGCACGCGTCGGCCTCCAGAAGCTGCCCCGCAACGCTTCGCCGGTGCGCGTGCGCAGCCGCGACGTCATTGACGGCCGCCCCCGTGGCGTCCTGTCGAAGTTCGGTGTCTCCCGTGTGCGCTTCCGCGACATGGCGCACCGCGGCGAGCTGCCCGGCATCACGAAGTCGAGCTGGTAGTTCGTAGGGAGTGGTCGCGCGCGACTGAGCGCGTCCGAGTGCACCTGTGGGTGCGGGTCCTTCGGGATTCGCACCCACAGGTGTTTTTCGGCTTGTGACACGCTTCGATGCAATCCCGACCACAATCCGCATAATTCCGCCGATGTAGGGTAGATTCGTACCGATCAACCGATCGGACCCTCCAACCCGGTGGGATACCTGAAACCAGATCAGGGGCTCGGACGAATGCGTCGCTGCCCTGGAAGGACACAACATGGCACTCAACAAGACTGAGCTCGTCGCAAAGATCGCCGCTGAGACCGGCCAGAGCCAGGCCGCTGTTTCCAGCGTCATCGATGGCCTGTTCGCCGCGGTTTCCGAGACCGTCGCCGGTGGCGACAAGGTTTCGATCCCGGGCTGGATCTCCTTCGAGACCGCGACCACCGCAGCTCGCACCGGCCGCAACCCGCGCACCGGCGAGAGCATCGACATCCCCGCTGGCAAGCGCGTGAAGGTGTCCGTTGGCAGCAAGCTCAAGGCTGCCGTGAAGTAACTGACTTCCCGCACAACACCCCCGGTGGCGCTCGGCGCTCCGGGGGTGTTGTCGTTTCCGGCCCGGATCCCGGTCCCGAATCTGAATTCCGGCCCGGATCCCGGTCCCGAATCCGCTCCGGGGTCACTTGTGCGGGGTGTCGAACCCGCCGCACCCCGCACAAGTGACCCCGGAACGAAGAATCGATCGAAATGGGATCCGCCCGAGGGCGGTGAGCGCCGACCGGCAGGTCGGCAGGTCGGCAGGTCGGTGAGTCGGCCGCGGACCGCCTCCGGCGTCTTGCCCAGCGCGGAGGCCGTAGGCTTGGGGGGTGCCCCGTTCTCTGCGTGTTGTCGCCCCCGCCGCCCTGATCGCGGTGACCCTCGCGGCGCTCGTGATGGGGCTCAGCATCGGCGGGGCTGCGGCAGAGCGCACCCTCCTCGACCCCGGTGCGGTGGTGCGGTACGGCATGCCCGTGGCGCGCACCCTCGTGAACCTCGCGATGGCGGGCCTCATCGGCTCGATCGTGATGACGGTCTGGGCGCTCGCGAGCGAGCAGGCCGAGGCCCGCATCGCCATGGATCTCGCCGCGGGATCCGCCGCCGTGCTCACCGTCGCCAGCGCAGCGACCCTCATTTTCACCTACGTCGACGTCTCGGGCCAGCCGTTCTCCGGCGACTCGGCATTCGGCGCGGGTCTCGCCCAGTTCGTCACCGAGATCGAGCTCGGGCAGCTCTGGCTCATCGAGCTGCTGCTCGCCGCGGTGACGACCGTGCTCGCCTTCGCGGTGCGCGAGCGACGGCTCACGCTCATCGTGCTGGTCGCCGCGATGGCGTCGACGCTGCCCCTCGCCCAGCAGGGCCACGCGGCCGGCGCCTCAGGGCACGCGCAGGCCGTGAACTCGCTGCTCGTGCATCTCATCGGTGCCGCGGTCTGGCTCGGCGGCCTCCTCACCCTGGTCTTCCTCGCGCGGGTCGTCGATCGCTCGCGGCTCGCCGTCATCACCGCCCGGTACTCGACACTCGCGCTGTTCGCCTTCGTGGGCGTCGCGGCATCGGGCGTCGTCAGCGCGTGGCTCCGCATCGGATCGATCGACGCGCTGTTCGGCACCGGCTACGGTCAGCTCGTCGTGTGGAAGACGGCGGCGCTCGTCGCCCTCGGCATCTTCGGGGCCGTGCAGCGCACCCGCCTGATCCCGCGCATCGCCGACTCGGTGCGGGGAGGGCGGATCTTCGCCTGGTTCGTGACCGCGGAGCTCGCCGTCATGGGCATCGCGAGCGGCGTCGCTGGGGCCCTCGGCCGCACGGCGACCCCGGTCGCCCTCGAGCCCGTGCGCGACCAGGGCGAGGGGATCTCCCCGGCCGAGTGGCTCACCGGCGATCCGCTGCCGCCCGAGCTGACCCCCATGAGCTATCTCACGGGGTGGAAGTTCGATCTCGCCTGGTCGCTCGTGTGCGTCTTCGGCGTCGGGCTCTACCTCGCCGCCGTGCTTCGGCTCGCGCGTCGCGGCGACCGCTGGCCCGTCGGCCGCACGATCGCCTGGTGTCTCGGCATCGCGCTGCTGTTCTACACGACGAACGGCCCCTTCAACCTCTACGAGCAGTACCTGTTCAGCGTGCACATGCTCGGGCACATGATGCTCACGATGCTGATCCCGCTCACCCTGGTGCTGGGCGCGCCGATCACCCTCGCGCTGCGGGCGGTGGAGAAGCGCACCGACGGTTCCTGGGGCGGCCGCGAGTGGATCCTCTGGATGGTGCAGACGCCGTTCTCGAAGGTCGTCACCCACCCCGCGGTCGCGGCGATCGTGTTCGCGGGATCCCTCTGGGTCTTCTACTTCACCCCGATCTTCCGCTGGGCGATGGAGGAGCACCTCGGCCACCAGTGGATGATCGTGCACTTCTTGATCGCCGGGTATCTGTTCAGCCTCTCGATGATCGGGATCGATCCCGTGCCGTACCGGTTCCCCTACCCGCTGCGTCTCGTCACCCTCTTCGCCACTATGGCGTCGCACGCGTTCTTCGGCGTCACGATCATGACGGGGAGCTCGCTCATGCTGGCCGACTGGTTCGGGGCGATGGGGCGCACGTGGGGGGCGACCCCGCTCGAGGACCAGTCGACGGGAGGCGGGATCGCGTGGGGGATCGGCGAGCTGCCGACACTCGCGCTCGCGCTCATCGTCGCGGTGCAGTGGTCGCGCAGCGACTCCAAGGAGCAGAAGCGGAAGGATCGGGCGGAGGATCGCTCGGGAGACGCCGAGCTGCGCGCCTACAACGAGATGCTGGCGTCGCAGTCGCAGCGGGATCAGCGCGCGCAGTCGCGCGGCCGCTAGGGCCTACGCTTCGGTGTTGTCGTCTGGATCACTCACGTCCGCGCGATGGAAGTTCAGGTGCGAGCGCGACGCCGTCGGTCCGCGCTGCCCGAGGTAGCGCGAGAAGGTCGCGCCGGATCCGTAGGGGCGTTCGGCGGGGGATGACAGCCGGAAGAAGCACAGCTGCCCGATCTTCATGCCCGGCCAGAGGCGGATCGGGAGGGTGGCGACGTTTGAGAGCTCGAGCGTGACGTGCCCCTCGAAGCCCGGGTCGATGAAGCCCGCCGTGGAGTGGGTCAGCAGACCCAGCCGGCCGAGCGAACTCTTCCCCTCGAGGCGTGCGGCGATGTCGTCCGGGAGGCGCACGTTCTCGTACGTCGAACCCAGCACGAACTCGCCGGGGTGCAGGATGAAGCCCTCCGTCGGGTCGACCTCGATGAGCCGGGTCAGCTCGGGCTGCTCCTCGGCCGGGTCGATGACGGGGTACTTGTGGTTGTCGAACAGGCGGAATGCGCGATCGAGCCGCACGTCCACGCTCGATGGTTGCACCATCGACGGTTCGCTGGGCGTGAGCCCGATGCGACCGGAGTCGAGTTCGGCGGTGATATCGCGGTCTGAGAGCAGCACGTCAACGATTCTAGCGGTCGGGGTTCCCGGCGCGCGGCGCGATCGGACCGGTCAATTGCGGAAGGAGCGGAGCACGTCGACGGCGGAGTTCAGCGGCTCGTCCTCGGCTCCCTGCGGCACCAATCCCTCGTCCGGGGATGAGCCCTGACGCGCCGCCGCCGCGCGACCGGTGATGTACCAGACGCCGATCGCCGGCTCGTCGGCGCTGTTCACGAAGAGGTGCGGGCGCTGCGAATCGAAGACCATGGAATCCCCCGCGCGGATCACGTGCGCGTCGAAGTCCAGTCGCAGGGTCAGCTCCCCGCTGATGAGGTAGACGTGCTCGATCCCGAAGTGACGCATGAGGCGGCCCTCGATCGAGCTGGAGGCGCCGGGCTGGTACGTGACGCGCAGTGCCTCGACGTCGGTGCCCTCGATGACCGAGAGCCGCTCCCACTTCACCCCGTTGTCCATCTCGAGCGTCGGGTTGTCGTCGGAGGCCTGGAAGTGGAAGGACGTCGCGAGCTGCTGCGGGACCGACGGCACCGCGGCAGCTGCGGGTGCCGGCACCTGCGCCGGGGTCTCCCGGCCCAGCAGCATGTCCGTTGAGATGTCGAGCTGCGACACCAGCGAATACAGAGTGCTGACCGAGGGCTTCGTCTTCCCGGTCTCGACCTGTGAGAGCAGGCTCGGGGAGACGCCGATCGACGACGCGAGTGCACGGAGGCTCATCCCCTTGCCCTCACGAGCTTCGCGAAGCCTCGCGCCGATAGAGTCTGACATTGGCTCTCCTTCAGTCAACCGACACAGTCGCGTGTGCAACGTCGGTGTTTAGTTAAAGCTTACAGCGGGCCGGAGTTTCCGGGGTGTTCCGCGAGCAGCAACCGGCTATTCATGCGGTCAGCGCTCTGCGCGCCCGACTCGATGCTCCGTGCGAGGCGGTGCACACGATGATTCAGCGGTGCCCGCGCGGCCCCGCCGGCGGCCGTCACCACGGTTCCGTTGAGTTCGTCGATCTCCGCCCGCCGCCCCTTGCGCCAGTCCTGCAGCACGGTGGTGAGCGTGCTGGGGAAGGTATAGTCGCTCAGCACGATGTCGAGGAGATGCCCCACGTACCGATCACGGGTGAGGTCCTCCTCGGCGCCGTCCGAGCCGAAGATCGGGACGATCCGCTGCCCCTGGGCGAGCGCCGTGTCGAGCGTCTCCTGCCCGCAGGCCAGCATGAACGCGTGCATCCCCGGTTCGGCGATGGCCTCGGCGAGCGGCAGGTCGAGGATCGCGGACGGTACGAGCTCGCACGCATTCGCCACGAGTTTCATCCACTTCGCCGAGCGGATGTCGTCGACGACGACGGTGCTCGCCGCGGGAGCGAGGAGCTGCGCGACGTTCCGCGCCCGGCCTTGCGCCGCATCGCTCTCACCGCCGAGCGCGAGCCACATGGGGGCCTCCTGCACGATCCTGCCCGGCTCGAACAGGTTGGCGGCGACCTCGATCACCGCACCGACGCTCCGGTCGGATCCGAAGACCTCGGCGACCGTGTCGAGCGTCACGCCGTTCTGCACCGCGACGACCGTGCCGTCGTCGGCGAGGTACGGCAGGAGCAGATGGCAGGCCCAGCGCGTGTCGTAGGCCTTGACGCCGAGCACGATGACGTCGAACGGCTCACGCGTCTCGGCCAGCTGGCACAGGTGCACGGCGGTCACTGGGCTGGTGCGCTCCGCTTCGCCGGCGACCACCGTGAGCCCACGATCCCGAATCGCTTCGACGTGCGCGGGCCACGGGTCGATCGCGACCACGTCGGCGCCGGCGTCGGCGAGCGATGCCGCGATCGCGCCGCCGTTCGCCCCCGCCCCGAAGACCGCGATGCGGGGGCTGCTCATCGAGCCGACTCGTCCGTCGCGTCACCGATCGGGTAGTCCACGACGGACTTCGCCTCGACGAGCGCCGCGACGACCCCGAGGGCAGCCAGGTGATCAGGATGCACCTGGTACGCCGCCAGAGCCTCGGCCGAGTCGTGCACGGAGACGAGCGCCGCGTCCCAGTGCCCAGGGACGCGGCCGTCGTCGAGTCCGACCTCGAGGGATCGGACCCCGGGGATGCCCGCGCCCAGCGGTTCGAGAGCAGCGCGCAGCTCCGCACCGGCGGCGGCGCGTCCCTCGGCATCGGTGGCGGAGAAGCGGAAGGTGACGATGTGGCGGATCACGGGAGGTCCATTCTCTTGAGAGCGGGTCGGGTCGCGGTGCGCGCCGGAACCCGCACCGGCTCGCGGATGATGGCGCGCATGAGCTCGGCATTCGCGAGGCTCGGCACCAGCTCGCCCCGCTCGATCCGCTCCCCGATGCGCAGGATCGCCTCGTTCACGGGGGCCTCGCCGCCCAGCCGCTTCCGCAGCTCGACGATGTACCCGTTGAACCCGTCGAGCTCGGCGCGGCGGCCCTTCTGCCAGTCCTGCAGCACGGCGACCCGGGTGTCGGGCAGGGAGAACGACTCGAGCACCGCGTCGAGCAGGTCGAGGGCGTACTGCTCGGAATCGGGGACGTCGGCCTCGGTCTTGCCGAAGATGGGCAGCATGGTCACCCCCGCCTCGATGGCGAGTTGGTAGGCCTCGCGGGAGGCCGCGTCCATCACCGCGCGCATGTCCCGTTCTTGTACGGCTGTGAGGAGCGGGACCCCGAGGATCGCGGAGGGGAGCATCTCGGGGATGTTGGCGATGAGCTTCATCCACTTGGACGACCGGATGTCGTCGGAGATCTCCGTGGTCCCCGCGTGGGCGAGGACCTCCGCGACGGCTTCGAGCTGCGGCGTGCGGGTGCCGTCGAGCGTGCCGACCGTGAACCAGGTGCCCTCCGGCGGGACCTGCCGCACGACGTGACCCGGCTCGAAGACGTTCGCGGCGATCCCGAGCACCGCACCGATGCTGCGCTCGGGGCCCACGATCTCGGCGACGGCGTCGATGGTCATGCCGTTCTGCAGGCCGACGACCACCGAACCCTCGTGCAGCAGCGGTGCGATGAGCTGGACGGACCAGCGGGTGTCGTAGGTCTTCGTCGAGAGGAACACGATGTCGAACGGCTCGCGCAGCTCCGCGACCTGGCACAGGTGCAGCGCCGCGACCTCGGTGACCTCGGTGCGATCCGGCATCTCCACGGTGAGCCCCCGGGCGCGCATCGCCTCGACGTGGGCGGGCCACTGGTCGATGAAGGTCACGTCGAGCCCGGCGCGGACGAGGTCGGCCCCGATCGACGCGCCGTTCGCTCCCGCACCGAGTACAGCGATCTTCAGCTCGGTCATCGTCGGTCGGCCCCCTTGCACGGTTGTACAGCTATGATTAACAAGACCATACACCAACACTGTTCAATGGGGAGCGAAATGAGTCGGAATGCGCACGCCGCGGGGCCGCGGGTCGCCGTGCTGGGAACCGGGGCGAACGGGTCGATCATCGGGGCCGACCTCGTCGAGGCCGGGGTGGACGTGACCTTCATCGACCAGTGGCCGGCGAACATCGAGGCGATCCGGGCGCACGGGATCCGCGTGCAGTCGGGAGAAACGGTCCGCGCCACGCGGGTCCCCGCCCACCACCTCTGCGAGGTCGCCGAGATGCGGGAGCCGTTCGACATCGTCTTCCTGCTCGTGAAGGCCTACGACACGCGGTGGGCGGCCGAGCTCATCGCGCCGCTCCTGCACCGCGACTCCGTGGTCGTGGGCGTCCAGAACGGGATGACGGGAGACGTCATCGCCGAGGCGGTCGGTGTGGACCGCACGCTCGCCGCGGTGATCGAGGTGACGTCGGCGATGTATACACCGGGGCTGTCCGAGCGGCACTCCGCCTATGACCGCTGCTGGTTCGCGGTCGGTGCGCTCGATCCCTCGGCGGAGCGGCACGTGCCGGTCGTTGCCGAGTTGCTGCGGCATGTGGGCGTGGTGGAGGAGAGCGGCGACATCCAGTCGGCGAAGTGGATGAAGCTCATCTTGAACGTGGCCGAGCTCGTCACCTCCGCCGTGCTCGACCTCTCGATCGCGGATTGCGCGCGCCACCCCGGGATGCGCGAGGTCATGCTGGCGGCGGGGAACGAGGCAGTCGCCGTCGCTCAGGCGCACGGGTATCGGATCCGGCCCATCTTCGGGATGGAGGGCGACGCGGCGGCGTCCCCCGACACCTTCGTGGCGGAGATCCTGGACAACCTGGTCGCCAACTACATTCAGCCGGACTCGCGCGCGACGGTGCTGCAGGACTGGATGAAGCACCGGCGCAGCGAGGTCTCGGAACTGCACGGCGAGGTCGTGCGGCTCGCGAGCCGGTACGGGATGGATACGCCCGTGAACGCGAAGGTGTGGGAGTTGGGCCTGAAGGTCGAGCGGGGTGAGCTCATCGCGAGCCCGGCGAACGTGGCGCTCATGCAGCAGGCGCTCCGGGAGCCGGTGCTGGTGCCGGCTCGCTCCGCAGAGCGGCCGGAGCAGCGGCGGCGACCGCTTGCCTGATCGCCGCCGCTCCCGGAAGGGGCTCTGCCGGGCCCGCTGACGCGCCCAGCTCGGGTCAGTCCGCGGCCCGGGGCCCGCGTCGAATGACCTCGGCGATGATGGACCAGTCGCCGTCGGTGAGGTCGGGATCGGCGAGGGCCTCCCCGAACATGGACCGGATGGCCGGAGCGGTCGGCAGCGCGGCGCCGAGTTCCGCCGCCGCCTGCTCGGCGAGGGAGAGGTCCTTGAGCCCGAGCGCGACGGGGAACGCCGCGGGGCGGTAGTTGCGTTGCGCGATGAGCCCGCCGTAGCCGACGTAGGCGGAGCCGGTGAACGCGGCGTCCGTGAGGATGTCGACGAACGTCTGCGAGTCGACTCCGCCGTGCTCCACGAGCGACAGCGATTCGCCGAGCGCCTGCAGTGCGTGGATGAGGTTGTAGTTCACCCCGATCTTCACGAGGTTCGCCTGCGCGGGATCCTCGCCGACGCGCCACACGCGCTTGCCCAGTTCGCCGAGCACCGGCTCGGCGAGATCGACGAGCGCTGCCTCGCCCGCGGCGACGATGTTCAGCTGCCCGGCGGCCGCGACGTTCGGGCGGCCGAGGACCGGGGCCGCGAGGTAGCCGGCGCCGGCGGCCGTGTGGCGCCGCTGGAGCTCCCGGCTCATCTCGAGGCTGATGGTCGCCATGTTGACGTGCAGTCTGCCTGAAGCCTGGGCGAGAGCGGTCTGGTCGAACGCGGCATCGGCGGCCGCGTCGTTGGCGAGCATGGAGAGGACGATGTCCGAGCCCTCGAAGACCTCGGCGACGGAGCCGCACTCGATCGCCCCCGCGGTGACGAGTTCTTCGGCCTTACCAGGGCTTCTGTTCCAGACGCGAAGCTCGGTCCCGGTAGCGGCGAGGCGCAGGGCCATCGCCGATCCCATGGTTCCCAGCCCGATGAATCCGATCCGTGTGGCCACGATGCTCCTCGCTCTCCAGACTTGCAGTTGTGTTCCGAATAAGTTTAGTCTACCTGTACAGAGAGTGCAGAGACGCACTCGGAAGATGCCGTCACGGTGAACAAACGCAAAGGATTCGGTGGGTCATGGCAATTCCTACATTCGGGACGAATGACGTCGACTGGGAGAAGCGCATCGACCGTGACGTGCTTCGTGAGGGTCGGCTCGCAAAGCTGCGCGCGGAACTCGAGCGATCCGACCTCGGGGCGCTGCTCGCCTTCGACTTCTCGAACATCCGCTACATGTCCGCGACGCACATCGGCACGTGGGCGATGGACAAAGCGATCCGGTTCGCGCTCGTCACCCGCCACAGCGACCCGATCGTGTGGGACTTCGGATCCGCTGCCAAGCACCACGACCTCTTCAATCCGTGGCTGCACACCACCACCACGGAGATGGACGCCGATCCGCATCAGCCGCACCACGGGGCCGTGAAGCCGCGGGCGGAGTCCGGCGCGCGCGCGGGCATCTCGACCCTGCGCGGCGCCTTCCACCCGGATGCGGGCATCGCCGATGAGGTCGCACGCAAGGTGCGGCGGGAGCTGGAGAAGGTTGGGCTGCTCGGGGAACCGCTCGGGATCGACATCGTCGAGCTCCCGATCCTGTTCGCCCTGCAGAACGCCGGGGTGTCGGTCGTCGACGGCCAGCAGGTCTTCCTGAACGCGCGCGCCGTGAAGATGAAGGAGGAGATCCAGCTCCTCACCCAGGCCGCGTCGATGGTCGACGCCGCATACGACGAGCTGTACCGCTTCCTGAAGCCGGGTGTCCGCGAGAACGAGACCGTCGGGCTCGTCTCCAAAGTGCTCTACGACCTCGGATCGGAGTACGTCGAGGGGGTCAACGCGATCTCGGGCGAACGGTGCTCCCCGCACCCGCACGTGTTCTCCGACCGGTTGATCCGGCCGGGCGATCCCGCGTTCTTCGACATCCTGCACAGCCATCAGGGGTACCGCACCTGCTACTACCGGACCTTCGCCGTCGGCTCCGCGAGCCGCGCGCAGAACGACGCCTACAAGCGCGCCCGCGAGTACATGGATCGGGCGATCGCGCTCGTGCGCCCGGGAGCGACCACCGCCGACATCGTCGCGGTCTGGCCGAAGGCGGAGGAGTTCGGGTTCCCGAACGAGGAGGCGGCCTTCGCGCTGCAGTACGGGCACGGCGTGGGCCTGTCGATCTGGGAGAAGCCCATCTTCTCGCGGCTCGTCTCGTTCGACCACCCGGAGGAGCTCAAGGAGGGCATGGTCTTCGCCCTCGAGACCTACTGGCCGTCGGCCGACGGGATCGGAGCGGCGCGCATCGAGGAGGAGGTCGTCGTGACCGCGGACGGCTGCGAGGTCATCACCAAGTTCCCGGCCGAAGAACTGCTCGTCGCGGGTCCGAAGTACCACGCGGTCGGATTCGACCTGTCGACGCTGCGCGACTCGCAGTCGCACCTCAACACGGTGTGGGGCCGGGGCGAGGAATAGGCTGCAGGATCATGGCAACGCAGATGAAGGCCGCCGTCTACTACGGCGCAGGTGATGTGCGGATCGAGCAGGTCGCTGCTCCCGCTCCCGGGCCGGGCGAGGTGCTGATCCGGGTGACCCGGAGCGGGGTCTGCGGGACCGACGCGTCGGAGTGGAAATCGGGACCCAACATCTTTCCGGTGCATCGGACCCACCCGCACAGCGGGCATCACGGCCCGCTGATCCTCGGCCACGAGTTCATCGGCGAGGTGCTCGAGAGCGACGACGCGCGGTTCGCGCCCGGCGACCGCGTGGCCTCCGGCGCCGGGGTGTCCTGCGGCACCTGCGCTCGATGCGTCGAGGGCCGCACCAACCTGTGCGAGCGGTACCGCACGCACGGTCTCAATGTCGAGGGCGGTATGGCGGAGCTCGTCGCCGTCGCCGCCGACACCCTGGTGCATATTCCGGACACGCTCGGTGACGACGCCGCGGGACTCGCGCAGCCGCTCGCCGTGGGGTTGCACGCGGCACGCCGGGCCGGCGTGCGTTCGGGGGATCGGGTCGTGCTGATCGGAGCCGGCGCGATCGGGACGTTCGTGCTGGCAGGACTCCAGCATCTGGCCGACGTGGACGTGACGGTCGTCGACTTCGCGGGGAGCCGGTTGGATCGTGCCCGCAGGCTCGGCGCGTCTCGGATCATCGCCGCGGACGGCGCTGATGTCGAGTCCGAGATCGCCGAGCTGCAGGGCGGCATCGACATCGTCATCGAGGCGAGTGGGGCGCGGGGGCAACTGAATCGCGCCATCGGGCTCGCCCGCGACGGGGGTACGGTGCTGCAGGTCGGTCTGCCGACGGGTCTGCAGGAGGTCGACATCCACCAGCTCGTCTTCCGCGAGATCACGATCCGGACCACCCTCGCGCACGTGTGCGCGGACGACATGCCCGATGCGCTCAGCATCCTGGCGTCGACCGGACTCGCCGGTGAGATGCTCGACTCCGTGCGGAGTCTGGAGGAGCTCCCCGCTCAGCTGGATCGGCTCGCCACGGGGCAGCTCGAGGGCAAAGTCCTGTTCGATCCGCGGGTGTAGTCGACGCCGCGTTCGGGCGATCCCTCGTCCGGTCGCGCCGAGAATCCCTCGCGCGCGAGCAGCCACAGTGCACAGTTCGCACGGTGACTGCAGCGCGCTCGGCGGAGCGCGCGCTGCGGTGCGCGCACTCCGCTTCGCTGCGGGATATCTCAGCGTTCGTAAAGGATCTCGGAGGCGGAGGCACAGCGAACCGCGCAGTGTCGAAATGCCCTTGACACGACCCGGATACATTGACAGAGTTAAATGCCAGTGAACGCACGTGTTCACTGGTGGAGTCGCTGATGCAAAGGAGCAACATGACCAACACCGCACCCTCGGTTCTCGTGACCGGCGCCACCGGTGGAATCGGCCGTGAGACCGTCCGCCGTTTCGTGCGCGAGGGCCATCGAGTGGCCCTCGCCGACATCCGCCAGTCGGCGGTCGACGCGTTCGCGGAGGAGCTCCGCGCGGAGTTCCCTGAGGCCGACCTGCTGCCGCTGGAGCTGGATCAGTCGTCGGTCGAGTCGGTGCAGGCCGCCGTCGCGGCTGTGACGGCGTGGAGCGGTCAGCTCACCACGCTCGCGATCGTCGCGGGGGTGCTGCAGGCCGAGGGCGTACCCGTGACCCGGCTCTCCGTCGAGGAGTTCGAGCGGGTGCACGCGGTCAACCTCAAGGGGCCGTTCATCCTCGCGAAGTTCTTCCTCCCCATCATTCCCACCGACGGCACGGGATCGATCGTCATGGTCGCCTCGTACTGGGGGCGTGAAGCGCACGGGCTGTACGCGGCGTACTGCACCTCCAAGGCCGGCGTCATCAGCCTCATCCAGGTCCTGGCGAACGAACTCGCCGAGGATCACATCCGCGTCAACGGCGTCGCTCCCGGCAACACGAACACCGAGATGCACCAGAAGCACCTGCGGGACGAGGCGGAGGAGCGCGGCATCAGCTTCGAGGAGATGCGGGACTCCCACTGGTCGACGATCCCCATGAAGTACGCCGGGGAGCCCCACGTGATCTCGGACGCGATCTACTTCCTCGCCAGCGACCAGGCGAGCTACATCACCGGCGCGACGCTCGACGTCAACGGCGGCGTGGTGATGACCTAGGCCGACTCGGCACCGGGCGCCGATCCGCCCCCCACCTCAGATGCAACCACGTGTTTCGAAGGAGAACGAACGATGGATCTCAAACTCACCGGCAAGCGCGTCCTGGTCACCGGCGGTGCCTCCGGGATCGGCGACGCGATCGTGCGCACGTTCGCCGCAGAGGGCGCACTGCCGATCTCGGTCGACATCAACGCCGCCGGCCTGGAGCGACAGCGACAGGACCTCGCCGGGCAGGGCGTCGAGTCGGCGTTCATCGTCGCAGACCTCTCGACCCAGGCCGGCGTCGACCAGGTGGTCGCGGACGGGGTCGCGATCTTCGGATCGGCTCCCGACGTCATCATCAACAACGTCGGCACCGGGACGCTGCGCACGCTCGACGAGACCAGCGATGAGCAGTTCCACCGGACCCTCGAGCTCAACCTCTTCGCGATGGTCCGGATCTGCAAGGCGTTCCTGCCGGAGATGCAGGAGGTCGGTGGCGGATCCGTCGTGTCGGTCACCTCGGACCTGTCGCGGCAACCCGAGGACTCCATCACCGATTACGCCGCCTCCAAGGCCGCCGTCGCTTCGGTGGCCAAGTCGCTCGCTCGCCTCTACGCCCCGACGATCCGCGTGAACTGCGTCGCGCCGGGGCCGATCTACACGCCCTTCTGGTCGGACGAGACGTACGGCTGGCAGAAGACGGTCGAGGACGCCTACGGCACGGAGGGGACCGCGGCGCTCGACGCGCTGATTGAGGACCGCGGGATCCCGATGGCGCGCATGGGCACCCCAGAGGAGGTCGGCGCCGCCGTCGCGTTCCTCGCGTCGGAAGTATCGGGCTTCACGACCGGCGCGACGCTCGGCGTCGACGGCGGCAGCATTCGAGCACTGTTCTAAGAGTCGGGAGGAGACGCACCATGGACATTCGACGACGCGACACCGAGCTCATCTCCGAGCACGGGGGAACGATCCAGAGCCTGTTCTTCTACAAGATGGAGGAGCTGCGCAACGACACGCAGGGTGGATATCTCGAGTTCATCGACGAGTTCACGCTCGCCGAGGGTGGATCGCTCGAACCGCACTCCCACGATTCCGACGAGTTCTACTACATCCTCGACGGCCAGGGCACCATGACCGTCGACGGGGAGAGCGACCTGCTCGGTCCGGGTGAACTCGTGCGGATCCGCCCGAATCTCATCCACTCGATCAGCGCGGACCAGGGATCGGACATCCGCGCGATCGCCTTCGCGGTGAGCTACATGCCCGAGGACAAGGTCGGATACACGGCGCATCCGACCGACGGGCGCGAGCCGCATTTCGTGTCGACCCACTACTGGGATTGAGCGCGCACCGCATGAACACTCAGAACGACCTCGACCTGCTCGCGACGTGCTGGACGAGCGCGGGCGACGCGGCGCCGCAGCGCGGCGACGAAGTGAGCCCGTTCGACATCGTGGACCGCGTCGAGGGGCTCGCCCGCGCCGGCTGGAACGGCATCGGACTGGTCCACGCCGACCTCGCGCGGGTTTCCGAGACCATCGGGCTCTCCGCGCTGCGCACGGTCATCGATGAGGCGGGCCTGCGCTATCGGGAGGTCGAGATTCTCGACCGGTGGTGGACCGAGGGCGAGGAGCGCGAACGCGCCGACCGTCTACGCGACGACCTCTTCGAGGCGGCGAGGGTGCTGGGAGCCCAGCGCATCAAGGTGATGTCGTGCCTGCAGGATCCGGCGCCGCCGAGAGCGGTGTTCGTGCGCGAACTCCGGGAGCTGAGCGAGCGCGCGGCCGATGCGGGGGTGCGGCTGGCGCTCGAGCCCATGCCGTTCTCGATCAACGTCGCGACGCTGGAGGACGGGGTGCGCCTGATGGAAGAGGTGGATCATCCCGCCGCCGGTCTGACGATCGACACCTGGCACGTCTACCGGTCGGGCACGCCCTACGCCCGCATTCCCGAGATCGTGCCCCCCGAGTTCGCGGCGGTCGTCGAGATCAACGACTGCGCCCGAGAGCCCGTCGGGTCCCTCTGGGCGGACACCGTGGACAATCGGCGGCTGCCGGGCGAGGGCGACGCGCACGTCGCGGAGTTCGTGCGCGCAGTGGCGGCCCTCGGGTTCCGCGGGCCCTGGGGCGTCGAGATCATCTCGGAGGAACTGCGGGGCATGTCGCTCGACGACGCGCTGGAGCGCTCGGCAGCCGCGTCGCGACGGGAGATCTCAGCCGGGCTGGGTGGCGTCGCAAGGCACTAGACACTCGTTAATTCCAGGCACACATTTCGCAAAGTTTACCGAGCTGTTACGAAAGAACTCTCGTCAAATACCCGAAGTGTGTATTATTACTGAACAGGCTTGCGCGATACTGAACAGGCCTCGTTACCTACACAAGGAAGTGGATACATGCGTAACAACTATTCTCGCCTGACGGCGACCGCGGGCCTCCTGGCCGCGGGCGCGCTCGTCTTGACCGCGTGCAGTGGAACGGCGTCATCGGACGGCGGCGGAGCGGCATCGGATCTACCGGAGTCCGTCGACCTCAAGGGACAGACCGTCGCCTCGCTCTTCACCAGCCTCAACAACGACTACTACTCCAGCTGGGATCAGGGCGCGCAGCGCGCGGTCGAGGCGTTCAACGGCGAGTACGTCGCGATGACGAACGAGGGCGACCCGGCGACGCAGATCTCTCAGTTCCAGCAGCAGGTCGACGCCGGGGTGAAGATCATCTTCGTCACCGCACCCGACCCGTCGAGCGTCGGCGAGATGGCGCGCATCGCGAACGAGAACGACGTGTGCTTCGCGAACACCTGGGAGTCCGTGCCGTGGGAGTCGCCCTTCGACTTCGGCGACCAGTACGTGACCTACCACTCCAACCACTCGTACCAGGCGGCGTACGATACCGTCGTCTCGCTGTTCGACGAGATGGGCGGCGAGGGCAACTTCGTGCACCTCACGGGCCACCCCGGATCCACTCCCGACACGCAGCGCACGCTCGCCGTCGATGACGCGCTGAAGGAGTACCCGGACATCACCCTCGTGGACCGGCAGCCCGGCGAGTGGAACCGCGACGACTCGCGCAACGCGATGGCCGGCATCATCTCGCGCAGCGGCAAGGACATCGACGGGGTCTTCGGGCAGAACGACGACGTCGCCATCGGCGCACTGAACGCGCTCACCGAGGCGGGCATCGAGGACGTCCCGATCACCGGCATGGACGGCAACGAGGGCACGATGGAGCTGATCCAGGCGGGCGACATCTATGGCGCGTACTCCTCGCTGCCCCAGTGGTCCGCAGGCTTCTCGTTCGTCCAGGCGCTGGACGCCTGCATGAGCGGTGAGACCCCGGCTCCGCTGAACCGCCAGCTCTGGTCGGGCGGCATCTTCGTCACGGCCGACAACGTCGACGAGTACCTGGACACCTACGTCGGCGACAACGACCCGTACGACTGGGTGAAGATGAGCCGCGTGGCCTACCCCGACGACTGGGATCCGCAGAACAAGGTCGAGGTCCTCAACATGGAGGAGATGTGGTCCTGGGAGCCGCAGCCCGCGGGATACGAGCTGCCTGAGGAGTACTCCGCAGCGCTCCCCGAGCTCGACGCGACCAACGCCGAGTGGGATGAGCACTGGAAGCTCCTCCGCCGCGACTAGTCCCGAGCGGACGAACACTCCCGCTGTGGTGGCCCATCGATCCCTCGA
The DNA here is from genome assembly GCF_022919175.1 of Leucobacter rhizosphaerae. Classification (NCBI taxonomy): domain Bacteria; kingdom Bacillati; phylum Actinomycetota; class Actinomycetes; order Micrococcales; family Microbacteriaceae; genus Leucobacter; species Leucobacter rhizosphaerae. The sequence goes on along the minus strand of NZ_CP095043.1, from coordinate 2,005,646 downwards.
GATCGGTCGGCCACCACAGCCACTCCATATCGCGCACCAGCCCAGCTGAAGGGACCGCACTCCCATGACACTCACTCAATCCATCAACATCGGACGAGCGGAGCGGAAGGAAACGATCAAATCGGTCGGGCTCCCGCTGGTCGCCATCGTCTTCCTGCTCGTGCTCTTCTCCATCCTGAGCCCCAACTTCCTGCAGGCCAGCACCTTCGTGACGATCCTTCGTGAGTCGTCCGTGCTGCTGGTCGTCGCCGTCGGCATGACCCTCGTCATCATCCAGGGCAGCATCGACCTGTCGGTCGGCGCCACCGTCTCCCTGGCCGGGCTCGTCGCGGCCTCCGTGACCAAGGAGACGAACGCGTTCGTCGCGGTCATCGCCGCGCTGGCGGTGGGCCTCGTCGTCGGGTTGATCAACGGACTCATCTTCGCGTACGGCAAAGTCCCGAGCTTCCTCGTGACGCTCGGCATGTCGATGGTGGTCGGTGGCATCGGCACGTGGCTGGTGAACGGACGCCCCGTGCAGGTCTCCGATGGCGGTCTGCGCTGGATCTCCCAGTCGCAGCTGCTGCTCGGGATCCCGACGCTCGTGATCTGGGCGCTGGTGGTCTGGTTGATCTTCTCCTTCATCGGCATGAAGACCCGGTTCGGCCGTTACGCCTTCGCGATCGGTGGTGCGGAGGCCGTGAGCTCCCTCGCGGGTATCCCGAACCGTCGCGTGAAGCTCTGGGCACTGACGATCGCCGGATTGTGCGCGGCGATCGCGGGCATCCTGCTGACCTCCCGCATCGGCGCCGCGACGCCGGGCATGGGCGATCGCCTGACGCTGGACGCCATCGCCGCCGTCGTGATGGGCGGCACCGCGATCACCGGTGGTGTGGGCGGCGTGCAGCGCACCGTCCTCGGTGTGCTCGTCATCACGATCCTCAGCGTCGGCCTGAACTCCATGGGGGTGCAGCCGTACATGCAGGCGATCATCCAGGGTCTCGTCGTCGTCGCCGCGGTCGCGCTGACGCTCGACCGGGCCAAGCTCACCGTGATCAAGTAGCTCCCGAGAGGCGGAGAGGCAGTCATGAACGAGACACCCATTCTGGTGGCGCGCGGGCTCGACAAGCGATTCGGACCGGTGCACGCGAACAAGGCGGTCGATCTCGAGGTCCGGGTCGGCGAGGTGCTCGGGCTCGTCGGTGAGAACGGGGCGGGCAAGTCGACCCTGCTCTCGATGCTGAGCGGCACCCTCGCTGCGGACGAGGGCACCCTCGAGCTCAACGGCGAAGCCGTGAAGTTCTCCACGTACCACCAGGCCACGCGCCACGGGGTGTTCCGGGTCTACCAGCACCAGGCGCTCGTGCCGAACGTGACGGTGGCGGAGAACATCTATCTGGCGCAGGAGACCGAGTTCACCCGCTTCGGCGTGCTGAGCAAACGCGCGATGGAGCGTCGCACGCAGGAGATCTTCGACGACCTCGGGGTCACCCTCGAACCGAGCGCGCAGCTCAGCAGGCTGAGCTTCGCCGAGCGGCAGGTCGTGGAGATCGTGAGGTGTCTGGCGCAGGCCCGGCTCCTCGGCATCACCCACCCGGTGATCCTCCTCGACGAGCCCACGAGCGCGCTCACGCGCGGGCAGATCGACTTCTTCTTCGACTTCGTGAACCGCATCAAGGATCAGGCGGCGCAGGTCTTCGTGTCCCACCGTCTGGAGGAGATCGTCGCGCTCTGCGACCGCCTGGTCGTGCTCAAGGACGGCGAGAAGGTTGCGGAGAACGACCGGCCGCGGGAGCTCAGCGAGAGCGAGATCCACTCGATGATGGTCGGGCGGAGCATCGCCATGCACAGCCGCAAGCGCACCGTCACGGACGAACTCCGCGCGACGGTGGAGCCGGTCCTCGAGCTCGAGGGCTTCTCGAGCGACAGCTTCAGCGACGTCGACCTCCGGGTTGCGCCGGGGGAGATCGTCGGCATCGCCGGGGTGGTCGGGTCCGGCAAGTCCCATCTGGGGCGGGCGGTCTTCGAACTCGGGGAGGGGTGCCGCGGCACCATCAAGGTGCGCGGTGCGGCACCGCGGCACACGGGGCCGCGATTCGGGATCCGCGAGTCGGTGGGGTACGTGCCCACGGAGCGGCACCGCGAGGGTCTCGTGCTCGGCATGACGGTCGCGCAGAACCTGTCCCTGCCCTACGTGGGCGCGGCGATCGCGTCGTCGCCCGTCATCGACGGCAAGCGCGAGCGGCGGGAGACGGTCGCGGCGATCGAGCAGCTGAGCATCAAGACGCCCGGACCGGGCACCCTGATCCGCAATCTGAGCGGCGGCAACCAGCAGAAGGTCATCCTCGCCCGCTGGCTCACGCTCGAGTCCAAGATCCTCGTGCTCGACAACCCGACCAACGGTGTCGACGTCGGCGCGAAGGGTGAGATCTACGCGATCCTCGACGAGATCACCGCGCAAGGCATCTCCGTGATCCTGATCAGCGACGATCTCCCCGAACTCATCACCATGAGCGATCGGATCCTCGTCATGAAGGACGGCAGGATCCGGTCGGAATACGACGTCGCGTCCGAGACGCCGCCCACCGAGGTGGATCTCGTCGCCGACATGGTCTGATCCGCACCGACGAAGGAGTCGAGATGGAATATCGCCCACTGGGAACGACCGGCGTCGAGGTCTCGGCGCTCTCGTTCGGCACGGCCCCCCTCGGGCAGCTGTTCGGGCCGGTGCCCTTCGAGCAGGCGCGCGCCGCGGCCTTTGCCGCAGTCGACCTCGGCATGAACCTCATCGACACGTCGTCGTACTACGGCGACGCCGAGGACCGCCTCGGGCGCATCATCGGCGACCTGCCGGACGATGTGCTGATCGCGACCAAGGGCGGGCGCCTGGGCTGGGACGAGTTCGATTTCTCGCCCGATGGGATCCGGGCCAGCCTCGAGGCGAGCCTGGCTCGGCTCGGGCGGGATCACGTCGACCTCTTCCAGCTGCACGACATCGACTTCGTGCCGCTCGGCCCGGTGCTCGAGGACGCCTACGCCGAGCTCGTGCGACTGCGCGACGAGGGGAAGTGCCGGTTCATCGGCATGACCGGCTACGCCCTCCCGACGACCCGGCGGGTGCTGCTGGAGACCGACGTCGACGTCGTGCTGAACTACTCCCACGGCACGCTGCTCGACAACTCGCTGTCGGAGGAGCTCGCGCCCATCGCGCGGGAGCGCGGCACGGGACTGATGAACGCGGCGGCGGTCTCGCTCGGGATCCTGACCCCCGGGGTGCTGCGCATGGACGGGCACAACATCGCCTCCGACGCCTCGCTCCGCGCGGCGCAGGCGATGGCGCGGACGGCCGCGGAGCACGGTGTGGACATCGCCTTCGTCGCGAATCAGTACGCTCTGCAGCGGGTGCAGTGCGACACCACCGTGATCGGTTCCACGAACATCGAGCACCTCACGGCCGCGACGGCGGCGCTGACCACTCCGATCGACGAGGAGTTGCTCGCTGCGCTGCTCCAGTCCCGCCTGCCGACGGAGGCCCAGCAGTGGGACGTCGGTCTGCCGGAGAACAACGTGTGGGACTGGGGCGACGGAGAAACGACGTGACGCCCTGACCGGGCAGCACGATCCCGTCTGGGGCCGAGGGCGGCAGGTCCTGATCATCGCCGCACTCGTCGTCGGATCCTTCGGGATCGGCGTGAGCGAATTCGTGGTGATGGGACTGCTGCCGCAGATCGCCGCGGACCTCGAGCCCGAGCTGGTCGCGACGGCACCGGACGCGGCGCTCGCACTCACCGGAGGGCTGGTTTGGGGCTACGCGCTCGGTGTGGTGGTCGGGATGGTGGTAACCCCGCTCCTCCTGCGACGCCTCTCGGAGCGGCGGATTCTGCTCGTCTGCGGGGCGGCGATGCTGGTCGGGACCGCGCTCACCGCGATGAGCCCGAATCTGACGGTGGCGATTCTCCTGCGATTCGCGGCCGCACTGACGCACGCATCGTACGTCGGGATCGCGTCGTCGCTGGTGGGGCGACTGCTCGGGACCACGCACCAGGGCCGTGGTGCGGCCATCGTCGTCGGCGGGCTCTCGATCGCGAATCTGCTCGGCGTGCCGGTGCTCACGGCGCTGGGTTCCGGGGGGAATTGGCGCACCGTGCTGGTTGCATGCGCCGTGCTCTTCGCGGCCCCCGTCGGGGCGCTCTGGTGTCTCAGGCCGCCCGAGGCGCATCCGCGGTCCGGCTCGCCGTCGGCCGGTCGGGGTGGGCCCGGGGGTCGTCGGATCTGGGTGCTCGCGGCCGTCGTGACCGTCATCGCGAGCGGCTGCTTCGCGGTGACGACCTTCGTGGCGCCCCTGGCGGATCGCGCCCAGGGCATCGACGGGCCCGTGCCGATCTCGGTGCTCATGCTGCTGTTCGGGATCGGGATGAATCTCGGCAATGTCGGGGGCGGCTGGAGCGCTGATCGCTCCGCGGAGGCGACGGTGCTGCTGAGCGGCGCGATCGGCATCGTCGGGGCCGCGGCGGTCCTGATCCCGGCGGCGTCGGGCGCGACGATCGGGTTCGGCGTGTGCGCGATCGGGTTGAGTCTGGGCTTGCTGACCCCGGGCGCCCAGGTCCTGTACGTCCGCACGGCGGGCGGGGAGTCGCGACTCGCGGCCTCACTCGCGCCCGGAACGATCAACCTCGGCAGTTTTCTCGGCGCCGTGGTCGGCGGGGCCGGGCTCGCGCTCGCCGGCCCGGCGGCAGTCGGGGTGCTCGCCGTCGCCTGCATCGGCGGGGCGACCGCCCTGCAGATGCTGCGGGTGCTGCAAGACCGAGGCGCGCGCACGCGCGCGGTGCGCTCACCGATCAGGTGAGACCGGCGCTGCTCGGAGACGGGGACGGATCGAGCGACCCGGCACGCACCCCCGCGTAGTAGATCTCGAAGAGCTCGTCCGCGACCTCCCGATCCGTGAGTTCATGGCCGGGCCGATACCACTGGTAGCTCCAGTTGCACATCCCGAACAGTGCGAAGGCGGCGATGCGGGGATGCTGCGGGCGCAGGATCCCCGCATCGATCCCCGAGCGAATGCGCGACTCGATCATCCGCTCGTAGGTATCCCGCTTCGATGTCGCAACCGCCCGGAGGTCGTCCGGCAGCTCGTGGTAGTACTCGAAGAACACGCGCACGTGATCCGACTTCGTCTCCATGAGGTGCAGGATGTCGCGGAACACCTGGTGGAGGAACTCGGCGAGGCTCGCGTCTGCCGGGGTCGCCGACACACGGCCGAGCAGCTCCTCGATCCACTGGTCGTGGATCTCGAAGAGGATCTCCGGCTTCTTGCGGAAGTAATGGTAGACCGTCGCCTTGGCGCAGCCGACCCGATCGGCGATGAGCGCCGTCGAGGTGCTGTGGTACCCGAGCTCGGTGAACAGCTGCGCGGCCGCGTCGATGATGGCCGCGCGACGCTGCTGGCCGCCGGGCGTAAGGTCGTGGTCGCGACGTGGCATCGGAATCCTCACTCGGGTTGCCCCGATTCTACGGGGTGGCGGACACTCCCGACCGGTTGGCCGGTCATGCACCGGTAAAGCCCCTGATCACCCCGGGATTTTCGATACCGTAGAGTCGCAGTAAACGAAGATTGGCCGGGCGCGTGAGGTGCCGATCGATCGAAGAGTCTTGAGAATACCTGATGACGGGCGTATGTGCTGGGGTTTAGATCTAGACACGCGATGATTCCTGTGTAGAGTGTTACTCGAGGTGTTTAGCCTCAGTGACCTCCGAGTTGGAGGGGTCGAGGAGTGCGTTGCGATGCGGCGGGTGCTCGATCGCCACCGACCGGCAACCTTGTGGCCCACGAAGGAGCATGCGGACAATGACGTCAAGACTTTCAGGTAAAACCGTGATCGTGACGGGTGCCGCCTCGGGAATCGGCGAGGCGATCGTGCGCGGGTTCGCGGACGAGGGCGCGAACGTCGTCATCGCCGATCTGAACGCCGAGGCCGCCACCGCGGTCGCGGACTCGATCTCGGCGTCCGGTGGTTCCGCGCTCGCGGTGCAGGTCGACATCACGAGCCGCGAGCAGGTCCGAGCAGGCATCGTCGCGGCGGTCGAGCGCTTCGGGCGCCTCGACGCGTACTTCAACAACGCCGGCATGAACGTCCCCATGAAGTACCTCGACATCACCGAGGCGAACTTCTCCAAGGTGCTCGAGGTCAACGCGCTCGGCACGCTGATCGGAGCCCAGGAAGCGGCCAAGCAGTTCATCGCCCAGGGCGGCGGCGGCAAGATCGTCAATACCGCGTCGATCGCCGGTCGCACCGGGTTCCCGAGCTTCGCACCCTACTCCGCAGCGAAGGCGGCGGTCATCTCCCTCACGCAGGCCGGCGCGCGAGCGCTCGCCGAGCACGGCATCACCGTCAACGGGTTCGCGCCCGGCGTCGTGGCGACGCCGCTGTGGGAGAAGCTCGACCAGGACCTCGAGCGCATCGGCGAGGGCGATGCCGGCTTCGATTCCATGGCCGGCGACATCCTCCTCGGACGCCCGGCCCAGCCCGCCGACATCGTGCCCACCGCGATCTTCCTGGCGGCTCCGGACTCCGATTACATCACCGGCCAGATCGTTCCGATCGAGGGAGGGATGATCCTCGTATGAGCGAGTCACGGGTGGTGCTCGTCACCGGCGCCGGAGGCGGCATGGGCCGGGAGGTCGCGGCTCGCTACGCCGCGCTCGGCGATCGGCTGGTGCTCGTCGATCTGGCGCAGGAGGGACTCGACCGCGCTGCGGCCGCGCTGCGGAGCGAGTGGCCGTCGGTCGAACTGCTCCTCATCCCCGCCGACGTCTCCCAGCCGGAGTCCGTGCGGCGGGTCGCCGCGCAGGTGGAGGCGTGGGCGGGTCGGGTCGACGTGCTGGCGCTCCTCGCGGGTGTGCTGCAGCAGGCGAACAAGGTCACCGAGATCGACCTCGACGAGTGGGATCGTGTCAACAACGTGAACGTCCGCGGCGTCTTCCTGATGGCGAAGCACCTCGTGCCGCTGATGCCCAAGGGTGGGTCGTCGAGCATCGCGACGATCGCCTCCTGGTACGGCCACTCCGGTCACGGCTTCTTCGCGGCGTACTGCGCGTCGAAGGCCGGCGTCATCAGCCTGACGCAGAGCCTGGCCGACGAGCTTGCGGAGGACGGCATCCGCGCGAACACCGTCTGCCCCGGCAACATCGACACGCAGATGCACCGCGACGCGCTCGCCGCCGAGGCGAAGGAGCGCGGGATCACCTTCGAGGAGATGAAGGATATCGAGTGGTCCAAGATTCCGCTCGGGATCGCGGGCCCTCCCGGGTCCATCGCGGACGCCGTCGAGTTCTTGACGTCGGATAAGGCGAGCTACATCACCGGTGCGTCGATCGACGTCAACGGGGGCGTGCTCTTCCACTGAGGCGGGGCGGCGGCGCGCGAGTGTCGCCGCCCGGCGCTCGGTCGCAGCGGCCACCGCGGAGTTCCAGAGGCGAAAAACCGACCGGGTGGCCGGTTGATAGTGAGGATCAGAGAGGATCCGGACATGGTGCACATCGAGAGCCCCGCGCTGGTCGTGGCGGAGGCAGACCTCAGCAGCGACACGCTGCTCGACGCCTTCCGCGGAATGGTGCGTATCCGCGCGTTCGAGACGATCGTGTCCCGAGAGTACGCCGCCGGCAGGATCCCGGGATTCGTGCACGCCTCGCTCGGGCAGGAGGCGACCGCAGTGGGCGCCTGCTTCGAACTCGACCGCACGGACATGATCACCTCGAACCACCGCGGACACGGCCACTGCCTCGCCAAGGGGCTCGACCCGCTCGGCATGTTCGCCGAGCTCTACGGTCGAGCCGGCGGCACGGTGGGCGGGCGCGGCGGGTCCATGCACATCGCGGACCCCGAGCTCGGGATCCTGGGCGCGAACGGGATCGTCGCCGCCGGTCTCCCGATCGCGGCCGGCGCCGGGCTCGCGGCGCAGCAGTTCGGCGACGGCCGCGTCGTGGTCTCATTCTTCGGCGACGGCGCGGTCGCCCAGGGGCTCTTCCACGAGGCCGTGAATCTGGCCTCCCTGTGGTCGCTCCCCGTGGTGTTCTTCTGCGAGAACAACGGCTACGCGGAGTTCACCGCCGCCGAGGACGGACACCCGGCAACGCTCGAGCAGCGCGCCGCGGGATATCGGGTGCCCTATCTCGGCGTGGACGGCGGGGACGTCACCGCCGTGATCGGCGCGATGCGCACGGCGGCGGGTCACGCTCGCATCGGGGGGCCCGTGATCGTCGAAGCCCGCACCGTCCGCTGGCACGGCCACTACGAGGGCGACCAGCAGAAGTACCGGGCGCCCGATCACCTGCGCGCGGGGCTCGAGGTGGACTGCATCGAGATCACCCGGCAGCAGCTCCTGGCGCAGGGCGTCGACGGCGACACGATCTCGACGGTCGAGTCGGACGAGCAGCAGCGGATCGCCGCTGCGGCGGAGCAGGCCTTCGCGATGGAGGACCCGGATCCGGCGAGTGTCGGGGACTACGTCCTGCAGGCCCGCCCCCCGGGTGCGGTCGTCGAGGCGGAACCGACGGGCGAGCCGATGAAGTACCTGGCGGCGATCCGCCTCGCGATCCACGACGCACTCGAGGCCGACCCCCGTGCGGTGTTCGCGGGGATCGACGTCGCCGCGGGGGGCGGCGTCTTCGCGGTCTCCCGCGGTCTGGCGGAGAGCTTCCCGGATCGGATCCTCGACACCCCCATCTCGGAGTCGGCGATTCTCGGGGTCGGGGTCGGTGGGGCGATGGCGGGGTTGAACCCGCTCGTCGAGATCATGTACCTCGACTTCATCGGGGTCGCCTTCGACCAGATCCTGAACCAGGCGGCCAAGCTGCACTTCATGACCGCGGGGCGCGCGCAGATGGGACTCACGATCCGGACGCAGTTCGGTGCCGGACGCTCCGCGGGCAGTCAGCACTCGCAGAGCCTCGAGGCGCTGCTCGCGCACATCCCGGGGTTGACCGTGCTCATGCCGGCCACCTCCGCCGACGCCTACGGGCTGCTGCGCAGTGCCATGCAGGATCCGAACCCGGTGATCTTCATCGAGAATCGCATGCTCTACGGTCGACGCTCGCCCGCGCCGGAGTCCGGTGCGCTCGTCCCGATCGGGGTGGCCCGCGTCGCGCGGCCCGGGAGCCAGGTCACGGTCGTGTCGTACTCGCGCATGGTGCTGGAGTGCCTCGAGGTCGCGGAGCGGCTGGCCGAGGAGGGCATCAGCGTCGAGGTCATCGATCTGCGGACGGTGGCTCCCTGGGATCGCGACACCGTGCTCGGCTCGGTGGAGCGGACGAGCCGGTTGGTCATCGTGCACGAGGCGGTGACGGACTTCGGAGTGGGCGCGGAGATCGCGGCCACCGTGGCGAAGGACGGCTTCTGGTTCCTCGACGCGCCCATCGAGCGTGTGGGGGCCCGATTCCAGCCGGCCCCCTACACCCCGGTGCTCGAGCAGGAGTGGCTGCCCGATCAGGAGGACATCGCCGCGGCGATCCGGCGGACGGTGAGCATCTGATGGCCCGGATTCGATGCGCGGGCGGTGCGCGATGATCGCGCCCACGCGGCAGGAATCGCCATCCTTCCGCGCCGCCGACGCGCAACGTTGGACGATCCCCGAGCGCTTCCGCGACGCGGTGGCGCGAGATCCCGATCGAGCGTTTGTGATCGACGAGACACGCCGGCTCTCTCTGGCCGAGTTGGCGACGGAGGCGGCGCGGTGGCAGCAGCGGCTCTCCGACCGGGGCATCCGGGTCGGGAGCCTCGTCGCGGTCCAGCTTCCGAACTGGTGGGAGACGCTCGCAGTCGTCTACGCGGCCTGGGGTCTCGGGGCGACCGTGAATCTGCTCACGCCGATCTACCGGGACCGGGATCTGCAGGTGCTCTTCGAGATGCTGCCGCCGGACGCGGTCGTCGCACCCGACGAACACCGAGGCACCGATCACGCGACGATGATCCGCGACGTACTCCGGCGCGGCTCGATCGCGGCACCGGTGCTGGCCGTGCGGGCCGCGGGTGATCACGTGGGCGCCGGTGCGGACATCGGAGCGGAAGATCTCGAACCGGTGACGGCGGCGGACTACCGGGGCGTCGCCGCCGATCCCGATGAGGTGTGCATGCTGATGTACACCTCGGGCACGACCGGCCGCCCCAAGGGGGTGCTGCACACGCATCGATCGCTGCTCGTCGAGGCGCAGTCCATCGCCGACACCTTCTCCCTCGCGGGGGAGCGGGTCTTCATGCCGTCGCCCGTGACCCACGTGACGGGGCTGCTGTACGGCATGATCATGCCGGTGCTGACCGACGGCGGGGTGGTGCTGCTCGATCGCTGGTCGCCGGAGACGGCACTCCAGCAGATCGAGGCCGACGGCTGCACCATCACCGTGGCGGCCACCCCCTTCCTCCGGGGGCTCGCCGATGCGTACGCGCAGACCGGAACGCCGTCCGCCCTGCGGCACTTCCTCTGCGGCGGCGCCGAGATCCCGGCAGCGCTGATCGAGGAGGCGGAGCGCACCATGGGCACGGAGATCTCGAGAACCTATGGATCCACCGAGTTCCCCACGCTCTGCACCGTGCACCCCGGGGCTGCGCCGGAGATCCGGCACCGCACCGACGGCACCCCGATCGGAGAGGCGCGCGCGCGGATCGCCGGCGGGGCCGCGGTCGGCACCGGAGAGCTCGAGGTCTTAGGCCCCGAGATGTTCGCCGGGTATCTCGACCCGAGCGACAACACCGACGCGTTCACGGCCGACGGGTGGTTCCGCACGGGTGACCTCGCGACCCTGGACGCGAACGGCGCAGTGACCATCGTCGGCCGGGTCAAGGACCTGATCATCCGAGGCGGCGAGAACATCAGCGCCAAAGAGGTGGAGGATCTGCTGCTCCAGTTCGAGGAGGTGCGCGACGCGGCCGTCGTCGGGTATCCGGACGACGTGATGGGCGAACGGGTCTGCGCGGTCGTCGTGAGCGACGACGCGGAGCTCCGGCTCGAGCGGGTGCTCCGGGGCCTGACCGAGCTCGGCGTCGCGCGGCAGAAGGTGCCCGAGGCCCTGCTGCTCGTCGAGGACCTGCCGCGCACCGCCTCCGGGAAGGTGCAGAAGTTCGCGCTCCGCGCCCGGGTGCGCGCGGCGCTCGACGCAGGTGCGATCGAAACCCGGATCCCGACGCAGCGCGCGGCGGCGCGCGTCGATCCGTCGCCGCGGACGACCGAGTGACCCGCCGGCCCTCCGCGGTCGGCACACATCAGAGAGAGAGGAGTCGCGCATGCGACAGGACATCGAATTCCAAAGCAATGGGGACACCGTCCGCGGATGGCTCTACACCCCCGACACCGGCGAGGGCCCCTTCCCGACGATCATCATGGCCGGGGGCTGGTGCTACGTGAAGGAGATCGTGCAGCCGCACTACGCCGCGATGTTCGCCGAGAACGGCTTCGCCGCCGTGCTGTTCGACTACCGGAACTTCGGGGACAGCGATGGGGAGCGGCGCCAGCACATCGACCCGAACCTGCAGATCGAGGACTACCGCAATGCGATCAGCTACGCCGAGACGCTCGATCAGGTCGACGCCGATCGCATCGGCGTGTGGGGACTCTCGTACAGCGGTGGCCACTCGCTCGTGCTCGCGGCGATCGACTCCCGCGTGAAGTGCGCGGTCTCGCAGATCCCCGTCGTCGACGGATACCTGAACATGCGGCTGAACAACGGCACAGTGAACTTCCGTCGTCTCGAGAAGGCGATCCTGGAAGCGCGACGCCGCAGGTTCTCCACCGGTGAGGACACCATGGTGCCGCACTTCACGCTCGACACCGAGAACGAGATCTCCGCCTGGCCGTTCCCGGAGGGCTACGAGGTGTTCGGCACCTTCCAGAAGACCGTCGCGCCCAACTACCAGTACGACGCCACGCTCGAGTCCGTCGACCTGCTCATGTCCTACAACGTGAAGCCGTTCCTGCCCCGCATCGTGAACACCCCGACGCTCGTGATCGTCGCGGAGCAGGACGACATCACGCTGTGGGAGGAGGAGATCGGAGCGTACAACGCGATCCCGACCGCCAAGAAGAAGCTCGTGGTCATCGACAAGTCGGACCATCTCGCGCTCTACAGCAAGCAGACGCTGCTGCTCCAGTGCGCGGCCGCGGCGACCGACTGGTTCCTGGAGCGGTTGATGCCGCTCAACCAGTCGGCATGACCGTGCGCGAGGCACCGGAAGGGGATCCCATGGCATCCGCAGCAGCGCCCCGGACCGCATCGACCTGCCGACGACTCGACGGCCAGGTGGCGATCGTCACCGGGGCGAGTCGGGGCATCGGTTTGGCCACGGCGGCGCGACTGATCGACGAGGGCGCGTCCGTCTGCATCACGGCACGGAGCGCGGACGGGCTCGAGCAGGCCCTGGCGCGGCTGCCCGAGGGGAAAGCCATCGCACGGGCGGGCAAAGCCGATGATCCGGCGCACCGCGCGGAGGTGCTCGACGCCGTGCACCGGCGCTTCGGTCGGCTCGACGTGCTCGTCAACGCCGCGGGAGCGAACCCGGCCTACGGTCCGCTCGCCGATCTCGAGCACGGCGCCGCGCGCAAGACCCTCGAGGTGAACGTGCTGGCGGCGCTGGCGTGGGTGCAGGACGCGGTGCGCCACGACGGTCTCGGGTTCCGCGAGCGTCGCGGCCGCGTCGTGAACATCTCCTCGTCGACGGCGGAGACCCCCTCGCCGGGCATCGGCCTCTACGGCGTCGCAAAGGCGGCGCTCAGTCATCTCACCCGCACGATGGCAGCCGAACTCGGCCCCGAGATCCGCGTCAACGCGGTGGCGCCGGCGGTCGTGCGGACGCAGTTCGCCGCGGCGCTGTACGAGGCGAACGAGGCCGAGGTCGCGGCGCGGTATCCCCTCGGGCGTCTGGGCGAGCCGGAGGACGTCGCCGCGGCGATCGCCTACTTCGCCTCGTCCGATTCCAGTTGGGTCAGCGGCCAGGTCCTGACCCTCGACGGCGGGCTCTCGACCGTCGGCGGCACCGCATGAGCACGAAGGGCACACGATGACCACCACCGACACTCCCGCGCAGTGGACAGCAGCGCGCGTCGACGAGCTGCGGCTCGCAACCCGGGCGTTCATCCGCGAGGAGGTGATCCCGCGCGAGCTCGCTCCGGGCGCGTACATCGATGAGGAGCTGCGCGCACTGCTGCAGGCGAAGGCACGCGAGGCGGGGGTGTTCGCGCCCCAGGTCGCCCGAGCCTTCGGCGGCCTCGGCCTGCCCATCGAGCACTGGTCGACGGTGTTCCAGGAGGCCGGGTATTCGCCGCTCGGGCCGCTCGCCCTGAACTGCATGGCGCCGGACGAGGGCAACATGCATATGCTCGCCGAGATCGCCACGCCGCAGCAGCAGGAGGCGTACCTCCGCCCGCTCGCCGCCGGCGACACGCGATCGTGCTTCGGCATGTCCGAGCCGCATCCCGGCGCGGGGTCGGATCCGTCCGCCCTGCGGACCACCGCGGTGCGGGACGGGGACGGCTGGCGGATCTCCGGGGAGAAGCGCTTCAGCAGCGGCGCGATCGGAGCCGGGTTCGCGATCGTCATGGCGATGACGGTCGAGGCAGGTTCGTCGGCGGCCACCATGTTCCTCGTGCCGATGGACGCACCGGGCGTGCGCGTCGGCGATGCCCTGCACACGATGGATCGGGCGATCATCGGCGGTCACCCGCACGTGCACTTCGACGACGTGCGGGTACCCGGCGACGCGGTCCTCGGCGCGGTCGGTCAGGGGTTCCGCTACGCGCAGGTGCGCCTCGGCCCCGCGCGACTCACGCACTGCATGCGCTGGCTCGGCCTCGCGCGGCGCGCCCATGACATCGCGCTCGATCGGGCAGCCGCGCGCGAGCTCTTCGGCTCTCGGATCGACGCCCTCGGGATCGCGCAGGGCCTCTTGGCGGACTCGGTCATCGACATCGAGACCTCCGACGCGATCATCGCCCGCACTGCGGCGCTCCTGGCCACCGACTCGCGCGCCGGCACCGCGCTCTCCTCCGTCGCGAAAGTGCACTGCTCGGAGGCCATCGTCCGGATCGTCGACCGCTCGATGCAGCTCGTCGGCGGTGACGGGGTGTCCGAGCATCTGCCGCTCGCGAGCTTCTTCGCCGAGGTCCGCCCGTTCCGCATCTACGACGGGGCCAACGAGACGCAGCGGTGGGCGATCGCTCGTCGAGCGGCGAAGGCCCGTGCGCGGGAGCGCGAGGCGGGGGAACCCGCGCGTGACGAACTCCGACGGTGGGAGGGCGGCGATGCGTGATCGTGGCGCGGACGAGCTGTTTCATCCCGGGCGGGTCGGGCAATTCCTGGCCGAACACGGCATCGGCTCGGGCGAGGTCGACGCCGAGCGGATCGGGGACGGGCAGTCGAACGTCACGTTCCGCGTGACCGGCGGAGGGCGCGACCTCGTGCTGCGCCGCGGTCCGAGGCCCCCGCTCCCCAAGTCGACGCACGACATGGTGCGCGAGGCGACGCTGCTCCGAGCCCTGGCCCCCAGCGGCGTGCCCGTGCCCGAGATCCTCGCCGTCTGCGAGGACGAGCGGGTGCTCGGCGTCCCCTTCTACGTGATGCCCTACACGGAGGGGGTCATCATCACCGATGTCGAGCCTGAGCCGTGGCGTGATCCGTCGTCGCGCCGGCGAGTGAGCGAGCGTCTGGTCGATACGCTGGTGGGTCTGCACGGCGTGCCAATCGGCTCCGGACCGCTCTCCGAGCTGGGACGGCCGGAGGGGTATCTCGAGCGGCAGGTCCGGAGATTCGGCGCGCTGTGGGAGGTGAACACCGGCCGCGAGGTGCCCCTGGTGGCCGAGATCGGCTCGTGGCTCGCGGCCCGACTGCCGGAATCCCAAGGCGCGTCCGTCGTGCACGGCGACTACCGGCTCGGGAACCTGATGTTCGCACCGGCCGGCCTCGGTGCGCCCCGGGTCGCGCTCGTGCTCGACTGGGAGATGGCGACGCTCGGCGATCCGCTGGCGGACCTCGGCTACCTCATGGCGACCTCGGCCGAGCAGGGGATGCCGAGCTCCGTGATGCAGCTCAGCCCCGTCACCGCGCAATCGGGGTACTTGCGCCGACACGAACTCGCGGAGCGGTACGCGACGCGGACGGGCCTCGATCTCTCCGGGATCGACTGGTACCAGGTGCTGGCGCTCTGGAAGGCCGCGGTGTTCTGCGAGGCGATCTACTCGCGGTGGCTCGCCGGCGAGCGACCCGGGGACACGACCTTCGCGCCTCGGCTCGAATCCGGGGTGCTCGAGCTGCTGGACCAGGCGCACGCGCTGATCCTCGGGGAGTGAGAAGCTCGGGCAGGGCGCTTGTGTTTAGTGAGAGTGAATGCGTAGAGTGAGGGTTGACAACCGTGCAGTGCAGCAGGGTGGATGGGAGACGGGCGACGTGACGGAACCACTGCGGATCGGGGTACTCGGCGCGGCCAGGATCAGCGAGGAATCGCTCTTCCCGCCGGCCGCGGATATCGGGGCCCGCGTCGTGGCCGTCGCCGCGCGGGATCCTCGCGCAGCGGAGGCGTACGCACGCGCGCACGGCATCGAGCGCGTCGTCGACGACTACGAGGCGCTGGTGAACGACCCCGAGGTGGAAGCGGTCTAC
The DNA here is from genome assembly GCF_022919175.1 of Leucobacter rhizosphaerae. Taxonomy (NCBI): domain Bacteria; kingdom Bacillati; phylum Actinomycetota; class Actinomycetes; order Micrococcales; family Microbacteriaceae; genus Leucobacter; species Leucobacter rhizosphaerae. Next base: position 1,990,030 of record NZ_CP095043.1, on the reverse strand, counting down.
AACCCGCTGCCGAACGGGCTGCACACCCCATGGAACATCGCCGCGATCGACGCCGGGAAGCACCTGCTCGCCGAAAAGCCCTTCGCGAGCAATCTGCCCGAGGCGCAGCGCGTGAGCGAGGCCGCCGCCCGTCGTCCCGACCTCGTGGTGTTCAACGGGTTCCACTACCGTTACCACCCGGTATTCCTGCGGCTCCTGGAGCTGCTCCGCGACGGAGCCATCGGCGAGGTGCAGCGCGTGCGCGTGGTGATGACCGTGGACGTGCCGGATCTCAGCGACATCCGCTGGTCCTGGCCGCTCGCGGGTGGAGCGCTCATGGACGTGGGCTGCTACGGGATCAACGCGATCGACGTCGTCGCCGCGGTACTCGGGGGCACGGCGACACTGCGGTCGGCGACGACCGGGCACCTCGACGGCACCGACCCGCGGATCGACGCGTGGTCCGAGTTGCGCTTCGAGCTTCCCGGTGGCGCCGAGGGGGTCGCGGAACTCAGCCTGATCGGCCCCCGGAGCTTCACACTCACCGCCGTCGGTTCGCTCGGCTCGATCCACCAGTCGAATCTGAGCTACGTCCACACGGACGACCGACTCAGCATCACGACGGCCGCCGGCACACGGGTCGAGCGGCTCGGACTGACGCGGAGCTTCACGTACCAGCTGCGCGCGTTCCGGGACGCGATCCGTCACGGGGCCGCGTACCCGACCACGGCAGCCGAGGCCGTCGAGAATCTGCGGACGATCGACGCCGCATACGAGCTCGCGGGGCTGCCGCCGCGCACCTCGGTCGGCGTCGACTGACGCGACAGCGCATCAGCGCATCGTCGGGTACCCGAAGACCCAGAGATATGAAGGAGCAGGAGCACAGATGAGCGGACGACTCGAAGGCAAGGTGGCGCTGGTCACCGGAGCGGGCAACGGCATGGGGGAGGCGATCTCGCGGCTGTTCGCCGCGGAGGGCGCCGCGGTCGCCCTCACGGACATGTCGCCGAGAGGCGAGGAGGTGGCCGAGGAGATCCGTCGCGCCGGGGGCACGGCCGAGTTCTGGCAGATGAACGTCACGGACGAGCCCGGTGTCGAGGCCGTGTTCGCAGCGGTGTTCGAACGCTTCGGCGCGCTCAATGTGCTGATCAACAACGCAGGGATCTCGGGGCCCACCGCCGCGGTCGAGGACGTGGATCTCGAGGACTGGAAGACGGTCTTCACCGTGAACGTCGGCGGGCCGTTCCTCTGCACCAAACACGCGATCCCGTACCTGCGGCGAACGCCGGGCATGACGAGCATCGTGAATACCTCGTCGATCTACGGCCTGATCGGCAATGCGGACGTGCCGATCTACCACACGACGAAGGGGGCCGTCCGGATGATGTCGAAGACCGACGCGATCACCTACGCTCCGGAGGGGATCCGCGTGAACTCGGTGATGCCCGGGACGATCCTGACCCCGCTCAATCTCGAGAAGGGGAAGCTGCTCCCGGGGGGTGTCGACGCGTACCTCGAGAAGATGCGGGCCGAGCATCCCCTCGGCGTGATCGGCGACCCCGAGGATGTCGCCTACGCGATGCTGTACCTCGCCTCCGACGAGTCGAAGTTCGTCACCGGCACCGAGATCGTGGTCGACGGCGGGTACACGGCGCAGTGAGGTCCGGATCCGGGCGGTTACCCGCGGGGGTACTGCCAGAGCTCCAGCTGCACGCCGTCCGGATCGCGGAGGTACGCCCACTGGGACCCGGTCAGCGCGCCCTCGGTCAGCGCCACGGGCGGCGCGTTGAACGTCGCCCCGCGTTCGAGCAGCGTGCGGTAGGCGGCGTCCATGTCATCGACCTCCAGGCAGACGTGCGTCGCACCGATGTCGCAGTTCCTGAGGGTGAAGTCCTCCCCGTCGGGCCGGGTGTACTCCAGGAACTCGAGGTGCACGGACCCGATCTGCACCATCGAGTACTCGAGGACGGCGCCTGGGACCTCCACGCCGGCCTCGAGGGCGGGGCCTTCGTTGTGGTTGACCGGACCGGGTTCCAGGCCGAACATGCGGGTGTACCACTCGAACGATCGCTGCATGTCCCGCACGGTGATGCCGATGTGGTGCACGCCTGCAACGGTGAATGCCATGTGAGCTCCTGTGATCGATCAAATCGTAGACACTCATACTTAACAGGATTTCATGGCAGTGATCAAGGTGTCAGTGAGTCGAATGGATCCATGGCCGCGAAATATCAACGGAAACCGGGTCGCGGCACCCCGAGGGGGGCGGTGCGCACGGGATCGCCTTCCCACGTAGTGCAGTTATAGTGAACGGCAGTATCGACCTCATCAACTCGAAGGAGAGACCGCAATGAAAGCAGCAGTGTTCTACGCCGCCCGCGACATCAGAGTGGAGGAGGTCGCCGAGCCAGATGGCGTCGCCGCGCACGAGGTCCGGCTGAAGCCGATCTGGTGCGGAATCTGCGGCACCGACTTGCACGAGTACGCGCAGGGGCCGATCGTGATCCCGAGCCACCCGCACCCGCTGACCGGCGCGGAGGCGCCGCAAATCCTCGGGCACGAGTTCTCCGCGGAGGTGCTCGAGATCGGCGCGTCCGTCACCCACCTGCGCGTGGGCCAGAAAGTATCGGTCATGCCGCTCATCTTCTGCGGCGTCTGCTACCAGTGCCGCCGGGGTCGCGGGCACCTGTGCGCGACGATGGCCTGCGTCGGCCTGAGCTTCCGCTGGGGCGGCATCGCCGAGCAGTGCGTCGTCTCGGCGGCTCAGGTCACCCCGCTGGCCGAGAGCATGACCGACCTGCAGGGGGCGCTCGTGGAGCCGACGGCCGTGGCGGCCTACGGCGTCGATCGCGCCGGGGTTCGCCCGGGAGACGAGGTGCTGATCACCGGGGCCGGCCCGATCGGGGTCCTCGCGTCGCTCTACGCCGCGTCGCTCGGTGCGAACGTGACGATCTCCGAGGTGAACCCGAAGCGGCTCGAGCTCGCGCGCGGACTCGACGTGGGAGAGGTGCTCGACGCCTCGCAGACCGACGTCGTCGGCGAGCTCCATGATCGCACGGAGGGGATCGGCGTGGACGCCGTCATCGAGTGCTCCGGGAACGAGCGTGCGCTGCAGACCGCCCTCGCCACTGTGCGCGCGGCGGGACACATCTCGCAGACCGGACTGCACACCGGGCCGGCATCGATCGATCCGATGGTCCTGTCCGAGCGCGACATCACCCTGGGTGGCACCTGGTGCTTCCCGGTCACTGACTGGCCCCGCATCATCGACCTCATCGGGCGCGGTCGGCTGCCGGTCGAGAAGGCCGTCAGCGCGCAGATCTCGATCGACGACGTGGTCGAGCAGGGATTCGACACCCTGCTTGATCCGCGCGGCGACCAGGTGAAGGTCCTCGTGCAGGCCACCGCGTCCTGACGACGACGCCTCGCGGCTGTGCGCTCAAGACGTACAGCCGCGGGGTCACACTCCGATCCTGACACGGCACACGGCGCGCACGGGCCGATATCAAGTTGTTACTGTTTCGGGTTTGTAAACATCGGGTCACTGATTGTAAAGTCTCACTCAACATCATGTGTGCTTCCAGTCACCCGTGAGGTCATGTTTTCGAAGGAGAGAGAATGGCAGTCGAGACTCAGCGATCCGTGCTCCCCGGCTCGCGCGTGCACGTCTCACAGGGACTCGTGACCATGGTCATCGCCCTCGTGGCGATCCTGGTGCTCGGGCTGCTCGTCGCGCCCTCCAGCCTCGCCCCGGGCGTCCTGCTCGGCGTGATCCCCTTCGCGTCCGTGCTCGCGATCGTCGGACTCGGGCAGATGCTCGTGGTGCAGCAGTCGGGCATCGATCTCTCAGTTCCGGGTGCCGTGTCGATCGCGGTGGTGCTCTCGACGCACGTGCCCAATGGTGATTCGGGTCGGTTGGGCCTCGCAGTGCTCCTCTGCGTGGTGTTCGCGGTGGTCGGCGGCCTCATCAACGGCTTCCTCGTCGGGGTCATGGGCCTGAACGCCGTGATCACCACCCTGGGCAGCAACGGACTCATGTTCGGCGCGATTCTCGCGATCTCGGGCGGGGTGCCCCGCACCACGACGTCCCTGCTCGCGAGCATCACCAACGGCAACGTGCTCGGGATCCCGAACACCCTGCTGATGCTGGTCGTCGTGCTGCTCCTCGTGTCGCTCCTCCTGAAGAAGACCGTCGCAGGCCGTCGGTTCGAGGGGGTCGGCGCGAGCCCGGCCGCGACGCGCGCCATGGGCCTCCGGGTGCGCACGCACAAGGTCAGCGCGTACGTCTGGGCACAGCTGCTCTACTCGTTCGCCGGCATCATGCTCGCGGGGATCGTGGCCCAGCCGACGGCGTACCTCGGGAACAACTACCTGCTGCCCTCCGTCGCGGTCGTCGTGCTCGGTGGGACCTCGCTCCTCGGTGGGCGCGGCTTCCCCGTGGCGACCATCGTCGCGGCCTTCTTCCTCACCCAGCTCGAGCAGTTCTCGCTCGCCCTCGGCGTCCCGTACGCGGCGCGCACGCTCATGCAGGCGGGGGCGCTGGTGCTCGGCGTCGCGATCTACACCATCAACTGGGGTCGCGTGCGCAGATGGCTGCTGTCCCGGAGATCCGCCGCGGCGGAACCCGCTTCGGCCTGAGCCGAACACCTTCGATTGTTTCATCCACCGATTCACAGAAAAGGAACCAGCATGAGAATCTCCAAGAAACTGCTGTCCGGAGCTGCGGCGCTCTCGGCCGGCCTGCTTCTCCTCACCGCGTGCTCGAGCGGCGGCACCAGCGACGAAGCTGGTGGCGGATCGGGCGGCGGCACCGGCGATGCCCCGGCCTGGTGCGGACCCGACGAGGCGAGCGTCACGTTCCTCGACGGCTACATCGTCAACGGCTGGCGGAAGATCGCGGCTGAGACGGGCAAGCTGGAGGCCGAGAAGTGCCCGAGCGTCACGTCGTTCGAGATCATCGACGGCCAGGGTGACACCCAGAAGGCGATCTCCGACATCAACGGTGCGGTGGCGACCGGATCGAACGCGATCGTGGTGCACACCGCCTCCGGTGAGGCGATCCTTCCCGCACTCCGCTCCGCGCACGACGCCGGCGTCGTGACCGTGCCCTACCGCGACGGTGTCGGCGGTGCCGAGGGTGAGGACTACGACATCTGGGTCGGCTCCGACTACGTCGAGGACGGACGCACCTTCGGCAACTGGATCAAGGAGCAGTTCCCCGACGGCGCCAAGGTACTCTTCCTGAGCGGCCCGGCGGGCACCACGCAGGGACTCGACGAGAAGAGCGGCCTCGACGAGGTGCTGAGCGACGACAAGTACGAGTTCATCGGCGAGCAGCCGTTCGAGATCACCGATTGGGATCCGGCGAAGACGCAGCAGGTACTGACCGCGGCCATCGCGAAGCACCCGCAGATCGACGTGATCGTCTCCGACTACGGCCCCTCGCTCGTCGGAGCGCTCCCCGAGTTCGAAAAGGCCGGACGCTCGATCCCGGCGCTCGCGGCCTCCGACGGCAATGTGCTCGGCTGCTTCTGGACCGACAACCAGGAGGCGAACCCGGACTTCAAGATGATGACGATCAAGACCGGAACCGACAACATCGCCCTCGCCGTGCAGCACGCCATCGCGCGCGCCACCGGCGGTGAGGTGCCCGCCGACACCGCGTACGCCGGCGGCGTCTTCGAGGACTCCACCTCGACCGATGCGCCCGTGCAGTGCGAGCCGGATCTGCCGGATGACATCTACCTCTCCTCCTCCGCGCTGTCGGGCGAGGACCAGGCAGCCCTCATCGGCAACTAGTCAGATCACCGGGTGCGTTGGCGGGGGCCGTGCGGCCTCCGCCAACGCACTCGGAATCAGTAACGAAGGAAACCAACGTGCAGCAGAGCGACGCCAGTGCGCAACGGCCCGTCATGTCCCTCGACGGGATCGGCAAGAGCTTCTCGGGTGTGCCCGCGCTCACCGACGTATCCCTCACCATCCACGCGGGTGAGGTCCATGCGCTCCTCGGTGAGAACGGTGCCGGCAAGTCGACGCTGATGAACGTCGCGACGGGATCTCTGATCCCGGACAGCGGCACCATCACCGTGGGCGACGAGACCTTCAGCTCGCTCACCCCCACGCAGGCGACCGCGCTCGGCATCGCCATCGTGCACCAGCACCCCGCGGTGCTCCCGGATCTCACCGTGCTGGAGAACCTCCGGGTCGCACTGCCGTCCTCGGTCTTCGCGGGCCGGCCCGCCGCGGACGTCGCGCGCGAGCTCCTCGGGCGCGTGCGTCTCAACGTTCACCTCGCCGATCGCGTCGAGAACCTCAGTGTCGCGCAGAAGCACCTCCTCGAGATCGCCAAGGCGCTCGCCGTGCATCCGAAGGTGCTGGTGCTCGACGAGCCGACCGCGCCGCTCGGCAGCGAGGCGGTCGCCATGCTGTTCGACCTCGTCGCCGAGTGGACGGCCGAGGGAACGGCGATCGTCTACATCACCCACCGGATGGCCGAGGTCCGGCAGCTCGCGCAGCGCGTGTCCGTGCTCCGCGACGGGCACGTGGCCCGCGCGGACGCCGACATCAGCGACGTCACCGACGACGAACTGCTCTCCCTGATCGTCGGTCGCCGCCTCGCATCGGCCTTTCCCGACAAGCACCCCGCGAATGACGACGCCCCCAACCTGGTCATCGAGCACCTCAGCGCCGAGGGGGTGCACGATGTCTCGTTCTCGGCGAAGCCGGGGGAGATCATCGGCATCGCCGGCGTCGTGGGGAACGGCCAGGAGGAGCTCATGCGCGCCCTCGCAGGTCTCGCCCCGCACGAGGGGTCCGTGGTGATCGACGGACAGGAGCTGAGCGCGAAGGCGCTGCTCAGCTCGTCGGGCTACATGCCGGCAGACCGGCACCACGAGGGCCTCATCATGCGGCTCACCGTGCGCGAGAACGCCGCGATCGCGGCCCTCAAGCGGTTCCGGAAGGGTCCGGGGCTGAGCAAACGGGCCGAGCTCGACCTCGTGACGGAGCAGTTGCGCTCCCTGGCCGTGAAGGCGCCCTCGCTCGACGCCGAGGTGTCCGCCCTCTCCGGCGGCAACCAGCAGAAGGTCGTGATGGCGCGCACCGTGCTCGCCCGGCCGAAGCTCGTGCTCGCTCACGAACCGACGCAGGGCGTCGATGTCGGGGCGCGGGCCGAGCTCTACCGGATCATCCGCGAGATCTCCGCGCAGGGCACCCCCGTGATCGTGGCCTCGTCCGACGCGAAGGAGCTCGAGGGGCTGTGCGATCGCGTCATCGTGCTGTCGCGCGGCCAAGTGGTCGCCGACCTCGTCGGTGACGACATTCAGGAGGACCGCATGGTGCACACCGCGGTGAGCTCGAAGACCGAGACGCTCACGGCCGTCAACGCCCGCCCCGGTGGAACGAGTCGGCTGTCGCGGTTCCTGCAGGGGGACTACGCGCCGGTGCTGCTGCTCGGGGTCGTGATCATCGGCCTGGCCGGGTACATCCTCGGCCTGAACGACAAGTACCTCAACGCCTTCAATGTCACCTCCGTGCTGACCCTGACGACGGCGCTCGGCTTCATCGCGCTCGGGCAGACGATGGCGCTGCTGCTCGGCGGCATCGACATGTCGGTCGGACCGCTCGCGGGCATGCTCGTGGTCATCGCCTCGTTCTATTTCTCGGGCGGGGCCCAAGTCGCGTCCATGCTGCTCGGGCTCGCGGCCATGATCCTGGTGTCGATCGCGACCGGGCTCGTGAACGGACTGTTGATCAGATACCTGAAGTTCACGGCGATCGCCGCGACGCTCGCCGTGTACTTCGCGCTGCAGGGCTTCAGCTTCATCCTGCGTCCCACTCCGGGCGGCAACATCGACACCGCGGTGTCGGACGTGATCCAGTTCAAGGTGTTCGGCATGATCCCGGTCGCCTTCCTCCTGCTCCTCGTCTGCACTGCCGGGCTCGAGTTCGCGCTGAAGAAGTCGATCTGGGGGTGGAAGCTCCGCGCCACCGGCTCGGACGAGGCGAATGCGCGTCGGGTGGGCGTGAAGATCAACCGCACCGTGATCAGCGCGTACATCTTCGCGTCCCTGCTCACCTTCCTCGGAGCGCTCATGCTGATGGCCCAGCTCGGGGTCGGCGACGCGTCCCAGGGCGTCAACTACACCCTCACCAGCGTGACCGCGGTGGTGCTCGGCGGTACGAGCCTGTTCGGCGGGCGGGGCACCTTCGTCGGCAGCCTGCTCGGCGCGCTCCTGCTGACCCAGGTGCTGAACGCGATGTTCTTCCTGAAGCTCGACCAGTCGTGGCAGTACTACCTGCAGGGGCTCATGATCCTGGTCGCCGCCGTGGTCTACTCCGTCGTTCGCGCGCGGGTCAAGAACCGGGTCGCCGCGTCCTGACCCGGGGCAGCCAGCGCGTCCTGAGCGAGGGCGCCCCGCACGCAGCAGAGCCGCGGCTGATCACTCAGGCCGCGGCTCTGCTGCGTGCGGGGTGGGGTCAGCGGGCCGGCAGGACGCCCGCCGCTCGGTAGCGGTCGAACGCGTCGAGGAAGCTGCGGAGCGAGACCCGGTTGTTGTCGAAGCCGCGCTCGCGGCTGCGGCGCATATCGGCGAAGCACTCGATCGGACGGCCCAGGTCGCTGTCCGAGTGCCACCACGACGCGACGCGGGCGAGATCCGGCTCCACGAGGTGGTGCTCGGCGACGATCCGCGCCCAGATCTCTGCAGCCCCGCCCATCCGGGCCTCCAGGGGCCGGTCCTCGCCATTGTGCCCCTCCCACGGCACGCCGAAGTGCTCGGCGATCCGCGGCCACATCCAGCGCCACCGGAAAACGTCGCCGTTGGTGATGTTGAATGCCGTGTCTGCGGCGGCCGGGGTGGTCGCCGCCCAGACCATCTGCTCGGAGAGGAGGTCGACATCGGTGACGTCGGTGACGCCGTTCCACTGGGTCGCCGACCCGGGGAAGATGAAGGGCGTGCCGGTCGCGCGGCAGATCTCCGCGTAGGCGCCGAGCGTGAGCGCCATGTTCATGGTGTTGCCCGTCGCGAAACCGATCACCGTGTGCGCGCGATGCGTGCTCCACGTGAAACCGAGGCGCTCCGCCGACGCGAAGAGCTCGTCCTCCTGTGCGTAATAGAAGTTCGGGATCTCGATGCGCGGCTCCTCCTCGTGGAAGGGGGTGTCGGCCGAGGCGCCGCTCGCGTAGGCCTCGAACGGGCCGAGGTAGTGCTTGAGTCCGGTCATCAACGCGATGTGCGCGACCGATCCGGCCGGCTCGAGAGCCGCGAGGAGATTCGCCATCGCGAGGCGATTCACGCGGATGTTCTCGGCCTCGGTCTCCATGCGCATCCACGTAGTGATGAAGACGGCGTGGGGCGCGAGATCGCGGAGGGGCTCCAGGGTCTCGGGCCGCAGCAGGTCCGCCTGGAGCCCCTGCACCCCGTCGAGGCTGAGCTCCGAGCGGTTCAGGCCGGTGACCTCCCAGCCCTCGGCGATGAGCCGCCGGCAGACGGCCTGTCCGGAGATGCCGCTGGCTCCCACGACGAGTGCGCGCTGCGCGCTGTGATGCTCTGGCACGGAGATCCCCTTTGAACGTTCTGACTATGGTCTGGACTGCGAAACAGTGTACGCTAAGACTGTACGTTTTGCTTAGTGTGCCTGAATGAATCGGGTGGGGCGAGGGTGCGCCCACCGGTGATCATTCGGCCGACAAAGGAGTTATCTGATGAAAGCGCTGCAGTTCCTCGACGAGAACACCCCGGAGGTCTCCGAGCTCCCGGTTCCGGAGATCGGAGCCGACGAGGTGCTCGTCGCGGCTCGCTCTGTCGGGATCTGCCACTCGGACATCGAGCTCCTCGAGGGGCGCTACATCATCCCGTTCAGCTACCCGATCATCCCGGGGCACGAGTGGGCGGGCGAAATCGTCGCCGTGGGGGAGCGGGTCACCGACTTCTCGGTGGGAGACCGGGTCGTCGGCGAGTGCGTGATCGGGGAGGATCACTTCGGATTCTCGATCAGCGGCGCGATCGCCGACTTCTTCGTGGCGCGGCCCGAGTGGCTGCACCGCATCCCGGCGAGCATCGACTACTCGAGCGCGGCGCTCATCGAGACCTTCACGGTCGCGTACCACGCGCTCATGTCCGTGGGGAACATCAACGCGAGTGACACGGTCGCGGTCCTCGGCGCCGGCCCTGTCGGCCTGATGACCACGGCTGCGGCGCACGCGCTCGGCGCCGTGGTCGTGACCGTCGAGCCATCGGCCGCGCGTCGCGACGCCGCGCTGCAGCTCGGTGCCGATCACGCGGTCGATCCGGCAGAGGCGGAGGCGCTGCTCGCGTCGCTCACCGACGAGCGGGGTCCGAGTGTGGTCATGGAGGCGAGCGGCAATCCGAACGTGATGGCCAACGCGATCCGCATCGCCGCGCACGGCGCCAGGCTCGGCTTCATCGGCATCAACGTGGGCAGTGAGGCGTCAGCCCCGCTCGGGTTGATCCAGTCGAAGGGGCTCAGCATCGTCGGCACCATCGGCTCGCCCGGGGTATGGCCGGAGGCGATCCGCTTCCTGGAGCGCACCGGCATCGACCTCTCGCCGCTCGTCACGGAGCGATTCCCCATCGATGGCGCGATCGACGCGATCGCCGCGTCGCGGGACGCGTCGCGCAACCTGAAGGTGCACGTCGAACTGACCGCGGCGCTCTAGCCGACGCACGCACGACCGAGATCACTGGAGGACGCAATGAGGCTGAACGACAAGATCGCACTGGTCACGGGGGCGGCAGGCGGCATCGGGCGCGCCACCGCCGAGCGGTTCGCGGAGGAGGGCGCGATCGTGATCGCCGCGGATCTCCGCCCCGGCAGCGCCTACGAGTCCGATCGGATCACCGCCGTGGAGCTCGACGTCACCTCCGAGGAGGCCTGGGGTCGGGTCGTTGACGCGATCATCGCGGAGCACGGGCGCATCGACGTGCTCTTCAACAACGCCGGGATCGTGCAGTCGTACGAGCCGGTGGCGACCATCGCGCTCGACGACTGGCGGAGTGTGATCGACGTGAATCTCAATGGTGTCTTCTACGGGTGCCGGGCGGTGATTCCGCACATGCAGGCTGCCGGTGGCGGCTCGATCATCAACACCTCGTCGATCTGGGGGATCGCCGGCGCCGCCGGTGTCGCCGCGTACACCGCGTCCAAGGGGGCGGTCCGACTGCTCAGCAAGAACGTCGCACTGTCGTACATCGGCGACGGGATCCGGTGCAACTCCCTGCATCCGGGCCTGATCGACACCCCGCTCATCGAGGCGCAGGACGCGGAGATCACCGCAGGGGTGCTCGCGCAGACCCCGCTCGGGCGTCTCGGCACCTCCCGCGAGATCGCGAACGGCGCGCTGTTCCTCGCGAGTGACGAATCCAGCTACATGACCGCCGCGGAGCTCGTGCTCGACGGCGGCTACACCGCGCAGTAGCCGAGCCAGCTTGGTGCGGGCCGCGATCCCGCGCGGCCCGTGCCGGATCACCCGTCCCGAACCACCCGTCCCGAGATCGACTGGAGAGACATGTCCGCACCCGATGCTCGGCCGGGACACCGGCGTTCCGAGCTGTCACCCGAGTACGACTGGAGCCGGCCGATTCCGGCTCCCGGCCACGCCGGGGTCGACTACGAATCGCGGGTCGATTTCGACCGCCTCCGGCGATACCGCCTGGGACGTGCGCAGGAGGCGCTCGCGGCCTCGGGGTGCGGCGCCTTCCTGCTCTTCGATTTCTACAACATTCGGTACACCACGCAGACCTGGATCGGCGGGGCGCTCGGCGACAAGATGATCCGATACGCGCTGCTGCTGCCGGGCCGGGATCCGATCCTCTGGGACTTCGGGTCCGCGGTGAAGCACCATCAGCTGTACTCGCAGTGGGCCTCGGAGGAGGATTACCGTGCCGGGTTCCTGGGGTTCCGGGGAGCGGTCGCGCCCCGGGCCGGGCTGATGCGGACCGCCATCGCCGAGATCAGGTCGATCCTCGCCTCCGAGGGCCTCGCCGACGCCCCGATCGGCGTCGACATCATCGAACCGCCCTTCCTGTTCGAGATGGAGCGGCAGGGGCTGCGCATCGCCGACGCCCAGCAGCCGATGCTGGACGCCCGCGTCATCAAGTCCATCGACGAGATCACCCTGCTCAACCAGGCCGCGGCGATGGTCGACGGGGTGTACCAGGACATCGTCGACGTGCTCAAGCCCGGAATCCGAGAGAACGAGATCGTCGCGCTGGCGAATGAGCGACTGTACGCCATGGGTTCCGAGCAGGTCGAGGCGGTGAACGCGATCTCGGGCGAACGGTGCAACCCGCACCCGCACAACTTCACCGACCGGGTCATCCGGCCCGGGGACCAGGCCTTCTTCGACATCATCCACTCGTTCAACGGCTACCGGACGTGCTACTACCGGACCTTCGGCGTCGGCTCTGCCACGCAGATCCAGAAGGACGCCTACGCGCGGGCGCGGGAGTGGATGGACGCGGCCATCGATGCGGTCCGCCCGGGGGTCGGCAGCGACGACGTCGCGAAGGTGCTGCCGAAGGCGCAGGACTTCGGGTTCGACAATGAGCTCGCGGCGTTCGGACTGCAGTTCGCGCACGGCCTGGGGCTCGGGCTGCATGAACGCCCCATCATCTCCCGGCTGAACTCCTTCGAGGATCCGGTGGAGATCCGGCCGGGCATGGTGTTCGCGATGGAGACCTACTTCCCTGCCTCCGACGGGGTCTCGGCGGCTCGCATCGAGGAGGAGCTGGTCGTCACGGACACCGGGACGACGGTACTGACGAAGTTCCCGGCCCAGGAGCTCTTCATCGCCAACGAGTACTAGCTTTCCCCGCCGAAGATCTCCGGGTGCCTCGCGAGCTGCCGCCGGGTGCGCCGGATGTGTCCGGCGAGCACCCGCTCGGCCTCGTCGATGTCGCGGTCGCGCAGCGTCTCGATGAGCAGGTGGTGCTCGTCGTTGGCGAGCCGCTGGAGATCCGATGACCAGGTCGCGACGTACGCGCGCCGGTACGGTGCCGTGCTGTTCCACAGCTTCGAGATGAGGTCGCCGAGCTGCTGGGTCTCGGCGTGCGCGTAGCTCGCAAGGTGGAACTGGCGGTCGAAGCGCAGGAACCCGTCGACGTCTCCCGCGGTGGAGGCGTCCGCGACGCGCGCCGCCAGCGACTGCAGCTCCGCGAAGTCGGCGTCCGTGAGGTGCGGCGCGCTGTACCGCAGCAGCAGCGGCTCGAGCCGCTCGCGCATGAGGTACACCTCCTCGCACTCGGCGAGGGTCAGACGGGCGACCCAGGAGCCGGAGTTCGCGACCGTGGTCACGAGCCCCTCGTGCACCAGGATCCGGATCGCCTCGCGGATCGGCACCCGGCTCGCACCGAAGCGCTCCGCGAGCTCCTCCTGCAGGATCCGGTCGCCCGGGCTGAGCGCGCCGCGCAGGATCTCCTCGCGCAGGCGCTCGGCGACGCGCGCCCCGGCGTCGCCGCCGCGCTGGCCGGGGGCTTCGGTCGTCGCCATGTCGTCTCCTCGGCTGTTCGTCACCCCACCACCGTACGTCAGTTCTGCGGGTGCGCGGGATGCCACAGCACCCGCTCGGCACCCGACTCGTACGCCTTGCCGTCCGGGAAGCTCACCAGTTCGAACTGCATGCCCCAGGGGGAGCGGAAGTAGATCCAGCGCTGCCCCTTCGCCGACTGCGCGCTTGCGGTCGGCTCGCCCATCACCTCGACCCCCTGCTCCCGCAGGTAGGCGACGGCGACGTCGAGATCGTCGACGTAGAACGCGAGGTGGTGGCCGCCGATGTCGCTGTTGCGCGGCTCGGGGAGCTGCCCGTCGGCCGGCTCGTAGAGGAAGACCTCGAAATTCGTGCCGTGCCCGAGGCGGTAGAAGCGGATCTCGGAGATCACCGTGCGCGGGTGCACGCCGATGTGGGTCTGCATCCAGTCGTCGTCCGAGCGCTTGGCGCCGAGCGTATAGATCGGCTCGCAGCCCAGGATGTCGACGAGGAACCGGTGCGCCTCGTCGAGGTCGGGGACCGTGAATCCGATGTGATCGGTGCCGCGAATGCCGGGTATTGCCATGACGCCTCCTCGGGTTGATTTCTTCCTGATTGTATCCAAATATTCACTAATGCGCCGAGAAGTGCGGAACAATTGGCGAGATTGGCTTGCGATTGAATCCAATTGACCGTATCGTCGGGGGCAGTACCGACGATCGATCACTGGAGAAGCACATGCCGAGACGCCGCACACTCGAGACGGGCGTGCCCTGGGTCGAGCTGACCACCACCGCCGCCGACTGGAAGAAGGCCGACCCGGCGCTGCTCGCCACGATGCTCGGGCAGATGCAGCTCATCCGCACCTTCGAGGAGTCGGTGCTGGAGCTCGCAGGCGCCGGCCTCGTCCACGGACCCGCGCACTCGAGCATCGGCCAGGAGGGCGGCGCCGTGGGCTCGATCCTCACCCTGCGCTCGACCGACGGCGTGAATGGCTCGCACCGCGGGCACCACCAGTTCCTCGCCAAGGCGATCACGCACGTGTCGGGCGGAGCGCTCGACCTGAGCGCGCTCGTCGACGCCGATATGCAGGCCATGCTCGACCGCACGCTCTCCGAGATCCTGGGGCTCGCGAGCGGCTTCTCCGGCGGCCGAGGCGGATCGATGCACCTGCAGTGGCTCGAGGCCGGCGCGCTCGGCACGAACGCCATTGTCGGCGGCGGGGCACCGCTCGCGGCGGGCAACGCGTGGGCGCAGCAGTTCGCCGGGACCGATGACGTCTCGATCAACTACTTCGGCGACGGTTCGAGCCAGATCGGCTCCGTGCTCGAGTCGATGAACCTGGCGGCGGCGTGGAAGACCCCGATCCTGTTCTTCATCGAGAACAATCTCTACGCGGTGTCGACGCACGCGAGCGAGGCGACGGCCGATCCGCGATTCTCCGTGCGCGGACAGGGCTTCGGGGTGCCGTCGTGGCGCGTGGACGGCATGGATCCGCTCGCCGTGCATCTCGCGACCCAGGAGGCGCTCGCGCAGATGCGCGCGGGTGAGGGCCCGGCGATCATCGAGGCCGAGGTGTACCGCTTCTTCCACCAGAACGGCCCCTTCCCGGGCAGTGCCTTCGGATACCGCCCGAAGGCCGAGGAGAAGGAGTGGCGCACCCGCGATCCGCTGCTGCTCGTCGCGTCGAAGATGCAGGAACTCGGGTACCTGTCGGAGGCCGAGACCGCGGCGGTGCGGGATCAGGCCAAACAGGCCATGTCCGACGCGGTGACGAAGGTCATCGAGGACGACCCGGAGCGCGAGGGCAAACGACGGATCCGGCCCGCGCTGTGGCCCGATCCCGCGGTCGTCGACACGGGGATCCGCGGCGACGCCTCCGAGCTCGACGCGTGGGAGGCGAAGGAGCCCGCGGAGATCGGCGGCGAGTGGCGCGACATCAAGTTCGTCGATGCCGTGGCGGAGACGATGGACCGCCGCATGGCGGCCGACGATCGCATCGTCGTGCTGGGCGAGGACGTGCACCGGCTCGGCGGCGGCACGAACGGCGCGACCAAGGGGCTCGCGCAGAAATACGGCTCGAAGCGGGTCGTCGGCACCCCCATCAGCGAGAACGCGTTCTTCGGGTTCGCGGGCGGCGCAGCGCTCGACGGACGGATCCGACCCGTGGTCGAGTTCATGTACCCCGACTTCATGTGGGTCGCGGCCGACCAGGTCTTCAACCAGGTGGGCAAGGCCCGCCACATGTTCGGCGACAACAACACGGTGCCGCTCGTGCTCCGCACGAAGGTCGCCATGGGCTCGGGCTACGGCTCGCAGCACCTCATGGACCCGGCCGGCATCTTCGCGACGCAGGCCGGCTGGCGCATCGTGGCGGCTTCGAACGCCGCCGACTACGTCGGGCTCATGAACGCCGCACTCGCCCTCGAAGATCCCGTGCTCGTGATCGAGCACATGGGGCTGTACGGCAAGGCGGATCGCATTCCCGACACCGACCTCGACTACATCATCCCGCCGGGCGCGGCCGCGGTGCGGCGCGAGGGGGCGGATGTCACGGTGCTCACCTACCTGTCGATGGTGGACGACGCGCTCGCGGCCGTCGAGCAGACCGGGATCGACGCGGAGGTCATCGACCTGCGCTGGCTCGACCGCGCCTCGATCGACTGGGACACGATCGGCGAGAGCATTCGGAAGACCAACGCGGTGCTCATCGTGGAGCAGGGCGCTCGTGGCTCCTCCTACGGTGCCTGGCTGGCCGATGAGATCCAGCGCCGCTACTTCGATTGGCTCGACCAGCCGGTCGACCGAGTGACCGGCGGCGAGGCGAGCCCGAGCATCTCGAAGGTGCTCGAGCGTGCCGCCATCGCCGGCACCGAAGAGGTCGTCGAAGGCCTCGAACGCGTGCGCGCAGCAATGGGAGGCAAGTGATGGCCATCATCGTGCGGATGCCGGAGATCGCGACCGGCACGGCTGAGGCGGCGATCGCTGGCTGGATGGTCGCGGTCGGCGACGAGATCACCTCGGGCCAGCCGATCGTCGAGATCGAGACCGAGAAGGCCACGGTCGAGTACGAAGCGGAGGACGCGGGAGTGCTCGCGGGCCTCCTCCTGGATGCCGGGGTCGCGGCCGCCGTCGGCACGCCCATCGCCGTGCTCGCGACCGGCGGGCAGTCGGCGGACGAGGCGCTCGCCGAGGCGGGCGTCGACGGCGACCCGGCCGTCGTCCCGGAAGCCGGAGCAGCGGAGCCCGAGGCCGAGGGTTCGGTTGCGGCGCAGGACGCGGACCTCGCACCCGAGGAGGCGCCCGCGCTCGAGGAGGCGCCCGTGGTGGCGCAGACGGCCGATCCCGAACCCGAGCGATCCGCGGCGGCGCCCGAAGCCGACGCCGGCGACCGGCAGTTCGCGAGCCCGCTCGTGCGGAAGCTCGTGCGCGAGCGCGGGCTCGACCTGCAGGGCGTAACCGGGAGCGGCCCGAACGGTCGGATCGTGCGGCGCGATGTCGAGGCGCTCCAGCCCGCGGCGGATCGCGCGACCGCAGCTCCGACAGAGGCGCCCGCGACACCGGCCGCCGCGACGCCCGCACCCGCAGCGACCCCTCAGGCGCTGCCCGGGGCCGGGTACGTCGACACCCCGCACACCGGCATGCGGCGCGCGATCGCGCGGCGACTCACCGAGAGCAAGTCGACCGTGCCGCACTTCTACCTCGTCGCGCACTGCCGCATGGACGCCCTGCTCGGGCTCCGATCGCAGATCAATGCGATCGACGGGGTGAAGGTGTCGGTGAACGACCTGGTCGTGAAGGCCGTTGCCGGAGCGCTCACCGATGTGCCCGCGGCGAACGCGATCTGGACGGACGAAGCCACGCGCACGTTCGACGGCGTGGACATCGCGATCGCGGTCTCGGTGCCCGCCGGGCTGCTGACGCCGGTCGTGCGCGGGGTGGAGAAGCTCTCGCTGGGGCAGCTGGGGGCGCAGATCCGGGATCTCGCCGGCCGCGCCCGCGACGGCAAGCTCAAGCAGCACGAGCTCGAGGGCGGCTCGTTCTCGGTCTCGAACCTCGGGATGTACGGGACGAGCGAGTTCTCGGCGATCCTCAACCCACCGCAGTCCGGGATCCTGGCGGTCGGTGCGGCCGAGCAGCGTCCCGTGGTGCAGGCGGACGGATCGCTCGGCGTCGCCACGGTCATGACGGTGACGCTGTCGGCCGACCACCGTGTGCTCGACGGTGCGCTCGCCGCGGAGTGGCTCGCCGCCTTCCAGCAGCGCATCGAGCACCCGATGAGTATTCTGATCTGACCGAAGGAGGCCGATGATGCCCACGCTGCTGCACCTCGACTCCGCGATCGCCGATCCCGCCTCGCGGAGCCGGATCCTCACGGCCGAGTGCGCACGCGGGTGGCAGTCCCGGGGCGCGGACTTCGATGTCGTGACGCGGGATCTGCACCTCGATCCGCCGCCGCACCTGCGCGAGCGCTCGCAGCACTGGCCCGAGCGACTGCGCGAGGGCGAGCCGCTCGACGAGGCCACTGACGCGCTGCAGCGCGAACTGATCGCGGAGCTGCTCGCGGCGGACGCGGTGGTCCTCGGCGCCCCGATGTACAACTACGCGGTGCCGTCGACGCTCAAGGCGTGGATCGATCTGGTGCACGTGCCGGGCATCACGGCGGCGTTCGACACCCCGACGCAGCCGTTCGCGGGCCGTTCCGCGCTGATCGTCACCACGCAGGGCGGCGGCCCCGACCCGGTGATCGATGCGTTCGTCAGCGCGCCGCTGCGGCAGCTCTTCGGCGGGGGATTCGGCATGGAGGTGACGGTCGTCGCGGCACGGCGCACGCTGGTGGACCGGATCCCGAGCCTCGGGGTTGTGGAGGCCGAAGGCGAGTTCGAGGCCGCGCTCAGCGGTGCCTTCGAGTGGGGTGCGACGGTGCCGGTCGGCGGCGTCTGAGTCGCGGCGTCTGAGCCGTGGGGTCAGACGACCGCGGTGTCAGGAGACGGCAGACGCGATGATCGCCGCGAGGTCGCCGGGGCGGCTCCACATGGGCCAGTGCCCCGTGGGCAGGTCGACGGTCTCGAGGTGCGCGAGTCGCGCGACCTCGGCGAACATCGGATGCCCCGCGTCGGCCAGCTCGCGGACCTGCGCGCTCGAGATCGAGCAGCACACCAGGGTGGTGGGCACCGCGAGGCGCGCGTCGTTCGAGAGGTCGACCGACTGGCGGAGCACGGGCCCGGGCTCCGGGACGGCCCGAGCGCGAAAGCGCGCGAGCATGTTGGCGTCGAGGCCCGCCAGACTCGCCTGCGCGCCGAGGGCATCGAAGGGGGGCAGCGGCAACTCGGCGAGATCTTCCGGAGCGTCCGGCGCGAACGCGGTTCCGGGAGCGACGGGACCGGAATCGACCCAGATGATCCGGCGCACCAGCTCGGGGTGACGGTCGAGGGCGAGGGTCACCGGCGCGTTCGCCCCGCTGTGGGCGACCAGCGTCACCGGGTGCTCCCGCGAGCCGCCGGCGTGCCCGATCGCGTCGAGGATGCCGGCGAGCTGGTCGTCGAGCGTGGCCCGCGACCGATCCGGGTCGTCGCCGTCGAGTCCGGCCAGGGTCGGCGCGGCGACGCGGAAGCGCTCGGCGGGGAGCAGGGCGCGGACCTCGTCCCAGGCCCAGCCGCCGAGCCAGTGGCCCGCGATGAGGATGATGGATGGGGTGCCGTTGGTGGGAGTCATGGCCCCACTCTCGCAGCACCCCGGGACAGCAGAGTGTCACTATTAGTGACATGAATATGCGAGTGGGTTCCGATGAAGCGAACTGAACGCCTCCACGCCCTGACCGAGATGCTGCGTCGGGCCGGCTCGCGCGGCACCTCCGCCGAGCGCCTCGCGCGGGAGTTCGAGGTGTCGGTGCGCACCATCAAACGGGATCTGGCGGCGCTGGAGCGCAGTGGCTCGGCGGTCTGGTCCCGGCCCGGCCCGGGCGGCGGGTACGGGCTCGCCCCAGGCGTGTCTATGCCGCAGGTGTCCCTCTCCTCGGAGCAGGCGGTAGCGCTGCTGACGGCGGCCAGCGCGGCGCGCGATGCGCCGTTCTCGGACCTGGCAGCGGCGGGCGCCCGAAAGATCCTCGACGCCCTCGACCCGCGCACGCGCCGGCGCGCCCGCGAGCTGGCCGCGCGGGTCTGGGTCGATCGGGATCCCGCGCCGTCGCGCGCCGTCAGGTCGGCACTGGAAGAGGCGATGGCCGAGCAGCGAGTGGTGCGGATCCGGTACACGTCCGGGAACGGTGACACGACCACCCGCGACGTCGAGCCGGTGCTGTTCGCCTCGACGAACGGCCGCTGGTACCTGGTCGGGTGGTGCCGGCTGCGCGATGCGATGCGGTGGTTCATGGTGTCGCGGATCGAGCGGGCGTCGGTGACCCGGGAGTGTTGCAGCGGGCACACGGTTGCCGAGGTCGGGGCCCCGCCGGAGTACGCCAAGCCCGTGCACGAGTGATCCGCAGAGTTCCGCACACCTTCACATTGGTCAGTATTCGCTGTATGGTCAGTACATGCTGACCATTACCTCCCGTCTCGACGTCATGAACCGGCTCGGTCGCGCGATGGCGGACGCTACCCGCTCCCGGATCCTCCTCGCCCTGGTCGAGGGGCCGGGCTACCCGGCGCAGCTCGCGCTCGACCTCGGTCTCACGCGCACGAACGTCTCGAATCACCTCGCGTGTCTGCGAGGATGCGGCATCGTGGTCGCGGAACCCGAGGGCCGCCGCACGCGCTACGAGATCGCCGATCCGCATATCGGCGCCGCGCTCTCGGCGCTCGTCGACGTCACGCTCGCGGTCGACGCGGAGGTGCCCTGCGTGGACCCGGGATGCGCGGTCGCCGGCTGCTGCGAGCAGCGAGGCGAGGGATGACCGCGATCCTGACGCCCGCGCGACGCGACGTGCTCTCGCGCCGCGTGCGGATCGTGGTGGCGATCACGATCACCTGGAACGTGATCGAGGCGGTCATCGCCCTCATCGCGGGAGGGATCGCGTCGTCCGCGGCGCTCATCGGGTTCGGCCTCGACTCGATCGTGGAGGTGCTCTCGGCGGCGGCGGTGGCCTGGCAGTTCGCGGCGCCGGATCCGAAGCGGCGCGAGCGGGTCGCGCTCCGGGTGATCGCGGTGTCCTTCTTCGGTCTCGCCGCGTACGTCACGGTCGACGCGGTGCTGTCGCTCGCCGGTCTCCGCGAACCGGAGCACTCGACGGTCGGGATCGTGCTGGCGGCCCTCAGCCTGGCGGTCATGCCGTTCCTGAGCTGGTTCGAGCGCCGCACCGGCCGGGAGCTCGGTTCCGCCTCCGCGGTGGCGGACTCGAAGCAGACGCTCATCTGCACGTATCTCTCGGCCGCACTGCTCGTGGGCCTTGTGCTCAACAGCCTGCTCGGGTGGGCCTGGGCGGACTCCGTGGCGGCCCTCGTGATCGCCGCGTTGGCGATCCGCGAGGGTGTCGCTGCCCTCCGCGGAGACGTGTGCTGCGCCACCCCCGCGACGGCGTCCGCAGATGCCGCCGAGCGCGAGCCCTGCGCGGATGCGTGCTGCCGCATGTGAGCGTGCGGGTGAGTCCGCGTGCAAGCGCGGCCTGCGTCAGCGGGGGGCGGGTGCGTCGTCAGCGGACGCGGGTGCGCCGGTGCCGCCGGCGTTCGGCGCCTCCGACACCTCGGTGATCGCGAACAGCAGCTCCGCGAGCCGCTCGCCGAGCTGATCCAGTGCACCATCGGGCTCGTCCCCCGCGAGCACGGAGGTCCGCAGCACCTGCTCGTAGACGCCGCTGAGTACGGGCATCGCGCGCTCGACTGGCATCACGAAGCGGCGGCCTGCCGCGGCGATCACCCGGTCGACCGCGCCCGAGATATTCGCGTAGAAGCGGTCCATGAAGGTGTCGTGCCCCGGAGCGAGGGAGGGATCCCGCATCGCGAGCAGCAGGAACTCTGCCTCGAGCACGAACCAGGCGGAGGCGTTGCGCGACGGCGCGAAGAACTCCACGATGTACTGCGCCGCTTCGGGCGGCGAGATGCAGCCGCGCTCGCGCAGTGTGGGTTCGAGCTCGAGCGCTTTGGCCTCGAGGTCGGCGGCCCGGCGGGAGAACTCGCGCTCGAGGAGGGCGAGGAACAACTCCTCTTTACTGGAGAAGTTCGAGTAGAAGGCGCCGCGGGTGAATCCGGCCCGACTGCAGATCGCCTCGACGGACGCGCCCTGCAGCCCCTCTTCCGTGAATACCTCGGTTGCGGCGTCGAGCAGTCGGCCTCGGGTCTCCTGCCGTCGTGCGCTGGGCGCCGCTTCGGTGTTTGACATAGATCCGGTGCTCGCCGTCGATCCGGTGCTCGGCACCGATCCAGCGGTCGCCAGTGGCGCGGGCGACGCGTCGGATTCGGGGCACATGGCCCTCATCATCGCATACTCAGCCGCTTCGGAGGCTGGGACGGATACATTTGTGTATCGAAACCGATACACCTGTGTATCGACTGGTGGGAGCGGCCGGCACGACGGTTCGACCTCCGCTGTCGTTCGATCCACGCGGGTGCTCGATCCTTGCAGAC
Source organism: Leucobacter rhizosphaerae (assembly GCF_022919175.1). Taxonomy (NCBI): domain Bacteria; kingdom Bacillati; phylum Actinomycetota; class Actinomycetes; order Micrococcales; family Microbacteriaceae; genus Leucobacter; species Leucobacter rhizosphaerae. Next base: position 1,968,004 of record NZ_CP095043.1, on the reverse strand, counting down.
GCCACCGGAAGGCCCGCATGTCCACGATCCTCTATGCCCTCGGCCGATGGGCGACGCGCGCGAAGACGCTCGTCCTCATCCTCTGGATCGCAGTGCTCGCGCTGCTCGGCACGGGTGCCGCGCTGTTCGGCCAGGGCGCCAACGCGCCGATCACGATCCCCGGCACGGAGTCGCAGGAGGCGATCACCCAGCTCGGCCTCACCTTCCCCGAGGTGAGCGGCACGAGCGCCACCATCATCGTGGTCGCCGCCGACGGCGAGAGCGTCGAGGACGCCCCGTACAGGACCATCATCGAGGATGCCTCGGCGGACCTCGAGGACGCCGACGGTGTGACCGCCGTGCAGACCCCGTTCAGCGAGCAGGCGAGCGGCGGACTCTCCGACGACGGGCAGGCCGCGCTCATCACGGTGCAGATCGAGGGCGAGGTCAGCAGCGTCTCGGCCGACACCATCGCCGCGATCGAGCAGACCACCGACGAGATCCGGGATCAGCTCCCGGCCGGGGCCGAGGCCTCTTACGGCGGCGAGGCGCTCTCGACCTCGGTCCCCGCCATCAGCCCGACCGAGGCGATCGGTGTGCTGATCGCGTTCGTCGTGCTGATCCTCACGCTCGGCTCGCTCATCGCGGCCGGCATGCCGCTGCTCATCGCGATCCTCGGCGTCGGCGTCTCGATCGCGGGCCTCTTCTTCGTCACCGCGTTCGTCGACCTGACATCGACCACGCCCATGCTCGCGCTGATGCTCGGGCTCGCGGTCGGCATCGACTACACCCTCTTCATCGTGAGCCGGCACCAGGAGCAGCTGCGCGCCGGGCTCAGCGTGGACGAGTCCATCGCACGGGCGACCGCGACCTCGGGCTCGGCCGTGGTGTTCGCCGGGCTCACGGTGATCATCGCGCTCGTCGGCCTCTCGGTCGCGGGCATCCCGTTCCTCACCGCACTCGGTGTGGCGGCCGCGGCCGCGGTCGCGATCGCCGTGCTCATCGCCATCACCCTGACCCCCGCCGTGATGGCGATGGCCGGCATGAAGATCCTGCCCAAGAAGCAGCGCCGCGCACTGCGCGAGAGCGCCGCGGAGGGCGCATCCGCCGACGCGACCGCGCACGCCGAGGCGCTGCGCGCGCCGTCGCGCGCCGACCGGTTCTTCGGCGGCTGGGTGGGCGTCGCCACCAAGCGCCCCCTCGTCACGATCCTCTCCATCCTCGTGCTGCTCGGCGTCGCTGCGGTGCCGGCACTGGACCTCCGCCTGGCGCTTCCGAACGCGACGTCGCTGAGCGCCGAGGATCCGGCGCGCGTCACCTACGAGCTCACGGGGGAGCACTTCGGTGAAGGTGCGAACGGACCGCTGCTGCTGACGGGGTCGATCATCACGAGCACCGATCCGCTCGGCCTCATGGAGGATCTCGCCGACGAGGTGCGCAAGGTGCCGGGCGTCGCGGATGTGCCGCTCTCGACCCCGAACCAGGGGGCGGACACCGGCATCATCCAGGTCGTGCCCGACGAAGGGCCGCACGCCGAGAGCACCACGGAGCTGGTGCACACCCTGCGCGAGATGCACGACGAGTGGGAAGCGGAGTACGGCGTCAGCCTCGCCGTGACCGGCTTCACCGCGGTCGCGATCGATGTGTCGGCGCTGCTCATGCAGGCGCTGCTGCCGTTCGGGATTCTCGTGGTCGGGCTGTCGCTGATCCTGCTCGCCATGGTGTTCCGCTCCGTGTGGGTGCCGATCAAGGCGACGCTCGGCTTCCTGCTGTCCGTGGGCGCGGCCTTCGGCGCCGTGGTCGCGGTGTTCCAGTGGGGCTGGTTCGGCGACCTGCTGCACGTGGCGTCCACCGGCCCGATCCTGAGCTTCATGCCGATCATTCTCATGGGCGTGCTCTTCGGGCTCGCGATGGATTACGAGGTGTTCCTGGTCTCCCGCATCCGCGAGGAGTACGTGCACGGCGCCGACGCGCAGTCGGCGATCCGGCGCGGCTTCGTGGGCAGCGCGAAGGTCGTGACGGCCGCCGCGCTGATCATGTTCGCGGTGTTCGCGGCGTTCGTGCCCGAGGGGGATCCGAGCATCAAGGTGATCGCGCTCGGCCTCGCGGTCGGCGTGTTCGTCGATGCGTTCATCGTGCGCATGACCCTCGTGCCCGCGGTGCTCGCGCTCCTCGGGGACCGCGCTTGGCGCATGCCGCGCTGGCTCGCCAAGGTGCTGCCGTCCTTCGACGTCGAGGGTGAGGGGCTCGCGCGCGAGCTCGCGCACGCCGAGTGGCCCGCGGACATGCCGCACGCGGCGATCGCGGCCGACCGCCTCCTGCTGCCGGGCGGGGTGAAGGTCGACGGGCTGCGCCTCGCGCACGGCCAGGGGCTGCTGCTGGATCCCCGGCACCCGGCCTCGCTGCCACTCGCCCGCGCGATCACCGGACGCGGACCGGTGAAGGCCGGCACGCTCAAGGTGGACGGTCTGCTGCTGCCCGAGCGGGCGTCGTCGCTGCGCTCGCGGTCGGCGTGGGCCGACACGACGTCGCTGCGCGAGGCGCTGCGGGATCACCCCGCCGTGCTGCTGCTTGATCTCCGCGCGGCCGCTGAGGCCCCGATCCCGCTCGACCGCGTCGACGCCATGCGCTCGGCGATGGCGGCGCGGATGGCCGAGCTGCGCGGCGCCGACGATGCGCGCGGTCGTACCGCGGGCTTCACGGTGGTCGTGCTCGGGGACCGGGCGCTCGCCGACCGGATCCTGCCCGACGGAATCACCCTCGTGCGACTCGACGACGCATCGGCGGTCGTGGCGGATCCCGATCCCGAGCCGGCCACGACGCCACCCGCCGCGGCGCCCGGGGCCGTGAACCCGGCCGCGGTGCTCGCTCAGATCTCGGAAGGAGAGGTGCGATGACCTCGACGCTGCCGCGCCCGGCACTCACCCGGGTCACGGGCACCAAGCCCGTGCGCTGGACCACGATCCTCGGCCTGATCCTCGTGCCGCTCACCGTCGCGGGGGTGCTGCTCTGGGGGCTCTGGAACCCGAGCGAGCGCCTCGACACCATCACCGCGGCCGTCGTGAACAACGACGTGCCGGTCGAGGTCGACGGTCAGACCGTGCCGCTCGGGCGTGTGCTCGCCGGCGAGCTCATCGGCGGGGATGCAGGGAGCTCGGCGGGGGCGAGCGACGATGAGGCGCCGTCGAACTTCACGTGGATGCTCACCGACGAGGATGACGCCGAGCAGGGATTGAAGGACGGCCGCTACGCGACCGTGATCACGATTCCGGAGAACTTCTCCGCTGCCGCGACCTCGCTCTCCGAGGGGCCCGAGAAGGCCGAGACCGCGCACATCGACATCTCCGAGAGCGACCAGGGTCGGCTGATCGACACCGCGCTCTCGGGCATCGTGACGCAGACGGCCACGTCCGTGCTGAACCAGCAGCTCGGATCGCAGTTCGTCGGCAACATCTTCGTGGGCATGACTGAGCTGGGCAACGGGATCGGCGAGGCGGCCGATGGTGCGTCGCAGCTCGCCGACGGCGGCACGCAGCTGGCCGATGGTGCGTCGCAGCTCGCCGACGGCACGGCGCAGCTGTCGGACGGCGTGCAGGAGCTGTCGTCGGGCACGACCGAGCTGTCGACGGGGGCGGGGGCGCTGTCCACGGGTGCCGGAGCCCTCGCGACGGGCACGAGCGAACTCGCGACCGGTGCCGGGGAACTCGCTGCCGGGGTGCGGTTGTTCGCGACGGGTGACGGCGCGGCCAACCCCGGAATGGCAGGGCTCGCCGCCAACCTGAACGGCTACACGGCGGGAGTGAACGAGGCACTCACGGGGCTGCAGCAGGGCGCCGGCGGTGCGATCGCTCCGTTGACCGGCATGCGCGATCTCATTGCCGCGGGCATTGTGCCGCCAGGCGACGGGCAGACAGTCGAGCAAGCCGTGGCTGGATTGAACCAGCTCATCGAGGGGTTCACTGCTGCCTCCGCCCCCGATTCGCAGCTCGAACAGCTCAAGGCCGGAGGGACGGCGCTCGCGGCCGGCACAACCGCGGCCGCGTCCGGCGCAGAGCAACTGGCGGCGGGCGCTGAGGGTCTCGCCGGTGGTGCCGCGCAGCTCTCGACCGGCGCGTCTCAGCTCGCGGCCGGGACGGCCCAGCTCTCGACGGGCGTGGCAGCACTGGCGACCGGTACGTCGGAACTCGCAGCAAACACCCCCGAGCTCGCCGATGGTGCCGCGCAGCTCGCGGACGGCGCGACGCAGTCGGCCGACGGCGCGGGTGAGCTCGCGAAGGGGCTGGGTGAGGCCGTGGCCGGGATCCCGAACTACACGCAGGCGGAGAGCGAGTCGCTCGCCGAGACCGCGGTGGCACCCGTCGAGGCGCGGGGCGCGAGCGACGAGCTCTTCAACGCCTCGGGCGTGCCGCTGTTCGCGGGGATCGCCCTCTGGGCCGGAGCCCTGGCGATGTTCCTCGTGCTGTCGCCGCTGTGGCGCCGCACGACGGATGCGGCTCGAGGGGTCGGCTCGATCACAGTGCGGAGCGCGCTGCCCGCACTCGCGCTCGGTGCTCTGCAGGGAGCGATCGCCGGGGTGGTGCTCCCCATCGCGCTCGGCTACGACCTCGGGCAGGGCCTGGGGTTCTTCGGCCTCGCGCTGCTGGCCGGGATCGCGTTCTCCCTCGTCGTGCAGGGACTGTCGGCACTGCTCGGCGGATTCGGTCGGTTCATCGCGTTCGCGCTGCTGGTCGTGGCGTTCGCGGTCGGGATCGTGTCGACCGTTCCCGGACCGCTCGCGGCCATCGGGGACGCGAGTCCTATCGGCGCGGCGTTCTCGGGCTTCCAGGCGATCGCGAGCGGTGCGGACGGCGCCGACGGTTCGGCGCTGGTGCTGGCTCTCTGGGCCTGTGCCGGCCTCGCGCTGACGGCGTTCGCCGTGGTGCGGGCGCGGAGCGCGCGGCACTAGCGGGCGGGGAGGGCTTCGGCCCTCCCCGGTCTTGCTCCTGAACCACCGGGTACCCCTGCCCGCCACTTACGGCGGAAATCTCACTCATTGCAGATGGTTTCCGGGGATCCGCTCCGCCTTTCGTGAGATCTCCGCCGGAAGTGGCGCAGGATTGCGCAGAGGTGCGGGATCCCGCACGGTGTGGTGCGCCAAGCACGTCACAGCGCCCCGGCCACCTACCCCCGCTGACCTGCCACCCTCCATACGAGATGCCACCTCCTCGGCGCTGAGACGGGGGCATCTCGCGGAAACGATGGCAGCTCGATGACGGGTCGCGTCTGAGGGGGCGACTCGGGCGCACGAGCTCCGGACGACCTCGTCCGAACCAGCGCTCCAACCTCAGCCGAACCCCCAAAATCATCAGATGATTCCGCGGAATTGCGTCGATCCGATGACGCTCCGAAGTCGCTGCGCATCGAATGTAACCGATGGGTCCGCGAACTGTTCGGGGTCACTACGCATGTCCGTCAGTCTTGTGCCGCCGCACATAGAGGGGTGTTCGGCGACCCAGGAGGCTTGTCACAACTCGCGAAGCCAACGGCGGAGTCCGCGAGTCCTGAAGATCTGTCATACGCAGCATTCGCCAGTGAGTCGCGATGGAGGACAAGAATGGCAAGCACACAACTACGCAGGGCAGCAGCGGTCGCGCTGACGCTCGGGTCGGTGACCGCCCTCGCGGCGTGTTCGAGCCCGGTGTCGGTGGGGGAGACCGGTGACGCGAACGCCACCCTGATCTACGACCTCGGCCTGGAGCTCACGACGCTCGATCCGGCTCTGACCTTCGACGTCTCGGCGTCGACCATCAACGCCCAGGTCTACGAGCAGCTGCTCGGCTACGCCCCGGGTTCGGACGAGATCGAGGGTGAGCTCGCCGAATCGTGGGAGATGAACGACGACGCGACCGAGTACCGGTTCACGCTCCGCGACGACGTGGAGTTCGAAAGCGGCGGCACGCTCACCTCGAACGACGTGGTCTTCTCGCTCGATCGCCTGAAGAACCTGCAGGGTCCGGCGTCGTACCTCATGGAGGGGCTGACCGTCTCGGCCGACGGTGACGACGTGGTGGTCATCACGAGCGATGTGCCGAAGCCCGAGCTGCCGGCCATGCTCGTCAGCGAGAGCTTCTCGGTCTACGACTCGGCCGCGGTCGCGGAGGAGGGCGCGGTCGCCGACGAGACCGCCGCGCAGGCCGACGCCGCCGGCGACGTGTTCTCCACGCGGTCCTTCGGGTCCGGGCCGTACTCGCTCGCGAGCTACGAGCCCAATGCCGAGGTCGAGCTCGTCGCCAGTGAGTCCTGGCGAGGCGATGCCCCCGACTTCTCGAAGGTGCTCGTCCGCAACTCGCGCAGCATCCAGCAGCAGATCCTGAACATCCAGAACGGCGGCTCCGACATGACCGTGTCGCTGTCGTCGCCGCAGGTCTCCGAGCTCGACGAGAGCTCGGTGAACGTGCTCAGCCAGCCGCTGCCGCAGGTCGTCTACTTCGCCCTCACCAACTCGGGCGGCCCGACCGTGAACGACGACTTCCGTAAGGCCGTGGCGCTGGGCCTCGACTACGACGGCATCGTCGCGATGGCGGGCGAGGGATCCCGGCAGGGCACGGGCGTGATCCCGACCACACTCGCCGGCTCGATCCCCGAGGGCGAAGGACTGACGCGTGACGTCGAGGGCGCCAAGGCGGCGCTCGCCGCGAGCGGCATGGCGGATCAGACCCTGTCGATCTCGTTCGGCAGCGACTACGCCGTCGGCGGCCAGGATATGGGTCTCTTTGCGCAGAAGATCCAGTCCGACCTCGAGGAGATCGGCATGAAGGTCGAGCTCGACGGCGCGCCCACCCAGGTGTCGCGCACGGCGAATCAGGAGGGCAAGGTCCAGGCGGCGCTCTGGCCCTTCCCGCCGGACTACGCCGATGCGAGCCAGTTCCTGATCCACAGCCCCGGTGGGCTCCTCGCGGAGCGCATCCACTGGACCGCCGAGGAGGCCCCCGAGATCGCGGCGCTCGCCGACCAGGCCCGCCAGGCGATCGATCCCGAGGATCGGGCCGCCGCGTACGAGGCATGGGCACGCGCCATCCGCGACACCAACCGCTTCATCTCGGTGGTGGAGGTGCCGCAGAACCTCGTCACGTCGAAGCGGGTGGGCAACCTGAACATGGAGGTCTCGGGCCAGACGTCCCTGGACACGCTGACGCTCGAGCAGTAGACCACCGTGGCATCTTCACTCGACACCGAGACCGGGACTGCCGGGGCGCGTGCGCTCCGGTGGTCCCGGCACCCGGTGCTGCACTACACGCTCCGGCGTCTCGGGCTGACGATCTTCCTGGCGTTCGGGGTTACGGTCGTGACCTTCGTGCTCACCGCCCTCGTGCCGATCGACCCGGCCGTCGCGGCGCTGGGCGAGCGCGCCGCCGCCGATCCGGAGATCGTCGCCGCGTACCGCGCGAAGTACGGGCTCGACCAGCCCCTCATCGTGCAGTACTGGGTGTACCTCACCGGCCTGCTCCGCGGCGACTGGGGCATGTCGCAGCAGACGCAGCGGCCGGTGCTGCAGGATCTCATGACGTACGCCCCCGCGACCCTGGAGCTCGTCTTCGCGACGATCATCCTCGCCGTGGTGACGGGCGTGCTCGTGGGCCTCGCCGCCGCGCTCTATCGCAACAAGTTCCCCGATCACTTCGCGCGAGTGCTCGCCCTGCTCGGGGTGAGCACGCCGATCTTCTGGTTCGGCATCGTCATGATCATGATCTTCTTCGCGCAGCTGCAGTGGCTGCCGAGCGGCGGCCGAGTGGACCCGAACCTGCCGAAGATCCAGGGCGGCACGGGGTTCCTGCTCATCGACTCGATCCTCGCGGGACAACCCGCCATCTTCGTGTCGGCGCTGCAGCACCTGATCCTGCCGTCGATCGTGCTCGGCCTCAGCACCCTCGGGCTGATCATCCGCATCACCCGCGCCTCGGTGCTCGAGGTGCTGGGCAACGACTACGTGCGCTCGGGCCGCGCCAAGGGGCTCGCGGGCGGCACCGTGGTGCGCCGCTACGTGCTGCGGGCCGCCTCCGGCTCGATCCTGACCGTGACCGGCGTCGCGTTCGGCGGTCTGCTCGCGGGTACGGTGCTCATCGAGACCGTCTTCAACTGGCCGGGGCTCGGGCTCTACGCCTATCGCTCGGCGACCACCGGTGACCTGAGCGCGATCATGGGTGTCACGCTCTTCGTGTCCACCGCGTACATCCTCGTCAACCTGATCGTCGACCTCTGCTACATGGTGCTCGATCCGAGAGTGAGACTCACATGAGTGCATCTTCCGACGCCGCGGTGCCGGACACGACGACCTCGATCCCCGCCGCGGTCGAGCGCCGCCGCATGAAGGCCGCTGCCGCGTGGGCCCGAATGAGCCGGGTGCTCCGCATGCCGCTCTTCGCCATCAGCCTCGGGATCGTGCTGATCTGGGTGATCGTCATCGTCTTCGCCGACCAGATCGCCCCCTACAGCGCCACGGCGCAGGGTGCGACCGCGCTCATGCCGCCCTCGGCGGAGCACCTCTTCGGCACCGACGAGCTCGGCCGAGATGTGTTCAGCCGCGTGATCCACGGTGCGAGGATCTCGCTGGTGTTCGCGATCATCCTCGTCGTCGGCGCGATGCTCATCGGTACGATCATCGGCCTCATCGCCGGCTTCTTCGGCGGCTGGATCGACGAGGCGCTGATGCGTCTCGTGGACCTCTTCTTCGCGTTCCCCGTGGTGATCCTCGCGATGGCGGTCGCCGCCGCGCTCGGCGCGAGCGTGCAGAACGCGGTGCTCGCGGGCATCATCGTCAGTTGGCCGATGTACGCGCGCACCGTGCGGGGTCTCGTGATGGGCTACCGGGACGCCGAGTTCGTGATCTCGAGTCGGCTCGCGGGCATGGGCTCCGGGCGATCCATCGTCGTCGACCTCATGCCGAGCATCGCCGGGCCGACGCTCGTGCTCGCAACGCAGGATGTGGGTGCCGCGATCCTGCTGCTCGCGAGCCTGTCCTTCCTCGGCGTGGGCGCGCAGCCGCCGATGCCGGAGTGGGGCGCGATGATCTCCGCCGGGGTGAACCACTTCAACGCGTGGTGGATCGCGGTGTTCCCGGGGCTCGCGATCGTCACGGTCGCCCTCGCGTTCAATCTGCTGGGGGATGGGCTGCGCGACGCCTTCGACCCTAAGCTCAAACGCTCGGTGCAGCGGAAGCGGAGGAAGTCATGAGTCTGCTTGAGGTCGAAGATCTGCGCATCGCGCTCCCGATCAACGGACGGATGGTGCCGATCGTGGAGGGGGTCGATCTCCGGGTCGACCGCGGCAACGTCCTGGGGATCGCCGGAGAGAGCGGAAGCGGCAAGACCCTCACGGCGATGGCCGTCATGGGGTTGCTGCCCGCCGACGCCGAGGTGACGGGATCCATCCGCTACGAGGGCCGCGAACTGACGTCGCTCGGCGAGCGCGAGTTCCGCAAGATCCGGGGCAACGACATCGCGATGGTGTTCCAGGATCCGCTCAGCAGCCTGCACCCCATGCTCACGATCGAGGCCCAGCTCACCGACCATCTGCGGAAGCACCAGGGCGTCCGCCGGGCCGCGGCCCGCACCCGGGCGGCGGAGCTCCTCGATCTCGTGCGCTTGCCCAATCCCGCCAAGACGCTCGGCGCCTACCCGCATCAGCTCTCCGGCGGCATGCGGCAGCGCGTCGCGATCGCCACGGCGCTCGCCTGCAATCCGTCGCTGCTGATCGCGGACGAGCCGACGACCGCGCTCGACGTCACCGTGCAGGCGGGGATCATCGAGCTGCTGCTCAACCTGACGCGCGAGTTCGACATCGGGGTCATGATCGTGACGCACGACCTGGGGGTCCTCTCGAGCATCGCGGATCGGCTCGCCGTCTTCTACGCGGGCGAGGTCGTCGAGACGGCCGCCGCCTCGGCGGTCTTCCAGCACCCGACCCACCCGTACACCGAGGCCTTGCTTGCAGCGGTGCCGCACCGCGGCGACGGCGACGAGATCGAGCTCCTCCCCATGCGCGGCACACCGCCGGCCGCCGGGGAGTGGGTCGAGGGCTGTCGCTTCAGCCCGCGGTGCGGCTACGTGGAGCCCGTGTGCCGGGATCGCCGACCGCTGCTGCTCGAGGTCGCACCGGGGCACCGGGTCGCCTGCCATGTGAAAGGAGTCCGCTCATGAGGGATGCGCTGCTCAGCGTCGACGGGGTCTCGATCGAGTACCGCCGCGGCGATCGGATGGTCATCAAGGCCGTGAACGACGTCAGCTTCGACCTCGCCCCGGGCGAGATCCTCGGTGTCGTCGGCGAGAGCGGGTGCGGCAAGTCGACGCTCGCGAAGGGGATCATGGGCCTCGCGCCGCTCTCGCAGGGCAGCATCACCTTCGACGGGGTGCCGGTGCACACGCTCGGGCGGCGGCGGCGCGACCGCGCGCAGCTCCCGGTGCAGATGATCTTCCAGGATTCCGCAGCCGCGCTGAACCCGCGCCGCACCATCGGGGCGCAGATCTCCGAGGTGGTCGCCCTGCGGATCAAGCACCGTCGGGAGACGGGCGTGAACCCGGTGAACGAGGTCGCCGACGTGCTCCGCAAGGTCGGTCTGCCGCCGTCGGCCGCAATGAAGTACAGCCACGAGTTCTCGGGCGGGCAGCGGCAGCGGATCGCGCTGGCGCGGGCCATCGCCACGAAGCCGAAGGTCATCGTCGCGGATGAGCCGATCTCGGCGCTCGACGCCTCCGCCCAGGCCTACGCGGCGAACCTGCTCGTCGACGTCTGCCGCAGCGAGGGCATCGCGCTCGTCTTCATCTCGCACGACCTCGCAGTGGTGCGCGCGATCGCCGACCGGGTCGTGGTCATGTACCTCGGTCGAGTGTTCGAGACCGGGCCCACGAAGGACGTCTGGCGCGATCCGCAGCACCCCTACGCCCAGGCCCTCATCGCCGCGATCCCCGTGCCCGACGGCACGGGACGGCGACCCGAGACGCTGGTCGGGGAGGTGCCGGATCCCGCGAACGCCCCGAGCGGGTGCGTGTTCCACCCGCGTTGCGCGTTCCGGTTCGAGGGATGCGACCGGGTGGTGCCCGAGCTGATCACCCTTTCGACCGACCGGGCGGCGGCGTGCCGGCTGCTCGAACCGGCCACGGACGATGCTTATGCGGCAGCACAGTGATGCCCGCACTTGCTGTGCGCCCAGACATGTAGTGGCGACGGAGCCATGAATAGCGTGAGCACCAACACCGTTTCGTCGCGGTGCGGCGCCGACAATCAAGGAGGATGCAATGCCGAAGCCGATCGATGAGCTGATCGTCCAGGAGACCGGGCTCGTGAGCCGGGAGATCTTCGTCGACGAGGAGGTGTTCAAGGAGGAGCTCTCGCGCGTCTTCGCGCGAGCCTGGTTGTTCGTCGCCCACGAGGATCAGATCGCGAAGAACGGCGACTACGTGGTGTCGAAGATGGGCACGGACACCGTCATCGTGACGCGCGACATGGAGGGCGAGGTGCACGTGCTGCTCAACACCTGCACCCACCGCGGCATGCGCCTCTGCCGCAACGACATGGGCAACGCGCGCACCTTCTCCTGCCCGTACCACGGCTGGTCGTACTCGATGGACGGCCGCATCGTCGAGACGCCCGGCGATCTCGCCGGCGTCCCCGGGCACGCGACCTACTACCACGGCGAACTCGACAAGAAGGACTGGGGCCTCGTGCGGGCGCCCCGGGTCAAGGTCTACAAGCGCACCGTCTGGGCGTCGTGGGATCCGGAGGCGCCGGAGTTCGAGGACTACCTCGGTGACATGCGCCAATACCTCGACTACGCGCTCGACGGCCGCGACGGCTCCCCGGGCAACAACGAGATGATCGGCGGCATCCTGAAGTGGCGCGTGCCGTCGAACTGGAAGTTCGCGCCCGAGAACTTCATCGGCGACAACTACCACGACATCTCGCACCGCTCCGTCGACCTCGTCGGCATCAACCCCTCGGGCGGCACGGGTCGCCGCGACGACGAGCCGGACGACGTCACCACCCTCGGCTTCCCGAAGCTCGGGCACGGGGTCATCGGCGAGATGCCATACTTCGCCGAGCCGGAGTTCCAGCCGCAGTGGCAGACGAACCCCGAGGTGGCAGAGTACTACCGCCAGAGCCACGAGCGGCGCGTCGAGCGCTTCGGCGACGAGCCGCGGGTGAGCATGACGGTCGGCACCATCTTCCCGAACATGTCGTTCCACGGGCGGCAGCCACGGACGATCGCGGTGTTCCACCCCATCTCGCCCACCGAGATGGAGATGTGGCGGATCTTCCTGGTCGACAAGGACGCGCCCGACGCCGTGAAGGACATGGCCCGGCACTACCACCTGAGCTACTCCGGACCCGGCGGCCTGACGGAGTCCGACGACATGGAGAACTGGTCGTACGCGACCGATTCCAGCCGCGGTGAGATCTCGCGCAGCATCTACTTCAACTACGAGATGGGCCTCGGTCACGCGCGCGAGGTGCCGCACCTCGAGGGCGCGGTCGAGAACGGCGTCTTCACCGAGGAGAACGCCCGCATCTTCTACCGCCGGTGGGCCGAGTTCATGAAGGCGGCCTCGTGGCGGGAGCTGCACCCCGGCGTCGGACCCGGGCCGAAACCCGGCCGCCTGATCCCGACGAAATCCGCACGGCAGGCCGAGGAGAAACGAGGAGAATCGTGACGAAACGCGACGACATCGAACTGCTGCACGAGGTCACGCAGTTCTTCTACCGCGAGGCCGATATTCTCGACTACCGCGAGTACGCCGAGTGGCTCACGCTGCTGCACCCCGAGGTCCGCTACTTCATCCCGCTCGTGCGGAACGTTCCGCGGATGCGCGACAACGAGTTCACGCGCGAGCAGCTGGACAACGCCTGGATGGACGAGGGCTACGAGACCCTGGAGAAGCGGGTCAAGCAGATCCTCACGAACATCCACTGGGCCGAGGAACCGCCGTCTCGGGTGTCCCACCTCATCACGAACACCGTGCTGGTCTCGGTGGAGGGCGAGCCGGGCGCGCGCGAGGTGACGGCCCGCTCGCGGGTCTTCGTCTACCAGAACCGCATCGACGACGAGGTCAACCACTTCGTCGGGAAGCGGATCGACACCCTCGTCGAGTCCGAGGGCGGCTGGCTCCTGAAGCACCGAACGGTCCACCTCGACCAGAGCGTGCTGCTGGCCAAGGCGCTCACGGTGTTCATCTGATGGTGCGCGCGGTGCTGCACTCGTCGGACGGCGAGTCGAGCGACGAGATCGATGTCCCCGACGGCTGGACCCTCATGGAGGGCGCCCGCCAGGAAGGGGTGCAGGGCATCGTCGCCGACTGCGGAGGAGGGGCGATCTGCGGAACGTGCCACGTGAAGGTGCGGCCGGAGTGGGCGACCCGTCTGCCCGAACCCGAGCCGAGCGAGGCCGCGCTGCTCACGATCGTGCCCGAGCTCGGTGAGACGAGCCGCCTCGCCTGCCAGATCCCGATGGAGCCTGAATTCGACGGCATCGAGGTCGACATTCCGACCCGCCAGCTCGATCTCTGACGGGTCACGTCCCACGACCGGCCGGCACTCGCCGGCGCACAATGGAAAGGTGCGTTCCACGCATGGAAACAGTGTTCATCTCGTCGTCCCTCCCCGACGATCTGCGGGCGAGGCTCGCGGAGACCTACCGACTGGTCGACGTCCCCGAGGGTGAGACCTCGAACCTCGCGCAGTACGGCGAACCGGCCGGCTGGTTCATGGACGGCGGCACGCCGGTGGACGCCGCGGTCATCGCGCAGCTGCCGTCGCTGCGCATGGTCTCGAACCACGGGGTCGGCTACGACAGCGTCGATGTGCCCGCGGCCACCTCGGCCAACATCGTGGTCACCAACACCCCGGGGGTGCTCGACAACGCGGTCGCCGAACTCACCCTGGGCCTGATCCTCGCGCTCGGCCGCGGTATCGTCACGTACGACCGCTACGTTCGCGACGGCTCGTGGGAGCGCGCCTGGCCGCCGCTGACGCACGATGTGCACGGCACCACCCTCGGGGTCGTCGGCATGGGCCGGATCGGTCGGCGACTCGCCGAGATCGTCGCCCCGCTCGGGATCACGGTGCTCTACCACAACCGCTCGCGCAACCCCGAGATCGATGCGTCGGGCGTGGCCGAGTGGGCGGAGTGGGAGGACATGCTGCAGCGCTCCGACTTCGTCACGCTGCACACCCCGCTCACGCAGCGCACCCGCGGATTCTTCGTGCGTGAGGACTTCGCGCTCATGAAGCCGAGCGCCTACCTCATCAATATGGCCCGCGGCGCCGTCGTCAACACCGACGACCTCGTGGCCGCGCTCCGCGAGGGCACGATCGCGGGCGCCGCGCTCGACGTCTTCGAGGAGGAGCCGCTCCCCGTGTCGAGCCCACTCGTGGAGTTCGACAACGTGATCCTGCAGCCCCACAACGGCAGCGCGACGGAGGAGACGCGACGCGCGATGGTGGAGCTCGCGATCCGCAACCTCGAGGACGGGCTTGCCGGGCGGCGCCCGGAGACGCCGCTAAACTGGGATGAGATTTTCGGGGGATGATCCGTGAGGAGCCGGGCACACGTGCCCGGCTCCTCAGCGTCGAGGGCGAGGGAGCAGCGGTGAGCCACAGGTCCGGGGATTCCACGCAGAGCCGCTTCGGCTCGTACGCGACGCTGCGGACGCTGCTCGCCGAGCGCTCCCTGAACCTCGAGGCCGTGCAGGTGCCGGAGTACCTCCTCGACCGGAGCATCCGCTGGGTCACGGTCACGGAGATGGTCGACCCGGCGCCCTACCTGCTCGGCGACGAGCTGATCCTCACCCTCGGCAGCGCGTGGGAGGATCCCGAGTCCCCGGAGATCGAGCGGTTCATCCAGCGGATCTCCTCCGTCGGGGTGACCGCCGTCGGTATCGCCGTCGGGCTCTCCCACCAGGTCGTGCCGCAGCGCATGATCGACGCCGCGAGCCAGTACGGCCTGCCGCTCATCTCGGTGCCGCTCACCACGACGTTGCGATCGATCGGCGAGTACATCGTCGACTACACGCTGGGCGACAAGTTCGCCGCCGTCCAGAGCACCCTGCAGGCGCACACCGACCTCACCGAGGCGCTCACCTCGCGTCTGGGCATGGAGGGACTGCTCACTCGGCTGCGGCGCCTCCTCACCGTGCCGGTCGCGGTCGTCGACTACTGGGGCAACCTCATCGCGAGCCAGCCGACCTCGACGCCGTGGCCGATCGAGGAGATCATCGCCCGCCGCACCACCCTCGGCGCGGGGGACACGATCGAGGGCACCTCGGTGTATCCGGTGCTCATCTCGGACCAGCGCGTGGCGTTCGTCTGCACGCTCGGGGTCGGCGCCGCGCCGGAGATCATGCGGTTCGCCCTCGGACTCGTCGCGCTGGAGCTCTCACGTCGGCAGGCCGAGCAGCACGGTCGCCGCGAGCTGCTGGGGCAGGTGATCAGCGACTACATCCAGGGAGATCTCGCGGACTTCGAGGCGCAGCGTCGTCTAGCGCGCGGGGGCATGAGCTTCGAGTCGCCGAACCGCGTCGTGCTGGCGCGGGTCGAGTGCGCGCCGCGACTGCTGGAGGACATTCCGTGGAACGTCGAGACGCTCGTGCCGGCGGGTTCGGGGAGCTACGCCGTGGCGCTCGTCGACGGCATCGTCGCGGTGATGTGCTCGGAGCAGGTGCCCGTGGACGAGCTCGAACAGGCGCTCCACCGCCACCTCGACCGCCTGGGGGAGACGCGCATCGGCGTCGGCAGTCCGTACTCCGGCGTCGCCGGGCTCCGCCTGTCGTGGCTGGAGGCTCAGGGATCGATGCGATCCGGGATCTCGTCATCCTCTCGGGGCTCGATGCACCTGCCCCGGCTCATGCTCGCAAGCCTGAAGGTGCCGCTGCGCAGTGTCGGCGAGCAGATCCTCCGCTCGCTGCTCGAGTACGACCGCGACAACGACTCCGACCTCGTGCACACGCTGCAGGTCTACCTCGACGCCGACTGCCAGAGCGCCGAGGCGGCGCAGGCGCTCTTCGTGCACCGCAACACCCTGCGCTATCGTCTGCGGCTCATCGAGAAGCTGACGGGCTGCGACCTGAACTCGTTCGAGGATCTCGTGAACTTCTACCTCGCCGTGCGCGCGATGGAGATGGGCTGACGGCGAGTCGTCAGGCGGCGCTCGGATCTGCGCTCGGATCGCCGCTCGGCTCTGCGCTCGTCTCGGCGAGGCGACGACCGATGGCGCGGGCGGTGAGGATCCGGAGCGCTACCACGCCCGCACCGAGTACGGCCACGAAGATCCAGAGGAGCTTGGGCTGGGGCAGGTGCTCGAGGGCGAAGCCGCCGACCAGCGAGGCGATCGTCATGCCGACGGGGAACGCGAGGCCGTGGCAGGCCAGGTAGAGGCCGCGGTGCTCCGAGTGCGCGATGCCGGCGGTCACACTGGCGGCGAGCGGCATGTTGATGAGCTCGCCCGCGGTCCAGAGCAGCGCGATCAGGCAGTACGCCCAGAGGGATGACGCGCCCGCGTTGAGCGCGGTGCCCGCGGTGAGGAGCGCCGCGCCGACCGCCAGCAGCGGCGCCACGGGGAAGCGTCGCAGCACTCGATCGACCGGCAGCTGCAGCAGCACGAGCAGCGTGCCGTTGAGCGCCATCAGCACCCCGTAGCCGCTCGGGCCGAGACCGTCGGTGACCATAAAGAGCGGCAGCGTCACGAACACCTGCAGGTACACCCCCATGAAGAGGCAGTTGGTGAGGACGAACACCAGGAAGAGGCGATCGCGCCGCACGACGGCGAACCCGGCGAGCCAGGGCGCGCGGCGGGCCGGCTTCGGCGCGATGCCTTCGTGGCTCGGGCGTTCAGGGGAGTCCGGGCGCTCGGCTGTGTCCGGGCGTTCCGGGCGGATCCTCCCGGAGAGCAGCGCGCCGATCAGGATCAGCGCCATCCCCGTCGCGAACATCGCGGGGAACGAGACGGAGGACAGCAAACCGCCGATCAGCGGGCCCACCGCGAGGCCCGCGTTGAGGGCGACGAACATCAGCGAGAACGCGCGACGCTGCTGCCACCGCGGCACGCGTTCGGCGACGATCGTGTTCGACGCGGGCATGATCACCTGCCCGAACGACCCGACCCCGAGCACGATCGGGGCGACGAGCCACGCGGGCGGCTGCAGCGCGAGCACGCCGGCCGCGAGCGCCGTGGCCGTGAGCGCCACGGTCAGCACGGCCCGCGGGCCGAAGCGATCGATGAGCGGGCCGCTCAGGAGCGTGGTGAGCGCACCCCCGGCTCCGTAGAGCGCCATCACGAGGCTCGCCTGGCTGGGCGAGAACCCGACGTCGCTCTTCATGAAGATGGTCAGGAAGGACTCGACGAAGAAGCCGGTGCGGGCGACGAGCGTCGCCGCGAAGAGCAACCAGAAGGCTCTGGGAAGTCTCATGGGATCCACCACCGCTGCTCCGCGCTCTCGGGCGGTTCCCGCCGTCGTCGGGCAGAAGTTCGCCCAGAACATATCGTCTCGTGCACGCGCGCGACCCGGAACGTGCCGCCGCCCAAAGGAGCCCGGCATGGTTGTGCCGGCGCACATATCAGGCGGGTTCCCGCGATTCTACGATGAGGTCATTCAGCAGTGCTGCCGGGGAGCGGCACGAGGGTGCAGTTGGTGAGGAGATGCCGCATGGAAGAGATGCTCGCGCAGTTGGACGCGCTTCCCGCACGGGCCCAGGCCTTCGTCGGCGGGGGCTGGCGGGGCGGGATCGACGCCCGCACGCAGGACGTGCTCGACCCGGCGACGGGGGCGATCGTGGGCACGGTCCCCGCGATGGGCGGAGCGGACGTGGACCGGGCCGTCGAGGCCGCCCACGCTGCGTTCGCCTCCTGGCGGCGCACGCCGGCGAAGGAGCGCTCGGTGCTGCTCCGACGCTGGCACGACCTCATCGGGGAGTTCCTCGAGCCGCTCGCGCGGATCCTCACCGCGGAGCAGGGCAAGCCGCTCCAGGAGGCGCGCAACGAACTGCGGCAGTCCCAGGCCTACCTCGAGTTCTTCTCGGAGGAGAGCCGGCGCCTGTACGGCGAGACGATCCCGGCGAACACAGCCGACCGGCGCCTCCTCGTGCAGCGCGAGCCCCTCGGGGTCGTCGGGGTCATCGCCCCCTGGAACTTCCCGGCGGCGATGATCGCCCGCAAGGCCGGTGCGGCGCTCGCCGCCGGCTGCACGGTGGTCGCGAAGCCCGCCGCCGAGACGCCCCTCAGCGCCCTCGCGCTCGCCCTGCTCGCCGACGCGGCGGGGATCCCCTCCGGGGTCTTCAACGTCGTGACGGGTCGGGGCGGCGAGATCGGCGGAGCGTTCACGGCGCACCCGCTGGTGCGCAAGATCTCGTTCACCGGATCCACGCCGACGGGCAAGCAGCTCGCGCGTGAATCCGCGGACACGCTCAAACACTTGTCGTTGGAACTCGGCGGCAGCGCGCCCCTCATCGTCTTCGACGACGCCGATCTCGAGCTCGCGGTGCGCGGCGCGATGGCGAGCAAGTTCCGCAACGCGGGACAGACCTGCGTGGCCACGAACCGCATCTTCGTGCAGCGCGGCGTCGCCGAGGAGTTCTCGCGGCGTCTGGCCGAGCAGGCCGCCGCCCTGCGCGTGGGGTCGGGCATGACGGCGGGCACGGAGATCGGGCCCCTCATCAACGCCGGCGCCGCCGACGGCGTGGTGCGCATGCTCGACGTCGCCCGTGCACAGGGCGCGCGGGTGCTGGCGGGCGGTGAGCGGCTCACGGGCGCGTTCGTGCAGCCCGCGGTGATCACGGACGTGTCCGACGACATGGACATCGTGCGCTCCGAGATCTTCGGCCCGATCGCCCCGATCTCGATCTTCGATACGACCGAGGAGGTCATCGCGCGCGCCAACGCGACGGTCTACGGACTCTCGGCGTACTTCTACACGAACGACTACCGCCGCATCATTGCGGTCAGCGAAGCGCTCGAGTTCGGCATGGTCGGGGTGAACGAGTCGCTCACCACGACCGAGGTCGCGCCCTTCGGCGGGGTGAAGGATTCCGGCTACGGCCGGGAGGGCTCGCACTTCGGCCTCGAGGAGTACACCCAGCTGAAGTACGTCTGCATCGGCGGCCTGCGGTGAGTGCCGAGCACGCCGTCACGGCGTCGCGCGAGGACGTCGTGGTCATCGGTGCCGGACAGGCCGCGGCCGAACTCGTGAAGTCGCTCCGCCGCGAGGGGTACGAGGGCAGCGTTCGGGTCTTCGGCGCAGAGCCGTACCTCCCCTACGACCGGCCCCCGCTGTCGAAGGGCGTGATGAAGTCGCGGGCCGACATCGACCGGCTGGCGTTCCTCGGCGCGGCCGGCTACGAGAAGATCGACGTCGCCGTGGAGACGGGTCGATCCGTCACGGCGATCGATCCCGAGCGGCGCACGGTCACCGTCGACGACGGTCGGGTCATCGAGTACGGCGTGTGCGTGCTCGCCACGGGCGCCCGTGCCGTGCCTGCCCCGTGGGGAGAGACGACCCGCGTGCACGCGGTGCGCAGCTACGAGGACGCCCTGCGGCTGCAGGACGCGATCGCGACGGGCGCGCGCCGCTTCCTCGTCGTCGGCGGCGGGTACCTCGGCCTCGAGACCGCGAGTGCGCTCACCGCGTCGGGGCTCGAGGTCTCGCTCGTGGAAGCGAGCCCGTCGCTGCTCACGGGTCGCGCGTCGGGCTTCACCTCTCGGTGGCTGCAGGATCGCCACGAGGAGCGGGGCCTGACGATCCACCTGGGGTGCCTCGTGGCCGAGCTCAGCGAGGACGGCGACGAGGTGCGGGTGCGGCTGGCGGACGGCACCGAGATCACCGCGGACCAGGTGGTGTTCGCGGTCGGAGCGCTCGCGAACCTCGAGCTCGCGAAGGCGATCGGTGCGGAGTGCGGGCGCGGGGTGCTCGTCGACCAGCAGTGCGAGACCACCATCCCCGGGCTCTACGCCATCGGCGACGTCGCGAGTTTCCGCACGCCGGGCGGACAGGAGGCCCGCGTCGAGTCGGTGTTCAACGCGACGTCGCAGGCCAAGACGCTCGCCGGGGTGATCGCGGGCAAGGAACTGCGGGAGACCGGCGCCCCGACCTTCTGGTCGGACCAGGTGGGCGTGTCGATCCGACTCGCCGGCTGGGTGCCGCCGAGCGTCGAGACCACGGACGTCGTGACGTCCGACGACGACAGCTGGTTCGTCGAGCGCTATCTGGGCGGCAAGCTCGTCGCGATCGAGAGCATGAACCGCATCGTGGACTACCTGAAGACCGTGCCGTCCATCGTCGACCTCAGGAGGAAGCTCTGACCATGGGAATCACCAATGGACTCACCGACTACGGCGACCCCGAGTTCGCGGCCTACCTGCGGGGGGCCTTCGCGTCCAGCATGGGATACAGCGAGGAGGCGCTCGACCGACCCATCGTCGGGATCACCTGGACCGCGAGCGACTACAACAACTGCCACCGGCTCGCTCCGGAGCTCATCGAGGCCGTGAAGCGCGGGGCGCTCATGGAGGGCGCGCTGCCCATGGTCTTCCCGACGATCTCGCTCGGCGAGGGATTCCTCAACCCGACGTCCATGTACTTCCGGAACATGCTGGCGATGGAGACCGAGGAGATGATCAAGGGCCAGCCCATGGACTCCGTGGTGATGGTCGGCGGCTGTGACAAGACGATCCCGGGCCAGACGATGGCGGCGCTGTCGGCCGACGTGCCGACCGTCGTGCTCCCGGTCGGTCCGATGATGACGGGGAGCTTCGAGGGCGAGCGATTGGGAGCGTGCACCGACTGCCGCCGGTACTGGGGGCAGTACCGCGCGGGAACGATGACGCGGGCCCGGCTCGATCTCGTGAAGCAGCGGCTCGCGTCGACCGCCGGCACCTGCCCGGTGATGGGGACGGCGAGCACGATGGCGAGCATCGTCGAGACCCTGGGGCTTGCGCTGCCGGGTTCCGCGACCATTCCGGCTGTGGCGGCGGATCGGCTGCGGATCGCCGAGGAGAGCGGCCGCCGCGCCGCGCAGCTTGCCCGCGATGGCGGACCGTCGCCCCGGACCTTCGTGACCGAGCGCTCGGTCGAGAACGCCCTGCGGATGCTGCTCGCGATCAGCGGCTCCACGAACGCGCTCATCCACCTCACCGCCATGGCCCGCCGGGCCGGGGTGCGGGTCGATCTGGAGCGCTTCAACGAGCTCAGCGATGAGACACCGGTGATCGTCTCCCTGAAGCCCACCGGCGACGGGTACATGGAGGACTTCCACCGCGCCGGCGGGGTGCGCGCGGTGCTGCGCGAGCTGCCGGACCTCTTCGACCTCGACGCGCCGACGATCGGCGGCGGCACGCTCCGCGACCACATCGACCCCGAGGACACGTACCGGGATCATGCGGTGGTGCGGCCCGCCAGTGACCCGGTGAACCCGGTCGGCGGTCTCGTCACCCTGTTCGGGTCGCTGGCCCCCACGGGAGCGATCCTGAAGCGGGCCGCCGCGACGCCCGAGCTCTTCGAGCGCACCGGCCGCGCCGTCGTCTTCACGTCGCCCGAGGACCTCGCCGAGCGGATCGATGATCCCGACCTCGACGTCACCGCGGACGACTTCCTGGTGATGCAGAACGGCGGCCCGATCGCCTCGGGCATGCCAGAGGCGGGCTACCTCCCGATCCCCAAGAAACTGCTCGCGCAGGGTGTCACCGACATGGTGCGGCTGTCTGATGCGCGCATGAGCGGCACGGCGTACGGCACGGTCGTGCTGCACATCTCGCCGGAGACGGCGCTCGGCGGGCCCCTGTCGAAGGTGCGGACCGGCGATCTGATCCGGCTCTCCGTGCGGGAGCGGCGTCTCGACCTGCTCGTCGACGAGGAGACGCTCGCGAGCCGGGAGCCCGAGATCCGGTTGCTGGCGAGGAAGAGCGCGTTCGCCAAGCTGCACCGGGCCGAGGTCATGCAGGCGCCGGACGGATGCGACTTCCGCTCCGCGGTCGAGGATGAGGCGGATGCGGACGCCGAATCGGCTGCGAATGCCGCTGCGGTTTCCGGCTCGGGGGCGCACTCGACGGAACGGCAGCCGGCGTGAGGCGGCTCGTCGTTGCGATCACGGGAGCCTCGGGCGCGGCGCTCGGTGTCGAGGCGCTGCGCTGCGCCGCGGACGTGCCCGACCTCGAGACGCACCTCATCGTGACCGGCTCGGGGCTCCAGACGCTGCACGAGGAGACCGGGCTGACGGCAGCCGAGCTGGGGGCGCTCGCGGACCATACCCACAAGAACCACGACCTCGCCGCGCCGCTCGCGAGTGGATCCTTCCGGTGCGACGCGATGATCGTCGCACCGTGCAGCGTCACCACCCTCTCCGCGATCGCGCACAGTTACGACGCGAACCTCGTGGTGCGCGCGGCGGACGTCATGCTGAAGGAGCGGCGTCCGCTCGTGCTGCTCTTCCGCGAGACCCCGTTCCACCTCGGGCACATCAAGCTCATGGAGCAGGTCACGCTCAACGGGGGCATCGTGATGCCGCCGATGCCCGCGTTCTACCTGCACCCCCAGACCGTCGACGACATCGTGCAGCAGACCGTCGGGCGCGCATTCGATCTCGCGGGGATCCCGCTGGAGCACACGCAGCGATGGCAGGGGCTGCCCGGCCGGAGAGGGGGGATCATGCGTGAATCCGGGATCGCCTCGCGCGGGCTGCGGGAGGAGCTCGAGCGGCTGGAGCGCGCGGGGCGCCTGCTGCGGATCCCGCACCGCCTGGATCGACGCTTCGAGGTCTGCGCGACCGCCGCCGAGGCCGGGACCGGCCGGGCGGTGCTGTTCGAGGACGTGGCCGGCAGCGCGCACCCCGTCGTGATGAACACGACCGCGAGCCGGGAGGTGATCGCGACGAGCCTCGGTGTGCGCGCCGAGGACCTGGCCGAGCGCTATCTCGAGGCGCTCACGCACCCGGTGGTGCCGGAGGCGTGGGATGCCGCGGCCGGTACGGCGCCGGTGCAGGAACTCATCTTCGAGGGCGATGACGTCGACCTCACCACGCAGCTGCCGATCCTCACACACCACGAGCACGACGCCGGCCCGTACATCACCTCGGGGGTCGTGATCGGGGAGCACGAGGGGGTGCGGAACCTCTCGTACCACCGCATGCAGGTGCGCGGCCCGCGCGAGACCGGCATCGTCGTGGTGCAGCGCCACCTGCACCGCATGCTCGAGGCCGCGGACCGCGCTGGGAGGCCGATGCCGGTGGCCGTGGTGCTCGGGCTGGACGCCGGGGCGTACCTGGCGGCCGCCACCTCGGGGAGCGCAGCGCCCTACGGCTTCGACGAGCTCGGGATCGTCGGTGCGCTGCGTCGCGAGCCGGTGCGCCTCGCCACGGGAGTCTCGGTGCCGATCGGGATCCCGGCGGACGCGGAGATCGTGCTCGAGGGGCACATCCTTCCCAACGTCACCGCCGAGGAGGGGCCGTTCGCCGAGTTCGACGGCACCTACGAGCACGGCCCCGAGCGCGTGTTCCGGGCGAGCGCGCTCACGATGCGCCGCGGCGCGATCTACCACGGGCTGGTCTCCGGCTCGGTGGCGCAGCTCAACATCATGGGGCTTCCGAACGAGGCCGTGCTGCTGCGGTCGACCCGCGCCGCGGTACCGGGCGTGGAAAAGGTGCACGTCACCCTCGGCGGGCTGCGCAAGTTCCACGCCGTGGTGAGCGTGCGGCGCCGGATCGCGGGGGATCCCGGCGACGTGATCGTCTCGGCGTTCGCGGGGCACCGGGACCTCAAGCAGGTCGTCGTGGTGGATCACGACGTCGACGTGTACGACCTCGACGCGGTGGAGCGCGCGATCGCCACGTCGTTCCAGCCCGACCGCGACCTGCACCTGATCGGGCGCGGGCGCGGCAACCCGGTCGATCGGAGCCTCGACCCCGACGGCACGACGTCGCGGATGGGGCTCGATGCGACCCGGCCGCTGCGCGCCGAACCGCCGGTGCCGGCGGTGATCCCGGGCCGGGATCGGGTGCGGGTGCCCGAGGGGTGACCGCGGCGCGGGGCGCGTTGTAGATCGGGCCGCCGCGGCCCGAGGCGCGCGGTAGATCGAACGACGACGAAAGGGCGAGACGCCATGACCACTGTGTATTCTCCGGCAGACGGGAGTGTGCTCGCGGAGATCGCGGACACGCCCACCGATGCGGTGCGCGCCGCGATCACGGACGCGGAGCGCGGCTTCGCGGAGTGGTCGCACATGACGCCGATGGCGCGTGGCAGGATCCTCGGCCGCGTCGCCGACCTGATGCTCGAGGAGGAGGCGGAGCTCGCGACCATCGAGGCGCGGAACCTGGGGGCGCCCATCGCGTCCAGCCTGGCGATGGTGCGCCGCGCTGCCGGATCCTTCCGGGTGTTCGCGGAGCTCGCCGCCTCGACGACCGGTGACGTGATCCCGGTCGAGGGCGACTTCCTCACCTACGCGAAGCGCGAACCGCACGGGGTCGTTGCAGCCGTGGTGCCGTGGAACGCCCCGCTGATCTTCGCGACGAAGAAGCTCGCCCCCGCCCTCGCCTTCGGCAACGCCTGCCTATTGAAGCCGTCGCCCGAGACCCCGCTGAGCGCACTGCGCCTCGAGGGGCTCTTGCGCGAGGCAGGGGTGCCCGAGGGCGTCGCGCGCGTGCTGCCGGGAGGCCGCGAGACCGGGGAGGCACTCACCGGCGACCCCCGGATCGCGCTCATCGTGTTCACCGGGCACGACGCCACGGGCGCCGCGATCGCGCGAGCCGCAGCGTCGAACCTGGTGCCGACCGCGCTCGAGCTCGGGGGAAAGTCGGCGCAGCTCGTGTTCGCCGACGCCCCGGAGCACCGGACCGTCGAGGGGCTCGTGAGCGGCGTGTTCGGCAATGCCGGGCAGGCCTGCATCGCCGGGAGCCGGATCCTCGTCGAGCGCTCTGGTGCGCCCGCGCTGCTGCAGCGGCTCG
This sequence comes from Leucobacter rhizosphaerae, assembly GCF_022919175.1. Lineage (NCBI taxonomy): Bacteria > Bacillati > Actinomycetota > Actinomycetes > Micrococcales > Microbacteriaceae > Leucobacter > Leucobacter rhizosphaerae. Next base: position 1,943,074 of record NZ_CP095043.1, on the reverse strand, counting down.
CGGAGCGCACACGCGCGGTGCGGGTGGGGGATCCGCTCGATCCTGCAACCGAGGTCGGCCCGCAGACGACGCAGACCCAGCAGCAGAAGACCGAGCGCATGGTGCGCGACGCCGTCGCGGCGGGAGCGACGGTGCTCGCGCAGGCCGAGCTGCCGAGCGCGCCCGGCGAGGGGTACTACGTGCGCCCGACGCTGCTCGCCGACGTCTCCCCGGACATGGAGATCGTGCGCGAGGAGGTCTTCGGCCCCGTCGCCGTGATCGATACCTTCCAGACGGAGCGCGAGGCCGTCGAGCGCGCGAACGACACGTCTTACGGACTGGCTGCGGGCGTGTGGACCCGTGATGTCGCGCGGGCGCACCGCGTGGCGGACCGGCTGCGCGCCGGGACGATCTGGATCAACACCTACGGCGTCATCTCGGATCGGGTCCCGTTCGGCGGCATCGGCCGGTCCGGATACGGGCGCGAGGGCGGCCGGGCGGCGGTGGAGCTCTACACGCGGCTGAAGTCGGTCTGGACGTCGCTGCACGAGGACGAGGAGACGCCAGACATCGCGCTGGGGTAGGGCAGTGGTGCCTGGGGATTGAGGGTGGTGGGCGGTCTGGCGCCTCCGCTCATCGCACCACCGCGCCAATTGCGGCGGAGATCTCACCCGTGCAGGAGCGTTTTCGGGGATTCGCTCCGTTATTCGTGAGATCTCCGCCGCAATTGGTGCGGCGTGGGCGTCGTGGGGGAGGGCGAGGTGGACCGGGATGGGCCGACAGGGCAGGGGTGGGCACGATTGGCGGAGCCGTCCCACCTGAGAACACCGAAGGGGGCGCCCCGGCGAACCGGAACACCCCCCTCCTGACGCGTCGACCGAGGTCTACGGCACTCAGATCCGCGTCGAACTAGATCTGCGGCACCGAGATCTGGTCCATGTCGCCGAACGACTGGTTCTCGCCCGCCATCACCCACAGGAACGAGTAGTTCGTCGTGCCCACGCCGAAGTGCATCGACCACGACGGCGAGATCACCACGTCGCGGTTCTTGAGCACCACGTGGCGGGTCTGCCCGGGCAGACCCATGAAGTGGAACACCCGGTCGTCCTCGGCGAGATCGAAGTAGGCGTACACTTCCGTGCGGCGGTCGTGGGTGTGGGGCGGCATGCTGTTCCACACGTTGCCGGTCTTCGGCGCCGTGATGCCCAGCACGAGCTGGCTGCTCTGCACGCCGTCCTCGTGGATGTGCTTGCGCACGACCCGGCGGTTCGCCGTCTCCTGCTCACCGGTCTCCGTGGTGAGCGCCTCGGCCTGGGGCACGAGGGTGGTCGGGTAGTCGCTGTGCGACACCGCCGACGACAGGAAGAAGTTCGTGTCCTCGGCCTCGGCCTCGAACGAGATGTCGCGCGCCCCCCGCCCGATGTAGAGCGCGTCCATGTACGACAGCGGGTAGCGCTCCCCGTCCACGACCACGGTGCCGGATCCGCTCAGCGCGGTCACGGCCAGCTCGCGCCGCTGGCAGAAGTAGTCGGCGCGCAGCTCCGGGTAGTTCTCGAGCTGCACCGGGGTGCCGGGCACCGGCTGCACCCCGCCGAGCACCATGCGGTCCTCGTGGCTGTAGACCACGGTGAGGCGGCCGGCCTCGAAGAGGTTGCTGAGGACAAACCGCGCGCGCAGTTCCTCGTCGCTCATGCGTCCGAGTTCGTCGGGGTGGGTGGCGTGGCGGATTTCCATGGATTCCTTCTACTTCGTTCGGTGGGTGTCGGGGTCTAGAGGTCGGCGCTGCGGACGACGTTCGTCGGGTTGCCCTCGGCAAAGGCGACGATGTTGCGGCCCGCGATTGCGAACACCTCGTCGGCCTCGTCGGTGTGGAAGCCGACGTGCGGCGTGAGCACGAGGTTCGGCTGGTCGACGGGGAGCTGGTCGAGCGCGGGCGGCTCGGTCTCGAAGACGTCGAGCCCGGCCCCGAAGAGGCGGTTCTCGCGCAGCAGGGCGAACAGAGCCTCGTGGTCGAGGATCTCGGCGCGCGCCGTGTTGACGAGGATCGCCGACGGCTTCAGGCTGCCGAGCAGCTCCGCCGAGACGAGGCCCTCGGTCTCGGGGGTGTGCGTCAGGTGCAGCGACACGACGTCGCTCACCCGGAAGAGCTCATCGAGTTCGACGCGACGGCCGGGGAGCTCCGCCTCGATCTCGGGACGCACGGTGCGGTTCCAGTACACGACGTCCATGCCGAGCGCGGCGCCCATCTGGATGACCTCGCGGCCGATGGCCCCGGTGCCCACGACGCCGAGCGTGCGCCCGCGGAGCTTCAGCCCCTGGTGCTTGGCCCACTCGCCGGCCCGCACGATGCGGTCGCCCTCGGTGACGCGCCGCGCCACGGCGAACACGAGCGCGATGGCGTGCTCGGCGACACTGCGGCTCGCGAAGTCGGGAACGTTGGTGACAGTGATCCCGAGGCTCTCGGCCTCAGCGACATCCACGAACCGGTGCGCGCCCGTGCCGACGAAGCTGACGAGCTTCAGGCTCGGCACCGACGACAGGAACTTCTGGGGCAGCGGACCCTGGTCCGCGATGATGTACACCGCGTCGTAGCCCTGGGCGCGGGCGATCGTCGCCTCCTCGTCGGCGAAGCGCTCCTCGAACCAGTCGAGCTGGTGGCCGGCCGCTCGGAGCGGCTCGATGACGTCGCGGCGCACGATCTCGGCGTACTGCGATTCTCCGTCGATGCAAACGATCTTCACGGGTGAGTCCTTTTCGTCGGTGGGGTGGAGCGGGTGGAACGGTGGTGCGGGAGTGCGGCGGGGCGCCGAAACGTTGGGCGTGTCGATTCGGCGCCCCGCGGTCTGTGCGGAGCGCCGCCTACTGCGCGACCCAGCGGTTGAACTGGTCCGTCAGATCGGCGTTGTTCTCCTTGTAGTAGTCGGCGTCGAGCGTGATCGCGGTCGTCACGTTGTCACCGACGGGGAGGAAGGGCTGGATGTCCTCGGGGAAGTCGCTCACGCTGACGCCCGTGCTCGACGCGGGGATCGGGGTCGGCACCTTCGAGGCGAAGGCGATCTGGCCCTCGGTGTTCTCGATGACGCTCTTCAGCAGCGCCTGCGCGGCCTCGGGGTTCGGCGCGTCAGCGGGGATCGCCCACACGCTGTTGGCGTAGCCCGCCTGATCCCAGCTGACCGAGATCGGGAAGTCGTTCTGCGCCGCGGTGAACGCGCGGTTCGCCCAGACGATGCCGAGGTCGCACGAGCCATTCTCGAAGCTCTCGATCGACTGCGCGCCGCTCGACCACCAGGTCACGTTGTCCTTGATGGTGCCGAGCTTCGCGAAGGCGCGCTCGGTGTCGAGCGGGTACAGGTCGTCGGCGGCCACGCCGTCGGCCAGCAGCGCGGACTCGAGGGTCCAGCCGTACTGCGGGTTGTTGAAGAGGCAGCGCTGGCCCGGGAACTTCTCGGTGTCGTAGAGGTCCTCCCAAGTCTGCGGGTGCTCCCCGTCGAGCGGCCAGGTGTCGGTGTTCCAAGCGAGCACCATGCCGAACGTGCCGACCTCGATGCCCGTCTCGGAGTAGGTACCCTCGGCCAGCTGGTCGACCGGCACGACGCTCGTGTCGATCTCGGCGAGGTAGCCGCTGTCGGCGGCCTGCTGCGCGTCGCTCAGCGAGGGCAGGAATACGAGGCTCCAGTCGACCGCACCGTTCTGCGCGGCGGCGAAGAACTTCGTGGACGCCTCGTTGTAGTCGTCGACGACCTTCACACCGGTCTCCTCGGTGAAGTCGGCGAAGAGGGTCTCGTTCAGGCCCTCCCAGACGTCGCCGCCGCTCGTGTCGTAGAACAGGATGTCGCCGGAGATCTCGCCGCCCCCGTTCGATGCCTCGGACGCGTCGCCGCCTCCGCTGCAGCTGGTGAGGGCGAGCGCGCCGGCGAGGGCGAGCGCGCCGAGGGATGCCCCTCGGGTCAGATTCTTTTTCATATGCGTGTCCTTCCTTGGATGCATGCTGGGGTGGGGTGCTACCTGGGGATTACGAGGAGGGGATGAGGACCGCGCTGCGAGTGCGGACGCTCATCACGGCGGGGGCGCCGGCTTCGGGGATCGGCTCGGCGCTGTCGAGGTCGACGAGGTACGTGCCGTTCGCGTCGGCGAGGCGCACACGGATCGTCTGCCCGAAGAAGCGGGCATCCGTCACGGTGACGTGCGCCACCGGCTCGTAGCCCGCGGGCACGGAGCCGAGGTCGGCGCTCAGCCGGATCTGCTCGGGGCGTGCGCTCAGCGTGCACGCGTCGCCCACCGCGAGACGCGGTCCGCCGGAGGTCGTGACGACGAACTCGCCCGCCCGCACCGCGGTGCCGGTCACGTCCTGCGCGACGACCTCGGCGGCGAAGCTGTTCGTCTCGCCGAGGAAGCTCGCGACGAAGCCGCTGTTGGGGGAGCTGTAGACCTCGCGGGGAGCCCCGACCTGACGGATGTAGCCGGCCTCCATGACACCCATGCGGTCGGAGAGGATGTACGCCTCCTCCTGGTCGTGGGTGACGTAGATCGCGGTGGTCTCCGACTCCTGCTGGATGCGCCGGATCTCGGCGCCCAGGTCCTGGCGGAGGCGGCGGTCGAGCGCCCCGAGCGGCTCGTCGAGCAGCAGCACCCGGGGCCGCTGCGCGAGCGCGCGCCCGAGAGCCACGCGCTGCTGCTGTCCGCCGGAGAGCTGGGACGGGTGGCGATCCCGCAGCGCCCCGAGTTCGGTCAGCTCGAGCATCTCATCGACGCGCTTCGCGAGCTGCGGCCCGCGGACCTTGCGGATCTTGAGGCCGAACGCGATGTTCTGCGCGACCGTCAGGTGAGGGAAGAGCGCGTAGTTCTGGAACACGAAGCCGATGTCGCGCTGCTGCGTCGGCAGGTGCGTGACATCGCTGCCGTCGATCGCGACGCTTCCCGAGGTGAAATCGATGAGCCCGGCGATGATGCGCAGCAGCGTGGTCTTGCCGGATCCCGAGGGGCCCAGCAGCGTGAAGAACTCGCCGGCCTCGACCGCGAGATCGGTCTCGTGGAGCACTCGATTGCCGCTGAAGTCGCAGCTGACCTGGTCGACGATGACCTCGCCGCGCTTGCTGGGCACGGCCGCGTGGGTGGAAGACATGCCGATCCTCATTTCGTGTTCTTGGCGGCCGCGGTTTTCCGAGACTGCATGATGCGTTGGATGATGATGACTGCGATGACCAGCAGGGTCAGGAGCGCCGCGATGGCGGGCACGGTCGGCACGATGCCGCTCTCGAGGTACTGGTAGATCGTGACGGGCAGCGTCTTGACCGGACCGGTCTGCAGGAAGAGCGCGAGCACGACCTCATCCCAGGAGGTGACGAAGGCGAGGCCGAAGGCCGACAGGATCGCGGGGATCATGCCGCGCACGGTGACCTTCCAGAACGCCGAGATGCGCGAGGCGCCCATCGTCCAGGCGGCCGTCTCGAGGTCGAGTCCCCGTGATGCCAGCGAGGTGTTCAGGATCGCGAAGGCGAGCGGGAACGAGACCAGCGTGTGCGCGAACACGAGACCCGGGATCGTGCCCGCGAGCTTCAGCCGGAGCTCGACCGCGTAGATACCGATCGCGAGCAGGATCGCCGGGGTGATGATCGGGGCGAAGGCGAGCCCGGAGATGATCAGCTTCGTCCGCTCCGACTTCGCCGTCTGCACAACGCGGGCGAGGTAGAGCGCGAGCGCCGTCGAGGCCAAGCCGGTGAGCGTCGCGACGAGCAGGCTGCGGACGATGGGGTCGAGCCAGGTGGTTGTGGTCACGACCTCGCCGTACCACTCGAGCGTGAAGCCGCGGGGCGGGAAGACGACGGTCTGGGTCTCGCCGACCGAGAGCGGGAAGACGATGAGCACCGGCACCAGCAGCACGAGCAGGGAGACGAGGGTGAGGGCGCCGGTGACGATGGTGCCGCCCGACCAGGAGAACCGCTGATCCTGGCTCACGCCCTTCGCCTGCGAGGCGCCCATGCCGGGGGCCTGGAACCCGCCGCCGATGCGCAGCACCGCAACGTAGAGGATGAGCGTCGCGAGCAGGAGGACCACGCCGAGCGCCGACGCGACGCCCCACTGGAACAGGTCGATCTGCTGCTGGATGTAGACGGCCACCGTCTGCTCCTGCGGCCCGCCGAGGATCGCCGGGACGATGAAGAAGCTGAGCGCGAGGATGAAGCACAGCAGGGTGCCGCTCAAGATCGAGGTGCGCACGAGCGGCAGGAACACCTTGAAGAAGATCTGCACGCCGGAGGCGCCGAGAGTGCGCGCGGCGAGGATCACGTTGTGGTCGATGCTCGTCATGCCCGAGTACAGGATCAGGATCATGTAGGGCAGGAGGTACATCACCGTGCCGAGCAGCGTGCCGCCCTGCGTGTACAGGAGGGAGAACTTCTCGCCGCCGAGCGCCTGGCTCGCCTCGCTCAGCAGGCCGTTCGGGCTGAGGATCGAGGTCACGGCGAAGAGCCGCACGACGATGGAGACCTGGAACGGGATCAGGATGAGGAGCAGCACGACCCCGGCCACGCGGGCGGGGAGCCGTGAGATGAAGTAGGCGGTCGGGAAGCCGAGCAGCAGTGCGAGGACCGTCGAGTTGACGGCGAGCACCACTGTGCGCCACTCGACGAGGTGGAGGTACTCGTCCTGGAGGATCGTGAGGTAGTTCTCCAGCGTGAACTGCGGGTTCGCCCAGTCCATCACCCCGTCGACGCTGATGCTGCGCAGCACCACGTCGAGGAGGGGCCAGAAGAAGAAGATGATGAAGAACCCGGCCGCGGCGAGCGCGAGGGCGATCTTCGGCAGGCGCGCTGCGTCGAACAGCGACCGCTTCGGCGGGCGGACTGTGGGAATCCCGGTGGTGCTCAGGGTCATCGTCGATCCTCGGATGGGCGCGGGGCCTGGGGTCAGGCCTGAGTCTGGGTGATGATGTACAGCTTGCGCGAGGTCTCGGTCACGTCCCAGACGACGTGCGATCCGTCGGGGAGGGAAACGAAGCTGCCGGCGGTGATCTCGACGACCTCGCCGGACTCCCGGGTGATGGTGCCGGATCCGCTGAGGAAGTACATGAACTCGGAGACGCCCACCTTGCTGGAGTGGAAGCTTCCGGGGGTGATCTCCCACACGCCGATCTCAGTCGTGGCGTCCTCGTGGAGCACGAGCTCGGACGCCTCGGGGGTGCCGGAGATGAGCCGAGCAGGGTTCGCACTCTCGCCGAGCACTGCGGTGGCGAGATCTCCCCGGCTGACCGGGTCGAACGGGAATGCAGTCATGAGATGTGAACCCTTCTGGCGACGTCGCCCGGAGTGCAGGTGACGCGATCTTTCAATTAAATTTGAAACACTGTCTCATAAATGGTGAAATGTTGTCAACACGAATCGAACCGACCCCCGTCGGTTCGTAAGATGAGAGGGTGTGCTGCCGCCTCGCGAGGATGCGAGGGTCTGCCACCGAGAAAGGCGGAGATCGAATGGCTGGACGCGTGATTTCAACGGGCGGGCTGACGTCCGGAGAACGGGTCACCGGAACCCAGAGCCTCGAGAAGGCGGTGGACATCCTCGAGTACATCGCCGCCGCGCCGCGGCCGGGCGTGACGCTCGCCGAGTGCACCGGGATCCTCGGGTTCAGCAAGGCGACGACGCAGCGGATGCTCCTCACGCTCGCCCGCCGGAACCTGCTGCACTTCGACGAGGAGCTCGGCGTGTACTCGCTCGGCATGCTCACCGCGAAGCTGGGGTCGGAGTACCTGAGCCGGCTTGACACCCGCAAGGCCGCGCTCCCCGTGCTGCGCGACCTGGTCACGGAGTCGGGCGAGACCGCGCACCTCGGGGTGCTCTCCGGTACCGACGTCGTCTATATCGAGCTCGTCGACAGCCCGCAGCCCATCCGCATCTTCAGCAAGGTCGGCGACTCGATCCCCGCCTACGCCACGGCGATCGGCAAGGCGATCCTGGCGCAGCTGCCGAGCGACGTGCGGCAGGAGCACCTGCCCGAGGTGCTCTCGGGCCGCACCTCCCGCACCATCACGACCTTCGAGGCGCTCCACCTCGACCTGGCGCAGACGCGGGAGCGCGGGTACGCCATCGACAACGGCGAGAACCGCGACGGGATCCGCGGCTTCGCCGCCCCCATCTACGACTTCACCGGCAGTGTGTGCGCGGCGTTGAGTCTCGCGGGCCCGACCGCCCGCATCGACTCCGAGGAGACCGAGCAGCGCTTCGGTGCAATGGTCGGTCGTGCCGCCCGCCGAGTCTCCCAGGTGCTCGGAGCGCCCGAGGTGCTCACGGCCTGAGGCCGCTTTGCGTTTCCATCGAAATATGAAATGATGTTTCAAAATTTCGATTCCGATGGAGGCATCAGTGCAGCAGCAAGCGCGGCGAGTGGTGATCACGGACTGTGATCACGGCAGTGTGGAGATCGAGCGGGAGGTCGCCGAGCGGTATGGCTTCGAGCTGATCCTCGCGTCCTGCGCCACTGCGGACGAGGTCATCGCCGCGGGTCGCGGGGCCACGGCGCTGCTCACGCAGTACGCCCCGGTGACGGACGCGGTGCTCGCGGCTCTTCCAGGGCTGGCCGCCGTCGGCCGCTACGGGGTGGGCGTCGATACCGTCGACGTCGATGCGGCGACCGCGCACGGCGTCGCCGTCTGCAACGTGCCCGACTACGGCACCGAGGACGTCAGCGACCACGCCATCGCCCATGCGGTGTCCCTGATGCGAGGACTCCCCGCACTCGACAAGGGGCTCCGTCGCGGGGAGGCGCAGCTCGATCCCGTGCGGCCGCTGCACCGGTTCTCGGCGTCGACGTTCGCCGTGTACGGCCTGGGCCTGATCGGTGAGGCGACGGCGCGAAAGGCGCGCGGCCTCGGCTTCCGGGTCATCGGCACCGACCCGCGATTCGCTCCGGGATCGACCACCCCCGACGGCACCGAGGTCGTGTCACCGGAGGAGCTGCTCGCACAGGCGGATCTGCTGTCGCTCCACCTCCCGCTGATCCCGCAGACCCGGCACCTGATCAACGACGAGGCCTTCGCGCGCATGCGGCGCGGCGTGAAGATCGTGAACACCTGCCGGGGCGGGGTGATGGACACCGCCGCGCTCGTGCGCGCGCTCGGGAGCGGGATCGTCGCGGGCGCCGGGCTCGACGTCTTCGAGGAGGAGCCGCTGCCGGTGACGAGCCCGCTCGTCGCGTTCGACCAGGTCATGCTCACCCCCCACGCCGCGTGGTACAGCGAGGAGTCCTTCGCCGAGCTGAAGCGCCGCGCGATGGAGAACATTCTCGACGTCTGCGAGGGCCGCGTGGTCGCCAACACCGTGAACGCCGCGGCGCTCAGCGGCCGCGCTCAGGGGGCGAGCGATGTTCGATAGCACGCTCAGCGGCCGGACCGCTGTGGTCACCGGCGCCTCGCGCGGCATCGGCGAGGCGATCGCCGGTGCGCTGCTGCGCAGCGGCGCCGACGTGACGACGCTCCAGCGCAGTGCACCGTCGCCGGACCTGCAGCAGCTCGCCGCCGACGAGGGGCGCGCGCTCGCGCACGTCGCCGTCGACTTCGCCGATGCGGCCTCGATTCGCGACGCGATCGACACGATCGGCGCGGTCGACATCCTGGTGAACAACGCGGGCACGCAGATCCGGCACGACTCGGTCGCCTTCCCGCTCGAGGACTTCAACCGGGTCATGGCGATCAACACGAGCGCGGTGTTCCAGCTCAGCCAGGGCTTCGGTGCGCACATGGTCGAGCGCGGGCAGGGCAAGATCGTCACGCTCGCCTCGCTGCTGTCGTTCCAGGGCGGCATGCGGGTGCCCGCCTACGCCGCCTCCAAAGGCGCGGTCGCGCAGCTCGTGAAGGCGCTCAGCAACGAGTGGGCCGGGCGCGGGGTGAACGTCAACGCCATCGCTCCGGGGTACGTCGAGACCGAGATGAACGAGGCGCTGCTCGCCGACGCCGAGCGGTTCCGCCAGCTCAGCGAGCGGATCCCGGCCGGACGGTGGGCGCGGCCCGAGGACATCGCGAGCGCGGTCGTATTCCTCTGCACCCCCTACGCGGACTATATCCACGGCACGGTGCTGCCCGTCGACGGCGGATGGCTCGGCCGATGAGCGCCGAGACCAGGCGGCCGATCCCGGAGTCGCTCCGCACCTCGCCGGTCGTCGCCGTGCTGCGCGCCGCCGACGCCGCGGCCTACACGCCCGTCATCGACGCGCTCCTCGCCGGGGGTGTCACGCACCTCGAGGTCACGCTCAGCACGCCCGGCACGCTCGAGGCCGTGCCTCGGCTGATCGAACGCTTCGGTGCGACCGCGCAGATCGGGATCGGCACCGTCACCGACGAGGGGCAGGCGCGGCGTGCCGTGGCCACCGGGTGCGGCTATCTCGTGACCCCCACGACCAACGCCGCGGTGATCGGCGTCGCCGTGGACGCGGGCTTGCCGGTGTTCCCGGGCGGCTTCACCCCGACGGAGCTGCAGGCCGGCTGGGCCCTCGGTGCCACCGCGGTCAAGGTGTTCCCGGCGTCGCAGCTCGGCCCGGGGTACGTGGCGGATCTCCGGGGGCCGTTCCCCGGCATCGAGGTCGTGCCCTCGGGTGGCGTGAGCATCGACGGAGCGCTCGACTGGCTCCGGGCCGGCGCGTGCGCGGTGAGCCTGGGCGGTCCGCTGCTGCAGGACGCGTTCCGGGGCGGCGATCTCGCCGCGCTGACCGCGCGCGCACGTGAGCTCACGGCGCGCATCGCGGACGCCGGGTTCGGGGGTGCGCGATGATCCGTCCCGGCACGCAGCCCTACGTCCTCACGATCGGGGAGTCGATGGGGCTGCTGCGCCAGCAGCAGCCGGGCCGCCTCGTGACGCAGCGCGCGCTGGAGTTCGGCTTCGGCGGCGCCGAGTCGAACGTCGCGATCGGGCTCAGTCGGCTCGGGATCGACGCCGTGTGGTGCGGGCGCCTGGGCGATGACAGCGTGGGCGAGTTGATCGAGCGGGAGCTCCGCGCCGAGGGGGTGCAGCCCTGGGTGATCCGGGATCCCGACGCGCCGACCGGTCTCATGCTGAAGGAGCGCCCGACGAGCGGCACCTCGAAGGTCGTGTACTACCGGAAGCACAGTGCGGGATCCCGCCTCGCTCCCACCGACGTGCCCGACGCCCTCATCGAGCAGGCGGCACTGGTGCACGTCACCGGGATCACGCCCGCGCTCTCCGAGTCGGCCTCGGAGGCCACGGAGTCGACGCTGCGCCGGGCCCGTGCCGCCGGGGTGCTCACATCGATCGACCTCAACTATCGTGCCGCCCTCTGGAACCGGGTGGATGCGGCGGCGCGGCTCACCGAGCTCGTGGCGCTCGCCGACATCGTGTTCGCGGGCGACGACGAGGCGGCGATCCTGCTGGGCCATCGCTCCGTGCCGGAGCTGGCCGCGGGGCTGCGGGCGCTCGGCCCGCAGGAGGCCGTCATCAAGCTGGGCGAGCGGGGGTGCTTCGCGTCCGCGGGCGAGCAGACCCTGGAGCGCGCCGCCGTGCCGGTCACCGCGGTCGACACGGTCGGGGCGGGAGACGCCTTCGTCGCGGGGTACCTTGCGGAGCGACTCGCGGGATCCTCGCTGCCGCTGCGCCTCGAGACCGCGGTGACGGCCGGGGCGTTCGCCTGCCTCACCGCCGGGGATTGGGAGGGGCTGCCGCGCAGGCAGGATTTCGCACTGCTCGGCGCTGTGGATCCCGTGCAGCGCTGAGCGCGGCGGGTGCGTGCACCCCGCGCCTCCGCTCGCCGCGCTTCCGCTCGCCGCGCTTCCGCTCGCCGCGCTTCCGCGCCACTTAGGGCGGAGATCTCACCAATTGCGGACGGTTTCCTGGCATCCGCTCCGATATTCCTGAGATCTCCGCCCTAAGTGGCGAGGGGCGGGGTTGACCGGCGCGGACGAGAGCGGGGTGGACGAGGTTGGATCGGCGCGGTGCGCGAAGCACGCCGCCCACCGCCGGCACCACCCCCACCGCGCGCCGATCCGCATCTGACAGAATCGGAGGCGACACGAAGGGGAGCGCGATGCAGAACGATGACTTTCTCGAGGTGATCGGGGCCGAAGTGGCGGCGGATCCGCAGAATCTCTCCCTGCGTGAGGACTTCGTAACGCTGCTGCTGCAGCACGACGTGGATCGCGCGGCCGAGGAGCTGCAGGCGTTCGAGGCGCACGGCGCGGATCCCGCGCGCGTGAAGCTGCTTCGCGCGCGCCTCATGGCGGTGCGGATGCGCGGCGGTGGGCCGAGCGAGGCCCCGCGGGACACGCGCACGCCGCCGCCCGCCGCCCCGCCCGCAGCCCCGAGTGAGCGGTTCCCGGGTCGAACGTCCGGACCGACCGGAACCACACCAGCCCCGATCCCCGCCCCCAGCGCGGACGACGCGAGTGGACCAGGCGGAGGCGTCGGGATCGGCGGCTCGGCGGGTCCCGCGGACGGACAGGCCCCATCGCAGCCGGGGCTCTGGGACGCCGAGCGCCCCGCGGTGACCCTCTCCGACGTCGCGGGCCTCGCCGAGGTCAAGCAGCACCTCGACTCGACCTTCCTCGCGCCGCTGCGCAACCCCGAGCTGGCGGCCGCCTTCGGGCAGACGGCCGGCGGCTCGCTGCTCATGTACGGCCCGCCCGGGTGCGGCAAGACCTACATCGCGCGGGCGATCGCGGGCGACCTCGGCGCGTCGTTCATCCACGTCACCCTCGCCGACCTGCTGAGCAAATGGATCGGGGACAGTGAGAAGGCGATCCGGAGTGTGTTCCACGATGCTCGTGCAGCCTCGCCGTGCGTGATCTTCTTCGACGAGTTCGACGCGCTGGGAGGTCGTCGCTCGTCGGGCGGCGGCGGTTCGCAGTCGATGCGCATGATCGTCACCCAGCTGCTCGAGGAGCTCGACGGGGTGTCGAGCCAGAACGAGGGCGTCTACTTCCTCGCCGCGACGAACCGGCCGTGGGACATCGATCCCGCGCTGCGCCGCCCCGGGCGCATCGACAAGACCGTGCTCGTGCTGCCTCCCGACACCGTCGCGCGGGCCGCGATCCTGCAGGGAGACCTCGCGGGCAAGCCCGCCGACGACGTCGATGTGGTCGCGGTCGCGGAGGCGACCGACGGCTTCTCGGGCGCCGATATCGCGCAGGTCGGGAAGATCGCGCTGCAGCAGTCGATGACGGCCTCGATGAGCGCCGGCAAGATCATCCCCGTGACGACGCAGGCGCTGCTCGATGCGGCCGCCGGGATCACGCCGTCGACGACCTCCTGGTTCGATCAGGTCGCCCCGGTGATCGAGTACGGCGTCGACGACGGCACCTTCGACCAGCTGCGGGCCTATCGGGTGCAGCGCGGCATGCGATGAACGCCTGGAACCCGTTCGGGAGGTCCGCGGCAGCCGGGCAACCGGGGCAAGCGGGCCCTGGAGCATCGGGGCAGCCGGGATCGCCGGGGGATCCCGATGCGCCCCCGGTCTGGGCCGACGGCGACCTCGAGCAGGCGGCGATCGAGCGGGATCGCGACCTCGCCTGGGAGCTGTTCGAGGTGCAGCCCACCCACGCGCGCATCCCGGAGCTCGCGCAGCGCGTCCTGCTCCGCGAACCCACGTTCACCGGCATGGTCATTCTGCTCGCGCTCCACCGGAAAGCCTGCGGCGACCTCGACGAGGCGCGGCACCTGCTTCGCGACCTCCTCGGACGGCAGGATCGCCAGTACCTGAGCGCCCTGCGGATCCTCCGTGACCTCGAAGCCTCCGACCGCAACCACGTGGAGGCCCTCCGCCTCGCCGACCTGGTGCTCCGTGAGGATCCGGAAGCCGACTGGATGGACCGCATGGTGCGCGCCAACGGCCTGATCTTCACGGGCGACCCCGAGGAGGGGTGGCGGTGCATCGACGACGCCGTCGCGCTCAGCGCGCGCACCGATCCCGAGCGGCACACCCGCGCGCTGGCCCAGCGGGCCGCGCGCTTCCTATCGACGGGGGCGCCCCCCGAGCGCTTCCTCCCCGCGGCCGAGGCGGCCATCGCCGCGAGCCCGACCGAGCCCGTGCTCTCCACCGCGCTCGCGTACGCCTATCTCTTCGACTACCGCGCGGCGGAGGCGGAGGCCCTGCTGCGCCGCGTGCTGCGGGAGGATCCGACCGACACTGTCGCGCAGAGCGGGGTGATCATCGCGCGGGGGTTCCTCGGCCCGATCGAGCGGGGCGAGGCCACGATGGAGGACCTCCGCGCGGGGGCGCCGGCGAGATGGCCTGGCGCATGATGTCGGAGCAGCTCTTCGAGATCGGACTCGACGATGCACTCGCCGCGCTGAACCGGGTGCTGCCGCGCGCGCTCGTCCGGGTGCTCCGGGGCCGACTGCGGACGGGGCTGGCGAAGGCGACCCGCGGCGATGCGACGCTGCTGTCGTGGCACGACGGGCAGGATCCCGGCACCGGTGACGCCTGGGGCGCCGAGGGGCCCGCGCGCCTGATGTCGTCGGCCGAGATCGACGCGATGGAGGACGCCATCGAGCGGGATCCCGCCGCCTGGCCCGAGTGGAGCACCGAGGGCGAGTACTTCACGATCATCGCGACGGACGACAACGGCGCGTTCCTGTTCGAAGGCACGGGCGGTCGGCTATTCGAGCGCGGTGCCGGCGTCGAGGATCGTGAGGTCGCGGCGAGCCTCGCGGACTGGATCTGGGACCGGATCGTGGCGTTCGGCGGCGAGGAGCGACGGCCGGGCCGTGCCTGACGGGAGAGGGTGAGGCATGTCTGAGACAGGTGACGCACGCGATATCGAACGCGAGTCGATCGAGCGGGACCGGGATCTCGCCTGGGAGCTCTACGACTTCCAACCGGAGCATCCGCGGATCCCGGAACTGACCCAGGGTGTGCTCGCGCGGGAGCCGTCGTTCACCGGCATGATCATCCTCCTCGCCCTGCACCGGGAGGCGTGCGGTGAGGTCGCGGAGGCCCGGCGGCTGCTGCAGGAGTTGATGGGCCGTCGGGATCGCCAGTACGTCAATGCCGTCAAGAAGCTGCGGGATCTCGAGTTCTCCGACGAGCGGTACGAGGAGGCGCTGCGGCTCGCCGAGATCGTGCTCCGGGAGAGCGGCGAGGTCGACTGGCTGGATCTCATGGACCACGCGAGCGCGCTGATCTTCACGGGGCAGCGCGAGGAGGGCTGGCGACGCATCGACGCGGCGGTCGAGCACTGCGCGCGCGTCGACACCGGGCGCTACGCCGACGCGCTCGGCCAGCGCGCCGCGCGGCTGCTCGCCTCGGGGGCTCCGCCCGAGCGGTTCCTCCCCGCGGCCCAGGAGGCGGTGGCGGCCGACCCGAGCGAGCCGCTCCTCGCGACCACACTGGGTTTCGCGTATCTCACCGATTACCGGGCGGACGACGCGGAGGAACTGTTCCTGCGAGTGCTGCGCGAGGATCCCACGGACTCGGTCGCCCACATCGGCCTCACGCTCGCGCGCGCGTTCCTCGAGCCGATCCGGAACGGCACGCACACGATGGACGATCATCGCGCCGCCGGTTCCGGGGAGATGGCCTGGCGGATCCTGCGCGATCAGCTCTTCGGGACCGGGATCCCGGAGGCGCTGTCGGCCCTCGACGAGGTGATGCCCGAGGATCTGCGGCGATCCCTCCGGGCGCCCCTCGGCCGGGACGCGGCACGGGAGAGCGGCGGCGACGACACGCTCCTCGCCTGGCACGATGGGCAGGAACCCGGCGCGGGTGCGGGTGCTGCTGCGGCTGCTGGGTCCGATGCCGGTGCGGGTGCTGGATCCGATGCCGGTGCACCGTCGCTCTGGGGCACGCGTGAGCGATTTCGGTTGATGAGCGCGGCCGAGATCAGCGCGATGGACGATGCGATCGAGGCGGATCCCGCCGCCTGGCCGCAGTGGCAGGCCGAGGTCTCCTATGACACCCAGCTCTGCACCGATGACGCCGGGGTCTACCTGATCGAGGGCTACGCCGGCCGGATCTACCGGCGCGGTCCCGAGGGCGAGGACCAGGAGGTCGCCGCGAGCCTGGCCGACTGGCTGTGGGATCGGGTGGCGGCGTTCGGCGGTGCAGATCCGCGGCCGGATCGCGGCTGAGCCCTCGGGATCGCGGCTGAGCCCTCGGGATCCCGGCTGAGCCAGGGCCCGTGCTGTGCGGGTTCGGGCGACCGTGCGGGTTCGGGCGGCCGTGCGGTTTCGGGCGACCGTGCGGTGTCGGGCGGCCGCCCTGCAATTGCGCAGGAGATGTCAATCATTGCGGCGGGATCCGCGGGAACCCGCCCGTCATGCGTGAGATCTCCTGAGTGATTGACGCCTGATCCCGAGTCAGCGCCCGATCCCGAACCAGCGACCCGCAGCGCCCCTACCGCGCGGGCATGTCCTTGATCAGGTTCGAGATGCGCATGGTGCAGCACCGCCGCCCCTGCTCATCCGTCACGACGATCTCGTGCACCGCGAGCGTGCGGCCCAGGTGGACCGGGGTGCACACACCCGTGACGTAGCCCTCGGTCGCCGAGCGCGTGTGCGTCGCGTTGATGTCGATGCCGACCGCGAGTCGGCCCGGCCCGGCGTGCAGATTCGCGGCCATGGAGCCGAGGGACTCGCCGAGCACCACGTACGCGCCGCCGTGCATGTAGCCGACCGTCTGCCGGTTGCCGTGCACGGGCATGCGCCCGACGGTGCGCTCGATCGTGTACTCGAGGAACTCGATGCCCATCGCGTCCGCGAGCTCTCCCGAGCCGTTCTCGGCGACCCAGTTGCGCGCCTCGGGCGTCGAGTCTGCGCTGGTCTCGGGTGTGGTGTGGGCGTTCATCCCGCCCACCCTACTCGCCCGCCGCATCAGATGCCGCCGTACCGCCGCCGAACACCGGCCGCCGTTTCTCCTGGAACGCGGCGAAGCCCTCGCGGTAGTCCGCGGTGTCGCACAGCGCGGCCTGGGCGCGGTTCTCGTCCGACATCGAGGCCCAGAGCCCCACGCGCCGATCCCGCAGCTCCTCGACGAGCGCCTTCGACGCGAGGAACGCCTGCGTCGCCCCGGTCGACGCCCGCGCGGCCGCCTCGCGTGTCGCCGCCAGCACCTCGTCGTCGGGGAAGGCCCGGGAGAACAGCCCAGCGGCGACGGCCTCGGCTCCCGACATCAGCCGCCCCGTGTAGATGAGGTCCAGCGTGCGGTGGGCGCCCAGGCGCTCGAAGAACAGCGCGTGCCCGCCCGAGTCCAGGGTCGCGCCGAGGTTGGCGAACGGGCTGCCGATCTTCGCGGACTCGGCGACGTAGACCACGTCGGTCGCGATGAGCAGCCCGAGCCCGACCCCGAGGCACGCGCCGTGGGCGACCGCGAAGGTCGGCGCGGGGAATCGGCTCATCTGCTCCATGAGGGGCTGGATCAGGCCCTCGAGGTACCCGATGACGTCGTCCCCGCGAGGATCCACCCCCGAGATGTCGCGCCCGGCGCAGAACGCACGGCCCTCGCCGCGCAGCACGAGCGCGCGCACGCCGGCTCGCTCTGCCTCGGTGTAGGCCGCGGAGAGCTCGCGCACCTCCTCGGGGCCGAGGGAGTTCAGGCGCTCGGGGGCGTCGAGGACGACCTCGGCGACGCCGTCGGTGATGGTCAGGGTGATCATGAGGGGTCCTTTGCTCGAAGCCGCACGGATCACGCGTCGTAGTCGACGACGACCGTGTCGGACTGCGGGTGGGACTGGCAGGTGAGCACGTAGCCGCGGTCGATCTCGTCGGCCTCGAGCGCGTAGTTCTCGGTCATCGAGACCGATCCGGTGACCACGCGCGCGCGGCAGGTGCCGCAGACGCCGCCGGCGCACGCGAACGGCACGTCGGGGCGCACGCGGAGCGCCGCGTTCAGGATCGTCTCGTTCGCGCTCACGGGGCTGTCGACCGACACCGACGTGCCGTCGAGGGTGAAGTCGATCCGGTACGTATTCTCTCCCTCGCGCACCTTCACGGGGCGGGCGCGGGTGGGCGCGGCGCCCGGCTCACCCGTCGAGAACAGCTCGAAACGCACGTGCGAGGGATCCACCGCGTGCTCGGCGAGCAGATCCCGGCACAGCTGCACCAGTTCGAACGGCCCGCACAGCACCCACTCGTCGGCCATGCCCACGGGGATCACGGAGCTCAGGATCGTGCGCAGGCGCTCCTCGTCGAGGCGTCCCGACATGATCGGCGCCGAGCGCTGCTCGCGCGAGAGCACGTGGTGGATCGCGAAGCGCCGCGGGTAGCGGTCCTTCAGGTCCGCGAGCTCCTCGACGAACATCACGTCGAGCGAGGAGCGGTTCGTGAAGAGCAGGTCGAAGCGGCTCGTCTCGCTCTGCTGCAGCACCCGGTGCGCCATCGTGATGATGGGCGTGATCCCGGATCCCGCCGCGATGCCGACGACGTGACGGCCGTCGAGCTCGCGCAGATTCGAGGTGAAGGCGCCCTGCGGGGTCATCACCTGCAGGGTGTCGCCGGCGGCGAGCTCGGTGTTCGCCCAGTTGGAGAAGAGGCCGCCGAGGTCCTGCTTGATCGCGACGGAGATCCGGCCGTCGGCCGGCGGACGGCAGATCGAGTACGAGCGCCGCACGTCCTCTCCGTCGATGGTGGTGCGCAGCGCGAGGTACTGCCCGGCGAGGTAGTTGAATTCGCCCGCGAGGTCGTCGGGCACCTCGAAGGTGACCTCGACGCTCGTGTCGGTCAGCGGGCGCACTTCGGCGACCGTGAGCTCGTGGAACGTCGCGCGCTTCTTTGCGCCGAGGTTGGTGGCGGCCATGGGATCCCTTTCGTGGCGGAGCCTGGTGGGCGATCGAGCCTGGTGGGCGATCGAGCCTGATGTGCGGTGAAGTCTGGGGTGGCCGGGCAGGTGGTACCCGGTCGTGCGGCGAGGCGCCTAGTGGACCTTGAAGTAGTCGAACGGCTCGAGGCAGGCGGTGCACTCGTAGAGCGACTTGCACGAGGTCGAGCCGAAGCGCGCGATCTCGCGGGTGCTGGTGGAGTGGCAGCGCGGGCACTTCACCGCCATCTGCACGAGCACCGGGCCCTGGCGGCCGGCGGCGCGGAAGTTCGGCGGTGCGATGCCGTACTCCTCGAGCTTGTGCTTGCCCGCCTCGCTCATCCAGTCCGTGGTCCACGCGGGCGAGAGGGTGTAGTCGACCTCGACCCGCTCGTAGCCGGCCTCGCGCAGCTTGGACGTGACGTCGTCCCGCATCTGGTCGATCGCCGGGCAGCCGGAGTAGGTCGGGGTGAGCACGACGCGCACGCCGTCGGAGCCGACGGAGGCCGAGCGCAGCACGCCCAGATCCTCGATGGTCAGCACCGGCACCTCGGGATCCGGCACCTGCGCCGCGATGTCCCAGACCCGCGCGGCGGCGGGGTCGGCGGGGCGGAGCGTCGTCACCATGATGCTCCGGGGTGGCGGCGCGGCAGCCACTGCAGCTCGGTGAGCAGGTGGCCCATGAGCGTGCTGTGGATTCCGGATCGGCCCTGCGCCCACGCGGGCTGCGCCTGCGGGATCTCGAGTGCGGCCTCCGAGAGCACCGTCGACACGGTGCGGTCGAATCCGGCCCGCAGCGAGGAGGGGCGCGGCACGGCCCCGGTCAGCCGCTCGGTGAGCTCGTCGTCGACGAAGAGCTCGTCGACGTACGGCCACACGTCGCGGAGCGAGATGATGATGCGGCGACGCGACTCGTCGGTGCCGCCCGCGAACCGCAGGATCCATTGCGCCGAGTGATCCAGGTGGTAGCGCACCTCGCGCTCGGCCTTGCCGGCGATCGCGCGGAGCGTGGGGTCGGTGCTCTGCTGCAGCTCGCGGTAGAGCTCGGCCTGGTACGCGGAGAAGAGGAACTGGCGCGCGATCGTGTCGCCGTAGTGCCCGTTGCGCTGCTCTACGAGCCAGCAGTTGCGGAATTCGTGCTCGTCGCGCCAGAACGCGAGGTCGTCCTCCGACCGCCCGGACGCGGTGCCGGCGAAGTGCAGCAGCGCGCGGGCGTGCCCGAGCAGGTCGAGAGCGATGTTGCTGAGGGCGAGATCCTCCTCGAGTTCCGGGCCCTTCGCGACCCACCAGCCGAGCTGCTGCGACAGGATCAGCGCGTCGTCGCCGAGGCGCATCGCGTACTCGGCGATGTCGGGGGTGGCGGTGGTGCCGGATCCCGGCAACTCGTCGGCGAGGCGGAGCTCGTCGACGCTCACGTCGCCGTGGCCGTGCAGATCACCGTGGGGATCCGCGTGCGGATCGAGTTCGACGTCGTGGCTCACAGGTGCTTCACCCCCTCCGCACGCGTGTAGTACACCGCGTGGCGGTAGTTCTTCCCGGCCGGCGACTCGAAGAAGACGCCCTTGGAATCGGGGTCGCTCGTGGTGATCGCCGCGGCGGGCACCACCCAGATCGAGACGCCCTCGTTGCGGCGCGTGTAGAGGTCACGCGCGTTGCGCAGCGCCATGGCCTCGTCGGGGGCGTGCAGGGATCCCGCGTGGACGTGGCTCAGGCCGCGGTTCGCGCGGATGAACACCTCCCACAGGGGCCAGGCCTCGGTGCCCGCTTCGCCGGGTGTCGACATCCTTGTCTCCTTCAGTGTCGTGCAGTGTCTCGCAGTGTGGTGTGCAGTCGGTGGATCGAGCGGGCTAGGCCGCGAAGCGGCTGCGCTCGCGCTCCTTGCGGGCGTACTCGACCGCGGCCTCGCGCACCCAGGCGCCGTTCTCGTGGGCCTCGCGACGGTTGCGCAGGCGGTCGGTGTTCGCGGGACCGCGGCCGTCGAGGATCTGCGTGAACTCGTCCCAGTCGATCTTCCCCGTGATCCACTGGCCCGTCTCCTCGTCGTAGCGCAGATCCTTGTCGGGGCACTCGAGCCCGAGCGCCTCGAACTGCGGCACGCACATGCCGACGAAGCGCTGACGCAGCTCGTCGTTGGAGAAGCGCTTGATCTTCCACTGGATCGACTGCGCGGAGTTGGGGGAGGCGTCGTCGCTCGGGCCGAACATCATGAGCGAGGGCCAGTACCAGCGGTTCACCGCGTCCTGCGCCATCTGCTTCTGCTCGGGGGTGCCGTGCGAGAGTTCGTAGAGGATCTCGAAGCCCTGCCGCTGGTGGAAGGACTCCTCCTTGCAGATCCGGACCATCGCGCGGCCGTACGGGCCGTATGAGGCGCGGCAGAGGGGCACCTGGTTGCAGATCGCGGCACCGTCGACGAGCCAGCCGATCGCGCCCATGTCGGCCCAGCTGGGGGTGTGGTAGTTGAAGATGGAGGAGTAGCGCGCCCGACCCTCGATGAGGGCGTCCGTCATCTCCTCGCGGGTGATTCCGAGCGTCTGCGCCGCGGAGTAGAGGTAGAGCCCGTGGCCCGCCTCGTCCTGCACTTTGGCGATGAGGATCGCCTTGCGCTTGAGGCTCGGGGCGCGGGTGATCCAGTTGGCCTCGGGCTGCATGCCGATGATCTCGGAGTGGGCGTGCTGCGAGATCTGCCGGATCAGCGACTTCCGGTACTTCTCCGGCATCCAGTCGCGCGGCTCGATGCGCTGGTCCGCCTCGATGAGTGCGTCGAAGTGGGCCTGCTGCTCGGCCTCGGTGGGGGTCGTCGTCGACATCTGCTGCCTCCTTGCGTCAGGGTCGGGCGGGATCGCTCTCCCGATGCGCGGGAAAGAAGTGGTAGAGTCTCGGTGGGGCAATTACTTACCGACCATTCAGTTAGTATACGCACACTCGAACCCGAAGGCAACGTACCCTCGGAGGGCATCCCTCTCGGGGTCGCCTCGATCCGGACAACGCAATGGAGCGCACATGAGTTCACCGACGAACCCGAACCCGACGATCGGCATCGAAGACCGCATCGCCCTCGATCCGACGTGGTCGGCCACGGCTATGCTCCGCACCGACACCGCGAAAACCGCGTTCGGGATCCGCATCGACGAGCTCGAACGGGGCCGATCCGTGCTCACGATGCCGATCCGCGACGACATGGTCAACGGGTTCGGGATCACGCACGGCGGCATGGTGTTCACCCTTGCCGACACCGCGTTCGCGTACGCCTGCAATGAGGGGGAGAACGCCGTGGTCGCGTCCGGTGTCGACATCACCTTCACGCGCGCGAGCCGCGCCGGCGACACGCTGACCGCCACCGCCGAGCGGCGCTGGCTCTCCGGCCGCAACGGCCTCTACGACATCACCGTGACGGATCAGGCGGGTCAGGTGATCGCCGAGTTCCGCGGGCGATCCTTCGCCACGAACCGCCCCATCCCCACCGAGGTGTAGGCCCTGCGCCCGCGCCCCTCCCACGTCACCGCCGCACACCCCGATCCCGAAACGAGGGAAGCCATGTCCCACACCACGCAACTCACTGCCGAGTCCGGTCTCCACGACGCCGAGCGTCTCAGCCGAGACGAGCTCGAGGCCCTCCAGCTCGAGCGACTGCAATGGACTGTGCGCCATGCGTATGAGAACGTGCCGTTCTACCGTCAGAAGTTCGACGCGGCGGGAGTCCACCCCGACGACATCCGCGCGCTCTCCGACATCGAGCGGCTGCCGTTCACGACCAAGGACGATCTGCGCCAGAACTACCCCTTCGGCCTCTTCGCGGTGCCGATGGACCAGGTGCGCAGGATCCACGCGTCCTCCGGCACCACCGGTCGCCTCACGGTGGTCGGCTACACGGACCAGGACCTGGAGAACTGGGCCGACCTCATCGCCCGCTCCCTCTACGCCTCCGGGGTGCGGCCGGGATGGAAGGTGCACAACGCCTACGGCTACGGCCTCTTCACGGGCGGCCTCGGGGCCCACGCCGGCATCGAGCGGCTCGGCTGCACGGTGATCCCGATGTCGGGCGGGCAGACCGAGAAGCAGGTGCAGCTCATCAACGACTTCCAGCCCGACGCCATCATGTGCACCCCGAGCTACCTGCTGACGATCGCGGACGCGTTCGAGGCGGCGGGCCTCGATCCCCGCGCGTCGAGCCTGAAGGTCGCGATCTGCGGGGCGGAGCCGTGGACCGAGGCGATGCGGCACGAGATCGAGGCGCGTCTCGACCTCAAGGCCGTCGACATCTACGGCCTGTCCGAGATGATGGGCCCGGGCGTCGGCAACGAGTGCGTCGAGACCCAGGACGGCCCCCACATCTGGGAGGATCACTTCCTCCCGGAGATCATCGACGACGAGCTGCGCCAGGTCGCGGACGGCGAGCAGGGCGAGCTCGTCTTCACGACGCTCACCAAGGAGGCGTTCCCGATGATCCGGTATCGGACGCGGGATCTCACCTCGCTGCTGCCCGGCACCGCGCGCCCGGCTCACCGCCGCATCGCGAAGATCACCGGTCGCAACGACGACATGATCATCCTGCGCGGCGTGAACCTCTTCCCGACCCAGATCGAGGAGATCGTGTGCGAGATCCCGGCCCTCTCGACCCACTTCATCCTGGAGCTCACGAAGCGGGGCACGATGGATCACCTCACCGTCAAGGTCGAGGCGCGCGAGGGGGCGAGCGATGCGGAGGCCGCGGACGGGCTGCGGCTCATGCAGAAGCGGATCAAGGATCGGGCCGGCACGACGCTCGGCGCCGAGCTGGTCGACCACGGCACGCTGCCCCGCTCCGAGGGCAAGCTCAAGCGGCTGTACGACCTGCGCTGATGCCAACCCGGGCCGGGTGCGCTCCCGAGGTCCTGCGCTACATTGGATCGAGCGGGGAACCCCGCGCGAAATCGGACGGCCCGTCGGGCGTGAAGGTGGGAGTGCACACCTGATGGAGAGCAGCATCGAGGCGCCCCGCCGCGGCCGGCCCGGGCACGATCAGAACAGCATGCTCGAGGTCATCGTGCAGGTGTTCACCGACCACGGCTACGATGCGTCCTCCCTCGGCATGATCGCGAGCCGTCTCGGCCTCTCGAAGTCGGCGGTCTACCACCACTTCGCCTCGAAGGCGGAGATGCTGGAGATCGCCCTCGAGCGCGCCCTCGGCGAGCTCGAGCGCGTGTTCGACGATGCCGAGGCGCAGGGGGGCGACGCGGTCGCCCGGATCCGCTACATCGTGCGCGAAGCGGTACTCGTCGCGTGCGCGCAGCAGCCCTACCTGATCCTGCTGCTGCGTCTGCACGGCAACTCGGAGGTCGAGCTGCGGGCGCTCGAGCGGCGGCGCGTGCTCACGGCCCGGCTGCGCGAGACGTTCCGGGCGGCGCGCGCAGAGGGCTCCCTGCGCGACGACCTCGACCCCGGCCTCGCCGCGCGCTTCACCTTCGGCCTCGTGAACTCGCTCGTCGAGTGGTACCGGCCCGACGGTCCGACGCCGCCGCAGGCGCTCGCCCAGGCCGTGCTGTCGTACGTGCGCTCGGGTCTCCGCGTGAACGAGACCACCGACTTCCGCTAGGGATGGGCTCGCGACGGGCCGTGCCCGCCGAGCTGCCCTCACCCGCCGAGCTGCCGTCACCCGCTGAGCTGCCGTCACCCGCTGAGCTGCCACCGTTCTGCTGACCTGCCACCGTTTCGGCGCCGAACCGATGGCAGGTGGGCGAGACGGTGGCAGGTCGGCGCGAGGGTCGACGAGGGACTCGAACGGTTGACCGTGTTCGAGGCCGCGAGTAGGTTCAAGGCATGTTCGATCACGTAGGGATCCAGGTCACCGATGTCTCCGCCTCGGCCGTTGCGCTCGCCGCAGCGTTGCAGCCGATCGGGCTGGTCGAAAGCCAGCGGTTCGAGACTCCGGCCGGACCGGTGGTGGCGTTTGCCGATGCCAGTCGGCCGGAGCTTCCGTACTTCTGGCTGAGCGGGGGCACGGCGACGGATCCGCGGCACGAGTCCCACCTCGCGTTTCAGGCGGGCAGTCGCGCCGAGGTCGACGCGGTCGGAGCTGCGGCCGCGGCCACCGGGCTCGAGATCCTGCACGAGCCGCGCCTCTGGCCCGAGTACCACGAGCACTACTACGGCGTCTTCTTCCGCGATCTCGACGGCAACAACCTCGAGGCCGTCTCGCACCGCCCGGAGTAGTCGCGGGTCGAGTTGCCGCGGCTTCACCGAGCGTTCGTGCTCCGCCGATCCGCCACGAACGCGCCGACCTGCCACTCTTCTGCTGACCTGCCACCGTATCGACGCCGAACCGATGGCAGCTCGGCGAGACGGTGGCAGGTCGGCGGATCCCAAGTGGAACTCGGGCCCGGCCGCCCCTACTCCGCGGCGGCGAGCTCCGGCGTCTTCGATACGAGCGTCAGCACATCGTAGGTCGCGACGATCTCGTCGTTCTGGTTCGTGAGCACCGCGTCCCAGTGCACCTCGCCGTACTCGTCGGTCTCGCGCGGGATGATCTGCTTCGCCGTGAGAGCGACTCGCACGCGGTCGCCCGGCGACACGGGGGTGATGAAGCGCAGGTTCTCGAGACCGTAGTTCGCGAGCACCGGCCCTGGCTCGGGGGAGACGAACAGACCCGCGGCGAACGACAGCAGCAGGTAACCGTGCGCCACGCGCCCCGGGAAGAACGGGTTCGCCGCGGCGGCCTCCTCGTCGGTGTGCGCGTAGAACGTGTCCCCCGTGAACTCGGCGAAGTGGCTGATGTCGTCGAGGGTGATCTCGCGCTCCTCCGACACGACGCGGTCGCCGATGCGGAGATCCTGCAGCGACTTGCGGAACGGGTGGGTGTCGTCGCGCGTCGAGGCGCCGGCGTGCCAGACGCCGGTAATCGCGGTCAGCATTTCCGGGCTGCCCTGGATTGCGGTGCGCTGCATGTAGTGGAACACGCTCCGCACGCCGCCGAGCTCCTCCCCGCCGCCCGCGCGGCCGGGGCCGCCGTGCACGAGGTTCGGCAGGGGCGAGCCGTGCCCGGTGGAGCTGCGCGCGTCGGTGCGGTCGAGCACCAGCATGCGGCCGTTCGCCGAGGCGACGGATCGGGTGAGGCCCGCGACGAACGCGGGATCCGCCGACGCGACACTCGTGACGAGCGAGCCGCCGCCGCGCACGACGAGCGCCGCGGCCTGCTCGGGCGAGGCGTAGGTGATCACGGAGGACACGGGCCCGAACGCCTCGGTGTCGTGCACCCGAGCGGCCTCGGGGTCGTCGAAGCGCAGCAGGATCGGGGAGAGGAACGCGGTGTCCTCGCCGGGGGTCTGCCCCTCGCCGAGCACGATGCGGCCGCCGCCCTCGACGAGCTTCGCGACCTGCCGCAGCACCTCGTCGCGCTGCTCCACCGAGGCGAGCGACCCCATGGTCACGCCCTCCTCGCGCGGATCACCGACGACGACCTTGGTCGCGATGCGATCCCGCACGGCCTCGACGAGCGCGTCGGCCTGCTCAGCCGGCACGATCGCGCGCCGGATCGCCGTGCACTTCTGACCCGCCTTGGTGGTCATCTCGGTGACGAGCTGGCGCACGTACGCGTCGAACTCGGGGGTGCCGGGCACCGCATCGGGGCCGAGCACCGAGGCGTTGATGGAGTCGGTCTCCGCGCCGAAGATCACCCCGCCGGTCTGCACCGCGTCGTGGCGGCGGAGCGCGTCGGCGGTCGAGGCCGATCCGGTGAACGCGACCACGTCGCCGAGGCGGGCGTGGTCGAAGACGTCGCGCACCGATCCCGCGACGAACTGCAGGGATCCCTCGGGCAGCAGGCCCGACTCGAGCATGATCCGCACCATCTGCTCGGCGAGGTACGCGCCGGGGGTCGCCGGCTTGATGATCGTCGGCATGCCCGCGAGGAACGCGGGGGCGAACTTCTCGAGCGCACCCCAGACGGGGAAGTTGAAGGCGTTGATCTGCACGACGACGCCCGGCAGCGTGGTGCGGATGTGGCGACCGAGGAACGTGCCGTCCTTCGACAGCGGCTCCACGGGGCCGTCGAGCTGCACCTTCGCGTTCGGCAGCTCGCGGCGGCCCTTGCCGGAGTAGGTGAAGAGCACACCGATGCCGCCGTCGATGTCGACCCAGGAGTCGGCCTTCGTGGCGCCGGTCCGGGTGGAGAGGGCGTAGAGCTCCTGCTTGCGCTCGGTGAGCGCGAGGGCGAGCTGCTTCAGGATCACCGCGCGCTGGTGGAAGGTGAGGGCGCCGAGGCCGCGCTGGCCGACGGTGCGGGCGTGGTCCATCGCGGCGGCGAGGTCGAGCCCGGCGCTCGAGACCGTCGCGACGGCCTCGCCGGAGACGGCATCGCGCACCTCGGTGCCCGAGGTGTCATCGGCCGGGCTCCACCAGGCATCCTGGACGTAGCTCTGCAGTGTGCGTGTCATGGTGACTCCTTTGAAACGTGTCGGTGGGGTGCTGGCGGGCCGCTGGCCGCTCAGCTCCAGTCGTAGAAGCCCTGGCCGCTCTTGCGCCCGAGCTTGCCCTCGGCCACCATGTCGCGCAGCAGCTGGGGCGGGGTGAAGTTCGGTCCGAGATCCCGCTCGAGCTGCTCGGCGATCCCGAGCCGCACGTCGAGCCCGACGATGTCGGTGGTCTTGAGGGGGCCGGAGGGATGCCGGTAGCCGAGTTCCATCGCGAGGTCGATGTCCTGCGGACTCGCGACACCCTGCTCGACCATGCGGATCGCCTCGAGCGCGAGGGCGACGCCGAGGCGGCTCGAGGCGAAGCCGGGGGCGTCGGCGACCGTGATCGGGGTCTTGCCCAGGGCGCGCACCCAGCCGGCGGCGACCTCGGGCAGCGCGGGGTCGGTGAGCTCGCACACGACGACCTCGATGAGCGCCGACGCGGGCACCGGGTTGAAGAAGTGCAGTCCGATGAAGCGCTCCGGCCGGTCGAGCGCCTCGGCGAGCTGCGAGAGCGGGATCGAGGACGTGTTCGACGCGATGACCGCGTCGCCCGGGAGCTGCTGCTCGATGGCCGTGAGCGCCTCGAGCTTGAGGTCGAGCGACTCGGGCACGGCCTCGATGACGAGCCGGCACGCGCCGAACGCGGTGACGTCGATCGCCACGGTGAGCGCCTGCTTCAGCTGGGCCGCGTCGCCGTCGAACCCCCGGGTGATCGATGCGTCGATGCTCGCCTCGATGCGCTCGCGGGCGGCATCCGCCGACGCGACGTCGCGCTCGACCACCACGACGTAGGCGCCTGCGAGCAGGAAGGCGTGCGCGATCCCGCCGCCCATGCGGCCGCCACCGAGCACCCCGACGCGGGAGGGCACGGTGTCGGATGCCGGAGCGGGGAGCGGTGTGCTCGTCATTTCGCCTGCTTTCGCTCGAGGAACTCGGTCATGCGCCGGATCTTCTCCGGGCTCTCGAAGAGGATGGCCTGTTCGGCGAGGTCGATCTGCGGGTGGGCGTCGCGCGGCGCGCGCAGCACCCGTTTCGACGCCTGCGTGGCTGCCGGATCGAGCTTCGCGATCCGCCCGGCGATCTTCTCCGCGGCCGCGAGGGCCGCGTCGCCGTCGTCGTGCAGGTGGGTGATGAGCCCGGCTGCGAGCGACTCGTCGGCGTCGAGGATCCGGCCCGCGAGCAGGATCTCGGCCGCGAGCGGCTCGCCGACGAGTTCGCGCAGGCGCCAGGTCGCCCCGGCCGCGGCGATGATGCCGAGCCCCGTCTCGGGGTTGCCGATCTTGAGGGTGCCCGTGCCGATCCGGATGTCGGCCGCATACGCCAGCTCGGCGCCGCCGCCGAGGGCGTAGCCGTCGAGCACCGCGATGACAGGCATGGGCAGTGCGCTGATCCGCATGAACGCCCGGGTGTTGATGCCCGCGCGCGCGTCGGCCGCGCGGCGATCCCGCAGCTGGGCGATGTCCGCGCCGGCCGCGAAGGTGCCGCCCTCGCCGCGGAGCACGAGGGTTTGCGGCGAGGCCTCGAGGCGCGCGCAGAGCTCGTGCAGCGCGTCGATGAGGTCCTGGTCGATGGCGTTGCGTTTCTCCGGGCGGTCGAGTGTCGCGAGCAGGTGCGTGCCGCGATCCTCGATCCGCAGCGGCGAGGTCGCGGCGGACTCTGCGGCGCTCACGCGTCGATCCGTTCAATGATCGTGGCGGTGCCCTGGCCGACGCCGACGCACATGGTGGCGAGGCCGTAGCGCGAGCCCTCGCGCTCCATGCGGCCGAGAAGGGTGACGAGGAGGCGGGATCCCGACGAGCCGAGCGGGTGGCCGAGGGCGATCGCGCCGCCGTCCGCGTTCACGATGGCGGGATCGAGGCCGAGACGGCGGATCGACGCGAGCGACTGCGAGGCGAAGGCCTCGTTGATCTCGACGGAGCCGAGGTCGCCGATCGTCAGGCCCGCGCGTGCGAGGGCCTTCTCGGTGGCGGGCACCGGGCCGAGCCCCATGATCTCGGGGGCGAGGGCGGCGGAGACACTCGTGACGATGCGGGCGCGCGGGGTGAGTCCGTGCCGCTCGACGGCCTCGGCGCTCGCGACGAGCAGCGCGCTCGCGCCGTCGTTGAGGGACGACGCATTGCCCGCGGTGACGACCGAGCCGCCCGCGACGACGGGGCGGAGGCCGGCGAGCACCTCGGGGGTGGTGCCGGGGCGGGGGCCCTCGTCGGTGTCGACGAGCTGGGTCTTGCCGCGGCCGAGCGGGGCCTCGACCGGCACGATCTCATCGGCGAAGCGGCCGGCCTCGATCGCGGCGATCGCGCGGCGGTGGCTCTCAGCGGCGAACGCGTCAGCGTCGTCCCGGGAGATGCCGTCGACTCGGGCGACCTCTTCCGCCGTCTCGGGCATGGAGAAGGTGGCCTTCTCGCGCCGCAGGAACTCGGGGTTGGTGAAGCGCCAGCCGATCGAGGTGTCGAACTGGTCACCCGGCTTGGCCCAGGCCTTGCTCGGCTTCGCCTGCACCCAGGGCGCGCGGGTCATCGACTCCACCCCGCCCGCGAGGATCACGTCGGCGTCGCCCGCGCGGATCGCCTGCGCGGCGTTCGCGACGGCCGTCATGCCCGAGGCGCAGAGTCGATTCACGGTGTAGCCGGGGAGGGCGTCCGGGAGGCCCGCGAGCAGGGTCGCCATGCGTGCGACGTTGCGGTTGTCCTCGCCCGCCTGGTTCGCGGCGCCGAGGATCACCTCGTCGATGGCGTCGGCCGCGATCCCGGTGCGCTCGACCAGGGCGCGGAGCACGATCGCCGCGAGGTCGTCGGGCCGGACGTTCGCGAGTGCGCCACCGTATCGGCCGACCGGCGTGCGCACGCCACCTACGAGAAATGCCTCTGTCACGTGTGTTGACCTCTCTGTCCACGCCGACCACTCGATTTAATGACTGATCGTTCGGTAATTATTTCAGGATAGACGGGACGCCGGGCTCGCGCAAACGGCTGCTCCTGGGAGCGGAGTATTGCGAGAGTGGAGGATCTCCGCGCTGATCGCAAGAGTGGAGCAGCGCAAGGTGGTGTGCGAAGGCGCGAGCGTCATGTAGGCTCGAATACTGGCCGAGCGGTCGGTTAGTTATTCTGGACCGCGCAACCAACGATCGAACAACGGAGTTCTCATGTCAGTCACTGCAGACCGCAGAACCGAACAACGCAAGGTGCTCGCCGGCACCGTGGTCGGGACCACCATCGAGTGGTACGACTTCTTCATCTACGCGCAGGCGGCCGGGGCGGTCTTCGCCACGCTGTACTTCGCTCCCGCGGGCGAGACCATCGGTCAGATCGTGGCGTGGGCCTCGCTCGGCATCTCGTTCCTCTTCCGCCCGCTCGGCGCGATCGTGGCCGGGCACCTCGGCGACCGCCTCGGACGCAAGCGCATGCTGGTGCTGACGCTGATCCTCATGGGCCTCGCCACGGCGCTCATCGGGATCCTGCCGACGTACGCCCAGATCGGCGTCGCGGCCCCCGTGCTGCTCGTGCTGCTGCGCGTGCTGCAGGGCTTCTCCGCGGGCGGCGAGTGGGGCGGTGCCGCGCTCATGTCCGTGGAGCACGCGCCGGTCAACAAGCGCGGCTTCTTCGGGGCGTACCCGCAGATCGGCGTGCCGCTCGGCATGATCCTCGCGACCGCCACGATGTACGTCATCACGACGACCCTCACCGAGGAGCAGTTCCTGTCCTGGGGCTGGCGCATCCCGTTCCTGTTCTCGATCGTGCTGATCTTCGTCGGGTACTTCATCCGCCGCGCGGTCGAGGAGTCGCCCGTGTTCAAGGAGCTGCAGGAACGCAAGGGCGAGTCCGCCGCACCCCTCAAGACCCTGTTCGCGAAGAACGCGAAAGAGGTCATCCTCGCCGCGCTCATCTTCATCGCGAACAACGCGGCCGGGTATCTGCTCATCGCCTTCTTCTCGGCGTACGCGTCGCGTCCGGTAGAGGAGGGCGGTCTCGGCCTCGAGCGTCCGCCGGTGCTCCTCGCGACGACCCTCGCGTCGTTCGGCTGGCTCGCGTTCACGCTCTACGGCGGGTTCATCTCGGACAAGATCGGGCGCGTGCGCACCTTCCAGATCGGCTACGTGCTGCTCGGGATCTGGGCCATCCCGATGTGGTTCCTGATCGATACCGGCGACATCGTCATGTACTTCATCGCGCTGTTCGTGATGACGATCGGTCTGGGGCTCTCCTACGGTCCGCAGGCGGCGCTGTATTCGGAGATGTTCCCCGCGGACATCCGCTACTCGGGCGTCTCGATCGGCTACGCGATCGGTGCCATCTTCGGCGGGGCGTTCGCGCCGCTGATTGCGGACCTGGTGTTTAAGTCGACCGGGGCGTCCTGGACGATCGGCCTCTACATCCTGGGCGTCACGATCGTCTCGCTGATCGCCGTCTCGGTGGTCAAGGAGACGAAGGGCGCACCCCTCAACACGCGCTCCAACGATGTGGTGGCCGCGCCCGCGGAGTAGCGCGTCGCGCGGACCGCGCGGGATCTGCGGGCGGGCACCTCCGGGTGCCCGCCCGCACGCGTGTTGCGAGGTTCTCGGTGCGCGTATCTCGCGCGGCTCCGTGCGCGTATCGCGCGCTCGGAGCGTGTGTTGCGCGCTCGGTCGCTTGCGGGGTCACTTGGGTGGGGTGCTGGTGTCGAAACACCCCCCGCAAGTGACCCCGAAACTGGAGACGTGGACCTGATGACGTGGAACTGGAGCCCCCGACCGAAGCCAGCGAGCCGCTGTGCTCCCGAAGCTCCGGCGACCCGGGATCCCGATCAGACCCGCGGGTACGCCCGCAGCGGGTGCTCGAGCAGGTCCACGATCGTGCGCAGGAACCCTGCCGCATACCCGCCGTCGCACACCCGGTGGTCGAACACCAGCGAGAGCTGCGCGATGCGGCGGGCGACGATCCGGCCGTCGACGACCCAGGGCCGCTCCAGCACACGACCGATCCCGAGCAGCGCCACCTCGGGGTGGTTGATGATCGCGGCGGAGCCGTCGACCCCGAAGCCGCCGTAGTTGTTGAGCGTGAACGTCGAATCGCGCAACTGCTCCGGGGGCGTGCGGCCCTCGCGGGCGACGCGGCTGAGTTCGCGCAGGTCGCCGTCGAGCTCGGCGACCGTGCGATGCTCGGCGCGATGGATCACCGGCACCATCAGCCCGCGCGGCGTGTCCACGGCGATGCCGAGGCTCGTGCCGTCGAACACGGTGATCTCGTCGCCGCGATCGTTGAGGCGCGAGGCGAGCAACGGGTACTCCTGCAGCGCGAGCAGCGTGAAGCGCGCGAAGAGCGCCGTGAGGGACGGCGGCCGCTCGCCGGGCACCGCCATCTGGGGGCGCAGCTCCCACAGCTCGGTCAGGTCGACATCGACCCACACCGTCGCCTCGGGGATCTCGGCGCGGCTCTGGCTGAGCTTCGCGCTCACCGCCTTTCGCAGCGGAGTGAAGGGTTCGGTGCGGAGCACGCGCAGTGGGCCGGTCGCGCGCGGCGCGGCCGACGAGGCGTTCGATTCGGGATCGGGTGCCGGCGTACGCGAGGCAGCGCCGGACGTCGACGCCTCGGCCGCGCGGAGCACGTCGGCTCGGGTCACTGCCCCGTCGTGACCGGTCGGGGTGACAGATCGAGGATCGATCCCGAGCTCGCGCGCGAGGCGCCGCACGATGGGCGAGCGCACCGCGACGGGGCCGGTCGACGGCGCGGAGTGCGAGGCTGCTGCGATCCCCGCGGCTGCATCGACCGCTGCGACCGCTGCGGATGCCGCCTCCCCGGCCTCGGGGGCGGCCTGCGCGATGCCCGAAGCATCGCCGCGCCGACGACGGCGCCCCTTCGCGGGGCCCGCACCGGTGCCGTACCCGATGAGCACGTTGCCGGATCCGGCCTGCTCCTCCTGGCGGTAGGCCTCGTGCTCGGCGGATGCAGCGGATCCCGTGGCGGCCGATCCGGAATCTGCTGACGCGTCGCGCGATCCGGAGACACCCACGGCACTCGTGTCAGCCGCCGCGGCCGCACCGGCGTCGGCACCGGATCCGACCTCGATCACGGGGGCGCCGGTCAGAATCGACGCGCCCTCCTCGCCGTGGAGCGCCAGCACGATGCCCGCGTAGGGGGACGGCAGCTCGACGATGCTCTTGGCCGTCTCGACCTCGGCGATCGCCTGGTCGACCGCGATGGTGTCGCCGACCGCGACCATCCAGCGGACGAGCGCCGCCTCAGTGAGTCCCTCGCCGAGATCGGGCAAATGGAAGACCTGTGGTGACATGGGCTCAGCCCTCCCAGTGCAGCGAGTCGACGGCATCGAGCACACGATCCACGTCGGGGAGGTACCAGTGCTCGAACTTCGGTGAGGCGAACGGAGTGTCGAACCCCGTGACGCGGCGCACGGGCGCCTCGAGGACCTCGAAGCACTGCTCGAACACGCGGGCCTGGATCTCGGACGCGACACTCGCGAACCCGGGCGCCTCGGCGATCACGACCGCCCGCCCGGTGCCGCGGACCGCGTTCGACACGGTCTCATCATCGAACGGCGTGAGGGTACGGACGTCGACGACCTGGGCGCTGCGCCCCTCGGCCGCCAGCGCCTCGGCCGCCTCCAGGGCGACCGCGACCGACGGTCCGTAGCTGATGAGCGTCACGTCACTGCCCTCGCGCACGACACTCGCACGTCGCAGATCCGCGGTGATCGAGGTGTCGACGACGCCCTTCGACCAGTAAAGCTTCTTCGGCTCCATGAAGATGACGGGATCCGGCGACGCGATCGCCGCGCGCAGCAGGGAGTAGGCGTCCTGCGGGTTCGACGGGGAGACGACCGTGAGGCCCGGGGTGTGCGCGTAGTACGCCTCGGAGGAGTCGCAGTGGTGCTCGACGCCGCCGATCCCGCCCCCGAAGGGGATCCGGATCACCATCGGCATGCGCACGTCGCCGCGCGTGCGGTTGCCGAGCTTTGCCACGTGGCTCACCACTTGCTCGAACGCGGGGAGCGCAAAGGCGTCGAACTGCATCTCGACGACCGGGATCAGCCCGTTCATCGCCATGCCGACGGCGG
The DNA here is from genome assembly GCF_022919175.1 of Leucobacter rhizosphaerae. Classification (NCBI taxonomy): domain Bacteria; kingdom Bacillati; phylum Actinomycetota; class Actinomycetes; order Micrococcales; family Microbacteriaceae; genus Leucobacter; species Leucobacter rhizosphaerae. The sequence continues at coordinate 1,908,893 of NZ_CP095043.1, read as the reverse complement.
TGCCGACGATCCCGGACTCCGCGAGCGGGGTGTCGAAGCAGCGGCGCTCGCCGAAGCGGGCCGTCAGCCCGTCGGTGATGCGGAACACGCCGCCGAGCGCCCCCACGTCCTCGCCGAACACGAGCACCCGTTCGTCCTCGGCCAGCGCGTCGGCGAGGGCGCGGTTCAGTGCGGCGGCCATCGTCATGGTCTCGACGACGTGCTCGGCGGTGGAGGCGGTTCCGGGTGCATCGATTCCGGATCCCGCAGCGGCGTCGCCGCCCCGGGTCTCGGTGCGCGGGTGTCGGTCCATCGTCGCGGTGCTCATGCGCCCGCCTCCGTCCGTTCGATCTCGTCGTGGAGCAGCTCCCACTGCGCCTCGAGCGACGCGGGCCTCTCGGCGAACACGTGCGCGAAGAGCTCCTGCGGGTCCAGCTCGGGATCGGCGTTCATCGCCGCCCGCAGCTCCGCCGCGATCCCCTCGGCCTCCTCGGTCATCGCGGCCTCGGCTGCGTCATCGAGCAGCTCCTCCGCGCGGAGGTAGGTGCGGACGCGGCTCAGCGGATCCCGCGCCACCCACGCCTGCACCTCGTCGCGCTCGCGGTAGCGGGTGTCGTCGTCCGCGTTCGTGTGGGCGAGCATGCGGTAGGTGTGCGCCTCGACGAGGGTCGGCCCGTCACCGCGTCGGCCACGGTCGACCGCCTCCTGGAGCACCGCGAGCAGCGCCGCGACGTCGTTGCCGTCGACGCGCCGACCGGGCATGCCGTAGCCGATGGCCTTGTGCGCGAGCGACGGCGCGGCCGTCTGACGCGAGAGCGGGACGGAGATCGCGAACTCGTTGTTCTGCACGAAGAAGACGACCGGCAGCTTGAACACGGCCGCGAAGTTCATGGCCTCGTGGAAGTCGCCCTCGCTGGTCGCGCCGTCGCCGCACATCGCGAGCACCACGGTCGGCTCGCCCCGGAGCATCGCCGCGTGGGCGAAACCGACCGCGTGGAGCAGCTGGGTGGCGAGCGGAGTCGACTGCGGAGCGACGCCGAACGCGTGCGGGTTGTAGCCCGAGTGCCAGTCGCCGCGCAGCAGCACCATCGCGTCCTCGGGGGCGACCCCGCGGGCGATCACCGAGACGGAGTCGCGATAGGTCGGGAAGAGCCAGTCGCCCTCGGCCAGCGCGAGGGCGGCCGCCACCTGGCAGGCCTCCTGCCCGTTCGACGAGGGGTAGACCGCGAGACGGCCTTGGCGCACGAGCGCGTTGCACTGGTCGTTGATGCGACGGCCGTTGACGAGCGAGGCGTAGGCCTGCTGCAGTCGCTCGGCCGAGGGGAGCGCGTAGTCGGGATCGGGGGTCGCGGTGCCGTGCTCGTCGATCAGTTGCACGGGGGTGTCGCGCGGCAGCAGACTGGTGTCTGGAGTGGACACGATTCCTCCTCGAATCTTGAACCGGCCTCGACCGGGCAAAGCGATATGCCGACAATCTTGCCCCTGCAGCGGACAGTTGCCATTCAGAATCGTGGATTTCTGTATATTTGTACCGATAAGTTGAAAAAGTGTGGACGATTGCCGTGGCATCGTCCGCGAAGTGCGAGGAGGCACCCGTGACCGTCGATGAGATCGATCGCGCCATTCTCGACGTGCTGCGCGACGACGCGCGGGTGTCGATGACGGCGCTGGCCGAAGCCGTGCACATCTCCCGGGCGGGGGCGCACGCGCGGGTGAAGCGGCTCGTGGACTCCGGTGTCATCGTGAACTTCACCGTGCGCACCGATCCCGTGCGGTCCGGAGCGCACGCGTCGGCGTACGTGACCCTGCTGATCGATCAGACGGGGTGGCAGGAGGTGCGATCCCGGCTGGGAGAGATCGAGGAGGTGGAGCACGTCGCGCTCGTCGGCGGCGACTTCGACGTGCTGCTGCTCGTGCGCGCGAGCGACAACAGCCACCTGCGGCGGGTCGTGCTCGAGGACATCCAGTCGATCCCGTGGGTGCGCAATACCCGCACGATCCTCATCTTCGAGGACTTCCCGGGGGGTGCGGCGCCGGCGCTCGACGGGTGAGCTGCACGGGGTGCGGGATCGCGGGGGCCTCAGATTCCGCGGGGCTCAGACGCCGCCGGCGACGCGCTTCCATCGTCCCGGATCGTCGCTCGCACCGCCAGGGGCCGCCGACACGAACGGCAATCTTCAGCGCGTGTCCGTGGTCGGTCGTAGGCTCGAATCATGCGAGCGATCATTGCGAATGAGGCCGGTGGCCCCGAGGTCCTGACGATCCAGGAGACGGCGTCGCCGGCCCCCGGTCCCGGCGAACTGCTCATTGCGACGGCGGCCGTGGGCGTCAACTTCATCGAGACGTACCAGCGATCGGGGCTCTACCGCGTCCCGTTCCCGTTCACGCCGGGCGCCGAGGCATCGGGCACCGTGCTCGCCGTCGGCGAGGGGGTGACCGGGGTCGAGGTCGGTACGCTCGTCACCACCGCCGAGGGTCGGGCGAGCTACGCCGAGCAGTTCGTCGTGCCCGCGGCCGCCGCGGTGGCGGTGCCTGCCGGCATCACCGCCGAGGTCGCTGCCGCGCTGCCGCTCCAGGGGCTCACCGCGCACTATCTCGCCACGTCCGCCGCTCGCCCGGAAGCCGGCGACACGGTGCTGGTCCACGCGGGCGCCGGCGGCGTCGGGCTGCTCCTCACGCAGTTGCTCACCGCGCGCGGCGTGCGGGTGCTGACCACCGTGTCGACCCCCGAGAAGCGCGAGCTCAGTCTCGCGGCGGGCGCGGCCGAGGCGCTCGACTACGCGGGCTTCGCCGAGCGGGCCCGGGAGCTGACGGACGGGGCAGGGGTCGACGTCGTGTACGACGGGGTCGGCACAGACACGTTCGACGACTCGCTCCGCGCGCTCCGGGTGCGCGGCGCACTGGTGCTCTTCGGCGGTGCGAGCGGACCGGTGCCGCCGTTCGACCTGCAGCGGCTCAACGCCGGCGGCTCGCTCTCCGTCACCCGCCCGTCGCTCGGTCACTTCCTCCGCACTCCTGAGGAGCGCGCCTGGCGGTACGGCGAGCTCTTCGCGGCGATCGACGAGGGCGCGCTCGACCTGCGCATCGGCGCGCGATTCCCGCTCGCGGAAGCCGCCGACGCGCACCGCGCGCTCGAGGGGCGCGGTACCACCGGGAAGGTGATTCTCACGCTGTAGGGCGAGCACGGCAGCGAGTGGTCCGTCGGGCCCCAGCGCTGCGCGCGATCCACCGGACCCAGCCGGAGCCGTGACCCGCCCGATCCCGAACCCTACGGCACGCGCCGGATCCACTCCTCGGTGAGGAACTTCTGCTCGACGAGCCGCTCCGCCGCGTCCCACTCGCCCTCGGTGACCTCACCGGCCACCCCGCCGTGGCGCTGCTGGAACACCTCGACCATTTTCTCGATGATCGCCTCGCGCGAGAGGCCGGTCTGGCTGCGCAGCGGATCGACGCGCTTCTGCGCGCTCGCGGTGCCCTTGTCGGAGAGCTTCTCGCGTCCGATCCGCAGCACCTGCGTCATCGCCTCGGCGTCCATGTCGTAGGCCATCGTGACGTGGTGCAGCACGGCCCCGGATCCGAGCCGCTTCTGCGCCGCGCCGCCGATCTTGCCGATCGGACTCGTAATGTCGTTCAGCGGCTTGTAGACGGCGTCGATCCCGAGCGCCTTCAGGGCCTCGAGCACCCACTCATCGAGGTAGGCGTAGGAGTCCGCGAAGCTCATGCCGCGCACGAGTTCGCCCGGCACGTACAACGCGTACGTGATGCACGCCGCGGGCTCCATGAACATGGCGCCGCCGCCCGAGATCCGGCGCACGATCTGCGCGCCGTGCGCGGCCGCCTGCTCCTCGTCGACCTCGTTCCGCACCGACTGGAAGCTGCCGATGAACACCGCGGGCGCGTTCCACTCCCAGATGCGGAGCGTCGGGCCGCGCAGCCCCTCGCCGACAGCCGCCGTCAGCACTTCGTCGAGGGCCGCGTTGAGCACGGGGGAGACCGGGGGCTCGTGCAGGATCTGCCAGTCGTAGTCGCGCCAGTGCGCGGCGCCGGTGATCGCGCGCCGGATCGCCACCCCCACCGACTCCGGGGTGAATCCGAGCAGGTGCACCTCGCTCGGCAGGGCCTCGTGGATCGCCGACCCGAACTCCTCGATGGTGCCGTTCGGGTTGAGCCCCTCGACGGCTGCGTTGATGCACTCGAGGGCGTCGTCGGGTTCGAGGAAGAAGTCGCCCGAAAGCCGGAAGCTCTCGATCCGGCCATCGGCGACCTCGAAATCGACGACGACCAGCTTGCCGCCCGGGACCTTGTACTCTCCGTGCATGCTCATACCCTCAGGGTACGCCGAAGTGGGGAGTCGCGGGAGTCTCAGGCGGTCGCCGCGGCGTCGGAGCGCACGCGCGCGAGCCGCCCGCGGAGCCCCTCGATGAGCGCGTCGACCCCGAGGTCGAAAGTGTGCTGGGCGCGCAGGATATCGACTTCGCGCCCACCGAGGAGGGATCGCAGCGTGGGGTAGTCGTCGCCGTCCACGGGCTGCACCATCTGCACGGGCGCCACGAGGTCGAGCACGGATCCCATGACGAAGCTCTCGACGACGGTGAAGACCGGGATGATCTCCTCGCGCGGCCACCCGACTGCGAGCAGCGCCTCGGCGATGGTCTCGTACTGGGCGAGCAACTCGGGCGCCTGCACCGGGTTCGTCGTCAGGAGCGGGATCGTCTCGGGGTGCTTCACGAACGCGTTCGCGTAGGAGCGGGCCCACTCGGCGAGCGCCGCGTCCCACGGCGCGTCGGCGAACGCCTCGCAACTGATCTCGGCGACCACCCGCGAGCGCACGCGCTCGATGATGTACTGCTTGCTCGGCACGTGGCTGTAGAGCGAGGGGGTGCTGATGCCGAGTCGCTTCGCGAGCTTCGCGAGGGTGAACGTGCCCGACGGCTCGTCGTGGATCAGCGCGAGCGCGGCCTCGATGATCCGCTCCTCGGTGACGTGCTGGCGCACAGCCCTGGCCTTCGTCGGCTTCATCTGCTCCCTGTCGCCTCGCTGGTGTGCCTCCACGCTAGCACCGAAATCCGGGCCCTCGATCGTAATACCTAACAATATTTGGAAAAGCTAATCCTGTTAGGTAAAGTGATCCGCACATCGACACTGCGGGGCGAAGAGCACCGCAGTTCGCACGTCGTCCATGAACACCACACCGACGAGAGGGACCGCCCGCAATGGAGCAGACGAGACGATTGCTGACGGGCTCCCGCCTGTGGACGGGCGACGCGTTCGAGCGCGGCGACCTCCTGGTCGAGGGGTCCCGGATCGCCGCGATCCTGCCCCCGGGGTCTTCGCGGCCCGAGCTCCCGGCCCACGCTGTCGTCGACGTCCACGACCGCACGATCCTGCCGGGGTTCGTCGACGCCCACGCGCACCCGTTGATCGGGGGAACGGAGCTCGCGGGCGCCCCCGTCCGAGCGGCCGAGAGTGTGGCCGATGCCGTCCGGATCGTCGCCGACTACGCCGAGCAGCACCCGGAGGCGCCGTGGATCGTGGGTGAGGGCTTCGACCTCAGCATCGACCCCACGGGCACCTACCTCGCCGCCGACCTCGACCGCGTCGTGCCGGATCGCCCGGTCGTGCTGCGGTCGAGCGACATCCACACGGTCTGGGCGAACCGACTCGCCCTGCGCGCTGCTGGGCTCACCGCCGACACCCCCGATCCGGCCGACGGCATCATCGAGCGCGACGCCGACGGCACCCCCTCGGGCACGCTCCGCGAGTGGGGCGCGTTCATGCCCGTGCTGCGAACGATCCCGCCGCGCTCCGAGGCAGAGGTCACCGACGCGCTGCTCCGCGGCCTGGGGATCCTGAGCGCCGAGGGCGTCACGGCGGTGCAGGACGCGTGGGTGGAGCTCGACGATGTCGACGCCTATCTCGCCGCCGCCGAGCGCGGGCTCCCCGTCCGCCTCAACCTCGCCCTGCGCGCCGTGCCCGGGGAGTGGCGCGCGCACCTCGCCGACTACCGTGAGGCGCGCGAGCGCATCGATGCCCTCGGCTCGCCCGACCTTTCGGCCCGCACCATCAAATTCTTCGCCGACGGCATCATCGAGGGTGGAACGGCGCACGTGAGCGAGCCCTACCACGGCGGCTCCTGCTGCGGCGTCCCCGCCTGGGACGCGGCCGAGCTCGCGGAGGCCGCCGTGGCCTTCGACGCGCTGGGGTTCCAGCTGCACATCCACGCCATCGGCGACGCGGGCCTCACGAGCGCACTCGACGCCATCGAGGCCGCGACGGACGCACATGGCGCGCGGGATCGACGACCGGTGATCGCCCACGCGCAGCTGGTCGCGCCGAACGATCTCGCGAGACTCGTCGCCGCCGACGTCACGGTCGCTGTGCAGCCCTACTGGGCGAAGCTCGACGCGGTCGTCCGTCGGCTGACGAACGGCCGCCTGCAGGGGCCCCGCGAGGAACGCCAGTACCCCTTCCGCACGCTCGCGGAGGCCGGCGTGCGGCTCGCCTCGTCGAGCGACTTCCCCATCACGACGCCGAGTCCGCTGCAGGCCCTCGGCGTCGGCATGAGCCGGGAGGTGGCGGGAGACCTCGCCCGCTCCTGGCTCCCGGAGGAACGCCTGTCGCTCGCGGCCGCGATCACCGCTGCCACGACCGGGGCCGCCTACACGCAGTTCGCCGACGACCGGCTCGGCCGGCTGGTCGCCGGTGCCCCCGCCGACTTCGCGATCGTCTCCGGGCTCCCCGCGCACCCCGAGCCGGCCGACTTCCTCACCGCCCGCGTCGAGGCGACCTGGCGCAACGGCACCCCCGTGCTCCACCGTTCGACCCCGCCCACCACCGCCCCCCAGGTACTCGAAGGAGAGTCACGATGACCGCAGTCAGCAGCACCGAGCGTTCCGAATCCCCACCGACCGAGACGGGGGTGATGAAGCGCGAGTTCACCCTGTGGTCCGCGTTCTCCCTCGCGTTCGTCTTCGTCTCGCCCATCGTCGCGATGTACGGCATCTTCGGCCTCGGCCTCTCGACCGTCGGCCCCGCCTTCTGGTGGGGATGGGTCGTCACGCTCGCGGGCCAGCTCACGGTCGCGATCACCCTCGGGGTGCTGGCCTCCCGCTGGCCGCTCGCCGGCGGCGTCTACCAGTGGTCGCGGCGCCTGATCGGTCCGCGCTACGGGTGGTTCGCGGGCTGGGCGTACACCTGGGCGCTGCTCATCGCCCTGAGCTCGGTGGCCTACTCGGGCGCCGTGTTCGTCGCGATCCTCTTCGGGCTCGACGCCACCTCTCCGAGCACGCTCGTGATGCTGGCGGTCGCGCTCCTCGTTCTCACGACCGTCGTGAACATCGCCGGGCGGAAGGTCGTGAAGATCGTGGCCACCGCCTGCATCGTCGCGGAGGTCGTCGGGTCGATCGGGGTCGCCGTGTACCTGCTGATCTTCGGCCGGTACCAGGATCCGTCGATCCTCACCGAGGGGCTGCAGTCCGAGCCGGGCACCCCGCTCATGATGACTCCGTTCGTCTTCCTCGTCGCGATCGCCGGCTGGTCGTTCCTCGGCTTCGAGAGCGCGAGCAGCATCGCCGAAGAAGTGAAGAACCCGAAGCACGCCGTGCCGCGCGCGATCGTGTTCTCGCTGCTCGGTGTGGGCGCCGTGATCCTGTTCACGAGCTTCGCCATCATCCTGGCGATCCCGAATCTCGCCGACATCCTGGCCGCGTCCGAGGGCGATCCCATCATCGCCGTGCTCGCGTACCACTTCCCCCCGGTGGTCGTCGACGCGATCCTCGCGATGTTCGTCATCGCGTTCCTCGCGAGCCTCGTCGGGATCCAGGCCGCGGTGTCGCGCCTCGTGTGGGCGAACGCCCGCGAGAACGAGCTGCCGGCTGCCGGCTGGCTGAAGCGACTCCGCGGGGCCGGCGGGTTGCCCTCGAACGCGATCCTGCTCACCGGGGCCGTCTCGATCATCGCGCTGCTCCTGCTGCAGAACGAGTACGTCAACACCCTGCTCGTCGCCTTCACGACGGTCGGGTTCTACGTCGCCTTCGCGTTCCCCGTCGTCGGGCTGGCGGTCGCCAAGATCCGCGGTACCTGGCGCCCGACCGAGCGACTCTTCATGGGGCGGATCGGCACCGTGATGTCGTGGGTGGCGCTGGTGTGGCTCGCGCTGGAGATTACCAACGTGCTGTGGCCGCGCGAGGCCGCGGACCTCTGGCTGATCAATGCCGCACCGCTCATCGCGTCGGTCGCCGTCGCGGTGGTCGGTGCGTTCGTGTACCGGTGGTCTCCAGTGGGCCGTGGCAGGGTCGAATCGTCGCTCGTGCTGAACGCCCGCACCAGCGCGGCCCCCGTCGTCGAGGAAGAAGGAACCCAGTGAACGCCCTGTACCGCTGGCCCGCAACGGACGCCACCGAACTGCACCGCGCGAGGTTCGCGCGCGTCGAGGAGACGATGCGCGCGCAGCGCGTCGATGCGCTTCTGCTCGTCGGGCCCGATCACATCCGCTACGCGACCGACTTCCGCGCGCACCTGACGAACGAGTCCGAGTGGTTCGCCGCGCTCGTATGGAGGGACGGCACGGCGCAGGTCTTCCTCCCGTACATCGACGAGACGATCACCGCCCCGTACCCGGAGCTGCCCTGGGTGACCGAGGTGATCCCGGTCGCATCGTGGTCCGCCGCCACGGCGAACCCGAAGACGTGGGTGCGCGCGGTCGGCGGTGCGATCGCCGCAGGGGGCAGCCGCCTGAGGATCGGCGTCGACTCGGTCGACCACGGGCTGCTGAGCGGCCTCGCGGAGCACACGTCGGGGGTCGAGTTCGTCGCGGTCGGCACGGAGCTCCACCGGATCCGCCGCGAGAAGCACCCCATCGAGGTCACACTGCTCGACGCGGTGTCGCGGGTCAACGCGGGTGCGATGGAGGCGGCGCTCGCCGCTGCGCGGGTCGGCGGGACCGATCACGACGTGCTGGCGGCGGCAATGGCCTTCCAACAGGCGGCGGGGGTGGAGTTCGTCACCCACTCGGTGTGCAACCTGCGCAACGGCACCGGGGACTGGTTCGCCGGCGGTCGGCGCTTCGCCGAGGGCGACCCGTTCTTCTTCGACATCGGCTGCTACGGCCCGGGCGGATACGCCTCGGACGCGGGGAGGACCGGGTTCGTCGGGGAGCCGCGCGAGGAGCACCTCGAGGCCTACGAGCATCTGCGCACCGCGCACCGGATCGCGCAGGAGCTCGCGGTCCCGGGAGCCCGCGCGTCGACCCTGCTCGCCGCCTGCAACGAGTACCTGGAGGGGCACGGGCTCGGCCGCACGCCGTACGCGATCGGCCACGGGGTGGGGCTGCGCATCTGCGAGCTGCCGACGCTCTTCTCGCCCGGGCTCATGGACGAGGACGTCACGCTCATCGAGGGCGAGGTCATCGCGCTCGAGCCGGAGACCACGGTGGTGGTCGACGGGATCGAGACCGTGCTGAAGATCGAGGACAACTTCGTGGTCGAGGCGCACGGGCTGCGGCAGCTCACGGTCGTGCCGGGGGCCGATGAGTTCGTCGCACACTGAGGCGGTGACGCGGTGGCCTCCTCAGCACTGGGGGCGCCACCGCACCGCGCCTACTCCGTGCCGACGCGCTCCAGCATCCACGTGATGAGGTCGGCCTGCACTTCGTCGCGGTTCGTCTCGTTCAGGGTCTCGTGCCGCGCGCCCGGGTACAGTTTCACCGTGACGTCGCGCACCCCGCGCCGACGGTAGAGCTCTGCGAGCTGCCGCACGCCGTCGTTCTTGCTGATCGAGTCCTCGGCGCCCGAGATGAGCAGGATCGGTACGTCCGGCGCGAGACCCGCGACCGGTTTGCCGAGCAGCCTGAGGGCGTCCGCGACGCCGAACAGCCGGAGGATGTCCGCCTCGAAGCAGAGCGGGTCGGCCAAAAACGCCTCCGCGACGGCCGGATCGCGGCTCAGCCACTCGAAGCCGTTCGCCTCGTCGCCGGCCCAGGGACCGTTGAGGTCACCGCTCTCCATGTGCCGGAAGGTGCGGAGCGCGGTCGCCGACAGCACGACGGCGTCCCACGCCCGCGGGTGCTCGTTGAGGATGCGCTGCGCCATCAGCGACCCCCAGGAGTGGCCGTACATGATGACCGGCAGGCCCGGGTGGCGGTCCCGGATCAGCTCGGTGAGCTGCAGGATCGCCGCCTCGGTGGCCTGCAGTCCGCCGGGCCCGAGTTTGCCGAGCTTGCTGAGATCGCCGCCCCACTGCGCGCGGCCGGTCTCCCCGTGCCCGCGGTGGTCGTCGGCGAACACGGCGAGGCCGGCCGCCGCGAGCGCCCGCGCGAACGCGTCGTAACGGAGCGAGTGGTCGCCGATCCCGTGCGAGATCTGCACGACGCCCACCGGATCCTCGGCCGCCCAGAAGGTGCAGAAGATCTCGATGCCGTGGGCGTCGACGGTGCTGAACTTCGTCGGATCCCCGGGGGATCCCTGTGCGTCGCGGCTCATGCCCCCATTGTGTCGTGTTCGGCTGAGTACGCCACCCGTCCGTCGACGAGGGTGAGCGCCGCGGCCGAGTCGAGCAGCGCCTCCGGTGCGTCGTTGAGCGGATTCGCCGTCCACACGACGACGTTCGCGCGGAACCCGGCGGCGATGCGGCCGAGTTCGTGCTCGCGACGGGTGGCGAACGCGGTCCCGAGCGTGAGAGCCTCGACGGCCTCGGCGGGCGTGAACACGCGGTGCGGTTGGTAGGGCGCGCGATCCCGGTCGAGCACGGACTTCGCGGTGACGGCGATGAACAGGTTGTTCGGCGCCTCGTGCGGGGCCGTGGGGGCGTCGGTCCCGAGCGCGAGGGCGACCCCGGCGTCGCGGAACTTGTGCCACGGGAAGCCGGTGTGCGCGCGCTCGTCGCCGAGCACCGCCTGCCAGTTGTCGAGCACGGCGGGGTCGCAGTGCACCGGCTGCATCGACGCGGTGACGCCGAGTGCGGCCATGCGGGCGATGGTGTCGTCGGCGACGGACTCGAGGTGCTCGACGCGGGCGCGGCGATCCGCGCGGGGGCCGTTCACGCGGATGCACTCCTGCACCATGTCGAGTGCGATCGTGCTCGCCTCGTCGCCGATCGCGTGGAGGGCGAGCTGCAGCCCGGCCGCGTCGGCCGCCACGGCGACGGGCAGCGCGAACTCGCGCTCCCAGATGGGTCCCGGCATCGCGCCGTTGGCGTAGGGAGCGCGCATGGTCGCGGTGCACGCGTCGATCACGCCGTCGAGGATGAACTTCACGCCCGCGATCCGCAGCCACTCGTCGCCGTACTGCTCGGCGATCTCGTCGCGGATCCGCGCGACCTCGGCGACCTCGGCGAGATCGGTGTCGAGGTCGCCCGAGGCGGTGAGGATCCAGTGCGCGTTCACGGGGAAGGGCAAGGAGCCGTCGCGGTCCAGCCGGCGCCGGTACGCGGCCAGATCGGCGGCGCCGAACGACATCTCGGTCGCCCCCGTCACCCCGGTCTCGAGGTACGCGGTGCAGGCGTTCTCGAGGAAGCGGTCGCGGTCGGCGTCGGTCGCCATGGCCTCGAGGTACCCCCAGGCGTGCTTCATGGCGGCCGTTTCGAGCAGGAACCCGGTCGCTGCGCCCTCGGCGTCGCGCACGATCTCCCCGCCCACGGGGTCGGGGGTGTCGCGATCGATGCCCATGGCCTCGAGTGCGGCGGAGTTCACCCACACCGAGTGCAGGTCGTTGGCGTCGAGGATCACGGGCACGTCGGCCACGGCTGCGTCGAGCATCGCGGCCGTCGGGCGCTCGCCGTCGCCGAAGATGTCGAAGAGCCAGCTGGTGCCGAGGATCCGCGGCGCGTCGGGGGCAGCGGCCCGTGCCGCGGCGAGCCGCTCCTGCACCTCGGCCACGCTCGTGCAGTCGCGCAGCTGCACCTTGTCGAGCGACTCTCCGAGCATGAGCATGTGGGCGTGCCCCTCGATGATCCCGGGGCTCACGAACGCGCCGCCGAGATCCACCTCCACCGCGTCGTCACCCGCGGCGAGCCGCACCGGCGCGAGGTCCCCCGCCGCCAGGATCCGATCGCCCCGCACCGCGAAGCTCTCCTTCGGGGTCGCGTCCGCCTCCCCGGTGAAGACCGTGGCGTTGCGGTAGATGGTGGTCCGTGCAGTCATGGGTGACCCGCTTTCGTCGTGCGTGAGTGGTTCGATGCTATCGAGCGAGCGCGTCAGGGCTGGGGGACGTGCGCTCTGGGGTGACCGTGGCTGACGCTGCCGACCCGGTGGACCGGGCGAGGGCGCGCTCGGCCGCGGTCGAGACCCGCGCGATGAGGATCGTGGGTATCAGCACGAGCGCACTGACGAGCCCCATGACCCAGGTGAACGCCGGGATGCCCCACCACTCGATGAGCGCGCCACCGATGAGCGGGGCGAAGCTCGACCCGACGAGGTACGCGCCGAGGAGCGGCCCGGACCAGCGCCCGCGGGCGTCGAGGCCGGCGGCGGTGGCGATGAACAGGCTGAAGGCGAACGCGTAGAACGTGCTCACCGCGATGATGAGCACGGCGAGGACGGTGGGATCCTCGGTGAAGCCCAGGCAGACCTTCAAGACCCCGCCCGCCACGATGGCGATCGCGAGGGGGAGGGCCCGGCCGATCCGGTGCCCGAAGACCGCGACCACGAGCATGCCGAGGATCCCGCCGGCCGCGGAGAGGCTGAGGGTGAAGCCGAGCGTCTGCTCGCCCATGCCCAGGGCGCCGCCGAGCACGGGGGCCATGGTCCAGATGGCGTCCTCGCTCGTGCCCCAGAGCGGGAAGACGACGAGGATGGCGATGCCGGCGAGGGTGATGCGACGCGGGGCCGCGATCCGCAGGCTCGTCGTGACGTCGACGGGCTCGGCGTGCGCGGGCGGGTCCGGCAGCCACGACGCCAGGGCCAGACCGACCAGCGAGATCAGCGCGAGGGTGCCGAACACGCTGCCCTGGGTGATGCCGATGAGCGGGATCACCGCGAGCACGAGGGTGATCAGCACGCGGTTCACGAGCCCGCTCGCCGCCGAGATGCGGTTGGGATTGCGGAGCGCCGCAATGGCGGCACCGGAGGTGGAGATCGCAGCGCCGATCCCGGCGCCACCGACGATCAGCCCGGTGACGGCGATCGCGGGGGCGGGGGCGAGCGCGGCGGCGCCGAAGGCGACGGTCGCGAGGGCGAGACCTGCGAGCGCCAGACGCCGCCGGAGTGTCCCCGCGGCGAGGCGCGCGGTGCCGAGTCCGACCGCCGCAGAGGCGAGGAGCGCGCCGGTGAGGATGTTGCCGCTCGTCAGCACGTCGAAGCCGAGGGCGGCGAGCGCCGTCATCACGAACGGCGCGAGGTTCGCCATCATCAGGCTGGCGAGGGCGATGAGGAACGTGGCGCTCCCGGTGCGGAGGGTGAGGGGCTGGCGCGGTTCGACGCTCGGTGGGGGGAGGGTGCTCACGGGGACTCCAACTTCGATGGTGGTGGCGCACTTAACCGAAATCATTTCGGTTATCGAGATCATGGTGCCTCCTGTGAGAGGATCTGTCAAGACCGAGCGGAAAGGGACCCGACGTGGCGAGACCCCGCACGACCCTGCTCACCCGTGAGATCATCGGCCGCGCCGCCGTCGAGCTCGTGGATTCGGGGGCGGATCTCCAGGTGGTTCCGCTCGCCAAGAAGCTCGGCGTCAGCGTGTCCTCTCTCTACCACCACGTCGACGGTCGCGACGGGATCATCCGGGCCATGCGGCAGTCGCTCGTGACCGAGTACGTGCACGCACCCCTCGGCGATCCCGACTGGCAGCGCACGATCCGGAACGAGGTCGAGAACACCTGGCGCATGTACGCCGAGCACCCCCGGGTGCTGCAGCTCATGGTGACCGTGGTCATCGACGAGCCGGACGTGCTGCGGTTCTACTCCGTGCTCGCCGACGCGCTTGCCACGGCCGGGCTGCCGGAGGCCGAGATCATCACGACGATCGAGGTGATCGACGCGTTTTCGTTCGGCGCTGCGCTCGACGCGCTCTCTCCCGACACGATCCTCGACCCCGGGCAGACGGAGGGGCGCCTCTCCGGCCTGCTGGCCGATCACCCCGTCGGTCCGACGCGCAATCGAGCGGTCTTCGATCGCGGGCTCGATCTGCTGCTCGCCGGGATCGCCGCTCGGGCGCGGGATCCCCAGTCGTGACGCCGCGCGGCGAGAGAGCGGGGCGCACCGCGCGCGTCCGCCGGCCGTGGGGCGGCCTCGCGCTCGTGCTGGCCGTCGGCCTGCTGGCGGGGTGCGCGAGCCCGGCCGATGCCGCCGATGGGAGCGGCGCGGCGGCGCCCGCGCTCGCCGCCGCGGCATCGGACCGGCAGACTGAGAGGATGGCTCCCGTGCAAATCACCGACATCGTCGTCCCGGGCCCCGCGGCGGGCCGGGAGCCCGGCGTGCCGAATCGGCTCGGCTCCGCCGCTGTGCCGGTGCGCGTGTACAGCCCCGAGGCCGAACCCTGGGCGGAGCTCGTGTGGGCGCACGGCGGGTCGTTCGTGCGGGGCACGCTCGACTGGCCCGAGGCGGACTGGGTCGCCCGCAGCTTCGCCGCCGCCGGGGTCCGGGTGCACTCGGTCGACTACGTGCTCGCGAGCGACACGGTGCACGCGCCGGCACCGGGGAACGACGTGGCGGCCGTGCTGGCCGCGGTCGCGGCGCAGTCGGACCTTCCCGTGGTGATCGGGGGCGCGAGCGCCGGGGGCCACCTCGCGGTGCTCGCGGCGCTCGCGCAGGCGGATCGGGCGGCGGCGGGGGATGGCCGGGCCGCGGCCGCGCTGATCCTCGAGTACCCGACGCTGCACCGCGTGCAGCGCGCGGACCCCGCGATCGCGGCCGCGACGGCGGAACTGCCGGCGCAGCGCCGCTTCGACGCGGACCGGATCGCCGCGATGTACGCGGACTACCTGGGTGCCGCCGACCCCGCGGACGTGGCCTCGGCTGATCTTGCGGATCTCGCGGGCACCGAGGCCGTGGTCGCCGGCGAACTGCCCGTGGATCGGCTGACGCTCCTGCCGCCGACGGTGATCGTGAACGCCGATGCCGACGACCTGCGGGCATCGGGTGAGGAGTTCGCCGAGCAGCTCGCGATCGCGGGGGTGCGCGCGGTCGAATACACGCAGTCGGGCACCGTGCACGGCTACCTCAACCGGCCCGACGAGTCCGCGCAGGCGAGGGTCGACGCCGCCGACACCATCGCGCGCTTCGTGGCCGAGCTACGGGTGATCCTCACCGCGAATGCTCCAGGGCCCGCGGAGCCCGCTCAGCCGTAGCCTCGATCCTGCCCCGCGCGGATCTCGCCCGCCCCGAGGCCGCGTCGATACACTCGGAGCCATGAGCGAACTGACCGTTTCCCTGCCGACCGATCCCGGGCTGCGCGAGGCGCTCGGCGACGAACCGGGTGTGCGCTTCGTCACCTGGGACCTCGACGGGCCGGCGCCCGCCGATCGCCTCGACATCGTGGTGCCCCCGTACTGGGGCGGCAACCGGCAGCTCGCGCAGCTCGCGGGCGTCGAGACCCGCCTCGTGCAGTGGCAGTCGATCGGCTACAACGGGGTGACGAAGCACCTGCCGCAGGGGGTGCCGCTCGCCAACGCGACCACCGTGCACGAGACGTCGACCGCGGAGCTGGCCCTCGCGCTCACCCTCGCGGCACAGCGGGGGATCCCCGAGTTCGTGCGCGACGGTACCGAGCACCGCTGGGATCTGCGTTCCTTCCCGAGCCTGGCCGACCGACGCGTGCTGCTCATCGGCTACGGCGGAGTGTCGAAGGCCATCGAGGCCCGGCTCGCCGGGTTCGAGGTCGAGATCACCCGGCTCGCGCGCACGAGTCGGGAGGAGACGAACCTCGCCGGCGACCGCGTCGCGGTGCACGGTTTCGCGGAGCTGCACGAGCGGCTGGCGGAGGCGGAGATCGTGATCGCGGCCGTGCCGCTCACCGACGAGACCCGCGGGCTGCTCGACGCGGCGGCGCTCGCGGCGATGCCCGACGGCGCGCTGCTCGTGAACGTGGCGCGCGGGCCCGTGGTCGACACCGAGGCGCTCGTGGCCGAACTGCAGTCGGGTCGGCTGCGTGCGGCGCTCGACGTGACCGATCCCGAGCCCCTGCCGGCCGACCACCCGCTGTGGGACTGCCCGGGTCTCCTCATCACCGCGCACGTGGGGGGTGACTCCAGCGCGATGCTGCCCCGCATGGTCGCGTTGATCCGGCGCCAGATCGCGCACCTGCGCGCGGGCGAGGCTCCCGAGAACGTCGTCGTGGGGGAGTGGCCGTCCGCCTGAACGCCCCGATGCTGCGATCCCGGACCGGTAGACTGGGGCGTTGCGCCGCTCTTGCGCGCGTTCCCAAGATCCCCGCTTGCACCTTGGAGTGACACACATGGCCGAACAGTCCCGACTCGACAAAGTCATCGCCCTCGCCCGCCACCGCGGCTTCGTCTTCCAGGCGGGTGAGATCTACGGTGGATCGCGGTCCGCGTGGGACTACGGCCCCCTCGGCACGGCGCTCAAGGAGAACATCAAGCGCCAGTGGTGGAAGACCATGGTGCAGAAGCGCGACGACGTCGTGGGCATCGACTCGAGCGTGATCCTGCCGAAGCGCGTGTGGGAGGCCTCCGGGCACGTCGAGGTCTTCAGCGACCCGCTCGTCGAGTGCACGCAGTGCCACAAGCGCTACCGCGAGGACCACCTCATCGAGGCGTTCGAGGCGAAGAAGGGCCGCGAACCGAAGGGCGGCCTCGACGAGATCGTGTGCGCGAACTGCGGCACGCGCGGCCAGTGGACCGAGCCGCGCGCGTTCTCGGGACTGCTGAAGACCTACCTCGGCCCGGTCGACGACGAGGCCGGCATGCACTACCTCCGCCCGGAGACCGCGCAGGGCATCTTCGTGAACTTCGCCAACGTGCTGCAGGCCGCGCGCATGAAGCCGCCGTTCGGCATCGGTCAGATCGGCAAGAGCTTCCGCAACGAGATCACGCCCGGTAACTTCATCTTCCGCACCCGTGAGTTCGAGCAGATGGAGATGGAGTTCTTCGTCGAGCCCGGCACCGACGAGGAGTGGCAGGAGTACTGGATGGCCGAGCGCATGCGCTGGTACACCGATCTCGGGATCAGCCCCGACAACCTGCGCTTCTTCGAGCACCCGCAGGAGAAGCTCTCGCACTACTCGAAGCGCACCGCGGACATCGAGTACCGATTCGGCTTCGTCGGCAGCGAGTGGGGGGAGCTCGAGGGCATCGCGAACCGCACCGACTTCGACCTCTCGACGCACTCGAAGCACTCCGGCAAGGATCTCAACTTCTTCGACCAGACGAAGAACGAGCGGTACACGCCCTACGTCATCGAGCCCGCGGCGGGGCTCACCCGGTCGCTGATGGCGTTCCTCGTCGACGCGTACCGCGAGGAGGAGGTGCCGAACGCGAAGGGCGGCACCGACACCCGCACGCTGCTGGCGCTGGATCCCCGCCTCGCCCCCATCAAGGCCGCGGTGCTGCCGCTCAGCCGCAACGAGGCGCTGTCGCCGCTCGCCCGCGAGATCGCGCAGGACCTCCGCGACGACTGGAACGTGGACTTCGACGACTCCGGCGCGATCGGTCGTCGCTACCGTCGCCAGGACGAGATCGGCACGCCGTTCTGCGTCACGGTCGACTTCGACTCGCTCGACGACAACGCCGTGACCGTGCGCGAGCGCGACACGATGCAGCAGCAGCGCGTGCCGCGCGCCGAGCTGCACGCGTACCTCGCGGAGCGGCTGCGCGGCGCGTAGGTCCCGGCTGCGCGCGGGCCTCGCCGCTCGTGCGGCTCTGGCAGCTCGTGCGGTTCTGACACCTCAGGCGGTTCTGATTCCTTGAATCGGACCCCCTGAGGTGTCAGAGCCGCGTGGTGTGCCCGGGTCTCCACGTCCCTGGCCGCCCACGCGCCCAGCACGGGACGCGTCGGGGGTGAAAGAATAGAGGGCATGACGAGCAGCCCCGAGTTCCCGCCGCCCGCTCACGATCCGGTGCCCCCGCACGCTGGGCCCGGGCAGCCCGCCGTGCCCGGCCAAGCCGCCGTGCCCGGCCAGGCGCCCGCCGCACCGGGTCAAGCCCCCGCCGCGCCCGGCCAGGCCCCGGCCGCCTGGGCGTGGGCCGGTCAGCCGCAGCCCATGCAGACCGTCGAGACCGAGCCGCTCGAGTACCACCGCCTCTACCGCGGGGTGCAGGGGTACAGGTGGTGGAAGCCGCTCATCATCCTGCTGCTCGCCGGAGCCTTCTACCTCATCCTCAGCATCATCCTCGGGATCGTGTTCATCCCGATCATGATGGCCCTGGACCCGGGCTACGCGATGGGCATCACCGACGGCTCGGTGGAGCTCCTCGACACGCAGCGTCCGATCTCGCTGCTGCTGAACCTCACCTCGATCATCCTCATGATCCCCTCGGTGATCCTCGCCATGCTGGTCATGGGGTTCCGGCCGACGAGCCGCGTCTGGTCGGTCGCGCTGCGGATCCGCTGGGGGTTGCTCGGCCGAGTGACCGGGATCGCCGTGATCGCCGTGATCGTGATGAACCTGGTGGGCATCGGCGTCGAGCTGCTGCTCGATCCGGCCCTGTTGAGTGCGCCGCCGGTCGAGACGGGCGCCGGCTTCGACGCCAGCGCGGCGCTCGTGTCCCTGCTGCTCGTCCTGATCCTCGTGCCCTTCCAGGCCACCGCGGAGGAGGTCGTGTTCCGCGGCCTCTTCATGCAGGTGCTCGGATCCTGGCTCAAGAACCCGTGGTTCGCGATCCTGATCCCCTCGGTCGGCTTCGCGCTCGCGCACATCTACAACGTCTGGGGGCTCCTCGCCGTCGGGCTCATGGGTGCCGTCGCCGCCTGGCTGACCTGGCGCACGGGTGGCCTCGAGGCCGCCATCGCGATCCACGTCATCAACAACCTCATCGCGTTCGGCTTCATGGCCGCGGGCTTCGGCGGCGAGACCGCGCAGACCGAGGATGCCGGCGGACCGGGCGCTTTCGTCGGCGAGATCGTCGGCCTCGGGCTCTTCATCTGGCTCGTCCTGCGCACGTTCCGCAAGCACGGCTACGGCCGTACGCGCATCGACCTGAAGCAGGTCCCGGTGGCCCCCGCCGCTCCGGCCGGCCCGGCGCCCTCGGCGCCGGTGCCGCCGACCCCCGGGACCCTCGCATGACCGACGTCTACGTGATCGGGAGCAGCCTCCCGGCCCTCGCCGCGGCGCTGGAACTGGCCGAGGTCGGACTCCGGGTGCGCGTGGCGCTCGATCGACCAGTTCCCGACGGCGCCGCAGCGGATCCGGAGCCGGGACACGGCCCAGCGCCCGCGGGCGAGCGCGACCACGACGGCGCCCTGGAGGCCTTCCTCGTGCACGTCAGCGCCCCCCTCGCGCCCGGCGACCCCGCGCATCCCGGCACGGAGCCCGTCGCGACACCGCCGAACCCGGTGCAGTTGCGGAGCGCGAAGGGCGGCTGGACGCGGCAGCCCCTGCCCGCGGTCATCGGCATCCCCGCGGTGCCGATGGACGCCGAGTCGCTCGCGATCCTCGGCGGTGCCGGTGCCACCCGTGCCGCCCTGGATCGGATCAAACCCGTGCTCACGATCGGCAAGGCGCACGAACTCGGGGCGCTCGTGCGCTCGCGACTCGGCCGTGCCGCGCTCGATCGGCTGGTGGATCCGTTCGTTCGGGATCGCTTCGGAGCGGCACCTGACGAGGTGGAGGTCGCCGTGGCCGCCCCCGGACTGAACGAGGCCCTGACCCGCGCGGGATCGCTCTCGGGGGCGGCCCTCGCCCTGGCCGAGCGCGACGTTGCACGTGAAACCCGCGTCGCCCCACGCGACGGCTGGGCCGAGCTCCGCGCGCACCTCATAGCGCGGCTCGAGCTGTTCGGGGCAGAGCTGGTGCCGCACCTCCCCACGGACGCGCAGCCCGTCGCGGCCGGGTGGCGGATCACGGAGGCCGACGGGCATCGCCTGCAGGTGCGGGCGGTCGTCGCCGATCCCGAGACACCGGTGCCCGATGCGGTCGCCGCCGCCTGCGCGCTGGTCGCCCCTGAGGCGTGGCGGGCCGTCGCCGAAGTCGAGGTGTCGGATCCGGGCCTCGCCGATCCCGATCTCGCGACGCTCCAGACGGTGGACCTGCCGTCGGGTGCGCGGTGGTCGGTGCGCGTCGAACGGGATTCCGAGGCGCGCTGGTGGGCGCGGCTCGCCGGGCCGCGGATGGTGGATCCCGGTCGGCTCCGGGGCGAGGTCGTGGAGGGGGCTGAGCGGACCGAGCTCTCCGCGTCCGTCGACCGGGTGATCGCGGCGATCGGGGCGGCGGCCGTCGCGGGTGCGCGGATCACGCTGCGCCCGGCGCCCCACTGCTCGCTCGAACGCCGAGACGTCGAGACCGCCGCGCGCGAGGCGCTGCGAGAGGCCGAGCCATCGCTGGTGATCGTCGGCGCCGCCTTGTTCGCGGGTGATCTCGCCGACGCCATCGCGGACGCCCGGATGGTGTCAACCGGGTTGCGGCGCAGACTCACAGGCATTACGGAGTAGCCGTCACCCGCGGGATTCCCGCGGATCCGGGGCGGATCCGCGCGCGGAAGCCGGTATATAGCCCACCGAGTATGTAAGTCGCCCGGAGACGGGAGTAGGCTGGTGTGAAACGAGGAATCGCCATCGATGCGGGAGGCAACATGAAGGGCAAGATCGCATTCGTGCTCGGCGCGGCTGTCGGATACGTGCTCGGAACTCGCGCCGGGCGCGAGCGTTACGAGCAGATCAAGCGCGGCGCGCAGAACGTCTGGAACACGGAGCCCGTGCAGCGCGGTGTCGGCGCGGTTCGCGACGCGGCGCAGGGCAAGGTCGATGAGCTGAAGGCGTCGGTCGTGCGCGCGGGCAAGGACGCATTCGCCGCATTCACGAAGGTCGCAGACGACGCGGCGCCCGCGCGGCCCGCTCCGGTTCGTCAGGCCCCCACCAAGCCAGCTGCCGCGAAGTCCGCTGCCGCGAAGTCCGCTGCCGGGAAATCCTCAGCATCGACGTCGTCGTCCCCCGCCGAGTCCGGCACGCCGGTGACGGCGCGCACCGGCGGCGCGGACGACGTCACCGTCACGGAGGGCGGCACCGCATGAGCCGGAAGAAGGATCAGCCGGGCACCTTCGAGCTACTCACGCAGCTGCCGCAGCAGATCGTCACCCTCGCGAAGGTCGAGTACGACAACGCCAAGCGCGAGATCGTCTCCAAGGCCAAAAAGGCGGGGATCGGTGCGGGATCCATCGTCATCGCACTGTTCTTCCTGTTCTTCATGCTCGAGGCGCTCGTGATCGCGGCGATCGCGGCGCTCGCGCTCGTCTGGCCGTGGTGGCTCGCCGCGCTCGTCGTCGCGGCAGGCCTGCTGCTGCTCGCGGCTGCGGCGATCTTCGCGGGCATCGCGCTGATCCGCCGTGGCAACCCCGTCCCCGAGGAGACCCTCGATCGGGTCGGGCACGATCTGGCCGCGATGAGCGAGGTGCGCGTCAACGCGGAGCCGTCGGTGCCGCGTTCGTCGCCGCAGCGCATGCCGCAAGCCGGAGCAGAGGGGAACTGGCGATGAACCTGACCGAGAAGCAGCAGGGCATCGCCGATGCCGAACTCGCGCGCGCAGAACTGTACACGACGCTGTCGCAGCTCAAGGACCGGCTGAACTACGCACAGCGCGTCGACGACGCGGTGGAGGATGCGAAGGTGCGGATCGCCGAGCAGAAGCAGCGCTATCCTCTGGCATTCATCGCCGGGGTCGCCGGAGTGGCCGTCGTCACAGGCGTCGCGGTCTGGGGAGTGGCGACCGCGGTCGCGAAGCGATTCCGGTGACCCGCGCGGCGCGGGATCGCACATCACGTTTCGGTTGCGTTCCGGATCGGAGCGCCCTCGGTTTTGCTTCAGCGCGCAAGCAGAGTAAGAATGGGTGCACCAGGTCTACTGTCAGCGGCCACACCATGAGCACGAGTGCGTGCTGAAATGGGAGGCCTTTTGCATTGTCGAGTGAGTGGGGTTTATGTCGGCTGAGTCGAAACCGCTCAGTGGTCTGCGCGTGCTCGTCCCCCGCGGAGGCACCTGGGGCGATCTGGTCGCCCAGGCGCTGCGCGAACAGGGTGCCCACACCGTGATAGCCCCCCTCGTCGACTTCGCTCACACGAGCGAGGAAGACAAGCTCGTCGACGCGCTCAAAGATCTCGAGGCGGGGCGCTTCGACTGGATGACGGCGACGAGCTCGACCGTCGCCGACGTGCTCACGCACCACAACGCGGTGATCCACCCCGACACGAGCGTCGCGCTGGTGGGTGAGGCCACGGCCGTCGCGTTCCGCGACGCCGGCTTCCCGATCACTCGCACGCCGAGCGAAGACAACAGCACGCACACGCTCCTGCGCGAGTGGAGCGAGATCGACACCACGGACGTGCTCCGAGTGCTCACCCTGCGCTCCGACGTCGCGGTTCCCGTGCTCACCGAGGGCCTCATCAGCCGCGGTCACGACGTCACCCAGGTCCTGGCCTTCCGCACCGTGGGAGTCCCGGCGTCCGTGCACATCCGCGAGGACATCGCGTCCGGCCGGATCAACGCGCTGCTCGTCGCCTCCGCGAAGATCGCGGAGGAGGTCGCCGCGCAGTTCCCCGACCTGCCCGAGAGCACCATCGTCGCGTGCATCGGCCCGAACACGCTCGCCGCCGCCGAGGCCGTGGGTCTGCGCGACAACCCGGGCGGGGCGCAGAAGCAGGCCCTCCTCGACACGGTCGAATCCGTCATCGACCAGAGCGACATGCTGGACTGACCCGTGGCCAGAGTCGAGGTGCACGGAGAACGAGTGGTGATCCGCCTCACTGCTGCGGAGCGGGTGTCGGCGTTCCGCCGACGCGACATCACGCTGGATCGCTCGGCCATCACGTCCGCGGTCATCACCGATGATCCCTGGGTGTGGATCCGGGGCGTCCGCTCCCCGGGCACCCGAGTGCCCGGCACCCTCGCCGTCGGTACTTGGCGCAGCGCCGCTGGGCGCGACTTCGTGCTGGTTCGGAGCGGCCGCGACGCTGTGGTCATCGATCTCGACACGTCCGGAGCATCGGAGCGCGGTTGGGTCGGCGAGTTCGACGACTTCTCGCGGGTCGTGATCTCGACGGTGCACGCCGCGGAACTCGTGCGCGCGCTCCGGATCGACGGGCCGGACGAGGCCGTCGTCACGGTCGACACCGCGTCCTAGCGAGGTGCGGGTGCTCGTGAGCACCCCCCCTGGACTTCCGCCCACCGGACTGACCTGCCTTCGCGCAGAGATCTGCACTCCTGCTGACTGGATTGATCGAATCCATCAGCGGGAATGCAGATCTCTGGTGCTGGGGTGACGGCGGGGAAGCGGCCCCCGGAACGAGCCCTAGTCGTTGACGAGCACGAGCTCCTCGAGCGGCAACCGGACGCGCGGGGCCGCCTCGCGCTCGCGCAGCGGCTCGGTCAGCTGCTCGTGGGAGCCCAGCGCGCCGATCGCGGTCACGGAAACCGGACGGAAGCGGTCCGCGAGGTCGAAGGCCGCGCGCACGGCCTCGCGGTCGAAGCCGCCCATCTGATGCAGGTGCAGGCCCTCGCTCTGCGCCTGCACGCTGAGGTGCGCGACGGCCTGTCCGAGGTCGTACTCCGCGAACTTCCGCGGGGTCCCCTCGGCGTCCTCGACCTCGGCGACGTTGACGACCAGCGCCGCCGCGCGGCCGGCCCAGAGCTGGTTGTTCCCGGTCAGCGCGGCCTCGATCTTCGCGAAGCTCTCGCTGCCGCGACGGGTCACGATGAAGCGCCACGGCTGCGAGTTGTTCGCGCTCGGCGCCCAGCGCGCCGCCTCGAAGAGCCCGCGGAGCGCTCCCTCGGGCAGCGAGTGCGCGCTGTCGAAGGAGCGGGGGCTCCACCGCTCGGCGAGGGCATCGAGCACGGGGGCGCTGGTCTGGGCGGTGCGTGAGGTCATGTGGGGGTCTCCTGTGGTGGCGTGCGAACGTGCGGGCCGCGCGTGCGAAGCCGTGGCCCCGCAGTCTGCAACGACCGTTCCCTCGGAGCTTATTCCCCGAGCAGCCAGGCGATTGCCGCGATGACGGGAAGTGACGCGAACGTCGTGAGGAAGACCGTGTCGCGCACCATGGTCTCGGCGCGGCGGTAGGTCGCCGCGTAGTTGTACACGTTCTGCGCCGTGGGGAGCGCGGCGATCGTGGTGGCGACGAACACCTCGTGCGCATTCAGGCCCGCGACGGTGCCGATGGTCCAGGCGATCGCGGGCATGAGCAGCACCTTGATGCCGGACGCCGTGAAGACGGCGGCCCGCCCGCTGCCGGGCGCGAGCGCGCGCTGCCCGCGGAGCGAGATCCCGAAGCTCAAGAGCACCATCGGGATCGCCGCGTTGCCGAGCATGTCGATCGGCGCCATCACGATCTCCGGGATCGGCAGCTGCACGAGCGCCACCAGGAACCCGGCCACCGAAGCGAGGATCACGGGGTTCGACGCCGCTCGCCCGAGTGCGACGAGGCCGCCTCGCGCTGCGCCGCCGCGGGGCGCGGGGGCGTCCGCGCTGCGCCCCGGGGCGCGGGTGGTCTCCAGGATCGCGAGGATCCCCGGCGCGAAGATCACGAGCTGCACGAGGAGCAGCGGGGCCACGTAGGCCGCGTCGCCCAGAATGTACACGGCGACCGGCAGGCCGAGGTTGTTCGAGTTGACGTAGCCCGCGCACGTGGCGCCGAGGGTGGTGCTCGCCAGATCCCGCCGGAACCAGAGCCGCGAGGCGAGCACAAATACCGCCGCCACGAGCAGGGCCGAGGCGCTCGTGACGAGGATCACCGGCGAGACGAGCACACTCGGGTCGCTCGTGTGCAGCACCGAGAACAGCAGCGCCGGCGTCGCGACGTAGAACGCGACGTTGTTGAGCACGCGGCGCTGCTCGCCCTTCACGACGCCGAACACGGCGGTGAGGTAGCCGGCGCCGATGATCCCGAGGATCAGCGCGAACCCCTGCAGCACCCCGATCACGAGATGGCCCCGGATCCCGCGTCGGCGCCGGTGTCCGTGCCGGATCCCGCGTCGGACCCGAGCCACCGGAGCCCGGCGACGAGGGATTCCAGCCCGAACTCGAACGCGTCCTCGGCGGCCGAGCGACCGCGCTCCGCCGCCTGCGCACGGGCCGCGCGCTCGGCGGCGTCGAGGGTCGGGGCGGCCTCCGGATCGCGAGAGGGCCGCAGGTTGTCGTCGGGTGCGATGGCGTCGAGTGCCGAGCCGATGATGAAGGACTCGAGCGCGACGATCGCGGGCACGATCCGGTGCTCGGGGTATCCGTCGCGCCGGAAGGCCTCCGCGATGCGGTTGTAATCCGCGATGGACTCGGGCTCGCCGTCCACGGGCAGCGTCGCGAGCGCCGCGATGATGCCGGGATGCCGGCCGAGCGTGTCGCGGTAGGCCCGTGCCCACGGGATCGCGGCCTCGTGCCACGGGATCCGGTCGAAGCCGTGATCGCCGACCCGCAGCGTCAGCTGGCCCCGCATGCCCGCGATGAGGTCGTCCCGGTTCGCGAAGTAGTGGTGCAGCGCGGAGGGGCGCACGCCGAGCGCGCGCGCGAGTGCGGCCAGGGTGAAATCGGCGCCCCGCTCGTCGGAGTGCGCAAACGCGGCCTGGAGGATCCGCTCCCGCGAGAGCACCGCTGCCCGGGGTCGTCCGGCGGGTCGCCCGGCGGGCGGGGGCGAGGCGGTGGCAGGGGACATGGGCCTTCCGGACGGGCGTGTTGCAATGCTTATTGAATGGGCGTAAATTAATGCTGATTCCGCGGGCGAGCCCCGCTCGAGGGAGGAGCGCGCCGATGACGTCAGCCGACATCATTGTAGAGGGGGCCCGCGTCAGGAGCATGGCGCCGGCGGACGGCCGCGACGACGTGCGTTCGATCGCGGTCGCCGACGGGCGCGTGATCGGCGTCGGTGACCGTTCGGAGATCGCCGCGGCGTTCGGCGGCGCTGCGACCCGCATGGAGGACCTCGCCGGCACCGTGGTGACGCCCGGGCTCATCGACGCGCACCTGCACCCGATCCAGGGCGTCGAACTCACGCAGGGCGTCGACCTCGGCGGCATCCTCGATCTCCGGGAGATCCTGGAGATGCTCCGTGCTGAGGCCGGCCGCGTGCGCCGCGAGTCGACCGACGGCTGGGTGCGCGCGTGGAACCTCGACTACGCGGCGTTCGCTGGGGCGCCCCTGCGGGCCGAGCTCATCGACGAGGCCGTCGACGGGCTGCCCGCCCTGCTCTTCTTCTTCGACTTCCACACGGCGCTCGCGAGCACGGCGGGGCTGCGGCGCGGAGGCGTCGTCGGCCCGCGATCCTTCGACGACACCTCCGAGATCGTGGTGGACCACACGGGCCGCCCGACGGGCGAGCTCCGCGAGGACAGCGCGTACCAGCCGCTGCTCGAGACGATGCCGGATCTCAGTCGCGATGAGACGCTCGAGGCCGCTCGCGCGACGCTTGCCCGCATGCGCCGCTCCGGCCTCACCGGGGGCGCGATCATGGACGGCAACTCCGCCACCCTCGACTTGCTGGAGGCACTCGACGGCTCGGGATCGGGCCTGCCGGTGCGCATCGTGAGCGCCATGGACGTGAAGCCGTCCGCCACGGCCGACGAGCGAGCCGGGATCGCCGCGCAGCGCGACCGGGGCGGCGCGCGCTGGCGCGCGGGGCTGATCAAGCTCTACGCGGACGGGGTGATCGACACCGGAGCCGGTTGGCTGTACGAGCCGGACACGGACGGCGCCGGGCTCGCCGGGTTCTGGGGTGAGCAGGCGGCGTTCGTCGATGCCGTCCAGGAGTTCACGCGGGCAGGCTTCCAGATCGCGACCCACGCGATCGGGGACCGCGCCGTCGGTGAGACGATCACGGCCTACGAGACCGTGGGGTCGCGGGCCGCCGGCCGCGCCCCGCACCGCATCGAGCACCTGGAGTGCCTCGACCCGAGCGACATCGTGCGACTCGTCGCGAGCGGGATCACCGCGTCGATGCAGCTGCCGCACATGCAGTGGCGGATCCCGGACGGCAGCGACGAGTGGTCGCGGCGTCTCGGCCCCGAACGCGCGGCCCGCGGCTGGAACGCCGGGTCGGTGGTGCGCGCCGGTGCGCCGCTCGCGCTGGGCTCCGACTGGCCGATCGCGGATCTCGACGCGCGCCTCGGGCTTGCCTGGTCGGTGCTGCGGCGGACGCCGCGCGATCCCGGCGCCCACGTCTACGAGCCCGAGGAGCGGCTCTCGATGGCCGAGGCCCTGCACGGCTACACCCGCGGTGCCGCGCTCGCCCAAGGCGACGCCGACCTCGGGGTGATCCGTGCCGGATCCCGCGCCGACTTCGCCGTCTGGGCCGCCGATCCCGTCACCGCCACCGGCGACGAGATCCTCGATCTGCCGGTGCTCGCGACCTACCTCGACGGGGTCCGAGCGGACCACGCCGTGTAGCGCCCTGCCCCTCGGTGCGCACCGCACCGCAGAGGTCCCCCCGATCCCGGCGCAGCACGGATGCCGCGCCCCGCCCGAAAG
The DNA here is from genome assembly GCF_022919175.1 of Leucobacter rhizosphaerae. Classification (NCBI taxonomy): domain Bacteria; kingdom Bacillati; phylum Actinomycetota; class Actinomycetes; order Micrococcales; family Microbacteriaceae; genus Leucobacter; species Leucobacter rhizosphaerae. Next base: position 1,881,372 of record NZ_CP095043.1, on the reverse strand, counting down.
ACACCGATGATCCAAAATACTGTGCTGGCGCTCCTGCCGGTCCTCACCGTCCTGCTCGTCTCCGTGCTCACCAAACGCGCGCTGCTCGGCCTGTTCGCCGGCACCATCGTCGGCGCGGTGCTGCTCGGCGGCTGGGGCTTCTTCGACACGCTCGTCGGCACGTTCGGCGCCTCCCTCTCGAACGAGACCGTGCACTGGCTCGCGCTCGTGGTCGTGCTGTTCGGGATCCTGATCGCGTACTTCAACGCCTCGGGTGCCGTCAGCGACTTCGCGACCTGGACGGAGCGCTTCGTGAACTCGCGACGCAAGTCGCTGCTGCTGACCTGGCTGCTCACGGTCGCACTGTTCATCGACGATTATTTGAACGCGCTGACGGTCGGCACCTCGATGAAGCGGGTGACCGACCGCTACGGCGTGCCCCGCACGATGCTCGGCACGATCGTGAAGCTGACCTCCGCGCCGATCGCCGTGATCATCCCCTTCTCGACGTGGGCCGTCTTCTTCTCGGCGCTGCTCGAGCAGGACGGGGTGACCGTCAACGGCTCGGGCTTCGGCGCCTACCTCCAGGGTCTGCCGTTCGTGTTCTTCGGCTGGTTCGCGCTGATCATCGGTCTGCTGCTCGCGCTCGGACTGCTGCCCCTCGTCGGGCCGCTGCGGCGGGAGCAGCTGCGCGTCGACCGCACGGGTGACACCCTGCAGCCGGGCCTGACCGAGGAGGAGCGGGCGTTCGAACTCGCGGGCACCGAGTCCGACGGCCGCCGCGCCCTGCCGTACAACTTCCTGATCCCCATCGTCACTCTCGTGACCGTCACGATCCTCACCGAGGTCGACATCGTGAAGGGCACCGCGGCGGCCGTGCTCGTGGCGATCATCCTCTACGTGTCGCAGCGCCGCATGAAGATCCGCGAGGTCTTCGAGCAGGCGTTCGAGGGCATCATGAGCATGGGGTACGTCATGGTGCTGTTCGTGCTGGCGTTCATGATCCAGCAGATGAACATGGACCTGCAGCTCGCCGAGTGGGTCATCGGCGCGACGGAGCCGGTGATGAGCGGGGCGCTGCTGCCGGCGGTCGTGTTCCTGGTCTGCGGCGTCTACGCGTACGCGACCGGGTCGTTCTGGGATCTCGCGGCCGTCATCACCCCCGTGGTGCTGCCGCTCGCGATGGCGATGGGCGTGGACCCGGTGCTCGCCGGCACGGCCGTGTTCTCGGGTGCCGCGCTCGGTTCGACGACCTGCATGTATGGCGACGGGATCATCCTCGCCTCGAAGTCGGTCGGGGTCCGGCCGATCAACCTCATGCTGTCGATCCTGCCGTATGCGGGCGCGGCGGCGGTGCTGTCGTTCATCGCCTACCTCATCGCCGGCTTCGCGATGGCGGGATAGCGCGGGTGAGTGCGGTCTAGGGCCGTGCCTGCGGTCGCGCCGTCCCGAGCGCGGCCGCGGCCTCCTCGGCGATGATCGCCGAGAGCGCATCGAGCACGGGGGAGCGCAGGTTCCAGCGCTGCCAGTAGAGCGGCAGCTCGATCTCCGCGCGGGCGCCGAGTTCGACCAGCGATCCCGAGGCGAGTCCCGGGGCGCACTGGAGCAGCGGGATCATGCCCCACCCCATGCCGAGCTCGATCGCGCGCGCGAACTCCGCGGACGACGGCACGAAGTGGCGCGGCGGATCGATGCGCGCCCGCGTGATCCGGCGGATGAAGCGCTGCTGGAACGCGTCGTGCCGGTCGAACTCGATGACCGGCGCGGTGGCGAGCTGCTCCGCGGTGATGCCGTCGGCGAAGTACCGTTCCACGAACGCGGGGCTCGCCACGGCCCGGTAGCGGTCGGTGCCGATGCGGGTGGAGGTGCAGCCCGGCAGGGGCTCGGCCGTGGCGGTGAGCGCGGCCATCACCTCCCCGCTCCGCAGGCGCTCGGTCGACATGGACTCGTCGGCCCGCAGCACCTCGAAGCGGGCGCCGGTCTCGCGCGCCGCGCGGGCGAGCGCGGGGACGAACCAGGTGGCGAGGGAGTCGGCGTTCACCACGATCGGGATCAGTGCGCCGCCGGCCGGGCCCTGCTCGAGCTCGACCGCGACGTCGGCGACGATGCGGTGGATCTGGTGCGCGGCCCGGAGGACCGCGGCGCCTGCCGTCGTGGTGGCGACGGGCCTCGTGCGCCGCAGGAGCACGGATCCCGCGCGCTCCTCCATCGCCCGCACGCGCTGGCTCACGGCGGAGGGGGTGATGTGCAGCCGCCGGGCGGCCCCCTCGAAGCTGCCCTCCTCGACGATCGCGGCGAAGGTCTCGAGGTGCTCGACGGGGAGGTCCATGGTCTTCAGTTAAGCACAGCTCATGGAACTGAAGAATCTTGAGGCATGCTGAAGTAGGCTCGCGAGCGATCCAGGCCCTAGCGTCGGAGGCATGATGCTTCCCTTCCTCATCGGCGCCGGCAGCGGCCTCTCGCTCATCGTGGCCATCGGCGCGCAGAACGCGTTTGTGCTGCGGCAGGGGATCCGACGCGAGCACGTGCTGCCGGTCGTGCTGATCTGCGGGCTCACCGACGCGCTGCTCGAGGTGCTCGGGGTGGCCGGGATCGGGTTCGTCGTGGAGCGGGCCCCAATCGTGCTGGAGATCGTGCGCTGGGGCGGCGTCGCGTTCCTGCTCTGGTACGCGTGGACCGCGGCCCGGCGAGCGATGCGGCCCGCGGTGCTCGTGGCCGAGGGTGGATCGGCGGGGTCGTTGAAGCGCACGATCCTCGCCTGCCTCGCGATCACCTACCTGAACCCGCACGTGTATCTCGACACGATGGTGCTGATGGGGTCGATCGGCAACGCGCAAGGGGATCCGGGGCGCTGGTGGTTCGTGCTCGGCGGGGCGATCGCGAGCATCGCCTGGTTCTTCCTGCTCGGGTACGGGGCGCGGGCGCTGACCCGGTTCTTCGCGACGCCGCGGTCGTGGCAGATCCTCGACTGGATCGTCGCGGTCGTGATGGTGGTGATCGCCGCGCGGCTCGTGTTCGGCGGGATGGGGGTCTGAGGCCGAGCGACGAGACGTCAGAGGCCGGGCCGGATCACCAGGTTGCCGATCTTCCGGCCGCTGTCGATGATGCGGTAGGCGTCTGGGAGCGCTGCGAGGCCCCCGAGCGTCTCGGCGACCGGGGCGAGCGATCCCGCCGCCGCGAGGTCGAGGAGCGTCGCGAACCGGTCCGCGCGCTCCGGCGCCGGCCCGGCGTGCACCCGGCCACGCGCCAGTACGGTGTCGCGCAGGCTCGCCACCGCGAGGAGCAGCGACCCGTTCGGGGCGAGCAGCCGCGGGCCGTCGGCGCGGGTGATGTTGCCCACCGTGTCGAGGACGATGTCGGTGTCCCCGCGCAGCTCCGAGACCGGCGTTGCGGTGTAGTCGATGACCTCGTCCGCCCCGAGCGCCAGCATGAGGTCCCGATTGCGCGGGCTCACCACGGCGGTGACGTGCGCCCCGGCCCGCCGAGCGAGCTGGATCGCGCTGACGCCGACGGATCCCGAACCGCCGTTCACGAGCACTCGATCTCCCGCGCGCATCTTCGCCCGGTCGTGCAGGAAGTGCCACGCGGTGCTGCCGCCGAACAGCACGGCGGCTGCGGCATCGTGGCTGAGCGCCTCGGGCTTCGGGGTCGTGGATCGCGTTGGGGCCACCAGCAGCTCCGCGTGGGCGCCGAAGCGCGCTCCGGTCATCCCCGAGACGGCATCCCCGATCGTGAAGCCGTCGGTGTCGGGCCCGAGCCCTGCGACCACGCCCGAGAACGTGCCGCCCAGGATCGGCCGCCGCGGCCCGCGCATGCCGATGGCGAGCCGCGCGAGCGCCCCGAACCCGGCGGGGAACCGCCCGGCGCGGATGCGCGCGTCCCCGGAGGTGACCGCGGCCGACTCGACCCGGACGAGCACCTCCCCGCGTCGCGGTGCGGGATCGTCGCGCGTTGCGATGCGGACGGCCTCGGGTGGACCGTAGCGATGGACGACGGCTGCCTGCATGATGCGCTCCTTACGGGTGTAAGCTTCCGGCAGTACTGTAGCCTTACGGATGTAAGTGCGCAAGAGCGGCTCGGAATCCGGTTCGCGCCGCGGCGATTGCGGAGCTGAGGAGGTAGCGAAGTGCAGCGGGAGCCGCTCAACCGAGAGCGCATCATCGACGCCGCGGCGGCGGTCGCGGATCGCGGCGGGATGTCCGCGGTGAGCATGCGCAACGTGGGCAAGGAGCTCGGCGTCGAGGCCATGTCGCTCTACCACCACGTCGCGGGGAAAGAGGCGCTGCTCGACGCGCTCGTCGACTGGATCTTCGCGAGGGTCGAGCTGCCCGCAGCGGACGACCCCTGGCGCGGCGGCATGATCCGGCGCGCGGCCTCCGCTCGTCGGGTGCTCACCGCGCACCCCTGGGGTCTGGGGCTCATCGAGTCGCGATCCACCCCTGGCCCCGCCCTGCTCGGTCACCACAACGCCGTGATCGGCTGCCTGAGGCGCGGCGGATTCTCCATCATGCTTGCGTCGCACGCCTTCTCGGCGATCGACGCCTACGTCTACGGGTTCGCGCTCACGGAGCAGACGCTACCCTTCGATCCCGCTGCCGCCACGAGCGCGGGCGACTTCGCGGCCGAGTTCGCCGGCATGATCGAGGCCTATCCCTACCTGGCCGAGCTCGTCGGAGCGCTCACGAGCGGGCGCGACTACGTTTTCAGCGACGAGTTCGACGACGGGCTGACCATGATCCTCGACCAGCTCGAGCTGCGGCTCGCTGCGGAGGTCGCAGATGGCGGCAGCGCGGACGCCGAGGCGGCTCCCACCGCCTAGCGGCCCGCCGCGAGCCGGTAGAGCACCTCCGGGCGCCCGCGCCTGCCGTAGCGGTGCGCCACGTCGACGGCCCCCTGCGACACGAGGAACTCCAGATAGCGCCGCGCGGTGGGCCGTGACATCTCGGTGCGATCGGCGAGTTCGGCGACTGACGTGGCGGTGATCGGATCGAGGGCATCCACGACCCGCTGCAGGGTGGGGGCGGCGAGGCCTTTCGGGAGGCGCGGCGGCTGAGCCGTGGCGGAGGGCGGATCCTCCGCGCCGGATCCCGCAGCTGCAGCGGAGCCGCGACCGGGCCCGAGCATCCGATCGATCTCTCCCTGCGCCAGCGGGCGGTCGTGCGCGTCGTCCGGCGTCTCGCGGAACCCCGTGCGGAAGACCCGGAGCCGATCGTGCAGGGTTGCTCGGGTGAACGGCTTCACGAGGTAGCCGACGACTCGCGCGGACAGCGCCTGCCGCACGGTGATGTGGTCTCGGGCCGAGCTGATGACCAGCACACTCGGCGGATGCGCGAGCTCGCGGTGCATCCGGTGCAGCACCTCCACCCCGCTGATGCCGCCCAGCTGCATGTCGAGCAGGATCAGGTCGATGCCGCCGCGCCGCACCCACGCCAGCGCCGACTCGCCGGAGTCCGCCGTGCCCGCGAGGACGAACCCGGGCGCCTCCGACACGTACCGGCCGTGCAGCGCGCGGACCGCGGGTTCGTCGTCGACCACGAGCACCCGGATGCCGCGCCGCGCGCTCATCGCCGCCCCTCGGCGGAGAGTTCGACCGGGCACTCGAACAGGAACGACGCGCCACCCAGTGCGCTCCGCCCCACCTCGATGGTGCCGTTCCGCGAGCGCAGCGCACGGCGGACCAGATCGAGGCCGACGCCGCGCCCCGTGCCGGTGACATCGCGCTTCGAGGTGACCCCCCGCGAGAAGATCCGCTCCCCGAGCTGCGGCGGGATCCCCGGCCCGTCATCCTCGACGAGGCCGCGGATCCGGCCGTCCGTCTCGGTGAGCGTGAGGCGCACGTGCGACGCCCCGGACTCGCCCGCGTTGCGGCAGAGGTTCGCGATGACGAGCAGGATCTCCTCGCCGACCTCGGACTCGACGTCGACGTCGACGGTCAGCCCCGCTCCCGCAGCGCGAAGTTCGGCGCTCAGCGCGTCGACGACGGCGCGCAGGACCGGGTGGGCGTCGACGCCGGTGACCTCACGGTCGCTGTGGAGCGGTGCGATCCCGTCGATGTAGGTGAGCGCTTCGGCCGTGTCGCCCTGGGACACGAGTCCGTGGATGACGTGCATGCGGGTGTGGAACTCGTGGGTCTGCTCGCGCAGCGCCATGGCGGTGCGGCGCTGCTGGTCCAATTCTCCGCTCATCGCGTCGAGGCGGCGGAGGCGCCGCGCGAAAGCCGCGCTCACGAATGCACTGGCGACGGCGCCGACGAGCAGCGCGCCGCCTGCCCACGGCAGCAGATCGACGAGGGCGTCGTTCAGATCCTCGGCGATCCGGCTCTCGAGGATCCCGACCGAGACCGTGCCGATCACCGGATCGGCGCCGGCTGCCTCCGCATCGGTACCGATGATCACCGGAACCTTCGCACGGAGCGTGGGGCCGAGCGTTCCCGCCTCGGTCCCGAGGAACGGCGCTCCCTCGAGCACCTCGGAATGATCCGTCGACACGAGTTCACCGCGCTTGGTCGGCGTGGGGTGGGTGAGACGGACGCCGTGCTCGTTCGCGATCACCACGTAGTCGACCCCCGCCGCACGCTCAATGAGGGTCGCGAGGGGCTGCAGGGCGGCGGAGCCGGTCGGCAGCGATCCGGCACCCGCGGTCGTGTCGGACTCAAGCACCGCGATGACCTGCTCGAGCTGCGCCAGACTGCGTGCGACGTCGCTGACCCGGTCGGCGGTCGCCGCACGGATGCTCCGCTCCTGCACCGCGACGGCGATGCTGCACGTCACCCCCACACACACGAGCACGATGAGGGTCGGAAGGAAGAGCAGGCCGATCCGGGCGCCTCGGGCGGGCGTCCAGGTTCCCATCCCAGGCCTCCTCACCCGATCACTGCGCACGGCCCGGCTGCACCCGACCGTGATCATCTAAGAGCACAATGCGCCGCGACGGATTCCTCCGTGCGGGCTGCTGCCATCCTAGTAACCGTTGTGCGGCAACAAAGGCGTCCGCACGGAGGAGCACACATGCGTCGAACACTGCTGACCGCCATTTTCGCGGCGGTTTCCGTCGTCATCTTCGCGCTGGCCGCGGTGAACGCCAGCCTCTCGGGCGGGTCGGACGGGCCCCGGTCGAAGCTCACGCTGATCGCCCCCGCCGCGCCGGGCGGTGGTTGGGACGGATTCGCGCGCGAAGCGCAGCAGGGCATGCGCGCATCGGGGATCGTGGGCACGGTGCAGGTCGTGAACATCCCCGGGGCGTCCGGCACGATCGGCCTCGGCCAACTCGTGGGGATGGAGGGGCGCGAGGATCTGCTCATGGTGACGGGCGGGGTCATGATCGGTGGCATCGTCATCAACGACTCCTCCGTCACACTCGAGCGCACCGTCCCGATCGCGCGCATGGCCGACGACTACAACGTGCTCGTCGTCCCGGCGGATTCCCCGTTCGAGACGCTGGATGATTTTATGGTCGCGCTCGCGGAGGATCCGGGAGGGACCGCCATCGCGGGAGGATCCCTCGGCGGCATCGATCACCTGCTCGCGGGCATGCTCGCGTCCGAGGCGGGGATCTCGCCCAGCGCGATCAACTACCTGGCCTACCCGGGCGGAGGCGAGGTCGTGACCTCGATGCTGTCGCACACCGCGAAGGCCGGGCTCTCGGGGTACAACGAGTTCCGCGATCAGATCGAGTCGGGCAACCTCCGCGCGCTGGGAATCTCGGCGCCGGACCCCGTCGCGGAGATCCCGGTGCCCACCTTCATCGAGGAGGGCGTCGACGTCGAGATGTCGAACTGGCGCGGGTACGTTGCGCCGCCCGGCATCTCGGACGAGGTGCGCGACGATCTCATCGAGATCGTGACCGAGCTGCGCGACAGCGAGGAATGGCAGGAGACCATGCAGCGCAACAACTGGGTCGACACATTCATGACCGGGGACGCGTTCAGCGCGTTCATCGACGAGGAGATGACCCGCACCGACGCGGTCGTGCAGGAGATGGGACTATGACACCTTCGCAGCGCAACATGGCCGAGGCGCCGGGCACCGCGTCGACGCCGACCACCGAGCCGCCGAACACTGAGGCGCCGGCCACCGAGCCGCCGCCGAACACCGAGGCGATCCGCGTGCAGCGCACCCCGCGCTGGTTCACCGGTCGGAGCGAGCTGATCGTCGCGGGCGGCGTCCTGGTGCTCGCCGGGGTGCTCGCCGTCGGCACGGCGACCATGCAGGTCCCGCCGGACACGGCCTGGCCCGGCCCGCAGTTCTTCCCGACCATCGTCACCGCCTTCCTCGCGATCGCGGGCGTCGGACTCGCGGTCGACGTGCTGCGGACCTCTCGGCGGGCGCACATCGCCGGGGATCCCGCGGAGGTCTCGGACGAGATGCTGCAGGAACTCGGCGGCATCGACGCCACGAGCGAGGTGCGCGTGGTCTCGCCGGAGGAGATCGTCGAGCGCGAAGCGGCCGCGGGCCAGAGCGCCCCGGCCCAGGGGGCCGACCTCACGACCGTGCTCATCGTGGTCGGGATCCTCGCCGCGTTCATCCTGCTGCTCCCGATCCTCGGCTGGCTCATCGCCTCCGCGGCCCTGTTCTGGGCGATGGCATGGGCATTCGGGAGCAAGCGTCCGCTCTTCGACATCGCCCTCGCGGCGCTCATCGCGGGCATCGTGCAGCTCGCGTTCTCGGCGGGGCTCGGCCTGAGCCTGCCGGCCGGCCTGTTGGAAGGGGTCTTCGCATGGATCAGCTAGCCAGTCTCGCCGAGGGGTTCGCGGTCGCGTTCACCCCGGCCAACCTGCTCTTCCTCGTGATCGGCGCGGTGCTCGGCACGGCGGTGGGGGTGCTGCCCGGACTCGGATCCGCGATGGCGGTGGCGCTGCTGCTGCCGGTCACGTTCAGCCTCGACCCGACCGGCGCCTTCATCATGTTCGCCAGCATCTACTTCGGCGGGCTCTTCGGTGATTCGACCTCGGGCATCCTGCTGAACACTCCCGGCAACTCGTCCGCGATCGCCACGACCTTCGAGGGGCACCGCATGGCGAAGTCGGGCCGGGCGGCGAAAGCGCTCGGCACGTCCGCGATCGGCGCATTCATCGGCGGCATGATCGCCTGCACCGTCGTGGTGTTCTTCTCGCCGTACATCGTCGAGCTCGCGAAGGTCTTCGGGCCGGCCGAGTACTTCGCGCTCGCGGCCTTCGCGTTCGTGGCGATCTCCGCCGTGGTGGCCGACTCCATCATCCGCGGGCTCGTGGCGCTCGGGATCGGCTTCGCGCTCGCGCTCGTCGGCATCGACGGCATGAGCGGCGCCGAACGCTTCACCTTCGACTCCCCGGTGCTCTTCGACGGCGTGTCGATCATCATCATCACCGTCGGTCTGCTCGCGATCGGCGAGGTCCTGCACGTCGCCTCCCACATTCGGCGTGGAGGCGGGGTCGAAGCGCCGCTCCGCTCGAGCGGGTCGCCGTTCCTCGGAGCGAAGGATTGGCGGAAGGCGCTGCCCGCGTTCCTCCGCGGCACCGCATTCGGCATCCCCTTCGGTGCGATCCCGGTCGGCGGATCCGAGGTGCCGACGTTCCTCGCGTACGGCACGGAGAAGAAGCTCGCGAAGCGGCGCGGCGACCGCGACTTCGGCTCGCGCGGCGCGATCCAGGGCGTCGCGGCCCCCGAATCGGCGGGCAACGCCACCGCGGGCACCGCGATGGGCGCGCTTCTGGCGCTCGGGATCCCGACGTCAGCCACCGCCGCCATGATGATCGCCGCCTTCCAGCAGTACGGCATGCAGCCCGGACCGCTCCTGTTCGAGCGCAGTGGCGATCTGGTCTGGCCCCTCATGGCGAGCTTCTTCCTCGGGCTTGTGATCCTGCTGATCATCAACCTGCCCTTCGCGGCGCTGTGGGCGAAGCTCCTGCTGATCCCGAAGCACTACCTGTACGCGGGAATCACGGTCGTTGCGATGCTCGGGGTCTACGCGGTCGCGTCGCGGTATGTCGACTTGTGGATCGCCCTCATCATCGGCATCGTCGGATTCGCGATGCGGCATTTCGCGATCCCGCTCGCCCCCGTGCTGATCGCCGCGATCCTCGGGCCGGTGGCGGAGACGCAGCTGCGACGGGCACTGGCGGTGTCGGAGGGGGATCCCGCGATTCTCGTCTCGACTCCGCTGCCGGTGGTGCTCTACAGCGTGCTCGCCGTGGCGGTCGCCTTCAGCGTGTTCCAGCACCTGCGACGGGCGTCGGCGCGACGACGGGCGGCCGCGGCAACACCCGAGCCCGTGCCGCACGACACCGCGGTGTGATCTGGCCCTGACGGGTGCGGACCCCCCACCTACCCCGCGATCGCGGCGAGCAGTGCGTCGACGTCGTCGGGGGTCGTGTCGAAGGCGCACATCAGGCGTCGCACGTGCACGCCCGTCGGCCAGTCCCCGAACGCGAAGCGCGCGCGGGCCCGCTCCGCCACCTCGGGCGGCAGCACGACGAACACGGCATTCGACTCGACGGGATACGCGATCCGGATCCCGGGCACGGCATCGCTCGCGATCAGCGCCTCCAGGCCCGCCGCGAGCCGGGCGGCCATGTCGTTCGCGTGGCCGGCCGACCGCCGCCACAGATCGCCCTCGTAGAGCGCCGTGAGCTGCGCCGACACGAAGCGCATCTTCGAGCCGAGCTGCAGGTTCATCTTGCGGAGGTACGGGATCCCGGGCGCGACCCCGGGGCGCAGCACCACCACGGCCTCGGCCCCGAGCAGTCCGTTCTTCGTGCCACCGAGGCTCAGCACGTCGACCCCCGCCTCGGAGGTCAATGCGGCCAGCGACGTGCCGAGATGCGCAGCGGCGTTGCCGAGCCGTGAGCCATCGAGGTGGAGCACCATGCCGTGCTCGTGCGCGTGGTCGGCGATGGCTCGGATCTCGGCGGCCGTGTAGCAGGTGCCGACCTCGGTGGTCTGCGAGATCGAGACGGCGAGCGGCTGCGCGCGGTGCTCGTTACCCCAGCCCCAGGCCTCCTGAGCGATCAGCTCCGGGGTCAGCTTGCCGTCGGGGGTGTCGACCGTCAACAGCTTCAACCCGCCGGTCTTCTCCGGCGCGCCGGTCTCGTCGGTGGTGATGTGCGCGCTCCGAGCGCAGATCACGGCGCCCCACCGCGGCAGCGCGGCCTGCAGCGAGAGCACGTTCGCGCCCGTGCCGTTGAGCACGGGGAACGCCTCCGCGTCCGGTCCGAAGAGCTCTCGGCTGAGGGTGTGGAAGTGCGCGGTCCACGGGTCGCCGCCGTAGGCCGGCGCGTGCCCGGTGTTCGCGGCCACGATGGCCTCGAGCACCTCGGGGTGCGCACCCGCCCAGTTATCGGAGGCGAACGAGCGCGGCGCGGGATCGGGGAGAGTCTGAGACGGGTTCACCTCTCCAGCCTAGAGCGCACCTCCCGATCACTCCCGGCATCGACCTGTCGGCTCACACGAAACCGCCGCCACGCGAAGAGGATCCCGCCGACCAAGAGCGCAGAGGTGACAAGGCTGCCCTCGATCCCGAACGAGCCGCCGGTCAGGAGATCGATCGATCCCTCGTGCGGCGTGTACGCGAAGATCGAGTCCTGCACCGCGTTGCCGGAGACGGCGACGCCGAACAGGTTGCCCTGCGCCCAGTTCCACACGCTGTGCAGGGCGCAGATGCCCCACAGGCTCCCCTCGGCGAGGGTCCACGCGCTCGCGAAGAGTGCGAAGAGCAGGAGGTTCACGAACGGCAGCACACCCATCCCCTGGTTCGCCCCGTGCATCAGCGCGAAGATCACCGCCTGCACGACGACCGCCGCGATCAACCCCCACCGCCGCGCGACCGCCTGGGTGAGGTAGCCGCGGAGCAGGATCTCCTCGGTCGAGCCCTGCACGAGAAACCCGAGCAGCATGAGCAGCACGAACAGCACCCCGTCGGCCCCGATCTCGGAGGCGTGCCAGGTCAGTGACGCTTGCCCGGCGACGACCGGCACGAGCACGCACGCGGCCATGAGCCCGAGTGCCGCCGCGGCCCCGCGCAGGATGCGGCGCAGCGTCCGCCGATCGCGTTCGAGCCCGAGCGAGGAGAACGCCCGCCGCTCCTTCGCACGCAGCCAGATCCAGAGCACCCCGAGCGCGATGGCGAAGGAGAATAGGTTGACGAGCACGTTCTCACGGTTCATGAAGCCCGCGGAATTGGTCGAGCCGGTTCCGCTCACGAGCGACGGGTTCGCGATGAGGGAGGGGATCCCCATCAGCACCAGCGCGATCAGCAGCACGACCAGGGACATGGTGATGCCGGTCGGGCGCTGCGCGAGGTGCATGCCCCCGGTCGGTGCGGGCAGGGTGTGGCGGATCTTGACCATGTTTGTGGACTCCGTACAGGTTTCGGGGATGCGTCCAATATAGCGCTGCTCGAGGGGGCGCAGCGTCGACCTGCCCCAGCGACGGCATCCACCGATCGGTGGACCCGAAGATCCTCCACCCCACCGCTGCCGCAGGTCGCCTGCCCGCGCCACAATCGAGGCATGACCACACACAGAACCGGATCCGACACCGTCGTGCAGGTGCGCGGCCTCACGAAGACGTACGGCAGTCGCGATGTGCTCCGGGACGTCGATCTCGAGATCGGCGCCGGTGAGACCTACGCGCTCCTCGGCCCGAACGGCGCGGGCAAGAGCACGACCATCGAGATCCTGGAGGGGCTGCGCCGCCACGACTCCGGCGAGGTGCGGGTGCTCGGCGAGGATCCGATCAGCGCTCCGCGATCCTGGAAGTCGCGACTCGGCTTCGTGTCACAGAGCACCGGGGACTTCGGCCCGTACACCCCGCGCGAACTGCTGCGGCACTTCGCCACGATCTACCCGAACCCGCGCGACGTCGACGAGGTGCTCGACCTCGTCGGGCTGACGTCGCAGGCGGGGCTCCGCGCGAACAAGATGTCGGGCGGCCAGCAGCGCCGGCTCGACGTCGCGCTCGGGATCGTCGGCCGCCCCGAGATGCTCTTCCTCGACGAACCGACGACCGGCTTCGACCCGGAGGCGCGCCACCAGTTCTGGACCATGCTGCGCGGCCTCTCCGCCGAGGGTACGGCCATTCTCCTCACCACCCACTACCTCGACGAGGCGGCCCAGCTGGCCGACCGCGTGGGGGTGCTCACCGACGGCCGGATCGTGGCGGAGGCGCCGCCCGCGGAGCTCGGCGGTCCCGAGGCCCGCACCCCGCTGGTGCGCTGGGTCGACGACGCCGGAATCACGCAGGAGCGGCGGACGACCGAGCCCGCCCGTCTGGTCGCGGAACTCGTGGCCGCGAGCAACGGGGCCGAGGTGCCGGGTCTCGAGATCCGCCGCCCCGAGCTCGAGGACATCTACCTCGAGCTCATCGCCGAGCGCGAGGCCGCCGATGCGACCGCCACCGCAGCCACCGGCAGCAGCGACGCCGCACGCATCATCGCCGCCGCACCCCACCACCCGCAGCACTCCGAAGGAGCCCCGGCATGACCGAGCACTCGACCGCATCCGCAGCAGCGCCCGCTGCCGCGACGACCGCCGCTGCCGCGCCGGCGCGATCCGGTGCCACTGGGCCCGCCTCTGGCGCCGGCCGCACGCCGGGGATCCTGCGCTCGGGCCTCTCCTCTGTCCGTCTCGAGCTCCGCGGCTACTTCCGCACGCCCGACACGGTCTTCTTCACCTTCCTGTTCCCGGTGCTCATGCTCGGGATCTTCGGCGTCGCCTTCGAGGCATCGGGCGACGTCGGGACGAAGCCCGACGGCACCGGCGGCATCAGCATGGCGGCGTACTACCTGCCGGGCATGATCGCCGCGGGCATCATGCTCTCCGGCCTGCAGAATCTCGCCATCGACATCGCCCGCGAGAAGAGCGAGGGGTGGCTTCGCAGACTCGGGGGCACCCCGATCTCGCCGATCAGCTACTTCATCGGGAAGGCCGGCCAGATCCTCATCACCTCGGTGCTGCAGGTCGCCGTGCTCATCGCCTTCGCGGTCGTCGTGTTCCGGGTCGAACTGCCGAGCGATCCCGCGCTCTGGCTCCGCTTCGCGTGGATCTTCCTGCTCGGGATCGTGACCATGACCCTCCTCGGGATCGCGCTCTCCGCCCTGCCGCGCTCGTCGCGCAGCGCCACCGCGGTGATCATCCCCATCGTGCTCTTCCTGCAGTTCATCTCGGGGGTCTACCTGCAGTTCTCGATGCTGCCCGACTGGCTGCAGAACTTCGCGAGCGTCTTCCCGCTGAAGTGGCTCGCCCAGGGGATGCGCTCGGTGTTCCTCCCCGACCACTTCGCCGCCATGGAGAGCTCCGGCTCCTGGGACCTCGGGCTCGTGGCCGTGTTCCTCCTCGGGTGGCTCGTCGCCGGGCTCGTCATCAGCCTGTGCACGTTCCGCTGGATCCGTCGCTCGTGAGAGAGTGAGGGCATGACTCCTCCAGGCCCCGACGACGCGTTCGCGGGCACGCGGCCGCCGCCCCGCCGCCCGGTGCTGTGGTGGGACATCGGCGTGGCCGTGGTCATCGCCATCATGGCCGTGGTCGGGATCGCGGAGGCGTCGACGGGCGTCGTCGGATTCGGCGTCACGAGCACGGGCCCCGCACTGGCGCTCACCCTCGGGGTGCTGCTCCTCTTCGTCGCGGTGTACGCCGTGCTCGGCCGCCCCGCCTTGCGCCGGGCCGCGCTCGACCTGCCCGCGTTGCCCATCGACCTGTGGTACCTCGCAGGCATCGTGGCGGTCATCGCGCTCGCGACAGCCGTCAATGGCTCGTTCGCGACGCTGCAGGTGCTCGGGTATCCGATGATCTGGAACTGCGTCGCCCGCTACTGGTCGGCGGTTCAGTGGAGCGGGATCCTCGCCGTCGCCGTCGGCGTCGGCGCGCTCCTCCGCGGCGGCATCTTCGGCGGGCTCTTCGGGGTCACGATCATGACGGTGCTCTCCTTCGCCTTCTCGGTGGCGATGGGTACCTGGATCACACGCATCTTCGAGCGCGGCAACGAGTACCGGGTGCTGGCCGACCGTTTGCGCGCCTCGCAGGCCGAGGTCGCCGCGCTGTCGGGGGCCGCGGGGGCCGCTGCCGAGCGGGAGCGACTGTCGCGGGAGCTGCACGACACGCTCACGCAGTCGCTCACCGGACTCGTCATGCTCAGCGAGCAGGCGGAGCGGGCGCTCGCCGCCGGTGACGAGCCGCGCACGCGGGACCGATTGGGTCGGGTGCGCTCGGCCGCCCTCGAGTCGCTCGAGGAGGCGCGAGCGCTCGTCGCGACGACGCAGCCGCTCGGCGACGGCGGGCTCGACGCCGCGATCGAGCGCGTGGTCGCCCGGTTCCGTGCGGACACCGCGCTCGACGTGTCGTGCCGCCTCGCCGAGGTCCCCCTCGAGCGCGAGCGCCAGGTGATGCTGCTGCGCGCGACCCAGGAGGGCCTCGCGAACGCGCGGAAGCACGCGCGCGCCTCGCGGGTGTCGGTGGTGCTCGACGTGGTGCCCGGGCAGAACGCCGGGGCCACCGACGAGGCGGTGCTCCGCGTCGATGACGACGGGGTCGGCCCCAACGCCGAGCTGATGCGCAACGGGGGCTTCGGGCTCACCGGCCTCGCAGACCGGGTGAGTGCCGTGGGCGGCAGCGTGCGTTTCGTCGCGGGTGCGGCGGGCGGGGCCCGGCTCGAGGTGCGGCTGCCGATCGGGACCGCGCCGGGGACCGCGGCGGGCGCGACGGAGGAACACGCGGACCGCTCGGATCGCTCAGCATTGGAGGGATCCCGATGATTCGAGTGATGGTGGTGGACGACCACCCGATCGTGCGCGCGGGGATCGTGGGCCTGCTCGACACGGAGCCGGACTTCGCGGTGGTGGCCGAGGCGGCCTCGGGCGAGGCCGCGGTCGAGCTCGTGGCCGAGACGGCGCCCGAGGTGGTGCTGATGGACCTGCGGATGCCGGGCATGGGCGGGGTCGCGGCGACGCGCGAGATCGTGCGGATGGGGAGCGTGGGCGACGCGGCCGGCGCGCCGCCGCGGATCCTCGTCTTCACCACCTACGAGGACGACGACCAGATCCTCGCCGCGATCGAGGCGGGTGCGAGCGGCTACCTCGTGAAGGCGGCGCCGGCGGAGGAGCTCGCGGCCGGGGTGCGGGCCGTGGCCGCCGGGCAGACCGTGCTCGCGCCGTCGATCGCGGCGCAACTGGTGGCGCGTGCGTCGGGGATCGATCGCGAGCGCCCGGGTGCCGGATCGCCAGGCGGTGATCCCGGACCCGGTCTGACGCCGCGGGAGCACGAGATCCTCGGCCTGGTGGCGAGCGGACTCAGCAATCCCGCCATCGCGGCCCGGCTCACGATCGGCGAGTCGACGGTGAAGACCCACCTGCTGCACGTGTTCGAGAAGCTCGGGGTGAACGACCGCACCCGCGCGGTGACCCGCGCGATGGAGCTCGGACTGCTGTAGGGCGGGGCGGTTGCGCTGGTGCGTTGCCTGCACCGCGAGCTGTCTACTTGGTACGCCAGTACCCGCAGAAGTCGATGGCGGCCTTCTCCACGCCGCGATCTCCGATGAGGTGACGACGGCCGCCGGTCGCGAGCCTCTGCTCGCCCGCGACGAACGCGGACACCGGCCCCTGCCACACTGGCAGCGCGCGCAGCGACGAGAGCGCCGCCTCGCCGGGCCGGGTGCCGTGCGCACGGGAGATCCAGTGCACGTTCACGCCCTCGGGGGCGTCGTTGGGCTGCGAGTCCGCGGGATCCGGGATCTCGATGATCGCGTCGCCGACGGTGTCCCGGGGCAGGTCGCGCAGGATCCCGAGCACGGCCGGGAGTGCGCTCTCGTCGCCCGCGAGCACCACGCGGCGCGCCTCGGCGACCGGACGGTAACCGCATCCCTGGTCGATGAGGGCCACCCGGGCGCCGAGCGGGAGCGACACGGCCCAGGGGGCGGCGACACCCGCGAGTTCCGCCGGAGCCGCCGCCGCGCCGACCTGGGTGGACGGGGCGCCGTCGTGCTCATCGCCGCCGTGGACGACGAAGTCGATGTCCATCTCGGCGGACTCGGGACGGAACTCCCGCACGGTGTAGTTGCGGATCGCGGGGCGCGTGGCCTTCGGGAGCGTCAGGTAGCGGAGGTAGCCGCGAGTGTCGAACTTGTCCGCGAGGCGATCGAATCGTGTGGCGTCGCCGGCGACGGGAAGTGCGAGGCGGAACCACTGGTCGAAGCCGAGATGCCGCCACGTGCGCAGGTCGTCGCCCCCGATGGTGAGGCGCACGAAGCTGGGGGAGATGCGCTCTGCGCGGATGACCTCGGCGGTCACGAGGCCGGTCTCGGCGTGGGCGACGGCGATATTGCTGGAGGGCATGCGGATCCTTCGACGGTGCGGGGTAAGGCAGTCCTAAGTTAGTTCATCTGATGATTGGGCGCAAGGGACGTCGGCGGGAGCTTGACATCTGGTGGGCAGGTGCGTAGGTTCATTAGTGAAGTAATGAACCACTGAACTACTGAACCCGGGTCACGGCCCCGAACCACACCCAGGAGGTGACGAGTGTTCGATGACAGCAAGCCGATCTTCCTCCAACTGGCGGATCGGATCGCGAGCGACATCCTCCGCGGCACCTACGCGGAGGGTGAGCAGGTCCCTCGACCAACGAGCTCGCGGCCTACATGCGCATCAATCCCGCGACGGCGGGCAAAGCGCTCAATCTCCTCGTCGACGAGGAGATCCTCTACAAGAAGCGCGGCATCGGCATGTTCGTCGCCGAGGGCGCCCGGCGCCGCATCGCGCAAGACCGGCAGCGAGGCCTCGCCGAGCGCTTCGTCACCCCGCTGCTCGCCGAGGCGAAAGCCCTCGGACTGACCACCGCAGACATCGTCCGACTCATCGAGAAGGAAGCAGAACAATGACTCAGATCGCCATCGAGACCCGGGGTCTCACGCGACGGTATCGAGGCGCCACGGCGCTCGACGACGTCACCGTGCAGATCCACGCCAACACGATCACCGGGCTGCTCGGCCGGAACGGCGCGGGCAAGACGACCTTCATGTCGCTCGTCACCGCACAGGATCGCCCGAGCTCGGGCACGGTGCACGTCAACGGCCGGCAGCCGTTCGAGCGCGGGGACATCATCGACCAGATGTGCTTCCTGCGCGACAACCAGCGCTACCCCGACGACTACAAGCTCAAGCACGCGATTCGCGCGGCCAGCATCTTCTACCCGAACTGGGATCAGGCCACCGCGGACCGGCTCATCGCCGCCTTCCGCATCCCGGCGAAGCCGATCGTGAAGAAGTTCTCGCGGGGCCAGCTCTCGGCGCTCGGCATCGTACTGGGGCTCGCCTCGCGCTCGCCCATCACCTTCTTCGACGAGCCCTACCTCGGCCTCGACGCCACGGCGCGCGCGATCTTCTACGACGAGCTGCTGCGCGACTACGCCGAGCACCCCCGCACCATCATTCTCTCCACGCACCTGATCGACGAGATGGACCGGCTGCTCGAGCGAGTGATCGTGATCGACCAGGGCCGCGTCGTGCGGCACGACGACGTCGACGCGATGCGGGGGAGCGCCTTCCAGGTCGCCGGCAAAGCCGCGGAGATCGACCGGTTCGTGCAGGGTCGGAGCGTGCTCTCCCGGCGCAGCATCGGAGGCCTCGGCACCGCCGTGATCGGCGAGGCGCCGACGCCGGAGGATCGCGCGGCCGCGGAGGCCGACGGCCTCGAGATCAGCGCCGTCTCGCTGCAGGATCTGGTCGCCGCGTACGGGCTCGGCGACGCGGTGACCGAAGACACCGGCTCGGATGGCCCGTCGGGCCGCACCGCGACCACGCACACAGAACGGAGCGCAGCATGAACCGGACGCTGAAGGTGACGCGACTGCACCTCAACAAACTCAGCAGCTTTGTGGTCGCCCCGCTCGGGATCGTCGGCGTGGTGATGGTGGTCAGCATCATCATCGCGCTCGCGATCCAGCGCGGCGGCAGCCCGGTCGACAGTGCCTCCTATGTGGAGGGCGCTCGCTGGAACAGCGGCATCGTGTGGTCGCTCCCCGGCTTCCTGATCTACTACGGGGTGCAGGCCGTTGCGACGACCTACCCGTTCGGGCTCGCGCTCGGCACGACCCGCCGCAACTTCATCCTCGGCACCATGGTGGCGAATGTGCTGCAAGCGGCATATATCGCGATCGTGCTCGTGATCCTGCTCGGCATCGAGCTCGCCACCGATCACTGGTTCATGTCGGTCTACGTGCTCGACGTCTACGCCCTCGGCGCCGGCAACCCGTGGGTGCTCTTCGCCTCCGCGTTCCTGGGCGTGCTGTTCTGCCTCACCATCGGCGGCTTCTTCGGCGCGATCTGGGTGCGCTTCGGAGCGAAGGGTCCCGCCGTCGTCGGGCTGGCGCTCGGCGTGGTGCTCGCCGTCGCCCTGCTGATCCTGGCCCCGCAGCTCGCAGAGCTGATCGCCGCGGTGACGCGGGAGGGGCTGGCGCTGACGGTGCTCGGGATCATCGTGGTGGCCCTCGGGTGCACCTGGGTGGCGATGCGGCGAGCCTCGGTCAGGTAGGCACGGCGACAGGTGCACCTCAGGCGGTGCAAACACCTCAGGCGGTCGGAATCCTCGGATCCCGACCGCCTGAACGGTGAGCACCGCTTGGGGTGCTCGGCACTCCGAGCCTCGCTCGGTCGGCGAGGACCTAGGCCTTCGCGCTCAGCTCCGGAGCCTCCGCGGACGCATCGTCGCCGTTGTCGAAGGCGACACCCTCGCGGGGGGCGTTGTAGCGATCCAGGTCGAGGATCCCCTCGCGCTTCGCGACGATCGCCGGAACGAGGGCCTGGCCCGCGACGTTGACCGCCG
This sequence comes from Leucobacter rhizosphaerae, assembly GCF_022919175.1. Lineage (NCBI taxonomy): Bacteria > Bacillati > Actinomycetota > Actinomycetes > Micrococcales > Microbacteriaceae > Leucobacter > Leucobacter rhizosphaerae. The sequence continues at coordinate 1,861,611 of NZ_CP095043.1, read as the reverse complement.
TGCGGCCCATGTCGATGATCGGATCGACCGCGAGCAGCAGGCCGACTCCCTCGAGGGGAAGCCCCAGCGTCGACAGGGTGAGCGTGAGCATCACGGTCGCGCCGGTGGTGCCGGCGGTGGCGGCCGATCCCACCACCGAGACCAGCGCGATGAGCAGGTACTGCACGATTGTGAGCTCGATGCCGAAGAACTGCGCGATGAAGATCGCGGCGACGGCCGGGTAGACCGCGGCGCAGCCGTCCATCTTGGTGGTCGCGCCGAGCGGCACGGCGAAGGACGCGTAGCTGCGCGGCACGCCGAGGTTGCGCTCGGTCACCCGCTCGGTGAGCGGCAGCGTGCCGATGGACGAGCGGCTCACGAACCCGAGCTGCACCGCGGGCCAGACGCCCGAGAAGTACTGGCGGATCGAGAGGCCGTTGGTCTTGATGAGGATCGGGTAGACGACGAACAGCACCAGGGCGAGACCGATGTAGAGCACCGCCACGAACCAGGTGAGCGATCCCATCTTGGTCCAGCCGTACTCCGCGACCGCGTTGCCGATGAGGCCGAGGGTGCCGATGGGCGCGATCCGGATGATCCACCAGAGGACCTTCTGGATGATCGCGAGAGCCGACTCGGTGAGGCGGATGAAGGGCTCGGCCTTCTCGCCGATCTTCAGCGCGGCGATCCCGACCGCGACCGAGACGACGATCACCTGCAGTACGTTGAAGCTCGGGCTGGCGTCGAGCGCGCCCGTCTCGAGGTCGACGGAGCCGCCGACGCCGAGACCCAGGAAGTTCGAGGGCACGAGCCCGGTCAGGAAGTTCCACCAGGTGCCGACCGTGGACGGGTCCGAGGGCTCGAGCCCCGCGTCGGAGACGCCGGCGCCGGGCCGGAGCGTGACGCCGAGCACGATGCCGATCGTGACCGCGATGAGCGCGGTGATCGCGAACCACAGCAGCGTCTGGCCCGCGAGCCGGGCGGCGTTCGTGACCTGGCGCAGGCCGACGATGCTCGAGACGATCGCGGTGAAGATGAGGGGGACCACCGCGGCGCGCAGCAGCGAGACGTAGCTGCCGCCGATGGTCGCGAGGGTGGCGTGCAGGCCGTTCGGGTTGTCCTCGGCGTCGGGGCCGATCGAGATGGCGAGTGCGCCGAGGAGGAGGCCGAGGATGAGCGCGGCGAGGATCTGCCAGCCGAACGAGGTCATCCAACGGGGGAGGCGGCGCCGGGTGGGCGCTGCGGTGGGGGTCGACACGTACGGTCCTTTCGACGGGGAGTGCGGGAGCCCGGTCGGATCGCGTCCGGGCCGTCGAAGAGCCTAACAATACTTTCGCTCAAGTTATGCCAGGCATTGCTCAGTCGCCATCCGCGACGTGCTCGAGACCCGGCGTGCTCAGCGCGCCTCGAGCAGCGCGAGCAGTCCCGTCGTGAGGGCTTTACGGCTGGGCGCAGGCTCGGTCGCAGCGGACCCGGCGGCGGCCTGGGCAGCAGCCCCAGCAGCACCGTCGAGCAGCCAGGCCGCCCACCGCGCGAGCTCGGAGGCCGAGCGATCCTGGCGGATCCTCCCGGCGTGCTGGCCCGCCTCGACCTGCCGCGCGAGGAACTCCGACACGAGGCCGGCCTCGGCGCGGAGCGCTTCGGCGACCCGCGGCTCCGACTCGACCTCCGCGATGCCGGCGACGAACCCCGCATATGAGCGGTCCTCGATCTCGGACGCGAGGGCGTCCGCGTAGGCGGTGATCGCCTCGAGTCCGCTCGTTCGCCCGTCGATCTCTGCCAGGTGAGCGCCGAGAGCCTCGCATCCCGCGTCAAGCACGGCGACGAGCGCGTCGAGTTTGGTGGGGAAGTAGTGGAAGAAGGTCCCTGACGAAATCCCGGCGGTGCGACAGATCAGCGCGGTGCTCGTGCCGCGGTAGCCGTGCGCTGCGAACAGGCCCGATGCGGTGTCCACGATGGAGGCGCGTTTCGCGTCGTAACTGCGGTGGCGGAGGGCTCGGGTCACGTGCTCCAGTCTACCCCACACTAGAGTGAATGCTCTAGAGCATGTACTCTACTGACATGGAACCCACGTCTCGATCCCGGACACCATCGGCGGAGCCCCGAGCGGAGGTGCCGGTGGTGCGCGGCTCGACGCGCTTGTGGGTCATCTCCATCGTCGGGATCGCACTCGCCTACTCACCCATGTGGCTCCCGAGGGTGGTCGAAGCTGTCGGGATCGTCCCGGAGTTCGGCGGACCCGCCTCGTCGATCGTCTGGAACGTGCTCGCGGTGGTCCCGCTCCTGGCGTATGTGCTCATCGTCGAGCGCCGCCCGCTCGCGTCCCTCGGCCTGCGTCGCCCGCGGGGAAAGGACCTGGAGTGGGCGCTGATTCTCTTCGGCATCGTCATGGCCTGGCAGTGGGTCGTGCGCACGTTCTTCCCGCCGGCTAACGATCCGGGCACGGCGACGATCGCCGCGCTGCCGATCGTCGCCGTCATCGGAATGATCTTCTCGTCGGCGATCTTCGAGGAGATCCTCTACCGGGGCTACCCGATCGAGCGGCTGACCGAATTGACCGGGCGCAGGTGGCTCGCGTTCGCGCTGACGATTCCGCTCTTCGTCGCCCCGCACCTCGTCTTCTTCGGCGTGCAGTGGCTGTGGACCGCGGGCGTCGGCACGATCGCCCTCTACGTCCTCTACGCCCGGACGCGCAATCTGCCGGCCTGCATGCTGCTGCACTTCTGCCTCAACGCCCCAATCCTGATCCCGACGATCGCGACCGCCCTGGGTGGCTGACCCGCGGCGAGGCAGTGGCGATCCCGCGCTGGATCCTGCCCCCTCGCGCCGATCCGCGATAGTCTGAGCGCATGGCTGATTCTTCATTTGACGTGGTGAGCAAGATCGACAGCATGGAAGTCGAGAATGCCGTGAACCAGGCTCGGAAAGAGATCGAGCAGCGCTACGACTTCAAGGGCGTCGGCGCCGACGTGTCGCTGAGCGGCGAGGCGATCCTGATCAAGGCAAGCACCGAGGAGCGCGCGCTCGCAGTGCTCGACGTGCTGCAGTCCAAGATCATCAAGCGCGGGATGTCGCTGAAGGTGCTCGACAGCGGCGATCCGTTCCCGAGCGGCAAGGAGACGCGCATCGAGTCGAAGCTCAAGGAGGGCATCGACCAGGCGACGGCGAAGAAGCTGAACAAGCTGATCCGCGACGAGGGCCCGAAGAGTGTGAAGAGCCAGATCCAGGGCGACGAGCTGCGTGTCAGCTCGAAGAGCCGCGATGATCTGCAGGCGACGATGGCGCTCCTCAAGGGCGCCGACGTGGATGTCGCGCTGCAGTTCGTCAACTACCGCTAGGCGGTTCCTCGGCCGCGCATCGGCTGCACGGCACCCGGGTGGACGAGTGGGATCGGAGGCGTCGATGACGCGCAGGCTGGGTTCGGCGGCACTCGTGGTGCTCGCGCTGTCATTCGGGGCGATGGGGTGTGCGCCCGAACCCGAGAGCCCGTCCGTCGCGCCCACGACGAGCGCTCCGCCCGCGACGACGACACCGACGCCTGCCCCGCCGACCGAGGAGCCGTGGGTGCGCTTCGTGGACGACCGCATGGTGTATTCCTTCGAGACCCCTCCCGGGTGGACGGTCGAGGAGGTGCCGTCGGCCTACGCCCCTGAAGAGCTCCTGCAGTACGTGATCCGTGACTCCGATGGTGCCGAACAGCTGTATTTCTCGAGCGCCGTGATCGGCCTCGGCGGATCCTGCGAGTCGCTCCCGGCACTCGGGCTCGAAGAACTCGACGTCGTGCCCGCGGAGATCCCGGGGTATGTGCCGGCGGCCGACACCAGCTTCACTCCGCTCGTGCCACCGCGCGTCGTCTTCCGCGCCGCGGAGACGGAGTCGGGGGTGATCGGGAGCATCGCGCTCGACGACACGCAACCGATCGACGCCTGTTTCATTTACAACCTGCTGCATCCGGCCGCGGGTCCGATGACCTTTGCGGACTCGACCCAGGTCAGCGCGAACTTCCCGCCGCGCACCTTCGCGTCGATGGACGAGGCGCGCGCGTTCGTCGACACCGAGGAGTACGCCACGCTGCAGCGGATCCTGCGATCGCTCCGCATCGGCTAGCCCCGACTGCGCGCTTCGCCCACACGCCACCCCACCCCCGTAGACTGGCGGCATGATCGGCGCGAACCTGCTCGGACCCGAACCCACTCTGCTGGCCCCGGAGACGGACGTCGTCGCCGCCCTCGCCGAGGGGGTGTCGGCCGAGCGCCTCGTGCGCGCGCACCCGGAGTCGCCGCTCGCCTGGGCGGAGCTCGCGGACGAGGCCGACGCAGCAGGGCGTGAGATCGAAGCCTACGCCTTCGCGCGGGTGGGGTACCACCGCGGGCTCGATCGCCTCCGCAAGTCCGGTTGGCGCGGCGCGGGCCCCGTGCCGTGGTCGCACGAGCCCAACCGCGGGGTGCTGCGTGCGCTCTATGCGCTTCGTCGCGCCGCGGGCACGATCGGCGAGACCGCCGAGGTCGAGCGGCTCACCGAGTTCCTGGACGGCGCGGATCCCGAGGCGATCGCCGTCATCGAAGCCGGGTGACGCGGCGCGACACGCACGCCGCGATCCCCGGATCATGGCCCCGCTCCGTGTCCGCAGCCGGCGGCTCGGTAGACTGTCCCGGTAACTGCCGACTCCGAAGGAAGGGGCTGAAATGCCCGCAGTGCTCATCACCGGTGCCCAGTGGGGCGATGAGGGCAAGGGTCGGGCGACCGATCTGCTCGGAAGCCGCGTCGACTACGTCGTCAAGTTCAACGGCGGCAACAACGCCGGCCACACCGTCGTCGTGGGCCAGGAGAAGTATGCGCTGCACCTCCTGCCCTCCGGCATTCTGACCCCGGGGGTCACCCCCGTCATCTCGAACGGCGTCGTCGTCGACCTCGAGGTGCTGAAGGGCGAGCTCGAGGCCCTGGGCGGCCGCGGCGTCGACGTCTCGCGCCTCAAGGTGAGCGCCAACGCGCACGTCATCACGGCCTACCACCGCACGCTCGACAAGGTCACCGAGCGCTTCCTCGGCAAGCGCCAGATCGGCACCACCGGCCGCGGGATCGGGCCGGCCTATGCCGACAAGATCAACCGGGTCGGGATCCGGATCCAGGACATCTTCGACGAGGGCATCCTGCGGCAGAAGGTCGAGGCCGCGCTCGAGTTCAAGAATCAGGTGCTCGTCAAGATCTACAACCGCCGCGCGATCTCGGCCGACGAGATCGTGGAGGATCTGCTCTCCTACCGCGAGATGCTGGAGCCGATGGTCTGCGACACCGGGCTTCTGCTGCACGAGGCGATGCAGGCCGGCAAGAACGTGCTCTTCGAGGCCGGCCAGGCGACGATGCTCGACATCGACCACGGCACCTACCCGTTCGTCACCTCGTCGAACGCGACCGCGGGTGGTGCGAGCACCGGCTCGGGCCTGCCGCCGGCCCAGCTCGACCGGGTCATCTCGGTGATCAAGGCGTACACGACACGCGTCGGCGCCGGCCCGTTCCCGACCGAGCTCTTCGACGCCTCGGGCGAGTACCTCCGCAAGCAGGGCTTCGAGTTCGGCACCACGACCGGGCGCCCGCGGCGCTGCGGCTGGTACGACGCCCCGATCGCGCGGTTCGCGGCGCGGATCAACGGCGTGACGGACTTCGTGCTCACGAAGCTCGACGTGCTCTCGGGCCTCGAGACCATCCCGGTGTGCGTCGCTTACGACGTCAACGGCGTGCGGCACGACGAAATGCCGGTGAACCAGAGCGACTACCACCACGCGACCCCGATCTACGAGGAGTTCCCGGGCTGGACCGAGGACATCTCGGGCGCGCGCCGCTTCGAGGATCTGCCGAAGAACGCGCAGGACTACATCCTCGCGCTCGAGGCGATGAGCGGATCCCGGATCTCGGCCATCGGCGTCGGCCCCGAGCGGGAGCAGGTCGTGGTGCGCCACGATCTGCTCGACTGAGGAGGGCTGGATCGTGGCCGACCTCGCACCGCAGCAGCGTCTCGAGCGCCTGCGCTCCAGCATCGACAACATCGATGCGGCGCTCGTGCACATGCTGGCCGAGCGCTTCCGCTGCACCCAGGAGGTGGGTGAGTTGAAGGCGGAGAACGAGATGCCCGCGTCGGATCCCTCGCGGGAGGCGCGCCAGATCGCCCGGCTGCGAAGCCTTGCGGAGGACGCGCACCTCGACCCCGAGTTCGCCGAGAAGTGGTTCAACTTCGTGGTCGCCGAGGTGATCCAGCACCACAACCACCTCGCGGAGCAGTCGCGCGACTAGCCGCTGACGGTTGCACTTCATTCGAACATATGTTCGAATGACTCCATGAGGTGGAGTGGGCAGAAGACGAGCGGGGTCGTCGACGCAGCGCTGCCCGGGCTCGGGCTGGCGCAGGTCGCGGCGGTGCCGGGGCACCTCCGCACGGTGCGCGCGCCGGAGTTCGACGGCATCGTGTTCCACGAGGTGCTCGCGAAGAGCGCCCTCAACCGGGTGCCGGGGGAGTCCTCGATGCCCTTCTCCTGGACGATCAATCCGTATCGCGGCTGCTCGCACGCGTGCGTCTACTGCTTCGCGCGCGGATCCCACCGCTATCTCGACCTCGACACGGGGGAGGACTTCGACTCCCAGATCATCGTCAAGGTGAATGTCGCGGAGGTGCTGGCCCGAGAGCTCGCGCGGCCGTCGTGGCAGCACCACACCGTGGCGCTCGGCACCAATACGGACCCCTACCAGCGTGCCGAGGGCCGCTACCGGCTCATGCCCGGCATCATCGAGACGCTCGGTCGAGCCGCGACCCCGCTCTCGATCCTCACGAAGGGCACCTTGCTGCGCCGCGACCTGCCCCTCCTCGCCGAGGTCGCGCAACGCGTGCCGGTCGACCTCGCGATGTCGATCGCGATCGGTGATCCCGAGCTCCAGCAGTCTCTTGAGCCGGGCACACCGACCACCCGGGCGCGGCTCGACACGGTGGCGGCTGCGCGGGACGCCGGACTGCCGTGCGACGTCTTCCTCATGCCGGTGCTGCCCCACCTCACGGACTCGGTCGCCCAGCTCTCGGCGCTGCTCCGGGACGTGCGCGACGCCGGGGCGAACGCGGTCCTGTACGGCCCGCTGCACCTGCGCAGCCACGTGAAGCCGTGGTTCTTCGAGTGGCTCGAGCGCGCGCACCCGGAGCTGGTGCCGGCCTATCGGTCGCTGTACCCGGGGAGCGCGAGCCGGGCGCCGCAGGCGTACCGCATGGAGCTCGCGGGGCGGATCCGTCCGCTGATCCGGCGCTACGGACTCGAGCGTGAGGCGGGGCGATCCCGTGCCGTCGTGCCGCCGCGGGCAGAGCCGGTGAGCGCGCCGGCACCCACGCTGTTCTAAGCGGCTACGGCGGCGTGCACGCGCCGCGCCGTGGTGATCGCCTCGAGGATCCGCTCGCGCAGTCCGTTGCCGCGCTCGGTGAAGCCGCGCTGGAGCCGGGCGTACTCGCGCTTGCCCTCCGGGCGCTCGATCGGGATCGCCGGGAGTCCGAACGAGCTGACATCGTAGGGCGACGCGCGCATGTCGACCCGACGGATGTCGCTCGCGAGCACCAGGCAGTCGAGCAGCAGTGCGCCGGGCACGATGGGGCCGAGCTTCGCGGCCCACTTGTACACGTCCATGCCCGCGTGCAGGCAGCCGGCCTGCTCCATGGCGGACTGCGACTCGCGCGTCGGGCGGAGCTCGTTGAGCGGCCCCGCCGCCGGGGTGAAGAATCGATAAGCGTCGAAGTGGGTGCAGGCGATGGGGTGGGACTCGACCACGGCGTCCGTCTCACGGTGCCCGATGCGGAGCGGCAGGGAGCGGTGCCGCAGCTCCTCGGGGGTCATGCGGTAGACCATCGCCCACTCGTGCAGTCCGAAGCACCCGAAGCGCGGCGGGCGCTCGAGGGTCGCCGAGAGCAGGCGCTCGACGTAGTCGACGGTGCCGCCTCGCTTGGCGAAGTATGCGGTGAGGTCAACGCGGGCGTCGGTGCCGTCGACGGTCGTGTAGTGCCGCCAGGCGCCCCGCTCCTCGGCGGCTCCGTGCAGGACGATCCCGGCGCCGGGGTGCCACCGCCGCAGTTCGGCCGGGCTGCAGGAGTAGTAGGTGAAGAGGAAGTCCTCCACCGCGTGGGTCTCCCCGCGCTGTCGGCGCGCACGATGCCCGGCCGTGAGGGCGTCGGCACGCGCACGATGCTCGGCTGCGCGCGGCCGCCACTCCGGCTCAGACAGGTGCGTCGCCCGCCGACGGTCCTGTGCCATTGCGGTCATTCCTCGAGCGTATCCGAGTGCGCGGTGCGGCCGGCGCCGCAGGACGCGATATAACGTTTCAATCTATGCGTTGAAATATAAGAGGGAGTTCTAGTAGGTTGTAGCCGTTTGTGTGTTCTTGGGGAGCACACGATTGAACCGTGGGGTGCGGCGTCGCGATGCATCGCCCCAACGGCCGTTTTGGGGAGTCAAAAGTAGTGCGTTTCGAGAACCGTTCAGTTGTTGCAGCATCGTCACACCGTTCGCGGTGGCGTTCGTGGATCGCGGGAACCGCGGTCGGAACGCTGATCGCCGGATCCTTGGTTGCCGTGGGGATCGGGGCGCAGACGGCGCTCGCCAACCCGTTCAGCCCCGAGGTGGGCATCAGCGCGTCCGGCACCGGCGGCAAGGACTTCATCCTGGCCGGAGAGGACGCGACCTTCGAGATCTCGATCTCCAACTCCGGCGGTGGCAAGCAGTTCAACCTCGGGCTCACCGCACTGCTCCCCGACGCGGTCGACTTCGTGAGCGCCGGCTCCTTCGGCACCCCGACGGCGTACCCCGCAGGTTCGGTGCTCCCCAACGTCTCACGCACCTCCGCCACCACCTGCGTCGACGCCGGACTGATCCCCGCATCGGCCCTCACGCCTCCCGGGCCGTCCACCAAGTGCGCCGTCCCCGAGGGTCTGCAGCTGTGGGTGTGGTCGAACGTCGATGACCTGCCGGACGGGGCGACGGTCACCCAGCCGGTCACGGTCCGCCCGGACGCGTCGGTCTACCCCGTGGGTGCTGAGATCGGTTTCGACGTCACCGCCTACACGAGCGATGACCCGACGCGCCTCCCGACCTTCGACGGCTCGCCGAGCAAGGCGCGCACCTCCGGCCACACCTCCGGGGGAGGCAAGGATGCCGACTTCGCCCCGATTCCGGTGAAGGCCCTGCGCGTCACGAAGACCGAGCCGAGCCCCGAGGAGAAGCTGCTCCGCGGTGTGCACACGAGCGTGACCACGTACACGATCGAGCTCGAGAACACGGGTGAGGGCGTGACCGGCGACGTCATCGTCACCGATTACCTCCCTGCCGGTCTCGAGTATCTCGGGGTCTCCGGGGGAGATCACTCGGCCGATGAGGAATACCCCGGTTCGGGTCCGATCCCGGGCACCTGGACCCCGAGCGGTGAAATGGTCGAGACCGTGCAGCTCTCCGCGACCGAGGCCACGGCGCTCGGGCTGCAGGGCGCCGGTGTCTACACCAAGGTCACCTGGACCCTGCCCGCACCGCTCACGGGCGGCACGCCGCAGGAGCTGCCGGCCACCGTCGGCACGCCCGGGACGAGTTCGTTCACCTACGAGGCCGCGGTGCCTCTCTTCGCGAATGAGCTGTGGGCCGATGGCACCGCGCCCGATCCGGCGAGCGGGCTGCAGGCGGCGAACCTCGACAACAACACCGGGGCATCGACGCGCCACGGCAGTGAGGACCCTGCGAATCCCGCCACCGGCCAGATGATGCGGAACGCCGTGGTGGCCACCGGCACCTACGCCGGAGAGGTGCAGGACGGCGACGAGTCGCTCCGCACCACGTCCGACACCGACACCGAGGAGATCTACGCCGTCGATCTCCGAGTCCTGAAGTCGGTCGCGACCGACGACTCGGGCAACGCGTTCGCCACCGGCAAACTCGCGACCTACTCACTCGACGTCTCAGTCAGCGAGTACGTCGACGCGCGCGAGATCACGCTGACCGATGTCATGCCCAACGGCCTCTGCCCGGCCTTCCCCGCGCAGCCCGAGGCGCCGAGCCTCACGATCCGCAACGGCCAGGTCGTGCAGGACCTCACGGACAACCCCGCGCAGTGGAGCAGCCTCGTCGCCGGCGGCACCGCCTGCAACTACCCGAGCACGGAAGCCGGTGCGCGCTCCGACGGTGCCACCGTCACCGCCATCGAGTACGACGTCAACTCCGGCACCTTCACATCGGTCTTCACGGTCGAGCCGCTCGCAGCGCTCGATCGGGTGACCATCGACTACACCGCTATGCAGCGCCCGTTCTACTCGGGCGACAAGGGCAGCACGAGCTCCGGCGACCGCCTGACGAACCGGGTGGAGATCACGGGCATCACTTCGCCGATCGACGCGATCGCAGGGGATCCCGAACTCGCAGAGCGAGTGGGCGGTGATCGGTATCCGAAGGACGAGTCGCGGGCGACGATCACCTCACGATTCTCGGAGCTCACCAAGACCGTGCTCGGTCGCGGCATCGAGCTCGCCGACGCACAGGATGCGGACTGGACGACGCATGCCGAGACCCCGTTCTCACCCGGCGACCTCGTCTGGTACCGGGTGGAGGTGCCGTTCGCGAAGGGCATCGACACGCGCAACCCGATCCTCGACGATTACCTGCCGGTCGGCGTCGACTTCGAGCAGGTGCTGTACACGTACAGCGGGATCCCCGGCTTCGCCGAGGCGACCGAGCCCGCAGCCTGGTCGGGCGACGCGAGCTTCCCGGCGGAGTTCATTCCCGATGCGACGCTCACCCCGGCCGGCGCGCCGACCCATATCACCTGGGAGCTCGGTCGGGAGCTGGAAGACGGCAACGGCGACCGCTTTATGCCGCTCGACAGCCAGGTGACATTCTTCATCCAGGGTCGCATCGCCACGCAGTCCGTCTCCGCGGACGACATCGACAGCCCCGCGAACCAGGCGAAGTACCAGCAGGTCAACGTCGATGGCGAGATCTCGTTCCTCCGGCGCGAGGCGCTCATCGACCTCGACTGGGGCTCGACGCTGCAGAAGGGGATCCGCACGAACCCGCACCCCGGCGGCAGCACCGACGCACCGTTCAATGCGGGTGGCACGAACGAACTCGTCGTGCAGGGCGACGAGGTCGTCTACCGCCTCGACGTGACGGCCCCGCAGAACACCACGAGCGGGTACGTCGTCTGGGACGTGCTGCCCGAGGGGGTCACCGCGGCCGACGTCGGCACGGTCACCGCCGCGCTCGTCGACAACGGGGCGGAGTCGCCCCTTTCCGGCGGCGCCGATTTCTCCGCGGTCGTGTATGACCCGACCGACACGCTGCCGGGCGGGCTGGACCTCAATGACGCCTACGCCGACCGCTCCGTCATCGTGTGGAACGTCTCGGCCGAGGTTCCGGGCTCGGACGCCGACCCGGCGGTCGTGCGCGGTCTGACGCTCGGCTACACGCTGACCGTGCCCGAGGGTGCTGGCGGTGCTGCCGCTCGACTGACGCAGCGCTACGACAACACCGCGGGCATCATCAGCTACGAGATCCCGAGCGCCATCGGCGCCGGAACCACCACCGTCGTGCCGCAGCGCGAGGGCGGCGGGCAGGAGCTCACGAACCGCACGGTGCAGGCGGGCGAGGTCGGCTTCGATGACGCCGACACGTACGACGACGCGTCGATCTACCTCCCCAACGCCACGATGGAGAAGAACCTCGTGTCGACCGAGATCACCCCGGCGGACGACGAGTTCAACTCGTCCGTGACGACCGGCTCGCCGGCTTCGCGACCCGATGATGCGATCGTCCAGGGCGAGCACGCGACGTTCGAGTACTCCGTGACGATCCCGGCACGCACGTCGGTGTCGGGCGCGAAACTCGCCGACGACGGGCAGTTCGTCGGCGGTGGCCACACCTTCGACTACGAGTTCGTCCCCGGCAGCGCGACGTTCTCCGGTCCCACCGCGGATTACGACTTCGACGCCGAGGGCTTCACGCTCGTCGAGGACGCCTCGGGCTCCGAGACCCCGGGCACACTCGTATTCCCCTCGAGTTATACGAACACCACTGCGGATCCGCAGACCTTCTCCGTGCAGATCACGGTCTGGGTGCAGGATCGCGACGCAGCGCACCCCGCGCCGGTGCCGAATCTCGCGCACAACACCGCGCTCACGAACACCGCCCGCTTCGAGTTCAGCAACCCGAACACGCAGACCGGTGAGGTCTCGCTCTCTGACGACGCTCAGGTGCGCTACCTGGAGCCGAATCTCGACATCGTGAAGTCGGCGGACCCGTCCACCGATGTGACCGCAGAGCAGGAGATCGAGTACTCGATCCTCGTGCAGAACACGGGCAGCCGCCCGCAGATCCACGACAACGTCGTGGTGGACACGGTTCCGGCCGGCCTGTTGATCGACACGACGCAGCCGTCCCTCGACGGCGCCACCTTCGACAACGCCACGAACCTCCAGAACGGCCTCGGCGGCACGATCACCTGGACCCCCGACGCGTTCCCCGAGCTCGCGACCATCCCGACGAGCGCCACGCTCACCTACGTCGCGACGATCGACCCTGACACCGGCGGTGGACAGGACTACGTCAACGACGTCGACGTCACGGGGTACACGCTCCCGGTGTCGGCTGAGGATCCGGATCCGCGCCGCGGCGTCCGCACCGACGCGAGCTCGGCCACCGTCACCGCGGTGACCGCCGGACTCGAGAAGGGTGTGCGGATCTCTCCGTCGACCGGTGAGTACGCCGAGACCGCGAGCGCCCCCATCGGCGCGACCGCGCAGTACGAGGTCGAGGTCACCCTCTACCCGAACGTCACTTACTACGACGTGGTGATCGAGGACGTGCTGCCCGCGGGCGCCGTGCTGCAGAACGCCACGATCTCGGGGCCCACCGTGACGCCGGCGGACGCGCAGATCAACAACCCGGCGAACTGGCAGCGGACGAACCCGTCCGGCACCCTGCAGCGCTGGACCTACACCGGCACGAACGGCGACTTCCCGCGGAGCACGGAGGAGCGCACGCTCACGCTGCGATACGACGTGCTGCTCTCCAACACCGTCCCGGCCAACGTCAACGCGCTGCCGAACACCGCGACCTTCGAGTGGGCGAACACGGCCGCAGGCACGTCCCGCGAGTCGATCGACCGCTCGGCGACCGTGAGTGTGCTGAACCCCGCCCTCGCCATCACCAAGAAGGTCGACGGTCAGGACTCGGTGAACCGCAACCCCGATGCGACGCTGCCCTATCGCCTCACGGTGACGAACACCGGTGGCACTCCGGCCCACAACATCACGGTCACCGATGCGGTGCCGACGGGTGTGGTCGTGGATCCCGCGACCATCTCCAACGGCGGCACCCTCGCCGGCGCCGGAGCCAACGGCGGCGGCACGATCACGTGGACGCTCACCGGACCGCTGGATCACCAGAGCGGGACCGGCACCACGAAGTCGATCGAGCTCACCTACAGTGCGGAGTTCGCTGACTCCAGCGCCCTCACCTCGTCGGCCGCGGGCCTCGGAGCGACGCTCACGAACACCGCACGGGTGACCCGCTTCGAGTCGTTCCCGTCGGGTGGTCGGGTGTACCAGCCGGGGACCGGCGGAGCGCCCGCGGTGAGTGACACTGCCGTGGCGCGCGCGCTCTTCCCGATCGTGACCCTCGCGAAGTCCGTGAGTGATGATTCGCTCGCGCGCGTCGACGAGTCCTTCGGCTGGCGCCTCACGCTCGTGAACACCGGCCAGGGTTCGGCCCAGACCGTGCAGATCGCGGACGTGCTGCCCCAGAACTGGAGCTACGACGCGAACTCCGCGCGCATCAGCGTCGGCGGCGCGGCATCCGTGCCGCTTGCCGAGCCGGTGCTGGGTGAGGAGGACGGCAAGACCACGCTCACCTGGGACCTGGGATCCAGCGCGCCGAGCGCGCCGATCCTCCCGGGCACGGCATCCGGCGCGACGCCCGCCCAGCGCACCATCGTGGTGACGCTGACCGCGACCCCGAGTGCCGCGGCGACCACCGACTCGGGGGTCGGGATCAACGTCAACCCCCACGTGAACACCCTGCGGGGGTCGGCGACCGACACCACCGGCGCCACCGGAAACGGCTCACGTGCGTCCTACGTCGCAGATCCGACCACGGCGAACGCCTACCTCGGTTCCGCGGACCTGGCGATCGTGAAGCAGGGCGCCGAGGATCCGTTCGAGGCCGGCACATCCGGCGTCGGCTGGACGATCGACGTCTCGAACCTCGGACCGGACGCCGCCGAAGGCCCCATCACCGTGACCGACACCACCGGCGCGCTGCCCACGGGCATCACCGTCACCGGGGCGAGCGGCACCGGTTGGACCTGTGACGTGCCGAACCGGGCCGCCGACGGCGTGACGACCTTCGCGTGCGAGCGGATCAACACCAGCGAGTCGCTCGCGAGCGGCGCGTCGTTCCCGACGATCAACGTGCAGGTGGCCGTCGCGGACGACCAGGCTCCGGCCGAGGTCGGCAACACCGCGAGCGTGGCCTCCGATCGCACCTTCGATCCCGTGCTCTCGAACAACGAGGACGACGCGACGATCGGGACGACCACGAGCGCCGATCTCGCGCTGACGAAGTCGAGCAACACGACGACCCCGACCGCGGGTGCGGCCATCACCTGGCAGCTCACCCCGCGCAACGTCGGACCGTCCGTGTCGCTCAGCACCGACGGCAGCCCGATCACGATCACCGACACGGTGCCGGCCGGCGTCAACGGTGTCACCTTCACCGAGGCCAGCGGCACGTGGACGGCCACCCCGCCGGAGGCGGGCAGCTGGAACGCCGGCGACACGATCACCTGGACCTACTCAGGTGCGTCCATGCCGACGGGGGCCGCTCCGGCGATCACCCTCACCGGCACCATCGACGCAGGCTGGACCGGAGGCGACATCACGAACGCCGCGCTCATCAACCCGGGCGAGACGCCGGATCCCGACTACGTCGCCGATCCCGAGTCCGACGGCTACGACTCCCAGAACAACCTGGGCACGGTCACCGTGACGCCGGGCGATGCCGCGACGCACGTCCTCTCGAAGACCCGCGTGGTCTGGGACGCGGAGACGAGCACGTGGGTACCCGCCGCCGAGGGGAGCACCGTCGAGTGGGGCGACGACGTGAGCTACCGTCTGACGGTGGTGAACGCCGGCCCGGCGAACACCCGGAACGTCACCGTGGTCGACAAGGCACCGGCCGGTCTGACCTACGTCAGCCACGTCTCGGAACAGGGCACCTGGACCCACACGAGCGGCGGCACCGATGAGACCGGCGCCACCGATCCCGCGTGGGACACCTTCGCCCTCGACGGCGCGCAGCAGGTCGGCGCGGCGCAGGCACGCTCGTTCGTGGTCACCTACGCGACGGACTCGACGATGGATCCCGACACGGACATCCTGAACCTCGCCGTGGCACAGGCCGACAACGCCGAGCCGTCGATCGACGACGACAACACCGGGTCGACGCGCGTCGCGAACCTCTCGGTCGAGAAGTCCCACACCGGGGTCGCGACCGCGGGCAGCTCGCTCGACTACACGATCGTCGCGACGAACCACGGGCCGAGCGTGTCCGACGGACCGATCGTGCTGTCCGATGCACTCCCCGATGGCTTCAGCTACGTCGCGGGATCGGCGCAGGTCAGCGTCGCCGGTGCCGCCTCGACCCAGATCGAACCCACGATCTCGGGGCAGACGCTGAGCTGGACGCCCGTGGCCGTGCCCGACACCCTCCCGGTGGGGGCGACGATCTCGATCACGCTCACCACGGCGATCGCGCCCGACGTGGCCGCCCAGGTCGGGCTGGTCAACACGGCGACGGTGTCCGCACCGAACGATCCGGACCCGAGCGATGACACCTGGACCGATCCGACCGAGGTCGTGACCCAGTCCGATATGGTCGTCGCCAAGTCGGTCGAGGAGGGCCCGTGGATCGCCGGGACGAACGTCTCGTACACGGTCAATGTCTGGAACAACGGCCCGTCCGTGGCCGATGCCACCATCACGGATACGCTTCCCGCCGGGCTCACGCTCGTGTCGGCGAGCAGCGACGTGTGGGACTGCAGCACCGCGGTCGAGGGCGCGTCGAGCGTCGAGTGCACCTACCCGCAGCACCCGGTGAACGCGCAGCCCGACGGCGCGCCCACGGTCATCACCGTGGTCGCAGCGCTCGACGCGGCGGTGCCGAGCGACACCGTGCTCACGAACGTCGTGGACGAGGACTGGGTCGACAGCCGCGGCCCGCACTCCGTGGACGCGGACGCCGCCATCACGGTGTCGACGATCGCCGATCTCGGGCTCACCAAGACCGCGATCGACGAGACCGGTGCCGAGGTGACGACGGCAGTCGCCGGCGAGCAGGCGCGGTACCGCATCGACGCGCACAACTACGGTCCGAGCAACGCGGTCGGCCCGATCGTGGTCACGGACGTGCTGCCCGCCGGAGTGAGCTTCGTCGGCCTCGCCGCCGAGACCTCCGCGAACTGGTCGGCCGAGGTGAACCCGGAGAATCCGCAGGAGGTCGTGTTCACCCTGCAGCCGACGACGTCGGGGCTCGCCAACGCGAGTGACGCACCCGCCATCGTGTTCGACGTGCTGCTCGACGCGGCGCTGCCGATCACGGACGGCGTGGAGGTCACGCCGCTCGTGAACACCGCCACGGTGGTCTCGGGCACCCCCGAACCAGCGGAGGAGGAGCACAGCAACACCGACACGGCCGAGCTCTCGGTGGGGCACGTCGCCGACCTGTCCGTCGCGAAGCGCCACAGCGCCGACGCGGTGCGGATCGGCGATCCGCTCGACTTCACCCTCACCGTCACGAACGGCGGCCCGTCCGTCTCGTCGGGCGCCCGAGTGGTGGACACGGTGCCCGAGGGGCTCTTCGTGACGAGCGAGCCGGGCGATCTCGGCAACGGCTGGGTCATCGAGTCGGTGACGCCGGAGAACGGTGCGGCCACGGTCACCGCCGTCTACACCGGCACCATCGAGGTCGCGGCCACGACGCCCGACCTGGTCATCTCGACCACGGTGATGACGGACGCCTACCCGGGCGTGACGAACGTGGCCGTCGTGTCGCCGCTCGATGAGCGGGAGATCGATCCGAACCCGGAGAACGATCGTGCCGAGGACCCGGTCGTCGTGCCGCCGCTCGTCACTCTCGTCACCGAGAAGCGCGCGGTCGGAACGTTCCAGGTCGGCAAGACCGGAACCTTCACGATCTCGGTCTCGAACCTCGGCCCGACCGAGGACCCGGGCCCGATCACGGTGACCGACGTGCTGCCGAACGGCATGAGCTTCCGCTCGTCGCCGGACGCGGGGGTCTCGGTGCGGGATCAGACCGTGACGTGGACGCTCGAGGAGGGGCTGCAGGTCGGCGAGACCGTCGAGCTCACCCTCGAGGTGAACATCGGGCAGGCCGCCTACCCGACCGCGACGAACACCGTCTCGGTCGACTCCCAGGCGGAGAAGACGCCGGATTCGGTGCTGAGCGACGCGGTGACCGTGCCGGTCGCGGCTGCCGACCCGCTGGCGGTCACGGGCAACGACCTCGGGGCCTTCGCGGCACTCGCGGCGCTGCTCCTGCTGCTCGGCGGTGCCGGCGTCCTGCTGAGCCGGAGGCGCAAGACGGCCGCGTAAGCGTCACCGCGTCAACGGGTTCGCCCCGCCCCGCCGATCGTGCGGGGCGGGGCGAACCCGTTGACTGCCCTACTCGTCGGTGAAGGACGCCTCGGCGTCGCGCCCGCGGAGGCGCTCGAGGTCGCGGCGCTCGCGCTTCGTGGGCCGACCGGCCCCGCGATCCCGAACGATGTCGGCGGGCCGATCGACGCGCGCCGGGGGCGGCGGCGTGAGATCCTCGAAGTACTGCGCCGCCTCGGTGGCGCTGCCGCGCCGGGTGGCGAGCCCCGCGACGCGGTAGATCTTGTCGAAGCCGTGCAGGCGGACCCGCACCTCGTCCCCGACCTTCACCTGCTGCGCGGCCTTCGCGGCGTTGCCGTTGATGCGCACGTGTCCGCCCCGGCACAGCGTCGTGGCCTGGCTGCGGGTCTTCGCGAGCCGCACGGCCCAGACCCAGCTGTCGATTCGAACGCTCACGCTCGCAAGGATAGCGCGCCGCTCGACACCGGGCACGGCAGAATGGAGGGGTGAGCGCCGAGTACCGCACGATCGCCGGAGCGGTCGATACCGAGATCGAACTGTCGCGCTCCCGCTTCCTCACGCGGCTCGAGCGCGTCGACGACGAGTCCGCGGCGCGAGACGCGATCGCCGAGGCTCGCGCTCGCCATCCTCGCGCCCGGCACCACTGCACGGCGTTCGTGATCGGCCCGGACGGTCGGATCCAGCGCTCCAACGACGACGGCGAGCCGAGCGGCACCGCGGGCGCGCCGATGCTCGATGCGCTCACCTCGGCCGGGCTGAGCGATGTGGTCGCGGTGGTCACGCGGTACTTCGGCGGGGTGCTGCTCGGCGCGGGCGGGCTCACCCGCGCGTACCGGGCCGCCGTGGCCGGTGCGGTCGCTGAGGCTCGCCTGGTGCGCCGGGCGCCCCGCCGTGAGGTGGCAGTCGAGCTCGCCTACGACGTCGCGGCCGTGCTCGAATCGGAGTGCCGACGGCGCGGGTACGCTGTCGGTGCCGCGGCCTACAGCGACGCCGTCGTGCAGCGGTTCTCCGTGCCCGAGGACGAGGTCGAGTCACTGCGATCGCTGGCCGCCGAGGTGAGCGCGGGATCCGCCCGCGTGCGCTCGGGAGACGTGCGGTACGTCGACCTCGCGGAGTGACCGGCCCACCCGCACTGTCAGGGGCTCACGCTATCCTGGCCGAATGGAGTTCTGGGCAGAGATCGTCGGCCAACCCGACGCCGTGCGCACCCTGCATCTCGAGGCCGAGGCTCCCGGGGCGCACGCCTGGCTGATCACGGGTCCCCCGGGTTCGGGGCGCTCGAACCTCGCGTTCCGGTTCGCCGCCGCGCTGATCTCGCGGACCGTCGAAGACCGCGAGCGGATCTTCGAGCAGGTCCGCGCCCGCACGCATCCCGACCTCGGCGTGCTCAGCACGCAGAAGCTCCTCATTGACATCAAGGCTGCCCGAGAAATCGTCACGACGGCGCACTACTCGCCGGCCGAGGGCCGCTACCGCGTCATCGTGATCGAGGACGCGGATCGGATGCCCGAGCGCACCTCGAACGTGCTGCTCAAGGCACTGGAGGAACCGCCGGAGCGCACGATCTGGATCCTGTGCGCCCCGAGCGAGGCGGACCTGCTGCCCACGATACGCTCGCGGGCGCGCTCGCTCCGTCTCGTGACCCCGAGCACCGCGGACATCGCGCGCCTCCTGCACGAGCGCGACGGGATCGACGCCGACGCCGCGGAACGCGCCGCGCGGCTGGCCCAGAGTCACATCGGCATGGCCCGCAGATTGGCGTCCGACGCCGAGTCGCTGGAGCGCCGCGACCGCACCATCGAGATCGCGCTCGGCATCGAGACCCTGGGTGAGGCGATGCGCGCTGCGGCGTCGCTCGTGAAGGTCGCCGAGGCCGACGCGGCGGCGATCACCGAGCAACTCGACGCGCGGGAGCGGGAGGACGCGATCCGGAGCCTCGGACTGGCACCGGGGGCCGCGATCCCGCCGCAGATGCGCTCGCAGATCAAGGCGCTCGAAGAGGATCAGAAGCGCCGCGCCACCCGCAGCCTGCGCGACGGGATCGATCGGATCCTCACCGACCTGCTCTCGCTCTACCGCGACGTCCTGCTGACCGCGCTCGGCGCCGATCCGGAGCTCGTCAACCGTGAGCAGGGAGCGCGGATCCGGCAGCTCGCCGAGCGCTGGTCCGCGGTGCGCGCCCTCGGCATGGTGACGTCTCTCGAGACCGCACGCGAGCGCCTCGCGCGCGGCATCACCCCGGGGCTGGTGCTCGAAGCGCTGTTCGCCGGTGCCGTCGCCGGAACCCTGTCGCGATCGGAGCTGAGCGCGTGAGCGACGTCGAATCGGAGGGCCCCGTGACGCGCGGGCTGCGTCGACGACCCGTCGCCATCGCGGTGACGCTCGCGATCGCACTGGTCGTGAGCGCCTGCGTGCCGCTCGCCTTCCTCGGCCAAGGGGAGGACCGCGGTACCCCCGCGCCCAGCCTGCCCGCCGAGCCCGAGAACACCGTCGAGAGCTTCGCCGAGCAGGAGCCCGGGTGGCAGCCGTGCCTCGACGGCATGCAGTGCGCCGACGTCTACGCCCCCCTCGATTGGACGGACCCGGCCGGCGAGCGCATCACGCTCCACCTCGTGAAGCACCCCGCCACCGGCGGCGATCCGATCGGCACGCTGTTCGTGAACCCGGGCGGTCCCGGGGCATCGGGCGCGGATTACGTGGCGAACAGCATCGCCTCCGCGGTGCAGCCCGAGGTGGCACGCGCGTACGACGTGATCGGCTGGGACCCGCGGGGGGTGGGGCAGTCGTCGCCGGTGAGCTGCCTCGACGCCGCCGCGATGGACGAGTACCTCTTCGGCCTCGGCGAGGACGTGGGCGAGGTCGGCAGCGACACGTGGATCGCCGCCGCACAGGCGGAATCCGAGGAGTTCGGTTCGGCCTGCGCGGCGAGCACGGGCGACCTGCTGGCGCACGTGGATACCGGCTCGACGGTGCAGGATCTGGACATGCTGCGCGGCATCGTCGGCGACGAGACGCTGAACTACCTGGGCTACTCCTACGGCACCTACATCGGGGCGCGCTACGCGGACGCGTACCCCGAGAAGGTCGGCCGCCTGGTGCTCGACGGGGCGATGGATCCCGCGGCCAGTCTCAGCGAGGTGGTGCGCGAGCAGACCCGCGGGTTCGAGCTCGCCCTGCGCGCCTACGTCACCGACTGCATCGAGCGCCGCGACTGCCCGTTCACGGGCGACGTGGAGGAGTCGATGACCGCGATCGGCGTGCTCCTCGACCGGATCGATGCGGATCCGCTGCAGGGCTCCGACGGCCGGATGCTGTCGTCGAGCACGATGCTCACCGCGATCATCACGCCGCTCTACTCGCAGAGCAACTGGGGCTATCTCGACCAGCTCTTCGAGACCGCCGCCGACGGCGACGCGGACGTGGCCCTGTCGCTGGCGGACTTCTACTACGATCGCCAGGGCGGCGAGTACCTGAGCAATTCGACCGAGGCATTCTCGGCGATCAACTGCCTCGACTACCCGAATGACCCGGACGTCGATCAGATGCGCGCCGACGCCCAGGAGCTCGAGGAGATCGCGCCGACGATCGGACGGTTCCAGGGCTACGGTGATCTCGCCTGCGCCGGCTGGCCGTTCCCGGGTGTCGAGGAGCGCACCGCGGTGACGGCGGCGGGCTCCGCGCCGATCCTTGTCGTCGGCACCACGGGGGATCCCGCGACGCCGTACCGCTGGGCGGAGTCGTTGGCGGACCAGCTCGAGAACGCGACGCTGCTCACGTACCAGGGGGAGGGGCACACCGCCTACGGCGAGAACGCGTGCATCAACTCCGCGGTCGACGCCTACCTGCTCGAGGGCGTCATGCCCCGGAGCGGCGTCACCTGCTCGTAGGGGGTGTGCGTCGCCGGGTCCCGTGCCGCCGGGGCAGCTTCGCCCGGCGTCGGCGGCGTCGAGATCGGGGTGGCAATCGTGCTAGAGTGGACCCTCGTGTGCGAGAGCAATTTCGCACCACGCCGCCTTAGCTCAGGGGTAGAGCAGTTCCCTCGTAAAGAACAGGTCGTCGGTTCAAATCCGACAGGCGGCTCTCCTGGCCCTCGTCATTCGTGACGGGGGCCTTTGTGGTGTCCGGGCGCGCACGCGCACACCTGAAGCCCGGACCACTGTGCGAGGTTGCTCCGTCGCGGTGCCGTCGCATGCGTCACACTGGAGGCACGGCTCCGGACGCGCACGTTTCGCGTCCGCGCCACCATCCACCGCTTCCCGTGAGGAGTCCGCTCGATGACCGCACTGATCGCGGGATACGCCCGCACCCCGTTCACCCGCTTCACCGGACAGCTGGCCGGGCAGCCCGCCACGGTGCTCGGTGCGCACGCGGTGCGTGCGGCGCTCGAGAGCGCCGGCGTCGCCGCAGAACAGGTCGACACCGTCGTGGCCGGGCAGGTGCTGCAGGCGGGTGCCGGGCAGAACCCGGCCAGGCAGACCGCGGTGGCGGCGGGCATCCCGATGGGGGTCCCCGCGATCACCCTGAACGCCGTGTGCCTGTCGGGCACCGAGGCGGTCTCGCAGGCGGTGCGGCTCATCAACGCCGGCGAGGCCGAGATCGTCGTCGCGGTCGGCCAGGAATCGATGTCGCTGGCGCCGCACGTGATCCCGCTGCGCGCGGGCACGAAGTACGGGGCCGCCGAGCTCGTCGACACCGTGGATCGTGACGGGCTCTCCGACGCGTTCGACCAGATCGCGATGGGCGCGCTGACCGAGCAGGGCAACGCACCGCTCGCCCTGACCCGCGGGGAGCAGGACACCTTCGCCGCCGCGTCCCACCAGCGCGCCGCGGCCTCCGCGGAGTTCTTCGCCGGTGAGATCGCGCCGTTCACGGTGACGTCCCGCCGCGGTGACACGGTCGTGTCCGCCGACGATGGGATCCGCGCGGACACCACCGCCGAGACGCTCGCGGGGCTGCGTCCCGCCTTCGCCGCGAACGGCACCATCACCGCCGGCAACGCGTCGCAGATCACCGACGGCGCCGCCGCCCTCGTGATCGTGAGCGAGGCCGCCGCAGAGCGTCTCGGACTCGCCCCGCTCGCGCGTGTGGAGGCGACCGCGTTCGTGGCCGGCCCCGACACCCACCTGCACTCGCAGCCCGCGCGCGCGATCGCGGCGGCGCTCGCGAAGACCGACGCCGAGACGACGGACCTCGCTGCCGTCGAGATCAACGAGGCCTTCGCCGCGGTCGGCGTGCAGTCGACGAGAGAGCTCGGACTCGATCCCGCCATCGTCAACACGCACGGCGGCGCGATCGCGCTCGGCCACCCGATCGGGGCCTCCGGGGCTCGGATCGTCGGCACCCTGGCTCGTCAGCTCGCGGCGCTCGGCTCGGGTTCGCTCGGCGCGGTCGGGATCTGCGGCGGTGGCGGTCAGGGCAGCGCGGTGATCCTCCGCGCGGTGTAGTCGCGCAGGACCGGGCTTTCCGGACCGGACCGATCAGGCCGCGCGGTGGTGTCGCGCTCGACCGGTCCGATCACACTGCGGCGATCACCGCGGCGGCCACGGCGGGCGCCACGCGCGGGTCGAGCGGGCTCGGCACGATGCGGTCGACCGAAAGCCCCTCGAGCGCGAGCTCCGAGATCGCGTGAGCGGCTGCGATCTTCATCTGCAGGGTGATGCCCTTCGCGCCGGCGTCGAGTGCGCCGCGGAAGATCCCGGGGAACGCGAGCACGTTGTTGATCTGATTGGGGAAGTCGCTGCGCCCGGTCGCGACGACGGCCGCGTACTGGCGCGCCACGTCCGGGGTGATCTCCGGGTCGGGGTTCGAGAGGGCGAAGATGATCGCGTCCTCGGCCATCCCGGCCACGTCGGCCTCCGGCACCGTCGACGACGATACGCCGACGAAGGCGTCAGCGCCCGCGAGCGCCGCGGTCGTGCCGTGCTCGATGCGGCGCGGGTTGGTCCGCTCCGCGAGATCCCGCTTCACGCCGGAGATGTCGGTGCGGCCCGGATGCAGGGTACCCCGGGAATCGAGCACGATGACATCGGTGAGGCCCACGGCCAGGAGGATCTCGGCGACCGCAACGCCCGCCGATCCCGCACCCGAGATCACGACGCGGAGCTCGGCGAGCTCCTTGCCCACGACCTTCGCGGCGTTGGTGAGGGCCGCGAGCACCACGACCGCGGTGCCGTGCTGGTCATCGTGCATGACGGGCATGTCGAGGGCCTCGATGAGCCGGCGCTCGAGCTCGAAGCAGCGCGGGGCGGCGACATCCTCGAGATTGACGGCGCCGAAGCTCGGCGCGATGCGCACGAGCGTCTCGACGATCTCGTCGGTATCGGTCGTGTCGAGCACGATGGGGATCGAGTCGAGCCCCGCGAACGTCTTGAAGAGGGCCGATTTGCCCTCCATCACCGGGAGCGATGCGCTCGCGCCGATGTCGCCGAGCCCGAGCACCGCGGTGCCGTCGGAGACGACCGCGACGAGCCGGGAGGCCCAGGTGTGGCTCTGCGCGAGCGCGGGATCGGCGGCGATCGCCCGGCTCACCTGGGCGACGCCCGGGGTGTATGCGATCGAGAGATCCCGCTTGGAGTCGATCGGGCGGACGACCCCGACCGAGAGCTTGCCGCCCTCGTGCGCGGCGAAGATCTCCTCCTCGGAGATGGGGATCGGCGATGCTGCGTCGGCGGTGTCAGCGGGTGCGGTGGGTACGGCGGAATGCGTGGTCACGGGGTCTCGCTCTCACAATCGGGGACCGGAGTCCGGGGAGGGCCGTCGAGGGCGGGTGACCCCTCGGCACGGTCCGACTCTGGACCGTGCACGGGAGCGCTCGAAGCTTCGGCCTATCCTCCGGGGAAGTTCCGGCGCTGTCAAGAGTCGAATGCGCCGACCCGTCACGAACGGCAACACCGAGTGAGCGGCTCGCCCTACTGCAGCACCTCGATGATCTCGGCGATCTCGAGGCGTCTTCCGGTGAAGAACGGGGCCTCTTCGCGCACGTGGCGTCGGGCGTCGACCCCGCGGAGCGCGCGCATCATGTCGACGAGTTCCGTGAGGTCGTCGGCCTCCATCGGCAGCAGCCACTCGTACTCCCCGAGCCCGAATGCGGCGACCGTGTTCGCCACGACGCCGGTGTACTGCGCCCCCGCCCGGCCGTGCTCCGCCAGCATGCGGCTGCGGTCCGCGGCGTCGAGCAGATACCAGTCGGTCGAGCGGACGAAGGGGTAGACGGCGAGCCACTGCTTCGCCTCGACGCCGCGCACGAATCCGGGCACGTGCTCGCGATTGAACTCGGCCTCGCGGTGCACGCCGACCGCACCCCAGACGCGCACGAGCGGCCGCAGCAGTGCGGTGCGGCGCAGCTCGCGGAGCGCCCACTGGAGATCCTCGGCGGAGGTGCCGTGCAGCCAGAGCATGAGGTCCGCGTCGGAGCGCATGCCGCTCACGTCGTAGCAGCCGCGGAGGGTGACGTCCTCGCCGCCGATGACCTCCACCACGTCCTCGAACTCCCGCACGGCGCCGACGACGTCCCGGCCGTCGAGCACCTCCGGGTGGCTCGAACTCACGCGGAAGACCGCGAAGAGTGTGTATGCCGGGACAGCCTCCTCGGCCTCCGTGGCGTGGGCGGGAACGGCGGTGGCGGTGGGATCCGAGATGCTCATGCCTTCATCCTCTCGACCCGTGCGGCCGGGCGCAAGGGCGCCTCGGGATCAGCCGTGCGCTCCGGTCTCGAGCGGCCAGCCGGTGTACGCCTCGGCGAGATACCGCTGGCCGGCCTCCGACTCCACCACGGAGCGGAGCTCGCCGAGCTGGCGCAGCCGGTCGAAGTCGCTCGCCTCGGGACTGAGGTGCAGCAGGCTCGTCATCCACCAGGAGAAGTGCTGGGCCTTCCAGATCCTGCGGAGCGCGGTCTCGGCGTAGGCGTCGAGCGCGCGCTCGTCGGCGTGACGCAGCAGCGCGTCGAGCGCGCGATGCAGCAGCACCACGTCGGCGATCGCGAGGTTCATGCCCTTGGCGCCCGTCGGCGGCACGGTGTGGGCGGCATCGCCCACGAGCGCCGCGCGGCCGTGCCGCAGCTCGTGCGCCACGAAACTGCGGAAGCGGAGCACGTCGCGCTGGAAGATCGGGCCCTCGGCCAGGTCGGTGCCGGGGACGCGCGCCTGGAGCGTCTCCCACAGATCGGCCTCGCTCATCGCGTCGACGTCGGTATCCGGGTCGCACTGGAAGTACATGCGCTGCACGGTCTCCGAACGCTGGCTGATCAAGGCGAAGCCCTCGGGAGAATTGCTGTAGATGAGCTCCTCGGAACTCGGTGGGGCCTCGCAGAGGATCCCGAACCACGCGAACGGGTACTCGCGGAAGTACCCGCCGGTCGAGGATCCGGTGACGGTCGGGCGCACGACGCTGCGCGAGCCGTCGGCGCCCACCACGAAGTCCGAGACGATCTCGAACGCTGTGCCGTCGTCGTGGCGGCCGATGACCCGTGGCGACGTCGTGCCCGCGTCCTCGACCCGCTCGACCGTGGCGCCGAAGCGCAGGTCCTGGCCCGCTGCGAGACGGGCCGCGATGAGGTCCTTCAGCACCTCGTGCTGCGGGTAGAGCCAGACGCTGCGACCCACGAGTCCCGGGAAGTCGATCCGGTGGCCCTCGCCCGCGAAGCGGAGCTCGATGCCGTCGTGGCGGTGCCCCACCGTGCGGGCGCGGCTGCCCGGGATCCCGTCGAGGAGCTCGACGGTGCCCTGCTCCAGGATCCCGGCGCGGATCGTCTGCTCGATCTCGTCGCGGCTGCGGAGGTCGAGCACGATGGACTCGATGCCGCTCTCTGCGAGGAGGTGCGACAGCAGGAGGCCAGCCGGGCCCGCTCCGACGATGGTCACGGGGGTGCGTTCGAGGGTCATGGGTCCTTCTCCGTTGAGGGATGGCGTGTTCAGACCAGTGTGGGATCCCGTCGCGTTCGTCGTTCGAAGATTCTCATTGAATGGGAAAACTGAATTTCAGATCGGCCTCGATGCGGGTGGCCGCGGACTGGAGTGCGGAGACGGCGGGTGCGGGATCCGCGTCCCGCGGCAGCACGATCGAGAGGGCCGCGATGACCGAGCCCGCGTCGCGGATCGGCACGGCCACGCCGGTCGAAACGGCCTCGATGGACCCGGGGGCGATCACGACGCCGCTGCGCCGGATCTCGCGGAGGCGACGACCGAGCGTGGCGGCGTCGGTGACCGTGCCCGGGCCGAGGGGGCGCAGCGGTTGCGACAGGATGCGATCCCGCACCGCGGGGTCGGCGTGCGCCAGGAGGATCAGTCCGGAAGAGGACGCGTGCAGCGGCAGCCGCCCGGCCACGCGCGTGATGTTGGCGCCCGCGTCGGGATGCGACAATCGCTCCAGGAAGAGCGCCTCGCCCTGCTCGAGCACGGCGAGCTGCGTGTGCTCGCGGATCGCCGCCTGGACCGCCTCCATGTGGGGGAGCGCGGCCTGACGCAGCCGCAGCGCCGTCGACCCGCGGAGTGCCAGCTCCCACAGCCGCATGCCGAGGCGGACGCGGTGCTCGTCGTCGCGCTCGAGCACTCCCGCGGTGACCAACTCGTCGACGAGGCGGTGGGCGGTGGAGACGGGGATCCCGGCGCGGCGGCCGATGTCGCTGGCCGTCTGCACGGTGCGGTCGGCGGAGAACGTGTCGAGGATCCGCACGACGCGGCCGATCACGGAGTCGCCGCTCGGAGAGTTCGCCATGCGCCCAGCTTGCCACGCGCCCGGTTCGCGACGCGCGGTAGTCTCGGTCCGAACGGGCACACAGGAGCACAAACGAGGCGAGCGGGGTGAGGGGCATGGCCGGTGCGGGGATCCTGGATCGCGCGCTCGCCGTGCTCGGATGCTTCAGCGAGGACGAGCCCGAACTCACCGCGGCCCGCCTCGCCGAGCGCACCGGGCTCCCCGCATCGACGCTGCACCGTCTGCTGGGCACGCTGCTCGATCGCGGCCTGCTCGTGCGCACCCCGGGCCACCGCTACGCCGTCGGCTCCCGCCTCTGGGAGCTCGGCGAGCGCTCCCCGCTCGCGCTGCGCCTGCGCGAGCCCGCGATCCCGCACCTCGTGCGGCTCTACGAGGCGACGGGCGAGAACGTGCACCTCGGGGTGCTCGACGGCGAGCCCGAGTGCGCCACGGTGCTGCAGGTCGGGCGGGTCACCGGGCAGCGGGCCATTCCGACGCTGAGCCGCGCGGGGGGTCGGGATCCGCTGCACGCCACCGGGGTCGGCAGGGCGCTGCTCGCCACCCGCGACGCGGCGTGGCTGGGGCGCTACTTCACGACGACCCGCGAGCGCGAGACGGTGCACACGATCGTCGACGAGCGAGCACTGCGCGCGGACCTCGACCGCACCCGCGCCCGCGGCTACGCCCTCACGCGCGAGGAGATGACCCTCGGCAACATCTCCGTTGCGGCCGCCCTGCCGCCGATCCCGGGCCTGCCGGCCGCAGCCCTCGGGCTCGTCGTGCACATCGACCGCGCGGACGAGCGCAAGCTCGCGGCGCTGGTGCAGCAGTCGGCGCGGGAGTTGTTCGCGGCGGTGCGGGAGGGCTGACGGCGCGTGAAAGCCCGGACGGCACCCCAGAGGCCAGGTGCCGCGAGACGGCGCGGATCCCGAACTCCCACTCAGTGAGACTCGGTGCGGTGGGATCCCGCCGTCGCTGGCACCCTGGACGTCAGGATTCACCTCGAAGGAGAGCCCCCAATGTCCACTCAGACCCCGCCAACGGCGGCCGCCCCGGAATCGCTGCTCGCGGCCCCGGATCAGGCCAGCCAGGCCGAGATCACGGCCGAGACCGCCGCGCTTCACGCGTCCTATGCCGACCGCGTGCGCGCGGGCGAGCCCCTCCCGCGCACGATGCACGACTTCCCGCCGTACCGCTCGAGCCTGCTCCGCCACCCGACCAAAAACCTGAAGCTCGTCGATCCCGAGACCATCGAGCTCTGGTCGCCCGCCTACGGCCAGCGCGACGTCGCCGCGATCGAGTCCGACCTCACGCTCCAGCACAGCGGGGAGCCGCTCGGTGAGCGCATCACCGTGACGGGCCGGCTGCTCGACTCCTGGGGGAGGCCGCTTCGCAACCAGCTCATCGAGATCTGGCAGGCCAACTCCGCCGGGCGATACATCCACCAGCGCGATCAGCACCCGGCGCCGCTCGACCCGAACTTCACGGGCGCGGGGCGCGCGATCACCGACGATGACGGCGCGTACGCGTTCACCACGATCAAACCGGGCCCGTACCCCTGGAAGAACCACGTCAACGCGTGGCGACCGGCCCACATCCACTTCTCGGTCTTCGGCCCGTCGTTCACGCAGCGGATCGTCACCCAGATGTACTTCCCGGGCGACCCGCTCTTCCCGCTCGACCCGATCTACAACACGATCCGCGATCAGCGCGACCGGGATCGTCTCATCGGCGCCTACGACCACGACCTGACTGTGCCGGAATTCTCGATGGGCTACCGCTTCGACATCGTGGTCGACGGCCCCGACGCGACCTGGTTCGAGCCCGAGGAGGGAGATCACTGATGCCCGCACCGACCCCCGCGGGAGTTCCCGCCAAGACCCACGAGCCGACGCCGGGACAGACCGTCGGACCGTTCTTCGCCTACGGCACGACCTTCCCGAAGCAGCACCAGGTGGCCTTCCCGCACTCGCCGGGAGCGATCGTGCTGAGCGGCCGGGTGCTCGACGGCGCCGGCAACCCGATCCCCGACGCGATGGTCGAGATCTTCGCCGCGGACACCGACGGCAGTGTGCCCCGCGTCCGCGGCACGCTCACCCGCGACGACCACTCCTTCACCGGGTTCGGCCGTGCGTTCACGAGCGACGAGGGGCACTTCGAATTCTGGACGCGGAACCCGGGCTCCGTCGCCGGCGAGGCGCCGTTCTTCGCCGCAGTCGTCTTCGCGCGCGGGCTGCCCGACAAGCTGCACACCCGGATCTACCTGCCGGAGAACGCTGCCGCGCTCGCCGCGGATCCATTCCTCTCCTCGCTCACGTCGGAGGAGCGCGCTACGCTCGTTGCAACGCGCACACCCGAGGGGTATCTCACTCACGACATCTCCGTGCAGGGTGAGAAGGAGACCGTGTTCATTGCCTTTTGAGTCGTCCGAGTCCGGCCGCCGGGTGATCGGTGACGTCGGTCTGCTCTCGCCCGTGACCGTCGGCACCGACGCAGAGCTGAGCGACGCCGCTGTGCTCGAGGCGCTGGTGGCGGCCGAGGTGGCGCTCACGCGAGCGTGGGCCGACGTGGGGGTGGCCCCGCGACCCGCGGCCGACGAGATCTCCACGGCGCTCGGATGGCGCGGTCCGGGCGAAGGGTGCGCCTGGCCCGACGCCCCGCTCGAGCAGCTCGCGGCGGATGCCGTGGCCGGGGGCAACCCGGTGATCCCGCTCGTCGGGCTGCTCCGCGACCGGGTCGCGGCCGAGGCCCGCACGTGGGTGCACCGCGGCGCGACCAGCCAGGACGTGCTCGATTCCGCCCTCATGCTCCTCGCGCACCGCTCCGCGACCGCCACCCTCGGAGAGCTGCGCGCAGCGGCTGCGTCGCTCGAACGGTTCGCGGCCGAGCACCGCGACGAGGTCGCTGCAGCTCGTACCCTCACGCAGCACGCCGTACCGACGACCGTCGGGCTCCGCGCCGCGGGGTGGCTGCGCGGGATCCGGCGTGCGGCCGATCACCTCGACCGCACGATCGCCACGCTCCCCGCGCAGCTCGCAGGGGCGGGCGGCACCCTCGCCTCGTTCGTCCAGATCGGCGGGGTCGACGCGGCACGCGCGCTCCCGGCCGCCTTCGCCGCGCAGCTCGCGCTCGCGGTGCCGGACGGCCCCTGGCACACGCAGCGCTGGCCCGTCACGGAGCTCGGAGACGCGCTGACCCGCGCCCTCGACGCGCTCGGGGTGGTCGCGGCCGACGTGGCCACCCTCAGCCGCACCGAGGTCGGCGAGTTGGCGGAGCGCTCCGGCGGCGGGTCCTCGGCCATGCCCCAGAAACGCAACCCCGCACGATCGGTGCTGATCCGGTCGGCCGCATTGCGCGCCCCCGGGCTCGCCGCGACGCTGCACACCGCGGCGGCGCTCGCCGTCGATGAGCGCCCGGATGGCGCGTGGCACGCGGAGTGGCCGACGCTGCGCGAACTGCTCCGACTCGCACGCGGTGCCAGCGCCCACGCTGCGGTGCTCCTCGACGGGCTGTGCGTCGATCCCGACGCGGTGGCGCGCAACCTGGCGCTCACCCGTGGGCTCATCGTGTCGGAGCGGCTCGCGATCGTGCTGGGCCCGGTGCTCGGCGCGGAGCGGGTGCGGGGCCTGGTGGCGAAGGCCGGACGGAGTGCGGATCTCGCGGAATTGCTCCGAGCCGAGCCGGATCTCGCCTCCGCCGGCATCGATGTGGACGAGATCCTCGACCCCGCGCACTACCTCGGCCTCGCCGGTGACCTCGTCGACGGTGCGCTCGCCGCAGACGCCCTGACCGCCGAGCGCCCCGCGTCCCCCGAACGTCCCGAGCCCCCCGGATACCCCGCGACCCCCGAGAAGGAGCTGCCATGACCCTGCCCGAGATCGCCCTCACCGAACCGGTCGGCGCCCCGAGCCGCCCGCTCGTGGTGCTGGGCCATTCCCTCGGCACCGGTCCCCTCATCTGGGAACGGGTCGTGCCCGTGCTCGCCGCGCACTACCGGGTGACGCTGCTGTCGCTCCCGGGGCATGACGCGGCGCCGGTGCCCACGGAGCCGTTCACGATCGAGGAGCTCGCCGACGCCGTCGCGGCCGCCGTGCGGGAGCTCACCCCCGGGCCGGCGCTCTACGCCGGGGTGTCCATCGGAGGCGCGCTCGGGCTGGCGCTCGCGCTGCGCCATCCTGATCTTTTCGCCGGATCGGCGGTCATCGCCTCGGCCGCGTCGCTCGGCACCGCGGAGCACTGGATCGCGCGGGCCGCGTTCGTGCGCGAGCAGTCGACGTCGGCGCTCGTGACGGCCTCGGCGCAGGCCTGGTTCGCCCCCGACTCGATCGCGAACCAGCCGGAGATCACGGGCCGGATCCTCCGGGTGCTGCAGAGCGTCTCCGACGAGGGGTACGCGCGCTGCGCGGAGGCACTGGCGGGCTACGATCTGCGGGATCGCCTCGGCGAGATCCGGATCCCGATCCTCGCGATGGGCGGTGCGTTCGACGGGGTCGCCCCGGAGGAGCGGCAGGACGAGACCGTGGCCGGGGTCGCGAACGGTCGCAAGGTGATGATCGCCGATGCGGGGCACCAGCCGCCGGCCGAGCAGCCCGACGCCGTGAGCGCCGCGCTGCTCGAGTTCTTCGCGGAGGTGGCGGCGTGAGCGGCGCGGGCGGAGTGCGTGATGCCGGCGGATTCGGCGACGCTGACGGGTTCAGCGACGCCAGTGGGTTCAGCGACGCCGAGCGCACCGAGCGCGGCATGGCGGTGCGTCGCGAGGTGCTCTCCGACGCGCACGTCGATCGCGCGAATGCGTCGATGACCGAGTTCACCGCAGACTTCCAGGACTTCATCACCCGCACTGCCTGGGGGGACATCTGGTCGCGTCCCGGCCTGGATCGCCGATCCCGCTCCGTCGCCGTGCTCACCGCGATGATCGCGCTCGGGCACCACGACGAGTTCGAGATGCACGTGCGCGCTGCCCGCCGCAACGGCCTCACCGTTGCGGAGATCAAGGAGGTGATCCTGCAGGCGGGGCTCTACTGCGGCGTGCCAGCGGCGAACACCGCCTTCAAGCTCGCGGAGCGGGTGCTCCGCGACCTCGGCGAGGTCGAGTGACCCGTTTCTCCCCGTCGACCGGTGTCGTGCAGGCGGTGCGCAGCCTCGTGCAGCTGCCGCCCGGACCCGGTCCCCGCCTCGCGATCGCGGTGCGCGCCGCGGTCTCGATCGCGGTGCCCTTCGGCGTGCTCACCCTGCTCGGCCACGAAGGGATCGGCCTGCAGACGGCCGCCGGGGCGTTCGTCGCACTCTTCGCGGCGGGTGCGGCGGCGGGGGAGCGCGCAAAGGTGCTGCCGATCGTCGGTGCCGCGCTGCTCGCGTGCGCCGCACTCGGCACGATCCTGACCCCCTGGCCGTGGCTGCTCACGGCGGGGCTCGTTGTGGTCGCGGTCGGGAGCGCGGCGCTCGCGTTTGCCTACCGGCTCGGGCCGCCCGGGCCGGTGTTCTTCGTGCTCATCTTCGGGCTCGCGGCGAACATCACGGGGGTGGTCGATGGCGAGAGGATCACGCCGCCCAGCACTTTCCTGTGCGCGCTCGCGGGTGGCATGGTGTTCTCGTACCTCGTCGCGCTCACCCCGCTCGTGCGCCGTACGGAGCGTGCACGACCCGTGCGGCCCCTGCGCGAGGTGCTGCCGGGGCCCTGGCTCGGTCGCGGCGAGCAGCAGCTCGTGCTCCGGATCGCCCTCGTCGCCGTGCTCGGCGCCGCCATCAGCGTGTGGCTGCTCGATCCGCACCGCGCGTACTGGACCGTGTCGGCCGGCGTCGCGGTCGTCGGCTTGAGCGCCGTGCGCCTCCACTCCTTCGGGCGGGGGCTCCACCGCACCGTCGGCACGGTGCTCGGGGCCGCGGTCTACCTGGCGATCGCCCCGCTCGCGCAGGTGCCCATCGCGCTCGTGCTGCTCTTCCCGCTGCTGCAGTTCATGATCGAGATCGTGGTGGTGCGCAACTACGCGCTGGCGCTCGTGTTCATCACGCCGCTGGTGCTGCTCCTCACGAGCGCCGCGACGGGCAACGCCGATCTCTTCGGCACGGCCGGGGAGCGTGTGCTCGATACGCTGATCGGCTCGCTGATCGCGATGCTGACGGGGTTCGTGCATCGGAAGCGGAATCCCGCGCGGTAGCGCTGCCCGTCGCTCCGTGTCTGCCGCTACGCTGCCCCGTGTCTGCCGCTCCGCTGCTCCGTGTCTGCCGCTCCGCTACTCCGCTCCGTCGCTCCGCTACTCCGCCGACGCCAGCAGCGCGATTCCCCGCTCCGCCCACGCGATCTCGGCGTCGGCGCGGGCGATCTTGCCCTCGTAGGCGAAGAGCTTGAACGCGGCGATGCGATCCCAGTCCGCCGGGTCCGTCGCCGTGAACCGGCGCTGGAGTGTGGCGCTCGTGCGATCCCGAATCTCTTGCACCTGCTGCTCCGCGCTGCGCTTCGCCGCGGTGAAGAACGCGATGTGCTCGACCAGTCGGTCGCGCGCGGTGTCGGGCGTCCCCCACTCGAAGTACGCGGCGAGAAGGTGGGCCTGATCCCGCTCCGGCGCGTAGGGCAGCGAGGTGGCCTGCCAGTCCGCAAGCGCGTCGCGCCCCGCATCGGTGAGCGAGTACTGGGTCTTGGTGGCGCCCGCGGAGCCCCACGGCACCGGGGTTCCCTCGAGCAGTCCCGCCGTCTGCATCTTGCGGAGCTCGGGGTAGATCTGGGAGTCGGGGGCGTGCCAGAGGTGGCCGACGGACGAGCGGAAGTGCTTCACCACGTCATAGCCGGTGAGCGGGCCGCCCGAGATGAGGGCGAGGAGTGCGGAGCGCAGACTCATGTGACGGGGGCTTTCACGATCGGGGTGCGGGTGGGTGGTGGTGCAAGCGGGTTGCGGGTGCGAGCGCATTTGGGTGCGTGCCGGTTGCGGTGTGAGCGATTTCTGGGGTGAGCGGTTGTTGGCAAGCGTATCCCGCGGCTGTACAGTGGAACCACCGTAAATAACTATCTCGATAGCTATTTGCCCCTCGGCCGAGGGGTCCATGACACAAAGGAGTGCCTGATGACCGTCGAAGCATCCTCGACATCCACCGCGAAACTGCTCACGTATCCGCTGAACGCCTGGTACGTCGCCGCCTGGGACTACGAGATCACCGCGAAGGGGATCCTGGCCCGCACCATCGCCGGGCGCCCGCTCGCGCTCTACCGCACCCAGGACGGCAGGCCCGTGGCGCTCGCCGACGCGTGCTGGCACCGGCTCGCCCCGCTCTCGCAGGGCACGCTCGTCGGCAACGACGAGATCCAGTGCCCCTACCACGGGCTCCGCTACAACCCGGCCGGTCGCTGCACCGGCATGCCCGCGCAGGAGACGCTGAACCCGTCGGCGGTCGTGCCGTCGTTCCCCATCGTGGAGCGCTACCGCTACCTGTGGGTGTGGCTCGGAGACCCGACGCTCGCCGATCCCGCCCGAATCCCCGACATGCACCAGCTCGATTCCGCCGAGTGGGCGGGCGATGGCGAGACCATCTACGCGCCCTGCAACTACCAGCTCGTGCTCGACAACCTGATGGACCTCACGCACGAGGAGTTCGTGCACTCGTCGTCGATCGGGCAGGAGGAGCTCAGCGAATCGGAGTTCTTCGTGACGCACGACGAGCACTCGGTGACCGTGACACGGTGGATGCTCAACATCGATCCGCCGCCCTTCTGGCTCAAGAACATGCGCGACAAGTTCCCCGGGTTCTCGGGCAAGGTCGACCGCTGGCAGATCATCCACTACTCCTACCCCTCGACCATCTGCATCGACGTGGGGGTCGCCGCGGCCGGCACCGGGGCGTATGAGGGCGACCGATCCCAGGGCGTGAACGGGTACGTCATGAACACGATCAGCCCCGAGCAGGATCGCAGCTGCCACTACTTCTGGGCGTTCATGCGCAACTACCGGCTCGACAGCCAGGTCATCACGACGCAGCTCCGCAACGGGGTGCACGGGGTGTTCGGGGAGGACGAGGCGATGCTCAAGGCGCAGCAGGAGGCGATCGATGCGAACCCGGACTACGAGTTCTACAACCTGAACATCGACGCGGGCGGCATGTGGGTGCGCCGGATGCTCGAGCGGGGGCTGGCGGCCGAGGGGCGGGGAGATGCGCCGCCGCAGCGGGCGAAGGAGTACCGGCTGACCGGGTCGGGCGGGGGTGCTGCGGGTTCGGCGTCCGCTGGTGCTGCGGGTTCGGCGTCCGCTGGTGCTGCGGCCGCGGTGCCGGCCGCGGTGCCCGCCGCGGCGCCCGCTCCGGCGGCGGGGTAGCGCCGTGGCGGACAAGCACGTCGAGTGGCAGGACGCGACGGTCGTGGAGTGCGCGGACGTCGCGCTCGGGATCCGGCGCATCGTGCTCGCCCCGTCGCGGCCCGCGCCCGCGAAGCCGGGTGCGCACGTCGACGTCGTGGTGCGGCTCGAGGGGGAGCGCGAGGACGAGCGGTCATATTCCGTCGTCGATGCGAGCGCTGACGGCGACCGGATCGCCCTGAGCGTGTTCCGCGCCCCGATGTCGCGCGGAGGATCACTGTTCATGCACGGGCTGCAGCCGGGCGACGTGCTCCGGATCACCCAGCCGCTCCAGGACTTCCCGTTGCGGGTGGGGGCGCCGTCGTACGTGCTCGTCGCGGGCGGGGTCGGGATCACCGCGATCCTCGGGATGGCGTCGCTGCTGCAGCGGCTCGGCTTCGACTACGTGCTGCACTACGTCGGCAGCCGGCGCGAGCGGATGGCGTATCTCGCCGAGCTGGAGGCCGCGCACGGGGACCGGTTGGTGGCCCACGTGACCGAGGAATCGGGGCGCATGAGCGTCGACGCGCTGCTCGCGACGGTGCCTGCCGACGCCGAGCTGTACATGTGCGGGCCGATCCGGCTCATGGAGGCGATCCGGCGCAGCTGGGAGCGCAGCGACCGCGACATCACGGCGCTGCGGTACGAGACGTTCGGCAACTCGGGGTGGTTCGAGGCGGAGCCGTTCGAGGTCGAGGTGCCGCAGTACGGGGTGACGATCGAGGTGCAGCCGAGCGAGTCGATGCTCGAAGCGCTCGAGCGGGCCGGGGTCGACATGATGTACGACTGCCGGCGTGGGGAGTGCGGACTGTGCGAGATGCGGATCCTGGGGCTTGAGGGGGCCGTGGATCACCGGGACGTGTTCTACTCGGAGCGGCAGAAGGCGCCGAACTCGAAGATGTGCGGGTGTGTATCGCGGGTGGTGGCGGGTGGTGGTGATCGTGCTGGTGCTGGATCCCCGCCTCTGGACCGTGCCGCGTCTCCCTCCAGCCCGGCGTCGGCCGAGTACCGCCCCACGGGGCGCATGGCCCGGGTGGTTGTCGAGCTGACCTGATCCTCCGCGCCTGCTTTGCATTCCCACCCCTCGCTCCTCTTTTTGGGCGTGAGCGAATGCTGTGCTGACGCGCGCCGTGCGCCCCGGAAATCGCTCACGCGACGCCCGTAGCGAGGGGGCGTGAGCGCGTTCTGTTGTGAAAGTGGACGGGGCGCCCCCGAAATCGCTCACGCGGGGGGCCGGGTGCCGCGGGGGCCGCGGGGGTGAGGAGCCAGGATGGGCGGGGCGTGAGCCGGGAGGGCATTGCTTGCTCGGGAGCGGGTTGGGCCCGGGCGACCGAGACGTCGGTGCAGCTCACGCGGATAACCTCAATAATCTTGAGCTTATTGATCCAAAACATCAGTCTTTTCGAGACCGTCTGCTCCTGGAAGACTGAGGATCATCGGCCCACCAGAGGCCATGAGAGCCCGCCGGCAATGGTGCCGCCGAGGAAAGGTGCGCACACATGCAGCAGCAGATCGAGTCCACGGACCGCGACTACGCGGGCGTCATCGCATCTCATCTGGAAGAGGCGGCACTCGCCATGATTCCGCAGGCCACCATCGCACGCGCCAAGGAGCGAGTGCTCGACAGCATCGGCAACATCCTCGCAGGCGTCGACGCCACAGGGAACGCTGCTGCACGGTCGGTGTTCGCCTCGTACGGCGGCAGCGCCGAGTCGACCGTCATCGGAACGGGGACCGCTCTCCCGGCCCCGCACGCCGCGATGCTCAACGCGCTGTCCATGCGCTCCTACGACTTCGAGGCCGTCGGCGCAGAAGCCGGCGACGCGAATATGGTGGCCGCGCACATCAGTGGCACGACGGTCCCGGTCGCCCTCGCCGCGAGCGAGCGGGCAGACGCCTCCGGAGCGCAATTCCTCGAGGCGCTCGTACTCGGAGATGATCTGGCTTCAAGACTGGCCGTTGCCTCCGGCTTCCACACCGCGAGCGGCGGGGACAACACCGGAACCGTGAACGTGATGGGTGGCGCCGCCATCGTCGGCAAGCTCGCCGGCTTCGGTGCTCAGCAGTATCGCGATGCGCTCGGACACGCGCTCAACCAGATGTCCGGAACGGTGCAGAACCTCTTCGACAAGGCCTCCTCCTTCAAACTGCCGCAGGCGATGGCCGCGCGCAACGCCGTTGTGTCGGCGGATCTCGCCGCAGCGGGTTTCTCGGGAGTGCACGACGCACTGACGTCCTCGTTCGGTTTCTTCACTCTCTTCAGCCCGGACCCCCATCCGGAGCGGATGCTGGAGGATCTCGGCCGGAGCTACTTCGGCGACATGATCATCAAGCCGTGGGCGTCGTGCCGGGCCGCCCATCCCGCCCTGGACGCGGTGATTCGTCTCAAGCACGCCCATCGGCTCGAGGCGCGCGACATCGAAGCCGTGGAGATCCACGTGACGCCGACGACCAAACGCGGCTTCACCGGACAGGAGTTCGCCGCTGCACCGGGATCCGAGGTGGATGGGCTCTTCAGCATTCCCTACAACGTTGCGGTCGGGCTTCTTGAGGGAACCGTCCGTCCCGAGCATCTCAGCGCCGCGTACATGGCACGCGCCGAGGTGCGCGATCTCCTGGATCGCGTCACACTCGTCGACAGTCTGTCGCCGCACGAGTACCAGACCGCAGAAGCGGTGGTGCGGACCCGTTCGGGGGAGACGTTTC
The DNA here is from genome assembly GCF_022919175.1 of Leucobacter rhizosphaerae. Lineage (NCBI taxonomy): Bacteria > Bacillati > Actinomycetota > Actinomycetes > Micrococcales > Microbacteriaceae > Leucobacter > Leucobacter rhizosphaerae. The sequence goes on along the minus strand of NZ_CP095043.1, from coordinate 1,823,229 downwards.
GCACAAGGGTCGAAGCTGTACTGGGGGATCTGCACCGGAACCCGCTCACACGGGATCAGGTGGCCGAGAAGTTCTTCCTCAACGTCGAGTTCGGCGGCCGGATCTCCACTGCAGACGCGCGACGAGTGCAGGACGCCGTCGACCACCTCGAGGATCTCGACAGCATGCGTGCGCTGGTCGCGCTGATCGCCTGACCCGTCGCATCCCACATCCCGCACCACAGAAAGAGAGTCACACCCGTGAGCACCCCAGCACTCGACGACGCGGAACCCCGGGTCGATGACGACGTCTTCCGCCACGTCGTCGGACACTTCGCCAGTGGCGTGGCGGTGGTCACGACGACGGTCGACGGGGTCGCGTTCGGCACCACCGTGTCCGCGGTGAGCTCGCTGTCGATGGATCCGCCCATGATGCTCGTCTGTCTGAATCGCTCGAGCCACACGCACGACCAGGTGCAGCGCGCGCAGCGGTTCGCGATCAATGTGCTGAGCGCGGAACAGACCGAACTTGCCTTCCGCTTCGCCAAGAAGTCCGACGACAAGTTTGCGGGTGTCGCGGTTGAAGAGGTGCTCGGTGTGCCCACGCTCGAGGGGGCGCTCGCACGCATCGTGTGCTCGGTCGACGAAGAAGCGACCGGAGGCACGCACACGGTATTCCTCGGACGAGTGCTCGACGCGCGCGCGTCTTCGGCCCAGCCGCTGACCTACTATCGGGGTGCGTTCGGCTCGTTCCACTCCGAGGCAGAAGAGCACGCGTACCTCACCGTCCGGCGGTGGGTGCTCGAGCATCGAGAGCTCCGCGGAGACTCGATCGACCTCGACCTTGTGGCAGGCGCCCTGGAACTCTCGAGAGAAACCCTGGGTCGAGCGATCGCGAAACTCGCTGTCGATCGGCTGGTCACAGTGGAACCGGGCAATAGGATCTTGATCCTGCCCATTACCGCGGAGCTCATGCGCGACTGCGTCGAGGGGCGCGCTGCCATCGAGTGCGGAGTGCTCACGACGCAAATGAGTGCGCTCACCGATGATGTCGCGCGCGAGATCAGGGACATCTACTCACGCATGCAGCAGCTTCGTTCGGTCCCGGGAGCGATGCGCGAGTTCCTCGATCTGAACACGATGCTGCAGGATCGTATCACCGGCCTTGCCGGTTCACTCGAGCTGACCCGTGCGTTTAACCGCATGGGGATCGGGGCCGTGTGGTCGCACACCGTTCCCGTGGAAGCCTGGGACGAGTTCTTCGACGGCACGAGTCAGGGAAACCTCGTCGCGGCGCTGGAGCGCCGGGACGTGGAAGCGGCCTGCCGCGCGGTGCAGGCGCACGCCGCAGCGACGACAACGCTGGTGCGCGAACTCCTGCAGAGCAACGGAGGCTCGGTGTGAGCGGGATCACCGCGGCAACGGCCGAGGCCGGTGCCGATGCATTCCTCGCGTCACCGCTGCGGCCGTTCATCGGAGGCGAGTTCGTCGCGGGGCGTGGGGGGCCAGCCGACCTGATCGATCCTCGCAGCGGAGAGGCGTTCGCGCAGGTCGAACTCGCTTCCGCCGAGGACGTCGACGATGCCGTCCGTGCAGCTCGCCTCGCGCGGGGACCCTGGGCTGCGCTCGCTCCGGCGACGCGCGGGCGACTGATCCACCGGCTCGGCGAGCTCCTCGAGGAGCACCTCGAGGAACTGGCGCTGATGGAGTCCCGGAACACGGGCAAACCGCTCGGAGTCGCCCGGGCCTTCGACGTCGCTCACGCCGCCGAGACCGCCATCGCGAACGCCGGATGGGCGACGCGGCTGCACGGCGAGACACGGGACATGTCGAGGCCCGGCACGTGGCACGCGATGACGCTGCGGCAGCCGCTCGGCGTCGTGGGCGCGATCGTGCCCTGGAATGCGCCACTGCCGATGGCCGTGAACAAGGTGACTGCGGCGCTCGCGGCCGGTTGCACGGTCGTGCTGAAACCCTCCGAGCTGACTCCCGTCACGGCGCTCCGGTTCGCCGAGCTGATCCACGACGCGGGTATTCCGGCCGGGGTCGTGAACGTGGTCCCAGGCTTCGGCACCGTCGCCGGAGATGCGCTGGTGCGGCACCCCGATGTCGCGAAGATCTCTTTTACGGGCTCGACCCGGGTCGGAGCCGAGATCGGACAGCTGTGCGCTGCGACGATGACCCGCTGCTCGCTTGAACTGGGTGGGAAGTCCCCCGTGTTCGTCTTCGCGGACGCGGATCTCGCGCGGGCGATCCCCGCTGCCGCCATGAGCGTCTTCGGCAACAGCGGTCAGGTGTGCGCCGCCGGATCGCGGCTCTTTCTGCACGAGCGCATCCACGACGAGTTCGTCGCAGGGCTCGTTCGGATCGCTGAATCGCTTCGCGTCGGCGGAGAGCCGGACGCGGATCTCGGCCCCCTGATCTCGGCAGTGCAGAAGGAACGAGTCTTGGCGTACGTGGCCTCGGCGGAGTCCGACGGAGCAACCCTCGAGTGCGGCGGCGGCGTCGACGGGCCGGGGTTCTTTGTGCGCCCGACGGTGTTCACGGACGTGCGACCCGAGATGCGCTTCGCCCGTGAGGAGATCTTCGGACCGGTGCTCGCCGTGCAGCGATTCGATGACTCGGCATCGATCGAGGACCTGATCGACCGCGCGAACGACACCGACTACGGCCTCTCCGCTTCCGTCTGGACGCGCGACATGACCACCGCGCTCCGCATGGCTCGCGGCATCGACGCCGGCACGATCCGCTTGAACAGCGCGGTCGGGATCGACCCCGCCATTCCCTTCGGCGGTGTGAAGCAGTCAGGCATTGGTCGCGAGAACGGCATCGAGGGCGTCGAGCAGTACACCGAGGTCAAGACCGTCGTGATCGACCTCGACGGTTGAGTCCGATGCAGCCGGCACACATCGCCGCTGCGCATTCTTCCGCACCGGGATCACCTGCTCCGGGAGCGGATCATGTTCCACCCAACACCCAATAAACCCGCACCGCTGGTGTGCGCTACAAGGAAGTAGTTACGCATGAAGAAGAGACTGATCGGAACCATTGCCGTCCTCGCCGCTGCCGGGCTCGCGCTCGCCGGCTGCAGCGCAGACCCGCTCGGCGGCGACGCTGCTGCCGAGACCGGAGGGGCGGGATCGTCGGAATTGACGCCGCTCTCCCTCGTGGTCGCCCCGATCCACTTCGAGCCCGCCTATATCGCCGACCGTGAGGGGTACTTCGAGGAGGAGGGGCTGGACGTCGAGATTATTCGCGGCGCCGACCCGACCTCGAACATCGCCAGGGCGGTCAGCGGAGAAGTCGATATCACGACGGGATCGCTGGGCACCCTGATCACCTCGGCCGCGGCCGGAGTCCCGATCGTGACCATCGCCGGCAACGGCTACACGAGCCCGGACAACCCGACCTCCGGAATCATCACGCTCGCGTCGAGTGACATCGAGACGCCCGCAGATCTTGCGGGGCGCACGGTCGGGATCCAGGGCCTGAACACCGGATCCGAGATCCCGATGTTCCTCGCAGCCGAGGACTTCGGTATCGATCCGCTGTCGATCGAGCGCGTCGAGCTCGCCTCGACCGGCATGGAGACGGCGCTCAGCGAGGGGACGATCGACGCGGTCCTGGCCTCCGCGCCGTACTACCAGCAGCTCATGGCGCGGGATGACGTGCACCTCGTCTCAAACCCGTCCACCGAGTACATGGCAGGCACCCCCGTCACGCTGTGGGCCGCGACGAAGCAGTGGGTCTCCGACAACGAGGACACGGCCGCGGCCTTCGTTCGTGCGATGGAGAAGGCGCAGGCGTTCTACGAGGATCCCGCGAACGTCGACGCCATCCTCGACATCACCGCGGAGATCTCCGAGGTCGACCGGGCCTCGCTCACGGCGCAGGCGCTCATTCCCGTTTCGGTGGCGATCGACGAGGCCCAGGCCGGGGTGCAGGCCAAGGCCTTCTCGACCTACGGCATTGTCCAGAAGCCGGTGACGATCGAAGAGATCCTGTGGAGCGGAACGCCACTGCGATGAGCCACCCGAAGCCGATCGAGCCGTCGAGGACGTACTGAGATGACGACCTTCACCATTCCGATCACAGTGCCCGGTGCGAAGAGCAGGGGGCTCTCGCGCCGGGCCCGGCTGATCCTGTCCCGTCTGCTGGTGCTCGTGGTGCTCGCGGGTACCTGGCAACTGCTCTACTGGAGCGGAGCACTCCCCGAGGTCGCGCCCGATATCGGGCAGATCGTGACCGCGCTCGCCGCAGTCCTCCTCTCCGCTGCCTTCTGGGTCGCGGTGGGGCAGACGCTCTTCGGAGCGTTCTCCGGCTGGGGCATCGCCGCCGTCGTCGGGGTGGTGCTCGGCGTCGCGATCGGCACGAACGGGTTCCTCTCCCGCTCGGTCGGGGTGGTGGTCGAGTTCGGACGATCCTTCCCGATGCTGGCGCTCATGCCGGTGATCGTGCTCGTCATCGGGGTCAACGCGCGAATGGAGATCCTCATGGTCTTCCTGTCCTGCCTGTGGCCGATCCTGATCCAAGCGATTGCCGGGAGCCGTCGACAGGACCAGGCGGTGGCCGATACGGTCGCCGTGTTCCGAATCTCGCCGCTCCGCAGATTCTGGCGAGTGACGGTACCCGGCGCGCTGCCGCTCATTTCCACGGGGCTCAGGATCGCGGCGTCGATCTCGATCCTGGTCGCCGTCGGAGTCGGGGTGCTGAGCCAGACTCCCGGACTGGGGCGCCAGATCACGATGGCCCAAGAGGCATCGCGCTGGGACGTGGCATTCGCGTACATCATCTTCGCGGGCCTCGTCGGCTGGGCGCTCAACTCTGCCATCGCCGCCGTGGAGTCGCGTGCACTCAAGTGGAACCGACAGGAGGCCTAGCGTGAGATTCATCCGTACAACAGCCGAGAAGTGCTGGCTGGTCGTCGTGCTCGTGCTGCTCTGGTGGTTCACGTCGGCGGGGAGCGAGAACGTCTTCTTTCCGCCGCTCGCCACGATCCTCGAGACGCTCTGGCGCGACCTCGCTAACGGTTTGCTCATCGGGTACCTGGGCTTCAGTCTCGGCAACCTCCTCCTCGGCCTGACGTTCGCGATCGTCATCGGGGTGGCGCTCGGGCTGCTCATCGGAGAGATCCGGTGGCTGCGCGAAGCGCTCGATCCCTTCGTGAATTTCGCTCGCTCGGTACCCCAGGCGGCGCTGGTGCCGCTGATCGTCGGAACGTTCGGGCTCGGTCCCGGTCCGAAAATCTATACGATCGCGTTCGCCTGCGTCTTCCCGATCCTGCTGAACACCATCGACGGCGTGCGGGGCATCGAACCCACGATCCGGCGCTTCGGCAAGGTCTATCGCATCCCGCCGGCTCGCTACTTCCGCAGGGTCGTGCTGCCGGGCGCCCTGCCTCAGATCTTCGCGGGCATCCGAGTGGCGCTGCCCATCGGCATCACCGTGATGGTCGTCAGCGAGCTCTTCGCCGCGAACCGCGGTGTGGGCTTCTACATTCTCAACTCCTCGAGCACCTTCCAGATGGCGCAGACCTGGGCCGGAGCGGTGCTTGTCGGGATCATCGGGTACGCGATCACCCTCATTTTCTCCCGCATCGAGCGGATCCCACTGCGGTGGTACTTCACATCAGGAGCGATGGCCAAATGAACACGGAGACTCTCATGGAACCCACGAGCTTGCGACGGGAACACGACAACCCCGCGGTACGCGTCGAGCAGGTCTCGATGCGCTTCGGCGGCGGAGAGCACGAGAACCGAGTGCTCGAGAACCTCAACCTCTCGGTGGAGGCGGGAGAGTTCGTCTCCATCGTCGGCCCGTCCGGGGTCGGCAAAACCACGCTGCTGCGGATCTTCTCCGGGCTGATTCAACCGACGGCGGGTCACGTGTATGTCGAAGAGGAGATGATCCGCCAACCCCACCCGTCCGTCGGGGTGGTGTTCCAGGACTACAGCAGGTCGCTGCTGCCGTGGATGACCACGATCGAGAACGTCGCGTTCCCGCTCGAGGGTCGCTTCGACAAGAAGAAGCGCCTCGCGCTCGCCGAGGAGGCGCTCGCGAGTGTGGGCCTGGGGGGCCAGGGGAAGAAGTACCCCTGGGAGATGTCGGGCGGGATGCAGCAGCGGGTCGCGATCGCTCGAGGGATCGCGTACGAGGCGAAGATCATGCTGATGGACGAGCCGTTCGCTTCTGTGGACGCCCAGACCCGCTTCAGCCTTGAGGATCTCGTGGCCGACCTACAGAAGCGCTTGGGTCTCACGATCATCCTCGTCACCCACGACATCGACGAGGCGCTGTATCTCTCCGACCGGGTGGTGGTCCTCGCGGGGAAGCCCGCGTCGGTCGTCACCGTGCTCGACACCGACTTCGGAGACCACCGGGATCAGGCTGCCACCAAAGCGGATCCCCGCTTCGGTCAGGCACGGACGCAAATCCTCGAGCTCCTCGGCCACCACTAAGCACCGCACCCGTACGCGAATGAAGGACGAAACATGGAACGTCGCTCTGAACAGATGAACATCACCACCTTTATGCTGCCCGCCGGGTACCACAAGGACAGCTGGCGGCTCCCCGGCAGTCGAGCCGAGGAACTGGGTTACCTGGACTTCGTCCTGGAGCTCACGCTCATGGCAGAGGCCGCGAAGCTCGACGCCGTGTTCTTCGGCGACATCGTCACCGCCGACACGATCCTGCGCAACGATGTGAAGATGAACGGCCTCTACGAGCCGGTCACGGTGCTCGCGGCACTTGCCGCTCGGACCACGAAGATCGGGCTCATCGGCACCATCTCGACGACGTTCTCCGAGCCGTACAACACGGCCCGCCAGATTCTCGGGATCGATCACATGAGCGGCGGACGGGCCGGATGGAACATCGTCACGAGCTCCCGCGGCAACTCCAACTTCGGCCTCGAGGAGATGCCGGATCCCGCCGACCGGTACCGCCGCGCCACTGAGTATCTCGATGTCGTGACGAAGCTCTGGGACAGCTGGGACGCGGATGCCGTGGTCACCGATCGGGAATCGGGGGTGTGGGCGGACACGGAAAAACTGCACCGCATCGATCATCGGGGAGAGTTCTTCACCGTGCAGGGGCCGCTGAACATGCGCCCGTCGTTGCAAGGGCGCCCGATTTTGGTGCAGGCCGGCTCCTCCGGTCCCGGGATCGACCTGGGATCGTCATTCGCGGACTGCATCTACACGGCGCAGCCCGACAAACGTCTCGCTCAGGAGTACTACGCGAACTATAAACGGATCGTCACGGAGAAAGGGCGGAACCCCGCACAGGTGAAGATCCTGCCCGGGCTCGTTCCGATCATGGGGGATACGGTTGCTGAAGCCCAGGAGCTGGCGGACCACCTCGCTGCGCAGGTGAACATGGAGTTCGGCGTGCGGCAGCTCGAGGCCTCGCATCGCATCGATCTGACGGGCGTCGATCTCGACGACCGGGTGCCGGTCGAGCGGTTCCCGGCGAAGCTCGCGACAAGTCGATCCGAGATCTTCCGGCGACGAGCGTTCGACGACGGGCTCACGTTGCGAGAACTCATCATCGAGGACGCCCGAGGCACCGGCCACGGTTTTTTCATCGGCACACCGGGGCAGGCCGCCGAGTACATGATCGATTGGTTCGACGACCGGGCGTGCGACGGGTTCAACGTGAACGCTCCGTTCATGCCCGGAGGCATGCAGATGATGTGCGAGCGGCTGATCCCGGAGCTCCAAGAGCGCGGCTATTTCCGCGAGGACTACTCGGGGGACACGCTCCGCGACCACCTGGGCCTCGACGACCCCGCACCAGTGATCGCGCGGAGTTGAGGCATGAGTCAGATGACTGCAACCGCAGCCGTGCTGCACGAGTTCGGCGGGCCGCTCCAGATCGAGGAGATCCGATTCGATGAGCTCGAGCGTCACGAGGTGCGCATCCGAGTGCGGGCGAGCGGTATCTGCCGCAGCGACCTGACCGTCGCCGCGACGAACCACGGGTTTCCCGTGCCGCTCCTGCTCGGGCATGAGGTTTCCGGCGTGGTCGAGGAGGTCGGGGCCGGGGTGCAGGGGCTGAGCGTCGGCGACCACGTCGTGGGCTGCCCCGTCAACCATTGCGGACGGTGCGACTCGTGTCGTTCGGGGCGACCGTTCCAGTGCTCGAACCACGGGGCGACGCAGCGTGCGGCGGGGCTCCCGGCTCGGGTGACGTCCGGCGGATCTCCCGCAACCCAGTTCATCGGGATCGGCGGGTTCGCGACCCACGCCGTGCTGCACGAGAACCTCGTCGTACGCGTTCCTGCGGAGGTCCCGTTCGAGATCGCCTGCCTGCTCGGGTGCGGGGTGTCGACGGGGCTGGGAGCCGTACTGAACACCGCTCGCGTGCAGCACGGCGACTCGGTGCTCGTGGTCGGATGCGGCGGGGTCGGGTTGAACGCCATCCAGGGAGCGAGGCTCGCCGGTGCTCGGCGGATCATCGGGCTCGACACGAACGATGCAGCGCTCGACCTGGCCCTGCAACTCGGAGCCACCGACGTCGTCAACGCGCGCGAGGACGATCCCGTCGCGAGGGTGCGTGCGGCGAACGGCGGCGAGGGGGTCTCGCACGCATTCGAAGTCATCGGGCTACCTCAGACGCTCGACACCGCCCTGGACGCGCTCCGCACCGGAGGTCAGGTCTATCTCGTGGGGGTGCAGAAGCCTGACGCTGTGCTCGGGATCCCGTTCCGCCACTTCTTCGCGCAGAAGTCGGTGCACGGCGTCGCGATGGGATCCTCGATCCCCCATCTGCATATCCCCGAATACGCCGATCTCTATCTGCAAGGGCGGCTGCAACTCGAGCCGCTCGTTGCCAACCGCATCGCACTGCACGAGGTGAATGATGGGTTCGAGAGACTTCGCCGAGGTGGGGTCGCCCGCTCAGTCATCGTCTTCGATTGATCGACGGCGCATGATTTCGACACGGCGCTCATACGTGAGCATCGGCGGCCTCGGCTCCGCCGCCGAACATCTCTCTCGCCGAGACGATCCACTCCCGGCTGAGCACACTCGGCTTCGAATCCCGTGGCAGTGCGATGCAGATGCTGACCGACTGCTCGGCGCCGGCAGCGAGCGGTTTGGCCACGACCTCCAGGCCGTCGACGGACATCGCGAGACCGTAGTTCTCGAACTGCAGGCCCAAATTGGTGCCGCGGCCCACGAAGGAACGCAGGGTGGCCATGCTGCGGCAGGTGTAGGCGATGTTCGGGGTGATCCCTTCGGCGGCGAAGAGCTTGAGGTAGCGCTCGTACATCGGCGTGCCGCCGAAGATCACGAAGGGTTCGTCGGCCACCATCTCGAGCGACAGCACTGCGGGTGTGTCAGGCCCGGCCAGCGGGTGATCGACCGGCAACAGGACCCGGGGAGTCATCGTCATCAGCGGAATGCGCTCCAGACGATGATCGAGGTCGATGTCGTACATGAACGCGAGATCGAGACGCCCCTGCAGCAGTTGCTCCTGGAGGACCGCGTGGTGCTCCTCGAGGAACGCGACGGTCGCGTTGGGGAACTTGAGCGCGAAGTCGCTGTGGGTCGTCGGCAGCATCTTCGGGGCGATAGGGGTGCTGCAGCCGACGATGATTCGGCCGGAATTGCTGTATCCCTCGCTTCCGAACAGGGTCTCGAAGTCGTTCAAGTCGGTGAGCAGATTGCGGGCGACCGTCAACGCGGCCTCGCCCGACGACGTGAGAACGAGCCCCTTGGCCTTGTGCCGCACGCAGAGTTGCACGCCGAGGGTGGCTTCCAACTGATCGATGGAGTGCGAGATCGCAGAGGGTGCCATGCGCAGGGTGCGGCCGGCCTCGGCGAGTTTCCCGGACTCCGCTGCGACGACGAAATGGAGCAATTGCTTTGCGGTGACGTTCGGAAGGCGGAACTTCATCGGCTGCTGGCTCATGGACACACCCTAACGCTGACGGCGGGTGGGCGCGTGGGTGGGGCCGGCGGGAGTCTCGCGGGCGAACAGGACCGCGGCGAGATCGCTGCGACGGAGAGGAATACGACATGCAGGTGACGGCTCAAGCGGCGGTCGTGGAGCGGCTGAACGGTCGCTTCGAGGTCCAGGAGGTGGCATTCGACCGACCGATCGCGCGGGAAGTGCTCGTGGAGGTGCGCGCAGCGGGGCTCTGCCACTCGGACCTCAACGTGGCCGGCATCGATCGGGGGAGATCGCTCCCGCTCATCGCCGGGCACGAACTTGCCGGGGTGGTCGTGGAGGTCGGCCCCGAGGTTCGCGGTCTGCGTGTTGGCGATCATGTGATCGGCACGGAGGTGCGCGCGTGCGGCACCTGCGCTCGCTGCGCCTCGGGGCGGCCGACGCTGTGTGAGATCCCCGACAGCCTCGAACGCGATCCGCGTGAACGACCACGGGTGACCCGAGGAGGCGACGCGGTGCACACGCTCGGAGTGTCGGCCTTCGCGGGTGTATCTCTCGCTGATGAACGCCAATTCGTCGCCGTTCCGGCCGAGCTCCCCTTCCCGCAGGCGAGCCTGCTGGCATGCGGGATCACGACCGGTCTCGGTGCCGTGGACAACGTGGCGAGAGTGCAGGAGGGCGAGACGGTCGCGGTGTTCGGGCTCGGCGGGGTCGGGTTGAGCATTGTCATCGGCGCGGTTCTCGCGGGCGCACGAACCGTCATCGCGATCGACATCGACCCGGCGAAGCTCGAACTCGCCCGGCGGTTGGGGGCAACGCACGTCGTGACGGCCGCCGACGGCGAGACCACTGAGCGCATGCGCGCGGTTGCCGGGTCCGGGGTCGACCACACCTTCGACGCCGTCGGGATCCCGGAGGTCACCATCAGCGCGATCGCGAGTACTGCCAGGGGTGGTACCTGCTATCTGATCGGGATCCCGAAGCCCGGCCCAGCGCTCGCCATCGACACGATGCGCGACCTCATCGGAGCGCAGCGCGGGATCCGCGGGGTCTACATGGGAGGAACGGTGCCCTGCCGAGACCTCCCGCGATATGCGTCTCTCGCGCTCGAAGGACGCCTCCCATTGGACCTGCTCATCTCCGAGCGCATCGGCATCGCCGAGATCAACCGCGCATACGCGGAGCCCGCTAACGGCGGCGCTCGAGCCGTCATCACTGACTTCTCGGCCCCCGAGTCCTGAGCGTCGGGATTCCCTGACGAAGACAGCGCCGACGGTCTCTGCACCTCGCTTGGACGACGGCATCAGCACACTGACCACTGCACGACCACACCGAACACGAGAAAGCGAGCACACCACCATGACCTCTGCGGTAACCGATCGAATCACCCAGATCCCCGTCTCCGAACTCAAGGACCGGATCAGCAGGATCCGTGACCAGATGCGCGCCCGGGGCATCGATGTGCTGCTCGTCGCGGGGCTGCAGGACATCTTCAACCGAGGCCACGTGCGCTACGTCTCGAATCTCGGCGGCGGCGGCATGATCGTGTTGCCGCTCGAGGGGAATCTGACGCACTTCATCCACCCGGTGCTCGCGGGCTCACCAAAGATCGACAAGGTGGGGGATATTCGGGAGTTCATCGACGTCCGCCCGTTCGGTGATGGCGCGTACGGCTTTGCGAACGACTCCGTCGGGCTCATCGAGCGGATGGCCGTGAGGGGCAAGGTCGGCTACGTCGGGGGATCGGCGATCGGAGTGAGCGTGTACAACGCGCTTCGGGCCGCGGTCGGGGAGGATCGCATCGTCGACGCGAGCGACATCTTCTGGAAGCTGCGAGCGGTGAAGAGCCCCAACGAGATCGAGCTCATGCGGAGATCCGCGGCGATCGCGGACGATTGCTACGACATGCTGACCGAGCTCGTTGCGCCCGGGGTGAGCGACTACACGGTGTACGCGGAAACGAAGAAGTTCCTCTTCGAGCACGAATCGCCGTACTCCCTCGAGGTCATCGACGCGGACGGACCGTTCCTGAACTTCGATCGGAACCCGACGGGCGACGTGCTCGAATCCGGAGGCACCCTGTTCATGGAGATCACCCCGGGCTATGGAGGCTACTACGCGCAATTGCCCGTCTCGATGCCGGTCGACGAGCTGAGCCCGGATCTGAAGCGACTCGCTGCGGCGTGGCATGAGGGGTTCACGCTCGGTGAATCGATGCTGCGACCTGGTGCAGTGGTATCGGACGTGTCGAAGGCGATGCGGGCGCGGATCGCGGAGCACGGCGCCATCAACCCGTTCTCGCACGGTCACGCCATCGGGCTGGACGTGTCTGACGGCTGGGTGCTCGGAGACCAGAGCGATGTCCCGTTGGAGGTCGGAATGACCATGGCGGTGCATCCGGCGGCGCTCACCGAAATCGGAGGAGCCGGATTCACGGCCGGATACACCTACCTCATCACCGAGGATGGCGCGGAACGGCTGAGCCGGCACAACTTCTATTACGGCTGGTAGTGGAGGCTCGTGACACGCGATGCGGGTCGTGAGCCCGCATCAATCATTCAACGCCCCGGTGCGCCGCGATCCTCTTCGCCGCGCACGGGGGCGTTGCTGCTTTCCTGTGGTGCGTGAGCGATTTCTGTCCCCAATCACCCGCGCCACCCCAGAAAACGCTCACATTGCCTCGCCTGACCCGAGGGTGTGAGCGATTTCAGTTGAGCATAGGGGTGCGCGGCACCAGAAATCGCTCACACAAGACCGGGGAGGGCGGGGGCGGTGAGGGGGAGGACGAGCACCCCGCATCGCGCCATGCGTAAACATTCTGTTTCATCGACGACTCGCGCTTGACATCAGCTTCGTTGTGGTTCACGATAATTGATAAACCAAACGGTTTGGATTTCACACGAATCCGACCGGGCGACACGACTCGACGAAGAATCAGGTGACGCAATGACTTCCACGCCCCCGCTGCCCCAACTGCAGTTCTCGTTCACGATCGTCGCCGAGGTCGATCCCGGCCTGCCGATCGACCGGCGCACCGACGAGTCGCTCGAGATCATCCCGATCACGGGCGGTCGCGTCACCGGCGCGATCTCAGGCGAGGTGCAGCCGGGCGGAGCCGACTGGTGCCTGTACCGCAACGACGGCGCCTTCAATGTCGAGGCCCGCTACTGGATTCGCACCGACGACGGCGACATCGTCGATGTCGTGAATGTTGGGCGCATCAGCCCGGGATCCAGCCCCGACGCGGTCGATGGGATCTTCATGTCGACCCCGCAGTTCCGCACCACCGCCCCCGCGCTGCAGTGGCTCACGCAGCGCGTCTTCATCGGCCGCGCCGAGGCCTTCGGCACGCACACGACCATCGACGTCTTCGAGGTCATCTCCTAGGCCTGGGAACTCCGCAGCCGGGATCTCCGCGCCATGCATCTCCGAGGCCCGGATCCCGCGGCCCCGGATCCCGTGTCCCGGGATCACCCGAACCCCTCCCCGCCCGCGTCCCATCGACGGCGACCCCGCCGTCGGGCGATGCCCCCACCCCACCACGATGTTCGACACCACGATGTTCGACGACCCGCCGGGTCGTCCGCAGTCCGATGAGAGGAACCCCCAATGAAACGATCGATCATCCGAGGCGGCGCGGTCGCGGCCGTCGCCGTGCTCGCCTTGAGCGCGTGCAGCGCGGGCGGCGGTGACACCGGCGAGGGCGCCGAGTTCACCCCGACCGACACGATCCGCACCACCCTCGACATCCCCGCCACGTTCAACCCGATGGTCGGGCTCTCGCTCCCCGACTTCGTGCTCGCACGGCAGAGCTTCGACACGCTCGTCCGCAAGGACGAGAGCGGTCTCGTGCCGGGCCTCGCGGCGAGCTGGGAGTCGACGCCTACCTCCGCGACCTTTACACTGCGCGACGGCGCCACCTGCTCCGACGGCGCCCCCATCACCGCGACCACCGTCAAGAACTCGCTCGACGCCTTCGCGAACAGCGGCGGCTCCGTCGTCGCCCAGGCCTTCGGTTCGCAGGTGCCGACGATCGTCGCCGACGACACCGCGGGCACCGTCGATATCGCGCTCGCGTCGCCCTGGCCGACGATGGTGCAGGCGCTCTCGATCTCGGCCACCGGCATCGTCTGCGCGCCCGGTCTCGCCGACCCCGAGGGGCTCGCGGCGGGTCACGTCGAGGGTGCCGAGTCCGGGCCGTACATCCAGACCGCGGCCGAGCCCGGCGTCCGCTACACCTACGAACTGCGCGATGACTACGAGCTGTGGCCCGAGTGGACCTCCGAGGTCGCGGGCGAACCGGCCAAGAACCTCGAATTCGTGATCTCCCCGGACACCTCGGCGACGACCAACCTGGTGCTCGACGGCCAGCTCGACATCGCGAAGATCATGCCCGAGTCGATGAGCCGCTTCGAGGGCCAGTCGGGCTACGAGGTGAGCCCCTTCCTCTTCAGCGACTTCTACCTGCTCTTCAACGAGCGGGAGGGTAGCCCGTTCGTCGACCAGGAGGCCCGCACCGCGGTCGCGCAGCTGATCAACCGCGCGGACTTCGACTCGACCACCTCGCAGGGCACCGGCGAGCTCGCGACCACCCTCGCCAACTCGACCGCGCTCTGCGTCACGGGTGACGACGGGGCGCTGATCCCCGAGGATCCCGCCGCCGCGGCCGAGGTGCTGCAGGGCATGAAGATCCGCTTCGTCGCCCCGCAGATCGTGGGCACGAACGGCGCCGGCAACACGTACCTCCAGGAGGTGCTGCGCGCCGCCGGAGCGGAGGTCGAGCTCGACAACGTCGACGTCGGCACCTGGATCTCCACCGTGTTCACCGAACCTGACGCGTGGGACATGACGATCTACGCCGACCTCAACTTCGTCGGCTCCCTCTCGAACCCGCTCGACAACTTCCGCGGGCCCGGGATCCTCGAGGGCGGACCGAACATCGGTGGCACGAACGCGCCCGAGGCCGCGGCCCTGTTCGAGGAGTCGCTCTCCGCAGCGGATGAGACCGAACGCTGCAACCTCGTCAACGAGGCCGCGGACTCGCTCATCGGAGACGCGCACGCGGTGCCGCTCATCACCGACTCGTTCATCTACGCGCAGCGGCCCGGGTTCCAGGTGTCGATGCTCGGTGGATCGCTCGACGATCACCTCTTCCGCATCGTCGGCTAACTCCCCGCGAGGGCGTCGGACGGAACGGTCCGGCGCCCTCACCCCCAACTGCAGAGGACTCCCCATGATCACCCCCACCAGCTCCGCGCTCGACATCGCCGCCGCCATCCGCTCCGGAGCGGTGAGCCCCGTCGAAGTCGCCGACATGTATCTCGACCGGATCGACGCCCGCAACGACGAGGTGAACGCGATCGTCTGGCTCGACCGCGAAGACGCGCTGCGGCGCGCACGGGAGTCCGAGGCCAGGCTGCGCTCCGGATCGGACGTCCGTCCGTTCGAGGGTGTGCCGATCCCGGTCAAGGACCTCAGCAGCGTCGCCGGGCAGCCCAACACCATGTCCTCGCTCTCCATCTCGGAGACCCCGGCGACCGAGACCGACATCGACGTGCGTCTGCTCGAGGAGGCGGGCTTCGTGCTCCTCGGACGGTCGAACTCCCCGGAGTTCGGTCCGCTCACCGCCTCCGAGAACGCCCGTCACGGCAAGACCCGGAACCCCTGGGACCTCGAGTTCACGTCGGGCGGTTCGAGCGGGGGCGCGAGTGCGGCGGTCGCCGCGGGCTTCGCCCCCATCGGGCACGCCTCCGACGGCGGCGGCTCGATCCGGGTCCCGTCGAGTGTCACGGGGCTCGTCGGACTGAAGCCGAGCCGCGGCCGTGTGCCCGCGGAGGTGCGCGGTTGGGAGCACTCCACCACCTCCGGGGTGATCACCCGCACCGTCGCCGACAGCGCGGCGGCGCTCGATGTGCTCTCGCCCTTCGACCCGCTCGCCTGGTACTCGGCTCCGGCCCCCGCGCGCCCGTTCGCCCGCGAGGTGGGCGCGGATCCGGGCCGACTCCGGATCGGTCTGCTCCTCCAGAGTCCCTCGGGCCTGCCCGTCGACCCCGAGAACATTGCAGCCGCGGAGGCGGCCGCCCGCGCGCTCGAGGCTCTCGGGCACGTCGTCGAGCCGGTGTCGCCGTTCCTCTTCACCCCCGAGGCGGGCAAGGGGTTCGTCGACGTGGTGATCAGCGCGAGTGTGTTCGCCTCGCCCTACGAGGACGTCGAGAAGGTCGACCCCTACATCCGCTACCGGATCGAGCAGGCGAAGTCGTACCACTCGGGCGAGTACGCGGCCCTCGCCGGCCAATTGCAGTGGGAGACCCGGCAGGTGAACGCCCAGTTCGGGCGCGATTTCGACCTGCTGCTCACCCCGACCATGGCGACCGCGACCCCGCGGGTGGGGGTCGTCTACGACGAGGCCAACGAGACCCCCGCCGCTCCCCGCCTCACGGAGGCGCGGCAGGTCACCTTCACCGCCTGGGTGAACATCGCGGGCCTGCCCGCCATCTCGCTGCCGGTGCACGTCGACGACCGCGGCCTGCCCGTCGGTGCGCAGCTCGTGGCCGGCCCGTTCGACGAGGCCACGCTCATCCGGGTCGCCGCGCAGCTCGAGCCCGTGTTCGACTGGCCGAACCGCCTCGCGCCGGGAGTCGAGGAGGGCAGGCCGTGACCTCGATCCCCGCCCCGGGCGATTCCACGCAGCACATCGCCACCATCACTCGCGCGAGCGGGCATCGGTTCGCCTGGCTCCGCTCCGACTGGGCCGCGTTCGCCATCCGGCGACTCGGCGGTCTGGTGCTCTCGCTCTCGCTGCTGGTGATCGTCACCTTCCTGATCGTGCCGCTGATCCCGGGCGATCCGGCGGTGGCGATGCTCGGCACGAACGCCACCCCCGAGGCGGTTGCGGCGCTCCGGATGCGCCTCGGCCTCGACGATCCGCTGTGGCTGCAGTTCGTGCACTTCCTGGGCAACATCGTCCAGGGGGAGTTCGGGTCATCCTTCCGGTACGGGGTGCCCGTCTCCGACATCATCGCCACCAAACTGCCCTACACCGCACTGCTCGCGCTCGGCTCGATCGTCATCGTGATCGTCGTGGCGATCCCGCTCGGCATGCTCGTCGGCGTGCTGACCCGGGGCGGCCGCCGGAGCGCACTCGGCACCGCCTTCGGCGCCACCGCCGGCTTCCTCGCGTCGTTCCCCGCGTACGTCGCCGGTACGGTGCTCGTGATCGTCTTCGCGATCGGCCTCAAGGTGCTGCCCGCGGGCGGGGTGGATGCCGCAGGGTTCTGGGTGCTCCCGATGCTCGCCCTCGCGCTCGGACCGACCTTCGCCGTCGCACGCGTGGTGCGGCAGGAGACCTACAGTGTGCTGCAGCAGGACTTCATGCGGACCGCGAAGGGGCACCGGTTGCGCGCGATCCGGCTCTATCTCGTGCACGCGCTGCCCAACCTCATGGCGAGCACGCTCACCCTCACCGGACTGATCCTGGCCGGCCTCATCGGCGGCACGATCATCATCGAGACCGTGTTCTCGTACCCCGGTCTCGGGCTCGAGGTCGTGCAGTCCATCATCTACAAGGACTACCCCACCATCCAGGGCATCATCCTGGTCATCGGCCTGCTCGCGATCCTCGTGAATCTGCTGATCGACGTGGTGCTCGGGCTGATCGATCCCCGCACGCTCGGAGGAGCCACCCATGGTTAGTCAGATCGCACGCATGCGGCCCACGGCCCGGCGATCCCGCACGCTCACCCCGTCGCTCGTGGTCGGCCTCATCCTGGGCGGGATCCTGGTGCTCGTGGCGATCATCGCCCCGATGGTGCTCGGCCAAGCGGCCGAAGCGCTCGGCGGCGGATCCCGCCAGGGGCCGAGCCCGGAGCACCTCCTCGGCACCGACGCGCTCGGTCGCGACGTGCTCGCGCGCTCCCTGGTCGCGACCCGGCTCACGCTGCTCATGGCGGCCGGGGCGACCGCGGTCTCGGTGGTCGCCGGGGTGCTGCTCGGCGGCATGATCTGGCTCGCGCCGCGCCGCCTGCGCGAGGTGGTGCTCCGGATCGTCGACGCCTCGGTCGCGTTCCCGGCACTGGTGCTCGCGCTCGTGATCGCCGCGATCCTCGGGCCGGGCTCGATGTCCGCGGTCATTGCGATCGGTGTCGCCGGGATCCCGAGCTTCGCGCGTCTCACCTCGAACATGGTGGCGGGCGTCGTGCAGCGCGACTTCGTGACCACGGCTCGGCTCCTCGGGGTGCCGGGGTTCCGGCTCTTCTCGCGGCACCTCCTGCCGAACATCTCCGGCCCGCTGCTCGTGCTCACGACGTCGAGCTTCGCGCTCGCGCTGCTCGAGATCGCGAGCCTGTCGTTCGTCGGTCTCGGTGTGCAGAGCCCGCAGTTCGATTTCGGTCAGCTGCTCAGCGACGGGCTCACGGGCATCTACACCCAGCCGTGGCAGGCGCTCGCGCCCGCGATCATGCTGGTCTACACCGGCATCACCGCGATGCTCATCGGCGACGGTCTGGCGCAGACGCTCGACCCCGGACTCCGCCTGCCGCGGAAGGCCGCGGCCGTGACGCCGACCCCGCGCGAGGCGAGCGCACCGCGCCCCGACGCGCTCGTGGAGGTCGACGACCTGCACGTCTTCGCACCGAACGGCACCGAGCTGGTGCGCGGTGTCGGATTCGCGATCGGCCGCGGCGAGGTGCTCGGCCTCGTCGGCGAGTCGGGCTCGGGCAAGTCGATGACCGCGATGGCCGTCGCGGGGCTGCTCGCCGACGGCGTGCGCTCCGAGGCCCGCACCGTGCGGCTGGACGACATGGATCTCACCGGCCGGAACGACCCGCGCCGACTCGCCACCGAGATCGGCCTGGTCTACCAGGATCCCGGCACCACGTTCAACCCCGCCCTCCGCATGGGCGGGCAGCTCGCGGAGGTCGCGCGGATCCACCTCGGACTCGGACGTCGCGCCGCGCGCACCCGCGTGCGCGAGGCGCTCGACCGGATCCACGTGCGCGACTCCGAGAACCGCATGAAGCAGCACGCGTTCCAGTGGTCGGGCGGCATGCTGCAGCGGGCGACGATCGCGGCCGCCGTTCTCACCGATCCGAAGCTCATCATCGCCGACGAGCCGACGACCGCGCTCGATGTCACGGTGCAGGCCGAGGTGCTGCGGCAGTTCCGTCGCATCAACCGGGAGCAGGGCACCGCGATGCTCTTCATCTCGCACGACATCGGCGTGGTCCAGGAGCTCTGCGACCACGTGCTGGTGATGCGCTCCGGGGAGATCATCGAGCGTCTCACCGGAGCCGACCTCAAGGCCGGCCGCGCGGAGCACTCGTACACCCGGCAGCTGCTCGCCGCCTCGCCCCGCATGGACGCCCCGATCCGCACCCGCACCGATCCCGCGTCGGCGTCTCCGCCGGCGGCCGCAGATGCACCGCAGGCCGCTCCGACACCCCAGCACTCCGAGGAGGCTCGCTCATGACCACCGCACACGACCGGGTACCGACGTCACCCGGCGCCCCGGAGCAGCCGTCTCGGCTCTCCGTCGCGAACCTCGAGGTCGTGCTGGGTCGCGGCACTCGGGCGACGCGGGTCTTGCACGGTATCTCCTTCGACATCGCGGCGGGCACCACCGTCGGGCTCGTGGGGGAGTCGGGATCCGGCAAGTCCACGATCGCGAAGACGATCGTCGGGATCCATCACCCCTCGGCCGGAGAGATCCGGTTCGACGGCGCCTCGATCGTGGGGGCGCGGGGGCGGGATCGTGCAGCGCTCCGCCGCAAGATCCAGCTCATCCCGCAGGATCCCTACTCCTCGCTCGACCCGCGCCGCACCATCGGTCAGACGCTCGCCGAGGCGCTCGACCCGAGCGGCGCATCGATCCGGAGACACCGCGACCGCATCGACGAGCTGCTGCGCCTCGTCGCGCTCGACCCGAGTGTCGCAGGCCGTTACCCGCGGGAGTTCTCGGGCGGCCAGCGCCAGCGGATCGCGATCGCCCGCGCGCTCGCGGTCGAACCGGAGCTCATCATCGCCGACGAGATCACCTCCGCGCTCGATCTGTCGACGCAGGCCGAGATCCTGGAGCTGTTCGAGCGGCTGCGCACGGAGCTCTCGCTGACCGTGCTCTTCGTGTCGCACAACCTCGCGGTCGTGCGACAGGTGAGCGACGACGTGATCGTACTGCTGCACGGCGACATCGTCGAGGCCGGTACGGCCGAGCAGGTGCTGACCGCACCCGAGGACCCCTACACGCAGCGGCTCCTGGCGTCGGTGCCGGGGGCGCCGGGCTTCGCGCTCGACGGGGCGGGGGCGTAGGGCTCTGCCTCACCCCTGCTCCGCGAGCTCCCCCTCCAGCCCGGCGAGGATGAAGCGGAGGCTCAGCTCGAACGCCTCGGAGGTCTGATCCCGATCGTCGTCCCAGGTCTCGGCTGCCTCGATGAGTGCCTGGCCTCCGGGTGATCGATCGTTCCACTTCGCGGGGCTCGATGAGGTCACCATCGCGGTGCCGAGCGCGAGGGTGTCGATCATGCGGATGGTGATCGATGCGCGCTGCGCGCTGTGGCCCGCGTCGACCATGGCCTCGGCGAGCCGCGCGTAGATCTCCACGATGCCGGGCGAGCTCACCGGGGTGTCCGCGAGGTACGGGATGAGCCGGGGGTGCGCGAGGAACGCGGTGTGGATCGTCGTGGCGACCGTCCGCACCGCGTCCTGCCAGGTCAGGCCGTCGAGCGGCGGTACCGGGTACTCCTCCGAGATCCGCACGCGGAGCAGCTCGATGAGGCCGTCCCGGTCACCCACGTGGTTGTAGAGCGAGGAGACGTGCACCGAGAGCTCGCGGGCGATGTGGCTCATGCTGAGCGGGGAGCCGCCGTCGATCGTGCGCATCGCGGTATCGACGATGATCTCGCTCGAGAGCCGCGCCGTGCGCGGACGTCCTCGTGCCACTGCTGCTCCTTTTGCCCGTCGACCTGCGTGCACCGAGGGCCGCGCGGGGTGGCCCGACTCCACCGTAGCGAAGCCCCGGTTCTTTCGTGGCGAAGCCCCGCGATCACCCGCCGAAGCGGGCGCGCAGGTCCGCCTTCCGGATCTTGCCCGACGCCGTGCGCGGGAGCTCGTCGATGACCACCACTCGCTTCGGCAGCTTGAACCGCGCCAGCGTGCCGTCGAGCGCCGCGCGGACCGCCTCGGTCGTCACCTCGTGGCCGTCGATGACGGTGAGCACCGCCCACGGTACCTCGCCCCACTGCGCATCGGGAATGCCGATCACGGCGGCGCCGGTGACGCCGTCGAGGCCGTACAGCTGGTCCTCAATCTCGGCGGGGTAAATGTTCTCGCCACCCGAGATGATCATGTCCTTCAGGCGGTCGGCGATGAAGAGGTAGCCGTCCTCGTCGAGGTATCCGAGGTCGCCGGAGCGGAACCAGCCGTCGGGGGTGAAGGCGGCCGCGGTCGGTTCGGGGAGGTTGTGGTAGCCGAGGAAGACGTTGGGCCCCCGCACCTCGATCTCACCGACGGTCCCCCGCGGAGCGACGGTGCCGTCGGCATCCGAGGCGATCCGCACCTCGGTGAAGAAGTGCGGCAGCCCGACGCTGCCCTGCTTCTCGCGGGTCATCGCCGGAGCGAGGCTCGTCGCGCCGGGAGAGGTCTCGGTCATGCCGTAGCCCTGGGAGAACGAGAGGCCGCGGGCCTCGTAGGCCTCGAGGATCCGGCTCGGCACGGCGGAGCCGCCGCAGGTGAGCTTCGCGAGCGAGGAGAGGTCGGTACCGGCCCAGCTGGGGTGATCGGCCATGAGCTGGTAGGTCGTGGGAACGCCGCTCAGCATGGTGATGCGATGGCGCTCGATCAGCTCCAGCGCTCGTCCGGCGTCGAACCCCTGCTCGAGCACCATGGTGCCGCCCTTGAGGAGGATCGGCAGCGCACCCATGCCGAGCGAAGCGGCGTGGAAGAGCGGGGAGATCATCAGCGCGACGTCGGAGGAGACGAGGTCGTAGTCGACGAGGGTGTTGAGGCTCACCCAGGTCAGATTGCCGTGGCTCAGCACGGCCCCCTTGGCCTTCCCGGTGGTGCCGGAGGTGTAGAGGATCACGGCGGGGTCGTCGGGGCCGACGCCGACGTCCACGTGGCCGCGGAGCCCGGTGCGGAGCTGCTCCCGCAAGCCGGGTGCCGCGTCCGGTTCGGGATCGTCAGTGCTTGGATGGTCGGTGCCGGGATCGTCCGTTGCTTGACCGTCCGTGCAGATCAGGTGCGGCAGGCCCGCGTCGTCCACGAGCGGTCGCACGCGCTCGCCGAAGGCGGCGTCGTGCAGCAGCACCCGCGCCCCCGAGTCCCGCAGCACATGCGCGATCTCGGGCGGTGCCAGGCGGGTGTTCACCGGCACGAAGACCGCGCCGAGCTGCGCGCACCCGAACAGGGTCATCAGGAACTCGGGGCTGTTCTCCCCGAGAAACGCGACGGTGTCGCCGCGTCGCACGCCACGGTGCCACAGCAGTCCCGACATGGCGTCCGTGAGGTCCGCGAGCTTCCGGTAGGTCATGCTCCGGCCGTCTCCGGTGATCAGTGCGACCTTCTCGGGGTTCTTCTGCCGGCGCGTGGAGAGCCAAGCGCCCAGTCCGTGATTCTGCATGGTGTCTCTTCGTTGAGGGTGAGCCAGGGGGTTCAGTGCGGGAGTGCGGGGTGCGGGTGGGTGTGCGGGGAGCGGGGTACCGCCGCGAAGCGAGAGCCGTGGGACGGCGCGCGATCCGGGATCACACGCCGCCCGGGAGGCTATGCGTAGAAACGGTACAGGCCGCGCGCGACGACGGCCGGCTTCGACCCGCCCTCGATCTCGAAGACCTGGTCGACGGTGAACTGGTAGCCGCCCGGCACCTCGGTCACCTCGGCGATCACGGCGCTCATCCGGACGCGCGCGCCGACCTTGACGGGCGACACGAACCGCACCTTGTCGAGGCCGTAGTTGACCTTCGTCGTCACGCCCTCGAGATCGAACAGGTCCGTCCAGAACTTCGTCGCGAGTGAGAGCGACAGGAAGCCGTGGGCGATCGCGCCCCCGAAGGGGCCGTCCGCGGCGCGAGCGGGATCCACGTGGATCCACTGGTGGTCGTCGACGGCGTCGGCGAAGAGGTTCACCCGATCCTGCGTGATCTCGAGCCAGTCGGTGACCCCGAGGTCGGTGCCCGCGAGGGACAGGGCGTCGGAGTAGGCGGCGGTGGTGGTCATGGGTCTCCTGAGTGGTTGAGGAAAGGGGTGGATGGAGGTGCGAAGGTCCGTTACGTGAAGGCCGAGACGCCCGTGAGTGCGCGGCCCACGATGAGCGAGGTGATCTCGTGCGTGCCCTCGTAGGAGTAGACGGCCTCTGCGTCGGCGAAGAACCGGGCGACGTCGTGCTCGAGCAGCAGGCCGTTGCCGCCCACGATCTCGCGACCGAGCGCGACGGTCTCGCGAGCGTGGAGTGCGGTCCACATCTTGGCGAGCGATGAGTTCTCGTCGGTGCGCACCCCGGCGTCCTGCCGGGCCGAGAGCTGGGTCACGAGCCCCAGCGACGCGGTCAGGTTGCCGAGCATCCGGGCGAGCTTCTCCTGCACGAGCTGGAACCCGGCGACCGGCCGGCCGAACTGCTCGCGCTCGCGCACGTAGGCGAGTGCGGCGTCGAGGGCGCCGGCCTGCAGCCCGGTCGCGATCCAGGCGACGTCGGATCGCATGGCGCCGAGGATCCGCGCCACGTCCGGCCACGCGTTCACCCGCTGCAGCCGCGCGCGCTCCGGCACCCGCACGCCATCGAGGCGGATCGTGGCGTTCTGCATCGGCCGGAGCGATACCTTGCCCGTGATGGTCTCGAGCGTGACGCCCGGCGCATCGCGCGGCACGAGGAACACCTTCACCTGGGCGTCGGCCGCGTCGCGAGCGAAAACGGCGAGCACGTCGGCGCTCACGGCGCCCCCGATCCAGTGCTTCGCTCCGTCGAGGATCCAGTCGTCGCCGTCGCCGTCGCGGCGCGCCGAGGTGCTGAGGCCGCCGGCGATGTCGGAGCCGTGCTCGGGCTCCGTGAGGGCGAAGACGCCGGTGAGATCGAAGCTCAGGATCCGGGGGTCGAGCTCCGCGACCTGCTCGGGTGATCCGCCGAGGCGCACGGTGGTGCGGAAGAGGCCGGTCTGCGCGTTGACGAGCGTCGCGACCGAGACGTCGGTGCGGGCGAGCACGTAGTTGCGAAAGCCCGAGTACAGGCTCGACTCCGCCTCTTCGACGCTCACGCCGTCGGGGCGCATCGGGTCGAGCGGCACGAGCGCGTCGAGCACGGCCGGAGGCATGGAGGCGGACTCCCACGCCTCCGCGAGCAGCGGGTGGATCTCGGCGCGCAGCACCCGCTGTAACCGGGCGAGTGCCGCCCGAGCGGGCTCGCTCAGGTGCGACTCCGCGTACCCGAGCGGGTCGATGCCGATGGCGGATCCGGCGGTGATGGCCGGTTCCCGTGCGGGGGAGGTCACGCGGACCCCAGCCCGAGCAGCCGGATCGCGTTGTCCTTCATGATCCCCGGGAGCGCCTCGGGCTTCAGCGCAGTGTCGGCGATGTCCCGGATCCACCGGTCGGGAGTGATCAGGGGGAAGTCGGACCCGAACAGCACCCGGTCCTTGAGGATCGATCCCGCGTACCGGACCAGTTCGGCCGGGAAGTACTTCGGACTCCAGCCGGAGAGGTCGATCCACGTATTGTGCTTGTGCGTCGCCACCGACAGCGCCTCCTCCTGCCACGGCACGGAGGGGTGGGCCATCACGATCTGCAGGTCGGGGAAGTCGGCCGCGACGCCGTCGAGCAGCATCGGGTTCGAGAGGCCGAGCCGGAGCCCCCGCCCACCGCGCATGCCCGCGCCGATCCCGGTCTGGCCGGTGTGGAACAGTGCGACGGCACCCGCGGACTCGATCGCCGCGTAGAGCGGGTAGTACGTCTCGTCGCTCGGATCGAAGCCCTGCACGGTGGGGTGGAACTTGAAGCCGCGCACCCCGTGCTCCTCGGCGAGTCTCCGGGCGCGGTCGACCGCCGCCGTGCCCGTGCGGGGATCGACCGAGCCGTACGGGATCAGCACGTCGCTGTGGCGCGCGGCACCCGCGGCGATCTCCTCGCTCGGGATCGCCTCCTGTCCGAGGTTTGTGCCCGCGTCGACCGTGAAGACCACCGCGGCCATCCGCCGCTCCCGGTAGTACTCCGCGATCGCGTCGAGCGCCGGGCGCGGACCGTCGGTGCGGAAGTACGCACTCGCGGCCTCGGCGAGATCGTCGGGCAGCGACGAGTGTCCGTGCTCGCCGAGTTCGATATGGACGTGGGTGTCGATCGCGACGATCGCGTCGAGGTCGATCGCCGGCTCGTAGCGGGTCATGTGCGGGGCTCCGGATCAGGCCTGCGGCGGCTGGAGCTCGTCGGGGAGCGGCGGGAACTTCTCACCGATCGACTGCGGCTGCGCGCCGACGGTCTCGGCGAACTCGGCCTCGAGCGCTGCGGCGTCCCAGCCGCCCTCGTGGTACGCGCTCAGCACGGGCTCGGGGTGAGACCACAGCTGCAGACGGTCGCCACCGACGCCGATGGCCTGGCCCGAGACATCCGCCGCGGCGTCGGACGCCAGGTAGGCGATGAGCGGGGCGACGTCGGCGGAGGTGCCAAAGCCGAGGCCGTGGCGGAAGAACGCGGGCATCGGCTCGCCCTGGGCGTCGGCCTCGACCGCGGCGTGAAAGTAGGGAACCGTGGCGGTCATCGCCGTCGCGGCAACGGGGATGACGGCGTTCGCCGTGATCCCGGCCCGCTTGAGCTCGAGGGCCCAGGTGCGCACCATGCCGACGATGCCGGCCTTCGCGGCGGCGTAGTTCGTCTGGCCGAAGTTGCCGCGCTGACCGGTCGGGGAGCCGATGCAGATGATCCGGCCGCCCTCACCCTGATCGCGCATGCGGGTGGCGGCTTCACGCACACAGGTGAAGGTGCCGCGCAGGTGCACGTTGATCACCGTGTCGAAGTCGTCGTCGCTCATCTTCCAGAGCACGGTGTCGCGCAGCACCCCGGCATTCGTGACGAGGATGTCGAGGCGGCCGTAGCGCTCGAACGCCGCGTCGACCAGTGCGGTCGCGGTGGCGGTCGGGCCGACGGGGGCCACGACGGCGGAGGCGACGCCGCCCGCCCGCTCGATCGTCGCGACGGCCTCGGCGGCGGTAGCGGCGTCCACGTCGTTCACGATCACCGAGGCGCCCTGACGGGCGAGCTCCTCGGCGTATGCGAGGCCGAGGCCCCGGCCCGATCCGGTGACGATGGCGACTTTGCCTGCGAGTGACATGGTGGAGCTCCTTCGGTTGTCGCTCCAGTACACCGAAATTCATTGAAAAAGTCAACCATTGTGAAAAGCAAGAATATATATACTGGGGAGATGAGTCAGAAGGATGCGGCGGTCGCAGAGCGGAACCGCGGGTGGACCGAGAGCGACCTGTCGCAGGATCTCAGCTTCCTGCTCGCCCGCTCTAACGCGCTGTCGCTCGCCACGGGCACCGAGGCGCTGCGCCCCTTCGGCCTGAAAGTGCGCTCCTACCCGGTGCTCTCCCTCGCGTGCGAGGCGATCCGGCCCTCGCAGCGCGAGATCGCCGACTTCCTCCGCCTGGATCCGAGTCAGGTGGTCGCGCTGGTCGACGACCTCGAGCTCCGCGAACTGGTCGAGCGTCGCACGGACACCCGGGATCGCCGATCGAAGGTGGTCGTCGCGACGGCCCAGGGGAGGCGGGTCTACGCCGAGGCCCGTGAGGCGATGGCGGCTGCCGAGGAGGCGCCCTTCTCGGTGCTCACCGATGCGGAGCAGGAGCAGCTCGCGGGTTTCCTGCGGCGGCTCGCGTTCCCCGCGGGCGAGGCCTCGTAGCGCGGTCGACGCGCGGTCAGCGCCCTCCCGTGGTCGAGATCCGCTCCAGGATCCGGTCGGGCAGCAGGCGGGTGAGCGGCGACATCAGTCGGTAGCGCCAGTCCGAGATGAGTACGGGGCGTCCACGACGGAGCGCGCGGAGTCCCTCGCGGGCGACCCGCTCCGTGCTGGCCCAGGCGAACGGCGGGAGATCGGGCAGGTGATCCTCGCCCATGCGCTCGTGGAACTCCGTCGCGAGCAGGCCGGGGCACAGTGCCGTGACGCGCACCCCGCGCGCTCGGTAGCGCGCGCTCAGCGAGCGTGAGAGCGAGACGACGGCGGCCTTCGCGGCGCCGTAGGTGCCGGTCGGGGTGAACGCGGCGACGCTCGCGACGTTGAGGATCCAGCCCCGGCGGCGGGCGAGCATGCCCGGCACCGCGGCGTGCGCCAGTCGGAGCGGGGCCCACGACAGCAGTTCGTGGAGGCGGCGCTCGTCGGCGATGTCGCTCTCCTCGAAGCCGTCGTGCACGCCGAAGCCGGCGTTGTTGATCAGGATGTCGACGGGGCGGTCCGGGTCCGCGAGGCGCGCGGCGACCCGGTCGAGCCCCTCCGGGGTGGTGAGATCCGCGGCGAGCACCTCGGGCGCCGGGCGCCGCTGCGTGGTGTTCAGATCGCCTCGTCCGGCGAGCTGCTCGGCGAACTCGGTGAGTCGCCGCTCGTCGCGTGCCACGAGGATCAGCTGGACGCCCTGGCTCGCGAGCTGCCGGGCGAATTCCTGTCCGAGGCCCGCGGAGGCGCCGGTGATGAGAGCGGTGGTGGCCATGCGCCCAGTGTGGCAGGCCCCGCTGGGCGGTGGGTCGGGGAGGGGTGTGCTCACGGCCGGTCGTTGCGCAGTCCGAGGATCATGCTCCGCAGGCTCTGGAGCGCGGCCGTCTGCTCGTCCGCCGTCATGTGCTGGAGCATCCGGAGTTCCACGGACCGCACCGCAGCGCTCGCGGATGCCAGTCGTCGACGTCCCTGCGGAGTCAGCGAGGCGGGCAGTGACTTGCCCACCGTGGGTGCCGCGGGCCTCGTGACATCGCCGTCGCGCTCGAGCTGCTGGAGGAGCACGTGCATCGACTGGCGCGTGATGAACGCGCCGCGAGCGAGCGCGGAACTCGACAGCCCCGGTCGCTGCGACAGGAGTTCCAGGCAGGAATAGTGGGTGACGGTCATGCCGAGCGGCCGGAGCACGTCCTCCATCGCGGTGCGGAGCGCGCTCGAGGCTTCCTTCAGGAGGTAGCCCAGGGAGGTGTCGAGGTGGATGCTCGCGTCGACTTGACTCATGTCAGTATTCTGACATAGATTGATGTGTGTCAGAAAACTGACATGTGCGAAAGGATCCACCATGCCCGCCATCGGCCCCGACTTCATCTCGCTCCAGGTCCGCGATCTTGCGGCTTCGCAGGCGTTCTACGAGCGGTATCTCGGCCTTGTCCGATCTCCCGCGGGGCCGCCGCACGCCGTCGTGTTCGAAACCGCGCCGATCGCCTTCGCGCTTCGCGACCCGATGCCGGGCGTCGATCTGGGCGCGGTGGCCCAGCCGGGCGTCGGCGCAGCGATCTGGCTGCGCGCGACCGGTGTGCAGGAGATTCACGACGCGCTCGTCACCGACGGTCACCCCATCGTTTCGAGTCCGATCGACGGACCCTTCGGCCGCACCTTCACCTTCGCGGACCTCGACGGGTACCACGTCACGCTGCACGATCGAGCGTGATCGAGTCGGTCGCTCCCAGCCGGAGCCGGCCTACGCCGGGTCGCTCCCCGCGAGCACACTGCGCTCGCGCCCGGCGACCCAGCCCACGAGCACCTGCACCACGCACAGCGCGAGCACCAGACCGAGGGAGAGCGACCACCCGCCGCTCATCTGGTGCAGCCAGCCGAAGGTGACGGGCCCGGCCGCGGCGATGAGATACCCGACGCCCTGCGCCATGCCGGAGAGGGAGGTCGCCGCCTCGGCGGTGCGCGCCCGAACGGCCATCAGCGTGAGCGACATCGTGAGTGATGCGCCTGCCGCGATCCCGATCGCGCAGATCCACAGGATCATGAGCGCGGGCACCGTCAGCATGCCCGCGATCGCCAGCGACCCGAGCACCGGGATCAGTGCGGGGAGTGACCGGCGCAGTCGGCCCCGGAAGCAGAGCGGCACGAGCATGGAGCTGCCGACGCCGATGATCTGGAGCAGCATGACCTCGGTGCCGGCCGCCTCCGCCGAGTACCCTCGGGAGATTTCGATGGGCGACAGCCACGTCTGCATGATGAAGAAGATCGAGGACTGCGTGCCCATGTAGAGGGCGACCCACCAGGCCACCGGGTCGCGCCAGACGCGGCGGCCGATCCCGGATCGCCGACGTTCGCTCCCGGCATCGGTGTCATCCGAATCGGCGCCGTCGGGATCGGAGCCATCGGGATCGACGCCGGCAGGCACTGCCGAAGTCGCCTCGACGACAATGCCAGCACTCGCGCGCCGCCTGGAGGCCACCGCCCACACCCAGACCCCGAGGGCCACGGGTACGGCCGCGCCGGTGGCGAGCAGCGCCACGCGCCAGCCGAGGGTGCCGTCGCCGAGCGGAATCCCGGCGATGGGCACGACGACCCCCGCGGAGATCGCACCGGCGCCGCCGAGCAGTGCGGTGTAGACCCCCATGACGAGCGGCAGTCGGCCCGGGAAGTCGCGTTTGATGAGCGCGGGCATGATCACGTTGCCGACGGCGAGCGACG
Source organism: Leucobacter rhizosphaerae (assembly GCF_022919175.1). Taxonomy (NCBI): domain Bacteria; kingdom Bacillati; phylum Actinomycetota; class Actinomycetes; order Micrococcales; family Microbacteriaceae; genus Leucobacter; species Leucobacter rhizosphaerae. Next base: position 1,793,751 of record NZ_CP095043.1, on the reverse strand, counting down.
CCCCGATGAGCGCGGTGCCGAGCCAGAGGTTCGCGAGGCCCCCGGGGAGCGAGCGCCATACCGTGCCGGCGATGAGTGCGAGCAGCGCGACGGTGACCGCCCGCTCCATCCCCAGCCGAGCGCTGAGGCCGTGGGCGAGGGGCGACACGATCGCCCAGCTCAGCAGCGGCACGGCGCCGAGCGCACCGAGGGTGGCGAGCTCGACCCCGAGGTCGCTCGAGATCTGGTCGAGCAGCGGGCCCACCCCGGTGATCGTCATCCGCATGTTCGCGGCGACCAGGCAGACCGCCACGAAGAGCAGCACCCAGGGGCGCGGTGTCGGGGTGGTCGGCACGGAGGTCACACCCGAACCCTAGCCGGTCGGGGTAGGCGGCGGATCGGGGAGGCCGCGGCGGGACCGGGGTTCCGCCGCGGATGATCCCGCGCTACACTGATTTCGTTCAACGAATATAATTTCGCACAGCGAATAGTTCCGGAATGTCATCAGCACCGCACCAGACCGCACCGAGGAGGTCGATCATGATCGACAAGACCGTAGGCTCCGTCGAGGAGGCCGTCGCGGGCATTCCCGACGGCGCCACCGTGATGATCGGCGGCTTCGGTCGAGCCGGGCAGCCGGTCGAACTCATCGACGCGCTCATCGCCCAGGGCGCGGGCGACCTCACGATCGTGAACAACAACGCCGGCAACGGCGACGTCGGGCTCGCCGCGCTGCTCGCGAAGCGCCGGGTGCGCAAGATCATCTGCTCGTTCCCGCGGCAGTCGGACTCCTGGGTGTTCGACGGCCTCTACCACGAGGGTGCGATCGAGCTGGAGCTCGTACCGCAGGGCAACCTCGCGGAGCGGATCCGCGCGGCGGGCGCAGGCATCGGCGCGTTCTTCAGTCCCACGGGCGTCGGCACGCAGCTGGCGGAGGGCAAGGAGACGCGCGAGATCGACGGCCGGACCTACGCCCTCGAGTACCCGATCCGCGCCGACTTCGCACTCGTCAGCGCGCGGGCGGCAGACCGTTGGGGCAACCTCGTCTACCGCGAGACCGCTCGCAACTTCGGGCCGATCATGGCGACCGCGGCCACCACCACCATCGTGCAGGTCGACCACCTCGTCGACCTGGGCACCCTCGACCCTGAGTCCGTCGTGACCCCGGGGATCTTCGTCGACCGGGTCGTCGCGGTGGGGGAGCGCGCGTGGCTCTCCGACGGCGCGTTCGTCGGCGGGGTCACGCTGGAGGGGCACCCGCGCGCCGAACACTCCGAGGAGGAGACCCGATGACCACCACCATCTCGCGCCAGGAGCTGGCGCAGCGCATCGCGGCCGACATCCCCGAGGGGGCCGTGGTCAACCTCGGCATCGGCGCCCCCACACTCGTCGCGAACTACCTCCCGAGCGAGCTCGAGATCATCCTGCACACGGAGAACGGCATGCTGGGCATGGGTCCGGCGCCGGATCCGGATCGTGTCGACCCCGACCTCATCAACGCCGGCAAGCAGGCGGTGACCGCCCTCCCCGGCGCCGCGTATTTCCATCACGCGGACTCGTTCGGCATGATGCGCGGCGGCCACCTCGACGTGTGCGTGCTGGGTGCCTTCCAAGTTGCAGAGAACGGGGATCTCGCGAACTGGTCGACGGGCGCCCCGGGGGCGATCCCGGCGGTGGGCGGCGCGATGGACCTCGCCATCGGTGCGAAGGAAGTCTACGTGATGACGGATCTGCTCACGAAGCAGGGCGCCTCGAAGCTCGTCGAGGCCTGCACCTACCCGCTGACGGGCGTCGGCTGCGTCTCCCGCGTCTACACCGACCACGCCGTGTTCGACGTGACTCCGTCCGGCTTCGTCGTGCGCGAGGCGTTCGGCGACACGACCCTCGATGATCTGCGCGCCCTGACCGGGCTCGCGCTCGCCGCCGCTGGGTGAATGGACGCAGCGATTCGACAACCACCTCACACCCCCACTGAAGGAGCCCCATGACCGCCACGTTCATCTACGATGCCGTGCGCACCCCGTTCGGGCGGGCGGGGGTGCCCTCGCGGGGGTGCGTCCCGACGACCTGGCGGCGGTGGTGATGCGCGCGACGGTCGAGCGATCGGGCGTGGATCCCGAGCGAATCGCGGATGTGATCTTCGGCGACGCGAACCAGGCCGGAGAGGACAACCGCAACGTCGCGCGTTTCGGAGCGCTGCTCGCGGGGTTCCCGACCTCGGTCACGGGGGTCACGGTGAACCGCCTGTGCGCCTCCTCCGTCGAGGCGGTGATCCAGGGGGCGCGGGCGATCGAGTCCGGCGATGCCGAGATCATCCTGGCCGGCGGGGTCGAGTCGATGAGCCGGGCTCCGTACGTCGTGGAGAAGTCGTCGAAGCCCTGGCCGGCCGTCGGCAACCAGACGATGTGGAACACCGCGATCGGCTGGCGGATGACGAACCGCGCGCTGCCGGTGCCCTGGACGATCTCGAACGGCGAGGCGGCGGAGCTGACGGCACGGGAGTGGGGGATCGACCGCGAGGCGCAGGACGCCTTCGCGGTACGGTCGCACCGCCTGGCGGCCGAGGCCTGGGGTGCGGGCGTGTACGACGCCGAGGTGGTGCAGGTACCGGGCCACGAGCTCGCTCGCGATGAGGGGATCCGCGACGGCAGCACGGTCGAGAAGCTTGCCGGGCTCGCACCGCTCTTCGCCGCGGACGGCACGGTGACCGCCGGGAATTCGTCGTCGATCAACGACGGGGCGTCGGCGGTGCTGCTCGGAGCCGAGGGTGCGCTGCCCGGGGAGCCGCTCGCGCGGATCACCGGGCGGGCGGCGCACGGGGTGGATCCCGACCGCTTCCCCACCGCGCCGATCGAGGCGGCGAATCGCGCGCTCGCCCGCGCCGGGAAGACCTGGGGCGACGTCGACCTCGTCGAGCTCAACGAGGCGTTCGCATCTCAGTCGCTCGCCTGCCTCGCGGGCTGGCCGGATCTCGATCCCGAACGGCTCAACGTGCACGGCGGCGCCCTCGCGATCGGGCATCCGCTGGGCGCCTCCGGCGGGCGGATCATCGGCCACGCGGCGCACGAGCTGCAGCGGCGCGGCGGTGGCGTGGCCGTGGTGGCGATCTGCATCGGCGTCGGCCAGGGGCTCGCGGTGGTGCTCGAGCGGTAGCCATCGGCCGTGGCTGGAGCTCGGGCGTACCGTCATTCGGAAATGTGCGCTCATTCGGATATACACGCCCCAATCCGTCCGCATGACGGCTCAGTTCCGACTGAGTGCTCGCGTCGGGCGGCCGCTAGGGTGGGATCGTGATCGAGCAGGATGAGGCGAGCGGGGACTTCGTCCAGTCGCTCGCGCGCGGACTCGCGGTGATCCGCGCGTTCGATGCCGAGCACCCCGAGCTGAGCCTCAGCGAGGTCGCCCGCCGTGCCGAGATCTCACCGGCGGCCGCGCGGCGCTTCCTGCGCACCCTGGAGGCGCTCGGCTACGTGCACACCACGGGGCGGGTGTTCGCCCTCACCCCGAAGGTCCTCGAGCTCGGCTTCAGCTACCTCTCGGCGCTCTCGCTCCCAGAGGTCATGCAACCGCACCTCGAGCGGCTCTCGCGCGAGGTGGGCGAGTCCGTGTCGGCCGCCGTGCTGGCCGGCACCGACATCGTCTACGTCGCCCGCGTCCCCACCCGTCGCATCATGATGGTCGGGATCACCATCGGCACGCACTTCCCGGCGTTTGCCACGAGCATGGGCCGGGTGCTGCTCGCGGCGCTTCCCAAGGCGGAGCGCGCGGCAATCCTCGCGGACACCGACCTCACGCCGCTCACCCCGCTCACCCTCGACGCCCCCGACGCGCTCGCCGCCGAGCTCTCGCGGGTGCGGGATCAGGGCTGGGCCATCGTCGACGGCGAGCTCGAGGCCGGGCTGCGATCGGCCGCCGCGCCGGTGCGCGGACGCGGCGGTGAGGTGGTCGCCGCCGTGAACGTGTCGACGAGCGCGAGCCGCGACAGTGTCGAGCGGCTGCGCACGTTCCATCTGCCGCTGCTGCTCGAGACGACGGCCGCGATCGAGGCGGATCTGCGACTCCTGTAACTGGCCCAGCCCCAGCGCAGCGCCACGTCACCCGACGTTCGTCCAGTGTTTCCGGCAGGTATCTCAAACCTGTGGCGACCGTCGCGTGTTTGTTATACAGTGCCTGATACGCGAACCCGCTGAACGCCTCACGCCGACGTGAGCCGTGCCCGTGATCGAGCGCGCAGACGGGATCCTCGCGGAGCAGAAATGGCAGGACCCGCAATGGAGCTCTCTCCCACCGGACACGTCGATCACTTCGCCCGCCAGTCGCTGCCGCCCCGCGAGCAGTGGCCGATTCTCGAGTTCACCCTGCCGGAGCTGCAGTATCCCGAGCGACTGAACGCGGCGGCCGAGCTGATCGACGGCGGGGTGCGCCGCTTCGGCGCCGAGCGGGTGGCGCTGCGCGTGCCGGGCGGGGAGACCTGGACCTACGGGGAGCTGCAGCATCGCGCGAATCAGGTCGCGCAGGTGCTCACCGAGGACTACGGCCTCCGCCCCGGGAACCGCGTGCTGCTGCGCTCTCCGAACCACGCCTGGACCGTCGCGTGCTGGCTGGGCGTGCTCAAGGCCGGCGGCATCGTCGTCACCACGATGGTCGCCTGGCAGGAGCGCGAGGTCCGCGCGGTCGTCGAGCAGGTGCGCCCGAGCGTGGCGCTGATCGACCATCGTGCGGTCGACGGGATCGCGCACGTGCTCGACGGGGTGCCGATCGGGGTGATCGGCGGTGACCGCGACTCCCTGCTGACCGCGTGCGCCGCGAAGAGCGGCCAGTTCACCGCCGTCGACACAGCCGCCGACGACGTCGCCCTCCTCGGGGCGACCTCGGGCACGACGGGGTGCCGAAGGTCACGATGCACTTCCACCGCGACATCCTCGCCAACGCCGACACGTTCGCCGCCCACACGCTGCAGCTCGCGCCCGACGATGTGAGTGCCGGCACCGCGCCGCTCGCCTTCACGTTCGGCTTGGGTGGCCTCGTCGTGTTCCCGCTGCGCTCCGGGGGCAGCGCGGTGCTCGTGGAGAAGGCGAGCCCGGTGCAGCTCGCCGAGCTGATCGCGGAGCACGGGATCACCGTGTTCTACACGGCCCCGACCGGCTATCGCGCGATCCTCAAGGAGGGGCACGGGCCGGCGCTGTCGCGGCTCCGCGTCGCGGTCTCGGCCGGTGAGCACCTGCCCGCCGAGACCTTCGCCGCGGTGGAGGAGGCCACCGGGATCCGGCTCGTGAACGGTATCGGATCGACCGAGATGCTGCACGTCTTCATCTCGGCGGCCGGCGACGACATCCGGCCCGGAGCGACGGGGCGCCCCGTGCCCGGGTACCGGGCGACGATCCTGGACGACGACGGGAACGAGCTGCCGCCCGGAGAGGTCGGCCGCCTCGCGGTCATCGGCCCGACCGGCTGCCGCTACCTGAACGACGAGCGGCAGGCGAACTACGTGGTCGATGGCTGGAACGTCACCGGAGACGCCTACGTCATGGATGCCGACGGCTACTTCACCTTCCAGTCCCGCACCGACAACCTCATCGTCGCCTCCGGCTACAACATCGCCGCCACGGAGGTCGAGGAGGTTGTTGTGACCCATCCGGACGTGCTCGAGTGCGCCGTGATCGGACGGCCCGATCCGGAGAAGGGCACGATCGTGAACGCGTTCGTGGTGCTCCGCGACGGCGTCGATCCCGGGCCCGAGACGGCCGACGCGATCCGCGCGCACGTGCGATCCCGGCTCGCGATCTACAAGTGCCCGCGGCGCATCGACGTCGTCACCGCCTTGCCGCGCAACCCGAGCGGCAAGGTGCAGCACTTCGTGCTCCGCGAGCGCGCGGCCACGGAGGTCGCGGCCGCGGAGGTCGAGGCTGCGGGGGTCGACACCTCCGTGTGACACGGATATAGAACGACCGTCACATTCTTGATACACTCCTCGGGAGCGCAGGAGGGTGCAATGTCGATCGAGCACGGTGAACGGCCGCTGGAAGCGGGGGTCCGCACGGACTTCAGCACCACCATGGACTACGCGGGGTACCTGAACCTCGACCAGGTGCTCACGGCCCAGGCGCCGGTGAGCGATCCTGCGCACCACGACGAGATGCTGTTCATCATCCAGCACCAGACCTCTGAGCTGTGGTTGAAGCTGATGCTGCACGAGCTGCGTGCGACGCGGGATCACTTCGACGCCGACCAGCCCACGCGCGCGCTGAAGACCCTCGCCCGGGTCAAGCACATCCTGCGCACGCTCACCGAGCAGTGGTCGGTGCTCGCGACGCTCACTCCCGCGGAGTACGCGGAGTTCCGGAGCGTGCTGGGATCCTCCTCGGGGTTCCAGTCGTACCAGTACCGCGAGATCGAGTTCCTCCTCGGCAACAAGAACGCCGCGATGCTGCGGGTGTTCGAGTCGAAGCCGGAGATCCACGCCCGTCTCGAGGCCACCCTGCACGAACCGACCATCTACGACAGCTTCCTGCGGATGCTCGCGCGGCTCGGCTACGGGATCCCGGAGCGGATCCTCACCCGCGACGTCGCCGAGGCGTGGGTCGAGCACCCGGACCTCGTGCCCGTGTACACGACGATCTACGAGGACGTCGACCGCCACTGGAGCGTGTACGAGGCCTGCGAGTCGCTCGTCGACATCGAGGACGCGTTCCAGCTCTGGCGCTTCCGGCACATGAGCACGGTGCAGCGCGTCATCGGCTTCAAGGCGGGCACGGGCGGGTCGTCGGGTGTCGCCTTCCTGCGGCGTGCGCTGGAGCTCAGCTTCTTCCCGGAGCTCACCGCGGTGCGCACCGAGATCCGGGACCTCCGTGTCGAGTGACCTCCGCGCGTCCGCGTCGGGCCGCGTGACGGCGCCCGCGGTCGTGGATCATCATGTGCACCTCGGGCTCGTCGACTGGCGGGCTCTCGGCGAGGGACCCGTCGGCGAGGTGCACGACCTGGGGTGGGACCCCGCGGAGATCGACCGGATCGCCCGGGAGCTGGTCCCGAGCGTGCGGGTGCGCAGCGCCGGGCCGTTCCACACGGCGCCGGGCGGCTACCCGTCGGGGCGGGCCTGGGCTCCCGATGCCGCGATCGTGTCGGTCGATGCGCCGGAGAGCGCGGTGACGGCCGTCGCGGCGGTGTCGGCGCGCGGCGGCCTGGGGGTCAAGATCGCCCTGCACGCCGGGATGCCACTGCTGCCGGATCCGCAGCTGCGCGCGCTGATCGACGCGGCGCACGCTGCCGGGCTGCGCGCCTTCGTGCACGCCGAGGGCGCGGGTCAGGCGGCGCGCGCCATCGACCTCGGGGCGGACGTGCTCGTGCACGTGCCCTGGACGGAGCGGCTCGGCGACGACACGATCCGCCGCGCGGCCGAGGCCGGTATGGAGTGGATCTCGACACTCTCGATCCACGCGGGCGTCGCGCTCGAGCGCGCGCTCGACAACGCCCGCCGATTCCGCGCGGCGGGCGGCACGCTCCGCTACGGCACGGACCTCGGCAACGGGGATCTGCCGGTGGGCCTCAATGCGCGCGAGATCCGCCTGCTCGGCGAGGCGGGACTCGCGGGCGACGCCCTGCACGCGGCGGTCTTCAGTCGGGATCCGCGCGATTCCGCGGCGCTCAGTCACACCGATCCGCTGCCCACGACCGCCGACGCCTTGGCCGACTGGCTGGCCACGGCGATCCGGCGCTCACCCATCGACCGCAACCCGAACGGAGCTTCCGCATGACGCTCGCACCCGACGCATCGACGCTCGACCCCACCGCAGCGGCGACCGCACTCGACGCGCAGGATCCGCTCGCGCACTTCCGCGACCGCTTCGTGCTGCACGACGAGGTGCGCTCGTATCTCGACGGCAACTCGCTCGGCCGGCCGCTGCGGGCCACGCGCGACCGGCTGCCCGCGTTCGTGGACGAGGTGTGGGGCGGCCGGCTCATCCGCGCCTGGGACGAGCAGTGGATCGACGCACCCGTCGCGCTCGGGGACCGACTGGGCGCCGCGGCGCTCGGGGCCGCACCGGGCCAGACGGTGGTCGCGGACTCGACGACCGTGCTGCTCTACAAGCTGATGCGCGCCGCGGCTGCCGCGCGGAGCGATCGTCGCGAGGTGATCGCCGACACCGAGAACTTCCCGACCGACCGCTTCGTGCTCGAGGGGGTCGCGGCCGAGCACGGGCTCACGGTGCGCTGGATCGAACCGGACCCGAGCGCCGGGGTGACCGAGGCGCAGGTGCGCGCGGAGCTCAGCGAGCGGACCGCGTTTGTGCTGCTCAGCCACGTCGCGTTCAAATCGGGGTTCATCGCGGACGTCCCGGCCATCACGGCAGCTGCCCACGAGGCCGGAGCGCTCGTGCTCTGGGATCTCTGCCACTCCGTCGGTCTCGTGCCGACGGAGCTCGACGCCTGGGGGGTCGATCTCGCGGTCGGCTGCTCCTACAAGTACCTCAACGGAGGCCCGGGTGCCCCCGCGTTCGCGTACGTCGCCGCGGGCGTCCAGGGCGCGCTCCGGCAGCCGGTCCAGGGCTGGTTCGGCGCCGCGGATCCCTTCGGCATGACCGAGACGTACGTGCCGTCGCGCGGGATCCGCCAGATCATCTCGGGCACCCCGCCGATCCTCGGCATGCAGCCGATCGCCGACATGGTGACCCTGATCGAGGAGGCCGGGATCGCGGCGATCCGGGCGAAGTCGATCGCACTCACCGAGTTCGTCGTGGACGTTGTGGACTCGCGTCTCGCGCGGTTCGGGGTGCGGGTCATCAGCCCGCGCGATCCGTCGATCCGGGGCGGGCACGTCACGCTCGACCACCCGGCGTTCCGCGAGATCGTCGCGGAACTGTGGCAGCGCGGGATCATCCCCGACTTCCGCCCGCCGCAGGGGATCCGGATCGGGCTCTCGCCGCTCAGCACGTCGTTCGCCGAGGTCGCGGCGGGACTCAGCGCGATCGAGGAGCGGCTGGCCGCGCGGCAGGTCGAGTGATGCGCGCGAAACGGAGTATGTCGAATTCGTGACGATCAAAAAACTTCGTGCATATGTTCGGCGCCTCTGACACACTGACACCACCCCTTCCCCAACGCAGAGGAGCACGACGGTGAGTTCTGAAGAGATTATCCTGGGCGACCTGCCCGCCGGTATCGTCCGAGCGAGCGAGGCGGTCAACGGCCGCGTCTGGAACGTGCTGGGTCACACGTACATCACCAAGGTCGAGAGCGCCTCGACCTACGGGTGGCTGTCGCTCGATCCCGCCGGCACTGGTGTCCCGCCGCACGTGCACCCCACGCAGGACGAGTTCATCTACGTCTTCGAGGGGGAGTACACGCTGTATCTCGACGGCCAGTGGACCACGGCCGGCCCCGGCGACCTCGTGCAGATGCCCCGCAACCTGCCGCACGCCTACTACAACAAGCGAGACGAGGACGCGAAGTCGCTGTTCTGGGTCAGCCCGGGCGGCAAGCTCGCGAACCTGTTCAGCCTGCTGCACAACGTCACCGACCCCGAAGAGGTGGTGCGCCTGTCGGCCGCCAACGGCGTCGACTTCCTGCCGCAGGGCGCGGTCGAGGGGGCGTGACGACGAGCGCGGCATCCGTCGTGGGGCCCCCGCGGATCCTCCGCACGGGGCCCCACGACGATCAGGTCGTCGAGTGCTGGGATCCCGCGACGCCGCCGCGCGGCACCGCGGTGCTGATCCACGGCGGGTACTGGCGATCGCGGTTCACCGCCGCCCTCATGCACCCGCTCGTGCCGGAGTTCACGGCGCGCGGGTGGTCGGTCGCGAACCTCGAGTACCGGCGCGGTGCCGACGGCTGGGCCGCGCTGCACCACGATCTCGGCGCGGCGCTCGACGCGGTCCGAGCCGCCGAGCCGAGCGGGCGTCTCGCGATCGTCGGCCACTCGGTCGGGGGTCAGCTCGCGCTGCTCGGCGCCCGCCCGGGTGACGCGGTCGTCGCCCTCGCGCCCGTCACCGACCTCGCCCGCGGGCTCGACGAGGGCATCGGCGACGGTGCGGTCGCCGAGTTCTTCGGCTCCGGATCCGGCGCGGATCCCGACCCGCACCGCGAGGTCTTCGCGGCGGCCTCGCCCCGTGAGCGGGTGCCGCCCGCCGGCGACGTGCTCGTGGTGCACGGCGCGGACGACGCCCGGGTGCCGATTGCGCACACGCGTGCGTACGTCGAGGCGGCACGCGCCGCGGGCGGTGCGGTCGAGCTGCTCGAACTGCCGCGGCTCTCGCACCTCGACGCGATCGACCCGGCGGCGCCGCACTGGCCCCGGATGCACACCTGGCTCGACCGACGGATGCCCCCGCTCCCGGCATGACCGCTGCGCCTACAATGGGCCGCGTGCATGTGCTCGACGACCTCGCCTCCCGGCCCGGCAGCGCGAACTCGCTGATCCGCACGGTCGTCGGCGTCGCGATCCGCGCCTGCGGGGGCTGGCTCTCGACCGCAACCTGCGTCGAGCTGATGGAGGCCGCGGGAGTGCCCGCGAATCGCACGCGCACGGCCCTCACGCGCGTGAAGGGCAAGGGGCTGCTCGTGGCCGAGCGCCGCGACGGCCGAGCGGGGTACGCGCTGACGCCGGATGGCGCGTGGCTCCTCGCCCGCGGCGATCGGCGCATCTACGGGCAGCGTTCGATGCGGAACGGCGATCCCTGGTGCCTGATCTCCTTCAGCATCCCCGAGGAGCAGCGCAGCCTCCGCCACCAGTTCCGCCAGCGCCTGTCGTGGATCGGCGCGGGCAACGTGTCGCCGGCACTCTGGATCGTGCCCGACTACCTGCGCGCCGAGCTCGAGGAGATCGTGCAGGATTTGGCGCTGACCGCGCAGGTGACCCTCTTCACGGTGCAGGGCATCCAGAACGCCGGGGTGTCGGGGAGCGCCCTGGCGCGCGAGTGGTGGGATCTCGACGCGTTGCGGGCCCTGCACGACGACTTCCTCGAGGCGCACTCAGCGACCCTCGCGCACTGCGCCGCGGAACCGGATTCGGCGGTGCGGTTCGGGCTCTGGATCCGGGCGCTCGACGCCTGGCGACCGATCCCCTACCTCGATCCCGGCCTGCCCGACGCCCTGCTGCCGCCGGACTGGCCGGGCGCGCGCAGCGGCGAGCTGTTCCGCGCGCTGCACGCGGCGACCCGGGACGCGGTGGCGGCGATCCTCGACCGGCACGGGGCCGAAGTCGCCAGCGCCTGAACTACAGCGCGCGCACCCGCACCGAGAGGCAGGTGGGGCAGCCCTCGAGCTTCTCGTACTCGGAGATCTCGACCTCGGTCACCCCGTAGCCGAGGTCGCGGAGGAGCGCCGCGGTCTTCGGGGCCGATGCGGAGATGAGCAGCTCCGAGTCGCTCAGGCACACCACGGCCGTACCGTGGGGCTCGGGCACCGGCAGGAAGCGGCCGAAGAGGCTGGGCTGGTCGACGAACTCGGGGTACCCGATCACGGTGCCATCGGGCAGCGCGGTCACGGCCGTCTTCAGGTGCAGCACCTTGGTCACGGGCACGGCGACGACGGTGCCGCCGAGCGGGGCGAGGATCCGGCGCAGCTGCGCGACGCCCTCCGCGTTCGTGCGGCCGCCGCGGCCGACGTACACGGTGTCGCCGACCTTCAGCACGTCACCGCCGTCGAGCGTGCCGGGCGCCTGGATCTCGGCGATGGGGCAGCCGAGCGCCTGGAGTGCGCGGCGGGTGCCGTCGACCTCGGGCTTCCGGCTGTCGGCGCCGGGGCGGCTGATCACGGCGACGTTGCGGAACATCACGACCGTGTCCTCGACGAACACGGAGTCGGGGCAGTCGTCGGCGGGGTCGACCTCGATCGTCTTCCAGCCGTGGGCCTGCAGCGCGTCCACGTACCCGCGCCACTGCTCCTGCGCCCGGGGCAGGTCGACGGCGACCTTCTCGATGTGGTCGACGATCCCGTCGTCGAGCAGTGAGCTGGGCTGGCGGACAAGAGCGATCTGAGACATGCGGTGCTTTCTTTCGGCGGTCGGAAATGATCCGAATCCAGCGTATCGCTCGATCGGATGGAGGGGTCCAGACATCCCCTCGGACTGCGGGGTGAACCGCGTGTGAATGCGGCCTAGGATGGACGCGTATCGGAGCGAACGCTCGCACAGACGCCAGAATGAGGACGTACAGGTTCATGACCAGTGCCATCGTAATCACAGCCCTGCAGGATGCGCTCCAGGCGGTGGATCCCGAGCTCCGGCCGGGCCTCGAGCGGCTCATCGCTCAGGTCGACGCGGAGGATCTGGCGGAGCGCGAGCCCCGCGACATCATCGGCGCCGCGCTCTCCATGCGCACGCTCGCGTCGCGTCGCGCGGCGGACGAGACGCTGGTATCGGTGTTCACCCCGACGCTCCGCGAGGACGGCTGGACCTCCCGGCGCACGATCCTGAACATCTGCACCGCCGACACGCCCTTCCTGGTCGACTCCGTTGCGGCTGCGGTGGCCCGCGCGGGCCTGACCGTGCACCTGCTCATGCACCCCGTGGTGTCCGTCAGCCGCGAGGAGGACGGGACCCTGCTCCAGGTGAACGCGCCCGGCGGTGAGCTGGAGTCCTGGATCCATCTCGAGATCGACCGGGTGCCGACCGAGGAGGCGCGATCCGAGCTCGAGCAGCGCCTGCAGAAGGTGCTCGGGGACGTGCACGCCTCGGTGGACGACTGGCGCGCGATGCGCCGCGCCTGCCTCGACATCGTGACCGACCTGCGCACCTCGGCGCCGCCGACGGTCGACGCGGAGGAGGTCACGCGGACGATCGAGTTCCTGAACTGGCTCGCCGAGGACAACTTCACGTTCCTCGGCTACCGCGATCACGCTCTCGAGACGGACGAACACGGTGAGGACGTGCTCCGACCCCTGCCGCGCACCGGGCTCGGGATCCTGCGGAAGTCCTCCTCCGCCGTCGCCCACCTGCGCCCCGAGGCGCAGCGGAGCGCCCGCGACCCGCGGCTGCTGACGGTCACGAAGGCGAACTCGCGCGCCACGGTGCACCGCGACGTCTACCTCGACTACATCGGGCTCCGCACCTTCGACGAGGCCGGCAATGTGGTGGGCGAGCGGCGCTTCCTCGGCATGTTCACCTCGGTCGCCTACGCAGCCTCGGTGCTCACCCTCCCGATCGTCGCCGCGAAGGTGCGTGCTGTGCTCGACGCCTCCGGTCACGCGCCAACGTCGCACTCGGGCAAGGACCTGCTCCAGATCCTCGAGCAGTACCCGCGCGACGAGCTCTTCCAGGACTCGCCGGAGCACCTGCTCGAGGTCGCCGTCGAGGTGAGCCGGCTGCGCGAGCGCCGTCGGGCGCGCATCTTCCTCCGCCGCGACGAGTTCGGCCGCTTCGTGTCGGCGCTCGTGTTCCTGCCGAAGGATCGGTACAACACCACCGTGCGGCTCCGGATCGAGGGCCTGCTGCGCACCGTCTTCGGCGCGGAGCAGGTCGACCACACGACCCGGGTCGGGGATTCCCCGCTCGCCCAGCTGCACTTCGTGGTGCGCGTGCCGAAGGGCACCTCCGTGCCGGAGGTCGACGAGGCCGAGCTGCAGCCGCAGCTCGAGGAGGCCATCCGCAGCTGGCAGGAGGGGCTCGTCGACGCCCTCCACACGGCCTTCGGCGAGGAGGAGGCGGCGCACGTGCTCGGGCAGTACGGCGACGGCTTCCCCGAGGCCTACAAGGAGGACGTGACGCCGGAGGAGGCGATCGGCGACATCTCGCTGCTCGAGAGCGTCACCGACGAGAACGACTTCGCGGTCCACCTGTACACCCCGGAGGCCTCCGACGCGGCCAAGCGGGTGCTCACGGTGGTCTCGCGCGAGCAGTATCCGCTGACCGAGATCCTGCCGATCCTCACGGACCTCGGCGTCGACGTGGTCGACGAGCGCCCGTACACCGTGCAGCTCGCGGACGGCGGCACCATGCACATCTCCGACTTCGGACTCATCGCGCCCGACGTCTCGGTGTGGGGCGACCCGGAGTGGGGCCGCACGTTCGAGGACGCCTTCCGGGCGGTCTGGACCGGCGCCGCCGAGAGCGACCGGCTGAACGCCCTCGTGCTGCTCGGCGACCTCGACTGGCGCCGGATCGTGATCCTCCGCGCCATCAGCATGTACCTGCGGCAGACCGGTTCCTCGTTCTCGGTCGAGTACATCGACCAGGCGCTGATCGCGAACGCCGGCATCGCCGCCGACCTCGTGCGGCTGTTCGAGGCGAGCTTCGATCCCGACCTCAGCGGTGACCGCGACTCCCAGGTCGCCGACCTCCGCGCCTCGCTGCTCCAGGACCTCGACACGGTGTCGAGCCTCGACCACGATCGGATCCTGCGCTCGATCGTCGGAGTCATCGACGCGACCTGGCGCACGAACTTCTACCAGCGCCGCGAGGACGGCTCGGTGAAGCCCTGGGTCTCGATGAAGCTCGACTGCGCACGGGTGCCCGGGTTGCCGAAGCCGCACCCGATGGCCGAGATCTGGGTCTACTCGCCCGAGGTCGAGGGGGTGCACCTGCGCTTCGGCAAGGTCGCCCGTGGTGGACTCCGCTGGAGCGACCGCCGGGAGGACTTCCGCACCGAGGTGCTCGGCCTGGTCAAGGCGCAGATGGTGAAGAACGCCGTGATCGTGCCGACGGGGTCGAAGGGCGGGTTCTTCGCGAAGCAGCTGCCGCCGGCGAGCGATCGTGCGGCCTGGCTCGAGGGCGGCAAGTCGGCGTACCGCACGTTCATCCGCGGCCTGCTCGACGTCACCGACAATCGCGAGGGCACCGACATCGTTCCGCCGGAGCGCGTCGTGCGCCGAGACGGCGACGACTCCTACCTCGTCGTCGCGGCCGACAAGGGCACGGCCTCGTTCTCCGACATCGCGAACGGGATCTCGGAGGAGTTCGGCTTCTGGCTCGACGACGCCTTCGCCTCGGGCGGCTCGGCGGGCTACGACCACAAGGGCATGGGCATCACGGCCCGCGGTGCGTGGGAGTCGGTGAAGCGGCACTTCCGCGAGCTCGGGCACGACACCCAGACCGAGGACTTCACCGTCGTCGGCGTCGGCGACATGTCCGGCGACGTCTTCGGCAACGGCATGCTGCGCTCGGAGCACATCCGGCTCGTCGCGGCATTCGACCACCGCCACGTCTTCGTCGATCCGCAGCCGGAGGCGGCCGTCTCGTTCGCGGAGCGGACCCGGCTGTTCGAGCTCCCGGGCTCGTCGTGGGACGACTACGATCGCGCGCTCATCTCCGCGGGCGGCGGGGTCTTCCCGCTGAGCGCGAAGTCGATCCCGGTGAGCCCCGAGATGGCGGAGGCGCTCGGGCTCGGCGCGGGAGTGTCCTCGCTCACCCCCGCGGAGCTCAAGAAGGCCGTGCTGCTCGCCCCCGTCGACCTGGTCTGGAACGGCGGTATCGGCACATACATCAAGGCGAGCACGGAGACGAACGCCGAGATCGGCGACCGCGGCAACGATGCGATCCGCGTGAACGGCAATGAGTTGCGCGTGCGGGTCGTCGGCGAGGGCGGCAACCTCGGCGTCAGCCAGCGGGGCCGCATCGAGGCCGCGCTGTCGGGTGTCAGCATCAACACCGACGCGATCGACAACTCGGCGGGCGTCGGCACCTCCGACCGCGAGGTGAACATCAAGATCCTGCTCGGCGGGGTGGCCCGCGACGGCCGGCTCGACCGCGAAGCGCGGAATCTGCTGCTCAGCTCCATGACCGACGAGGTCGGCACGCAGGTGCTGCGCGACAACTACGAGCAGAACGTGCTGCTCGGCAACTCGCGGGCGAACGCCGTCGCGATGCTGCCGTCCCACGCCCGGCTCATCACCTGGTTGGAGGAACGGGGCGAGCTCGATCGTGAGCTCGAGTTCCTGCCGAGCGTCACGGAGATCCAGACCCGCATCGCCGAGCGCCGAGGCCTCACCCGCCCCGAGTTCGCGGTGCTCGTGGCGTACGCGAAGCTCGCGCTGAAGGCGGACCTCGCGGTCACCGACCTCGCCGACGATCCGTGGTTCGCCCGCACCCTCGCCGACTACTTCCCGGCGCCGATCCGCGAGACCTACGGCGCGGACCTCGCGTCCCACCCGCTGCGCGCCGAGATCATCGTGAACTCGGTCGTGAACTCGATGGTCAACCGCGGCGGCATCACGTTCGCCTACCGCGCCGCCGACGAGACGGGGGCGCCGGGCGAGCAGATCGCACGGGCCTACGTGGCGGTGCGCGAGATCTTCGACCTCCGCGGCTTCGTCGTGGACGTCGAGGCGACCGACAACGTCGTGACGACCGAGGTGCAGACGGATCTGTACCTGAGCTTCCGACGGCTCCTCGATCGCGCGACCCGCTGGTTCGTGCAGCACCGCGCGGACGGCGTCGACATCGGAGCCGAGATCGAGATCTTCGGGGAATCCGTCGGCCGCCTCGCGCCCCGCATGGGCGAGCTCTTGAGCGGCAGCGACCTCGAGCGCTTCGAGGCCCGCGTGCGGGAGCTCGAGGCCGCGGGGGTGCCCACGGCGCTCGCGCACCGCGGTGCGGGTCTGCTGGCCTCCCTCGCACTGCTCGACATCATCGAGCAGTCGCGGCAGAGCGAGTGGGATCTCGACGAGGTCGCGGCCGTGCACTTCGGGCTGTCGTCGCGGATCGGGTTCGACGACCTGCTCACGCGCGTGACCGAGCTGCCGCAGGACGACCGCTGGGGGTCGATGGCTCGCGCGGCCATGCGCGACGACCTGTACGCGGTGATGATCGGGCTCACGGCCTCGGTCATCGCGCACACCGACGCGGGTGCGCCGGGGGAGCGGATCGACGCGTGGCTCGAGCAGGGCGGCGTCGCGGGGCGGCGCGCGCTCGGCGAGGCCATGGACGCGGCGTCGGCGGGCGACGAGAGCGGACTCGCAACGCTCTCGGTCGCGCTGCGTCGACTGCGCTCGCTCGTGCGGTAGGGCGCGAGGGCACTGAGAGTCATCAGGGTCTTGAGGTGCGCGCCGTCCGGGTGCGACCTCAGCGGCCTCAGTGCCCGAACTCGTCGGGGTGATGCTGCACGGGCGCGCCGACGTCGAGCGCGCTGATCGACGCCATCTCCGCGTCGGTCAGGGCGAAGTCGAAGAGCGCGAGGTTCTCCCGCTGCCGCTCGGGCGACGCGGACTTCGGGGCGACCGCGTGGCCCTGCTGGATCTGCCAGCGGAGTGCCACCTGCGCGGGGGTGCGGCCGTGCGCGGCAGCGGCGTTCTCGATCACCGGATCCTGCAGGAACGCGCCGCCGCGCCCGAGCGGGCTGTAGGCCTCGGTGACGATGCCGAGCTTTCGGTGGCATCGGATCGCGTCGCGCTGCGAGTGCTCGGGATCGAGCTGGATCTGGTTCACCTCGGGCACGAGCCCCGCCTCGGTGAGCCGCTGCACGTGCGCGGGGGTGAAGTTCGACACGCCCAGCGCGCGGATCAGGCCCTCCTCCCGCAGCGCGAGGAGACCCCGGACCGCGTCGACGTAGGTGCCCTGGTCGGGGTTCGGCCAGTGCACGAGCAGCAGGTCGAGATATGCGACGCCGAGCCGCTCCGTGCTCGCCTGCCACGCGCGGCGCACACCCTCGACGCTGTGCCACGCGCGGTTGAACTTCGTCGTGATGAAGATCTCGGAGCGGTCGACCCCGCTCCGGCGGATCCCCTCGCCGACCCCGCGCTCGTTCCCGTAGTTCTCTGCGGTGTCGATGTGGCGGTACCCCAGGCCGATGGCGCTCTCCACCGCCGCGGCCGCTTCAGTGTCGTCCATCGGCCAGGTGCCGAGGGCGACGGACGGCATGGCCGCCCCGCCGATGAGCGGAATGGTGGGGGCTAGACTACTGCTCACTGCGGGCCTTTCTCGGGGGAGCGGCCTCGGGCGAGGGCCGATGCCTCGCACGGTAGCACGGGCGACGAAGGGGGCCAGCGGTGCGGCGAGTGTTCGAGCGGGAGGGCATCGAGTTCGGTCGCGGGCTGAGCTTCTTCGACGCGATCTTCGGGTTCGCGATCACGGTGCTGGTCGTGTCGCTCGATCCGCCGCCGGCCAAGTCCTGGACCTCGCTCACCGCGCTGCTGGATTCGGGGCTCGGCAACCAGCTCACCTGCTTCGCCATCAGCTTCGTGGTGATCGCGGTGTTCTGGCGCAGCAACACCCAGCTCCTCGGCCGCTTCCGCGCCATGGACTCCACGCTCATCATCTCCAACCTCGTGACGGTGGCGTTCGTCGTGCTCCTGCCGTTCTCGACCCAGGGGATCAGCGATCCCGAGCTCTACGGCATGCCGTTGCCGACGGCGCTCTACGCCGTGAACGTCGCGCTCGCGATCCTGTCCCAGTCCGTGACGGCGGAGATCGCCCGGGCCCGCGGACTGCTCATCGACGACGTGCCGCGGTCGGCCTGGTGGGCCGCGCGGATCGACGTGTTCGCGAAGATCGCGGTGTTCCTCGCGTCGGTGCCGGTCGCGTTTGTCTTCGGATCGCACTGGGCGCAGCTCAGCTGGCTGTCGCTGATCGTGATCGGACAGCTCACGGGGCGGTGGAGCGAGCGGGTGGCGCAGGACGCGGAGGCGGCGTCGGACCCCGGCAGCGCCGCGCCCCCCGACAATCGGCCCCCTGGTTGACGAGTGGCCCTCGGATTCTCTCGTGAATCCGAGGGCCACTGGGTATTTCGGGGGCCGCTCTGGACCTTTCGCACGCGGTTCGATAAACTTGAGTCATATTCACTCAAGTTTGTGATCCTGCATGCTTGAGGAGACGCAACAGAGAGGGCACTATGCAGGCAAATTGGCAGCCCGCCCCCGAGGGCGGCGAGCAGAGCGCGCTCGAGCAGTTCGGCATCAACCTCACGGAGGTGGCCCGCTCGGGCAAGCTCGATCCGGTGATCGGACGAGACTCCGAGATCCGACGGGTGAGCCAGGTGCTCACCCGGCGCACGAAGAACAACCCGGTCCTGATCGGCGAGCCCGGCGTGGGCAAGACCGCCGTCGTCGAGGGACTCGCGCAGCGCATCGTCGCGGGTGACGTCGCCGAGTCGCTGAAGGATAAAGAACTCATCTCGCTCGATATCTCCGCGCTGATCGCCGGGGCGAAGTACCGCGGCGAGTTCGAGGAGCGCATGAAGGCCGTGCTTCAAGAGATCAAGGACTCCGACGGCAAGGTCATCACCTTCATCGACGAGCTGCACACCCTGATGGGGGCCGGCGGCGGAGAGTCCTCGGTCGCGGCATCGCAGATGCTGAAGCCGATGCTCGCGCGCGGCGAGCTGCGCCTCATCGGCGCGACCACGCTCGACGAGTACCGCGAGTACATCGAGAAGGACGCGGCGCTCGAGCGCCGGTTCCAGCAGGTCTACGTGGGCGAGCCGTCGGTGGAAGACACCGTCGCGATCCTGCGCGGGCTGAAGGAGCGGTACGAGGCGCACCACAAGGTCACCATCGCGGACTCGGCGCTCGTCGCCGCGGCCTCGCTGTCGGATCGCTACATCACCGCGCGCCAGCTCCCCGACAAGGCCATCGACCTGATCGACGAGGCCGCGTCTCGGTTGCGCATGGAGATCGATTCGGCACCGGTCGAGATCGACGAGTTGCGCCGGTCGGTCGACCGCCTGCGGCTCGAGGAACTCGCGCTGAAGAAGGAGAAGGACGACGCCTCGAAGCAGCGCCTCGCGAAGCTCCGTGAAGACCTGGTCGCGCGACAGAGCGAACTCGACGTGCTCGAGGCGCGCTGGGAGCGCGAGCGGTCATCGCTGAACCGGGTCGGCGAGCTGCGAGAGCAGCTCGATCGCATGCGGATCGACGCCGAGCGGGCGCAGCGCGAGGGCAACCTCGAGCGCGCCTCGAAGCTGCTCTACGGCGAGATCCCGGTGATCGAGAAGCAGCTCGCGGAGGCCGAGCAGGCCGAGCTCTTCGTCGAGGCGGACGGCGAACCCCGGATGGTCAACGACCAGGTCACCGATGAGGAGATCGCCGGTGTCGTGGCGGCCTGGACCGGCATTCCGGTCGGGCGGCTGCTCCAGGGCGAGACGGAGAAGCTGCTCGCGCTCGAGACCGAGCTTGGCAAGCGGCTCATCGGCCAGGGCGACGCGACCCGCGCGGTCGCGGACGCCGTGCGGCGCACGCGCGCCGGGATCGCGGATCCGAACCGGCCGACGGGCTCGTTCCTCTTCCTCGGCCCCACGGGCGTGGGCAAGACCGAGCTCGCGAAAGCGCTCGCGGAGTTCCTCTTCGACGACGAGCACGCCATGGTCCGGATCGACATGTCGGAGTACGGCGAGAAGCACTCGGTCTCCCGGCTCGTCGGCGCGCCTCCGGGGTACGTCGGCTACGAGCAGGGCGGTCAGCTGACCGAGGCCGTGCGACGGCGGCCGTACTCGGTCGTGCTGCTCGACGAGGTCGAGAAGGCGCACCCCGAGGTGTTCGACATCCTGCTCCAGGTGCTCGACGACGGGCGGTTGACCGACGGCCAGGGGCGCACGGTCGACTTCCGCAACGTGATCCTGATCCTGACCTCGAACCTCGGGAGCCAGTATCTGATCGACCCCGAGATGGCCTGGCCGGAGAAGGAAGACGCGGTGCGGGAGACCGTGCGGCGCGCCTTCAAGCCCGAGTTCATCAACCGACTCGACGAGATGGTGATCTTCCACCCGCTCTCCGAGGAGGATCTGGCGCAGATCGTGGAGCTGTCGATCGATCGTCTGCACGCCCGTCTCGCCGACCGCCGGCTCACCGTGGCGGTCACCCCGGACGCACGGAGCTGGTTGGCGTCGCGCGGGTACGATCCGATCTACGGCGCTCGGCCGCTGCGTCGGCTCATGCAGCACGAGATCGACGACCGGCTGGCCCGGGCGATCTTGTCGGGCGAGGCGCGCGACGGAGACGCCGTGCGTGTTGACGTCGCGGCCGACGGCACGGCGCTGAGCCTGTCGGTGGAGCGGGCCCCGCGCCCGGCCTCCGACCCTGGTGATGACGAGGTGATCGAGGCCGAGCTGCTCGACGACTAGCCCTGGCGCGTCATTCGCCGACGCCGAGCGATCAGAACGCCCGCGCGACCCTGCCCCGAGCAGCGGACGCGCGGGCGTTCGTCGTGCGCCGCGCACCTGCGATGGAACAGCGATCTGAAATGTCACAAAACGGTAACGGAATCCGCTAGGCTGTGGGGCACCACGCAGGGTCGCGAGGCGCGATCCGGCGACGAAGGGGGTGTCGGATGGGAGCGAGACGGGTGCATCGCGAGAGCATCGCGCTCCGCTCGGCCCTGCTCGCCTGGATCCTCGTCACCCTGCTGTTCGTCATCGTCGCGACGAATCCGCACGCCGCCGCGGCGAGTGTGATGCAGCTCCACGGCGCCCTGCATCGCGAGGGGGTCGTGGGAATCGTCTCGCATCGCGGTGCCGCCGCGATCGCCCCGGAGAACACGCTGACCGCCATGCGCGTCGCGTTCGAGCAGGACGTCGAGTTCGTCGAGACCGACGTGCAGGTCACCGCCGACGGCGTGCCGATCCTCATGCACGATCCCACGCTCGACCGCACGACGAGCGGGAGCGGCCCGGTCGCCGCGCACACCCTCGCCGAGATCCAGGCGCTGGACGCCGGAAGCTGGTTCGGGCCGGAGTTCGCGGGCGAGCGCGTGCCCACGCTCGAGGAGTTCGTCGCGGTGCTCGAACCCACGACCACCCGGGCCCTCGTGGAGCTGAAGGGCGTCTGGCAGCCCGAGCAGGTTGCGTCGCTCGTCGAGTTCCTGCGCTCGCACTACCTGGTGAACCGGGTGGCGCTGCAGTCCTTCGAGCTCCCGACCCTGGAGATGCTCCGCGAGACCGCACCCGAGTTCGCCCGGGTCATGCTCACCCGGGAGTGGGATCAGGCCGCGGTGGATCAGGCCGTCGCGCTGCAGGTGTCCGCGGTCGGGGCGCGCACGAAGCTCTTCGACCGCCGCCCCGAGCTCGTCGAGCAGATGCGGCCGCTCGGCATCGGCACCCTCGTTTACACGCTCAACAAGGAGCGTCGCTGGCAGCAGGCCGCCGAGGCGGGCATGGACCTCGTCGTGACCGACGACCCGGTGAGCCTCGCGGACTGGCAGGGGCGGTAGGGGGTCGACGCCCGCGAGCTCGGCGTGCGTCACATTCGACATCTCCGACCGGGCGCCCACCCGCACCTGTTAGCGTCGCAGACGACCCGATCAACAGAGGAGCCTCCACATGACCCAGCCCGCACGCGTTCAGATCGGCGCCTCCGATCTCCGTATCGCCCCGCTCGCCCTCGGGGGCAATGTCTTCGGCTGGACCGCTGATCGAGACGCCTCCTTCGACGTGCTCGACGCCTTCCTTGCCGGCGGCGGGGACTTCGTCGACACCGCCGACGGGTACTCGCACTGGGCGCCCGGGCACACGGGCGGCGAGTCCGAGACGCTGATCGGCGAGTGGCTGACCGCCCGAGGCAATCGTGACGACGTCGTGATCGCAACGAAGGTCTCCACACACCCCGCCTTTGCGGGCCTGGCCCCCGACAACGTGCGCGCTGCGGCAGCGGCGTCGCTCGCGCGATTGCAGACCGATCGCATCGACCTCTACTACGCGCACTTCGACGACGAGGAGACGCCGCTCGAGGAAACGGTCGCGGCATTCTCCGGGCTCGTCGACGACGGCACGGTGCGCGCGATCGGCGTCTCGAACTACTCGGCGGAACGGGTGGCGGAGTGGTTCCGGATCGCCCGGGACGGCGGCTACCATCTGCCTGTAGCGCTGCAGCCGCACTACAACCTCGTCGAGCGGGACTTCGAGACGAACGGTCTGCGTGCCGAGGCCGAGCGCGAAGGGCTCGCGGTCTTCCCGTACTTCTCGCTCGCCAAGGGGTTCCTCTCCGGCAAGTACCGTGCCGCCGACGATGCGACGGCGGCCGGAGCCAGCCCGCGCGCAGGGGAGGCCGTCGGCTACCTCGACGATCGCGGCCGCGCCGTGCTCGACGCACTCGACGCGGTCGCGTCCGCGCATCAGGTTCCGGTCGCCGCGGTGGCCCTCGCCTGGCTCCGACTGCAGCCGACCGTCGCCGCGCCGATCGCGAGCGCACGCTCGACCGCCCAGCTCCCGGCCCTGCTCGACTCGATCACCCTCGAGCTGAGCGCCGAGGAGCTCACAAGCCTCACCGCCGCTTCGGCCTGATCGGCGAGGTCCGCCGGAGGTGGGAGAATCGGGGGGTGACTGAGCCCCGCGATCCCGCATCGACCACCCCGGCGGACCCGAACGAGACGACCGCACCTGCCGACCCGATCGGCGCACCCGCCTCGGCCGGGGCTCACCCGGAACGGACGACGTTCGGCGTCGGACCGTGGCCGGGGGGCCGGGGCGCCTGGCCCACCGAGGCGCACTTCGATCCTGAGCTGCTGGAGCACGGCGACAGCCGCAACGTCGTCGACCGCTACCGCTACTGGCGCATGGATGCGATCGTGGCCGACCTCGACGAGCACCGCCACCCGTTCCACGTCGCCATCGAGAACTGGCAGCACGACATGAACATCGGGTCGATCGTGCGGAGTGCCAACGCGTTCGCCGCCGACACCGTGCACATCGTCGGCCGCCGGCGCTGGAACAAGCGCGGCGCGATGGTGACGGATCGCTACCAGCACGTCGAGCACCGCGAGGACGTCGCGACGCTCGTGGCGTGGGCCGCGGAGGCGGGGATCCCGATCATCGCGATCGACAACGTGCCGGGCTGCGTGCCGATGGAGACCTTCGACTGGCCGGAGCGCTGCGTGATGCTCTTCGGCCAGGAGGGGCCCGGGCTCACCGCGGAGGCGATTGCGGCGGCGGAGGCCGTGGTCGAGATCACGCAGTACGGTTCGACGCGGTCCATCAACGCCTCAGCGGCCGCCGCGGTCGCGATGTTCAGCTGGGTGCAGCAGCACTCGCCGCTCGTGCCGCGCGCCGAGACCCTGCGCTGAGTCCCTGGCGCTCACCCCCCGAGCGCGGCGGTGATCCGGGCGGGCGACAGCGCGGCGTCGATCGCGAGCTGCGCGGCACCGAGGATCGCGGCGTCCCCGCGTGCGCGTGACGGCGCGATCGTGAGGTGCTCGGTCGACAGCGGGATCGAGCGCGCGTAGACGACCTCTCGCACGCCGGCCACCAGGTGCTCGGCGGCCTGCGCCATGGTGCCGCCGATCACGATCGTGGACGGGTTCATGAGGCTCACGCAGACGGTGAGCACCTCGCCGAGGTCGCGCCCGGCCTGGCGGATCGCCTGGATCGCCGTCACGTCGCCGGTCTTGGCCAGCGCGACGACCTCGCTCGGCCGGGTCAGCGCGGCATCCGCGGTGCTCAGCGCGTGCGCGAGGGCGCGGCCCGAGGCCACGGCCTCCAGGCAGCCGCGATTGCCGCAGGGGCACGGGGTGTCCGCCGCCCGGGCGAGCGCGACGTGACCGATGTCGCCCGCGGCCCCGTGGGCACCGCGCTGCAGCCGCCCGCCCGAGATCACGCCGGCCCCGATGCCGCTCGCCACCTTGATGAAGATGAGGTCGGAGATACCGGGCCACGACGAGGTCTGCTCGCCGAGCGCCATGATGTTGACGTCGTTGTCCACGAACACGGGCGCGTCGATCTCGGCGCCGAGCGCCCCGGGAATGTCGTAGCGGTCCCACCCGGGCATGATGGGCGGATTGATCGGGCGGCCCGACGAGAACTCGACGGGGCCGGGCACCCCGACGCCGATGCCCGCCACCTGCGCGGCGGTGACGCCGGTCTGCTGCAGCAGGCGGCGTCCGGCGCCGAGGATCCAAGCGATGGCCGCGTCCGGACCCTCGGCGATGTCGCGCGACTCCGAGAACTCGGCGAGGAGACGTCCGTCGAGATCGGTCAGGGCGATGCGCGCGTGCAGAGCACCGAGATCCGCGGCCAGCACGACGCGGGCGCGCGGATTGAACGCGATCTGCGACGAGGGTCGCCCGCCCGTCGACACCGCGGCCTCCACGGGGGCGATGAGCCCGAGTTCGAGCAGCTGATCGATGCGCTGCGCCACGGTCGGCCGGGAGAGGCCCGTGAGGGCGGCGAGTTCGGCGCGCGTCCGCGGGTGACCGTCCCGGAGGAGTTGCAGGAGGCCGCCGGCCGTCGAGAAGGCGGGGCTGCCGAGATCGAGTGACCGCGTCATGGATTTAGTAAAGCACATACCCGAAGTCGGTAACGGTTCGGTTACTTATGAAAGAAGGCTTGCAAAAGTCGGACAGCGGGGTTCACAATGTGGGCATGGCCTTGGCGACGACGCAGTCCACTTCACCTCCCCGCATCGGCATGCTGGGAGCGGGGTTCATGGCGGCTGTCCACAGCCGCGCGGCCCGCTCGGCCGGGGCGGCGCTCGACGCCCTCGCCTCCGCCCGCCCCGAGAGCGCCGCTCGAGCCGCCGCCGAGCTGGGCTACTCGCGCCGGCTCGACCCGAACGCCCTCGCCGAGGAGCGCTTCGACGTCGTGCACGTCTGCACGCCGAACGACAGTCACGCCGAGTATGCCGCGCGCGCCCTCCGAGCCGGCTCGCACGTGATCTGCGAGAAACCGCTCGCGACGAGCGCGGAGGCGGCGCGGACCCTGACCGAGGCGGCCGCAGACGCCGGCCGGCTCGGCGCGGTGCCCTTCGTCTACCGCTACCACCCGATGGTGCGCGAGGCGCGCGCCCGTGTCGCCGGTGGCGCGACGGGCCGTCTGCTGACGGTGTCCGGGCAGTACCTGCAGGACTGGCTGCTCGGCGCCGACGACGAGAACTGGCGGGTCGGATCCCAGGCCGGGGGGCCCTCGCGGGCCTTCGCCGACATCGGCTCGCACCTCGTGGACCTCATCGAGTTCGTGTGCGGTGAACGCATCGTGCGGCTCGCCGCCACTGCGCGCACGGTGCACGAGCAGCGCGGCGGGCACCCGGTCGACACCGAGGACGCGGTTGCGCTGGTCGTCGAGTTCTCGAGCGGGGCGATCGGCACGCTGCTCGTGTCGCAGGTCGCACCCGGACGCAAGAACGGCCTCGTGTTCGAACTCGCGGGCACCGAGGAGAGCCTTCGCTTCGAGCAAGAGGATCCGGAACGGCTCTGGGTCGGCGGCCGGAGCGCGTCGCAGTTACTGCGGCGCGATCCCGATCAGCTCTCACCCGAGGCGGCACGCCTGTGCGTCGTGCCCGCCGGGCACCCGCAGGGCTACCAGGACGCGTTCAATGCGTTCGTCGCCGACGCCTACGCCGTCACCCGCGGGCAAACCCGCGAGGCGCTGCCGACCTTCGCCGACGGGCTGCGCGCCGCGATCGTCACGGAGGCCGTGCTCGAGTCGGTGCGGACCCGGGCCTGGGTGGAGGTGAGTGCACGATGAGCACTGCGATCCTCACGGCGACCGATGTGCGGAAGCAGTTCTTCGGGGTCGAGGTGCTACACGGCGTCTCCCTGCAGCTGCACCCGGGATCGGTGCACGGCCTCGTCGGCGAGAACGGCGCCGGCAAGTCGACGCTCATGAAGATCATCGCGGGGGTGTACCGCCGCGACGGCGGTGACGTCACCCTCGACGGTCGGAGCGTGGACTTCGGGCACCCGGTCGAGGCGGGCCGAGCCGGAGTCGCCACGGTCTTCCAGGAGTTCAACCTGCTCCCCGACCGCACCGTCGCGCAAAACGTCTACCTGGGCCGGGAGCCGATTCGGCGCGGTCTGGTCGACACCCGCGCGATGGCTCGCTCCACCCGCGAGCTGCTCGACGACCTCGGGGTCGAGGGCATCGATCCCGGCGCCAAGGTGGGCGGCCTGACCGTCGCCGAGCAGCAGATCGTCGAGATCGTGAAGGCGCTCTCGGTGAATGCCCGGGTGATCTGCATGGACGAGCCGACCGCGGCCCTCGCCGACCACGAGGTCGGGATCCTCTACCGGATCATCCGGCGGCTGCAGGAGCGCGACGTCGCGGTGCTCTACGTTTCGCACCGCCTGCGCGAGATCTTCGACCTCTGCGACACGATCACCGTGCTGAAGGACGGGGCGCTCGTGTCCTCCGGTCCCGCGGCCGACCTCGATCAGACCACCCTCGTGCGGCGCATGGTCGGGCGCCCGCTCAGTGCGTTCTTCCCCGACCCGGCACCCGGCACGATGATCGGTGAGACGATCGTGTCGGTGCGCGGGGGCGGCAACGACCAGCTCGACGGCATCGATCTCGACCTCCGCGCGGGCGAGGTCGTGGGCGTCTCGGGGCTCCAAGGATCCGGTCGCACTGAGCTCTCCGAGGCGCTTTTCGGCACGGCACCCTTCGTCCGAGGCGAACTGCGCATCGACGGTACCGAGGCGCGGGTCCGGAGCGCACGGGCGGCCGTGCGGCGCGGGATCGCACTCGTGACAGAGGACCGCAAGCGCACCGGCCTCGCGCTGAACCAGTCGCTGCTCGACAACGCGCTGCTCGCGATCCGGAGCGTCTTCCCCGGCCGCACGCGCACGACGCGGGGGGCGATGCCCGGCATCTTCACCTCCCTCGAGGTCGTCAGCCAGGGCATGCAGCAGGAGGTGCAGGTGCTCTCCGGCGGCAACCAGCAGAAGGTGGTGCTCGCGAAGTGGCTCGCGACGGAGCCGCGGGTCGTGCTGCTCGACGAGCCCACCCGCGGCATCGACGTCGGCGCGAAGGTGGCGGTGTACCAGTTGATCCGGGATCTCGCGCAGCGCGGCGTCGCGATCCTGCTGATCTCGAGTGAACTGCCCGAGGTGATCGGCATGGCCGATCGACTGATCGTGATGCGCGACGGCCGGATCGCCGGCGAGCTGCCGGGCGGCGCCTCCGAAGAGGCGGTGCTCGCGCTCGCCGCGGGGGCGGCCGGGCTCATCGCGACCGAGGAAGCCGCGGCCGAGGCGGCGGCCGAACGCGCCGGGGAGCACCTCGCCACTGAGCGCTCCGGCGCGCTCACCGACACCGACACCGAGCGCTCCGGCGCGCACACCGACACCGAGGGAGGCGACCGATGAGCGCGCTGCGTACGACCCTGCGACGGCTCGACACCACCGTGATCGTGTACGTCGCCCTGCTCGCGGTGCTGCTGCTCAGCGCGATTCTCGTTTCGACCGTCGGCCGCAACCTCTTCAGCGCGGGCAGTATTCGCGACATCCTGACGGGCATGAGCGTGCTGGGGTTCGTGGCGATCGGCCAGACGCTCGTGATCCTCGGGGGCTCCCTCGACCTGTCGGTGCCCTACGTCGTGAGTCTGACCAGCCTCATCGCCGCGCAGACCATGAGCGACCGTGAGGGCATGATCGTGCCCGGGGTGCTGCTGGCGCTCGCGGTCGCCGCGGTCATCGGGCTCGTGAACGGGCTCATCGTCACGGTGCTCCGGGTGCAC
This sequence comes from Leucobacter rhizosphaerae, assembly GCF_022919175.1. Classification (NCBI taxonomy): domain Bacteria; kingdom Bacillati; phylum Actinomycetota; class Actinomycetes; order Micrococcales; family Microbacteriaceae; genus Leucobacter; species Leucobacter rhizosphaerae. The sequence goes on along the minus strand of NZ_CP095043.1, from coordinate 1,765,476 downwards.
GGCTTCGTCGCGACGCTCGGTGTCGGGCTGATCCTGAAGGGGTACCTCGACACCAACTACAAGGGCACGGCGGGGTCGGTGCCGTGGGGCTTCCAGCTCTTCGGCGCGACCGGCATCGGGCCGGTCCCGGTCTCGACGATCCTCATGCTCGCGCTCGCCGCGGCGGTGGCCTTCCTGCTCGCCCGGTCCCGCTTCGGTCACCACCTCTACGCGGTCGGCGGCGGGCCCGATGTCGCGCGGCTCTCGGGGGTGCGCACGCAACTGCCGCTCATCACGGCGCACATTGTCTGTTCCGTCTTCGCCGGTATCGCCGGCCTGCTTCTCGCAAGCCGGCTGGGCGTCGGCAGTCCGACCGTGGGCACGCAGGGCGGCTACGACCTGCTGTCGATCGCCGCGGTGGTGCTCGGCGGCACGCTGCTGGCCGGCGGGCGCGGCACGATCTGGGGCACGATCGGCGGCGTGGCGATCTTCGCGGTGCTCGACAACCTCATGAGCGTGCTGCAGGTGAACCCGTTCCTCAAGGACGTGGTGCGCGGTGTGGTGATCGTCGCCGCCGTCGCCGTCTACTCCCGGCGCCGACTGGTGGCGCGCCGAAGCCGCTTCGCGTCGGACGGATCGGCGGTGGCGCCACCCGACGCGCCGGTGCTGGTGTCCGAGGGATCCGAGGGAGGTGCCCGATGAGCGCCGACGTGCACGCCGCACCCTCGCCCGCGGCCCGATTCCTCCGCACGCTCATCAGCCCCCGCGGAGCGGTCTTCCTGCTCCTCGCCGTGCTGCTGATCGCGATCATCGCGCTGAACCCGAGCTTCGCGGAGCCGAGCCAACTCGTCCGCTTCATCCAGCGCGTCGCACCGATCGCCATCGTGGCCATCGGCCAGTACTTCGTGATCGTGAGCGGTGAGTTCGACCTGTCGATGGGATCGCTCGTCACGACGCAGGTCGTGCTCGCGGGCACCCTCATCGGCCAGGACGACAGCAAGGTGCTGCCGGTGCTGCTGCTCCTCATCGTGATCGGGGTGGTGGTCGGCCTCGTGAACGGGCTCGTGACGACACTGCTCCGCGTCCCCTCGTTCATCGTCACCCTCGGCATGATGCTCGCGCTCTACGGCGGCGTGATGTGGTGGACCGGGGGTGCGGCCTCGGGCAATCCCGCCGATTCCTTCCGTCAGGTCGGGCGGGGCGGGATCGCGGACCTGCCGATCGTCGGCATGCTGCCCTGGGCCGTCATCGTGCTCGCCGTGGTCGTGGCCCTCGCGATCTGGCTGTCGCGTCGCCCCTTCGGTCGGGTGCTCGTGGCGATCGGCGACAATCCGCAGGCGAGCGCGTTCGCCGGGGCGACGGTGTGGCGCACGAAGACCGCTGCGTTTGTCATCTCCTCGCTGTCCGCCACCCTCGCGGGCATCCTGCTCGTGGGGTACGCGGGGGTCCACCCGTCGGTCGGCCGCGGGTACGAGTTCATCGCGATCACGGCCGTGGTGCTGGGCGGCGTGGTGCTCGGCGGAGGTCGCGGCCACGTCGTCGGCGCCCTCGCTGGCGCGTTCGCGCTCGAGTCCCTCTTCACCCTGCTCAACTTCACCTCGGTGCCCTCGACGGCTCGCGACGCGATCCAGGGTGTGATCATCATCGCCGCGGTCGCCTACTCTGGCGTGGTGTTCACGGCCCGACGTCGCGCGGCCCCGGTGACGGGCACCGAGACGCGGCCGGTCCCGACGCCCGGCCCCTCAGACTCCTGGGATCCCGCAGCCGCGGGGGCACCCAGTGCTGCACCACCCGGATCCCCCGGGTCAGCAACGACGGGGAGCATCCCGTCACCCGATCCCGCCGGCGACGATGCTGCGCGGGGGACCAACACGAAGGAGAACCGATCATGAAACGATCGCTACGCATGGCGACGGGTCTCGTCGCGGCGGGTTCGCTCATCCTGCTCGCGGGGTGCACGACCGATCCGTCAGTGGAAGCGCCCGAGACGAGCGAGGAGGTGACCGAGGAGGCATCGAGCGAGGAGTGGTTCGACCAGGCCCTGTTCGACAAGCAGGACGCCGAACGGTCCGTCACCCCCGAGGGCCGGAGGATCAGCCCTACCTGCAGACCATCAACGCGGAGATGGGCGACACCTCGGAGTTCGCGACGGAGGGACCGATGAAGGTCTGCTTCGCCAACGCGTCCATCTCGAACCCGTGGCGCCAGACCGGCTGGATCACGATGAACGAGCAGCTGAAGGTGCTGCAGGAGTCGGGCGTGATCTCCGAGATGGAGACCCGCGACGCGCAGGACAGCGATGACACGCAGATCGCCGACATCGACTACTTCATCGCCGAGGGCAACTGCGACGGCTTCATCATCTCGCCCAACAGCACCGCGGCAATGACCCCCGCGGTCGAGCGCGCGTGCGCGACCGGCAAGCCCGTCGTGGTCTTCGACCGCGGCGTGCAGACCGACTGCGCCGTCTCCTTCATCCACCCGATCGGCGGCTTCGCCTGGGGGATCGACACCGCCGAGTTCCTGATCGACGAGCTCGAGCCGGGTGACAAGGTCGTGGCACTCCGGATCCTGCCGGGTGTGGATGTGCTCGAGCAGCGCTGGGCGGCGGCGGAGAAACTGTTCTCCGAGAACGACATCGAGGCCGTGGACTACTTCACGGGCGCCGATCCGGCCGAGATCAAGAAGATCATCTCGGACGAGCTCGCCAAGGGCGACGTGCAAGGCATCTGGATGGACGCCGGTGACGGCGCCGTCGCCGCGATCGAGGCCTTCGAGGACGCGGGCAAGGAGTACCCCGTGATGACGGGGGAGGACGAGCTGAGCTTCCTGCGCAAGTGGAAGGAGACCGGGTTGACCGGCCTCGCACCCGTCTACTCGAACTTCCAGTGGCGCACACCGCTCCTCGCCCTCGAGAAGATCTTCAAGGGTGAAGAGGTGCCGACCGAGTGGGTGCTGCCGCAGAGCCCGATCACCGCGGCCGAGCTCGACGAGTACCTCGACCGCAACGAGGGGATGCCCGACGGGCACTACGCCAAGTTCGGTGGAGAGGATCTTCCGGGGTACCCGAAGGTCTGGCAGGATCGGGTCATCCCGTAAGTCAGCGGAGCGTTCGCCGGGGCAATCCCTGCGAGGACTGAGACAGGGGACCCCGGCGCGTCGCTCGCGACGCGCCAACCCTGAGGCGTCCTCGCAGGGATTGCCCCGGCGAACTCGACCATCGAGAAACCCGTGAAGGTGTAAAAGGGGGAGCAGTGCAGCGAGAGCTCGGGGTGAACACGTGGGTGTGGACGTCCCCACTCGATGACGACGGACTTGAGGCGATCGCGCGGAAGGCCCAGGGGTTCGGGTACCAGCTGCTCGAACTGCCGGTCGAGCGCCCGGGCGACTGGGACCCCGCGCTCGCGCGGGAGCGGCTCGACGCACGGGGCATGGGTGCGCGGGTCGTCGGGGCGATGGGCGAGGGGCGGGATCTGCTCGACTCCGCCACGGTCGCCGCCACACAGGACTATCTGCGGCACTGCGTGGACGTGGCCGAGACGGTCGGGTCGCCGACCGTCGCCGGTCCGTTCACCGCCCGCACCGGCCGCGTCTGGCGTATGGACCCGGCGGAGCGGGCGCGGGCGATCGCTGCCCTGCGGGAGGCGCTCGCGCCGGTGGCCGGCTACGCCGCGGAGCGGGGCATCCTCCTCGCGATCGAGCCGCTCAACCGGTACGAGACGAGCCTCATCAACACGGTCGCGCAGGCGCTCGACGCCCTCGAGCCGCTGCTGGGACAGGGGGTCGGCCTCGCGCTCGACAGCTACCACCTGAACATCGAGGAGCGCTCGCCCGCCGAGGCGATCCGGCTGGCGGGGCCTCACTGCCGCGTCGTGCAGGTCTGCGGCAACGATCGCGGCCCGGTCGGCGTGGATCACACCGACTGGGAGTCGTTCTTCGACGCGCTCGACGACATCTGCTACGCGGGCGCACTGACGCTCGAGAGTTTCACGGGAAACAACGACACCATCGCCACGGCCGCCTCCATCTGGCGTCCGCTGGCCGACTCGCAGGACGATCTCGCCCGGATCTCCGCCGAGTTCCTCATCGACCTGCAGGACCGAAGGAGCAGCTGACATGACCGCGCACGAGACCTCGCACCCCGTCACCCTCTTCACCGGGCAGTGGGCGGACCTGCCATTCGAGGAGGTCGCGCGATTGGCCGCGGAGTGGGGGTACGACGGCCTGGAGATCGCCTGCTCCGGAGATCACCTCGACCTGCAGCGCGCCGACGAGGACGACGCCTACCTCCGGTCGCGTCTCGAGATCCTCGACCGTCACGGGCTCGGGGTCTGGGCCATCTCCAACCACCTCGCGGGGCAGGCGGTGTGCGACGATCCGATCGACTTCCGGCACCAGGCCATCGTGCGGCCGTACGTGTGGGGCGACGGCGAGGCCGAGGGCGTGCGCCAGCGGGCAGCCGTCGACATGCAGCGCGCCGCTCGAGTGGCACGGAAGCTCGGGGTCGACACCGTGGTCGGGTTCACCGGATCCCGGATCTGGCCGTACGTCGCGATGTTCCCGCCGGTGCCGGCGGACGTGATCGAGGCGGGGTACGAGGACTTCGCCGCGCGCTGGAACCCGATCCTCGACGTGTTCGACGCCGAGGGCGTGCGGTTCGCGCACGAGGTGCACCCGTCGGAGATCGCCTACGACTACTGGACCACCGTGCGCGCGCTGGAGGCGATCGGGCACCGGAGCGCGTTCGGGCTCAACTGGGATCCGAGCCACCTGCTCTGGCAGGGCGTCGACCCCATCGGCTTCATCACCGACTTCGCCGACCGTGTGTACCACGTCGACTGCAAGGACACCCGGCTGCGCCCGCCGAGCGGACGCAGCGGGATCCTCGGGTCCCACCTGCCGTGGGGTGATCCGCGGCGGGGCTGGGACTTCGTCTCCACCGGGCACGGCGACATGCACTGGGAAGACGCGTTCCGCGCCCTGGGCTCCATCGGGTACACCGGCCCGATCTCGATCGAGTGGGAGGACGCGGGCATGGACCGCCTGCACGGCGCGGCCGAGGCCGTTGGCGCGATCCGGAAGCTGCTCTGGAAGCGGCCGGATGCCTCGTTCGACGCCGCGTTCTCGAACCAGTAGTCGCAACCGGCCGCTCACGACCCGCGCTCGAGACGGTCGGCTGCGGAGGATCCGCGCCCGCTACACCACGTCGCGGCGCCAGCGCAGCAGCCAGCCCGCGAGCAGCGCGACGACCGCGTAGGCGAGCAGCACGAGCAGACCGGTCCAGATCCCGAGGCCGTCGGAGGCCGCGGGGGCGGTGGGATCGAGGGCCGACAGGCTGCTCATCACACTCGCGCCGACGAACGCGTCGGTCGCGGCACCCGGCAGGAACTTCGCGACCTGCGCGCTCCAGTCCCAGAACTGCGCCCCGGTGCGGAGCACGGGTTCGAGGAACTGGGTGAAGACGAGTGCGAGCACGATCGCGAACGCCTGATTGCGCACGAGCACGCCGATCCCGAACCCGATGATCGCCCAGATGGCGATCGCCGCGAGCACCCGTACGATCAGCAGCCAGGTCTCGCCCGAGCCGAGCATGGGGTCCCCGACGGTGGCGGCGAGCACCGGGGCCCCCGCGCCCACCGCGCCGACGAGCCCGGCGATGCCGATCACCACGCCAACCACGAGCAGGACGATCGTTTTACTCGCGAGCACGATGCCGCGCTGGGGCTCCAGCGTGAACGCGAGCCCCAGCGTGCCGTGCCGGAGCTCGCCCGTCGCCATGAGCGCGCCGAACAGCAGCGGGATCACGTAGCCGAACGTCGACACGGAGGAATAGACCATGTTCGCGCTCTCCTGCGCGGGCAGACTCACCCCGGTGCCGTCCATCGCGTCGCCGAGCGCGCCGAACATGAACGCGAAGAGTCCGCCCATGAAGGCGGAGTAGGCCGCGAGCACGATCGCGAGGATCCACCACAGCTTCGTCGAGCGGACCTTGCGGAACTCGGAGGACAGGCTCCGACTCAGGCGGCTCATGCGGCGCCCCCTTCCACGAGCTCGAGGAAGCTCTGTTCGAGTTCGCTCTCCTCCACGCTGAGGTGGGAGAGCGGGATCGCGGCCGCGAGTGCGACACGACCGACGGCGTCGGGATCCAGACCCGCGACGCGCATCACCTGGCCGCGCACGCCGTGCACCTCGGCGCCGGCCTCCTGCAGCGCTCGCGCGAGCCCGGGCTGGTCGCTCGCCGAGACGAGCACCGCGCGCTCACCCGACGTGTCCTGGAGCTCCTGGAGCGTGCCGGCGTAGGCGAGTTCGCCGCGTCGGATCACGACCACGTCGTCGACGGTCTGCTGCACCTCGCTGAGCAGGTGCGAGGAGAGGAGCACGGTCTTGCCCTCTCGGGCGAGGTGCTGGAGGAACAGTCGGATCCAGCGGATGCCCTCGGGGTCGAGGCCGTTGATCGGTTCGTCGAGCAGGATCACCTGCGGATCGCCGAGGAGCGCAGCGGCCAGTGCGAGGCGCTGGCGCATGCCGAGCGAGTATCCACCGGTCTTGCGGTCGGCCGCGTCGGTCATGCCGACGAGCTCGAGGGTGTCGGCGACGACGGACTCGGGGACCCCGATCCCGCGCCGCACGATGTCGAGGTGCGCGCGGCCGGTGTGCGCTGGGTGGAAGTGGGCGGAGAGCGAGGCGCCGACGGTGCGGGCGGGGCGATCGAGCTCGGCGTAGGACGTGCCGCCGATCGTCGCGGTGCCGGCGTCGGGGCGGACGAGGCCGAGCACCATCGCGAGGGTCGTGGTCTTGCCCGAGCCGTTAGGGCCGAGGAAGCCGGTGACCCGGCCCGGAACCGCCGTGAAGCTGAGCTCGTGCACCGCCTGCACGCCGCCGAAGCGCTTCGAGAGGCCGGTCACTTCGACCAGGCCATTCGCCGGTTCTGCCATGTTCGCTCCCTCGCTCGGTCCCTCCAGTCTGTCAGACGGGCCGGTTCGGTGCCGGGGCGGGGCGAACGATCCGGACGGGCGGAGCGGGTGACGGGAGCGGGTGCTCGGAGCGGGTGCCCGAAGCAGCTAGTGCCCGCCGCCCGTGTAGGGGCCCGTGACCGCGAGGCGCTCGAGGTGCGCGGCGAGCGCGAAGCGCGGATCCACCGTGGTGTCCTCGCCCGCCACCAGCTGCGCGGCCCACTCGCCGACCTGCGGGGAGAACTTGAAACCATGCCCCGACATGCCCGTCAGGGTGACGACCCGCCCGCTCGCGCTGCGGTCGATCACGGGCAGACGATCCGGCGTGTAGGCGCAGTGGTGCACACTCTGCCGCACCGGCTCCGGGTTGATGCCGTTGAAGAGCTCCGCGGCGCGCTGCCCGATCTTGATGAGTTCTTCGCGGGTGTGCGAGGTCGGCACCTCGGCGACGTCGCGGAACACGGGCCACTCGGGGTTGGTGCAGGCCTTGAAGGCGTAGCCGTCGAAGCTCGGGGCGCCGAAGAAGTGCACGGGGCCAGAGTCGCGGAGGAACACCGGGAAGCGCTCGGGCACAAACAGCTCGGGTTGCTTCGGCATGAACCACGTGAGGCCGAGCACCTGCAGGCGGAGCAGGTCGTTGAGCTCCGGGAATAGGCGGGTCGACCAGGATCCCGAAGCGACCACAACGGTATCGGCCAGCCAGGATCCCTGCGTCGTTCGCACCACCACCCCGTCGGCGCGCTCCTCGATGCCGAGCACGGGGGTGTTGAAGTACAGCTTCGCGCCGTTCGATTCGGCCACGTCGAGCGCGCTCATCACCGCGACCTCGGGGCGGAGGCCACCGCCGTGGGCGTCGAGCAGGCCGATGTCGCCATCTTGAATGCGGTGCTGCGGGTACTCGGCGCGCAACTCGCTGTCGCTGAGTACACGGTGCGGAAGATCGAACTCCGCGACGGTGCCGAGCGCGGTGACGAGATCCGGGAAGCCCTCGGGGGCGATGCTGAGCGCACCGACCTCGGTGTAAATGTCGCGGCCAGACTCACGCTCGAGTTCACGCCACAGATCGCGCGAGCGCTGGATCATGCGCACGTACGTGCCGCCCTCGTGCACTGCGGTGCGAAACACACGGGACTCCCCGGCGTACGAGCCGTGGGAGTGTACCCGTCCGAACTGCTCAATGCCGACGACCTCCAGGCCCTCGCGCTTGCTGAGCTGCCAGAGCGCCATCGCCCCGACCGTACCCGCGCCGATGACGACGACGTTCGTTTTTTGCATGTCCATGTTGTGCTCTTCTCTGTGGATTGTGGGGTCTGCTGCCGGAGGGGATTCGCCCTTACGCCAGCGCCGGCGTCTCCCACAGGTTCAGCTTCGTGCCGATCCCGTCGCGCACCGCGTTGCGGTACACCTTCGTCGCCCAGGCGACGTCCTCCACCGGCATCCCGCCCACCGAATAGATGAAGATCTCATCATCGTTCTGGCGCCCCGGGGTGATGCCGCGGATGATCTCGCCCACGTCTTCGAACTGCTCGGGGGTCATGCGTCCGTCGCGCACGCGGTCGACGAGGTGGATCCCCCAGATGCCGACCGTCTCGTGCGCGGGCACCGGGAGCTCCTCAGCCCACGCCTCGTAGATCTTGCGCGCGTCGGCGACATGCCGGGAGCGGAGGGTGAGGCTCTCGTCGAGCGCGAGGTGCGCGGAGCAGCAGATGAACGCGCCCGGCTTCACCCACTCGTCCTTGACGTGGGGGTAGTGCTCGGATCCCATCGGGCTCGGCACGGCGATGCTCACGATGTCGGAGTCGCGCACGGCGGCCTCCATGTCGGCGACCTGCTCGATCGTCTCGATCTGCGGGAACTTCTCGCGGGCCCACGCGATGAACGTGTCGATGCCCGCCTGGCCGCGGCCGGAGACCTTCACGGTCGTGATCCCGGGTCGCACGGCCACGAACGACTCGAGCGACGTGCGGTTCATGGGGCCGGGGCCGACGATGCCGACGACCGTCGCGTCCTCGCGTGCGAGGTAGCGCGCGCCGACACCCGGGATCGCCCCGGTGCGGTACGCGCTGAGCAGGTTCGCCGACATGATCGCGAGGGGCGCGCCCGTGTCCTTGTCGTTGAGGGTGAACATCAGGATCGATCGGGGGAGTCCGCGCTGCTTGTTCTCGACGTTCGAGCCGTACCACTTGCAGCCGGCCATCTGGTACTCACCGCCGAGGTAGGCGGGCATCGCCATGAAGCGGCGGTCGGGGCCGTCGACGGGCATGCCGGGGAACTCCTCGGTCTCCGGGAAGAACACCTGGGCGCCGTGCGAGTTGTTCTCGGTGCCGGCCATCCGGTAGTCGCCCTGCGCGAAGAGCCCGAGCATATCGCTCATGGTGTCCACGCACTCGGCCATGTTCGTGACCCCGGCGCGGATCATGTCCGGCTCGCTCAGGTAGAGGAAATCGATCGAGGTGTCTGGCACGGCGGTGTGTCCCTTCTGTCCGGCCCGGGGACGGGCGCGATGCCAGAATAAGACTATCCAAGTGGATAGTCAACTGCGGGGTGCCAGTGCCGCTCAGCTCGCGGCGGGCGCCGCTTCGTGGATGATCCGCCGGATCCGGCGGACCACGGGCGACACGTCGCCGGGGAGCACGAGCTGCTTGAAGACGATCGCGTCGAGCGCGAACCAGATGAGCTCCGTCAGCTCGGGATCCTCGACACCGAGGCGGGCGAGCTGCGTGCCGATCGCCTCGCGGTACGCCTCATAATGGCGCTCCGCATTGTGCCGCAGCTCGGGGCGCCGCCGGGCCTCGAGCAGCAGTTCGTACTGGAACGACTGGATCCCGCTCTCGCGCTCGGCGAGCGACTCGATGCCGTCCGCGAACTCCTCGACGGTGAGCCCGCCGTTCAGCATGTTGGATCCCTTGAGGCTCTCGTCGATGGCGAAGTCCATGGCCTCGGCGATGAGCTGGTCGCGGGTGCCGAAGTGGTGTCGCACGAGGCCGTGCGACACCCCCGCCTCGGCGGCAACGGCGCGGTAGGTGAGCGCCCGGAGCCCGCCGTTCGCGACGACGACGATGGTGGCGCGGAGCAGCGCGGTGCGGCCGGATACGTCTTTCATGTCATTGAGCGTAGCGACGGATCCGGGTCGGTGCGCGGCCTTGACGGCGGGGCGCGTGTCGGACGTTCCTCCCGCGCCGCTGCGATGTCCGATTTCCGCGCGCGTGCCGGCCCCGTGCGCGGCAGAATGGAGACCATGCAGACTCCGACCGGCCCCGCGACGCTCGACTTCGACGCGTGCTATCGCGCGGCGTCGGGGCGCGACGCGCGCTGGGACGGCCGGGTGTACCTGGGTGTGACGAGCACGGGAATCTACTGCCGACCGTCGTGCCCGGCGCGCAAGCCCCGCCGCGAGAACTGCCGGTTCTACGCGAGCGCGGCGGCGTGCGTGGCTGCGGGATTTCGCGCGTGCAAACGATGCCGCCCGGAAGCGGTGCCCGGCACGCGGGACTGGGACGCGCGAGGCGATCTCGTCGCACGGGCGGTCCGGCGCATCCGGGACGGGGCCGTCGACACGGTCGGCGTGGCGGGGCTCGCAGCGGAACTCGCGGTGAGCGAGCGGCACCTGCGCCGAATGCTCCTCGAAGAGGTCGGGGTCGGTCCGCTCCAGCTCGCGCGCAACCGTCGCGCACACGCGGCGCGCGCGCTCATCGAGGAGACGGATCTGCCGCTCGCGGACGTCGCATTCGCCGCCGGCTTCGGCAGCGTGCGGCAGTTCGGTGACACGATGCGCGAGGAGTTCGGGATCGCGCCCTCCGCGCTGCCTCGGCGTTCGCAGCCGGAGAGGCCCTCCGACCCGGCCGGCCCGGTGTCCGACGAGCGCCCGAAGCTCGCGCTCCGCCTCCGCACCCGCGCCCCGTTCGCCGCCGCGGGTGTGCGCGCGTTCCTCGCCGCGCACGCGATCCCGGGTCGTGACCTGATCGACCCCGCCGGCCCCACGTCGCACGCGATCGACCTGCCGGGCGGCACGGCGGTCGTGCGGATCGACTGGGGCGACGTGCCGTCCGTCGCCGAGCAGCTGGCCGGGGACCCGGGGGTGCGCGGTGCGGGCGCGGCGGGTGCGCGGGTGGTCGGCGTCCCGATCGTGCTGAGCCTGCCGGGGCTTGCAGACACGATGCCAGCGATCCAGGTCGTGCGACGGCTGCTCGACCTCGACGCGGATCCCGCGCAGATCGCGTCCGCGCTCGGCGACGACCCCGTGCTGGCGCCGATCATGCTGCGTCGCCCCGGGCTGCGGCTGCCCGGCGCCCGGCACGCGGCGGAGTTCGCACTCGGTACGGTGCTCGGGCAGCAGATCTCACTCGCCGCGGCGCGCACGATCCAGGGTCGGATGGCCGCGGCGTTCGAAGTGACACCGAGTTCGGGCAGCGGCGCGGCACCCGGGTTCGTCGCGCACCCGGATCCGCGATCCATCGCCGACACCTCGGCCGACGAACTGCGCGCGCGGCTCGGCCTCACCCGGGCCCGGGCCGACACGCTGCGGGCGCTCGCGACGGCCCTCGCCGAGGGCCTCGAACTCGGTCCCGGGGCGGATCGCGACGCGGTGCGGGCGACGTTGCTCGCCATTCGCGGGATCGGACCCTGGACCGTCGAACTCGTGGCGATGCGGGCGCTCGGCGATCCCGACGCCTTCCCGGCGGGCGACCTGATTCTCAAACGCGCACTCGGAACGGAACGTGAGTCCGTCGCGCGTGAGCTCTCCCAGCGCTGGCGGCCGTTCCGCGGCTACGCCACGCAATACCTGTGGTCGGACTTCCTCGAAGCGGCCTCCGGAAAGGACACCCCATGAGCACGGCACCCCTGGAATGCACCATCGTCGACGTGGCGGGTCATCCCTTCCACGCGATCTGGACCCCCGAGGACGGCGCCGTCCGCGCCGCCGGGTTCGCGACGGGGGCGGATCCCGACGCGGAAAGCCTGATGATGCGCTTGGCCGCGCTGGATCCGGATCTCGCGGCCCGCGAGCTCGCGGCGCCCCGGGACACGGGCGCGATCCCCGATGCGCTGCGCGCGTACGCGGCCGGGGAGCTCACGGCGATCGACGATCTCGCGGTCGCCCAGCCGGAGACGCCGTTCCGCGGAGAGGTGTGGCGCGCGCTGCGCGGAGTGCCCGCCGGGGCGGCCGTCACGTACACGGAGCTCGCCGGGCTGGCGGGCCGGCCCTCCGCGGTACGGGCGGCGGCATCGGGGTGCGCGAACAACCTCGTGGCGCTGATCGTGCCGTGCCACCGGATCGTGCGCACCGACGGTGGGCTGGGCGGGTACCTGTTCGGCACCGACATCAAGGAGGCGCTGCTGCGGCTCGAGGGGGCGATCCTCTAGCGAGATGCCTCGGTTGCAGGCTGTTGCGCAGGAGCCGAGTCCTCGGCAGGTTGCCTGATCAACACAAAGATCGGGCCTTCTCGTGGAGGAAAAGACCCGATCAGAGGGGATGACGGGAATCGAACCCGCGCTATCAGCTTGGGAAGCTGAAGTTCTACCATTGAACTACATCCCCGCGGCGGAATCGTTTCGATTCCGACTCATCCACACTAGCAGAAACGGGGCGAGCACTCCGCGACCCGGCACCCAGGGTCGCGCGGGTGATCCGGCCCGACTACTGGCAGATCGCGGTCTCGGCGATCTTCGCCGCCTGGTCGGCCGCGGTCCAGCCCAGCTCCGCACCGCTGCCGGCCTCGGTCGAGATCGCGGCCAGCTGGAAGGCGAGCGACTTCACGAAGGCGGCCCCGGCGGAGGAGTTGTTGAGCGCGACGACCACGGTGTACCCGGACTCCGGGTCGTGGTACGCGGCGGTCAGGGTGCCGGTGATCGCACCGCTCTGACCGTAGAGGGGACCCTGCTTCTCCATGCCGAACGCCCACTGCGCACCGGCGGGGTCCGGCTCGGTGGTCGGGTTGCCGTCGGCGTCCCGCTCCGGGTTCGCCAGCGGGTTCGTCTCCGTGACGACCCCCGCCTGCTCGCCGCCGAACGTGCCGCCGAGGTAGGCGGTGTAGAAGTTCTTCAGGTCGGTCACGGTCGTCACCGTGCCTCCGGCGCCGGCCAGCATCGACGAGGACACGGCGGGCACCTCGACCACGCCGGCGTCGCAGACGGGCGCGCCGCCGCTGGACGGGTAGGTGAGCCCCGAGAGCGTGGATCCCGACAGCTCCGTGGTCTCGGGGCTGGGGTAGAAGCTCGCGTTCATGTTCGCGGCCGAGAAGACGCGTTCCTTGAGGAGCGCGGGCATCTCTCCGGCGGTCTTGACGCGCAGGGCGCGCGACAGCACGACGGGGTTCGTGTCCGACTGGTGCACGTCACGTCCGGGCCACGACAGCGGCGAGTGGACGAGCCCCTGCGCGAGGAGCTCCTGATCCGGCCACACGCGCGTGGGATTGTTCGCGAAGATATCGAGGTAGCCGCTCTTGAAGTCCGCGAGGCCGGAGCGCATGTCGCAGAGCTGGCGGTACGTGACGCCCTCGATGCCGACCTGTCGCGTGAGGTCCTTGGAAATCTCGCGATCGAGGTCGAGGGTGCCCTCGTCGACGAGGTCGAGGAGGAGGGCGCACATCACGGGCTGCGTCGCCTGGGCCCCGCGGATCAGGCTGCCGCCGCTGAGCTCCTCGTTGCCGTAGGCGCGGACGTACTCCCCGCCGTCGGTGCCCCAGACACCCACGATGGCCTCGGTCGAGCCGCTGCTCTGCATCGCGGTGGCGATCGCGTCGTCGAAGGCGGTCGCGAGCGCATCATCCACGGTGTTGACGTCGCCGCTCACGGCGCCGCCCCCGCCGCCGGTGCAGGCAGTCAGGCCGAGCGCAGCCACGGCAAGGGCGCTTATCGTAACGACGCGGGCGCGACGTGCAAGCCTCGGGAACACTCAACCACCAATCTCCGTGAAGACACAGACCTCGCCGAAGTCTACTGCGTGTGACTGGGAGGAACGCGTCCGGCGGGCGAAGTGAGGCAATCCTTAGATAGACTCGCACGGTGACGAATTTTCCGGATGCCGTAATCTCTGCCGTTGTCGGCCACATGAACGGCGATCACCCCGAAGACAACCTCCTCATCGCGCGCGCGTTCGGGCGGCCGCAGGCGACGGCGAGCACCATGGTCGGACTCCGCGACGACGCGGGGCTCTGGCGGGTCGAGGACGCCGACGGGGCGCACGACCTCGAGGTGGCGTGGCCGAACGGGCCGATCGCCGAGCGCCCGGACATCCGTCGCGAGATCGTCGCGCTCTACCACGCGGCCTGCGAGACGCTCGGCGTGCCTGCCCGCGAGGAGCACCAGCCCGCCGCGGACGCGGCGCAGGGCGAGGCGTCCCATGCCCACGGTGATGCCGCTGCCCACGGTCATGGCGGTGGCCACGGCCACGGCGCTGCGCACGGCCACGGCGGCGCTCACGGTCACACGAGCTCCGACAGCGCTGACGACGGCGCCGAGGCGCCCTTCTCCCGCGTGATCCGCGAGTCCTCCTGGTCCGATCACTCCGACAGCGAGGGTGCGACCTTCATGGAGGACATCATGCGCGGCCGCGGTACGAAGCAGGACTACATCGACCTCGTCGCGCAGCACTTCTTCATGTACGAGGCACTCGAGGCCGCAGCGGAGCGCGTCGCCGAGGATCCGGCGTTCGCCGGGTTCCACGTGCCGGCGCTCACCCGCATGCCCGCGCTCGAGGCCGATCTCGTCGCGCTCGTCGGTGCCGATTGGCGCGACCGGATCGTTGCCACTCCGGCGACCGCGGCTTACGCGGCCAGGATCCGCGAGGTGGCCGACGACGCCTGGGTGCCCGGCATCGTCGCGCACCACTACACGCGCTACCTCGGGGACCTCTCGGGTGGGCAGATGATCGCGAAGCTCGTCGCGAAGCAGCACGACCTCGCGGACGGTGGCGTGGAGTTCTACGACTTCAGCGCGCTCGGCTCGATCGCGGGCTTCAAGAACGAGTACCGAGCCGCGCTCGACCGTCTCGGCGCCGAGCTGGACGATGCCGAGCGCACCCGCATGCTCGACGAGGTGCGCGCCGCGTACGCCTTCAACACCGCGGTGTTCGCCGACCTCGGCCGGCAGAAGGCCGCAGCCTAACCCCCGAGCCCTCCGGCGACGCCGCCCTCGCTCATGAAGCGCACGACGTTCGGATCCACGATCACGTCGCGCGGCTGCAGCGGGCGGCGGAGAAAGAGGCCGTCGAGCGACCGCACCCGGCTGAGCGCCACATAGGTCTGCCCCGCGCTGAACGCGCGCGGACCGAGGTCGATGATGGCGGAGTCGTAGGTGTGCCCCTGCGACTTGTGCACGGTGACCGCCCAGGCCAGCCGCAGCGGGAACTGCTCGAACTCCGCGACGACCTCCTTCTCGAGCTTCTTCGTCTCGGCGTCGTAGCGGTACCGGTACCGCTCCCAGGTCGTCGGCTCGACCTCGAACTCCTCGCGATCCACCTCGACCCACACCGTGCCGTCGACGCGCGACACCGTGCCGATCGTGCCGTTCACCCAGCGCCCGTCGGGGTCGTTGCGCAGGAACATCACCTGCGCGCCGGGCTTCAACTCGAGCACCTCGTCGGCGGGGTAGGTGTTCTCGCGGAACTCCCCGTTGATCTCTGCGACGGCCCGCAGCGGCGCCCCGGTGATCTCCGCCAGCCGCTCCGCGTTGATGCGGTTCACCACGGCGTTCGTGGTTGCGAGCGTGATGACGTCGCGCGGTGCGGTGCGGGATCCCGCCGCGTTGAGCTCGTTGGCCTGATCCTCGGCGACGACACCGTGCCGCACCGCACCCAGGATCTGCTTGAAGCGGTCGTCGCGCTGCCGATGCACCTCGGTGAGCTCGACCGCGGAGAGCGGCGCGCTCTTCCAGACGTTCGCGTCGAAGAACCACAGCGAGCGGTACGTGTCGTCGAAGTAGGCGCGCTCGTGCGGATCGCGCGGCGGCACGGGCGGCAGCTGGAACGGGTCGCCGAACATGATGATCTGCGCGCCGCCGAACGGATCGTGCTTCTTGCCGCGGGCGAGCCGCAGTGACCGGTCGATCGCGTCCATGAGGTCGGCCGACACCATCGAGACCTCGTCGATGACCAGAGTGTCGATCGACGCGAGCATCTTCTTGAGCTCGGCCGGCTGGTCGAGCTCCTGGTCCGCGATCACGCCGGTGGGGAGGCGCAGCAGCGAGTGGATCGTCTGCCCGCCGACGTTCAGTGCGGCGACCCCGGTCGGAGCGCAGACCGCGATGATCTTGCTGGTCTTCCAGGCGAGATGGTTCAGGATCGTGGACTTGCCGGTGCCGGCGCGACCCGTCACGAAGATGTGCTCGCGGGTGTGCTCGATGCGCTCGTAGACGGCGAGCTGCTCGGCGGAAAGGTCTGGTCGTGCCACCCGACTAGGCTACTGGGGAAATCCCGGCGGGCAGGAGCACCTGTGTGGTGGGTCCCGACTCCACCACGAGGAGCCCGGCTTCGATCCTGAGCTCGCCCGACGCGATGGGCCAGGTGAACACCTCCGCGCCGGTGCCGTCGACGAAGATGAGGCCATCGGCGTCGGTGCGGAACAGGAGCAGCGCGCCGTCGGCGCTGATCCCGCGTAGCGCAATGATGCTGTCGGGCAGCTCGATGCTCCCCTCGGGAGTGAAGTCGCGCTGACGCTGGTCCTGGTAGAGGCTCGGGATCCCGTCGGCGCTCACGCCGACGACTCCGCCGGCGGCGACGTGGTCCGCGACGGGGAAGGTGATGCCGCTCTCCGGGGAGGGGACGAATCGATACTGCGAGGATCCGACCGTACGGTCGACCTCGGTGCCCGAGACGTCGAAGAAGGCGTACTCGGGATCCGACTGGTTGATCCGCTCCACGTAGCCGTCGCTCGCCCAGGTGATCCCGTCGGCGCGCTCGACGTCCTGCTCGAGGACCGTGTCGCCGGAACTCCCGTCGACGATCACGAGGCGATCGTCCAGCCCGTCGAGCACCCCGAGGTGGCCGTCGTCCAGCGGAGTGATCGTGGCGTTCGCGGGCACCATCGTCGTCCACACGGGCGCCCCGCCCCGGAACCCGGAGAGTGCGCCCTCGGCGTTCGAGAGGACGAGCAGATCCTCGATCTGCGCAACGAGCTTCACGCTGCTCCGCTCGTTCTCCAGCGCGAGGTCGCTGGTCGTTTCGCCCGTCGCCGCATCGACGATCTGCCAATCCGGCTCGCTGGTCCACGATCGTGCGATCAGTGCGGACCCGTCCAGGATCGCGCCGGGAGTGCACCGCGCATCGTCAGCCTCCCAGCGCACGTCGCCGCCCGCGAGCGGTCGCGCGAGTACCCGGGAACCGTTATTCGGCCCGGCCTGCATCTCGATCACGAGGTCGTCGGCGATCCCGCAGACCGTGTTCGCCGTCGCGTACGTGGCCACCACGCCGTCGGCGTACCCGTTGTCGAACCATCGACCCGGATCGCCCACCGGGTGCAGCTCGAGCTGTGTGAGGTCGGACGGCGGAGCCTCCGAGGCGCCCGACGTGCACCCGGCGAGCATGAGCGCACCCCCGATCAGCGCGAGGGCGCGGAGTGCAACGGGTCGACGGGCCGCGGGAGTCGCCTGGAAATGCATGCCTCTCAGACTGCCACACGGGTCGCGGGTGTGTCGCGCACCATCAGGAGGAGCACCATGCCGATGAGCAGCACGAGGGCGATGCCGAGGATCCCGAACAGCGAGCTGCCGCCGAGCGCGACAGCGGCGGTGAAGGCTGCGGGCGCGAGGAACGAGACCGCGCGTCCGGTCGTCGCGTAGAGCCCGAAAATCTCGCCCTCGCGCCCCGGCGGAATGAGCTTCGCGAGGTAGCTGCGGCTCGCCGACTGCACCGGTCCGACGAAGACCGCCGACATCAGACCGAAGGTCCAGAACACCCAGGGACCGAGCGGGGCGAGCACGAAGACGAGGATGAGGCCGATCACCATGGCGACAAGTGAGGCGGCCATCACTCCCTTCGCGCTGAAGCGATCCTCGAACATGCCACCCAGAATGGTCGCGACACCCGAGATGACGTTGGCCGCGATCGCGAAGATGATCACGGTCGTGGCGTCGAACCCGAAGGATCGCGCCGCAATCACCCCGGCGAACGTGAAGACGCCGGCGAGCCCGTCGCGGAAGACCGCGCTCGCGAGCAGGAAGAAGAGAGTCTGCTTCGACTCGCGCCAGAGACCTCGCAGGCTGCGGAACAGCTCCCGGTACCCGGAGAAGAGGCCGTGCACCGGGCTCGCGGTGTCGGCGGGCACCTCCGGGATCGCGAAGAATACCGGCAGCGCGAAGACCGCGAACCACGCGGCCGAGAGCACCATGGCGATCCGAATGTTCCAGGCACCCTCGCTCGTCACGCCGAACCAGCCCGGATCGGGGAAGATGAAGCCGACGAGCAGGATCGTGAGCAGCACGATCCCGCCGAGATACCCCATGCCCCAGCCGACGCCCGAGACCCGACCCATGGTCGCGGGAGTCGCCAGCTGCGTGAGCATCGAGTTGTAGCTCACGCTCGCGAACTCGAAGGCGACGTTGCCCACCGCGAGGAGCACGAGGCCGAGGATCAGGTACTGCTCCTCCGGGGCGACGAGCACGAGCAGTGCCGTGCAGGCGACGACGATGGCGGTGTTGATGCCGAGCCACTGCTTCCTGCGCCCGGTCGCGTCGGTGAGGCGGCCGAGCACCGGGGCCAGCAGTGCGATCGCGACGCCGGCGATCGCGAGGGTCGTGCCGAGCTTCACCGAGACCTCCGCCTCCTCGCCGAAGGAGCCCGAGGTGAGGTAGACGGTGAAGACGAAGGTCGTGACGACGGCGTTGAAGGAAGCGGAGCCCCAGTCCCACAGGGACCAGGCGAAGACGGTGCGTTTGCGAACGACCTCGGGCCGGGTTCCGCGGCCCGCGTCGGACGAGTCGGCTGCGGGCTGCGGCGAGTGCTGGCTCATGCCGCTCAGCGTAGCGTGGAGGGGCCCGCGAGCGGGAGAAAAGTTGATCCTGAGAGTTGAGTGGAAGCGACTCAACTTTGCGGGATCCGACTTGACTGTATCCACGCGTTCGATAAACTTGAGTGCATACGGCTCAACCTGTATGCGCGACACAAGCCGCGGGGTGGGCCCGAGACCTGGGGTGCGCGAACGCGCGATCCCGAACCTAGCACTACGAAGGAGAACACATGTCCCGTGCAGTTGGCATCGACCTCGGTACCACGAACTCGGTCGTCGCAGTCCTGGAGGGCGGCGAGCCCACCGTCATCGCAAACGCGGAGGGGTTCCGCACGACCCCGTCGATCGTTGCATTCACCAAGGACGGGGAGGTGCTCGTCGGCGAGACCGCGAAGCGCCAGGCCGTCACGAACGTCGATCGGACGCTCGCTTCCGTCAAGCGCCACATGGGTACCGACTGGAAGACCGACGAGATCGACGGCAAGCGCTACACCGCGCAGGAGATCAGCGCCCGTACGCTCATGAAGCTGAAGCGCGATGCCGAGACCTACCTCGGCGACAAGGTGACCGACGCGGTCATCACCGTCCCCGCCTACTTCAACGACGCCGAGCGCCAGGCCACCAAGGAGGCCGGTGAGATCGCGGGCCTCAACGTGCTCCGCATCATCAACGAGCCCACCGCGGCCGCACTCGCCTACGGCCTCGACAAGGGCAAGGAGGACGAGCTCATCCTCGTCTTCGACCTCGGCGGCGGCACGTTCGACGTCTCCCTCCTCGAGGTGGGCAAGGACGACGACTTCTCGACGATCCAGGTCCGCGCGACCTCCGGGGACAACCGCCTCGGCGGCGACGACTGGGATCAGCGCGTCGTGGACTGGCTGATCACGCAGTTCAAGAACTCGACCGGCGTCGACGTAGCGAAAGATAAGATCGCGCTGCAGCGCCTCAAGGAGGCCGCTGAGCAGGCGAAGAAGGAGCTCTCGAACTCGATGAGCACCCAGATCCAGCTGCCGTACCTCTCGCTCACCGAGAACGGTCCGGCGAACCTCGATGAGACGCTCACCCGCGCCAAGTTCGAGGAGCTCACCAAGGATCTGCTCGAGCGCACGCGCAAGCCGTTCCAGGACGTCATCGCCGAGGCCGGCGTCAAGGTCTCCGAGATCGCGCACGTCGTGCTCGTCGGCGGCTCGACCCGCATGCCCGCGGTCACCGAGCTCGTCAAGCAGCTCACGGGCGGCAAGGAGCCGAACAAGAGCGTCAACCCGGACGAGGTCGTCGCCGTCGGCGCCGCGCTGCAGGCCGGTGTGCTGAAGGGTGAGCGCAAGGACGTGCTGCTCATCGACGTCACCCCGCTGTCCCTCGGCATCGAGACCAAGGGTGGCATCATGACGAAGCTGATCGAGCGCAACACCGCGATCCCGACCAAGCGTTCCGAGACCTTCACCACGGCCGAGGACAACCAGCCCTCCGTCGCGATCCAGGTCTTCCAGGGCGAGCGCGAGTTCACCCGTGACAATAAGAACCTCGGCACGTTCGAGTTGACCGGCATCGCACCGGCTCCGCGCGGGATCCCGCAGGTCGAGGTCACCTTCGACATCGACGCCAACGGCATCGTCCAGGTGTCCGCGAAGGACAAGGGCACCGGCAAGGAGCAGACGATCACCATTTCCGGTGGATCGACGCTCTCGAAGGACGATATCGAGCGCATGGTGCGCGAGGCCGAGGAGCACGCTGCGGAGGACAAGCAGCGCCGCGAGGCCGCCGAGACCCGCAACAACGCCGAGCAGCTCGCCTACTCGGTGGAGAAGCTCATCAGCGAGAACGAGGACAAGCTGCCCGAGGACGTCAAGACCGAGGTGCAGGGCGACCTGGACGCGCTGAAGCAGGCGCTCGCCGGTGATGACGACGAGGCGGTGAAGACCGCCGCCGACAAGCTGGGCGAGAGCCAGGGCAAGCTCGGCGAGGCGATCTACGCCGCCGCGCAGGCCGAGGCACCCGCTGAGGGCGCCGCCGGTGAGAGCGCGAACGATGATGACGTGGTGGACGCCGAGGTCGTTGAGGACGACGAGGCAGACAACTCCGAGGAGAAGAAGTAACGATGTCGAACGAGGAACAGCGCCAGCACGGGGAACACCCGAACGGTGACGAGGTTCCTGCAGCGGGATCGGCGGCCCCGGGCCAGGATGCAGCGCAGGGCGCTGCATCCACCGGGCCGCTCGGCTCAGACGCCGAGGACACCTCCGGTTCCGCCGATGCGGGACTCACCGTCGACGACATCCTGGGTGCGGAGCAGACCGACGACGCCGTGCAGGCCGAGTCGGCCGGCTCCGGCGCCCCCGAGGACTTCTACCTGGAAGATCTGCGACGGATCACCGCGGAGTACGCGAACTACCGGAAGCGCACGGAGGCGAACGCCGTGATCGAGAAGCAGCGCGCGATCGCCTCGGCGGTCACGCCGCTGCTCTCGGTGCTCGACGATCTCGATCGTGCCGAGAAGCACGGCGACCTCGTCGAGGGCACGGCCTTCGCGACGATCGCTCAGAAGATCCGTGGCACCATGGAGCGCTACGGTCTGGAGACCTTCGGCGCGGTGGGCGACGCGTTCGACCCGCAGGTGCACGAGGCCATCGCGCAGGTGCCGGTCCCCGGCACGGAGCAGCAGACCGTGCTCGATGTGATCGAGCGGGGGTACCGCCTCGGTGAGGTCGAGTTGCGCCCCGCAAAAGTAGCGGTGGCGGTGGGGGCAGATGGCTAGTCAGGATTGGCTCGAAAAGGACTTCTACCAGATCCTCGGCGTGTCCAAGGACGTGTCCGACGCTGAGCTGAAGAAGACCTACCGCAAGCTCGCGCGGAAGTATCACCCGGACTCCAATCCGGGCGATGCGGCGGCAGAGGCCCAGTTCAAGGAGATGAGCGAGGCCTACTCCGTGCTCTCCGACAAGGAGCAGCGCGCGGAGTACGACCAGATCCGTGCCATGGGTGCGGGCGGAGCCCGATTCACCTCGGGCGGCGGCGGCGCGCAGGGTTTCGAGGACGTCTTCGGCGGCATGTTCGGCGGCGGCGCCCCCGGGGGTCGCGGCGGGCAGTACAGCTACCAGCAGGGTGGCGCGCAGGGGTTCGAGGATCTCTTCGGCGGCATGTTCGGCGGGGGCGCCCCCCGGGGCCCCCAGCCCGGGCGCGACATCCAGGCGTCGACGACGCTCGACTTCGAGACCGCGGTGAACGGCAAGACCGTCACACTGCAGGCCCAGAGCGGGTCGGTCAAGGTCAAGATTCCCGCGGGCGTCGCCGACGGCCAGAAGATCAAGGTCCGCGGCAAGGGCGAACCCAGCCCGAACGGCGGCCCGGCCGGCGATATCATCCTGACGGTGAGCGTGCGCAAGCACCCGGTGTTCGAGCGCGATGGGCAGAATCTCCGCCTGAAGCTGCCGGTCACGTTCTCGGAGGCCGCGCTCGGCGCGACCGTCGAGGTGCCGACGCTCGGCGGGGCGCCGGTGCGTCTCAAGGTGCAGCCGGGGACCCCGAGCGGTCGGGTGCTCCGCGTCAAGGGGCGCGGGGTGAAGAGCGCGAAGGGCACCGGTGACCTCCTCGCGGAGGTGCAGGTCGTTGTGCCGTCGCACCTCTCGGACGAGGCGCGCGAGGCCCTCGAGGCATTCCGCGCGGTCGAGCCCGACGAGAACCCCCGCGAGGATCTGCTCGCCCGCGCACGCGGATAACCGGCCGAGATCGGAGAGGACAGCATCATGGCCACATCGATGGATCGGTTCACCCCCGTCTTCGCGATCGCGGCGGCGGCGGAACTCGCCGAGATGCATCCTCAGACGCTGCGGCAGTACGACCGGATCGGGCTCGTATCGCCGCAGCGCACCCGCGGGAACACCCGTCGCTACTCGCTCCACGACGTCGCGCAGCTGCGCGAGGTCGCTCGGCTCTCGGCCGAGGGTCTGAGCCTCGAGGGCATCCGGCGCGTGCTGCAGCTCGAGGATCGCGTGCGCGAGCTCGAGGGCCGCGTGCGGGAGCTCGAGCGCGCGCTCTCCGACGAGATGCTGAAGCGCCCGGAGCGCCGGGTGTTCGCGGCGGGCTCGAGCGGCGGTGAGGTCGTCACGTTGCGACGCGGCACCCGGGTTCGGCGGAACGCCGAGGTCGTGGTGTGGCAGCCGTAGGCGCCGCGTCTCCCGACGAACGTGCGGGTGAGATCAGGGCGCTGTGTGCCCGGCTCTCCCGCGAACCGGACCTGGACGCCCCCGAGCTCCAGGCCTACGACACGGCGGACCTCCTGCTGCTCGAGACGGCCGAGCCCGCGATCCGCGGGCTCGCGCCGGGTGAGCTCGTGGTGATCGGGGATCGGCACGGGGCGCTCGCGCTCGGTGCCGCCGCGCTGTTCGGCGCGCTCGGCATCCGCTCCCATCAGGACGCGCTGCTCGGCGAGCGCGCGATGGCGCGGAACGCCGAGGCGCTCGGGCTGGGGTCTGGTCCTGATCTCGCGGGTTCGGCCGTGGTCGTCTCTCACGACGACCTCGGTGAGTCTCTGCTGCACGGTGCGCGCGTCGTGCTGCTGCAGCTGCCCCGAGGACTCGACGCGCTCGACGAGATCGCCGCGGCGATCGCCCGCTGGGCGGAACCCTCCGTGGTCGTGTTCGCGGGCGGGCGCGTGAAGCACATGACCCGTTCGATGAACGAGGTGCTCGCGCGCTCCTTCGGCGAGGTCACGGCCGGGCTCGGGCGGCAGAAGGCGCGGGTGCTCACCGCGCGGGATCCGCTCCCGGTTCCCGCCGATGCGTACCCGCGCTGGGGCACGGATCCCGAGCTGCCGTTCCGGATCGCCGCGCACGGCGCGACCTTCGGTGGGCCGACGCTGGATCACGGCAGCCGACTGCTGCTCGCGGGACTCGCGGCGTCGGCCGCGCATCCACTCGGTGGCGACCGAGATCCCCACCGCATCGTCGACCTCGGCTGCGGCAACGGGGTGCTGGCCGTCTCCGCGGCCCTGCGATGGCCCGATGCCGAGGTCATCGCGACCGACCAGTCGTCGGCCGCCGTTGCGGCGACGCGGACGACTGCAACCGCCGCGGGAGTGGCGGATCGCATCACCGTGTACCGCGCAGACGGAGCGGAGGCCGTGCCCGACGGCTGGGCGGATCTGATCCTGCTCAACCCGCCGTTCCACACGGGTGCGACCGTGCACGCGGGGGTCGCGCATCGGCTCATCCGCTCGTGCGCGCGGGCGCTCGCCCCGGGCGGGGAGCTCCGCCTGGTCTTCAACTCGCACCTGGGGTACCGGTCGCTGGTGGAGCAGGTGATCGGCCCGGTGCGGCAGGTCGCCCGGGATCGTACCTTCACGGTGCTCGCCGCGACCCGTCGGTAGGCGAGCGGTTCCGCCCGGCGCCCTTCTGCCCGGACTGCCCGGGATCCTCTTGCCGGCACTCGTATGCCCGGGACTCGTATGCCCGGGATCTTTCTGTCCCTGGCCCGACTGTACCTGAGCCGCGCGGCCCGGCCCGTCACGCGGGTCGGCCCGTCACGCGGCTCCCACCTCTCGTGCGGTCGAATTCCCACCAATCCGACCGCCTGGCGTGCGTGCACCGCGTGAGGTGCACGATCCGAGGATTCCTCGCGCGCCCGCTCCGACGTCGAGCGGCTGGTCTGCTCGAGTGAGCGCAACAACACCGTGCGCGCCGCCCCGCGGTGTCCGTGCGTTCACGCGGAAGTGGGGCGGGGGCGGTCGGAAGTGGGGCGGACCGGGAACTCCCCCGCGCCCGTTGGAGTGCAGATGTGCACCTTTCGGAGCTGATTCGCGTGCCGTACTGCACACCGAAGCGGCGCGGGAGTGCGGCGACGCAGGGTGGCGGACGCCACGTCACGCCACGACAGCGGCGCGGCCAGCGGCGCCCGGCTCCTAGGCCTGGCGGTGGTTCTGCTGCTCGCGGGCCCGGATCAGGTCCCTGACCGTGACCTGGCGCGGCCGGATCCCGTAATCCTCGGGTGTGACTCCGGAGAGAAATCGCCCCGGCTCGACCTCGAGCGCCGCCGAGATTCGAATGATCGTCTCGACCGACGGGCTCGATACACCGCGTTCGATCCGTCCGATGCTCGTCGCGCCCATCTCCGAGAGCTCACCGAGATCCTCGAGGGAGATGCCCAGCCGCTGACGCTCCGCGCGCACGCGTCGGCCGATTTCCACGGCTGCGGCGGAGTGAGTCTTGGGCACCAAACCAGCGTGCTCGACCTGTGCGCGAAGATCCAGAGGGTGTGCGCCCCACTCATTCATGTGTAGGGCGTTCATGGCTTTTTCAGTCCCAGTCCCCAGGCCCCTCCGTGCCCCGCGCTACTGTGGAGACACCATGTCGAACGCGAACTCCGCGCTGCTGCTGAAGCTCGCGCCCAGCATCTACGGACCCACGATCCTGTTCACGCTGGGCGAGTACGCGGTCCTGCCGCTCATCCCGGTGATCGCGGTCCAGATGGGCGCCAGCCTCGGGCTGTCGGGGTTCATCGCGTCCGCGGTGGTCGTGGGTCAGCTCGCGGGCAACCTGCCGGCGAGCTGGGTGGTGTCACGGGCGGGCGAGCGGATCGCCATGCTCATCGCTGCCGCGGTCGCCCTGGTGGCGACGATCGGGATCGCCCTCGCGCCGACCCCCGCGCTGCTCGGCCTCGCCGTGTTCGTCGTCGGTTTCGCCGCCGCGACCTTCGGCCTGGCCCGTCACTCCTTCATGACGACGCGGGTGCCCGTCGCCTTCCGCGCCCGTGCGCTCTCCCTCATCGGCGGTTCGCATCGTCTCGGCCGCTTCGCCGGGCCGTTTCTCGCCGCCGCCCTCGTCGCGCTGACGGGCAACCCCGGCGCCACGATCTGGGCGTTCATGGGGTGTCTCGTGCTCGCGGCCCTGCTCGTGGGCCTTGCGCCGGATCCCGAACGGCTGGTGCCACTCGCGGCGTCGGGCGGAACCGAGTCGGGCGGTGCCGGACCGAGCGGCGCCGCGACAGGCGGATCCGCGACGGGAGGCACCGGGATCCCGAACACGGCGATCCCGAACCCGGACCAGCGGCCCGGCGGCATCCTGGCCGCGATCCGCGCGGGCCACGCACCCCTGCTGCGAGTGGGCGGGTGCGCGGCGATCCTCTCGGGCCTACGATCGGTGAAGGACGTCTTCCTGCCGCTGTGGGGCCTCTCGATCGGCATGGACGCCCCCGGGATCGCCCTCGTCGTCGGCATCTCCGGCACGATCGACTTCGCGCTGTTCTACACGAGCGGGCAGGTCATGGACCGGTTCGGGCGCCTGTGGGCGGCGCTCCCGGCGACCGCCGCGATGGCCCTGAGCTTCCTCGTGCTCTCCCTCACCCACGACGTGCCGGGGGCGGTCGGGTGGCTGATCGCGTGTGCCGTGGTGATCGGGATCGGCAACGGGCTGTCGAGTGGGATCGTCCTGACGCTCGGCGCGGACCTCGCTCCGATGAACAACCCGGCTCCATTCCTCGCCGCGTGGCGCACGCTCGTGGACTTCGGGGGCGCTGCGGCACCGCTCGCGGTCTCGGCGATCTCGGTCGCCTCCCTGCCGATCGCGAGCGCCGCAACCGGCGTGCTCGCGATCCTGGGCGTCGCCGGGTTCGCGCGGTGGGTGCCGCGCTACATCCCGCGGGCCCGGGGAATGCGTCGGTAGCCGACCGCTGTTGCGCGAGCGCGGCGGGGTTCGGGGGATTCTCCGGTGGCGCTGCCTACACTGGGAACCGTTCTCCCACCGGCGAACGACGACCCGACCGAAGGACTCCCGCACACCGTGAGCACCACCGATCGCCCAGCGCCGCTCCGCATCCTCATCGGCTGCGACACCTTCCTCCCCGACGTGAACGGCGCCGCCCGCTTCGCCGAGCGCCTCGCCGCCGGCCTCGTGCAGCGCGGCGAGGACGTGCACGTCGTCGCCCCCTCGATCACCCACCGAAAGGCCGGCACCTTCGTCGAGACGATCGAGGGCGAGCGCATGACCGTGCACCGCTGGGCCAGCTGGCGGTGGTACCCGCACGACTGGCTGCGCTTCGTGCTGCCGTGGCGGGCGCGCGGCTACGCGCGGAAGCTCCTCGACCGCGTCCGGCCCGACGTGATCCACATCCAGTCCCACATCGTGATCGGGCGCGCGCTCGCCATCGAGGGCGCGAAGCGCGGGATCCGGATCATCGCCACGAACCACGTGATGCCGGAGAACGTGCTCGACTTCACCCTCCTCCCGGAGCGTGCGAAGCGCGCCTTCGTGCGGTGGGGGTGGCGGGGTGCCGACCGGATCCTGAAGCACGCCGCCGCGGTGACCACCCCGACCCAGCGCGCGGCCGACTTCCTCGAGCGCAACACGCACCGGCGTGGTGTGCGCCCGGTGAGCTGCGGACTCCGCGCCTCGAACTACACGCCCGATCTCACCGAGCGGACGTCGCACCGCCTCGTGTTCGTCGGACGGGTCACGCTCGAGAAGGAGATCGACGTGATCCTGCGCGCGATCCCGCGGCTCGATCCGTCGCTCGACGTCACGTTCACCGTCGTCGGCGACGGTGATCAGCGCAAGCAGCTCGAGAAGCTCGCGACGGAGCTCGGGATCGCCTCGCGTGTGACCTTCACCGGCCGCGTCACCGACGAGGAGCTCCGGGCGTCCCTCACCAATGCCAGCATCTTCGTGATCGCCTCGGTCGCCGAGCTCCAGTCCATCGCCACCATGGAGGCCATGGCCTCGGGCCTCCCGATCGTCGCCGCCGACGCGATGGCGCTGCCGCACCTCGTGCGCGACGGCGAGAACGGGTACCTGTTCCAGCCCGGCAACGACCGCGAACTGGCCGACCGCCTCGAGCGGATCCTCACGATGCCGCGCGAGGAGTACCTGCGCATGCAGCAGGCGTCCCTCGACGCCGTGCAGGTCCACGACATCGATCGCACCCTGGACACCTTCGAGGCGCTCTACCGCGGCGAGCCCGTCGCGAGCTGACCGTGCACATCCTCATCGTCACCGATCAGCATGCCGACTCGCTCGGCGGGGTGCAGGTGGCCATCCGGCTGCAGCGGCGGTTCCTGGAGCGCGCGGGGCACCGCGTCACGATCGCGGCGCCGGCTCTGCACCGGCCCGGGTACACCGTCGACCCGGCTGACGCAGATGCGTACGTCGACCTGCCGTCGTGGCCGATCACGCGGGATCGCGAGTACGGCATCAGCTGGCCCGGCGCCAGCACCGATCGGGCGCTGGCCGCGGCGCTGGCCGCGCGGCCAAGGATCGATCTGGTGCATATCCAGGGGGACTTCTGGGGCGCGCTCATCGGGATCCGCGCCGCCCGCGGGTTGCGGGTGCCGATCCTGCACACGATGCACAACCACGTCGATGAGGGCACCCGCGCCGTCACCCCGCTCGCGCCGGTGGTCTTCCAGGGGCTCCGCGCGTGGCGGGCGCTGGCGCTGGGCCGGACTCGGGGCCGAGTCGACCGCGCGTCACGCGGTGCCTGGCGCTACCTGGCGGAACTCGCGGCAGAAGCCAGCATGGTCATGGCGCCCTCGCGCCACTTCGCCGAAGAGCTCCGGGCCGCCGGGGTCGCGGATCGCATCGAGGTCACGCCCAACGGTGTGGATGACGCGGCGATCACCTCCGTCCGTGCCGTCGCGCGCAGCGAGCGGTCACGACCGAAGCTCATCTGGCTCGGGCGGATGAGCCAGGAGAAGCGCGTGCTCGAGTTCATCGAGGCGATCGGGGAGTCGGGGATCGACGCCGACGTCGCGTTGCACGGGGCGGGGCTGCTGCTGCCGAAGGTGACGAAGCGGATCGCCGAGCTGGGGCTCGCGGATCGGGTGACCGTGCCCGGCCCGGTGCCGTACGCGGAGGCGCTTGCGGCGATGCGGGACGCGGATGCGCTCGTGCAGACATCGATCGGGTTCGAGACGCAGGGGCTCACCCCGTTCGAGGCGGCCGCGCTCGGGACGCCCACGATCTTCTGCGATCCGCAGATCGCGGACGACGTCGCGGTGCGCCCGGAGTGGCGGGTCGAGGACGCGAGTGTGTCGGCGCTCGCGGACACGCTGCGCTCCGCCGTGGCGGCGCTGTCGGCGGATCCCGGTGCGCTCCGGGTGCCCGATGCGGAGTCGGAGCGGTTCCTGCAGTCGTCGCAGACGGCGCGCATGATCGCGCTGTACGAGCGGGTGCTCGCGCGGGCCTGACGTCTGGGGGTGTGAGCGATTTCCGGGAAGATTTCCCTCACCCAGCCCAGCTATCGCTCACCCCCAAGAGAGTGTGAGGAGCGCAGGCCGCAAACAGACAGGGGCGGGACGGGCTCAACGCCCATCCCGCCCCTCCGCAGTCCCAGACTGCGCAGTGCTAGAAGCGCCAGACGACGGCCTCGAAGCCGGCCGGCGGCGCGGGGGTCCAGCTGTCGTTCTCGCCGACGAGGCCGGATCCACCGGGGTTGTTCGACTCGACGATCGAGAAGGTGCCATCAGGGTTCACGCCGGTGATCAGCACCGTGTGGACACCGGTGACCCACGACGAGGGCGACTCGATGTACTCGTACTGGATGATGTCGCCGGGAGCGGCGGTCGCGAGGGTCATGCGCGTCGCGGTGTTGTAGTTCGAGACGGGATCGCCGCCACCGGTCCAGTTGCCGCCGCCCGCGCGGATCCAGCGCTGCGCCGACATGATGCACTCGCCCGGCTGGCTCCAGCCGGTGGGGCGGCTCGTGCCGACCTCGCTCTTCGCGAGGGCGATGGTCGCCTCGACATCGAAGTTGTGGGGGACCTTCGCGATCTCCTCCATCTCGAGAACGGACTTGATCGCCTCGCCCGCGAGCGCATCGCTCGTGGTGTCGAGAGTCTGAGAGACAACGGTCGTCGGCTGCACGGCGGCAGCGGAGGAGGAGAAGTCTTCGATCGGCTCCGCGGCCACCGAGGGGGCCGCTCCAAAGGCGAAGGTCACAGAAGCGATCAAGCTGACCACAAACGCCTTGACAGGTACTCGCACGCGTAAAACTCCGGGGGTTGTCCAACAAAAAACGCCGGGCCGTGGCCCGTGCGCCTCACCTAGTATGCGTTACCGTTCCGTTACTTTTCAAGTCGAGCCGTGATTTTTCTCGAACGCACCGCAACCACTCAGGAATGACTGAGGCCCCCGGACATGGTCCGGGGGCCTCAGTTCTGGCGGAAGTAACAGGATTCGAACCTGCGAGGGCTTGCACCCTACACGCTTTCCAAGCGTGCTCCTTAGGCCACTCGGACATACTTCCGTCAACCATCTTACATGGATCCGGAACCCCGTTCGCGCGCGCCTGGGCCGACCAGCCGCCGAGCCGCCCGCGCCCCGAAGACGCCGTAGAGGATCACGCTCCCCAGCACGGTCATCACCATCACGTACATCGCGGCATACGCGTCGTCATCCCGCATCGCGTTGAACGCCAGGAGCCCGAACACCACGCTGGAGGTGCCGCGCGGGCCCAGCACACCGAGCGCGGTCTGCTCGCGCAGGCTCAAGCCGCTGCCCAGGAACGCCGCGTAGACGGGGATCGCGCGGAACACCGTGAGCGCGAGGAGTGCGAAGACCACCCAGGCCCACTCGAACGGGGTGAAGAACACCAGCGCGGTGACCACGCCAAACATGCTCCACATCACAAGCGCCGACATCTGGCCGATCTCGTCGACGAGCGAGAGCTCGGAGTGGGCGACGTCGTCGTGGCTGTGCGCTCTGCCCAGCCGGGTCATCTTGTAGGCGATCCCTGCGAGGAACGCCGCGACGAAGCCGTTGCCGCCGATCGCGGTCGCGGCGGCGTAGGTCACGAGGGGGATCAGCACCATCGCGATCCGCAACCCGTGGCTCGTCACCCACTCCCGGCGCGAGGCGGCGCGGGCGAGCAGCCCGGTGAGGCCACCGATCCCGACCCCGACGAGCACCGCGAAGCCGAAGGCCGGCACGGCGTCCTCGAGCGCCTCGAGCGGCGACGTCGTGTGCCCGGGCAGGCCCAGGAGGAGCAGCGCGAACGCGAACAGCGGGGAGAAGATGCCGTCGTTGTAGCCGCTCTCGACCGCGAGGCCGTGCCGCAGTCGGCGCGGAATGCCCGGGTCGCGCAGGATCTCGGCCGCGGGCGCGAAGTCGATCGGCAGCACGATGCACGCGATCGCGAGCACCACTCCGATGGACGTCACCCCGAGCATCGGGATCCCGACCGCCACCGTCACGAGGAGGGAGAGCGGCAGGGCGATCCCGAGCAGCCGGCCCACGATCTTCCGCTCACCGCCGAGGAATCCGCCGCGGACCTCCGTCGCGTCGACGAAGAGGAGGAGCGCCAGGATGATCTCGACGGTGCGCTCGGCGAGGTCGGTGTTCAGGTGCTCGGCGACGTCTTCGCGAAGGATGAACCCGATGACGAGTCCGGTCGCGACCATCGCGAGTGGGCCGGAGACGTGCCAGCGCCGGAGACGTTCGCTGACGAGCGACCAGAGCAGCATCGACACCATGCTGCAGACCAGGAGGATGACCATGCCGTCCCTCCGCCTAGTGCTCGACGGCGGTGAGCGTCCGCAGCCCCGCGATCGCGTCCTCGATCGTCGCCTGATCCTTGACGAACGTGAACCGCACCCACGGCGCGAGCGCGGCGGCGGTGGACGACCCGTCGCGGCAGAACGCCGAGATCGGCACGCAGGCGACGCCCGCGAGCTCCGGCAGCGCTCGGGCGAAGGCCGCACCGTCCGGCACCGTGTCGCTCAGGAACGGGGTCGCGTCGGCGCAGACGAAGTAGGTGCCGCCCGGGACGACGACGTCGAAGCCGCTCGACCGCAGGCCCGTGATCAGCAGGTCCCGCCGGGCGCTGAGCGAGTCGCGCAGCTCGGCGATGTCGGCGTCCCCCTCGGAGAGAGCCCGCGCGATCGCCGGCTGGAAGGGTGCGCCGCCCGAGTAGGTGAGGTACTGCTTCACAGCGAGGAGCGCCTCGATGAGCTCGGCGGGGCCGCACGCCCAGCCGACCTTCCACCCGGTCAACGAGAAGGTCTTGCCGGCCGAGGAGATCGTGAGGGTGCGCTCCGCCATCCCCGGCAGGGTCGCGAGCGGGGTGTGGACCTGTCCGTCGTACGTGAGGTGCTCGTAGACCTCGTCCGTGATCACCACGGCGTCGACCCGGGTCGCGGCGGCCGCGATCTGATCGAGCTCGGCGTGGCTGAGCACGGTGCCGGTCGGGTTGTGCGGCGTATTCACGAGGATCAGCCGGGTGCGCTCGGTCACGCGCGCGGCCAGTGCGTCGGTGTCCAGGCGGAACCCGGTCGCATCGGGCACGAGCGGCACCGTGACGTGCGTCGCCCCGGCCATCGCGATCCCGGCGGCGTATGAGTCGTAGAAGGGCTCGATGGTGAGCACCTCGTCGCCCGGTCCCGCGAGGGCCAGGATCGCGGAGGCGATCGCCTCCGTGGCTCCAGCGGTCACCAGGATCTCCCGAGCCGGGTCGAACGTCAGCCCGTAGTGGCGCTGCTGGTGCGCCGCGATCGCCTCGCGCAGCGGCGCGATCCCGCGACCGGGCGGGTACTGGTTCGCGCCGTCCCGAATCGCGGTGACGGCCGCCTCGCGGATCCACTCCGGCCCGTCGGCGTCGGGGAACCCCTGCCCGAGGTTCGCGGCGCCGGTGGCGGCGGCGAGGGCCGTCATCTCCGCGAAGATGGTGGGTCGGGTGGTTCCATCGGGGGAGGCCAGACCGGCTGCCTCTGCGACTGCGCGCCATCGGGGATTCACGTCGCCCAGTCTACGGGCGCGGGCGTTCCGCGGACCACGCCGCGGGCGTCCGCACGAGCCACGCCGCCGGTGACCCGGCGGGCCACGCCGCGGGTGACCCGGCGGGCCACGCCGCGGCGTTGCAACGCGGCGTAACGCGGGCGACGCCCCGCTGATCCGCTGGTAGCGTGATCCGGGCCCCTGCCCCCGCACTCTGGAGAACGCATGACCACCACCCCGCACCTCTCCGCCGACGTGGTGGTCGTCGACCTCGAGGGCACCACGAGTGCCGCGGGGTTCATCCTCGGTGATCTGTACGACTACGCCAGGCCGCGGCTCGAAGCGACCCTCGCGCGTCACGATGCCCCGATCCCCGAGGCGCGTGCGCACGCTATCGCCGAGACCGGGCTCGCGACGAACGCGAGCGACGCCGAGGTCGCTGAGGCGCTCCGCGAGCTCATGGCCTCCGATGTGAAGTCGACGCCGCTGAAGACGATCCAGGGGGTCATCTGGGCCGAGGGGTTCGCCGCGGGCGAGATCCACTCGCACTTCTTCGAGGACGTCGCCCCGAAGCTCCACGCGTGGCACGAGCGCGGGATCCGGCTCGCCGTCTACTCGTCGGGGTCCATCGCCTCGCAGCAGCCCTGGTTCCGTCACGCCCCGCAGGGAGATCTGGCGCCGCTCGTCGAGGCGTGGTTCGACACCGTGAACGCGGGCCCGAAGAAGGAGCCCGCCTCGTACACGCGCATCGCGGAGGCCCTCGGCGTCGATCCCGCGCGCGCACTGTTCCTCACCGACCACCCCGAGGAGGTCACCGCTGCGCTCGCCGCCGGGTGGCAGGTCGTGGCCCTCGACCGCCCGGGTGAGCCGTGGGCGGGATCCGACTTCGCCGCTCCCTCCGCCGCCAGCTTCGCAGAGATCGAGGTCACCCCGTGACGACACTGACCACCCCTCGGATCTCCGAACTGCAGCTGCGCGAGGCCGGCGCC
Source organism: Leucobacter rhizosphaerae (assembly GCF_022919175.1). Lineage (NCBI taxonomy): Bacteria > Bacillati > Actinomycetota > Actinomycetes > Micrococcales > Microbacteriaceae > Leucobacter > Leucobacter rhizosphaerae. Next base: position 1,731,916 of record NZ_CP095043.1, on the reverse strand, counting down.
GCACTCGCCTTCGAGGCCGCCCGGTTCGCGGGCAACGGCTGGATGCGCGGCACCGCCGGCAACCTCTCGCTCGTGCTCGACCGCGACCCGCTGCGACTCGCGGTCACGGCCTCGGGCCTCGACAAGTCCGAGCTCACCGAGCGCGACGTCGTGCTGGTCGACGCGGACGGGAAGAGCGCCGACGTCGAGGATCCGAGACGCCCCTCCGCCGAGTCGGGGCTGCACGCGCACATCGCCGCACGCACGGGCGCGCAGGCGATCTTCCACGTGCACGCCCTCGACGCCGTCATCGCGGGCCAGCTCTGGCCGGAGGGCGTGGAGATCCGCGACCTCGAGATGCTGAAGGGCATCGGCCACCCGGCGCACGACACGACGGTGCGGATTCCGGTCATCGCGAACGACCAGGACATGACCGTCGAGGCGGCCCGGTTCGACGCCGTGTACGTCGAGGCGACTCCCGAGGTGCCCGAGGTGCCGGCGATCATCGTCGCCGGGCACGGGATGTACGCCTGGGGTGCGACCGTCGAGGCCGCGCGGCATCACCTCGAGATCACCGAGTGGCTGCTGCGCTACGAAGTCGGGATCCGGGCCGCGACCCGCTGACGGCGTGCGCGGCGTCGGCCGCGCGTGCACAATTGAATTCTGCAACCTGACCCACCCGGACGACCCAGAGGACCTGCCATGACACTGCTCACCGTTTGGAACGAGACCGATCCCGCGACCCCCGTCATCGAGACGACGGAGGAGCAGGAGATCCGAGAGGTGCTGAACGGCCTCGGGGCGCGCTTCTCGCGCTGGGAGGTCAAGGAGTTCGCGGACGACGCGAGCCTGGACGAGATCCTTGCGCTGTACGCCGACGAGGTCGACCAGGTGAAGGTGAGCGAGGGGTACACCCTCGTCGACATCGTCGGGCTCAGCCCGGCCCAGGAGAACTACGACGAGGTGAAGACCCCGTCGCGCGAGAAGTTCCTCTCCGAGCACCGCCACGATGACGACGAGGATCGCTTCTTCGCCAAGGGCGCCGGTGTCTTCTACCTCCACGTCAACGGCAAGGTGCACGCGCTCTATTGCGAGCCCGGGGACCTCGTCTCCGTGCCGGCGAACACGACGCACTGGTTCGACATGGGCACCGCCCCCGAGTTCACCTCGATCCGCTTCTTCCACGACGACGACGGCTGGATCGGGCACTTCACGGGCAGCCCGATCGCGGAGACCTTCGCGACCTTCGATCAGCTCCACGCGCGCCGCAAGGAGCTCGCGGCCGCGTAGCCGTCGGGCGATCTTCCAGTTCGACGCTCTACGCTCGGGGCGTATGGGGGATCCGTACGCAGACGACGCCGCACGCGCGCGACGCCTGGGCCGCCCGGTGGGGCGGTTCATGGCGCGATGGCGCGGCGCGATCCGTCGGCGCCCCTGGTTGAACACCGCCTACAAGGTCGTCGTCACGGTGCTCGGTGCGCTGATCGTGGTCGTCGGGTTGATTCTCGTGCCGCTGCCGGGCCCCGGCTGGCTGATCGTGTTCGTCGGGCTCACGCTGCTCGGGAGCGAGTACCACTGGGCGCGTCGGCTGCTCGGCTGGCTGCGCGCGATGCTCGCGAGATTCTGGGAGCGCTGGAACGCCTGGCGGGCCGCGCGGCGGGAGCGCAAGACGCGCCTCGCGGATCCGCAGGCGGGCTGAGACACCCCGCACACGCAGGAAGGCCCGGGCCAAAGCCCGGGCCTTCCTGCGTTCATCCGCGTTACTTGATCAGCGGGATGTTGAAGATGAACGGCGCCTTCTCGCCGCGGCGGTAGGCGTCGGGAGCCTTCACCGCTGCGATGATGTGGAACACGAACAGCACGATCGAGCCGATCCAGAGCACGACGGCGACGAGCCAGCCGATGTACGGGATCAGCGCGATGATGTAGGTCGCGATGACCACACCGACGCGCAGAAGCGAGAAGTTCAGGTTGTCGCGGTGGTATGCGTACGCCTGCGGGTTGCCCTTGTCCTTCTCGATGAGGAAGAAGATCAGGGCGGGGATCCAGTTGAAGAACACCGACAGCCAGTAGTTCAGCGTGATGTTGCTCACCGGATCGGCGACCGGCTGCTGCGCGTAGCTGGCACCGGGCGGGGGAGCCTGGTAGCCGCCCTGCGGGGGCTGCTGGTAGTGCGGGGCGCCCTGCGGCGGAGCCTGGTAGCCGGGCTGCTGCGGGGCTTGGGGTGCCTGCGGTGCCTGGTACTGCGGCGCAGCGGGCGGAACCGGAGCCGCGGGAGGAGCCGTCGGCGGTGTCGTGGGCGCGGCGGGCGGAGCCGGGGGCGTCACCGGCGCTGCGGGCACTTCGCCCGGCGCATTGCTCGTGGGCTGGCCGCCAGTCTCCTGGCCGTCAGCACCCTCGGGGGGTAACGTAGTCATGTCAGTCTCCTTCAGGAAATTGCGGCGTGACTACGACGTTACCCCACCCGCGGGTGACGTGAAAGAGCGTGACGCCGTGTGGCGATTCCCTAGAAGACGTCCGGGCTCGGCGCGGAGGTGTGCAGGATCGAGACGTCGGCGTGCCGGTCGAAGCGGTAGCCTGTGCCGCGCACCGTGCGCACGATGTCCTGGTACTGCGCCAGCTTCACGCGGAGGCGTCGCACGTGCACGTCGATGGTGCGCTCGTTCGGCACCTCTTCGTCCTGCGCATCGGACCAGAGCGCCGTGATGAGCTCGTCGCGGCTGATCGTGCGTCCCTCGCGCAGCACGAGGTACTGCAGCAGCTCGAACTCGCGGAAGGTGAGGGCGGCGGCGACGTTGTCGAGCAGTACGCGCTTGCGCGAGAGGTCGAGGATCACGCCGCTCGGAGCGCGATCCTGCGCCTCGGCGGTGTCCTGCTTCTGGCGGGCGATCGCGGCCGGGTCGCCGAGCGCGAGGCGCACGACGTCGACGTCGCGTCCTCCGGTGCCGACGGGCGCGAGGGCGACCGCCGCGTAGGTGTCGGCGGCGGGTGCGAGCTGCGCGACGAGCTGCTTGATCTGGGTGACGATGGCGCCCAGCTTCGGATCGCCGTCCTCGATCTTGTCGTCGGCGAGACCGACGTAGAGCGCGAACCCGCGCACCTCGGTGCCCTCGGGGACGTGGCGCTCCGGGGGAGCGGACGGGCCGAGGTCGGCGGTGAGATCCGGGCGCGCGGCGCGGAGTGCGGCGCGGGTGGTGGTGGCGGTGGGAGCTGCGGTGGCGGAGGTGGTGATGGTGCTCATGATGATGACTGTCCTTGTGCTGTGTCCGCCCGAGGGACGCGGAGCCCTGGGCGGGGATGCGGCGATGCCGCTCGAGGTAACGCAGACCGGCGTGAATCGCGGGTCGAGGGGAATCGTGGAGCGAAGCTCACACGAGACGCAGGTCTCGGAATCGAGGCCGTGCGCGGGCGAACGTTCCCGTTACTTGCACATTCGACAGCGCATGCCACTCTGACCGGCCATCATCATGCCGGTATTCCCAATGTTCACCTCGAAGGCGGACAGGGGGCGAGTGGATTCATGCATAAGGCATAGTTAAGCAAACCATTGCCTCGGGTGTCAAGCGCCTGTTGCGAGACGGGAGGCCTTCCGCTTCGCCGAACGCCTCCCGTCTCGCCGAACGCCTCCGAAGTGAGCGCGCAGATCAGAGGCGCTCGGCGAGAACGCGGGGTCTCGGCGCGGTTGAGCGGCCGCGAGTGGGCATGGCGGCCGCGCCCGTGGCCGCGAGTGGGCAGGGCCGCTCGGGGCTAGTCGGCCGTGCCGTAGAGGCGATCGCCCGCGTCGCCGAGCCCGGGCACGATGTAGGCGTGCTCGTTCAGGCCCTCGTCGAGCGCCCCGAGCACCAGCGTCACCTTGCGGTCGCCGGCGGCTTCGCGCAGCACCTCGACCCCCTCGGGGGTACCGAGCACGCAGATCGCGGTCACGTCGTCGGCGCCGCGATCGAAGAGGAACTTGATCGCCGCCGCGAGGGATCCTCCGGTCGCGAGCATCGGGTCGAGTACGAAGCACTGGCGGCCCGACAGGTCGTCGGGGAGGCGCTCGGCGTACGTGGTCGGCTGGAGCGTCTCTTCATCGCGCACCATGCCGAGGAAGCCCACCTCGGCGGTCGGTACGAGCTTCACCATGCCCTCGAGCATGCCGAGCCCCGCGCGCAGAATCGGGACGATGAGCGGGAGCGGCTGGCTCAGCCGAACGCCGGTCGTGGGGGCTACCGGGGTCTGGATCTCGTGCGGCTCGACACGAACCTCGCGCGTCGCCTCGTAGGCCAGGAGCGTCATGAGCTCCTCGATGAGGAGCCGGAACGTGGGTTGCGGAGTTTTGGCGTCGCGCAGCACGGTGAGCTTGTGGGTGATGAGGGGGTGATCCGCAACGAAGACTCGCATGCGCCTATCCTATTCTCGTGACGACCATCCCTCCATCCGGCTTCGAGCGCAGCGCGATGGAGCGGGCGCTCGATGAGGCCCGGCGAGCCGCTGCGTCCGGCGAGATCCCGGTCGGCGCCGTGCTGCTCGGGCCCAGCGGGGAGGTGCTGGGGGTCGGGCACAACACGCGCGAGGCGGTGCCGGATCCCACGGCGCACGCCGAGATCCTCGCGCTGCGTGCCGCGGCGCGAGCGCTCGGCGATCGGATCCTGTCGGGGTGCACCCTGGTCGTGACCCTCGAGCCCTGCGTCATGTGCGCCGGAGCGATTCTCGCGGCGCGGGTGCCGCGAGTGGTGTTCGGCGCGTGGGACGAAAAGGCCGGGGCGGCGGGCAGCGTCTACGACCTGCTGCGCGACGGCCGGCTCCCGCACCCGGTGACCGAGGTGGTCGCCGGGGTGCGGGCCGAGGAGTGCGCGGCGCTGCTCGAGGCGTTCTTCGCCGAGCGCCGCTGAGGGCAACGGCACCTCCTGGCACCCCCCAGCGCCCTCCCGCCCGCTACACCCGCGGCTCGACCGTCACGGCCTCGGCCGCGAACGCCACCGTCACCCGGTCGCCGGCACGGTACGCCTCACCGGCGCCGTGCTGCGACGCCACGGTGGATCCGTCGGAGAACTGCACGACCGTGCGCCGGATCGAACCCAGGAATCCGCTGGACAGCACCGTGCCGGTGAGGTCGCTCGCGGCCTCGCCCGATCCGCCCCGGAGCAGCGTGTGCTCCGGCCGCACGTACGCCGTGACCCGGGCTCCCGCGACGCCCGTGCTCGTGGGCACCGACGCGGGGATCACGGGGATCGGGAGCCCGCGCAGGATCACCCGGTCGCCCCGCAGCTCGCCGTCGACCCGGTTGGAGAGGCCGACGAAGTCGGCGACGAACGGGGACGCCGGCCGCCGGTAGAGGTCCTCGGGGGTGCCGAGCTGCGCGATCCTGCCGGCCTCCATCACCGCCACGCGATCGGAGACCGCGAGGGCCTCCTCCTGGTCGTGGGTCACGAAGATCGTGGTGATCCCGAGCTCCGTCTGAATCGCGCGGATCTGCTCGCGCAGCCGCACCCGCACCTTGGCGTCGAGCGCCGAGAGCGGCTCGTCGAGCAGCAGCGCGCGCGGGCGGGTGACCAGCGCACGAGCGAGGGCGACGCGCTGCTGCTGGCCGCCCGAGAGCTCGTGCGGGTAGCGCTCCGCGAGGTGGTCGAGCCCGACGATCTCGAGCAGCTCTCCGATCCGCCGGGCGCGCTCGGCACGGGACACCCGTCGCATCGCGAGCCCGAACTCGACATTGCGAGCGACGGTGAGGTGCGGGAACAGGGAGTACTGCTGGAACACCATGCCGATGTCGCGTCGGCTCACCGGCACCTCGGTGACGTCGGCGTCGCCGATGCGCACGCGTCCGGCGGTGACCTGCTCGAGCCCGGCGATGCAGCGGAGCGCGGTGGTCTTGCCGCAGCCCGACGGACCGAGCAGGCAGACCAGCTCGCCCGGGGCGAGCGAGAGATCGATGCCGTGGAGGACCGTGGTGGCGCCATAGGACTTGGTGACGCCCTCGAGGTGGACGGCGGAGCCGGTCGCGGCTGCGGGCCGGGTGGTGGGGGCGGTCGACGGGTGGGCGGGCATCTAGGCCCCCTTCTGTGCGTGGGGTCGGGTGCGGGATCGCCGCCGGCGCCGGGGAGCGCCGCCCGTGCTGCTCACGATCAGGAGCACGATGAAAGCCCCGACCAGGGAGAGCAGCGAGACCGCGACCGCGACGAACGGGTCAGACTTCGAGATCTGGAGGAGGGCGACCTGGAGGGTCGTCCGGTTGAGCAGTGAGGAGACGGTGAACTCGCCGAGCACGATGGCGATCGTGAGCAGCGACGCGGCGAGCAGGCCCGTCCGCACCCCGGGCGCGATGACCCGGAGGAGCACGGTGCCCCAGCCGGCGCCGAGGGAGCGCGCGGCCTCGGCGCGAACTCGAGCATCCATCCCCTGGAGATCGGCCGTGATGGCGCGATAGGCGAACGGCAGCACGAGCACGCCGTAGGCGAGGCTCAGGCTCCAGATCCCGGAGCCCACGAGGGAGCCGATGATGCGGTAGATCGGCGCGAAGCCGACGACCAGCACGATCGCCGGGATCGCGATCGGCAGCACCGTGAGGAGGTCGAGCGCCCGCTCCAGCTTCGGGAACCGCAGGTGCACGAGCACAACGGTCGGGAAGAACAGCAGCAGCACGAGGGCGAGCGTCAGGAGCGCGAGCAGCAGCGAGTTGCCGATGCCCTGCACGAGCACCCGGTTGCTCCGCGCGTTCTCCGGGTCGAAGAGCGCGACCCAATGCCCCAGGCCGTAGCCGCCGGAGGTCTGGCGGAGCGTGAACTCGAGCATCGCGACGAGTGGGATCACGAACACCGCGCCGATGATCGCAATGACGAGGATCGCGACGCCGCGGGACGGTCGGCCCGGCACCCGGGCGCTCATCGCTGCCACCTCGCCGCTCGCGCCATGAGGCGTCCGTACGCGAGCATGACGATCGTCATCACGACGATCATGCCGAGCGCGAGGATCCCTGCGGAGCCGGCGACACTGCTGCCCGTCTCACCGATGAGGGCCGCGCGGATCTGCAGCGGCACGATCTGAGAGCCCTGGCTGATGAGGGCGGCCGCCGTCGCGTACGAGGAGAACGCATTGGCGAAGAGCAGGAGCAGCGACCCCAGGAAGCTCGGAGCGAGGAGCGGGAGGCCGACGCGCGACCAGTAGGCCCAGCTCGACCCGCCGAGGGTGGCGACGGCCTCGGCCCAGCGCGGGCGCAGGGCGCTCACGGCGGGGAGGAAGGTGATGACCATGAGCGGCACCTGGAAGTAGAGGTAGGGGAGGATCAGCCCGGGCAATTCGTAGAGCCAGACGCCGTCGGCGTAGAGGTCCACCCCGAACTCCTCGCGGAGCAGGACGGTGATGATGCCCTGGATGCCGATGGTCGCGATGAACGCGAAGGCGAGCATGACCCCGCCGAACTGCGCGAGCACGGAGCTCGCCGAGTCGATGATGCGGCGGAGCAGACTGCGCTCGGGGAGCGCGGCGAGCGCCCAGCAGAGCACGGCACCGATGACCGCGCCCACGACGGCGGTGAGGGCGCTGATCCACATGCTCGCGCCGAACGCGGCGAGGGATTCGGGGCTCGCGAGCACCGCGAGATTCGCGAGGGTGAAGCCGTCCTCACTGCCGAAGCCGCTCGCGATGGCCAGCAGGGTGGGGACGGCGAGGAAGAGGAGGACGTAGGCGGTGAAGGGGGCGAGGCCGAGCGCCGGGAGCGCGCGGGTCAGCCGGGAGCGGGATGCGGAGGTCATGGTGAGGAGAGCACGTGTGGCACGCACAGAGTGGGGGTGCCGGGCGCGGCCCGGCACCCCCATTCGGGCCTACTGGATCGTGGCGGCCCAGCGCTCGGTGAGCACCGCGTTCGCGGCCTCGGTCTGGGCCTCGTCCGGCGAGATCCAGTCGGAGCTGTCGGTGCCGAAGGTCGCCTCCTCGATGAGCGTCTCGTCGGCGCTTCCGGCGGCCGCCAGCGCGTCGACGCGAACCGGAACGGCGTTGGCCTCGAGGAAGAGGGCCTGGGCCTCGTCCGAGAAGATCCACTCCTGCCACAGGCGGGCTGCGGCCGGGTGCGGAGCGTCCGTGTTGATCGCCTCGTTGTAGAAGGAGACGTAGGCGGCACCGGGGAGCACCGTGGTCTTCCAGCTGGGCTTGTCCGCCGCCGCGGCGACGTTGTTGAAGGACCAGTCGAAGACCGCGGGGGTCTCTCCCGAGGCGATGGTCGCGGGCGTCGGATCGAGCGTCAGCAGGTTGCCCGCCTGGCGCAGATCGCCGACGAAGTCGATGCCGGGACCGAAGTCGTCGACCCCGCCGCCGTTCAGCGCCGAGATCCAGCCGACGGCGGCGAACGCGGCACCGGCCTGCGTGGGATCGCCGTTCAGCGCGACGGCGCCGCGGTACTCCGCGCCGGCCAGGTCCTCGAGGGAGGTCGGCTCCGGCAGAGTGTCGGAGTCGTAGCCGATCGACATGATGCCCGAGTAGTTGTTGACCCAGAGGCCGTCGGGGTGCTTGTTCTCGTCGGGAATGTCGTCCCAGGTCTCAACCTTGTAGGCGGCGAACATGTCGGTGTTCTCGAGCGCGACGGCTGTGCCGAGATCGAACACGTCAGGTGCCGTGTCCTGCCCGGCGAGGTTCTCGGCGGCCTGGATCTCCTCGGCGCTCGATGCGTCAGGGGAGGCAGAGTTGACGGTGATGCCGTACTCGTCCTCGAAGCCGGCGATGATCTCGCCGTAGTTCGCCCAGGTCTCCGGCAGGGCGATGACGTTGAGCTCGCCCTCGGCCTGTGCGGCGGCGATGAGTCCCTCGAGGCCGCCGAAGTCCTCGGCGCTCGTGGCGGTGGCGGCGTCGACCTCGGAGCCCGAGGCGTCGGTGGCGTCGGCTCCGGACGGGGCGCACGCGGTGAGCGTGCCTCCGATCACGAGGAGGCTGGCGAGGGCCGCAGAGCGCAGGAGTGCGCGTGAAGTCACTTCAGATCCTTCCGATACTGGTGTCGGATCGCCGTGGTGGCGCAAGCGGCGGCTGCGTTTCGCAGCGCCGATCCGAAACACCACGGTAGGAGCCGCAAGTGTTGCGTTGGCAACGCCCCGGGAAACGCGCGGTGTCCATCCGGAGATGGGCGCCGATCGTTATCGGGGCGTGACCGGGGTCGGTCGGACGCGGTCGATTCGGATCGCGTCAGAACCGGTCAGAACCGGTCGGGGTCGGTCGGGATCGGTCGCGTCAGTCGCTCGAGAGCATCACGATGGAGCTCGTCGTCGGCTGCGACACGTTGGGGTCGAGGTAGACGTCCGGCTCCAGGTAGATCACGCGCGCGGCCGGCACGGCCTCGCGGATCCGGCGCTCGGCGAGGTTCACGATGGCGGAGACCTCCTGCATCGTGCAGGTCGACGGCAGGCTGATCTTCGCGCCGACCATGAACTCATCGGGACCGAGGTAGAGGGTCTTCATGTGGATGATGCGGTCGATGTCCTTGCCGGCCAGGATCGCGGCTTCGATCTTGGCCACGTCCTCGTCGCCCGCGCCCTCGCCCACGAGGAGGCTCTTCACCTCGACGCCGATGATGACGGCCACGCCCACGAGCAGCACGCCGATGGCGATGGTCGAGATGCCGTCGAAGAGGCTGTTGCCGGTGAGGACCGTGAGTCCGACACCGAAGAACGCGATGACGAGGCCGAGGAGCGCCGCGATGTCCTCCAGGAGCACGACCGGCAGCTCCGGGGCCTTCGAGCGGCGGATGAACTGGAACCAGCTGGAGTCGCCCTTGTGGGGGCGGCTCTCGCGGACCGCGGTGCGCAGGGAGAAGCTCTCGAGCACGATCGCGATGGCGAGCACCAGGAGCGGGAGCCACCACATCTCGAGCGGGTGCGGGTGCTGGATCTTCGAGATGCCCTCGTAGATCGAGAACACGCCACCGATGGAGAAGAGCACGATCGCGACGACGAACGCGTAGACGTAGCGCACGCGGCCGTGGCCGAAGGGGTGCTCCTTGTCGGCCTCCTTGCGCGCCCGCTTGCCGCCGAGCAGCAGGAGGAGCTGGTTGCCCGAGTCGGCGAGCGAGTGCACACCCTCCGCCAGCATCGAGGACGAGCCCGAGAACGCCCACGCGATGAACTTGGTGATCGCGATGCCCATGTTCGCGAGAAATGCCGCGATGATCGCCTTGCTGCCGCCTGTAGCGCTCATGCCCAGTTGCCTCCCGAGTGCGCGGGTCGCCGTGATCCGCTCGATGCCGACATTCTACGCGGCACCGTCCGGGCGGGCGGAATGCGACGTGACTCGTCTGACAGGCTCGGGAGTGGCCGCGTGTGGCTCGCAGTGGGCGGCAAGGCGGGGCCCGCGCGTTGCGTTCCGAGCGCTGGGACCCGCGCGTCGCGTCAATTACGGAGGAGATCTCACGTATGGCGGACGTCTTTCGGCACTTCACTCCTGCGCACGTGAGATCTCCGTCATGATTGCTGGGCGGCACAGAGGTGCGGGCCGGGTGTCCGGGGTCGGCCGTAGACTGCACGGGTGAGTGAAACGACCGCGACCCCCGCCCCCGCAGCCCTGCCCCGCACCGCCATGATCGGCGTCGGTTCGATGGGCGGTGCGATCCTCGCCGGGCTCCGCGCGCCCGGCGTGCAGATCGAGACGCCGATCGCCATCACCACACGATCGGCTGAGAGCGCCGCCGCGTTCGACGGCGCCGACGACGTCGTCGCGCGGTCGTCCGAGACCGATGCCGACGCGAACCGCGAGGCCGTGCGCGGGGCGGGGCTCGTGATCCTCGCGGTCAAGCCGTGGATGATCCTCGACGTCGCCCGCGAGATCTCGGACGCGCTCGAGCCGGGTGCGATCGTCGTGAGCGTGGCGGCCGGCGTGCCGACCGCACCCATCGAAGCGGCCCTGCCCGCCGGGGTGGCGGTCGTGCGCGCGATGCCGAACACCCCCTCCCTGATCGGACGGGGCGTGACCGGGATCGCGCCGGGAGCGACCGCCGACGCGGCCGCCGTGGACACGGTGCGTCGCCTGTTCGAGACGGTGGGGACGGCGCTGGTGGTGCGGGAGGACCAGATCGATGCGGTCGCCGCGGTCTCCGGATCGGGGCCCGCCTACCTCTTCCTCTTCGCCGAGGAGATGACGGCGGCGGCGCGGCGCCTCGGCTTCGACGACGCGCAGGCGGAGGTGCTCGCGCAGGGCACGATCGCCGGGTCGGCCGAGCTCATGGCGCGCGACGACGACGACCCCGCGGAGCTCCGACGGCGCGTGACGAGCCCGAAGGGCACGACCGAGCAGGCCATCCTCGTGCTGCAGGCCGCGGGCTGGGCCGACCTCTTCGACCGCGCGCTCGCCGCCAACATCCGCCGCTCCGAGGAGCTGGCGGGAGAGTAGGCGCCGGGTCGCGGTCGCCCGATCGCCGCGTGAGACCGATCCTGGCGCGAGCCGGCCGCACTCCTGGGTCGCCTCGCTACCCGATCGCGGCGAAGCGCTCCACGTCCGACGCCGTCCCCGACACGATGATGAGGTCGTGCGGCGAGATCACGGTGTCCTGGGTCGCGTGCGAGAACGGCTGGCCCGGTGTCTTCACGCCGACGACGGTCACCCGGTAGCGCGTGCGCACCCCGCTCTCCGTGAGCGACCGGCCTCGGATCGACCGCGGCGGGTACATCTTCACGATGACGTAGTTGTCGTCGAACTGGATGAAGTCGAGCATGCTGCCGCTGAGCAGGTGGGCGACGCGCTCACCGGCCTCGCGCTCCGGATAGATGACGTGGTTCACGCCGATCCGCTCGAGGATCTTGCCGTGCGACGCGGAGATGGCCTTCGCCCAGATCTGCGGGATCCCGAGATCCACGAGGTTCGCGGCGATCAGCACACTCGCCTCGATCGAGGCGCCGGTGGCGACGACGGCGATCTGGAACTCGTCCGCGCCGATCTGCCGGAGCGCCTCCATGGAGCGGGCATCGGCCTGCACCGCATGCGTCACCCGATCCGACCACTTCTGCACGAGCAGCGGGTCGGTGTCGACGACGAGGACCTCGCGGTCCTGCCGGTCCAGCTGTCCAGCGGTCGAGGCGCCGAAGCGCCCGAGACCGATCACGATGACCGGGGCATCACTGCGAATATCAACCAACGATCGGCCTTTCTTCGGGGAGGCGGAAGAGGCGGGAACGGCTGGTCGCCGCGACGGCGGCCGCCAGCGTCACCGTCCCCACACGACCCGCCCACATGGTGGCGGCGAGGACGTATTTGCCGGGGTCCGAGACCTCGGCCGAGAGCCCGGTCGTCAGCCCGCAGGTGCCGAACGCGGAGATGACTTCGAACAGTACGACGTCGAGCGATCGGCCCGTCATGTGCATGAGGGTCACGGTCGAGACGAGCACGATGGTCGCGCCCCAGATGAGCACCGAGATCGCGACCCGCAGCACCTCGTTCGGGATCCGGCGGTCGAACGCCTGCATGTCCTGGTACCCGCGCGCCTCGGCGTAGGCCGCGAGGAAGAGCACGGCGATGGTCGTGACCTTGATGCCACCCGCGGTGGATGCGGATCCTCCGCCCACGAACATGAGCATGTCCATCACCAGCAGCGTCGAACCGTTCATGTCCGCGGGATCCACGATCCCGAGTCCACCCGACCGGGTCATGATGGACATGTATCCCGCGTTGAAGAGGGTCTGCCCGACGTCCTGCGCGCCGAGGGTCCGTGCGTTGTTCCACTCGAGCGCCGTGATCGCGAGCCAGCCGAAGACCACGAAGATGAGGGTGGTCGTGAGCGTCAGCTTGGTGTGGAGGCCGAGCCGCTTGTGCGCACGCCAGCCGCCGCCGATGACGTAGCGGTAGAGGGCGAAGATGACGGGAAAACCGATGGCGCCGAGGAAGACGCCGACGGCGATGACCGAGAGCAGGTAGAAGTCGTTGGCGAACGGCTCGAGGCCGCCCACCAGCGGCACGAAGCCGGTGTTCGTGAACGCGGAGGCCGCCAGGTAAAAGCTGTTCCACAGGGCGTGCCAGAAGTCGTAGCCGGCCGCCATGAGGCTCGGCATGATGAGCGCGGTGAGCACGACCTCGATGACGAGCAGGCTCGTCGCGACCGCGGCGAGCAGCCCGCCGATCTCACCGAGGCCGACGGCCTGGCTCTCGGAGACGCCCCGTCCCATGCGCATGGGGTTCGTGTCGCTCGCGGCCAGGAGGCGCTGCCGCAGGCCCAGGCGCCGCGTCACCGTGAGTCCGAGGATGCTCGCGAGGGTGAGCACGCCGATGCCGCCGATCTGGAGCCCGACGAGAATGACGATCTCGCCGAAGAACGACCAGTGCACCGCCATGTCCACCGTCGAGAGGCCGGTGACGCAGATCGCGGAGACGGCGGTGAAGAGCGCATCGGCGAATGGCGTCATCTCGCCGCTGCGGCTGGAGAACGGGAGCGCCAGCAGGGCGGTCCAGACCATGATGAGCGCGGTGAAGACCAGGAGTGCGAACCGCGGCGGCGACGACTGGATCATCGCGTTGATCCAGGACTTCTGTGCGAGCGGGGCGGAGGCCCGATTGCTCGCGGTGAGTGCCCGCACGACTGCTTCTTTCCTGGGTGAGATCGATCCCGATTCGGTCGACGTTGTCATGCTACACACCAATGCGGGCTAACCTGGGGCTATGCCAGATATTTTCGGGGTCATCGCTGACGCGACACGACGCGACATCCTGCAGGTGTTGCTCGAGCGACACCTGCGTGACGAGGAAATCAGCGTGTCCGAGATCGTGAGCCGGCTGGAGATCAGCCAGCCCACCGTCTCGAAGCACCTCAAGGTGCTGCGCGAGGCCGAGTTGGTGACCGTGCGCGAGGAGGGGCAGCACCGCTTCTACTCGCTCGATCCCGAGCCCCTCGAGATGGTCGAGGACTTCGTGATCCCGTTCCTCTCCGCCGGGTTCGACACCGAGGTCACGGTCGAGTATCTCTCCGAGGACGGTGAGCGGGTGCCGGGACCGGGGTCGACGGATTCCTTCGGCGATGCCGCGGACGGCGACGAGGTGCTCTCGGAGGAGGCCACCGCGGCGGCCGAGCGCATCGGTCGGGCCGCGGCGCTCGCCGAGAACCGGGTGAAGGAACTCGTCGCCCGCTTCCGCCTGCGAGGGTGACCCCCGTCCCATGATCAGGGATATTGCGGTGTGATTTCTTCTGAGCGGGACTCGATAGTAAGATATGTGTTTTGTGGGCCACGCTCCGGCGGCCCTGGAGACGTTGTGAGGTAACCGTGGGTTCAGTAATCAAGAAGCGCCGTAAGCGTATGTCGAAGAAGAAGCACCGCAAGCTGCTTCGGAAGACGCGTCACCAGCGCCGCAACAAGAAGTAGATTTCGATAGCGGTTGGCAGCGGTTGTGTATCTCTGCCAGCCGCTATTTCATGCCCTTTTCGCCGTTGTGGGGCATAGTGAAGAATGGTCCGCATTTGGCATACCTGCGGACAAATTGAGGACAGTCTGCGGACCGTTCCGCCTGATGGCAAATCAGGCAAGGCGACGTCACGAACGTCGCTATTAGACGTTCGTGACGGCTGATTAGATTCCCGGGTCCTGGGATGGCCTGACTAGGTTCCCACGCACAGTTGGCGACCGCGCGTCTACTCGCTGATACCTTGTCGTCATGGATGAGAGCCTTCCGGTGAAGCCAGACGAAGTGTGGCACTACACCACAGCTGCGGGACTGAGGGGAATAGTCGAGAACGACTACCTCTTTGCCTGTCCTGCCACTCAAATGAACGACGCGAAAGAACTACTTGAGGGTAGGGAAGTCGTCGAGAAGGCGCTCGCTGAAGAAGCGATGTCAGAGAATCCTGGTTTTCTCGCGAATGCCTTGGCTTTGCTAGGCACATTTGCGGAGACAGTAGATGAATCAGAAGGCCTCTATCTCGTTAGCGCCTCAACGAATGGAGACAATCTTTCGTTGTGGAGGAACTATGGCGAAAGTGCGAGTTACGCCATTCGATTCGACCCCGATAAGAGACTTCGCCCGATCGTGGATCTCGGGTCACTTGATCGAGAATTGGGCCCCGACGAATTACCCGGGATCAAGCTGGACGCTCCGTATCCTCACGCGGCAGCTACTATCTCGAATGACTGGGTTGCAGTTGATTACGAGCAGGAGACAGCCGAGCAACTCGCCCGTCAGATAGCTCATGCCGCGCGAAGAGCCGGAGGGCCGGATGATCTCCATCGGAGCTTCATTACTGACTATCGTTCGAGAATCCTGGGGAGGACGAAACACTCTTCCTTTTCAGCGGAGTCGGAAGTCCGCAAGATTATTCGAGTGTCGCCAGAGCAGGCGTTCCTCGGATTTCGAGACTCTCCCCGAGGATTGGCCCGCCACGTCCGGGTCGGCTATTCCACACTCGAGCCTCTTGGTGACTCGCTCACAGTGGGAGGGAAAAGAATCCATGCCTGCATAGAAACGGTCGAGAAGCTGCCCATCCTCGAAGTTAAACTCAGCCCGACAGGTCATAGGAGCTCGGCATTGAGGACGCTCGAGAACTTTTTGGCTGTTAACGGATATAGGGACGTGGAACTCTCAAGAAGTGCGTCCCCGTTCATTGGCTAGCTGAGCTTTCGGTACATGTTCCTCAGATTGAGCCCGTGCGGGGGCGAAGCGAAGTATCCATTGGGTTTCGAGACTTCGTGCTCGTGGGAGCCATTCCGAAGCGTGCGACAATGCACGCCCTAATGGCTTCGGATAACTAAATGGGCACGGTTCAAGATTACAGCTGGTCGCGCGTGATCCCTATGCCAGGATCTGGATATGACTCAGACTCCCGCGGGCTGGTACCCGAACCCTGACGCTAATAGGCCTGGCACAGTCCGATGGTGGGACGGAAACACCTGGACCGAGCACGAGCACACAGACTTCTCGACCATCGAAGCTTCGAAGCTCTCGAAGCGAGAAGCCCGCGACATGATCGCCCATGCCCAGCAGAGCATCCACGGTCTTGAGAGCATCGTAAACAAGCACGGCCTACGCAAGTACGAAGACTTCACGTTGTGGCGTCAGGAACGAATCGACGCGCTCAACAAGTTCCAAGCAGACATCGACCAAGACGTTGCCCGGCTGACGCAGGAACGCGATGGTGTGCAGGCGGAGCTCGATGCCCTTCGTGAAGAGGTGGTCACGCTAACGGCCACCCGGGACTTCCAGGACGTGGGACTGTTCGATTACGAGCACCCCGCCGACGCGTCTACGAAGTTGGCCACCGAGCTTGAGGCCGTTCGCATGAAAATCAAGAGCGCAATTCGGAACGACTACGCAGCCTCGATGGCAGATGGGTTCCTCTTCAACAACTCTGCAGCGCAGGGCAAGCGTCTCAGTAATGCGCTCAAGAAGCTGCTCCTGCGTGCTTACAACGCTGAAGCCGAGAACGCGATCAAAACCACCAAGGCCGGAAACCTCGCAACTGCGCAGGCTCGACTTAGCAAGGCAGCTGAACAGATCGCCCGGAACGGCAAGATGATCGATCTTCAGATCACGGATCACTTCCACCATCTGCGACTCAAAGAGATTGAGCTCGCCAACCGGCACCTGAAAGCGCTTCAGCAAGAGAAGGAGCTAGAACGGGAGCACCGCGCGGAGCTTCGGGAACAGCGGAAAGCGGAACTCGAGCTCAAGAAGGAGCAAGAGCGGCTCGAGAAGGAGAAGACTCATTATCAGTCGACGCTCGACGCGCTTAGGGCTAAAGGCGACGATGAGGGTGTTGAACGGATGCTCGCCAAGCTCGCTGATGTTGAAAGAGCAATCGAGGACGTGGATTACCGCGCTGCCAACATTCGTGCCGGGTACGTGTACGTGATTTCAAATGTGGGATCGTTCGGGCCCGATGTCGTAAAGATCGGAATGACACGGCGACTCGAGCCCATGGATCGAGTCCGGGAGCTTGGCGACGCGTCGGTCCCGTTCCGCTTTGACGTGCACGCACTGTTTTTCGCGGATGATGCCGTGTCGATCGAGAACATGCTGCATAAGGAGTTCTCGCAGGATCGCATCAATCAGGTGAACCTCCGTAGGGAGTACTTCAAGACCACTCCTGAACAGGTGCTTGAAGCGCTGAAGCAGCACAATGTCGAGGTGCTCGAGTTCACCATCGATCCCGCGGCCGAGGAATTCAGGGAAAGTCAGAGCATCAGAGCAGTGCTGACCAGCGAGCCCGCGGCCGTCTAGAAACACGAAAAGTGCCCCTCCGCAGCCGTAGCTGAAGAGGGGCACCTGTGTGTTAATGGCCGGCCTGGCGATCTGTCGGGGCTACTGTTCTCGTCTGCGCCAAAGACCGTCTCTGAATGAGGTCCGAACGTATCGAGGGTCATACCAAGACCAGACGATTACCCCCACGAGTAGCCCGAAGCTCACATATATCGGGAGCGAACCCGACAATCCGAGCGGAATCATTGCGATCCCCATCACCATGAACACTGCGAGCCCTGTGAAGTACACCCCCAGGGACATGCGTGGTTTGCGTGACTCGTTTCCCATGATCCCTTCTCGCGGCTATGGCAGATGAACTTCCATCGTCACAGAGATCGAGGAGATTCGCAGCCTCAGACCCTTGAACAACGACCAGAGAAACACAAAGAGTGCCCCTCCACAGCCGAAGCCATGAAGGGGCACCTTGTTTGTTAGTGGCCGGCCTTGCGTCCGGCCTGGGCCTGTTGCTGGAGTGACGCGTCGATCTTCTGATCAGCCTTCTCTCAACGCACGAGAAACGGCGTCCTCGAGATCCCGCAACTGGTCACGTGGGGCAGCCGCAGCGAGCGTCACACCGCCCATATTCACGGTCTTGCCGTTGCCGCCTGACTCCCGAACCAGAACAATCTGAGGCTGCGGAGCAGACCTGAAGTCGCTTGCGCGCATTCCAGCGAACTGAGACTGCACCGCGCTCACGCCCCCGCTGTTGCCGGCAGCGTTCAGACGATGGACGAACCCGGCACCCAGAGCGCGAACCACCTCGGGAACAAGAACACCCTCACCCCTCCGCATCGGAGTCAGGACCGTGTCGCGCTTCACCGAACGTGTACGTGCCGCAAGGGCTGCTGGATTTGGTTCAGGAGCATGTAGATCAGTGGGGCGTGAGGGGTCCGTCTAAGTGGCTGTTCGCGGTATCGCCAGACGGTCCCGGAAGGGCCTATCTGGATCCGCAGTGGCGGCGGCTGCGAGATCAACTCGAGCTCAAAGATCTCCGGCTTCACGATCTCCGCCACTTCTACGCGAGCGGCCTTATCGACTCAGGGTGTGACGTCGTGACCGTTCAGCGGGCCATGGGACACTCCAAGGCGCAGATCACTCTTGATGTTTATGGGCATCTCTGGAAGACCGCGGAGGATCGGACTCGGAAGGCGGCGCAGGGTCTGTTTGCCGAGGCGAACATTCGATCTGCGTAATTCTTGCGGACTGTGTGCGGACAGATGTTCCTACATCCTTTTCTTCCATTAGTGGATGACACAACAAGAAGTAGTCGACGCGCGCCCTCCGGGCGTCGTCGATGAGGCACTGAACGATTCGTTCGGTGCCTTTCTTGCGTGCGCAGACGGGCGCGTGCGCGCCCGGGTGGGTGCGCTCCCTGCTGCTCCGCCCTGCGCGCTCGTGGGAGTTCGCCCGGCTAGGCTGGGGATCATGCCCACCGTGCACCTCACCCTGCTCTCGAAGCCGGGATGCCACCTCTGCGATGACGCGCGCGAGGTCGTCTCGAGCGTGCGCGAGACGCTGGCGCTGCGCGGCATCGACACCGAGCTCCGCGAGCTCAACATCCTCGAGGATCCCGCGCTGGCGCGCCGGCACTCCGAGGAGATCCCGGTCGTGCAGATCAACGGCAGGCGGCACGCCATCTGGCGCGTCGACGCCGGCAAACTCGAGCGCGCGATCGAGCGCGCTGCCACGAGACCGACATTCGGAGTGAGGAAGCGCCCATGACCGTTCGACACATCGTCACCTGGAAGCTCAGCGGAGAGGCCGTCGCCGACCGCGACGCCCAGGCGTCCGAGATCATCGCGGCGCTGCAGCCGCTCGTCGGCCGGATCCCGGGTCTCCGCTCCCTCGAGGTGCGCCGCAACACCCTGAACCACGACGACAACTGGGATCTGACCCTCGTCAGCGAGCACGACGACGCGGCCGCGCTCGCGGGGTACGCGGTCCACCCCGAGCACGTCGCGGCCGGCGCCGTGGTGAAGCAGCACGCGGTGTCGCGCGCCTGCGTCGACTTCGAGATCGAGTAGCGAGCCCGAGCTCCGTTCGGTGAGCGAGCCCCTGTTACGCGGCGGCTGTGGCGCCGACGGGATCCGCGGCAGCGGCCGTCACCGGCTCCGGCTGGTACCGCAGATAGCCGCGCTGGATCTCGATCTGATCGGCGAGGTACTGGGCGTCGTGCCAGACGCCCCAGATGAACGAGGATCCGCGCCGCGACTGCCAGGGCAGCCCGAGGAAGTAGATCCCCGGCTCCGGTGAGACCCCGCGCTGCTGCACCGGTCGGCCCTGCGCATCGAGTGCGTCGACCTGGAGCCAGCCGTAGTCGACGGTGAACCCGGTCGCCCACACGATCGAGGTGATGCCCGCGGCCGCGAGGTCCAGCTCGAGGGTCGGCGACGTGACACTCGCCGGGTCCGGTCCGAGGCGGTGCGCCTCCGGTTCGGCCGGGAAGTCGAGGCCGTTGCGCTCGATGTAGGCGTCGGCCGCGCGCAGGAGCGAAAGGTAGTTCTCGTCGCCGAGGCGGATGTTGCGGGCGAGGTCGTCGCCGAAGTGGAGCACTCCGTCGCTGTACGAGTTCGCGCGCCCGACCAGACGGATCCCACTCGCGTCGAGGTCGCGGAAGTCGATGGTCCGCCCGCCGTTCGCTCCGCTCACGGCGATCGTGACGTGCTCGGCGCCCTCCGGCGGCGCGGACGCCTCCCAGAGGCCCAGCACGCCGAGCCACCAGACGAAGTTGCGGCCTCGATACCGCTGCGGCGGGCGGTCGTGCGGGCCCACGGCGAGGGTGACGTCGCGCCCGGAGCGACGGAGCTCGTCGGCGATCTGCACGCCCGAGGAACCGGCCCCGACCACGAGCACGCCGCCCGCGGGCAACTGCCCGGGATTGCGGTAGGCGCTCGAGTGGATCTGGTGGAGCCCGGCGTCGGCCGGCACCACCGGCGGGATCGCGGGCACCTGGAAGGCCCCCGTCGCCGCTACGACGTATCGCGCCCGAATTGGGCCGGCGCTGGTGTCGACGTCGAAGCCCGGCGCCCCCTCCGCCTTCCGCACCCGCTCGACCGCGACCCCGCAGCGCACGGGGGCGTCGAACCGCTCCGCGTAGCGCTGGAAGTACTCCGCCACGCGGTCCTTCGGGGCGAAAGCGTCCTGATCGAGGCCGTCGAACTCCATGCCGGGGAAGCGGTCGTGCCACACCGGCCCATTCGCGACGAGCGAGTCCCAGCGCTCCGAGCGCCAGCGCTCGGCGATCCGGTCCCGTTCCAGCACGATGTGCGGGATCCCGCGACCGGTGAGATGCTCGCTCATCGCGACCCCGGCCTGACCCGCACCGACGACGAGGACCTCGGTGACCTCTGCCTCTTGGCTCGACATACTTCCACTCCGCTCGAATCGATCTGCGATCTGATCCGACCTCGAGACGCACGCTGCGATCGGGGCCGGTTCGGGGCGCAGACGTTCCGTCCGCCCCGACTGGTCCCCAGCAAAGCGCACCGCAGGTGCATCTGGCCAATAGAGGTAAGTGGCTTTTTGAATCTATTTTGTAGATGATGCGCGGGTACCGCGCGGCTCCCGGACGAGGTCCCGTACTACCTCGGCCACCGCCCGCGCCCTGGCGGAGGGGTGGATCTGGGTGAGCGAGGAGACGGCGATCTCGAGGCTCGGCACGTCGTCGGAGATCTCGACGATCGCGGTGCTCGCCCCGGTATAGGTTTCGGAGATCCGCGGCCGCTGGTTGAGGATCGAGAATCCGAGGCCCGTCGCGACCATCGAGCGCACGGTTTCATAGCTCGAGCTCCGGTACTTGAGCCGGGGGGTCACTCCCGCGCCCACGAGCATGCTGAGGAAGTAGTCGCTGCTGCTCGGCATGTCGAGCAGCACGAAGGGGTCGTCGGCGAGCTCGGCGAGCGCCAGCTTCTGACGGCGTGCGAGCGGGTGGTCGGTGTGCAGGATCACGTGAGGCCTGGCCTCTCGGACGATCTCGCGGGAGATGCCGTCCACCTCGGTGAGGTTGTAGCTCACCGCCAGGTCGGCTCGACCCCCGCGCAGCGCCGCCAGATTCTCGTCGTAGTCGCCCTCCAGCACCTCGACGGTGAGCGCGGGGTGCGCGCGTCGGAGACGACCGAGCAGTTCGGGGATCAGGAACGGCGCGAGGGTGCTGAAGCACGCCACGGTGATGGTTCCGCTGACCTCGTGCTGGTCGGCGCGCATCCCCTCGATGGTGGAGGTGAGCGAGCCGAAGAGCCGCTGCGTGTCCCCGAGCAGCCGTTCGCCGGACGGAGTGAGGACGAGTCCCTTGGAGTGCTGACGGATGAAGAGCGCCGCGCCGAGCGACCGCTCCAGCTGGGTGATGGCCGTGGAGACGGCCGACTGGGCGACGTGCAGCTCCTGGCTAGCGGCGGTCATGTTGAGCGTCTTGGCGCACTCGCTGAAGTAGACGAGCTGGGTGAGGGTGATGGGGAAGCGCTGCACCACGTCGGGACTCCTCGCGTCGGCCGATCCCGGTTCGATCCGGAATCTGTTTTGCAGATTGTACCGCTAACTTTTGCCTATTTTACAGATGCTGCAGGCCCTCTCAACAATGGAGGCATGGGTGGCAGCGGCTGTCACCGCTCGACGAGGAGGACACCGTGGCGGAAACGACGCACGTGCGGCTGAGGAAGTTCAACACCCGGGAGACGTATCCCGAGCAGAACCTGGACAACGACCTCTGCCAGGCGGTCGTCGCGGGTGGTGTCGTGTATCTCCGCGGCCAGATCGGGCAGGATCTCGAGACTCGGGAGTCCGTCGGCATCGGCGACGTCGTGGCGCAGACGGAGCAGGCGATGTCGAACATCCGCATGCTGCTCGAGGAGGCCGGCAGTCGTCTCGAGGACATCGTCAAGGTGACGATCTACATCATCGATCCGCGGTACCGCGAGGACGTCTACCGGGTCGTGGGGCGCTGGCTGCGCGGGGTGTACCCCGTCTCGACGGGCATCGTGGTGCAGGCGCTCGCCCGGCCCGAGTGGCTCGTGGAGATCGATGCGACGGCCGTGCTGAGCGAGGCGGCGGGCGCATGACCTTCTCGCTGCTGCTCCGGGATCCCGGCACCGGGGAGTTCGGCTCCGCAATCGCGTCGTCGTCTCCGGCCGTCGCTGCGCGCTGCGTGAACCTCGCGGACGGCGCGGGTGGCGCGCACTCCCAGAACGTCACGGATCCCCGGCTCGGGGTGCAGCTCCTCGATGCGCTGCGACGCGGGGCGTCGGCGGACGAGGCGCTGCGTGGCGTCGTGGGATCCGCGGACGCCGCGGACCTGGCGTACCGGCAGCTTCTGGTGCTCGACGGCTCAGGGGCCTCGGCGGTGCACTCCGGCGACCACGCGCTCGGCATCTTCGGCGCCACCGCGCGACCGAACGCGGTGGCCGGCGGCAACATGCTCGTGAGCCTCGAGGTGCTCGACGCGCTCGTGGACACGGCGCTCACGGCCGAGGGCGGGATCGAGCAGCGCCTCATCGCGGCCCTGCGCGCGGCCGTCGCGGCGGGTGGCGAGGCCGGCCCCGTGCACTCCGCCGGGATCGCCGTGGTCGGCAGCGCCGGCTGGCGGGTCACGGACCTGCGGGTCGACTGGGCGGAGTCCGAGCCGATCGAGGAGCTGGCCGCCCTCCTCGACGTGTGGCTGCCGCAGCGCGCGGACTACGTGGGTCGGGGGCTGCACCCCGCCGGGGCGCCATCGTACGGGGTGCCGGGCGATGAGTGACCCCGTCAAGCTCGCGGTCGGCGACGCGGTGTCGGCCGCCGCGCCCGAGCTCATCGCCCTCTCGAATCGCCTCCACGGCGATCCCGAGACCGGCTGGAACGAGCACCGCTCGTCGGCCGCCGTCGCCGCGGCGCTCGCCGACCACGGGTTCGCGCTGGAGCAGCCGTACCTGGGGCTCAAGACCGCGTTCCGCGCCACGCTCGGCCCACCCGACCGGTTCACCGTGGGGCTGCTCGCGGAGTACGACGCGCTGCCCGGGCTCGGCCACGCGTGCGGCCACAACCTCATCTCGGCGATGTCCGTGGGGGCCGCGATCGGGCTCGCGCGGGTGGCCGGTGACCTCGGGATCGCGGTCGAGGTGATCGGCACGCCCGCCGAGGAGGGCGGCGGCGGGAAGATCGAGCTCCTGAACCGCGGGGCGTTTCAGAACCTCGACCTCGCCCTCATGGCGCACCCCGCTCCCGTCGACGTGGCGGAGGCCCGCCCGTTCGCGGTCGCGCACTGGCACGTGCAGTACGAGGGCCGCGCCGCGCACGCCGCCGCCTACCCGGAGCGCGGGGTGAACGCGAACGACGCGTTCGTCATCGCCCAGGTGGCGCTCGGGCTCCTGCGGCAGCAGCTCCCGGCGGGCGTGCGCGTGCACGGCGTGCAGACGCGCGGCGGTGAAGCGCCCAACGCGATCCCGGAGCGCACTGAAGGCCGCTGGTACGTGCGCGCCGAGACCACGGAGCAGCTGCTCGCACTCGAGGAGCGGGTGCGCCGGTGCTTCGAGGCCGGTGCGCTCGCGACCGGGGCCACGCTCACCATCGAGCCCGAGAGCGAGCGCTACGCCGAGATGCGCACCGACGAGGACGCGCTGGAGTGGTACCGGCAGAACGCGCGCGCCCTCGGCCGAAACTTCGACGTCGACCCCGCCGCCGCGACCATGAATCGTGCGTCGACCGACATGGGCAACGTGTCGCAGCTCGTGCCCGCGATCCACCCGTACATCGGGGTCGGTGGCGACGCGAGCAACCATCAGCCGGCGTTCGCCGACGCCTGCGTCGGACCGGTCGCGGAACAGGCGCTGCGCGATGGCGCGACCGCGCTCGCGTGGACGGCGATCGATGCCGCCCGGGCGCGGGGCCGCACGATCCCGGATCCGCAGACGACCCCTCACCCCTATCCGACTTCAGAGCAGAGGATCACCACATGACTCGCAGTCACGCAGACTGGATCGCGGCCGCAGGCGCGCTGGCATTCGACGGCAGGCCCGTCATCGGCGGCGAGCGCGTGGCCGCCCGCTCGGGCGAGACCATCGCGAAGGTGAACCCGGCGACGGGAGCCGTCATCTCGCACATCCACAGCTGCGACGAGGGCGACGTGGATCGCGCCGTCGCAGCGGCGCGGGCGGCCTACGAGTCGGGCGCCTGGTCGCGGGCGGGCGCCGGGTTCCGCCGCGAGCGGCTGATCGAGCTCGCGCGGCTCATCGAGGCCCGCTCCGATGAGTTCGCCCTCTACGACTCGCTCGACATGGGCAAGCCGGTGCGGGAGTCCTCGACGATCGACGCCCCGGGATCCGCCGCCCTATATCGCTTCTACGGCGAGGCGATCGAGAAGCAGGAGGATCTGATCCCGGTGACCCCGCCCGGGTCGACGGCGCTCGTGACCCGCGAGCCGCTCGGGGTGGTCGGGGTGATCGTCGCGTGGAACTATCCGCTCGAGATCGCGACCTGGAAGCTCGCCCCGGCGCTCGCCGCCGGCAACGCCGTGGTCGTGAAGCCGCCGGTCGAGGCGTCGCACTCGACGCTGCTGCTCGCGGAGCTGGCGGTCGAGGCCGGGATCCCGGCCGGGATCGTGAACGTCGTGACCGGCCGCGGATCCGTCGTGGGCAAGGCGCTCGCGTCGCACCCCGACGTCGACATGCTGGCCTTCACGGGTTCGACGGAGGTGGCGAAGCAGCTCCAGCAGTACGCCGGGCAGTCGAACATGAAGCGGCTCGCGCTCGAGGCCGGGGGCAAGAGCTCGAACCTCATCTTCGCCGACTGCGACGACCTCGCGGTGGCGGCGGAGAAGGCCGCGTTCGGCAGCTTCTACAACCAGGGCGAGGTGTGCTCGGCGAACTCCCGCATCTTCGTCGAGCGATCGGTCTACGACGAGTTCGTGCGACTGTACCGGGAGGCCGCGCGGGCCTACGCGCCCGGCGACCCGCTCGACCCGGGATCCGGGATCGGGGCGCTCGTCTCGGAGGCGCACGCCGACACCGTGTGGGCGACGATCGAGAACGCGCGGCGCGACGGCACGATCGTCGCGGGCGGCACCCGCCCGAGCATCAACGGATCGCGGGCGTTCATCGAGCCGACGATCGTGACGGACGTGCCGATCGACCACGAGGTGCACACCCGCGAGATCTTCGGGCCCGTGGCCGTCGTCACACCCTTCGATACCGAGGAAGAGGCGATCGGGTACGCGAACGGCACCCCGTACGGGCTCGCCGCGTCGCTCTGGACGGGCAGCCTGGCCCGGGCGCACCGCGTGTCCGAGCGCCTCGTCGCGGGCACGGTGTCGGTGAACACCGTCGACGCGCTCGGCTTCACGACGCCGTTCGGGGGCTTCAAGCAGTCGGGCTTCGGCCGCGACCTGTCCGTGCACGCGCTGGAGAACTACAGCGACTACAAGACCACGTGGATGCAGTGGGGGTAGGGCGCGCGGGCCTGTGACCATCTGATCAACAGATAACCACCACACATTCTCACTATTTTACTGATCAATTCGTCGATGTGACGATGGTGACGACGGCAGGATCTCCCGCCGGGTCAGCGTCGACTGAGAGGACACGACACCATGACACTGCACCAGGACACGCTCGTTCCGGAGGCCCTCGCCACAGCGGCGCCCAGCGGGCTCGCCGAGATCGCGAAGCGGCACCTCGTGATGAACTTCACCCCGGCGAGCAAGTACCGCGAGGACGAGCTGCCGGTGTTCGTCCGCGGAGAGCACTGCTCGGTCTTCGATGAGAACGGGCGCCGCTTCTTCGACGGACTGGCGGGACTCTTCTGCGTGCAGCTCGGCTACACCCACGGCGCCGAGGTCGGCGATGCGGTGCGGGATCAGCTCGCGCAGTTGCCATTCCAGACCACGTGGAGCGTGACCCACCCGCCCGCCGCGCTGCTCGCGCAGAAGATCGCGCAGCTCGCCCCGGGAGACCTCAACCGCGTGTTCTTCGCGTCCGGTGGCGGAGAGTCGAACGAGGCGGCGATCAAACTCGCCCGGCAGTTCCACATCACGCGCGGCGAGGGCACCCGATCGAAGTTCATCGCGCGCCGAGTGGCCTACCACGGCACCAGCTTCGGCGCGATGTCGTTGAACGGCATGACGGACGTGCGGAAGATGTTCGAGCCGCTCATGCACGGCGTGCGCCACACGCACAACACCAAGCGCTACCGCCGCCCCGAGGGGGAGACCCCGGAGGAGACCACCGCGTTCCTCCTCGCCGAGCTCGAGTCGCTCATCGTGCAGGAGGGCGCCGACACGATCGCCGCGATCATCATGGAGCCGCTGCAGAACGCGGGTGGCAGCCTGACGCCGCCGACCCCCGAGTACTTCGCCGGGGTCCGTGCGCTCTGCGACACCCACGGGATCCTGCTCATCGCCGATGAGGTCATCACGGGCTACGGCCGACTCGGTTCCTGGTTCGGGTCGACGCACTACGGCTTTCAGCCCGACATGATCACCTTCGCGAAGGGGATCGCCTCGGCCTACATGCCCCTCGGCGGTGTCATCGCGAGCGACCGCATCATCGAGACCGTGCTCGACGGGCCCGTCGGCATGTTCAACCACGCGCTCACTTACGGGGGCCACCCGGTCGCCTGTGCGGCGGCGCTGAAGAACCTCGAGATCATGGAGCGGGAAGGCGTCGTCGAGAACGTCGCCGCCCTGAGCCCCTATCTCGGAGCGAAGCTCTCGGAGGTGGCCGAGTGCCACACCGGGATCATCGGCGACTTCCGCGGCGACGGGTTCCACCGCAGCTTCGAGCTCGTGACGAACCAGCGCACCCGCCGGTGGGAGGCGGACGGCCTGAGCGCGGGTGACTTCGTCGGTGCGCACCTCAACCCCGCCCTCGCCGAGGCGGGGTTGCTGTGCCGCGTCGCGATCGATGCCGAGGGCAATCCGCTCGTGCAGGTGTCGCCGCCGCTCGTGATGACGACGGACGACATCGATGAACTCGCCGACCTCCTCGACCGCGCGTTCTCCGCGGCGACCGCGAGCGCCGGCCTGTAGTTCGCCCCCGGGTGGCGGCTCGGAACCGCGCCGCCACCCCGCAGGACCGCCTCGAGCACCGTGCTCGGGGCGTGCACGGCAATGGAGCCTGAAGGAGCACACGACCATGACCCAAGAGCCGCCCGTCGTCACGAAGACCTTCGTGCGATTCGAACAGCAGCACATCCTCCCGATTCCCGAGACCGAGCGCACCGGCACGAACTGGTCGCTCTTCGCGATCTGGTTCGGACTGAACCTCATGCCCCTGACCGTCGTCACCGGCGCCGTCGCCAGCGGGTCCTACGGCCTGCCGATCGGCTGGAGCATCGTGGCGATCCTCGCGGGCAACGTGATCGGCGCCTTCGGCTCCGCGCTCCACGCCTCGCAGGGTCCGCACCTCGGGATCCCGCAGATGCTGCAGGCCCGCGCCCAGTTCGGGTACCTCGGTGCGAGCCTGTTCGCACTTATCGCGTTCGTCATGTTCATGGGCTTCTTCGCCAGCATCCTGCTGGTCGCGAAGGACTCCCTGCTGGCGGTCTTCCCGGATCTCAACGCGTCGCTGGCGATCATCGTGTTTGCAGCGGTCGGCACGATCCTGTGCGTGTTCGGGTACGACATGCTGCGCAAGATGATGGTGCACATCTCGATCCTGATCGCGATCGCCGTGCTCCTGAGCATGGTCATGCTGTGGACCCGGCCCGAGGTCACCTCGCAGCGCGCCGAAGCCGCCTTCACGTTCGAGGGGTTCTTCGCCATGCTCGCCATCGGGATCGTGTGGCAGCTCGCCTACGCCCCGTACGTCTCGGACTACTCCCGGTACCTGCCGAAGGACACCGGTCCGAAGGCGGCGTTCTGGACGACTTACCTGGGGCTGGTCGTCAGCTCGGTCTTCGTCATGACCCTCGGCGTGCTGCTGGGTGCCGCGAACCCGGAGAACCCGCTCGCCGCGCTCGGCGAGCACCTGGGCACCGTCGGCCTGCTGGTGCTGATCGTCTTCGCGGTGACGTCCGCGCTCATCAACGGCGTGGAGCTCTACTCCGCGGTGATGAATGCGCTGACCGCGATGCAGTCGGGAGTGCGCGGCATGGTGATCACGAGCCGCACCCGGGTGTGGACGACCATCGTCTGCGGTGCGGCGGCCACGCTGATCGCGCTGCTCGGCCAGGGCGATTTCATGACCATGTTCGAGAGCTTCTTGACGCTGCTCCTGTACGTGCTGATCCCGTGGTCGGCGATCAATCTCGCGGACTACTTCATCGTGCGGAAGGGCGACTACGACATCGAGGCGCTGTTCGCGCCGAACGGGAAGTACGGGCGCTGGAATGCGGTCGGGCTCGGCAGCTACGCGATCGGACTCGCGGCCCAGGTGCCGTTCATGGTGACCCCGCTGTTCACCGGCCCGCTCGCCGCGCCCCTGCAGTACATCGACATCGCGTGGCTCGTCGGATTCGTCGTGACCGCGATCGCGTACCTGCTCCTGCTGCGCACGCGCCGCGCCGAACCCGCCGTGGATCGTGCGTCGTCGGAGCGCAGTCGGACCGCCGCGCACTGATCCCGGTCGCGATCCCGTGTCCGATCCCACGGCGGATCCGGGATCGGCCTCGACCGCTGACCCGGCGCCGGGGAGCGAGCACCGCGCCCGAGGCGCGCGCACCCGCTAGATGCGCGCGATCTCCTGGCGCGGCCGCACCGCGACGTCCGTGATCTGCACATCGGCCGGCGCATCCACCACGAACCGCACCGCGTCGGCGACCGACTCGGGGCGGATGTACCGCTCCGGCTGGTAGGCCTCGGCCGGGATCGACGACCGCAGCATGGCGGTGTCGGTCTGCCCGGGGGCGACCGTCACCACGCGCACACGATGCGGCTCCTCGTCGATGCGCAGCACGTCCGCGAGGCCGCGCAGGGCGTGCTTGCTCGCCGAGTACACCGCGCTTCCGGGCGCCGGGCGCGTGCCCGCCCCGGAGCCGATGAACACGACGGTTCCCTCTGCCGCGCGCAGCAGGGGGAGCACCAGCCGGGTGAGTGTCGCGGGCGCCGTGACGTTGACGGCGAAGTGGCGGTCCCAGTCCTCGCGAGTTGCGGCGTCGACCCGCAGCGGATCGGCGATCGCGGCGGCGTGGATCACGACGTCGAGCCGCGGCAGGTCGGAGACCCGCGCGGCGAGTGCCGCCTCGTCGGTGACGTCGAGCGCCCAGCTCTCGCTGCCGGTCTCGCGGGCCAGGGTGTCGAGCGCCTCGGTGGTGCGGCCGACGGCGATGACCCGGTGCGTCTCGGCGAGGTCGCGCACGATCGCGCCGCCCATCCCGCCGCTCGCTCCGGTGACGATAGCGATGGGGCGGGGTTCAGGCACGGTGGGCTCCTTGCGGTTCAGAGTGGGGCTGCGCCGCGTGCGCGGCGGCTTGGGTCAGGGCACTGAGCGCGACCCGGTCGGTCTCGCGCAGCATCGGCGGATCGGTTCCCGGCATCGGGCTGATCACCGTGTCGTGCAGGGTGTCGTCGACCGGGATCCCGGCGAGGTGCACCGAGTCGTCGAGGGATCCGTCGGCCCGCACCGCGCGGCCGGTTGCCGCGTCCACGTCGAAGCCGGCCGTGGCGACACGGCGACCATCGCGCGCGTCGATGTGGAACGCGCGGCCGCGGCCGGCCGCCAGCAGCGACTGCGCGAGCGGATCCGCGGTCACGGCCACATCGTGGAAGTGCATCCACGCGTCGATGAGCACGTGGGTCGTGACCCGCGAGCCGTCGACGGTCGGCGACTCCGCGGTGAAGCCCTCCGAGGTGATCGACACCCGGGCGGCCGGCCCGATGAAGTGCACGAGACCGGCCTCGACGAGCGCGAGCAGCTGCCGGTTGCGGAACGCGGGCGGGCCGGATCCGACCATCCCCCCGACGGCGAGCAGCATCGCGAACCCGGAGGCGCGCGACTCGGCGTCGAAGCCGCCGAAGGTGCCGACGCGATTCGCCACGGCGCGCGCCGTGCTGACGGACCACAGCCCCGCCTTCAGCGCGCTCTCGCGTCCCTGCTCCGCCTCGCTGAGATCCTCGGCGACCCAGTCGCGCACCCACGCGTCGTAGCGCTCGGGGGAGTCGAATCGTTCGGCGGCGGGATGCATGTCGC
This sequence comes from Leucobacter rhizosphaerae, assembly GCF_022919175.1. NCBI lineage: Bacteria > Bacillati > Actinomycetota > Actinomycetes > Micrococcales > Microbacteriaceae > Leucobacter > Leucobacter rhizosphaerae. Next base: position 1,701,677 of record NZ_CP095043.1, on the reverse strand, counting down.
GGAGCAGGTCGAATCGGTCCGCCGGATCCGGAATCGACGGCGCGATCAGCGCATTCAGCGCGACCGCCATGGTGTCGAGCGGGGCCGTACCCGAGGGCACCGACACCGGAGTCGCACCGGCCGCATCCGCCGCCACCGCCCCCTCGATGCCGCTGATCACGGTCTCGAACGGGGCCGAGAAGGCCTCGGGCCGCACCCGGTGCAGGGTCGTGTAGTAGCTCAGGTAGGCGTCGGCGACGATGCGCGGCCAGAACGCCCGATCGAAGTCGATGGGTCGCGGCGCCCGATCCCAGTCCACGCCGAGGAGCATGCGCTGCTCCGTGCGCGGGGGCAGCGACCCGTACAGCGTCTTCGAGCGGAACGGCACACCCCGGCGCGAGGTGACGTGCAGGATCGGCTCCCGCCCCGACGCCTCGTATCGGAGGCCCCCGACCGCTTCGGGATCCTCGACGAACCGCCCGCCGCGCCCGATGGTGAGGAGCGCCATCGTGTCGAAGAACCCCATGCCGAGGCCGCGGACGATGGCGTGGGCGCCGTCCGGAACCGGGGTGAGATCCTGCTCGACGGGGCTTCCGGGTGCGACCCACACGAGCGCGGGATCGGCGGCGACCTGCGCCGCGAACGACTGCTCGGCCGCACTCAGCCCGCGCGGCAGCCACCCCGCGGCGATGACCACGGCGTCGGCCGTGACCGTCGTGCCGTCGGCGAGGTCGACCCGGTCGACGGCCGCCGCATCGGCTCCAGCACCGGCAACGGCGCCGTCATCAGCACCGGCACCGGCGCGTTCGATCCCGATCGCGCGGCTCCGGTGGCGGATGACCCGGGTGCCGGCGGGCAGCGCGGCGACAGCCCGGTCGTAGCACCAGGCGAGGTACTCGCCGTAGAGCGCCCGCGAGGGGTGCGCCTCGGGTCGGGTGACGAGCAGTTCATCCCGGTAGTCCGCCGCGAGCCCGTTGCGCGCCGGAAAGGTCTCGAACAGGGCGCGATGCGCATCCGGGATCGCCGCGAGGTCGGCCCGCAGCCGGTCGTCGAGCGGCAGCGGCGGCTGCGCACCCCGAGCACCAGCAGCGACCACTCGTAGAGGGTCGGCCCCTCGACCACCGGCCCGCGCACGGTGCTCGAGGGCTCCGTGAAGAGGGTGACGGCGTCGGCCAGCGTGTTCATGCAGAGCTCGCGGGTCTGGTCGGTGCGCCAGATGCGCCCGGCGCCCGATTCCGCCTCGTCGATGACGTGCAGATCGAACGCGGTGCCGTGGAACGGCGATGCGGGATCCGCGAGGTGCGCGCCGAGCCGCTCGACGAGCGAGGCGCCGCGGGGGCCCGCGCCGATCAGGGCGATCGAGGGGCGAGGAGCGGAGGAGGCCATCACTCCGTTATACGCCGGGTCGACGGTCCGCCCGGGTGGAGATGACCGATTGTGACGCGGCTGCCGCGCGGATGCGTTCATGAACCTCTGTTACAACCTGACTTTGTTTTCCGTTATGTCTTGCATAACAATAGTGAAGTTGCCTGAAGAACGGCCGACGTGGTTCGAGGACCACCCGATGCACCCCGACGAGGAGTCACCCCATGAACAAGCGCAGAGTCGCTGTGATCGCAGGACTGGCCGCTGCCGCCATCGCTCTGACCGGCTGCGCCTCGGGCGCGGGCGACAACGGGGGTGGCGAGGCCGGGGGCGGCACGCTCACCTACCTCGAGCCGCAGACCTGGATCACCCTGTACCCGCCGGCCGGCGGTTTCTACCCGAACGGCGGCGTGGTCAACCAGATCACCGATCGCCTGCTGTACCAGAACCCCGAGACTCTCGAGCTCGAGCCGTGGATCGCGGAGGAGCTGCCCGAGGTGAACGCCGACGCCACGGAGTACACCTTCACGCTGCGCGAGGGTGTGACCTACTCCGACGGCACGCCGCTCGACGCGGAGAACGTGGTCAAGAACATTGACCTCTTCGCGAAGGGCGACCCGGATCGGGCGCTCTCCGTCTCCGAGGCGATCAACAACTACGACCGCGGCGAGGTCGTCGACGAGCGCACCGTGAAGTTCTATTTCTCCGCGCCGTCCCCGGGCTTCGCCCAGGCCGTGTCGACCATCAACTCCGGTCTGCTGTCGAGCGACACCCTCGACCGCACCGGCGAGGAGTTCGGCCCCGGCAACGCCACCGAGATCATCGGCAGCGGTCCGTTCGTGATCGCGGACGAGAAGATCGGCAGCGAGCTCGACCTCACGACCCGCGAGGACTACGACTGGGCTCCGCCGTCCCGCGATCACCAGGGCGCTGCGCAGATCGACGGCGTGAACTTCATCGTCGCGGGTGAGGCGAGCGTGCGCGTCGGCACCGTCGTCTCCGGTCAGGCCGACATCGCGCGCACGATCCCCGCACCCGACGAGGGCCAGTTCGTGGGCGACACCCTGTCGCTCGTCGCCGCCCCCACGAACGGTGTGAACAACGGGCTGAACCTCCGCTTCGGTCACCCGCTGCTCGAAGACATCAAGGTGCGCCAGGCGATCATCGCGGGCATCGACCGCCAGACGATCGTCGACACCCTCTTCACCGACAGCTACCCGCTGGCGACCGGTGTGCTCGCCAAGAGCGCGCGCGGCTACGTCGACACCTCCGAGTTCTACGAGTTCGATCAGGATCGCGCGAAGCAGCTGCTCGACGAGGCCGGCTGGGTCGAGGGATCCGACGGCATCCGCGAGAAGGACGGCCAGAAGCTGACCCTCACCTTCAACGAGGCGCTGCCGCAGCCCCGCTCCAAGGAGGTCGTGACGCTCATCCAGGAGCAGCTGGCCGAGATCGGGATCGGCGTCGAGATCTTCGCCGGCGACCAGGTCGCGCAGGACGAGGCTCAGAAGGACATCGACACCATCCAGGTCTACCACTCCATGGTCGGCCGCGCCGACTTCGACGTGCTGAAGTCGCAGCTCTACTCCGCGAACCGCAACGCGGCGCTGAACCTCAACAACACGACCGGCGAGGTCACCGATCCCGAGCTCGACACGCTGCTCGCGCAGATCGCGTCCGTGCCCACCGTGGACGAGCGCCAGGCGGCCTCGGCCGCGGCCCAGCAGCGCATCGCCGAGCAGGCCTACGTGCTGCCGCTCTTCGAGGAGCCGCAGGTGTTCGGCCTCCAGTCGCGGGTGCAGGGCTTCTCGACCGAGTCGATCGGACGGCCGTCGTTCTACGAAGTGACGCTCGAGAAGTGAGCGGAGCTCGATGAGCCTTCGGGTGCTGCTGCGACGCGTGGGCCAGGCCTTCCTGGTCCTCGCGCTCGCGTATACGGGCGCGTACGTGCTGCTCTCGGCGCTGCCGGGTGACGCCGTCATGGCGCGCTACGGCAGCCCCGACCTCGGGCTCAGCACCGAGCAGATCGCGGAGATCCGGGAGTCGTACGGCATCGACCGACCGGTGATCCTGCGCTACTTCGAGTCGATCGGCGCGTTCCTGCGCGGCGACTTCGGCTACTCCGTGCAGAGCGGGGCGAAGGTCTCCGACCTGATCGCCGAGGCGCTGCCGTCGACGCTCGCGCTCGCCGGCATCGCCCTCGTCGGCGCCGTGTTCCTCGCCGTGGTCATCGCGTTCACCGCGAGCTACGGCAAGGGCACCTGGCTCCGCCGCTTGTTCCGGAACCTCCCGCCGCTCTTCATCTCGCTGCCGGTGTTCTGGATCGGCATCATCTTGATCCAGGTGTTCTCGTTCCGGCTCGGGCTGATCCCCGTCATCGGCGCGAGCCCGGCCCAGGCCATCATCCTGCCCGCGATCACCCTCATGATCCCGATCGCCGCCCCGCTCGCGCAGGTGTTCCTCCGCAGCATCGACGAGGTCCGCGAGCAGCCGTTCGTGAGCGTCGTCCGCGCCCGCGGCGCCAGCACCTCGTGGCTGCTGTGGCGTAACGTCGCCCCCAACGCGCTGCTCCCCGCGCTCACCATGGCCGGGCTGCTCTTCGGCGAGCTCGTCGGCGGTGCGATCGTCACGGAGGCCGTCTTCGGGCGCGTCGGCATCGGCAACCTCACCGCCCAGGCCGTCGCGAACCGCGACACCCCGGTGCTGCTCGCGGTCGTCGTGATCGCGACCGTCGTGTTCGTCACGATCAACCTCGCCGTCGATCTGCTGTACCCGGTGCTCGACGCCCGGCTGCGGCGCCGCGGATCGGGCGGTCGTGCCGCCCGCCGCGATCCCGCGTTCGTCGACGCCCCGATGGAGACCGCGGCGATCGACGGCTCGGCGCTCGACGCCGTCGCACCGGGATCCGGACCCGGATCCGCCCCCGAGACCGACCGGCCCGGAGGCACCCGATGACCGCGCACACCCCCGCCGACGCGACCGGCCAGACCGACCGCGCGCAGACCGACAGCGCCCGCATCGACCCGACGCGCCCCCGCATCGCATGGCGCGCGCTGCTGCGCCCCGGCGTGCTCGTGCCGACGCTGATCCTGCTCATCGCGCTCGCCTGGGCGATCGCCCCGGGGCTCTTCACCTCGGTGAGCCCGACCGCGCAGGTCGGCACCGCGCTGCAGGGCCCGAGCGCCGAGCACTGGTTCGGCACCGACGCGACGGGCCGCGACATGTACGCGCGTGTCGTCTACGGCGCCTCGCAGTCGATCACCGCGGCGATCCTCGCGGTGCTCGTGGGCCTTGTCTTCGGGTCGATCATCGGCGTGACGGCTGGGGCTACGGGCGGCCGCTTCGACGAGGCGCTGATGCGGCTGGTCGACGTGCTGCTCGCGATCCCGACCCTGCTGCTGTCGCTCAGCATCGTGATCCTCCTCGGCTTCGGTACCGCGAACGCGGCGATCGCCGTGGGGGTCACGTCCGTCGCCGTGTTCGCGCGGCTATCTCGCTCACAGGTCGTGAGCGTGCGCGCGAGCGAGTTCGTCGAGGCCGCCTACGGCTCGGGCGGCACGTTCTTCAGCGTGCTGTGGCGGCACGTGCTGCCGAACTCGCTGACGCCGGTGATCGCCCTCGCCGCGCTGCAGCTCGGCTCCGCGATCCTCCAGATCTCGACCCTCGGGTTCCTCGGCTACGGCGCCCCGCCGCCCACGCCGGAGTGGGGCCTCCTCATCGCCGAGGGACGCAACTACGTGGCCACCGCCTGGTGGCTGACGACCCTCCCCGGCGTGGTCGTGGCCGTCGTGGTGATCGCGACGAACCGCCTCAGCCAGTCCATCAACGGAGGAGCCCGATGAGCGCGCCCCTGCTCAGCATCCGCGACCTCGCGGTGCAGTACCGCACGCCGCGCGGGCTCGTCGACGCCGTGCGCAGCGTGAGCTTCGACGTCGAGCCCGGGCAGGTCACAGCCATCGTCGGCGAGTCGGGATCGGGCAAGACCACAGTCGCGCAGTCCGTCATCGGCCTGCTGGCGTCGAACGGCCAGATCGCGGGCGGCAGCGTTGTGCTCAACGAGCGTCGCGTCGGTCCGACTGAGCTCGTGGGGCTGTCCGAGCGGCGCTGGCGCGGTCTCCGCGGGCGCTGCATCGGTCTCATCCCGCAGGATCCCGGCAACTCCCTGAACCCCGTCGGCACAATCGGCGGGAGCATCGGCGAGTCGCTCCGGATCCACGGCATGCGCGATCGCACCCAGCGCCGCGCGCGGGTGCTCGAGTTGCTCGAGCAGGTCGGAATCGACCAGCCCGAGGCCCGGGCGAAGCAGTACCCGCACGAGTTCTCCGGCGGCATGCGGCAGCGGGTGCTCATCGCGGCGGCGATCGCGAACAATCCCGAGCTCATCATCGCGGACGAGCCGACGAGCGCCCTCGACGTCACCGTGCAGCGCACCGTGCTCGATCTGCTCGACCGTCTGCGCCAGGAGACCGGCACCGGCGTGCTCTTCATCACCCACGATCTGGCGGTGGCTGCCGAGCGGGCCGAGAACGTCGTCGTGATGCGCGGTGGCGAGGTCCAGGAATCCGGGCCCAGCGAGCGGGTGCTGAGCCGCCCGGAGTCGGAGTACACGCGGCAGCTGATGCGCGACGCCCCCGCGTTCGGCGACGGACCGAAGCGTGAGCGGATCGCGGTCGGCTCTGGGACCGGCATCGGCACCGCCACCGGCACCGAGGACTTCGCCGAGTTCTCCGAGCCCGTGGCAGACGCTGCCGTGGATGCGGCCGGTGGGGCCGCGCCCGCAGGGGGCGCGCTCGCCGCGGAACCGGCGACCACCGCACCCCTCGTGACGGTCGCCCACCTCCGCCAGGAGTTCCGCACCGGGCGCTCGTCGGAGCCCTTCGTCGCGGTCGATGACGTGTCGTTCGTTGTGCCCCGCGGCAGCACCCACGCGCTCGTGGGCGAGTCGGGATCCGGCAAGACGACCACCGGTCGCGCCATCGCCGGGTTCGCGACGCCGACCTCCGGCAGCATCCGCGTCGACGGCACCGAGGTCACCGAGCTCCGGGGTGCCGCACTGCGGGAATTCCGCAAGACGACCCAGCTCGTCTACCAGAACCCGTACGGCTCGCTCGATCCGCGGCAGACCATCGCCCAGGCGCTCGCCGAGCCGCTGCGGAACTTCGGGATCGGATCCCGCGGCGACCGGGCGGATCGTGTCCATCGCGCCCTCGAGCTCGTGGCGCTCCCCGCGGAGTTCGCGCACCGTCGCCCCCGCGAACTGTCGGGCGGGCAGCGGCAGCGCGTCGCCATCGCGCGCGCTCTGATCGTCGAACCGGAGCTCGTGGTGCTCGACGAGGCGGTGTCGGCACTCGACGTGACGGTGCAGGCCCAGATCCTGCGGCTGCTCGTGAGTCTGCAGCAGGAGCTCGGGCTCAGCTACGTGTTCATCTCGCACGACCTCGCCGTCGTGCGGCAGATCGCCGACACGGTCTCGGTGCTGCAGCGCGGTCGCCAGGTCGAGCACGGTCCGACCGAGCAGGTCTTCAGCGACGCGCAGCACCCGTACACCCGCCAGCTCATCGAGGCGATCCCCGGCCGCACACCCGACTGGGTGATCTGAGCCGCACGCGGCCGCGATTCCGTTCCCCCTCCCCACCAGACAGGACTCTCATGACCACCACCCCTGCGTCCTCACCCGACATCATCGACACGCTCACCGGGATCACCCGCGGCGACGTGCTCGACGCGGCTCGCGCTCGGCGCCCCGAGGCGCGCACGCACGCGCAGGGGAGCTTTGCCGCCCTGTTCCAGCCGGTGAGCGACGCGGAGGTGTCGCTGCCGGAGCGCGCGGCCGTGGCGCTCTTCGTGGCCCGGCTGCACGGCCAAACCGCGGCGGTCGCCTTCTACGGCGCGCTGCTGCGCGAGACCGGTGGTGGCGCGGGCCTCGAGCCCCTCATCGTCGCCGAGGCGGAGCGTGCGGCGGGATCCGGTCCCTACGGCGCCTTCCGCGCCGAGAACGTCGGGGAGAGCGTGCCCGGCCCCGAGTACTCGGTCGACTCGGTCGAGGCCGCCTACGCGCTGGGCGATCGGCTCGCCGCGGCGCTCGAGCACGCGCACATGCTCGTCCTGCACCCGCGCGACGCCGACCGCGACCGGCTGCAGCACCTCCTCGATGCCGGGTGGAGCACCACCGGAATCGTGACGCTGTCCCAGCTCGTCGCATTCCTCGCGTTCCAGCTCCGGGTGATCCACGGGCTCACGGCACTGCGGGCCGCCGAGGGGGCCGAGGTGCCGGAGGCCGACAGCGACGGCATCGCCGCGCTCGCGGCGACGGTTGCTCGGGATGCGGAGTCGCGCCTCGCGGCCGAGTCCGGAGCCGGGGCCGCACCCGCCTCCTTGGCGACGGAGCAGCTGCCCCCGGCGCCCCGCGTGACGGAGCCGCCGCGCTTCACCCAGGAGTCCCTCGGCTGGAAGCCGTGGCTCGAGCCGCTCCCCGTCTCCGAGTTCACCGAGCGGCACTACACCGCGCTCGTCGAGCGCGAGCGGGTGCACATGCCCTACTTCCGCGTGCTCGCGCGGGATCCCGAGGCGCTGCTCGAGCGCACGCTCACCGACCTCGACATCTTCTTCAACACCGACGCCGGGCTGCCCCGTTCCGATCGTGAGATCGCCGCCGCCGCTGCGTCGCGCTACAACGGCTGCGTGTTCTGCGCGTCCGTGCACACGCGGTTCGCCACCGAGCAGGGCGCCGACCGTGCCGAGGTGCAGCGCCTCCTCGACGAGGGCGTGACCGCGCGCATCAGCCCGCGCTGGAACGCGATCTTCGACGCGACGGTGGCGCTCACGTCGACCCCCGCGGTCTTCGACGCGGAGCATGTTGCTGCGCTGCGCGGGATCGGCCTCGATGAGCTGGAGCTCCTCGACGTGATCCAGGCCGGATCGTTCTTCAACTGGGCGAACCGCCTCATGCTCTCGCTGGGCGAGCCGACGGTCTAGTCGACTCCGGCTCTGGCTCCGGCTCCGGCTCCGGCTCCGGTTTCTCGAGTAGTAGTCTCCACGCCGGTTTCAGTGCGCGCGTGCGCACGTCACGCCGTGACGTGTATCGCAGAGATCTGCATTCCCGCTGATTCATGCGGTCCATGCCGTCAGCAGGAATGCAGATCTCTGCATGATTGCATGATTGCGTGGTCGTCACCGAAGCTCGGAACGGAGCGCCCGCTCGCGGTACCGACTGGGGGTGACGCCGAGCTGCGCGGTGAAGTCGCGGGTGAAGTGGGCGTGATCCGCATACCCGAGATCCGCCGCAAGTGCGGCCAGGGTGAGGGCGGGATCCTCTCGGAGTCGTTCCGCCCCCTCCTGGAGCCGACGGCGCCGGATCATCGCGTGCAACGAGAGCCCGAACGAGCGATCGGCGATCCGCTGCAGCGTCCGAATCGAGACGTGGAGCAGGTCCGGGAGCTGATCGACCCGAGTCAGCGCGGGATCGGCCAGCAGCTCCGCGAGGCGGTTCGCGAGCGCGGCCTCAGATCCGGGATCCGGCACCGCCACGAGCTCGCGCAGCCAGTCCGCGAGTGCACCGACCGCGATCGCGCGACGAGTGGCTCCGGGCCGACGGAGATCCCCCATCGCGCTCCGGATCACGCCGTGTAGCGTCGGTTCGGCGAGGGGCCGAGCGGCGTCGCGCAGCGACGCCGGATCCGGAACCACCGCCCCGACCGCCGCGGGCAGCAGCAGCGCGCCGACCGCCCAGCCGCGCCCGACCAGCACCCGCTCGGAGCTCCGGGTCGTGGGGCCGACCGCGGAGATACCGTCGGGCTCGACCACCACGTTGCACGCGGGGAAGGGCAGCACCTCCTGCCGCGACTCGGCACCCTCCGGCAGGTCCCACTCGGGGATCCAGAACCAGCGCACCGCGTGCGCGAGCGCGGGCGGGGGCGGCACCCGATGGAACTCGGGGAGCCGCTCGGGGTACAGGATGCCCCGCCGTTCCTGCTCCATGGGTCTCCGCTCGGGTCGATCCGCGCGGAGACTCGCGACGTGTTGGCGCAAATCTGCAAGCGGACGGCTGGATCAGATCCTACGCTGGTGCCATGAACGCACACGAGTCACGCGCCGCGACCGGCGCGCACACCACCGACGGCCTGCCGCACGGCTCCACCAGCCTCACCCCGTTCCTCGCGATCGCCGGTGCGAAGGAGGCGATCGCGTTCTACCGCGACGTCTTCGGTGCCCGAGTGGTCGACGTGACGGAGATGGCGGTGCCGACTGCGGAATCGAATGCACCGCATTCGTCGTCGGTGCCGCCGAGCCCACCGGCTCGGGTGGTCGTGCACGCCGAGCTCGACTTCGGCAGCGGACACCTGCAGCTGGGCGAGCCGATGCCCGACTACCACCTCGTGCCCGCACCCGCCGGCGACGACGACTGCTACTCGATGGGGCTCTACCGGCCCGACGTCGACGCGGTGGTCGAGCGCGCCGTCGCGGCCGGGGCGACCGTGCGCGAGGCGCCCGCAGATTTTGTGTCGGGGGATCGCTTCGCGAGCATCCGGGACCCGTTCGGGGTGCGTTGGTCGGTGATGACCCGCGTCGAGGATCTCTCCGAGGAGGAGAGCGCCGCCCGCGTGGCGGAATGGGCACGATCTTTTGACGGGTGACGCGCAGCGTCACCTGAAGATCGTGCCGGCCTCACCAGGCCGGTCTTTTGACGGGTGACGCGCAGCGTCACCTGAAGGTCGTGCCGGCCTCACCAGGCCGGTCTGTTGACGGGTGACGCGCAGCTCTCACTCCTCGGCGAGCGAGTGCAGGTGCAGCCGCTCTCCCACGGAGTTGAAGATGCTGATCACCTCCGCGGGTGTACCGCCCTCGGCGCTCATGAGGTGCGGGATCCGGGTGTCGAACTCCGCCGCCTCGCCCCGGGTCAGGATCATCTCCTGCTCCCCGAGCCGCAGCTTCAGTCGCCCGGAGAGCACGTAGAGCCACTCGTGCCCGTCGTGGGTGCGGCCCTCCGCGCAAGTCGGCGCGTCCGGGTGGTAGGTGATCTTGAACGCGCGCACCTCCGATTCCTCGCGCGTGAGCGGCGCGATCGTCATACCCGCGCGTCGCACCGCGGGGCGTCGCACGCGCGGATCCCGATCCTCGTCGGCGAGCAGGTCGTCGATGCGGATCCCGAGCTGCCGGGTGAGGGGGAGCAGCAACTCGAGGCTCGCCTGGCGCTTCCCCGATTCGAGGCGGGAGAGCGTGCTCACCGACATGCCCGCGCGTCCCGCGAGGTCGTCGAGGGTCCACCCGCGTTCCTGCCGCTCGGCGCGCAGCCGCGGTCCCACCTGCTGCAGGGCATCCATGTCGCACTCCATTCTTGCCATTTGCGCAAATCTGTTTGCAAGTATCGCACAGGTTGCGCATGCTGGGAACATGATGACGCAGAAGTGGGATGCAGTGGTGATCGGCAGCGGACCGGCGGGGCTCAGCGCCGCACAGGCCCTCGGGCGCTCGCAGCGGCGGGTGCTCGTGCTCGATTCGGGCATGCCCCGCAACCGGTTCGCCGCGCACATGCACAACGTGGTCGGCTTCGACGGCGCGGCGCCGAGTGAGATCATCGCCCGGGGTCGCGCCGAGGCGGAGCACTACGGTGTGGAGTTCCGCGAGGGGTACGTGATGCAGGTGACCGAGATCGGGGACGGGCTGCGGATCGGCACGACGGAGGGTGAGCTCGACACTCGTTCGCTCGTGGTCGCGACCGGCATCACCGACGACCTCGCCCCGATCCCGGGTCTCGCCGAGCACTGGGGATCCTCGGTGCTGCACTGCCCCTACTGCCACGGCTGGGAGGTGCGCGGCACGCGGATCGCGGTGATCCCGACGTCGCCCATGGCTCTGCACCAGGTCAAACTGGTGCGGCAGCTGAGCGATCGTGTCGTCGCGTTCACTCACGCGCTCGGCGAGCTCGACGAGGACACGGCGCACCCGCTCCGCGCGCGCGGCATTCGTCTCGTGCCCGACGCGGTCACCGAGATCCTCGGCACCGGTGGTCAGGTCACCGGTGTGCGGACGGCCGCCGGCGACGAGATCCCCGTCGACGCGATCTTCACCGCCGGTGCGATGGTGCCCCACGACGGCTTCCTCGATGCACTTCGCCTCGACCGTGCCGATGGGCCGATGGGCAGCTTCCTTGCCGTCGACATGACGGGGCGCACGAGTCACCCGCGCATCTGGGCGGCCGGCAACGTGGTGAACCCGGCCGCGAGCGTGCCGATCTCGATGGGTGCCGGCAACATGGCGGGCGCGGCCGCGAACGGCGCGCTCGTGCAGGAGGACTTCGACATCGCCGCGCGGCACGAGCCCCGGCACGACGAGACTCCGGCTCAGTTCTGGGAGCGCCGGTACGGCGACTCGGGTGCGGTGTGGTCGGGGCACGTGAACCGCGCGCTCGCCGACATCGTCGCGGACCTGCCGCCGGGGCGCTCGCTGGATCTCGGCTGCGGCGAGGGCGGCGACGTGCTCTGGCTCGCCGAGCGCGGTTGGCGCGCCACCGGATTCGACCTCTCGGCGACGGCGATCGAGCGGGCCCGGTCCGCCGCCGCGGTGCGAGAGCTGGAGGGCGGCGAGGAGGGAGCCGGCGCGCACTTCGAGGTGCGGGATCTCGCCCAGTGGGCGCGCGAGATCGGCGCCGGCGGAGATCCCGAGCGGGGCGATCGGTTCGATCTGGTGACCGCGAGCTTCTTCCAGTCGCCCGTCGAGCTGCCCCGGGCCGAGATCCTGCGGGCAGCGGCCAGCCGGGTCGCCCCCGGAGGGCACCTCGTGCTCGTCGCCCACGCGGCAGCGCCCTCCTGGGCGCACGAGGGGCACCGGGCGCACGCGGACTTCCCGTCGCCGGAGGGCGAGCTCGCGGATCTCGCGCTGGATCCCGCAGCGTGGAGCACCGTCGTCGCCGAGGTGCGGAGCCGCGCGATCACCGGTCCCGACGGTGAGCCGGCGACCCTCGACGACTCAGTTGTGGTGGTGCAGCGGATCGGGTGATGTCGGCGCTCACCGCGCGGTCGTGCCGCCGATGATGCCGCAGGATCGGTCCGCTTGCCGGACCGATCCTCGCGCTCAGTAGCCCGCGCACCCGCCCGCGGCGACCTCCGCCTGCGAGCATCCCGGGCCGACGGAGCCGCGGCCCAGGTAGAGCCGCGCGCCCCCCGCGACCGCCTCGAGCACCCCGATCCGGATCGCCGACACCTCGTACCGCCCCGCCGGCAGCGAGGCGAGATCCGCGGGCTCCGCATGCCCGGTCACCGGGTCGTTCTGCGCGTTCGCCGTCACCGCCACGACGCCGGTCAGGTAGAGCTGGGTGTAGACGTTCGACACCACGGCGAGGATCGGGTTGGTGAGCGCGACCGTCGCAGTGGGGAGCGCGCGCAGGGTCGACAGCACGGCGTTGACCGTATTCGCGACGATCCCCGCGAGGCCCCCGATGACGGTGCTGAGCAGGAGCGCGAGCACCGGGCTGAGGATTCCCGAGATGAGCCCCGACACCACGGGCCCCAGGCCGGGCAGCAGCACGGTCTGAGCCGAGGTCGTGAGTGCGGTCAATGTCCCGCTCGTCGTCGCAGCGATGTGCCCGATGTCGACCCACAGCCCGAGTGCCTGCACCTGCAGATTGATCCGCACGCTGACGTTGAGCTGCACCGCATCGATCGCCGCGGTGAGCGCTGCGTTGACCTGCCCGATCCAGCTGCTCAGCGTGGCGGCGAGTGCGGAGTTGAGTGCGGTCAGCACGTTCGGGTCCGCGAGGAGGTTGGTGTTCGGTGGCAGCCCGTTCAGGCCGGCTCCGTACGACCCGGGATACGCGGCCTGGAGAAGCGCCGCGGTATCGATCCGGATCACGCCGGCCGCGGGATCGATCGTGAGGACTCCGCCCGGGTCGCCGAACGGGTTCTGGAGCAGCGCGCGGACCGAGCTCAGGTTGATGGTGGCGGAGACGACGCTCGATTGCACACTGCCGAGCCGCAGGAGGGAGGATCCATTCGGACCCGCGAGGATCCCGTTCAGCAGTGTGGTCAGTCCGCTCGTGATCCCGGAGGCGACGCTCGTGTTCCCGACGAGGCCGTTGACGGTGTTCTCGAGTGTGGTGACCTGTGCTGCGACGCCGGTGATCAAGCCACCCACCGTCGGCGAGCTGATCTCGGTGCGGAGCGAGGAGGCGAGGTATTCGCGGGTGACTCCGTCAGCGGCGTTGCTCGCCCACGCCGAGGCGCAGCCGTTCATGGCGGCGCGCCCCGTGACGGCCCCGACCGTGAGCGAGACGTCACTCACGTTGCCGAGCAGTGCCGCGGTGCCGGGGCTGATGGAGCCCACGAGTTGCGACAGACTCAGGGTGGCGAGCTCCGGATACCCGGTCGTCGGGGCGAGGCCGATGCCGCCGGTCTGGGTGACGTACCCTGCCGCTCCCGCCGCGTTGCCCCCGGTCTGCGCTTGGCCGAACTGGCCGAGCACCCCCGTACTTGAGTTGAGCGGCAGCTTGAGGATGCCGTTGCCAAGGTTCGCGTTCACGGCGCTCAGCGCGGTGACGTTGAGCGGGTCGGCCCACGCCTCGGTGGCGGGTGCTGCGGCCGGCGTGGCGCCACTCGGCGTGTGGAGGGCGCGGGCGCCGTTGTTCGTGACGCGTACTCCGGACGCCGCGGCGAGCGAGTCGAGGTCGATCCCGAGCAGCGAACCGCTGAGTGCCCGGCCTTCGCCACGGCTCGCGAATGACCCGACCGGGGCACTGCAGCTCACGGTCCCGGCGCGGGCCCGATCCCACTCTCGGTCGTTCCACGCCGCCTCGCTCGTCACACTCGTCTGCGCCACGAGTGCGATGGACACGAGGACCGCGGCGGCCCCGACGCTCATGCCGCGCCTCCAGCGCCGACCGATCATGTCCGCTCCCGCGCCCGCTCTGGCGCCCGTAGCGCGCGCACGCAGATCGCCGTCCCGATGAGCCCGGCCGCGAGGAGCACCAGCGGCACAGCGTCACCGCCGGTCATGGCGAGGTGCGGCGTGACGGGCGGGGCAGGGGAGACGCCCGGCGAGTCTCCGGCGGCGTGCACCCCGAGTCCGACGTGCGTCACCTTTCCATCGACCGCCTCTGCGGACGCCGTGGGCGGCAGCGAGAGCGTGACGAGGAGCTCTCGCGGTTCGCCCCGCACGATCCCACGGAGGTCGATGAGGCGATCGTCGGCCATCACGCTCGCGAGCGGGGTCTCGGCGATGATCGTCTCGCCGCCCCCGGGGCAGACGGGCGTCGAGCCCTGCTGCGTGAATCCGGCTGGGCAGCCGCGCATGCTGAACGATGGATCGCCGGCCGCGACCAGTTCGCCGCTCACACTCACTTCGAGCTGCAGGGTCCCCTCGGGGGCGGTGTGCAGCACCGCCGCGATGAGCCAGTGCGTGCTCTCACCGGGGGAGAGCGTTGTCCACATCGGGGTGGAGGAGGCCGTGTTGAGCGTGAGTAGCCCGGGGCGGCCGGTCTCCGCGACCTCCTCCCACACGGCGGCGGCCCGGGTGACCGTGCCGACCGCACCCGCGACGACCGCACCCGCGCAGAGCACCGCGCAGATCTTCGTCCAGGCGTCTGCGCGGGCCGGCATCAGCGATGCTCCAGTGCCGCGTGCCTGCCGGTGCCGGGGGTCGCGATGCGCGGATCCGGCGCATCCTGCCGATCCGGCGCGCCGTGCACGGGCTCGAGATCGGTGCCGTGATCGGATGCAGGCTCGACGGACCGCGGCCAGAACGCCCAGGTGGCGAGCGCCCCCGCGACGATCGTCATCGCTCCCATCCCGATCGGAGATTGCAGCATCATCAGCGCGTTCCCAAGGCCCGGGATCGCGAGCACGACGCGCTTCGCGTCGGTGACGACGTAGGGCAGGAGGTCTGCATTGGCATTGTCGTCGCCTCGCATCACGAGCTCGCGCGCCCCCTCGGGCAACGGCGCATCCGAGGTGGCGTTCGCGGCGGTGCGCACCTCGGTGACCCGGTGCGTCACGGGAAGCGGCTCGCCGGCGCGCTGCACGGTCACGACGTCTCCCGCCTGGATCTCCGCAGCGGCGACGGGCATCGTCACGGCCACCGATCCCTGCGGCATCGTCGGGGCCATGGACCCCGTGCGGAAGGTGATCAGCGTCGCCCCCGAGATCGTGGCGAATGCGAACCAGGCGGCGAGGGTGACCGCGGCCACGATGATGCACACCGTGACCGCGGACCCCAGCGCCTTGATCAACACGGCACTCCGCGACTCAGTTGCGAACTACGGGGCGACGGAGGTGGAGTCGAACTTCCACGCCGGTGCGACCGTGCGTCCCTGAAGCGTATCCGGGCTCCCGGCCGGCAGTTCGAGCACGAAGCAGTAGTGCTGCGTGGATCCCCCGCCGGCGTCGAGGCTCTGCGTGCCCGTGGCGGCGGTCGCGGTGGCGAGCGGCTGGTTCGTGACGATCTGGGTCCAACCCGTGGCGGTGAACCCGGCCGGGGTGCAGGCGCTCGGTGCCGCGGTGCCGGTCGCGGTGTACACGTCGGCCAGCACCGCGCCCCAGAGCAGATCGCCGGGGTCGACGGTGGCGGGTGTCGTCGTCGTGACCTTCTCCGCCGCCGAGAGCTGCACCGTCGCGGCGAGCGAGTCGTCGTCCGACCGGAGCGCGACGGGAGCGAAGATCTGATCGCCGGGCGTGAGCGAGAGCGCTCCCAGGGAGAACTGCAGAGGGTCGCCCGGCTTCGTCTCACGATTCACCCAGTTCGCGGGTGCATCCACGTACGCGTTGGTCGTGTTCTGCAGCACCTCGAAGGTGTCGGTGCCGACGCCGGGCGCGTTGCCCGCTGCGCCGCCCCAGACCCACTCCGAGTCGTTCCACGAAGCGAGCGTGTAGGTGGCGCCGAGCCCCACGACCAGGGCGCCGGCGGCGATCGCCGCGATCTTCCGAGTATTTCGTTGACGTGAAGGTGATGACATCGTTGACTCCCCCTGCATAAGGGTGAAGAGCCGATTTTTGCGCGCAGAATTCCCCACTGGCCTGCAGTCACTCCCCACCGAGTACTGCCGCTCTGATCAGCGAAAACACCCTCGGAGCGCCATTGGACTGAGGGTAACATTGGAACCAGCACAAGGCAATACATGCCATCCCACAGGTATCCGTTCGTGACGTGCGGAACCCGACGAGGCCCGTGATCCGGATCGGATCACGGGCCTCGTCGGGATGTGCGGCGCTACGGCAGCAGGCGCGTCGGACCGCGGAAGAGGTAGGTCACCTCGCGGATGCTCGACTGCTGCAGCATGAGCATCAGCACGCGGTTCAGGCCCATGCCGAAGCCGCCGTGGGGCGGCACGCCGTAGCGGAAGAAGTCGAGGTAGAACCCGAGCTCCTCGGGGTCCATCCCCTTGTCGCGCGCCTGCGCCTCGAGCACGTCGATGCGGTGCTCGCGCTGGGCGCCGGTCGAGATCTCGGTGCCGTTGAAGATGAGGTCGTAGCTCTTCGTGAGCTCCGCGTCGTCCTCGTGGCGCATGTGGTAGAACGGCCGGATCGAGGAGGCGTAGTCGGTGAGGAAGACGAACTCGTGCCCGTACTTCTCCTTGACGTACGCCGCGATCTGGCGCTCGCCCTCCGGGTCCATGTCGGCGTCGGTGCGGGGCACCTCGTAGCCGCGCTCCTTCACGATCTCCTTGGCCTCGGCCAGGGGGATGCGGGGGAACGGGCGCTCGGGCACCTGGACCTCGACGCCGAAGAGCTGCTGGATCGCGTCGCCGTGCTTCTCCTTGACCGCGGACAGCCCCGCGACGATGAGCTCCTCGTGCAACTCCATGACGTCCTCGTGGGAATCGATCCAGCTGATCTCGGTGTCAATCGAGGTGAACTCGGTCGCGTGGCGCGAGGTGAAGGAGTGGTCTGCCCGGAAGGCGGGGCCGACCTCGAAGATGCCGCCGAAGCCGGCGGCCTGCGCCATCTGCTTGAAGAACTGGGGGCTCTGCGCCAGGAACGCCTTGCCCTCGAAGTACTCGACTTCGAAGAGCTCGGCGCGCGACTCGGACGCGCTCGCCATCAGCTTCGGGGTCTGGATCTCGATGAAGTCGCGCTCGATCCACACCTGACGCAGCGCGTTCAGGAAGGTGGTCTGCACCCGGAACACGAGGTTCTGCTCGGGGCGACGGAGATCGAGGAAGCGCCAGTCGAGGCGCACGTCGAGACCGGAGTCGGCCGCGACGGGGTTGTCGGGCAGCGACGCTGCGACCACATCGATCGTGTCGATCTGGATCTCCACACCGCCGAGCTTCACGCGCTCGTTGTGCTGGAGCTCGCCGGTCACCGTGACGAACGTGCCCTGCGTGAGCTCGGCGATCGTCGTGGTGCGGGCGAGCAGGATGTCGGATCGCGGGTTCTCGGGATCCGCCTCGCGCAGCACCCCTCCGTTCACGAGCTGCACCGCGCCGGACTCATCGCGAAGCACGACGAACTGCACGTAGCGCTGGTCGCGCACCTTCTCGACCCAGCCGGAAACTCGTACGGGGCCGTCTTCGCGGGCGGCCAGATCCTTGATCAACACACGTTCAGTCACCCGCACAGTCTAGTCGCACCGTCTCGCCGCGCCGTGCGAGTCGCATCCCAGTGTCCTGGGCGGTCCGCGCGCACCTCGGTAACACGGAGACACCGCATTGTGATCCCGACCCGCACGTTCCTACGCTGGAGCACATGACGACATCGCGTCCGCTCCGCCACCTCGGCTTCATCCACCTCGTGCCCTTCTCCCGCGAGGACCCCGCCCAGGGGCTCGCCGACGCCATCGAGCTCTTCCGGTACGCCGAAGCACTCGGGCTCGACAGCGGATGGGTGCGGACCCGGCACCTCCAGTACGGACTGTCGTCACCCGCGACCTTCTTCTCGGCGGTGTCGCAGCACACCGAGCGCATCGGGCTCGGCAGCGCGGTGATCCCGGTCGGCTTCGAGAATCCATTCCGGCTGGCCGAAGACCTCGCCACCGCCGACGTGCTCTCGGGCGGGCGGGTGCTCCCGGGGCTCAGTGTGCACGGGCCCGGGTACGCCGACGACGTCAACGACCTCGTGCACGATGCGGGATGGCGCGAGGAGGACTACGGCTACGGGCGGATCGAACGGCTGCGGGCGCTCCTCGCCGGTGAGACGGTGCGCGAGATCCCGGAGTACAACGGGATCGGCGGCGACTTCGACTCGGAGCGCGTGGAGCCGCACAGTCCCGGGCTCTCGGATCGGCTCTGGTACGGCGGCGGGTCCCTCCGGTCGGCGGAGTGGGCCGGTCAGGCGGGGTTCAACTGGCTGGTGAGCAACATCAGCTCGGCCGAGAACGGGCTCACCGAGTTCTCCGCGGTGCAGCGCGCGCAGATCGATGCCTTCCGGGCCGCTCATCCCGCGAGGGACGCGGCGCGCGCCAGTGTGGCCCGAGTGATCGTGCCGACCGACGGCGCGACGCCGGAGCAGGTGCGGAAGTACCGGGCGTACGCCGAGGCGCGAACGCCGCGCACCCGGCAGGTGCACGGGAAGAACACGATCATCGCGCTCGACGTGCTGGGGTCGCTCGACGAGATCGTCGAGTTCATCACGCACGACATCGCCTTCCGGGCCGCAGATGACTACCTCTTCGAGCTGCCGTTCGAGTTCGAGCTCGCCGACTGGAAGCAGATCCTGCACCAGCTCGCGACCCGCATCGGTCCCGCGCTCGGCTGGCAGCCCGCGTCCGGGCGGGCATGAGGGGGCGCCCCAACTCCCAGAGTCGGCCCCGACGTCGCCCGTAGACTAGACGCGTGACCGATAAACTCCTGCATCTGGTGCGCCACGGCGAGGTCCACAACCCGGACCGCGTGCTGTACGGTCGGCTTCCCGGGTTCCGTCTCTCCGAGCGCGGCCACCGTATGGCCGAAGCTGCGGCACTCGAGCTCGCCGGCAGCGACCGCATCGTCGCGAGGCTCCTCGCGTCGCCCCTCGAGCGCGCCCAGCAGTCGGCGCGGCCCATCGCGAGCGCCCTCGGTCTCGAGATCGGCACCGAGGAACGGATTATCGAGCCCACGAACGCCTTCGAGGGCATGGTGAACTCCGGCCCCGACGCCGCGTTCTCGAAGCCGCGCAACTGGTACCGCTTCTGGAACCCGTTCCGGCCGAGCTGGGGAGAGCCGTACCGGCAGATCGCCGACCGCGTGCGGGAGGCGATGGATGACGCCTGGGATTCGACCCGCGATGGCGACATCGTGATGGTGGCGCACCAGTCCCCGATCTGGATCGCGCACCTCGACGTCACGGGCAGCCGACTCTTCCACAATCCGGCGAAGCGCCGCTGCGAGCTCTCGAGCATCACCAGCTTCGAGCGCCGCGGTGAGCGCTGGTTCGAGGTGGACTACCGGACGCCTGCGCACGACCTGCTCGACAACGCGGTGGATGTGGGTGCCGTATGAAGCGCCGGACCCTCGCGGCGCTCGCCGCACCGCTCATCGCCGCGCTCGCCCTGACTGGCTGCAGCGGCGGAGGCGAGGACCTCGCGAAGCAGTGGCAGGAATCGAGCGACAAGGGGTACGTCTCGGGAGATGGATCCTCGCTGAGCATCGCACCCGCCGACCGCACCGAGCCGGTCGAGTTCTCGGGCGAGACCGACTTCGGCACGACCTTCGGCTCCGACGACACCCTCGGCAGCGTGACGGTCGTCAACTTCTGGTACGCAGGCTGCGCGCCGTGCCGCGCCGAGGCCGGCGATCTCATGGAGGCCTACGACGAGTTCTCGCCCGAGGGGGTGCAGTTCGTCGGCGTCAACACCCGCGATCAGGTCGCGCAGGCGGAGCAGTTCGCCGAGCAGTTCGGCGTGGAGTACCCCTCGATCATGGACAACGCGAACGGCCGCGCCACGCAGCGCGCCTTCGCCGGGCAGGTGCCGCTGAACGCCGTGCCGACGACCCTCGTGCTCGACACGGAGGGGCGCGTGGCGCACCGGGTGCTGGGGCAGCTCGCCGACGCCTCGCAGTTGCGCACGCTCATCGAGGAGACCCTCGCCGAGAGCGACGCGTAGCCGAGCGTGAACCTGCAGGAGATCGTTGCGGACGGGCAGCTGCTCGTCGCTTCGCTGATCGCACTCGCGGCAGGGCTCGTCTCCTTCCTCTCCCCGTGCGTGCTGCCGCTGGTGCCGGGCTACCTCGCCTACGTCGGTGCGAACGCGGAGTCCTCCGACGGTGCGGGGGCGGGGAAGCCCGCCCGTCGCCGCCTCGTGCTCGGCTCGCTGCTCTTCGTGGCCGGGTTCACGGCCGTGCTCGTCGCGCTGATGGCCGCCGCGGGCACGATCGGCATCTGGCTCATCGAGTGGGAGTGGATCATTACCCGCGTCATGGGCGTCGTCGTGATCCTGATGGGCATCGTGTTCATCGGGTTCTTCGGCCGGATGCAGATGACCAAGAAGCTTCGCGTCAAGCCGCGCGTCGGGCTGCTCGGCGCGCCGCTCTTGGGTGTCGTCTTCGCGATCGGGTGGACCCCGTGCCTCGGCCCCACGCTCGCAACGATCATGTCGCTGAGCCTGCAGCAGGGCTCGGTGTCGCGTTCGATCGTCCTCGCCCTGGCGTATAGCCTGGGGCTCGGGATCCCCTTCGTGCTGGCCGCCATCGGCTTCGGCTGGATGACCAGGACGATGACATTCTTCAAGCGGCATATACGCGTCGTGAACCTGATCGGCGGCGGGCTGCTGATCCTCATCGGTCTCCTCATGGTGACCGGACTCTGGAGCCAGATGATGTTCGGATTGCAGGCGGTGATCGGCGGCTATGTCACGCCCATCTGATTTTGATGACGGCAGCGGCGGTGGCGGCCGCGTCGAGGCGCCGGAGCTCGGGTTCCGCGGGTGGCTGCGCTGGTTCTGGCGGCAGCTCACCAGCATGCGAGTCGCGCTGATCCTCCTTCTGCTGCTCGCGGTGGCCGCGATCCCAGGCTCCCTCGTGCCGCAGCGCGGCGCGGATCCCAATGGCGTCGTGCAGTACGAGCAGGATCACCCCGAGCTCTTCCCGATCCTCGACGCCTTCCCGATCCAGGCGTTCGACGTCTACGGCTCGGTCTGGTTCTCCGCGATCTATCTCCTCCTCTTCATCTCGCTCATCGGCTGCGTCCTGCCGCGCCTCGTGCACCACTGGCGGGCGTGGCGCGGGCAGCCGCCGAAGACGCCGGCGCGACTGCAGCGCATGGCCGGCTACGCCGAGGTGAAGGTCTCGAACCCCGACGCGAGCGATGCGGAGCGGACGGCCTTCGCGGAGCAGGCGATCGCCGAGGCGGCCGCCATCCTGAAGAAGCAGCGCTATCGGGTCCAGGTGCAGCGCGCGGAGCGGCGCGGAGTGCCCGAGGTGTCGGTGTCGGCCGAGCGCGGCTACCTGCGCGAGACGGGCAACCTCATCTTCCACGCCGCGCTCGTCGGGGTGCTGGTGAGTGTCGGGCTGGGCGGCGTGCTCACCTTCAACGGCCAGAAGGTGCTGATCGAGGGGGAGACCCTGGTGAACCAGCTCATCGACTACGACACCGTGAACTCGGGGCGCTCCTTCGACACGAGCAGCCTCGAGCCGTTCGGGCTGCGCATGAACTCGCTCGAGGTCACCTACATGACCCCCGACGACGGCAACGTCTCGGCGATCGGGCAGGTGCGGGACTACACCGCGAACATGACCCTGCTCGAGACCGACGGCTCGGAGTCGGAGGAGGTCATCCGGGTGAATCACCCGCTGCGCGTGCACGGCTCCCCGGTGTATCTCATCGCGAACGGCTACGCCCCGACGCTAACGGTCCGGAACGCCGAGGGCACGATCGTGTACAGCGAGTCGATGCCCTTCATCCCGCAGGACACGAACATGACCTCGCTCGGCGTCGTCAAGGTGCCGCACGGCCTCGAGACCGACGCCGGTGAGGAGACGCAGCTCGGGCTCCGCGGCTTCTTCTACCCGACGAAGGCCGACCTCGACACCGGCGCGTACACGTCGAACTACCCGGACCTCGAGAACCCCGTGCTGACGCTCGACGTGTTCGTCGGGGATCTCGGGATCGATGACGGGGTGCCGCAGTCGGTCTACGCGCTCGACACCACGAACATGGAGCAGCTCACGGGGCGGGCGGTCGACGTCGACTCCCTCGAGCTGACGCCGGGGGACGAGGTCGAGCTGCCCGACGGGATGGGGACCATCAGCTTCGACGCCGTACCCCGCTACGCCTCCTTCGACGTCATGCGGAATCCGGCGCAGGAGTGGGTGCTCATCTTCGCGCTCGTGTCGCTCGGCGGGCTGATGTGGTCGCTGTTCGTGCCGCGTCGCCGCATGTGGGTCAAGGCCGTGCCCGATACGGACGGGGTGGTGCTGCAGTATGCCGCGCTCGCGCGCGGCGACGATCCCGTGCTGGAGCGCGCGGTCGCGGAACTGCGCGACCGCCACCGCGACCGCCTCTAACCCCCCTCCCTGGTGTGAGCGATTTCCGGGGCTGGCGCGTGATTCTTGCCCAGAAATCGCTCACACCTGCGGGGGCGCGCGGGGAGGTGAGGGCCGCGCGCGGCGGGCGGGCCGCGAGGAGTTCCGGGCTCCAGCTTGCGTGCGGAGCGACGGGCTAGCATAGAGGGGTGACCCGCCCAGACACCGCGACCAAACACGCCACCGACGTTTCGGCCATGTTCGACGAGGTATCGCCTCGCTACGACCTGATCAACGACGTGCTGACCGTGGGCAACGACCGACTGTGGCGCATCGCCACGACCAAGGCGGTGGCGCCGCGCAAGGGCATGCGGATCCTGGATCTCGCGGCCGGCACCGGGACGTCGTCGGCCGCACTTGCGGCGCACGGCGCCGAGGTGGTCGCTGCGGATTTCTCCGAGGGCATGCTCGCGGAGGGCCGGAAGCGCTACGCCGATCATCCGCTGATCGAGTTCGTGTGGGCGGATGCGATGGAGCTGCCGTTCGAGGACGACAGCTTCGACGCCGCGACGATCTCCTACGGACTCCGCAACATCAGCGATCCGAAGCGAGCGATCGCCGAGATGCGCCGCGTCGTGAAGCCCGGCGGGCGCGTGGTCATCGCGGAGTTCTCGACGCCCCCGTCCCCGATCATCCGAGCGCCCTACGGCTTCTACGGCCGCCACGTGCTGCCCCGGATCGCGGGCGCGATCAACCGGGATGCCGCCGAGGCGTACAAGTACCTCAACGAGTCCATCGAGGCGTGGCCGGCGCAGGAGGAGCTCGCGTCGTGGCTGCGCGAGGCCGGGCTCGAACGTGTGGCGTACCGGAATCTGACCTTCGGCGTCGTCGCCCTGCATCGCGGGTTCGTGCCGCGCGAGCGCCCCGCTGCGCCGAGGAAGCCTGCGGCCGCAGAGTCGACTCCCGCGAAGGATTCTGCCGCGGATGCACAGCCTGCCGCGGCTGCTGCGAAGAAGCCCGCTGCGAAGAAGCCCGCCGCGAAGAAGCCCGCTGCGAAGAAGCCCGCCGCTGCTGCGAAGAAACCCGCGACCGCGACCAAGGCCGCGAGCACGGCCTCGAAGCCCGCCGCAGCGAAGAAGCCTGCTGCCGCGACGACATCTGCTGCCGCGACGAAGTCCGCGAGCACCGCAGCCAAGCCTGCCGCGAAGAAGCCTGCCGCCGCGAAGAAACCCGCAGCCACGACGTCTGCGGCTGCCAAGTCTGCCGCACCCAAGCCCGCGGCACCCCAGCCCGCGGCACCCAAGCCCGCCGCCCCCAAGCCGGCCGCGAAGAAGCCCGCCGCCGCGAAAGCCGAGGATTCGAAGTGAGTCGTCCCATCGCTGAAGACACCGCGACGCAGGCGCTCCCCATGCGCCTGTTCCGCGGTGCGCAGGATCGTCGGCACGCGAAGGCGCTGCAGGATCAGCTCGAGCTCATCGAGGCCGGTCTGCTCGAGAACCTCGGCTTCGCCTCCGCCGTCGCCGACGCACCCGCGCGCTACCTGCTCGACGCGGGCGGCAAGCGGATCCGGCCCATGCTCACGCTCCTCGCGAGCGAGCTCGGCGAGGGTCCCAACGACCTCGTGCGGCAGGCCGCCCAGGCGGTCGAGATCACGCACCTCGCCTCGCTGTACCACGATGACGTCATGGACGACGCGAAGCTCCGACGCGGTGTGCCCGCAGCGCAGACCGTGTGGTCGAACTCCATCGCGATCCTCGCGGGCGACCTCCTCTTCGCGCGCGCCTCGACGCTCGTCTCCGGCATGGGAGAAGAGGCGATCCTGCTGCAGGCCCGCACATTCGAGCGGCTCTGCCTCGGGCAGCTGCACGAGACGGTCGGCCCGCAGCCCGGCGACGAACCCATCGCCCACTACCTCCAGGTGCTCGCGGACAAGACGGGCGCGCTCATCGCCTGCGCCGCGCGCATGGGCGTGATGTTCGGGCGCGGCCCGATCGAGTTCGCCGACCCGGTCATGGAGTACGGCGAGCGGATCGGCGTCGCCTTCCAGCTCATCGACGACGTGATCGACCTCTCGCCCAAGAAGGAGCAGACGGGCAAGCGCGCCGGCACGGATCTCCGCGCGGGCGTCGCCACCCTGCCGCTCCTCCTGCTGCGCGAGCGCGCGGCCGCGGGCAACACCGACGACGCCGCGCTGCTCGAGAGCATCGACCTCGGGGTACGGGCGATCGCCGACGGCGCGGATCCCGCGCTGCTCGATCCCGAGGTGGAAGCCCTGCGCGCCCACGACGTTACGCGCGAGACCGAGGCCACGGCCCGGCGCTGGGCGGAAGACGCGGTGCGCTCGCTCGACGTGCTGCCGAAGTCGTCGGTGAAGCGCGCGCTCGAGCGGATGGCCGAGTCCATCGTCAGCCGCGAGGGCTAGCGCTCCGAAGACTTCGCGCCGCCGGCGCACCGACGACACACCCGATGACACACCCCACGGAGAATACCGCTCGGGGGACGGAAGGAATCGAAGAGCAATGAGCAAGATGCGACTGGCGATCGTGGGCGCCGGCCCGGCCGGGATCTACGCGGCGGACCTGCTGCTGAAGGCAGAGCGTGACTTCGAGGTCGAGATCGACCTCTTCGAGCAGCTGCCCGCGCCGTACGGACTCGTACGCTACGGAGTCTCGCCGGATCACCCCCGCATCAAGGGCATCATCAACGCGCTCCGCGATGTGCTCGATAGTGGCGACATCCGGTACTTCGGCAATGTGCGCTACGGCCAGGACCTCACGCTCGAAGACCTCAAGGCGCACTACCACGCCGTGATCTTCTCCACGGGCGCGATCCGCGACGCCGACCTCACCATCCCCGGGATCGAGGCCGAGGGATCCTACGGCGCCGCAGACTTCGTGAGCTGGTTCGACGGCCATCCGGACGTGCCGCGCACCTGGCCGCTCGAGGCCGCCGAGGTGGGCGTGATCGGCAACGGCAACGTCGCCCTCGATATCTCGCGCATGCTCATCAAGCACGCCGATGACCTGCTGCCCACCGAGATCCCGGACAACGTGTACCGCGGACTCAAGGAGAACCCGATCCAAGACCTGCACCTCTTCGGCCGACGCGGCCCGAAGTACGTGAAGTTCACGCCGCTCGAGCTCCGCGAGCTCGGCGAGGTGCGCGACGTCGACATGGTGATCGACGAGCGCGATTTCGATCTCGATGACGCCTACGCCGACGAGACACTCGCGAAGAACAAGCAGGTGCTGGTGATGACGCGCGTCATGGACAAGTGGCGTCAGGAGCAGCGCGAGCGCGAGGAGGCGGGCACGCACGCGTCGCGGCGGCTCCACATGCACTTCTGGTCGAAGCCGGTCGAGGTGGTCGTGGAAGACGGCCGTGTCGCCGGGCTGAAGATCGAGCGCACCGCCCCTGACGGTCAGGGCGGAGTCGTTGACACCGGGGAGTTCGAAGTCATCCCGATGCAGGCGCTCTACCGCGCGATCGGATACTTCGGTTCGCCGCTCGACGAGATCCCCTTCGACGAGACCAAGGGTGTGATCCCGAACGTGCAGGGTCGCGTGCAGGATCTCGAGGGGCAGCAGATCCCGGGCGTCTACGCGACGGGGTGGATCAAGCGCGGACCAATCGGCCTCATCGGGCACACGAAGTCCGACGCGATGGAGACGCTCGAGTGCCTGCTCGAGGATCGCGACGCGCTCTGGGAGCCGGAGTCCACGGACGTCGACGCGATTCCGGCGCTGCTGCGCGAGCGGGAGGTGCCCTACACGACGATCGACGGCTGGCGGCGACTCGACGAGCACGAGCTGGGGCTGGGTGAAGCCGAGGGGCGCACGCGCATCAAGGTCGTGTCGCGCGAGGACATGACCCACATCTCCCGCGGCGAGTAATCCCGAGAACGGATCCCGCCGTCCTCACCCCCACCGGGAGGCGAGGGCGTGCAGCACCTCGGTGGTGCCGCCCTCGATCCGCACGGTCGCGCGTGCGTCGACGGCCGTCGGTCCGCGGTTGATGATCGCGATCGGGATCCCGCGCCGCTCCGCACGGTGCACGAGGCGCACCCCGGTGTTCACGGCCAGCGAGGTGCCGGCGAGCAGCAGCGCCCCGGCGCCGTTCAGCAGCGATTCCGCGGCGGCGAAGACCGGCGGCGGCACGACCTCGCCGAAGTAGACCACGTCGGGTCGGAGGATCCCTCCGCAGACGGGGCAGGGCGGCACGAGCACGTCGCCGACCCCACCCACGACCGCGTCGCCGTCGGGTGCGATCTCCGCACCTGCGTGCGCCTCGGCGAAGCCGGGGTTGAGCGCGTCGAAGCTCGCGAGTACCTCGTCCCGGCTCGTACGGTGGCCGCAGACCGTGCAGCGGACGACCGCGCCGCTGCCGTGCAACTCGACCACGGTGCGGGATCCCGCCCGGCGGTGCAGCCCGTCGACGTTCTGCGTGATCACCCCGTCGATGCGCCCCGCGGCCTCGAGGTGCGCGATCGCGAGGTGCCCCGCGTTCGGCTGCACCCCGCCCATCCGTGCGGAGCCGACCCGGGCGCCCGCCCAGAACCGGCGGCGGTACTGCGGGTCCTCCATGAACTGGTCGATGCGCATGGGGGTGCGCGGGGGCGATCCGGCGCCGCGGTAGTCGGGGATCCCGGAGTCGGTGCTGATCCCGGCGCCGGTGAGGACCGCCACGGGCGCGTCCTCGAACAGCGGTGCGAGGGCGTCGACCGCCGCGCGGGTGTCGGGGGCGTCAGGGGTGTGTGGTGTGTCGGGCGTGCTTGGCGCATCGGGCGGTGTCACGGGGTGCTCCGATCCTGGGCGTCGGCGGGACCGGTGGTGGTGTCGCGGTCGTACCGCGCGTGGCTCGCAGGTGCACCCATGTCACAGACAGGGTATCGCCGACGTCGCGGGCGAAGCTGGGGTCGCGGTTCCGTTGTGCTCCTCGCGCGCTCTTCTTGTTCCATCGAGTGAACGCGTCCGCACCGTGTGCGTGCTCGGGAGGTGCAGTCGCGTTCACTCGAGGGGTGTGGTGAGTCGGGGTGGCGTGGTGGATCACGGGCGGGGTGGGGGCGCCCACACTGATGCGCCGAGACATGCCGCGGAGTCTCATGTCAGGTGTGTTTCATCTCGATGAAAATCCTGCTCTCCTCTTGCGCTCCCGAAACTTTCAACCAATACTGGTTGAGGAATGAAGGTCTGACCAATATTCCTTAACGCATTTGGTTCAAAGGAGTGCCGATGATTGCCAGCGACTTTTCGCGAAAGATTGCATCGCTCGATATCCCAGAGGTTGTTGTCCCGTTCGCCCCCGAGGAGTACGCGCAACGCATCGGCCGACTTCGGAGCGAGATGGACGTTGCGGGGATCGATCTGCTGCTGCTCACCGCCCCCGATGCCATGTGCTGGGTGAGTGGCTACGAGCTGCGCTGGTACAAGGCGCATGGCGCGTCGGCATGGCGTCCTCTCGCAATGATCGCGATCCACCGTCAGTCCTCGACGCCGGTGCTTTTCGATGGTGCCGAGCACGCGGAAGTCATCCGCCGGACAACCACTCCCAACACCGACGTGCGGCTTCTCCCGCGCGATGCCCGGGGAGAAACGCTCTCGTTCATTCTCGACTCGCTGGCCGGCGTCCTGCGGCCCGGCGCGGTCGTGGGCATGGAATGGGACTCTCACGTGCCAAGCCCTGCGGTGTTTCTCGAGGTCGACGCTGCTCTTCGCGCCCGCGGTGCGCATACCCGAGACGCGACGAGCATGATCCGAGGCGTTCGCCGTCAGAAGTCACCGGCTGAGCTCGAGTGCATTGAAACTGCGGCGCGCATTTGCGACGACGGGATCACGCACCTCGCCTCTGTGCTCCGTCCCGGCATGACCGAACTGCAGGTGTGGGCTGAGTTGGAGCGCGGATTGATCAACGCAGGAGGAGAACCCGCTGCGATTCACGAGTGGGCGCAACGGATCGAGCGGCACGCCTCACGGCACTCCATTTCCTCCCGCAGGGAGTTGGGTGAGGGTGACCACGTCGCAGTCGACCCGTGTGGAGTCTTCCATCGCTACCACGCCAATCGCACCGCCGTCCTGAGCCTCGGCGAGCCTGCAGATGAGTTCGTCGAGCGAATGGAGTTGCTCGCTGGCGCATTCCCGGTCCTCCGGAGATCAGCCCATGCGGGCGCCCGTGTGAGCGACGTCGCGGCCCAGCTCCGCGAGTACTACGCCGGTGTCGGTCTGTGGGCCGAACGCGGCGAGACCTGGGTGGGTGGCTACGAACTCGGCCTCAGTTTTCCGCCCGACTGGGTGGGCGAGTGGACCTTCACGGTGGCGGAGGAAGACTCCGAGGACATCTTCCTCGAACGCTCAGTGACGAACTTCGAGAGTCACTTCACCCTCGCGCTCTATGACACCGTCGTGTACGAGCGCGAGGGAGCCCGCACTCTCTCTTCCCTGCCCTACGAAATCATCGCCGTTTGACCATGCAGTACTTCACGCTCAGGAGATCAATGATGAACCAACGCAGCACCGCCCCACGGACCGCCATTCTCGTCGGTATCGCCGTCTCGACCTTGCTCATCTCAGGCTGTGCGGGCACAGCTCCGGAGCAATCGAATGACGGCGAATCGAATTCGCTGGTCATCGCTACATGGGGTGGAGCCTTCACCGAAGCCACGCAGGACAATCTCGTCGCCGCGTTCACGGAAGAAACGGGTATCGACGTACAGATCGTCGATGCCCCGGGGACGCAGGCTGCTCAAATGCAGCAGATGGTGGATGCCGGCGACGTCCAATGGGATGTCCTCGACAGCCTGAGCGCGGCGGACGCCTACTTCATGGCGGACGCTGGGTTGCTCGAGCCCCTTCCCGAGGATCTCTCGACTCGGATCGCAGCCGAGGTCGAGCCGGAACGTGTCACAGACTTTGGTTTCACGTTCGCAAACCTCGGCTATGTGATCGCCTGCAACATGGATACCGTCGACGCGTGCCCCGAAACGGTCGCTGACTTCTTCGACGCGGAGGCGTACCCCGGCAAGCGCATGTACCCCGGAGAATCCTACGGACCGTCATCGGCCGTCCTGCTCGAAGCGACCGGCGACGCGCCTGCCGACGCTGATATTGCGAGAATCGCGGATCCGCTCGCCGCGATCAAGGATGATGTCACTGTCTGGTGGACCTCGGGAGATCAGCAGGACCAAGCGTTCAGACAGGGTGAGGCCGACATCGCCATCGCCCGGAGCGGGCGCGTATACACGCTCATCGACGAGGGTATGAACATGCAGGTGAACTGGGCCGGCGTGTACGATCCTGGCTTCACCTCGATCGCGGTTGACGCTCCGAACCGCGCGAATGCTGAGCGTTATCTGGAGTGGCTCGCCGCAAACACCGAAGCGCAGGCGGGGTTCGCGGAGCAATTGCAGTACTCGGTGCCGAATCCCGGAGCGATTGACCTGCTCGACGAAACCGTCGCCTCACGACTGGCGGACTACCCGGAGAACTTCGAACAGCTCGGAACGCAGGACTTCGAGTGGTATCTCGAGCACAAGTCCGAGGTTGACGCCGCAATCCGGTCGGTTGTTCAGGGCTAACCATGGCGACCGCCCAAACCCTGCCGATCGACCTCAGCGGAACAGGCGCGAGACGGGGGTGGCAGCCCCGTCTCGGCCCATTCGCCGGGTTCCTACTGGCTGCACCGATGATCGCGATCATCTTGTGCTTCGTGTGCTATCCGCTTGTCCGACTGTTCATCGATGCCGTGAGCGGGGACGCGGGCTGGTCCAGACTCAGCCTCGTGTTCAGCGACCCGATCAGTCGCCGTGCGTTGATCACGACGGTCATCTGCAGCCTCATCGTGGCCTGCATTACGATCCTCTTGGCCACGATCATTGCGTGGACGCTCCACGCAACCCCGCGTCGCTGGCTGCGCACCTTGCTCTGGGTCACGGTCCTCGTCCCGTTTGCGATGGGCACGATCATCAAGAACTACGCGATTCTCCTGCTCCTCGTCGCAAACGGTCCGTTCAATGCGGCACTGCAGGCTCTCGGTTTCATTGACGAGCCCGTCCAACTTCTCTACACACCATTCGCCGTGGTCTACGGCATCAGCTATTCCTTGCTGCCGTACGCGGTGTTCACCCTGTATTCGGTCTTCTCAACGGTCGATCTGAATCTCCTCTCGTCATCATCGGTGCTGGGCGCTTCGCGATGGCGGAGTCTCGCTGGGGTCGTTCTTCCGCAAGTGCGCGGGGGTATCGCCGTGAGTTTCGCGCTCGTATTCGTCCTCTCCATTGGCTTCTACGTCGCTCCACTCGTGCTCGGGGGTTTGCAGACCCCCTTCATGGCGGTCCAGATCAACCAGCAGATTTTCGCAATGTATGACTACCCGGGAGCCTCGGCGAGCGCATTCGTCTTGCTCCTCATCGCGGTCGTCGCGTTGGCTGCAGCCCTGCTCGCCGGAGGCAAGTCCGCATTCGAGGGGGTGATGACCCGATGAGCGGTGCGCTGCGGCGCAACGAACGGGTGCTCCGTGTCGCGAGCGGTTTCGTCATCGGCTTCACGATCGTGCTCGTCATCGCGCCCGCATTGCTGACCATTCTGCTGTCCTTCTCTGACGATGCTGCGATCGGATTTCCGCCGAAATCCTGGGGCGTGCAGAACTATGTCGACCTCTTCTCCAGCACCAAATGGCTCGACCCCTTGATGCTCTCCTTGCAGCTCTCAGTGGGCGGAGCAGTGATCGCATTGGTCCTGGGGGTGCCCACACTGCTTGCTCTCCACCGATCTCGAGTACCGTTCCGTGGCGCCATCGAAGGCTGGAGCCTCGTCAGTATGATCCTCCCGGGCGCGGTGTATGCGGTGGCCATGTACGGTGTTTTCCAGCAGTTCGGACTGAACGGAACTCACGTCGGGCTGATGCTCATGTACGGCATACTTGCGGTTCCCATGGTCGTGATCCTCGGCAGCGCGGCATTGCGGCAGATTTCGCAAGAGCTCGAACTCGTGGCCTACACACTCGGCGCTCGGCGTTTTCGCGCACTGTTCGGTGTGACGTTGCGCTTGGTGCTTCCCGCCATGCTCGCCTCCGCGCTCATGGCATTCATCACGGGCTTCGAGGAAGCAGTCTTTATCAACTTCCTCGGTGGGCCCGGTCTGAAGACGCTGCCGAAAGCCATCTCAGATTCTGTGATGTACGGCAGTGATCCGACCATCACCGCGATCTCGGCAATCCTAGTCGTCGCAACCAGCATCGCGATCGCCCTACCCATGGCGCTCTCACGTGAGGAGAAACGAACATGACGCAAAATATCCCTACCCGCGCCTCTGACGGAGCATCGCATCCGGCGCTGGTCTTCGACCGGGTCACCAAGTCATATGGAGAGGTCGACGCCGTCGCCGATGTCGACCTGGAGGTGGAAGCCGGAGAGCTCATCTGCTTACTCGGATCGAGCGGGTCGGGTAAGACGACGCTCCTGCGTCTCGTCGCCGGCTTCGAACAGCCCACGCGAGGACGCATCAGGATCGATGGCTCGGACGTGTCGAGGTTGTCTCCTGCCGACCGGGGACTCGGCATGGTGTTCCAGAACTACGCGTTGTTCCCGCACCTCACGACCCAGAAGAACATCGAATACGGGCTCAAGATGCGAGGATGGGATCGCGCTGCTCGCGCAGATCGGGCGCGGGAGATGCTCGAGCGCATGCGACTGGGCGGTTTTGGGGGGCGTCTGCCGAGCGAACTCTCCGGCGGTCAGCAGCAGCGCGTCGCCATCGCCCGGGCGCTCGCCTACGAGCCGAAGATTCTGCTGATGGACGAGCCGATGGGTGCGCTCGACAAAGCACTCAAGCAAGACCTGCTCCAGGAGGTCCGGCGAGTGCACCGCGAGTTCGGCACGACCATGCTCTACGTCACTCACGATCGTGAGGAGGCGCTGACGCTCGCCGATCGAGTCGCTGTGATGCGGAACTCCCAATTAATTGCTTGCGATACCGTGCGCGACCTCTATGAACGTCCACGTTCCGGATACCTCGCCGGTTTCTTCTCGGGGGCCAATCTGTTCACTGGTGAGAGCCGACTGGGATTCGCCTTGGGCGCCGAGAGAACGGAAGGCGGCACGGTGGCTTGCGTGCGGCCCGGGGATCTCCGCATCGGCATACCCGACCTCGATGCAATGGACTCAGGGACCGTTGTCGATGCCCTGTATCTCGGTGAGTCGATGCAGTTGTCCGTTGCGGTCCCCTTGCGAGACGGTAGCGCGGAAACCGTGAAGGTCCATCTGCCGACCCCCGCGGCGGCAGGCATCGGCATCGGGGACACCGTGTCGATCGGCGTCGATCGCCGCGATGCCATGCTGCTGCCGTCCGGCGACAGCTAACCAGAGGAAGGAAAACATGAGTACACGCATCACGCAGGTCAATGTCTGGCACGCGACCGGCGAGGTTTCCCGAGGGGCGACGATCATCATTCGCGACGGAGTTTTCGTGCTTGGGGGAGCAGAGCCGGACGAGGCTTTTGAGCATGACATCGACGGTGATGGCCGTTGGCTGATCCCGGGGCTCATCGACTCCCATATGCACATCTGGGGAGTCCGGTCGTCCAACCCGGCAAACTGGGTCGTCGATCCGCTGGGGATTCGCCCGTTCCGAGCCGTTGCAGATCTCGAGAAGGTCCTGCGAGCGGGATTTACGACCGTGCGTGAAGCAGGAGGCGTGATGGGCCCCTCCATACGAGATGCGATCGAGGAGGGAGCGATCCTCGGTCCTCGTGTGGTCCCGGCCTATCTGGGGCTCTCGAGTACCGGAGGGCATGGAGACTGCCATAGCCTCCCGATTGAGTGGGTGCGGGATCGTCCATATATGGCCACCGTGTGTGATGGGACCACCGAGATTCGCAAAGCTGTGCGCACCGTGTTGCGAGAGGGCGGAGAGTGGGTGAAGGTGTGGGCTAGCGGAGCCATCGCCCTGTCCGACAACGATGCCCCCGATCAATTACATTTTTCGGTCGACGAGTTGCGGGTGCTCTGCGAGGAGGCGCATGCGCTCGGCCTGAGGGTCGGTGCGCACGTTGAGTTCCCGAGCGCGATCGAGGCGTGCCTTGAGGCGGGGATCGACGTCATTGAGCACGGTTTCATCCTCGATGAGACAACGATCAGCAGCATCCTCGAGCACGACGTGCCGATCGTCACGACGATGGCGCTGCTGCGTCGGTATCTGCGTTGGGTCGGTCCCGAGATCACGGAGGCGCAGCGGGAGATGGCGCGCGAGCTGTTGCCACGCATCATGGACAGCGCCCGACGTGCGCATGAGGCCGGGGTGATGCTCGCGATGGGGTCCGACAGCTTTGCTGAGCCCCTCACGCCCTTCGGAGCCAATGCGGAAGAGATGCTCGCGCTCTCCGAAGCGGGAATCCCCGTTGAGGATTGCCTCCGCGCAGCAACGATCAATGGCGCCAAAGTGATGGGGCGCGAGCAGCAGCTCGGTTCGATCGAGGAGGGAAAGCTGGGCGACTGCGTCCTGCTCGGTCGGATCTCTCCGCTGGATGATCTCATGCAGGTGGCTGATCCCGAGAACATTGCACTGGTCATCAAGGGTGGCGTGCCCGTGGCGGGGCACTCGATGGCCTAGCCTTACCAGCAGTACGGAGTGTGTCTCAAGCATCCACTCCAGCGCGCTGGGAGTGAAGGAGAGACCGATGGACTGGGCACGGGCATTGAGCGCCGACTACTTTTCCGTGCCCGACCGTCTGGCGCTCGACCTCGAGCGCTTGATCCTCGATGGTGCGATCGTCAGCGGCGAAAAACTGCCACCCGAGCGAGAGCTCGCGCAGCAACTCGGGGTCTCGCGCGCTTCGGTGCGCGAGGCCCTGCACGTGCTTGCGGAGAAAGGGTTGGTGTCTCGGAAGCAGGGACGCGGCACAACCGTGATCGCTCCGGGTGAGTCGCAATCTCCTGAGGGCGACGCGCTCATGGGCGCGATGCGGAGCATTGAAGGTCGGGAAGCGACGAACGAACGAATCATGGAACTGAGGGAGATCCTCGAACCCCCAATCGCGGGCATCGCAGCTGCGCGCGCGAGCAAGCGCGACGTCGAGCAATTGCGTCGACTCGCGAGTGAGATGGAGCGTACCGATGACGTCGAAGCGTACGCGGCTCTCGACCGGAAGTTCCACCAGGCTATCGCCCAGTACTCGCATAACCCATTGCTCGCGCTCCTCAACGAACAGATCGCGCTGCTCATCGAGCCGATCCGCGATGTGTCGCTCTTCACGGTCGAACGGCAACGAACGTCATCGATCGCCCACCGGCGCATCTTCGAAGCCATCGCGGCCCAGGACAGCGCCGCTGCCGAGCGTGAGGCACGTGACCATGTTTCAGCGGTGCGGGATGAGATTATCGGGGGTGCCGCCTCACTTCCCCCGGGCGGGGAACGCCGATCCGCGCGGTCGCGACGCGAGTAGAATCGAGACCATGACCAGCGCACGCGAACAGCTCATCGACCTGATCAAGGAAGAGGCCGTGTTCCACGGCGACTTCACCCTCACCAGCGGGAAGAAGGCGAGCTACTACATCGACATGCGCAAGCTCAGCCTCGATCACCGCGCGGCTCCTCTCATCGGTCAGGTCATGCTCGACCTCATCGACGACATCGACGGGGTCGTCGCGGTCGGTGGGCTCACCATGGGCGCGGATCCGATCGCGTCGGCGATCCTGCACCAGGGTGTCGCGCGAGGCCTCACCTACGATGCGTTCGTGGTGCGCAAGGAACCGAAGGACCACGGTCGCGGTCGTCAGGTCGAGGGTCCGGATCTGAACGGGAAGCGCGTGATCGTCGTCGAGGATACCTCGACCACGGGCGGATCGCCGCTGCAGGCGATCGAGGCGCTCAAGAAGGTTGGCGCGGAGATCGCGGGCGTCGCGGTGGTCGTGGATCGCCAGGCGCCGGCGAAGGCCCGAATTGAGGGCGAGGGGTACGAGTACCGCTTCGCGATCGGGCTCGAAGATCTCGGGCTCAGCCCGCAGTAGCAAGTACGTCTTTCTCCACACAGCGCCCCCTGCGTATCCACGCAGGGGGCGCTGTGTGCTGTCGCGAGGTTGTTCCCAAGTTGTAACGCGGCGCGCTTGCAGTCGCCGATGCCCTCCCTTATGCTGATGAACTGATGGCCAGTTGGTTAGTCCAAGAGTCCGCGGCACAATCGCGGCGCACCGAAGCGAAGGAGACACCGTCGATGGCGACGACATCCCGTACCCTCATCACCGCGGATGAGTACCGCGACCGGATCGCAAGCCTTCGCGCAGTCCTTGCCGATCGCGGCTTCCATGCAGCGCTGGTCTGGGGGCGCGGCGGCGGCACGGCCGATCGCGGCGCAGACGTGCGATACCTGACGGGCTTCTACCCGGTGTTTCCGACCATCCGCGATGTCTCGGGACTCTGGAGCG
Organism: Leucobacter rhizosphaerae; assembly: GCF_022919175.1. Classification (NCBI taxonomy): domain Bacteria; kingdom Bacillati; phylum Actinomycetota; class Actinomycetes; order Micrococcales; family Microbacteriaceae; genus Leucobacter; species Leucobacter rhizosphaerae. Next base: position 1,665,558 of record NZ_CP095043.1, on the reverse strand, counting down.
ATCGGGGTCTTTCCGCCCTGCTCGTCAGCAGTGATGAGGTCCTGCTCTTCTCCGACGACTCGGATGCATCGGAGTCGACTTCGGGGGTCACTGGTTTCATCTCGAGGAGCGGGGTGAGTGACCGCACACTGGTGGGAGATGTCATCGCCGCGCTCCGTGACCGTCCGCAGCTGACCGATGTTGCGATCCTCTCCGGAGACGCGATGTCGGGTCAACAGGCACGGCGACTCCTCGCAGACGCTCACGCGGCGCAGCTTTCCCTGACCTGGGATGAAGAACTGATCGAAGAGCTTCGGCTGCGGAAGTCGCCCGATGAGGTCGCCCTGATGCGGCAGGCAGCGCGCGTCGCCGAGGCCGCACTTGAAGCGGGGTTCGCGGCCACGGCTCCCGGCGTCGCCGAATCCGAGGTTGTTGCAGCAATGGTCCACGAGGTGGCCGCGCACGAGGCCGCCTTCGCAAACGCGTTCGTCTACACCACGCCACTCGACGGCACGGCCGCGGACAACCGCCAGCCCACTCATGGCAGCCGTGCACTCGAGGCCGGGGACCTGTTCACCATCGACATCACTGGGACCTACGGCGGATACTTCTTCGACCTCGCGCGGAGTTGGGTCGTCGGAGGTTCCCCGACTGCTGCGCAGAACCGCGCCTACGATGTGGCGCGGCGGAGCGTCGATGAGATCGTCTCCGACATGCGCCCGGGTGTTCGGCTCGGAGAGGCCTCAGCTCGGGGGTCCGCGGTGCTGCGCGACGCGGGCATCGATCCGGATTCGGGCGAGTTCCCTGCGCGGGGTCACGGGCTCGGTCTCGCGTTCGAAGCCCCGTGGGTGCGCGATGACAGCGACCTGGTACTCGAACCGGGAATGGTGATCTCGATTGAACAATTCGTCTCGCTCGACGGGGCGAGCGCAACCTTCGAACGCAATATCCTCATCGGGTCCTCGGGCCCGGAAGACCTCGTGGCGGTCCGGGACTTCTGGGCCGCATCGACTGAACTGGAGGCACACTGATGGCTCTCTCACGACCCTCGACCCTGATGATGCTCGGGGCGATCACGGTTGCGGCACTCGCCCTGACCGGGTGCTCGGGCTCATCCGACGAGCCCGCAACCTCGGCGATCACCGATGTTCCACGCGAGCAGACGACGACGCCTGCTGGCACCGGTCCGATCGACCTGGTGACGTGGAACCTGTACTCGGGGGAGCCCGCTTCACTGGATTGGATCTACGCGTACGCCGACTCTGAGAACACCGCGTTGGCGAATATGTGCGAGGGCCTCATGCGCCAGAACGAGGACATGTCGCTGTCGCCTGCACTGGCCGCCGACGTCCAGCATCCCGACGACGTGACCACGGTCTTCACCCTGCGGGACGGAGTGACGTTCTGGGACGGCAGCCCGCTCACGGCTGAGGATGTGGTCTACAGCCTGAGCCGGCACCTCGATCCCGCCGCCGGGTCGTACTGGTCGACTCCGTTCTACGATCGCGTCAGCTCGATTGAGGCGACGGGGCCAAGTGAGGTCACGGTGCGATTCTCGCAGCCCGACTCGCTGTTCGAACGTATGCTGGCGACCGCAGCCGGCGTGATCGGGAAGCAGAGCTTCGTCGAGTCCGCGGGCGAGGCCTACGGCACTTCAAGCGGTGGCATCATGTGCACCGGACCGTTTGCGTTCGACTCCTGGAATTCGGGATCAAAGATCAGCATGGTCGCCAATCCGAACTATTGGGACGAGGAGATGCGACCGATGGTCGAGAAGCTCGATCTGACGTTCGTGACCGACGAATCCACCGTGGCCAACAGCCTCCTTTCGGGGGATATCGACGGCACATTCATGCCGCCGCTCGCCGCGACCGAGCAGCTCGCGTCGAGCGCAGAGGGTTCGTTCGTACTCGGACTCGGGACCGATTGGATGGCAATCCGGCCCACTGAGAAAGCCGGCCCATTGGAACAACTCGAACTGCGACAGGCACTCAGCCTGATCCTTGATCGCGAGGCCGTGGCGCAAGCGGTGTACCGAGGGACTGCGACCCCAGCGGTCACTCCGATCCAGCCTGGCGCCTGGGGATACTCGCGCGAGCTGTGGCAAACAGCCTATGACGAGCTGCCCGCACCGGTCTTCGATGTCGAGCAGGCGGCCGAGTTGGTGCAGAACGCCGGACTCGACGGCACTGAGCTCACGATCGCCATTCCTGCAGACAGTGAAGCCGAGCAGAAGATCGGGGAGATCTTGTCGGCCGGAGGCGAGCAGATCGGCGTCTCGATCACGATCGAGTCGATTCCGCAGACATCGTTCACGGAGCTCTACTTCGATGAACAGGCACGTGCTCCCTACGACGCCTTCATCGTGCAGGAGTACGGTGCGGGGGTGGCGGATCCTGTGGTGAGCATGAGCGAGTTCACTCCGTTGAGCGCCTACAACTACGGCAACAACGATGATCCGGTTCTCACCCAGAGCGTTGACGACGCGCTGAGCGCGATGGATGACGATGCGCGCGCTGAACTGCTCATCACCGGCCAGCAGAGCATGGTCGACAATCTGCCGTTGATCCCCGTCGTCAATCTCGAGCAGCGCGTGTACCAGAACTCCCGCATCACGGGAGCCACGGCATCGCTCGCCCGCCTCTACTACCCCTGGGCCGCGCGAATCGGCGCGGGCGAGTAGCTCCGTTCTGATGTGACTCGGTGCGGTGGCCGGGCGACCGGCCACCGCATCACTGGAGAGAATGATGATCCGTTTCGTCCTGGTGCGCTGCATCGAGGGCATCGTGACGCTCCTGGCGTCATCGCTGCTCGTCTTCGCCGCGCTCTTCCTGTCGCCGGGTGACCCGATCGCAATCCTGATCGGCAATCGCTCGGTCAGCGAGGAGACCATCGCGTCACTGCGTGAGCAGTACCTGCTGGATGAGCCGTTCCTCGTCCGCTGGGTGTCCTGGCTCGGTCATGTCCTGACCGGCGATTTCGGACGCTCACTCACTCGTCGAGACGACGTGTGGAATCTCATCGAGCCTCGACTCGGCACCACCGGACTGCTGCTCGGAATGGGGCTCGTCGCCATCATCGTGGTTGGTGTCGGGCTCGGAGTCGTTGCGGCGATGTCGGGCCGACGCATCAGCGACGTCATGCTCGGACTGACCTCGGTGGGTGTTGCGGTGCCCGCGTTCGTCGCCGCGACACTGCTGATCACCGTGTTCGCGGTCGGTCTCGGTTGGTTCCCGACCTTCGGATCCGGGGAAGGGTTGGGTGATCGCTTGCACCACATGGTGCTGCCGGTGATCGCCCTGACGCTGTCCTCGGGCGCATATGTGATTCGAGTGACTCGGGCTGCGCTTCGGGAGGAGGCGCAGCGGGATCCCGTGCAAACGGCGATCGGTCGAGGGCTGCCGCGAACCCAGATCGTTCGCCACCACATCGTCCGCAATGCACTCACACCGATTGCAACAGTGGTCGCTGTGACGCTCACCAGCATGGTCGTCGGCTCCATTGTCATCGAGAAGGCGTTCGCGCTCGATGGGATCGGTCTGCTGCTGACGGACGCGGTTCTGCGCAAGGACTTCGCGGTGGTGCAGGCGATTTGCCTGATCCTCATCGCCTTCGTGGTGGTGGTGGCACTCATCGTCGACCTCATTCAGGTGATGGTCGATCCTCGAGTACGCGCGAAGGCGGTGGGTCGATGACGACGACGATCCTCCGCTGGCGACCGGTGGCGCGCAGCGCGACCGTGCGCCCGAAGCGCGACCTCGCGATGACGATTTCGATCGTGATCCTCATACTGCTCGCGCTCGGTGCAGCGCTCGCCCCGTGGGTGTCCCCCCAGGGTCCGACGGAGTCTGACTTCATGAACACGTACGGGTCCATGGGGTCAGGATCGGTGCTCGGCACCGACGGCTCCGGGCGAGACATCCTGAGCCGCCTCCTCCACGGCGGCCGTATCAGTCTGGTCGCCCCGGCGATCATCGTTCTGCTTGCGGGCGTCCTCGGCACGGCACTCGGCATCGCTTCTGCCGTCACCGGTGGCATTGTCGATCGTGTGATTTCGCGCGTGCTGGACATTGGATTCGCGTTTCCCGGCATGCTCCTCGCCATTCTTGCCGTGACGATGTTCGGCGCCGGTGTCACCCCGGTGGTCATCGCCCTCGCTATGGCATACATTCCTTTCATCGGGCGCATGGTGCGCAATATCGCCGTCAACGAGATGGCGTTGCCCTACGTCGATGCGCTGCTCAACGTCGGCCAATCGCGATGGCTGCTCGCGCTGCGACATGTGCTGCCCGCCGTGCTGCCGACAGCAATGGCTCAGATCACCGTGTCGTACGGCTACGCGATGGTGGACCTCGCCGCGATGTCGTTCCTCGGCATGGGGGTGCAGCCCCCCACCGCGGACTGGGGACTGATGGTCTCGGAAGGCCAGAAAGGCATCATTCAGGGGCACTGGGAGGAATCGATCACCGCTGGAATTCTCATCGTGATCTCAGTGGCGGCGGTCTCGCTCATTGGCGACCGACTCGCCGATCGCGTCGGCGGAGTCAGGGAGACGAAGATATGAGCCTCATCGACATCTCGAACCTCAATGTGACGGCTTCGGACGGTACTGAGATCGTCACGAACGGGGGGATGCGGATCGACCACGGTGAAATCGTCGGGGTGATCGGAGAATCCGGTTCAGGCAAGTCAATGACCCTCAAAGCGATCGCCGGGCTGCTCCCCGGTGGCGTGCGAGCCAGGGGCTCGATCCGATACGAGGGGGAAGAGCTCACCACGCTCTCCCGCGCGAAGTACCGTGCATTTCGCGATCGTGAGCTGGGGATCGTCTACCAGGATCCCCGGGCGAGCGTGAACCCGGTGCATACCCTCGGCGACTTCTTGACCGAGAGCCTGCGTGTGAATCGGCGCATGAGTCGTGCCGAGGCGCGAGAGCGCGCCTTCGCCGCTTGCCGAGAGGTTGGACTCTCCGACCCAGAGCAGCAACTCCGCGCCTACCCGTATCAGTTCTCCGGGGGAATGCTGCAGCGCGTCGTCATTGCGGCGGCGCTGATCACGGAGCCGAGGCTCATCCTCGCCGACGAACCAACGACGGCGCTCGATGTCACCCGTCAGGCCGAGGTCGTCGCACTCCTGAGGGATCAAGTGCGCTCACGCGGGATCGGCATGATGTTCATCACGCATGATCTTGAGCTCGCGGCCGCGCTCTGCGACCGGGTGTACGTGATGTACCGCGGGCGCATCGTCGACGAGTCGCCGGCAGAACGACTCGACGAGTCGACGCATCTGTATACGCGGGCACTTCTCAAGGCTCGGCCGACGCTGGAGCGCTCGGGGAACCGGCTCACGACGATCACCGAGGACCTGCGAATGCGGATCGATGAGGAGGTGCTGGGCAATGGTGCACGATGACACGGTGATCTCGGCGAACGGGCTGCGCAAGGTCTTCGGGCGAGGTCGATCGGAACATGTCGCCGTGCACGGGGCGAGCTTCACGATGACCCGCGGACGGAATCTCGGGATCGTGGGTGAATCCGGATCGGGGAAGTCGACGCTCGCCCGGATGATCATGGGCCTCGAACGACCTACCGCGGGAGACGTGGTCGTGTGTGGCTCCGACATGACGCGACCCGCCCATTCGCGATCGGCGAGACGAGAGCGAGCCAAGCTCACCCAGATGGTGTATCAGGACCCCTTCGGTTCACTGGACCCACGCCAACCCGTCGAGTCGGTGCTCAGGGAGGTGCTCAGCATCCATGACAGCGGCGACCGATCAGCGCGGGAGCTGCGGATCGCAGAGCTCTGCGATCTGGTCGGTCTCACCGTCGCGCAGCGGTCACGCAGCCCGAGGGACCTCTCCGGAGGGCAGCGGCAGCGTGTCGCGATCGCGCGCGCCCTTGCTGTCGAACCGAGACTCATTGTGCTGGACGAGGCCGTCGCCGCACTGGACATCTCGATTCAGGCGCAGATCCTGAACCTGTTGACCGATGTCCAGGACGCTACGGGGACTGACTACCTCTTGATCTCGCATGACCTCGCTGTCGTGTCGCATCTGACCCAGGACGTCATCGTGCTGCGTCAGGGTGAGATCGTGGAACAGGGCGAGACTCGCGTGGTCCTTGAGGAACCGCAGCACCGCTACACGCGCGTGCTGCGCGATAGTATTCCCTCGCAACGCTGGCGAGAGCCAGGAGTGCTGGAGCGGATTGCGTTGGGAAGCGACGGGTAACCGGCCGCCGGGTGTGACCGGCTCGGGAGAATTCCCGCTTCCGAAGAACGGCGGCGGAGCACGATGCAGAGGAGAGTGACATGGACTGGGCGCAGGTGGAACGGGGCGAAACGTTATCGCTGCCGGACCGGCTATCGGTCGATATCGAACGGCTGATCCTCGATGGAAAGCTCGGAGCCGGCGAGCGGCTCCCGCCGGAGCGGGAATTGGCCGAGCACTTCGGCGTTTCCCGAGTGTCGATCCGCGAGGCACTGCGAGAACTCGAGAACCGCGGGCTGATCGATCGTCGGCCGGGTCGAGGCACGATTGTGCTGAGTCCAGGTGAACGCGCCGATATTTCGGACGGGGCACTCGGTGCCCTTGCCGCACTGCGCCCTGAGCTGCACGACATCATGGAGCTGCGCGCGATCATCGAGCCGCCCATCGCGCGCATCACGGCAACTCGCGCGACCGCCCGTGACGTTGCGCAACTTCGGGAACTCGTCGAGGCGATGGAAGTCGACGTGACGAAAGAGCGGTACGCTGAGCTCGACCGAGCGTTCCACCAAGCGATCGCTCAGTATGCGCACAATCCACTGCTCGCTCTCATCAACGAGCAGATCGCGCAGCAGATCGCCCCGAGCAGGGCGAGTCGGTATCAGACGAGGTCACGCCGTCAGGCCTCGAGCGTTGCCCATCGCAGAATTTTCGAGGCGATCGCCGCAGGAAACGCGTCCCTCGCGGAGGACGAGGCGCGCGCGCACGTGCTCGACATCAGCGGTCAGATCGCGCGCACCGCGGGCGCAGATGGATCGGAGTCTGACGCGTGAGCGCCCAGCCCAACTCCCGCGGCGCCATCGCCACCTCGCACCACCTCGCGACCGAGGCGGGAGCAGCGGTGCTCGAGGCGGGCGGCAACGCCGTCGACGCGGCCCTCGCCGCCGCCGCGACACTCTGCGTCGTCTATCCCAACAACGTGGCGCTCGGCGGAGACCTGGTCGCCCTGGTGCGCAGCCCCGACGGCGAGGTCCGGTTCCTCAACGCGACCGGCACGGCACCGTCGGGTCAGTCGCTCGACGTACTGCGCGAGCGGCACGGCGACACCCTTCCGCTGCGGGGCATCGACACGGTCACGGTTCCCGGTGGCGTGCGCGGCTGGCAGGCGCTCCACGAGTTCGCGGCGACCCGCAGCTGGGCCGAGCATCTCGCACCCGCGATCCGACTGGCCGAGGAGGGATTCCCGAACTCGCGCTCCGTGGCCGCCGCACTCGTCGAGGCCGAGCCGTCGCTGGCGCAGGATCCCGGCGCGCGCGACGTCTTCTACCCCGGAGGCACCCCGCTCGCCGAGGGGGCCGAACTGCGCCAGCCCGCCCTCGCCCGGTCGCTCCGGCTGCTCGCGGAGCGCGGCGCCGACGAGTTCTACGCGGGTGAGTTGGCGGACCGGTGGATTGCTGGACTCGCCGCCCTCGGGTCGAGGATCACCCGCGACGACACCGTCGCCTACCGGCCGGTCTGGGGTGCGCCGCTGGTCGGCGAGTTCGCCGGCCTCCGGATCCTCACCGGGCCCCCGAACACCTCCGGATTCATGCTGCTGCGCGCGCTCAACGCCGTCGCGGCGGGCATCGACGACCCGCTGGGCGCGGGCGCCGGCGCGCTCGCCGCGGCCTTCCGCGCCAGCAACGCCGTGCGCGCCGCGGAGCTGGCGGATCCCGCCTTCGGCGGCCTGAGCGGTGAGGAGCTCGTGGCGCTGCCCGACCCGATCGACCCGCGCGCGGGAGCTCCGAAGGCCAGCGGCGACACCGTGGGGTTCAGCGCCATCAGTGCCGACGGCTGGGCCGTCTCCTTCGTGAACTCGGTCTACTGGGACTTCGGATCGCACATCCTGGAGCCCGAGTCGGGCATCATCTTCCAGAACCGCGGCACCTCGTTCTCGCTCGATCCGGCCTCGCCCAACGCATTCGCACCGGGCAAACGACCGAGGCACACGCTCATGCCCGTGCTGATCCTGGACGGCCATGACGTCGCCTGGGTGCCGGCAACGATGGGCGGCGCGGCGCAGCCGCAGATCCACACCCAGCTGCTGCTCCGCTCGCTCGCGGGAGCCACGCCGCACGACGCCACGCACGCGCCGCGGTGGATCGTGAACGAGGACACGGGGAGCGGACCGGTCACGGTGACCGCCGAGGCGGACGTGCCCCAGATTGCCCGGGACGCGATCGAGGCCGCGGGGTTCTCGGTCGAGATCGTGCCGCGGTACACCGAAGACCTCGGGCACTCGAACCTGATCCGCGTCGTGCTCGACGGCTACACGGCGGCGAGCGATCCCCGCTCCGACGGATCCGCGCTGGTGGTGGGCTCCGGCTAGCGCACCGAGCCCCGCCACCATTTCCCACCCTCTGCAAGGACACACGATCTCGATGAACCAGACCTCCCGCCCGGGCATTCTCCCGCTCGCACTGCTCGGCGCTCTCACCGGCATGCTCTCCGGCCTCTTCGGCATCGGCGGCGGGGTGATCCTCGTGCCGATGCTGGTGCTCCTGCTGGGGTTCCAGCAGCGGCTCGCCGCGGGCACCTCGGTTGCGGCGATCCTGCCGGCCGCGATCGTCGGCGGCGTCACCTACGCGATCCAGGGGCACATCGACTGGATCGCCGTCGCGGCGCTCGCGGTCGGCATCGTGATCGGTGCGCAGATCGGCAGCTACCTGCTCTCGCGCGTGCCGACCCTCTTCCTGCGCTGGATGTTCATGGCGTTCCTCGTGGGTGTGATCATCAGCCTCTGGTTCGTGGTCGCGCAGCGCGACGACGTCATCGAGATGAACGTGCTCGTCGGCGCGCTGCTCGTGGTCACGGGGCTCGTCACGGGCATTCTCTCCGGCCTGCTCGGCGTCGGCGGCGGGGTGGTCGTGGTGCCGATCCTGATGTTCTTCTTCGGCGCGAGCGACCTGGTCGCGAAGGGTACGTCGCTGTTCGTGATGATCCCGGGATCCATCTCGGGCACGATCGGCAACTCGCGCCGGCGCAACGTCGATCTGCGGGCCGCTGCGATCCTCGGTATCGCGGCCAGCCTGCTGTCGCCGGTCGGCGCGATCATCGCCACGCACATCCCGCCGTTCTGGTCGAACGTCGCGTTCTCGATCCTGCTCGCCATCATCCTGGTGCAGATGCTGGTGCGCACCCTGCGCAGCGGCGGGAAGAAGTAGTCCGCGGCGGCGGCGGCCAAAAGCAGCCGGCGGTAGCCCGACTCCCGCTTACAGCAGCTCGGCGACCGAGCCCAGCACCTCGTCGGGGCGGAACGGGAACCGTTCGATCTCGGCCTGGTCGGCGATGCCGGTCATCACGAGCACGGTGTGCAGGCCCGCCTCCATGCCGGCGATGATGTCGGTGTCCATGCGGTCCCCGATCATGCCGGTGTTGTGCGAGTGCGCCCCGATCTTGTTGAGCGCCGATCGGAACATCATCGGGTTCGGCTTGCCCACGATGTAGGGCTTCTTGCCGGTCGCGTTGGTGATCAGCGCGTTGATCGATCCCGTCGCCGGCAGCGGCCCCTCGGGGCTCGGGCCGGTCGCATCGGGGTTGGTCGAGATGAAGCGCGCACCGCCGATGATGAGCCGGATCGCCTTCGTGATCGCGTCGAAGGAGTAGTGCCGCGTCTCGCCGACGACCACGAAGTCGGGGTCCGTCTCCGTCATCACGTACCCCGCGTCGTGCAGGGCGGTCAGGATCCCGGCTTCGCCCAGCACGAACGCGCTGCCGCCGGGCTTCTGCTGCTTGAGGAACGCCGCGGTCGCCAGGGCGCTCGTCCAGATCCGGTCCTCGGGCACGTCGATGCCGGAGGCGCTGAGGCGCGCGCTGAGATCACGCGCGGTGAAGATCGAGTTGTTCGTGAGCACGAGGTAGGGGATCTCCTCGTCGCGCCAGTGCTGCAGCAGCTCCGCGGCGCCCGGGATCGCCCGATTCTCGTGCACGAGCACACCGTCCATGTCGGTCAGCCAGCATTCGATCTCGGCCCGTCGGCCCTGTGCCTGCGTCGTTTCCATGCGTCCAGCGTAGTGCGGGCGTGTGAACGTGAGGTATCGGGTTTCGACTCGACCCTGGCACCCGCCGAACTTCTGCGCTATGCTCATGCGTCAAGCAGGTATTGTTTGTTGTCAAATAATGATTGACGAAAGGCGCAACGTAGCGTGGTAGAGAACAAGTTCGGTTTCAGCGCAGATCCTGACGTCGTCATGGATCCGCGGAATCTCAGTGCGATGCAGCCGAATCGGCTCTCCGCATCTCGGAGCTTCATGGCGAAGATGATCCGGGAGCAGTGGAAGATCGATCGTGAGGTCTTCGAACTCGATGCCCGCGGAGTCGGACAGGCGCGCTACGTCGTGACCACCCCCGGTGGAGTGATCACCTTCCTGGCGTTCCTGAGGGAACCCTCCGGCAAGAACCGCACCGGCCGGATCATCGGCACGAGCTGGGATATGGTCGGCACGCTGCTCGACGGCGTCGCGACGCCCGAGCAGATCCGCTCCACCGAGGAGGAGCTTCCGCGCCTGTACGAAGGTCGCGCGACCGAGAACACCCTCGTCTGGTTCCGCTCGAATCAGAGCCTGCGACTGTTCCGTTCGGTGCGCGAGGCGCTCTCCCGTGGAGAGCAGCCCGACGCGAAGGAACTGCGCCGCGTCGGATACGTCATGCGCAACACCGGGCTCGACGGCAACGGCACCTTCGGTAGCATCCCGTTCGCCGCGATCCGGCCCGGCCACCCGCTCAAAACGTCGTACCACGCGCAGATGCTGGCCGCGTACCTCATGCGCGAGCTGTCGGTGGACGTCGTCGAGGAGCTGGCGCGCATCGATGCACCGGAGACCGCGGTGCGCCTGGACCCCTCGGTGAAGCGGCTCATCGGCGTGGGCAACGGCTCCGCACTCGGGCTCGTGATGCTCTTCTTCAACCGTCCCGTGCTCGTCAACGCCTACATCTCCGCCTACCTCGACGTCCTCGGGCAGGTGCTCGCCGATCCCGAACTCGGATCGGCGTCGGATCTCGAGCAGCTGGAACGGCACCTGGACCGGACGATCCGGTATCGGGCGTTCCTCCCGACGAGCTACCGCTTCTTCACGAGCAACATGGAGATGGCCGCGGATCTCCGCCGCATCCGCGCCAAGGTGCGCGCCGCGAGGCGCGGTGAGATCGTACCGCGCGACGGTGAGACGGTGCTGGCCACGATCCACCGGCTCGCCGCGGAGCAGGTGAGCAAGGACGCCCTGCACTCCTTCAACGCCCTGCTGCTCGAGCTCGCCCCCGAGCTCTGCGACCGAGCGGTCGAGCAGTGCCTCGACTTCGATGAGCGGCTCGACCTCGATCCCGCAACGCCGCTGGCCGAGGTCGCGCAGATCATCACGACCCGGTTCCGCTGGGCGCTCGAGCTGCCGCTCAACGGCGACGAGTTCCGCGACCGCGTGTGGTACCAGTCGCGCGCGGCCGAGGAGCCCCGCTCCGGCCCGCGGGAAGAGGTCCCGGTCGCGCACGAACTCGTGCAGAATTACCCGGTGCAGGTGCGCGCGTTGCTCGCGGCGGTCGAGGCCGGGGATCAGGACTCCGCGATCGGCTCGCTGCTCGCAGAGCGGCCCGAGCTCGAGTACATCACCCGGCTCGTGCTCGCGCTCCAGGAGCGGCCCTACGCGCTGGTCCACGCAGACCCGCACGACACCGATTTTGTGCCGGTCTGGGTGATCCGATTCGTCAATGCGTTCGTGCACGGGCTCGACCGGACCGAGGACCATCTCGGGCGCGACGTGCGCGGGCTCATCTTCGAGGGCGCACCGTATCGCGACGAACTCGCGGACGCGGACGCCTCGGAGTGGTGGTGGTCGTACGAGGCCCCCGTCGCGTCGGCCCGGCGGGCTCCCTCCGCCGGCTCCTCGGCTCCCTCCGCGGTCTCGTCGGCTTCGTCCGCATCGGAGGATCCGGTGTCTGCACCGGCCGCTGCCTCGGCGCCGAAGGTGCCCCTGCTCACCCCCATCGACTCTCCGATCACGCCGCCCTGCGAGCACGCGACCGAGACGATCGACATGAAGTACCGCGAGATCCGCCTCATGGCCGGTCGTGCGTACCAGGCGCTCAACCTGCCCGAGGGCTCCTGGCACGGGGCGCGGGAATTCGTCGTCACCGCGTTGGTCGCAGACCCCCGGGTCGTCACGAGTTTCGGCGAGCTGCTCATCTCCTCGATCCACCCGGATACCGCGCTCGCCGCGCCGTGGGAGGCGCCGGCAGACCAGATCGACGGCACTTCGCTCGTCGTGGACAACCGCGGGCAGAGCCTGCTCCTCACCGGGCACGTGCTCGTCAACCTTCTCGGCGCCCACGCCGACGACGGGGAGCGGCGGTTCGTCGTGCGGAACGTTCGAGAGGATCACGCGATGGCGGGGGTGCAGCTCGAGCTGCAGCGCTACGGCATCGACCTCGCGCTCGAGCCCCAGGACGCCGCCTCCGAGACGATCACCGGCACGGTCCGTCGGGCGCGGGATCCCGAAGCGGCGCGGGCGCTGTACCGAGCTGCGACCGACGCCTTCATGGCCGACGGGCTCACGGTATCGTCGAGCGACTTCTGGAACATCTACTACCGGGGCAATGCCGGCCTCGATGCCGACAGCCCGATCTCGCGGCAGCACACCGGGGGCACGGTCCTCGACGTGATCAAGCCGGGCGAACGCATCACGAAGCAGTTCACGAGTGAGGAGCTGTCGCTCCTCACCGATCCGGACGAGCTCGACAACCACCGCCTCTCCGAATTCATCGACACCCACTGAGACCCCTTCGATCCCCTCGGATCAGACACCCCACCACGCTCCACCGGAGGAAACGCACAATGTTGTACGTAGATAGCCTGCTTTGCACACCCCTCGAGCGAGAGACGCCGTCGCATCGCCCCGCACTCGAAGCGCTCGCCGCGGGAGGTGTGGGCTGCGTGACGGTGACGGTCGGCTTCTGGGAGGACGCCACCGAGTCGATGGATCAACTCGTCAAGTGGCGGTACATGGCCGAGGACAACGCCGATCTCGTCGAGATCGCCTTCACGGCTGCCGACATCCGTCGCATCGCCGACTCGGGTCGATGCGCGATCGTGCTGGGATTCCAGAACGTGTCGTTCCTGCAGGGGCGCCTCGGCTACGTCGAGCTCTTCGCCCGCATGGGCACGCGCGTCGGACAGCTCACCTACAACATCCAGTCCGACATCGGAGGGTCCTGCTACGAACCGTCCGATTCCGGGCTGACCCGCTACGGCAAATACGTGGTGCGGGAGATGAACCGCTGCGGCATGGTCATCGATCTTTCGCACGTGGGCAACACGACGACGCTCGACGCCATCGAGCACTCGCTCGATCCCGTCGCGATCACCCACTCGAACCCCTCGACTCTCGCCGCGCACCCGCGGAACAAGCCGGACGAGGTGCTCGATGCGCTGCGGGATCGCGGCGGCATGATCGGTCTGTCCGTGTACCGCAACCTCGTCGGGGAGTACACGACGGCGCAGAAGTGGTCGGAGCTCGTGGCGTGGACGGTCGACCGCATGGGGATCGAGCACGTCGGGATCGGCACCGACTTCGACCAGACCGGTGGCATGCCGTATCTCGAGTGGATGCGCCAGGGCCGTTGGGCTCGCGAGATCCAGTACGGCGCCGGATCGAAGACGAACTCGGGGCCGCAGGAGGGATCCGGATGGTTCGACGACCCGACGCAGTTCCCGAACGCCGAGGCGTGCCTGCGGGATCGCGGGTTCGACGAGCGTGAGGTCGCGCTGATCATGGGCGAGAACTGGCTCGACTTCTACGGCAGAACGTTCAAGGAACTGTGAGGGGAATGATCATGACCGAACCGATCGGCCCCGTGTCCGACGCCGCCGTGCGGGCGGACCCTGCGTTCGTCTCCGCCGCCGGCCTCACCAAGGCGTTCGGCGCCCACGTCGCGGTCGACGACGTCTCCCTGGAGGTCGCCAAGGGAGAGGTCATCTCGATCATCGGGCCGTCGGGGGCGGGCAAGTCGAGCCTGATCCGCTGCCTCAATCTGCTCGAGGTACCGGATCACGGCAGCCTCCGCATCGGCGATGCCCGTGTCGACTTCACCGGCGGATCCCTCGCGAAGCCCCAGGTGCGGGCGCTGCGCGCGCAGACCGGAATGGTGTTCCAGGCGTTCAACCTCTTCCCTCACTTCTCCGCGCTGAAGAACGTGGCGCTCCCGCAGATGCGCGTGCACAAGCGCTCCCGGGCCGAGGCGGAGGAGCGGGCGATGGCGGAACTCACCCGCGTGGGGCTCGCGAGTAAGGCGAACGCCTACCCGGCCGAGTGCTCCGGCGGGCAGCAGCAGCGCATCGCGATCGCGCGGGCGCTCGCGATGGACCCGGAGCTGATGCTCTTCGACGAACCGACCTCGGGGCTGGACCCGGAGATCGGCGCGGAGATCCTGCAGGTGATGCGCGGCCTCGCCGCGGACGACATGACCATGCTGATCGTGACCCACGAGATGGAGTTCGCGCGGCACGTGTCGAACCGGGTCGTCGTCATGGTCGACGGGGCCGTCATCGAGGAGGGCCCTCCGGAGCAGATCATGACCCAGCCGGAGCACGAGCGCACCCAGCAGTTCCTCTCAGCGGTGCTGGGGCGTTGAGATGTGGGAGATCATGGGCTACATCGCCCTCGGGACCCTGTGGACCGTAGGGATCACGGCGGGTTCCGCCGCGATCGGGATCGTGCTCGGCGCCCCGCTCCTGCTCGCGGCACGGAGCCGGTTCCGTGTGATCCGAGGGGCGTACGACCTGTTCGTGCACGTCGTGCGCGGGATCCCGACGCTCGTCTGGCTCTTCATCGCGTACTTCGGAGTCGGGCAGCTCGGCATCACCCTCTCGCCGGTGACCGCTGCGATGCTCACGCTCTCGGTGCTGGCCGCGGCGTACATGGCGGAGATCTACCGAGGAGGGCTGCAGGCGATCCGCGCGGGCCAGTGGGAGGCCTCGGGCGCGCTCAACCTGAGCCGGTTCGACACGCTCAAGGACATCATCGCCCCGCAGCTCTTCCGCTCGGTGAGTCCGTCCGTCGCCACGCAGGTCATCGGCTTGCTCAAGGACTCCTCACTCGTTTCGACGATCGGGGTCACTGACCTGGTCTTCCGCGCGGGGGTCATGACGCAGTACCACGCCAACGGGCTGGTGATGTTCGGCTTCGCCGGCCTGATCTACCTGGCGCTCAGTCTCCTGATTGCGGCGTGCTCGCGTCGCGTCCAAGCCCGCATCACGAGAAAGTACGCCGTCGCATGAACGATTTCTCCTGGCTCTATGACTGGCCCCGGTTCATTCCTGAACTCCTTCCGGGTCTGTGGGTCGCCCTCGGCCTGACCGTCGTGTCCTGCGGAATGGGGTACGTCCTCGGCTTTTTCTTCGCGCTCATGGCCGACTCGAAGTCGCGGGTGCTGCGGATCGTCTCGCTGGTGCTCGTCGAGCTCGGTCGCGGGATCCCGATCCTTGTACTGCTCCTGATCGTCTACCAGGGCCTGCCGCAGTTCGGGGTCATGCTCTCCGCCGCTCCCTCGGCCATCGCGGCGCTCACGTTCTCGTCCGCCGGATACTCGTCTGAGATGATCCGCGCGGGGTTGGGCGCCGTGCCCAAGGGGCAGTTCGAGGCGGCGAGCTCGGTGTCGATGTCGGCCGGGGACACGTATCGGTTCATCATCATCCCGCAGGCGGCCAGGATCTCGATCCCGCCCCTGGTGAATCTCACCATCACGATCTTCCAGGCCACGTCGCTCGCGACGGTCATCACCGTGCCGGAGATCATGCAGCGGGCCGGGATCATCGGCTCGGCCACCTTCGAGTACATGTCGGTGTACACCGCCGCGGCCGTGCTCTACCTCTGCATCACGATCCCCGGCGCGTACCTCAGCAGCACCTTCGAGCGCAGGCTCGGCGGGGGCACGCGGCCGGCGCGCGCGCGACGCGGACCGCTGAGCCTCCGGCGCTTCGAACCTCCCCAGCCCGCTTCCGTCTCCCCGTAACCACCGCTTTCCACCACACCCATCATGATGAAGGAGTCACCGATGAACCTGAAGAAGAACAGACTGCTCGCCGCCTCCGCGGCCGTGTCCGCCCTGCTGATCCTGGTCGGCTGCAGCACCGCGCCTCCCGGGGGCGACGCGCAGCCCGCGGAGGACTGCACGCCGCGCGATGCCGATCTGACGACGATGACCGACGGCACGCTCACGGTGGCGCAGTACGAGTACCCGCCCTTCTCGATGTCCGATGGCCCGTCGACGCTGACGGGGCTGGAGGGCGACATCCTCACGAAGTTCGCCGAAGCCCAGTGCCTGACCCTCACGGTCAACAAGGGGGACTCCGCGGCGATGATCACCTCGGTCGCCACCGGACGCGCGGACACGACCCTCGGATCCTGGTATCGGACCAAGGAGCGGGACGAGATGGTGCGGCTCTCCGCACCGGTGATCATCTCGCCCTTCTCCTCGGTGACGAAGGACGGAGCGAGCACGGTCGATGAGCTCGCCGCGCTCAAGATCGGTGTCGGGCAGGGGCTCGTCGGCGTCGACAAGCTGAAGGAGGTGCTGGGCGACAGCCTCAGCATCTACCAGAACGACGACGCGACGTACGACGACATCAAGGCGGGCCGCGTCGACGGCACGGTGCAGGGCTTCATCGCCGCGCACACCTACCTCGACAAGCACGGCATCACCGACTTCCAGGTGACCGTCCTGGACGCGGACGACCGTCTGCCCGCCACGCTCGATCCGGGGCAGACCAACTTCCCCGTGAACAAGGAGAACGAGGCGCTCGGCGAGGCGATCGACAGTTTCATCGCCGAGCTGCGCGAATCGGGCGAGCTCGACGCGATCGCAGAGGAGTACGGCCTTGATCCCCAGGTCATGCACCCGGGTGACCCGAATCTGCTGTAATCCCACGCGGGAGGTCCGACGGACGCGCTCCGCCGGACCTCCCCGCCCGCACCCAGCCGTTAAGGTGGTGGAACCATGAGCCTCCAATCCGTGAGCAAGACGATCCAGGTGCTTGAGGCCTTCCTCGAGTTCGATGGGGGACGGTCGAGCGTGTCCGAGCTCGCCAGGCTGCTCGGGTGGTCCCGCGCGGCCACGCACCAGTACGTGTCGACGCTCGCCGAGTCCGGCTGGCTCATGCAGAACGACAAGCGCGAGTACCTCCTCTCGCCCCGAGCCGCGGTCTTCGGTCGATTCGCCATCGAGTACTCGGCGGTGCCCGCGGAGATCTCGCGGGCGATGGTGACGCTCGTGGAGCAGCTCAACGAGCCGATCTCGTACGCCGTGCTGAACGGGAACGAAGCCATCATCATCGAGCGGCACGAGCCGAGGCGGCCGTTCGCGATCACCCAGGCGCTGGAGCCCCACCTCGACCCCCGGACCTCGGCGTCGGGCCTGGCGCTCCTCGCGTTCGACGCCCATTTGGATCGTGCCCGCTGGGCCGGACTTGAAGGGAAGCTCGAGGAAGCGCGGGCGCTCGGGTACACGGAGTCCCACTCGGATTGGCTCGGCGATGCCATCGATGCCGTCGCCGTCCCCATCATGCTCCGCGGAGAGTGCCTCGGCGCGCTCAGCGTGATCGCCCCGGCCGGGCGCATGGACCTCCCGATCGCCCGGAGCACGCTCTGCGCGGCGCGTCAGTCCATCGAGCGCGAGCTCGCGGAGGCGGCGCTCGGCTCGCCGACCCCGCAATCTGATTCAGAAGAGTAAGGAGAACGTCACGTGAGTGCAGTCGCACGCATCCCGGAACCGGAAGCCGGAGCCCTCTCCGCCGATGTCACCGTCATCGGTGAGACGGCGTACGTCACGGTGATCCCGCTCGACGAGCAGGGTGAGCTGCCCGACGGCATCGAGGCGCAGTCGGAGGTGGTGATCGACGCGCTCGCCGCCGAGCTCTCGCGGGTCGGCGCGGGCCTCGGCGACGTCGCCCACCTCACCATCTATCTCCGTGATCTCGGGCAGAATCGGCCCGTCTTCAACGAGGTGTACGCGCGCCGATTCGGGGCGACCGTGCCGGTGCGCTGCGCCGTCGGTGTCGCGGAGCTCGCGCGGCCCGCGATGCTGGTCGAGCTCACGGCGATCGCCGCGGTGCCGTTGTCCTGAGCCGCGCAGGTGCACCAGGGTGCGCGCCCGGACCACGCCTGGCACACTGGAGAGATGACTGAGAGAGCCGGACTTCCCGCACGCGAGAGCGACCTGATCGACGTCCCGGCCCTGCTCGCGGCCTACACCGAGGTGGTGCCGGATCCCGCCATCGCCGCGCAGCGCGTCGTCTTCGGCACCTCCGGCCACCGCGGCACGTCGCTCAACGGCTCGTTCAACGAGGCGCACATCGTGGCGATCAGCATCGCGATCGCCGAGTACCGCGCCGCTCAGGGGATCGCGGGTCCGCTCTTCATCGGCGCCGATACCCACGCGCTGTCCGCGCCGGCCGAGCAGACCGCGCGGGAGGTGCTGCTCGCGCAGGGCGTGCACGTCCTCGCGGCCGCGGGCTCGGGGGACGAGACGTTCGTGCCCACCCCGGCCCTGAGCCACGCGATCCTCACCCACAACCGCGAGCGCGCGAGCGACGATCCGCAGCGCGCCGACGGCATCATCGTGACCCCGAGTCACAACCCGCCCACCGACGGCGGCTTCAAATACAACCCGCCCCACGGCGGCCCCGCGGACACGGCCGCCACCACCTGGATCGCCGACCGGGCGAACGAACTGCTCGAGAGCGGGCGTGATCTCACGTCGACCGCGGCGGTCGACGGCGTGGAGCCCGGTGAGCTCGGCCACTACGACTTCCTGGGCGGCTACGTCGAGGCGCTCGAGCAGGTCATCGACGTCGCGGCGATCCGCGAGGCCGGGGTCCGCTTCGCCGCGCATCCCCTCGGCGGGGCGAGCGTCGCGTACTGGGCGGCGATCCGGGATCGCTACGACCTCGATCTCACGGTGCTCGGTCCGGGGGTGGATCCGCGCTGGGCGTTCATGCACCTCGACTGGGACGGCAAGATCCGCATGGATCCATCGTCGGCGTCGGTCATGTCGACGCTCGACGTCTACCGCGACAGCACCGACCTGCTCACCGGCAACGACGCGGACGCCGACCGTCACGGCATCGTCACCGCCGACGGCGGGCTCATGAACCCGAACCACTACCTCGCGGTCGCGATCGACTACCTGCTCTCGCATCGCCCCGACTGGCCGACGAGCGCCGCGGTCGGCAAGACACTGGTGTCGTCCGGGATCATCGACCGCGTCGTGGCGGATCACGGCCGCGAGCTGCTCGAGGTGCCGGTCGGCTTCAAGTGGTTCGTGCCGGGTCTCGCGGACGGGACCGTCGTGTTCGGCGGTGAGGAGAGCGCGGGGGCGTCTTTCCAGCGCTTCGACGGCACCGCGTGGAGCACCGATAAGGACGGCATCCTGCTCGCGCTCCTCGCCGCGGAGATCCAGGCGGTCACCGGCCAGGCCCCGGATGAGCGGTACCGCGAGCTCGTCGCGCGCTTCGGCGCACCCGCCTACGCCCGCATCGACGCCGCGGCGACCCCCGAGCAGAAAGCTCGCCTCGGCGCGCTCGCCCCGGAGGACGTCACGGACACGGAACTCGCGGGGATCCCGTGACCGCGATCCTCACGGCCGCACCGGGCAATGGGGCGAGGATCGGGGGCCTCAAAGTCGAGACCGCGCACGCCTGGTTCGCCGCCCGCCCGTCGGGCACCGAGGACGTCATGAAGATCTATGCCGAGTCGTTCCGCGGACCCGAGCACCTCGCCGAAGTGCAGGCCGCGGCGCAGGCGCTCGTGCAGCGGGTGCTCGCGGGGTAGTCGTCGCGCACGCACGGCGTCGTGGAGCGATACTCTTGTTCCCATGTCTGAGCCGAGCCCCGCATCCCGCCGCTACTCCTACCTGGGGCCGGCTGGAACGTTTACCGAGGCCGCGCTCAAGCAGGTGCCCGAGGCGGCGGGCCAGGAGTGGGCGCCCGTCACCAACCTCGGCGAGGCGCTCGGGGACGTGCTCTCGGGCGACAGCGACGCCGCGGTCATCGCGATCGAGAACTCGATCGACGGCGGGGTGACCGTCGCGCTCGACGCGCTCGCCACGATCCCGGGCCTGCGCATCGTCGGCGAGTACCTCGTGCCCGTGCGCTTCGTGCTCGTCGCCCGCCCCGGCGTGCGCCGCGAGGACATCACCGTGGTCGCGGCCCACCCGGTCGCCTACGGGCAGTGCCGTGCGTGGCTGGATGACCAGATCCCGCGCCACCGCCACCTCCCCGCGACCTCGAACGTGCAGGCCGCCGTCGATCTCTTCGCCCCCGGCACGGGCATCGACGCGGCGATCGCGCCTCCGGGCATCGAGGAGCACTACGACGTCGAGGTGCTGGCCGAGGGGCTCGCGGAGAACCCCGACGCCGTGACCCGCTTCGTGCTCGTGAGCCGCACGGTACCGGTGGGCGAGCCCACGGGGGCCGACAAGACCTCGCTCGTCGTGGAGCTGCCGGAGGATCGTGCGGGTGCGCTGCTCGAACTCCTCGAGCAGTTCGCCACCCGCGGAGTCAACCTCACGCTGCTCCAGTCGCGCCCGATCGGCGACCGGATGGGTCGGTACCGCTTCGTGATCGACGCCGAGGGGCACATCAAGGACGAGCGCGTGGCCGACGCGCTGCTCGGCGTGAAGCGGTTCAGCCCGAACGTCGTCTTCCTCGGGTCGTATCCGCGGGCGGATCGCATCGCCGCGACGACCAAGCCCGTGCACGACGACGACACGTTCCGCGACGCGCGCGATTGGTTGCGCGGGGTCATCGAGGGGACGCCGGACGGCGCGTAGGCGGTCTGCTGGGCAGCGCACTGCTGGCCTGAGTTCTGCCGGCCCGCGTATCCGAGCCGGTTACGGCTTCCATTCGGGCAGCACCCGCACGATCAGCGCGCCGGGATCGACGCGGCCGCTCGCCGCGAGCGCAAGACCGAAGTCGTCGCCGTCGAGCTGGATCGGCTCCGGCGTCGGCACCGACACGGCGTAGCTCGTCGCGCGGTCGTACACCACATTGCGCGTGTCGTTCACGAGGTCGATGAGCTTGCGGCCCGTCTTCGTTTTCCGCAGCACCCCGTTCTCCCAGCCGATCTTGTTCCAGATCCGGAGCCACGAGAAGGCGCCGAGCGGCTTCAGCGCGACGACGTCGAGGAGGCCGTCGTCGAGCTGTGCGTCCGGGATCAGGAGGACCCCGCCGGGCATCAGCCCGCAGTTGCCGATCATGACGGTGTAGACGGAGATCGACTTCACCTCGGAGCCGTCGACCGAGTAGTGGATCGGGAGCGGCTTATCGCGCAGCATGGTGCGCACGCCGGCGTCGACGTAGGCGAGCCATCCCAAGCGTTTCTTCAGCGTCGCGCGGGTCGCCGAGATCGCTCGCGCGTCGAGGCCCATGCCCGCGAGTACGAGGAAGACATGGCGGCTCTCCGACTCGTCTTCGCGCACGATGGTGAGGATCCCGAGGTCGATGGGGCGGTTCACTCCGGAGAAGACCGCGCGCACCGCCTCGTCGAGTCGGTTCAGGGGGACCCCCAGGTTGCGGGCAAGCAGGTTGCCAGTTCCCTGCGGCACGATCGTGAGCGGAACCCCGGTGCCGCGCAGCGCCTCGGCCGCGGCCCGGATCGTGCCGTCGCCGCCGCTCGCGAGCACCGCGTTGGCGCCGTCGCGGAGCGCCTGCTCGGTGGCGCCGACGCCCGCGTCGCTCTCGAGCGTCTCGTACCACCGGGTCGGTCCCCAGCCGGCGATTCGCTCCTGGGTGGCGACCGCCGCCCGGAGCGCCGCCAGGTCAGTTTTCACCGGGTGGTAGACCACTGCCGCGCTCGGTTGGGGGCGCGAGGTGGGGGAGGGCATGGAACCAGCGTAGCGGCGGACGGTGTCACCGGAGTGCTCGCCCGCCGGGTTGTCAGTGGCCCCGGGGTAAGCTGGGCACGTGATCGATCCAGTACTCCTCCGCAACGATCCTGAGACCGTCAAGCGCTCGCAACGAGCGCGAGGAAACGACGAGGCGGTGGTGGATCAGGCGCTGGCCGCAGACGCCTCCCGTCGCGCCGCGCTCACCGAGTTCGAATCGCTGCGCGCTGAGCAGAACGAGTTCGGCAAGCAGGTGAAGTCCGCCTCCAAGGAGGAGAAGCCCGCGCTCATCGCGCAGGCCCAGCAGCTCGCCGCGGCGGTCAAGGCAGCGGACGCGCGCGCGAAGGACGCAGACGCGGCGTTCGATGCAGTCTCCGCGCGCATCGAGAACATCGTGCTCGATGGTGTTCCGAGCGGCGGCGAGGAGAACTTCGTCACGCTGCGCGAGGTCGGCGCCGTCCCCGAGTTCGACTTCGAGCCGCGCGACCACCTCGAGATCGGTGAGATGCTCGGCGCGATCGACATGGCGCGCGGCGCCAAGGTGTCGGGAGCACGCTTCTACTTCCTCCGCGGCGTGGGCGCCCGGCTCGAGCTCGCGCTCATGAACATGGCGCTCGACCGCGCGCTCTCGCACGGCTTCACCCCGCTCATCACCCCCACGCTGGTGAAGCCCGAGATCATGCACGGCACCGGATTCCTCGGTGAGCACGCCTCCGAGGTCTACCACCTGCCCGAGCAGGACCTGTTCCTCACGGGCACCAGCGAGGTCGCGCTCGCCGGCTATCACTCCGATGAGATCGTGGACCTCGAACAGGGGCCGATCCGCTACGCCGGGTGGTCGACGTGCTACCGGAGCGAGGCGGGCAGTCACGGCAAGGACACCCGCGGGATCCTCCGGGTGCACCAGTTCAACAAGCTCGAGATGTTCGTCTACACCGATCCCGCCGAGGCGGAGGCCGAGCACGATCGCCTCGTCGCCTGGCAGGAGGAGATGCTGCAGGCGCTCGGCCTGCACTACCGGGTCATCGACGTGGCCGCGGGCGACCTGGGATCCAGCGCCGCGCGCAAGTTCGACATCGAGGCCTGGGTGCCGACCCAGGACGCGTACCGCGAGCTCACGTCGACGAGCAACTGCACGACCTACCAGTCGCGGCGCCTCGCGACGCGCTACCGCACGGAGTCGGGCAAGGCCGCGCCCGTCGCGACGCTGAACGGCACGCTCGCCACGACCCGCTGGCTGGTGGCGATCCTCGAGACGCATCAGCAGGCCGACGGCAGTGTGGTGGTACCCGAGGCGCTGCGGCCGTACCTCGGCGGGCTCGAGATCCTCACCCCGATCGAGCAGAAGGCGTAGGGCATGCTGGCACGAGTTACCGACGGAGAGCGGCACCTCATCGCGCTCGATCTCGACGGCACCGTCCTGAATCACGGCGCGCTGGGTGCGGGCGACGATCCCGCGGGCGGGCTCATCGACCCGGATCTGGCGCACGCGATCCGAGCGCTGCACGAGTCGGGGCACGAGGTCGTCGTTGCGACCGGCCGCTCCGTCGACGCGACGCTGCCGATCGTCGAGCTGCTCGGGATCAGGCCGCAGTGGGTCGTCGCCTGCAACGGCGCCGTCACGCTGAAGCGCGATGCGCTGGCACCGCGGGCGTATCGGCGTGAGGTCGTCGAGGCCTTCGATCCGAGCGATGCGCTCGTGAAGATCCGCACGCAGTTGATGACCGCCCGGTTCGCGGTCGAGCTCGCGGACGGCGGGTTCTTGTACACGGAATCGATCCCGACCGGCACCCTGCCGTCGACGCAGCGCAAGGTGCCGTTCGAGGAGCTGCTCGGGGTGCAGGCCTCGCGTGTGGTGGTCGTATCGCCGGATCACCGCCTCGAAGAGTTTCTGAGCGCGGTCGAGTCGCTCGGACTCACCCACGTCTCGTACGCGGTCGGGCAGACGTCGTGGCTCGACATCGCGCCCGACGGCGTGACGAAGGCGAGCGCACTCGAGGTCGTGGCCGAGAAGCTCGGGATCGCGCCCTCGCGCGTCTTCGCCGCGGGCGACGGCCGCAACGACATCGACATGCTCCGCTGGGCGGCGCGCCACGGCGATGCCGTCGCGATGGGTCAGGCGGTGCCCGAGGTGCAGGCGGTCGCGAGTCGGGTCACCGGGACGGTCGACGAGGTCGGATTGCTCACGGCACTGCGGGAGCGGTTCCCGGAGCTCGCGCGGTAGTCGCGCTCCGGGCTGTCCGGGCCGATCGCGATCTGCTGCGGAGGCGGCCGGGCGCGGGTGCGATGCCTCGCTTTGCTAAGCTCGTCTGCGGAGGGTTGTCCGAGCGGCCGAAGGAGCTTGTCTTGAAAACAAGTGGGCGGAAACGTCTCAGGAGTTCGAATCTCCTACCCTCCGCCAGTTAGCAGAACCCCTCGCCAGAACCCCGGTGAGGGGTTCCGCTGTTTCTCGCGCTGCACTGCACGAGACAGGGCGCTGCTCCCCGCGCGCACGTGTCCTGGTGTGAGCGATTTCCGGGAAGAAGTCCTGGTTCTGCACCAGAAATCGCTCACGCACGAAGTGTGAGGAGGGCTCAGCGCATCCTCGTTGGGTGCTTACGGTGTCGGCGGCGTGACCGCGAGCACGATGGTGGTGTCCTGCTGCGTCGCATTGCGATATCGATGAGGAAGACGGGAATCGAAGGTGATCGACTCGTTCTCCTGAATCGTGTAGCTCGTGCCTCCGACCTCGACGTCGAGTGTGCCGGAGATCACGTAGACGCACTCCGTAGACGGGTGGCTCCACGATTGGGGGGACGTCGCCTCTCCCGGCGGAATGACGGCGCGGAGCATTTCGAGGTCGCCGCGTCCCGGCGTGAGTCGCTCGTAGGAGAACTCGCCTCCGGGCGTCATGAGTCGCATCCGTGTCGAAGGGCCGCTGATGTGGACTGCCTCGACCTCCGGGTCACTGAACAGTGACGAAATGTCGGCGTCGAACACTGCTGCGAGCTTGCGGAGCGACCCCAGACTCGGGTCTGCGGAGCCGTTCTCGATCTGGCTCAGCATGCCGACCGAGAGTCCGGACTTCTCGGCGAGTTCCCGCAGTGTCATTCCTGCGTCTCGCCGGAGTCGGCGGAGCTGATCTCCGAGCATGGGCGTCCCTTTCGTTACTGCAAGTATGCCGGTGTCGCCGCCTCCCGGGCAGGCCCGTGCGCACCATTTGATCGACTACGTTAAAAAAGTTTGATGAGAATAAACTATAGTGGGCGTCAGCCCTCGTTTCTGATGGAGTCAGTGTCGCGTTGAGGGCTAGATCCAACTGGGTCACCGAGGAACAGATTACAAGGAAGTAGTTGCGTACGATGAAACTGCGGAGTCCGCGGCTTGCAGCCGTGACCACAGGGGTCGCCATCGCGGCCCTGGCCCTGACCGGATGTGCTGGCGGTAGCCAGGGAGGATCCGGCGGGGGAGGAAACCAAACCCTGACGGTGAGCACCTCGTTTGTGCTGAAATCACTCGATCCGAGCACGGTCTACGAAGCAACCGGTGCGATGGCGGTGCACGCGGTGTACGACACGCTCGTGACCTTCGACGGCGCGGACGTCACCGAGGCTCAGCCCTGGCTCGCGGAGAGCTTCGAGTCCTCCGCCGACGCCAAGACGTTCACCTTCACGCTCCGCGACGATGCGGTCTTCGCCGATGGCAGCACGCTCGACTCCGAGGATGTGGTCTTCAGTCTGGACCGACTGAAGAACCTGAAGGGCAGCCCGTCTCAAACGGTCGAGGGCCTCAGTTTCACCGCACCGGACGCTTCGACCGTTGTGGTGACGTCGGAGATCCCCAACCCGGATATTCCGACCATCCTGGCGATGCCGAGTGCCGGCATCATGAACGCGGATGCAGCAACGAAGCTGGGCGCGAGTGCTGCCGAGGACGCGGCAACCGCAGACACCGTCGGCAACGCCCTCGACACGGAATCCATCGGTTCGGGCGCCTACACCATTTCGAGCTTCGATCCGAGTTCCAAGATCGTGCTGAAAGCCAACCCCGACTTCTGGGGCGAGGCACCCGAGTTCGACCGTGTGGTAATTCAGAACGTGGACGTGCAGAATCAGGAACTCGCCATTCAGAAGGCCAAGAACGCGGAGATCGCTCTCGACCTTTCCGGCCCGATGGTCGAGGGGCTGCCCGACACGCTCACGGTATCGGGATCGCTCGACACCTCGTACCAGCTCAGTGCGAACCGCGACCCCGCGGTTTCCGAGATCACCGCGAACCCCGCTTTCTCGCAGGCACTGAGCCTCGCAGTGGATCGCACAGCGATCGCCGAGCTGTTCGGTGCAGATGCGGTGCCGGCGGCTGGCCTTGTTCCCCCCGCATTCGCGGGCGCACTGCCCGAGAGCGACGTGCAGGCGCGCGATATTGACGGCGCGAAGCAGCTGCTTGCCGACGCCGGTATTGCGAATCCCGAGGTTGAACTCGTGTACCCGGCGATTACGTACCGCGGCGTCGACCTCGGCACCATCGTCACGCGCGTGCAACAAGACGCCGCCGAAGCGGGCATCACCATCACGCTGACGCCGCAGCCGATCAACGCCTTCCTCGACTCGCAGGGTGCGGGCAAGCTCGCACTCGGGTTCACCCCGAGCAGCCTGAACTACCCGGTCGCCGCCTCGCTCGTGAACAATATGGCTCCGGGAGCCGGTACGGCACTCCGCACCGGCTGGACCGTCGAGCGGGCCGATCCTGCCGTCATCGCGGCCGGCGACGCCGTGCTCGCGGCGACGACCATCGAGGAACGCAGCGGCGCTATGGAGGAGTGGCAGGTGCAGATGAACGCGCACTCGCCGTTCATCCCACTCGCCAACAACTCGGGTATCGCCGTGGCGACGGCCGATCTCACGAACACCGAGTACTCACCGGCCGGATGGATCGTCGATCTGCCGCGGGTCGGGACCAAGTAACTCCGTGCTGCGCCGGATCCGGACTGCACGCCAGTCCGGATCCGGAACCACGATCAGAAGGGAACCGTCAGGTGCCACCGCTTCTCACCATGATTGCCAAGCGTTTGGGCAGTGCGCTCATCCTGCTGTGGGGGATCACAGTGATCACCTTCCTGCTGGTGAGTGTTGTTCCCGGCGACCCAGCCGCCGCGAACCTTTCCCCGCAGGCGTACGACGACCCGGAGATCCGTGAGGCGTTCGAGCGGAAGTGGGGGCTCGATCAGCCGCTCATCGTCCAGTACGGAACCTACCTCGCGAACATCCTGCGCGGAGATCTCGGGATCTCTCAGCAGACGAACCGACCGGTGCTGCAGGATCTCCAGCAGTACATCCCAGCAACGTTCGAGATCGCGATTCCGGCAATGATCATCGCCGTCGTGATCGCGATCGGACTCGGAGTGTACTCGGCTCTGCGCAAGGGCACGGCAGCCGATAACGGCATTCGCGTGTTCTCCCTCGCCGGACTGTCCACACCCCCGTTCTGGCTCGCGCTTCTCGCGCTCTACCTGTTCTTCTACGTGCTCGGCTGGCTGCCGAGTGGCGGCAGGCTGTCCAACGACTTCGATCCGCCCCCGTCCGTCACCGGGATGTACACCATCGATGCGCTGCTTGCCGGGCAGTTCAACGTGTTCGCCGACGCGGTGTGGCACCTGGTCCTGCCCGTGGGAATCCTGGCGCTGCTCACCGTCTCAGCCCTCCTGCGCTTTGTCCGCTCGGCGATGCTGGAGGTGATGGACTCGGACTTCGTGCGGTCGGCGGTCGCAAAGGGCCTTCCGAGACGAACCATCGTGTGGAGGCACCTGTTCAAGGCAGGACTGCTCCCGATCCTCACGGTCACCGGGCTGATGTTCGCGTCGCTTCTCGGCGGTGCCGTGCTCGTCGAGCAGGTCATCAGCTGGCCGGGTCTCGGCAACTACGCCTATCGGAGCGCACTGTCACTCGACCTTCAGTCGATTCTCGGCGTCACGCTCTTCATCGCGATCGTGTACACGGTGATCAATCTCATCGTCGACGTGCTCGCCGGAATCATCGATCCCAGGATTGGACACGCATGAGCACCGGACTGATTGGTACCGTTCGCCCGATGAGCGCGGCACGCGCCGAGCGTGTGCTCCGACGACAGTTCTCCTCACCCTGGCGTCGGCCGTGGACGATCATCGCGATCGCCGTGATCCTCGTGTGGGCGCTGATCGCAGCTCTCGCCCCGGTGATCGCACCGTTCGACCCGCTGAAATCGGTCGGGCCCCTGTTCCAGGCCCCCGGAGGAGAGTTCGTCCTCGGTACCGACGAACTCGGTCGTGACGTGCTCAGCCGACTGCTCTACGGTTCGCGACTGTCGTTGCCGCTCGCCGTCATCATCGTCAGCATCTCGCTGCTCGTCGGGGGCACGGTCGGACTGCTCGCCGGGTACCTGGGCCGCGCCGTCGACAACGTGCTCATGCGCATCGCGGATCTGGTGCTGGCCTTTCCGAGCATCATCCTGGCGATGGCGGTCAGTGCAGCCTTCGGACCGAGCACCGGAAATGCGGTTCTGGCTCTCGTCATCGTGTCCTGGCCGCTGTACGCCCGAATCATCCGGAGCTCTGTGCTGAGCGTGCGGAGCCAGGAGTATGTCGTATCGGGGCGTCTCCTCGGTTCCGGGCTGTGGAAGAGCCTGATCAAGGATGTCATCCCGAACAGCGCTGGTCCCGCGCTCGTCATGGCGACGATCGAGCTGGGAAACGCCATTCTGATGCTCGCTGCGCTGTCATTCCTCGGCCTCGGTCCGCGGCCTCCGGTGCCCGAGTGGGGAGCCATGATCGCGCTCGGGTCGCAGAATCTCGGGAACTGGTGGACCAGCCTGTTCCCCGGACTGGCTATCTTCACGATCGTGCTCGCATTCAACATGTTGGGTGACGGGTTGCAGGATGTCCTGGACCCGCGTTCACGGAACGGACGCCGCTGATGGCTGAGACGCTGCTTGAAATCCGGGGGCTGCGCATCAGCCTGCCCACGCCGAATGGAGCGGTCGAGGTGGTGCGCGACGCCAGTATCGAGGTGAAGCAGGGCGAGATCGTGGGTCTCGCGGGTGAGTCTGGTTCTGGGAAGACGATGACCTCGTCCGCCGTGCTCGGCTTGCTCCCGCCGAGTGCACAGACCGGCGGGGAGATCATGTTCGGTGGACGGGATCTGCTGCAACTGTCGGCCGAGGAGATGAACCGCGTGCGAGGTCGTGAGATCTCAATGGTGTTCCAGGATCCGGGATCCTCGTTGCACCCGCTGCTCCGGATCGGGACCCAGATCACCGAACACCTGCGCTACCACCTCGGTCTCAGTAGAGCCGCCGCGAACGCACGTGCGGTCGAGTTGCTGCACCAGGTGCGCATCCCGAACCCGAAGACGGCACTGAGTGCGTACCCGCACCAGTTCTCGGGCGGGCAGCGACAGCGTGCCGCGATTGCGATCGCACTCGCGTGCGATCCGAAGCTCATCATTGCGGACGAGCCGACGACCGCGCTCGACGTGACGGTGCAGGCTGGGGTGCTGCGATTGTTCGACCGACTGAGTCGCGAGATGGGGCTCTCGATCCTGTTCATCACTCACGATCTCGGAGTGCTGTCATCGGTCACGGACCGCAGCTACATCTTCCGCAACGGAGCCGTCGTCGAGTCCGGGGTGACGGCCGATGTGCTCAATAGACCGCAACAGGAGTACACGCGGTCTCTCATCGAGGCCAGATTTCAGTCCCTGGCCGAACGTGTCGACCGCGCCGAACCCGCTGACGTGGGCGACCTCTCAGAGAACGGAGCGGCGCAATGAGTGTGCTCGAATTGCAGGACGTGCGCGTCGTGCACAAACGCGCCGGAGCTCCGCCAGTGATCGCGGTCGACGGGGTCAGCCTGCAGCTCGAAGCGGGTGAGGTGCTCGGCCTTGTCGGGGAATCCGGGTGCGGAAAGTCGTCGCTGGCCCGCGTCGCCATGGGGATCGATGCTCCGACCGAGGGTCGTGCGCTCTTCGAGGGACAGGAGGTCCCCACGCTCGGCATGCGGCGGAGACGTGGATCTGCACTCGGCCTGCAGATGGTGTTCCAGAATCCCTACGCCTCCCTCAGCCCGCGTCGCACGGTAGCGAGCCAGCTCCTCGACGGCGTTCCGCGGTCAGCGCGCGAGCGAGCGCCGCGTCACGAGGCTGAACGGTTGCTCGATCTCGTCGGCCTCGATGCAACGGCACTCGGCAAGTACCCGCATCAGTTCTCGGGCGGTCAACGTCAGCGATTGGCGATCGCTCGTGCACTGGCCTCGCGGCCCCGGGTGATCGTCGCGGATGAGCCGGTCACCGCCCTGGACGCGTTCTCGGCCGCTCAGATCGTCACTCTGCTCACTGAACTCGTGCGTGAACTCGGCATGGGGATGCTCTTCATCTCCCACGATCTCTCCCTCGTTCGCGCGATTGCCGACCGGACCGCCGTGATGTACGCGGGCAAGATCGTTGAGGAAGGGGCCTCAGAGGCGCTCTGGGAACACCCCGCTCACGAATACACCCGCACATTGATCTCGGCGATCCCAGAGATCACCCCCGAAAAGCAGCTCCCAGGACAGCCCGAACCGATTGGAGAACTCGCGTGAATCGTTCGACCCTCGACAGCTCACTCGCAGAGCGTCAGCCGACCATTGTGCGAGGAGCGAAGTTCTTCGACGGGATCGAGGTCCGCGATGACCTCGAAGCGGTGGGCATCGGCCCCGACGGCGTCATCAGCGCGGTCGGCGGACTGGCAGAGGTGCGCGCCTCTTTCGCGTCTGGATTGGCCGTGCGCGAGATCGATTTGGAAGGCGGCTTCGTCTCGCCCGGACTGGTGAATGCTCACGTCCACCTGGGACTCGCACTCCCCGGAGCAGCGGGCGATCTCATCCGCTCAGGTGAGGATTCGGACCTGCTGCTCGTGATGGCGGATTCGGCGCGGCGCACGCTGCACGCGGGTGTCACGACGACCCGGCTGGTGGGGGAGAGCCGCGGCCTGGACTTCTCTCTGCGCCGCGCGATCCGAGCGGGCCTGGTCGACGGCCCCAACATCATCAC
Source organism: Leucobacter rhizosphaerae (assembly GCF_022919175.1). Taxonomy (NCBI): domain Bacteria; kingdom Bacillati; phylum Actinomycetota; class Actinomycetes; order Micrococcales; family Microbacteriaceae; genus Leucobacter; species Leucobacter rhizosphaerae. Next base: position 1,634,430 of record NZ_CP095043.1, on the reverse strand, counting down.
CGCCGGACAGGCCCTGTGCTGCACCGGCGGGCACGGCTGGGACTCCGATGCCGTGGAGGGTGACGGCGCCGACGACTTTCGCCGGCTCACCCGACTGCAGATTCGCGGAGGGGCAGACCTGATCAAGGTCTGCATCTCCGGTGGCATCGCCGGCGAGCACGAGGAGATCCATACCCCCCAACTCTTCGATGACGAAATGGCGGCGGTGATTGCCGTGGCTCATGACTGGGGCCGCAAAGTGACGGCGCATGTCGGTCCGTCTGCGACGCTCTTGCGGGCAATTGAACTCGGTCTGGACTGCGTCGAGCACGGGTATGAGCTGACTCGAGAGGTCACCGACCTGATGGCCGAGCGCGGCGTCTGGTACGTCCCCACCATCACTGTGAGCCGCTGCGACGAGTTCTTCGACGCGATGGGCGCGCCCCACTGGATGAAAGAACGCGCGCTGTCAGCCGGTCCCCGCCACTGGGAGAGCCTGCAGCACGCCATCGCGAGCGGAGTTCGCATTGCGATGGGAACCGATATGCCGCCCGCTGCAGCGTATGACGGTACGACCGCGACGGTGCGAGAAATGGAGTTCATGGAGGAGGCAGGGATGACCGCACGTGAAGTCCTGGTCTCGGCGACGAGCGCCGCCGCTGAGCTCATCGGAGATCAGCGCCTCGGTCGTGTGTCCGTCGGCGCCCGCGGCGACCTGATCGCGATGCGCGAGGATCCGACGCAGAGCGTATCCGCTCTGCGCACCCTTGACTGGGTGATGCAGGGCGGTCGTGTCGTTCGCGCCGCCTCGGAGGCGTCATCGTGAACCGGACGGAGACGCCGTGGGACATCGCCGATGACTTCGTCGGAGAGCTCGCTCCGCATGAGCCGACGGCAGCGCAGGCCATTGGCGCCCCCATCGGCCATGGTCTGCCCGACCTCAGCCCGGAATGGTGCGTTGCACGCTATGAGCTCGAGGGGCGAACACTCGATCGCCTCGCCAGGGTGGAGACTGCGGGTCTGAGCCCGGCCGAGCGATCGCTGGTTGCGGCCATGTCGGAGCGGCTCGCCAGCGATCGACGTCTCTTCGAAACAGGGTTCACGCCGCGGCTCGTCGCCCCGCTTGCAAGCCCCGCGCATACGGTGCGGGAGTCATTCGACGGTGTCATCATCGATGCTGCGCACGGGCGGGCGGTTGTCGAGCGTCTCGAAGCGGTTCCGGAAACGCTGCAACAGCTCCAGCGACGACTGATCTGGGCGGCGGAAGAAGGTGCACGAGGGACGTTCGCAGGAGGGGGTGTGGTCGCCGAACGCCAGCTTGAGGTGTTGGCGGGGCAGATTGACGGCTGGCTCGACCCGGACGGCATGGATTTCTTCCGCTCGATGCCGATCGCCGCGGACGCACCTGCCGACCTCGTCGTGCGTGCCCGGACCGCTCAGGATCGCGCAAGCCACGCCTACACCGCGTTCGCGGAGTTCTTGCGAGGGCCGCTACGCCTCGAGGCCCCGACGAACGACGCGGTCGGTGCGTCGGTCTACCTTGCAACGGCTCGGAGTTTTCTCGGCGCTGATGTCGATCTCGATGAGTTGAGTGCCTACGGGTGGAGCGAGCTCGACCGTCTCGTCGCACGTGCGACTCAGGTCGCAGCCCGCGTGCTCGGCGTCGCAGAGCGCGACGAGACTTCTGAGCCCGCGAGTGCGCTGCTGCGACGTGCGGCGGCTCGACTCGACGAGGATCAGGCGGGCGCCCTGTCCGACGAGTCGGCGATTCGGGCGTGGCTCGAATCACGGATCGGTGACACGATCAGCGCGCTCGACGGTGCGGCGTTCGACATTCCGCCAGCGATTCACGATGTCGTGTGCGACGTCACCCGCGCCGCGGCAGGAGTCGTCTACTACACACCCGGGGCGCCCGATGGCTCCCACCCGGCGCGGGTGGTCTGGACGATTCCGCGCGACGAGACCTCGATTTCCACCTGGAAAGAAGTGACGTCGATGCACCACGAGGGTGTACCGGGTCACCACCTCGAACACACCATCAACCGGGCCAATGTTGCCCTGCACCCGTGGCAGCGCGCGCTCTGCGAGGTGCACGGGTACGCGGAAGGGTGGGCGCATTATTCCGAGCAGTTGTCCGAGGAGCTAGGGCTTCTGCGGTCCGACGGTGAACTCCTGGGGATGCTGCTCGGCCAGATCTGGCGGGCGGTACGGGTCATCGCGGATATCGGTCTCCACACCGGTCGCCCGGTGCCCGAGAACAGATTCACGACGGAGCTCGAGTGGACCCCCGAACTGGCTCGACGCATGCTGGTCGAGCTTGCGCTCACCTCTGAGCAGACAGCGCAGTTCGAGGTGGATCGGTATCTCGCCTGGCCCGGCCAGGCACTTGCCTTCAAAGCTGGTCAGCGGCTATGGAATGGGCTTCGGGAGGACGCAGAAGCCCGCGGAGACTTCGACCTCAAGACATTTCATCACGATGCGCTTTCCTGGGGCCCGATGGGGCTCGCGCCGTTGGCTGAGCTACTCGCGAACTCAGGACGCACCTCCACCACTGACACCGCGAAGGACTCAATATGACCGCCATCACAGGAGCTCAGGAGCTCGTCGACACCATCGAGGCGCTCTACCAGGGGCTGGGGGATCGGGAGGCGTTTGATCGTCGGCTTCACCCCACTGTGACGGTGTGGGAGACGGCCGACCCGCGACTCCTTCGGGGGATCGCGGAGCTCGATGAGTTGCGCGGTCCCGCGATTCCGGCTGCGGCTCGCACGGCTCCGGTGCCGATCGTCACACCCACCCACATCGTCAGCGATGCATGGGGAGATACCGGCGTGGTGCGCTACGTGCTGGAGGTGCGCGCAGATGAACGCTCGCCCGTCACGGAAACAGTTCGCGTCACTGATGTGCTGAGACGGGACGATCACGGGTGGAGGATCGTGCACCATCACGCTCAGGATCTGGATCCCGGTACCTCGTAACCGCGCACCGCCCCTCTCCTCCACTTCAGAAAGGCCACTCATGGATCGCAGTTCGGTGAACTGGACCGGGTACATCCCGGCGATCACCACCCCCTTCTCCCAAACGGGTGCGCTCGATCTCGATGCATTCGCCGAGCAAATGAGCTGGCTCGTCGCGGAGCGCATGCACGGCGTCATTCTCGCGGGAACCAGCGGGGAGTGGTTCAGTCTGTCCTCGGAGGAACGCGCGTCGCTCTTCGCCGCCGGTGCGGCCTTCCGATCCGACGATCTGGTGGTGATCGGCGCATGCAACGCGTTCACCGCGGCCGAAGCCATCGCCCACGCGCATGCCGCAGAGCGCGCCGGTCTCGATGGGATCCTGCTGACGCCACCGCCCTATGTTGTGCCGAATCGGCGGGAGATCGTCGCGTTCTATCGTGCCGTGTCCGACGCGACGGACATTCCGATCACCGTCTACAACTGGCCGCGTGGCTGTGTGGTCGACATGGGTGTCGAGCTTCTCGATGAGTTGGCCGACCTCGAACACGTCGTGGCCGTCAAGAACTCGACGGGTGACTTCTCCGCCTTCCTGGACGGCATGTATCGGTTGGAATCGAGAGTTCGTTACTTCGGACTGCCCAGCAGCGAGCTCGGTGCAGATCTCGCTCTGCTCGGTCACGGAGATGGGCTCATGGGCTCCGGAGGGGTCCTCGGTGCTGACCAACCCGACTTCTGGCGGGCGATTGCAGCCGGGGATCGTGCGCGTGCGATCGCCTTGGGAGAGCGCGATCGGGTGCTGATGCTCTCGTGGTTTCACCCCGACTACGGGGCGCAGTTCGGCAATCAGCAGGCCATCATGAAGACGGCACTGAAACTCCGGGGAGTTCCAGCGGGTTACGTGCGGGATCCGCTCCTCGAGCTCACCGCCGAGGAGGTGGACCGCGTCGCTCGCACACTCCAGGGGCTGGGTATCGAGACCCAGCCGGTGCCATGAGCTCGCGGGTCGATGCGCTCGTCATCGGCGGCGGTTTGCTCGGGTGCGCCACCGCGTGGATGATCGCGCGCGACGGTGGCACCGTGATGCTCGCCGAGCGGGATCAGATCAATCAGCACGCCTCGGGACAGAACGCGGGAAGCCTGCACTACCAGCTCGAGTACCGCATGATGGAGCACGGCATCGAGGCGGCGCGGAAGGCTGCGGAAGCAATGCCGTTGCATCTCGATGCGGCTCGCCTGTGGAGCCGGCTCGCCGAAGAGACCGGTGAGGCGATTGATGTGCGTCGAACCGGAGGGTTCATGCTCGCCGAAACCACGGCACAGGCCCGACTGCTCGAGCAGAAGGCCGAGATCGAGCGCGCGTGGGGGTTGGACGTCCAGATGCTCGACGGGAGCGAAGCGCGTGAGATCGCTCCGTATCTTTCCGAATCGATCGTCGCGGCGGCGTTCTGCCCGCTCGAGGGGAAGGCGGACACCCGCACCGCGGCCCCGGCGCTCGCGCGTGCGGCGATCCGAGCGGGTGCTGACATCAGAAGTCGGTGCGAGGTGACCTCGCTGCGTCGGGACGGGTCGGGTTGGCGAGCCACGCTCGCCGAGGGCGTCGCCGAGCATCGGACCACCCGAGAAGTGCACGCGAAGGCCGTGGTCATCGCCGCGGGAGTGTGGACGACGGCTCTCGGGGATATGGTCGATGCGGTGCTTCCGACGATCCCGCTCGCACTCACCATGACGGCGAGTGTGCGGACGCCCTCGTTCATCGCCCATCTGGTGCAGCACGCCGGCACCCGACTCTCCTTGAAGCAGGTGCCCGATGGCAATGTGCTGATCGGCGGGGGCTGGGCAGCAAGGCTCCTTCGCGCAGCCGATGGGCAACCTGACTTCGCCACACGGCCGGAGTTCATGCGGGAATCACTCGCCGGCAACATCGACGCCGCCATCGCCGTCGTTCCTCAACTGGGACGCATCCCCGCACTCCGCAGTTGGGTCGGGACGACCACCGTCACGCCCGATCAGCTCCCGCTCGTCGGACCGGTGCCCGGTGCACCCGGTGTGTTCGTTGCGACCGGTGGATCGGCCTTCACCCTCGGCCCGAGTTTCGCGGAAGTGCTCACGGACCTCGTCGCGGGCCGTCTCCCAGCAACCGACCTCTCCAGCTTCCGTCCCCAGAGATATCAGGAGGAACACGCATGAGCGCATCGCGGATCCCGGCTCAGCGGGGACCGACCGTCGAGTTCGAATTCGACGGCGATCCGGTCGTCGCCCACGAGGGAGAAACCGTCGCCGCGGCGCTGCTGGCAGCGAACGTCGCGGCATTCGGCATAGCCCGGAACGGGGAGCCACGACTACCGCTCTGCAACATGGGAACGTGCTTCGACTGCGTGGTGACCGTCGATGGAGAACCTCTCGTGCGGTCCTGCCTTCGCGACGTGTGCGACGGCATGCGCGTCACGCGGAACGAGGCCAGCTGATGGTCGACCTGGTGGTGATCGGAGCCGGCCCCGCCGGCATGGCCGGTGCGCTCGCGGCCGCGGAGTGCGGCCTCGAGGTTGTCGTGGTCGACGAGCAAGCCGCGGCGGGCGGCCAGATCTTCCGGCGCACTCCCGAGAGCTTCGGCGGGTCGCGCGCCACTCGCCCCTATCGTTGGGCACCCGATCTCATTGCGCGCTTCGATGCACATCCGAATATCCGAGTCCTCTACCGCAGTACAGCCTTCGGCATCATGCGCGATCGCGAGGGAAGCGCGGTACGGCTCAACGTGGGCGTCAGTGCGGCGACCGGTGGAGAGCTCATCCCCGCGAAACGCATCTTGATCGCGACTGGGTCGTACGACCTGCCCGTGGCGTTCCCGGGATGGACGAAACCCGGAGTGATGACGGTGGGCGCTGCGCAGACACTGTTGAAGAGTCAGAAGGTGCTCGCCGGACGGCGGGTGATTCTCGCAGGATCCCATCCGCTGCTGTTGATCGCGGCGGATCAGTTGCTGCAAGCAGGGGCTGAGATCACTGAGATTGCGTTCGCGCGCGGGTTGCCTCGTGCGAGTGAAATGGGTGCCGCGCTTTCCGCCGCACCCGGGCACTTCGAGATCTTCGCCGAGGCGGGCCGCGCCGCAGCGCGCGTCGTGTCGCGGGGTGTGAAGGTGACGACCCGCACCATTGTGACGGCCGCCACAGGTGGGGCGGCAGTGACCGGCGCGCGGCTGACTCAGGTCGATCCCGCGTGGCATCGGGTGGGCCCCGAGCGCGAGGTATCCGGCGACCTGCTGCTGCTGGGATACGGATTCTCTCCGGCGACTGATCTTGCTCGCCAGGCCGGCTGTGAGATGCGCTGGAACTCCCGCCTGGGAGGGTGGACTGTCGTCACTGACGAACGGTTCGCGTCGACCGCAGCTGACATCTTCGTGGCAGGTGAACCGACCGGGGTGGCGGGGGCTGAACAATCACGTGCCGAGGGTCGAATCGCCGGGTTGCACATCGCGGAATCTCTCGGCAGCTCAGCCAGCGATCACCCCCGGTTGCTTCGTCGTGCACACCGGGCGCTGAGTTCGAGCGGCCGATTCTCCGCTGTAGTGCAGGCCATGTTCGAGCCGAACCGAGAGGCCCTAGGGCATCTGTCCGATCCCGAAGGCACCACCGTGTGCCGCTGCGAACTGGTCGATTCCGGCAGCCTCGATACGGCGCTGCGGGCCAACCCGTTTATCTCAACGGCAAATGCGGCCAAGCTCGAGTGTCGAAGTGGAATGGGCCCCTGTCAGGGTCGGTACTGCGAGGGCACGGTCGCGACTCGCGTCGCCGCCGCACGAGGGATCGCGGTGGCGGACGCCGGATACTTCACGGCTCATGTGCCGGTCAAACCGGTGCCCCTCAGCACCTATCGCATGCTCGGATCGACGTCGGACTGAGACGCGACCGTGCGGTGAGAGGAGCGCATCCGGGGGTGCCCCTCCTGAGTGGTGACCACTCGAGCTCGTGAGAGCGGTATCTGTTCTGCGCTCGCGGCCCACTCACCAGAAATCGCACACGCGAGAAGGGGGTGCCCGATGTTGGAGCGGACGCGGGGGCTGAAGAGCTGGTGTGAGCGATTTCCGGGAAGAAGTCCTGGTTCTGCACCAGAAATCGCTCACGCACCGAGTTGGGCGACAGACCTAGGCAAGCGGGTGCGGCACCATCGGGGTCTCCCCGAAATCCTCGTCCTCCTCGGGCTTCGGATCGCGCGCGTCAGCGAAGGCGAACGCGAGCGACACGATCGCGAGTGCAAACGCGAGGATCCCGAACGGGTTGCAGAGGGCGATCGACATCTCCGCGGAGAACCCGGACCCCGCCGCGAGGCTCAGGATCGAGACCAGCTGCCCGTCGACGCTGTTGGGCACCGTGAGCCCGAACCCGACCGCGCAGACCCAGGCGAGGATCAGGCTGACGACCGTGCTCCGGCTCGTGCGGCGGCCGCGATCCCGCGTCACCCGCAATCGGCGCGCCAGCCACAGCTGCAGCGCCGCGAACGCGACCCCGATGGTCGGCACGTACCACCAGGTCAGCGGCCCGCCGATGCCGAAGATCCAGTGACCGGCGGCCATCCACAGCGCCAGGATCGGTCCGGTGATGGCCACTACGCGGCTGTTCAATCGTGCTCCTCTATCGGGGGTTCGCGGCGCCCGAAAGCGGGCGACACGCGGCAGCATCTCCTAGCCAAGCAGATTTCGCATTGAGATGCGAAAAGTGCTATTCTCGAACGGTTGTCATCGCACGGTGGCCACGCCCCGATAGCTCAGTGGTAGAGCACTTCCATGGTAAGGAAGGGGTCCCGGGTTCAAATCCCGGTCGGGGCTCTGACTCTCTACGATTCTCTGGAATCGCAGTGTGGCTGAGTAGCTCAGCTGGTTAGAGCGCACGACTCATAATCGTGAGGTCGCGGGATCGAGCCCCGCCTCAGCTACGGAGAGTCACGCAGAAACCCCTGGTCCGCCGGGGGTTTTCGCGTATTCGGGGAGTCGTGCCGGGTCTACGCGACGGCAACGGTCGCGGCCTGCGCAGCGATCCTGCGGATCGCCACCACCTGGCTCACCGCGAAGAGCGCGACGTCGAGTGCGACCGCCAGCACCGCGATCACGATGAGCGTGCCCGACGCCGTGAGCGCCGCGGCCGCGATCAGCGAAGCGGCGACGACGTTGACGCCGAGCACCAGTCCGAGCGCGAGCCGGAGCCGCATTCGGAACACCATCCAGAGCACCAGCCCGGACCACACGACGACGATGAGTCCGGTCGTCAGGAGAAGGGGCACCGGGAGCGCAACGACGGTCGCGATCTGCGGCGCGCTGGCCGCGACGAGGATCCCGAGGATCAGGCAGTAGGCGGCATCGAGCCGCAGGCTCCACACGCCAAGGGATCGACCACTGATGCGAGACACGGCATCAGTATCCCACGCGGGTGCTGGGGCACTGAGTGGATCGACCCTCAGGTCCGCCCCACCCGCTTCGCCCGCCACCCGGCGACGAGCCGCTCCAGCTCCGCGCACCGCGCTGCCGGGTCGCCCAAGATCTCGACGACCGTCGTGCCCGGGCCGCAGAGCTCCGGATCCTCGACCAGCTCGAGCAGCACCTCGTTCATAGCGGCTCGCAGCTCGAGGTCCTCCTCGGCGCCCGGCGCGAGCGCGTCGTCGTGCGTGAGCGGCAGCACGACCAGCAGATCGACGTGACGCATGGCATCTGCGGCCAGGTGCCGGGCGCGCTTGAGGAAGTCTGCGGCGAGGTCGACCCCCGCCAGGTCCTCGAGCGCGAGCAGGTACGCCAGGAAGTCGAGCGGCCCGCGCTCCGCGATCCGGTCGGCGGTGGGAAGTCTCGCGGAATCCGGCGCGAGTCGAGATGCCGCGAGTGTAAGCTGCGCGAGGAACATGCCGACGCTCGGCCGATCCCAGGCCTCGTCGATGAGCTCGAACGGGTCCGGCAGCACCTCGAACCCTGGGTGCCGCATCGTGACGTCAGAGACCAGCGTGCTCTTGCCGCTCGAGTGGGTCCCTGAGATCACGATCTGCACGAGGTGAGTGTACGTCACCCGTGCGCGCCGCCCGGCAGCTCCCTCGCGCCGCGCAGGAAATCGTTGACTGGGTCCACCTTGGGCCCTACTGTGGGGGCAGACCATGTGGGGTTCGTCGGAGGGGCGACAGTGAGTGCAGCGCGCGCATTTCAGCAGGAACACCGAGACGGATCCCGGCGTCGCCGGCTCGTGACCGCACGGCGGGTGATCGCATCCACGGGTGCGGTGGCGCTCGCGGTGATGGGGAGCGTCTTCGGCACGGCGTCGATCGCGCAGGCCGCATCCCCCGTCACCGTGGTGACCTACGCGTACGACGGCAACGTCGCCCAGATCTTCGAGGTGCCGTCGGGGGTGGAGACCCTCGACTACGTCGTCGTCGGCGCCGCCGGCGGCAAGGGCGGTGGCCTGAACGGCGGTGCGGGTGGCCTCGCACATGAGGTCACCGGATCCATCGACGTCACCGCCGGGCAGACGCTCGACATCTACGTCGCCGAACCGGGCGGCGTGGGCCTGAACGAGGACGACACCGAGAACGGCACCCCGACCATCGGGTTGCCCGGTGACGGCGGCTGGGGGTACACCTCCGGCGGCGACGGCGGCTTCGGCTCGCTGCTCTCGCGGCCCGGCGGTGGCGGTGGCGGATCCTCCGCCATCGTCGTCCAGGGCGACACCTCACCGGTGGCCCTCGGCGCGGGCGGTGGCGGCGGCGGCGGTCGCGGCATCTTCGGCTTCTGCTTCGGCGGCACTGGCGGCGCGGGTGACGTCAACGGTGCACCCGGCGTCGCGGCACCCGACTGCTTGATCCCCGGCGTGGGCGGGCTGGTCGACCAGGGGCTCGACGGCAACGGCACCGACGGCGGCGACGTCATTCTCTTCGGCGGCGGCGGTGGCGGCGGTGGCGCCGGAGCACTCGGCCAGGGCGGTGGCGGCGGATTCGCCGGCGCGCACCCCGGCGTCCCGGTGAACCTGGGCGCGGGTGGTGGCGGCGGTGCCGGCGGCGGATCGATCCTCACGGACCTCGAGGGATCGATCGGCACGGCGGATCCTGAAACCGAACCGATGGTGCAGATCAGCTACGTGCAGTCCTATGACACCGCGCTGAGCGCCAGCACGGTCGGGTCGCCGGTCTTCGGTGAAGACGCGACGGTCGAGGTCACGGTGACGAACACCACCGATCCGACCGTCACGGTCGCAAGTGGCACGGTGACGGTCACCGCCGACGGCACCGGTTTCTCGGGCGACGTCGTCAACGGTGTGGCGACGGTGGTGCTCTCCGACCTGCCGCCGGGCGACACCGCGCTGGCGCTGGCCTACACCCCTGTGGTCGACGCCCCGTTCGAGGCGTCGACGGGCACAGGATCGATCACGGTCGACCGCGCCCCGACGACGGTCGGGTTGCTGGTCGACGGGGAGCCCGAGTTCGGGGACACCCGACTCACCGCGGCGGTGCAGCCGGTCGGCCCGGTGATCGGGCTCGCCACCGGAACGGTCGAACTGTGGTCGGGGAGCGCGCTGATCGCGACCGCGACGCTCCAGGACGGGATCGCGACGTTCGCCCTCGATGACGACCTCGTTCCCGGCGACTACGAGCTCACCGCCACCTACAGCGGTGACACCTTCTTCGCTCCGTCCGCGTCGGACGAGGTGCCGGTCGACATCGCGAAGGGGCAGACGTCCGTCTCCGTCGCGACCGCACCGAACCCGAACGCGTCGAACGTCGCGATCGCACCGGTGGTCACCCTCAGCGGCAGCAGCAGCCTGCTGAGCCCGGCCGGCACGCTGTCGCTGCGGGTCGACGGAACGGTCGTCGAGACGATCGAGGTGTCCGCTCGGAATGCGCCGTCCGTGTCGGTCGCGTTCGGTGCGGTGACGCTGGATCCCGGCTCGCACACCATCGACGCGGTCTACGCGGGCAACGAGCTGTTCCTCCCGTCGACGAGCGCGCCGGTCACGCAGACGACCGCAGCGGTGGCTCCGAAGCCGACGCCGCTGCCGACCACGGGTGGGGACCTCGGTGCCGGGCTCCTCGCAGCGGGGGTGCTGCTGGCCGGCGGACTGAGCCTCGTGGCGGCGCGGTGGTCGCAGCGCCTCGTGCGGTCGGGTCGCTAGGCCCGCTGCGCGCCGCGACCGGGGTCGTCGGTCTGCTCCACGGAGTCGACGACCCCGGTGAAGCGGGATCCGATGCCGTAGACGAACGTGCGCCTCGCGGCGGGATCGGCGGGTGACGGCAACTGCGAGGCCTCGTGGTCGTCGCAGAAAAGGAACGTGAACTCCGGCCACCACTTCTTCGGACGCTCGCGTTCGACGGTGTCGCACAGGGCGCACGCGAGCGTGGCCCACACGGGGCGCTTGCCGGTGCGGTTCGCCCGTGACTGCGCCAGCCAGGCCGGCGGGTGCGCGTCGATCTCGTCGAGCTCCGCCTGACTGATCTGAGCCGGGATCCCGTGCCGCCTGGCCATCTCGAGCGGGATGTCGAGGTGGAGGGCGGCGTCGTATCGGGAGGGCATCACTCCAGGGTACGCGGTCATGGTGCGATCGCGCGTGCGCGGGGCGCGCGCGATCGGTCCACTCGTGTGCGGGTGGCACTTCCGGCGAGCGGTGCCGGCATCGTACGCTGCAAGGGGCCCTGAGGGGCCGGTCGATTCGTGTGGAACACGTCTTCGCGCGACCCGTGTCCCTCCCACTCGCACCCCTGGAGCATGCCGTGACCGAACGATCCACCCCTGCCCCTGCACCACTCGGTCGGGATCCGCGCCCCGCGACCTCGGCCGACGCCGACGCGATGGCCGAGGTGCTCGCGGACGCCTTCTTCGACGATCCGGTGTGGGGACCCGCGTTCCCCGACGTCGCGCGTCGTCGCGAGCAGGCGCGCGCGTACTGGCGCTTCGTCGTCGCCGAGGCCTTGCGGTTCCCGGACTCGCTGGTCGCCGAGGACTCCGACGCGCGGATCGGCGCGGTCGCGGTATGGTTTCCGCCCGGCGCCGCGGAGATCCGCGAGGAGTCGGCGGAGAGGTATGACGCACTCGTGCGCGATCTGCTCGGTGAGGACGCCGCCGCCGCGCTCGCCGAGGGCAGCGGTCGATTCGCCGAGGCCCGACCCGACGTCCCCCACGCATACCTCACGCTGCTCGCGGTCGCCCCGACCGTTCGCGGGCGCGGGGCCGGCATGGCCCTCCTCGCCTCCGCACTCCGTCACTTCGACGCCGCGGGGATCCCGACCTACCTCGAGTCATCGAATCCCGCGAACGATCTCCGGTACGAAGCGCTCGGATATCGGCCGCACGGGCTCGTGCGGCTTGCGGGAGGCCAGGTCGTGCAGACCTACTGGCGGGATCCTGCCTGACACGTGCGCGTGACTGCATCACGATTTCATCGGTCCCAAAAAAATTCCCTGGCCGGTGTCGATTTCCTTTTGCCCCGTTCGACGTAATAGTAGAGGGGCAGGGTGCCCCGTCGATTGAGGAGAAGAGACCATGGCAAAGTACATGCTGATCATGCGCAACAGCGGATCCGTCGAGAGCTTCGAAGACATGGACTTCGAGGCCGTGATCAACGCGATGGGCGCCTACAACGAGGCCATGACCAACGCGGGGATCCTGATCGGGGGCGACGGTCTTACCGACGCCACGAAGGGCGCCGTGGTTGAGTTCACCGCCGACGCCCCGATCGTCACCGACGGTCCCTACGGTGAGGTCCACGAGCTCTTCAACGGCTTCTGGACGATCCAGGTCGCCACGCAGGAGGAAGCCGTTGAGTGGGCGTCGCGGGCGCCGCTCGGGCCGGGCAACAAAATCGAGGTGCGCCGGATCACCGACGAGACCGACTTCGCCGACTACGCCGACAACGATTACATCAAAAACGAGCCGGAACTCCGCCGCCGGGGCGAGGAGCTCCGCGAGCAGTCGGCCGGCACCGAGTCCTCCTGACGATGACCGACAGTGCGCGGGCGATCGAGGCGGTCTGGCGCATCGAGAGCTCGCGCATCGTCGCAACCCTCGCTCGGGTGACGGGCGACTTCGGGTTCGCCGAGGATCTCGCCCAGGACGCGCTGATCGAGGCGCTCGAGCAATGGCCGAACGCTGGTACCCCGCGAAACCCGGGGGCGTGGCTCACCATGGTCGCCAAACGGCGTGCGATCGACGCTTGGCGGCGCTCGGCGCTCGCGGATCGCACCGACGCGATCGCGCACGACCTCGAGGAGGTGAGGGAGGTGGCCTGGGAACCGATCGGCGACGACGTGCTCCGGCTGATCTTCACCGCGTGCCACCCCGTGCTGAGCCGCGAGGCCCAGATCCCGCTCACGCTCAAGGTCGTGAGCGGGCTCACGACGCAGGAGATCGCGCGGGTGCTGCTCGTCTCGGTGCCGACGGTCCAGGCCCGGATCACCCGCGCGAAGAAGACGCTTGCGGCGGCTCGGGTGCCGTTCGAGGCTCCGGATCCCGCGGAGTGGCCCGAGCGCCTCTCCGCGGTGCTCGGGGTGGTCTACCTGCTGTTCACCGAGGGGTACGCCGCGACGACCGGATCCTCATGGCTGCGCACCGACCTGACGCAGGAGGCCCTGCGCCTGGGCCGTATGCTCTCGGCCATGGCCCCCAGGAGCCCGACGCCCACGCACTCGTGGCGCTCATGGAGTTCCAGGCCTCCCGCTTCGCGGCGCGAGTCGACTCCGACGGCACCCCGGTGCTGCTCGCCGACCAGGTGCGCGCACGGTGGGATCGTGCCCAGATCGCGCGCGGGTCGGCGGCGCTTGCTCGGGCCGACGCGCTCGGACGCACACGCGGCAGTTACGCGCTGCAGGCGGCGGTGGCGCAGTGCCACGCCGAGGCGCGCACGTTCGCGGACACGGACTGGGAGCGGATCGTGATCCTGTACGAGGCGCTGTGCCGGATCGCGCCGAACCCGGTGGCGGAGCTCAACCGGGCCGTCGCCGTGTCGATGGCGAGCGGCCCGGCTGAGGCGCTCGAGCTCGTCGATGCGCTTCGGGATCACCCGTCGCTGCGGGACACGCACCTGCTGCCGAGTGTGCGGGGCGAGCTCCTCGCGCGGCTGGGGCGCTCCGACGAGGCGCGGGACGAGCTGTTGCGGGCCGCGCGTCGGACGGGGAATGAGCGCCAGGCGACGGTGCTCCGGTCCAAGGCCGCGGCGCTCGGCGCGCCTCAGGGCTGAGTGCGTCGTCAGTCGCCAGTGCGCGGGTCCGCTGCGGGATCCGGTGCCCCTCAGTGGCTCGGCGATCTCGCAGCGCGCAAATAGCCCCAGAGCCAGGCCGTCGCCGTGTCGGTGCTCGGCATGGGGTCGCGGCGGATCCACTCCTCGATGATCCCGAGCAGCGCCCCCGCGGTGCCGGCGGCCTCGACCTCGATCGGCAGCGCGCCCCCGGACCCCGGCGCGGAGAGCATGATGCCCTCGTGCACGACGGCGGTGATGCGGGCGCGGACGCGCGTCGCGACCCGTGCGGACCCGTGCGGGCCGAGTGCGGTCCGGTACACCGCGGCGTACTCCGCGAAGTGCGCGACGAAGCGCTGCAGCTCGGGTGGCGGCTCCGCCCCTCCGGAGAGCGTGACGGGGTGGTCGATGCGGGTGTGGGCGACCTCGATGGATTCGAGCGCGCTCGCGAGGAGTTCTTCGCGATCCTCGAAGTGCTGATAGAGGCTGCTGCGGTTCACCCCGGCCCGCGCGACGATCTCGGTGGCCGGGATCTCGCCGATCGGCCGCTCGGCGGCGAGGTCCAGGATCGCCCGCTGCAGTGACGCGCGGGTGCGGGCGGCTCGGGGATCCATACCCTGGATTGTGCCAGGCGTGCGGGGTGCGGCGCCATTCCGGGTGTGCTCGCAGCGAATTCGAGGGTCACGACCTGTTTCTCCGACAAGTGTCGGAGTATGCTGGCGCGGAAGACACTCGGTCGGCGGCCGGATCTCGGCTGCCCTGCACAGTTGGAGGCACCATGACCACGCTTACGGCTCACTCTTCGATCGGCGACTGGCTCGATCATCCCGAGGGCGGTGCCGCGATCAGCGGCCTGCTCGCGCAGACGGGCGCCGATGCCGCGTCACTCGATCCGGTGCGAGCGCTCCCGCTGCAGCAGCTCGTGGCGCTGAGCCAGGGCACGATGCCGCAGTCGGTCATCGACGATCTCGTCCGCTCCGTCAACGGCGGGGAGATCCCGGAGGAGACGGCCCCCACCGGGTGGCAGGAGCGCGTCAGCACGGGGCGGTTCGACGGGCGCACGGTCATCGTCACCGGTGCCGCGAGCGGGATCGGGCGTGCGACGGCGTCGCGGATCGTCCGCGAGGGCGGCCGCGTCGTCGCCGTCGACGTCTCGGCCGAGAAGCTGGACGAGCTCGCCGGATCGTTCCCGGAGGGCGCCGTGGTCGCGGTGCGCGCCGACGTCACCGATCAGGGCGACATCGACCGGGTGGTCGCGGCTGCCGGGGATCGCATCGACGGGCTCGCGAATGTCGCCGGCATCAACGATGACTTCTCGCCGATCCACGAGACGAGCGACGCGATCTGGGACCGGGTCATCGGGATCAACCTGACGGGGGTGTTCAAGCTCACCCGCGCGGTCGTGCCGCTGATGCTCGCGGCCGGGCAGGGGTCCGTGGTGAACGTGTCGTCGGAGGCCGGTCTCCGCGGCAGCGCGTCGGGCAATGCCTACACGGTGTCGAAGCACGGGGTGATCGGGCTGACGAAGAGCGCCGCGTTCATGTACGCCACGCAGGGGCTCCGCATCAACGCGATCGCGCCGGGCGGCGTCGCGACCGGGATCCCCTTCCCCCCGAACGTCTCTGAGGCGGGCAGCGCGCGGCTGCAGCCGTTCCAGTCCTCGATCCCGTCGCTCGCGACGCCGGAGCAGCTCGCGGCGTCGATCACCTTCCTGCTCAGCGATGACGGCGTGAACATCAACGGCGCCATCCTGCCGTCGGACGGCGGCTGGTCGGTGCAGTAGGCGGGGGATCGGACGCGGGATCCGGGGCGGGGAAGTGATCCTGCGCCGGATCCCGCGCCCGTTTCCGGCCTAGGACGCTTCGGGCGCCGCGATCTGCACCGACGCGAGCTGCTCCGCCCGCGTCGGTGCGGCGTGCACCGTGACGAGTTCGTCGGCGTCCGCGAAAGCTGCGAAGGCCTCGAGCTCGCTCCGCACCCGATCCCGACCGCCGATCGCGGTGTACTTCAGCATGCCCCGGATCTCGGTCGCCGCGGGGGTGTCGAAGAGCTGGGAGGCCTCGTCGGTCGTGAGCTCCTGCTCGCGACCGCGGGAGAGGAACCGGCGGATCCGATCCACCTCGGTGCGCGCGAACAGCGCCTCCGCGGCCTCGTCCGTCTCGGCCGCGACGACGTTGACGCCGGCGCTCACGTACGGCTCGGGGTGGGCCGCGCTCGGCACGTAGTTCGCGCGGTAGTGCTGCACCGCGGCGGTGAGCGACTGCGGGGCGAAGTGCGACGCGAAGGAGTAGGGGAGGCCGAGCTGCGCTGCGAGGCTCGCGCCGAAGAGACTCGAACCGAGGATCGTGAGCGGAACCTTCGTGCCGCGCCCCGGGTAGGCATTCACCGCGGTGCGGGGCTGGTCGTCGGAGAGGTAGCGCTGGAGTTCGAGCACGTCGTTCGGGAAGCTCTCGGCGGCCTCGTACGTGCGTCGCAGGGCGCGGAAGGTGGCGCCATCGGTGCCGGGGGCGCGGCCGAGACCGAGGCCGATCCGGCCCGGGTGCAGCTCGGCGAGCATGCCGAACTGCTCGGCGATCACGAGCGGTGAGTGGTTCGGCAGCATCACGCCGCCGGCGCCGAGGCCGATCGACTCGGTGTGCGCGGCGATGTGCGCGATGAGCACCGAGGTGGCGCTCGAGGCGATCGAGGGCATGTTGTGATGCTCGGCATAGAGCACCCGCGTGTACCCGCTGCGTTCGGCGAGCTGCGCGATGTCGACGGAGTGGCGGAACGCGTCGGCGATGCTGCCGTCCGCTTCGACTGTGGCGAGATCGAGGATCGAGAGCGGGGTTGCGGTCATAGGGGGAAGAACGCGGGATCCCCGCACGCTATTCCCCGGCGGCTGTGCGTGAGATGCACACGCCAGCCCCGTGGATTCCACGCACCCACATCCCGAGTGAGCGCAGTGCAACCCGGCGATCCGGCGGAGGGTCTTCTCCGTTCACTCGAGGCGGGATCCTTGCGGGGTCAGTTGTGAGGGGTCGCGAGGCCGAAGGACCCCACCAAAGTGACCCCGCAAGGATCCCCGTGCGAGTGAGCCCGAGGTCCGGGGTCCGTCGATTCGGGATCCCCGGGCGAGCGGCCCCGGGACCCGGGGCCGCTCAGCCCCGAGGCGCCCGCCCCTAGGCCGGATCGACGATCGCGAGCAGCTGATGCCCGTTCGGCACCGTCTGCCCGACCGGAGCGTCCACGCCCTGCACGACACCGTCGCGGTGCGCGTAGATCGACTGCTCCATCTTCATCGCCTCGAGCACCACGACCAGGTCGCCCTCGGTGACCGACTGGCCCTCGTCGACCGCGACCTTCACGACGGTCGCCTGCATCGGAGCCGCGACCGAGTCGCCGGTTGTCGTGGAGATCCCGGCCCCCTTCGCGCGCTTCGGCGCCGGTCCGCGTGTGACGTCCTGATCCACGAGCGGCAGCAGCGTGGCGGGCATGGTGACCTCGACGCGACGCCCCGCGACCTCGACGACCACCGTCTGGCGCTTCGGATCGGTCGCGAGCGCCTGCAGCTCGCCCTCCCAGGGCTCGAGGTCGTTCACGAACTCGTTCTCGATCCACAGCGTGTACACGCCGAATTCCCCGTCGGGCGCGGTGAACGCGGGATCGCGCACGATCTTCCGGTGGAACGGCAGCACGGTGGGCAGGCCGAGCACCTCGAACTCGTCGAGGGCGCGGCGCGCGCGCTCGAGCGCCTGCTCGCGGGTGGCACCGGTCACGATCAGCTTGCCGAGCATCGAGTCGAAGGATCCCGACACGACGTCGCCGGAAGCGACACCGGTATCGACGCGCACGCCGGGGCCGGAGGCCGCCTTGAACAGCGTGACGGGGCCGGGCGCGGGGAGGAAGCCGTTCCCGGGATCCTCGCCGTTGAGGCGGAACTCGAAGGAGTGCCCGTGCGCCACCGGATCGGCGTAGTCGATGACGCCGCCCTCGGCGATGCGGAACTGCTCGCGCACGAGGTCGATCCCGGTCACCTCCTCGGAGACGGGGTGCTCGACCTGCAGACGGGTGTTGACCTCGAGGAACGAGACCGTGCCGTCGCGGGCGACGAGGAACTCGCAGGTGCCGGCGCCGACGTAGCCGACCTCGCGCAGGATCTCCTTCGACGCCCGGTACAGCTCGGCGTTCTGGGCCTCGGTGAGGAACGGCGCGGGCGCCTCCTCGACGAGCTTCTGGTGGCGGCGCTGCAGCGAGCAGTCGCGCGTCGACACGACCACGACGTTGCCGTGCTGGTCGGCGAGGCACTGGGTCTCGACGTGGCGCGGCTTCTCGAGGTACTTCTCGACGAAGCACTCGCCACGACCGAATGCCGAGATGGCTTCGCGGGTGGCGGAATCGAAGAGCTCCGCGATCTCGTCACGCTCGTAGGCGACCTTCAGGCCGCGGCCGCCGCCGCCGAACGCCGCCTTGATGGCGACGGGCAGTCCGAACTCGTCGGCGAAGGCGATGACCTCGGACGCGTCCTGCACCGGATCGCTGGTGCCCGGGGCGAGGGGAGCGTTCACGGCCTCCGCGACGTGGCGAGCGGAGACCTTGTCGCCGAGCCGCTCGATCGCGTCGGGGCCCGGGCCGATCCAGGTCAGACCCGCGGCGATGACGGCGCGCGCGAAGTCCGCGTTCTCCGCGAGGAAGCCGTATCCGGGGTGCACGGCGTCGGCTCCGGATCGGCGGGCCACGGCGAGGATCTTGTCGATCACGAGGTACGTCTCGGCGCTCGTCGTGCCGCCGAGGCCGTACGCCTCGTCCGCCAGCTGGGCGTGCATCGCATCACGATCCTGGTCGGCGTAGACGGCGACGGAGGCGATCCCGCTGTCGGCGGCGGCTCGGATGATGCGGACGGCGATCTCACCGCGGTTGGCGATGAGCACTTTACGAATACGCGACATGCGCTCCAGCCTATTGGAGGCCGGGGACCGAGCCTTGGATATATCGCACAAACATTTCCGGGATTCGCGTTGTGTCCTCACAGCGGGGGGCGTGGCGCACGCTCCAGAATTCGCCTCCCGCGCGGACGGGCGGCGGAGTACGCTGGGAGCGGCACCACAGGGAGGTGTGCCCGGGCGCTGAGCTCGACGACGGTCGCTTGCGACCCCCATCACTGGAGCACGATCACACATGGCATCATCCTCTGACCTCGACGCCCTCCTGCAGCAGATCCCCATGGGAGAACTCGCCCAGCGATTCGGGGTCGACGAGTCGACCATCGACGCCGCGGTCCGCCAGGCGCTCCCCGGTCTCGTCGGCGGCATGGCCGTGAACGCGAGCGACCGCGACGGCGCCGAGAAGCTCGAGCGGGCCCTGCAGCGCCACGAACCCGCCGCGGGTTCACTCGATCTCAACGCCATCGACACCGAGGACGGCGGAAAGATCGTCTCGCACGTGCTCGGCGACAAGCAGGAGAGCGTGACGAAGGCGCTCGGCGCGCAGTCGGGCAGCTCCGTGATCTCGGATCTCCTGCCGCAGCTGCTCCCGATCCTCGCGCCGCTCGTCATGCAGTTCCTCGCGGGCAAGCTCGGCGGTGCGGGATCCGCGGGCTCTGGCACCACGCCCGCGTCGGGCGACGCGGGCGGCTTGGGCGGCGTACTCGGGGACTTGCTCGGCGGGCTGCTCGGCGGCGGATCGGCGCCGTCAGGATCCGCGAAGTCCGGATCCGCTCAGGGGAGCGACGGCGGCCTGGGGGACGTGCTCGGCGGGCTCCTGGGCGGCGGATCGTCGCAGCAGTCCTCCGGCGGCGGCCTCGGAGATCTGCTCGGCGGCCTCCTCGGCGGGCGCAAGTAGCCGATCCCGAGCGGGGCACCCGGCCCTCTGTAGACTGAGCGTGTGGTCAATCCAGACATTCAAGGCCGGGTCTACCCGCCAACCGCCCCGTACCTCGTCGGCCGTGAGAAGGTGCGCGAGTTCGCGCGCGCCGTTCTGAGTGATTCCCCGGTGCACCTCGATCCCGAGGCTGCCCGCGTCGCGGGCTTCGCCGATGTCGTGGCGCCGCCGACCTTCGCCGTGACGGTGCAGGAGGCGACGCTGGCCCAGCTGCTCGGTGACGCCGAGGCCGGCGTCGATTTCTCCCGAGTGGTGCACGGCGACCAGCGGTTCACCTACTCCCGACCGATCGTCGCCGGCGATGAGCTCACCGCCACACTCACCATCGCCGCGGTGAAGCAGCTGGGCGGTCACTCGATGGTGACCGCGTCGAGCGACATCGTCGACGCCGATGGCGCGCACGTCGTGACCGCCATCTCCACGCTCGTCGTGCGAGGGGAGGAGGCCGCATGAGCGCCGCCACTGCCGGTTCCGTCGCTGCTCCGACGTTCGAGCAGCTGAGCGTGGGCGACGTCGTCGCCGAGCGCGATGTGCACCTGACCCGCGACACCCTCGTGCGCTACGCCGGGGCGTCGGGCGACTTCAACCCCATCCACTACCGCGACGACGTCGCCGCGTCCGTCGGCCTGCCCGGCGTGCTCGCGCACGGCATGCTCACGATGGGGGTCGCCGGCTCCGTCGCGACCGACTGGCTCGGTGCCGCGGGGCACGTCGCCGACTTCCAGTCGCGCTTCACCCGCCCCGTGCCGGTCGACGCCGAGGCCGGAGCCACGCTGACCGTGACCGCGACGGTGGGCGCGCTCGACGCCGAGGCCCGCACCGCGCGGATCGACCTCAAGGTGGTCTTCGACGGCGCGACCGTGCTCGGCAAGTCGCAGTTGGTCGCGGCGTTCGCGTGAACTACCCCGACATCGTCCCCGAGCCCATCGGAGACGGCACGCCGCTCTCGGAGCTGACCACGATGCGCGTGGGCGGCCCGGCCGAGCGGCTGATCGTCGCGCGCTCGCGGGAGGATCTCGTCGCCCACGCCCTGGAGCTCTGGCGGAGCGACGAGCCCTGGATGCTGCTCGGCGGCGGCTCGAATACGGTCGTCTCGGACGAGGGATTCCCGGGCGCGGTGCTGCTCGTGCGGAACACGGGAGCAGCGCGCATCACCGATGAGGCGGACGGATCCGCGCCGGGCGAGGTGCGGCTGCGCGTGCAGGCGGGTCACGACTGGGATCTGCTCGTCGCCGCGTGCGTCGATCGCGGCTGGGCCGGGATCGAGGCGCTCTCCGGGATCCCGGGGTCCGCGGGCGCGGCCCCGATCCAGAACATCGGAGCGTACGGCCAGGAGCTCGCGCAAGTGCTGCACTCCATCGAGTTCCTCGATCTGGAGCGCGGCGAGGTGCGCCGGATCCCGGCGGCGGAGCTGGAGCTCGGATACCGCGACTCGATCATCAAACAGGGACTCGAGGGCGTGGTCGTCTCGATCGACCTGATGCTGTCCGAGGAGTTCGACGAGGCGACCCGCGGCGCGCACGCCGAAGCCCCCGCACCGACGGCCGAGGTGTCCTACGCCCAGCTCGCGCAGGCACTCGGAGTCGAACTCGGGGATCGTGTGCCGATCCGGCAGCTGCGCGACTCCGTGCTCCGGCTGCGCGCCTCAAAGGGCATGGTGCTCGACCCGAGCGATCACGACACGTGGAGCTCGGGGTCGTTCTTCACCAACCCGATCGTCACGGAGGCGTTCGCGCGCACCCTGCCGGCCGACGCCCCGCGGTTCCCGATCGCCGCGGAGGAGCCCGCACCCGCCGTCACGACTCTGGAGGAGCTCGCCGCGGGTGCGCCGCTGCGGTTGCCCGAGCCGGTCGCCGACCCCATGGTGAAGCTCTCCGCGGCCTGGTTGATCGAGCACGCCGGCATCGAGCGGGGCTATCGACTGCCGGGCTCCGGAGCCGCGATCTCTTCGAAGCACACCCTCGCGATCACCAACCGCGGTGGCGCGTCGGCGTCGGATGTCGCTGAGCTGGCCCGCCTCGTCGTGCAGCGGGTGCAGCAGGAGTTCGGCGTGATCCTCGCCCCCGAACCGAACCTGTACGGATTGGAACTGTAATCGTGTCGGACGGGATCCCGGCTCCCGTGCGGGTGCAGGTGGTCGGACGAGGACGCATGGGGCTCGCGCTCGACGCGGCGCTCCGCGATGCCGGCGTGCCGCTGCTGCCCCCGGGACGGCGCGGTGACGACGGCGTCGGCGCCGATCTCGTATTGCTCGCCGTCCCCGACGCCGAGATCACCGCGGCGGCCCAGGCGATCGCCCCGGGGCCGCTCGTGGCGCACGTGTCCGGGATCACGCCCCTCGCCGCTCTCGGGGCGCACGAGGGGTTCAGCCTCCACCCGCTGCTGACCGTGACGGGGGCCGGCACGGTCTTCGAAGGCGCACACGCGGCAGTCGCGGGGACGACGCCGCGCGGGCTCGCCGCGGCAGAGGACCTCGCCCGGCTGCTGGGGCTGCGAGCCTTCCGTGTCGCCGACGAGGATCGCGCGGCGTATCACGCAGCCGCCTCCGTCGCCTCGAACTTCCTCGTCACCCTGGGGGCCTTCGCGGAGGAGCTCGCCGCGACGGCCGGGGTGCCGCGCGAGGCGCTCCGACCGCTCGCCGAGGCCGCACTGCGGAACTGGGCCGATCGGGGCGCCGAAGCCGCGCTGACGGGGCCGATCGTGCGGGGTGACGAGGCGACCGTCGCTCGGCAGCGCGAGGCCGTCGCTGGGCGAACCCCGGAGCAGCTGGAACTCTTCGACGCGCTGGTGGCGCAGACGCGGCGGCTCGCCGCGGGGTCGCATACGGGGTCGGTGCCCGCCGCGGGATCCGGTTCGGGATCCGGAACCGGGGTGCCCGCATGAGAATCGTCCGCTCGATTCGAGACCTGCAGCACGCGCTCCGTGATGCCCGCGCGGCCGGCGCCGCGAGTGTCGGCATGGTCCCCACGATGGGGGCGCTGCACGAGGGCCACCTGTCGCTCGTCCGCGCCGCGCGCGCCGAGAACGACTGCGTGGTGCTGTCGATCTTCGTGAATCCCACGCAGTTCGACGAGTCGGCGGATCTCGAGGCGTACCCGCGCCAGGAGGCCCAGGACGCCGAGCTCGCGGAGCGCGGCGGTGCCGATCTCATCTTCGCCCCGACGGTCGACGAGATGTATCCGAGCGGGCACGCCACGACCGTGCACGTCGAGAGTCCGCTGACGACGCTCTTCGAGGGGGCGCGCCGCGGCAGCGCGCACTTCGACGGGGTGGCCACGGTCGTGGCGAAGCTGCTGCTCGCCGCGCTGCCGGAGCGCGCCTACTTCGGCCAGAAGGATGCCCAGCAGTTGCGCGTCGTGCAGCGAATGGTCCGCGACCTCGGTATCCCGACCCGCATCGTCGCCTGCCCCACCTCCCGCGACCGCGATGGACTCGCGCGCTCGAGCCGCAACGTCCGGCTCAGCGTCGATCAGCGTCGCCGCGCCCTCGCGATCCCGCGCGCCCTCACCGCGGTCGAGGCGGCCGTCGCTGCGGGCGAGACCGATGCGGCGCTCCTGCGTGCCCTCGCCGTGGAGACGCTCGCCGGCACGTCGAGCCCCGAGGTCGGCGTCGGCATCGATCCCGAGTACGTCGCGATCGTCGACCCAGACCGCTTCGAGCCGC
The DNA here is from genome assembly GCF_022919175.1 of Leucobacter rhizosphaerae. Classification (NCBI taxonomy): domain Bacteria; kingdom Bacillati; phylum Actinomycetota; class Actinomycetes; order Micrococcales; family Microbacteriaceae; genus Leucobacter; species Leucobacter rhizosphaerae. Next base: position 1,610,786 of record NZ_CP095043.1, on the reverse strand, counting down.
TCGACACGCTCGCGGGGGAGGCGCTCTGCGCCATCGCCGCCCGGGTGGGTGGCGTCCGGCTCATCGACAATGTCCTGCTGCACCCACCGACCACCCCGAAGGAGGGCTGAGATGCCTCAGATCACGATCCCGAACCTGCGCGAGAAGCGTGCCAACGGAGAGCCGATCGTCATGGTCACCGCCTACGATTACCCCGCGGCGCGCGCCGCCGAGCGCGCGGGCGTCGACCTGGTGCTCGTCGGTGATTCCGGTGCGCAGGTCGTGCTCGGCTACCCGTCGACCGTGCCCGTCTCCACCGACGAGATGCTCATGATGGCGAAGGCCGTGCGGCGCGGCACCGAGTCGGCGCTGCTGGTCTCCGATGTGCCCTTCGGGTCGACGGAGGAGTCCGACGCGCAGGCAGTTGCGACGGCGGTGCGCTTCGCCAAAGAGGCCGGGGTCGATGCCGTCAAGCTCGAGGGCGGCAACGCGTCGCGTCTGAGCCGGATCCGGGCGATCGTCGACGCCGGGATCCCGGTCGTCGCCCACATCGGGCTCACCCCCCAGACCGCCACCGCACTGGGTGGTCTCCGCGCGCAGGGTCGCACGACCGAGACGGCGGAGCGGTTGGTGCGCGAGGCCTTCGCCGTCGCCGAGGCCGGCGCGTTCCTGGTCGTAATCGAGGCGGTGCCGACCGGGGTCGCGGACGTGCTGCGGGACGGGCTCCCGATTCCGATCATCGGGATCGGCGCCGGACCGGCGCACGGCCAGGTGCTCGTGCTGCACGACCTGCTCGGCGTCACCGAGGGCAACACCGCGAAGTTCGTGAAGCGCTTCGGGTCCATCGGGGACGACACGGTCGCGGCGCTCTCGAGTTACGCGGCGGAGGTGCGCAGCGGTGCGTTCCCCGGTGCCGAGCACCAGTACAGCGCGAGTGATGAGGCCGTGGCGGCCGCGCGCGCGGCGCTGGCCGCGGCGCAGGCGCGGTAGCCGTCCGCTGAGTTCGCACTGCGGCGGGGCGTCGCGCTTCTGCTGAGCTCGCGCTCCGGCGGGGCGCTGGGCTCCCCGCTGCGCCTGCGCTCAGACAGAGATCCGCGTTTCTGCTGACCGAATCGCCCCAGAAGCTCAGCAGGAGTGCAGATCTCTGCAGGAGCGGCGGGAGCGCCCTGCGGTGTGGCTCCTGAGCGGCGAGCCCCAGAGCGGCGAACCGCGGAAGCTACCGCACCCGATCCAGACCTGCGCGCAGGTCCGTGATGAGATCCCGTGCCGACTCCAGCCCGACCGACAGCCGCAGCAGCCCGGGGGTGATCCCGAGCCGCTCGTTGATCTCCGGTGCGAACGTCGCGTGCGTCGACGACAGCGGGTGGATGATCATCGAGCGGGTGTCACCGATACCGGTCATGCGCGAGAACACCCGCAGACCGTTCACGAACTCGCGGGCCCCGTCGATGCCGCCGCGCACGGTGACACCGAAGACCGATCCGGTGCGCCCGGCGTAGTCGCGCTGCGCGAGGTCGTAGAGCGGGTTCGAGGGCAGGCCGGTGTAGTCCACCGACGTTACCTCCGGCTGCTCCTCGAGCCAGGCCGCGATGGCGAGCGAGGAGTCGACGTGCCGCTCCATCCGCAGCGACAGCGTCTCCATGCCCTGATGCAGCAGGAATCCGTTGAAGGGGGAGAGCGAGGGCCCGATGTCGTTCACTACGGCCTCGCGCACGGCACGTGCGTAGGCGCCCGTACCGAAGCGGTCGAGCATGGAGCCGAGGCCGGGGCGCGGTGCGGCGGTGATGAGCGGGAAGGATCGGCCCGCGCGCTCCGCGGCCTCCCAGTCGAAGGTGCCGCCGTCGACGATCGCCCCGCCCACCGCGGCGCCGTGCCCGGTGAGGAACTTCGTGGTCGAGTGCACCACGATGTTCGCGCCGTGCTCGAACGGCCGGATGATCGCGGGTGTGCCGACGGTGTTGTCGACCACGAGCGGCAGGTGGTACTTCGCCGCCACGGCCGCGATGCGCCGCAGATCGGTCACATCGTTGCGCGGGTTCGGGATCGTCTCCGTGTAGATCGCCTTGGTGTTCGGGCGGATCGCTCGCTCCCACTCGGCGTCGTCGTCCGCGTCCCAGACGTAGTCGACCTCGATCCCGAACCGCTTGAAGCTGCGGCCGAAGAGGATGCGGGTGCCGCCGTAGATCGACGCCGTAGAGACGATGTGATCGCCGCCCTGGGCGAGGGTGAAGAGCGCCGACGAGATGGCGGCCTGGCCGCTCGAGACGGCGACCGAGACCGTGCCCCCCTCGAGGGACGCGAGCCGCTCCTCGGCGACCGAGTTCGTGGGGTTGCCCTGCCGCGAGTAGATCGGGTCGATCGACCGGCCGGCGAAGCGGTCGACCTGGTCGTCGAAGCTGTCGAAGACGTACCCCGCGGAGAGGGCGATCGGCGGCACGCGCAGCCCGGTGTTCAGATCGGGGTACTCGCCGGCGTGCACCTGGCGGGTGTCGAAGTCGAAGTCGAGCCAGTCGACGATCGGTTCGGCGGGCGAGAGATCCCGCGCAATCAGCTGCTCGACGCTCATCGTGAGACCTCCTGGGGTGTCGGGAGGATCGCCGCGATGCGTCGCACGGCCTCCCGGATCGTGTCGGGGGCGCACGCGAGATTGAGGCGCACGTGCCCCGCTCCGCCCGCGCCGAAGTGCTTGCCGTTGTTGAGGGCGACCCTGGCGCGGTGCAGGATCTCGGAACCCGGATCGTCGCCGAGGCCCGCGTCGCGGAAGTCGAGCCAGGCGAGGTAGCCGGCCCGGGGCCGCGTGTAGTGCACGCCCGGGAGCTCGCGCGCCACGAGGTCGGCGAGCAGGTCGCCGTTCGCCTCGATCTGCGCGATTGCGCGCTCGAGCCAGTCGCGGCCCTCGGTGAACGCCGCGACGCTGGCGTGCAGGCCGAGAATGCTGGTGCGGGTCACGGTCTCGGGCGGAAGTCGGTGCAGCACGGCGTTGGCCCGCTCGTCGGCGGCCACCACGACGGAGCACTTCGCCCCGGCGAGATTCCAGCCCTTGCTCGCGGAGGTCGTGATCACGGCGAGGGCGCCGGCCGCGGCGGCGAGGGGCGCGAACGGGGTGAAGACCTCGCCCTCGTGGGTGAGGGGCGCGTGGATCTCGTCGGAGACGACGAACACGTCGTGCGCCGCGGCGAGGCGGGCGAGCTCGGCGAGATCCTCTGCGGAGTGCAGGAGGCCGTGGGGGTTGTGCGGGTTGCAGAGCAAGAAGACATCGATGCCCTCGGCGAAGGCGCGCTCGATCGCCGCGAGGTCGAGGCGCACGGTGGGGCCCGGCGTCGGGATTCTTGCGGCGTCGGTGGCCGGGAGGGTCGTGGTGCCGGATCCGGCTCTGGCTCCGTGCTCGACGATCAGCGGCAGCTCGACCACCTCGACGGGGAGTTCCTGGAACATCTCGAAGAAGCTCGGGTAGGTGGGGGTGGCGAGGGCCACCCGTCCGCCGTTCGGGCGGGCGGCGCGGATGGCTTCGACGATCCCGGTCGCCACGTCGGTCGCGAGGTGCACGTGGGAGGGCGAGACCTCCCAGCCCCAGCGGGTGCGTGCGAAATCGGCGAAGGCGTGCGCGAGCGGGCCGGGGCCGTCGAGGTATCCGATGTCCGAGGCCTGGACACGCTCGATGAGCGTGCGCTGGATCACGGGGGCGAGGGTGAAGTCCATCTCGGCGACGAAGAGCGGCAGGACGTCCTCAGGAAACCGGGTCCACTTCAGGCTCGTCCGCTGCGAGCGCAAGATCTCGGGATCGAGTTCCGCGAACGGGACACCGCTCGGGTCGGTACAGTCAGCAGCCATGGAGCCATCGTCGCGCGGTCGGAGCCGCAATGCGAGCCGGGAGGTAAAGCGCCGTCATGTTCGGCGACACATATGGTCATAGAGCCGGGAACACGAACGCGGGGCCCCGACCTTTCGGTCGGAGCCCCGCGTCTCGTCAGGCGTTGAGACTTAGATCTCGGTTGCCTTCTTGCGACGTGCCATGGCGATCGTCACGGCGCCGCCCACGAGGAGCATGGCGAACGCGGCGATGCCGAGCGGCATCAGCGGTGCACCACCGGTGTTGGCGAGGTCACCGTTGCCCGGGTTGGCGGGCGGGACGGTGCCATCGGCCAGCACGCTGAACGAGACGGTCGTTGCGTCGGAGCTGACCGCGTTCACGTTCTGCGTGGCGGCAAGCGCGTAGTCGCCGGCTGCGAGCGGAGCGCCGAAGTCGACGGTCCATGCGCCGTCGACGACGGTGGTCTCGACGGCCTGGTCGCCCCATGCGAGGACGATGGTCGCACCCTCGCTGCCGGTGCCCGAGACGGAGCTCGGAGCCTTGGCGGCGGCGAAGCTGGAGCCCTCGGCGATCGAGGTGATCACCGGAGCGACCGGGCGCACGATCACGTCGGCCGTGGCAGCGGCGGATTCCTCGCCGTCGACGGTCTGCGTAGCGGTGGCCTGGTACGCGCCGATGGCGAGCTCCAGGTCGACGCTCCACGTGCCGTCGGCCTCAACGGTGGCGGTGAAGTCAGCCGTGGTCGGACCGTCGGCCAGGACGCCCACGGGCGGGTTCACGGAACCGTTGATCTCCGCGCCGACAACGCCGGTGCCCGAGAGAGCGAACGTCGAGCTGTCGGTGTCGACCGGGTTGATGCCGGGGGCAGCGAGCACGACCTCAGCCGTGTACTCGACGGTCGCAGAGGAGCTCTGGCCGTTCGTCGCGGTGAACGAGTAGGTGAACTCGCCGATCTCGTTCGGTGCGTTGACGATGACGGTCTCGCCACCGGTGACGGGGCGGACGTCGCCAGCCTGACCGAAGCCTACGACGAGCTCGGTCGCGTTGCTCGGCACGGTCACCGAGATCGCGCTGCCGGCGGGAACCTGCGAGCCCGCAGCGGGCGCCACGGTGGGCTCGTCGATGTCGAGGGCGACCTCAACGTCGGTGAAGGTGAGCGCGTGCACCAGCGAGGTGGACCAGGTCCACTGCACGCCGTTGTTCTGCTCGGGGGTCAGACCGCCCGAGATCAGGCCGACAGCGGTCGTGCCCTGGAGCACCGATCCGCCTGAGTCGCCGGGACCGGCCTGGACGTTGCTCGAGAAGCCGCGAACCCAGCGGTCCTCGATCTGGCTCCAGCCGTCGAGGATGTCCGTGGCGGAAACGTTGCCGTTGGTGAAGCCGGTCGTGCGGCCGCTCTTCGAGACGGTGCCGGTTGCCGGGGAGCCGACGGTCTTCACGGGGATGGTGCCGTTCGACAGCGAATCCAGCGCTGCGCCAGCGGTTGACCAGTTGGTGACCTCGGGGAGGAGGTTCCAGCCGTTGGGAGCCACATCGATGACCGAGACGTCGGTGGAGTTCACGTCGCCGTTCGAGCCGGTGGTGCCGTTCGGGCCGCCGAACTGAGCGAAGCTGAACGCGCCGAACTGCACGGGCGGGTCAGTGAACTCGTAGCCCTCGCCACCGACCGCGGGCTCCTCGCCCGGGATGGTGAGGAAGTTGGCCGTCATCGCGTTCCCGAGCGCGTCGTAGCCGCAGTGGCCGGCGCTCAGGATGGCGGGGTCGCCCTCAGCGGTGAACGCGTTGAAGCCGATCGAGCAAGCGAAGAGGCCGTTCACGGTCTCTCCGCCGCTGATGAACTGGCCGGGGGAGGCATAGCCGGAACCGGCGACGACGTCACCCTCGGCCCAGGCCTCGGGGACGGCGGGAACGGAGACGATCTCCGGAGCAACGTCGGTGCCCAGGATCTCCTTGACCTCGGTGAAGGCGGAGGGATTGGCCTCGGCCTCGGCGATGGTCGCGGCGTCGGTCGACTCGATCACGACGACGGGGTTGCCCGCCGCGTTCGTGCCGAAGGCGACGATGCTGTCCTCGGCGAGTGCCTCGCGCTGGTCGGCGGGGAGCTCCTCGGGGACCGTGGCCTCAGGGGCTTCCTCGGTCTTGGGCGCATCCTCGGCGGGAGCGGTGGTCTCCTCGGCAGGAGCGGTGGTCTCCTCCGTCGGAGCGGTGGTCTCTTCGGTGACCGGAGCCTGGATCTCTTCAGCGATCGCCGGCGAGGCGATGAAGAGGCTCCCGAACCCGATCGCAGCTGCCGCGCCGAGCGCGAGTGGACGACGTTTCGTCACGTGTATTCCCCTAAGCGATTGTTGGTGAGCGAAGTGGTGTCGAAGGACGTGGATCAGGCTCGGACGCTTGCGCATCTCCCCGCGAGCAAGGCCCAACTGGGACTCGACACCGAGATCCAACCTAACCTGCGATTTGGCTGAAGACAAGGCGAGTGCCGGGTGTGAAGGAGCTCATCAGACGAAGAATCCCCGATGCCGCGTGAGAAAGAAATTCCTGAACTCGCCCTCATACTTCGACGTTACGATTCGTCATATGGGATTGCTCGAGGGGAAGGTCGCACCGATGCGGAACGTCAAATCGCTGGTCCTGGTGGGAGCCGCGTGCGCTGCCCTAGCCGTGACGCTGAGCGCGTGCGCGGGATTCGGAAGCAGCCCGACAGGCACCGACGGCACCACACCCAATGGAGGAGACGCGAGCGTGAACACCGAAGACATTCTCGGAACCTGGTCGATCGACGCGAAGGGCACACCCACCTTGGAGTTCGCGGAAGACGGTGCGGTCAGCGGGACTGACGGTTGCAACGGCATCTCCACGACCTACACCGTTGAGGGGGATCGAGTCGTACTCGAGCAGTTCGCCTCCACGATGATGGCCTGCCAGGGCGTTGACGATTGGCTTCGCGGGGTGCGCGAGGTGACCGTCGACGGCGACACCCTCGTCGTGAAGAACGCCTCCGGCACCGAGATCGGACAGCTCGAGCGCCAGTCCTCATAGGTCCGTTCTCCACTGTCCTGCTGGGGTGCGTCGCACCACTACCCAGCGAGGTCCTCGACATCGTCCGTGCCTGATCCCGAACTGAGACTGTTGCCCTGATTCGAGTCTCAGTACGCTAGCGCTCATGGGGCGTGCGTCGGCGCACGCGGGATCAGGGGACTGCGATGGAAACCGTACTGTTTGTCACCCAGTTGCTGGTGGTGCTCGGCTGCATCGTGATGGGCACCCGCTCCAGCGGCGTCGGCCTGGGCCTCTGGGGAGGCACCGGAGTCGCGATCCTGGTCTTCGTGTTCCAGCTGGCACCGGGCAACCCGCCGGTCGACGCGCTGCTCATCGTGCTCGTGGTCGTGCTCGCGTCGTCGATGATGCAGTCCGCGGGCGGCATCGACTGGATGGTGTCGATCGCGGCGAAGCTGATCGAGAAGAGCCCGAAGCAGATCACGCTGGTCGCCCCGCTCGTCGCCTTCCTCTTCTCCGTCGGGGCCGGCACGTCGAACATCCTGTACCCCCTGCTCCCCGTGATTCAGGATCTCGCGTACCGCAACGGGATCCGGCCCTCCCGCCCGCTGTCGCTGTCGGTCGTCGCGACGGGTGTGGCGCTCGCGTGCAGCCCGGTCTCCGCGGCGATGGCGGCCATGGTCACGCTCACCGACACGGCGCCGTGGAACTTCGAGCTCGTCGACATCCTGAAGGTGACGATCCCGGCCGCGGTCGTCGGGATCGTGCTCTCGAGCATCGTTGTGAATCGGCTCGGCAAGGACATCGCGGAGGATCCCGAGATCCAGGCCAAGATCGCCGCCGGCGATATCCCCGCGCCGCACGCGAATGCGCAGGCGGTGCGCGCCGAGGTCACGGTCACGAAGGCCGGGCGCAACGCGGCCACGATCTTCCTGCTGGGGGTCGCGGCGATCGTCGTCTTCGGTCTCTTCAAGGGGCTCCGACCGCTCGACGCGGAGGGGGATCCCGTCGCGATGACCCCGATCATCGAGATCGTGATGTTCGTCGCCGGCACGCTCATCCTGCTGGTGTCGCGGCCCAAGGTCGCCGAGATCCCAACGATGACGGTCTTCAAAGCCGGTATGGTCTCGGCGATCGCCCTCTTCGGCCTCGCGTGGCTCACCGATACATTCCTCGGGGCGCATACGGAGCTGATCGCGGGCGGCGTCGGCGGCCTCGTGACCGCGGTGCCGTGGATCTTCGCGCTCGGCGTGTTCCTCGTGTGCGTGCTCACCACGAGCCAGTCGACCGCCACCCGGACGATCGTGCCGATCGGTCTTGCAGCTGGGATCCCCCTCGGGCTGCTCTCGGGCATGTGGGCGGGTGCCTTCGCAGGCATCTACCTGCTGCCGACGAACGGCTCGCAGATCGCGGCCGCGAACTTCGACACCTCCGGCAGCACGAAGCTCGGCACCAAACTCGTCGACCACTCGTTCTTCGTGCCGACCCTCGTGCTCGCCGCGACGACCATCGCCGCGGGTGCCGCGTTCGGCGCCCTCTGGGGCGGGTAGCGGTATCAGGTCACCTCAGGTTCCCCCGGGCCCCCGACTCAGCGCAGGTCGCGGAACGTGTCCCAGGAGCGCTTGCACGCGTACGCGAGCGCGTCGATGTGCTCGCGATCCTCGGTGATCCAGTCCGTGCCGGGTTCGTGGAGCTCCGCGGTCGCCGCGGCCCCGAGCAGGAACTCCCGCAGGAACTCGGCCTGCACCGCGCCGAGTTGCAGCCCGGCCTCGTGCGCGTCCTCGGCGAGCAACCGGAACTTGGCGCCGTCGGCGCGGATCTCCTGGCTGCCGAGGTACGGCTGGTTGAGGAGCACCGCGGCGGGATCCGTGACCTCGAAGCCCTCGCGGTGCGCGGCAGCGAGATCCCGCACCGCCTCAGGCCGCATGGTGGGCGGATCCTCGGGGTCGCGCTCGTTGCCGTGGTGATCTCCGCGATTCGAGAGGGCGACGACGGCCGGCAGGCGATCCTGCTCCGCCCGCGCCACCGACACCGCACCGTCGCGCGTCGTGGTGGTGTTCATCGTGTCGTGGAACGAGAGCCGCGTGAACGAGCCGCCGTGCGCGAGTCCGTGCGCCAGGAAGAGATCGGTCAGCTCGTCCCGCGTGCGCTCGTAGACCCCGAGGCCCTGCTCGGCGGCCGCGGCGAAGGCCTCGACGAGGCGCGTCAGCTCGGCATCGGTCTCGGGGATCTCGAGGATCGGAAAGAACGAGAACGTGACAGGTCGAATGGCGTCGACCCCGCTCAGGTCGACGGGCTGCCAGGCGCCCGCGTCGCGGACACGCCTGACCGCGGCGGTGAGATCGGCACGGACGTCGGCCGGCTTCGGCCGGTTTGGATCCCGCACAAGCCGGGGGTGCGGGTTCACGACCGCGACGATGCGCGGATCGATCTCGGCCCAGCGGCGCACCACGGCAGCCGTCGAGACGTCGCTGAAGTCGTACTGCAGCCGCCGCGTGAGCTCCGGGGAGAGGAACTCGGCAACTTCCTCAGGAATCGCGGCCCCGGCGTGCGGCGCGCTCACGAGCACATCGGCGTCGATGATCGCCTGCTCGAGGCTCCGGGTGTCGGGATCGGCGTAGTGGGTGATCTGCTCGGCGGTGAAGACCGTCCCGGCGGGGATGAGATCGAGGTCGCTGGCGCTCATGTGCCCAGCGTATCCCCGGTGGCCGATCTCACCTAGGCCGCGAGCCCGCGGTTCTTCCGGCGGATCTCCTTCGGGGGCTTTCCGCCCAGGAACGACGCGCTCGAGTCCACGATGAACCCCTGCCGCAGCGCCTCGCGGCCGATGAGCATGCGGAACACCATCTCGTCGCGGTCCGTGAGCGTCACTTCGGCCGGGATCCGCCGCCCCGCGAGCTCGATGTCCATCATCACCACGAGCCTCGCCTGCGCGTGGCCGGAGGAGCTGCGCACGGTGCGCCGATCGTGGATCGGCAGCTCGACGGTCACGGTGTCGGATTCCGAGAGCTGCCACGGCTGCACCGTGAATCGCACCCACGGCGTTCCGTCGCGCTCGAACTCCGCGATGCCGTCGGCGTGCAGGGCGGAGGTCTGCGCGCCGGTGTCGATCTTGGCCTTCACCCAGGAGACTCCCACGCCCGGCAGACGCACCCATTCACGCCAACCCGTGAGAGTGCTTGAATGGTGGTGTCCGATCACCCCTCTATCTTGGCAGGTGCACACGTTGAAACTCGCGATCTTGTCGCGCGCCCCCCAGGCGTACTCGACGCAGCGGCTCCACGCCGCCGCGCTCGACCGCGGTCACTCCGCCCGTGTGCTCAACACGCTGCGCTTCTCGATCGACCTCGCGGGTGAGGATCCGGACCTCCTCTACCGCGGCAAGCAGCTGAGCGATTACGACGCGATCCTGCCCCGGATCGGCAGCTCGATCACCTACTTCGGCACGGCCGTGGTGCGGCAGTTCGAGCAGATGGACGTCTACACACCCAACACGGCGAACGGGATCTCGAACGCCCGCGACAAGCTGCGCGCGACCCAGATCCTCTCGCGCCACAACATCGAGATGCCGGCGACCGCGTTCGTGCGCAACCGCGCGGACGTGCGGCCCGCCATCGAGAGCGTCGGCGGTGCGCCGGTCGTGATCAAGCTGCTCGAGGGCACGCAGGGCATCGGAGTGATCCTCGCCCCGCAGGTCAAGGTCGCCGAGGCGATCATCGAGACGCTGCACTCGACCCGCCAGAACGTGCTGATCCAGCGCTTCGTGTCGGAGAGCCGGGGCCGCGACGTGCGTGCGCTCGTGGTCGGCGACCGTGTGGTCGCGGCGATGCGCCGGATCGCGAGCGGTGACGAGTTCCGCTCGAACGTGCATCGAGGTGGCACCGTCGAGGCCGTGCAGCTCGATGCGGCGTACGAGGAGGCCGCCGTGCGCGCGGCGCAGATCATGGGGCTGCGGGTCGCCGGCGTGGACATGCTGGAGGGCGACGAAGGGCCGCTCGTGATGGAGGTGAACTCCTCTCCCGGGCTGCAGGGCATCGAGAGCGCGACGGGGCTCGACGTCGCCGGCGCGATCATCGACTACATCGCGAACCAGGTGAACTTCCCCGAGATCGACGTGCGGCAGCGCCTCAGCGTCTCCACCGGCTACGGGGTGGCGGAGCTGTCGATGCACGCGGGCGCCGAGCACGTCGGCAAGACGCTCGGCGAGCTCGGGCTGTGGGATCGTGACATCACAGTACTGACCCTGCACCGCGGAGTGCAGGTGATCCCGAACCCGAGAAAGCACGTCGTGCTGGAAGCGGAGGATCGTCTCCTCTGCTTCGGCAAGCTGGAGGAGATGCGGTCGATGATCCCGGAGCGCAAGCGGCGCCGCGCGCGGGTGCGGAAGCTCTCCAAGGAGGCCCGGGAGCTCGCGGACGGCTGAGTGGCCGTCCGCGAGCCCCGGCGCGCTACGCCCGGTCGGCCGTGAGCTGGAACTCCACGAATCCGGTCGGCTCCACGGAGACGAATCCGAGACTCGGCGCCTCGACGCCGAAGTCGGCGAAGGTGATCGGGATCGACCCGGCGATCGCGGCGGTCGTGCCGTCGCTCTGCACCTCGACGGTCGCGGTGACGGTCTGCGTGACGCCGGCGATGGTGAGGTCGCCCGTCGCCTCGGCCTGCACGACGTCGCCGGAATCGGGGGCGGACTCGAGTGTCACCGGGCTCGTGAGCGTGAAGGTCGCGGTGGGGTTCTCGGAAGCCCGCAGTGCCTGATCGCGGAAGTACGCGTCGCGCTGGTCGCTGTCGGTGGTGATGGAGGCCACGTCGACGGTGAGCTCCGCGGCCTCGAGGGTGAGCCCGGTGGCATCGATCGTGAAGCGGCCCTCGACCTGGTCCGTGCGTCCGGTGACGGTGACGTCCGTGCCGTTGAGCACCTCGTCGACGCGGTAGCCGGCCTCTGAGGCGTCGGCGACCTCCCAGGTGCCGGCGAGCGCCGTGGGGTCCAGCGCGCCCGCGGACGGGTTCATGACGTCCTCATCGGCGCTCAGCGAGGGCGCCTCCGCAGCCGGGGGCGCGATGAAGTCGCGGTAGATGATGGGGCCCGCGATCGCGGCGGCGCCACCGACGATGAGGACGCCGACTCCGACGCCGATGAGGACCTTCTGGGATTTCTTCACGCGTGCTCCTGACGTCGACTGGAGTTCCAGGCTCGCAGCCGCGGCAATGAATCCCCTCAGAGCCGATCGAGAGGAACCTGGCAATCCGGCCGTCGCTCGCGGGCCCGCGCGAGTCGCACGCGCACGCGGGTGCCCGACGGCACCGCAGCGCGAGGCACCCGCGAGCAATGCGCCCGCCGCGCCTACCGCACGCGGAGTGCCGGCGCCACGCTCACGGTGAAGTCGGAGACCTCGCCAATCTCGTCGCCGTCGACTTCGATCACGAGCGGGCGCGGGAGGGAGACCCGCACGCGCGTGGCGCGCAGGTGGGTCGTCGTGTCCGAGCTCTCGGCCGATGCGGCGCGAGTGATGAGCCGCTTCAGTCCGTTGTCCCACATCATGTTGCGCATGGTGTCGAGCCAGGCCGCGACACCGTCCGCGCGCAGCACGAGCAGATCGAGCTCGCCGTCGTCGGGTGCGGCATCCGGCAGCAGGGTGATCCCGCCCTGAATGCTGCCGCAGTTCGCGATGAGCAGGGTGTGCGCCTGCTCCAGCACCGGTTCGCCGTCGTCGAGCGTCAGCGAGAACTCCACCACCTCGGTCGACGACGCGGCGCGACCGAGCGACTCGACGTACGCGAGCCAGCCCGCCTTCGCCTTCAGCTCGTCGTCCGTCTCGACGATCATCTGCGCGTCGATCCCGAACCCGACCATCACCACGAAGCCGGCGCTGGCGGTCGAACCGTCGGCGAGGGTCGTCTCGATCGTGCCGAGGTCGAGTGGCACGGCAGCGCGTGTGAACGCACGTTCGAGCGCGGCGCGCGGGGTGCTGAGCGGCACTCCCAGATTGCGCGCCAGCAGGTTGCCGGTGCCGAGCGGCACGATCCCGAGGTCCGCGGCGGGCGAGCCGGAGGCGCCGAGGCGCTCGGCCACCGCTCGCACGGTGCCGTCCCCACCCGCGGCGATCACGACGGTGCATCCCGCGTCGAGCGCCTCGCCCGTCGCGCCCTGGCCGGGATCCTCCGGGGTCGTCTCGAACCACAGCACCTCGGGCGCGGGATCCTCGGGCCCGAGCGTCGCGCGCAGCGCGGCGTCGAGCGCGTCCTGCAGCTCGCCGCCGTCGGCCTTCGACGGATTCCAGACGATGCCGTACGTCTCGGTCTGCGTGTCGCCCATGGCGGTGTCCCCTCGGTTGTGGGCGGCGGGCACTCGCCGCCGCGGGTCGTGCGATCCGAAGATCGCCCTACAGCTCGGCGAGCAGCGCCTTCCAGTGCGCTCGCCACTCCTCGATCCGGTTCCCGTCGGGCAGGCCGTCCTGGCTCACCGCGACGATCACCTTGTCGTCGGTCTTCGGGCTCGCGGCGACCTCGACCCGGCCGGCGCCGTCGAGGTCCAGACGCCAGAAGGTGCGCTTGTCGGTGCGGGATCGCCGCGGCTCCCCGGGCGCGTGCCCCAGGTGCTCGGTGCGCGTCTCGGCGAGCGCGGCCCAGGCGTCGATGATCGCGTCGCGATCGGCCGACAGCGTGCGGCTTGCGCTCACCCGGAACGTCCCGGTCGACGACTGGCCCGGCACCCGCAGGCCCGCGTGCTGCTCGTAGGCGATGGCGATGCCCTGCGCCCACCAGTCGGGGTTCGCGAGGGTCTCGGGTACCGCGGCGCGCGCGACGATCGCGATCTTCGGGTGGGGGAGGGTGCGGGCGCCCTGGGACTCGAAGATCTCGACCCACTCCGCCCAGCTGCGGCCGGTCGCGCGCTCGATGCCGGGGATGCTCTCCGCACGGGTCTTGTTGGTCTCGGACTGCGCGGCGTCGCTCATGATCACCCTCCCGTCGGTCTGGCGTCAGTCTATCCACCCGGCGTGCTTGAATGGAGGCATGAGTGATGCGGGGACGAGTGCGGTGCGGCGTGGGGAGTGAGACGCGGGTGACCCGGGAGTCCCGGCGCTATGCGGAGCGAGAGGTCTCCCAGCACCGCTCGGCGGCCGCGGGCGACCCGGATCTCGACCTCGAGTCGTCGGGCACGGTGCCGCCGCGGGATCCGCAGGCGTTTCGCATCGACCTCGAGCGCCTCCGCTTCTCCTCGTACTTCGCGCGACTCTCGGATGTCACCCAGGTGGTGCCGCGCTCCGGCGTGGGGCCCGTCATGCACAACCGGCTCACGCACTCCCTGAAGGTCAGTGCGGTCGCCCGCGTAATCGCGTCGCAGCTCGCGGGGCACGCGACGCGGCACGCCGAGTTCGCGCGGGGCGAGCGGAGCGAGGACGACGCCGTGGGAGCCATCGTCACTCGGCTCGGCGGCTGCGACACCATCGTCGTCCAGGCCGCCGCGCACGCCCACGACCTCGGTCACCCGCCGTTCGGGCACCTCGGCGAGCGGGTGCTCGACCGAGTCGCGCGCGAGCGGTTGGGGCTCGCGGAGGGGTTCGAGGGCAACGCGCAGACGTTCCGGATCGTGACGCAGCTGGATACGCTCGGACGCGATTTCCCGGGCCTGAACCTCACCGCCGCGGTGCGCGCGGCGACGCTGAAGTACCCGTGGACCCGGGCCGAGTGGATCGGCACGAGCCTCGACGAGATCTCCGTGACCGAGCGGCCGCGCGGGGTGGGCGACGATGTTGTGGGCGGCGCCGAGAAGTTCTCCGCCTACGCGCTCGACGCCCCGGAGATGGCGGAGGCGCTCGCCGCGTTCCCGAACATCGGCCGCGGTGTGCAGACGGTGGAGTGCGCCGTGATGGACCTCGCCGACGACATCGCGTACGCGGTGCACGACCTCGACGACTTCACCCGCGCGGGGGTGCTGCAGCAGGCGGCCGTCTCCGGGGAGTTCCGGGCCTGGCTCGACGGTGCCGCGGAGTTCGCCGAGATGTCCCTGCCGGATCCGGCGACCCGGTGGCTCGCTCCCGGCTGCGCGCTCGAGCTGCTGTGGCGTCGCCTCCGGCTCAAGGACGGCTGGATCGCGGACCGCGACGCCTTCGCGGCGGCGGTGCAGCGGGTGAGCGACGAGATCGGCGATGCGCTGCTCGCGGTGCCCTACGACGGCGGGATCGAGAGCGAGCGCGCCGTGTCGGGGTTCACGCGGCGATGGATCGAGCACCTCCGCACCTCGATCGTGGTCGAGGCGCACCCGCACGTACGGAGCGGGCACGTGCGACTGAACCAGCAGGCCTGGCACGAGGTGATGGTGCTGAAGTTCGTGCACGCACATTTCGTGCTGGAGCGTCCCGAGCTCGGGCAGCCGCAGCGGGGTCGCGCCCGCATCGTGGCCGGGCTCGCGCTCGGGTTCGAGGAGTGGCTCGATGATCCCGCCGACGCGGTGCGCGCGCCGCGCCGCCTGGTCGAGTGGATCGACGAGGCGACCGAGGCGACCTTTGAACTGCGCCGCGACCGTCCGGAGCTGCTGAGCGGCGATGTCAGCGACGCGGGTCTCGTGCGGCAGGGGCGCACGCGGGCGATCCTCGACTACGTCTCCTCGTTCAGCGATCAGCAGGCCATCACGACGTATCGAGCGCTCAGCGGGGGAGATCATTGATGAGTGGCACACGGATTCGGGATCGCGGGACGCGGGATCGCGGACGCCTCGTCGACGAGCTCATCGCCGTCGGGCGCGACGCGGTGGGCCGCGGGCTCGTGCTCGCGAGCGCCGGCAACCTGTCGGTCCGGGTCTCCGAGCGCGAGTTCCTGGTGACGGCAAAGGGCAGCTGGCTGGATCGTCTCACCCCCGAGAGCTTTGCGCTCCTGACCCTGGACGACGACGAGACCGGTGCGCCGGTCGATGTCGGGCCGGAACCATCGAGCGAATGGAAGCTGCACCACCGCGCCTACCGCGCGCGTCCCGACGCCGAGTGCGTGCTGCACCTGCACCCGCGCACCGCCGTGGTGCTGGCGAGTCTCGGGCGGCCGATCCGGCGCCTCACGCTCGATCACGCCTATTACCTGGGCGAGATCGCGGTGACCCCGTTCTTCCACAACGGCACCGATGAACTCGCCGACACCGCCGCAGAGGCGCTTCGCGATCACGACTGCGTCGTGATGCAGCACCACGGATGCTCGGTCGTGGCCGGTGATGTGCAGATGGCGTACCGCCGTGCGCTCAACCTCGAGGACGCGGCGCAGGCGACGGCGCTCGCGCTGCAGCTGGGCGACTTGGACACGGTCTTCCCGGACGACACCGCGACCCACGCGTAGGCGAGGCGCCGTGAGTGCCGCCGCGCCGCTGGCCCGCAACCCCTCCACCGAACGCCCCTGATCTGCGCGCACACTTCGGAGGCGCTCGGCGAGAAAGGAGACGTTCGACGCACGTATCGTCCATCACCAGAGTCGGCGCCCCGGCGGATCGAGTGGGATACGAAAGGCGTGCAGCATCTCGCCGAAGCGTTTTGGCGTCGAGACTTCTGGGACGCCCCACCTGATGAATCGGTTGCCGGTGGTCGCGGTGATCCAGTCCTCGCGACGCTTCTCCTCGAGCATGGCTTCGCCGGGGCTCAGACCTCCTCGAAGGTTCGGGTCCAGATACTTGCTCCGCCCATCGCACTCGCCGAAGATTGCACGTCCAGAGAGATGGAAATCGACGAAGTAGCACACGCCGCGAGGCGACGGCACGGCATATTGGGGTTCCACGGCAATACCGAACTCGTGGAACCGCCAACGGCTGGTGCTTTCGAGTGGCGAATCGGATCGCGCGTCCGCGAAGCTGACGACGCTTCGAAGGAGTCTCACGCCTCGTTGCCCGCGGGCGGCGCGGAGGCGCTTCTCCATTGCCAAGCGCCACAGTTCCGTCGCCTCACGATCGACCCGTCGTTCGCGTCGTGCGTGTCGGGCGAGAATCGAATCCGCGAACGTGAGGAGTTGTTCGGGGCGGGTGTGCGTCGTTGAGAGGTCGACCAGGGTCCTCTCCGGCGCCGTGCACCGAAACCCGTGGATCTCCGTGACATCGCATTCGTCCACTGCGAACTGGTGCCTTACCAGCGTCGGGGTGCGGCCGTGCGCGGAGGAGGAAATGATGTGTGGAGCAGCATCTTCGAACTGCCAGATCGGACTCCCGAGCAGTGCCGCTGCCGACTGATGGGAGAACACGGGTCGACTTCGAGTTTCTCGCGAAGCGACGATCACCCGTGCAAGATGACGCTGGTGGGGGAACCACTGATCCCAGACGGAGGTCGGCACGACTCCTCCTTTCCCGACCCGACGCCACGTCTTCGCGCGGAGTCGCCGAGCGATGTCACGGCGGGAAACGCCCTCGCGCAGATACGCATCGATCGTTCTGATGTGCTGCGCGACGGTGTCGATGTGATCGGGGGTCATCGTTCGAGTGAAGCCCAAACGCGTGCGGAACGGAGCCCGAACCGGTTCCATGTGGATCGATGGGCCCTGACACGCCGCTGTGAGCGGATGCCTCTGCAGATGCGACCCGCGCGGC
The DNA here is from genome assembly GCF_022919175.1 of Leucobacter rhizosphaerae. Classification (NCBI taxonomy): domain Bacteria; kingdom Bacillati; phylum Actinomycetota; class Actinomycetes; order Micrococcales; family Microbacteriaceae; genus Leucobacter; species Leucobacter rhizosphaerae. The sequence goes on along the minus strand of NZ_CP095043.1, from coordinate 1,593,447 downwards.
CAGGTACCTCGAGCCCCTCTCACCTCGCCGAGACCCTGCGAAGTGCGCGCGCATGTGGGTAGCGCTCGGCGTGAAAGGAGGCGTTCGGCGAAACGGGGGGGGGAGGGGGAGCCGCGGCGTGGGCGGGGAAGGGTGGCGAGGCGAGGCGAGCGGCGGCGAGGGAATCGGGGTGGCCCGACTACGGCCGCACGGGGAACTCCCGCGACGCGTCCCAGGGCACGGCCCACCCCAGCTCGTCGAAGAGTGTCGCGAGCAGGATCCCGGTGAAGCCCCAGACGACCTGACCGCCGAAGCGGGGTCCGAGCCGGAACGCCGGGCCGCGGAAGTGCATCCCGCCCCGATCCAGCACCGACGTGCCGCGCGCGGACGGATCCAGCAGCTCCGCGACCGGCGCCCGGAACACCTCGACCGACTCGACGGAGTCTGCGGCGATCTCGCTCGGAAGGGTCCACCAGCCGACGACCGGGGTGACGAGGTTGTTGCTCACCGGGATGTGCACCTCCGGCAATGCGCCGAGCACCTCGACCCCGCTCGCATCGAGCCCGGTCTCCTCGGTCGCCTCGCGAAGCGCGGTCGCGGCGACATCGGCGTCCTCCGGCTCCGCGCCCCCACCAGGGAAGGCGATCTGGCCGGCGTGATGCCGCATTCCTGCCGCGCGCATGGTGAGGAGCACGTCGAGCTCGGGCGGGATCGTCTGGACCGAGCGGGCATCGACCGCGGGGGTGCGATCGAGCGCCCCGAAGAGGATGAGCACGGAGGATCGGCGCACCGGGGTGTCGCCGAGGCCGCCCTGGGCGGCGATGTCGAGGGTGATGCCCCGCTGCAGGAGCGCGCGAAGCTGCTCCTGCGCCTGAGTGACCGAGCCTGACATGGCAGCCAGCCTATCGGGGCCGGCAGCCGAGCGTCATGCGGGCGAGCCGCAGTGCGCGGCAGACGAACCGGGCCCAGCCGGGCCCAGCCGAGCCGAACTCAGCCGAGCAGCTCGCCGATCCCCTCGGGCACCCGCTGCGATCGGGCCCATGGCTCGCGGTCCCGACGGGCGACCCGCTTCACCTGCTGCGTCTCCTCGGCCCGCACGCGGGTCAGCACCGCGATCACCGCGGCGCGCTCCTCGTCCGAGACCTGCGCCGTCACGAAGTGGATGTCGTCGCCGACGATCGCCTGGTCCGCTTCGGACGCACCGCCGCGCCGCGCCGCGTCGCGCTCGGCGGCGTCCGGCGGGAGCGACGATGCAGAGAGGGCGTCCATGGGAGTCGACTCGCTCACAGCGGGATGTTGCCGTGCTTCTTGGCCGGCTGCTCGGTGCGCTTGCCGCGGAGACCGCGGAGCGCCTTGATCACGGCGAGGCGGCTGCCGGCGGGCTCGAGCACGTTGTCGAGCTCGCCGCGCTCGGCGGCGAGGAACGGGCTCGTGACGTCTGCGGTGTACTTCGCGGTGAGCTCCGCGCGCAGCGCCTCGACGTCCTCCCCGGCGGCCGCAGCCGCGGCGAGCTCCTTGCGGTACAGGATGTTCACGGCGCCGGCGCCGCCCATCACGGCGATCTCGGCCGTGGGCCACGCGATGTTGAAGTCGGCGCCCATCTGCTTCGACCCCATCACGATGTACGCGCCGCCGTAGGCCTTGCGGGTGATGATCGTAACGAGGGGCACGGTCGCCTCGGCGTACGCGTACAGCAGCTTCGCGCCGCGACGGATGACGCCTTGGAACTCCTGGTCGGTGCCGGGCAGGTAGCCGGGCACGTCGACGAGCGTCAGGATCGGGATCGAGAACGCGTCGCAGAACCGCACGAAGCGCGCGGCCTTTTCGCTCGCGTCGATGTTCAGCGTGCCGGCCATCTGGTTCGGCTGGTTCGCGATGATGCCGACGGTGCGGCCCTCGACCCGGCCGAAGCCGATGAGCATGTTCGGCGCGAAGAGCGGCTGCACCTCGAGGAAGTCGCCGCCGTCGAGGATCGCCTCGATGACGACCTTCATGTCGTACGGCTGATTCGGGCTGTCCGGGATCAGCGTGTTCAGACGCCGGTCGCCCGCGGTGATCTCGAGCGCCGTGTCGCTGTCGTAGACGGGCAGCTCGGCGAGGTTGTTGTCGGGGAGGAAGCTGATGAGCGCACGGGCGTAATCGAGCGCGTCGAGCTCGTCGCTCGCGAGGTAGTGCGAGACGCCGCTGGTCTTGTTGTGGGTGAGCGCGCCGCCGAGCTCCTCGAAGCCGACCTCCTCGCCGGTGACCGTCTTGATGACGTCGGGGCCGGTGACGAACATGTGGCTCGTCTGGTCGACCATGATCACGAAGTCGGTGAGCGCCGGGGAGTACACCGCGCCGCCCGCGGACGGCCCCATGACCAGCGAGATCTGCGGGATCACGCCGGAGCACATCGTGTTCAGACGGAAGATCTTGGCGTAGTTCGAGAGCGCGACCACACCCTCCTGGATCCGCGCCCCGCCCGAGTCCAGAATGCCGAGGATCGGCGCGCCGGTCTTCAGCGCGAACTCCATCGCCTTGACGATCTTCTCGCCGGCGACCTCGCCGAGCGACCCGCCGAAGGTGGTGAAGTCCTGAGCGTACACGACGACCTGGCGGCCATGGATCGTGCCGGCACCGGTGACGACCGCGTCGCCGAACGGGCGGCTGTGCTCCATACCGAAGCCCTGCGTGCGGTGCTTGACGTACTTGTCGAACTCGACGAAGGATCCCGGATCCAGCAGCGCGGTGATCCGCTCGCGCGCCGTCATCTTGCCGCGCGGGTGCTGCTTCGCGGCGGCTGCGGCGTCACGATCACCCACGGCCTCCTGGTACTTCCGGCGGTGGTCGGCGATGCGGCCGGCCGTCGTCGTGAGGTCGGGCTCAGAGGTGTTGTCTGCAGTCACGGAAGCCAGCCTAGCGCGGGGCCCATGCCATTCGCCGGAGTTCTCCTCCAACGGATTCCGAAATCCTTGTGCGAATCCCTACAGCGTCGAGGCATCGGGGCACAGGGAGCGAGCGGTACGCTCGGAAGCATGGAACTGACCCGGACCCGCGCGATCCTCCCCCGGGTGATCTGGCGGGAGAGCTCTCCATCGACCAACCTCGAACTGCGGGAGCTCGCCGTGCAGGGAGTGGAGGCCGCACCGCACGGCACGCTCCTCGCCACGGCAGACCAGCCGGCGGGGCGCGGCCGACTGGGGCGGGGGTGGGTGATGCCGCCCGACACGGCAGTGGCGGCGTCGTTCCTGATCCGGGGATTCGGGGCGGGGGATCCGGCATCGCTGCCGGCGAGCTGGCTGCCGCTGATCGCGGGGTCGGCCGTCGTGCGCGCGCTGCAGCCGCTCTTCGGAGAGGGGCGGCGCGTCGGCGTCAAGTGGCCGAACGACGTGCACGTGCGTACGGAGGCCGACGCCGAGGAGGGGAACCCGGGCAAGAAGCTCTGCGGGATCCTGTGCGAGATGCTGCCCGGTGGATCGATCGTGGTGGGGATGGGGCTCAACCTGCTCATCCCCGAGTGGGAGCTGCCGACGGACCGGGCGACGTCGCTCCTGGCCGCGGGCGCCGACGTGGGGCGCGCCGAGTCGCTCGCCGACGCCGAGGGTCAGGATCTGGCGGACCGGGTGCTGCACGACATCGCCGCTGAGCTGCTGCGGCTCGTGGCGCTCGCCGCGGACGACCCGGCCGCGGTGCGGATCCGGGTCGCGCGGCACTCGCTGACCCTCGGCAGCGAGGTGCGGGTGCACCTGCCCGACGAGCGCATCGTCGACGGTCGGGCTCGCGAGCTCGGGTCGGACGGAGCGCTCGTCGTCGATCTGCCGACGGGCGGGGAGCTGACGGTGTCGGCGGGAGACGTCCAGCACCTGCGGTGATCCCGCGCGTGGCCGCCCGGCTCCTGACCTCCCCACGCACTCGACCTCGAACCAACAGTTGCGGGGTCACTTTCGCGGGGTGTCGCCTGCGCAACACTCCTCCAAAGTGACCCCGCAACTGGGGTGGTGCCCGGAGCGGCCGAGCTAGCGGCGGGTGCCCTCGAACGGGAAGTCCTCGCCGAGCTGGTCGATCTGCTCCGTGGTGGGATCCTGCTCCGAAAAGTCCATCTTCGGCACGGGGCGCTTGAATCCGCCCGTGACGATCGCGATGATCACCACGCCGACCGCCAGCCAGATGGCGCCGACGATCCAGGTCGTGGGCTGCAGCGACGTCCAGAGCCAGATCGTCAGCGCGAAGCCGATGAGCGGGAAGATGAGGTGGACGATGATGCTGCGCGCGCCCAGCGGCTCGCGCCGGCCGCCCTTCGGGAAGATGTACGTGCGGATCACCGACAGGTTGACCATCGCGAACGCGGCGAGCGCGCCGAAGCTGATCATGAAGGCGACCGTGTCGAGCGACAGGAACAGCGCGGAGAGCGCGAACACCGACACCGTGATGGCGGCGACGATGGGCGTGCCGAAGCGCTGGTGCAGACGCGACAGCGGCTTCGGCAGCATGCCGTCGCGGCCCATCGCGTACAGGATGCGCGACACGGAGACCTGGCCGGTCATGCCCGAGCCGAACGCGCCGACAACGTACACCGCGACGAAGAACGAGGTCATCCACGGCACACCGAAGCTGTCCATGACCGTCGTACCGGCGGCGTCGACCTCGGCCTGGCTGAGGCTCGCCCAGTCCGGCTGGAACGCGAGCGACCCGGCCCACGACACGATGATGAAGAGCAGACCGCCGACGAGGGTCGAGAGCACGATGGCGCGGGGGATGTCCTTGCGCGGGTTCTTCGCCTCCTCGGAGAGCGTGGACACGGCGTCGAAGCCGAGGAACGACAGCGCGAGGATCGCGGCGCCCGACGCGATGGCGCCGATGCCGCCCTCACCGAAGGTGAAGGGCTCGATGAGGCTGACGGAGGCGTCGCCGCCGAACGCGGTCTTGAAGGAGAGCGCCACGAAGACGACGACGAGGATCACCGAGAGGCCGATGATCGCCATGTTCAGCTTGCTGACCAGCGTGATGCCGAGGATGTTGAACAGCAGCACGAGGAGCAGCGCGGCGAGTGTGAACGCCCACACGGGGATGTCCGGGAACTGCGTGTTCAAGTAGATCCCGATCAGCATGAAGTTGATCATCGGGATGAAGAGGTAGTCGAGCAGCATGACCCAGCCGGTCAGGAAGCCCGCGGCGCCGCCGAAGGACTGCTGCGAGTAGGTATAGGCAGACCCCGCAACCGGGTACCGCCGCACCATGGCGCCGTAGCTGGCCGCGGTGAAGAGCATCGCGACGACCGCGACGATGTAGGCGGCGGGCAGGTGCCCGTCGGTGACCTGGTTCACGATGCCGTACGTCGTGAAGACCGTGATGACGGTCATGTAGGTGACGCCGAAGAGGGTCAGGCCGGTCAGGCCGAGAGTCCTCTTCAATCGGGGTTGAGACGAATCGCTCACGATTTCTCCTTTGAACGGGGTGAGGGGTGATCGCTGGTCGGGGGTTACGAAGCAGCGCGGTGGTCGAAGGTGCGGATGCCGGCGAGCCAGGTCCCGTGCACGCTGACGTCGGCGATCGCCTCGGGTGCGATGTCGAGCGGGTTCGCCGACAGCCAGACGGCGTCGGCGACCATGCCGACCGCGAGCGTGCCGCGGTCGGTGACGAGCGCCTGGCGGGCGATGCCCTGGGTGTACGCGGCGAACGCGGTCGCGGGATCGACGCGCTCCTCGGGCAGCCAGGCCTCGGCGTCGGCGTCCGTGTGGCTGTGCCGGGTGATGCCGGTCGCAAGCGCCGGCCGCCAGTCGATGGTGGTCACCGGCCAGTCGCTGCCGAACGACACGGTGGCGCCGCTGCGCTGCACGGATCCGATGAGGTACTGCCACGTGTCGCGCGGCTCGCCGAGGTGCGGGATCGTGAGGTCGCGCATCACGGCGTCGCACTGGGCCCAGTACGGCTCGAAGTTGGCGATGACGTCGAGCTCGGCGAAGCGCGCGACGTCGGCGGGATCGAGCACGGCGACGTGGGCGATGACGTGGTGCCGGTCGCGGGGCGCCCCCGAGCGGGTCGCGGCCTCGATGGCGTCGAGCGCGCTGCGGTTCGCCGCGTCTCCGATCGCGTGGAGGTGGAGCTGGAAGCCCTCGGCGTCGAACGCGATGGCGGCCTCGGTGAGCTCCTCGGCGGTCCAGTTCGGCAGCCCGCGCTCGTCGGGGCGATCCGCGTACGGGTCGATCATGGCCGCGGTGTGGCTCTCGATCACCCCGTCGACGAAGAACTTCACCGTCTCGGCGCTGAGCCGCTCCGCACCGAGCTCGCGCACCGCGGCACGCGTGGCGACGAACGACGCGACCTGCTCGCGCCAGCGCGCGGGATCGGCCCGCTGGGCCAGGTTGACGCGCGTGTGCAGGCGATCCTGCGCGACGGCGGCGACGTAGACCTCGATGTCGCTCGGCTCGACCCAGGCGTCCTGCACCCACGTGGTGCCCTGCGCGGCGTAGGCGCGGGTCGCGCGATCGAGCGCGTCGATCCGCTGCTCGAGGGTGAAGGGCGGCACGACCTCGGCGAGGAAGTCGTTCGCCGCGGCTTCCTGGAGCGTGCCGAGCGGGGAGCCGTCCGCACGACGGACGATGCGCCCGAGCGCGGGGTCCTCGGTGTCGGCCGTGATGCCGCCGGCGGCCAGCGCTGCGCTGTTGACCCAGGCGGTATGGTAGTCCCACGCGCGCAGGATCGTGGGGGTGTCGCCCGTGACCTCGTCGAGCCAGCGGGCATCGAACAGACCCTCGTCCGTGAACGTGGCGTCATAGCTGCCGCCGACGATCCAGGGCGCGTCAGGGTGCGCCTCGCGCCAGGCGGCGACGGCCGCGAGGATCCCGGGGAGATCCTCGGCCTGCCGGATCGCGGGGCCGAGAGCCTCGACCCCGCCGAGCATCGGATGCGCGTGCCCGTCGCCAACCGCGGGCGCCAGGGTGCCGCCGGCGAGGTCGACGACCTCGGCGGTCGGATCCGCGGCGAGCGACGCGGCCTCGGTGCCGAGCGCAACCACCGCACCGTCGCGCACCGCGAGGGCGTCACTCGTGATCGGGGTGGCTCCGGGGGCGGGATCGACGAGGATCGTGCCGCCGGTGAATACCGTGATGCCCATGCAAAGCCTCCATGCTCGTGCGGACGAACTAGTAAATGAACAGGGTTCGTTTTACACCCGATAGACGAGGATAATACGAAATCGTCGCGAGTGGCCCGTTTTGCTCGGAGAAAGTGGTCTGGGCCCGCGGCCCCGCCCGACGCGGGCCAGCGCGACACGGTACAGTCAGTGCTCATGGAGGAGCAGGGGCGACGGCGTGCGGGACGACCGCGCACGCCGCTGCTTTCTCGCGAGCTGATTCTCGACACCGCGCTGCGACTCCTCGATGAGCGCGGCGAGGCCGGTGCGGGCATGCGCGAGGTCGCCCGCGAACTGGGGGTGCGTCCGTCGGCGCTCTACAACCACGTCGCGGGGCGCGAGGATCTGATTGGCGGCATCCGCGAGCTCATCAGCGATCGGATCGACGTCGACTGCTTCGAGGAGCTGCCGTGGGACGAGGCGCTCATCCGCTGGGCCGACTCGTATCGCGCGGCGTTCGCCGCGCACCCGCCGACGATCGCGCTCCTCGCGACGACACCGCTCACCCCCGACTCGCGGACGAGCCTCATGTACGACGCCGTGGTGCGCGCACTCGTACGCGCCGGCTGGCCGGAGGAACGCGCCCTCGCCGTGATCGTGGCGATCGAGGCGTTCCTGCTCGGGGCCGCGCTCGACGCGGCCGCGGATCCCGACATGCTCGATCCCGGACCGCGCGACGACGTGCGCGAGTTCTCCGGCGCGTTCGCGGCCCGCAAGCGCGCGCTCGCCGCGGCGGGCGGCGGGCCCGCCGACGAGGCCTACCGGATCGGGATCGACGCGATCGTGGCGGGCCTCCGCGCCGAACTGATCAGCGGAAGATGATGGTGCGGTCGCCGTCGGCCAGGATCCGGTTCTCCGCGAACCAGTTCACGGCCCGGCGCAGCACCCGCGCCTCCTCGTCCTGTCCGAGCTGCACGAGCTCGCGCGGTGAGTAGGAGTGGTCGACTCGAGTGACGTCCTGCTCGATGATCGGGCCCTCGTCGAGGTCGGTGGTGACGAAGTGTGCGGTCGCACCGATGAGCTTCACGCCGCGCTGGTGCGCCTGCTTGTAGGGGTTCGCCCCCTTGAACCCGGGCAGGAAAGAGTGGTGGATGTTGATCGCCTTGCCCGCGAGCGCCTCGCACAGTTCGGGGGAGAGGATCTGCATGTAGCGGGCGAGCACCACGAGCTCGATGTCGAGCTCCTCGACAGCCTCGAGCACGCGCGCCTCGAAGGCAGCCTTGTCTTCCGGGCCGGCGATCGCGCGGTGCTCGAAGGGGACATCGTAGAACTCGGCGATGTCGCGCATGGTGTCGTGGTTCGACAGCACAAGCGGGACCTCGATGGGGAGCTGGCCGCCGCGGCGGCGGTAGAGCAGGTCGTTCACGCAATGCGTTGCGGTCGAGCCGAGGATCAGCGTGCGCACCGGGCGGCCGACCGTGTCGAGGCGCCAGGTCATGTGATAGCGCTCGGTGACGGGGGCGAGAGAACCGGTGAAGCGCTCCTGGAACGACTCGGGCTGCGCGATGGCCTCGACCTGGAGCCGCATGAAGAACCGGCCGGTGTCGGCGCTCGCGAACTGCTGGCTCTCGGCGATGTTGCCACCCGCCGCGACCACCGCGCCGCTGATGGCGTGCACGATCCCGGGACCGTCGATGCAGGAGAGCGTCAGGACCCACTGGGTGTCGTCGGTGGCGGGGAGCGCGGCAATCGTGTTCACGAGGTACAAGGGTAGTGGATGGCGACGGGTGACCCGGGGGCCCGGCGCTTGCTAGGATGGTGGGCGTCGTGACTGGCGTGCAGATGGGACACCATCGGGGAACGACACTCGTGTTTTAGGCCGCTCGCCTGGGTCGCAAAGTTCATGGAGGAATGTCTATGTCAACCCAGTCCGAATTCTTCAACGAGCCGCTCGAGGTCGTCGATCCCGAGATCGCCGCGGTGCTCCAGAACGAGCTCAATCGCCAGCGTTCGACGCTCGAGATGATCGCGAGCGAGAACTTCGTGCCGCGCGCCGTGCTCGAGTCTCAGGGCTCCGTGCTCACGAACAAGTACGCCGAGGGCTACCCCGGGCGCCGCTACTACGGCGGCTGCGAGTTCGTCGACGTGGCCGAGGACCTGGCCCGCGAGCGCGCGAAGAGCCTGTTCGGCGCCAAGTACGCCAACGTCCAGCCGCACTCCGGCGCGTCCGCGAACGCCGCCGTGCTCTCCGCGATCGCCGAGCCCGGCGACACGATCCTCGGCCTCGAGCTCTCGCACGGTGGGCACCTCACCCACGGCATGAAGCTCAACTTCTCCGGCAAGCTCTACAACGTCGTGCACTACGGCGTCGATCCCGAGACCTTCCTGATCGACATGGAGGTCGTGCGTCAGAAGGCCCTCGAGCACAAGCCCAAGGTCATCATCGCCGGCTGGTCGGCGTACCCCCGCACGCTCGACTTCGCCGCGTTCCGCGCGATCGCGGACGAGGTCGGTGCGACGCTCTGGGTCGACATGGCGCACTTCGCGGGTCTCGTCGCCGCGGGCCTGTACCCGAGCCCCGTGCCGCACGCGCACGTCACCTCCTCGACCGTCCACAAGACGATCGGCGGCCCCCGCTCCGGCTTCATCCTCACCGATGATCTGGACCTCTACAAGAAGCTCAACTCGAACGTCTTCCCGGGGCAGCAGGGCGGCCCGCTCATGCACGTGATCGCCGCGAAGGCCACCGCCTTCAAGCTCGCTGCGACGGACGAGTTCAAGGATCGCCAGCAGCGCACGCTGTCGGGTGCACGCCTGGTCGCCGACGCGCTCACCACCGAGGCCTCGAAGGCGGCTGGTGTCGACGTGCTCACCGGAGGCACCGATGTGCACCTGGTGCTCGCCGATCTGCGCCACTCGCCGCTCGACGGCCAGCAGGCCGAGGACGCGCTGCACGCCGTGGGCATCACGGTGAACCGCAACGCGGTGCCGTTCGATCCCCGCCCGCCGATGGTGACGAGCGGTCTCCGCATCGGCACCCCGGCGCTCGCGACCCGTGGCTTCGGCGACGTCGAGTTCGCCGAGGTGGCCGACATCATCGCGCTGACGCTCCAGCAGGCCGGCGATCTCGAGGCCCTCTCCGCGCGCGTGACGGCGCTGGCGGATGCGTTCCCGCTCTACCCCGGCCTCGAAGAGTGGTGAGCCCCGTGTCGGAGGCCGCTGACGCGTCGTCCGCACGGATCCTCGACGGCACCGCCGCCGCGGCGGCGATCAAACTCGAGCTGTCGGAGCGCGTCGCCGCGCTGGCGGCCCGCGGTGTGGTCCCGGGCCTCGCGACCGTGCTGGTCGGTACCGATCCGGGATCGCAGTGGTACGTCGCGGGCAAGCACCGCGACTGCGCCCAGGTCGGCATCACGTCGATCAAGCGCGAGCTGCCGGAGACAGTGACGCAGGAGGAGCTGGAGGCCGTCCTCGACGAGCTGAACGCGGACCCCGCCTGCACGGGCTACATCGTGCAGCTGCCGCTGCCGAAGCACATCGACACCGACCGGATCCTCGAGCGGATCGACCCGTCCAAGGACGCGGACGGGCTGCACCCGACGAACCTCGGGCGCCTCGTGCTGAACGCGACGACCGAGATCCTCTCGCCCCTGCCGTGCACACCGCGCGGCGTGATCGAGCTCGTGGAGCGCAATGGGCTCTCGTGGTCGGGCAAGCACGTGGTGGTGATCGGCCGCGGGGTGACCGTCGGTCGTCCGATCGGACCGCTGCTCACGCGCCGAGACGTCAACGCGACGGTCACGCTGACCCACACGGGCACGCAGGATCTCGGCGCCGAGCTGCGCCGGGCCGACGTGATTGTGGCTGCGGCCGGCGTCGAGGGCATCGTGCGCCCGGAAGACGTGAAGCCGGGGGCGATCGTGCTCGACGTGGGGGTCTCGCGCCGCGAGGATCCCGAGACCGGGAAGAGCCGTGTCGTCGGCGACGTCGATCCCGGAGTCGCCGCGGTCGCCGGCTGGGTGTCGCCGAACCCGGGCGGCATCGGCCCGATGACGCGGGCGCTGCTCCTGAAGAACGTCGTGGAGATGGCGGAGCGCGCCGCCGCGTAGTCTCCGTTCTTGATGACCCCGGGGTGGCCGCACCCCGGGGTCATCGTCGTCATTCGGGGTCCGTTTCTGCGGGCGCGCTCGGTGTCGGAGAGTGCCTTTCAGGCAAGCCGGGCATACTGGAAGGCGTCGTGCCCGCGAACCATCCCGACGAAAGCCGAGCCCAGACGTGACCCTGACCACCACCGCCCTCTCCACGATCGCGACGGTCCCGGCCCTCTTCGGCATCGATTGGCTCGACCCCGAGACGCTGTTGAGCGCCGGCGGATGGATCGCTCTCGTGCTCGCCTGCGCGTTCGTGTTCCTGGAGACCGGCGTGCTCGTGCTCGGCTTCCTTCCGGGCGACTCGCTGCTCTTCACCGTGGGGCTCTTCTCGGCGACCGGCATCATCGACGTGCCGATCTGGATCACCTGCCTCCTGCTCTTCGTCTGCGCGTTCGCGGGCGATCAGATGGGGTTCATGATCGGTCGCCGACTCGGGCCCGCCATCTTCAAGCGCGAGAAGAGTCGGCTCTTCAACCCCGAGAACGTCGAGCGCACCCACGCCTTCTTCGAGAAGCACGGGCCCAAGGCCATCATCATCGCGAGGTTCCTCCCGATCTTCCGCGCGTTCGTGCCCGCCGCCGCCGGCGTCGGGCGCATGCGGTACCGCCAGTTCATCGTGTACAACGCGGTCGGGGCGTTCCTGTGGGGTGTGGGCGTGACGCTCATCGGGTACTTCCTGGGCCGTATCCCGTTCGTGCAGCAGTACAGCGAGGTTTTCATCATCGTGCTCGTGCTGATCCCGGGCATCCCGATCCTCTTCGAGCTGTGGCGCGCGTTCAGGTCCTGGCGCGCCAAGCGCGCGGGTGTCGCGCCCGCGGCCGGAGCATCCGCGGTCGAGACGCCGACGATCGTCGACGCCACCGAGTAACCAGCGCCGGATCGTTGACGTCGGGGTTGACCCCAGCGACTGCGCGGCGTAATGTGCAACCAAATGGTTGCACAACAGGAACTCGACGAGCAGGCGAACCGGATCTTCCGGGCGCTTGCCGACACCACGCGGCGCGACATCGTGCGTCGCACACTCACCGCGGACGCCTCGATCTCGGAGCTCGCCCGCGACTACGACATGTCGTTCGCGGCCGTCCAGAAGCACGTCGCCGTGCTCGAGGCCGCCGACCTGGTCGCGCGGATCCCGCGCGGGAGGGAGCGCATCATCCACGGCAACCCCGAGACCATTCGACGCGCCCAGGACCTGCTCGGGCACTTCGAGCAGATCTGGCGCGGTCGCATCGACCGGCTCGACGCGCTGTTCGCCGAGACGCCGGACGATCCCCACACCTGATCCACCCCCTTCGAGAGGACCTCTCATGCCCATCACCGCCGTCCACACCGATCCCGAGGCACTGACGCTCACCGTGATCGCCGACTTCACCGTGCCGCTCGCGCGCCTCTGGGACGCCTACGCGGACCCGCGCCAGATCGAGCGCTTCTGGGGCCCGCCCGGGTACCCCGCGACGTTCCTCCGCCACGACGTGGCGCCCGGCGGGCGGTCGCAGTACCGGATGACCGGCCCCGACGGCGACGCGCACGGCGGGTACTGGGAGTGGACGGCAGTGGATGCGCCCCATTCGTTCGAGGTGCGCGACGGCTTCGCCGGCGAGGACGGCACGCCGAACACCGAGCTGCCGTCGATGCGCATGGTGTTCAGCTTCGTGGAGACCGCACTCGGCTCCAGGGTCACGACCGTCACGCACTTCGGTTCGCTCGCCGAGCTCGAGCAGCTGCAGCAGATGGGCATGGAGGACGGCATGCGCGCCGCGATGGCGCAGATCGACGACGTGGTCGCAGATCTGACGTCGTTCGCTGCCGGGCAGGGCACCGAACTGCAGCGCCTCGGCGACACGCGGGCCCGCGTCTCCCGGATCGTCCGGGGCAGCGTGGAGCAGGTGTGGCAGGCGCACACCGATCCGGCACTGCTGCGGCGCTGGCAGCTCGGGCCCGACGGGTGGAGCATGCCGGTCTGCGAGGTGAGCACCGAGGTCGGTGCCCGACTCCGGTCGGAGTGGCAGAGCGACGACTCGGGTGAGCGGTTCGGGTTCGCCGGCGAGGTCGTCGAGGCGGTGCGGCCGACGCGCTTCGTCACCACCGAGCGCATGATCTCGCCGCAGGATCCCGAGGGTCTCGAGAGCCCGCAGACCCTGAACGAGCTGACCTTGACCCCGGTCGAGGGCGGGACACTCGTCGCGTACGTGATCACGTACCCGGACGCCGAGATCCGGGAGCAGATCCTCGCCACCGGCATGGTCGACGGCATGGAGTCGGGCTTCGCGCGGCTCGAGGCCGAGGTGCTCGCCGGGTAGGACCAGCGCGATCCTCGCTGAGATGCCACCGTCTCACCGAGATGCCACGGTATCGCCGCCGCTGCGATGGCATCTCGGTGAGACGGTGGCATCTCGGTGAGACGGTGGCATCTCGCAGAACCGCGCCGCTGCGGAACGGCCCCGCTACGGAATCTTGACGAAGCGCGTCAGCGCGTCGCCGAGCACGTCGACGAGGCCCGATTCCTGCTGCATCTCCGCGCGGGCGGCGAGCGCCAGGTCGGGCCGGTCGCTGATGATCCCGTCGGTGCTGCGTCGCAGGTGCTCGCGCATGCTCGGGACCTCGTTCACCGTCCACACCATGAACCCGAGCCCCGCGCGGGCCGCGGCCGCCTGCATGTCCTCCGTGGCCGTCCACTCCTCGACCACGATGAAGTCCGCCGGGGTATCCGGGATGTCGCCACCCGCGAACGCCATGGTGTACCCGACCGTGAGGTCCGGGCGCAGCCGCTTCAGGGTCGCGACACTTGCAGGGTCGAGCGAGTGATAGATGTGCTGGTCGAGCGAGCCGAGCTCTTCGAGCTCCGCGATCAGCCGCTCGACGTGGTCCTCGGTGTCGGCGCCGCCGAGCTTGATCTCGATGAGCAGCGGCATGCCGATCTCCTCGGCGTGCCGCACATAGTCGCGAAAGGCCGGGATCGTGTCGCTGTGCCCCTGCAGGTCGCGCACGGTGATTCGCGTGAGCTCGTCGAGCGTGAGATCCTTCACGGCGTCGGGGCGATCGGCGAGGCGGCCGAGCGTCGCGTCGTGCATCGCGATGAACTCTCCGTCCTTCGTCTGCATCACGTCCATCTCGACGAGGTCCGCTCCGGCCGCGTGCGCCGCGTCGAGACCGCTGAGGGTGTTCTCGACGCCGCCCTCGGTGAACCCGCGGTGCGCGAGCACGAGGGTCTTCGGTGCTCGGGAGAGCGTGTCGAAGGTGGCGATGCTGGCCGTGCCGACGCCGAGTGCCACGACGAGCGCGGCGGCGCCGACGCCGAGCCAGGCGCGTCGAGTCTGGCGGCCGACGGCCGTCTCGTCGGCACGCGGGCGTTCGGGCGGCACCGCATCCCCGCCCGACTGCGCGGTCCGCACCCGGGTGATGAGGATGCCGGCGATGGCGGCGGTCATGCCGCCGGTGATGAGAAAGCCCGCGACCTGCGCGACGCCGAGCGAATACGCTGCGACCACAACAGAGGCGTCGGGGGCGAGCGCGTCGGTGAGCGCCGTGGGCACGATCGCGACCACGGTGAGGGCGAACGAGACGAGAGCGCCGCAGACGAATACGACGAACCCCGCGAAGATCAGCGACATGAACCGCCGGATCCCGCGGGTCATCCGCCAGCTCGCGCGCATCGACTGATGCCCGGTCGCGTCCGTCAGCACGAAGACGGGCACGGTGGCGGCGAGGCGTACGTTCACGAACGCGAGCACCAGGAGGAAGACGATGTAGATGATGCCGCCGGTGACGGTCTTCAGGAGCTCGCCCGAAATGAACTGCGGGATCGCGACGCCGCGCACGAGCGCGGAGGTGAAGCCGAACCCGGTGAGCGGCACCAGCACGAACAGGTATCCGACGAGGGGGAGCGATGACGGCCGCAGGAGCTTCCGCGCGACCCGCCCGAGCTCGCGCGCGAACTGCCGGCCCGTGATCCCGTCCTCGGACCATCGGAGCAGCACCACGAGTGCCGTGAACTGCACGGCGATGAGCCAGAAGGCGAGAACGACGATGAGCGCGATGAGCGCCAGGGTGAGCGGGATCCCCGAGCCGAGCCGCAGATTGCCGAGATCCAACCCGTGCATGCCGTTCGCCCGGAGCGCCTCGCGGAAGAGCCACCCGAAGACGGGCAGTGCGACCACCAGGATGATGAGCTGGGTGCCGAGGATCAGCCCCGCAAGTCGAGCCCCGCCGTGGCGCACGAGGGTCCACGAACCCCGCACGAGCGCGCCGGTCTCAGCCCACACGCTTCGCGCTGCGGTGCCGGTCGTTGCGGCCATGGGCACTCACCCCCGAGATCATCCCTAGCGAGAGCGTACCCTGCGGTACGGGTGGGTCTGCACCCGCTCGGTGATCTCGGTCACCATCTCCTCAGCCGAGGTGCGCGAGCGCGCGGACTGGATGAAGCGGCGCGTCGTCCGGGCGGCGGCACGCAGGTTCATGGGGCGGCCGTCGATGCCGAAGAGCAGGAGCGCCCAGTCCGGCAAGAGTGACAGGATCCCGTCCTGAATGTTGAGGGTGGCCCACACCTTCACGGGGTTGCCGGCAAGGCTCGGTTTGCGGAGGCTGCGGGAGAGCTCCGCCGCCGGGAGCGTGAGCGCCATCCAGTCCTTGTTCTCGTCGATGTACGCGTCGAGGGCCGCGCGGCTCGTCGGCAGCAGCGAGGCGTCCGTGATCCCGACGATGCGGGCGGCCTCCAGCTGCTCCGTGACGAACCGGTCCTGCTCGGCCACGGTGAGCAACGGACCGAAGGCGTCGGCGGCCCGGAGTACGCCGTAGACGATCGCGTTGTGGGTCCAGGCCAGCCACTCCTCGGTGTCGGCGCGCAGCTCCTCGCCCGTGCGGGGATCCGTCCACACGCTGTGGGCGTGGAGGCGCTGCACGGCCTCTCCGGCCGCGTCGGCGTGCGCGCGGTCGCCGAAGATCGTGGTGTCGACGTAGCGCCCGGTGCGTTCGCCGCGCCCCTCCACGTCGGTCGCGTAGCCGCTCGTGCCCGCGAAGACGCGCATCATCATCGGGTTGAGCGACTGCAGCAGGATCGCGGCGACGCCGCCGAGCTTGGAGGACGGGTCCGAGAAGAGCCGCCAACTGATGCTGTCGGGGCCGAAGTAGCCGTCGTCGGTGCGCCCATCGGTGCGCCCGTCGCTCGAACCGGGAATGTGGACGGATCGCTGAGCGCCGCCGTGCGCGACCGGGCAACCGACTGGGGCCTCAGCGGACGGGGTGTCGAGGTGCTGGGTCATGGGGCGCTCCTTCAGTGGCGGCGATGCGACGGGGATTCGGATCCATAAGGTGGATGACGTCCAACATTATCCTATGTGCGGTCCACTCCGCCTCACCCGCGCATCGCTGTGTATTCGCCCGAGATCGGGTCGCACGCGGCGGTGCGATGCCATGATGAGGGCATGCGCCTGACATCTGTGTTCGCCATCGCCGCCGCCGGAGTACTCGCGGCCTCGCTTGCCGGCTGCGGCGGCACCGCGTCCGAGCCGATCGGCGGCGACGTGATCGCACCCGTCACGATGAGCGTCAACGAACTGCAGGGGGAGACCGTCGACCTCGTCGTGGGACAGGTGCTCAACATCTCGACCGACAGCCTCGCGGTCGACAGCTATACGGGTGAGGTGTCCGACACCGCGGTCGCGGAGTTCACCGAGGGCCGGATCGACGACTCCGCGGAGTTCAACCCCGGGGTGACGGCGCTCGCCGCAGGGAGCACCGAGGTCACGATGACCAACGAGCAGGGCGGGATCCAGCCTCTCACGTTCACCGTGGTCGTCACCGACGCGACGTGACGCCCCCGGCGCGGCGAGCGCCCCGGGATTCCGCGGCTCACAGTCATCTTCCGACCGCGAAGCGGTAGTGTAAAAGACTGTGCTGAGCGAGCTGGAACACTACTCAACGATCTCCCTGTATTCGGCGATGATCGTGTACTCGATCGCCTTCGTCTTCTACGCTGTGGACCTCGCGAACCGGAGCGGCGATCCGGTCGCCGCGAGTGCCGCCGGCACCCCCGTGAAGCAGCCGCGATCCCGCAGCCTCCGCATCGGATTCTCCCTCACCGTGCTCGGTTTCGTCCTGCACCTGGCGGCGACGATCCTGCGCGGGATCGGTGCCGAGCGCGTGCCGTGGGCCAACATGTACGAGTTCGCGCTCACCGCGACCTGCGCGATCGTGCTGATCTTCCTGCTCGTGCAGTTCTTCGTGGACCTGCGCTTCCTGGGCACACTCGTCACCGGCCTCACCGTGCTGTTCCTCGGGATCAGCAAGATCAATTTCTACGTGCCGATCGTGCCGCTGCCGCCGGCGCTCGACTCCTACTGGCTCGTCATCCACATCCTCGTGGCGGTGCTCGCCGTCGCATTCCTCACGCTGTCATTCGGGCTCTCGCTCCTGCAGCTGCTGCAGACGCGTCGCGAGGGCCGGATCGCCGCCGGGGAGCCCGGCGGCCTCCGCTTCCTGAACAGCCTGCCGGGCGCCGTGCGGCTCGAGGACCTGTCGTACCGGATGGCGATCATCGGCTTCGTCTTCTGGACGTTCACGCTCATCGCCGGGTCGATCTGGGCCGAGGCGGCCTGGAGCCGGTACTGGGGCTGGGACACCAAGGAGGTCTGGACCTTCGTGATCTGGGTGCTCTACGCCGGCTTCATCCACGCGCGCGCGACCCGTGGGTGGCGCGGCACCCGCTCGGCCTGGCTGTCGATCATCGCGTACACCGCGGTCATCTTCAACTTCACGATCGTCAACGTGTTCTTCAAGGGCCTGCACGCCTACTCGGGGCTCTAACACGGTCAAGGGGCGGTCGGCATCCGAGCGAGGATGCCGACCGCCCCTTGTGCCGCCCGCAGGCGGCCTCGCTCAGTTCGTGCTGACGACCGGGAAGGTGCCGGTGGGCGTTTCACCCTCGTCGTAGACCGCCGACGGTGCGCCGATCAGCTTCGGGTCGGGGGTACCGACCACCGCGTGATCCTTGTCGGGGTAGTTGAAGCGCGACAGGACCCAGCGCATGGCCTCGAGCCGCGCCCGCTTCTTGTCGTTCGACTTCACGACGGTCCACGGCGCGTGAGGCGTGTCGGTGTAGAAGAACATGGCCTCCTTCGCGGCCGAGTAGTCCTCCCACTTGTCGAGGCTGGCGAGGTCTGTCGGGGAGAGCTTCCACTGCTTGACCCGATCCTGCGATCGCGCCACGAACCGCTCGCGCTGCTCGGCCTTGCCGACCGAGAACCAGAACTTGATGAGGTGCGTGCCGGAGTTCACGAGCATGCGCTCGAACTCGGGGGCGGATCGGGTGAACTCGAGGTACTGCTGCGGGGTGCAGTACCCCATGACGCGCTCGACCCCGGCCCGGTTGTACCAGGAGCGGTCGAAGAGCACGATCTCACCGGCCGAGGGCAGATGCTGCACATAACGCTGGAAGTACCACTGGGTGCGCTCGCGCTCGGTGGGGATCTCGAGCGCGACGACGCGGGCGCCACGGGGGTTCATGTGCTCGGTGAAGCGTTTGATCGCGCCGCCCTTTCCGGCGGCGTCGCGACCCTCGAAGAGGATGACGATGCGCTCCCCGGACTCCTTGACCCACGCCTGCAGCTTCAGCAGCTCGATCTGCAGCTTCCGCTTCTGCTTCTCGTAGTCCTTGCGCGAGATCTTCTCGGAGTAGGGGTACCCCTGACGCCACGCCGCGTCCGGTCCATTGTCGTCCTCGCGCTCATGGCTCAGGAGCTCGCTGATCTCATCGATCTCGGGGGTGACGTCGACCTGACCCGGCTCCGCCAGGTCGAAGGACTCGTGTGCGGAGTCGGGGGTGGAATCGTGTGCCATGCGCGTTCCTTCACTGTGCGGATCGACGGACGCTCGACTGCCCCCGTCATTCCCAGTCTATGGATTCGCCGGAGCATGCCGAGCGTCTTCTGGGTGAATCCTCCAAGCCCCGCGGGGCTATCGGACGAGGCGCGCGATCGCGGCCGACGCCTCCTGGAGCTTCTCGGAGGCGACCTCGCCGCCCTCGGCAGCTGCGGCGGCGACGCAGTGACCGAGGTGGTCGTCGAGGAGGCTCAGAGCGACCCGCTCGAGCGCCTTCGTCGCGGCGGACACCTGCGTGAGGATGTCGATGCAGTAGACATCCTCCTCGACCATCCGGTGCACACCCCGGACCTGGCCCTCCGCGCGGCGCAGCCGCTTGAGGAGTTCGTCCTTGTGGCCGATGTATCCGTGATCGCCGTGATCGGCGTGATCGGTAGTGACGGCGGGGGAGTCCGGGGAGTCGCTCATGTCAGCACTGTACACGCGCGCGGGCTCTGATTCGAGCCGCTGTGCGCGAACACCCGGCGGGGCGACGCGGTCAGGTGGCCGGCGCCGGTGGGCGGCCTCTCCGGGATCGCAGCACGAGCACCGTGCCGCCCGCGATGAGCACGAGCACAGAGGTCCAGATCGCGCCGTAGATGAACCACTCGCCTTCCGTGATCCGTTCGCCGTTGAGCACCGATGCGACGACGAGCAGGGCCGGTTCGAGATAGCTCAGCAACCCGAAGATGCTCATCGTCAGCAGGCGAGACGCCGCGACGTAGAGCACGATCCCGACCCCGGACCAGACGGCGAACAGCGGCGCCGACCACCACAGGCTGGGGTTCTCGGCGGTGGCGGTGCCCCGCACGATCTCGACCATCACGAGGGTGACGGCGAGCGGGACGAGCACGAGGAACTCCCAGAACATCCCACCCATGTGCCCGGTCCCCATCGCGCGCCGGAGCACGAAGTAGAGGGGGTAGCCGAGGGCGACGAGCAGCGTCTCCCAGGACACCCCGCCCACGCGCACGAGCTCCACCGCGACGCCCAGGGCGGCGATGCCGGCGGCGAGCCACTGCCACCAGCTCAACCGGTCGCCGTAGAGGAAGCGGCCCAGCACGATGAGCACCAGTGGGAGGAGGAAGTAGCCGAGCGCGACCTGCAGCCCGCGGCCGTGGAGCGGGGCCCACGTGAACACCCAGAGCTGCGCCGCGATCAGCAGTCCGCAGACCAGGATCCCGAGGAGCAGGAGCGGGCGGCGCCGGATCCGGCGTGCGATCTCGGTGATGAGGTGCCCCTGCCGCACGGCGATGATCGCCAGCAGGATGACGGGGAGCGTGATGAGATTGCGCAGCGCCCAGATGGATTCGGCTGCGGCGGGAGCGAGCAGCGGTGTGACGAAGTAGACGCCCGCGAAGGCGAGGGACGAGCCGACCGACGCGAGTGCGCCGCGGGATCCCTGGGAGAGCTGCCGCGTCACTCCGAGAGCTGGATCGCGCCGATGACTTCCCCGTACGGCGTCTCGCCGATCGGCACGAAGCCGATGAACAGGAAGAACGCCTCGGGGCCGTCCTCGCCGCGCTCCCAGAGCACGGTCAGTCGCTCGACCTCACGGCGACGCGCCTCCTCGATGAGTGCGCGAACCGCGAAGGTACCGACACCCATGCCCTGCGCATCGGCGTCGACGTTGATGCGCCAGAGCGCCGCGCGGAACTCCTCCTGTGGGGCATCCGGATCGAAGTTGCCGTGGATGAAGCCGACGACCCGATCGTTGTCGAGCACCACGCGCTGCCAGGCGGTGTGCGCAGGGGTCACCGCGGCGGCGGCGGCATAGGAGACCGGCGTGACGAACTGCTCCTGGCCCGGCTTCAGGCCGAGCGTGTTGACGGCGACGATGGTGCCGGCGGACAGTTCTTCCAGTCTCAGTGCGCTCATGGGTCCAGGCTAGCGTGTGCCCGCCGATGCGCAAGCACGGGATCCGCCCGCTACGAGCGGTAGGAGAGCGCCGCGCCGACCGCGGCTGCCGGAGACCCGTCGGGGAGGATCCGGATGCGGTCGCTCATGCCGAGGCTCGCGAGGAACGGCGATGCGTCGGCCCATCCGTCCAGGGTGTCGCGGATCCCGTCCAGGAGCGGAGCGCCGAGCATCCTCAGCCCGCCGCCGATCACGAGGGTGTGCGGATCGAACGTCATGACGAGGAGCCGGATCCCGGCCGCGGCCCCCGTCACGAGCAGCGAGAGCGCCTCGACGGCCGCCGGATCCCCGGCCGCCGCGTCGGCGAGCAGCACACGGCCGTCGCCGTCCGGGTGCCAGAACGATTTCAGCGCCGACCCGCTCGCAACGGTCTCGAGGCACCCCGTCTGACCGCACGGGCACGGGCGGCCGAGCGGATCGATCGCGAGGTGACCGATCTCGCCGGTGATTCCGTGGGCCCCCCGCAGCGGCTGATCGTCGATGACGAAGCCCGCGGCGATCCCGGTGCCCAGATTGAGGTACGCGGTGGTGCCGGGGAGCTCCATGAGGTGAGCGGCGCCGATCGCGGCAGCCGTGACGTCGTTGTCGAGTGAGACGGGGAGGCCGATGCGCTCCTGCAGGCGCGCGGCCAGATCCAGCTCGTCGATGCCGATGTTGTAGGCGTGCCGCACGGTACCGAGCTCGTGATCGACCTGACCCGGGATCCCGATTCCGACCGATGACACATCGACGAGCGTGCGTCCGCTGCGCTCGCAGAGCGCGGCGATGGCGCGCTCCGCGGTGCCCAGCACCCCCTCGTCGCCCTGCTCCGTGGGAAACGAGATCCGGGCTTCGACCTGACCGTCGGCGTCGAGCACGAGCGCCTCGGTCTTGGTGCCGCCGATGTCCATGCCGATGTGCGCGGGGCGTGGTGTGGTCATGGGGGCTCCGTCTCTCTCGCGTCGCGCGGCCGGGTCCGGGGCCCGACGGTGGGCGAGCGGGATCAGCACCCGCTCCACCAGCGTAACCGGCAATCAGCGGTTCGCGGATTATCTCGACGTCAAGACAAACTCGCAACCTCGGGTAAGATGGAATGCGGCTCACACATCAAGACATGGGAGAAGCGTTGGCGAAGATCAAGGTTGAAGGTACGGTCGTCGAGCTCGACGGCGACGAGATGACTCGCATCATCTGGCAGTTCATCAAGGACCGCCTGATCCACCCCTATCTCGACCTCACGCTCGAGTACTACGACCTCGGGATCCAGTACCGCGACGAGACCAACGACCAGGTCACGATCGATGCGGCGCACGCCATCCAGAAGCACGGCGTCGGCGTCAAGTGCGCGACGATCACCCCCGACGAGGCGCGCGTCGAGGAGTTCGGCCTGAAGAAGATGTGGCGGAGCCCGAACGGCACGATCCGCAACATCCTCGGCGGCGTGATCTTCCGCGAGCCCATCATCATCTCGAACATCCCGCGTCTGGTGCCGGGCTGGAACAAGCCGATCATCATCGGCCGCCACGCCTTCGGCGACCAGTACCGCGCGACCGATTTCCGCTTCCAGGGCGAGGGCACCCTCACGGTCGAGTTCACCCCGAACGATGGCTCCGAGCCGCAGAAGTTCGAGGTCTTCCAGTCGCCCGGCGACGGCATCGCTCAGGTGCAGTACAACCTCGACGCCTCGATCCGCGACTTCGCGCGCGCCTCACTGAACTACGGTCTGAACCGCAAGTACCCGGTCTACCTCTCCACGAAGAACACGATCCTGAAGGCCTACGACGGCCGCTTCAAGGACATCTTCCAGGAGATTTACGACACCGAGTTCAAGGAGCAGTTCGAGGCCGCGGGCCTCACCTACGAGCACCGCCTCATCGACGACATGGTCGCCTCGGCCATGAAGTGGGAGGGCGGCTACGTCTGGGCCTGCAAGAACTACGACGGCGACGTGCAGTCGGACACCGTTGCGCAGGGCTTCGGCTCGCTCGGCCTCATGACCTCCGTGCTCGCGACGCCGGACGGCAAGGTCGTCGAGGCGGAGGCCGCGCACGGCACCGTGACGCGTCACTACCGGCAGCACCAGCAGGGCAAGCCCACCTCCACGAACCCGATCGCCTCGATCTTCGCGTGGACCCGTGGGCTGCAGCACCGCGGCAAGCTCGACGGCAACGACGCGCTCATCGAGTTCGCGCTGACGCTCGAGGACGTGGTCATCAAGACCGTCGAGTCCGGCAAGATGACCAAGGACCTCGCGCTCCTCGTCGGCCCGGATCAGGCGTTCCTCACGACCGAGGACTTCCTCGCAGCGATCGACGAGAACCTGCAAACGCGCCTGGCGTAGTCAGTTCGGATCTTCCGCGTTTCGCCGCGGGATCACGGGGTCGGTACGTCGGTACCGGCCCCGTTTCGCGTTGCTGCGGGCGTGTCGTGCGATGCCTCCGTGCGGTTGCGTCTCGCCTCGGCCCTGAGCAGGTCGAGCGCCGCGCGGGCCGTCGGAGTGACCGCGACGGCATCGCGCACCACGGCGTGAATGGAGCGTACCGGCGTGGGGTTCACGAGCGGACGGAGCTCGACTCCTGCCGGCGGCTCGACCGCGCCGAGCGCCGGCAGGACCGTGATCCCGATCCCGGCGGACACGAACGCCATCGCGGCGCGGTAGTCGTGCGTCTCGACGTGGAAGGTCGGGCGGAACCCCGCGGCGGCGCACGCGTCGAGCAGCACCTGGCGGCACCAGCCGCGGGTGAAGTCGTTGTCGATCCAGCGTTCAGCGGGGAGGGCGCTCAGCTCCACGCTCGAGGCGGTCGCGAGTGGGTGGCCCGCAGGCAGCGCGACGACGTAGGGCTCGTCGAGCAGGTGGTGCGCGGTGAAGCCGCGCCCCGCCGCGAAGTCGTGCCGTGCGACGACGAGGTGAAGATCCGCGAGTTCGTCCGTGTTCTCCGGGGTGTTGTCGCTGAGCCGCAGATCGAGCCGGACCCCCGGGAAGTCCTCTGAGAGACGCCGCACGACGGGCGGCAGCCAGGCACTGCCGACCGATGCGAAGTAGGCGATCGAGAGTCTGCCCGTGCGGCCTGTGCGCAGGTCGGAGACCAGGGTCTCCGCCTCACCGATCCGGGCGAGCACACCGTCGGCCTCCGCGGCGAGCGTGAGGCCCGCAGCGGTGGGGCGCACGCCTCGCCCGGCGCGTTCGAGCAGCGTGAGTCCGAGCTCCCGCTGCAGCGCGGTGAGGTGCTGACTCACCGCCGACGAGGTGTACCCGAGGTGCGCGGCCGCGGCCTGCACCGAACCGCTGGCAACGACCGAGCGGAAGATGCGGAGACGATGCAGGTCGATCATGCTGCGATACTACAGCTCCACTGAAGTGTCGGATAGGGATATGAACTGGTGCTAATGCGTGACTGGGAGCACCATGAAGTCATGGTCACTTCCACCCCCGTCGCGTCACGGTCCAGTGCGTCACCGAATCGCACGCTGCCGCTGCTGATGGTCGGGGTCACCGTGCTGCTCTGGGCGTCCGCGTTCGTCGTGATCCGTGCCGTGGGTGCCGAGTTCTCGCCCGGTGCACTCGCGCTCGGGCGTCTCGGTGTCGGGGTCATCGCCCTCACCGTGTTCGTCGGCGTTCGGGCGGTGCGATCCGGCACCCTCCCGGTGCTCCCGCGCGGCCGGGTCCTCGCCGTCGCGATCGCCTGGGGCGCCGCGTGGTTCGGAGGCTACAACCTCGCGCTGAACGCAGCCGAGTTGCGGCTCGATGCGGGCACCACCGCACTGCTGGTCAATGTCTCGCCCCTGCTCGTCGCCGTGTTCGCGGGACTTCTGCTCGGCGAGGGGTTCCCGGCGCGACTGATGATCGGCATGTCGGTCGCGCTGCTCGGCGTCGTGGCCATCGCATCGACGACCTGGACGGGGCAGGGTGATGCGACGGGGATGCTGCTCGCCCTGGTGGCGGCGGTCCTGTACGCCGCGAGTGTCATCGTGCAGAAGCGGGTGCTGATTCGCATCGACCCGCTGACGATCACGTGGCTCGGCTGCCTCGTCGGTGCCCTTGTCTGCCTGCCGTTCGCCCCCGAACTCGTCGCAGCGGTCGGGCGTGCACCGCTTCCGTCGATCCTCGGCGTCGTCTACCTCGGGGTGTTCCCGACCGCCATCGCCTTCGCGACCTGGGGCGTCGCGCTGTCGCGGATGAGCGCCGGCCGGCTCGCCGCCTCGACCTATGTCGTGCCACCGATTGTCGTGCTGCTGTCCTGGATGCTCCTCGCCGAGGTTCCGGCGGTTGCGGCGCTCATCGGGGGTGCCGTGTGCCTCGCGGGGGTCGCAGTGGCAACACTGTCCCGGCCACGGGCCTGAATCGCGCGACGCGCAACCGCGATCCCGCACGCGCAGCCCGCGGACGATCGGTCGGATGCCCGGGACTCGGCGTCGGGCGCTCGATCCGCCGTCGGAGCATGATGGAGTCATGACCGTCACCGCACCCGTCCCCACGATCCCGACCGGCCCCGAGCAGGGCCCGGAGCGCCCGCCGCGACTCGCCTACGGGGCGCTCATCACCATGATGCTCACGAGCTTCTTCCTGGTGACCGCCGAGTTCCTGCCGAGCGGCATGCTGACCCGGATCGCCGATGGACTCGACGTCACGACCGGGCAGGCCGGGCAGATGGTCTCGATCACCGCGCTCGCGGGGCTGCTCGCGGCGCCGACCGTCGGAATCCTGCTGCCGCGGCTCGATCGCCGGTCGCTGCTCATGTGGATGTCGATCGCCGCCGCGGTCTCGAACGCGCTGGTCGCGGTCGCGCCGAGCCTCGTGCTGGTGCTCCTCGCCCGCTTCCTCCTGGGGGTGGCGATCTCGGGGTTCTGGGCGATGTCGGTGACCGTGGCCGCGCGCATCGCGGGCCCGGAGCGACTCGGTCGCGCGGTGATGTTCAACTCCGCCGGCGTCTCCCTCGCCACCGTCGCGGGCGTGCCGCTCGGGGTCATGCTGAGCGAGCTCATCGACTGGCGCGGGGTGTTCGGGATCGCCGCGATCCTGAGCGCCGCACTCGCGGTGCAGCTGCGGTTCGTGCTGCCCTCCGTGCCGGCCGCGGGTTCCGCCCGGCTCTCCACCCTCGTTGCAGCGCTCCGCCGACCCGGGATCGGGATCGGCGTGATCGCGAACATCCTCGTGGTGTCGGGACACTTCCTGGCCTACACCTACGTGCGCGTCGCCCTGGAGCGGGTGAGCGACGGCGGTGTGCCCATCGGTGCCGACACGATCGTCGTGCTGCTCGCGCTCTTCGGGCTCGGGGGCCTCATCGGCAACCTGGTGATCGGCATGGTCGTGGATCGCCGCTATCGGGTGCTCGCCGTGCTCACCCCGGTGGTGATCGCGGGGCTGCTGCTGCTCGTGGTCGCCGTGTCCGGCTCGATGTGGGCCACGGGCGCTGCCGTGTTCGTGTGGGGCTTCTTCTTCGCCTCGTGGCTGCTGATCGCGAACACCTGGGTCGGGCACCGGATGCCCGACCAGCTCGAGGCCGGCGGCAGCCTGATCGTGGTCGGCTTCCAGGCCGGCATCATGATCGCCGCAGCCGTGGGCGGCGCGTTGATCGACCTGCTCGGGATCGCGCCGGTGTACGCGGCCGGTGCGGCGCTCCTGCTGATCGGGGCGGTGCTGTTCGGGTGCTCGGATCGGATGTCGGCGCGGCGCGGCCCCTCGGTGTCGCGGGACTGAGCCGCCGGCGGTGGTCGCGGCGGCCGTGCTGCAGGCGGCCGCGCTGCCGATCCGGCGACTCTCGGCCGCGGCCGCGCTGCCGATCCGGCGCGTCTAGGCCGCGGCGGCGCGCAGCGCGGTCGAGCGCCAGGTCGAGGGGCTCAGCCCCACGTGACGCCGGAAGGCTCGGCTGAACCCCTCGTCGGAGCCGTAGCCGATGGCGCGCGACACCTCGGACACGCCGAGTCCGCGGGCCAGCAGGTCCTGCGCCGAGCGGATGCGCACCTCTGCGAGATAGCTCGCGGGCGACGTGCCGGTCGCCGAGCGGAAGCGTGCCGCGAAGACGGAGCGGGACATCGCCCCCGTGCGGGCGAGATCCTCGATGGTCCAGGCGCGAGCCGGATCCGCGTGGATCGCCTCGACCACCCGGTCGAGGAACGGGTCGTTCGTGCGCGACGGCCAGCCGTCGGGCGCACAGCCGTGCAGCACCCAGGCTCGGACCACCGACACGAGCACGGTGTTCGCCATCATGCCGCAGACCACCGGGCTGCCCGCCTGCGTCTCGCACGGCGTCTGGTCGCTGCCGAGCTCGGGCCCGAGGAGCGACGCGAGGGCGGCGACCGCCGGCTCGCTGCCCGCGAGATCCCGAACCGAGAGGAGGTCCGGGAGCAGGCCCAGTACGTGGTGCGACTCCGGCGCGAAGTCGAGCGCGGAGAGGAGCACGAAGGCGTGCTCGGCCACGCGCAGGCTGTGGGGCGCGCCGCCCGTGAACATCAGCGCGTCACCCGCTCTGAAGTCCGAGGTCGCCCCGGCAGGAACGGGGGGCGCGCCCGCCGATGCGTGCGACGCGCCGGATCCCGGTGCCCCGACCGTGACACCTCCCTCGATGATGTAAACGAGCGTGACGCGCGAGCTCGGGATCTCGGTGACCTCACCCGCACGGAGGGTGATCCGATGCTGATGCCGGAGCCGGACGTCGATGTCGGCGAGCACGCGGTCGATCGCGGCGTCCCGGGCATACGGGTCGAGGCGGGGTCCACGCGCGGGTGCGGAGGTCGTCGATTCCATGAGGGGTGGAACGCCGCGATCCGTCGAGCTATTCCGGTACGTCCTCGTGGAGCGGCGGGCTCAGATCCGATCCCTCAGACCCGGCCCGCGAAGCGAATCTGCTCCGCCGTCGCCAGATCGAGGGGCGAGCCTGCCGAGATCGTCATCTCGTCGGTGGTCATCCACACGGTCGCCTGCGTCTCCCACGCGCGCCCCAGGGGCTGCTCCGGAGTCGGTACGCAGCAGATGTTCCCGATGTCGTCGGGGCCGGAGTGCAGCATCGGGGCCAGTTGCGCGGCCGAGGTGATCTCGGGCTCGGCGGCGATCCGCTCGCGGAGCATCTGCAGGCGCTCCTGGGAGTCGGGATCGTTGCGGAAGGTACGCGATCCCGACGCCAGCTCGGGAGAGATGAAGTGGTTCGAGTGGATGAACCAGCGCCCGAGCGGCTCGAGCTCGGCCGCGCCGACCGGGGAGAGTTCGAAGGAGCCGATGCCGTCGGGGCCCACGACCGTGAAGACGGTCGAGGCGCCGACGGGGGCCGTGAGCAGCAGCTCGCGGGCCTCAGCGAGACTGCGGGCCTCGGCGAGCACGCGGTGGCTGACGACGTGGATGGGCACGCGCCCGGCGGCGTCGTCCGAGTGGGACAGGATCGAGATGATGATCCCGACCCCCGCATCGTTGCGACCGATCTTCGCGAGGATCCCGTGCTCCGTGAGCCCGGCGTAGGGGACGGGCGTGCCCGTGACCCGCTGCGCGTGCCAGGCCCGGTTGAGTTCGCGGTGCCAGTCCCAGGTCTGCACCTGCGCCGCGAACGGCTCGGCGATGGCGACGGAGGTGCACTCGTGGCCGAGGGGGTGCGGGGTGGCGGGGCTGGGGGCGGATCCGGGGGCGGATCCGGGGGCGACGAGGAGTTCGGTGCGGGCATTGAGTGCAGCGACGATCGAGAGGTCGAGTTCGGCGCCCTCGGCGATCCCGGCGATCTCCTCCCGCGCCTCTGGCCACCACTCCGCCGTGGCGTCGAGCGACGCGAGGCCGAGTGCGAGCGTATCGGCCTCGGAGCGACCGACTGCGGCGAAGAGCGTGCGGTGGGTGTCCCAGTGATCCCGCACCACGCGGGCGACCTGGCGGCCGCGGTCGATGCCGCGTTCGCGGGGAGTGCTGCCGTGAATGTCGATGCGGATCATGTCGGGGTCCTCTCGAAGTGTTCTCTGCATCGTAGCTCATAAAACGTTTTAGTTTGCTAGGGTGGCCCGTGACAAATCGTTTTATGGCTCAGGGGCGAGCGAGAGCTCCCCCGATCCCGACTCGCCTCAGGGGGCTCCAGCGCATGCACACCTATCCCAGCTACGTCGCACCGTCCGGGCGCGCGATCACCGAGTTCGTGCACCGCAACCCGTTCGCGGTGGTCATCTCGTCGACCGAGGGTGCGCCGCTCGCGACGCACACCCCGATCGTGTTCCCGCCCGGCACCGAGCCGGGGGAGACGCTCGTCGGTACGCGGCTGTGGGGGCACGTCGGTCGGGCGAACGAGCACTGGAAGCTGTTCGCCGAGCGGCCGGAGGTGCTGCTCGTCTTCTCGTCGTCGCACGCCTACGTGTCGCCGAGCAGCTACGAGTTCACGCCGGCCGTGCCGACGCTCGACTACGCCACCGTGCACCTCACGGGGCGGGTCACGGTGCTCGAGGATCCCGAGGCGAACCTCGCGGTCGTGGAGCAGACGGTGCAGCAGTTCGAGGGTCACCGCCGAGAGCCGTGGGATCCGACCGATTCGAAGGACGTCTTCCGGAAGATCCTGAACGGCGTGGTCTCCTTCACGATCGACATCGAGACCGAATCGGCGATGTTCAAGCTCAGTCAGGACATGCCGAGCGACGTGCACGCGCGGGTTCAGCAGGACTTGCGCACGGGCGACCACCGGCACCCCGATGTCGCCGACCTCATGGACGAGGTCGGCGTGACCGCCCTGGAGGATTCCCGGGAGTAGGCGCGCCGGCAGCGGGGCTGCGCGCCAATTACGGCGGAGATCTCAGCAATGGCGGATCCACATGGGGGATGTGGTCCGTTGCGAGTGAGATCTCCGACGTGAGTGGCGGTGGCGGTGGGATGGCGGCGCCAGTGGGGTGTTGGCGCCCAGCGAGGTGGCGGCGCCCGGCGAGGAGCGTGGCGGAGGGACTGGAGGCGCAGCGCGCCGCTCAGCCCGCGTCGCGCTGCGACGAGCGCCGGACGATCAGCTCCGACCGCACGAGCCCGCGACCCGCCGGGTTCTCGCCGCGCGTGATCGCCGCCAGCAGCCCCACCGTGTCGTGCGCCAGCACCTCGGGGCGCAGATTGATCGCGGTGATGGGCGGCTCGGCGGTCCGGGTCTGGTCCGCGTCGGTGCCGCAGGCGAGCAGGTAGTCGTCGGGGGCGGTGAGCCCGCGCTCGCGCATCGCCTCCTGGATGCCGGCGGCGTGGCGCCCGGTGAGGGAGTAGATCGCGTCGGGCGCGCCGTCGGCGAGGAGGTCCGGGACCAGCTCCCGGCCGCCGGCCTCGCCGCGCCCCTCCGGGAGGCGGAACAGGCGCTCGGCCTGCCCGTTGCGCGCGCACCAGTCCCGGTAGGCCGACTCGGCGTCCGCGTTCCAGGAGTTGTCGTCCTGACCGCCCACGAACGCGATCGTGCGCGCGCCCTGGTCCGCGAGGTGGGTGAGGGCCTGCAGGGTCGCGTCGACATCGTCGGAGGCGACCCAGTTGCTCGCGTCGGGTTTGCCCGGGTCGCGGCCGAGGGTGACGTAGGGGATCGACCGGGATTCGAGGAGCGCGACCACCGGATCGTTGCGGACCGGATCCGTCACGATGTAGCCGTCGAGAGAGAAGGCGAGCGGGGTGACCGGACCCTTCACGAGGTCGGCGACCTGCATGAGGCTGAGGCCGTGGTCGAGCGCGCTCACGGCGGCGGCTCCCGCGAAGCGGAGGAAGTAGTCGACGCCGGGCGGGCTGTAGTTCTCGAGGGCATCGAGGGGGCGCAGCACGATGCCGATGACCCCGATCTGGGATCGCCGGAGCCCGCGCGCGAGGGCGTCGGCTCGGTAGCCCATCGATGCGGCGATCTCGCGGATCCGGATCCGCGTCTCCTCCGAGAGTGTGCCCTTGTCGTTGAGCGCGTGCGACACCGCCGTGATGGAGACTCCGGCGCGTGCGGCAACGTCTTTGATGGTGACGTTGCGATGTCCGGCCATGGTGCCTCCTCGGGGCTCTCACACGAGACTAGCGGGATTCCGCCAAGTAAATCGATGTATATCCCATCACTGCAGCTTGCATAAAACGATTTATGTCTGTACGTTGATCATCCAAGGCGCCCCACAGGCGGGTGACGCCTCGGCGGAGCGCATCGCAGCACCCGCCCCACCACATGTGTCGAAGGAGTCAGTACGGTGATGAAACAGAATCGAACCCGCGCCCGAGCGGCCACCGGTACCGCGCTTGCACTGGGTCTCGCGTGCGTGCTGAGCTCGTGCGCCGCACCCGCGTCGGAGTCGGGATCCGCGACGCAGACCGAGGCGGCCCCCGGCTTCCTCGCGGTCGCCGACGACGCGCTCACGGGCAGCGGCGCGCTCACCGTGCAGCTCGACTACGACACGAGCGAGGCGGACGGCCTCGACCCGCAGACCGCGCAGACGGCGCGCTCCTGGATGATCATGGGCCTCGTCTACGAAACGCTCGTCACCACCGATGAGAACTTCGAGATCCAGCCGGGGCTTGCCACCGCCTGGGAGCAGCCGGATGACACCACCTACGTCTTCACCATCGACACCGCGGCCACGTTCTCGAATGGCCGCGCGCTGACCCCGGAGGACGTCGTCGGCAGCCTGCAGCGCCAGATGGAGAGCCTGAGCGTCTGGTCGGGCCAGATGGGCCCCGTCGAGTCGATCGAGGCGACCGGCGCCGACCAGGTCACCGTGAAGCTGAGCGAGCCCTACGCGCCGTTCCTCGCCGCCCTCGCCAACACGCCCGCCGCGATCCTGCCCATGCAAGAGGTGAACGACGGCAGCGTCGACCTCACCACGACCATGCTCGGCACCGGCCCCTACCTGGTCGACGCGCACCGCCAGGACGAGTCCTGGACCTTCACGGCGAACCCCGAGTGGCGCGGCGGCGACGACCTCGCCGTGCAGACGCTCGAACTGCAGATCGTCGACCAGGAGTCGACCCGTCAGGCCGCCCTGCGCGAGGGCAGCGCGGGTCTCGCGAACTTCGTGAGCATCGACGCGCTGACCCAGCTCGCCGACGCGCCCGACGCCCGCGTGCTCAACCAGTCGCAGAGCGATTTCTACTACGTGAACGTCAACTCGCAGACGCCCGGCTCGCCGCTCGAGGATCAGGACGTGCGCTTCGCGATCAACACCGCGATCGACCGCCAGGCGATCGCCGACATCGTGTTCGCGGGTGAGACCGCGCCCACCGGCGTCACCCCCTCGAACCTGCCGGGCGCGTGCTCGGTCGACGCACTGCCGTCGGAGCAGGCGACGATCGAGGACGCGAAGAAGATCATCGAGGAGTCGGGTGCCGGCGACACGACGCTGAACATGGTCGTCTACACCTCGGAGCCCGTGATGGGCCAGATCGCCCAGCTCATCCAGCAGCAGCTCGACGAGATCGGCGTCACCGTCGAGATCGAGCAGTTCGACACCGCCACCTACAACGCGCGCGTCTTCGGCGCCCCGGCCGACTTCGACCTCTCGGTCGGCTGGTTCGCGGGCTACGTCGATCCGTCGATGGTGACCAAGTGGTGGAACCCCGAGCAGGCGCTCTTCAACGCCGGCTACACCGGGGTCCACGAGGATCTGAACGAGCTCATCACCGCGGGGGCGAGCGAGACCGACCCCGAGGCGCGCGCCGAGGTCTTCACCGAGCTCTGCGCCACGGCCGATGAGTACTCGGAGATCGTGCCGCTTGTGCACCGTCCCTCGATCGTCGGCTTCGACACCGCAGCGCTGAGCCCGACCATCCAGAGCAACGAGGGCTACGGTAACATCCTGCGCGACATCACCGAGTACCGCCTCCCGGCCGCAGAGTAACCACCGAGAGCCAGAACGCAGAGACCCACGTATGTTGCAGACACTTCGCTGGTCCGCCGGGCGGGTGGTGAGCGCGCTCATCACCCTGCTCGGGGTGTCCATCCTGATCTTCGCCGCAGTTCGGCTGATGCCGGGCGGGTACGAGGACATCATCCTCGGACCCCTCGCCTCGCCCGAGGAGCGTGCCGCCCTCGCGGCCGCGTACGGGCTCGACCAGCCCATCATCATCCAGTACTTCGCGTGGATCGGGCAGATCCTGACGGGCGACCTCGGGGTCTCGTTCGTCACGCAGAGTCCGGTGGTCGAGGAGCTCGCGAAGCGGATCCCCGTCACCGCGCTGCTGACGGTGATGGCGCTCTTCGTGACGCTGGTGATCGGCATCCCGCTCGGGATCTGGACCGGCGTGCGATCCGGCGCGAAGCAGGGCGGCGCGATGGGCCGGATCGCGTCGGGCTTCGGGATCAGCGTGCCGGAGTTCGTGCTCGGCAGCATCGTGATCTTCGTGTTCTCCCGGCTCTCGCTCGGGATCCAGGTCGGCGGCTTCTCGAACATCGGCAGCGGGTTCGGGCCGACGTTCCAGGCGCTTCTGCTGCCGGCGCTCGTGCTCTCCGTCTTCTGCGTCGCCGCGGCCGCTCGCACCACCCGCGACGCGGTGATGAGCGTGCTCGTCGAGCCGCACATCACCGCGGCCGTGGCGCGGGGCGAGACGCCCTGGCACATCGTGCGCCACCATGTGATCCGCAACGCGGGGATCCCGATCCTCACGCTGCTCGCGACGGTCACCGCCTACCTGCTCGGCGGCGCTGTGATCGTCGAGACCATCTTCAACATTCCGGGTCTCGGCTCCTTCATGGTGACCGGGCTCGATCGCCGCGACTTCGCGGTCGTGCAGGCAGCGGTCCTCTTCGCCGCGACGGTGTTCATCGTGGTCAGCCTCGTGCTCGACCTCATCACGAGCGCGCTCGATCCGCGGGTCGCCGTGACCGGGAAGGCAGGATCATGACCACGTATTCGCTCCCGCTCGTCCGACGCAAGCGCGCGGGCCGGGCGCGCCCGCAGCGCGACGGCCTGTTCGCCTCCGCGGTCGGTGCGCTGGGTCTCATCGTCGGCATCGCCGTCGTCGCCGCGATCGTCCCGTTCGCCGGAGATCCCGCGAAGATCGTCGGCCCGCGCCTCAGCCCGCCGTCGTCGGCGTACCTGCTCGGCACCGACGCGCTCGGCCGCTCCGTCCTCGCCCGGCTGCTCGAGGGGATCGGCACCACCCTGGTGCTCTCGACCGTCGCCGTCGTGTGCACCGCGGTGATCAGCGTGATCCTGGGCCTCATCGCCGGCTACCTTGGCGGCTGGACCCGCGAGGGGGTCATGCGCTTCGTCGACGTGCTCTACTCGTTCCCGTCGATCGTGCTCGCGATCCTCATCGCCGCGGTCGTCGGCCCGGGGCAGGTGGCCGCGCTCGCCAGCATCGTGCTCGTCACCGTGCCGCTCATGACCCGCATGGTGAGCGCCGCGGCGATGGCCGTGGCGAAGCGCGACTTCGTCACGACCGCCAAGATCAGCGGGGTCTCCGCGCCGGTCATCCTGTTCCGCCACCTGCTGCCGAACGTGAGCGGCACCATCGCGGTGCAGGGCACGTATGCGCTCTCGGTCGGGATCCTCGTCGAGGGCGGCCTGAGCTTCCTGGGATACGGCGTGCAGCTGCCGCAGTCCTCGCTCGGACTCCTGATCCAGGAAGGCGGCAGCTACATGGTGCAGGCGCCGTGGCTGCTCTTCGCACCCGCGGTGGTGCTCGTGGTCGCGATCCTCGCGATCAACCTCATCGGCGACACGCTCCGCGATCGCCTCGACCCCCGAGAGACGAGGAGCCTCGTATGAGCGCCGCACTGCTGCAGCCGCGAGTGCCCGCGGGCACCGCAACCGCGACGGTCCGCATCGATGGACTCACCGCCGAGTACCGGACGCGCCTCGGCACGACCCGTGCGCTCGACGGCATCGACCTCAGCGTCGCGCCCGGCGAGCTGCTCGCGATCGTGGGCGAGTCGGGATCCGGCAAGTCCACGGTGTCGCAGGCGATCGGGCGCATGCTGCCCCGCGCCTGCCACATCACGGCCGGGTCGGTGCACGTGCTCGGCCGGGACCTCGCCGGGCTCGACCCCGATGCCATCCGAGCGCTGCGCCGCGACTCCCTGGGGTTCATCCCGCAGGATCCGATCGCGTCGCTGAACCCGACGATGCGCATCCAGCGGCAGCTCGAGCTCGCGCTCCGGCCGCTCGGCCGGGCCACCGACCGCGCCTCGCTCGAAGCGCTGCTCGAGAGCGTGCGGATCCTCGAGCCCGCTCGGGTGCTCCGCCTCTTCCCCCACGAGGTGTCGGGCGGCATGGCGCAGCGCATCGCGATCGCCCTCACCATGGCGCGCGAGCCGCAGATCCTGATCGCCGATGAGCCGACAGCATCGCTCGATGCGCAGGTGCGCGACGAGATCCTGAGCCTCATCGTCGGTCTCGTGCGGAGCTCGGGTGCGAGTCTGATCTGGATCAGCCACGACCTGGGTGCCGTGCGGAAGTGGTGCGACCGCGTCGTCGTGATGCACCAGGGTCGGATCGTCGAGGAGGGGCCGACCGCGCAGGTGCTCGATCACCCCGAGGCGGATTACACCCGGACGCTCGTCGCTGCGATGCCCGGCAATGTGCCGGTCGCGGAACGCGCGGAGAACGTCGGACCGGAGGAGGAGCGATGACCCCGTCGACCGAAGCCCCCGTGCTGGAGCTGCGAGACGTCAGCGTCTCGTTCACCAGCGGGGCCGGTGCGAAGCGCCGCACGAACCGGGCCATGAACGGCGTCAGCCTCGAGGTGGCCCCGGGCGAAACGCTCGGACTCGTGGGCGAATCCGGTTCGGGCAAAACGACGACCGCGGCGGTGGCGCTCGGTCTCCGCAAGCCCGACAGCGGCGAGGTCGAGTTGCTCGGTCGCCCGTTCACTCGTTCGCGCCGGGCGATCGCCGGCAAGATCCAGGCCGTGCTGCAGCACCCGCACTGGTCGCTCAACCCGCGGCGCCGGGTCGGAGAGTCGGTGCGCGAGCCGCTCACCGTCGCGCGCCGGGACCTCGGTCGCGCCGAGCAGCGGATGCGCGTGCGCGACATGCTCGAACAGGTCGGCCTCAATCCCGAGTTCGCGGATCGCTACCCGCACGAGCTCTCGGGCGGGCAGCGGCAGCGCGTCTCGGTCGCGCGCGCACTCGTCACCGAACCGCGCTTCATCGTCTTCGATGAAGCCGTCAGCGCGCTCGACGTCGCGGTGCAGATGCAGATCCTGACGCTCATCCGCGAGCTGCAGGCGGAGCACCGCTTCGGTGCGCTCTTCATCTCGCACGACCTCGGCGCCGTGCGCCGGGTCGCCGATCGGGTCGCCGTGCTCTTCCGCGGCGACCTCGTCGAGACGGCCGACACGGCAGACTTCTTCCAGACCCCCCAACACCCCTACTCGCAGACACTCTTGGAGTCACTATGAGCACCTCCCCGGCATCGATCCCGACCCACGCCCTCGCCGATCTCGATCCCGGCCTCACCATCGATCCCGCGCCGCGACTGGCGGGCGCGCCCGTGTTCGGCGGCCCCGGCAACACCGACTTCGACCTCACGCCGGTCCGGAGCGAGGGGCGCGAGGCGCTGGAGTTCGACTTCCCCGGGGTGCGGATCGGCTCAGCGCACTACGCCGAGGGGCCGACGGGCGCCACGGTGATCCACCTCCCCGCGGGTGCGCGCACGGCGGTCGACGCCCGCGGCGGTGCGGTCGGACTCTCGGGCGGCTACGACTTCAACCACGCGATCTGCCTCGCCGGAGGATCCGTCTACGGACTGGAGGCGGGAGCGGGCGTCAGCGACCTGCTCCTCGAGCGCCACCAGAACATGACGGGTTTCGCCGAGCTGCAGCTCGTGTCGTCCGCGATCATCTACGACTTCTCGGCTCGCTCGACCGCGGTCTACCCAGACAAGGCACTGGGGCGCGCCGCGCTCGAGTACGCCGTCGAGGGCTCGTTCCCGCAGGGTCGCGCCGGCGCCGGCATGAGCGCGTCGTCGGGCAAAGTGGACTGGGAGCGCACGGAGATCACCGGTCAGGGCGCCGCGTTCCGCCAGCTGGGCGACGTGAAGGTGCTCGCCGTGGTGGTGCCGAACCCGGTCGGCGTGATCCTCGATCGCAGCGGTCGTGTCGTGCGCGGCAACTACGACGCCGCGACCGGCACCCGCCGCCACCCGGTCTACGACTATCAGGAGGCCTTCGCCGAGCAGCTTCCCGCGGCCACCGAGTCGGGCAACACGACGATCAGCGCGCTCATCACCAACGTGCGACTGTCGCCCGTCGAGCTGAATCAGTTCGCGAAGCAGGTGCACAGCTCGATGCACCGCGGCATCCAGCCCTTCCACACCGATATGGACGGTGACACGCTCTTCGCCGTGACCACCGACGAGATCGACCTGCCGACGACGCCGGGATCGTCGCGCGGCCGCCTGTCGGTGAACGCGACGGCGCTCGGTGCCATCGCGTCCGAGGTGATGTGGGACGCGCTGCTCGAAGCCGCCAAGTAAGGACCATCCGCGCACGCGCGCACCGACCGGGCCGGCGCACTCCGGAGCACCCCCGAAAGAGAAAGACAGACGTTGGACATCATCACAGCCACGATCAGCGGGACCGATCCGCGCAGCCGCGGGACCGAGATCGGGATCGCGCACGCCGCCGACATCCGGGAGGCCGTCAGGCGATACCTCGAATTCTTCGAGATCCGCGGCGTCGCAGGATCCCGGGTGCGGGAGATCGCGGAGAGCTGCTTTGCGGCACTCGCCGAATGGGCCCCGAATCTCGCGGACGAACTCACGGCCACCGCCGAGGCGGCGGAGGTGGAGCGCTGGCAGCTCGCCGCGCTGAACGCCCGCACCGAGGTGCTCGCGATCGTGCCG
Source organism: Leucobacter rhizosphaerae (assembly GCF_022919175.1). Taxonomy (NCBI): domain Bacteria; kingdom Bacillati; phylum Actinomycetota; class Actinomycetes; order Micrococcales; family Microbacteriaceae; genus Leucobacter; species Leucobacter rhizosphaerae. The sequence continues at coordinate 1,555,788 of NZ_CP095043.1, read as the reverse complement.
CCAGACACCGAGGGAGAGTGCTCGACCGCCGTATTCGCGCCGGCGGGTTCGGACGCGCCGCAGTCGATCCAGACCTGGGACTGGCACGAGCACCTGTGCCCGCGCGGGTTCGTCTTCTCGTACACGCCGGACGCGCCCGCGGAGGGAAGCCGCCGTGTCGGCCGGGTGGCGATGTTCACCGAGTTCGGCGTGCTCGGCAAGATCGGTGTGAACGACGCCGGGGTCGGCGTGCACTTCAACATCCTGCACCACGCAAGCGACCGCGGCACGGGCGGTGTCCCGGTGCACGCCATCGCGCGGCGGGTGCTCGACGAGGCGACGAGCGTGGACGAGGCCGAGGCGATCATCCGCTCGGCGCCCGCGAGCGCGTCGACGGTGCTCACGGTGCTCGCCCGCGACGAGGCGCCGCACCGCGCCGCGTGCTTCGAGATCTCGCCGGAGCGGGTGGCCGTCGTGCGGCCGGATGAGGCCGGAGTGCTGCTCCATACGAACAACTTCATCGCGTCGGAGCAGCTGCCGGGTGAGGCGACACGCGACAAGTCGACGTCCTACGTGCGGCTCGCGCACCTCGGTGCGCACCAGGCGTCGATGGCCGGGCGCGGGATCGAGGAGCGCGCAGCGCAGATGTGCGGCGAGGCCGGGGCCCTTGCGCCGGTGTGCTTCCGCCCGGATCCCGCCGAGCCCCTGCACGAGCAGTGGACGACCCTGCTCACGGTGGGGCTCAACGTGGCTGACGGCGAGCTCGAGTACTTCCCGGGGTCACCCGCGGCGCTCGCGGAGCACGGAGCGCGCCGCTTCCGATAGGCGGGTGTCCGGCGAAACGCCGAGCGCCTCCTTTGTTGCCGAGACCCTCAGTTCTGCACGCTCAGAATGCGGGCGCTCGGCGAGGAAGGAGGCGCTCGGCGTCCGAGCCTTCCGGTCGACCCTCGCGGCCGACGGGGGCCGTTCGGGCGGGGTGTTACGCCCCCGCCAGCAGCTCGCGCACGCGCGGGATCACCACCGTGCCGTACAGCTCGATGCTCGACAGCAGCTGCTCGTGCGGCATCGTGCCGTTCGCGTACTTCAGGTCGAAGCGATCCGCGCCGAGCGTTCGGATCGTCGACGCGATCCGCTGCGCCACCGTCTCGGGTGACCCGACGTACAGCGATCCCGCGTCCGCCTCCTGCTCGAATTCGGCGCGTGTGGTGCTCGGCCAGCCCCGCTCGGCACCGATGCGATTGCGGTTCGCCTGGAAGTGCGGCCACAGCTGCTCCCGGGCCTCGGCATCCGTCGCGGCGATGTGTCCGGGCGAGTGCACGCCGAGCGGCATCGCCTCGCGTCCGAGTTCGTCCTGGGTCTGACGGTAGAGGTTCGCGAACGGAAGGAACCGAGCCGGGTCGCCGCCGATGATCGCGAGCATCATCGGGATCCCGACCTGCACGGCACGCAGCACCGAGTGCGGGCTGCCACCGACGCCGATCCAGGCCTGTACGCCGTCGGAGTGCTCGGTCTTGGGGTAGACCTCCTGCCCGGTGAGGGGGCTGCGGTGTCGGCCCGACCAGGTGACCGGGCCTTCCGCGCGCAGACGCGAGAAGAGCTCGAGCTTTTCGGTGAAGAGGGTTTCGTAGTCGCTGAGCTCGTAGCCGAACAGCGGGAACGACTCGGTGAATGAGCCGCGGCCGAGGATCACCTCGGCCCGGCCGTTCGAGACGGCGTCGAGCGTCGCGAAGCGCTCGTAGACGCGCACGGGGTCGTCGCTCGAGAGCACCGTGACGCCGGTGCCGAGCAGGATCCGCTCGGTGCGTCCGGCGATCGCGGCGAGGGCGATCTCGGGTGAGCTCAGCGCGAAGTCGTCGCGGTGGTGCTCGCCGAGGGTGATCGCGTCGACGCCGAGACCGTCGGCGAGGACGGCCTGCTCGACGACATCCCGGAGCACCTGCGCGTGCGAGACGCGGGCGCCGTCGAGCGTGGTGGTGACGTCCCCGAACGTGTCGAGGCCGAGGATCACTTCGCTCGGCGCCGCACCTGCGACGGTGCGGACGGGGGAGAGCGCCGGAGTGGCGGGAGTATCGGTCATGCCCACAGCAACAGCGGGCGGGGCGCGGCTATTCCGCGGTGCGCGTGGAGACGATGTAGCCGACGACGGCGGCGACCACGCCGAACAGCGCGGCCCACACCCAGAACACGCCGAAATCGAGCAGCGCGGCGACGGCGGCGGCGAGCAGCAGCAGCTCGACGAGCGCCTGCCCGAAGCGGTCCGTGCGGAGCACCGGCCGCGGCGACAGGAAGAGTGCCCAGATGAGCACCGACAGCACGAGGAATCCGATGCCGGTGAGGACGCCCGGGAACGGCAGCGGCCACGCCAGGAAGCCCCAGACGGTCACCGACACGATGGCGACGAAGTGGAAGATGCCGCGCGCGAGCTGGAGCAGGATCGTGGATCGCGCGGGCTGGACGTGCGGGCGTTCGGTGGTGCTGGTCACCCCAGCAGTCTACCCGGGGTCCGCCTGGGCGATTCGCCGGTGGTTTAGTGAGCGACGCGGCAAGTGGTCCATTGATGTACCTTGGAGTAGCGTCGATGAATAGACCAAAGTGAGGACCCGGCGACGTGATCCCCGCACCCCCGACCGCCGAACCATCCGAACCCTCTGAACCCGAAGGAGCGCTCCGTGACGATGACCCTGCACTCGGTGCGCGCGATGCGGGACGACGGCGACTTCGCCGCTCCCGCGCGCGTGGGCTGGGCGGAGGGGCGCTTCGTGCTGGGCGGAGCTCCCCGGCCCGGCGATCTCGACGGCGCGGGCCTGTGGTTGATCCCAGGGCTCGTCGACACGCACCTGCACGCCGCCTGGCACGCCTTTGACACGGCCGACCGCGACCGAGTCAGTCCCCGCATGACGCTCCAGCTGACGGCGGAGGCCCTCGCGCGGACGTTGGCAGCGGGGGTGACGAGCGCGCGCGACGCCGGAGGGCTCACCCTGGCGATGGCGACTGAACTTCCCGAGGACGCGAGGCCCCGGCTCCAGCTCTCCGTCGCGCTCATCGATCGGGCGGCGGCCGCGGCGGCCGGAGGACTCGTCGCCGCGGTGGAGTCGGTGCTCGAGGGCGGTGCGCGGTGGGTCAAGCTCGTCGCCACCGCCGGTGTTGCCGCGCCCGCCGGCGCAGATCTCGCGCCCGTCTTCAGCCGGGCGGAGATCGGCGATGCGGCCACGCGTGCGGCGCTGTCCGGCGCCGGGGTGATGGTCCACGCGTGGGGCGGCCCCGCGATCGACGACGCGATCGAGGCCGGAGCCATGAGCATCGAGCACGGCATGTACCTGACGGACGGCCAGGCGCGGCGGGCCGCCGAGCGCGGCATGACCCTGGTACCGACCCTGCGGATCTACCGTCTGGTGCAGCGCATGATCGCGGACGGATCGCTGCCCGCCGCGTTCCGGGCCCGGGTGGACGAGGCGGTCGACGTGCACGCGCTCGCCGTGCGGCGGGCCCGCGACGCCGGGCTCGCCATTGCGCTCGGCACGGACTACGGCACGACGGCTCAGCACGGGACCAACCGGCTCGAGGTCGACGCCCTCGTGGCGGCGGGGCTCAGTCCCCAGGAGGCGCTCGTCGCGGCCACGCGCTCCGGGGCCGCGCTGCTCGCCCGGGTAGCGGCCGACCCCGCCGCGGCTCCGGACGGCCGGATCGCCGACGGCTCGGTCGCCGACGCCGTGCTGCTGCGCGCCGACCCGCGGATCCCGGGGGCGCTCAGCGATCCCGCCGCGGTGGTCGCCGTCATCCGCGGCGGCGCCGTGGTGCACGGCGAGATCCCGGACCCGCCGGTGCTCCCGGACCCGCCGGTGCTCCCGAACCCGCCGACGCTCCCGATCCCGCCGACGCTCCCGAACCCCATCACCCCCGCCACCCCGTCGACCCCGTCGACCACCCGAGAGGATGCTCCGTGACCCGCACCACCTCCCCGCGATCCCGTACCCGTCGGCGCGGGATCTCCGCGGCTGCCGCCGCGCTCGCCGCAGCGATGCTGCTGAGCGCCTGCGCCGCGGGATCCGGCCCCGCCCCGTCCGAGGCCGGCGCCGATCCCGTGAGCGGAGGCACCCTCACGTTCGGCCGCGTCGCCGCCGTGAACGACCTCGATCTGAACCAGCAGATCACGGCGAACAACGCCTTTGCGATCGACAAGATCTTCGAGCCCCTCGTCAGCTTTGATGAGAGCGGCGAGATCATTCCCTGGCTCGCCGACTACGAGGTCGACGAGGCCGGTCTGGTCTACACGTTCACGCTGCGCGACGGGGTGTCGTTCTCGAATGGGGATCCCGTCACCCCCGACGACGTCGTCTTCTCCCTCAATCGCCACCTCGAGGTCGGCGGGCCGCTGCCGCTCACGGCCCCCATCGAGTCCATCGAGGCGACGGGGGAGCGGGATGTCACGATCACGCTCAGCGGCCCCTACACGCCGTTCCTCTCCGAGCTCTCGGGCTTTGCGAACGGCATCTTCCCGGCCGACTTCGGCGGGCAGACCGAGGAGGAGTTCTTCGCGGATCCCATCGGCACGGGGCCGTTCGTCGTGGACGAGTGGGATCCGAACGGCGACATCAGCTTCGTGAAGAACGAGCACTACTGGCAGGAGGGCAAGCCCTACCTCGACGGGCTCGTCTACCGCTTCATCGCGGATGACACGCAGCTCCGGCAGCAGCTCGCGGCCGGGCAGATCGACGCGATCGACACGGTGCCCGCGGCGAACGCGGCCGAGGTCGATGCAGCGGCCGACACGGTGCTGAGCCAGACCGAGTCGTGGGCCACCGAGCAGGTCTTCTTCAACACCGAGCGCGAGCAGTTCGCCGACGAGCACGTGCGGCGCGCGATCGCCCATGCCCTCGACCGCGAGGGGATCACGGCCGCCACCACGTTCGACACCGCCGAGGTCGCGAACGTGCTCCTGCCGCCGAGCATTCTGTATTCCGCCAATGCTGAGCCGGGCATTGCGCTCGAGCACGATCTCGCGGCGGCGAAGGCCGAACTGGCGAAGTCGGCCTACCCCGACGGCTTCTCCACGACGCTGCTGATCGCGAGCGGCAACTCGCAGCGCGCGCAGATCGCGCAGATCGTGCAGGAGTCGCTCGCCGAGATCGGCATCACGGTCGAGATCGAGCAGCTCGACATCGCGGTCTTCCGGGAGCGGTTCTTCGCGTACGACTTCGACTTCATGCTCAACAGCGGGCAGTCGGACGCGCCGGATCCGAACGGGTTCATCACGTTCCAGGCCGATCCCGAGGGCTTCAGCAAGTCCTACTGGACGCACTTCACCGATGAGCGGGTGACCGAGCTCATGCACGAAGGGCGCGAGACCCCGAACGGCGACGCCCGCGAGGCCATCTACCTCGAGATCCAGGAGATCCTCGCGGAGCAGGTGCCCTACATCCCGCTCTTCTTCCCGTCGAACCTGAAGGCGACCACCGCCGAGGTGCAGGGCTTCGCGGTGCTGCCGAACGGCAGCGTGCGGTTCCAGGACGTCTGGCTCGCGGGCTCCTGAGGCTGGCATCCCCGGCCTCTCCTTGCGTGAGCGATTTCTGTTGAGATTTCCGCGAAATCCAACAGAAATCGCTCACACGAGGGAGAGACCGGCGTCGGGGATCGTGCACGCCGAGAGATACGCTGAGGCGGTGAAGATGCGGACCGGTCGAGTGGTGCGAGTCGTGGGGCGCTCCCTGGCGCGCCTCGTGCCCGTCGTCCTCGGCGTGGTGGTCGCGGTGTTCTTCCTGCTCCGGATCGTGCCCGGCGATCCCGCCGCCATGATCCTCGGCGAGCGCGCCACCCCCGAGTCCCTCGCCGCCCTGCGCGCGGAGCTGGGCCTCGATCTCCCGCTCTGGCAGCAGTTCCTCGCCTTCGTCACGCAGGTCGTCACCCAGTTCGACACCGGCGACTCCCTCGTCTCGGGCGTCTCCACACGCGAGCTCGTCTTCGAACGTGCGCCCGTCAGCCTCGGGATCGTGGCCCTCGCGGTGCTGCTCGCAATCCTCATCGCGGTGCCGCTCGCGGTCGCGGCAGCGCGCGGCAAGGACGGCTGGGTCGACCACGTGGTCCGGATCCTGCCCACGGTCGGCATGGGCATGCCGCTCTTCTGGATCGGTCTGCTGCTCATCATCCTCTTCGCCGTGCACCTGCGCTGGTTCCCGGTCGGGGGCGTGGGATCCGGGCCCGGTGAACCGCTGCGCAGCCTCTTCCTGCCGGCGCTCGCCGTCGCGCTCGGCCTGGCGCCACCGCTGATCCGGTCGCTCCGGGCGCAGCTGCTCGAGGTGCTTGACGCCGACTTCGTCACGACGCTGCGTGCCGCGCGCGTGCCCGAGCGCAGCATCCTGACACGTCACGTCCTCCGCAACGCGGCGCTCCCCACACTCACCCTGCTGAGCGTCAACACGGCCTACCTCGTCGGAGGCACCCTCGTGGTCGAGAAGGTGTTCGGGATCAACGGCCTCGGCACCCTCCTCTTCCAGTCGATCGGCAGCCGGGACTTCCCCGTGGTGCAGGGGGTCGCGCTGTACTGCGCGATCGTCGTGGTGCTCGTCACGACGGTCGCCGGGCTGCTCGCCGCACTGCTGGATCCGCGGCTCAGGATCGCGCCCGCGCTCGATGCCGCGGCGGCTCTCGATGCCGCGCCCGCGATCCAGCCCGCCGCGCCCGACGCCGATCCGACCCCGGAGGATCGCTCATGAGGGCCGGGCAGCGCGCCCTCGCGTCGCGCACCCTCCGGGCCGGGGGCGTGCTCTTCGGGCTGATCCTGCTGGCCGCGATCCTCGCCCCCGTCATCGCCCCGTACGCACCGAGCGCCCAGAACCTCACGGGCGGCCTGCAGCCGCCCTCGCCCGCGCACTGGTTCGGCACCGATCAGCTCGGTCGCGACGTGCTCTCGCGCATGCTGTTCGCGGCGCAGACCGATCTCCGCATCGCCCTCACAGCGGCGGCCGCCCCGTTTGTCATCGGTGTGGTCGTCGGCCTCGTGGCCGGGTACTTCGGCGGGGCGACCGACTGGATCGCGTCCCGCGTGACCGACACGGTGATCGCTTTTCCGTTCTACGTGATCGTGATCGCCATCGTCTTCGCCGTGGGGGCCGGCGAGGGGGGCATCATCGTCGCCTTCGCGCTCGTCGGCTGGGTGGGGTACGCGCGCGTGCTGGGGGCGATGACGGCGTCGCTGCGGGACTCGGGTTGGGTGCAGGCCGCTCGCGGCGGCGGACTCTCGCACGCGCGCTTGCTGCTCCGCCACGTCCTCCCGAACGTGCTGCCGCAGGCGCTCGTGCTGCTCGCCACCGAGATCGTGCTCATCATGGTGGCCGTGGTCACGCTCGGGTATCTCGGGCTCGGGATCCAGCCGCCGACCCCCGACTGGGGCACCATGATCGCGGACGGGCAGCAGTTCATCACCACGCAGTGGTGGCTGAGCGCGATCCCGGGACTCGCGGTCGTGCTGACCGGGATCGCGCTGTCCCTGCTCGGCGACGGGCTCGGCGATGTGCTGCGCGTGTCCGCCCTGGGCAGGTCGCGGGGGCGTGGCGGTCGCGCCGCCGGGATCCCGAGCGCTGAGGCGGGCGGCGTGGAGGCCGGTCGCGTGCGGGTCCGCGGGCTCAGGATCGCGTCGGCAGGGTCGGGACCCGGTTCGGGATCGGGCGCGAGCACATCGCGGGAGCTCGTGCACGGGATCGATCTCGACGTCGCCCCGGGTGGCACGCTCGGAGTCGTGGGGGAATCGGGGTCCGGGAAGAGCCTCACGCTGCGGGCGATGCTCGGCCTGCTGCCCACCGGCGTGCGGCGGACCGACGGTGAGATCGAGGTCGGTGGCGCGATCGGCATGGTGTTCCAGGATCCCCTCACCGCGCTCGACCCGCTCGCACGGGTGGGGTCGCAGGTGCGCGAGGCGCTGCGCGCCGGCCGTGGCGCCGGCCGTGGCGCCGGCCAGGGTGTCGCGACGCCGGAGGTGCTCGAACTCCTCCGTCTCGTGCAGCTCCCCGACCCCGAGCGGATCGCGCGGTCGTACCCGCATCAGCTCTCCGGCGGGCAGCGTCAGCGTGTGGTCATCGCGATGGCGCTCGCGGGGGATCCCGCGGTGCTGCTCTGCGACGAGCCCACCACCGCGCTCGACGTCACGGTGCAGCGTCGGGTGCTCGCGCTGCTCGACGATCTGCGCCGGGAGCGCGGGCTGACGCTCGTGTTCGTGAGCCACGACCTCGCCGTGGTGGCATCGATGTGCGACCGGGTCGCCGTGATGCGCGACGGCCGGATCATCGAGGTCGGGGAGACGGAGCGCGTGCTCTCGGCCCCGCGCGATCCCGGGACGCGTGCGCTGCTCGACGCCGTGCCCGCACTGCCGCCCCTCGCGACGGATGCGCCGTCATCGACCGCAGCGTCCGAGGCGCGCGTCGCTGCAACGACCGGGGAAGGCACTGCCGGGGTGCTCCCGGCGCTCGGCGTGCGAGGCCTCGAGGTCCGCTACGGCGGGTTCATCGCCGCACGCGACGTGAGCTTCGCGGTGCCGTCGGGCGGCGCGCTCGGCATCGTCGGCGAGTCCGGATCGGGCAAGACCTCCGTGGCCCGGGCGATCGCGGGGCAGCTGCCGCTCGCCGGCGGCACGATCCACCTCGACGGCGCGCCGCTCCGGCGGCGGCGCGATCCGCGCATCCAATTGGTGCCGCAGGATCCGACGTCCTCCTTGAACCCGCGGATGACCGTCGGCCAGACCCTCCGCGAGCTCATCCGACTCCATTGCACGCGGCGGTCCGTCGGTGACCTGCTCGCGCTCGTGCGCCTCGATCCCGGGACCGCCCGCGCTTACCCGCACGAACTCTCCGGGGGGCAGCGGCAGCGGGTGGCGCTGGCGCGTGCGCTCGCCGTCGAGCCCCGCGTGCTGATCGCCGACGAGGTGACGAGCGCGCTCGACGTTTCGGTGCAGGCGGTCGTGATCGAGCTGCTCGGCGAACTCCGACGGGAGCTCGGGCTGACGCTCGTGTTCATCTCCCACGATCTCGCGGTGGTGCACGAGCTGTGCGAGCGGGTCGTGGTGATGCGTGCGGGGGCCGTGGTCGAGCATGGTGACGGCGACTTCTTCGCGCACCCGGCCACGGCGTACGGGCGCGCGCTGCTCGAGGCGGTGCCGCGGATCCCGCCCCGTCCCGAGTGAACGCAGATGCACGCTGCGGGCGCCCGCACGGTGGAGGTGCGTTCACATGAGGACACCGGCAGGCGACGGAACGACGCGCGTCTGTAGACTTGGAGGACCAGCGCGGGACGTGACCTGCGCAGGACGTCACCAATGCAGGACGTGACCGGCGCAAGACTTCTGGGACGAGCGCAACAGGGAGGTGCGATGTGGACGGCATCATGAACTGGATCGAGCGGCTCCTCGACGGCTCCCTCTTCGCCGGCGGTATCTTCCTGGTGATCGGGATCGTCGGCGGCGTGCTGCTCCTCATCTCGCTCCTGCTCGACGGCATCTTCGACGCCTTCGACTTCGGCGACGGACCCCTGAGTCTCACGACGATCGCCGCGTTCACCTCCATCTTCGGCTTCACCGCGTTTGCGGGGGTCGGCGCCGGGATGGACACCCCCGTGGCCTCCATCATGGGTGCCGCCGCGGGCCTCCTCGGCGGTGCCGCCGCGTGGTGGCTGACCCGGCTGATCCGGGGCGCCGAATCGAGTACGGCGTTGAGCGGTGAGGACCTGATCGGCTCCGTCGGCTCGGTCGTGCTCGCGATCCCGGCGGGCGGCCTCGGCGAGGTGGCCATCACGCGCCACGGCGAGCGCGTCTCCCTCTCCGCCACCGCCGACGCACCGATCGCGCGTGGCACCGCGATCCGCGTCGTGCAGACCGTGACCTCGACGTCCGTGCGCGTCGAGCCCGTGCTCCCCGAGTCCGCGCTCCCCGAGACCCCGTAGACCGACTGACCGACCGACCTGATTGATCGGAGAACACATGTTCCTTGCTAGTCCCGCCATCGTGGGTGTCTTCGGCGCCATCATCGCGCTGGTGCTCATCGCACTCGTCATCATCAAGCGCTATCGCATCGCGAAGCCGGACGAGGCGATCATCGTGACGGGAGGCAAGGGCAAGGAGGTCGTCGACGCGGCCGGCCACAAGAGCCGCGACCTCTCCGGGCAGAAGGTCGTCACGGGCGGCGGCGTGTTCGTCGTGCCGTTCGTGCAGAAGTCGTTCACGATCTCGCTGCGGTCCCGCCGCCTCACCATCACGACCGAGGCTCAGACCACCGACGGCATCACCATCCAGGCGCAGGCTGTCGCGGTCGTCAAGGTCGGCGGTGCGCAGGAGATGATCCGCGCGGCCGCCCAGCGATTCCTCTCGAACTCCGACGAGATCGACGAGTCGACGCAGGAGGTGCTCTCGGGCTCGCTCCGCTCGATCATCGGTGGTCTGACGGTGCTGCAGATCATTCGGGATCGCGCGGTCGTCGCGCAGAGTGTGCTCGAAGCGGCGGAGGAGGCGCTCACCAAGCAGGGCCTCGTGGTCGACACCCTGCAGATCCAGGAGATCCGCGACGGAGCCGACTACATCACGAACATCGGTCGTCCCGAGGCCGCGAAGGTGCGCCAGCAGGCGGACATCGCCGAGACGAACGCCTACCAGGCGTCGCAGGAGGCGAAGATCGCCGCCGAGCGGGTGCTGCTCGATCGCAACCGCGAGCTGAAGCTGCGCCAGGCCGAGATCCAGGTCGAGACGGACAAGGCCACCGCGCAGGCCTCCGCCGCGGAACCGCTCGAGGAAGCGATCCAGCAGCAGGCCATCGTGCAGCAGAAGCAGATCACCGCGCAGAAGGAGGTCGCGCTCCGCACCGAGCAGCTGAACGCCGACGTGCGCGCGGTCGCCGAGGCCGAGGCCTACCGGGTCGAGGCGCTGGCGAAGGCTGACGCGGCCGCGGCGGTCTCCGCCGCCGACGGACGTGCGCAGGCCGTCGAGCGCGAGGGCCTCGCGAACCGCGCCGCGCGTATCGCCGCGTCTGAGGCGCTCGAGCGCGAGGGGCGCGCCGAGGCGGCTGCACTCGAGGCGAAGGGTACGGCCGAGGCCATCGCGATCGACGCGCGGGCCCGCGCGCTCGAGACGCAGTCGCAGGCCGTGCTGGCGCAGGAACTCATCCACCTGCTGCCGGAGATCGCGAGCAAGTACGCCGAGGCGATCGGTGCGATCGACAACATGACCGTCGTCTCCGCCGATGGCACCTCCAGGGTTGCGGGCGACGCGATGGGCAACATCAAGGGGCTGCTCGAGATGGCCAAGGACACCGTGGGCATCGACCTGGTCGGCATGCTCAACGGCGTCGTCGCCGGAGGCGCCGCGGGTGCCGCCGCGGGCCGCGCCTCGCAGTCGGAGCCGCGCCGCGCCGCGGGCCTGATCAGCGAGGAGAGTGCCGCGCACCTCGGTCGATCCGCGGATTCGCTCGCCGACGCGGCCGACACCCTTTCGGATTCGGCGGCGTCCGTCGCTGCCGAGGCCGCCGACACCGCGCAGCACGCGGCCGACACGGCCTCCGGGCTCGGCGACCGGGGAGCACCGGGGTCGCAGCCCGAGCGTGCAGAATAGGGGCATGCCCTCCCGCGATCCCCGAGCGATGACCCAGGACGTCGACGCCGTCCTGGGTCCCGCTCCCGCGAGCTACACACGACCCGAGGTGGTGGTGCTGCGGTTCCGGCGCCACGGCCGACGACTGGTGCTCCCCGTGGTCGTGCTGCTCGTCGTCGCGGCCGCCTCCGGGTACTGGATCGGAGCGCTCCCGGAGGCCTGGATGAACCTCGCCGCCGCCGCGGCGGCGGTACTGATCGCGCTACTGCTCGGGGTGTTCCCGATCCTCGCGTGGCTCGCGCACCGCACGACGGTGACCACGCGCCGGGTGATCGTGCGCGGCGGGTTCTTCGTGCGGCACCGCTCGGAGGTCGCGCTCTCCCGGGTCCGCGAGGTGCGCTCCCGGCGCAGCATCGGCCAGCGGATGCGCGGGGCCGGTGACATCGACCTGCTGTTCGGCACGGAGCGGGCGACGCTCGTCGACGTACCGGGGGTCGAGGAGGTCGTCGACGCGCTGCAGGAGCTGAGCGAGCGCAACTACGAGCACTCGACGCAGTCGTTCCACCGCCTCGCGGGGGAGCCCGGCTTGGGCGGCACCGGCGGCTTCGGCGGTGGCGGGACAGGCGGCTTCGGCGGTGGCAGTGGCAGCACTGGTGGCTTCGGCGGCGGCGGATTCGGAGGCACCCCTGCCGCCGGCGGACACGCCGGGGGCTTCGGCGGCGGCGCGCCGGGCCCGACTCACTGACCCAGCCGCAGAGATCTGCATTCCCGCTGAGACTTTCGGACCATTCCGTCAGCAGGAATGCGGATCTCTGCGTCAGCGCGCAGCAGTCTCGCGCTTACGGCTAGCTCGTGCGCGCGATGAGCACGTCGATCAGCTGCCCCGCGAGCTTCACGAGCCGCTCGATCTCCGACTCGTCGCGATCGATCCAGCGGCACTCGGGGTCGCCCACGGGAACGAAGTTCTCGTGCCGCTCCCACACCATGAGCGTGCGCTCGGCGCCGAGCACGTACTGCTGCCACCAGATCTGCCGCAGATACGGGCGCGGGATCGAGCGCCACTCCTTGTTCGTCGTTTTGATCTCCGCGAGCTCCAGCGCGCCGTGCGCCCGCAGGGTGACCCCGTCGGGGGTCGCGAGGTGACGCACGTCGCCCTCGGCGTGGAAGAGCGCCTGGCTCGGGGTGATCCCGTGCTCGCGCAGCACCCACGCGGCGATCTCCGGCTCCCGCGCCCGACCGTGGTCGGTGTACGCGTTGCCGCTGAACCGGCTGCCGTGCAGCTTCTCGAACGCCGTCGACTCGATGGACCGCGGGGTCGACAGCTTCGCGACGTCCGTCGCAGTGATCCCTCTGGCACGCGCCCGCATCCACGCCGCGTGATCCGTGCCGTCGGTGACGACTCTGCGGAGGTGGGCGGGGGGTGATTCGAGCACCCGACAAGTCTGCCACGCCGAGGCGGATCGAGGGGGTGCCGCGCTGAGGAGGGACCCAGCTTTTGACCGACGAGCCAGACCACCGACGGCCGACCCGTGAGCGCGAATCGGCGCCGTGTCTTCCCGTGCGGCCGTGGTGCGGATTCAGTAAGCTGAGGGCGTTGGGTTCCACGATGGGGGCATCGTGAGGGGACGTGGAATGAACTCGGCAGACGAGGTGCTCACTGCACGTGCGATGCGAGTCGTACGCGCAGCCGAAGTCTGCAACAGCTTAGGAGCAGGTCGGCAGCATGGCAGTACAGACCCCGCAGCGGGCGGACGGCGAGAAGATCCGGGCGCTGGTCGTCGACGATGAAGCGTCGATCACGCAGTTGATCGCGATGGCGCTCCGCTACGAGGGCTGGGACGTCGAGACTGCCGAGACCGGCCAGGAGGCGCTCGACAAGATCCGCTCGTTCGCTCCCGACGTCGCGGTCTTCGACATCATGCTGCCCGATTTCGACGGCATGCAGCTCCTCTCGCGCGTGCGTGGCTCCGGCGAGATGTTCCCCGTGCTCTTCCTGACCGCCCTCGATTCGGTCGAGGATCGCGTCAACGGGCTCACCGCGGGCGGCGACGACTACGTGGTCAAGCCGTTCAGCCTCGAGGAGCTGATCGCCCGGCTCCGCGGCCTCGTGCGCCGCTCGCAGCTCGCACTCGCGCAGCAGCCGGACCCGGTGCTCCGGGTCGGGGACCTGACGCTCAACGAGGACAGCTACGAGGTGGCGCGGGCGAACCGGCCCATCACCGTCACGAACACGGAGTTCGAGCTGCTGCGCTACCTCATGCGCAACCCGAACCGCGTGCTGTCGAAGGCGCAGATCCTGGATCGGGTGTGGGCCTACGACTTCACCGGCAAGTCGACCGTCGTCGAGCTCTACGTGTCGTACCTGCGCAAGAAGATCGACAGCGGCTTCGAGCCGATGCTTCACACGGTGCGCGGTGCCGGCTACATGCTGAAGCCGGCGGGCTGAGCGTGGAGGTTTCGGCCGGCGACCTGCGCGAGGAGGACGCCGAGCGCACCTCCGAGGTCCTGGACGGGCTGCTGGAAGCCGAGGCCGAGCGGCGGCACCTCGCGGGTCTCGGCAACGTGCTGCCGGGCGGTTCGAGCCGCTCCCTCTGGGAGATTCTGGTCGCGAACGTCTTCACCCTGTTCAACGCGATCGTGTTCGCGGGCTTCGGGATCCTGCTCGCCCTCGGTCGCTGGCAGGACGCGCTCTTCGGCCTCCCCGCCCTCATGAACACCGTGATCGGGGTGGTGCAGGAGTTCAGTGCGAAGCGCACGCTGGACCGGCTCGCCGTGCTCAACGCGCCGACGGCCCGGGTGCTCCGCGAGGGGCGGATCCGCGAGATCGCGCTCGATCGTGTCGTGATGGGCGACCTCCTCGTGCTCCGAACGGGCGACCAGGTGACGGCCGACTCGCGGGTGGTGCAGACCGACGCGACGGGGCCGGGCGGGCTCGAGGTCGACGAATCGCTGCTGACGGGCGAGTCGGATCCGGTGCGCAAACGCGTCGACGACGAGGTGCTCTCCGGCTCCAGCGTGGTGGCCGGGTCCGGGATCGCCGAGGTGATCCGCGTGGGGGCGGATTCCTACGCGGCGAAACTCACGGCGGAGGCCCGCAAGTTCTCGCTCGTCCGTTCCGAGCTGCGCAGCAGCATCGACCGTCTGCTGAAGTGGATCACCTGGGCGCTCGGTCCGATGATCCTCATCGTCGCGAACGGGCAGATGCAGGCGCAGGGTGGCTGGGCCGTGGCGATCGGCAACGGCCAGTGGCGCGAGGCCGTGGTCGGGGCCGTCGCCGCCGTCATCGCGATGGTGCCGCTCGGACTGGTGCTCGTCACGAGCATCGCGTTCGCGGTGAGCGGGGTCACACTCGCGAGCCGGAAGGTGCTGATCCAAGAGCTCCCGGCGGTCGAGGGCCTGGCCCGGGTCGACGCGCTGTGCCTCGACAAGACCGGCACGCTGACGACCGGCGAGATGGTCTTCGACGCTGCGCACGTGCTGCACCCGGTCGCCGGGTGGGAGCGGGTGCTCGGGGCGATCGGCGACGCGCCCGATGCGAACGGCACCGCGCGCTGCCTCGCGGAGCCCTACGGCGGTGCGGAGTCGCCGCTCCCCGTCGCGACCGCCGTGCCGTTCGACTCGGTGCGCAAGTGGAGCGCGTTCGTGCTGGCGGAGAACGGCGCCGGGGTGGATCCCGGGACCTGGGTGCTCGGCGCCCCTGATTTTGTGCTCGGTCCGGATGCCGGTCTCGCTGAGGATCGGGAGGGCGCGAGCGCCGATCCCGTACCCCTCGCGCTCGCGGGAGACCTCGCCGCCGCGGGGCTGCGCACGCTGGTGCTCGCCCACAGCCCCGCCGCGCTCGACACCGACGCCGAGCACGGTCTCGCGCTGCCCGCGGAGCTGCAGCCGGTCGCGCTCCTCACGTTCCGGGAGCGTGTGCGCGAGGACGCCGCGCAGACCCTCGGGTTCTTCGCCGATCAAGGCGTCGAGGTGCGCGTCATCTCCGGCGACGACCCGCGGACCGTCGCCGCGGTCGCCCGCGAGATCGGCCTCGACTGCGAGGCCGGCTTCGACGCGAGGCGGCTCCCGGAGGATCAGGCCGCGCTCGGCGAAGTGCTCGAGCGGGAGCGGGTCTTCGGTCGCGTCACCCCGGCGCAGAAGCTCGCGATGGTGCACGCGCTGCAAGCCCGCGGCCACGTCGTCGCGATGACGGGAGACGGGGTCAACGACGCGCTCGCGATCAAGGAGGCGGACCTCGGGATCGCCATGGACACGGCCGCGCAGGCGACGAAAGCCGTCGCGCGCATCGTGCTGCTCGACGGCCGCTTCGACCGCATGCCCGGGGTGGTGGCCGAGGGCCGCCGCGTGATCGCGAACATCGAGCGCGTCTCGATGCTGTTCCTCACGAAGACCACCTACGCGTTCGCGATCGCGGTCGTCTTCGGGCTGCTCGCCTGGAGCTTCCCGTTCCTGCCGCGCCAACTCTCGATCACGGACGGCCTCACGATCGGGATCCCGGCGTTCTTCCTCGCGCTCATGCCGAACGCGGATCGGTACCGCTCGGGATTCCTGAAGCGCTCGCTCGCGTTCGCCATCCCGTCCGGCCTCATCGTCACCGCCGCACTCATCGTGCTGCACGTGGTGGGCGATGGCCTCGGCGACTTCTCGGTGACCGACATGCAGGCGGCCTCCACGCTGACCCTCGCGGGCATCGCGCTCTGGGTGCTCGCGGTGCTGGCACGACCCGTGAGCCCGTTCCGGATCCTGATCGTACTGGCGATGTACGCGGGGCTCGCGCTCGTGTGGGTGATCCCGCTCACCCGCGATTTCTTCGAGGTGACCTGGCTGCCGCAGCCGCTCGCGCTGCTCGTGCTCGGGATCGTGGCCACCGGGATCGTGCTCGTCGAGCTGCTCCGGGCGTGGCACCTGCGCTTCACCCGCGCCCCGAAGCTGTGATAGTCTGTTCCCTGGCCCAAGACCGCCGGTAGGATCCGCAAGGATCCCGGAACGTTCGCTCACGCGAAGACCAGCGCAGGTACGAACTCCTTGAGTGCGGGATCTGATCCCGAACGACATGAAGCTCCGTGCGTGCGCGCCGGAGCTTTTTCCATGTGTGAAGCTCCGAGCGGCACGGCCCCCGGTCGGCATCCGCTACCCGGGCACGACAAACTAGGGAGCGCCATGGCTACGAAGGATGCTACGGTTGCCGATCTTCAGCAGAAGTTTGAAGAGTCGTCTGCCGTTCTGCTGACTGAGTACCGCGGTCTCACGGTCGCCGAGCTGCGGGAACTCCGCAACTCGATCCGTGAGCACGCGACGTACGCTGTGGCGAAGAACACGCTGACGAAGATTGCGGCGAACAACGCCGGGATCACCGTTTTCGACGACGAGCTGACCGGTCCTTCGGCACTCGCCTTCGTGCACGGTGACACCGTTGCTGTCGCCAAGTCGCTGCGTGACTTCGCCAAGGCACACCCGCTTCTGGTGGTGAAGGCGGGCTACTTCGATGGCAAGCCTCTGACCGCTGCTGAGGTAGGCAAGCTTGCCGATCTCGAGAGCCGTGAGGTTCTGCTGGCCAAGGCCGCAGGCGTCATGCAGGCCTCGCTGGTCGGTGCTGCACAGCTGTTCAACGCTCTGCCCGCAAAGGTCGCTCGCGGCCTCGGCGCGCTGCAGGAGAAGCAGGACGCATAGTTCCGGTTCACGCCGGTTCGAGATTTATCAGATCCGCTCCTCGCGCAGTCGCGTGAGGGCACACATCAAGGAGAAATACCATGGCAAAGCTTTCGACTGAAGAGCTGCTCGAGCAGTTCAAGGGCCTCACCCTCATCGAGCTCTCCGAGTTCGTGAAGGCGTTCGAGGAGACCTTCGACGTCTCCGCTGCCGCTCCGGTCGCCGTTGCTGCGGCACCGGCGGCTGGTGCTGCTGAGGCCGTCGAGGAGAAGGACGAGTTCGACGTCGTCCTCGAGTCCGCTGGTGACAAGAAGATCCAGGTCATCAAGGTCGTCCGCGAGATCACCGGCCTGGGCCTGGGCGAGGCGAAGGCCCTCGTCGAGGAGGCACCCAAGAACGTGCTCGAGGGCGCGAAGAAGGATGCCGCCGAAGAGGCGAAGGCCAAGCTCGAAGAGGCAGGCGCGGGCGTCAAGCTCGTCTAAGTCTCATCGACGGTCTGCCACGGCAGACGTTCGCTGAAGCGAATCGAGGCGGTCCACCTTCGGGTGGGCCGCCTTTGTCGTGCACGGTGCATGCCGCCGGAGCGCGCGCCCGCCGCGTCCGACCGTGCGTCGGGCGACACCTGTCGGTCTTCGGGGCTCGGTGTGGCGGTTGTCGGAGGCCCCTGCTAAGGTAATCCGGCTGCTGATGGTCTCGGGTGGGTTGGGGAACCGCCCGGATGATCGGCACGAGACTAGAGAAAGGACCCTCGTGGCCCTCATTTCATTGACCCTTCGACACGCGAAAAAGTACTGGCTCTTCATCGCATTCGTGCTGGTGCTCCAGCTCCTCTCCACCATCGCCGCGCTCTGGCTGCCCAGTCTGAACGCGCAGATCATCGACCAGGGCATCGCCCAGGGCGACACCGAATTCATCTGGAACACGGGTGGGCAGATGCTCATCGTGTCCCTCGGCCAGGTCATCACCGCCGTGGTCGCCGTCTACTTCGGCGCTCGCAGCTCCATGGGCATCGGGCGCGACCTGCGCCGCGAGGTCTACCGCAAGGTGGACTCGCTCTCCATGCTCGAAGCGACGAAGTTCGGCGCCGGCACGCTCATCACCCGCGGCACGAACGACGTGCAGCAGATCCAGATGCTCGTGCTCATGACCCTCAACTTCATGGTCTCCGCCCCCATCATGGCGATCGGCGGCATCATCATGGCGCTGCGCGAGGACGCGGGCATGGCCTGGCTCGTGTGGGCCTCGGTCGCGCTGCTCGCGGTCATCGTGAGCTTCCTCGTCTGGCTGCTGCTGCCAATGTTCCGCATCATGCAGGAGCGCGTCGACTCGATCAACGGCGTGCTGCGCGAGCAGATCATGGGCATCCGCGTCGTGCGCGCCTTCGTGCGCGAGAACTTCGAGGCCGACCGATACGGGGTGGCCAACCGCAACATCACCGACGTCTCGGTGAAGGTCGGCAACATCTTCGTGCTCATGTTCCCGGTGATCATGATGGTGCTCCACTTCGCCACGGCGGCGGTGCTGTGGTTCGGCGGGCACCGCGTCGATCAGGGCCTCGTCGAGGTCGGATCGCTGACGGCGTTCCTGCAGTACCTGCTGCAGATCCTCATGGCCGTCATGATGGGCGTCTTCATGACCATGATGATCCCGCGCGCCGTCGTGTGCGCGGAGCGCGTGCGGGAGCTGCTCGAGACCGAGTCGACCCTGACCTTCCCGGCGACCGCGACCGCGGAGACCCCCGCGCAGGGCCGTCTCGAGTTCACGGACGTGACCTTCGGCTTCCCCGGTGCGGAGAAGCCCGTGGTGAGCGGCGCCTCCTTCGTCGCCGAGCCCGGTCAGACCACCGCGATCATCGGATCGACGGGTGCCGGCAAGACGGTGCTGCTGAACCTCATGCTGCGTCTCTACGATCCGCAGTCCGGCAGCATCACCGTCGACGGTGTGCCCGTCTCGGAGCTCACGCGCGAGCAGCTCGCCGCGACGTTGAGCCTCGTGCCACAGCGACCGTACCTGTTCTCGGGCACCATCGCCTCGAACCTCCGCTTCGGCCGTGCCGATGCGACGGACGCCGAGCTGTGGGAGGCGCTGCGCGTCGCCCAGGGCGAGGACTTCGTGCGCGACAAGGACAAGGGGCTCGACGAGCCCATCTCGCAGGGCGGTACGAGCGTCTCGGGCGGGCAGCGGCAACGCCTGTCGATCGCGCGGGCGCTCGTCGCGAAACCGCGGATCTACCTGTTCGACGATTCGTTCTCGGCGCTCGACGTCGCGACCGACGCGCGACTCCGCGCCGCGCTCCCCGACGCGACGGCGGGGGCGACGACCATCATCGTCGCCCAGCGCGTGTCGACCATCACCGAAGCCGATCAGATCCTCGTGGTCGAGGGCGGCGAGATCGTGGGTCGTGGCACCCACGAGCAGCTGCTCGATACCAATGAGGTCTATCAGGAGATCGTGCGATCGCAGCTCGAAGAGGCGGAGGTGGCCTGATGGCTCGTAAGAAGAATGACACCGCTGCGGCGGACACCGCGACGGCGACGGACGAGTTCGAACTGCCGGACGACTATCAGCCCGACGGCGACGACTGGTTCGGCGGACAGCCGACCAAAAAGGCGAAGCACTTCTGGCCCGCCGCGAAGCGACTCATCGGTCTGCTGGCGCCGGAGAAGTGGCTGTTCTCGTTCGTCGTGCTGCTCGTGGTGGGATCCGTGGTGCTCACGGTGATCGCCCCGAAGATCCTCGGCCAGGCGATGGACGTCATCTTCGACGGGGTGCTCGGCAACGAGCTGCCCGCGGGGGTGCCGCTCGACACGATCGTCGCCGAGGCGCGCGCGGCCGGTCACACTCAGTACGCGGACATGCTCGCCGGCTCGAACGCCGTGCCCGGCGAGGGCATCGACTTCGGGCTGCTCGGCCGCCTGATCCTCGTGGTGCTCGGGCTGTACCTGATCGCCTCGTTCCTGATGTGGCTGCAGGGGTTCATCCTCAACGGCCTCGTCATGCGCATCGTCTACCAGCTCCGCCAGGACATCGAGCTCAAGCTCAATCGACTGCCGCTCAGCTACTTCGACAGCCGTCAGCGCGGCGACGTGCTGTCGCGAGTGACGAATGACGTCGACAACATTCAGCAGGCGCTGCAGCAGGCGTTCTCGCAGCTCGTCCAGTCGCTGCTCACCGTGATCGGCATCACGGCCATGATGTTCGTGGTGTCGTGGCAGCTCGCCCTGATCGCCCTCGTGGCGCTGCCCCTTTCGGGCATCATCGCGGGTGTGGTGGGCGTGCGCGCGCAGAAGCTCTTCGTCGCCCAGTGGAAGCACACGGGCGATCTGAACGGGCACATTGAGGAGTCGTTCACCGGCCACGAGCTCGTGCGGATCTTCAACCGCGACACCGAGATGGTGGAGGAGTTCGACCGCCGCAACGACGGTCTCTTCGAGTCGGCGTACAAGGCGCAGGCGCTCTCGGGCACCATCATGCCCGCGATGCAGTTCGTGCAGTACCTCACCTACGTGCTGATCGCCGTGGCGGGTGCGCTCCGCGTGACCTCCGGGCAGATGACGCTGGGTGACGTCACCGCGTTCATCCAGTACTCCCGCGAGTTCTCGCAGCCGATCGGCGAGATGGCCGGCATGGCCAACATGCTGCAGTCGGGTGTGGCCTCGGCCGAGCGCACCTTCGAACTGCTGGACGCGGAGGAGCAGGATCCCGACACCGCGACCGAGCAGCTCCCGGAGCGGAGCGACGGCCACGTCGTGTTCGAGGACGTCAGCTTCAGCTACGACCCCGAGCAGCCGCTCATCACGGATCTCTCGCTCGAGGCGAGCCCGGGTCACACCGTGGCGATCGTCGGACCCACGGGCGCCGGCAAGACGACCCTGGTGAATCTCGTGATGCGGTTCTACGAGCTCGACGGCGGCCGGATCCTGCTCGACGGCGTCGACATCACGCAGCTGTCGCGCGCCGAGCTGCGAGGCCAGGTCGGCATGGTGCTGCAGGACGCCTGGCTGTTCAACGGCACGATCCGGGAGAACATCCGGTATGGGCGTCTCGATGCCACGGACGACGAGGTGATTGAGGCCGCGCAGGCGACCATGGTCGACCGCTTCGTCCGTCAGTTGCCGGAGGGCTACGACACCGTCATCGAGGAGAACGCCTCCTCGCTCTCGGCGGGCGAGCGGCAGCTGCTCACGATCGCTCGCGCGTTCATCGCGAACCCGTCGCTGCTCATCCTCGACGAGGCGACGTCGTCGGTGGACACCCGCACCGAGGTGCTGGTGCAGAAGGCGATGCAGGCGCTGCGGACCGACCGCACCTCGTTCGTCATCGCGCACCGGTTGTCGACGATCCGCGACGCCGACACCATTCTCATGATGGAGAGCGGGCGCATCGTGGAGCAGGGGTCGCACGTCGAACTGCTCGAGCGGAAGGGCGCCTATTACACGCTGCACCAGGCGCAGTTCGCCGGCGAGATCGACGAGGAGCAGGCGGAGGAGATCCTGACCGGATCGATCCCTACGGCGACCGGACCGATCGACACCGCGTAACCCCGGTTCGATCCGCTTCGAGGGCCCCGTTCGCGCGATGCGAGCGGGGCCCTCGTGCGTGATCCGAACTCGTGCGCGAGCCGCCACAGCTCGGATCGAAAAGAATGGACCTTGTCCACAAAAACCGATACGATCGCGAGGTACCCGAGTCGCGCGCGTCCGTCGCCACCGGGGGACAGGAGAGAAGATGCGCGCGTCGTTGCGTCGCGGGATCGCCGTGTGTGCGGCCGTCCCGCTGCTGTGCCTGCTGGCCGTTCCCGCAGCTCAGGCGGAGGAGCCCGAGGGGTCCTCCGCAGAGGGGTCCACTTCGGAGAGCACGGGATCCCCGCTCGCCGATCGGCTCGTCGAGACTGTCGAAAGCGGTGTGACCGCTCCGGATCAGATCGCCGAGGCGCTCTCGCTGCCCGCCGACGGCGGCGGCAGCCTGACGATCGACACCACGGGGATGGTCACCGCGACGCTGTTCTTCGCTTCGGCACCGAGTGAGGCGCTGCTCGCTCAGGTGGCGGAGCTCGCCGAAGTGGACCAGGCCTTCTCGCCCGTCCCGGCTGCGACCATTCGGGTGCTCCCGGAGCGGATTCCCGATCTGCAGGCGCTCGACGGCGTCGCGAGTGTTACCCCAGCACTGGACCCGTTCACCGGCGCGGATCGCGCCGGTGTGCTCGACGCCGTGCGGCAGGCGCTGCCCGCGGCGCCGATCCCCGCAGTCGACCGCTGCGGCCCGATCCCGATCGAGGCCGATGCGCCGCTGCGTGCCGATACCGCGCGCGCCCAGTTGGGGGTCGACGGCACCGGCGTCACGATCGGCGTGATCTCCGACTCGTTCGCACACGTCACGTCACCGACGTCGTGGGCCGACGACGTCGCGTCCGGCGCGCTGCCTGGGGCGGGCAACCCGTGCGGATACACCACACCGGTGGAGGTGATCTCCGATGCGCGTCCGGGAGGCGATGAGGGCCGGGCGATGGCGCAGCTCGTGCACGGGATCGCGCCGGGGGCGAAGATCCTGTTCGCGGATGCCGGGAGCAACGACCTCGAGATGGCGCAGAACATCGAGCGCCTCGCGGAGGCGGGCGCCAGTATCATCGTGGACGACATCACCTGGCCCCAAGAAGCGTACTTCCAGCAGAGCTTCATCTCCGCCGCCATCGAGCATGTGAAGTCCGCCTACGGAGTGGCGTACTTCACGTCCGCCGGCAACTCGAACAGCGTTGCGCAGAGCGGACCGGCGGCAGGGCTGCCGCAGTCGTCGTGGCAGACGAACGCCTATCGGGCGATGGAGTGCCCGGTTTGGGTCGACCACGAGCCGGGCGCGGACTGCCTCGACTTCGACCCGGATCCCTCGGTCGACGCGGCCTACGACCTGCTGCAGATCGGGGCGTACGACGGCAGTCTCAGTCCGATCGCGTCGATCGCCGAGCCCCTGTTCGGAGTGACGACCGCCTACGAACTGCGCTTCTACGTCGAGGGCGCGGGAACGGCGACGCTGATTGCCAGCGTGCCCTCCTTCGGCGGGCCGTACCCCGGCCTCACCGGCTCGGTGCCGGTGACGGCGGAGTCGAGCGTCCGCATGGTGCTCGTCCGCACCGGGCACGATCCCGCAGAGGTCGTGCCGCCCGCGATCTTCCTGGGATTCATCCGCGGCGGCGATCTCATCGATGAACGTGCCTACGCGACGGCTCGCACCTCGGGTGACGCAGTCGACGCGGTCGGGGCGATGACCTTCGGTCACTCGGGCGACGGGTCCGGCCTCGGCACGGCCTCACTCGACTGGCAGGACCCGACGCTGCTGCGGGGCTACAGCTCGCTCGGCCCCAATACGCTCCTCTTCGAGCCGCTCGTGTTTCCCCTGACCGAAGCGGTGACCGTGCCGAAACCGAGGCTCGCCGACCCGGTGGTCGTCGATGCACCGCGTCTTGCCGCGGTGGACGGCACGCAGACGACCTTCTTCGGGGAGGACGAGGGTGCACCCGGTGCGCCGGAATACCGGTTCTTCGGGACCTCTGCCGCGGCGCCGAACGCGGCGGCCGTCGCGGCGCTCGGCAAGTCGTACGCGCCCGGAGTGTCCGGGGCAGACCTCACCTCGGCGATGCTCGGGTCCGCCCGGGGCACCTCAGCCGGTGGACCGGTGAACCCGTATGCCGGCGTCCCCGATGCCCGGGTGTTCGGTGCCGGGATTGTCGACGCGGTCGGCCTCATCGACGCACTGCCGGCACTGGCTCCTGCCCCGACCGATCTCGCGCTTGTCGCGGCCGACCCCACGTCGCTCCGCGCGACCTGGAGCGAGCCCGCGGCGCCGGATCGCACGCGGGTCGAGCTCTTCGCCGGCGAGGCGGCGGCAGGGGCCGCGGTGCAGAGCGCCGAGCTCGCCGCGGGCACCCTCGCCGTTGACTTCGCGGATCTCGCACCGAACGAGACCTACACGGTGCGAGTCTCCACGGTGAACGCCGTGGGATCCGCGAACCCGACCTCCGCGACCGCCATGACCACCCCGCTCGCGCCGGTCGGTCTCGCCGTGAACTCCGCGACCGCGGAGGCGCTCTCGGTCTCCTGGTCGGCCGGGGGTGCGCTCGATCACTACCGCGTCTCACTGCAACCGCGCGACGGTGCGGGATCCGACGCGGTCGATCTGCCGGCCGATGCGACGAGCCACACGTTCACGGGGCTCGCCGCGGCGCAGGAGTACACGCTGGTAGTGGAGGCCCTGAACGCGGCGGGTGCGGGCACCCCGGCCACGCTCGACGTGGCGACCGCGGCACGCCCGGGCCCGCCCGCACCGCCCGCGGAACCGGCGGACGGCCGGGGCGCGCTGTCGCAGACCGGCGGGGACTCGATGCTGCCCCTGATGCTCGGCGCTGCTGGCGTGCTGCTGCTCGGAGCGATCGTGATCACTGTCGCGCTCGTGCGCGCGCGGGCACGCCGCACCGAGGACGCCCCCGAGCAGGACGTGCAGGAGCCGCTCGAATAGTCCGCTAGACTGGTCGTGCCCCCCATGTGGCGGTATCTCGGCGAACTCCCCCAGGACGGAAACGGAGCAAGGGTAGTCGGGCTCTATCGGGTGCATGGGGGGTCTTTCGCGCCCGAAACTCCGAGGGCGCGCAGGAGCCGCGGGTAGTCTCGACCCATGACCTCTTCGCGCAGTGCCGCAGTCGTCGGCGCCGGGCCCAACGGGCTCGCCGCCGCGGTCACCCTCGCGCGAGCCGGTGTTCCCGTCACGGTGTACGAGGCCGCGGAGACGATCGGCGGGGGCACGCGGACCGCCGAGGTCGTCGAGCCCGGCGTGCTGCACGACGTCTGCTCCGCGATCCACCCCATGGCGCTGGCGAGCCCGTTCTTCCAGCAGTTCGACCTCACCAGGCGGGTCGACTTCGCGGTCCCCGAGGCGTCGTACGCGAGTCCGCTCGACGGCGGCTCGGCAGCCATCGCCTACCGGGATCTCGAGCGCACCGCCGCCGGGCTCGGTCGCGACGGCGCGGCCTACGCGCGGTTCTACCGACCGCTCCTGCGCAGGCTCGAGGGCGTCGTCGACTTCACCCTCGGCGGGTCGATGCTCCGGTGGCCCCGGGATCCGGTCGCCGCATTCGCCACGGCGCTGCGCACCCTCGAGCAGGGGTCGCCGCTCGATGCGCTGCGCTTCCGCGGCGACGCGGCTCCCGCGCTCATCACCGGGGTGGCCGCCCACAGCACCGGACGCCTGCCCGGGCTCGCGACGGCCGGCGTCGGCACGGTGCTCGGTGCCCTCGGGCACGCGGGAGGCTGGCCCGTGCCCATCGGCGGCTCGCGCGCGATCACGGACGCGCTCGCGGCCGACCTGCTGGTGCACGGCGGGCGGATCGAGACCGGCCGCGCGATCTCCGACGTCCGCGAACTCGGGCCCTCGACCGTGGTGCTCTTCGACACCTCGGCGCGCGGACTGCTGCACATCGCCCGGTCGCGATTGCCGCGGCGCTACCGGGGGCGGCTCGCCCGGTTCCGCTACGGGAGCGGCGCGGCGAAGGTCGACTTCGTGCTCGACGGTCCGATCCCGTGGCGGGATCCCCGGATCGCCGAGACGGCGACCGTGCACGTCGGCGGCACCCGTGCCGAGATGGTCGCGGCCGAGCGCATCGTCGCACGGGGCGGGTATCCGGAGCGGCCCTACGTGCTCCTCGCCCAGCCCACGGCCTGGGACCCGTGGCGCAACGCAGCGGGCACCCACGCGATCTGGAGCTACACGCACGTGCCGAGCGGTTCGTCCCGCGACGTCTCCGAGGCCGTCACCGCGCAGATCGAGCGATTCGCGCCGGGGTTCCGGGATCGGATCCGCGCGCTCCACGTCACGACCGCGGAGGACTACGCCGGCTACAACCGCAACTACCACGGCGGTGACTTCTCCGCCGGTGCGATCTCCTTCCGCCAGCTGTTCGTGCGTCCGGTCTTCGCGCGCGACCCCTGGCGCACCCCGGCCGAAGGGATCTACCTCTGCTCGTCCTCGGCGTCTCCCGGTCCCGGGGTGCACGGCCTGACGGGGTGGTACGCCGCGCGCTCGGCACTGCGGCACGAGTTCGGCCTCGCGGCTCCCGATCTCGGGCTCTGACGCCGTTTCCCGCCCCCCCCGCGTTCTCACCCCGGGCCCGGCGTGCCGGACACCCCCGTCAGTACACTGGTGGCGTGGCAGCTAGCATCTACCTGACCTCGGCCGAAGGCAGAACCGGGAAGAGCGCCGTGGCGCTCGGGGTGCTCGACGCCCTGCTCGCCGACGCTCCGCGCGTCGGGGTGTTCCGGCCGCTCATCCGCTCCGCGCACGCGCGCGATCGGGTGCTGGATCTCCTGCTCGCGCGCGCGACGGCGGACGTGCCCTACGCGGGCTGCGTCGGGGTCACCTACGAGGAGGCGCACGCCGATCCCGACGCGGCGATGACTCGGATCGTCGAGGCCTACCAGGCGCTGAAGTCGCGCTGCGACGCCGTGGTGGTCGTGGGCTCCGACTTCACCGACGTGGCCGTGCCGACGGAGCTGTCGTTCAACGCGAGCATCGCGGCGAACCTCGACGTACCGGTGCTGCTCGTCCTGAGCGGTCGCTCGGGCGACGGGGTCGAGCAGCTCGGGAAGCTCCCGGCGCGCTCGCCCGAGGAGATCGCGCAGCTCGCAGAGATCGGGGTGCAGGAGCTCACCCACAGCCACGCCACCGTGCTGGCGGCGCTCGTGAACCGTGCCGATCCCGAGCGTCTCCCCGACATCGAGCGCGCTGTCGCCGCGCGGCTCCCGGGCGGAGTGCCCGTGTGGGCGGTCCCGGAGGAGATGCTGCTCGTCGCGCCCCCGGTCTCGGCGCTCGTCGAGGCCGTCGAGGGGGTGGTCGTGCGCGGCAGCGATGAACTCCTCGCCCGCGAGGTGCGCGACATCGTCGTGGCGGGCATGTCCATGGAGCACGTGCTGCCGCGGCTGCTCGAGGGATCCGCGGTGGTCATCGCGGCGGATCGGGCCGAGACCCTGCTGGCCGTCACCGTCGCGCACGAGGCGCCGACCTTCCCCACGATCGCGGCGGTGGTGCTCAACGGCGACTTCCCGCTCAGCCCCGATGTGGAGCGGCTGCTCGACGGCATCGACTCGTCGCTCCCCATCGTGCGCACCTCCTGCGGCACCTTCGACACGGCGCGGCGCATCATGCAGACGCGCGGGCTGCTGACCGAGGAGTCGCCGGCCAAGTTCGACACCGCACTCGCGCTGTTCGCCGCGCACGTCGACACCTCCGTCTTGCGGGAGCGGCTCCGCCTGCACCGCGGCGGGATCCGGACCCCGGTGATGTTCGCGTACGAGCTCTTCGCGCGGGCACGTGCTGCGAACGCCCACATCGTGCTGCCCGAGGGCGGTGACGACCGGATCCTGCGCGCCGCGAGCACGCTCCTCGCCCGCGGCGTGGTGCGGCTCACGATTCTCGGCGACGAGGCGGAGGTGCGGCAGCGCGGGGGCGAACTCGGGCTCACCATCGATGCCGCCGAGATCATCGACCCCGCGACGTCACCGCTCCGCGAGGAGTTCGCCGCGGAGTACGCGCGGCTGCGCGCCCACAAGGGCGTCACGCTGGAGCACGCCCGCGACGTGATGGCCGACGGCAGTTACTTCGGAACGATGATGGTGCAGCTCGGGATCGCCGACGGCATGGTCTCCGGCGCCGCGAACACCACGGCGCACACGATCCGCCCGAGCCTGGAGTTCATCAAGACCCAGCCGGGCGTCTCCGTGGTGTCGAGCGTCTTCTTCATGGCGCTCGCCGATCGTGTGCTCGTCTACGGAGACTGCGCGGTGAACCCGGATCCCACGGCCGCGCAGCTCGCGGACATCGCGATCTCCTCGGCGGAGACGGCCGCGCAGTTCGGTGTCGAGCCCCGGATCGCCATGCTCTCCTACTCGACGGGGGAATCGGGATCGGGCGCCGACGTCGACAAGGTGCGCGAGGCGACCGCTCTGGCGCGCGCGGCGCGCCCCGACCTGCTGATCGAGGGGCCACTGCAGTACGACGCCGCGAGCGACCCGTCGACGGGCGCCTCGAAGCTTCCAGGCTCGGAGGTCGCCGGCCGCGCGACCGTGTTCATATTCCCCGACCTGAATACGGGCAACAACACCTACAAGGCGGTGCAGCGCTCCGCGGGCGCGGTGGCGGTGGGGCCCGTGCTGCAGGGGCTGAAGAAGCCGGTCAACGACCTCTCGCGCGGAGCGACCGTGGACGACATCCTCAACACCGTGGCGATCACGGCGGTGCAGGCGGGCGCGCAGCGGGGAGGCGAGTCGGTGCCGGGATCCGGGTCACCAGTGGCGGGGGAGGGCGCACAGTGAGCGCGATCCTCGTCGTGAACAGCGGCTCCTCGTCCATCAAGTACCAGCTCATCGACGCCGAATCGGAGGAGCGCCTCGCGTCGGGCCTCGTCGAGCGTATCGGCGAGCAGGTGGGGCGGATCGAGCACCACCAGGGCGAGGAGCGCATCGAGCTGGAGGTTCGCGTGCCGGATCACACCGCCGCCTTCGCGGCGGTGCTCGACGCCTTCGCGCAGGCGGGGACGGCGATCGCGGAGCTCGAGGTCGCTGCGGTCGGGCACCGCGTGGTGCAGGGCGGGAGCGAGTTCGTCGCCCCGACCCTGATCACCGATGCGGTCGCCGAGCGGATCCTCGCTCTGCGGGAGCTGGCGCCGCTGCACAACCCCGCCCACCACCAGGCGATCGTCGCGGCCCGCGCCGCGCTGCCCGATGTGCCGCACGTCGCCGTCTTCGACACCGCCTTCCACCAGAGCATGCCGCCCCATGCATACACCTACGCGATCGACACCCAGGTCGCGGCGCAGCACGGAGTGCGGCGGTACGGGTTCCACGGCATCTCCCACCTCGTGGTGTCGCGACGTGCGGCGGCGTTGCTCGAACGACCGGTGTCGACGCTCCGTCAGATCGTGCTGCACCTCGGCAACGGCGCCTCGGCGTGCGCCATCGACGGCGGACGTTCGATCGACACCTCGATGGGGCTGACGCCGCTCGAGGGGCTGGTCATGGGGACCCGCAGCGGCGACCTCGATCCCGGCGCGCTGCTGCATCTGCTGCGCTCTGGGATGGACGTGGACGAACTGGACCGGCTGCTGAATCAGCGCTCGGGCCTGCTTGGGCTCACCGGGTCGAACGATTTCCGCGATGTCCGAGCGGCCGCGGCGTCCGGAGACGCGGCGGCTCGCCTCGCGATCGAGGTCACCGTGCACGCGATCCGGCGCTATCTCGGCGCGTACCTCGTCGCGCTCGGTGGCGCCGACACTATCGTCTTCACCGCGGGAGTCGGCGAGAACGCGGCGGACCTCCGCGCGGCCGTATGCGCGGATCTGGAGTGGTTCGGGGTGCGCCTCGATCCGGCTCGCAACGAGGCGAGGATCCGAGAGGCGCGACGGATCAGCACCGACGACTCGCGCGTCGCGGTGCTCGTGGTGCCGACGGACGAGGAGGCCGAGATCGCGCGCCAGACCTGGGAGTTGATCACGGCGTAGTCCACAACCCCGCAGAACTCCGGTGAATGTCGGAGGCCCCCGGTAGCATGGGTCCGTGGTTGCCGCACTGTATCGCCGTTATCGGCCAGAAGCCTTCGCCGAGATGATCGGCCAGTCCCAGGTGACGGAGCCGCTGATGACGGCGCTCCGCACGGGCCGGATCGGCCACGCCTACCTGTTCAGCGGGCCGCGCGGCTGCGGCAAGACCACGTCCGCGCGCATCCTGGCGCGCTGCCTGAACTGCGCGGAGGGCCCCACCGACACCCCCTGCGGCACCTGCCCGAGCTGCGTCGAGCTCAGCCGCGACGGCGGCGGCTCACTCGACGTCGTCGAGATCGACGCGGCCAGCCACGGCGGCGTCGACGACGCGCGCGATCTCCGCGAGCGCGCGGTGTTCGCCCCCGCACGCGACCGGTTCAAGATCTTCATCATCGACGAGGCGCACATGGTGACGCCCGGCGGGTTCAACGCACTGCTGAAGATCGTGGAGGAGCCGCCGCCGCACGTGAAGTTCATCTTCGCCACGACGGAGCCCGACAAGGTGATCGGCACGATTCGATCGCGCACGCACCACTACCCGTTCCGGCTGATCGCACCCGGCACACTGATCGACTACGTGCAGGCGCTCTGCGACAGCGAGAGCGTGCAGGTCGAGCCGGGTGTGCTCCCGCTCGTCGTGCGCTCGGGCGGCGGGTCGGTGCGTGACACGCTGTCGATCCTCGACCAGCTGATCGCGGGGTCCGTAGGCAGCCTCGTCACCGCCGAGCGCGCCGCGGGACTCCTGGGATTCACGCACGCCGAGCTGCTCGACGACGTGGTGGTCGCGCTCGGCGCCCACGATGCGGCGGGAGCGTTCCGCGCCACGGATCGGGTCGTGCAGACCGGACAGGATCCGCGGCGGTTCGTCGAGGACCTGCTGGAGCGTCTCCGCGACCTGATCGTGGTCAGCGCCACGACCGTCGACGGGGCCGCCGCGGTCTTCCGCGGGGTGCCGCAGGATCAGCTCACCCGCATGTTCGCCCAGTCGCAGTCGTTCGCGCGCGGCGAGCTGTCGCGGATCGCCGACACGGTGAGTGCCGGCCTCGACAAGATGGCGGGCGCCACGGCCCCGCGTCTGCAGCTCGAACTCATGATTGCGAGGGCACTGGTCGCGTCGGAGGAGCACGCTTCGCGTGTTCCCGCGACCAGTGGGGGCGCCGCTGGGCACGTCGCTCAGGAGCAGAACGCATCGGGTTCTGCCGCGACCAGTGCGGGCGCCGCTGCGCCGACCGCAGGCGCACCCCGGCCCCCCGCTCGTCCTGCCCAGGCACCCGCTGCTGCACCCGAGCGCCCGGCGCACGATCCACTGGCGGCACTCGCGGCGGCACGCAGTGCGGTGACCGACCCGGAGCCGGC
Organism: Leucobacter rhizosphaerae; assembly: GCF_022919175.1. Lineage (NCBI taxonomy): Bacteria > Bacillati > Actinomycetota > Actinomycetes > Micrococcales > Microbacteriaceae > Leucobacter > Leucobacter rhizosphaerae. The sequence continues at coordinate 1,524,667 of NZ_CP095043.1, read as the reverse complement.
CGCTTCGCCGAGCGCGCCGCAGCAGGGCACTCCGAACGCGGGCACTCCGCAACCGAGCGCTCCGAACGCGGCCCAGACCGCGGCGTCGATCCGCGAATTCCTGCGCGACGAGCCGGCGGCAACGGGGTCCGAGCCCACGGCCGCCGCACCTGCGTCCGACCCCGGCTCCGCACAGCGATCCGCCCCTGCGCCGGGCTCGGGCGCGGCACCGCATCCGAACGAGGGCGCGGCCGGGTTCGGCCGACCCATCTCAGACATCCTGAGCTCGTCGCAGATCGCCAGCATCGGCACGGAGTCGGCGGCGTCCGCGACTCCGGCACCCGCAGCGCCGGCCCCCGCAGACGCGGCCTCCGCAGCGTCGCCCGCAGCGTCGCCGTCCCCGGCTCCCGCTGCTCCGAACTCCGACGGCCCGGGCGCCGCTGCGCCGAGTGCGGGTTCCCCGGATCCGCGCGAGCAGGGCGCCCCGGGCTCTCCGGAGCAGTCCGACGCTTCCGGCTCCGAAGAACCGGCGGCCGAGTCCGGCCTCGAGGACCTCCTCGAGCTCTGGCCCGACCTGCTCGAGGAGATCCTCGAGCGCGATCGGGAGGCATGGAACGCGGTGCGGCCGATCACCCCGATGGGGCTCGACGGCGATGTGCTCACGATCGGCCTCGCCTCGCAGTCCGACCTCGCGGCATTCAAGGCCGCGGGCGCCGGGCCGCTGCGGGAGACGATCCTCTCCGCGGTCGGCATCAGCGTGAAGTACGTGCCGAAGCGCTTGCCCGAGGCCGGCTCGGACGGGCCGCCCCAGGCTGGGGCGCGAGAAGCGCAGCCCGGTGCCGCCGACGCAGAGGAGCCCCATCCAGCGGGTTCATCCTCGCACGACGACCCCGTCCAGCGCGCAGCCGCCCGGCTGAGCGCACTCGGCCCGGCGCTCGCGGCTCCCGCCTGGGCGGATCCACCGCCGGCCCCGCCGGAGGGCGTCGCGGCGGAGGCTGGAGCGGCGGAGGACACTGCTGCGTCGGAGGATGCTGCTGACCCGGAGGCCGCCCCGGAATCTCCGCACTCCTCGTCGGCACCCGAGTCAGGTGATGAGCCGGAGCCCGCGTTGCAGTCCGCGTCGCAGCCCGCACCGGTGTCCGCGCAGCAAGCCGCGGGCCCCGAATCCGGGACCTCGAACGATGCTGTGCCGAACGACGCGGCGTCGAACGGCAACGATCCGGCTGACGAAGCCCCTGGCCCGCTCGAGACGACCCGACCCGACCCGAGCGTCGGGGACTACGTCGAGCCTGCCGACGACCCGTACGGTGAAGGCGATCCCTATGCCGGGGGAGACCCGTACGACAGCGGAGCCTCGGTGACTCCTGCATCAGCTCGGATGTCGGCACCAGCGCCAGCGCCAGCGTCTGTACCGACGTCTTCGCCTGAGATCGCACCGGCACGCGGACCGGCTCCGGCGCACGTACCAGCGCCCGAGCCCGCTTCCGCTTCTGAGCCCGCTCCTGCGGCCCCCTCCGCATCCCGGCTCGCCCGCGACGGCGATGCAGCGGAACGCGACACTCCCTCACCCCGCATTGCGCCCGCCTTCACCCGGTACGGGGAGGCGGTCGTGCGCGAGGTCCTGGGCGCACGATTCATCGAGGAGCGCCCGCTCCCCCCTCGGCTGGAAGGCTAGCCCATGTACGACGGCATCATCCAAGATCTCATCGACGAGTTCGGTCGCCTGCCCGGGATCGGCCCGAAGTCGGCGCAGCGCATCGCCTTCCACATCCTGCAGACGCAGAACTTCGATGTCACCCGCCTGGCCGAGCTGCTCACGGACGTGCGCGAGCGCGTGCGGTTCTGCGAGGTCTGCGGCAACATCACGGAGCAGGAGCGGTGCGCGATCTGCCGCGATCCGCGGCGCGACGACACCCTCATCTGCGTCGTCGAAGAACCGAAGGACGTGGTCGCCATCGAGCGGACCAGGCAGTTCCGCGGGCTCTACCACGTGCTCGGCGGCGCCATCAGTCCCATCGACGGCATCGGACCCGACGACCTCAGCATCCCGCAGCTCATGCAGCGCCTCGCGTCCGGAGAGGTGCAGGAAGTGATCCTCGCCACCGACCCGAACCTCGAGGGGGAGGCCACCGCCGCCTACCTGTCGCGGCTCCTCACGAGCATCGAGGTGCCGGTCTCGCGGCTCGCGTCCGGGCTTCCCGTCGGCGGAGACCTCGAATTCGCCGACGAGGTCACCCTCGGCCGGGCCTTCGAAGGTCGTCGCCAGGTCTAGCGGGTCTCCCCGGGCTCGCTCCGGACATCGGTGCGGCCCGCGGTCGCTCCGGACATCGGTGCGGCCCTGCGCCATTCACGGCGGAGATCTCACGAATGCAGGATCGAACCGCGGGATCGGCTCCTGCATGTGTGAGATCTCCACCGGGAGTGTCGACCACCGGAGCGGCGAGCGTCGCACACTCCCTGACCGACGCCGTCACACGCATGCGCGTTCCGATAGACTGGCCCTTGGCATAAAACTGAGGAGGAACCCGCGTGGCGTTGATCGTGCAGAAATTCGGGGGTTCATCAGTCGCCGACGCGGAGAGCGTCAAGCGCGTCGCGAAGCGGATCGTCGAGACCCGTCGTGCCGGAAACGACGTGGTCGTCGCCGTCAGCGCCATGGGCGACACCACCGACGAACTCCTCGACCTCGCAGCCGAGTGCACGCCGATCCCGGCGCCGCGCGAGCTCGACATGCTCCTCACCGCGGGCGAGCGCATCTCCATGGCGCTCCTCGCCATGACCATCAAGGGCATGGGGATCGAGGCGCTCTCCTTCACCGGCAGCCAGGCCGGCATGATCACGACCGCCGAGCACGGCTCCGCGAAGATCGTCGACGTCACGCCGGGCCGGGTCCGCGAGGCACTTGATCAGGGCGCGATCGCCATCGTCGCCGGGTTCCAGGGCTTCAGTCGGGATTCCCGCGACATCACGACGCTCGGTCGCGGCGGATCCGACACCACGGCTGTCGCCCTCGCCGCAGCCCTCGGGGCCGACGTCTGCGAGATCTACACCGACGTCGACGGCATCTTCACGACCGACCCGCGCATCGTGCCGCTCGCCCGCAAGATCGACTCGATCACGGCCGAGGAGATGCTCGAGCTCGCGGCGTCCGGGGCCAAGGTGCTGCACCTGCGCGCCGTCGAGTACGCCCGCCGCCACGGAGTGGTGCTGCACGTCCGTTCCTCGTTCTCGAACGAGCAGGGCACGATCGTCTACGACCCCGCCAAGGGGCATCCGAAGGGAGAACAGGTGGAAGAGCCAGTCATCACGGGTATCGCCGCGGAGAAGAGCGAGGCGAAGATCACCGTCGGCGGCGTGCCGGACGTTCCCGGCAAGGCCGCCGAGATCTTCGAGATCGTCGCGAAGACGCACGCGAACATCGACATGATCGTGCAGAACGTCTCGGCCGCGAACACCAACCGCACCGACATCTCGTTCACCGTGCCGCTCGGCGAGGGCCGACGCGTGATCGAGGCGCTCGAGGCCGAACGCGAGTCGCTCGAGTTCGAGAGCCTGCAGTACGACGACCAGATCGCCAAGGTCGCCGTCGTCGGCGCCGGCATGCGCACGAGCACCGGGGTATCGGCGAAGCTCTTCCGCACGCTCTTCGAGGCCGACATCAACATCGAGATGATCTCGACCTCCGAGATCCGGATCTCCGTCGTCACCCGCGCGGACCTCATGGACAAGGCCGTGCGCGTGCTGCACACCGCATTCGGCCTCGACGCCGACACCGAAGCAACGATCTACGCCGGCACCGGCCGATAGGGAACACACATGACTGAACAGCAGGGACTCTCCGTCGCCGTCGTCGGCGCCACCGGTCAGGTCGGCGCCGTGATGCGCCGCCTCCTCGACGAGCGCGACTTCCCGATCTCGACGCTGCGCCTCTTCTCGAGCGCACGCTCGGCGGGCACGACCATCGACTTCCGCGGACAGGCGATCGTCGTCGAAGACGTCGAGACCGCCGATCCCGCGGGCATCGATATCGCGCTCTTCTCCGCGGGTGGAGCGGCCTCGAAGGCCTACGCCGAGAAGTTCGCCGGTGCGGGCGCGATCGTCATCGACAACTCCAGCGCGTGGCGCCTCGATCCCGAGGTGCCCCTCGTCGTGAGCGAGGTCAACCCGCACGCGATCGACGAGGCCGTCAAGGGCATCATCGCGAACCCCAACTGCACCACGATGGCCGCCATGCCCGCGATGAAGGTGCTCGACACCGAGGCGGGTCTCGAGCGGCTCGTCGTCACCACCTTCCAGGCGGTGTCGGGATCCGGTCTCGTCGGTGCCACGGAGCTCGCCGGGCAGGCGATCGCGGCCGTGGAGAGCGGCGACCTGGAGCGGCTCGTCCACGATGGCTCCGCGATCGACTTCCCCGCACCGCAGGTCTACACGAAGACCATCGCGTTCGACGTGCTGCCGCTCGCCGGATCCATCGTCGACGACGGCCAGGGCGAGACCGACGAGGAGAAGAAGCTCCGCAACGAGAGCCGCAAGATCCTCGAGCTGCCGGAGCTGCGGGTCGCAGGCACCTGCGTGCGCGTCCCGGTCTTCACCGGCCACTCGCTGTCGATCAACGCCGAGTTCGCACGCCCCATCAGCGCCGACCGCGCGCGCGAGGTGCTCGCAGACGCGCCTGGCGTCCAGCTGAGCGACGTTCCGACGCCGCTCGAGGCCGCTGGCCAGGATCCGAGTTTCGTCGGCCGCATCCGCGAGGACCAGTCCGCGCCCGAGGGCCGCGGGCTCGTGCTGTTCATCTCGAACGACAACCTCCGCAAGGGTGCCGCGCTGAACGCCGTGCAGATCGCGGAGCTCGTTGCGGCACGCAAGCTCGTCGCCGCCTAGCGCCCAGCACGATCGACGTGAGGCCCGGGATCCCGAACGGATCCCGGGCCTCACGTGCGTTCAGGACCCGTCACGGGACCTGTGCGGCCTGCCGGGCGCCTCAGGACTGTGCGGACTCGAGGGTCAGGAGCGACGCCTCGGGGCGGCAGCAGAAGCGCACGGGTGCGTAGATCGAATTGCCGAGGCCCGCGCTCACGTTCAAGAACGCCGCCCGGTGCGCGTCGTACCAGACGCTCAGACCGCGAGCCTGCGACGTGGGGAGATCGCAGTTGGAGGTGAGCGCCCCGACGCCCGGAACGCGCACCTGGCCACCGTGCGTGTGTCCCGCGAGCAGGAGGTCGGTTCCCTCGCTCAGCAGGGCGCCGAGCGGCTCCTGGTACGGGGCGTGCACCACACCGATGCGCAGGGGTGCGGGTGCGCCCCCCGTCGATCCGTCGCCGGCAGCGCCGGTCGAATCCGAGGGCAGCGCGGCCAGCGCCTCCCGCATCGCGTCCGCATCGTCGTAGCGGATGTGCGGATCGTTGAGCCCGAGCAGTTCCAGCTTCGTGCCGCGCACGGTGAGCGCGATCGCGGAGTTGTTGAGGTCGATGGCGCCGAGCTGCTCGAGGCCGCGGGTGAGTGCGACATTGTCGATGTCCGGCTCGCGCGTGCTGGACCGGCTCGGCTCGAGCACGTACTTCACCGGGTTCTTCCAGATCGGTCCGTAGTAGTCGTTCGAACCGTGCACGAACACGGCCGGGGTCTCGGACAGGAGCGGCTGCAGCGCCTGCAAGAGCGCGTGGCGCGCCTGCAGGTGTCCCATGAGATCCCCGGTCAGCACCACCAGGTCCGGCCGGAGATCGGCGAGCGAACGCACCCAGTTGATCTTGTTCGTCTGCCAGGGCGCGAGGTGCAGGTCTGAGAGCTGCAGAACGCGGATCGGCGCGGCATCGGCGGGCAGGACCGGCAGCGTGTGCCGGCGGACCGTGAAGAGCCGCCGCTCGATCAACGTGGACCAGACCGCGACGCCCGCTGCGGCCGCCCCGAGGGCGACCGCAGCGCGGCGTGAGGAGTTCCCCATCGGCGCGATCAGTCCTTGCTGCAATCGAGGGAGAGCGTGATCTGACTGCTCACCCGAGCCTCGGCCCCGCTCGCCGGATTGACCGACACCACGGTGTGCTTCTTCGGGTCGGGTTTGTCGCCCGTCGCGCACGTGAAGTCGACAGCGGAGAATCCGGCACCGTTCAACGTGGCCTTCGCTTCGTTTCCGGTGGCTCCGACGAGACCGTCGGGAACCGCTGCGGCTTCGCCGTTGCTGCGGTAGATGGTGATGCCGGATCCGAGGCCGGCCTGAGACCCGCCCGCAGGGTCGGTGCTCGCGACGCGACCCTTGGCCACGGACGAGTCGACCTCGCCGCCGTCGGTGACGGCGAACCCGAGTCCGGTGAGCGCCGCGGACGCCTCTTCGAACGACTGGCCCTTCACATCGGGCACGTCGACCATGGTCATCTGGACGGCCGCCGCAGACGGCTCGGGGAAGGCCGTTCCGCCGTACTTCTGATCCGCCACGTTCATCATGGCCGGCCAGATCCGGGTGTCCGCGCTCTGAATGCCGCCGAAGCCCATGGTGGACACGCGGCCCCACGAGCCGTCCCACAGCTGGATCGGACCGGCGTTGCCGACCCAGGTCGCCGTGGACACGGTGGAGCTGGCGCCGACGGTCCAGTTGTCGACGACGTCATCGGTGGTACCGGTCTTCGCGAGGTGCGGTACTCCGTACGGGGATCGTGCGTGCGTCGCGAGACCGCTGTTCACGGTGTACTCGAGCGCGTACGCCACACCGGCGGCGACCTCCGGTGCGATGCCCTGCGAACAGGAGCTCTTCGTGAACGGGACCGGCTCGTCGTTCGTGTCGAGGATCGAGTCGATCGGGACCGGCGTGCACACCGTGCCGTCGCCGGCGAACGCAGCGTAGGCGGCCGACATGGTGATCGGTGCGATCTCGTCGATGCCGCCGTAGACGTTCGACGGCACCATCGACAGGTCGGTCGTGCCGTACGTCGGGAGATCCTGGTTCGTCTGCGGGGACGCGCGGTGGATGCCGAGCTTCTTTGCCGTGTCGAAGGTCTCGCAGAGGTCCATCTTTTGCTGCATCGACACGAGGCCACCATTGACCGACTGCGCGATCGCCGTCAGTACGGACTGGTTGCCCTTCGTGCCGAGGTTGTCGTTCGAGAACGTGAAGTTGCCGAAGCCGTAGACGCCGTCGGCCATGCAGCCCGCGCGGAAGGTGTTCTCCTGCACGTTGCGTCCGTTGACGTTGACGATGTCGCGGACGGAGTGGCCCGTGCGGATCCACTCCGCGAGCGTGATGGGCTTGAACGTCGAGCCGACCTGGAAGCCGTTCGAGCCGCCGTACTCGTAGTCCGTGTTGTAGTTGATGGTGGTGTAGCCCGGGTTCGACGCGAGGAAATCCTCCGCGTTGTTGAACGGCCGGTTCTGCACCATCGCCAGCACTCGACCGGTGCCGACCTGGGTGCTCACACTCGCGGCGCCGATGTCGATGCCGTCCATGAGCGCGGGCACGTTCTCCTGCATCGACAGGATGCCGGCTGCCTGCATGTCGAGGTCGATCGTCGTGAAGATCTTGTAGCCGCCGCGGCTGAACTTGAACTCGCGCTCGGCCGGCGTCTCACCGAAGTTCGGATCCTGTTTGATGTAGCGGAGCACGTAGTCGCAGAAGTGGCCGAGGCCGAGATTCTGCTCGGCGATGTTGCAGCCGGCGACCCGGGGGGTGATGACGGGCTCGATCGGCGTGGCGACGGCCTCGTCGAACTGCGCCTGGGTGATCTTGCCGTGCGTCAGCATGCTGTTCAGGATCTTGTCGCGGCGCTCCTGGTTCGCCGGGATGTTCTCCGGCACGTCGACCTGGAGCTTGCCGGGGTTGTTCACCGTCGCGATGAGGCTCGCGGCCTCCGCGAGCGTCAGATCCTTGGCGGACTTACCCCAGTAGTACTGCGCGGCGGATTCGATGCCGTAGATCTGGCGACCGAAGAGCGCGATGTTCAGGTACCCGAGCAGGATCTCGTCCTTCGAGAAGCGCTTCTCGATGCTGATCGCGTACTTCATCTCCTTGAGCTTGCGATCGATGTCCTGTCGCATCGCGTTCTCGTACGCGACCTTGCGCTCCTCCTCATCGGGGATCGCCATGGCCTCCTGCACGAGCACGTTGCGGACGTACTGCATCGTCACGGTCGAGGCGCCCGAGAATCCGGTGCCGGCCGCGTTCTGCAGTGCCGCACGGCCCGTTGCGAGCACGTCCACACCACCGTGGGTGTAGAAGCGCGGATCCTCCTCCGCGACCGTGGCGTCCTTCGCGAACTGGGAGATGTCGTCCCAGCCGACCATCTCACGGTCCTGGTCGTAGAACGTCGCGACCTCGTACACCGTCGAGTCCGCGGCCGTCGCGTAGATCGTCGACGGCTCGGCCAGCTGGCCCGGGTCGAGGTGATCCGGGAGGTTCTCGAAGATATCGACCGCGGAGTTCGCCGCGACGCCGCTCAGCGCGACGACCGGGGTGACTGCGGCGGTGATGAGCACACCGGCCACGGCGCACATGGCCACGGCTCCGACGATGCCACCGAGGGCTCCACCTGCGCTGCGCGGCTTCACCGTGCGAACGCGCGAAGACTTGGATGTCTGTGGGGTCATAGGATCTAGGGTAAGCGAATGTTGCTGACAATTCAGCATGGCGGCCCCCGGACACGCTCCGGTCGGCGCTGCCGGTTCGTCGCTACGCCATCAACCCGAGGGAGATCCGCACGTGAGTGAATCCACCGAAGTCCCGCGCTGGGAGTACTTCGTGACCCCGCTGCTGCTGCACAACGAGGCTCAGATCCTGAACAACTGGGGTGCGCAGGGATGGGAACTCGTGCAGATCATCGAGGGACCGGCCGGCGGCAATGTCGCATATCTGAAGAGGAAGGCTTGACCATGTCCGTCATCGAAGATCGTCTGCGGGAGCTCGGCTACGAGATCCCCGAGGTGGCCGCCGCGGTCGCCGCCTACGTCCCGGCGCTGCGCGACGGCAACTACGTCTACACGGCGGGGCAGCTCCCCTTCGTCGATGGCGCGCTCCCGTCGACCGGCAAGGTCGGTGAGGGCGAGGGGCTCGTGTCGCCCGAATACGCTCAGGAGCTCGCGATGCTGTGCGCGCTCAACGGGCTCGCGGCCGCGCGGGGTGTGCTCGGCTCGCTCGACAAGATCACGCAGGTCGTCAAGGTGACGGCGTTCATCGCCTCCGATCCGTCGTTCACCGGCCAGCCCGCGGTCGCGAACGGTGCGTCGGTATTCCTCGGCCGGGTGTTCGGGGATCTCGGCATCCACGTGCGGTCCGCGGTCGGCGTCACGGTGCTGCCGCTCGACGCTCCGGTCGAGGTCGAGTTCGTGTTCAAGGTCGAGGACTAACCACGTCCCAACGCTGAAGGGCGGGTCAGGATCCTGGGATCCCGACCCGCCCTTCAGCGTTGCACGGCTGTCTCGCGACGGGCGCTACAGGCCCTTCTCGCTGCGGACACGGTCCGAGATGGTCTGCATGACCGAGGTGTCGGCGAGGGTCGTGGTGTCGCCGATCTCGCGGCCCTCGGCGGCGTCCTTCAGGAGGCGGCGCATGATCTTGCCCGAGCGGGTCTTGGGGAGCTCGGTGACGACGAAGACCTGGCGGGGGCGCGCGATGGCCCCGATCTGGGCGGCGACGTGCTTCTTGAGTTCCTGCTCGGCCTCCTCAGGAGTGAGGAGCTGCTGCTGCGACTTCAGGATCACGAACGCCACGACGGCCTGGCCGGTGGTCTCGTCGTCAGCGCCGACGACCGCGGACTCGGCGACGGCGTGGTGCTCGACGAGGGCGGACTCGATCTCGGCGGTCGAGAGGCGGTGCCCGGAGACGTTCATGACGTCGTCGACTCGGCCGAGGAGCCAGATGTCGCCGTCGTCGTCGACACGCGCTCCGTCGCCCGCGAAGTACTGGTCGCCGAATTTCGACCAGTAGGTGTCGACGAAGCGATCCGGATCTCCCCAGATCCCGCGCACCATGCTCGGCCACGGCCGCCGCACCGTGAGGAGGCCGCCCTGGCCGCGATCCACGCGCTCGCCGGCGTCGTTCACGATGCTCACGTCGATCCCGGGCTGCGGCACCTGCGCGCTGCCGGGCTTCAGGCTCGTGAGGCCCGGCAGCGGGGAGATCATGATCGCCCCGGTCTCGGTCTGCCACCAGGTATCGACGATCGGGGCGGTGCCGGCGCCGATGACTTCGCGGTACCAGCGCCACGCCTCGGGATTGATCGGCTCGCCGACGCTGCCGAGCACCCGAATGCTCGAGAGGTCGTACTGCTCGGGCACCTGGCGACCGACCTTCATGCACGCCCGGATCGCGGTCGGTGCGGTGTAGAAGATCGAGACGCCGTACTTCTGGATGATGCTCCACCAGCGGCCCCAGTCCGGGGTCTCCGGGGTGCCCTCGTAGATGACCTGCGTGGCGCCGTTGGCGAGCGGTCCGTACACGACGTAGCTGTGGCCGGTGATCCAGCCGACGTCGGCGGTGCACCAGTAGACATCCGTCTCGGGCTTCAGGTCGAACACGTCGCGGTGCGTGGCGCTCACCTGCGTCAGGTACCCGCCCGAGGTGTGCAGGATCCCCTTGGGCTTTCCCGTGGTGCCGGAGGTGTAGAGGATGAACAGCGGGTTCTCAGCGGGGAACCCGCGCGCCTCGTGCTGATCGTCGTACGCCGTGATCTCCTCGTGCCACCACAGGTCGCGGCCCGACTGCATCTCGACGCCCTGGTCGGTGCGCTGCACCACGAGTACGTTCTGCACCGTGCTGCCGCCGCCGTGGAGGGCGAGGGCGTCGTCGACGGTGGGCTTCAGTGCCGACACGCGGCCCTTGCGGTAGCCGCCGTCGGCCGTGATGACGAGCTCGGCTTCGGCGTCGTCGATCCGGGCGCGCAGGCTCTCCGCGCTGAACCCGCCGAACACGACCGAGTGCGCCGCCCCGAGCCGCACGACTGCGAGCATCGCGATCACGGCCTCCGGAATCATCGGCATGTAGATCGCGACCCGATCCCCGGCCGTCACCCCGAGACTCGTCAGCATGTTCGCGGCTCGCTTCACCTCGTGCGTGAGCTCCGCGTACGTCAGTGACCGGGTGTCGCCCGGCTCGCCCTCGAAGTGGATCGCGACCCGGTCCCCGAGCCCCGCGGCGACGTGCCGATCGAGGCAGTTGGCGGCGACGTTCAACTCACCGTCGGCGAACCACTTCGCGAACGGCGGGTTCGACCAGTCGAGCACCTCGGTGAACGGCTTCGTCCAGCGCAGGTCCCGCGCCCGCTCCGCCCAGTACGCTTCCGGATCCTGCGCCGCACGCCAGTACACCGACGAATCCTGCAGATTCGCCGCAGCCCGGAACTCCGGTGTCGGGGGGAACGTTTCAGCCGCTTCGCCCTGGTGCAGGGGGTGACTCTCAATCGTGCCGTGCTGCTCAGTCATGGACGTCATTATCCGATCAGTCGAGGGGTGTGCGCGTCGGCCTCGCGCCGCTGCTGCAGGGGCAGGATCACGGGGCTTCCGCCTTTCTGTCAGCGTATAGCGTCGCCGTGATCCCCGTCCACACGACGTGCGCCTCGTCGCAGAGTCTGCGGTTCTCCACAGTTCGCCGATCCTCTCTCCGGTGCGACGAGCCTCTGATTGGCTCGGTTTCATGATCGACTCCTCCCGCCTCCGGGCTCCGCCCCGTCGCCGCGCGATGCTGCCCGCGTTTCTCGATCCCGATGATCGAGCGCCCGATGATCGTGAGGCCGAAGTCCGGGCACCCGATGACCGTGAAGAGTCGCCTCCGACCCGGACCGCCGCGCTCAGCATCGCCGCTCGCCGCGCCTTCGGAGGCCTCCTCCCGCTGCTCGACGACCCGGAACTCCGGGACCTGCTCGTGCAGGTGCGGGGCGGCGTCGCACGACTGTGGGTCGACCGCGGCGGTGCACTCCGTGCCGTACCCGGGTGGGAGGCGGCCCCGGAGGCGCTCCGGCGGATGGCGACGGAGCTGATCGCCGCCGGCGGCCGGCACCTCGACGAGCTGCACCCCTGCGCGGATGTGCGATTGGGGAGCGGGATCCGCGTCCACGCCGTGCTGCCGCCGGTGGCGGTCGAGGGGGCGGCGGTGTCCGTGCGGGTGCCACGATCCGCCCCGACGGACTTCGCGACGCTCGTGCGCGGCGGGCTCTGCGGTGCCGCGGTCGCGGATCGCTTGCGGCTCCTCGTGGCGACTCGCCGGAACCTGCTGATCACCGGCGGAACGGGCAGCGGGAAAACGACCCTCCTCGCGGCCCTCCTCGACCTGGTGAGCCCCGAGGAGCGCATTGTGACCATCGAGGATGTGGCGGAGCTCCGTCTCAGTCATCCGCACACGGTGGCGTTGGAGGCCCGCGTGGCGAGCGCCGAGGGCGTGGGCGCCGTGTCCCTCGACCGTCTGCTGCGCGAGGCACTGCGTATGCGCCCGGATCGCATTGTGCTCGGCGAGTGCCGAGGCCCGGAGATCGTGACCCTCATGTCGGCACTCAACACCGGCCACGACGGCGGGGCCGGCACCCTCCACGCCAGCCGGCTGGAGGACGTACCCGCGAGACTCGAAGCGCTGGGGTCCCTCGCCGGGCTCGATCGCACCGCGCTGGCCCGGCAGGCAGTGTCGGCGCTGCATGTGGTCGTGCACCTGGTCGCAGGGCCGGGAGGTTACCGAGTGTCGTCGCTCGGGAGTCTGCGCCTGGCCTCAACCGGCGCACTGGCGATCGATCGACTGCGTCTCTGATGCGGACACGGATCCGGCGATGGCTGCGCGCGCTCCCGATATGGCGCGTGGCGTCACCCGGGTCGGAGGACACTGCTGCCGTACTCTCTCGGTGCGCGGCGATGCTCCGAGGGGGTGTTCCGCCCGCGGCGGTGTTCGGCCCGGGCTTGGCGGTCGACGGTATCGGCGAACAGGTCGCCGCCGGTGCGCCGATCGCCGAGGCGATCGCCGGGGCCGCGCGACCGGAGTGGCGGTTCGTAGCGGCCGCATGGTCGCTCGCGGAGGAGACGGGCGCACCATTGGCCTCGGCGCTCGACCGGATCGCCGCCGCGCTGCGGGCCCGGACTGCCGTGCAGGAGCGGCAGAGTGTGCTGCTGGCGGGGCCGCGCGCGACGGTCCGGCTCGTGCTCGGGCTGCCGCTGCTCGTGCTCGGACTCGGCTGGCTGCTCGGGTTCGATCCGACCCCGGTCCTGCTCAGCCCGCTCGGCGCGGTGCTGCTGACGGCGGGCGGCTCGCTCCTCGCGGCCGGGGCGGTGTGGGCGCGTTGGTTGCTTCGCAGCGCGGTCGGGGAGGACCGCGTCGTCGGCGGCGCCTACGACCTGCTCTGGATCGCGCTCGGGTCCGGGCGCCGGCCGGACGAGGCCGTTCGCGGCGTCGTCTGCGCCGTGGATCGCTTCGAGGTGCGCTGGGTTCCCTTCGACGACTTCCTCCGGGACGCGGACATCCAGGTAACGCTCCGCCGCGTCGAGCGCCTGGGCGTCGCGGTGCGCCCCGCGCTGCTCGAGGCGGCGCGTGCGGAGCGCACGCGAAGCCTGGCGGAGCTGGAGCGGTCTGCCGAGCGACTCGGTGTGCGGGTTCTCGGACCGCTCGGGGCGTGCGTGCTGCCGTCTTTCATGGTGACGGGTGTGGTGCCGGTGGTCATCAGCATGCTCGGCGGGGGAGCCACGTGACGACCTTCGCTCACACCGCTCCGCGTGAGCGGTCCCGCACGCAGACCATCCACACTTCACTGTTCCGGCGTCGAGGGATGGCCCCATCAGCCAGCATGGTTCCACCGGCAGCAGCCGGGTCCGTGCGTGAAGAAAGGAGATCAGATGAACACGGGTCGAACCCAGGTCGGAGGTCGGCGCACCGGGATGCAGAGAATGCTGCCGGAACTGCGGCAGGCTGGCCATGTCCTCCTCCGCGGCGCGCGGAGCGTGCGGCGGGTTGTGCAAGATGAACGCGGTGCCGTGACGGCGGAGTATGCGATCATCATCATGGCTGCCGTCGCGTTCGCCGGGGTGCTCGTGGCGATCGTTCGGTCGGAGCAGATCCGCGAGATGCTCGTCACGCTCGTCGAAAACGCGCTGGGGAGCGGCGGGTAGTCGTGGAGCCCTCGCGATGGCTGCCGGTGCGGCGCTGGTCCGAGGTGTTCACCAGCGACCGCGGCACGGTCACTGCTGAGTTCGCAGTGGTGCTTCCGGCCGTGCTCATCGTGCTCGGGGTTGTGATCAGCGGGATCATGCTCGCCGCGCACCGACTGACCCTGGTGTCGCTGAGCGGGGAGATCGCCCGCCTGGAAGCGCGGGCCGACGAGGGGGCATCCGCGCAGCTCCTCGAGCGGGTCGGATCGGACATCGACGTCGCACGCGAGGCCCTGGGTCCGCTGCACTGCGTCACGCTCACGTCGCACCCCGCACGCGGCATCCTCTCGGGTGTCGGCGTCTCCGCCCGGAGCTGCGCGGTTCGAACCGGAGGCGCCGAGTGACCGCGCAGTGCCGGCGAACCGGTTGGGGTGCACGGTGAGCGGCGTACCTCTCGTTGCGTGCGCGGCGGTAGCGATCTGCCTCGGGGTACCCGTCATCGCCGCGGCGCAGCACCTGGAGGCCCGACATCGCGCCGGAGCGGTGGCCGATGCCGCGGCGCTCGCCGCAGCCGACGCGGTCGGCGGGTGGAACGACCTGGATCCCTGCGATGCAGCCGCAGCGGTCGCCGCGTCCATGCGCGCGCAGATTCTGGAATGCTCGGTGAATGCCCTCGCCGTGGACGCGCGCATCACGGCGAGCGTGGGCGCCCCGATGGTCTCGGCTCGCGCGACCGCTCACGCAGCGGGAATGCCGGCACGGTCGGCGGGCACTGCGGCGCCGGTCGACGCACACGGCTGGGCCTGGCCGTCCGAGGTGCGCCGCGTCTCACAGGGGTTTCATGACGGCTTCGCGATCGATCTCGCGTCGTCCGACGGCGGTGCGCTGTTCGCGCCCTTTGCCGGCGTGGTCGTGGCGGTCGGACCTGACGGCGGCGGGATCCCACCCGTGTGCCAGCTCCAAGCGTCCTGGTGGCACGGGCCGAACACCACCGTGGTGATCCGGCACGAGCTCCCGGGAGCGATCGTCTTCAGTTCGCACAACCACGTCGCTCCCGACTCGCCGTCGCGCCTCGGCATCACCGTGGGCACCCCGGTCGTCGCGGGGCAGCAGGTCGCCTCGTCGGGAATGAGCGGGTGCACCTCGGGCCCCCACACGCACTTCACGCTGGCGACGCATCCCGGGAACGCGCACCCGGACCTGGACCCGTTCGAGTACATCGGGCCGCCGTGAGAGAGCAGGCGCCGGATCCTGGCGTGGAGGAGCGAGTGACTTTTACATGTCAGACTGTGTATCGTGACGGTGCGGACCGCGGTGCGGCAAGGCACCTCAGGATCCGTGGCCGCAGGAGCCGGAGAGCTACACGCGCAGCAGCGCGTAGACCGTGAAGGAGACCCGTGAAGGGTACGAAGAAACTCGTCATCGTCGAGTCGCCGACCAAGGCGAAGACGATTGGTGCGTACCTCGGCAACGACTACGAGGTCATCGCCTCCGTCGGCCACGTGCGCGATCTCGCAGAGCCCTCGGAGCTCCCGGCAGACCTGAAGAAGGGGCCGTTCGGCAAGTTCGCAGTGGACGTCGAGAACGACTTCGCCCCCTACTACGTGGTCAACGACAACAAGAAGAAGACGGTCGCCGAACTCAAGCGCGCGCTGAAGAACGCCGACGAACTCTGGCTCGCAACTGATGAGGACCGCGAGGGCGAGGCCATCGCGTGGCACCTGCTGGAGGTCCTGAAGCCCAAGGTCCCCGTGCGCCGGATGGTCTTCCACGAGATCACGCAGGAGGCGATCGAGCAGGCGAAGCAGAACACGCGTGACCTCGACACCGCGCTCGTCGACGCCCAGGAGACCCGCCGGATCCTCGATCGGCTCTACGGCTACGACATCTCTCCGGTTCTGTGGCGAAAGGTCGCGCCCAAGTTGTCCGCCGGTCGCGTGCAGTCGGCGGCGACCCGCCTGGTCGTGGATCGGGAGCGCGAGCGCCTCGCCTTCCGGTCGGCGGAGTACTGGGACCTCATCGCCTCGTTTGTGCCCGAGGGCGACACGGCGTTCCAGGCCAAACTCGTGCGGCTGGGCGACCAGAGACTCGCCACCGGAGGCGATTTCGGCGACGACGGCGCCTTGAAGGAGAAGTCGGCGAAGGCCGGCGTGATCCTGCTCGGCAAGGATCGCGCCCAGCACCTCGCCGGGCTGCTCGCCAGCAAGATCCCGGGTACGGTGCGCTCGGTCGAGACGAAGCCGCACACCCGGCGACCCGCGGCACCGTTCACCACGTCGACGCTCCAGCAGGAGGCGTCGCGCAAGCTCCGCTACAGCTCGCGCCAGACGATGTCGTACGCGCAGTCGCTGTACGAGAACGGCTACATCACCTATATGCGTACCGATTCGCCGACGCTGTCGCAGCAGGCGATCTCTGCGGCGCGCTCGCAGGCGGCGGAGCTGTACGGGGCGAATACCCTGCCCGACAAGCCGCGCATCTACACCGGCAAGTCGAAGGGCGCGCAGGAGGCGCACGAGGCCATCCGTCCGGCCGGTGACACGTTCCAGCGGCCGAGCGCGCTCAAGGGCAAGCTCGCCGGAGGCGAGTTCCTGCTCTACGAGCTGATCTGGAAGCGCACGGTCGCGAGCCAGATGGCCGACGCCAAGGGGTCGACGGACACCGTCACGGTGGGCGTCGAACTCCAGGAGGACGGCCAGGCCGCCCCGACCGCCGCGGAGTTCACCGCGAGCGGCACCGTCATCACGTTCCCCGGCTTCCTGCTCGCCTACGAGGAGGGACGCGACGAGAAGCGCGGCGACTCCGAGCAGAACGTCACGTTGCCCCAGCTCACCGCGGGGCAGCGTCTCGACGTCGCCGAGCCGGAGGCGAAGGGGCACGAGACCAGCCCGCCGCCGCGCTACACCGAGGCGAGCCTCACGAAGCGGCTGGAGGAGCTCGGCATCGGCCGCCCCTCGACCTACGCCGCCATCATCAGCACCATCATGGATCGCGGCTATGTCACGAAAAAGGGGCAGGCCCTCGTCCCCAGCTGGATCGCCTTCTCGGTCGTCCGCCTGCTCGAGGAGCACTTCAGCGCACTCGTGAACTACGACTTCACTGCCGAGATGGAGAACGACCTGGACCGCATCGCGGCCGGTGAGGCCGATCGCGGAGCCTGGCTCGGATCGTTCTACTTCGGCAGCGACTCGCACCCCGGTCTCCGCGGCGTCGTCGACAACCTGGGTGAGATCGACGCCCGCGCGATCAACACCATCAAGATCGACGACGAGATCTCGCTGCGGAACGGCAAGTACGGCCCGTATCTCGAGGTCTTCGACGAAAAGAGCGAGGTCGACGAGGACGGCGTGTTGAAGCCGCGCAGCGTGAACATCCCCGATGGGATGGCGCCGGACGAGCTCACCCCTGAAAAGGCCCACGAGCTCGCGGACGCCGAGCCGGCCGAGGACCGCGTGGTCGGCCTGCACCCGACGACGGGCAAGCGCATCGTCGCGAAGAACGGCCGCTTCGGACCGTACGTCACCGAGCTGCCGGACGAGGGCGAGGAACTGCCGAAGGGTCAGAAGCCCCGTACGGCGTCACTGTTCAAGAGCATGGACCCGGCGACGATCGAGCTGGACTCCGCCGTCGCGCTCCTGGATCTGCCGCGCGTGGTCGGCGTGGATCCGGAATCGGGCACGGAGATCACCGCGCAGAACGGCCGGTACGGCCCGTATCTCAAGAAGGGCGCGGAGACCCGCACGCTGCCGAGTGAGGACACGATCTTCTCGATCGACCTCCCGGGTGCGCTCGAGGTCCTCGCGCAGCCGAAGTACGGGGCGCGGAAGGCGTCCTCTGCGCTGAAGGAGTTCGACGCGGACCCGGTGAGCGGCAAGCCGGTCAAGGTGCGCGACGGTCGCTTCGGCCCCTACGTCACGGACGGCGAGACGAACGCCACGATCCCGCGCGGCGACAGCGTCGAGGACATCACCTTCGAGCGGGCCACCGAGCTGCTCGCGATCAAGCGCGCGAAGGGACCGGCCAAGAAGAAGGCTCCCGCGCGCAAGGCCGCGACGAAGAAGCCGGCAGCGAAGAAGCCCGCAGCGAAGAAGCCCGCAGCGAAGAGCGCTGCTGCTGCGAAGCCGCGTGCGGAGCGCACGCCGGAGCAGAAAGCCGCCACCGCCGCCAAGCGCGCCGCGACCATCGCCGCGAAGAAGGCGGCCGCCGAAGCCGCCGGCGAGTAGGCGCGCATGGCGGGACTCTTCATCACCCTCGAGGGTGGCGACGGCGCGGGGAAGACCACCCAGTCCGAGATGCTCGCGGGCTGGCTCGAGGAACGCGGCCATGAGGTCGTGCGCACTCGAGAGCCCGGAGGCACGACGCTCGGCGTCGAACTGCGCAAGCTGCTGCTGCACGGCGGCTCGGTCGACCCGCGGGCCGAAGCGCTCCTCTACGCCGCGGACCGCGCGCAGCACGTGGCCACCATCGTGCGGCCGGCGCTCGAGCGCGACGCCGTGGTCGTGCAGGATCGCTACATCGACTCGTCCCTGGCGTATCAGGGTGCGGGGCGAGTGCTCAACGTCGAGGACGTTCGGCGCATCAGCGCGTGGGCGACCGAGGAGTTGCAGCCCGAGCTGACCGTGCTCCTGGACATTGCGCCCGAGGCCGCCGCTGCGCGCCGGGTCGCTCGCGGCGGCACCGCGGATCGTCTCGAGTCCGAGGCGACCGAGTTCCACCAGAGTGTGCGCGACGGATTCCGGGCGCTCGCGAAGGCGGATCCGCACCGGTTCCTGGTCCTCGACGCCACTCTGCCCCCGGAGGAGCTGCACCTGCAGATCGTTGGACGGGTCTCGGCACTGCTGTCGCGCTGACGATCTTTGGCCGACCCCGCACGTGCGGTGCACGCCGTGCGAGCGGCAGAGGTCGCGCGCACCTCATGCAGCGCGCCGCGAACCGCCGCGCGCACCGCACACCGCGGGGGCCGCGCCGGCAGTCCCACTGCCGCACGACCCCCGCAGCCGGGCGCTACTCCGCGATGACCGCGCCGAAGCGCGCGGGGAGTGTCGCCTGTGCGGCCGACCGTAGCTCGGAGAGGGGAAGCGTGAAGCGATCCTGCAGCTCGATGGCGGCCGACTCGCCGCGGCCGTCGGTGACGCCGATCCGCAGCACCGGGAAATCGCGGCCGGAGCACAGCCCGCGGAACTTGACCTCCTCCTCGTGCGGCACGGCCACGAGCACACGGGCCTGAGACTCGGAGAAGAGTGCGGCCGTCGCGTCGACGCCGTCGCGCGAGAGGATCTCCTCGATCCACACGCGCGCACCCACACCGAAGCGGAGCGCACCGTCGGTGAGCGCCTGCGCCAGGCCGCCCTCAGAGAGGTCCACAGCGCCCGACAGCAGCCCGCCCTGCGAGGCGGCGTGCAGCAGCTCGGCGAGCGCGCGCTCCGCGTCGAGGTCGGCGACCGGCGGGCGACCGCCGAGATGATCGTGGACCGTGCCGGCCCAGGCCGAGCCGTCGAGCTCGTCGCGGGTGACGCCGAGCAGGTAGAGGTGCTCGCCCTCGTCCTGCCAACCGCTCGGCACCCGGCGCGCGACGTCATCGATGATGCCGAGCACACCGACCACGGGGGTCGGGTGGATGGGCACGTCGCCCGTCTGGTTGTAGAGCGAGACGTTGCCGCCGGTGACCGGCACCTCGAGCGCGAGGCACGCGTCGGAGAGCCCCTCGACCGAGCGGGAGAACTGCCACATCACCTCGGGGTTCTCCGGGCTGCCGAAGTTGAGGCAGTCCGTGACGGCCGTCGGCACGGCGCCCGAGGTGGCGACGTTGCGGTACGCCTCGGCGAGCGCGAGCTGCGATCCCACGTAGGGGTCGAGCTGGCAGTAGCGGCCATTGGCGTCCGTGGCGATGGCGACGCCGAGCCCGCTCTCCTCGTCGACGCGGATCATGCCGGCACCGTCGGGGAAGGAGAGTGCGGTGTTGCCGAGCACGTATTTGTCGTACTGGTTCGTGATCCACGAAACATCGGCCTGATTCGGGGAGGCCGCGACCGCGACGAGCTGCGCCCGCAGGTCCTCGCCGGCCGCCGAACGGGCGAGTCCAGCTGCCCGCACGGTGTCAGCCTGGAGCGCGTCGATCCACGTCGGGTAGGCGACGGGGCGCTCGTAGACCGGGCCGTCCACGGCGACGGTCGAGGGATCGACGTTCACGATCTCCTCGCCGCGCCAGTTGATGACGAGCCGGTTCGTGTCGGTGACCTCGCCGAGCACACTCGTCTCGACGTCCCACTTCGCGGTCACCGCGAGGAACGCGTCGAGCTTCTCCGGCGCCACGACCGCCATCATGCGCTCCTGGCTCTCCGACATGAGGATCTCCTCGGCGGTGAGCGACGGATCCCGCAGCAGCACACTGTCGAGCTCGATGAACATGCCGCCGTCGCCGTTCGCGGCCAGCTCGGAGGTCGCGCAGGAGATACCGGCCGCGCCGAGATCCTGAATGCCCTCGACGAGATCGCCGTGGAACAGCTCGAGGCAGCACTCGATGAGCACCTTCTCGGCGAACGGATCGCCGACCTGGACCGCGGGCCGCTTCGTCGGGCCGCCCTCGCTGAAGCTGTCGGAGGCGAGGATCGAGGCGCCGCCGATCCCGTCGCCGCCCGTGCGCGCGCCGAAGAGTACGACCTTGTTGCCGAGGCCGGAGGCGTTCGCGGTGTGGAGGTCCTCGTGGCGCAGCACGCCCACGCCGAGGGCGTTCACGAGCGGGTTCGCCTGGTAGACGCCGTCGAAGACGGTCTCGCCGCCGAGGTTCGGCAGGCCGAGGCAGTTCGCGTAGGAGGAGATACCGGAGACGACTCCGTGCACCACGCGCGCGGTGTCGGGATCGTCGATCGCGCCGAAGCGGAGCTGATCCATGACGGCGACGGGGCGCGCACCCATGGAGATGATGTCGCGGATGATGCCGCCGACGCCGGTCGCGGCGCCCTGGAACGGCTCGATGTAGGAGGGGTGATTGTGGCTCTCGACCTTGAAGGTCACCGCCCAGCCCTCGCCGACATCGATCACACCGGCGTTCTCACCCATGCCGACGAGGAGACGCTCCTGCATCTTCTCGGTGACCTTCTTGCCGAACTGGCGCAGGTAGATCTTCGAGGACTTGTAGGAGCAGTGCTCCGACCACATCACGGAGTACATGGCGAGCTCGCCGGAGGTCGGGCGGCGGCCCAGGATCTCGCGGATCTGGAGGTACTCGTCCTCCTTCAGGCCCAGCGCGCCGTACGGCTGCTCCCGCTCGGGCGTCGCCGCCGCATCGGCGACGGTGTCGGGGCGGGGACCGGTGGTGGTTGCGTCGGTGTCAGTCACGCTTGATGTGCTCCGTTGGTGTAGGCCGGGATCAAGTGGCGCGCGCCGGATAGTGCCGGTGGAGGCGAGCCGAAAGGTCGCTCCCAGTCTACGTGGGATTCTGAGGTCCGCGGTGCCGCCGCGGGCTTCGCCGCACGGGGATCGGATCCGGGGCGCTGCGGCGATCCCGCGCGCGTTTCGCGTCACGAGAGTGGCGAATCTCAGGCGAACACGCAAGACTGACAGGTATGAGCGATTCGAACACGCAGACCCCCGGCTCGAACGCGCCCCAGGCGACCTCGGCGGCGCCCGCAGCGCAGACCCCGCCGAGCGCCCCGGTCGCGCAGGCCCCGGCCCAGCACCCGCAGGCGCCGCAGGCGCCGAAGCCCCGGAAGATGTCGACCTTCCTGAAGGTGAGCATCATCCTGCTCGCCGGACTCACGATCGCGTCGATCTCCCTGCTCTTCATCGGCCAGTTCGAGGGCAAGTTCGAGCGGGTCTTCTCGACCTTCGCGCTGTTCGCCGTCTTCGTGCTGTTCACGGCGCTCGACACCCGGCGCGAGCAGAAGTCCGACTGGTACGCACCGGTCGCGCTCATCGCCAACGCCTACATCCTCTCGCTCCTGCTCATCGTGATCTGGATGACGCGGTACGACTCCTTCACCCTGATCTGGGAGATCTTCTGGAAGTCGCTGTTCGTGATCCTCGTCACACGGCTCGTGATTCTGGGCTGCCAGCTGCTCCTCGGCATGGGATCGCGCACGAGCGAGGTCGTCAGCCGGTTCGCCTTCATCACCAGCGTGTTCGCCGTGCTCTCCGGGATCCTCTTCACGGCTCCGGTCGGCATCGAGGCGTTCGACCTGCACATCCCCGATCTGTACTGGAAGATCGCCACGGCGCTGCTGATCCTGACCGCACTCGGTCTCTCGATCACCCTGCTGCTGCGCTGGTCGAGCGGGTCCGAGGCTCGCGACGCGGCCCGGGCCGCAGCGGCGCAGCGGGCGGCCGCGCAGCCGTTCCTGACCGGATCGGCGCAGCCCTTCCCGGGCGCCCAGCAGGTGTCGGCGCAGGGGTACCCGGCGCAGCAGCCCTACCCGGGGCAGCAGCTCCCGGCGCAGCCGTACCCCGGCCAGCAGCAGCCGGTGGCCCAGCAGGGCCAGGGCCAGGCAGAGCCCGCACCGCAGCTCCTGCCGTGGCCGACCTTCGCCGACGGCCGCCCGCTCCCGGCCGGCCCCGATGGTCAGCCCGACTTCTCCGCGCTCCAGCGCTGAGGGGACGGCGCTGCAGGGTTCCGGGGCGCACGCGAGTGGGATCGAGATCCGCCGCGTCCGCCCTGACGAGTACGCCTCCGTGGGGAGGATGGTGCGCGCGGCCTACGAGACGGCGTACCGCCTCGACGGTGGGTACCTCGCGGAGATCGAGGACGTCGCCGGGCGCGATGTCGGTGCCGAGGTGCTGGTGGCGGAGCAGGCGGGGCGCATCCTCGGCTCGGTGACCATTCCGCGCCCCGGCGAACGGCAGCTCTCCGACAGTCGCGAGGACGAGCTGGATGTGCGGCTGCTCGGCGTCGCACCCGAAGCCCGCGGCTTGGGGGTCGGCGCGATCCTCATGTCGCACTGCGCCCGTGTGGCCCGCGAGCGCGGACTGCGCAGCGTCGTCCTGCACACGGGCGAGCAGATGCTGGCCGCGCAACGGCTCTACGAGCGGCTCGGCTTCGTGCGGGTGCCCGAGCGCGAGTTCGTGATCACCGTCAGTGATGGCACCCGACGGATCTTCGCCTACCGGCTCGATCTCGCGGGAGGCCCCGGCGAGGACGCCGATTCCGGCCAGGACGCAGAGGCCGCACCCCGGCCGGCGGAGGTCGCCTAGACCTTCGCGGCGAGCGACCGGACGGCGCTCGTGAAGAACCGGAGTCCGTCAAGGCCTGAGCGCATCGCCTCGGAGGTGTCGGGGCCGAAGCCCGGCTCCACTGCGTGCTCGGGGTGCGGCATGAGGCCGACGACGTTGCCGCGCGCGTTCGAGAGGCCCGCGATCTCGTTAAGCGAGCCGTTCGGGTTGACCCCGGCATAGCGGAAGGCGATGAGGCCCTCGCCCTCGAGGCGGCGGAGGGTCTCGTCGTTCGCGATGTAGCCGCCGTCGCCGTTCTTGAGCGGGATGATGATCTCCTCGCCCACTTCGAAGTCCGAGGTCCACGCGGTGGACGCGTTCTCGACGATGAGGCGCTGGTCGCGGCGGATGAACTGCTGGTGCGCGTTGCGGATCAGCCCGCCGGGGAGCAGGTGCGCCTCGACGAGCACCTGGAACCCGTTGCAGATGCCGAGGACGGGGGTGCCGGCGTTCGCCGCCGCGACGACCTCGGTCATGATGGGCGAGATCGCGGCGATGGCTCCGGGGCGGAGGTAGTCGCCGTAGCTGAAGCCGCCGGGGAGCACGATCGCGTCGACGCCCTGGAGGTCATGGTCGGCGTGCCAGAGGGCGACCGGCTCGGCGTCGGCGAGACGGATCGCGCGCTGCGCGTCGCGGTCGTCGAGGGATCCGGGGAAGGTGACGACCCCGATCCGGGGTGCCACTACGCGGCCTCGCCGTCGACGGTGATCGCGACGACGTCCTCGATGACACCGTTGGACAGGATCTCATCGGCGACCTGGCGCACCTCGGCCAGGATCTCGGGCGTCACCTCGCCGTCGACGGAGAACTCGAAGCGCTTGCCGATCCGGACGTTCTCGAACTTGCCGTGACCCAGGCGGGCCAGCGCGCCGGTGGTCGCCTTGCCTTGCGGATCGAGCAACTCGGCCTTGGGCATGACATCAACAACAATCGTGGGCACCGGGTCTCCAAATTCGTAGAAGCGAGCGTGCTCATTCTATCCCGTGCGCGCGGTCGCTCCGGACGGCGCGGGGGCTCGCGCCTCACGTGCCGGAGATGTCACTCACGCAGGAGGGTTTCCTCGGAAATCACCCTGCAGGAGTGGCATCTCCTGTGGGAGTGACGGTCGCTCGGGGCTCAGTCCGGGGGTCAGCCCTGGGTGAGGCGTGCGTACAGCTCGCGGTACCGCGCATAGGTCTGCGCCACGATCTCGTCGGGCAGCACGGGCGGCTCCCCGGTCTGATCCCAGTTGACGCGCAGCCAGTTGCGCACGATCTGCTTGTCGAACGAGGCGAGCCGCTCCGCGCGGCCGAGCGACGCATCGAAGTAGACGCTCGCGTCCCAGTAGCGGGACGAGTCGCTCGTCAGGACCTCGTCGGCGAGCACCAGCTCTCCGGTTTCGGGATCCCGACCGAACTCGAACTTCGTGTCGGCGAGGATCACGCCGCGTTCGGCGGCGAGATCCCGCGCCTCGGTGAAGATTCGGAGCGATGCGTCCCGCAGCGCCGTCGCGATCTCGAGGCCCACGAGCTCGGCGCTGCGCTCGAAGCTGATGTTCTCGTCGTGCTCGCCGAGCGGCGCCTTGTACGCAGGAGTGTAGATCGGGGTGTCGAGCAGATCGCCGTCCTCGATCCCGGCCGGGAGGTCGATGCCGCAGACCGCACCGGTGCGCTGGTACTCGAGGAATCCGGAGCCGGTGAGGGCGCCGCGCACCACGCACTCGATCGGGTACATTTCGAGCCGGCGTGACAGCATCGCGCGATCCGCGACTTCCGCAGGCATCGGGGGCGCGTCGGCGGGGGAGGCGAGGTGGTTCGGCATGTCGATGCGCGAGAACCACCAGTTCGAGAGCGCGGTGAGCAGCGCACCCTTGCCCGGGATCGGGGGCTCGAGCACGTGGTCGAACGCGCTCACCCGGTTGCTCGCGACTACGAGCAGGGTGGAATCCGGGCCGTGCTCGGGGACGTAGAGATCGCGGACCTTGCCGGAGTACCGGTGCTGCCAGCCGTCGAGTGCGGGGGCGGTGTTGGAGAGGGTCACCCGACCATTCTCCCACCCCGGCGCGGGTGCCGGGCACGAGTCCGTCGAGGCCGTGCAGCGCCGGCCTGCGACGCGGGTCCCGCGACATTCCATCGTCGCTCAGGCTGGTTGTCAGCGGGTGGGATTAAGGTCATCACTGAGGGCCGATTCGCGTATCCGATCACCGCATCAGAGGTGGCCGGAGCGCGGCCGGGTCGTGATGGAGGAGAGCTATGATCCCGCTGGGACCGGTGGTGGCACGGAACCGAGTGCGTGCGCCGCGAGCCGCGGTGTGGGCGACAGTGATCGACCCCGAACTGCGGAAGTCGTGGTGGCCCGAGCTGGAGCTCGAGCCCAGGGTCGGCGGTGCCGTGACCGAGCGCTGGACCGAGACCTCCGGGGAGACCGCGGTGTCTCGCGACGCCTCCGGAGACGTCGACGTCTGGGTGGAGGGGCACGCCATCGGCTTCCGCTGGAGCGAGGCCGGGGACGCGCACTCGACCGCAGTGCTGGTGACGCTCCGCTCGCAGGGCCCCGAAACCGGGATCACCGTCACCGAGACCGGGTTCGACGTGCTGCCGTCGCCCGCGGAGCGCGCCGCGGCGTCGCAGGACGGCTGGCAGGTGCTGCTCGCGGACCTCGTCGCCTCGGTGGAGGCCGCCATCGCGTCGGGATCCCTCGCGGGGGCGACCGAGACCGTGCCGGCCGGTGAGACGGCGGATGCTGTCGACGTCGACGTCGAGGACGATGTTGAGGTCGAGGATGAGCTCGAGTCCGATGCGGAGGTCGAGGCGGAGCTGGTAGCGGAGGCCGAGGCCGAGGCCGAGGGTGAGACCGCGACGGAGACCGGCTCCGACACCGCGTCGGAGACAGCAGCCGAGGCTTCACCTGGGCCCCAGGCTGAGCCGGAGCTCGAGGCTGAGGCAGACACCGCTACTGATGCTGACACCGAAGTCGAAACTGGCACCTCGGCGGACGCAGCGGTCGACGACTCGGAGCTGGAGCGCGAGGCCGGGGAGGAGCCCGCGTCGGCCTCCGAGTCCGCGCAAGAGGACGAGCCCGCGGCGACATCCGAGCCAGTGCAGGAAGTCGAGCCCGAGCCCGCACCCGCCGAGGACTCCGCGGCCGACCCGGACGAGCCCGATTTCGACACGCTGATCCGGGGCTCCCGCCCCAGCTGAGTCGGCGTCCGGGCCGCCTCGCAGCGGGGCGAGCCCGCTAGGACCCGCCGCGCCCGATCCGGAGCACCCAGCGCACGGCGAGTCCGAAGATCAGCGCCCAGAACGCGGCGCTGATCCCGCCGATCGCGATCCCGGACGCCGCCGTGATGAAGCACACGGCCGCGGGCACCAGGTCCGCGGGCTCGGCGAGCGTCGCCTGCAGTGACGTGATGAGCGTCCCGATCAGCGCGAGCCCGGCCACGGCGGCGATGACCCCGACGGGGGCCAGCGACACGAGCACGCCGAACGCGGCGGAGGCGATCCCGAGCGTCACGTAGACGGCGCCGGTGGTGACACTCGCGATCCACCGCCGTGAGCGATCCTCCCCGGCGTCCGGCCCCGCGGCCAGGGCCGCACTGATCGCCGCGAGATTGATCGCGTGGCCGCCGGCGGGTGCCCCGATCATGGTGCCGACGCCGGTCACGAGCATCGAGCGCCGCCAGGGCACCTCATACCCTAGCCCGCGCATCACCGCGACCCCCGGCACGTTCTGGGACGCCATCGTCACCAGGTACAGCGGCAGCGCGATGCTGACCAGCCCGCTGAGCGTGAAGGCGGGGGCCGTGAACTCGAGGCGCGGCGCGAGCGCCTGAGCGTCGATCGGAGCGCCGGAGACCGCGACGTGGATCGCGATGACCACGGCGGCCGCCACGAAGGCGAGCGGCGACGCCCAGCGCGGCAGGAACCGGAGCGCCGCGAGCCAGACGAGCACGACGGGCGCGACCTCGAACGGGTTCGCGGCCAGCCCGGTGATCGGGCCGAGGCACAGTTGGAGCAGGATGCCCGCGAGCATCGCCTGCGCGAGCGGCGTCGGGATCCGCGAGATGAGCGCCCCGAGCTGCGGCACGAGGCCGGTGAGCACGATGAGCGCGCCTGTGATCAGGAACGCCCCGACGGCAGCCGGCCAGCCGCCCTCCGCCGGCCCGGTGGCGACGAGCAGCGCCGCGCCGGGCGTCGACCACGCGATGGAGATCGGGAGGCGCGTCCAGAGCGACAGCAGTACACACGACAGCCCCATGAGCACGCTGACGGCGAGCAGCCCGCTCGAGGCCTGTTCGGGATTCGCGCCGACGGCGGCGAGTCCGGCGAGCACGACGACGAACGGTCCGGTGAAGCCGACCAGCCCCGAGACGACTCCTGCAGAGATGGGTCGGAGAACGCTGGGCGATCCCGCCGCTGGCATGAGGCGCGGTGCTCGGCTAGGCGACGCGCGCCGCGATGTCGCTCCGGCGCTGGGCGCCCTCGAGCTCGATCAGGTCCGCGGCCGTGTAGGCGCGCTCACGCGCCTCGGCGAAGGTCTCACCCCGGGCCACCACACCGAGCACACGCCCGCCGGTCGCGACCCACTCGCCCTCGGGGCCGCGCGCGGTCGCCGCGTGCACGATGTGCACCCCGGGGACCTCACCCGCGGCACGGAGCCCGCTGATCATGCGGCCGGTCGTCACGTCGCCGGGGTAGCCCTCGCTCGCGACCACCACGATCACGGCGGGATCCGCGGAGAACTCGGGCGCCGGCTGCTCGGCGAGCGTGCCGTTCGCGGCTGCGAGGAGGTAGCGGCTGAGCGGCGAGTCGAGGCGCGCGAGCACCACCTGGGTCTCGGGATCGCCGAACCGGGCGTTGAACTCGATGACACGCACGCCGCGCTCCGTCACGATGAGGCCGCAGTAGAGGAGACCGATGAACGGCGTGCCCTCGGCCTCGAGCTGCCGCACGGTGGGGAGTGCGACGGTGCGCGTGATCTCCTCGACGAAGTCCGACGGCACCCAGGGGAGCGGGGAGTACGCGCCCATGCCGCCCGTATTGGGGCCCTCATCGCCGTCGAAGATCCGCTTGTAGTCCTGCGCCGGGCTGAGTGCCACGACGTCGTGCCCGTCCGCGAAGAAGAAGAGGGAGACCTCCTGGCCGTCGAGGAACTCCTCGATGAGCACGTCACCGTGCGGTGCCCAGGTGGCGACGTGGGCAAGCGCGGCATCGCGGTCGGACGTGACGAGCACCCCCTTGCCGGCGGCCAGGCCGTCGGCCTTCACGACGTAGGGCGCGCCGAACTCATCGAGCACGGCGGCCGCTGCGTCGACGGTATCGACGCGCACCGCGCGGCCCGTCGGTACCTCGGCGGCGTCCATGACCCGCTTGGCGAAGGCCTTGGAGCCCTCGAGCTGCGCGGCATCCTGGTTCGGCCCGAACACGGGCACGCCGGCGGCGCGGAGCGGATCCGCCACCCCGGCGACGAGCGGTGCCTCGGGGCCGATGACCACGAGGTCGAAGCCGCGCTCCTGCACGAATGCCGCGACTGCGTCGGGGTCGGTGTAGTCGAGCTCGGGGGTCTCAACGCCGCTCGCCGAGATGCCCGCGTTGCCGGGGGCGCAGACCACGTCGTGGCCGGCCTCCTCGGAGATCAGCGACAGGACGAGAGCGTGTTCGCGGGCGCCCGGGCCCAGCACGAGGATCTTCACCGCTCCAGGATAGTGGGTCGGATCGGGCGTCGCATCGGGCGTCGTTTCGGCGCGGCGTAGGATGTGGCTATGGCACTGCACTGGAAGCTCGTCATCGACTGCCGGGACGCGAACACCCTCGCCGACTTCTGGGCGGCGGCGCTGGGCTACGCGGTGGAGGATCCGAGCGCGCTCATCCAGCGGCTCCTCGCCGACGGCCAGCTCCCTCCGGCCGCCGTCGTCGCGTACGGGGGTGGACAGCGGTTCGGGGGCCTCGCCGCGATCCGGCACCCCGACGATCCGTTCGACGGCTTCACGGGTGTCGGGCAGGGGCGACGGATCCTGTTCCAGGCCGTGCCCGAGGCGAAGACGGTGAAGAACCGGCTCCACCTGGACCTGCACGACGACGGCGGCGACATCGAGGGCCTGGTCGCGCGCCTGGAGCAGATCGGGGCGACCCGGGTGGAGCTCGTCGACCAGGGGCCCGCGGGCCGCTGGTGGGTGATGCGCGACCCCGAGGGCAACGAGTTCTGCGCCGCCGGGTAGCAACTTCGACCGGCAGCCGGGCCGACATCGGGAGCACCGGCGCGCACGATCCACCCCGACCACCCCGATGCCCCGTGGCATCACTCCCGAGCCTGGAGGCACACCGTGGCGAAACGACGCATCCCGATCGAGGACGGCCGAGCAGCGATCCTGGCCGTCGAGGGCGGCAGCAGCGCGCGCCCGGAGCTCGCGACCGCCGTCCGGTACCTGCTCGAGGAACTGGCGGAGCGCGCGCCCGGCAACTCGGTCGAGGTGCGGGTCCCGCCGTTCGGGGCGACGCAGTGCGTTCCGGGGCCCCGGCACACTCGCGGTACCCCGCCGAACGTCATCGAAACCGATCCGGCGACCTGGATCGCGCTGGCGACCGGCGACCTCGCGTGGGAGGAGGCGCTTGCGGCCGCACGCGTGTCGGCGTCGGGGTCACGGGCGAACCTGGACGGCCTGCTGCCCCTGCTCCGCCGACGGGACTGAGCGGCCGGTCGGATACCCAGCCGCAAGCTGAGACAATGGACGTATGAGTACGCCCGATCCCGCAGCCGCACCGGCCGACGAACCCGCCGAGGCCTCCGAACCCGTCGAGGCCCCCAGCGTCGTCGAGGAAGCCGAGCGCGAGGTCACGCTGCAGCGCTCCGTCCGCGTCGGTCGTGTGGTCATCGGCGCCGCCATTGCGGGTGCCCTGATCGCGGCGCTCGTGTCGCTGCTCTTCCCGGTCGAGGAGGGTGCCGAGTACACCCTCGGCCAGGTCACGGGCTTCGCCATGCTCATCGGTGCGGCCATCGGGCTCGGGATCGGCGGACTGCTGGTGCTGGTGCTCAGCGCCGTGGCGAAACGGCAGCGCGGGACCGGCGTCGCCATCCAGTCTGACGTGCGATAATCGCGTCATCCGAAGGAACGGGAGCGGGAATCATGCTGCAGAATCTTGGGGGAGCGCACCTCCTCGTCATCGTCTTTATCGTGCTCTTGATCTTCGGTGCCCCGAAGCTGCCGGGCCTCGCGAAGAGCCTCGGTCAGTCGATGCGCATCCTGCGCAAGGAGGTCCGCTCGGACGCCGGTGACGACGCCGCTCCCGCGCCGGGTCCGGCGGCTGCTCCCGTCGCTGCCGAGGCGGCGACTGCGCCTGCTGCGACCCCGGTCACGACGCAGGCGCCGGCCGCGGCTCCCGTGCCCGGTCAGCCCGACGTGCGATAATGAGCTGACCTCAACGATCGGAGCGAACCCGCTATGTTTGGAAACCTCTCAGGCCCCACGCTGCTGGTGATCCTCTTCATCGTGCTGCTGTTGTTCGGCGCACCGAAGCTTCCCGGCCTGGCGAAGAGCCTGGGACAGTCGATGCGGATCCTCAAGAAGGAGGTCCGGACCGACGCCGCGGAGAACGTCAACGCCGAGGAGGGTGCGACACCCCCCAGCCCGGCCGCACCGGCGAGCCCTGCGTCGACCACCACGCAGCCGCCCGCACCGCCCGCGGTCCCCTCGCCGGAGACCCCGCGCTCGCCGTCCGACCGCACCGGGACGCCCGACAACCGGCCGTAGTCCGCTACAGCCCGAGACGGCCGCTCGCGCTCTCCTGCGCGGCGGCCGTTCGCGTTTCCGGGTATCGGTCTCGCCCGCTCGCCCGCGAGCGCGCGTCGGCAGTCAGCTCTGCTGCGTGGCCTCGACCCAGGAGAGGTACTCCGGGGTGATCTGCCCGGCGATGTACTCGCCGGTGAAGCAGCTCTGCTCGAGCTCGGTGACCTCGGACTGGCCCGCCAGGATCGCGCGATTCATGCCCTCGACGGTCTGGTAGATGAGGTGATCCGCACCGAGTTCCGCCGCGATCTCCGCCGCTGATCGGTTGTGAGCGATGAGCTCTTCGCGCGACGGCATGTTGATGCCGTAGACGTGCGGGTGGGTCACGGGCGGGGCCGCCGAGGCGAAGATCACGGACTTCGCGCCCGCCGCACGCGCCATCTCGACGATCTCGCGCGAGGTCGTGCCGCGCACGATCGAGTCGTCGACGATGAGCACGTCCTTGCCTTTGAACTCGACGCTCATCGCGTTCAGCTTCTGGCGTACGCTCTTCTTGCGCACGGCCTGGCCGGGCATGATGAAGGTGCGGCCCACGTAGCGGTTCTTGAAGAACCCCTCGCGATACGGGATGTCGAGCTTCTGCGCGACCTGCATCGCGCTCGGGCGCGCGGAGTCGGGGATCGGCATGACGACGTCGATGTTGACGTCGGGGAGTTCGGTGCGGATCTGCTCGGCCAGCACGTCGCCGAGGCGGAGTCGCGCATCGTAGACCGAGATACCGCTCAGCACGGAGTCGGGGCGCGCGAGGTAGATGTACTCGAACGCGCACGGTACGAGACGGGCGCTCGTGGCGCACTGCCGCGACTGCATCGTGCCGTCGGGGGAGATGAGGATCGCTTCGCCGGGCTCCACGTCGCGGACGGTTTCATAGCCGCCCGACTCGAGCACGAGCGACTCGGAGGCGACGACCCACTCGTCCGAGCCAGTCGGTCCCGTGCGGCGACCGAGCACCAGGGGGCGGATGCCGTGCGGGTCGCGGAACGCGAGCAGCCCGTACCCAGCGATGAGCGCGATCGAGGCGTACGATCCCTCGACGCGGTCGTGGAGACGCGAGACGGCGCCGAAGACCTGCTCCTCGTCGAGCTGGAGCCCGGCGATCCCGGCCTGCAGTTCGTTGGCGAGCACGTTGAGGAGGAGCTCGGTGTCCGAGTGGGTGTTGAGGTGGCGGCGATCGACGTTGTAGAGGTCCGCCGTCAGCTCGCGGGTGTTCGTGAGGTTGCCGTTGTGGACGAGGATGATGCCGTAGGGCGCGCCCACGTAGAACGGCTGCGCCTCCTCCTCGTGCGCCGCGGAGCCGCGGGTGGCGTAGCGCACGTGGCCGAGCCCCACGTTGCCGGTGAGCAGTCGCATGTCGCGGGTGCGGTACGCCTCGCGCACCTGGCCCTTGGCCTTCACGACGTGGAAGAAGTCGCCGTCGAGCGTCGCGATGCCGGTCGAATCCTGACCGCGGTGCTGGAGCAGCAGCAGGCTGTCGTAGACCTGCTGGTTGACGGGCTCGGACGAGACAATACCGACGATGCCGCACATACTCTTGCGTGATCTCCCTGCGAAGTGGGTGGGGCGCCGAGCAGGCGCACCTGAACAGTTTCCCACACTCCTGCTGCGTCCCGGCCCCGGATCGCAATATCCGGGGGTGCGGGGCAGGGTACGCTGGGTGGGTGAGCGAAAACGCGTCGATCTATGCCCAATCCGGAGTGGACACCGCGGCCGGTGACCGCGCCGTCGAGCTGATGAAATCTGCGGTCTCCCGCACGCAGGGCCCCGAGGTGCTCGGCGGCGTCGGCGGCTTCGCCGGACTCTTCGACGCCTCGGCACTGCTCGGATACCGGCGACCGCTGCTCGCCTCGTCCACCGACGGGGTCGGCACGAAGGTCGCGATCGCGCAGGCGATCGACAAGCACGACACCATCGGCCAGGACCTGGTGGCGATGGTCGTCGACGACATCGTGGTCGTGGGGGCGAAGCCGCTCTTCATGACCGACTACATCGCCTGCGGCAAGCTCGTGCCCGAGCGCATCGCCGACATCGTGCGCGGGATCGCCCAGGCGTGCGAGGCGACCGGCACCGCGCTCGTGGGCGGCGAGACCGCAGAGCATCCGGGGCTGCTCGGTGAGGACGAGTACGACGTCGCGGGCGCCGCGACGGGTGTGGTCGAGGCCGACCGCATGCTGTCGCCCGAGCGGGTGCAGGACGGCGACGTGGTGCTCGCGATGGCCGCGTCGGGGCTGCACTCCAACGGCTTCTCGCTGGTCCGCCACATCCTCGCGGAGCGCGGCATCGGCTACCACGACCACAGCGCCGACCTCGGGGCGAGCTACGGCGAGGCCCTCCTCACCCCCACCGCGCTCTACACCTCGCCGCTCCTGCGCGTCCTCGAGGATCCGTCGCTCGACGGTGCCATCCACGCGCTCAGCCACGTCACGGGCGGCGGGATCGCCGCGAACCTGGCGCGGGTGCTCCCGGTGGGGTCGTGGGTCGAGCTGGATCGCGGCGCCTGGTCGCCGCTGCCGGTCTTCCGCCACCTCGCGGATCTCGGCGGGCACTCGCTCGAGTCGCTCGAGGGCGCCTGGAACCTCGGGATCGGCATGTTCGCGGTCGTGTCGGCCGCGCAGTCGGCGCAGGTCGCCGCGGCGCTGACCGCCGAGGGGCTCGACACCTGGGTCGCGGGCACGATCTCGACCGCGTCTCGAGACTTCGCGGGCTTCGAGCAGGGTGCGAAGGGTGTCGACGGCGGCGCGGTGCGCCTCGTCGGAGCTTACGGGGCTTAGCTCGGGGCGTCGCGCGCGCGACTCGCTCGCCTCGCGCGCGTGTGCTGAGCTCGACCGAACCTCTCCGCGCTCGCCGAACGCCTCCTAGCTTGCCGAAAGCCTCTGATCTGCGCGCTCACTTCGAGGGGGTTCGGCGAGCAAGGAGGCGTTCGGTAAACAAGGAGGCGTTCGAGCCAGGTGCCGTCGAGCCTCGGGATCGGCGCAGGTCCGGGTCAGCGTACGTCGGGATCGAGCGGGGCCGAGCGCGGGCCGTCTCCCGCGTCGCGCTCGATGAGCGCGGTCGCGACGGCCGCGATCCCTTCACCACGTCCCGTGAAGCCGAGGTGATCGGTCGTCGTGGCGCCGAGACTCACCGGTGCGCCCACCACGCGGGTCAGCAGGTCCTGCGCCTCGTCGCGGCGGGGCGAGAGCTTCGGGCGCTGCCCGACGATCTGCACCGACACGTTCACGGGGCGCCAGCCGTGCTCGGCCAGGCGCGCGAGCGCCGTGGTCACGAACCCGGTGCTCGCAGCACCCGCCGCGCCGGGCTCGTCGACGCCGACCATGGAACCGATGTCGCCGAGGCCCGCGGCCGAGAGCAGCGCATCGACGATGGCGTGGCAGACGGCATCGCCGTCGCTGTGCCCCGACAGCCCCGGTTCGCCGGGCCACTCGAGTCCGGCGAGCCACAGGGGCGCACCGTGATCGAACGCGTGCACGTCGACCCCCGTGCCGACGCGGATCACAGCGCCTCCGTCAGGCCGACGGCGTTGCCGGTCATGATGCTGTCGAGGATGCGCAGGTCGTCGGGCGTCGTGAGCTTGTGCGCGTTCATCTCACCGCGCACCGTGCGGACCCGCCCGCCCGCCCGCTGCACGACCTCGGCGTCGTCGGTCGGGGGATCGGTGTGTAGCTGAGCGGTCGCGTGCGCCGCCGCCAGGGTCTCCCGCGGGAAGCCCTGCGGTGTCTGCACCGCAACGAGCGGGGCGCGATCCACCGTCTCGTGCACGATCCCGTCGGCATCGATCCGCTTCAGCGTGTCGACCACGGGCAGGGCCGGCACCACCGAGTCGCCGGTGCCGCGCACCTCGGCGATGACCCGCTCGAAGAGGTTTGCGCTCGCGAACGGACGCGCCGCATCGTGCACGAGCACGGTGTCGATCGACTCGGGCAGGGCGTCGAGCCCGAAGCGCACCGACTCGTGCCGCTCGCGTCCGCCGGGGACCACCGTGACGGTCCACGGGGCCTCCGCGGGCACGATCCGATCCACCAGATCGAGGGTCTGCGCGGCACGGTCTTCGGGAACGACAACCACGAGGCAGCCCGCGTGCGGGAGCGAGGTAGCGACGGCGATCCCGAACTCGACGAGTGCGCGGCCGTGGAGCTCGACGAACGCCTTGGGGGCGTCGGCGCCGAGTCGTTCTCCGCGTCCGGCCGCGACGAGCACCACGCCGAGCGTGGGGAGGGGATGCGGTGTCGCGCCGCCGAGCGCCTGGTCGTTCGCGAGGCCCGAGTTCGTCATGCCCCCAGCGTACTCGGGTGGCGCACGCGTGGCCCAGAAACACGAAACGCCCCGCACGGGGCGGGGCGTTGCACGTGCAGCAGAGCGCTACGGGGTGGCGAGCACGTTGTCGAGCACCGCCCCGGCCTTCTCCTCGTCAGTCTTCTCGGCGAGCGCGAGCTCGGACACGAGAATCTGCCGCGCCTTCGCGAGCATGCGCTTCTCACCAGCGGAGAGCGAACGCACCTCCTGATCGCGGCGCCACAGATCACGAACAACCTCCGACACCTTGATCACGTCGCCCGAGGCCAGCTTCTCCAGATTGGCCTTGTAGCGTCGCGACCAGTTGGTCGGCTCTTCGGTGAAGGGGGCGCGCAGGACCTCGAACACACGCTCGAGCCCCTCCTGGTCGATGACGTCACGGACGCCGACCAGATCACAGTTCTCCGCAGGGACCTCGATCGTCAGATCGCCCTGGTTCACCTGCAGCTTCAGGAAGAGTTTTTCTTCTCCTCCGAGCTTCCGCTTCTTCACCTCGATGATCTTGGCTGCGCCATGGTGGGGGTAGACAACGGTCTCTCCGACCTCAAATTGCATCGAGTGGCTCCTTTACAGTCCAGCCACTAGAATACCACAGCTGGGGACCGAAGAGTTAGGGTCGCCTAAGCTGCGCCTCCCGCACGGTCCCGGATAAGATGATTTCAAACTGTGGTCGCTCTCCGCGGCGCGCAGGACGCATCACACTACGGCTCGGAGGATCACCTTGAAGATTCGGATCGCCTCGTCCATCGCTCTCGCGGCGGGCATCGCACTCGGGGCAACCGGCTGCAGCCTGATCGCGCCCATCGGCACGACCGTGCCGTACGCGCCGAGCGACGGCATCGACGTGAACGTCGAGGGTGTGAGCGTGCGCAACCTCATGCTCATCGCCGATGAGAGCGGCGAGAACTTCAACGTCGTCTTCAGCTCCGTGAACCTGACCGGCGAGGAGCTCGAGCTCGTCATCACTTTCACCGGCGAGGGCACGCAGCAGGCGCGCGCCGAGTTCGCGATCCCGACCGGCAACACCCGCTTCGGCAACCCGAACGGCGTCGAGACCCCCGTGCTCGTGTCGATCCCGAACCTCAAGCCCGGCGCGACCGTGGACGCCTACCTGCAGACCCCCGGCGCCTCCGAGGAGCAGCGCTTCGTGCCCGTGCTCACCGGTGAGCACGCGGAGTACCAGGAATACGTACTGCCGGTCGGCTTCGGTGCGGGTGACGACACCGACGCCGCAGACGAGCAGCTCGCAGACGAGGACGCGGCCGCGGCCGAGCCGAAGGTCGGCGACGACACCGCCGAGTAGCCGCCCTGACGACGAACGCCCACCAGCCTCTGCGGCGGTGGGCGTTCGTCGTTTCGGGGTCCGGATCCCGTGAGCGAGTGTCAGCGGGATCCGGAGTCACGGGCCGAACTCAGCCGAACCGGTATCCGACGCCGCGGATGGTCGAGATGAGCTCCGGCTTCGACGGCTCCTCCTCAATCCGCGCTCGGATCCGCTTCACGTGCACGTCGAGGGTCTTCGTGTCGCCGTAATAATTGCTGCCCCAGACCCGGTCGATGAGCTGGCCGCGCGTGAGCACCCGGCCCGAGTGCCGCATGAGCATCTCGAGCAGCTCGAACTCGCGGAGCGGCATCGTGATCTCTTCGCCGCGCACGGTGACCGTGTGCCGCTCCGAGTCGAGTCGCACCCCGAGCTCGTCGATGACGAGGGAGTCGAACCCCTCCTCGGCGTCGTCGACGGGCGAGGCCGAGCGGCGGAGCGCCGCGCGCAGGCGGGCGAGCAGCTCGCGCGTCGAGTACGGCTTGGTGATGTAGTCGTCCGCGCCGAGCTCGAGACCCACCACGATGTCGATCTCGCTGTCCTTCGCGGTGAGCATGATGATGGGGACCTGCGAGGTCTGGCGGATCGCCCGGCAGACCTCCGTGCCGGGCAGACTCGGCAGCATGAGATCCAGCAGCACGAGGTCGACGGAGATCTCGGAGAAGGTGCGGACCGCCTCGGCCCCGTCGTCGACGATCGTGACGCGGTAGCCCTCGCGTTCGAGCAGGAACGCGAGGGGCTTCGAGATGGAGTCCTCGTCCTCGACGAGCAGGATGTGCTGGGCCACTAGGGGGATCCCTTCAGGGGTTCGGTGTGTCGGACGTGTCGGGGGTGCGCGCCGCGGGTTTCGTCGCCTCGCGCACGATCCGCCGCGCCTTCTTCATGCGCTTGTTCGGTTTGCCGTCGGTGCTCGTGTCGGGCAGCGGGAAGGTCAGGGTGAAGCTCGAACCGACCCCGGGCTGCGACCAGACGTCGACGTCGCCGCCGTGGGCGCGCATGGTGTGCCGGGCGATGCTGAGCCCGAGCCCGGTGCCGCCCTCGCCGCGCGTGCGGGCACCGTCGACGCGGTAGAACCGCTCGAAG
This sequence comes from Leucobacter rhizosphaerae, assembly GCF_022919175.1. Lineage (NCBI taxonomy): Bacteria > Bacillati > Actinomycetota > Actinomycetes > Micrococcales > Microbacteriaceae > Leucobacter > Leucobacter rhizosphaerae. Next base: position 1,486,991 of record NZ_CP095043.1, on the reverse strand, counting down.
ATGCGCGACAGGTGCTCGGGGGCCATGCCCTCGCCCTGGTCGGTGACGGTGACGAGGAAGCGACCCCGTTCAACGGTCATGCCGACCCCGACCCGGCCGCCCTCGGGGGAGTGCCGGATGGCGTTGCTGAGCAGGTTCGCGACCGCCGAGCCGAGCGAGGTGGGGCGCCCGAGGATCACGGCCTCGCGCGATCCGCCGGCGTCGTCGGTCACGATGAGCTCCACGCGGTGCTGCGTCGCGAACTCGCGATGCGATTCGACCTCGCCGCGCACCAGGTCGCGCAGGGATACCTCCTCGCGATCCTCCGGGCGCAGCGTCGACTGCGCCTCCGAGAGCTGGATCACGTCGCGCGACAGCTCGCCGAGCCGTCGGGACTCCTTCACCAGGCTCTTCGCGAACCCGCGCACGAGCTCGGGCTCGTCCGCCGCCTGCTGCACGGCCTCGGAGAGCAGGCCGATCGCCGCGATCGGCGTCTTCAGCTCGTGGCTCACGTTCGCGATGAAGTCGCGACGCATGGCGTTCACCCGCTGTTCCTCGCCGAGGTCCTCCGCGAGCACCACGACGAAGCGCCGCTGCAGGCGAACGAGGTGGATACGGACGGTGTCCGACGGGTTGCTCGGGTCGGGATCGTGGGTGTCCGGGATCCCCGTCGTCATCACCCGTCGCACGCGCTGCAAGAACTCCGGCTCCCGGATCTGCTCGCCGCTCACGTGCTGCTCGTGGCGGGCCGTGGGGTTGGCGTAGACGGCCGTCAGCGACGCGTCCAGGATCACCGCGAAGATCTCGATCTCGTCGAGGATCGAGGTGGCGATCTCCGGCAGTTCGGGGCGCATCTCGGCGGACCGGCGGCGGCCGGCCGCTCGTGCGCTGACGATGGCGAGTGTGAGCCCGGCGCCGAGGACGATGCCGAGCGCGACGGAGGAGAGCACGAGCGCGGTCGGATCCATGCCTTCATCGTATGCGTAGGCTGGGAGCCGAACGCCAGAGTTCAACTGTTGTTCACCTGTCGGTGTGGCGTGGTTCACGACGGCCGCTCAGACTTGGACCAGTGCGCATTGGCGCAGAGAAACACGAGAGAGGGAACCGCATGCGTGAGGTTTTTCAGCAGTCGCTCCGCGAGGTGCAAGATCGCCTGGTCGAAATCGCTGGGTTGGTCGAGGGAGCGATTTCTGACGCGACAACCGCGTTCGGAGACTCAGACGTGTCGCTGGCGGAGAAGGTGATCGACGAGGCCGAGGCCATCGAGGAGATGGTCGCGACGCTCGACGAGCTCGCCATCGATATTCTCGCACGCCAGCAGCCGGTTGCATCGGACCTCCGGCTGGTCGTGGGGGCGCTCCGGATGAGCGCGTCGCTCGAGCGGATGGCGGACCTCTCGCAGCACATCGCGCAGTTGGCCCGGTACCGCTACCCCGAAAGCGCGATCCCGCGCGGGCTCAAGAAGACGTTCGCGCGCATGGGTGCGCTGGACGTGGAGATGGCCGGCAAGATCGTCGAGCTGCTCCGCACGCAGGAGGCGACCGTCATCGACGAGGTGCGCAACCTCGACGACGATCTCGACGAGCTGCACGCGAAGGTGTTCGAGAAGGTGCTCAGTGACAAGCTGGCGAACGACCCGACCGGGGTGGTCGATGCAACACTCGCGAGCCGCTACCACGAGCGCTTCGGCGATCACGCGGTGAGCGTCGCCAAGCAGATGCAGTTCTTCCTCAGCGGCTCGACCGACTAGCTCGCCTCGTCCGGGCGGTCCCGCCCCTCCGTCGCCCTGGGCGATCCGAGGGCTCCGGGTCCGCTCGGACGGTAGGCTGTCAGCGTGACTCAACGCATCTACGACTCCCGCGCGCAGGAGGTCGTCGACTTCTCTCCCCGAGCGGCCGGAGAGGTCGGACTCTACGTCTGCGGGCCCACGGTGCAGTCGTCCCCGCACATCGGACATCTGCGGAGCGCGCTGGTGTACGACCAGATGCGCCGCTGGCTGACGGCCACCGGGCACCGTGTGACCCTGATCCGCAACGTCACGGACATCGACGACAAGATCCTCGACAACGCGCGCATCGCGCAGGAGGCGGGGGGCGCCGAGGAGTGGTGGGCCCTCGCGTACCGGATCGAGCGGGAGTTCACGGCCGCGTACGACGCGATCGGGGTGCTGCCCCCGAGCTACGAGCCCCGTGCGACCGCGAGCATTCGCGACATGGTCGACCTCATCGAGCTCCTGATCGAGCGCGGCCACGCGTACCCGGCGGCGGACGGCTCCGCGAGCGTGTACTTCGATACGGCCAGCTGGCCCGAGTACGGCTCGCTCACGCGCCAGCAGCGCGACCAGATGGAGGACGCCGCGGACTCGGAGCCGGTGGGCAAGCGGGATCCGCGGGACTTCGCCCTCTGGAAGGCGCACCGCGCCGGGGAACCTGAGACGGCCTCGTGGCCTTCGCCCTGGGGTCCGGGCCGTCCGGGATGGCACATCGAGTGCTCCGCCATGGCGACGCGGTACCTCGGCGAGGAGTTCGACATCCACGGCGGCGGCCTGGATCTCCGCTTCCCGCACCACGAGAACGAGATGGCGCAATCCCGCGCCGCCGGTCACGGGTTCGCGCGGTACTGGATCCACAACGGCCTCGTCAACACCGGCGGGCAGAAGATGTCGAAGTCGCTCGGCAACTCGCTCTTCGCGGGTGAGCTGCTCGCCGCCGCGCGCCCGATCGTGCTGCGCTACTTCCTCGGCTCCGCCCACTACCGCTCGGTGCTCGAGTACTCGAGCGAGTCGCTCGTCGAGGCGGGCGCCGCCTTTGCGCGCATCGAGAGCTTCCTCGAGCGCGCCTGGCGGGTTGTCGCGGCCGCCGAGCCGGATCCCGCCGCCGGCGAGGCCCGGGCGGAGCGTGTCATGGGGCCACGTCGCGGCGCCGCCACCGCGGACGCGTTGCCAGATGAGTTCGTCGCGGCTATGCTTGACGACTTCGGCGTACCGCAAGCGCTCGCAGCGCTCCACGGCGCCGTGCGCGCCGGCAATACGGCGATCGACGAGGGCCGCACCGATGAGGTGCAGGCCCGAGCGGGTGAGGTCGTCGCCATGCTCGACGTGCTGGGGCTCGATCCCCGGGACGCGGTGTGGAGCGCCGAGGCCCACGCGGGCACCTCGGCCGAGACCGCCGCACTGGGCGACCTCGTGGAGGCGCTGATCGCACAGCGCGCCCAGGCCCGCGTCGACCGAGACTTCGCCACGAGCGACGCGATCCGGGACCGTCTGCTGGCGGCCGGGATCTCCCTGGAAGACCACACCGACGGAACACGCTGGAGCCTGACATGAGTAACAAGAGCAATCGCACGGGAGCCGTGCGCAAGAAGGGCCTCGGCAAGGGCGTCGGATCGGGCGGACAGGGCCGGCAGGCGCTCGAGGGCCGCAAGCCCACGCCGAAGGCGGAGGACCGTCCGTACCACCCCGCGGGCAAGGCGAAGGCCGCGAAGGAGCGCTACGAGGCGGCGAAGAAGCGTCACATGGCGGGCGGATCCGACCGTGGCGGGCAGCGCGGCGGCGGGAAGAAGAGCGACGAGTCCGAGCTCGTGACCGGCCGCAACGCGGTCGTCGAGGCGCTGCGCACTAAGATTCCCGCAACCACCCTCTATGTCGCCGCGCGCGTCGAGATGGACGACCGGATGCGCGAGATCCTGCGCCTCGCCACCCAGCGCGGGGTGCCGGTGCTCGAGATCATGCGGCCCGAGATGGACCGGATGACGGACCGGGACACCGTGCACCAGGGCGTGGTGCTCAAGGTGCCGCCGATGGAGTACGCGCACCCGATGGACGTGCTCGACGACGTGCTGGATCGTGACGGCCTGCCGCTGCTGGTGGCGCTCGACGGCGTCACCGACCCGCGCAACCTCGGCGCGATCATCCGCTCGGTCGCCGCGTTCGGCGGCCAAGGGGTCATCGTGCCCCAGCGCCGGTCGGCGGGGCTGAACTCCGCCGCCTGGAAGACGTCGGCGGGTGCTGCTGCGCGGATCCCAGTCGCGATGGCCTCCAACCTCACGCAGACGCTCAAGGAGCTGAAGAAGCGCGGCGTCTTCATCGTCGGCCTCGACGGCGACGGCGACGTCTCGCTGCCCGGGCTCGAGCTCGCGGACCGCCCGCTCGTAGTGGTCATCGGGAGCGAGGGCAAGGGGCTCTCGCGCCTCGTCACGGAGACCTGCGACGCGATCGTGTCGATTCCGATCTCCTCGGCGACGGAGTCACTGAACGCGGGCATCGCGGCGAGTGTCGCGCTGTACGAGATCTCGAAGCTCCGCGACTCGACCGGTGACTGACGCCGCTCCACGCTGCGGCGTCACAGCACGGTGAGCGTCGTCGCCCGCCAGCGCTGACGCAGGTATTCGAGTCGCATTGCGACGGCGGTCGACCGTGCCGGAGTCGTGAGGATGATCGTCACCTCGGTCACGAGTGGCGACGGCCGGCTCAGGTGCACGGGGCCCGGCACCGGGACCGATCGTCGCGTATCCCGGGTGAGCGTGCGCCGCTCGGTGCGCGCCGCGCGACGGGCCGTGAGGTGCTCGGCGACCTCGCGGGTGATCCACCCGCCGAGCTGTCCGACCGCGCGCGATCCGTCGAGGATCTCGTAGCTGTAGACCGCGAGGAGTCGGACCACCGAGAGGTCCGGCGGCGGGATGTCCAGCGCCGCGGCGGGGAGCGGCGCGGGGACTGGTGCGAGGGGGACCGGTGCGGCGGGACGCGGCACGGTGGAGATTCGCGCGGGACCCGGGGGTGGGACCGCGTGCAGGTGACGGCGCGGGACAGCGCGCACGGCGGGGGACGTGTCGGGCTGCGAATCCGCGGGCTGTGCCTCCGCGGTCAGCGATTCCGCGGGCGCGGACTTGGCGACCATGGACGGTGCGCGCGCGGACGTTGCGAGCACCGTCGGGACCGGTGCGAGGCGGGCGGGGAGAGAAGCCATGGGGGATCCTTTGTTCTGGTGTCTTCACAGAGGTCCCGATTGCTCCCCGCAATCCGTATGAAGTGTGTCGGACGGTGCTGTGCCCCCACCATAAAGTCACCGCTGTGAGCGGGGTCAACATCCCGAACGCACGGGGCGTTTGTGGCGTGCCCGGGGACGCTCCTGGGGACGACGCCAATCGAACGCCTGCGTTCTCGCCGAACGCCTCTGAAGTGAGCGTGCAGATGAGAGGCATTCGGCAAGAACGGAGGGGGTCGGTGGCGATATGCGGCGCCTAGCACCTCCGGTCGCCAACCCCGCACGACCACCAAATCATCAGGGGCCGATCATCTAGGGTGGAGAGGTGGCCACATTGCGCAATCTCGCGACCAAGTATTCGACCCTCAGCGAAGCGGAGATCGAGTGGCTCGAGCTGCTCACGCTCGACTGGCAACTGCTCGCGGACCTCGCCCTGAGCGACGTCGTGCTGTGGGTGCCGACCACCGATGACGGCTATCTCGCCGTCGCACACAGCCGCCCGGCCGGCTCGGTCACGCTCTTCTACCGCGACGTCATCGGTGACCTCCTGCGTTCGGACTGGCGGGGGCTCGTCGATGAGGCGATGGAGACGGGGCTCCCCGTGGTCTCGACCTCGCCCGCGTGGTACGAGGAGAATCCCATGCGGCTCGCGGCATACTCCGTGAATCGCTGCGACGGCGAGGGCAATCGTCTTGGACCGTTCGCGGTCATCACCGTCCACACGAGCGTGGCCGACACGCAGCAGGCGTCTCGTATCGCCGCGGCCTTCCGAGAGGTCTCGGAGGATCTCTTCGGCATGATCCAGAGCGGCCTCTTCCCGGCGCCCGGCAACACCCGCGGAGGCGAGCAGGGCGCGCCCCGCGCCTCGGACGGCCTCGTGCGCATCAACCTCGACGGGGTCGCCACGTTCGCGAGTCCGAACACGCAGACCACCTTCAACTCGCTCGGATTCCGCGACGAGATCGAGGGCGAGAACTTCGCCGAGGTCATCGCCGACGTGGTCAAGGGCCAGTTCGACACGAACGAGTCGCTGCCGCTCATCGCGCAGGCCAAGATCGCGAAGCGCGCCGAGATCGAAGCGCGCGGGCGCACCGTCACGCTCCGTTCGATCCCCGTGATCCGCGACGGAGTGCGGGTCGGCGGAGTGGTGCTCACCCGGGAGATCACCGAGTTGCGCGAGCAGGCGCAGGAGCTCGTGACCAAGGACGCGACGATCCGCGAGATCCATCACCGGGTGAAGAACAACCTGCAGACCGTGGCGTCGCTCCTCCGCGTCCAAGCGCGTCGCGCGCGGAGCGAGGAGGCGAAGGAAGTGCTCGGCCAGGCCATGCGCCGGGTCGCCGCCATCGCGGTCGTCCACGACACCCTGTCGAGCGGACTGTCGCAGATCGTGGACTTCGACGTCGTCTTCGACCGGGTGCTCGGGCTCGCGGCAGAGGTGGCGAGCCTGCACAACACCACGGTGCATCCCCACAAGGAGGGCGAGTTCGGCGAGCTCCCCTCGGAGTACGCGACGCCGCTCGCGCTCGCACTCACGGAGATCGTGACGAACGCGGTCGAGCACGGTCTCGCCGGTCGCGAGGGCGAGGTCATCATCCGCGCCGACCGGAGTGATGAGCGTCTGGCGGTCGAGGTGATCGACACCGGCACCGGCCTCCCGGGCGGCACCGTGGGTGACGGCCTCGGCACGCAGATCGTGCGCACGCTGATCGAGGGAGAGCTCGGCGGTTCCATCACGTGGGGGCCGGACGAGCGGGGAGGCACCCGCGTCGCGATCCAGATCCCGCTGCACTGGATCTCGACGCAGACCCGAGAGATGCCCCGCGTCTCGAACTGACGACTGAGGGCGGCTCCGGGCTCCGCCGATCCCGTGCGGGACCGGCGGAGCCCGGACTTACCGTGTGGTCCGGCGATTTGCGAGGCGGTTGGCGCGTCGGTGGTTCCGGATCAGCACGGCCGCTCCGACCCCGAGGAGCAGCAGGCCGAGACCGATCGTCACGGCGGTGATCCAGGTCGTCGTGTCGAGGTCGCCGGGGGCGAGGGTTCGCTGCAAGACGTAGCCGCAGAACCCGAGGATCAGCGCGCCCCAGACGATCGGGCCCGTGCGGGGTCCGCTCGGCTCTGTTGGTGCCGGTGCCGGTGCGGGGGTGTAGACCGGACCTGGAGCCGCTGCTGCGGCCTGCGGCGCCGCGGGCCGCGAGGGGGCTGACTGCGTTGCGGCAGGCTGCGAGATCGTTTGCGGTGCGGTCGGTTCCGGAGCGGTCGACTGCGGTGCGGTCGACTCCGAGGCGGTCGACTCGGGCCCCGTGCTCGGGGAGTCCGTGTTCGGTTCGGGGATCATCGCGACACCTCCAGTTCCAGTCGTTCGAGGTCGCGTTCGAGGCGTGTGCGATCCGCCTCGAGGTCTTCGCGTTCCGAGGAGGTCAGGCCGGGTTCGTCGAGCTGCCACTCGAGGCGATCGAGTTCATCCTCGAGCTCCCGCTGCTCGCGCAGCGTGTCCGCGTCCGCCGTGCGGGAACTCCTCGTATCGGCCTCGATGTTCCGCTGCGCCTCCTCGGAGAGCGCCGAGTCGGACGTGCTGCCGACCACCCGAACGTTGCCGGCGAGCATGTACACCTCGACGTGCGCGACCTCGGGGTCGTCGGCAGCGACACCGTCGAGGTTGGCGGTGATGCGCTTGCTGAGGAACGGTCCGGCGGTGTTGCGGGCGTCCTCTCCCCACTGCTCTCCGACATTGCCGGCGAGCAGGTACACCGACACGACGGTCGGATGCTCGGCGGGCAGGGTGACGGTCGCGTTGCCGGTGAGTTGCCAGACCACGAGGTCGGCTCCGGTGCCGGACTCGGCCGGGATCCCGGTGTCGTCGAGGTCCTCGAGGTCGACCCGGGCGTTGCCGGCCAGGAGCACGGCTCCGGGCTCGTGCAGCCCATCCACCTGCAGGGTGCCGAAGGGCTGGAAGCGGGTGCCCCAGGGCAGCACCGCCGTGAAGAGCAGGGCCACCACCGCGCACGCGGCCAGGAAGCCGACGAAGCCGGTGTGGCGACCGCGGATCCCGGCAACGATCAGCGACACGGCGAGTACACCGAGCGCAGCGACCAGCGCCGCGATGACCGCGATCGGCGTCGCCGACTCCGCGGTCGCCGTGACGTCGGCGAAGGCTCCCGTCGAGGGTACCCAGAGCGCGGTCAGCCCGCCCGCCAGCAAGGCGAGCGCGATGGTGATGATCGTGTGCGCGGCGCCGAGTTTATGCGCGTCGTGGTGCTCCGCGTAGCGCGCACTCCACTCGTCGGCCTGCCGGCCGACGTTCTCGCCCCAGCGGCCCGCGGCCGCACCCGCCTGCTCGCCCCACTGGCCGGCGCGAGCACCCCAGTCGTCGGCGGTCTCGGCGAACTTCCGGCTCCACTCGTCGGAGGGTGCATCGTGCGCCGATGCACCGGGTGCGGCCGCACCGGGAGTCGCCCCGGGCGCCGACCCCGGCGCCCCGTCGTACGCCGCACTCGCCGCGGGCGGGGCGGAGCCGTCTGCCTCGGTGGATCCCGTCGCGGCAGTCCCCGCCGCGGTGGACCCCGTCCCGGTGGACCCCGTCGCCGCGGAGGCCGTGTCCGACGTTGCGTCGGCCTGTGCGCGGCCGCGGTTGAGCAAGGCGCGCCGCAGCCAGATCCCCGCGAACACGAGGATCGCGATCCAGCACACCCAGGCGATGGTCGCCGACAACCAGTCGGGCATGCCGATCGCGCTCCACGCGTCCCAGCCCCAGAGGGTGAACGGCGGGGCGAAGAACATGCCGATGAGTACCGGGATGCAGACGATCGCGGCAATCGCGATCGCGGTGATTAGCACCCCGGTCTGCGCTCGCCCCCGGATGATCTCCTCCACGTGGATGCGTCCCAGGGTGTCGGGTAGGAGGAGCCAGCCGACGAGGTAGAGCAGGATGCCGGGTCCGCCGAGCAGTGCGAGTACGACGAACACGCCCCGCACGATGAGGGGATCGATGTTCGCTTTGGCCGCGATGCCGGACGCGACGCCGGTGAACCATCGGTCATCGCTCCGCACGATGCCGAGGTTGCGGATCCAGGCGAAGAACCCGCCGGCCGGGGGCGGCGGCGGGACGGTGGTGTCTGAGTCGGGAGTCGTGTTCATGTCTTCGAGTCTGGCCGGGGTCGCGATCCGGTGCCATCGGGGTTCACCCTGATTCGCCCCTGAGACTCGCCCCGGAGACCCCGGGTGACGGCCGGAAGCTGCTTGGATAGGGGCATGGCCGCAGTTCCCCTCTCCCGCTCGCGCGATGACCGCGTCGTCGCCGGCGTGTGCGCGGGCCTGGGAGCGCACCTCGGTCTGTCGGTCGGTGCCGTGCGTATCGCGATGCTGATCCTCACCGCGTTCGGCGGTGCCGGAGCACTCCTGTACCTGTGGCTGTGGGCGACCGTGCCGCTCGACGGGGAGACCGACGGTCTCGTGCCGCTTCGTCGTGCACTCACCCGCCCGGCATCAGCGGAATCGAGCGCACGGACCGATGCCGCGGCCCCCGGCGGTCCGAGTTCGCCGCCGAGCCCGGCATCGAGCACGCAGGCCAGCACGGCCCCGAGCGCGCCGGTGCACCATGCCTCGAGCCCGTCGGTCAACACGGCCTCGAAAGCCCAGTCACGCACGGCCTCGAGCCCCCCGACCTCGCCCGCTCCGGGACCGAACGCCGACCCGGGCCAGCCGGACCGCCCGCCCGTCTCTCGCACGCGCTGGCCGATCGCCGAGTTCCTGCTGGGGGCGTGCCTGCTCGTCGCCGGAACCGGCCTCGTGCTCGAGCGCCTCGGGGTGCACCTCAACCTCGAACTGATCCTGCCCGCGATGGCCGTGCTCGTCGGTGTCGGACTCACCTGGTGGCAGATCGCGGATCGGGATCGACCGGACCGCAATCAGGTGCCGCGCGTGCTCGGCGCGCTCGCGCTCGTCGCCGTCGGGGTGCTCATGTTCTTCGTCACGTCGCGCGAGCCCAGCGCCTGGACCGTGATCGCGGCGGCGGTCGCGGTGCTCGCGGGCGTGGCGCTCGCCATCGCCCCGTGGTTGCTCCGGCTCAATCGCGAGCTCATGGCGGAGCGGGCCGGGCGCGCGCGGGAGTCCGAGCGGGCCGAGATCGCGGCGCACCTGCACGACTCGGTGCTGCAGACGCTTGCGCTGATCCAGCAGCGCTCGGAGCCGAGCAGCGAGGTGGCGCGGATCGCCCGGCGTCAGGAGCGGGAGCTGCGGGACTGGCTCTTCCGCACCGGCGATGGCGCACCGGCCGCGTCCCTCGAGGCGGTCGATGCGGAGTTGCGGGCCCACGCCGCCGCGCTCGAGGCGGATCACCCCGTGCGCTTCGAGATCGTGGTGGTCGGCGCCAACGACGGTGTGGTGGCGCCCGCGCCCCTCGTCGCGGCCGCACGCGAGGCAATGCTGAACGCCGCCCGCCACGCGGGGGGCGACGTCACGGTGTACGTCGAGGTGACGGCTGAGCGCATCTCGATCGACGTCACGGACCGCGGGCCGGGTCTCGATCCCGAGGACCTGCCCGAGGGGCGCATGGGCGTCCGCGAGTCGATCCTCGGTCGTATGGAACGCGCGGGCGGGAGCGCGCGGATCCTGGCCGGCCCGGGCGGCGGCGGCACGGCCGTCCGCCTCTCGATCCCGCGTGAAACGCCCGCTGATCCCGCGCCCGCACCGTCGACCGCGCCCGTTGATCCCGCCACCGCAGCGCCCGGCGCACCAGCCCCGGCTCCCGAGCCCCGAACGGAGACCCCATGACCGAGTCGCCCACCCCGCCCGCCTCACTCGACCCCGGCTCGTCGAACGAGGCGGCCCCCGTGCGCGTCGTCATCGTCGACGACCACCAGATCTTCCGCACCGGTCTGCGTGCCGAACTCGGCTCGGTGCTCGACGTCGTCGGCGAGGCCGCGACCGTGGACGAGGCCGTCGCGCTGATCCCGGCACTGCGCCCGGACGTGGTGCTGCTCGACGTCCACCTGCCCGGCGGCGCGGGCGGCGGCGGCGCCGAGGTGCTCCGTCAGCTGGCCACCCGGCCGGAGGTGCGCGACACGCGCTTCCTGGCACTCAGCGTGTCCGACGCCGCCGACGACGTGGTGAGTGTGATCCGAGCCGGTGCGCGCGGTTACCTCACGAAGACCGCGTCGGGGAGCGAGGTCACCGCCGCCGTCGAGCGGGTGCGCGACGGCGACGCGGTCTTCTCGCCGCGGCTCGCGGGCTTTGTGCTCGACGCGTTCGGCACTGGGTCGGGGGAGACGGCGGCGGCGGACGATGAGCTCGATCGGCTGTCGGCCCGCGAGCAGGAGGTCATGCGGATGATCGCCCGCGGGTACGCCTACAAGGAGGTGGCCGCCGAGCTCTTCCTGTCGGTGAAGACGGTGGAGACCCACGTCTCGAACGTGCTCCGCAAGCTGCAGCTCTCGAACCGGCACGAGCTCACTGCCTGGGCGCTCACCCGCCGCCTGCTGTAGGGCTCGGCCCGCGGCTGCGGGAGCACGTCAGTCCCAGCCCGGGAGCCACATGTGGGCGTTCCAGAACCACTCCGCGACCGGGCCTCCCGTCCAGAGCGGTGCGAAGAGGATCGAGACGGCCACTGCGGCGATGAGGAACACGGCGACGGCGAGCCGCCGGCCCTGCAGTGCGGCGGGATCGGGATCGAGCCGCAGCCCCGGGGCACTCGCCCGCGCGGTGGCGAGGGGGATCCCGCACAGCATGCCGAGCACCAGTGCGAGCGCGAGCGCCGAGAACGGCGTGAGTACCACCGCGTAGAACTGGAAGACGGCCGAGCGCGAGACCGTGAGCAGCCAGGGCAGCCAACCCGACAGGTAGCCGGTCAGCACAAACGCGCTCACTGTCAGCACCGGCCCGCGGGAGAGCGCATCGGGGCGCACGAGCGCTCGGACCACGAGCCACGCGAGCACGAGCAGCGCGGCCGCGCCGCCCCAGGTGATCAGCAGATTCGGGATCGGCGAGATGCCCGCGACGCACTCTCCGCCGCAGCCGTCCCAGCGCACCTCGTACATCGCGGTCGGCCGCAGCCCGAGCGGCCACGTGATCGGGTGCGCCTGATAGGGGTGCGGAGCGGTCAGCGTGCTGTGCCACCCGAGCATCTCGGCGTGATACCGGGCGAGGCTCGAGAGCCAGGGGGTGGCGGGATCGCGGCCCCAGCCGTCCGGCGTCACGATCCAGCCGACCCAGGTCGTGAGATACGCGAGCACAGCCGCGGGCAGCGCGATGATCGCGGTCGCCCCGGCCTGAAGGAGCGAACGAAGGGAGGCTGCGCCCCACGGTGCGCCGGCGTTCCGGCGGCGCAGCAGATCCCGAATCGCAAGAAAGACGAGGAACGCCGCCAGCGGATACAGGCCCGACCACTTGATCCCCGCGGCCGCACCGAAGACCAGCCCCGCGGCGAGCAGCCAGGGGCGCCACCAGCGCACAGCGGTCCGCCCGGACGGCCCCGGCTCGGCTCGCGCGTCGCGATCCTCGAGCCACTGCACATCCCGCCACATGAGCAGCGCTCCGAGCGCCACCGCGAGGGCGAGGAACCCGTCGAGCAGCGCGACCCGGGTGAGCACCACGTGCACTCCGTCGAGCGCGAGCAGCAGGCCCGCCGTGCAGGCGATGACCAGACTGCGCGAGAGCAGCCAGCCGAGGCGCATCGTGATCCCGACCGTTGCGACCCCCGCGAGGGCCACGGCGCTGCGCCAGCCCCAGCCGGTGTCAGGGCCGAAGACGAGCACCCCGAGCCCGATGAGCCACTTCCCGAGCGGCGGGTGCACGGCGTAGGAGGCCTCGTCGGTGAAGGCTGCGGGATCACCGAAGGCCGCGTCGTCGTCGGACCACACGGTGGGGGCGCCGTGGGCGAGCTGGCTGATCGCGTCGCGCACGTAGTAGAGCTCGTCGAACACCAGACTGCCGGGGCTGCTGAGCGCCCAGAACCGCACGACCGCGGCGACCGCGAGCACGAGCAGCGGAGCGAGCCAGCGCAGGTGGTGGCGGACGGCGAGCATGGCTCCAGCCTATGTGGAGCACGCGGGGCGGCACGCGGCTACGATGGTGGGGTGATTACGCGCCTCAGCAACTACTTCTTGAAGACTCTCCGCGAGGACCCCTCAGACGCCGAGGTGGCGAGCCACCGGCTGCTCGTGCGCGCGGGTTACATCCGCCGCCAGGCGCCGGGAGTGTTCGGGTGGATGCCGCTGGGCCTCCGGGTGAAGGGCAAGCTCGAGCAGATCATCCGCGAGGAAATGCAGGCGGCGGGCGCGCACGAGGTGCACTTCCCGGCCCTGCTGCCCCGCGAGCCGTACGAGGCCACCGGGCGCTGGGAGGAGTACGGCGACGCGCTGTTCCGGTTGCAGGATCGGCACGGCGCCGACTACCTGCTCGCGCCGACCCACGAGGAGGCCTTCACCCTCATGGTGAAGGACATCGTGACCTCGTACAAGGACCTGCCGCTCGCGCTCTACCAGATCCAGGACAAGTACCGCGACGAGGCGCGGCCGCGCGCCGGTCTGCTGCGCGGACGCGAGTTCACGATGAAGGACGCCTACTCCTTCGACATCAGCGATGAGGCCCTGGCCGAGAGCTACGAGCGCCAGCGCGCCGCCTACGAGCGGATCTTCTCCCGCCTCGGGCTCGAGTACGTGATCGTGTCGGCCGACGCGGGTGCGATGGGCGGATCGCGCAGCGAGGAGTTCCTGCTCCCGACGCCGATCGGCGAGGACACGTTCGTGCGCTCGGCCGGCGGCTACGCCGCGAACGTCGAGGCGTACGCGACCCCCGCCCCCGAGGCTCGGTCGATCGACGGGCTGCCCGCGGCCGTCGTCTACGACTCGCCCGACACCCCGACGATCGACACCCTGGTCGCCCACACCAACGCCGTGCTGCCGCGGGAGGACGGTCGGGCGTGGAACGCTGCCGACACCCTGAAGAACATCGTGCTCGCCGTGACCGCCGTCGACGGGACTCGCGAGATCGTCGTCGTGGGGATCCCCGGCGACCGCGACGCCGACATGAAGCGGGCCGAGGTCGCGTTCCCGGGCTGCGAGGTCGAACCCGCGACGGCGGCGGACTTCGCGAAGCACCCGGGACTCGTGCGCGGCTACATCGGACCCGGTGCCGCCGGCGCCCCGGTGCTCGGGCTCGAGGGCACCACCGGCATCCGCTACCTCCTGGATCCCCGGATCGTGACCGGCACCGCGTGGGTGACCGGCGCGAACGAGGACGAGAAGCACGTCGCCCACCTCGTGGCGGGTCGCGACTTCACGGCTGACGGCATCGCCGACATCGCTTCGGTGCGCGACGGGGACCCCGCCCCCGACGGTTCGGGTCCGATCGAGACCGCACGCGGCATGGAGATCGGGCACATCTTCCAGCTCGGACGCAAGTACGCCGAGGCGTTGGGGCTCAAGGTGCTCGACGAGAACGGCAAGCTCGTCACGGTCACGATGGGCTCGTACGGCATCGGGGTGACCCGGATCATGGCGATCCTCGCGGAGCTGCACCACGATGATCGTGGACTGATCTGGCCCGCCGCCGTCGCGCCGTTCGACGTGCACGTCGTGGCGACGGGGAAGGATCCGGCGGTCGCGGCGATCGCGGACACCCTGGCGACCGAACTCGACGCCGCCGGCGTCGAGGTGCTGTTCGACGACCGTCCGAAGGTGTCGCCCGGGGTGAAGTTCGGCGACGCCGAGCTGCTCGGGGTGCCGCGTGTGGTGGTCGTCGGGCGCGATGCCGCCGACGGCTTCGCCGAGGTCTGGGACCGCTCGACCGGTGCCAAGGAGAAGGTCGCGCTCTCGGAGGTGCCCGCGCTGTTCGGCGTGTAGCACCCGCACTGCCCTGACACCCGGGGGATCGCCTGTCGGCGGTCTCCCGGGTGTCGTGCGTTCGGGGGTCGTGCCGATCTCCGCTTCTGGTGTGCCGGTCTTCGCTCACCGGGTGTCGATCTGCGCTCACCCGAGCCGGACTTCGCTCACCCGGGCGGCCGGTGGTGCGTCGGCGACCCGGTTATCCACAGATTCGTTCCGCACCTCCTGGTGCGTGTTCTGCATCCCTACAGTGGGCTCCATCGCTGCGGATCTGCGGCGAACTCCTCGCTCGGGGGCCCGGGTGATCGATTGAAAGGAACGCACCGTGGCGAACATCACTGTCTCATACGGAGAAATGGAATCGGCGGCGTCAGACATCGGATCCGGGCGGGAGGAGATCACCCACATCCTGCTGCGGATGAAAGCCCTGATCGGGCGGCTCGTCACGTCCGGCTTCGTGACCGATCAGGCCTCCGGCAAGTTCGACGAGGCCTTCGGCAGCTACACAGCGCACGC
Source organism: Leucobacter rhizosphaerae (assembly GCF_022919175.1). NCBI lineage: Bacteria > Bacillati > Actinomycetota > Actinomycetes > Micrococcales > Microbacteriaceae > Leucobacter > Leucobacter rhizosphaerae. Next base: position 1,471,690 of record NZ_CP095043.1, on the reverse strand, counting down.
GAACGGGGTGATCGATCAACTGACCGAGATCCAACGCTTCATCACGAGCACTGCCGCTCTGCTGCGAGACACCGACAGCCAGATCGCCGCGAGGATCTCCTAGCGGACCTGCAACGGGCGCGAGGCAGCACACTCACGATCGCATACGGCGACGGAAGGAACACGATGCCGCACCATCTCGACCTCCGGGATTCGACGTTGGCAGACGTCGGAACCGAACTCATCAGCGCCGCCGAGGGGGTCTCGGAACTGACTGCGGCGCCCGCGGTCGACCTCTCGGCACTGGCCGTCGTCGGTGCCGATCTCAGCACGTTCATCGACGATCTGGTGACCGGGTGCGCCGCCCTGGCCGATGCCGCGGTGACGGGAGCGATCACCGCCGTGGACCTGGTCGAGCGGACGCTGGAGCTCGACGCTCGCATCACTGCGGCAGTGCGAGTCGGGTTCGCCCTGCCGGAGTCCTGACGATGACTGCGGGTCGATACCGAATGGAGTCGCGGTGATGCTCGGAGCAGCGGGCGCGGAAGACGTGCTTCTCAGTGCGGCGCCCAGGTGCGTCGAGGTGCCGGCGATCGAGGAGGTTGCAGCGTTCGTTCGTGATGCGGTCACGGAATCGGAGGCGTACGTCGCAGCGGTACAGCGCGCGCAGCAGGAGCTGCTCACGCTCGAGAGCGATGGGACTCGGAGTCTCACCGAGAAGCTCTCGGACCGACTCGTCCCGGGAGCGCTCACGGTGCACCGGAGCGCTTTCGAAACCGACTCGGCCCTGCGCGTCTTCGGCGCTGAGCTGGAGGTGCTCGTGCGCGAGGCCGACCGCACGGTGCACCGCGTCGAGGACGCACTGCACACCATTCGGCTTCAGAGCGGGATCATCGCGGACATCGCGGCGCGGGCCGGGGTGCCGGGCGAGTACCGCTGGGATGAGGGAGCTCCCGGTGTGATGCCTGAGCCGCAACTCGGCCCGGCGGGCGCCGGCCTGACGGCGGTCGAGACGGAGGCGGCGGTGCAGGCGGTGCGGTCCCGGTTCGACACCGAGTGGCTCGTGGCGGCGAGCCTGTGGCACGGGGCGCTCCGCGAGATCGACAGCGCTCGATCCACCTGGGTCGCCGTGCACCGTGACCGCGTGCAGGCTGAGACCCGACTGCAGCAGGCGCTCGGGCGCACCTCCCTCGGACACCTCCTCACCGTCGTGGGCGGCGCGGAGGGATCGAGGCCGGACGCACTCGCCGCCGCACTCGTCGGAGAGGTGCGGGGACAGCGCGTCGACACTCCGCAGCTCGCCGAGCAGCACCCGCTGCTGCGATCGCTGCTCGGATCGGAGCAGGGCTCGCACGCGTGGAGCAGCCCGCCGGACCCCACCCGCGTTGCGGAGGCGTGGCAGCGGCTCAGCGCGGACGAGCGCGAGCGGCTCATCACCGAGGTCCCGGCGGTGATCGGGAACCTGCCGGGGGTGCCGTACGAGGCCCGCGACGAGGCCAACCGGCGGCTATTGGAGTACTGGATCGTGCATCGCCAGGAACTGAGTCCTCGGTCTCGCAGCGCGCTCGACGCGGCGTTCGCGGTCATCGCCGAGGGGCACGCGGGAGAGCCGGTGCGCGTCGTCGCGCTGCGCCTCTCCGACGCGACGCCACTGTTGGCGCTCGGGTACGGGGAGCCCGACCGCGCCGACCATCTGACGTGGGAAGTCCCGGGGATGCGCAACGACGCGCACCAGGGGCTTTCCGGCTGGGACACTGCGAGCCGGAATCTCATGGCCGAGCAGCAGCGCGTGCTGTCGCAGTCGGGTCGGTCGAGTGAGACCTCCGCCGTCATCGTCTTCATGGAGGCCGACACCCCTGATGTCGACCGTGTGCTGCTCCCGCACGCGGCGAGAACGGGGGCGGCCCGGCTCGCCGCGGAACTCGACGGCGCGCACGCGGTGCGAATAGTCGAGGCCCCGAGCGGGTCGGTCGCGGTCGTCGCGCACTCGTACGGCACGACCACCGCGGCGAACGCGCTCCTGCGCACCGAGCATCCCGTGCGATCGTTCACGATGCTCGGCTCCGCTGGTCTCGATGCCGGGACGGTCTCCGACCTCGGCGAGCTCGGCGTCGATCGTGACGCGCGCGGCGCACCCCGGATCTACACGACCATGGCCTCCGCTGACGCGCTTGCACCCTTCGGATCGAACGCCGCACAGCGGATGCAGCCGAACGCCGATGCCGCGACGCTCCCCGGCCTCACCATCGCGGGGGCGCAGAGCTTCTCCTCGGAGGGTGTGGGCGATCTGCGCGGCACCGGAGGGCACTCGATCATCCGGGACGACGGGCTCGGGTACCTCGATCGGGAGACGCAGTCGCTCAGGAGTGCTGCAGCGATATCTTCCGAACTGTGGGATCGCGTCCCCGGTGGATTCGTGGATCATGCGGATCCACCCGATTCACGCAAGAATCGCGTCCCCGCAGCGTTGGAGGTGCGATGATGCGAGGCACCGAGCTGACCGCCGCGGCACTCATCGTCGTTTCATTCATTGCCGGGTGCTCCTCCGACCCGATCGTGTCGGACGAGTGGCGCTCCGGATCCGCCACGCGGGAGGAGCAGCTCGCCTGGATCGAGACGGAGGTCGACGCGGTGGTCCAGGCGACGGGAGAACCCGACGGCTGGAGGAGCGGCGAGGAGCGGCTCTACTGGACCGAGGATCGGGCCGTGCTCCTCGAGCAGATCGAGACCGAATCGTGCCGCCCCAATCGTGCTGACCCGCAGCCCGGACGCCGAGTGTTCACGGTCGAGCACACGGAGATCGGCGCACCGTTCGCCGCCTCGGCTCGTGTGCGTGCGTTGTGGACCCACGAGGGGTGGGACGTCTCGGATGTCCTGGATCCCGAAAGCACCGGCACGCAAGAGGACTACTTCCGAGCTGACCGATCCGACGGAGCAATCCTTGCGCTCGACGCCACGGAGCACTCCGTCATACTCTCCGTCTCCACCGCTTGCTCTCAGCTCACCGAGGGGTAGGCACCGATGCGCACGCGCCGAGAGGAGGACCCGTGCGGTTCCGTGTGACGCTGGAGCTCCCGGGCATGGAGCCTCGGGACATCACGCTCGAGGGTGACGCCACCGTCACGGTTGCTGATACTGCATGCGCTCTGGTGCGTGCCGGTGCGGCGGCCGGCGTGCGGTGGGACCCCGAGATGACCGAGGCTCGCGTCTCCGTCACCCTCGCCGCGCGTGATTCTCTCACCGCGCAGCGAAGGCTGCTCGATCCCTCCACCCCACTCCTCGGCTCTGGGTTGCAGTCCGGGTGGACGATCGAACCGGTGCTCGAGTTCGGGGCGCACGGCGCCACTCGGCTCATCCCGCTCGCGGGCCACCTCGAGGTGCTGTCTGGAGCGCACCGCGGCGCCGTGCACAGCCTTGTCCAGGGTGAGCAGCTGATCGGTCGCGACCCGCGGCACCGCGTGCCGCTCACCGACCCGAGTGTGTCCCGGCGGCACGCCGTCGTCTCCGTCGGTCGCGAGGTCACGCTGCACGATCTCGGATCCGCGAACGGAGTGATCGTCGACGGATCGCCGACGTCACGCGCCCTCCTCACTGGCGTGCACACCGTTGAACTGGGCGAGGTCGTGCTCCGGGTCACGCTGGGACCTCCCGTCGTGCCGGCACGGGAGCTCCGGCACACAACGCTGCACACGCGCTCGCCGCGGGTCGTGGAGGCGTTCTCCGCGCGCACCCGCGCGCTGCCGTCGCCGCCCGTGATCCCCTCGGTGCAGCACTTGCCGGTGATCGCGATGCTGTCTCCGATGCTCATGGGCGGGGCGGTGTTCGCACTCACCCGGGCCCCCATGAGTCTGCTCATGGTGGCGATGGCCCCCGTGATGCTGCTGGGATCCTGGGCCGATGGGGCATTCGGAGGGCGACGACGGCACCGGAGGCTGCGGGAGCAGTTCGCGACGCGACTCGTCGAGGAGCGCACCGAGCTCGCGCGGCTGCACGCCGAGGAGATCGCGGTGCGCGAGAGAGAGGCGCCGGAGCTTCGAGAGATCCTGCATGCCGTGCGCGACCGCTCGGAGCTGCTGTGGACCCGGCGCCCGGAGCACGCGTCGTTCCTCGAGGTGCGGATCGGAACCGGGGAGCTCGTGAGCCGCACCGCACTCGAGGGGCCTCCCGACAGCGACGCGACGCCCGAGGATCGTGCCGCGCTCGTCGCGCTTGCAGACGAGTGGCGGAGCATCGCACCCGTGCCCGTCGTCGAGGCACTGGACCGCTGCGGGGCCCTCGGGATCGCCGGAGACGCGCGCACGGCCGCTGCGCTCGCCCGATCGATCGTGCTGCAGCTCGTGGCCCTCCGCGCGCCGGCGGACCTGGTGATGGCGTGCGTGGGCGGCCCGCGCCGAACCGGCCCGTGGGACTGGATGAAGTGGCTTCCCCACGTGGACCATCCCCGCAGCCCGGTCGCCGTCCCGCATCTCGCCGCTGACGACGCGAGTGCTGGCGCGCTCATCTCCGCGCTGGAGGATCTGCAGCGACAGCGTGCGGCGGCGCGCGACGGCCTCGCCCATCCCGTGGTCGTGGTGCTCGTGCTCGCGGAATCGGCGGAGCGGCCGAGGTTCATCGCACTGGCGGAGCACGGCCCCGAGGCGGGGATCCACTGCATCTGGGTGGCCGAGCATCGGAGAGAGCTGCCCGCCGCTTGCCGCACGTTTGCCGAGGTGCATACGCGGCAGGGGACGGTGGGGTTCGTGCAGCAGGGGTCAGTCGTGGCGCTGCGTTCGATCGAGGGCGCGGAGTCAGTTATGGCGTCGCGGGTCGCCCGCAGTCTGGCCGCGGTCGAAGACGCCGGCGAGGTCGTCGCCGCCGCGAGCGACCTGCCCCGCACCGTGCAGCTCCGGGACCTCCACAGCGCGGACGTGCTCGGGGGCGGGGCGGCGATCCTGGACGCGTGGGCGGCCTCGGATACCCTCACGTCCCGCTGGCGCTCGGGGGTGGAGCGAACCGAGGACCGGCTCGTCGCCGTGGTGGGACAGAGCGCCGATGGCCCCGTCTCGATCGATCTGCGCACGCACGGACCGCACGCGCTGGTGGCAGGGACAACCGGATCCGGAAAGTCGGAGTTCCTGCAGACCTGGATCCTGAGTCTCGCGGCGTCGATCAGCCCGGACCGCCTGACGTTGCTGCTGGTCGACTACAAGGGCGGCGCCGCGTTCGCGGAGTGTGTCGCCCTGCCGCACACGGTAGGGCTCTTGACGGACCTCACTCCGCGCCTCGTGCGACGGGCACTGCGGTCACTGCGCGCAGAGCTGCGGCACCGCGAAGAGCTCTTCGCCCACCACCGGGCGAAGGACCTCGCCGCGCTGGCGCGCGACGTCCCCGAGTTCGTCACGGGGGTCGTCGACATCGCGCAGCGCGGTCGGTCGCTGGGATTGCATCTCGTCCTCGCCACGCAGCGGCCGGCCGGGGTGATCACCGAGCAACTGCGGGCCAACACGAATCTCCGGATCGCTCTGCGGATGGCAGACGACGCGGACAGCTCGGATGTCCTGGGGGTGCCAGACGCCGCGCACTTCGCCGCGGAGACTCCGGGGCGCGCGGCCATCAAGATCGGGCCCGGGCGGATCCGCACCGTGCAGACCTGCTACGTCGGTGGTCGCGCCTCGGGTGCGTCCGACCTCGGCGCGGTGCGCATCGCATCCCTCGGGTGGGGCGCACGCGTCCCGTGGGACGTCCCAAGGTCACCCCGTGCCGTGACGGACGACGCGCGAACCGGCGGCGACCGCGACATCGAGGTGCTGGCGCGCGGCATTTCCGATGCGGCGCGCACGGCCGCTCTTGCCGCCCCCCGACGGCCATGGCTCGACGAACTCCCTCCGCTCATCGACTCGGCGGCACTGTCGTACAACGCCGGTCTCCGTGCGGACATCGACACCACCACGATCGGGCTGCTGGATCTGCCCGACTCCCAGGCGCAGCGGCCGGAGTCGATCGACTTCGACGCGGTCGGGCACGTCGCCTTCCTGGGGGCGAGCGGCACGGGAAAATCCACGGCGCTGCTCTCCGTCGCCGCAGCCCTCAGCGCTGCAGCGGAGCGGTTTCCCGTGCATCTCTACGCGATCGACGGCGGCAACGGGGGACTCGGCGCACTCGTCCAGCTGCCAACCGTGGGGGCCGTGGTGCCCCTCTCGGACCTGGGCCGGGTCACCCGCGTACTGCGCCATCTGCAGCGCACGATCTCCGATCGCGGTCCGCGATTCTCAGCAGCCCGAGCGGGCACGCTCTCGGAGACGCGAGTGACAGCAGCCGGGAACGGCGAAGCCCGCGTGGTCCTGCTCCTCGACGGCTTCAGTGCGTTTCGCCAGGCGTCGGATGACGCCGGTGCGGTGACCACCTTGCTGCCCGCACTCACTGAGATCATGGCCGCCGGGCGCGCACTCGGGGTCCACGTGGTCATGACGGCAGATCGCGCCTCGGCGATTCCGACGGGCCTCACGGCCCACCTCCCCAGGCAGTACGCGTTCCGGATGTCTGATGCTCGGGACGGTGCCGTCTTCGGGTTCCCAGCTGACCTGCTCGCCGATGCGCCGCCGGGGCGAGCCGTGCGCGTGGGAGAGGGGGCCGAGGTGCAGATCGCGGTTCCCGGCGGATCGCCGGACCGGGCCGGTTTGGACCGCAGCCTCGCCGAGCTGGCCGCGGACCTGTTGCGGTGCCGGATCGCACCAGCGCCCGTGATCCAGACCGAGCCGGTACTGCAGACGCTGCAGGAGCTGCCTCCCTCGGGGCGCGGCGAACACGGCGGGTCGAAGCCTGATCGACGCACTCGGGCGGACCAGCCGGACCGTATCGCCATCGGTCTCCGGAGGGACACACTCGAGGCGCTGACCATGCCGACTCGCGGGCTCGGTGTCGTCTTCGGTCCCGCCGGGTCGGGGGTGACGACGGCACTGGAGACGTGCGCGGTGGCGTGGGAGGAGCACGGCGCTCGTCACGGAGTGGTCGTGGAATCGATCCTCCTCACACTCCAGGCCCATGTGTCTCAGGAGGCAGGCATTGAACAAGCGCGGTCGTGGAGTCGCGTCGCCTCGGGGGAGGACGCGGTCGCGCGCGAAGCCGCTCGACTGGTCGACGCACTCCAGGGCGCGCAGCGGATGCTCGTGGTCGTTGAGCGCGCGGCCGACGCCGCTGACCCCGGCGCCCAGCGGGCGCTCGCGGCACTCGCCCGCGCGGCGCGTCGCTCCGCGGCACTGGTGCTCTTCGACCTCGAACCCGGCGCTGCCGCGCAGTACTGGGAACTGCTCGGCGCCCTCAAGCAACCCACGTGGGGTCTCACGCTGCAGCCGGACGCCGGCGAGCCGCACTCCCCGTTCCGGGAGCCGCTGGGCCGTGCCCGTCGCGCCGATTTCGCGCCGGGTCGGGGCTTCGCGATTGAGGCCGGTCGGGTGACACCCGCGTTGATCGCGGTGCACCGCCTGACGGCGGCAACCGGCGAACCCATCGACGGCGCGCTCGCTGCGTGACAGGGGCGTCGCATGCACGGACTGCCATACGACAGGGACGCCGCGGCGACCGCAGGGGGTGCATATGCGGATCCCGACATGCGGTCCCGACAAGATGGTGGTTGGGGGAGGCGCTCGGCGGGAGCAACGAACACCGATGCCCGAGCCGGAATACGAATTCACAACCGCAGTACCACGAACGAAGGAGTTCATCATGACCGAACATCAGGACACCGCATCGAAGCCCACCGCTGCGTTCATCGGCGCTTCTTGGGTCGCCCTGCTCCTCGGAATGGGCACCTACCTCATCGGACTCTACAACGCCACGATGGAGCTCAACGAGAAGGGTTACTACTTCACGCTGCTCATGTTCGGTCTGTTCGCGGCAGTGTCACTCCAGAAGACGGTGCGCGACCGGGCGGACGGGATCCCCGTCACGAACCTCTACACCGGCATCGCCTGGTTCGCCCTGCTCATCTCGCTCACCCTCCTCGCCGTCGGGCTCTGGAACGCGGGCAGCCTGACACTGAGCGAAAAGGGCTTCTACGGCATCGCGTTCGCGATGAGCCTCTTCGCTTCGGTCGCCGTGCAGAAGAACGTCCGGGACCTCGCGAAGTTCCGGGGCACCGAGGACGCCGAAGAGACTGCGAGCGCCGGATCGCCCGCCGTGTACCCCTTCACGCAACCGCAGGAAGCGCAGCACTAGCGCGGCCGCGGGGCCCTGCCGCGGTGGCAGAGCCCCGCTCCGTGGAGTACTCTGGGCTCTTCACCCCGCGCGTGCGGGGACAGCTGAATAGACATTTCAATACGAGGAGGCCATCGTGAAGATCGATCTCGCAATGCTGCGTGGGCTTGAGCGCGAGAAGGAGATTCCCTTCGAGGAGCTCGCCGAAATCATCGAGCAGGCGATCCAATCGGCATATCTGCGTCACGCCGAGAACCAGAACATTCCTGTGCCCGACGAGCACCAGGTCCGGGTCACCCTCGACCGCAAGACCGGCCAGATCGATGTCCGCGTGCCGGAGCTCGACGACGACGGCCAGGTCGTGGGCGAGGCCTTCGTGACCACCGACGAGTTCGGGCGGGTCGCATCGAGCGCGGCAAAGCAGGTCATCAATCAGCGCCTGCGCGATCTCACCGATGACGCGGTCCTCGGCGCCTTCAAGGACAAGGAAGGCCAGATCGTCTCCGGTGTCGTGCAGCAGGGACCGAACCCGCGCATGGTGCACGTCGACCTCGGAGAGCTCGAGGCGATCCTGCCCCCGAGGAGCAGATCGCGGGGGAGAAGTACCCCCACGGCACCCGAATCCGCGTGTACGTGACCAGTGTCTCCAAGGGGCTGAAGGGTCCGCAGGTCGTGGTGTCGCGCACGCACCCGGGCCTCGTGCGGAAGCTGTTCGAGCGGGAAGTGCCCGAGCTCGCCGAGGGGCTCGTCGAGATCGTGTCGCTCGCCCGCGAGGCGGGGCATCGCACGAAGGTCGCCGTGCGCGCGAAGCAGCCCGGGATCAACGCGAAGGGCACCTGCATCGGCGAGATGGGGAGCCGTGTACGGGCGGTCATGAGCGAGCTCGGCGAGGAGAAGATCGACATCGTTGACTACTCGCCCGAGCTGCCGAAGTTCGTGGCGAACGCCCTGTCGCCCGCGAAGGTCACCGACGTGTTCATGCTCAATGAGTCGCTGAAGCAGGTCCGGGCGCTGGTTCCCGACTTCCAGCTCTCGCTCGCCATCGGCAAGGAGGGCCAGAACGCTCGACTCGCCGCGAAGCTGACGGGCGCGAAGATCGATATCCAGCCGGATTCAATCATGAATGATTGAATCGGCCGCCCGACCCGCGGCTGCACCGATCGATCGCGCATCGGTGCAGTTGCCTCCCGTCCCTGTGAACGGGACGGATTGGAACTGAGGAAGCTGGTAAGATGGTTGCGGTTCGGACCTGTGTGGCGTGTCGAAAACGCGCGCCGCGCACGGCACTGCTCAGGGTTGTGGCGCACGAGGGTCAGCTGTTGGCTGATGATCGCGCGGTGCGTCCTGGGCGAGGGGCGTGGGTGCATCCCACGGCTCACTGTCTGAACCAAGCAGTGGCGCGCGGAGTCTTTTCGCGTGCGCTGCGAGTATCGGGGAAGCTCGATGCTGGCCCTTTAGAGAACAGGCTGAAAACACGTATGGACAACTAATGAGCGGCTCACGATGAGACCCGTCCGTTAATTCCGGTTCCCGCCTGTCTGGCGTGAACCCAGACAGGAGAAAAGTGGCTAACCCACGCGTACACGAGATCGCTGCGGAGATCGGTGTCGATAGCAAGGTCGTCCTGGCCAAGCTGAAAGATATGGGCGAGTTCGTTAAGGCGTCCTCGTCCAGCGTTGCCCCCCCGGTGGCGCGCAAAGTCAAGGCTGCCCTCGAGGCAGACGGAGTGACCCAGGCGAAGGGCGATCAGCCCGCTGGCGCTCCCGCCGCCGAGGCTGCGAAGCCCGCGGCGAAGCGGACCACCGGTCCGCGCCCCGGCCCGAAGCCCGCGGCCAAGGCCGAGACTCCGGCACCCGCCGAGGCTCCGACCCCGGCACCGGCCGCGCCCGCGACACCGGCGCCGGCACCCGCTGCTGACGCGCCGCGTGCTGACGCACCCGCTGCCGACAGCGCCAAGCCGGGTGCTCCGAAGGCATCCCCGGCGAAGCCCGGCGCTGCGAAGCCCGGTGCCAAGCCGGGCGGTCCCCGTCCCGGCAACAACCCGTTCGCCTCGAGCCAGGGCATGGGCATCCCTCGCCCGCCGCGTCCCGGCAACAACCCCTTCGCCCCCAACCAGGGCATGGGCCGTTCCGCCGGCGGTCGTCCGACCCCCGGCAACATCCCGCGTCCGACGCCCCGTCCTCAGGGCGGCGCAGCCGGTGGCGCAGGCCGTCCCGGCGGTCCCGGTCGTCCGGGAGGTCGTCCTGGCGGTGGCGGCGGCTTCAACCGTCCCGGCGGCGCTCCCGGCGCCGGTGGTGCTCCCGGCGCGGGCGGCTTCGGTGCGCCACGTCCGGGCGGTGGGTTCGCCGGCCGTGGCCGTGGTGGCCGTGGTGCTGGTACCGCCGGTGCGTTCGGTCGCGGAGGCTCCAAGAGCAAGGCGCGCAAGTCGAAGCGGGCGAAGCGGGCCGAATTCGAGATGCGGGAGGCGCCGTCGCTCGGCGGCGTGAGCGTTCCCCGCGGCGACGGATCGACCCCGGTCCGTCTGCGGCGCGGCGCGTCGCTCTCGGACTTCGCCGATAAGATCAACACGAGTGCATCGAACCTCGTGACGGTGCTGTTCCACCTCGGTGAGATGGCAACGGCGACGGAGTCGCTCGACGAGGCCACGTTCGAGGTGCTCGGCGAGGAGCTCGGCTACCGGATCCAGATCGTGTCCCCCGAGGACGAGGATCGTGAGCTGCTCGAGGGCTTCGACATCGATATCGAGGGCGAGCTCGAGGACGAGGGCGACGACGTGCTGCAGGCGCGTCCGCCGGTCGTCACCGTGATGGGCCACGTCGATCACGGTAAGACCCGACTGCTCGACGCGATCCGCAAGGCGAACGTGGGCGGCGGCGAGGCCGGCGGCATCACGCAGCACATCGGTGCCTACCAGGTGCACACCGAGCACGAGGGCATCGACCGCGCACTGACCTTCATCGATACCCCGGGTCACGAGGCGTTCACCGCCATGCGTGCGCGTGGTGCGCAGGTCACCGACATCGCGATCCTCGTGGTCGCGGCCGACGACGGCATCATGCCCCAGACGATCGAGGCGTTGAACCACGCCCAGTCAGCCGGTGTGCCGATCGTGGTCGCGGTCAACAAGATCGATAAGGAGGGGGCGAACCCCGCCAAGGTGCGCCAGCAGCTCACCGAGTTCGGTCTCGTCTCCGAGGAGTACGGCGGCGACGTCATGTTCGTCGACGTCTCGGCGAAGAACAACGTCGGCATCACCGAGCTGCTCGACGCGGTCCTGCTGACCGCCGACGCCGGGCTCGATCTGCGCGCCAACCCCGACAAGGACGCGCGAGGCGTCGCCATCGAGGCGCGTCTCGACAAGGGGCGCGGCGCCGTGGCGACTGTCCTCATCCAGTCGGGTACGCTGCGGGTCGGCGACGCGATCGTGGCGGGTACCGCCTACGGCCGCGTGCGCGCCATGAGCGACGAGAACGGCGATCCGGTCGTCGAGGCACTGCCGTCGCGTCCGGTGCAGGTGCAGGGTCTGTCGACCGTGCCCCGCGCAGGCGACACCTTCATCGTCACCTCAGAGGATCGCACCGCCCGCCAGATCGCTGAGAAGCGTGAGGCCGCGGAGCGCAACGCAATGCTGGCGAAGGCCCGCAAGCGCATCAGCCTCGAGGAGTTCACGAAGGCGCTGGAAGAGGGCAAGGTCGAGTCGCTCAACCTCATCATCAAGGGAGACGTGTCGGGTGCCGTGGAGGCGCTCGAGGAGTCGCTCATGAAGATCGAGGTCGACGATTCCGTGCAGCTGCGCATCCTGCACCGCGGGGTGGGCGCGATCACGGAGAGCGACGTGGACCTGGCGACGATCGACAACGCGATCGTCATCGGCTTCAACGTGCGTCCCGACGTCAAGGCTCGCGAGCGCGCCGCGCGCGAGGGCATCGACATCCGCTTCTACAACGTCATCTACAACGCACTCGACGACATCGAGAGCTCGCTCAAGGGCATGCTCAAGCCGGAGTACGAGGAGAAGCAGTCGGGTGTTGCCGAGATCCGCGAGGTGTTCCGCTCCTCGAAGTTCGGCAACATCGCCGGTGTGGTCGTGCGCAGCGGTACGATCACGCGCAACGCCAAGGCGCGCGTCATCCGTGAGGGTGTGGTGATCGCCGACGGCCTGGCCATCGACTCGCTGCGCCGCTTCAAGGACGACGTCACCGAGGTCAAGACCGACTTCGAGGCCGGTATCGGACTGGGCAAGTACAACGACATCCAGATCGGCGACGAGATCGAGACGACCGAGATGGTGGAGAAGGTCCGCGACTAGCGGAGACCGACCACCCCAACACGAAGGGCCCGGACAGTTCGACTGTCCGGGCCCTTCGTGTGTGCGGTGCGGCGACTAGCGATCGAAGCGCCGCCCTGCGGGGTTGGAGGAGATGATCATGAACACGAGCACGACCAGTCCGCCGACGTAGGGGATGAACGTCAGGAAGTAGAGCGGACCCGCGAAGTTCGCGTCGTGCAGACGACGCCAGGAGATCGCCAGCGACGGAACGATGGTGCCGAGGCCGATGGCGAGGAAGATGATGCCCGCGATGATCAGCATCACCGCGCCCACACCCGTGCCGGCCTGCGACCCGCTCGAGTAGCCCGAGTACGAGTCGTAGGAGGAGGCGCTCACGCCGAGGGTTACGAGGCCGAAGATGTAGAGGAACATCGGCACGATCGAGACCACGGCGAAGAAGAGCGCGACCCACCAGTACTCACTGCGCGAGGCGCGGCCCGAGAAGTTCGCGTAGTTCTTGAAGAACCGCTTGACGGCCTGCGTCGGGGACGCACCGTAGAGGGGGCGGGTGAGGTCATCCGGGTGGGCGGCGCCGTTGAACGGCTCACCGGGGCCGGGAACGCCGACGGCCGGCGGGTAGTACGGCTGCTGCGGCGCGGCGCCGCCGTAGGGAGCACCCTGCTGCGGTGCGCCGTAGGGCGCCTGCTGCGCGTACTGCGGCTGGCCGTAGGGTTGCTGCGGCTGGCCGTAGGGCTGCTGCGGCTGCTGGCCGTACTGCGGCGCGGGCGGCTGCTGGCCGGTGGCCTGCGGGGGCTGCTGCTGACCGTAGGGCTGCTGCGGCTGCTGGGGCTGCTGCACCGGCGGCGCGTACTGCGGCGCGGAGGGAGTCGAGGGCTCGGACGGCTGCGGCGGCACCGGCTGGGCGTTCTCGGACGCCTGGGGTGCCTGCGGCGGCACGGGCGGGGTGCCGCCCGGGTTGGAGTCCTCGGGGTTTGGCGGGTTCGTCACAATCGCTGCTTTCTGCTGTCGGTGGACACGTCACGCCATTCTGCGTGTGCGCCCAGTCTAAAACAGCGCAACGCCGCACGGCCGGGTGTGACGCGCCGTGCGGCGAAGGCGGGGGATCGGGGATCTACGCGAGCTGCTGCACCCGGACCGTGTTGCCGGCCGGGTCGCGGAAGGCGAAGTCGCGGGATCCCCAGTCCTGCTCCATCGGCTCCTGGAGCACGTCGGCGCCCGACCCCTCGACCCGCTCGAAGAGCTCGTCGAGCGCGTCCGTCGCGAACACCACCGAGGCGTACGACCCCTTCGCGATGAGCTCTCCGATCACCCGCCGCTCCTCGTCCGTGAGTCCGGGATCGACGGCCGGTGGGGTAAGCACGATCGAGGTGTCGGGCTGGTTCGCGGGACCGACGGTGATCCACCGCATGTCTTCGTAGCCGACGTCGTTGCGCACGTCGAAGCCGAGGACATCGCGGTAGAAGGCCAGTGAGGCCTCGGGATCGGTGTGGGGCAGAAAGGTGACGTGAATGTTGATCTTCATGCCAGCCAAGCTACTCCGGCGTGGCGGGTGGAACTTCTCGATTCCTGACTGGTTTGGTCGCGCGCGCCACGACGCAGCTCGGCAGCGCATCGATCCCTGCCTCGGCGGCCTGCCGGTACGCGCGCGGCGACATGCCGACGAGCTCGCTGAATCGGGTGCTGAAGGTGCCGAGCGAGCCGTACCCGACGGCGAAGCACACCTCGGTCACACTGAGGTCGCCGCGCCGGAGCAGCGTCATGGCCCGTTCGATCCGTCGCGTCATCAGATAGCTGTAGGGCGATTCGCCGTAGGCCGCGCGGAATTCCCGGCTGAGATGCCCGGCGGATACGTGGGCGCCCTGTGCGAGTGAGGACACGTCGAGCGGGCTCGCGTACTCCCGGTCGATCCGATCCCGGACCCGGCGGAGCGCCGCGAGATCGCGGAGCCGCTGCGGGTCGGCCTCAGCGGCGGGCATCGGAGGCTGCTCCGTTCCATCCCCCGGGCTGGCCCAAGGGCGGCGACCACACGGTCCCGGGTGCGGGCATCGGATCCCGGTCGAATCGGCGACCGGACGGCTTCGGCTCGAGCAGCATGAACACGCCGATGATGATCACGCCGATCCACGGGATGAGGAGGAGCAGGAGCAGCAGCGCCGAGAAGTCGCCGTCGTGGAGTCGGCGCGCTGCGACCGCGAGCTGCGGAAGCAGGAGGCCGAGGTGCACCGCGAGAACCACGAGTCCGCCCGCGAGCGCGAGGGATCGTTCCGCGCTCGCGTTGACCGACGACGTCGGGAGCGACTCCGAGACGATGGCGAACACGCCCAGCAGCAGAAACGGGATCACCCGGAGGAGTCCGCAGAGGAGGAACGACCACCAGAACTCGCTGCGCGAGGCGCGGCCGCTGAAGCGGGCGTAGGAGACGAAGAATCGCCGGATCGACTGGACGAACGTCGCACCATAGAGGGGCCGAATCGTATCGAACGGGTGCGCCGCGCCGTTGAAGGGTTCCCCCGGCCCGGGCGCCGGGAAGCCGACGAAGGGAGGCGGGATCGATGGCGGCGCGTACGGGTACGGCGGGGGTCCTGGGGTACCGAGGTGGCTCACGGGTGCCTCCTGTGCGTCGCGATCGGGGTCCGGTATTCATCGTAGGCGCTCGGCACGAGCGGCACTCGGTGCGATGGCCGCCGAGCGGCACCGGGTGTCGGAGCGCGACGCTACACTGAATCGCATGAGCAATCCACGCGCTGGCAAGGTATCCGAACGAATCCAGCAGATCATCGCGAGGCGGTTGGAGAAGGGGCTGCGGGATCCGCGACTCGGCTTCGTGACCATCACCGATGTGCGCGTCACGGGCGATCTGCAGCACGCGAGCGTCTTCTACACGGTGTACGGCAGCGAGGAGGAGCAGGCCGACTCGGCGGCGGCGCTGAAGGCCGCGACCGGCATGCTGCGCAGCGAGGTCGGCAAGCAGCTCGGCACGCGCCTCACCCCGACGCTCGAGTTCATCCATGACGAGCTGCCCGAGAGCGCGCAGCACCTCAACGACCTGCTCGCCGAGGCGAAGCAGCGCGACGAGGCCGCGCAGGCGCTCGCCGCCTCCGCGAGCTACGCGGGCGAGGCGGACCCGTACGTGAAGCCTCGCGATCTCGGTGACGAGGACGAGGACGGCCTCACCGAGAGCGAGCTCAGTCGCGACGAGGATCGCGACTGACGTCCGACACCGGCAGCCGCACCAGCCCGTCGATCTCGACCACGAGGCCGTCGGCGAGCAGCGAGTCGAAGGCGCGCTGCGGCTGCGCGGGATCCCGCGGCGTGGTCGACGGCTCCGCCGCCGCGGCGACCGCCTCCGCACGGGGCAGCGCCTCGGTCGACCGGCGCAGCAGCGCCATGATCCGGCCCCGGGCCTGACGGTCGGACCCCTCGAACTTCGCCTGCTTCGGCCGCTTCACCGGCGCATTGTCCGGGTACCCCGCTCCTCGCCACTCGCACCAGGCCGCGATGGGGCAGGCGTCGCAGCGCGGCGCGCGCGCCGTGCAGACGACGGCGCCGAGCTCCATGGCCGCGGCGTTGAAGACGGCCGCCTCGGGGAGCACATCGGGCAGCAGCGCGCCCATGTCGGTGAGGTCCGCGGGTGACGGCATCCCGGCTGCCGCGCGACCGTGCACCGCTCGGGCGATGACCCGCCGGGTGTTCGTGTCCACGACGGGGTGGCGCTCGCCGAACGCGAACGTCGAGATCGCCCGCGCCGTGTACGGCCCGACGCCGGTGAGGGCGAGGAGCTGGTCGACGTCGGAGGGGACCTCGTCCCCGTGCCGCGTCGCGATCTCGACGGCAGCACGGTGCAGCCAGAGCGCCCGTCGCGGGTAGCCGAGGCGATCCCACGCCCGCACGGCCTCGCCCGGCTCGTCGGCGGCGAGCGCCGACGGCGTCGGCCAGCGCTCGAGCCACGCGGTCCAGCGCGGGATCACCCGCTCGACCTGCGTCTGCTGGAGCATGAACTCCGAGACCAGCACCGCCCACGGGGAGATCGCGGGGTCGCGCCAGGGCAGGTCCCGCGCCGCTTCGACGAACCAGGCGTTGAGCGCCGAGGTCAGTTCGTCCCGGTGGGGGTGCGGGGGGACGGGATCGGCGGGCACAGACTCAGTGTATTGCCGGCCGAGCGGTGCGATCGGTCGCCGCGGGCTGCTCGGTCGTGGGGACCTGCGCCGGGAGGGCCGTGCCAGTCGACGGATCGATGCGTCGCAGACTCGCACGCAACGCGAAGAACAGCAGCACGATGGCGGCGGTGATGCTCATGTGTCCGAGCCCCGCGAGTCCGGCGATCATCTTCGAAGACTCGAGTCCGAGTACGGTCAATGAGCCGTGCACGATGAGCATGGCGGAGGTGAGGATGACGCCCGCGTGGTAGAGCCAGAGGAACCACCCGAATCGTTTTCGGGCGAGCGAGAACTGGAACACGCGCTCGAGACCGAGCAGGATGAGAAACGGGAGGAACCCCAGCGCGAGCAGGTGGGTGTGGGCGAGACCGAGCTGAGTGAAGGCCCCTTCGGGGAAACCGTTGAGCTTGGTGAACTCTCGGTAGAAGAGCCCCGAGGCCACTCCGAGAGCGGCATAGGCGAACGCGGATACGAGGAGATAGGTAAGCGGTTTCTGCATGCTTCCAGACTGAACGGCGACGGAGCGGCGGGCATCGCCCGAAATGATGAGATCCGAGTCACGAGATCGCAGATCCGTGCCGGGTGGAGCAGAATCGAGGCATGAGCGGACCCGACGAGCAGACGCGTGCGCTCCGCGCTGCCCGCGCGGGGGTGCACCTGGTGTTCATCCTGCTCGTGGGCGTCTCGGCACTGCGGGCCTGGGATCGGGGCCTCGATCTCCGTCTTGCGCTCGCGGCGGGTGTCGCGCTCACCGGCGTCTATCTCGCGGGTCGATGGGCGGCGGCCGGCGGACCGCGGGCCGCGTCGCTGTGGTTCGTGCTGCTCGGGGGCGTGTGGCTCGCGGCACTGTGGGCGTCCCCGGAGTTCGTCTGGGTGTCGTTCCCGCTCCTGCTGGTCGGCGGGCATCTCTTCGGCGGCGTGCGCGGGGTGCTGGTCGGTGTCGGGATCGTGGCTGTCGCGATCGGCGTTCCCTGGCTGACGAGAGGATCGGTGACCCTCGCCGAGGTGCTGGGGCCGGTGATCGGTGGCGCCGTTGCGGTGGGGATGGCTCGGGGCTATACGTCGGTGCTCGCGGACGCTGCGGAGCACCGCCGCCTCAACGCCTCACTGCTCGCGGCGCAGCGGGAAGCCGAAGATCTGCAGGCCGCACTGGCCCGCGCGCAGCGCGCTGAGGGGGCGCTGGCTGAGCGCACGCGCCTTGCCCGAGATATCCACGACACGATCGCGCAGGAGTTCGCATCGATCGCGCTGCTGGCACGCGCGGGCGAATCTCGCGCCGGCGCGGCACGGGACCCCGCGGTCCTCGGCGCAGACGATGATCCCGCCCTCGACCGGATCGCCTCGATCGCCCGCCGAGGTGCCGAGGACGCTCGACGCATCGTCGCGGCGCTCCTCCCCGCGGAACTCGAATCGACGGAGCTGCCGGACGCGCTCGCCCGAGTGGTCGCCGGCTTCTCCGAGGAGAGCGGGATCGCCGCGACCTGGCAGGCGGAGCCGACGCGCCCGATCGGCACTGCGGCGGAGGTCGCGCTGCTCCGCACCCTGCAGACGGCGCTCGCAAATGTGCGCGCGCACGCCCACGCGACCCGGGTGGGGGTCGAGCTGCGGGAGATCGGTGCGATGGTGCGTCTCGACATCGTGGACGACGGGATCGGCTTCGACGTCGCATCGTGGGGGTCGGGGCGTGCGCCTCGATCGGGTGCGCAGTCGGTGGGGCTCCGCGAGGCGCGGGAACGGTTGCGGGAGTGCGGCGGCGGGCTCGACATCGAAGGGGCACCGGGGGACGGCACAGCGCTCTCGGCCTGGCTGCCGGCAGGGAGCGACGAGACCGGGCAGCGCGGAGGGAGTGATCCGTGGTGACCCGGACCGTGCTGCTCGTGGACGATCATCCGATCGTGCGCGCGGGGCTTCGCTCGGTCTTGGAGAGCCGGGCGGGAATCCGTGTGGTCGGCGAGGCCGGCAGCGGCGAGGAAGCCGTTCCCGCAGCCGCTGTGCTTCAGCCGGACGTCGTGCTGTGCGACCTGCGTCTCGGGGACGGCATCGACGGGATCGCGACGACCCTCGCGCTCCGACGGCTCGATCCCGCGCCCGCCGTGCTCATGCTCACGACCTTCGACCGCGACGGCGATATCCTCCGGGCGGTCGAAGCGGGCGCCACCGGGTACCTCCTGAAGGACGCCCCGACCGAGGCGATCCTCGCCGGGATCCAGAATGCCGCGGAGGGGCGCACGGTGTTCGACGCCGAGGTGGCCCTACGGGTTCAGGCGCAGCGCGAGAACGCGGTTCCTCGCCTCACGGAGCGCGAACGCGCGGTGCTCCTGCTCGTCGCCGAGGGGCGGTCGAACCGCGAGATCGCCCGGCATCTCTTCGTCTCGGAGGCCACCGTCAAAACGCACGTGGCCCACGTGCTGGCGAAACTGCGGGTGGACTCCCGCTCGCGGGCCGCTGCCGTCGCGCGGGACCGCGGGATGCTCAGCTGACCCGCCGGTAGAGTGAAGGGGTGACGAACGAGCCGACGACACTGCCCCCGCAGGGCGGGATCCTCCTGATCGACAAGGCCGGCGACTGGACGAGTCACGATGTCGTCGCGAAGTCCCGGCGGGCCCTCGGCACCCGCAAGGTGGGCCACGCCGGTACGCTCGATCCGATGGCCACCGGGCTCCTGGTGCTCGGTGCGGGGCCGGCCACGCGCCTGCTCACCCACCTCGTCGGCCTCGACAAGACCTACCTCACGACGATCCGGCTCGGGATCACCACGGTGACGGACGACCGCGAGGGCGATCGTGTGGCCGTCGCGGATCCCGCCGCGCTCGCCGCAGTGCTGGCCGACCCTGCGCGCATCGCCGCCGCGGTCGCCGAGCTCACGGGCGACATCGACCAGGCGCCGAGCGCTGTGAGCGCGATCAAGGTCGACGGCCGACGCGCGTACGACCGGGTGCGGGCGGGGGAGCAGGTCGAGCTGAAACGCCGCCCCGTGACGATCCACGCCTTCGAGATCGGCGAGCCGCGATCCGCGACGGCGGAGGACGGCACCCCGGTGATCGACCTCGACGCCACCGTGCGCTGCTCGACCGGCACGTACGTCCGAGCGCTCGCGCGGGATCTCGGCGAGCTCCTCGGCGTCGGCGGGCACCTCACCGCGCTCCGTCGCACCACGGTCGGCCCGTTCGACGTGGCGGACGCGACCAGCATGGACGACCTCGTCGCGGGGTCGCCCGGCCCGCTCCTGACGCCGACCGCCGTGGCCGAGCGCCTGTTCCCGGTGCTCGCGCTGACCGAGCAGCAGACCATCGATCTCGGGCACGGCAAGCGGGTCGACGTCGGTGCCGCCGCCGATGCGGACCTCGTGGCCGCGGTCGCCCCCGACGGCCGCCTGGTGGGCCTCGTGAAGATTACGGGCGGCCGCACCCGCATCGTCACGAACTTCCCGACCCCTGACGGAGGAGCCGGCGCATGATCCTGTGGTTCGGGATCGCGATCATCGCGGTCGCCCTGGTGTCGGCGGTGGTGTGCCTCGTCGTGGGCGCGCGCAAGCTCCCCCCAAACGATTACACCATGGGTGCGACGCTGCTCGTGGCCCTCTTGCTGCTCGCGCAGATCATCGTGTCGATCGTGGCGCCGCTCGCGGGCAATCCGGCCACCGGCGACCCGCTCGAGTTCTGGATGTACCTGATCGTCGCGTTCGCGCTCCCGCCGGGCGCGGGGTTTTGGGCGCTCGTCGATCGCACGCGCTGGGCCAACATCGTGCTCGCGGTGGTGCACTTCGCGGTCGCGGTGATGGTGTACCGCATGCTCGTCATCTGGGGCTGAGCCGAACCGGCAGCCGGGGAGCGGTAAGCTGGAGGGCGTGGCACAGGGCGAACTTCGAGATGCGGGATCCGCGCACATCGCAACCCGGGGCGACCGCCTCGGCGGACTCGGCCGGGTCCTCATCGCCGTGTATCTCGTCCTCGCGATCGCGGCGACGTTCCGCTCGGTGTACCAGATCATCACGAAGTTCGATGAGGCGCCGCTCGCGTACGCGCTCTCGGCCCTCGCGGGGGTCGTCTACATCGTCGCGTCCGTCGCCCTCATCAAGCGCCGCGGGGTGTGGCGCACGATCGCTTGGGCAGCGCTGATCTTCGAGCTGTGCGGGGTCGTGATCGTCGGCGTGCTCAGCATCACCGTGCCGCAGCTCTTCGGACACCCCTCCGTGTGGTCGTTCTTCGGCAGCGGGTACCTGTTCATTCCGCTCGTGCTCCCGATCCTGGGGCTGCTGTGGCTGTCGCGGACCGGTGCGCCGGTCGCGTCCGGCGAGGCCGCCTGATGCGCGTGCTCGAATCGCTCGCGGCGATCGACCCGGCGGACTTCGCCTCGGGCAGCACCGTCGCCATCGGCAAGTTCGACGGCGTGCACCTCGGCCACCAGGCGATCATCGGCCGACTGCTCGACTCCGCCCGCGCGAGCGAAACGCACGCGGTCGTCTTCACGTTCGCGAGCAACCCGCTCGGGTACCTGCGACCCGACATCTGCCCGCTGCCGCTCATGAGCCGGGACCAGCGGCTCGAGACCATCGCAGACACGGGCGTCGACGCCTGCGTGATGGTCGAGTTCGACGCCGAGTTCTCCCGGATCTCCGCCGAGGACTTCGTCGAGCAGGTGCTCGTGGGGCGGTTGCACGCGCGCCACGTGATCATGGGCTCCGACTTCCGCTTCGGGCACCGCGGGCTGGGCGACGCGACGCTGCTGCGCGCGCTCGGCGAGCGACTGGGGTTCACGGTCGAGGTCGTCGCCGGGGTGGTCGATGCCCGGCGGGGGCGGGTCTCCTCCACGCAGATCCGCGACGCCATCGTGTCGGGGGATGTCGAATCGGCGTCGCGCATGATCGGACGGGCCGTCGCCGTGCGGGGCGAGATCGTGCACGGCGACGCGCGCGGCCGCGAGCTCGGCTTCCCGACGGCGAATCTCGGCGGCCGCATCGAGGGCCTCGTGCCGGCCGACGGCGTCTACGCTGGATACGCCGTGATCGACGGCGTGCGCCGCCCCGCCGCGATCTCCGTCGGCAACAACCCCACCTTCACGCCGAACGAGCAGTCCCGGGTCGAGGCGTTCCTCCTGGATTTCGAAGGCGACCTCTACGGCCGGCCGATGGAGGTCCGGTTCACCCATCGCCTCCGCGCGACCGAGCGCTTCGACTCGCTCGACGCGCTGATCGTGCAGATGCAGGCCGATGTGGTGCGCGCCCGTGAGCTCACGGCCGGTCCGGCACCGCGGGCCTAGCGTCGCGTTCCGGACGTTCGTTCCACGCCGTCACCCAGCTGCAGAGATCTGCACTCCCGCTGAGTGATTCGGCCGATGGGGTCAGCGGGAACGCAGATCTCTGCAATATGTGCTCGCACGGGCTGCGAGCCCACCGCGCTTGCAGCCCGAGGTGCTAGCATTGACCGCAAGGTCGTGATTCGGGAGCAACTCTGGAGTCCCATGCTGCGCATGGTGTCAGACTCCGAACCGGGGAACGACCTGCGCCCCGGTACTCGATCCGGGAACGCACCACGCTGATCAGGAGATCCATTGGCAATCACCACTGCCACCCGTCAGACCGCACCATCCAACGGCGCGTCGTCGCGCGCGAACGGTCGACGCAAGCACACGCACAACGAAGGCATCATCCCGCTGCTTGCACGCGCCGTGCGTGAGGTGGAGGCCTCCGCTCAGCGCGGCAAGGCCACCCCCGCGAATCGCACCAAGTTCCACGTCATCGCGCTGCTGATGCGCGAAGAGCGCGCACGGGTGAAGACCGCAGAGGGCGTGAGCGACGCGGAGCGGGCCGAGACCCTGAAGCGGCTCGACGGTGTGGCCTCGATCCTCGCGAAGACCGCGGCGCGCGACACCAGCCTGATCACCCTGCTCGAGCCCGCCGCTCCGATCACGGACGCGACGCGCCAGCTGAAGCGCAAGATGCTCATGCAGGCCGGCATCGAGGTGCCGGAGGAGGAGAAGGCAGCCCCGGCTCCCGTGCAGACCTATGTGCCGCCGGAGCTCGCCGAGCGCCAGGTGGAGCCCGCGGGCATCGAGGCGCGCCGGCTCGCGAACCCGTTCCTCGCCCCCGACCTCACCGCGCCGAAGTCGCCGACCCCCGTCGTGCGCCTCGCGAACTGGGAGCTGCTCGGGCCGCTCCTGAAGTCGTTCGAGCAGGGCGGCGGCGGCTCCGCGTGCATGGAGCTCCCCGAGGCTCCGGTGCCGGATCGGCTCGCGCCCGCCGGGCTCGAGCTGATGCACCACCAGGCCCGATTCCTCGCCAGTGTGCGCGACGGCCACCGCAGCTTCCTGCTCGCCGACGAGCCGGGCCTCGGCAAGACCGCGCAGTCGGTGCTC
Organism: Leucobacter rhizosphaerae; assembly: GCF_022919175.1. Taxonomy (NCBI): domain Bacteria; kingdom Bacillati; phylum Actinomycetota; class Actinomycetes; order Micrococcales; family Microbacteriaceae; genus Leucobacter; species Leucobacter rhizosphaerae. Next base: position 1,448,737 of record NZ_CP095043.1, on the reverse strand, counting down.
GCCGCGAGCGTCTCGGGCGACTACCCGCTGCTCGTGGTGGTGCCGAACGTCGTCAAGATGAACTGGGCGCGCGAGGCAGAGCGCTGGACTCCGCAGCGTCGGGTCACCGTGATCCACGGCGACGGTGCCGACATCGATCCCTTCGCCGACGTCTTCGTCGTCAACTACGAGATCCTCGATCGCCACCTGAGCTGGATCTCGCGCTTCGGCTTCAAGGGCATGGTCGTCGACGAGGCGCACATGATCAAGAACGTGCAGTCGCAGCGCTCGCGCAACGTGCTCGCGATCGCGGAGAGCATCCGCAAGCGCACGCCCGGCGTCTCGCCGCTGCTCATCGCGCTCACGGGCACCCCGCTCATCAACGACATCGATGACTTCCGCGCGATCTGGCGGTTCCTCGGCTGGACGGACGCCGAGAAGCCCGGTCCCGAGCTGATGGCCCGGCTCGAGAACAACGGCTGGACCCCGGCCGACCCGGCGTTCTACCCCGAAGCGCGCCAGAGTGTGATCGACATGGGTATCGTACGGCGTCGGAAGATCGACGTCGCGGCGGATCTCCCCGCCAAGCGTGTCGTGGATCTGCCGGTGGAACTGGACGACGAGCTCGGCCGCGGGATCCGCGAGGCGGAGGCGCAGCTCGCCCGCAAGCTCCTCGACCGCTTCACGGCCGTCAAGCACGGCAAGCTCGGGGAGAAGCTCAGCGACGACGCGATCGTGCGCATGGTGTGCATGCAGGAGCTCGAGGAGTCCCACGCCTCCGCCGATGGCCTCAACGTATTCACGATGGTGCGCCAGATCGGCCAGGCGAAGGCCGGGCTCGCGGCGGACTACACCGCCCAGCTCGCGCACTCCGTGGGCAAGGTCGTGTTCTTCGCGAAGCACATTGACGTCATGGACCGGGCCGAGGCGCTCTTCGCCGAGCGCGGCCTGAAGACGGTGTCGGTGCGCGGCGATCAGACCTCGACGTTCCGCCAGGAGCAGATCGACGCGTTCAACCAGGACCCCGAGGTCGCCGTCGCCGTGTGCTCGCTGACCGCGGCGGGCGTCGGCGTGAACCTCCAGGCCTCCTCCAACGTGGTGCTCGCCGAGCTCAGCTGGACCGACGCCGAGCAGACCCAGGCCATCGACCGGGTGCACCGGATCGGCCAGGACGAGCCGGTCACCGCGTGGCGCATCATCGCCGCGCAGACCATCGACGCGAAGATCGCGGAGCTGATCGACGGCAAGGCCGGCCTCGCCGCCCGTGCGCTCGACGGCGCCGAGGCGAGGACCGAGGACGCCGACTCCGTGCAGCTCGAGTCGCTCATGCACGTGCTGCGCAGGGCTGTGCAGGAGCACGGGGGACGATAGTCTGGGCATCCTGACGCCGTGTGAGGGGGATGGATGAAGCTCGGAGTGCTGTGCTCGGGTGGTGACAGCCCGGGGATGAACGCCGCGATCAGGGGTGCCGTGCTGCGGGCGGTCGACGTGCACGGGTTCGAGATGATCGGTTTCATGGACGGCTGGCGCGGCTTCCACGAGGGGGACTGGATCCCGCTCGACCGTTCCGCCGTGCGCGGACTGTCGCCGCTCGGCGGCGTGATCCTCGGCACCAGCCGCGTGCCTCCGTTCGCGGGCGGTCGCGGCGAGGACATCGATCTCACCGCGTTCCGCGCTCGCTTCGCCGAGTACGGCCTCGACGGGTTCCTGCTCATCGGCGGCAACGGCACGCAGACGGTGTCGAGCCTGCTCACCGACGCCGGGATCCCGGCCATCGGGCTCCCGAAGACCATCGACAACGACCTCGGCGGCACCGACTACACGTTCGGCTTCGACACCGCGGTCTCCATCGCCGCCGAGGCGATCGACCGCCTGCGCACGACGGGCGAGTCGCACCGGCGCTGCATGGTGCTCGAGGTCATGGGGCGCGATGCCGGCTGGATCGCGCTGCACGCGGGCATGGCGGGCGGCGCGCAGGTGATGCTGCTGCCGGAGTACCCGGAGTCGCTGGCGCAGGTGTGCGACTGGGTGACGAGCGTGCGGGATCGCGGCCGCTCCTCACTCGTGGTGGTCGCCGAGGGGTTCCGGCTCGATGGAGCCGAGCAGGCGGTGACCCGCGACGGGCTCGACGGCTTCGGCCGGCCGCGGCTCGGGGGAGTCGCCGAGGTGCTCGCGCCGCTCATCGAGGCCGGGACCGGGATCGAGACCCGGGCGACGGTGCTCGGCCACGTGCAGCGGGGCGGTTCGCCGACCGCGTTCGATCGGGTGCTCGCCACCCGCACGGGAATGGCGGCGGCGGATGCGGCGCTCGCGGGAACCTGGGGCACGATGGCGGCGCTCCGCGGCGATCAGGTCGAGATGGTGCCCTTCGGGGACGCGGTGGATCGTTTGAAGACAGTGCCCGCCGACCGCTACGCCGCGGTGCGCCTGAACTTCGGCTAGCGCGCCAGGCTCGCCTGCACGTCGCGGAGCGACGGGTTGGTGGCGACGCTGCCGTCGGGGTAGACCACGGTGGGCACGGTCTGATTGCCGCCGTTGATCTGCTCGACGAGCTCGGGGGTGCCCGGCGTCGTCTCGATGTTGACCTCGGTGTACCCGATCCCGGACGTGTCGAGCATCAGCTTGAGCCGCTTGCAGTAGCCGCACCACTCGGTCGAGAACATCGTGATGCTGCCCTCGGCGGGGATGAAATCGGTGAGCGGTGCGGTCGTCATGGTCCCTCCCGGGGGTCGGTGCTCCGCCAGCATACGCCCTTCGTCTGGGCCTGCGATCCGGAGGACCGGACCCGGGTTTTAGGTGAACGGGAGGTGAACACCGGATCTCAGCTTGACCTGCTCACAGCGAGGTGGAACCATGAGTGTGACGCGCGATTGTCAACGAAATCCAGCCGAACATTCGGTGAAGTTCTGATGACCAAAGAGTGCGTTCCCAGACCTCTGTCTCCGAACGAAAGACGTCGGGTGGAACTCACCATCATCGTGCTGCTGGTCATCGTGCTGGCTCTCTTCTTCGATTTCACGAACGGCTTCCACGACACGGCCAACGCGATGGCGACCCCCATCGCGACGGGCGCGCTGAAGCCCAAGACCGCGGTGCTGCTCGCGGCGATCCTGAACCTCATCGGAGCGTTCCTCTCCACGGAGGTCGCCAAGACCATCTCGGGTGGCCTCATCAACGAGGGCGATGGCGGTGTGCTCATCACCCCGGAGATGATCTTCGCCGGGCTCATCGGCGCCATCGTCTGGAACCTCCTGACCTGGCTCTACGGGCTGCCGTCGAGCTCCTCCCACGCGCTGTTCGGCGGGCTCATCGGGGCCGCGATCGTGGGTGCCGGGTTCTCGGCGATCAACGGCGGCGTCTTCCTCTCCAAGATCATCATCCCGGCACTGGCCGCGCCGCTCACCGCCGGTCTCGTCGCATTCACCGCGACGAAGGTCGCCTACGCGATCACCCGGCGGCACGACGGCAAGAAGGACGGCCGGGGTCGCTTCCGCTACGCCCAGATCGCCTCCTCCTCGCTCATCGCCCTCGCGCACGGCACCAACGACGCGCAGAAGACGATGGGGGTGATCACGCTCACGCTCGTCGCCGCGAACCTACAGGATCCGGGTACCGGTCCTCACCTCTGGGTGATCGTCAGCTGCGCGCTCGCGATCGCGATCGGCACGTACTCCGGCGGCTGGCGCATCATCCGGACCCTCGGCGCCGGCCTCACGCAGGTCAAGCCCGCGCAGGGCTTCGCCGCGGAGACGAGCACTGCGGCGACCATCCTCGCCTCGAGTCACCTCGGCTTCGCCCTGTCCACGACGCAGGTCGCGTCGGGCTCCGTCATCGGGTCGGGCCTCGGACGCCGGGGTTCGAGCGTGCGCTGGCGCACCGTCGGACGGATCGCGTCGGGTTGGCTCTTCACGTTGCCCGCCGCCGGAGCCGTGGGTGCGGTCGCCGCGCTCATCGCCCACCTGGGCATGGTCGGCGTCATCATCGACGCCGTACTCGGGTTCGGGTTCATCCTCTTCATCTTCTGGCGCTCCCGCCGCAACAAGGTCGACGCGTCGAACGCGATCGCCGTGCCCGATGTCGCCGAGTCCGGGTACGCCGTGCGGATCCGGAAGCGCAAGATCAAGCCCGTGAAGACCGAGACCGGTACGCTGCCGCCGCTCACCGCGGTGGCGCAGAGCGCCGTGCGCGACGACGTCGCGGCCCGGGAGGCCGAGCGCGAGGCCGAGCGGATCGCGCGCGAGGAGCGCCGGGCAGAGAGCCGGGATGCGAAAGCGAGCGCTGACGATGCCGACGTGGACGGCGACACGACGGGAGGTCGGCGATGAACGTGGAATGGGTGGCGTTTCTGATCGTGTTCGCCTCGGCGCTCACGGCGTCGGTGTTCGTCGTGGCGCTCTATTCGCTCGGGATCCGGTTCCTCGCGACCCCGGCGCCGCCGGTGCGCCGCGCCGACGGCAGCCTCGAGCCGAACGGGCCGTCGCGCGACGATGAGGATGACGACGTCGAGCACCTCGGCCGTCCGCGCTGGGCGACCGTGGCGGCGAACGTGTGCTTCGGGCTCTCGATCATCGCGGTGCTGGTCGGGATCTACTTGATTGTGCCTGCGCTTCACGGCCTCGGCTGAGGCCGCGAAACGCAGACTCCGCTGGTACGCCGTCGTGGACGGCGTGTTCACCCGGCGAGCGAAGCGCGATGCCCTTCTCCGGCCGGGTGCTGCGCTTCACGGCCTCGGCTGAGGCCGCGAAACGCAGACCATTCTGATGGCGCTCCATCTGGAGCCTCATCACGCACCGGTACGCAGCCGGGCGGAGTAGCCTGGGCGCATGAGTGCGACCTCGATCTCCCGTATCCCCGGCCTCGTCTCCGGCCTGCGGCACACCTTCGACACCGGGATCACCCGGCCGGAGGCCTGGCGTCGCGCTCAGCTCGGGCGTCTCCGAGCACTCCTGACCGAGCGCGGCTCCGAGTTCGAAGCCGCCCTCCACGCCGATCTCGGCAAGTCCGGCACCGAGTCGCAGCTCGCGGAGATCGGGTTCCTGGTCTCGGAGATCGACCACACCCTGGCGCATCTCTCGAGGTGGATGCGGACCCGCCGAGTGGCCGTTCCGCTCGCGGCCCTTCCGGCCTCCGCGCGGGTGATCCCGGAGCCGCTGGGCGTCGTCCTCATCATCGCGCCCTGGAACTACCCGCTCATGCTCGCGCTGTCGCCGCTGATCGGCGCCATCGCGGCGGGCAACGCGGTGGTCGTGAAACCGAGTGAGCTCGCGCCGGCGACGTCTGCCCTGCTCGCCCGGACACTCGCCGAATCGCTGGATCCCCGCGCGGTGACCGTGGTCGAGGGCGCGGTGCCCGAGACGACGGCACTGCTCGACGAACGCTTCGATCACATCTTCTACACCGGCAGCGGTCGGGTCGGGCGTGTGGTCGCCCGTGCGGCGGCCGAGCACCTCACCCCGATCACCCTTGAGCTCGGGGGCAAGTCGCCCGTGTACGTGGACGACAGCGTGCCGCTCGCCGAGACCGCGCGGCGCATCGCCTGGGGCAAGTTCATGAACGCCGGGCAGACCTGCGTCGCCCCCGACTACGTGCTCGGCTCCGCCGAGCTGCTCCGCGAGCTCGCTCCGCTCCTGCGCGAGGCGATCCACGAGCTCTACGGCACCGCGACGCATCGCAACCCCGATTACGGTCGGATCGTGAACGACGCGCAGTTCTCCAGGCTCGTCGGCTATCTCGACGACGGTGAGCTGGTCACCGGCGGTGGGCACGTTGCCGCGGACCGCTTCATCGAACCGACGGTGCTGGCGGGGGTCTCTCGCGATGCCGCGATCATGCGCGATGAGATCTTCGGCCCGATCCTGCCGCTCGTCGAGGTGGCGGACCTCGACGACGCGCTCGGGTTCGTCACCTCGCGGGACAAGCCCCTGGCAGCCTACGTCTTCTCCGATCGACCGGCCGTGCGTCGACGGTGGGAGCGGGAGACGAGCTCCGGCGCGCTGACCTTTGGGGCGCCGGTGCTGCACCTCATCGTCCCGGATCTGCCGTTCGGCGGCGTCGGTCCGAGCGGCATGGGCGCCTACCACGGCGAGCGATCCTTCACCGTCTTCAGCCACGAGAAGGCCGTGCTCTCGAAGCCGCTCGTGCCCGACACCCTCGCCGCGACCATCATGCCGCCCTACACGGCCGCCAAGGACGCGCTCGTGCGCCGGTGGCTGCGCAAGCTGCTGTCGTGAGGTCCGTACCAGCTCCGGCATCGGCTGATCGGTAGGATTGTGCCGTGGAAGAGCACCAGAGCGAATCCGACGCGGTCGAGACCCCGCCCGTGACCGTCGACAACGCCGCGCACGAGCTGCCGCTCGGCGTGCGCGTCGCCGCGGCGTGGTCGTGGCGGCTGACGATGATCGGGCTCGCGTTCGCGGGCTTCCTGTGGCTGATCGTGCAGGTGCGGATCATCGTGATCCCGCTCCTCATCGCGATCCTGCTGACCGCGCTGCTCGCCCCGATCGTGCAGTGGTTCGAGCGGCAGGGCGCCCCGCGCTGGCTCGGGGTCATCACGGCGCTCGCGGTGTTCGCGGCGTCGGTCTGGATCCTCGTCACCCTGATCATCACCCAGCTGCGCAGCGGATTCGAGGATCTCGCGAAGCGCTCCGAGGACGTGTGGTGGGATCTGCTGCACTGGATCGAGGACAACCAGCTCGGGCTCACCGCGGACCAGGTTGACAGCTTCGTCGCGCAGATCATGAAGACGATCGAGGGGCACCAGGGCGAGATCTGGAACGGCGCGCTCGGCGTCGCGACGACGGCCGGCCAGGTGGTCGCCGGGCTGCTGCTGACCCTGTTCTCCCTGATCTTCATGCTGATCGACGGCAAGCGCATCTGGTTCTGGGTCGTCGGCTTCCTGCCCGCGAAGGCGCACGCGCCCGTCGATGCTGCGGGCCGTGCGGGGTGGGTGTCGGTCGGGCAGTACGTCCGGGTCCAGATCTTCGTCGCGTTCGTGGACGCGGTGGGCATCGGCGTCGGTGCGGCCCTGCTCGGGGTGCCGCTCCCGATCCCGATCGCCGTGCTCGTGTTCCTCGGATCGTTCATCCCGTTCCTCGGCGCGATCACCACCGGCACGCTCGCGGCGTTCATCGCGCTCGTCTACAACGGACCGATCAACGCCCTGATGATGCTGGGTGTCGTGATCCTCGTCAACCAGATCGAGGGGCACGTGCTCCAGCCGCTCGTCATGGGCAGCGCCGTGCGGGTCCACCCGCTGGGCGTGGTGCTCGCCGTATCGACCGGCGCGCTCGTCGCCGGGATCCCGGGGGCCCTGTTCGCGGTACCGCTCGCCGCCTCGGCCAACTCGATCGTCAACACGATCGTCCGGAAGGAATGGGACGCGAGTACGAACCCCGTCGCGGTGTATCACCGCCGCGAGAAGATCTCCAATGAAGCGCGACACCGAGCTCGGAACGTGTCGCGCCTGCGACGCAAGGAAGGCCACTCATGACTCAGACCGCATGCGCCCCCACGCTGGACGCCTTCGAGACCGCGCTCGCCAACGTCCACAAGATCACGCAGCACACGCCGCTCGAATCGTCGCGGTTCCTGGCCGACGTGCTCGGCGTGCCGCAGGTGTACCTGAAGTGCGAGAACCTGCAGCGCACCGGCGCGTACAAGCTGCGCGGCGCCTACAACCACCTGTCGCGCCTGAGCGATGAGCAGAAGGCGCGCGGGGTCGTGGCGGCCTCGGCCGGCAACCACGCGCAGGGCGTGGCGTTCGCCGCGCGGGAGCTCGGGATCAAGGCGACGATCTTCACGCCGCTCGGCGTGGCCCTGCCGAAGCTCCAGGCCACCCGCAACTACGGGGCCGAGGTGGTGCTCGTGGGCGACACGTTCAACGAGACGAACGTCGCCGCGCAGGAGTTCGTGCGGGAGACGGGGGCGCACTTCGTGCCGCCGTTCGACGACATGGCCGTGATCGAGGGACAGGGGACCGTGGCACTGGAGATGCTCGACGTCGCGCCCGACATCGAGACGATCGTCGTGCCCATCGGCGGGGGCGGGTTGGTCGCCGGTGTCGCGGCGGCGGCCAAGCAGATCGCCGCGCGCGAAGGGCGGCCCATGCGGATCATCGGCGTGCAGGCGGAGAACGCGTCGGCGTACCCCGAGTCGCTCGCGATGGGGGAGCCCGTCACGATCACGACGCGGCCGACGATCGCCGACGGCATCGCGGTCGCGCGCCCCGGAAGCCTGAACTTCGACATCATCCGCGAGTACGTCGACGAGGTCGTGACCGTGAGCGACGACGATCTTGCGCGGGCGATCGTGCTGCTCCTCGAGCGCGCGAAGCTCGTGGTCGAGCCGGCGGGTGCGGCGGGGGTCGCGGCGATGCTGGCGGGCAAGATCCAGGCGTCGGGCACGACGGCCACGATCCTGTCGGGCGGCAACATCGACCCGCTGCTGCTCCAGCGTGTGATCGGCCACGGCCTCGCCGCGTCGGCGCGATACTTGAAGCTCCGGATCCTGCTCCCCGACATGCCCGGGCAGCTGGTGCGCACGGCGAGCATCGTGGCCGAGCACAACGCGAACGTGGTCGAGGTGATCCACACCCGCCACGCCACCGAGCTGCCGATCAGCGAGGTCGAGCTGGAGCTGCACATCGAGACCCGCGGGCACGACCACGGGGAGGCCGTGACGCAGGCGCTGCGCGATGCGGGCTACTCGGTGCGCGTGGGCGAGAAGTACTGACGCTCACGCTCCGGGGGAGGCAGCCGCGGGGAGCGGGGCGCCGGACTGCGCCGCGTAGAGTCGGATCGCACGCAGCGCATCCGCGACCGTGATGCTGCCGCCCGCGACGATGTGCAGCCCGTACGCGTCCTCGAGGGCGACGAAGTTCATCGCGATGTCGTCGAGCGGCCCCGTGAGTGCGAACTCCCCGCTCGCGACACCCTCGGTGAGGATGCGGCGATACAGCCCCAGCTGCTCGCCGTAGAGCTGCTGCACCAGCTCGTCGTGCAGCGGCGACTTGCCCGCGAGCACGTCGAACTCGTAGAGCAGCCGCATGAGCGCGTCGTCGGGCCCGCTCGGCAGCCCGGCTGCGATCGCGGTGGCGAGCTGCTCCGCCGATCCGCGGTGCCGCTCCACGAGCGCGGCGCGTTCGGCCCCGACCCGCGCCATGCCCGCCGCGTGCGCTTCGACGAGGATCGCCTCGAGATCCTCGTAGTAGTACAGCAGTGCGCCGCGGGTGACCCCCGCCTGGTTCGCGACGTCGGTGAGGGAGAGGTTCCGCAGTCCGTGCTCGGCCGCGGCCGCGAGGGCCGCGTCGATCACCTCGGAGCGGCGTTGCTTCTGCGTGCTGGGGCGTGCCATGCCTGCCAGTATGCCAGGCGCCCGCGGCCCACTGGCCCCCCTCGACGGGTTTCTTGACAAATGAGTAAATTAATTTACTCTTGAGTAAAAGAACTCGCCTCACGACCCCAGGAGCTGACATGGCCGTCGACACCCTCTTCACCGGCGGCAGGATCCGCACCTTCGATCCCGAGCAGCCCTGGGCCGAGGCCCTCGGCGTCACCGGTGACCGCATCAGCTACGTGGGATCGGCCGCCGACGCCCCGGCGGCCCGGCGCACCGTGCAGCTCGAGGGCCGCCTGCTCACCCCCGGCGTCGCCGACACGCACAACCACCTGCTGCTCGGCTTCGACGACCTCGCGGTGAGCCTCGACCAGGTGCAGAGCCTCGACGTGGTGCGCGCGCGCATCGCGGCGTTCGCCGAATCGCACCCCGAGCTCGACTGGATCTGCGCCGAGAACGCGCTGTATTCCGTGGTCGAGGGCCGCCGCCCGCGCGCCGAGGATCTCGTCGGTGTCACCGACAAGCCCGTCTTCATCACGACCTACGACCAGCACTCGGTGTGGCTCAACCGCCCCGCTCTCGCGAAGCTCGGGATCCTGCACGGCGGCGACATCGCGTGGGGCAACCCCGAGATCGATGCCACGACCGGGGAGCCGACCGGCTGGGTCACCGATTTCTACACGAGCGCTATGACGATCGCGGGTCTCGCCGAGCTGCAGCGCGACATTCCGATGTACTCGCCGGATCGCCGCTATCGCAAGATCACCAACAGCCTGGAGATGGCCGCGAGCGTCGGCATCACCACCGTCGTGGAACCGCAGGTGCCGCTCGCCGAGCTCGACCTGTTCGCCCGCGCCGAGCGCGAGGGCAAGCTCACCTCCCGCACGATCGCGGCGATCTACCACGCGGTGGGCGCCGACGGCGATTTCCGCGCGCGGATCACGGAGGCGATCCGCGAGACGCCGCAGCACGAGCGCTTCTCGCTCGGGCCCGTGAAGCTCTACGCCGACGACGTCATCGAACCGCACACCGCCGCCATGCTCGAGGACTATGCGAACCGCCCCGGGCACCGCGGCCACACGAGCCTCGAGCCCACCGAGTTCACGAAGCTGTTCGTCGAGCTCGACCGCCTGGGCTACCAGGTGCACACGCACGCCACGGGCGACTGGGGGATCCGCCTCACGCTCGACTCGATCGAGGCGGCGCAGCGGGCAAACGGTGCGCGCGATGCGCGGCACGGGATCGTGCACGTCGAGTGCCTCGCCCCGGAGGATCTGCCCCGCTTCCGAGAGCTCGGGGTGGTCGCGGCGATGCAGCCGCGGCACGCCTCGCCCGACCTCGTAGCGGGCACGTGGATGGAGAACGTGGGGGAGGCCCGCTGGGACCGCGCATGGCGCTTCCGCTCCATGATCGACTCGGGTGCCCGGGTGACGTTCTCGAGCGACTGGCAGGTCGGCGAGATGGACCCGCTCGTCGGCGTCTACAGCGCCATGACGCGGGCCCGCCTCGACGAGCAGGACGCCTGGACGCTCGGCGAGCGACTCGGCCTCGACCGAACCCTCGAGGCCTACACGAAGGGCGGCGCCGAGGCCTTCCACCGCGAGGGCGACCTCGGCATGCTCAAGGTCGGCTACCTGGCGGACGCCGTGCTCTGGTCGGGCGACCTGTACGCCATGGAGCCCGCCGAGATCCTGGAGCAGCGCGCCGACCTCACCCTCGTGGGCGGCAGCCCGATCCACGATGCTCGCGGGGAGCTCGGTGGCGCGGCCGCCGCGGTCGCCGTGCAGGATCCCGCGGGCGACGGCCAGACCTGCGCCGAGCCGGCCGCCGACCACCACTGCCACAGCCACGGATAGCCCCGATCCCGCCTCGACCTCGAACCCATCGACCGCCACGACGACGTGAAGGACCTCCCATGACCACCCTCCCCTCCCACTCCGCGGTCGCCGCGGGCGACGACCAGCTCGCCCACGCGATCACCCACGAGCCCGGCCGCCTGAAGCGCACGCTCAAGCTCCGGCACCTCGTCTTCATCGGTCTCGCCTACATGGCGCCGCTCGCGGTGTTCGACATGTTCGGGATCGTGGCCGAGGAGACCGACGGCCACGTGCCGCTCGCCTACCTCGTCGTGATGGTCGCGGTGCTCTTCACGGCGTTCAGCTACTCGCGCATGGTGCGGTTCTTCCCGATCGCAGGATCGGCCTACACCTACGCCAAGGAGGCGATCAACGCGCACCTCGGGTTCCTCGTCGGGTGGGTCGCGACACTCGACTACCTGCTGCTCCCGATGATCAACGCGATCCTGTCCGCGATCTACATGGGGGCGGTGTTCCCCGACGTGCCCTTCTGGGTGTGGGTGCTCCTGACGATCGGGATCTGCACGGCGCTGAACCTCGTCGGGGTCAAGCTCGCGGCGAGCATGAACGTGCTGCTCGTGTCGATCCAGCTGGTCGTCGCCGTGATCTTCGTGGTGCTCACGATCGTCAACATCGCGAACGGTGCGAACGGCGCGACGTTCACGGCGACGCCGTTCTTCTCGAGCGACGTGCAGGTCGCGTCGATCGCCGCCGGCGCCGCGATCCTCGCGCTCTCGTTCCTGGGCTTCGACGCCGTCTCGACGCTGGCCGAAGAGGCCGAGAAGCCCGAGCGCGATATCCCGCGTGCGATCTTCATCATCATCGGCGTCGCGGGGGCGTTCTTCATCACCGTCACGTACGTCATGCAGACGCTCTTCCCGGACGTGACGCTGCTCGCCGACATCGTCGGGGCCTCGCCCGAGATCGCGAAGTACATCGGCGGGGCCGCGTTCCAGGCGATCTTCGTCGGCGGCTACATGATGGCGGTGCTCGGTTGCGGGATCACGCAGCAGATGAGCGCGGCCCGACTGCTCTACGCGATGGGACGTGACGGCGCGTTGCCGAAGCGGCTGTTCGGCGGGGTGAATCCGCGCACCGGCGTGCCGGTGGCGAATGTGCTGATCGTCGCGGCGATCGCGCTCACCGCGCTCTTCGTCGATCTGGATCAGGCCGCCTCGATGATCAACTTCGGCGCGTTCATCGCCTTCACCTTCGTGAACCTCTCGGTGATCTTCGTCTTCTTCCGGTTCCTGAAGCGTCGGACTGCGGGCGCCTGGATCGGCTTCGTGGTGGTGCCCGCCATCGGTGTGCTGATCAACCTCTGGTTGTGGTCGAGCCTCGACACGATCTCCATGATCATCGGCGGGATCTGGCTCGCGGCCGGGATCGTGTACCTCCTCGTGAAGACGCGCGGCTTCCGCGCCCCGGCACCGGACCTCACCGGGCCGATCAACGTCTCGATGTACGAGTAGCGTGGGGCGGCCGCGCGGCGGCGGCATGACGGCCATCGATCCTGGAGATCGACGATCCTGGAGATCGACGGTACCTGAGCCGAACGCCTGCGTTCTCGCCGAACGCCTCTGAAGTGAGCGCGCAGATCAGAGGCATTCGGCGAGAACGGAGGGTTTCGCGGGAGATGACCGTGGGCGACGGAGCCGGGGGTGAGGGAGCCGTGGGCGCGCGTGGCCGTGGTTGCGCGGGGTGGCCACCGTGCGGCGCAGCCGCGCGATGGCCTAGTCTGGGGGTGCCCGCAGATCGGGCGGAAGAGCCGAGATGAAGATCCTCATTGTTGAAGACGACGAGCGGGTGTCCGACGTGCTCAGCGCCTACGTGCGCCAGGCCGGGTACACCACCGTGTGCGTGGCCTCCGGCGCCGCCGCGCTCGAGGCGCTGGGATCCGACACCGAGGCCGTGCTCCTCGACCTCGGCCTCCCCGACATGGACGGCATCGACGTCTGCCGGCGCATCCGCGGGATCTCCGGAGTGCCCATCATCATCGCGACGGCGCGCAGCCAGGTCGAGGAGCGCATCCGCGGCCTGCACGCCGGCGCCGACGACTTCGTGGTGAAACCGTACGATCTGCGCGAGCTGCTCGCCCGCATCGAGGCGGTGACCCGGCGAACGCGCGCGCTGCCGGTCGATCCGCAGACGGCGGTCGGCATCACCCTCGACGGCATCGTCATCGACGTCGCGAGCCGCCGGGTGCTGGTCGAGGATCAGCCCGCCGACCTCACGCCGAAGGAGTACGACATCCTCGCGGTCCTGGCGCGCTACCCCGGTGTGGTGGTGCCGCGCGACCGCATCATCCGGGAGGTGTGGGGCACGGACTGGAACGGCTTCAGCCGCTCCCTCGAGGTGCACGTCGGGTCGATCCGGCGCAAGCTCGCGCGTCCGGAGCTCATCGAGACGCTGCGCGGAGTCGGGTACCGATTGACGGGATCCTGACCCGTGCGCACCCGGCTCATCATCGTCTTTCTGGTGCCGATGACCGTGATCCTGCTCGCACTCGGCGGGGCGTACGCCTGGAGCGTCGCCCGCAGCATCCAGCAGGAGGTGGCGACGCAGCAGCTCGGGGATCTCGGCTACTTCCTCACCGGCGCGCGCCAGGCGCTGCGGGTCGGAAGCCCGGAGGTGGTGGAGGACGAGATGCGCCGCTATAGCGAGCTCTACGGCACCCGCATCTCGGTGTTCGACCGCTCGGGTGCGCTCTGGGCCTCGGGCGAGTCGAATCCCGAGGCCGCGGATGAGGAGATGGCCGAGCTGGTCGGCCTCGCGCTGTCGGGGCGCCGGAGCGATCCCGTGTCACCGGTGCTGCCCTGGTCGTACGGGAAAACGCTGACGGTGGAGCCGGTCTTCGACGACGGCAACGTGATCGGTGCGGTCTCGATCTCCGCGAGCGCCGATACCCCGCGTGGCGAGATCTTCGCGCACTGGTCGTCGCTCGTCGCGGTGTTCGCGCTCATCATCGGGCTGCTCTTCGTCGCGGTGACGCGACTCGCGAACTGGGTGCTCCGGCCCATGCTGCGAGTCGACCGCGCGATGGAGGCGATCGAGCACGGGGAGATGGACGCGCGGATCGCCGACGACACCGGTCCGCCCGAGATGCAGCGCATGATCCGCGTCTTCAACCAGATGGCCGAGGAGATCGAGCGGACCATGTCCCGCCAGCAGGAGTTCGCGATGAACGCGTCGCACGAGCTGCGCAACCCGCTCGGGGCGCTGCTCATGCGCGTGGAGTACCTGTCGACCGGGCTCGACCCCACGTGGGACGACGAGGTCGAGAAGACGCGCGAGGAGGGGCGGCGGATGTCGCGGATCCTCGAGACGCTCCTCAACGTGGCACGGACCGGGCAGACGGACTCCGCATTTGCGGTGGTCGACCTCGGAGAGCTCGCCGCGGATCGGGTGGGCGCGTGGGAAGACGTCGCCGCCCGGGCCGGCATCGAGCTCGCGGTGCATCGCGACGCGGGCGTGCACTCGCTCACCGACCGCACCTCCGTCGAGAGCGCGCTCGACGCGGTGATCGACAACGCCGTGAAGTTCGCCCCGGCCGGCACGACGGTCGAGGTGACGGTGCGACACGACGGCGAGGAACGGGTGATCGCGGTTCGGGATCGCGGCCCCGGACTCGACCCCGAGGAGTTCGAGCGGGTGACGAGCAGATTCTGGCGCAGCACGCGGGATCAGAACGTGCCGGGGTCGGGGCTCGGTCTCGCCATCGCGCACGATCTCCTCGAAACCCTGAACGGGGCGCTGCGCATCTCCGATCCGGGCGACGGCGGTCTCCGCGTCGCGCTCCACCTGCCGGGGGGCACGCCGTGAGCGCCGCGTGCCGCGAACGCCGACGCGTGCGCGGCCGATCGCGTGCCGTGGCCGCCGCAGCGCTCCTCCTGGCCGCGGCGGTGGGCCTCGGCGCCTGCGCCGGGCCGTCCGCCCCGGGGGACGCACGGCGCCAGATCGCGGGCGGCGGCACGACGGGCGTCTACTACAGCTACGGCGGCGAGCTCGCGTCGGTGCTGCACGCGCAGCTGGGTCTCGACATCTCCGTCGCCGAGACCCACGGCTCGGTCGACAACCTGAACCGCGTCGGCGACGGTCGGGCACTCGTCGGCTTCGCCCAGGGCGACACGGCGGCAGATGCGGTGGCCGGCCGGGGCGAGTTCGCCGATCCGCTCCCGGTGGAGGCGATCGCGCGGGTGTACGACGAGTACGTCCACATCGTGGTGCCGGCGGACTCCGACATCCGCGACATCTCCGACCTGGCGGACCATCGCGTCTCGCTCGGGGCCCCGGACTCGGGCGTCCAGGTCATCGCGACCCGCGTGCTCGCCTCGTCGGACGTCCCGCTGGATCGGCTGGACAATCCGGAGCTCGGGCTCGGCGACTCGATCGAGGCGCTGCAGAGCGGCGAGATCGACGGCTTCTTCTGGGTCGGCGGCCTCCCGACGCCGGGCATCGTCGAGCTGGGGGAGGAGATGCCGATCCGCCTCCTCCCCATCGGCGTGGACACGGTCGAGCGCGTCAATGCGGGGCACGCCGGGGTGTACCGGATCGCCGACTTCCCCGTCGGCACCTACGGGGTCGAGATCCCGACGGCCACCATGACCGTGCCGAACTACCTGATCGTGGCGCGGGACACCCCGAAGGATCTCGTCACCGACATCACGCGGACGCTCTTCGAGCAGCGCCCGACGATCGCGCGGCAGGTCGCCGCCGCGGAGCTGCTCGATCGACGGCAGGCGATCTTCACCGGGCCGATGGATCTGCACGACGGAGCGGTGCAGTACTACCGCGACGCCCGCCGCTGAGTGCCCGATCCGAGTCTCAAGAAACGCTCAAGACGCGCGACAGGGTGGCACTCCCGTTCCTACCATGGGGCAGATCGATTCAGCGTTGAACGTCGCCTCGCAGGTGGCTCCGCGCAGCGTGGATCGTTGCAGACAGCCCCAGATCCCGTGATGCACCGTTCGCATTCCGGGCCATGACCCAGAGGTGGAGAGATCATGAGTGCGAGCGAACCGCTTGTCGTCCTGGAGAACGTGCAGAAGCACTACGGCGAGTTCCAGGCGCTGACGGACATCGATCTGACCATCGACCGCGGTGAGGTGGTGGTCATCATCGGCCCGTCCGGATCGGGCAAGTCGACGCTGTGCCGGTCGATCAACCGGCTCGAGACGATCACGAGCGGGTCCATCCGGGTCGACGGCCAGGAGCTCCCGGCCGAGGGCAAGAAGCTCGCGACGCTGCGGGCCGAGGTCGGTATGGTCTTCCAATCCTTCAACCTCTTCGCCCACCTGACCATTCTCGAGAACGTCACGCTCGGGCCGATCAAGGTCCGCGGGCTCAGCAAGGCGGAGGCCGAGGAGGAGGCGATGCAGCTCCTCACCCGCGTGGGCGTCGAGAAGCAGGCGTCGAAGCTCCCCGCGCAGCTCTCCGGCGGTCAGCAGCAGCGCGTCGCGATCGCCCGCTCGCTCGCGATGCGGCCGAAGGTCATGCTCTTCGACGAGCCGACCAGCGCCCTCGATCCCGAGATGATCAACGAGGTGCTCGACGTCATGATCGGCCTCGCCAAGGAGGGCATGACGATGATCGTCGTCACCCACGAGATGGGCTTCGCACGCAAGGCGGCGGATCGAGTCGTGTTCATGGCCGACGGCCGGATCGTCGAGGAGGCGACCCCGGAGGAGTTCTTCACCCACCCGAAGAGCGACCGGGCCAAGGACTTCCTCTCCAAGCTCATCACCCACTGATCCAGTTCCACCACCGTTCGGCCGGTGCCCCCACCGTCCGAGCTTCCGAACACCGAAAGGGACACATCATGCGTTTCACGAAATCCCTCGCCGCGGTCGGCTTCCTCGCCGCCGCCGCGCTGACACTGACGGGGTGCAACAGCGGCAGCCCCTCCGACCCCGAGGGCGGCGGCGAGCCCGTCACCGCTGAGGTCGCCGAGGGTGTGGCGCTCGAGGGCAGCCCCACGTTCGACAAGATGCAGGAGCGCGGCAAGGTCGTCATCGGCGTCAAGGAAGATCAGCCCGGCCTCGGCTACCTCGACAACGTCACCAACGAGCGCAGCGGCTTCGACGTCGACGTCGCCCGCTGGATCGCCGGCTCCCTCGGCTTCGACGAGGAGAACATCGAGTACAAGGCGATCGCCTCCGCGAACCGCGAGCAGGCGATCGTGAACGGCGACATCGACTACTACGTCGGCACCTACTCCATCAACGACAAGCGGAAGGCGGACATCGACTTCGCAGGGCCGTACTTCGTGACCGGCCAGGGTCTGCTCGTGAAGAACGGCGGCGAGGACTACCAGTCGCTCGAGGAGCTCGAGGGCAAGACCGTGTGCTCGGCGACCGGCTCGACGCCGATCCAGAACATCAAGGAGAACTTCCCGGGCATCAAGACCCAGGAGTTCGATCTCTACTCGGCATGCGTCGAGAGCCTCGTCAACGGCCAGGTGGACGCGGTCACGACCGACCAGGCGATCCTCATCGGCTACGCCGCGCAGGATCCGGACAACCTGATGGTCACCACGGGCCCGCTGCTCACCGAGGAGCTCTACGGCGTCGGTCTGCCGAAGGGCGATGACGTGCTCCGCACCCACATCAACGATCTGTTCACCGATGGTGGTGACGAGTGGCAGGCGATCTTCGATGAGAACCTCGGCAACTCCGGCATCACGATCGAGCAGCCCGAGGTGGATGCTTACTAATCGCTGACGATCTCCGGGGCGGCGCCGCCCACGCGGCCCGCCCCGGAGCTCTCACACAGGAGAGGAATGACGTATGGACGTCATCTTCGGGAACCTCGATCTCTGGGGAACCGCTATCAAGAACACCCTGCTGGTGTTCTTCGGGGGCGGCGCGATCGCGCTGGTGCTCGGCATCATCGTGGGCGCCATGCGCGTCTCGCCGGTGCCGATCGCACGCGGTGTCGGCACCGTCTACGTGAACATCATCCGGAACACCCCGCTGACGCTCGTCTTCTTCTTCTTCGTGCTGGGGTACCCCGCGCTCGGGCTGCCGAAGGTGAGCACACTCCTCCTCGGCATTCTCGCGATCGGGATCTACACGGCGACCTACGTCGCCGAGGTGCTCCGTGCGGGCATCAACACCGTGCCGGTGGGGCAGGCCGAGGCCGCGCGCGCCATCGGGCTGCCGTTCGGCCAGGTCATGGGGCTCGTGGTGCTGCCGCAGGCCTTCCGCTCGGTCGTGCCGCCGATGATGAGCGTGTTCATCGCACTGCTCAAGAACACGACGGTGGCCGCGGGCTTCTCGGTCGCCGAACTGGCCGCTCTGCGTGCGACGATCAACGATGCGGCGGGCCGCCCGGGCAGCCCGATGGAGGTCCTGCTCTGGGTCGCCGCGGTGTTCGTGGTGCTCGTCCTGATCCTGAGTTTCATCCAGAACCGCCTTGAGAAGAAGTGGAGGATCGTCCGATGACTTCCGTGCTGTACGACGTTCCCGGACCGAGAGCGATCGCCCGCAACCGCATCATCGCGGTGCTCACCGTCGCGGTGGTGGCTGCAGTCGTGGGGTTCCTGGTCTACCGACTCTCCCTCTCCGGCCAGTTCTCCGCGCAGAAGTGGGGACTGTTCACCTACTCCACGATCTGGGTGCAGATCCTTCAGGCGCTCGGCAAGACGCTCGCCGCGTTCGCCGTCGCGGGTGTGCTCAGCATCGTGCTCGGGTTCGTGCTCGCGATCGGGCGGCTCTCCGACCATCGGGCGGTCCGCGTCCCGTTCATGGGGGTCACCGAGATCTTCCGCGCGGTCCCCGTGCTCGTCATGATGATGCTCCTGTACTACGGTCTGCCGTCGATCGGCGTGAAGATGGAGCCCTACTGGGCCGTCGTCATCGCGCTCGTCGTGTACAACGGATCGGTGCTCGCCGAGGCGCTCCGCGCCGGCATCGAGTCCCTGCCACGCGGCCAGAAGGAAGCCGGGTACGCGATCGGCCTCCGCAAGAGCGGCGTGATGCGGCTCATCCTGCTGCCGCAGGCGATTCGGGCGATGCTCCCCGTGATCGTGGCCCAGCTCGTGGTCACGATGAAGGACACCGCGCTCGGCTTCATCATCACCTACCCCGAGCTGCTGTACTTGGCGAAGCAGCTCAGCAGCAACGTCGAGTTCGGGCGGCCGCTCCTGCAGTCGGCGTTTGTCATCGGCGGCATCTACATCGTCATGTGCCTGATCCTCTCGGGGATCGCGAAGTGGCTCGACATCCGCATGCGGAAGAACCCGCGCGCCAAGGGCGGCGGCGCCGTGACCACCACCACGACGGTTCCCGTGCAGCCGGGCGACCCCCGCCTGCACGAGCAGGGCACCGTCACGGAGGTCATCGCGACGCAGGGCGACGGGCCGCGAGCCGACCGCTAGATGCTCGATCGTCTGCACCCGGACCCCCTCCTCGACACGTCGTCGGCGAGGGGGTTTCGGTGCTGATGGGCGCCGGCTCGGCCGCCGTGTTGCACGCAGTCGCGCCGATGGATACCGTCGGAGCGATGGAACTGCTGCCGCACGACATGGACTGGGGAGTGCTCGGGCTCCTGTTGCTCGCGGCCTTCGCCGCGGGGTGGATCGACGCGGTGGTCGGCGGCGGCGGCCTGCTGCAGCTCCCGTCCCTCCTGCTCGTGCCCGGGATGACCCCGCTGCAGGCCCTTGCGACCAACAAACTCGCCTCCGTGTTCGGCACCGCCACGAGCAGCGTCACGTTCGCCCGCCGGGTGCGGCCGAGTCTGCGCACGGTCATACCCATGGCCGCGATCGCGCTGCTCGGCTCGTTCGGCGGCGCGTCGCTCGCGGCGTTCCTCCCGGCCGCGGTCTTCAAACCGATCATCGTGGTGGCGCTGCTCACCGTCGCGATCATCACGCTGGTGCGGCCGTCGCTCGGCGCCGTGACGAGCCTGCGGTTCCGGGGCAGACGTCACCTCGTGATCGCCGCGGCCATCGGCGCCGTGATCGGGTTCTACGACGGGCTGCTCGGCCCCGGCACCGGCACGTTCCTCGTGATCTCGCTCGTGGGGCTGCTCGGCTACGATTTTCTGCGCGCCAGCGCGAAGGCGAAGATCGTGAACTTCGCCACGAACGTCGGCGCGCTGCTGTTCTTCATTCCGATCGGCGCCGTGATCTGGCCGCTCGGGCTCGTGATGGGCGCGGCGAACATCCTCGGCAGCCTGCTCGGCTCGCGCATGGCGATCGCGCGAGGATCCCGGTTCGTCCGCGTGCTCTTCCTCTGCGTGGTGGGCGTGCTGATCGTCAAGCTCGGCGTCGACATCTGGGTCGAGGCGACGGCCTGACGCCGTGCCTCAGCGCGCGTAGGTGTCGACGGCGAGAATCTTGACGGCGATCTCGTTGCCGTTGGGCGCGAGGTAGCTGGCCTCGTCACCGACGTTGAGGCCGAGGATCGCGGCGCCGAGCGGGCTCTCCGCGCTGTAGACGTCGAGGTCGGAGCCGTCGGCCAGCTCGCGGCTCCCGAGCAGGAAGCGCTCCTCGTCGCCGAAGAGCTCCGCCGTGATGACCGTGCCGATCTCGACCACACCGTGAGCCTCGGGCACCTCGCCGATGACCGCGTGCTTGAGCAGCGACTCCAGGTCGCGGATGCGCGCCTCCATCTTGCCCTGCTCGTCCTTGGCCGCGTGATAGCCGCCGTTCTCCTTGAGGTCGCCCTCTTCGCGGGCGGCCTCGATGCGCGCGGCGATGTCCTTGCGTCCGGCCCCGGTGAGCTCGTCGAGCTCGCCCTTGAGGCGGTCGTAAGCGTCCTGCGTCAGCCAGGTCTGTGTCGGCTCGGCCATGGTCGATCCTCGTTTCGGCGTGTGCGCGACGGGTCGCGCGGGGGATAAGCGCAACGCCCCAACCAAGTCAGGGCGCTGAGTTTCAGGATACCAGCGACACGCTGAGACGCCCGCATTCGGGCGCGCATGTCGGGGCCCGGGCCGGATCCCGACCCGCTCACTCCAGGATCCAGCACTCCTTCGCCGTGACGGCGGTCGCCGGGGTGGTCGTGTGCAGCGGGGTCGTCACGACGGTCGTGCGCTCGTCGGTCACCGGCAGCTCGACGATCGTCCAGCCGACGGTCGCCTTCGACGTGTTGAGCGCTTCGATGGCGCACGCGACCGGGGTCTGCGCCGGGGCGGTCACCTCGAACTTCATGTCGAGGGTGAGCTCGCCCGTCTTCGTGTAGCCGATGTCCTGCGCCGACACCTGATTGGTGGTCTGCCACCCGCTGAACACCAGGAACCCGATGCCCGCCAGCACGAGCACTCCGACGGCGCTCCACGCGAACGTGCGGTCGAAGCGGCGCTTGCTCCCGGTGCGGTACCGATCCTCGAGGGTCTGCGCCGGCGGGGCCGCCGCGCGGTCCGCGGGCGCCGCGACCGGCGATGCCGAGGGGGTGTCCTCCGACACGGGAACCTCCGATGTGAACTGGCTAAACTAGTGGCCTGTGCCAGCGTATCGGGATCTTCCGGGAGGCACTTGTGAAAGGACGCGGATGACGCTCAGGCTGATCGCGGTGCATGCCCACCCCGACGACGAGTCCAGCAAGGGTGCTGCGACGTACGCCCACTACCTCGACCGGGGTGCGGAGGTCATGATCGTGAGCTGCACCGGCGGCGAGCGCGGCGACGTGCTCAACGAGCTGGTCGCGCGGAATCCGAAGAGCCGGCGGGATCTCGCCGGGCTGCGGCGCGATGAGATGAGCCGAGCCCGCGACATCATCGGGTTCGAGCACCGCTGGCTGGGCTACCAGGACTCGGGGCTGCCCGACGAGGGCGATCCGGTGCCGGAGGGATCCTTCGCCGCGATCCCGGCCGAGGTCTCCGCGGAGCCGCTCGTGCGGCTCATCCGCGAGTTCCGCCCGCACGTCATGATCACCTACAACGAGCAGGGCGGCTACCCGCACCCCGATCACATCCGCTGCCACGAGATCAGCCGCATCGCGTGGGAGCGCTCGGGCGATGCCGAGAGCTATCCCGATGCGGGGCAGCCGTGGGCCATGAAGAAGATGTACTACGAGGAGATCTTCAACGCCGAGCGCGTGGGCACGGTCTACCAGTGGCTGCTCGACCACGAGCCGAACTCGCCGCTGATCGAGCAGTTCGCCGAGATGCGCGAGTGGATGTCGCGGCGGGCGTACCGGGGCACGGCGAAGATCGACGTCGGCCGGTTCTTCGACCAGCGCGACGAGGCGCTGCGGGCGCACGCGAGCCAGGTGCCGCCCGACAGCCCGTTCTTCTTCTGGCCGAACGAGCTGCAGCGCGAGGCGTGGCCGTTCGAGGACTACCGGCTCGCGGCGTCGCGGGTGGCGACGAGCGAGTTCGAGGCCGACCTGTTCCAGGGCATCACTGAGGAGGAAACCGCGTGAATCTGTTGGGTGTTGTGGGTCGGTTCGCCGAGGAGCAGGCGGAGTTCGACCCGAATCAGGTCACACCGGGCTGGGAGGGCTTCGTCTTCACCGGTCTGATCGCGGTCGCGATCATCGTGCTGGGCTTCAACCTCGTCTCGCGCCTTCGCCGCAACGCGTACCGCGCGGAGGTGCAGGAGGAGATCGCGCGCGAACTCTCCGAGGGCGATGCGACCGGTGCGGCGGGCGATCCGGGGTCCGATCCCGAACCGCGCAACTGAGCCGCATGACCGGTCGCGCGTGGGACGAGGATCCGGGCTTCGACGGCCCCGACGACGCTGAGCGCTGGCCGGGCGAGGCCTGGGGCGCGCCGCCGCCGGAGAGGTTCGGCGGGGCTGGTGGCGACGCCAATGGCGGCGCTGGAGGTGCCTGGGCTGGCGGTGCCGGTGCGGGATCTGCGGCCGGTCCGGTGCCGCTGCCTACGGACGCGGGATCGGCGCCCAGCGCGTCCGCGCACGCCGGTCGCGATCCGCTCGAGGTGCTCGCGGAGGTCTTCGGCTACGACGCGTTCCGCGGGGAGCAGGAGGCCGCGATCCGGCACGTCATCGACGGCGGCGACGCGGTGGTGCTCATGCCGACCGGCGGCGGGAAGTCGATGTGCTTCCAGATCCCGTCGCTCGTGCGCGAGGGCACGGGAATCGTCTTGTCTCCGCTCGTCGCGCTCATGCACGACCAGGTCGCTGCGCTGCGCCTCGCCGGGGTGAGCGCGGCGGCGCTGAACTCGTCGATGAGCATCGACGATCGCCGCGAGGTCGAGCGGGCGTACCGCGCGGGAGAGCTGGAGATGCTCTACCTCGCTCCGGAGCGGCTCTCGGCCCCCGGCACCGTGGAGTTGCTGAATCAGGGGCGCATCGCCCTGTTCGCGATCGACGAGGCCCACTGCGTGTCGCAGTGGGGGCACGACTTCCGCCCCGACTACCTCCGGCTCGGTGCCCTCGCGGAGCACTGGCCCGACGTGCCGCGCGTCGCCCTGACCGCGACCGCGACTCCCGAGACCCACCGCGAGATCACCGAGCGGCTGCACCTCGAGCGCGCCCGGCACTTCGTGGCGAGCTTCGACCGGCCGAACATCCGCTACCGCATCGAACCGAAGCAGAACGCGCGGGCGCAGCTCATCGACTTCATCCGGAACGAGCACGCGGGAGACGCCGGGATCGTGTACGCCCTGAGCCGCAAGCGGGTCGAGCAGACGGCGGCCGCGCTGCGCGACGCCGGCGTCGACGCCGTGGCCTACCACGCGGGTCTGCCGCCCGAGGTGCGGCTCGATGCGCAGACGCGTTTCCTCCGCGAGGACGGCGTCGTCGTCGTGGCGACGATCGCGTTCGGCATGGGCATCGACAAGCCCGACGTGCGGTTCGTGGGGCACATCGATCTGCCGAAGTCGGTCGAGGGGTACTACCAGGAGACCGGCCGCGCGGGCCGGGACGGGCTGCCGTCGCAGGTGTGGCTCGCGTACGGCCTCGCCGACGTGGTGCAGCAGCGCCAGCTCATCGAGTCGGGCGACGGCGACGCGGCGACGCGGGCCAACCAGACCCGGCACCTGAACCAGATGCTCGCGCTCTGCGAGGGCGTCGAGTGCCGACGCGTCTTTCTTCTGCGCTACTTCGGTGAGGAGGGGGCTCAGCCGTGCGGCAACTGCGACGTCTGCCTCAACCCGCCGAAGCTCTGGGACGCGACGATCCCGACCCAGATGCTGCTCTCGACCGTGATCCGCACCCAGCGCGAGCGCGGGCGCAGCTACGCGGCCGGGCAGCACATCGACGTGCTGCGCGGGGTCGGTTCTGAGCGCGTCACGCAGATGCGCCTCGACGAGCTCTCGACCTGGGGCATCGGCACCGAGTGGTCGGTCGCCCAGTGGCGCGGGATCGTGCGGCACCTCCTCGCGGTGGGCCTGCTCGAGGCGCAGGGGGAGTGGGGCACGCTCGCGCCCACCGAGGCGGCGAAGCCCGTGCTCCGCGGCGAGGCCGAGGTGCACATGCGCGAGGAGGTCTTCGTGCGCGCGAGCCGGAGCGGGCGCGCGGTGCGGGGCGCGAGCGGCGGAACGAAACGGTCAGCGGCCGCCGCCGAGCTGGACGCGGAGCAGGGCGAGGTGTTCGAGCGGTTGCGCGCCTGGCGTGCGGAGGAGGCGAAGCGGCAGGGTGTGCCCGGGTACGTCGTCTTCGGCGACGCGACCCTCGCGGCGCTGGCGGTCCACCGGCCGACCTCTGATGAGGATCTCCTGAAGATCTCGGGGATCGGCGAGGTGAAACTCGAGCGCTACGGTGCGGCGGTGCTCGCCGCGCTGGCGGGCTGATCCTGCCCGAGAGATGGGATGGGGCGTGCGCGGCGCGGGCCTCAGCGTGCAGAACGGTACGCGAATGGATGATCTTGCGTGCGGAACTGCACTCTGAGCACCCCGAGTATCCTGAGCACCCCGAGTACCCTGAGCACTCCGAGGTCTACCGCAGGTAGACCGGATCCAGCGCGACGAGCAGCGCCGCCGTCCAGTGGCACAGGAACGCGAGCACCGTGAGCGCGTGGAAGATCTCGTGGAACCCGAACACGCCGGGCACCGGGTTCGGCCGCTTCAACGCGTAGACCACCGAGCCCACCGTGTAGAGCAGCCCGCCCACGACCACAAGCACCATCGTCGCGGGGTTCGCGCGGTACATCTCGCCGAGGTACATGACCGCGGCCCACCCGAGCAGCAGGTACAGCGGCACGTAGAGCCAGCGCGGCGCCCCGATCCAGAACACCCGGAACCCGATCCCGAGCAGCGCTCCCGCCCACACGACGATGAGCAGCGGGATCCCGGCGGAGAGCGGCAGCGCGAGGAGAGCCAGCGGCGTGTACGTGCCCGCGATCAGCAGGAAGATGTTGGCGTGGTCGAGCCGTCGGAACACCTGCTTGACCTGCGGGCGCCAGTTGAAACGGTGGTAGAGCGCTGAGACGCCGAAGAGCAGCATGCTCGAGAGGGTGTAGACGACCGCGGCCCACTTCGCGACCGGCCCGTCGCCCAGCGCGATGAGCACGATCCCGGCAGCGGTCGCGAGCGGGAAGGTGCCCGCGTGGATCCAGCCGCGCCACCGGGGTTTGGGATCGACGGCCGGGGCCGCGTCGGCGGCGCCGCCTGAGACGCCGCCGCCGACCGTGCCCGTGCCCGTGCCCGCCGTGCCGGCCGTTCCTTCGGCGGCGCGCCCGTGCGGGTGGTCGAGCGCGTCCTCGAGGAGCGGCAGGGAGAGGCTGTCGGGCTCCGGGAACGAGCGTTCGGTGGACTCGGGGTCACCGTGCGGGGTCATGCCTCGAGTGTACGGTCCCCACAGTTCTGGCACCGCATATGTGTAGCTCCCGCCCAGTCCGCGCGGCCAGCTTCGCCGCGAGCCCGGGCGCTAGACTTTCAGCGTGAGTCACCCGACGTCGACGCCGAAAACCGGTCTGCTGTACCGGCTCTACCAGCGTCGCCTGCGGCGGGAGATCGACCTCGATCGGGTCCCGCACCACATCGCGGTGATCGTCGACGGCAACCGTCGCTGGGCCAAGCAGCGCCTGCAGGAGCGCGCCGCGTTCGGCCATCGCGCGGGTGCGCGCAAGATCCCCGAGTTCCTCGGCTGGTGCGAGGAGGCGGGCGTCGAGGTCGTCACGCTCTATTTGCTCTCGGCCGACAACCTGAACGCCCGGGATCGGGTGGAGCTCGACGACCTCTTCGGGATCATCGCCGAGCTCGCTACCCTGCTGTCGCAGAACCCGCGCTGGCGCGTGAAGCACGTGGGCGCCTGCGAGGGACTGTCGCCCGAGCTCACCGAGGCGCTGCAGACGGCGGAGGCCGAGACCGCGGACCACACCGGGCTGCATATCAACCTCGCGGTCGGATACGGCGGGCGCAGCGAGATCACCGCCGCCGTGCGCAGTGTCATCGCCGAGCACCAGGCCGCCGGCGGCACCATCGACACCCTCGCGGACAAGCTGACCCCCGAGACCATCGGCGAGAACCTGTGGACCCGCGGGCAGGCCGATCCCGACCTCATG
Organism: Leucobacter rhizosphaerae; assembly: GCF_022919175.1. Lineage (NCBI taxonomy): Bacteria > Bacillati > Actinomycetota > Actinomycetes > Micrococcales > Microbacteriaceae > Leucobacter > Leucobacter rhizosphaerae. The sequence continues at coordinate 1,422,162 of NZ_CP095043.1, read as the reverse complement.
ATCCGCACCTCCGGAGAGCAGCGGCTGTCCGACTTCATGATCTGGCAGTCCGCGCACTCCGAGTTCTACTTCGTCGAGGCGCTGTACCCGGATCTGCGCGAGGTCGACTTCCTGCGCGCACTCCGCGACTACTCCACCCGACAGCGCCGGCTGGGAGGCTGACCATGACCCGACGTGACCACAGCCTTCCGGATCTCGCCGGGCAGCGCGTCCTCGTGACCGGTGCCTCCGGCGGCATCGGGGGCGGGATCGCGCGGCGCTTCGCCGCCGCCGGCGCCCGACTGGCCCTGCACTACCGGGGCGCCAGCACGAGCTCGACCGACGCCGCGTTCGCGCTCGTCGAGGAGCTGCGCGAGCTCGGTGCCGAGGCGGTCGCGGTGCGCGCGGATCTGGCCGATGCGGGGTCGGCCGAGCGGCTCGTGGACGACGCGGTGCGCGCGCTCGGCGGGCTCGACGGGGTCGTGAACAACGCCGGGATCCAGCCGCTCCAGATGCTCGCGGAGACGTCCCGTGAGGCCTGGGACGAGGTGCTCGCGACGAACCTGGGCGCGGTGTTTGAGGTGTCGCGCGCCGCGGCGGCCGCGATGGGCGTCGATGCGGAGTCGGGGCACGCCGGCCCCGACGTCGGTCCCCGCGGGAGCGCGCCGCGAAATCGCTGGATCACGCACATCGCCTCGATCGAGGCGAGTCGCCCGGCCCCGGCCCACGCGCACTACGCGGTCGCGAAGGCGGGCCTCGTGATGCACGCCCGCGCCGCGGCACTCGAACTCGGCCCGCTCGGGATCCGCGTCAACACCGTGTCGCCGGGTCTCGTCGCGCGCCCGGGCCTCGCCGAGGCCTGGCCCGAGGGGGTCGCGAGCTGGGAGTCGACGGCGCCACTCGGCCGCCTCGCGACGACCAGCGACATCGGCAACGCGTGCGTGCTGCTGGCGTCGGACGCGGCCGCCTTCATCACCGGCCAGGATCTGGCCGTCGACGGCGGCATGCTCGCGACCCCGGGCTGGTGAGCACGATGCGCGTGTCTGTGGTTTCCTGTGCCGTTGCCGTTGCCGTTGCCGTTGCGGTTGCGGGGTCAGTTTGGGGGAGTGTTCGGGCCGCCACACCCCGCACAAGTGACCCCGGAACCGGTGAAGCACGAGCTTGGCGCCCGAGACCGATCAAGAACCTGAGCAGAAGAGGGACCGCATGACTGAACAGGACCAGCGCACCGAAACCGCGCCGAGCTCCGAAACCGCGCCGAACGCCGAGACGGTGCTCCGCGCCGAAGCGATGCTGACGCCGGACGGGGTCGTGACCGACGCCGAGCTGGCCTTCGACGCCGACGGCCGCATCACCTACGCCGGTCCCGCGCGGCCCGCATCGGTCGTCACCCACGAACTCGCCGGTCGCGTGCTCATGCCGGGCCTCGTGAACGGCCACACGCACTCCGCCATGACCCTCCTCCGCGGCGTCTCCGACGACGAGGGGTTCATGCCCTGGCTCGCGGCGGTCCAGTCGCTCGAGCAGCACCTGACCCACGAGGACGTGGCCGTCGGACTCCAGCTCGCGATGGTCGAGATGATCGAGACCGGCACGACCGCCTTCGCCGACATGTACCACTGGGACGCGGAGCTCATCGAGCTCGTGCGCTCCGCGGGCATGCGGGTGCTCGCGGCGCCCGCCTCCTTCTCTCCGGAGATCGTCGGGTTCCCGAGCGTCTCGCCCTGGAACGGGGCCGACGCGACCGACGAGACCGAGGCGCTCGCGGAGCGCTACGCGAACGACCCGCAGATCCGGATCGCCTACGGCCCCCACGCGCCCTACACCTGCCCGCCCGAGTTCCTGAGCGACATCGCGCGGCGCGCGGTCGAGCGCGGGATCCCGATCCACACCCACATCTCGGAGTCCGCCGCGGAGGTCGAACAGATCCTCGAGCGCTACGGCGCCACACCCGGCGACCACCTCGAGTCGGTCGGCCTGTTCGAGGCGAGTGTGCTCGCGGCCCACTGCGTCCACATCACGGATCGTGAGATCGAGCTCTTCGCGCGCACCGGCACCGCCGTGAGCCACAACCCCGTCTCGAACCTGAAGCTCGGCAACGGCATCGCGCGGCTGCCCGAGCTCATGGACGCCGGGATCCGACTCACCCTCGGCACGGACTCCGTCGCGAGCAACAACAGCCTCGACCTCTTCGAGGAGATCAAGACCGGCACGATCCTGCACCGCGGAGCGCGGCAGGACGCGGCCATCGTGCGCGCCGCCGACGTCATCGACATCGCCACCAGCCGAGGCGCCGAGGCGATCGGTTTCCCCGAGACCGGCGCCCTCGAGCCCGGCCGCCTCGCCGACGTCATCGCGCTCGACGTCACCGGATCGGCCGCCACCCCGTTCGATCCGGCCTCGCTCGTCTCGCACCTCGGCTTCGGCGCGACCGGCGCCGATGTGCGCGAGGTCTTCATCGGCGGGCGCCACGTCTACGCCGATGGGGCGCACACCACCCTCGACGCCGCGGCGATCCGGGATCGCGCGACGGCCGCCCGGCACCGGCTGAGTGAAGCCGCGGCTGCCGCCACCGACTGACCGATCCACCGAGTCACCCGATCACCGACTGACCGGCCGGCTCACCCGCCCGCCCACTCCCCACCCACGACCGAAAGGTGCCGCACATGGCCCCCGTCCGACTCCCCGCCGACGCCGAACTCCCGCTGCTGCGCGCCCGCGTCTCCGACCTCACGGAGCGTGCGCTCGTGGTCGGGGATCCCGGCCGCGCCGCCCGCGTCGCCGAACTGCTCGACGACGTGACGCAGCTCACCGCGAACCGGGAGTACCACGTCTACCGCGGCACCTACCGGGGCGTCCCGGTGACGGTCGCCTCGCACGGCGTCGGCGCCGCGGGTGCGGCGGTGTGCTTCGAGGAGCTCGCGCGCGGCGGGGTGAGCCGCATCATCCGATCGGGAACGGCGGGCGGGATCCAGCCCGAGGTCGTCGACGGCGCCATCGTGGTCGCGACGGGCGCCGTGCGCGCCGAGGGCGTGAGCCACCAGCTGGTGCCGACCGAGTTCCCTGCGATCGCCACCCCCGAACTCACCATCGCGCTCACCGCCGCGGCGGCCGAGACCGGGCTGCGCGTGCACCGCGGCATCGTGCTCACGGGCGACATGTTCTACCCGAGCGAGGTCATCACCGGCATCGACCACCGGCTGTGGCAGCGCGCCGGCATCGTGGCGGTCGAGATGGAGGCCGCCGCGCTCTTCGTGATCGCGTCGCTGCACGGGATCGAGTCCGGTGCCGTCTTCGCGATCGATGGCAACCCGCTCGCCGCGAAGGACGACGCGATGGACGGATACGATCCGTACCGCGAGATCGTGACGCAGGCGGTCGATGGCGCGCTCACCGCCGCACTCGACGTGCTGGTGGCGTAGCGGAGCGCCGCGGGCGCTCGCCGGCCTGGCGCCCGCCGGAGGGGCGCCCAGCCCGCGAGGCGCTACGCGATCCGGGAGCGGTCGAACGCGTCGAGGCTGATGCCCTGCTCGAGCACCTGCTTCGACCACTCCTTCGCGGAGTGCAGGCTGTGGTCGCGGTAGTTGCCGCAGCTGAAGGCGTCCGTGCCGGGCACATCGTCCCAGGTGATCCGCTCGACCAGATCCTCGAGCGAGCTCTTGATCGCCGAGGCGACCTCCTCGGGGGAGGGCTCGCCCCACGCGATGAGGTGGAACCCGGTGCGGCAGCCGAACGGGGAGATGTCGATCAGCCCGTCGAAGCGCGTGCGGATGAGGCCGGCGATCGTGTGCTCGATCGTGTGCAGACCCGCGGTCGGGATCTCACCGGCGTTCGGCTGCACGAGACGGATGTCGTAGTTCGAGATCGCGTCGCCCCTCGGGCCGCGCTCGACGCCGATACGGCGCACGTACGGGGCCAGTACACGGGTGTGATCGAGGGCGAAACTCTCGACCTCTGCCAGTTCTACTTCGCTCATGCGGCCAGTGTATCGAGGTGATCTCGGCCGCGCTCCCGAGTGAAGCCGGGTTACGCGGGGTGGTGTCGCGGGGATACGCCAAACGGGCACCGAGCCTCCGGAGGGAAGCTCGACGCCCGTCAGGGGTGGTCGACTACGCGGCGCGCGCGAGGTCCTTGCGCGTCAGCGCGATGCGCGAGAGGGATCCCTCGGGATCCTCCTCCACGTGCACGCTCCAGCCGGCGCGACCCAGTCGCTTCAGATCGAGCTGAGCGTCCGAGAGACGGTCGGTCTCGACGAGGTACAGCGTGCGACCCGACGAGCGGTACACCGAGCGGTGCTGAGCCCAGTCGGGGATGTGCATGCCGGCGCCGTCGCCGAGCGAGTGGTAGGGCGTGCGCAGCGGCTGCGGCGCGACGTGGGTGATGTTCGTGATGGTCATTCTGGTCCTTCCTGGTGCACGCGTGTGCACGTGGCGGCCTCCGTATTCCGTACGGAGCACTGCCGTGTGCCCGAGTTCGGGCGTCATGATGCGGGTGCACGCGGATTGCGCGCACCGAATTGCCTGCCGGGCGACTGTCGGATGAACAGACCGTGGAATCAAGCCCGTGGCGCTGAGTTTCTGTTGCGATCGTGCGGAGTAAGAGTGGTCCGGCCCATCCATGGGCGGAGTCACGCACCTCACCAGTGAACTCAACTGATCAGCATACGTGAGATTCCGTCGGAGCGCTAGGCTTGAATCGAATTTCTTTTCCCGCCCTCCGAACATTGGAGCTGCCGCATGCCGTCGAACCCGACCGCGTTCGTCCCGAATCTGCCGGCCCCGACCCTCCTGGTGTTCGCGCACCGCGACGAGGCCACGGCGTTCGCCGATGTGCCGCACCTCGTGACCGGGGTCGGCAAGGTGAATGCGGCGTCGTCGCTCGCCGGTGCGCTCGCCGCCGGGGACGTGGCGCGGGTCGTGGTGCTCGGGACCGCCGGGGTGGTCGGCGACGGCGAGGATCGGCTCGATCTCGACACGGTGTACCAGGTCACGGGAGTGGTGCAGCACGACTTCTCACTGCCCTCACCCGAGCTGCGCCCCGCGGGTGACGTGGTGCTGCCGGATCGCACCGCCACCCTCGCCACCGGCGACGTGTTCGTGAAGGACGACGCGCAGCGTACCCACATCCAGGGCCTCGGAGCCGGGCTCGTAGATATGGAGGCCTACGCGTACGCCGCGATCTGCGAGCGCTTCGACGTGCCGCTGCAGCTCTTCAAGATCCCCTCCGACTTCGCGGACAGCTCGACGACGGACGAGGAGTGGGACACCATCGTGTTCCGCAAGAGTGAGCAGCTCCGCGAGTTCTGGGAGAAGCGGCTCGCCTGACGGCCCGCGTCGGGCGTGAGCCGAGGCACGTGGGCCGAGGCGCGCGCGTGAGCCGACCACGCGCGCGGTAGGGCAAGATGTTCGTATGCCCCAGGTCGTCGAACTCATCCGCTATCCCGTCAAGGGCTTCACCGCCGAGCCCCGCGAGTCGCTCGAGGTCCAGGCGGACGGCAGGATCGCCGGAGACCGTGTGCTCGCCTTCCGCTTCGCGCGGGCGGCGACCCCGGAGATCCGCGACGGCCTCGAGTACTGGCCCAAGTCGAAGGGCCTGTCGCTCCAGGACTTCCCGGCGCTCGCGGCTCTGCGGCTCGCGTATGACGACGCGCGTCTGCGGGTCCGGATCACTCACCAGGGTGCGGAACTGGTGGAGGCGGGGCTGGACGACGCGGGGCGAGCCGAGCTCGTCGGCGCCGTCACCGAGTTCGTGCTCGCATCTCCGGAGGGCCGGCGGCTCGGCGGGCCGGGCCGGCTGCCGCTCGTGCTCGTCGGCGACGGGGTGACCTCCCGCTTCCAAGACCGCGCCCGCGGGTTCGTGTCCGTGCACAGCCGCGCGAGTGTCGCAGCGCTCGAGGCGGCGATGGGCGCCGAGGTCGACGGTCGGCGGTTCCGGTCCAACGTCGTCGTCGACGGGATCGACGCCTGGCAGGAGCTCGCGTGGGAGGGCGCCGTGGGGTTCGGCAACGTCGAATTCCGCACGGAGGGGCCGATCGTGCGGTGCCTCGCGACGCACGCGAACCCCGATACCGGCGTGCGCGACGTCCCCGTGCTCACCGGACTGAAGAGTGAGGTCGGGCAGGCGCAACCCACGCTCGGCCGGTTGCTGCTCCCCGGTGGCACTGGTGGCCCCGATGGTGGCGATGGTGGCGACGGCACCGGGGGCACGATCCGGCTCGGCGACGAGGTCAGGATCGGCGCGCCCGCAGCCCATGCCTAGGCCGATGCGGCGCCCGGCGTCGATCCCGCGAGCAAGGCGCGGCTCGTGACTGCAGCGGAGCCTCCGTTCGCGCAGGTGCGCTGGTGCGTGCTGGGGCGTACTGCCGGGGGCGCAGTCGAAGCCCTCGACCTCGCGGACGGTGCGGGGTCGGTGACCCTCTCCAAGGAGGAGTTCCCCGGCTGGATCGCCGAGCGGGAGGCCGGCGGGGCGCCGCGCTGGGTGTGGAGCGACACCGCCTCCTGGCTGCCGCCGCTGCTCACGGCCGGGGTGCGGGTCGAGCGCTGCCACGATCTGCGGCTGAGTCACGCGATCCTGCAGCGCTCAGAGCTGGTGCGGGATCCCGCGCCGCTGCGCGCGGCCGTCGAGTGGGAGGCGGGCGCGACGGCACCGGCCGAGCCGACGTCCGCGCCGATGCTCTTCGAGCTCGAGGATCCGGCGGAGTCGACGCGCTCCGTGCCGCACGGGGTGGACGCGGCGCTGGCCGAGTTCGCACGCCAGCGGGCCGCACTGGCCGCGGCGCACGCACCGGCGCGTCTGCAGCTGCTGCTCGCCGCGGAATCGGCCGGCGCGATCGTCGCCGCCGAATTGGAGGCGGCCGGGGTACCCTGGGATGCCGCGGAGCACGATCGTCTCCTGCGGGAGACGCTCGGCCCGCGCCCCGCGACGGGGGAGAAGCCAGCCCGCATGGTCGAGGTCGGTGCCGAGGTGCGCGCGGCGCTCGGCGATCCTCGAGCGAGCCTGGACTCGCCGCCGAAGCTGCTGCGCGCGCTGCGCGCCGCCGGGGTCGACGTCGGGTCGACGTCGCGCTGGGAGCTGGCGGAGCACGAGCACCCCGTGATCGCCCCGCTCCTGCACTACAAGAAGCTCGCGCGCCTCTTCACCGCGAACGGTTGGGCCTGGATCGACGAGTGGGTGCGCGACGGCCGCTACCGTCCCGTGTATGTGCCCGGAGGAGTGGTCACCGGACGCTGGGCATCGAGCGGGGGCGGGGCGCTGCAGTTGCCCCGTCAGCTGCGGACGGCGCTCCGCGCGGATCCCGGCTGGACCCTCATCACCGCCGACGTCGCGCAGCTCGAACCGCGGGTGCTCGCGGCGATGGCGGGGGACCGCGCGATGGCCGCGGCCGGATCCGGCACCGACCTCTACGCCGGGGTCGTCGCGAGCGGTGCGGTCGCCACCCGGGACGAGGCCAAGATCGCGGTGCTCGGCGCGATGTACGGCTCGACCACGGGAGACAGCGGGCGGCTCGTGCCCCGGTTGCGCCGCAGCTTCCCCGCGGCGATGCGGCTCGTCGACCACGCCGCCGAGGTGGGAGAGCAGGGCGGGGTGGTGTCGACGTGGCTCGGCCGCTCGTCGCCCGAGCCCGGCCCCGAGTGGCGTGAACTGCAGGCGCGCGCGAGCCTGCCCTCGGCCACGTCGCGGGACGAGGAGCGCGCCCGCCGAGCTGCCCGCGAGTACGGCAGATTCACGCGGAACTTCGTGGTGCAGGGCACCGCCGCCGAGTGGGCGCTCGCGTGGCTGGCGGAGCTGCGGCTGCGGCTCGCGGAGATCGATCCCGGCCCGGTCGCGGCGCCCGCCTCCGGGCCGGTGTTCGAGCGGCGGCCGCACCTCGTCTTCTTTCTGCACGACGAGATCATCGTGCACGCACCGGTCGAGCGCGCCGAGGCCGCGGCGGAGGCGGTGCGGGCGGCCGCGATCACCGCCGGGCGGCGATTGTTCGGCGAGATCCCCGTCGATTTTCCCCTCGACCTGCGCATCTCGGAGCGCTCGGGGAAGGGGTGAGGCGCGGCTGTCAGACCACCGGGGGAAGCGGCGCCGTGCGGGGAGAGGCCTCCGCACCGACCAGCACTATTCGATCACCGTGCTCCAGTGCCGTGCGGATCCGGAAGCCGTGCTCGGCAACCTCGACCGCGCACGCCAGCAGAGCCTCCGGGGTGGCGGCCTGCCCCGCGTCGACGATGAGGCCGAGGAGATCGTGCGGGCTCACCGCGGTGAAATCCGGGCCGACCTCTTCCGGGACGTGCACGTCGAAGCCGAGTGCGCGGCAGGCCGGGAAGGCGAACGCGACGGGCTCGAGCCGATCGCCGCGGATGAGGGCCAGATCGAGGCCGCGATCCTGCCACCAGAGGGCGTTGAGCACGACCGGGTTGGCCCACGTGAGCAGGTCGGAGGCCGCGCGGCCGGAGGTGATGCCGGCGCGGCGCAGCCGGTCCGCGGCGCGTTGCACGGCTGCCGGATCGATCACCGGTGACGCCGTCGCGACGGCGGTCTCGGCCGATCGCGCCGCAGCGGGACTTCGCGGCGCGATGATCAGATCCTGATAGTCCATCGGACCGCAGTCCGGGCGTCCGCTCCAGTGTCCATGGGCGACCTCGGGCTCCGCGAACCCGGCGTCGCGGAGCGCTCGGAGCACGAGTGCACGGGGGTGCGCGATGGCGAGCTCGGGGGAGCTCGCGTCCTCGACCCGGCTCGGGCCGTGCGGCCAGCGCATGGTGTACTCCGAGCGCCCCTCGGCGAGCAGCCGATCCACCTCGTCGTCGAGGAGGAAGAACGTCGCAACGAGTCGGCCCGTCGGCGCGAGGGTGCGCGCGGCTTCTCGAACATAGGCGGTGACGGTCCCGAAATCGACGTGCGTCATCACCGAGATCAGGGTCACGAGGTCGAGACTGGCGTCTGCGAACGGGAATCGGTACTGCGCGCCGTCGATCGTCCCCTCCGCGTTGTAGACCTGGCTCTCGATGTCGACGCGGGCGAACGTGAGATTGGGATGCGCCGGGGTGATGTTCGCCGAGGCCCACGCAACGGCGTCGGCGTGCGGATCCAGGCCGATGTACTGCTGCTCCGGAGTGAGCCGCGTCGCGAGCTCGAGCGCGATCCGCCCGTAGCCGCAGCCCAGGTCGAGGATGCGCGCGTGGTCCGGGAGTGCCTGTCGGGTCAGGATCCCCGCGTAGTAGCGTGCGATGCCGGGATCCGAGCCTCCATTCAGTCGGTGCGCGAGGGAGATCGGGGGTGGCTCGTACCCCGATCGACCGTTGGCCGAATCGGTGTGCAGTCGTGTGGTGAGATCACTCAGGAATCGGGGGAGGTCGTCGTCCTCGGGGAGCTGATCCACTGCGGTCGGGATCGCGGCGGCGGGGCTCGTCGGCTGCTCGACACCCCCGAAGAGTCGTTTCACAGATTCCCACACGGGCTGAAGTGTAGCGAGCCTGCGCGTCGAGGGAAAGGGGGCGGGCGGTCGTTTGACGGGTCTCCGGGTCGCCTGGTTGTGTGGAAGACACCATCCGTACATCAGATGAAGGAGTTGCCACGATGTTCAAGACTCGTCGGAAGGCCGCGGCCGTGACGGCCGCCTGCGCACTCGCTCTGGGCGGTCTCAGCGTCGCCGCGGCGCCCCCGGCCCCCGCTGAAGCGGCCGGATACACCTATCTCTACGAGACCGACTTCGAGACCTTCTCGGCGTGCAACACGAAGCGCCTGACCATGAACTCGTCGTGGACCCGATCCAGCCAGTGCTTCATTTTCTACGACACGGACGCGAACGGCAACCGCGTGGGCCCGAACGTCTGGAAGTTCACGGTCTCGGTGCGGGGCTAGCCGGCACGCCGCCGGGCGGAGGGGTGTCGGCTGGAGGCGCCGTGGCTACACGGCCACACCCTCCAGGCGGTACCCCATTCCCGGCTCCGTGAGCAGATGCACCGGGTTCGCGGGATCCGCCTCGAGCTTGCGCCGCAGCTGCGAGACGTACAGTCTCAGGTAGCCGGTGTCTTCGGCGTGCTCGGTGCCCCAGATGCTGGTCAGGATCGTCTGCCGGGTGACGAGCTTGCCGGCGTTGCGGATGAGGATCTCGATGAACTGCCACTCCGTGGGGGTGAGGCGGATCTGCTTGATGCCGTCGGGCGTCTCCCGGGTCACACTGTGCGCCGCGAGATCGATCGTGACCCCGCCCAATCGAACAACCGGTGAGGGGTCCTCCTGGGCGACGCGCCGCGTCAGCGCGCGGATCCGCGCCAGCAGCTCCTCGATCGCGAAGGGTTTGGTGATGTAGTCGTCGGCCCCCGCGTCGAGGGCCTCGACCTTGTCGGCGGCCCCCGCGCGGCCCGAGACGACGAGGATCGGGGCCTGCGACCAGCCGCGGATGCTGTGGATCACGTCGATCCCGTCGAGTTTCGGCATGCCGAGGTCGATGAGGAAGAGATCGGGATGCTCCTCGATGGCGGCCGAGATCGCCTGCACGCCGTCCGCCGCCGTCAGGATCTCGTACCCCTTGGCCGTGAGCGTGATGCGGAGCGCGCGAAGGATCTGCGGATCGTCATCGGCGATGAGGATTCTCATGGTGTCTCCTGGCTCGAGTGGGTGGTGGGAAGCGAGATGACCATGGTGAGGCCGCCGCCCGGGGTGTCCTCCGGCGTGAGCGTGCCGTGCATGGCCTCCACGAATCCGCGCGACAGCGCGAGCCCGAGCCCGAGCCCGGTGGTGTTGTCGGTGTCGCCCAACCGCTGGAACGGCAGGAACATGTCGTCGCGCTTCTCCGTCGGAATCCCCGGCCCGCGATCGACGATGCGGATCTCGAGACGATCGCCGAAGGTGCTCGTGCTCACGTGAATCGGCACCCCCGCCGGTGAGAACCGGGCGGCGTTGGTGAGGAGGTTCACGAGCACGCGCTGGAGCAGGACGGGGTCCGCCCGGACGAGCGTGCTGTCGTGATGGAGGGCCAGAGTCACGTCGGTGGGACCCAACTGCAGTTCATCGAGGGCGGGCGCGATGGTCTCCCCGGGGTCCGTGGGAATGTCGGCGATCGTGAGCACCTCGGCCTGCAACCGGCTGACGTCGAGGAGATCGGTCACGAGTGTGGCGAGCGAGGTGAGGCTCTCATCCGCGGTTTCGAGGAGCTCTGCTCGATCCGCCGGTGCGAGGCGCGGGCCCGCGGTCTTGAGCCCGCCCACGGCCGCGGCCGCCGCAGCGATGGGGCGGCGCAGGTCGTGGCTCAGTGCGGACAGGAGCGCGCCTCGCACCCGATCCGACGCGGCGAGGGGCTCGATCTGCCGGGCGGTCTGCGTGAGGTGCTCGTGTTCGATGGCGGCGGTCAGCTGCGCGGCGACGACGGCGAGCAGTCGCTGTTCAGAAGCGGCGAGGTCGGGGCCGTGGAGCTCGAGTGCGGTGTCGTCCGTCACCCGAATGCTGGCGTGACGGCCGTCCGGCAGCGGCTCCCCCGCGGACGCGAGCACCTCGCCGTCTCTGACGAGGAGCACACCGGGCAGCTGAAACGCCTCCCGGGTGCGATCGATCAGCGCCTGGATGGCGTTGTCGCCCCGGAGCACACTTCCGGCGATCGTCTGGATGAGCTCGGATTCGGCCGCCGAACGTCGTGCGGCACGGGTGGTGCGCGCGGCCCGATCGACGATCACGCTGACGAGGCTCGCGATGATGACGTACAGCACGAGCGACAGCAAGTGGTGGGTCTGGTGGATATGGATCGTGTACAGCGGCTCGATGAACAGGAAGTCGAGGGTGACACCGGAGAGGACCGCGGCGAAGAGCGCCGGCCAGATGCCGCCGACGAGCGCGACGATGACGACGAGCAGCTGATACGCGAGGACGTCGGTGGTGATGGAGTCCTCGCTCCGGAACGCGCTGAGCAGGCCCGTCAGCACCGGACCGCCGATCAGGGCCACCGCAAGGCCCAGGAGGCGGCGCTTTCGAGTCAGGGCACCGGTGAGGGGTGGCAGGGTGAACCGTCTTCCTGCGGCCGCATGATTGACCATGTGCACATCGATGTCGCCGGACTCGCGAACCACGGTGGCGCCGATCCCGGCACCCGTGAGTGCTCCGGCGAGTCGGCCTCGCCGGCTCGCCCCCAAGACCAGCTGCGTGGCATTCACCGAGCGGGCGAACTCGACGAGCGACGTCGGAACGTCGTCCCCGATCACCTGATGGAAGGTGCCGTTGAGCTGTTCCACGAGTGCGCGCTGTTGGGCGAGCGCGGCGGGATTCCCCGTCCGGAGACCGTCCTGACTGGTGATGTGGACTGCGACGAGCTCGCCGCCCGCGGAGCGCGCGGCGATGCGGGCGCCTCGCCGGAGGAGCGTCTCTCCTTCCGCACCTCCGGTGAGCGCGACGACCACACGCTCGCGCGCCTCCCAGGTGCGATCGATCCCGTGGTCCTTCCGGTAACCCTTGAGAGCCTGGTCGACCTCATCGGCCAACCAGATCAGCGCGAGTTCACGCAGCGCGGTGAGATTCCCCAACCGGAAGTAATTCGACAGGGCAGCGTCGATGCGTTCCGCGGGGTAGACGAATCCGCCGTCGAGCCGGTCCCGCAACGCCTGCGGAGCGAGATCGACGAGTTCGATCTGCTCGGCACCGCGGAGGAAGCTGTCGGGCACGGTCTCCCGCTGGGGCACTCCCGTGATCTGCTCCACCACATCATTCAGGGATTCGATGTGCTGGATGTTCAGCGTCGAGATGACGTCGATCCCCGCGGCGAGCAGTTCGTCGACGTCCTGCCAACGCTTCTCGTTCCGCGAACCGGGGGCGTTGGTGTGCGCGAGCTCGTCCACCAGGGCAATGGAGGGACGGCGCTCGAGCACCGCGTCGAGATCCATCTCTTCGAGCGTGACTCCTCGATGCTCGACTCGGAGACGGGGAACCTCGGGGATCCCGTCGGCCAGTGCCGCAGTGACCTTCCGTCCGTGGGTCTCAACGATCCCGACGACGACGTCCTTCCCCTCGCCGAGCAACCGACGGCCGTCTTCGAGCATGGTGTAGGTCTTGCCGACGCCGGGGGCAGCCCCGAGCAGCACTCGCAGCTGTCCCCGTTTGGGCATCGCTAGTCTCCCCACTCGTCCAGTGCGAGGTTCAGTTCGAGAACGTTCACACGGGTCTCCCCCAAGTATCCCAAGTCCGGGGCATTCGTGTGCGCAGCGACCAGCTCGCGAAGCTCGCGCTCCGTGATCCCGCGAGCACTCGCGACTCGCGCGATCTGGATCTCCGCGTACGCGGGACTGATGTGCGGGTCGAGTCCGGAGGCGGAGGCGGTTACGGCGTCGGCCGGAACGTCGTCTTCCGGGACACCGTTGAACGTCGCGATCTGAGCTTTGCGCTCACTGATCGCAGCGATCAGATCCTCGTTCTCCGGGCCGTAGTTGGACCCTGAAGATGCGCCGCCGTCGTACCCGTCGCCGGCTGCGGAGGGCCGCGACTGGAAGTACTCGGGAATCGGGTTGCCGTCCGCGTCGGTGAAGGTCTGGCCGATCAGTGATGACCCGACCGGGTCCCCGTCCTGGCTGGTGATGATCGACCCGCTGGCTTGGCCGGGGAGAGCGACGTGCCCGATACCGGTGATGAGGAGGGTGTAGCCGACGCCGAGGGCGGCGGTGAGCAGCGCCATGGTTCGGGTGGCGACCCAGATGGTGCGCCCGATTCCGCGAGCTTGTGTGTTCATGATGTTCTCTGCTTTCCGAAGGGGTGTCAGAAGCCGGGGATGAAGCGGACGAGCAAGTCGATCAGCCAGATCCCGATGAAGGGGGCGATCACGCCGCCCAGCCCGTACACGGCGAGGTTGCGGCCGAGGATGCGGGACGCGTTCCCGGGCCGGTACTTCACTCCGCGCAAGGCGAGCGGGATGAGGAACACGATCACGATGGCGTTGAAGATGATCGCCGACAGCACCGCCGAGGCCGGCGAGTGCAGCCCCATGATGTTCAGCGCGGCGAGCTGCGGGAACACTCCCATGAACATGGCGGGGATGATCGCGAAGTACTTCGCGAGGTCGTTCGCGATCGAGAACGTGGTCAACGCTCCCCGGGTGATCAGCAGCTGCTTCCCGATCCGTACCACGTCGATGAGCTTGGAGGGGTCGCTGTCGAGATCGACCATGTTGCCGGCCTCTTTCGCCGCCGAGGTTCCGGAGTTCATGGCGACCCCGACATCGGCCTGCGCGAGCGCGGGTGCGTCGTTCGTGCCGTCGCCGGTCATCGCGACCAGGTTCCCGCCTTCCTGCTCCTTACGGATGTAGGCGAGTTTGTCCTCCGGGGTGGCTTCGGCGAGGAAGTCGTCGACGCCGGCTTCCTTCGCGATCGCGGCAGCGGTGAGAGGGTTGTCGCCGGTGATCATCACCGTGCGGATGCCCATCGCGCGCATCTCGGCGAACTTCGCCGGCAGCCCCTCCTTGACAACATCCTTGAGATGCACCACACCGAGCAGACGCCCCGCACCGGTCGCGTCCTTGGTGGCGACGACGAGCGGGGTGCCGCCGGACTGGGAGATGCGCTCGACATATTCGTTGAGCTCCGCGACCAGCGACGACGGCAACCGTTCACCACCGTCTTCCAACCACGCCATGATTGCAGAGCCTGCGCCCTTGCGAATCTGGGTGCCATCGGACAGGTCCAGGCCCGACATGCGGGTCTGCGCCGTGAACGGGACGATCTCCCCGGTCGTGTTCCGATCGACCTCTCCGTGCTCACGCTCGGCGAGGTCCACGATCGACACGCCCTCCGGGGTCGGGTCGGCCAGCGACGACAGCGCGGCGGCCCGGACCAGCTCCTGCTCCTGCACCCCGCCGACGCGGACGAACGCGCTGGCGCGCCGGTTGCCGTAGGTAATGGTGCCGGTCTTGTCCAGCAGCAGCGTCGTCACATCGCCTGCGGCTTCGACCGCACGCCCGGACATCGCCAGGACGTTGCGTTGCACGAGCCGATCCATCCCGGCAATGCCGATGGCCGAGAGCAGCGCCCCGATGGTGGTGGGGATGAGGCACACGAGGAGCGCGACCAGCACGGTGACGCTCACGGGGGCGGCCGCGTAGGACGCGATCGGGTTCAGGGTGAGCGCGACGACGACGAAAATGATCGACAGTGACGCGAGCAGGATGTTCAGCGCGATCTCGTTCGGCGTCTTCTGCCGTGCCGCGCCCTCGACGAGGGAGATCATCCGATCCACGAACGTCTCACCGGGCTTGGAGGTGATGCGCACCACGATCCGGTCCGAGAGGACGCGCGTGCCGCCCGTCACCGCCGATCGGTCGCCGCCGGACTCGCGCACCACGGGGGCGGACTCTCCGGTGATGGCGGACTCGTCAACGGACGCGATGCCCCAGACGATGTCGCCGTCACCGGGTATGAGTTCGCCGGCGGTGACGACCACGAGGTCGCCCAGCGTGAGGTCGGAGGACGAGACCTGGGTGATGCCGACGGACTCCGCGGAGGGATCCGGCGCCGGATAATAGTCGTCCAGTCGGTTGGCCAGGGTGCTCGTGCGTGTCTTCCGGAGCGTCTCGGCCTGCGCTTTGCCGCGGCCCTCCGCCACCGACTCGGCGAGGTTCGCGAAGAGCACGGTCAGCCACAGCCAGACCGCGATGGCCCAGGTGAAAGAGAGTGGTACGCGCGTTCCGCCCGAGTCGGCGGGTCCGCCGATCACGGGTTCCGCGAGGGCGAGGATCGTCGTGAAGGCCGCACCGATCCACACCAGGAACATGACGGGGTTGCGCCACTGCTCCCGGGGATCGAGTTTTCGGAATGCTCCGGGAATGGCCGCCCGGATCTGATTCCAGGAGAACCCGGTCGTGCGGGTGTGAGTGGACGTCGGCGACGAGTGCGTCGCAGTGAGTGTGGACATGGGTTACATCAGCCCTTCCGCTAGCGGACCTAGCGCGAGAACGGGGAAGAAGGTGAGTGCGGTCACCAGAACGGTGACCACGGTCAGCAGCCCGATGAACATCGGACGGTGCGTGGGGAGGGTGCCGGACGTGGACGGGACCTTGTCCTGAGCGGCGAGAGAGCCCGCCAGGGCGAGGACGAACACGATCGGTACGAACCTGCCCAGCAGCATCGCGACGCCCAGCGCGGTGTTCAACCACGGAGTGTTCGCGGTGAGACCCGCGAATGCGGAACCGTTGTTGTTCGCCGCGGAGGTGAACGCGTACAGCACCTCGGACATGCCGTGGATACCGGGGTTCCAAATCGACGTGCTCTCCACTTCTTCCCGGATTCCGGGAATCGCGAAGCTCAGCGCCGTTCCGACGAGCACCAGAGTGGGCATCACGAGGATGTAGAGCGCGGCGAGCTTGATCTCGCGCGGACCGATCTTCTTGCCCAGATACTCCGGGGTGCGGCCGATCAGCAGGCCGGAGATGAACACGGCGATCACAGCGAGGATGAGGATGGCGTAGATGCCGGAACCGACGCCACCAGGGGTGACTTCGCCGAGCATCATGTTGAGCATCGGCATCATCCCGCCCAGGGCGGTGAAGGAGTCGTGCATCGAGTTCACTGCGCCGGTGGAGGTGCCGGTGCTCGTGGTGGCAAACAGGGTGGAGCCGATGATCCCGAACCGCTGTTCCTTGCCCTCCATCGCCCCGCCCGCAAGGCCCGGGGCGGTGCCCGTTCCCGCGGATTCGAGCGCGGTGAGGATGCTGAACGACGCCACATACAGGATCGCCATCACCGAGAGGATTGCGTATCCCTGACGGTTGTCACCCACGATCCGCCCAAACGTGCGGGGCAGGGAGAACGGGATGGCGAGCATCAGCAGGACCTCGAACACACTCGTCCACGCCGCGGGGTTCTCGAATGGGTGGGACGAGTTCGCGTTGAAGAACCCGCCGCCGTTGGTGCCGAGGAGCTTGATCGCCTCCTGCGAAGCCGTCGGACCGCCGGGGATCGTCTGCGTGGCCCCGGTGATCGTCGTGACGGTGGTGAAGCCAGTGAAATTCTGGATCACCCCGCCGATCATCAACACGATCGCACCGACCACGGCGATGGGCAGCAGGATGCGCAGCGTGCCGCGGATCAGGTCGACCCAGAAGTTTCCGACCGTGCCCGAACGCCGATAGGCGAAACCACGCACCAGCGCAATCGCGACCGCGATGCCCACCGCGGCCGACACGAAGTTCTGCACTGCGAGGCCCGCGAACTGCACGGTGTAGCCAAGCGTCGACTCCGGTGAATAGGACTGCCAGTTCGTGTTCGTCACGAACGACACGGCCGTGTTGAACGACAGATGCTCCGACGGAGCCGTCAGGCCCAGAGAGTACGGCAGCCACTGCTGGAGGCGCTGCAGGCCGTACACGATCAGGACCCCGATCGCGGA
Source organism: Leucobacter rhizosphaerae (assembly GCF_022919175.1). Classification (NCBI taxonomy): domain Bacteria; kingdom Bacillati; phylum Actinomycetota; class Actinomycetes; order Micrococcales; family Microbacteriaceae; genus Leucobacter; species Leucobacter rhizosphaerae. The sequence continues at coordinate 1,404,837 of NZ_CP095043.1, read as the reverse complement.
GAACGCGAGCACGCTGCGCAGGTACGCCTGCCAACTCTGCTCGGACCTCGCGTCGACGCCGATGATCTTGTAGATCCCGCGTTCGACCTTCCAGTCCCTGCGGGAGGTATAGACCCACGCCATATAGTCACCGAAGGGGCGATACAGCACGCCCATGATGATGGCGACGGTGGCGAAGGCGAGGAGCGCGTACACCCCGGTCATCAGAAGCGCTCCGGTTTCACGAGCGCGAACACGAGATAGCCGATCGCCGCGATCCCGAGGCCGACGGCGAGCAGCTCGAATACGATCACAGCTTCTCCACCGCCTTGGCCAGCAGGCCCAAGAGGGCGAACAATGCGATCACGCCGACCGCGTACACGATGTCAAGCACACCAAACTCCATTCGGAGAACCGCGGCAGCAGGATCGCTCACCGCACGACCCGATGTCGGTCGCAGTTCCTGATCAAACACCACCGCGGCGCGGCATGTCGGGGTCCTCACGGAACCCATACGGGGATCGCCCGGACCCTCACGGTTTGCTTACGAGAGGTGCCTGGATTCGCGCCCTGGGTGCGGTGCGGTGTCACCGAACCGCAACGAAGAAACCCCCGCGATCCCAATGCTGGAGAGGGATCTGCGGGGGTTTCTGGTGGCGGTGACGGTGGGATTTGAACCCACGGTAGGGGGTTACCCTACACAACTTTTCGAGAGTTGCACCTTCGGCCGCTCGGACACGTCACCGCGGAAAAGCCTAGAGGATTCGGTCGCGGATTGCGAATTGGAGCCCGCGAAACCCGCGTGTCGGTGGTCGCCGCTAGGCTCACCCCATGGCAAAAACGAGTGGCGGATACACCTGCGCCGAGTGCGGCTGGCAGACCTCGAAGTGGGTCGGCCGGTGCGGAGAGTGCCAGCAGTGGGGCACCGTGCAGGAGGTCGGCGCCGCGAAGGCCACACTCGCGCGCACGACTCGAGCGGCTGCGCCGACGGCGGGCCGCGAGGCGCGTCCCATCACCGATCTCCAGGTCGACGCGGTGCGGCACCAGCCCACCGGCATCGGCGAGCTCGACCGGGTGCTGGGCGGGGGTGTGGTGCCGGGCGCCGCGATCCTGTTCTCGGGGGAGCCGGGGGTCGGCAAGTCCACCCTGCTGCTCGATGCTGCCGCGCGGGGCGCCGCGTCCGGTGCCCGCGTGCTCTACGTGAGCGGTGAGGAGTCGACCGGGCAGATCCGCATGCGCGCGGAGCGCACCGGGTCGCTGCGCGATTCCCTCTACCTGGCGAGTGAGACGGACCTCGCCACGGTGCTCGGACACATCGAGGCGGTCGATCCCGCGCTCGTGATCGTCGATTCCGTGCAGACCCTGGCGAGCGACCAGGTCGACGGCGGCGCGGGCGGCCCCGCCCAGGTGCGCGAGGTCGCGGCGGCGCTGATCCGGGTCGCGAAGGAGCGCGGCACCCCCGTGATCCTGGTCGGCCACGTCACGAAAGACGGCTCAGTGGCCGGCCCGCGACTGCTCGAGCACCTCGTCGACGTCGTCTGCCACTTCGAGGGGGACCGGCAGTCGGCCCTTCGATTCCTCCGCACCCTGAAGAACCGCTACGGTCCGACGGACGAGATCGGCTGCTTCGAAATGACGGGCGCGGGCATCAGTGAGGTCGCGGATCCGAGCGGGCTGTTCCTGAGTCGCACGACGGCCCCGGTGAGCGGCACCTGCGCCACCGTGGCGATGGAGGGTCGCCGGGCGCTGCCGGTCGAGGTGCAGGCGCTCGTGGCGAAGAGCGCCACTCCGAACCCGCGGCGCGTGACGAGCGGGGTGGACCCGTCTCGCGTCGCCATGATCCTCGCGGTGCTCGAGCGCCGCGTGGGGGCACGCCTCCACGATCAAGACGTGTACGTCTCCACGGTCGGCGGCGTCAAGCTCTCGGAGCCGGCGGCCGATCTGGCGATCGCCCTCGCGGTTCTCTCGGCGATCTCCGACCGGCCGCTCCCGCACGACCTTGCTGCGTTCGGGGAGATCAGCCTGGCCGGTGAGATCCGCCCGGTCGTCGGCGGTGCGCAGCGTTCGAGCGAGGCGACGCGGCTGGGGTACACCGCGCTCATCGACGCGCGCGCCGAGACGCTCCACCAGGCGCGAGGCGCAGCTGGATTGGCACGCAACGAATGAGAGGTAGACTTGCGGATCGTGAGTAAAAACACGGTAGATGTCGTCCTCATCGGTGGCGGCGTGATGAGCGCAACCCTCGGCACCCTGATCAAGCAGGTGCAGCCGGACTGGTCGATCGAGGTCTTCGAATCCCGCACCGCGGTGGCGACCGAGAGCACCAACGCCTGGAACAACGCGGGCACCGGCCACGCGGCACTCTGCGAGCTGAACTACATGCCCGAGGCCGCGGACGGCAGCCTGTCCCCTGCAAAGGCGATCGACATCAACGAGCAGTTCCAGCTCTCCCGCCAGTGGTGGTCGACGCTCGTGCAGAAGGGGATCCTCGGAGACCCCTCGACCTTCATCAACCCGACCCCGCACATGACGTTCGTGCGGGGCGAGGCGAACGTTGACTACCTGCGTCGCCGCTTCGAGATCCTGAAGGACGAGCCGCTCTTCGCCGACATGGAGTTCAGCGACGATCCCGCGCAGATCGCCGAGTGGGCCCCGCTCCTCGTCGATCGTCGCTCCAAGGACGAGGTCTTCGCCGCGACCCGCTCCGAGAGCGGCACCGACGTCGACTTCGGCGCCGTCACGCACCAGCTCTTCGACTACCTCGTCTCCCAGGGAGCGAAGCTCCACCTCGGCCACCAGGTGCGCAAGCTCAAGCGCCGGGCCGATGGCACGTGGGACGTGTTCGTGCGCAACCTCGCCGGCTACGGCAAGCAGGTCGTGAACGCGAAGTTCGTGTTCGTCGGCGCGGGCGGCGGCGCGCTGTCGCTGCTGCAGTCGTCCAAGATCCCCGAGATCAGCGGGTTCGGCGGGTTCCCGATCAGCGGCAAGTTCCTGAAGACCGACAACCCCGAGATCGTGGCGCAGCACAAGGCCAAGGTCTACGGCAAGGCCGCCGTGGGTGCGCCGCCGATGTCGGTGCCGCACCTCGACACCCGGGTCGTCGACGGTAAGGAGAGCATCCTCTTCGGCCCGTACGCCGGGTTCAGCCCGAACTTCCTGAAGAAGGGCTCCTGGTGGGATCTGCCGGGCTCGATCCGCGCCCACAACATCGGCCCGATGCTCAAGGTCGGCCTGACGCAGTGGTCGCTGGAGAAGTACCTCGCGGGTGAGCTCATGGCGAGCCGCGAGACGCAGATGAACACGCTCCGCGAGTACATGCCCACGGCGCGCACCGCGGACTGGGAGATGATCACCGCGGGCCAGCGCGTCCAGGTCATGAAGAAGGACCCCGAGAAGGGTGGCATCCTGCAGTTCGGCACGGAGGTCATCACCGGAGCCGAGGGCTCGATCGCCGGGCTCCTCGGCGCCTCGCCGGGTGCGTCCACCGCGGTGTACGCCATGCTCGGAGTCCTCGAGAAGTGCTTCCCCGAGCAGTACGCCGGCGAGTGGAGCAAGACCTTCACCGCGCAGGTGCCGTCGCTCGGCACCGGCCTCAACGGCGACCCCGAGGCGGCACGCGCCTCGCTGGCGGCGACGTCCGAGGTGCTCGGGCTGAGCCGACGCGCGGTCGAGTCGGCCTGACCCGGTTTCGGGAGCGACGGCGCGGCTCCTCGGAGCGGTGCCGTCGAGCCGGCGCGGCACGCGCGATCCCGCGCGGTCGCGCAGTGCCCGTCCTACCGCGCGGAGCCGTCCGCGAGGAGCTGTTCTAGGAACTCCGCCGTGTCCTCCCAGCCGGTGACGGCGTGGCAGGCGACCCCGAGCGCTTTCACCGGGTAGTCGTTGCCGTCCGGGTCGAGCCGGTCTCCGACGAACAGCATGTCGTCGAGCGGGATCCCCGTGTGCTCTTCGAGCTTGCGCATGCCGTAGGCCTTGTCGATCCCGCGCCGCGTGATGTCGACCGAGGTGGATCCGCCGCTGCGCACCTCCAGCTCGGGCAGTCGTGCAGCGACCGCGGCGCGCAAGGCGTTCTTCTTGCGGCCATCCGGATCCCACGCGTGCTTCGGGGCGACCGGGGCACGCTGCCCGAGCGCGGAGAACGTGACCTGCGAGCCGCGATCCTCGAGGATCTCACCCCACGGCGACGTCTCCCAGAGCCCGAGTCGTTCAGCCTCCTCGCGGAGTGCCGCGAGGGCGGCCGAACGCTGCTCGGGATCGAGGTGCTCGCGGTAGACCGTGCGCCACGCGCCCTGCTCCCGGCGCTCGTAGCGGGTGCCGCACGTCGGCAGCAGGTGCAGGCGTTCGAGCGACGCCTCGTCGATGCCGTCGAGTCGAGAGACGAGCTGCGTCTCGAACTGCTCGAAGTTGCCGCCGGAGATCACGGCGACGGTGGTGCGGTCGAGCAGTGCGGCGAAGGCGCGGAGCATTCGCGGGTCGACCGCGGACTTCGAGGGGGCCAGGGTGTCGTCGAGGTCGAACGCGACGAGGCGCGGCAGAGCAGTCATTCGACCAGTCTCTCACGGGGTGCCGCTCGCGCCCCGGTCACCACCCGAGCGCACGCGCCCCGATCACTCGTCGAAGTCGGGCAGGGAGGTCGCATTCGCGTAGAAGCGCACGTCGACCCGCGCGAGCCCGGTGCCCTCGAAGATGATCCGGTAGCTGCCGGGCATCGGCACCTGCGCGTCGGCGAGGGCGAACACCATCGGGATGTACCCGAAGCTGTCATTGCCCCCGCCGAGGCTGAACGTGCCCTCGAGGCTGAAGACCTCGGCGCCGCCGACGGAGGGCTCGCAGCGGGCGCGGAAGGTGCGCTCGGGATCGCCCCGCCGCGCCTCGTTCTCGTCGTACTCCACGACGACCACGAGCGTGGCGCCGAGCGGGGCGGGGTAGGTGTCACGATTGATCGTATTGATGAAGCCCGAGAGCACCCCGAGGGTGCCCTCGCGGACGTTCGCGGCGTCGGCCAGGAATGCTGCGGCGATCTTCACGTGGTCCTCCGGTTCGGTCCGTGGGTCCACTCTGCCATGTTCGGCTGGGCGGTGGACGTGGATGCGGGGTCGGTGATGCCGGGGTGCTGCGGTCCTGCACCAGCAGGCCGGGATCAGCGGAGGAAGATCTGCGACAGGATGACCGCCGCGACCCCGCCGATCACGAGCAGCACCGTGGCGAAGGTGCCCACCACAACCCAGACGATCCGCGGCACCCGCTTGCGCAGGCGCTGCCCGCCCGCCGCGACCTCGCCCGGGCCGGCGGCGTCGAACCCCAGCCGGGGCGGCTGCGCTCGATCGTCGACGTAGCGATCGGTCTGGTTCCAGGCCAGCCGACCCACGGTCTCGCGGATGTGCGCGAAGCGCTGCCAGGTGGCGAGGGCGTGCAGATCGAATCCGCCGGGTTTCGTCACGATGAGCTGGTCGTCCCGGATCTCGATATCGAGGTCGCCAGTCTCGTCGATGCACAGGGCCATGAGGTCGGGGGTGAAGACGTACAGCGCGTCGCGCTCGTAGCCGGTCGGTACGTAGAGGCGGAAGTGACGGTCGAAGTCACCCTCGAGCGAGAGCACCTGATCGCCCCGGGGTCGGTGCAGGAGACTCGAGAACGGCCCGCGGTCGTTGGACCGTGCGTCGAGGATCATCTGGGGGAGCCGCCGCGGCAGGGTGATCGCCAGGTAGCCGAGCTCGATGCTGCGCTCCGGCGTGGAGACGCTCACCGAGGTGGTGACGGTCCATCCGCCGCGCTGCTCCGTGCGCGAGGCGGATCGGTTGCCGCCGGTGATCCGCCCGGCTTCCCACCCGGGCCCGCTCACCCGATCACGCACGGTGCCGTTCGACGCCTGCTCCCACAGTCCCGCGCCGAGCGCCGGGGGAGCCGCTGTCGGGGTGTACACGAGGCCGTTCGCCTGCGCGAAGGCGGGCAGGCCGTCAGGGGCAGCCAGATACTCGACGCCGGCGATGGGTTCGGGCATGCGGTCCTCCAGTGCTGCGTGCGTCGGGTCGGGCGCGGCACGGGGGTGGGATCGAGCGCGCCGGATCACGTCCAGCCTGTCACGAGCCGCAGACCGGAGCGCGCTCATCCGCTCGCGTGCCGGAACTCAGACCCCGTCGTCGTCGGAGCGGGCGACGACGCGGAAGCGGGACACCGCCGCGTCGAGTGCTCCGCGCACGTAACCGATCGGCGAGGCCGCCACGGCCTGCAGGAACCCGACGGTGGCCGCCGTGATCTCCTCGCCGGGAATGACGTTCGGGATCCCCGGAGGATACGCCGCCAGGGAGTCCGCCGAGATGCGGCCGATGGCCTCGGCCGCATCGACGGTCTCGTGGCGCGCGAAGTAGGCACTGCGCGGGCGCATGGACAGTGGCCCGGGCGACGGCAGCTCGGGAATGGCGAGGGGTGCCCCGTGCTCCGCTGCCGCCGCCGCTGTCGCGTCGGACGCGGCCGCAGCGCGGTCTGCGATGGCGCCGAGCGCCCGCTCGAGCCGCGTGAGGTCGGGGAGTTTGCCGGGCCCGACGAAGACCACGATCGCGTGCACGGTCGAGATCTCGAGGAAGATGCCGAACTCGGAGCCGAGGAGGTCGCGCACCCGGTGGCCGGTGAGCCCGGTGCTCGCGACGTCGATGGAGACACGCAGGGGATCGTGCGCGACGATGTCCGGGAAGGCGCCGAAGCCGTCCGAGATGATCGGGAACCGGCCGTCCGCGCGGAGGCGCTCCCGGAACGCCGAGAGGTGCGCGATCGTGGCGCCGATAGCGTCGGTGCCCTGCGTCAGGGCGTGCCGCGCCACGTCCAGGGAGCCGAGCAGAAGCGCGCTCGCGCTCGTCGACTGGGTGAGCATGTAGGCGCGCTCGAGCAGCGGTTCGAGAGCGTCGGCGTAGGGACCGTCGGAGAGGTGCAGCATGGCCGACTGCGTCAGACTCCCGCCGAGTTTGTGCGTGCTGGAGACGGTGAGGTCGGCCCCCAGTCGCGTGGGCGACTCGGGCAGCTCCGGGTGAAAGCCGAAGTGCGATCCCCAGGCCCCGTCGACGATCAAGGGGACGCCGTGCTCGTGCGCGACTCGGGCGAGCGCTGGGATGTCTGCGACGGCCCCGAAGTAGCTGGGAGAGATGATGTAGACCGCGGCGACCTCCGCACGATCGGCCCGAGCGGCACGGAGCTCGGCGTCGAGCGCCTCAGCGGTGACGCCGTGGTTGATCCCGCGGTCCTGATCGATGCTCGGCAGCACGAACCGGGGCGTGAGATCTCCGATGAGCACGCCGTCGATGAAGCTCGAATGCGCGCTCCGCTGCGCGACGACGGTGCCGCCCATGCCGAGGCTGGCCACCGCGAGCGTCGCCATGCGATTCGCCTGGGATGCGCCGTTCGCGAGGAACCAGGTGCGCCGTGCGCCCCACGCATGTGCGGCGAGGCGCGTCGCCTGCACCAGGGGGGACGCCGGGCCGACGTCGATGCCGTCGATCAGTGGCGGGATGTCCATGGCGAGCGCGCGCTCGCCGCAGAACTCGGCGAGTTCGGCCGCGAGCCCGTCGGTCGTGGCGCCGTGACCCGGGACCATGAGGTTGAGGGTGTCCCGGCGCGCATGGGCGTCGAGGGCGGTGGCGTAGGGGGTCTCGTCCTGGGCAGGGGTGGGGCGGCGGAATTCTGTGGGCGGCATTTCCAACTCCATCGTTGCGATCGGATGCGCCGGTGCGCTCCGAGGTTTATCGATCGTTACATTTCAGATACATTTACTCTAAATGTTCGTCTTGAAATATTCTAACTAATCGTAGATAGTGGTCAATGTACCCCCGAAATCTAACGTGGATTAGATCCGGATCCGAGACGCGGCAGGGTAGCAGGATTCCGGTCCGGCAGTGCCGGGGGAGACCACCAGATCAATGGAGATGGAGCGACATGAAGACTCGAGTCCCGTTCAAGAACCTCGCGGAAGCGGAGCGGATGGCGCAGCGCCGGCTGCCGAAGCCGGTCTGGCTGGCGATCAAAGCGGGGAACGAGCAGGGACTGACGCCTGCCGACAACGAGCAGGCGTTCCGCGAACTCGGGTTCTCACCGACGATCTTCGATCGCCCCACGACCTTCGACATGCGCACCCGGATCCTCGGCGCGGACCTCGACTTCCCGGTCATCGTCTCGCCGGTGGGTGCGCAGGCCGTGCACCCCGGCGGAGAGGTCGCCGCGGCCCGCGCCGCCGAGCGGCACGGCACCGCGATGGGCCTGAGCTCCTGGGCGACCGATCCGCTCGCCGATCTGCTCGAGGTGAACTCGAACGTCTTCTTCCAGCTCTACTGGGTGGGGACGAAGGAGCAGATCGAGAAGCGGGTGCTCGACGCGAAGGAGCAGGGGGCGAAGGCCCTCATCGTGACGCTCGACTGGTCGCACACCCCGCGCCGTGACTGGGGAGTGCCCCCGGCGCCGCCGTCGAAGATCGACCTCAAGACGATGATGCAGTTCGGGCCGTCGATGCTCGCCCGCCCGCGCTACCTCTCGAACTTCCTCCGCAACGGCCGGATCCCGGACGTGAAGGTACCGAACCTGTGGGGTCGCGACAAGACGGACATCCCCACGTTCGGGGTGGGCTGGGCGGAGTTCGAACGGACGCCCGCCCCGACCTGGGACGACATCAAGTGGATCCGTGATCTCTGGGGCGGACAGTTCATGGTGAAGGGGATCAACACGATTCGCGACGCCAAACTGGCGGTCGACCTCGGTGCCGACGCCATCTCCGTCTCGAACCACGGCGGAAACAACATTGACGGCAGCCCGTCGCCGCTGCGCTATCTCCCCTACATCGTGGACGCCGTGGGCGACCAGATCGACGTGATGGCCGACGGCGGTGTGCGCCGCGGATCCGATGTCGTGAAGACCCTCGCCCTCGGTGCCAAGGCGGTGTTCGTCGGTCGGGCGTACCTGTACGGCCTCGCGGTGTCGGGCGAGGAGGGCGTGTACCAGGTGCTCGATATTCTCCGGAACGGCATCCGCGAGACGATGTTCGGCATCGGCAAGAGCTCGATCCACGACCTCAGTCGCGACGACTTGATGGTGATGAACAGCGACTTCTTCGTCCCGCCGACGCAGTAGACGACCGACGAACCGAGTGAGGGAGTGAATATGGGAGAGACGGTCATCATCGTCGGCGCCGGGACCGCCGGGTGCACCGCCGCGGCGCGCCTGTCGGAGGACGCCGACCGGCGGGTGATCCTGCTGGAGGCCGGCCCGGACAACGGGCACGATCCTGCGCTCCAGTCGGTGAACTGGATCGACGCGCTGGGGCATCGCGACGCCTTCTACCCCGATCTGCTCGCCTCGAAGACGGTGGGCGGGGTGGCGAAGCTGTACCAGCGCGGCCGCGGGGTGGGCGGATCGGCCTCGACGAACGCGATGCTGGCGCTCCCGGGGCTGCCGCTCGACTACGACAACTACGCCGAGCGGTACGGCCTGCGCTGGTGGTCGTGGGATCAGGTGCAGCCCTGGTTCGCCCAGCTGAAGCCGACGCTCACCCGCTCCACGGAGTCGGAGCAGACCCCGGTGGACCGCGCTCTGCTGCGCTCGGGAGCCGAACTCGGCCTGCCGGACGCGGTGGACGCCTACACCCCTGAGGACGGCAGCGCGCTGCTCTACCGCACCGCGGATCGGACCGGTCGGAAGTCCTCTCTCGAACTGTGGCTGAATCCCGCGCGGGATCGCCCGAACCTGGAGATCCGCCCCGACAGCCAGGTCGACCGGCTGCTCCTCGACGGCCGGCGCGTCCGCGGCGTGCGGCTCGTGGACGGCACCGAGATCCGGGGCGACAAGGTGATCCTGTGCGCGGGCACCTTCGAGACCCCGTGCATTCTGCTCCGCAGCGGGATCGACCTCCCGGGGATCGGGCAGGGGCTGCAGGATCACCCGGCGGCGTCCATCTACTTCTCCATGAAACCGGAGTTCCGGGATCCCGATCCCGCGCGGCCGTGCATCGGCGCTGTCATGCGGCTCTCCTCGTCGGTCGGCGAGGGTGATCTCCACCTGCTGCCGCTTCACGGCGAGCTCCTCCAGAGCACCCCGCCCGCGCACGGGCTCCTGATGGCGGCCGTGATGCGCACCCGCTCCGCGGGCTCGCTCCGGCTGAACCCCGAGCACCCGTTCGCCCCGCCGCTGGTGGAGGAGCGCATGCTCGACGACGCACAGGACCGCATCGCGATGCGGGAGGCCGTGCAGGCGACCGCGCGGGTGCTCGCCGGGGCGGCGTTCCAGGAGATCATCGAGACCGCGTTCATCGACGAGGTGGGGACCCCGCTGGAAGCGCTCGAGGACGACGCGGTCTACGAGGACTGGCTGTCCAGGTACGTCGGGGACTACTTCCACGCGGTCGGGACGGCACGGATGGGGCGTGAGGACGATCCGATGGCGGTCGTCGACCAGCTCGGTCACGTGCACGGCCTCGAGGACGTGGCGGTGTGGGACGCCTCGATCCTCCCCGAGGTGCCGAGTGCGAATACGCAGCTCCCGGTGGCGATGCTCGCCGAGCGGCTCAGCGCGGCGTACCGCAGCGGCGAACTGGTCTGACTTTTTACGGTGTGAACGAAAGGACTCTCAATGACGAACTCTGTGACTTCGGCCCAGCTCTGGGACGACGCGAAGCGGGTCATCCCGCGCGGTGCCTCCTCCGGGCATCGGATCGGCTGGAACCAGGTCTTCGTGCAGGCCCGGGGCGCCCACCTCTGGGATGAGGAGGGCACCCAGTACCTCGACTTCCTGAACGCGTGGGGGCCGATCATTCTCGGTCACTCCGACGTCCGGGTGAACGAGGCCGTGCTCCGCGCGGTCAACACGTGCGACCTCACGGGCGTCGGCCCGCAGCTCGGGGAGATCGAGCTCGGGCAGACCGTGTGCGAGCTCATGCCGTCCGCCGAGAAGGTCGCGTTCTGCACCTCCGGCACCGACGCCACCATGCACGCCGCACACATCGCGCGGGCCGCAACGGGTCGCCGGAAGCTCCTGAAGTTCCATGGCAGCTACCACGGCTGGAGCGATCACGTCGCGGTCGGCGGAGCGCGCTCGGACCTGACGCGGGAGTCACCGCTCAACACTCCGAACGGCGCCGGGCTCCACCCCGCCGTCGTGGCCGACGTGATCGTCGTCGAGTGGAACGACGCGGCCGGGCTCCGCGCCGCCTTCGACGAGCACGGCTCCGACATCGCGGCAGCGTTCGCCGAGGGGTTCATCCACAGCTACGGCTGCGTCGCACCGGCTCCGGGATTCCTCGAGCTCCTGCGCGAGCTGTGCACCGCGAACGGCACCGTGTTTGTGCTCGACGAGGTGAAGACCGGATTCCGGGCTGCCCTCGGTGGTATCCAGTCGATCAACGGCGTCGTGCCGGATCTGACCGCGTTCGGCAAGGCGATCGCGAACGGCTACTCGCTCGCGGGCCTCGCCGGTAAGGACGAGTTCATGGGGCACCTGGGCGCGTACACGCACGAGGACGTGACGATCGACGGCACCTACAACGCCTCCCCGTACGCGCTCGCCGCGGCGAACGCGACACTCGCGATCATGCGGGAGGAGGACACGATCGCCCGGATCTATGCGCTCGGAGAACGGCTGCGCGACGGGTACCGCCGTGCCATCGCCGACACCGGCGCCGAGGCGGTGGTCACCGGACTCGGCTCCGAGTGGGCCGTCTACTTCCGATCAGAAGCTCCGACCAACTTCCGCGACACGATGGACGTCCACACGGCGCGCTACGCCGCGTACCAGGCACACCTGCTCTCGCAGGGGGTCCTGGAGACGACCTCGCCCACCGGTGATCGCCGACTGAACGCCGCGACCACCGAGGCTGACATCGATCGTGCGATCGAGGCCGCGCACGGCGCGTTCGCCGCGACCACGCAGATCGCGTAGTCCAGGCACCACCCACACCAGGCACCACCACGACAAGAAATGGGAAACCCGTGAATACACAGAAATTCAGGTCGGTCGGGGCCCGCAGCGCAGTTGCTGCCGGCGCCGCCGTCGCCCTCCTGTTCGCCGCCGGCTGCTCCGCCTCGGGCGGAGACGCAGGAGGCGGCGACTCGGACGAGCTCGTCATCGGCTTCGCACTCTCGCAGAGCGGCAACATGGCGGGCTTCGACGCCGAACCCGGTGCCGCGGCCATGCTGGCCGTGGACCAGATCAACGCCGACGGCGGCGTCAACGGCAAGCAGATCCGCGTGATCCAGAAGGACGTGGCCTCGAGCGCCGAAACCGTGGGTGTCGTCGCGCAGGAGTTCCTGCAGGAGGGGGTCGACCTGATCGTCACCCCGTGCGACTTCGATCTCAGCTCGCCCGCGCTGATCGCCGCGCAGACGGCCGAGGTGCCCGCGATCTCGATCTGCGCGGGCGACCCGAAGACCTCCGACCTCACCACCGTCGGCGATTTCAGCTTCACCGCGAATGCCGGCTCGGACGTCGAGGGTTCGACCGCCGCCTCCTGGGCGACCGAGCAGGGCTGGGGCAGTGCGTACGTGCTGCAGGACGAGAGCATCGAGTACACGAAGTCCGCCGGCGCCTACTTCACCGGTGCGTTCGAGGAGCTGGGTGGATCCATCGTCGGCACCGACAGCTTCCCGGGCGGTGACAACGTCGACGTGAGCGCGCAGATCTCGAGCATCAAGTCGCTCGCAGAGGCACCCGACTTCATCTACGTGGCGAGCTGGAACCCCGCCGGCGCGACGGCGATGAAGCAGATCCGCGAGGCCGGGATCGACGTGCCGCTCGTCGGGCCGAACGCTCTCGACGGGCAGACGCTGCTCGACATCCTCGGCGACGCCGGCGACGTCTACTACACCGCCTTTGCATGCTACGAGTACTGCACCGGCGCCGACACGCAGGCCGATCTCGACACCTTCGTCGCGGACTTCACCGAGGCCACCGGGGCGGGCCCGTCGAGCTCGTACTCCCTGCTGGGCTACAACATGATGCTCGCGATCGAGAACGCCCTGGGCGACGCCGACCTCAGCTCGGGCACGTCGATCCGCGACGCCCTGCAGAGCGCCGGCCCCGTCGCCACCCCGATCGGGGAGATGACCTACTTCTCCGACACCTGCCACAAGATCATCGACTTCCCGATGTCGATCGTGAAGGTGGACGGCGGTGCAGCGACGTTCGTCGAGCAGTTCACCGCGACGCTGGTGCCGGATCTCGGCGACGGCAACCCCTGCGCCGCGTCCTCCTGACCGAGGTGCTCGAAGGGGCCCGGGCCGATCGCAGGATCGGTCCGGGCCCCCTCGTCACGCCGCTCAGAGCTGATAGACGCGGCGAGCGTTCTCCGAACTCGTGAGTTCCGCGACGCGGAGCGCTTCGGACTCGCTCCACTCGCCGCGCTCGACGAACTCCCAGAGCGCCCGCGCCAGTCCGTCGCGCCAGAGCTGCGCCCCCAGGAGGTGCAGTTCCGGCAGCCCCCAGGCATCGCTCGAGTACAGGAGCTTTCCGAAGGGTGCGAGCTCCAACCCCTCGCGGATCACCGCGGTCGAGGCCGCGCCCGTGTAGTTGATCGCGAGCCCGAGGTCGAAGTAGACGTTCGGGAAGACCTGCGCCAGGTACCCGGCCTCGCGGTGATAGGGGTAGCAGTGCAGCAGCATGATCGGCGACGCGTCGTCCGGGAGTCGGCGGAGCCACGGCATGAGCAGGGCGGGGTTGCAGCGCGCGAGGTCGAGATCCGCGTCGCCGTACCCCACATGCAGTTGCAGGGGCAGGCCCGTGTCCGCGCCACTCCACAGCAGGAAGCGGAGCAGGTCGGGGTGCGACACCCGGGCCGGTGCGTCGGCGTTCGTGCGCCGCTCGTCGGCGACCGCCGCGATCGCCTCGGCGTCACTCGGCCGCTCGGGATCGACGTCGAATCCGGCGCGGTAGGCGATGACGCTCTTGAATCCGGCGGCGCCGGTGGCCGCAGCCTCGCCGAGCGCTCGACGGAGGGCATCGGGAAAGTCGTGCGCCGCGACGCCGGCATCGATGAGGCGTTCCGCCACCGACTCCAGGCGCACGATCTCGCGGACCTCCTGCGCGCTCAGCGCGGCGAAGTCCGGATTCGAGAGCAGCGATGTCCCGGCGTGCCCGGTATCGATCAGCGAGGTCGACACTCCGCTCGCGTGCAGGAGTCGCGCCGTCGCCTCTCGCCAACCGAGCTCCGCGCGCCGAGCGAGGTACGCGTCGGCCGCGCTGTGGGCGGGCAGGTCGAGCAGCGGTGCGCAGTGGCGCCGCGCCGCGAAGCCGGCCTGCGAGTCGAGGTGGGTCGTGCCGGCCGGTGCCGCGACCGCGCTCTCCGACAGATGCACCTCGAACTCGACGCGTTCGAGATCGCGGGGGAGCACGCTGTGCACGTGGTGGTCGATGAGCGGCAGCGCGTGCACCGCACGCGAGAAGTGTTCGGCATCCATGTGGCCTCCAAGGGGTACGGCAGCGTTGCGCGTGCGTGAGTGAAGCGATAGAAAAATTCAGGTTGTATCAAAAATGTAACGTACGGTACTCTGGTCGAGAAATGTAGTTGTTGTTACATTTACGAACGAATACAGAACTAATGTTACTGCTGATAAGCGGATTACGCCTGCCGGACTCACCCGGCGCGCAGACGGAATGGAGTTCGCATGATGACGTGCGAGGAACGTGGGCATACCCGCCCGCTCCGGCGTGGGGGTGACTGGTGAGCGAGCGCGCGCTGGTTCTCGAACACGGCGGAATGAACTTCGACGGCGTGCACGCGGTCGAGGACGTGAGCCTCCGGCTGGAACCGGGCGAGGTGCTCGGTCTCATCGGGCCGAACGGGTCGGGCAAGACGACCACCCTCAACATGCTGAGCGGCGTGCTCCGGCCGACGGCGGGGCGGATCAGCCTCGATGGCGTCGACGTGACGCGCCGACCGCTCCGGAGCCGGGCTCGGGCGGGCCTCGTCCGGACCTTCCAGAGCGTGAAGGTCTTCGGTCGCCTCACCGTCGCCGAGAACATCGAGGCCGCGGCCCTCGGCGCCGGGATGCGCCGATCCGAGGCCCGCCGTATCACCCTCGAGATCCTCGAGGAGCTGGGGCTCTCGGAGCTCGCCGAGCAGCGGGCCGACGCCGTGCCGGCCGGGCAAGTCCGCAGCGTCGGCATCGCGCGAGCGCTCGCGCTCCGCCCCACCTATCTGCTGCTCGACGAGCCGGCGGCCGGGCAGAACGAGACCGAGGCGATCGAGCTCATCAGGATCATCGCCTCGTTCGCGAAGACCCGCGGCCTCGGAGTCCTGCTCGTCGAGCACGACATGACCGTGGTCATGGGCACCTGCGACCGCCTCCACGTGCTCGACAGCGGCCGCACGGTGGTGACCGGAGAGCCCGAGGCGATCCGGCGCGACCCGAAGGTCATCGAGATCTACTTTGGGAGGGGCTGAGATGACGACGCTCACGGTGCACGACCTGTTCGTGCGATACGGCAAGTCGATCGTCGCGGTGCAGGGTGCCTCGATCGAGGTGCGCGAGGGTGAGATCGTGTCGCTGCTCGGCCAGAACGGCGCCGGCAAGTCGACGATCCTGAAGGTCATCGCCGGACTGCAGCCGCCGCTCTCGGGCGAGGTGTCCTTCGGCGACATCGACCTGCTCCACAAGGGCGCCAACCGGATCGCTGCCGGCATCGCCTACGTGCCCGAGGATCGCGGGGTGTTCGCGTCGCTCAGCGTGGGGGAGAACCTGCGGCTCGGTGCGGTCACGCGCCGGGATCGCGCCGGGGTCGACGCCGACATCGAGATGCAGCTCGAGCGGTTCCCGATCCTCCGCAAGTACTGGAGCCGGGGTGCGAGCCTCCTGTCGGGCGGGGAGCAGCAGCAGCTGTCGATCGCCCGCGCGCTCATGATCCGTCCGAAGCTCCTGCTGCTCGATGAGCCGACCCTGGGGCTCGCGCCCATCATCGTGGATCTCATCTTCGACGTGATCCAGCAGCTGAACGACGAGGGGGTGACGATCCTGCTGGTCGAGCAGAACGCCGTGCGATCGATCGCGATCTCGGACCGCTCCTACGTGGTGCAGGCACCCGGTCGCATCATCGGAAGCGGCACCGCGCAGGAACTGGCGGACAACGCCGCCGTCGTCGACTACCTCGGATTCTCGCCGCTCGGCGCCGATCCCGCGAAGGGGGACTGACCCATGTGGATCCAACTCTTGATCGACATGCTCGGACTCGGAACGTTCTACGCCCTCCTGACCCTCGGGATCGCGCTCCTGTTCGGCATCCTCGGCCTGATGAACTTCGCCTACGGCGAGACCATCATGGCGGCCGCCGTGGTGCTGCTGATGCTGAAGGACTCACCCTGGTGGGTCAGCTGGCCGCTCGCCATCATCGTCGGCATCGTGGTGTCCGTGCTGACCGAGCGGGTCGCCTTCCGATCGCTCCGCGGGGCCGATCCGGTCACCCTGATGATCGCGTCCTTCGCGGTGAGCTCCGCGCTCCAGGCCATCGCGCGTATGACGGCGCTCCCCAAGGTGCAGGGGGTGCCCCCGCAGCCCTTCCTGCAGCAGTCGTTCACCGTGCTCGGTGCCCGCATCAGCATGCTGCAGGTGCTCACTCTGGTGCTCTCGGCGGCGGTGATCGCCCTGCTCGCGATCGTCATGCAGAAGACGAGCCTCGGCATGCAGTTGCGAGCCGCGGCCGAGGACTTCGAGATGGCCAAGGTGCTGGGCGTTCGAGGCTCGTTCGTCATCATGAGCGCGTTTGCGATCACGGGGGCGATCGCCGCCATCTCGGCGATCGTGATCGTGGCCAAGCAGGGCGCCGTCGGTGCCGAGATGGGGCTGCAGCCCCTGCTCATCGGTGTGGTCGGAGCCGTGATCGGCGGCATGCGGAGCCTCAAGGGCGCCGCCCTGGGCGGCCTGCTCCTCGGCATGGCCAGCGTGCTGCTCGAGACGTTCCTGCCGACGGACCTCATCGCCTTCCGCGACGCGTTCCTCTACACCGCCGTCATCGGGGTGCTTGTCATTCGGCCGCAAGGCCTCCTCGCCGGAGTAAAGGTGCGTGTCTCATGACCATGTTTCGTCGTCAACGCAATCGGACGCTCGTCACCGGGGCGATGCTCATCGCCATCGTCGGGCTGATCGCCCTGCTCGGGGCCTTCACGGACCCGATCATCGAGCGGGTCGCGGTCGGGGCGCTCGTCTCCACCGTGGTGGTGCTCGGCATCTCCATCTACTCCGGCAACTCCGGGATCATGTCCTTCGGGCACGTGGCGTTCATGGCCATCGGGGCCTACACCGCGGCCTACTTCACGATCCCGGTCGCGCTGAAGCAGAGCATGTTCGCGGATCTGCCGGAGCCCCTCGCCTTCCTCAGGGACGTCGAGGCGCCCTTCCCCGTGGTCCTCGTCATCGCGGCCGCGGCCGCGGCTGTATTCGCACTGCTGACGGCACCGGCGATGGCGCGACTGAGCGGCCTGCAGTCGGGGATCGCGACGCTCGCTCTACTCGTGATCACGTTCACGGTCATCAACTCCTGGACCGAGGTCACCCGTGGCTCCTCCGCGATGATCGGGATCCCGCGACTCACCACGCCGCTCATCGTGTTCGTGTGCGTGACCGTCGCCATCGTGGTGGCGCTCTGGTACAAGAACAGCCGCAGCGGTCTGCAGCTCCGCGCCTCGCGCGAGGATCCCGAGGCGGCACTCGCCAGCGGGATCGCCGTCGGCCGGCAGCGCGCGATCGCCTGGGTGCTGAGCGCCGCGGTGAGCGGAATGGGCGGGGCGCTGTACGCGGCGTTCCTCACCACGTACTCGTCGCGGACCTTCTTCCTCTCGCTCACGTTCGGCTTCATCGTCATGATCGTGCTGGGCGGCTATCTGTCGACGAGCGGTGCGGTCGTTGGGGCGGTCGCGGTGAGCCTGCTGCAGGAGCTGCTGCGGCGGCTGCAGGACGGTCAGTTCACCGGCGGATTTGCGCTGCCCGGTGGCGTCACGGACCTCGTACTGTCGGCGATCCTTATTCTGGCTTTGATCAAGGCACCGACCGGGCTCATGGGAATTCGTGAGCTCGGACTGCCGACACCCAGAAGAAAGCAGGACCTGGCTCATGAGTGACTCGCCGACCCTCGCGGAATTGCTGAAGAAATCCTACGAGCAGCTGAGCCCCGCGGAGAAGCGCATCTCGCGTGCGCTCCTCGCCGACTATCCCGTCGCGGGCCTCGAGCCCGTGAACCGCCTTGCCGAGCGCGCGAACGTGAGCGCGCCGACGGTGCTGCGGTTGCTGCTGAAGCTCGAGATCGGGTCGTACCCCGACATGCAGAAGCTGCTGCACGGCGAGATCGCCGCGCGGACCTCCTCCCCGGCCGCCATGTACGCCACCTCGAGCACCACCGGGCCCGGCAACGGCGTCATCGAGCAGTCACGCCACGGGATCGAGGCGGGAATCGCCGCGACCTTCGACGGGCTGGCGTTCGAGGACCTCGACGCCATCGTCGAACTGCTCACCAACACCAAGCGGCGGGTGTGGACCACGGGCGGGCGCTTCAGCGGCCTCCTGGCCGAGTACCTGTCGATGCACCTCCGGCACCTGCGCCCGAACGTGACCCACGTGCCGATCGGCGAGCAGGCGCGCACCTTCGCGCTCCTCGACATCACGAGCAAGGACATCGTGGTGGCGTTCGACTACCGGCGCTACCAGGAGCCGACCGTCGCGTTCCTGAAGCAGGCGAAGGCGCAGAAGGCCACCACGATCCTCTTCACCGACCCGTGGTTGTCGCCGGCGTCGAAGCACGCCGACTACCTGCTCTCCAACGCCGTGGCCGCCGCCTCGCCGTTCGACTCGATCACCCCGGGCTTCGCGCTCGTGGAGACGCTCATCGCGTCGCTGGTCGAGGCGATCGGCGGTGACCCCGTGCAGCGACTGCGTCGCTACGACGAGGTCGAGGATCTCCTCTCCCACCCACTCCACCGCGGCTCCGACTCCGCGACCTAACCCTTTCTGAACAGGACGAACCCCATGACCTTGCCGATTGCCGCCATTCTCACCGCCGACCTCGTCGGGCACGTTCGCGGCCGGGCCTTCCCGGCGGACGAGATCGCATCGTACGAGCGCTCCGGTTCGGGGTGGGTGCCCGCGAACCTGGCGCTCGACGCCTTCGGCCGGATCATCACCCCCAACCCGTTCGGGGCGGTCGGCGACACTCGGCTCATGCCCGATCCCGCGACGACGACTGCGATCGTGCACGCGGAGAGCGAGCACCCGGTCACCGTGATGCTGGGCGACCTCGTGAATCCCGACGGCACCCCCTGGGACTGCTGCCCGCGCACGTTCCTGCGCGACGCGATCCGGGATCTCGAGGCGGAGACCGGGCTCCGGGTGATCTCGGCGTTCGAGCACGAGTTCATGCTCCGCGACGAGGATCGGGTGCCCGGGCGGAAGCCGTTCTCGCTGGAGTCGCTGCTCACGTACGAGCCGCTCGGCTCACGGGTGCTCGACGCGCTGCGAACGGCCGGGCTCGAACCCGAGATGTGGCTGCCGGAGTTCGGGGATCGCCAGTGGGAGGTCACGATCGCCCCGGCCGAGGCGCTGATCGCGGCCGACCGGGCGATCCTGCTGAAGGAGATCGTCCGAAACGTCGTCCGGGAGGCCGGCCTCGACGCGACGTTCAGTCCGATCGTCGCCGAGAACGGCGGCGGCAACGGGGTGCACATCCACCTGAGCCTCATCGACGCCGACGGCACGCCCGTGACCCATGACCCCGCGCGTCCCGGCGGACTCTCGGAGATCGCGGGCTCGTTCGCGGCGGGGATCCTGACGCACGCCGCGGCCATCCAGGCGCTCACCGCTGGTACCGACGTCTCCTACGAGCGTCTGGCCCCGGGGCGCTGGAGCGTCGGCGGTCTCTACCTCGGTGAGAACAATCGCGAAGCGCTCCTGCGCATCTGCCCGCTCTTCAACACCCCGGGGGCCAATCACGCGCGCCAGTTCAACCTCGAGTACCGCGGTGCCGACGCGACGTCGAACCCGTGGATCGCGCTCGGGGTGCTGATCCGCGCCGGTCTCGAGGGGATCCGCCGCGGGCTGCCGGCGCCGACCGTGATCTCGGGTGATCCCGGGCTCCTGCCCGAGGCTGAGGTGGAGGCCGCCTCGTTCGGGGCGATGCCGAGCACCCTTGAACAAGCCCTCGCCAACCTGGAGCGGGACACCGCGGTGACGGGGTGGCTCTCGCCGCGATTGCTCGAGACCTTCCTGCTCGTGAAACGGGCGGAGAGCGCGGAGTGGTCCGCCTTGAGCACCGACGATCGCTACCGCGTGTACGCCGAGGCGTACTAGACCGCGAACGCTCCAGATCAGAGTGGGAAACACAGACATGGGTGACGGAACGTGGTCGCGATTCTTCGCGGCGGTCGATGAAGAACTGGCCGGCGCGGTCGATCTCCGGCGTCGGTTGCACCGCGCGCCGGCGGTGTCCGGCGCCGAGGGCCCGACGCTCGACGCGGTGATCGAGGCGCTCGGCGTGGCAGATTGGCAGCCGATCGCCGAGACCGGTGCGCTCGTGCGTATCGGCCCGGCCACGGGCCCCGCGATCGGGATCCGCGCCGAGCTCGACGCCCTGCCGATCGTCGAGCGGACCGGCTCGCCGTACGCCTCCGAGAACGGGGCGATGCACGCGTGCGGGCACGACATCCACATCTCCGCTGCGGTGGCGATCGGCCGCGCGGCGTTGCGGGTGCCGCTGCCGGTGGCGCTGCTGCTGATCCTGCAGCCGCGCGAGGAGGCGTATCCGTCGGGGGCGCGCGACATCTGCGAGAGCGAGCTCTTCCACACGCACGAACTCGGGCAGGTATTCGGCGCGCACGTCCATCCGAGGATCCCCGCGGGCGGCATCGCGATCGGTGCGGGCGCCGTCAACGCGGCGGCGGACGAATTCAACATCGAGATCGACGGCCACGGTGGCCACGCGGCGTACCCGCACCACGCTCGCGATCCGATCGTGGCGCTGGGCGCGGTGATCGGCGCACTGCAGACACTGGTCAGCCGGCGGTTGGATCCGATGCATCCGGCGGTGCTGACCTTCGGCACGGTGACCGCCGGATCCGCGGCGAACGTGATCCCGGATCGCGCGTACGCCTCGGGGTCGCTCCGCACGATGGACACGGACGACCGCGTCCGGCTGCACGATGAGGTGGGGGCGATGGTCTCGGCGATCGCGCACGCGCACGGGTGCACCGGCACCGTGCGGATCACGAAGGGTGAGCCGATCCTCTTCAACGATCCGGACCTCTCGCACGCGGTGCAGACGGCGTTCGACCGCGCCGGCGTGGTGACCGTCGACCCCATGCGCTCCTGCGGTGCCGACGACTTCTCCTTTTACAGCGAGCAGTTCCCGGGCGTCATGATGTTCGTGGGGGTCGGTGACGGGCCGGATACTCCGGCGCTGCACAGCGCGACCTTCATGCCACCCGACTCGGCGATCGCCGACATCGCTCGGGCGTACGCGCTCGCCATCCAGGCGGTCGTGCAGCTCGAGTCCGAGGGGTAGGGTCGGCCGCTGCGGAGCGGCGGGGCACGGGAAGCTAGACTGGCCCGGTGACTAGGCACTTTCTACGCGACGACGACCTGAGCCCCGCCGAGCAACTGGAGATCCTCGATCTGGCGATCGACCTCAAGCGCGACCGCTTCGCCCGACGTCCGCTCGAGGGCCAGCAGACCGTTGCCGTCATCTTCGACAAGACCTCCACTCGGACCCAGGTCAGCTTCTCCGTGGGCGTCGCCGATCTGGGCGGCAACCCCCTCATCATGGATTCGAAGGCCTCGCAGCTGGGTGCGAAGGAGTCGATCGCCGACACGGCGAAGGTGCTCTCCCGCATGGTGGAGCTCATCGTGTGGCGCACGTACGCCCACTCCGGGCTCGAGGAGATGGCCGCGCACTCCAGCGTGCCCGTGATCAACTCGCTCTCCGACGACTTCCACCCCTGCCAGATCCTCGCCGATCTGCAGACGATCCGCGAGCGCAAGGGCAACCTGCGCGGGCTGACGGCGACCTACGTCGGGGATGCGGCGAACAACATGGGCCACTCCTACCTGCTCGGCTTCGCGACCGCCGGCATGCACATCCGCGTCGCGGGCCCCGAGGGCTTCCACCCGCGGGCCGACATCATCGCCGACGCCGAGCGCATCGCCGCCCAGACCGGAGGCAGCGTCTCCGTGATGACGGATCCCGTCGCCGCGGTCACGGGCGCCGACGCCGTGATCACCGACACCTGGGTGTCGATGGGGCAGGAGGCCGAGAAAGCCGAGCGGATTGCCACGTTCGGCGCCTACCGCGTGACGCCGGAGCTGATGGCGCACGCGAAGCCCGAGGCCATCTTCCTGCACTGCCTCCCCGCCTACCGCGAGTACGAGGTGGCCGCATCAGTCATCGACGGCCCGCAGAGTGTGGTGTGGGACGAGGCCGAGAACCGCGTGCACGCCCAGAAAGCCCTCATGACCTGGCTGCTCGCGCGGTCCGAAGACGGAGAATAGACACCGATGAGCAACGACCTCCCGAACACTGCGCCCTCGGCATCCGACGCCTCGCACGACGGCAACCGGGCCGCCGAAGCCGGCGCCCTGTGGGGCGGCCGCTTCGCGAGCGGTCCCTCGGCCGCGCTCGCCGCGCTCAGCAAGTCCACTCAGTTCGACTGGGTGCTCGCCGAGTACGACATCCGCGGCTCGAAGGCGCACGCCTCGGCGCTCGCCGCGGCCGGTTATCTGAGCGACACCGAACTGGCCGACATGCGCGCGGCACTCGATGAGCTCGCGGCGCGCGTGGCTGACGGGCGCTTCGTCGCGGCCGAGGCCGATGAAGACGTGCACTCCGCACTGGAGCGCGGCCTCATCGAGATCACCGGGGTGCAGCTCGGCGGCAAGCTCCGCGCGGGCCGCAGCCGCAACGATCAGATCGCCACACTCGTGCGGCTGTACCTGCTCGATCACGCCGACACGATTCGGGGCCTGCTTCTCGACCTCGTCGAGGCGATCCTGAACCAGTCGCTCGCGCACCCCACCGCGATCCTGCCCGGCCGCACGCACCTGCAGCACGCGCAGCCGGTGCTGCTCGCGCACCAGCTCGCCGCGCACGCCTGGCCCGTGATCCGGGATCTCGAGCGGCTCCGCGACTGGGCTCAGCGCGCGAGCCACTCGCCGTACGGCGGGGGAGCGCTCGCGGGCAGTTCGCTCGGGCTCGACCCGCGCCTCGTGGCCTCCGAGCTCGGTCTCGGCGATCCGCTCGAGAACTCCATCGACGGCACGGCCGCCCGCGACGTGGTCGCCGAGTTCGCGTTCATCTGCGCGCAGATCGGGATCGACCTGTCTCGGCTCAGCGAGGAGATCATCCTCTGGAACACGAAGGAGTTCGGCTTCGTGCGCCTGCACGACGCGTTCTCGACCGGCTCGTCGATCATGCCGCAGAAGAAGAATCCCGACATCGCGGAGCTGGCACGCGGCAAGTCCGGACGCCTGATCGGCAACCTGACCGGCCTGCTCGCCACGCTCAAGGGCCTGCCGCTCGCCTACAACCGCGACCTGCAGGAGGACAAGGAGCCCGTCTTCGACTCCGTGGCTCAGCTCGAGGTGCTGCTGCCCGCCTTCACCGGCATGGTCGCGACCATGACCTTCGACACCGACCGCATGGCCGAGCTCGCACCTCAGGGCTTCTCGCTCGCGACCGACGTCGCCGAGTGGCTCGTGAAGCAGGGCGTGATCTTCCGCGACGCTCACGAGATCTCGGGTGAGCTCGTGCGCGTGTGCGAGGAGCGCGGGATCGAGCTGCACGAGCCGAGCGACGAGGAACTCGCCTCGGTGTCGCCGCACCTCACGCCGGAGGTGCGCGAGGTGCTCACCATTACGGGCTCCGTGAACTCGCGTGTGGGCGTGGGCGGCACGGCACGAGTACGGGTCGACGAGCAGCTCGCGCGGCTGGCCGAGCGGATCGCCGAGTTCCAGACCACGGGCCTCAGCTCTGCCGCAGGGTCCAGCGCGCTCTAGAAGGGAGACGGCGGGTTCTGGTCGGCGCCGCCGGGCTCTGCGCCCGGATCGCGGCGCCGACCGCGCGGCGATCGCGGTACGATGGCAGGCGTGTCAACAGTGAACGATCGCACCGAGATCCTGTCAGCCCAGCAGAACGACGACAGCTTCCCCACCCTGTGGGACGAGCTGCAGTGGCGCGGGCTGATCCATGTGTCGACCGACGCCGAAGCGCTGTCGGAGCTGCTCGAGGGCGATCCGTTCACCTATTACTGCGGCTTCGATCCGACCGCACCGAGCCTGCACCTCGGCAACCTCGTGCAGCTCCTGCTCCTGCGTCGGCTGCAGCTCAAGGGGCACAAGCCGCTCGGGCTCGTCGGTGGATCCACCGGCCTCATCGGCGACCCGCGCCCGACGGCCGAGCGCACGCTCAACAGCGCGGACACGGTCGCGGAGTGGGTGTCGCGGCTGCAGGCGCAGGTCTCCCGGTTCCTGTCGCGCGACGGCGACAATGCCATGCGTCTCGTGAACAACCTTGACTGGACCGCGCCGCTCTCGGCGATCGATTTCCTGCGCGAGATCGGCAAGCACTTCCGGGTGGGCACGATGCTGAAGAAGGACGCGGTCGCGGCGCGACTCAACTCCGACGAGGGCATCAGCTACACCGAGTTCAGCTACCAGATCCTGCAGGGCTTCGACTTCCTGGAGCTGCACCGCCAGTACGACTGCGTGCTGCAGTCGGGCGGCAGCGACCAGTGGGGCAACCTCACGAGTGGCACCGACCTGATCCGCAAGGTCGAGGGCACCTCCGCCCACGCGATCGGCACTCCGCTGATCACCAACGCGGACGGCACGAAGTTCGGCAAGAGCGAGGGGAACGCCATCTGGCTCGACCCCGAGATGTGCTCGCCGTACGCGTTCTACCAATTCTGGTTGAACCAGGCCGACGCCGACGTGATCGCGCGCCTGAAGGTGTTCACGTTCCTGTCCCGCGAGGAGATCGAGGAATACGAGCGCCAGGTGGCGGAGGAGCCGTTCCGGCGGGCCGCCCAGAAGAAGCTCGCGCTCGAGGTGACGACGCTCGTGCACGGCCCGGCCGCCGCGCAGGGGGCGATCGACGCCTCCGAGGCGCTGTTCGGGCGCGGGGATCTCGGTGCGCTTGACGCCGCATCGCTCGGTGCCGCGGTGCGCGAGCTGGCAACGGCCACGGGAGGCGCGGGGTCGCTCATCGCGCAGCTCATGGTCGACGCGTCGCTCGTGAAGAGCCTCGGCGAGGCGCGGCGTGCGATCGCTCAGGGCGGGGTCTACGTGAACAACGTCGCGGTTGAGGCCGAGGATCAGGAGCTCGCGGTCGACGACCTGCTGCACGGGGCATTCGCCGTGCTGCGCCGCGGCAAGAAGACCCTCGCCGGGGTCGTCGCGGCGTAGCCGGCGCGGGCGCCTCTGGGTGCGGCACCGGCGCCGCGCTCACTCGCCGATCAGCTCAGTCGAGCGGGCGGCTGCGCCTGAGCGCCGTAATACTCCCGAACGATCCGGAGGTGGGACCAGCTCTCCACGTCGGCGACCTCGGGACACGCTCTGATGGCCTCGAGGATGTCGAGCAGCGCGTCATTGGACGTGCCCGAGAACGTGCCGATGATCTCGAAGTTCCCACGGGTCGCGGCGAGAAACTCGGGCCCCAGCGCGCTGAGGGCCTCCAACGCGCTCGACACCGATCCCGTGACCCGGATCCCGACCCCGACCGGTGCCGCTCCGGCGTGGTGATCGCGCACCGGCAGCCCCACGACTTTGATGGCGCCCAGGGAGATCAAACGCCTGAGTCGATTGCGAGCGCTGGCCGCCGACACCCCCGCGTGGGACCCGAGCGTGCGGAAGGAGGCCCTGCCGTCGAACTCGAGGTACTGCGCAATCGCGAGGTCGGCTTCGTCGACTGCGTACAGTCCGTCTGCGGTCGCGATCGGGGAGTCGATGTTGACCGCGATCCGCTCGTACACATTCACGAGGAGGCGGCGGACGCCGGGGATCTGACGGATGCGGTCGAGTCGCTCCTCCAGTTCCTGATTGTCGCCGACCCGGATCTCGGCGTCGACGCCGAACGGCCCCGTGATCGCCGAGATGAAGCAGAGCTCCTGGATGCGCTCGAGCTCCGCGATCACCGAGGTCGCCTGATCCACTGCGAGCAAGAGGTACGCGAACTGTCGTTTGCCGAGCAGATCGGGGCTGATCGTGGCGGTCACGCGCACGAGATTGTGCGCGAGCGCGTGCTCGACGATCTCGGTGACCTGTCGCCGGGTCGTGCCGACGGTGTCGGCGATGCGCGAGTAGCTCGCACGCCCGTCGTCGCGGAGCTCGCGCAGCACCTGCGCGGTCAGCGTGTGTCGTTCCGCCATGATGGTTGCGGTCTCCATGTCTGAAATGAACCGGGAACTCGAGGTGTCGGGTTGTGCAGAAGTGATCTGAAGGGTTCGATTATTCCATGATTTGGGATCCATATTTGCGGAAATACGTACGGAAATGATGCCGAGTATGAATTCGCTGTAATTATTGCTTTTCAGCTCGACGGGTCGGCACTAACGTCGGTGTGCAGGCCGAGATCCCGACGCCGTGCACTCGACGAGGAGCCATCGTGAACATCGCACTCACCGACCCAGCCACGCCGGTTCCACCGGTCGGAGCGCCCGCCGCACTCGCGGTCGAGACGCACGGCATCAACCCGATTCCGCTGAGCGAACGATGGGCGCGTCCGCGAGACGTCTTCGGGCTGGTCTTCGGCGGAGCGAACAGCATCTCGACCGCGGTGCTGGGCACCTTTCCGGTGGTCTTCGGGCTGACCTTCTGGGACGGCGTGATCGCCATTCTCGTCGGAGTCGTCGTGGGTTCGCTGATCCTCGCCCCGATGGTGCTCTTCGGGCCGCGGAACGGCACGAACAATGCCGTCTCTTCCTCCGCGCACTTCGGGGTGCACGGCCGGCTCGTCGGCTCGATGCTGGCGCTGCTCGGCGCCTTCACCTTCCTCGCGCTCGCCGTCTGGGCCTCGGGTGACGCGCTCCTCGCGTCCTTCGCGCGACTCTTCGGGTTCGTCCCGACCGACGCGATGTCTGCGGGGGTCTACACGATCCTGGTGATCCTGCTCATCGTCATCTGCGTCTACGGCTATAGGCTCCTGGTCGTGCTGAACCGCTACGTCCCGCCGCTCGTGGGAATCCTCTTCGTCGTCGGGATCGTCGCCTACGCCTCGAGCAGCGAGTTCACGACGGCGCTGGCCTACGCCCCCGAGGGCCGCTGGTCCGATCCCGTGTACGTCGGAGGGTTCTTCGGCTGCGTGCTCATCGCGATGTCCTGCCCGATCTCCTACGGTACGTTCCTCGGCGACTACTCCCGATACGTCTCGGACCAGACGAGCAAGGTTCGACTCATGGCCTCGGTCGTGTGGGCGCAGCTTGCCTGCCTGGTGGCGTTCTACTTCGGCCACGTCACTGCGAGCGTCGTGTCGGTCGCGAGCCCGGAGCGGATGGCGAGCGGGGACTACGTCGGGGGTCTGCTCGAATCGGCCGCATCCTGGTTCTTCATCCCCCTCGCACTCATCAGCGTCGCGGGCGGGCTGTCGACCGGCACCAGTTTGCTGTACGGCACCGGCCTCGACTTCTCGAGTATCGTCGCGCGCCTCAGTCGAGTGGCCTCCACGCTGCTCATCGGGGTGTTCACGCTCGTGTTCGTGATGGTCGGGAAGTTCGTCTTCGATGTCGTGCAGGCCGTGACAGCGCTCTCGACGATCCTTGTGAACTGCACCGTGCCCTGGATCGTCATCATGCTCATCGGCTACTTCATCCGACGCGGGTGGTACGACGTCGATGCGCTGCAGGTGTTCAACCGTCGCCAGACCGGCGGTCGCTACTGGTACACCCACGGCTGGAGCATTGCCGCCGTGCTCGCGTGGGCCGTGGGCGTCGTCGCCGCGCTGCTGTTCGTGAATCTCCCCGGACAATTCGTGGGGCCGCTCGGGAACAGCGTCGGCGGCGTCGACATCAGTCTCCTCGTCGGGTTGTTCCTGACTGCCGCGCTCTACTGGGTGCTGCTCCGGATCATTCCCGAGCCCGACTACCTCTTCGGCCCCCGGGGTGCGCGGGGGATCCCGACCCGATCGGGGGCGGCTATTCCGCCCATTGTGCCGCTCTCGAACACCGCGGAGGTGAGTGCGCGATGACGCTCCGCAGCAGTCGTGCCGCTGTCCACACCGGGTCCGGATCAGACGTGGAGATCACCGACATCACGGTGGCGCCCCCGAAGCGGGGAGAGGTGCTCGTGCGCATGCGGGCCTCGGGAGTGTGCGGATCGGATCGGCACGTGCTCGATGGTGAGTGGAGCGTGCCTCACCCCACGGTGATGGGCCACGAGGGTGCCGGCGTGATCGAGCAGGTCGGCGACGGCGTCGAGGGTGTGCAGGTGGGAGACCACGTCGTGCTCGTCTGGAACCAGGAGTGCCGTCGCTGCGTCAACTGCCTGTCGGGTAAGCCGTGGGCGTGCACGGAGCTGCGATCGAACGAGTGCGTGATGCCCGACGGCACCACGCGGCTCGCGATCGACGGCGACGCCGCCTACCCGTACATCGCCGTCGGATCGATGAGCGAGGTTGCGGTCGTGCCCGCCAGCGCCGCGATCGTCGTGCCGCCGGAACTGCCGTTCGACGTCGCCGCGCTGCTCGGGTGCTCCGTGCACACCGGCTTGGGTGCCGTGGTCAACAGCGCGCGTGTGACCGCCGGTGAGTCCGCGGTCGTCGTGGGCTGCGGTGGGGTCGGCCTCTCGATCGTGATGGGACTCAGGCTTGCCGGAGCCAGTCCGATCATCGCGATCGACCGCAATCCGGAGAAGCTCGAGCTGGCGCTCGCTGCCGGCGCGACGCACGCCGTGCTGGCCGACGACTCGACGCCGCAGCGAGTGGAGGACCTGACCGGCGGAGGCGCCGACGTCGCCTTCGAAGCGATCGGCAACCCGCACACGATTGCGGCACTGCCGTCGCAGGTGCGCCCGGGGGGTCGCATCGTGTTCGTGGGAATGCCCCCGGAGGACACCCCGATTCCCTTCGACGTGCTCGACCTGTGCTACCGCGGCATCACGGCGATCGCGTGCAACTACGGGAACGGTGTCCCCGCGCGCGACTTCCCGCGGTACGCGCAGCTCTACCTCGCCGGGCGGCTCCCCGTGGACACGCTCATCTCCCGCCACATCACCCTCGACCAGGTGAACGAGGCCTTCGCCGCGATGCGCGCCGGGAGTGATGCGCGAAACGTCATCCTGTTCTGACGCTCGGTGTGCAGTTGTGCACCTGTTTCTCGGCACACGCGTGCGCAACTGCACACTGAAGCGCGATCTTGGGGCGCGGGATCCCGATCCCGCGGGATCGAGATGCGACGGGCCCCGGACTCCGAAACCTACGCCGACCCGCTCCATGCCGCGGGCACCAGGGTCCACAGCACCTCGGCACCCTCATCGCCCGTCCGCCAGGTGTGGGGTGTGTGCCCGGGGAACGTGAGGGTGTCGCCGCCCTGCAGCTCCTCCACCTGCCCGACGAGCACGAGGGTGAGGCGCCCCGAGATGACGTGCAGCACTTCGAGGGCGCAGTTGATCGTGTAGAGCGCCTCGCCGCCGCTGGCGTGCGGCTCCACGGATGACCGGATCACCTGCACCTCATCGACCGAGCGAGGGGTGACCAGGCGCTCGTCGACCCGCTCGCCTCCCATGTTGATGCGAGGTGCGTCGCCGAGCGCGATGCGCTGGATCTGGGGTTCCTCGAAGAGGCTGCCGATCGGGAGCGACAGCGCCTGGCACAGCTGCACGAGGGTCGGCACGCTCGGCGTGGTGTCGTCGCGCTCGACGCGGCTGATGAATCCCTTGGTGAGCCCGGTGGCCACGGCGAGCTGCTCGAGGGTGAGGCGCTGCGACAGCCGGGAGGCGCGGAGTTTCGCTCCGATCTGCACGGACCCTTCGCCCGCGGTGGGATGCACCGGTCGCACGAACACTCTCCTTCGTCGTGATTCCCGCGCGTGTCAGAAGCCCCGCCTCGCACGCTCGCGCGGTCTGCGCCTCCACGTGCGCCGCTACGCGCTCGCGCGGTGCGGCATTGACCGTGCCGCGCGTCCAGCCTATAGTGTGAAGAAGTTCACTAGGAGACTTCACAAGTTTACCTACAGGCAACTCGAAAGGAAAGTGAATCTTGACCGAGCACACCCCACAGGGACCCGTGGACGCCAGCGCGACGCCGCGCTACGCCGGGATCGCGACGTTCGCCAAGCTGCCGCGCATCGAGGATGTTCCCGCTGCGGACATCGCCGTCGTCGGCGTGCCCTTCGACAGCGGGGTGAGCTTCCGCCCGGGCGCGCGCTTCGGTCCGACGCACGTGCGCGAGGCCTCGCGCCTCCTGCGCCCCTACAACCCGGCCCAGGACGTGTCGCCGTTCGCGGCGAAGCAGGTCGTCGACGCGGGCGACATCGTCGCGAATCCGTTCAGCCTCGATGAGGCCGTGCGACAGGTCGAGGAGGCGGCGACCGAGCTCGGTGAGCGCGTCGACAAGATCGTCACGATCGGCGGCGACCACACCATCGCGCTGCCGCTGCTGCGCGCGATCAACAAGAAGCACGGCCCGGTCGCGGTGCTGCACTTCGATGCGCACCTCGACACCTGGGATACGTACTTCGGCGCACCCACGACGCACGGCACCCCGTTCCGCCGCGCCTCGGAGGAGGGGCTGATCGACCTCACCGCCAGCATGCACGGCGGGATCCGCGGGCCGCTCTACGGCAAGGGTGATCTCGAGGACGATGCCGCGCTGGGCTTCCAGATCGTTACGACCGAGTTCGTCGAAGAGCACGGCGTGCCCGCGACGCTCGAGCGCATCCGCGAGCGCGTCGGAGACAAGCCGCTCTACATCTCGATCGACATCGACGTGCTGGATCCCGCGCACGCGCCCGGCACGGGAACGCCCGAGGCCGGTGGACTCACCAGCCGCGAGATGCTCCGCATCCTTCGCGGGCTCGCCGATCTCCACATCGTGGGGGCCGACGTCGTCGAGGTCGCACCCGCCTACGACCACGCGCAGATCACGGCTGTGGCCGCGAGCCACGTCGTCTACGAGCTGGTGAGCGCCATGGCGGCGCGCGACTAGTCCGTCCCGGGTGAGCGGCGGCGCGAGCCGGCACGGCCGCACCGCCGCCCACCCCGCAGGATCCCGGAACCCACGCACCACGAATCGCAGGTAGCCCTCATGCACACCCCCACCGAAGCGCAAGTCCTCACCGCCGCGGACGCCATCGTCGCGGCCTTCTCCGCCACCGACACCGACGCCTACTTCGCCGGGTTCTCGCCTGACGCGAGCTTCATCTTCCACCCCGAGCCCGCCCGTCTGAACTCCCGCGCGGAGTACGAGGAGCTCTGGGCATCCTGGCTCGCGTCCGGATGGCGCGTCGTGTCGTGCGCCTCCAGCGACCGCCTGGTGCAGCCATTCCCGGGCGGCGCGGTGTTCAGCCACACCGTCGCCACAAGCATCGACTCCGCTGACGGCCCCGACTCCTATGTGGAGCGGGAGAGCATCATCTTCCGGCTCGAGGGTGACGACCGGCTGATCGCGGTGCACGAGCACCTCTCGACGATCCCCGACACCGACGGAGGCGCATCATGACCAGCCCCGAAACCATGGCCGTCAGCCTCGACGGGCAAGACGACTCCGCAGGCCCCGTCCGCGGCACCCAGTCGCTGCTCCGCATCGGCATGATCTGGTTGGCGGCGAACCTCGTCGTCACGACGCTTCTCACCGGCACCCTCTTCACCCCTGCAGTCTCGTTCGGCACCGCGACCGCGATGATCGTGGTCGGCACCCTGCTCGGGGTGCTCGTGCTGGTGCTCGTCGGCAACATGGGCACCCGCACGGGGCTCCCGACCATGGCGCTCACGCGCGGCTCGTTCGGGATCCGGGGGAGCATCCTCCCTGCAGCCGCGAACCTCATCGTGCTGATGGGCTGGAGCTGGGTGCAGGCGATGCTCGCCGGCGTCACGGTCAACTATCTGATCTTCCAGGCGACCGGTTTCTCGAACCCGATGCTCTTCTCGGCACTGTGCCAGGCGATCGTCGTGGTGCTCGCGATCTTCGGGCACACCGGCATCTCGCGGGTCGAGCCGTGGCTCGCACTCGCGATCCTCATCGTGATGGGTTTCGTGTTCGCGGCAGCCTTCGGCGCCTTCAGTCCGGCGGAGTTCGCGGCGATCCCGGTCGACGAGACGCTCGGCGGTACCCCGTTCATCACGCTCGACATGGTGATCGCGACCGCGATCTCCTGGACCGTGCTCGCAGCGGACATGAACCGTCACGCGAAGAGCAGCACCGCGGGCATCGTCGGATCCGGCATCGGCTACACCCTCTCCACCTCGATCGCGATGTTCCTCGGGCTTGTCGCCTTCTCGGCGGTCCTGCTGAGCGGGAACGAGGCGGTCGCCTTCGACCCGACCACCATCGTCGCGCAGTTCGGTTGGCCGCTCGGCATCGCGATCTTCCTCTCGGTGATGGCGACGAACACCATGGTGGTGTTCGGCATGGTGACCTCGGTCGTGCACGCCCAGGCCAAGTGGCACCTGAAGTTCCTGCCGACCGCACTCGTGCTCGGTGCGATCTCGGTCATCGGGTCCACCTTCCTCGGGCTGCTCAACCAGTTCACCGACTTCCTGTTCATCATCAGCGCGTTCTTCGTGCCGGTGTTCGCGATCATGATCGCGGACTACTACCTGTTGAAGCGCCGCGGCTACTCGCGCCAGATCCTGCACGAACGGCCGGAGAGCCGGTACTGGTACCGGGGCGGGGTGAACTGGATCGCCGTCATCGTCTGGGTGGTGGGTGCCGTGCTCTCGTACGTGCTCGCCTACGTGGCGCCGAGCCCGATCGGCGCCAACATCCCTGCGTTCGCGGTGAGCTTCCTGCTCTACCTCGGATTGATGGTGGTCATCGGCCGCAACGGTGCGCTCGGGCTGCGGGATCCCCGCGATGCGGAGCCGACCGGTCACCTGCTCGACGGCGCGGAGGAGACCTCCGCGCTCCGCGTCGGCGGCTGATTCGCGGCTGGGGCGCTGCGGCACGGCGCAGGGGCAGCTTGGCCCCGCGCCGCGCCGATCCGGGTTGCCAGCCGCAGCCCGGGTCCGCGAAGATCGGAGGAACAGGTGAGGAGTTCCAATGACACTCGACGACGCGCAGAACGCACCCCACACCCGCATGCACTCGGTCTCGGAGGAGACCCGGCGGATCGTGGACCAGGTCCTCGACTACTCCCGCCGCAGGATGCTGGCGGATGACACCCCGCTCGATCACGCGGCGACCGCGGCGGATCTGAAGCGGATCGCCGGCACGACCATCAACGAGGATGGCATCGGCGCCTCCCGCACGCTCGCCGTGTTCGAGCACGTCCTGGCGCCGGCCTGCATCACCACCGATCACCCTCAGTTCCTCTCGTTCATCCCGAGCGCACCCTCGAAGGCCGCGGTCGCATTCGACCTCGTCGTCTCCGCGAGCGCCCTCTACGGCGGATCCTGGCTCGAGGGCGCCGGCGTCGTGCACGCCGAGAACGAGGTGCTCGCCTGGCTCGCCGCCGAGTTCGGGCTCCCGCTCGGCGCGGGCGGCGTGTTCGTGCAGGGCGGCACGATCGGCAACCTGTCCGCGCTTGTGGCAGCTCGAGAGCACGCGCGGGTCCGACTCGCGGAGCGCGACGCCCCGGACGGGCGCTGGATCGTCGTCTGCAGTGCGGAGGCGCACTCGTCGATCGCGTCGGCAGCGCGGGTCATGGACATCGATCTCGCGCTCGTTCCCGTCGGCGACGACGGGGTGCTGCGAGCCCCGGGGGTGCGCACCGCCCTGGAGGAGCACGGCGATCGGGTGATCGCGGTCGTGGCGACGACCGGATCGACGAACTTCGGCGTGGTCGACGACGTCGCCGGGATCGCCGAGCTCAAGGACGAGCACGACTTCTGGCTCCACATCGACGGCGCCTACGGGCTCACGGCGATGCTGTCGCCGCTCACGCGCGGGCTCTACGCCGGCGTCGAGCGGGCGGACTCGCTGATCGTGGACCCGCACAAGTGGATGTTCGCGCCCTACGACGCGTGCGCGCTCATCTACCGGGATCCCGAGACCGGTCGTCGTGCGCACACGCAGCACGCGGAATACCTCGACACCCTCACCGAGGCGGACGATTGGTCGCCCTCCGACTACGCGGTCCAGCTGACCCGCCGGCCACGAGGTCTGCCGCTGTGGTTCTCACTCGCGACGTACGGTGCGGGTGTCTATCGGGAGGCCATCGGTCACTCGATCACACTGGCCCGGGAGATCGCGGACGAGATCGATCGTCGCCCCGGGCTCACCCTGGTGCGGGATCCGCAGCTCTCGGTGGTGGTGTTCGAGCGCGACGGCTGGGAGCGGGCGGACTACAACCGGTGGTCGGATCGCCTTCTGGCGGATCAGCAGGCGTTCGTCGTGCCGAGCTCCCACCGGGGGAGGCCCAATGCGCGCTTCGCCATCATCAGTCCCCTCACCACGTTCGAGCAGCTGACCGCGATTCTCGACACCATGGCGTGACTCCGTGTGCAGCGCCACGGCCGCGACACGCACGGGATTCACGTGCTTCGCGGCAATCCGGCGGATTCGGGGCCCCGGAAAGCGGGATCGCGGCAGGGGGCGCGACAGCGGCGATTTCCGCTGATCCGCGGAATCATGCGGAGACACGCCCGGGATCCTGCTGCAGCTTGCGGGGGTTCCGGGATCCGCGTAATGTAATCCCTTGTCAGCGCGACGGAGCGGGAAGCGAAAGCGGCCCGCTGATACGAATGCGCGAAAGACTTACCGCCACAGCTCGTGGAACTCGGTCTTCGGAACGAGGTGCTTTGCAGTGTGACCGAATCCGATTCGGATCGCGAGTTGCAGAGAGAACATGAGTGTGGTAAGTTAGACAGGTTGTCTCTCGGAAGCCCGGTTGGGTGTGTACGGGGGGTGTCTGGTCCTTGAGAACTCAATAGTGTGCACTTGATTGTCAAATGCCAATTTTATAATCCCGTCCATCCACGTTTGTGGGTGAATGGCGATTCCTTTTGGACAAATTATATGAACGTCAGGTTTGATGTTTGTTTTTGTCAGGTTGAACTCGTTCGGGGGTGGCTTATTCCGCTGCTTTTGGACATGTAATTTTTTACGGAGAGTTTGATCCTGGCTCAGGACGAACGCTGGCGGCGTGCTTAACACATGCAAGTCGAACGATGAAGCCCAGCTTGCTGGGTGGAAGAGTGGCGAACGGGTGAGTAACACGTGAGTAACCTGCCTATCACTCTGGGATAAGCGCTGGAAACGGCGTCTAATACTGGATATGTCCCATCACCGCATGGTGTGTGGGTGGAAAGATTTATCGGTGGTAGATGGACTCGCGGCCTATCAGCTTGTTGGTGAGGTAATGGCTCACCAAGGCGACGACGGGTAGCCGGCCTGAGAGGGTGAC
Source organism: Leucobacter rhizosphaerae (assembly GCF_022919175.1). Taxonomy (NCBI): domain Bacteria; kingdom Bacillati; phylum Actinomycetota; class Actinomycetes; order Micrococcales; family Microbacteriaceae; genus Leucobacter; species Leucobacter rhizosphaerae. The sequence continues at coordinate 1,369,379 of NZ_CP095043.1, read as the reverse complement.
CGGCCACACTGGGACTGAGACACGGCCCAGACTCCTACGGGAGGCAGCAGTGGGGAATATTGCACAATGGGCGCAAGCCTGATGCAGCAACGCCGCGTGAGGGATGACGGCCTTCGGGTTGTAAACCTCTTTTAGTAGGGAAGAAGCGAAAGTGACGGTACCTGCAGAAAAAGCACCGGCTAACTACGTGCCAGCAGCCGCGGTAATACGTAGGGTGCAAGCGTTGTCCGGAATTATTGGGCGTAAAGAGCTCGTAGGCGGCTTGTCGCGTCTGCTGTGAAAACTGGAGGCTCAACCTCCAGCCTGCAGTGGGTACGGGCAAGCTAGAGTGCGGTAGGGGAGATTGGAATTCCTGGTGTAGCGGTGGAATGCGCAGATATCAGGAGGAACACCGATGGCGAAGGCAGATCTCTGGGCCGTTACTGACGCTGAGGAGCGAAAGCATGGGGAGCGAACAGGATTAGATACCCTGGTAGTCCATGCCGTAAACGTTGGGAACTAGATGTAGGGCCTGTTCCACGGGTTCTGTGTCGTAGCTAACGCATTAAGTTCCCCGCCTGGGGAGTACGGCCGCAAGGCTAAAACTCAAAGGAATTGACGGGGGCCCGCACAAGCGGCGGAGCATGCGGATTAATTCGATGCAACGCGAAGAACCTTACCAAGGCTTGACATATAGAAGAACGGGCGAGAGATCGTCAACTCTTTGGACACTTCTATACAGGTGGTGCATGGTTGTCGTCAGCTCGTGTCGTGAGATGTTCGGTTAAGTCCGGCAACGAGCGCAACCCTCGTCCTATGTTGCCAGCACGTTATGGTGGGAACTCATGGGATACTGCCGTGGTCAACACGGAGGAAGGTGGGGATGACGTCAAATCATCATGCCCCTTATGTCTTGGGCTTCACGCATGCTACAATGGCCGATACAAAGGGCTGCGATACCGCGAGGTGGAGCGAATCCCAAAAAGTCGGTCTCAGTTCGGATTGGGGTCTGCAACTCGACCCCATGAAGTCGGAGTCGCTAGTAATCGCAGATCAGCAACGCTGCGGTGAATACGTTCCCGGGCCTTGTACACACCGCCCGTCAAGTCATGAAAGTCGGTAACACCCGAAGCCGGTGGCCTAACCCTTGTGGAGGGAGCCGTCGAAGGTGGGACTGGTAATTAGGACTAAGTCGTAACAAGGTAGCCGTACCGGAAGGTGCGGCTGGATCACCTCCTTTCTAAGGAGCACTCGCCCCCTTGTGGGGTGCAGATTGTTCAGATCATCACCGAATGTGTGGTGCTGGACGCTCATGGGTGGAACATTTGGCAAGCAAACTACAGTTTGATCGTGTGGGTTTCAGTACGCTGCTTCTTTCGGGGAGTGGTTGGAACGAGCCGGCGTGATTGGGGTGTGGTGAACCTAGTGCATACTATTGGGTCCTGAAGGCCCAGCCACCATGGTGGTGACGGTGTCCCGGTTTTCTGGGGTGTTGTTGCTGTTGTGGGGACTGTTTCTTCTGACCCTCGGCCAGGAAACGTGTTGTTTCTGGTGGGGGGATCGACCGTACGTTGAGAACTACACAGTGGACGCGAGCATCTTTCAAGACAAGATGATCTGCTTTCTTTCGGGAGGGCAGTGTTTGTCTTGTCTTGAGATACTTAATAATTTCATTGGTCACACACTTTCGGGTGTGTGTTTCTGATACTTATGTGATTTCAAGTTTATAAGAGCAAACGGTGGATGCCTTGGCATCTGGAGCCGAAGAAGGACGTAGTAATCTGCGATAAGCCTCGGGGAGCCGATAAACGGGCTGTGATTCGAGGATTTCCGAATGGGGAAACCCCGCCAGGGCGCGTGCGTACCTGGTGACTCCCGCCTGAATATATAGGGCGGGTAGAGGGAACGGGGGGAAGTGAAACATCTCAGTACCCCCAGGAAGAGAAAACAACATGTGATTCCGGTAGTAGTGGCGAGCGAACCCGGATGAGGCTAAACCAGTCATGTGTGATACCCGGCAGGGGTTGCATGGTTGGGGTTGTGGGACATGCCTGGAAGATCTGCCGGTCTTTCGACGTGAATGTGTAGCTATAGGAGAACCGCTTGGAACGGCGGACCGGAGTGGGTGAGAGTCCCGTATCCGAAATGGTGGCACTGCGTGGTGTGGATCCCAAGTAGCACGGGGCCCGAGAAATCCCGTGTGAATCTGTCAGGACCACCTGATAAGCCTAAATACTCCCAGATGACCGATAGCGGACTAGTACCGTGAGGGAAAGGTGAAAAGTACCCCGGGAGGGGAGTGAAATAGTACCTGAAACCGTTTGCTTACAATCCGTCGGAGCCAGCTTGTACTGGTGACGGCGTGCCTTTTGAAGAATGAGCCTGCGAGTTAGCGATATGTGGCGAGGTTAACCCGTGTGGGGTAGCCGTAGCGAAAGCGAGTCTGAATAGGGCGATTCAGTCGCATGTCCTAGACCCGAAGCGAAGTGATCTATCCATGGCCAGGTTGAAGCGCGTGTAAGAGCGCGTGGAGGACCGAACCCACTTAGGTTGAAAACTGAGGGGATGAGCTGTGGATAGGGGTGAAAGGCCAATCAAACTTCGTGATAGCTGGTTCTCTCCGAAATGCATTTAGGTGCAGCGTTGCGTGTTTCTTGCCGGAGGTAGAGCTACTGGATGGCCGATGGGCCCTACAAGGTTACTGACGTCAGCTAAACTCCGAATGCCGGTAAGTGAGAGCGCAGCAGTGAGACAGTGGGGGATAAGCTTCATTGTCGAGAGGGAAACAACCCAGATCACCAACTAAGGTCCCAAAGCGCGTGCTAAGTGGAAAAGGATGTGGAGTTGCTGTGACAACCAGGAGGTTGGCTTAGAAGCAGCCACCCTTGAAAGAGTGCGTAATAGCTCACTGGTCAAGTGATTCCGCGCCGACAATGTAACGGGGCTCAAGCACGCCACCGAAGTTGTGGCATTCATATAACAGGTAGGCCTTCGTGGTCCAGCCGTATGGATGGGTAGGAGAGCGTCGTGTGGCGAGTGAAGCGGCGGTGTGAACCAGTCGTGGATGCCACACGAGTGAGAATGCAGGCATGAGTAGCGAAAGACGGGTGAGAAACCCGTCCTCCGGAAGACCAAGGGTTCCAGGGTCAAGCTAATCTTCCCTGGGTAAGTCGGGACCTAAGGCGAGGCCGACAGGCGTAGTCGATGGACAACGGGTTGATATTCCCGTACCGGCGGTAAACCGTCAAAGACCTAACCAGTAGTGCTAAGCAATCCAATACTCCGCGGATCCTTCGGGTGATGTGGGGTGGCGGCTGCGAACCCGAACTGGGGTGGTGAGCGTGAGGTGTGACGCAGGAAGGTAGCCTGTGCCGGGCGATGGTTGTCCCGGTGTAAGTGCGTAGCCCGTCTCTTAATAATAGTTTGAGGCTTTGGGTGAGACACGATGCGGACCCGTATGGGGAAGCAGGTGATCCTATGCTGCCAAGAAAAGCATCGACGTGAGGTTTGCTGTTGCCCGTACCCCAAACCGACTCAGGTGGTCAGGTAGAGAATACTCAGGAGATCGAGATAATCATGGTGAAGGAACTCGGCAAAATGCCCCGTAACTTCGGGAGAAGGGGGGCCATCCACTTATACGGATTTACTCCGGAAAGGGTGTGGTGGCCGCAGAGACCAGTGGGAAGCGACTGTTTACTAAAAACACAGGTCCGTGCTAACACGCAAGTGGACGTATACGGACTGACGCCTGCCCGGTGCTGGAAGGTTAAGAGGAGAGGTTAGACCTTTGGGTCGAAGCTTTGAATTTAAGCCCCAGTAAACGGCGGTGGTAACTATAACCATCCTAAGGTAGCGAAATTCCTTGTCGGGTAAGTTCCGACCTGCACGAATGGCGTAACGACTTCCCAGCTGTCTCCACCGTGAACTCGGCGAAATTGCAGTACGAGTAAAGATGCTCGTTACGCGCAGAAGGACGGAAAGACCCCGTGACCTTTACTACAGCTTGGTATTGGTGTTCGGTGTGGCTTGTGTAGGATAGGTGGGAGACTGTGAAGCTTGGACGCTAGTTCAGGTGGAGTCATTGTTGAAATACCACTCTGGTCATATTGGATATCTAACTACGGACCCTGATCGGGTTCTGGGACAGTGCCTGGTGGGTAGTTTAACTGGGGCGGTTGCCTCCCAAAAAGTAACGGAGGCGCCCAAAGGTTCCCTCAACCTGGTTGGCAATCAGGTGGCGAGTGTAAGTGCACAAGGGAGCTTGACTGTGAGACTGACAGGTCGAGCAGGGACGAAAGTCGGGACTAGTGATCCGGCAGTGGCTTGTGGAAGCGCTGTCGCTCAACGGATAAAAGGTACCTCGGGGATAACAGGCTGATCTTGCCCAAGAGTCCATATCGACGGCATGGTTTGGCACCTCGATGTCGGCTCGTCGCATCCTGGGGCTGGAGTTGGTCCCAAGGGTTGGGCTGTTCGCCCATTAAAGCGGTACGCGAGCTGGGTTTAGAACGTCGTGAGACAGTTCGGTCCCTATCCTCTGCGCGCGTTGGAAATTTGAGAGGATCTGACCCTAGTACGAGAGGACCGGGTTGGACGAACCTCTGGTGTGCCAGTTGTTCTGCCAAGGGCATGGCTGGTTGGCTACGTTCGGGATGGATAACCGCTGAAAGCATCTAAGCGGGAAGCCGGCCTCGAGATGAGATTTCCTTACGACTTGATCGTGTGAGGCTCCCAGTAGATTACTGGGTTGATAGGCCAGATGTGGAAGCACAGCAATGTGTGGAGCTGACTGGTACTAATAAGCCAAAGACTTGACTTCACCACACCCCCCTCGGGTGGTGTGGAACATAAGACAAATTGTTGTGTAACGATGAAACGCGTCCACTTTGTGGTTCTTGACGTACGGCTGACCGCCGCACGGACGGAACATTCGGTTCCCCGTGTGCGGGCACATGTCAATAGAGTTACGGTGGTTATAGCGTCAGGGAAACGCCCGGTCACATTCCGAACCCGGAAGCTAAGACTGACAGCGCCGATGGTACTGCAAGGGGGACCTTGTGGGAGAGTAGGACACCGCCGGACAACTTTTCAGAGAGGGGTTGTGTAGTGAATGCCAAAGCTGGCGCTCACTGCACGGCCCCTTTCGCATTTGTAGGACCTTTTTTGCAGAACGAAGCCCCGGGAGGGACCCCATGAACGACCGTCCACAGCGGAACGACCGATCAGACCGGGACCCCCGAGATCGTAACCAGCGCGGCGATCGCACGCCCTCCTCGGGGAATCGCGCAGACAATCGGGATGGTCGGCCGCAGCGGTCGAACGACGGTGCTCAGCGCCGTGACGGTGGTCGCGCAGGTCGCGATGAGCGCGGCGGGTACAGCCGCAGCGATCGCAATGGGCGTGGTGATCGCAACGACCGGGGTGACCGTTCGCAGCGTTCCGACGACCGGAACGAGTGGACGAGCCGCCCGCAGCGGGATGACCGTGGCGGTGCCCAGCGCGGTGGGTACGATCGGAATGATCGCCCGCAGCGTTCCTACGATCGCAATGACCGGAACGATCGTCCGCAGCGGTCGTTCGACCGCGGTGACCGGAATGACCGCCCGCAGCGTTCTTTCGATCGGAATGATCGGAGTGGCCGCTCGCAGCGCTCGTTCGACCGGAATGATCGCAATGATCGACCGCAGCGGTCCTTCGACCGCAATGATCGGAACGACCGCAACGATCGTTCCCAGCGTCCCAACGATCGAAACGATCGGAGTGGCCGCCCGCAGCGCTCGTTCGACCGGAATGATCGCAATGAACGTCCACAGCGGTCCTTCGACCGGAATGATCGCAATGAACGTCCACAGCGGTCCTTCGACCGGAATGATCGCAATGATCGTCCCCAGCGCTCCTTCGACCGCAATGATCGGAATGACCGCCCGCAGCGGTCGTTCGACCGCGGTGACAGGAATGACCGCCCGCAGCGTTCCAACGATCGAAACGATCGGAATGACCGACCGCAGCGGTCGTTCGACCGCGGCGACAGGAATGACCGCCCGCAGCGCTCGTTCGATCGGAATGATCGGAATGATCGTCCGCAGCGCTCGTTCGATCGCAACGATCGTTACGACCGCAACGACCGCAACGACCGCAGCGATCGTCCCCGGCGCGACTCCGATCGCGGAGGCCGTGGCGACTCCAACTACGGGCGCGGCGGCACGCGTGGGGGTGGACGGAGCGACCGCGGTGGCAGCGGTCGCGAGTACACCGAGGCCGAGCGCCTGCAGCACCAGCTCCGTCCGGTCCGCGCCGAGCACGACGATCCCGTGCTGCCCGAGGAGATCCAGCCGAGGGACCTGCACCCCTCCGCTCGCAATGAGCTGAAGACCCTGCAGGCCGACGTGCAGGAGCGAGTGGCCCGCCATCTCGCGATGGTCGCCTTCTTGATCGAGGACGATCCCGAGCTGGCGCACCAGCACGCGCTCTCCGCGAGCCGCCGAGCCGGTCGCATCCCGGTGACCCGTGAGACACTCGCGGTCACCGCGTATCGCACCGGAGACTTCGCGCTGGCACTGCGCGAGCTGCGCACCTACCGTCGTTTGAGCGGGCTCGACAATCACGTCGCGCTCATGGTCGATTGCGAGCGCGGTCTCGGCCGGCCGGAGAAGGCGATCGAGACCGGCCTCGAGGCCGACACCTCTGCGCTCGACACCGAGCAGCGCGTGCACCTCGCGATCGCGATGTCGGGCGCCCGTCTCGATCTCGGCCAGACGCAGCAGGCGCTGTTCGAGCTCGAGATCCCCGAGCTCAACCCCACCAAGGCGTTCTCGTGGAGCCCGCACCTGTTCGGGGCCTACGCGGCCGTGCTCGAGGATCTCGGTCGCACCAGCGAGGCGGCCGAGTGGCAGGCACGTTCGGAGCAGGCTGCCCGTGCGCTGCAGGATCACCTCGGCGCTCAGGATGAGCTTGAGGTCTTCGAGATCATTGAGACGGCCATCATCGAAGAGCCAGAGCTGGGCGAAAAGCCTGAGATGGGTGAAGAGCCAGTGTCGGGTACAGCGTCAGCGCCGGGAGAAGAAACGGAGACGGCCGCAGCATCCGACACCGATGCCGTCGACACCGACACCGACACCGACACCGACACCGACGCCGCCGACACCGAGCCGGCACCGGAGCTCGGCTTCCAGGCGTCCATCGAGGCGGAGGTCGACGAACTGCTCGCCGACGCGGGCGTCGTGACCGCTGACGCCGACACAACCGACGCAGACGCAGACGCCGACGCCGCGCCCGATGAACAGGGCGGGTCGCAGCAGGAGGGCCGCTAGTGGCGTTCTGGAAGAAGGACGCGCCGCTCGATCCCGCACCGATCGCCGGCCGTGATCTGCTGCTGACCGACCTCGACGGGGTCGTGTATCGGGGCCCGGGGGCGATCCCGGGCGCCGTGGAGCAGCTGAACCGCGCTGAGGCCCGGATCGGGTACGTCACCAACAACGCCTCCCGCACGGATCGGGTCGTCGCCGAGCACCTACGCGGCCTCGGGCTCCGGGCCGAGGCGTCCGACGTCGTGACCTCCCCGCAGGCGGCCGTCGCGCTGCTGGCGCAGACCGTTCCGGCGGGATCCCGCGTGCTCGTCATCGGCGGCGAAGGTCTCACCGATGAGCTCGGCAAGGCCGGCTTCGAGATCACGCGCAGCGCCGACGACCAGCCGGACGCCGTAGTGCAGGGCTTCGACCCCTCCGTGGGCTGGGAGCAGCTCGCCGAGGCCTCCTTCGCCCTGGCCGAGGTGCCGGGCCGCCCGCAGCTGCCGTGGATCGCGACGAACACCGACTGGACGATCCCGGTCGCCCGAGGACTCGCACCCGGCAACGGCACCCTCGTCTCGGCGGTGCACACGGCGGTGCAGCGGCTTCCGGTTTTCGCCGGCAAACCCGAGACCGCGATCTTCGAGGCGGCGTTCGACCGCTTCGGGTCGCGCAACGCGCTGATGATCGGCGACAGGCTCGACACCGACATCAAGGGCGCTCGCGCCGCCGGGATCCCGTCGCTGCACGTGCTCACGGGGGTGGATCGGCCCAAGCAGCTCGTCGCGGCCTCGCGCGACATGCAGCCCGACTTCGTCGTCGCCTCGCTCGCCGAGCTGCACGAGCCCTACCCCTCAACTGAACACCTGAAGGACGGTTCCATGCGCGTCGGGAGCGCCCGCGTGCGGATGGACGGGCACGTCGCGTCGGTCGTGGCCGAGGGGGATACCCCGCTGAACCTGCTCCGCGCGGGCTGCGCGGCCATCTGGGCCTCGGGGCTCGCGATCTACGGGCTGCAGGTGCCCGAGATCATCTTCGAGGATCACTGGAGCTGACCCGCGCCGACATGTGCAGAATCCGCGGCGGTGTCGGCCCGGGTGAGTAGGCTGGGGGCATGAGCGACATCGAGGATCCGACGCCGGAGCGTCCGAGCGCCCCCGCTGTCGGCGACGGGCTGCTCGAACGCGTCGAGGTCATCGAGGCACAGCCGCTGGACCAGCGTGCGGCGCAGTTCGAACAGGTCCACGACGAACTGCTCGCGGAGCTGCAGCGAGGCGACCACGGTGCCGCCTGAGGCGGTGCGCACCGGGGAGTGGCGTGGGGAGCCGGATCGGCTCGACCGGGTGCTCCCGGCGCTCGGCCTGGCCCGATCCCGCAGCCAGGCCACCGAGTTGATCCTCGGCGGTCAGGTGACGATCGACGGCGCCCCGGCCGCGAAGTCGGGTGTGCGCGTGCAACCGGGCACCCGCCTGGAGGTGCACGGCGGCGATCACTACGTCAGCCGCGCCGCGCACAAGCTGCTCGCCGGGCTCGAAGCGTTTGCCGTCGACCCCGCGATCCGGCTGTGCCTCGACCTCGGCGCATCGACGGGCGGGTTCACCCAGGTGCTGCTCGAGCGTGGAGCGGCGGCGGTGCAGGCCGTCGACGTGGGGCATGGACAGCTCGTACCGGAATTGCGCGCCGACCCCCGCGTGCGTGTGGTGGAGGGGTGCAACGCCCGCGATCTCACCGCGGCGGCGCTCTCCGAGGCCACCGGGATCGACGATGCCCCTGACCTGGTCGTCGCAGACCTGTCGTTCATCTCGCTCGGGCTGATCCTGCCCGCCATCGCGCGGGTCGCGGCTCCGGCGGCCGACATCATCCTGCTCATCAAGCCGCAGTTCGAAGTCGGACGGGTGCGCGACGGGGTGGTCACGGATTCCGCGCTGCGCGCCGAGGCCCTACGGATCGTCCTGCGGGCCGCGGTCGCGGAGGGGTTCGGCGCCCGGGGCCTCGCGCGCTCGCCGATCGCAGGTGGCCACGGCAATCGTGAGTTCCTCGTGCACCTCACACGCGGCGCCGCGCCGGATCCGACAGAATGGGAGGGGCGGATCGAGGCGCTCGCGGCCGAGCAGGTCGGGCAGACCGAGCAGGTCGCTCACCCCCTGCAGGCCGAGCAGTCCGAGACCCGCGAGCAGCCGGAGCACCCCGGCGACCCCCGAGCGAACGGAGCGGCATGACCCAAGCGGAGCGCGATTCGGCCCGGCGCATCCTCGTCGTGTCCCACACCCACCGCGAGGAGGCCGTTGCGGCCACTATCGACGTCGTCTCGGCCCTGCAGCGCGCCGGTGTCACCCCCGTCTTCGAGGCTCAGGATCGCGACGAGTTCGGCCCGCATCTCGACACCGCGGAGGTGGCGGAGCTCGGACGTGAGGTGCGCGTCGACGAGCTCGAGATCGCGATCGTGCTCGGCGGTGACGGCACGATTCTGCGCGCCGCGGAGCTGTTGCGCGGGTCCGAGTGCCCGATCGTCGGCGTCAACCTCGGCCACGTCGGCTTCCTCGCCGAGATGGAGAGCTACGATCTCACCTCGACGATCGATCGGGTGCTGCGCCGCGACTACACGGTCGAGGAGCGCCTCACGATCGACGTGCAGGCGACGTTCGACGGCCAGCTGATCGCCGACACCTGGGCGCTCAACGAGGCGAGCGTCGAGAAGCAGCGGCGCATGCTCGAGGTGGCCGTCGGCGTCGACGGCCGGCCGCTGTCGTCGTTCGCCTGCGACGGCGTCGTGCTCGCGACACCCACCGGTTCGACGGCCTACGCCTTCTCGGCGGGCGGTCCCGTCGTCTGGCCGGGGGTGCAGGCCATGCTGCTCGTGCCCATCGCCGCCCACGCGCTGTTCAACCGACCGCTCGTGACGGGCACGGACTCGGAGCTCACCGTGCGGATCCTGCCGGAGAACATCGGGCCGGGGGTGCTCTGGTGCGACGGCCGCCGGCGTACCGAACTGCCCGCGGGCTCGGAGGTGCGCGTCCGCCGATCCGCGCATTCAGTGCGGCTCGCTCGTCTCAACGAGGGCGTGTTCTCCGACCGACTCGTGCGGAAGTTCCACCTGCCCGTCTCCGGCTGGCGGGGCAACCGTCGCGAGGGGGAGGGAATCGCATGATCGAGGAACTGCGGATCCGGGATCTCGGCGTCATCGTCGACACGACGCTCGCCCTCGGCCCGGGGTTCACCGCGATCACCGGTGAGACGGGTGCCGGCAAGACGATGGTCGTGAGCGCACTCGGGCTGCTGATGGGCGCCCGTGCCGACGCGGGTGCGGTGCGCAGCGGCGCCGGTCAGGCGCGCGTGAGCGGGATCGTCCGGGCCTCGGATCCCGAGGTCGCGGAGATCGTCGACGAGCTCGGCGGCGATATCGAAGACGGCGAGCTCGTGATGAGTCGCACGGTCAGTGCCGAGGGGCGGAGCCGCGCGAGCGTCGGGGGTGCGAGCGCCCCGGTCGGGAGTCTGTCGCGCCTCGCGGATCGGCTCTTCGCCGTGCACGGCCAGTCCGAGCAGCTGCGGCTCCGCTCGCTCTCGGCACAGCGGGACACCCTGGACCGCTTCGGCGGGGAGGCGATCGGCGCGATCCTCAGCGAGTACCGGACCACGCACCGCCGGCGCCAGGAGCTCACCGCCGAGGTGGATGAGCTCCGCGGCGCGCTCGAGTCGCGGGTCGCCGAGGCGGCGCAGCTGCGCACCGAACTCGACGAGATCGCCGCGGTGGATCCGCAGGCGGGCGAAGAGGTCGAGCTCGCGGAGCGGATCGAGCTGCTCAGCAACGTCGAGGCGCTGCGGGCGGCCAGCTCGGCCGCGCACGAGGCGCTCGCCACGGAGTCGGACGATCCGCTGAGCCGCGACGCCGGGAGCCTGGTCGACGCGGCGGTGCGCGAGATCGAGCGTGTGACCGGCTTCGACAAGCGGCTCGACGCCGTGCTCGAGACCCTCCGCGGGGTGAGCTTCCAGATCGCCGACGCGGCGACCGAACTCGCGGCGTACGCCGGTGACCTCGACCAGGAGGGGCCTGGTGAGCTCGCGCGCGCGAACGACCGGCTCGCGGCCCTGACCACGCTCTTCCGGCTGTACGGCGCCGACTCCGCCGCGGTGATCGCGCACGCCGCCGAGAGCGCCCAGCGCCTCGCGGATCTCGACGGCGACGACGATCGGATCGAGGAGCTGTCGGAGGCGCTCGAGGTCGCCACCGCGCGAGAGACCGAGCTCGCCGAGCAGCTCTCCCGGGCACGGGCGCAGGCCGCTGAGCAGCTCTCGGAGCTGGTCTCGGTCGAGCTTCGGCAGCTCGCGCTGCCCGATGCGCGATTTGTGGTCGAGGTCACCCGCTTGGAGACGCTCGGCGGCTCAGGCGGCGACGAGATCCAGTTCCTGCTCGCACCCCACCCCGGGGCGGACCCCCGCCCGCTCGCGAAGAGCGCGTCGGGCGGCGAGCTCTCGCGGGTCATGCTCGCACTCGAGGTGGTGGTCGCCGGAGTGGATCCGGTGCCGACGTTCGTCTTCGACGAGGTCGACGCCGGCGTGGGCGGCGCGGCCGCGATCGAGATCGGGCGTCGCCTCGCACGGCTCGCGCGCACGTCGCAGGTGATCGTGGTGACGCACCTCGCGCAGGTCGCGGCGTTCGCGAACAACCACGTGCAGGTGGTGAAGGATTCCGCCGGCGGATTCACCGAGAGCAGCAGTCGGCGGCTCGAGGGCGACGAGCGGCTCGGTGAGATGGCGAGGCTGCTCTCGGGGCTCAGCGACTCGTCGAGCGCGCTCGAGCACGCGGCCGAACTGCTCGCACTGCGGGACTGAGCCGCGCGCTGCGGGGCTGACCCGCGCGCTGCGGGCCTGGCCTCGTTTGTCCGAGGCGGCTGATACGCTCCATCCATGATGAAGTTCTGGGGACGCCGGGTGACGAACGTGCAGCCCGACAAAGAGGGCGACGCGGTCGCGCAGGCGGCGTACCTCGACACGCACCCCGACGTGGTGCACGTCGACCTCGAGACCCTCGACGCGGAGACGCGGGCGATGTATCGCGACGCCCGCGAGGCCGCCGCGGACGCGCAGGAGGAGCGCGCGAAGTCGACCACCCGCGAGTTCGTCGTGCGGAGCCCCTTCCAGCTCGGCTTCACCGTCACCCTGGGGGTGCTCGTCGCACTGCTGTTCGGCGGCATGGTCGGTGAGCTCAGCACGATCATCATGTACGTGGTCGCGGCGCTCTTCGTCGCGCTCGGCCTCGACCCCGTCGTGCGGTGGCTCGAGCGCAAGGGCCTGAAGCGCTCCCTCGGTATCGGGGTGGTCTTCGGCGGCTTCGTGCTCGTGATCGGCGGCCTGCTCGGGATCATCATCCCGATGATCGCGAACCAGGTCTCGCTGCTGATCCGCAGCGCGCCCACGCTGTTCCGCGACATCACGCACCAGCAGTGGTTCGTCGACGTGAACCAGCAGTTCGGTCAGTTCATCGACTTCGACGGCCTCCTCAAGATGGGGCAGGATCTCGTGAGCCGCCCCGAGAACTGGGCGCAGGTCGCCGGCGGGGTGTGGCAGGCGGGCATCGGGATCGCCAACGGCCTGACCGCCGCCCTGATCGTGCTGATCCTGACGCTCTACTTCCTCGCCTCGCTCCGCGTGATCAAGCGCGCCTTCTACTCGCTCGTGCCGCGCTCGGGCCGCTCCAAGGTGATCGACATCACGGAGCAGGTGACGAAGTCCGTCGGTGGATACATCAGCGGCATGGTCGTGCTCGCGTTCATCAATTCGGTGCTCGGGTTCGTCATGATGACGATCGTCGGCGTGCCGTTCGCCGGACTGGTCGCGGTGGGCGTGTTCTTGCTCGCCCTGATCCCGCTCATCGGCTCGGTGCTGGCCACCGTGCTCGTTTCGATCGTCGCGCTCTTCGACTCGCCGACCACCGCGCTCATCGCTGCCGCCTACTACCTGATCTACATGCAGATCGAGTCGTACCTGCTCACGCCGCGCGTCATGAACCGCGTGGTGTCCGTGCCCGGCTCGCTCGTGGTGATCGGCGCGCTCGCGGGCGGCACGCTCCTCGGCCTCCTCGGAGCGCTGATCTCGATCCCGGTGACCGCCATGGTGCTGATGATCATCAAGCAGGTGTGGGTGCCGCGCCAGGAATTGCGCTAGTTCGCGACCGACACCCCTGCCCAACAACTTCAAGTGATAGGATCGAAGCCCGTGGGAACAGTGCAGAACGCGGACCAGGCCGGTATCACCAAACACATCTTCGTGACCGGGGGTGTCGTCTCCTCTCTCGGTAAGGGACTCACCGCTGCGAGCCTGGGCAACCTGCTCACGGCGCGCGGGCTGCGGGTGGTGATGCAGAAGCTGGATCCGTATCTCAACGTCGATCCCGGAACGATGAACCCGTTCCAGCACGGCGAGGTCTTCGTCACGGACGACGGCGCCGAGACCGACCTCGACATCGGCCACTACGAGCGGTTCCTCGGCATCAACCTGTCGCAGGCGGCCAACGTCACGACCGGGCAGATCTACTCCACGGTCATCGCGAAGGAGCGCCGCGGCGAGTACCTCGGCGACACGGTGCAGGTCATCCCGCACATCACCAACGAGATCCGCCGCCGCATGCGTCTGCAGGCCTCCGAGTCGCCGCAGCCCGACGTCATCATCACCGAGGTCGGTGGCACCGTCGGCGACATCGAGTCCCAGCCGTTCCTCGAGTCGGCCCGCCAGGTCCGCCACGAGCTCGGCCGCAACAATGTCTTCTTCGTCCATGTCTCCCTCGTGCCGTTCATGGGCGCCTCGGGCGAGCAGAAGACGAAGCCGACCCAGCACTCCGTCGCCGCGCTCCGCTCGATCGGCATCCAGCCCGACGCGCTCGTGCTGCGCAGCGACCGCCCGGTGACGAGCGACAACCTGCGCAAGATCGCGCTGATGTGCGACGTCGACGAAGACGCCGTGGTGAACGCGATCGACGTGCCGAGCATCTACGACCTGCCGCAGCTCCTCAACGAGCAGGGGCTCGATCGCACGATCATCGACCACCTCGGCCTCGCCGACCGCGCCGGCGACGTCGACTGGACCGGCTGGCAGCCCGTGCTCGACGCGGTGCACCACCCGAAGGGCGAGGTCACGCTCGCGCTCGTCGGCAAGTACATCGACCTGCCCGACGCCTATCTCTCGGTGACCGAGGCGCTCCGCGCCGGCGGGTTCGCGCACTCGACCAAGGTGAACCTCAAGTGGGTCGCCTCCGATGACTGCGAGACCCCCGAGGGGGCACTCGAAGCCCTCGGCAACGTCGACGGGATCTGCGTGCCCGGCGGCTTCGGTATCCGCGGTATCGAGGGCAAGCTCGGTGCGCTCCGCTTCGCTCGGGAGAACGCGATCCCGACGCTCGGCCTGTGCCTCGGCCTGCAGTGCATGGTCATCGAGTACGCGCGCAACGTCGCGGGGCTCGAGGGAGCCTCCTCGACCGAGTTCGATCCCGACACGGCCGTGCCCGTCATCGCGACGATGGCCGAGCAGGTCGAGATCATCGACGGGGGCGACCTCGGCGGCACGATGCGTCTGGGGCTGTACGAGGCCGCACTCGCGGAGGGCTCGCTCGCCGCGTCGCTCTACGGCGCCCCGACCTCGAGCGAGCGCCACCGTCACCGCTACGAGGTGAACAACCGCTACCGCGACGCCATCGGCGAGGCCGGGCTGTCGTTCTCGGGCACCAGCCCGGACGGCTCGCTGGTCGAGTACGTCGAGCTGCCGACCACGGTGCACCCGTTCTACATCGCAACCCAGGCCCACCCCGAGCTCCGCTCGCGCCCGGGCCACCCGCACCCGCTGTTCGCAGGCCTCGTGGGCGCCGCGATCGACCGTCGCGAGGCGACTCGACTGTTCGATGTGGACGACAGTGGCGACGAGCTCCGCGACTAGCGAGCCCACTGGGGGTCAGCCCCCAGTCGAGCCCCGGCCGGCGCTCGCGGACGCGTACGCCGGCGACGTCCGGGTGCTCGAAAGCGAGCTCCTGGTCCGTGGGCACGTGTGGGACGTGCGGCGGGACCGCTTCGCGTTCGGCGACACTGAGCTCGAACGCGACTACCTGGACCACCCGGGCGCCGTCGCGGTGCTCGCGATCGACGCCGAGGAGCGGGTGCTGCTGATCCAGCAGTACCGCCACCCGATCGCGCACCGCGACTGGGAGATCCCCGCGGGGCTCATGGACGTGCCGGGGGAGTCCGGGTTGCGCTCGGCGCAGCGCGAGCTCGCCGAGGAGGCCGACCTGCGCGCCGAGCGGTGGGAGCTGCTGCTCGACCTGTTCCTGTCGCCGGGCGGCACGAGCGAGGCGATCCGGATCTTTCTGGCGCGCGACGTCCACCCCGTCGAGCACGACTACGTGCGCGACGGTGAAGAAGCCGAACTGGTGCCGCGCTGGGTGCCGCTCGACGAGGTCGTCGCCGCGGTGTTCGCGGGGCGGGTGCAGAACGCCGTCACCGTGAGCGCCGTGCTGGCCGCCCACGCCGCGCGAGCGGACGGATGGCCCGCGCTGCGCGATCCCGAGCTGCCCTGGACCGCCCGCGAGGCGTCGCGGGGAGAGCGTTCGAGCTGATGGCGGTAACCGCCGCCCAGGGAACGGAGCGCTACCTGCGCCACGTCGCGCTGGAGCTCGGGCTCTCCGCGAACAGCCAGGCCGCCTATCGCCGCGACCTCGCGGCCTACTCGGCGTGGCTCGAGACCCGCGGGGTCGCCGAGCTCGACGCGGTCGGCCCCGACACGCTCGCCGCGTACGTGGCCGACCTCGCCACCGAGGGGCTCGCGCCCGCGTCGATCACGCGGCGGCTGTCGTCGGTGCGGGGCATGCACCGCTTCCTCTTCGACGAGGGGGTGCTCGCGACCCATGCGGGCAGCAACGTCCGCACCCCGAAGCGGGCCCAGCGGCTGCCGAAGGCCCTGCCGATCGAGGACGTCGAGGCGCTGCTCGCGGCAGCGGGCGGCGACGATCCCGTCGCGCTGCGCGACCGGGCGCTGCTCGAGCTGCTCTACGCGAGCGGCGCCCGGATCAGCGAGGTCACGGCGCTCGACATCGACGACCTGCTCACCGCGCCGGATCGTGGTGACGCCTGGGGCGACCCGGAGCGCGCGCTCGCCGACGGCGGCTTCCTCCGCGTCATCGGCAAGGGATCGAAGCAGCGCATCGTGCCCTACGGCAGCTACGCGGGGCGAGCGCTCGCCGCCTATCTCGTGCGCGCGCGGCCGGTCATGGTGGCGCGGGGCCGAGGAACGCCCGCCCTGTTCGTGGGGCCGCGCGGCGCCCGGCTCTCGCGGCAGAGCGCGTGGCTCGTGATCCGGGCGGCGGCCGATCGCGCCGGGATCACGGCGGAGGTGTCGCCGCACACCCTGCGTCACTCCTTCGCGACCCACCTGCTCGCGGGCGGTGCCGACGTGCGTACGGTGCAGGAGATGCTCGGGCACGCCTCCGTCACCACCACCCAGATCTACACGCAGGTCAGCGCCGAGACGCTCCGCGAGCACTACCTCGACGCGCACCCGCGCGCGACGTAGACCCGACTCCAGGACCGCCGCCCGTCGGCATCGTTGCCTCTTGCGACGGCCGGACCGAGGCGAAGCGAGTTCTTGGTATGCTCGACTCGGGGAGAGTCCGAACTGCTCGAAATACGATTGAAAAGAGACTCATGAGTCCCCAACGGTCCTTCGTCTTCATCGTGCCGATCCTCGCCGCGGGTCTCTTCGCCCTCACCGGCTGCTCGGCGCTCGTTCCATTCCTGGGGGACACCGCGAGTCCGGCGCGCAACGCGGAGTCCGGCGGCACCGTCGAACGGAACGACAGCACCGACGTCTTCGCGATCCGCGTGGGTGACTGCCTGAATACCGATGATTCGCTCGACGAAGATATCGGGAGCGTCCCCACGGTCCCGTGCTCCGATCCCCACGCCGATGAGGTCTTCTCCTCGTTTGTGATCGATGAGCCCGCCTACCCGGGAACCGACGAGATCATCAGCATGGCGGACGAAGGCTGCCGTGCCGAGTTCGAGGGCTTCATCGGAACGCCCTGGGCGGACTCCGAGATCGACTACTGGCCGATGTACCCGTCCGAGGGCTCGTGGAAGGACGGAGACCGCGAGGTGCTCTGCATGGTCTGGGACCCAGAGGGAGACACTGTGGGATCGCTGGAGGATTCGCGACGCTGATCCTTCCCGCTCTCGGGGCGGGGCCCGCAGTTCGACCCGCAGGGCGCCACCTCCGCGGAGTTCGTCGTGCCCGCCCGCGACGTGCGCCATCGTTCTTCGGCCCGGCGGCCCCAGAGCATCGCCGCGAGCAGCACCGCGGCCCCGATCCCGGCGCCGATGGTGAGCTGCTCGCCGCCGATCACGATGCCGATGAGAAGCGCCCACCCCGGCTCGGAGCCGAGCAGCATGCCCGCGCGCGAGGCGGACGTGCGCTTCGTCGCCCAGAGCTGACCGAGAAACGCCGCGACGGTGCAGCCGAGACCGAGATAGAGGATCACGCCCCAGTCGGCGGCGGTGAGCTCGGGGAGCCGGTGCAGGAGCGCCCCGCCGCCCCACGCGGTGAAAAGGATGGCGCCGAGCGTGATCTCCACCGTGGTGAGCCCGAGCACGTCGGAGGCGTGCGAGCGGGTCGCGCGTGCCTCGGCGACCCCGAGGAGCGCCCGGGTGATCGCGGCGAGCAGGATGAGACCGTCGCCGATCGTCACCTCGGCGAGACCGCTGCCGCCGATGAGCAGCGCGATGCCGACAAGTGCGAGGACTACGCTGCCGAGGAGCGAGCGGGTGAGCCGGCGGCGGGTGACGAGCGACTCGAGGAGCGGGGTGAGCAGGATCGAGAGACCGATGATGAGGCCGGCGTTGGTCGCGGTAGTCAGTGTGACCCCGATCGTTTCGAGCACGATCGTCGCGGCGCGGAGGAGCCCGAGGAGGGATCCCGCGCGGAGCACATTGCGGAGAGAACGAGAGGGGCGGAGGGAGCCGGGCTTCTGATGTGCGCCGGGCGGCAGGGAGTGCCGGAGCGGGCCCGGCGACCGACCGCGTCGGGCCACCGCGACGCCCACGAGCATGATCACCGCGGGCGGCAGGAAGCGCGCGCAGAGCACCGCCGCGGCGCCGATCGAGGCGGCGAGCTCCTGCGTGGCGAGGTAACTGCCGCCCCAGATCGCGGCGATCCCGAGCAGCACGAGGTCCGGCACGAATGACGAGCGCGGGCGGGTCGCGTTCCGGGCGCCGCTCGGGGCGCCGGAGGGAGTGTGCAGCAGGGCCATGGAGACCACGATCCTCGATCCATCCCTGAAGAACAACGGGCATATTCTTCACTAACCTGTAAGAATTGCCGCATGGATGTTCACCACCTCCGCACGCTTCGCGAGCTGCGCGACCGCGGCTCGGTCACGGCCGTCGCCGACGCGCTTCGCCTAAGCCCCTCCGCCGTGTCCCAGCAGCTCGCCGTGCTGCAGCGCTCCTTCGACGCCCCGCTCACCGAGCAGCGCGGGCGCGTGCTCGTGCTGACCGCCGCCGGGGAGCGGCTCGCCGACGCCGGCGGCGAGGTGATCGAGGCGATGGCGCGAGCCGAGCAGTCGGTGTCGCAGTTCTTGGGGGCACCGGCGGAGACGGTCACTGTCACCGCCTTCCACAGCGCCGCCCTCGCCTGGTTTCCGGAGCTCATCGCCCGATCGCTGGCGGATCCCGACGGCGCGCAGATCCGATGCCGCGATGAGGATGTGTCGATCCCGGACTTCCTTGACCTCACCGCCGACCACGACATCGTGATCGCGCACCGGTCGCCGACCGCGCCCGAGTGGCCGACGCGGCGGGTGCGGGTGATCCCGGTGCTCGAGGAGCCCATCGACCTCGCCGTGCGCCGGGGGCACCCGCTCGCCGCGCACGACAGCGTCCGCCTCTCCGACCTGGACGGCGCGACGTGGCTCGCCGCCCACGAGGGGTTCGCGCTCGAGCCCCTGATCGTGCAGACGCTCGCCGCCGGGGCGGGCTCGCCGATCGAGATCACCCACCGGGTCAACGAGTTCAACGTGGCCGCCGCCATCATCGCCCGTACCGACACCATCGGGTTCCTGCCGCGGTACACCGGGCTGCCCGCGGCGCTGCACGACGAGATCGTGCTTCGGCCGATCCGGGGCGTCTCGATCAGCCGCGACATCGACCTCCTCGTGCGGCCCGAGCGTCTGGCGCGCGCGAGCGTGCGCGAGGTGATCGAGCGGATCCTCGACGTCGCACGTCGGCATTCGGGCGCGCGATAGGATGGAGCGTTAGTGCACGCAGCGAAAGGGGGCCGGGATGGCGAAGACAGTCGCACTCGGACCGACGGGCCGACCCGACCGCGTGATTCCCGCGCCGCAGAAGCTCGGACAGCACGGTCCGGCGCGGATCATCGCCATGTGCAACCAGAAGGGCGGGGTGGGCAAGACCACCACCACCATCAACCTCGGCGCCGCGCTCGCCCGATACGGCCGCCGCGTGCTCATCGTCGACTTCGACCCGCAGGGCGCCGCCTCCGCGGGGCTCGGGGTGCAGGCGCACGACGTGCCCACGATCTACGACCTCATGCTCAGCAAGGTCAAGGATCCCCGTGAGGTGATCCAGCGCACGGACACGAAGCACCTCGACGTGATCCCCGCGAACATCGACCTCTCGGCCGCAGAGGTGCACCTCGTCACCGAGGTCGCGCGCGAGCAGATCCTCGCCGGCGTGCTGCGCAAGGTGTCGGCCGACTACGACGTGATCCTCATCGACTGCCAGCCCTCGCTCGGGCTGCTCACCGTCAACGCGCTGACCGCGAGCCACGGGGTGCTGATCCCGCTCGCCTGCGAGTTCTTCGCGCTCCGCGGCGTCGCCCTGCTGATCGAGACGATCGAGAAGGTCAAGGATCGCCTGAACCCGCAGATCGAGCTCGACGGGATCATCGCCACGATGTACGACGCCCGCACGCTGCACGCGCGCGAGGTGCTCGAGCGGGTCGTCGACACGTTCGGCGACAAGGTGTTCGACACCGTCATCGGGCGCACCGTCAAGCTGCCCGACGCCTCGGTCGCGGCGAAGCCCATCCTCGACTACGCGCCGAGCAACCCGGCGTCGGAGGCCTACCTGAAGCTCGCGCGCGAAGTGGTGCAGCGCGGCGTCGTCGCGTAGTCACGCTCATGGAGGCGCGTGCAGAGGAGAGCGGCGCGCGATCGGACGCGGCCGGCGAGATCGGCGCGCCCGCGGCAGATGACGACAGCGCCTTCCGAGTCAGCCTCGAGGTCTTCGACGGCCCCTTCGACCTACTGCTGAACCTCATCGGCAAGCACGAGCTCGACATCACCGAGATCTCGCTCAGCCTCGTCACCGACGAGTTCATCGCGTACCTCGCCTCGCTCGAGGGGCAGGGGCTCGTGGAGCTCGACCGGGCCTCGGAGTTCCTCGTGGTGGCGGCCACGCTGCTCGACCTGAAGATCGCGAGCCTGCTGCCCCAGGGCGAGGTGGTCGACGCGGAGGACATCGCGCTGCTCGAGGCACGCGATCTGCTCTTCGCCCGGCTGCTGCAGTACCGCGCCTTCAAGCAGGCGGCGGCGTGGTTCCGGCAGCAGCTGGAGACGGAGGAGGCCCGGCACCCGCGACTGGTGCCGCTCGACGCCCAGTACCGAGAGCAGACGCCGGAGCTGGTCTGGAACCTCTCCGCCGACGACTTCGCCGCGATCGCGCTCATCGCCTTCGCGCCGCGCGAGATCCCTACCGTCGGCCTCGACCACCTGCACGCGCCGCTCGTGTCGATCCGCGAGCAGGCGGCGATCGTCGTGTCTGCCCTGCGGAGCGGGGGTGTGCACCGCTTCCGCGAGCTCATCGCGGGGGTGTCGGAGCGCGGCGTGATCGTGGCGCGGTTCCTCGCGATCCTCGAGTTGTACCGACGCGCCGCGGTGAGCTTCGAGCAGGCGGAACCGCTGGGAGAATTGAGTGTGCAATGGGTCGGCGAGAGCTGGTCCGACGACGAACTCGCGACACTAGGGAGCGACTATGACTGAGGCTGAGGTGCGTGAGACCACCGGCATCGATGTTGCGGGGTCAGTTGGGCGCAGTGTTGAGGCTCAGGACCCCGCACAAGTGACCCCGGAGCACTCGGGGGTGGTCGAGGCGACCGAGCTGAGCCGCGCCCGCGAGGCGCACTCGCTCGCGCAGCAGCTCGAGGCCCTGCTCATCGTCGCCGACGAGCCGCTCAGCGCGGTGACGCTCGCCACCGCCACCGACCGACCCGTGCGCGAGGTGCGCGCGGCGCTGATGGCGCTGATCGCCGAGTTCGACGGTGCCGTTGGCGGTGCTGGCGGTGCTGACGGTGCTGGCGCTGGCGCGGCCGGTGCCGGGGCTGCCGGTGCCGGATCCCCGCGCGGCTTCGAACTCCGCGAGGTCGCGGGTGGCTACCGCTTCTATGTGCGGGCGAGCCTCGATCCGATCGTCGCCGACTTCGTGCAGCAGCAGACCCCCTCCAAACTCTCGCAGGCCGCCCTCGAGACGCTCGCGGTGATCGCGTACCGGCAGCCCATCTCGCGCGGGGCGATCGCCTCGATCCGCGCGGTGAACGTCGACTCGGTGGTGCGCACGCTGCTCGGTCGCGGGCTCATCACGGAGGTCGGGCAGGATCCCGAGACCACCGCCACGCTCTACGGCACCTCGGAGGCGCTGCTCGGACACCTCGGCATCGGCGATGTGTCGGAGCTGCCGCCCATCGCGCCGCTGCTCGAAGACGGATCGGAAGGATTCGATCATGAACAGTTCTAAGGATGATTTCGGCGGGTCGTTCTCCGTCGACGGCGAGAACGTCGAGGTGGATCTCGCCGAGTTCGGATGGGACCGCGAGCCGGCCCAGGCAGCCGCACCCCGGTTCGAGGACGAGGGCCGCGTCCGCCTCCAGAAGGCGCTCGCCACCGCGGGGGTCGCCTCGCGGCGCGCCTGCGAGACGCTCATCACGAGCGGCCGGGTCACGGTGAACGGGGAGATCCAGCGCGAGCTGGGATCCCGCATCGACCCGCTCACCGACGACGTGCGCGTCGACGGGGTCGTCGTGCAGCTCGACGTCTCGAAGCGCTACTTCGTGCTCAACAAGCCGCGCGGCGTGGTCTCCACCATGCACGACGAGGACGGCCGGCCCGACCTCCGCGAGTTCACCGACCAGGTCGAGGATCGCCTCTACAACGTCGGTCGCCTCGACACCGACACGAGCGGCCTGCTGATCCTCACGAACGACGGCGAACTCGCCCACAAGCTCGCGCACCCGAGCTTCGGCGTGCAGAAGACCTACGTCGCGAAGGTGCGCGGCCGCCTGCTGCCCGCGACGCTCCAGCAGCTGCGCGACGGCGTCGAGCTGAAGGACGGCCCGATCCGCGCCGACCGCGCGAAGCTGCTGCCCGGCGGCAGCGGCAAGACCCACTCGCTCGTCGAGATCACCCTGCACTCGGGGCGCAACCGCATCGTGCGGCGCATGCTCGCGGAGGTCGGGCACCCGGTCGAGGAGCTCGTGCGCCGCCAGTTCGGACCGCTGCACCTCGGCACGCTGCGCGTCGGGGAGATGCGCGAGCTCTCGTCCGGCGAGCGGGGCGCGCTGCTCTCGGCCGCCGACGACGGGGGCACGGTGTCGCCGCACGATGCGGAGTCCCGGGACCGGGATCGTGATCGAGGCAGCGATCGCGATCGCGGCCAGAAGCAGGGTCGCACCCAGCAGGGCCAGAAGCCGGGTCGGGATCGCGGCCCGGTGACCGGCGGACGCCCGGGGGATGGCAAGGGCGCGCGGGGCATGCGCGGGATCGCGGCCCAGGGCAACCCCCACGGCCGCGGCGGGCAGCGAGACGGGCGCGGTCAACGCGATGGCGGGCAGGGCGACGGCGGCCAGCGCGGCAACCCGCGCGGGCCGCAGGGCCCCCGCGGCCAGCGCAACCCGCGCGGCGGCTCCGGCAACGACTTCCGACAGGGCGGAGCGCGATGAACGCGGCAGACAGCAGATTCCCGGTGTCCGAGCGCAGCAACGGAGCGCTCGCCGCCCGCGTGCGCGGCTCGGTGCACGTGATCGGTGCCGGCCTCCTCGGCGCGAGCGTCGGCCTCGGCCTGCGCGAGCGCGGGGTCGACGTCACGCTCGAAGACCTGTCGCCGACGACGGTCGCGCTTGCCGCCGACTACGGTGCGGGACGGGTGCGCACGAGCGAGGACCCCGAACCCACACTCGTTGTCGTCGCGACCCCGCCCGACGTGACCGCCGACGTCGTCGAGCGCGCGCTCGCGCAGTACCCGGCGGCCGTCGTCACCGACGTGGCCAGCGTCAAGCTCGCGCCCTACCTCGAGCTCGTGCGCCGCGGCGTCGATCTCACGAACTACGTGGGCTCCCACCCGATGGCCGGGCGCGAGCGCGGCGGCGCGATCATGGCCCGCGCCGACCTCTTCGTCGCGCGGCCGTGGGTCGTGTGCCGCGACCACGAGACCCCGGCGGAGGCGCTCGCGATCGTGGAGGCCGTGGCCCTCGACCTCGGGGCGACGCTCATCGAGATGACCCCGGAGGAGCACGACCGCTCGGTCGGCCTCGTGTCGCACCTGCCCCAGGTCGTGTCGAGCCTGCTCGCCGCACGACTCATCCCCGCGACCGAGCAGGCGATCGGACTGGCGGGCGCCGGCCTGCGCGACACCACCCGGGTGGCCTCGAGCGATCCGGAGCTCTGGGTGCAGATCCTCGGCGCGAACCGGGGCCCGGTCGTCGAGCTGCTCGACGCCTTCGCGCGGGATCTCAGCGGCTTCGCCGATGCCCTCCGCGATCCCGCGCAGGCGGGCGCCCGGCGCACGATCGCCGACCTGCTCTCGGCCGGCAACAACGGCGTCGCCCGGATCCCGGGCAAACACGGCTCGTCGGAGCGGTTCACATCGATCACCGTGCTGATCGACGATACGCCGGGTCAGCTCGGCCGACTGCTCACGGAACTCGGAGAACTGGGCATTAACATGGAAGACTTGCGTCTGGAGCACTCTCCGGGTGCGCAGATCGGGTTCGCGGAGATCGCCATGCTGCCCGAGGTGGCCGAACGCGCGGTGACCGATCTCGTCGAACGTGGATGGAGGACGCTATGAGTGGAGCCGAGTCGACCGCACCAGCGGCGGCCTCTGCGCCCGCCGCTGGCTCCGCTGCCGCGCCCGCTGCCGGTTCTGCCACGGCCCCGATCCTCGTCGCCATCGACGGCCCCGCGGGCAGCGGCAAGTCGAGCGTCTCGCGCGCGGCCGCGACCCGGCTCGGGTTCGGGATCCTCGACACCGGCGCCGCCTACCGCGCACTCGCGTGGGCGGCGCTCGAGACGGGGGCCGACCTCGACGCCGAGCCCGCCGTCCTGGAGCTTCTGGGCGCCTGGCGCTTCGACATCACCCTGCGCGGCGAGCAGCGGGTGACCGTGGTGCTCCCGGGTGCTTCGGCGCCGAGCGACGTGACGGCCGCGATCCGCGAGCACGCCGTGAGCGGGCAGGTGTCGCGCGTCTCCCAGCACCCGGCGGTGCGGGATCGGCTGAACGACATGTTCCGCGCCATCGTGGCGGGCTCCGGCCTGCCCGGCGTGGTGATCGAGGGCCGCGACATCACGACGGTGGTCGCGCCCGATGCCCCGGTGCGGATCCTCATGACCGCATCACCCGAGGTGCGCGCCGAGCGTCGCGCCGGAGAGCTCAGCGGGGTGAGTCGCGAGCAGGTGCTCGCCGACATCATCGCGCGCGACGCGAAGGACACGTTGGTCGTGGACTTCATGAACCCCGCACCCGGGGTCACGCTCGTCGACACGAGCGACTTGGATTTCGAACAGTCGATTCAGGCTGTCATCGATGTAGTGCAGGCGGCGCCTTCAGCCGCCGTGGAAGAGAGCATGTGATGAGCACAGAGAACACCACCCCCGAGGGGGCCGGCGGCGCGAGCGAGGCGTTCGACGAGGTCGAGGTGATCGATGCCGCGGCCGGGTACCCCGAGCCCGAGATCGAGGACGGCGACATCATCGTCGGCGAGGGCTATGACGACGCGGTGACCGACGAGGAGCGCCTGCGCGCGATGCGGTCGAACCTGGACGGCTTCGATCTGGAGGACGAGGATCTCGTGATCCTCGGCGACGACGGGGAGTTCCTCGGGTTCGCCGAGCCCTCGTCGGAGGCGCTGCCGGTCGTGGCGATCGTGGGCCGCCCGAACGTCGGCAAGTCTGCCCTCGTGAACCGGATCCTCGGGCGGCGCGAAGCCGTGGTCGAGGACGTGCCCGGCGTGACGCGCGACCGCGTGAGCTATCCGGCCGAGTGGGGCGGCACCCGCTTCACGCTCGTTGACACCGGCGGGTGGGAGCCCGACGCCAAGGGCATCGACGCGTCCGTCGCCCTGCAGGCCGAGGTCGCGATCGAGCTCTGCGACGTCGTGATGTTCGTCGTCGACTCGCGCGTCGGGCCGACCGCGACCGATGAGCGCGTGGTGCAGATGCTGCGCCGCACCAACAAGCCCGTGTTCCTCGTCGCGAACAAGGTCGACGACGCAGTGCTCGAGCCCGAGGTCGCCCAGCTGTGGTCGCTCGGCCTCGGTACGCCGCACGCGGTCTCCGCGCTGCACGGCCGCGGCGTCGCGGATCTGCTGGACCTCGTGATCGAGGCGCTGCCCGAGGAGTCGGCGGTCGCGCAGCCGAAGCTCATGGGCCCGCGCCGCGTGGCGATCCTGGGCCGCCCGAACGTGGGCAAGTCGAGCCTGCTGAACAAGGCGGCGGGGGAGGAGCGGGTCGTGGTGAACGACCTCGCCGGCACCACCCGCGACCCCGTGGACGAGCAGGTCGAGATCGCCGGGCGCGTGTGGACCTTCGTCGACACCGCCGGTATTCGCCGGCGCGTGCACATGCAGAAGGGCGCCGACTTCTACGCGTCGCTGCGCACCACGGCCGCGCTGGAGAAGGCGGAGGTCGCGGTGGTCATCATCGACGTGACCGAGTCGATCAGCGACCAGGATCTGCGCATCATCGACCTCGTGCTCGAGTCGGGTCGCGCGCTCGTACTTGCGTTCAACAAGTGGGATCTGCTCGACGACGATCGCCGCCGCTACCTGGAGCGCGAGATCGAGCAGGATCTGGCGCACGTCGCCTGGGCGCCGCGCGTGAACATCTCGGCGCGCACCGGCCGCCACCTCGAGAAGCTGGTGCCGGCGCTCGAGACCGCGCTCGACTCCTGGGACTCGCGGATCCCGACCGGCAAGTTCAACGGTTTCGTCGCCGAGCTCGTGCAGGAGTACCCGCACCCGCTGCGCGGCGGCAAGCAGCCGCGGATCCTGTTCGGCACGCAGGTGCAGAACCGGCCGCCGACGTTCGTGCTGTTCACCTCGGGGTTCCTCGATCCCGGGTACCGCCGCTTCATCACGCGCCGCCTGCGCGAGAACTACGGCTTCGAGGGCACCCCCATCCAGATCAATATGCGCATCCGTGAGAAGCGTCAGCGCCGCTAGGCGCTGGTCTTCTCCGCAACAGCCATTTCTGGCTGTTGCGAGGATGCGGCGCGCGGCTCTGTCCGCGCGCTGAGCACGGCGGAGCCGTTCTGTTTTCAGATCCGTGAGAAGCGTCAGCGCCGCTAGGCGCTGGTCTTCTCCGCAACAGCCATTTCTGGCTGTTGCGAGGGTGCGGCGCGCGGCTCTGTCCGCGCGCTGAGCACGGCGCAGCCGTTCTGTTGGTCTTCACGAGAGACGCGCCAGCGAAGCGAGGCGCGTCGGACTGTGGGTTGCCCGCGCCGCACGACCACCGGCCCCTGTCTGACCGAAGGCCCCGCGTTCTGCAGGTGAAGCGCGGGACCTTCGGTGAAACGAGGGGCCTGTAGTCGTGCTGGCGCGAGGCCGAGTGTGGTGATCGCGCCGAGTGCACATGAACGCCCCGAACGGACACGCTCGGCGCGGTGATGATCGTGTCCGCTCGCGCGGATCGTGTCCGTTCGGCGGGGCGCGCCTGCACCCCCCGCTACCCCTCCGCCAGCCCCTGCTCCGCGAGCCAGGCGCGGGCCGTGCGCTTGCGCGCCTTGAGCAGCCACGAGTCGATCACGAACTCGCGCAGCAAGTCCGGCGCAACGAGAGGCAGCCGGAGCAGCACCGCCGGGTAGCCGTCGAAGTGCGGGATCGTGAAGGCCTCAACCGGAAACGCCTCGAGCAGCTCGCGTGTACCCTCCTCGCCCGCCACGCGAATCCCGAGGACGGGATCGCCGGGATCCCGACCCTGCTCGCGCATCCAGGCCAGATCCTTGCCCGTCACGGGACGCGACCAGGCGAACATCGCGCCGCCCACCACCCGCCAGCTCGGGCCCATGTGCCAGCCGCCGTCGCGCTCCTCGGTCTCGGGCAGGTCGAGCGCGATCGCGCGGACGTCATCGAATGTGGCCACGGTGCCCTCCTCGGCAGCATCCTACGCCGGTCGATGGTTCGGTCGCACACACCCAGCATCGGCCAGTACCCCACCGGCTACGCTCGAACGCATGCCCAGTCCGACCCCGCCGAGCGGCTCGCCCCGCGAGCTCACGCGCCTCGAAGCGGTGGTCGACCGCGCCGCGCACCGCCTGCTGCAGGGCAAACCGCAGCACGGGCCGCGCGCGGTGCTGATCGAGTGCGCGGTGTTCCTGCTCAAGCAGGCCTGGGCGTGCATCTTCGGGGCGCTGCTCCTCGTCGCGATCGTCGCGGCGCGGCTCTGGTACCCCGACGACGCCCCGCTCGCCCGAAACGACGCGCTCACGATCGCGGCGATCCTGATCCAGATCGGCATGCTCGCGTTCCGCCTCGAGAGCGGCCGGGAGCTCTGGGTGATCATCCTGTTCCACGTCACCGGCACCGTGATGGAGCTCTTCAAGACCGACGTCGGCTCCTGGAGCTACGGCGGCGACGGGCTGCTCCGGATCGGTGCCGTGCCCCTCTTCAGCGGGTTCATGTACGCGGCGGTCGGGTCGTACATGGTGCGCGTCTATCGCCTGCACGATCTGCGCTTCACCCGTTATCCGCGCGTCTGGATGACCACGGTCGTCGCCGCGCTGATCTACGTCAACTTCTTCAGTCACCACTACATCTGGGATCTGCGGTGGATCCTCCTCGCCGCCGTCGCCCTGCTCTGGGGGCGCACGATGATGTTCTTCCGCGTCTGGCGGGCGACGCTCCGGGTGCCGCTGCTGCTCGTCTTCGCGGGGGTGGCGCTCTTCATCTGGATCGCGGAGAACATCGCGACGTGGGGCGGGGCCTGGCTGTACCCGAATCAGGAGGCCGGCTGGGAGCTGGTCTCGCCGCAGAAGCTCGTAGCGTGGTTCCTGCTCATGATCATCTCGGTGGTGATGGTGACCTGGGTGTATCCGCCGACGGGGCCTCGGGATCGGGATCCCGCGCGGGATCCGGTGCCAGATCGGTCACCGGACGCGGTGCGGCCGTAACAGACGCAGGAGATGTCACCCCTGCAGGAGCGGTTCCGGGGGAACCATCCTGAACGAGTGACATCTCCTGGATGATTGGCGAGCGAGCCGGTAGTTGGCGCGGGCCGGTGTTTGGAGCGGAGGCCGGGCGTGGCAGGTGCCGGAGCCCAGCCCCCGCAGCTTATGCGAGGAACGGAAGCGCGAGGATCCCGGCCCCGAGCAGCGCCCCGAAGACGACGATCCCGATGAGCGACAGCGCGAGCATCGCACCGTTCAGCCAGACGCCCCACAGGGCGAGGGCGCGCTCGGGGGTGCCGCGGCGGAGTGCCAGGATGCCGAGGATCAGGCCGACGATGGGAGCGAAGAACGTCCACCCGCTCACGATGGAGGCCAGGCCGAGCACGAAGCTGGTGATGGCGAAGGCCGGGCCCTGTGGGGCGGGCTGGAGCGCGGGCTGCGGCGCGGCGGAGGGGGTCGGACCGGCGGGTGCGAATCCGGATCCCGAACCCGCATCCGGGGCCTGGATCGCGGTGACCTCGCGGGTGTCCGAAGCGAGGATCGCGGTGTCGCGCTGGTCCGAGGTCGGCGCCTCCACCTCGAACTCGGTGGTGGCCGCGCCGTCGGTGCGGGTGTCGTTGTGAGTGGTGATGGTGGTCATGGGGCTCTCCTTCCGAGCGATCCGGCGGGCCGCCCGATGCGGCTCGTTCCTGATACTCCCAAGCTACGCACACCGCCGCGCCCGGGCATCGGGCTGCGGTATCGCGCGGCTCGTACCGCGGTACCGAGCCCGAACCCCGGCGCGACCCCCTAGTGCGACGCCGCCGACACGTCGGTGCCCTTCGGAGTGGTGAAGAACACCGCCGCCGCGACGGCGAGCATGATGATCCCGCCCGCGATCCCGGTCGCCTGCAGCGAGTGCGTGAACGCCACACCCGCCTCGGCCGCCAGCTCCGGCCGCCCGAGTTCCCCGGCGATCGAGATCGCCGCGCCCAGCGACTCCTGCGCCTCGCCCGCGAGCTTCGGGTCGACGCCGGTGAGGATCCCGGACGCCATGAACTCCGCCCGGTACAGCAGGGCCGAGATGCTGCCCAGGATCGCGACGCCCAGCACCGCTCCGAGCTCGTACGAGGTCTCCTCGAGCGCCCCCGCGTTGCCCGCCTTCTCCTCGGGGGAGCCGTGCATGATCATCGCCGAGGCGATGGCGAGCGATCCCGTGCCCGCACCCACGAGCGCGAGTGCGATGAGCACCGTGAGGTTCGAGAGCGTGCCGGGCTGCACGCCGATGATCAGCATGCCGATCCCCGCGAAGCCGAGGCCGCCGGCGAGCACCGCCCGCGCCCCGATGATCCGGGCCAGCGGCGGCGCGGCGAGCGAGGCGATGGCGCCCGCGATCGCGATCGGGAACAGGCGGATGCCCGCCTCGACGGGCGAGGCGCCGTCGACGAGCTGCATCCACTGCGCGATCAGCAGCAGCGCTGCGACCATCGCGAAGGTCGACCCGAGTGCCGCGATGATGCCCGCGGAGAACGTGCGGTTGCGGAAGAGACGGAGCTCGAGCAGCGGCGCGGGGCTGCGGAGGCAGCGCACGATGAACCACGCGAGCAGGGCGGCGCCGGCCGCGAAGGCGATGAGCGCGGCGGGGGAGGCGAACGTCGCCTCCTTGCCGAAGGTCTTGATGGCCCAGACGACGAGCGTCATGCCCACGAGCGAGAGCACGGCCGCGAGCGCATCCCAGCGCCCGGGGTGCGCGACCTTCGACTCGGGCAGGATCACAATGCCCGCGACCACCGCGACCAGCATGAGCGGCACGTTGATGAGGAACGCCGCGTGCCACGAGAAGTGCTCGAGCAGCAGCCCGCCGACGAGGGGACCGACGGCCGCGCCGAGACCCGAGACGGCCGCCCAGATGCTCAGCGCGGTGGCGCGCTCGCGCGGGTCGGTGAAGATCACGCGGATCAGCGACAGGGTGATCGGCATGATCATGGCGCCGCCGATCCCGAGCACGGCACGAATCGCGATGACCCCCTCCGCGCTCGTCGCGAAGAGCACGAGCAGCGAGGACGCCCCGAAGATCGTGTAGCCGAGCAGGAGCATCTTCTTGCGGCCCCAGCGGTCGGCGATCGCGGCGAACGACACGAGCAGGCCCGCGAGCACGAGGGAGTAGATGTCGATGATCCAGAGCTGCTGGTCGGAGGTCGGGTGCAGCTCGGCGGCCATCTCGGGCAGCGCGATGTTGAGGATCGTCATGTCCATCGTGATCACCAGCAGGCTGGACGTCAGCACGGCGACCGCGGCCCACCGTCGCGCTCGGCTGAGCGGTGAGGGGTTCGGGGTGGCCGGGCGGCGGGGGGTGCCCGCGGCGTCGGAGGATCCGGTGACTGCGCCGGCGCCGGTGTGGGGTGCGTTGCTGGCTGACTGGGAGGACATGAGGTGCTTTCTGGGGTCGGGCTCATCTGAGCGAGCCACGGGCGGTGCGGACATGTGGCGGCACCGAGCGAGGTGCGGCACCGAACGCGGTGCGGAGGGGGAGAGGTCGGAGACCGGGAACTACGCGTCGGCCACTGGCATCATGGCCAGTGCGCGGATCGCGGCGGTCATCTCGGCAGCCTGCAGCGGTCTCTCGTGCAGCCCCGCGTGGATCGTCGCGCCGTCGAGATAGACGCTGATGGCGACGGCACGGGTGCGTCCGATCTTCTCTGTGAGCATCTCGGTGAAGCGATCGCTCCAGCGCAGGGCGAGCTCGCGCAGGCGGTCGTCAGTGGTGCCGGCCGTCATGAGTGCGATCTCGGCGTGCACCGCGCGCGGGTCGGCGAGGAACTCGGAGAGGCTCGCGACCGCACGCTCGGGGGCGGTGACGAAGTCGCCGATGACCTCGTGGATCTTATCGAGCTCGCGGTCGATTTCACTCGCAAGCTGCTGCAGTGCGGTCTCGCGCAGCTCATCGATGGAGGCGAAGTACTGAGTCGTGGAGCCGAGTGGCACCCCGGCGCGCGAGGCGATCGCCCGGTGGGTCAGGGTCGCGGCGCCATTCTCGACGATCAGCTCGGTGGCGGCGATGAGGATCTCGCGGCGGCGCGCCTCGGGGTCGCGGCGACGGCGCGCGGGGGCGGTGGTCGTCATGGCGATCCTTTCGGGAGCGTGCTGCAGCAGAGGGTGCGTGCGGCGTTGTGCGGCGGCGAGGGGTGCTTCGGGGTCGACGCGGTGGCCGATCCCGAAGCCTGTACATCTGTACATGTACATTTGTACATTAAGCGCGAATGTGACGCAAGTGTGTCGCGCGGCGCGATCCAGCCCCGTTTGTCGGTGGTTGGGGGTAGCGTGGAGCGTGCCGCGCGGTCGCCCGACCCCGGCGCATTTTGGGGGGACAGCACTATGGCTCAGATCAGCACCGCAGACCTGTACGACGAACGTGGCCACGAGCTGCACTCCGTCTCGCTGCAGTTCCTGAACCTCGGCGGCATGAGCGGATTCTCGGGGCCGATCCGCACGGTGCGCTGCTTCCAGGACAATGCGCTGCTGAAAAGCCTGCTCTCCTCGCCCGGCGACGGCGCCGTGCTCGTGATCGACGGCGGCGGCTCGCTCGAGACCGCGCTCGTGGGTGACATCATCGCGGCCCTCGCGGTCGACAACGGCTGGGCCGGGCTGCTCGTGCACGGTGCGGTGCGGGATCGCATCGCCCTCGGCACCCTGCCCATCGGCGTGAAGGCGCTCGGCTCGAACCCCGCGAAGTCCACGAAGACCGGTGCGGGCGAGGTCGACGTGCCCGTCGAGATCGGCGGCGTGACCTTCGCCCCCGGCGCGACCGTGTGGTGCGACGACGACGGCATCCTGGTCGAGGGCGCGTAGGGCGCGCTCTTCTGCGTCCACGGGACTCCCGCCATGCCCTCCGCACGACCCGCGCTGATCCCGTTTCTGCCGTACGCGGTCGTGTCCGTCGTGCACGTCGCGGCGCTGTTCGTGGATCACCCGATCGCGGGGCCCACCAAGCTGCTGCTGATGCCGGCGCTCGTGCTCGCCGCGGTGTGGGCGTCGGCGTCGATCCGGCCCTGGCCGCGCGGGGCGATGGCGCTGCTGCTCGCCGCCGTGCTGATGTCGTGGCTGGGCGACGGGGCGGCCGTCTTCTTCCCGATGTTCGAGGACGAGCTGCCCATGATGCTGCTCTGCTTCGGGCTCGCGCACGTCGGATACATGGTGCTGCTGTGGCGGGCGCGCGGGGTGGCGGTGCGCCCGTTCCCGCGGTGGGCGCTCGGCTATGCGGCGGCCTACGTGATGCTCATGGCGCTGCTGCTGCCGCGCACGGGGTCGCTCACGATCCCGGTCGCGATCTACGGGGTGCTGCTCGTCGCGACCGCGGCGATGACCTCGCGGTGCGGGCCGGTGATCGCGTGGGGCGGGCTCTGGTTTTTGGTGTCCGACGGGATCCTGGCGTTCCGCATCTTCGCCGCCGAGGTGATGCCCGACTGGACGAGCGGCGCGGTGATGCTCACCTACACGCTCGGGCAGGGGCTCATCGTGTGCGGCGTGGTTACGGCGTTGGCTCGGCGAAGTCGGCGATCGGCGCCGGCAGATCGGGCAGCTGCCGCAGCAGCTTCTTGACGCCGCGCGTCGCCACGGCCCCCGCCGCGATGACGCGCGTCTTGAGTTCCACGTCGCTCGTGATCACGGTCGTGTTCGCGCCCTCGGCCGCGCGCGCCGCGACCTGCGCGACGATGGCGTCGTCGCCGAGCTCGGGGGCGTCGATCACGCGTACGTGCGTGCCGTCGCCGATCCCGCGCGCCACACCCTCGACCACCAGCACCCACTGCGGGTGGGCGCGATCGATGCCGGGCACCGCCGACTCCTGCACCTCGACGAAGCCGGGGCGGATCCCGCGCTCGCTCGCGACCAGAGCGTCGATGCGGTCGCGGAGGCCGACGGCCGCGGCGCGACGATCCTTCCACCAGCCGTTCGGCACGCTGCCGATGACGTTCGCGGCGTCGACCACCACGGTCGGGGTGCCGGCGAGCAGAGGGCGCAGCAGCTGCCAGCTCGTGGCGAAGGCGGGGTGGAGCGTGTGGTTGGTGACCTCGTCGAGGGGGACCCAGGCGAGCGCGTGGCTCTCGGGGTCGGTGATCTCGGGCTCGAAGGGGGCCGTGACCTCGGCGATGAGCGTGGTGTAGGTCCAGCCGCCCCGGTCGAGCACGTGGGTGTAGCGGGGGGTGACGGCGTGGTCGGGCACCCCGGCCTCTTCCTGCGACTCGCGGATGGCGGCGTCGATCGCGGATTCGCCCTCGTGGCGGGCGCCGCCCGGGATGCCCCAGGTGTCGCCGTGGTCGCTCCAGGTGACGCGGTGCTGCAGCAGGATCGCGTCGCGAGCGCGGTCGTAGGCGAGCAATCCGGCGGCGCCGAAGCGGCCCCAGTAGCGGCCGCCGTCGTGTGCGGTGACCCAGGCGTCGCCCGGGTTTCTCAGGTCGCTCATGATTTCAGCGTATCTGTCGCGGACGCTCGGGTGGCTGGGCATTTCACCCGGTGACGGCAGGACGGTGGGGGATCGAGGCCGTTTTTGTGCTCTCGCGGTTCGGGATCGTGGCCCGTCAGGCTCGGTGCGCCGCGCGGGATCCCGGCCCGTCAGGCCTTCTTGACGACGCTGGATTTCAGCTGCATCGGCCCGAAGCCGTCGATCTTGCAGTCGATGTCGTGGTCGCCCACACCGTCGACGAGGCGGATGCTCTTGACCTTCGTGCCCGACTTGAGCGTGCCGCCGCCCTTCACCTTCAGGTCCTTGACGATGGTGACCGCGTCGCCGTCGTGCAGGATGTTGCCGACGGCGTCGCGAGTGACGGTTTCGGTGTCTGCTGCGTTGGTGTCGTCGGTGTCAGCGTCTGCCGGGGCCCACTCGTGCGCGCACTCGGGGCAGACCAGCAGCGCGCCCAGCTCGTAGCTGTAGACGCTGCCGCACTCGGGGCAGGGGGGAAGTTCGTCACTCATACCTGTCAGCCTAGGGCGGTCGTGCGCGGGTTCGTGCTCGTTCGCGCCGGTTTGGGCTCGTTTCTGCGATGGTCATTCTGGTGTCCGGAATGTGGGTAAGATGGAGGGGTTGCTTCGGCGGCGGAGATCACCTCGGTGGGATTCGTTCGAAGAGACAACGGGCTGTGGCGCAGCTTGGTAGCGCACTTGACTGGGGGTTACAGGCATTAGCCTCTCCAGCAGCCCATATAACTAAACAACGGGTTGTGGCGCAGCTTGGTAGCGCACCTGACTGGGGGTCAGGGGGTCGCAGGTTCAAATCCTGTCAACCCGACGAAAAAGCCCTGATGAGAAGCTATTTCTCGTCAGGGCTTCTCTCGTTTCTGATGGTCTTCGCCGGAGCTCGGAGCGGGTCCCGGAGCAGGTCCGTGAGTCGCTTCGAGGTTCGGTCGAGCGTCGGTCAGGTTCGGGTCTAGTGGGCCAAAAAGTGGAAATCTAGTGGGCCAAAATCCGGGCAGGTTGAGGCCTCGGCCCCCTTCTCGGAGCCGAGTGCGGCGGTTGTTCGTTAGAGCTGGGGTCCGTTGCGGCGGGGCGGCTCCTTCCTGTTCTGCCGGGCCTTCGGTCGCGCGAGGAACTGGTTGGCGAGTTGGGCTGCTTCGTTCAGCTGCCGGTGATCGGGATGCAGGTAGCCCTTGGTCGTCTCGATCGACGCGTGCCCGAGGATGCGCTGCAGCACATGGAGCGGTACCCCCGCATCGGCGAGCCAGGTCGCGCCGGTGTGCCGGAGCCCGTGCCGGGTGAGGTTCGGCAGGCCGAGATCGACGACGATCTGATCCCAGTTCGTCGCGTCTCGGACGGTCGCGGTCGTGAGCACACCGCCCCGAGGCCCGCGCAGGAGAGGGTCTTCGGGCTTCTTGCCCGCAGACAGGCGCACGAGCACTGGTTCGAGCTCATCGAGGATCGGCACGTACCGAGACTTGCGGCCCTTGGTTTGCTTGCGAACGAGCCCTCCCTTGCCGGGGTAGATCTGCCGCTCGATCTTGACGATGCGGTTCTTCCAGTCGATGTCTCCCGCCTCGAGCCCTGAGACCTCGGAGCCACGCGCAGAGAGCAGTGCGCAGAGCATGACGTGATCCGAATAGCTCTGGTGCACCTCCGCACATTTCGCTGCGAGAGCGTTCAGCGTCTCCACGTCCTGGATCGCGAACGCGCGCATGGAACCGGGTTCGAGCGCCGGGACGTGGTTGAACGCGCGTCGAGCCCGGTTCTTCGCCGGGTTCGACGGGATCACCTCGTCTCGCACGGCAACGTCCAGCACTCGCACCAGCACGCCGATGGAGGTCTTGATGGTGGAAGGCCGGTGTTCGGTCTCCCACTGGTCGATGGTGCGATCGATCAGCCCGGTGGTGATCTTGCTGACCTTGATGTGGCCGAGCGCTGGCACGACCCGGAGCCTGAGGCTGGCGTCGTAGCCAGCGACGGTGGAAGTCGTGTCGAGGCCGCGCTGCCAGCGATCGCCGATCGATTCGACGTAGTCCGCGAACGTGACCAGCAGATCGGCTCCCGTTTCGGTCGCTTGCTGCATGGTCGCGAAGAACGCTTCCGCGTCTTCGGGAGTCGGGACGAATGCGGAGCGGCTGGGGCGCTTCTTCGTGTGCGGGTCGGTCCAGCGCACGCGCGCGAGATACCCGCTGCCGCGGCTCTCGATACTGGTGGAGAGCTTCACCCCGATGGGCGGCATCTTGTGCTGGCGCGGGTCAGCCATGCTCGCGCTCGCGTTCCAGCACCCAGGCGCGCACGGTCGGCGGGTTGTAGCGGGCGATCCCGCCGACGCTGACAAACGGCGGCCCCTCGTGCTGCCTGCGCCACCTCGACAAAGTCGCCTGCGAGACGTTCAGGAACTCGGCTACTTCTCGCGAGTTCCACAGCGGCTCAACCTGGCTCGTCGTCGCGGGCACGATCAGCCGCTCGCTTCAGACGAATGAACTCATCCTCGATGTCCTGGCGCGCCTGCACATCGGCGGCCACGAAGCCGACGAAATCGATAGCCTGATTCGGGATCAGCTCGTCTTCGATGGGCGCTTGGGACTCCTCTCCCGGCCAGGTGGTCTGCCGGGTAGGGCGGTCGCGGTCAAGGCGGGTGCCGCAGGTCGACACCCACTCGCGGAGCCGTTCCCGCGCGAGCGCGAAATCGGTGTGCCAGGCGATCGGCCCCGAAGCGTCCTGCTCCGGGTCGTAGCTCGCGATCCAGTGCAGATGCAAGGCGGAGAGCTCCCACACGATTTCGGGGTGCCGGTACCAGAACGGCGGAATCACCGATGCGGGCAGCCCGTAGGTGCGGCGAAGCTGATCGACCCACTCATTCAATGCCAGCCATTCCGCTTCAGCGTCACCGGAGGCGAGGAGATACCAGTTGATCGGCCGCGGTGGCTCCGGCAGCACAGTGCGCGCCATCACCAGGTCGTACAGGTCGTCGTCTTCGATCTCGGGATCGAGGTGCTCGCTGGCTTCGTCCTCGGCGCCGGAAACGGCGGGAGTTTCGTGCATGCCGCTCACCGCCCCAACGTCAGCGCACCGCCGGGCTGAGCCGCGCGGAACTCAACGGCGCCCGCTGCCCGCGGAGTCTCCCGTGCCGCCTCCGCGCGGGGCCGCGGCCTGCGTTCGACCCGGTATCGTTCGCGCGTGGTGTCGAAGACAAGCTTGGTCGCCTGGAACTGGCGCTCCTCGACCTTCTGCCCGCGATGCTCGTAGCTTCGCATCTTGAAACTGCCGATGGCGACCACGTCGTCGCCCTCTGCGAAGTCGGCGAACGCTTCCTCCGCATGCTCGCCGAGCAGCACGAGCTTCGTGTACGTGGCGCCCAAGAGCGTCAGGCTTCCATCGGCTTCTTCTCGGTACTGTTTCTGCCCGATCTGGCCGATGAACAGCGCGAGCCCGTCGGAGAGTCGTTTGAGCTGCGGGGTGCGGGAGAGGTATCCGGGGAGAGCGGTCTTGGTGCGCGGGTCCATCGATTCGTCCTTGCTCGTTCACGGCCGCGCCCATCACGGCTCTACGAAGCAGGTGCACCGTTCCCGCCTGACGGATCGTCCGCGCCTGGCTGGGTGTCCGTCTGCCGGTAGTGGAGTTGTGCTTCGACAGCGCGGCGGTCGGCTGCGAGGTGTTTCCCGTCGGCGCGTTGGGTCCACCGGCGCAGCCGGGTCACGATCGGCGGTGCCGCGCGCAGCAGGACGAGGCCGGTGCCGAACGGAAGGCGTCGGATCGCGTCGGGCGGCATGATCGGTACCCGGCGGATCGAGCGTTGCGCGGAGCGGGAGCCGTGGTCGCCGACGGTGGTGGAGTCGGTTATCTCATCGCGTTCCCCGATGAGCGTGGACAGGTCCTGGAGGTCTTTCGAGTTGGAGGCTCCGCCGAGGATGATCTTCACGATCGCGGCGTCCCAGATCGCGGAGGCCGCGTTCTCCGACCACTGCTCCCGCGCCTGCGCGAGCGACTGCAACACGGGCATGGTCGTGATCCCGGTGCCGCCGCCTTCGGCCATGAGCGTCGGCAACGACGGCAACGGGCTGAGGTTCGCGACCTCGTCCAGGCAGAGCAGCAGGGGCGGATCGAGTCTCGCCCCTGGGGAGCGTGCGGCGAGGCGGCGGGCGGCCTCGACCACGTCTTCGATGAGCGCCGCGACCAGCGGGGCGCTGTTGTTCGCACCGGCCGCGGTCGCGAGCAGGTACAGGGTGCCCTTCTTCGCGAGAAAGTCTTCGGGGTCGAACACCTCGTCCGGGCCCGGGGTGACGGCATCGAGCACGCGGGGGTCGGCGAGGGCGGCGAGGGCGAGCGAGACACCCTGCCAGATCGAATCCCTCGTGCGCGGGTCCGCGTCGATCATCGCCTGCAACGCCTCCGCCCATCCGCCCGCCGCTTGCGGGTGGGTGGCGAGGATTGACACGGCGTCGCCTGCGGCAGCGGGGTCGAGCGTCCACCGGAATAGCTCGGCGGGCTGGCGCTGGTCGAGGGCGGCGGCGTGGAGCAGGCATTGGAGCGCGACCCTTGTTTTCGCTTCCCAGAAGTCGCCGCCCTCGACGCCGCCTTTCCCGAGCCCGGTGGCGGAAGCGAGCCCTGAGGCGCGGATCATCGCGGTGAGGGGGTCGGTGCAGCCGCGAACGGGCGACCAGCGGAGCCCGGCGGGGATGCCATCGGCGAGGTGCTGCGGATCGAACACCGCCACCGGC
This sequence comes from Leucobacter rhizosphaerae, assembly GCF_022919175.1. Classification (NCBI taxonomy): domain Bacteria; kingdom Bacillati; phylum Actinomycetota; class Actinomycetes; order Micrococcales; family Microbacteriaceae; genus Leucobacter; species Leucobacter rhizosphaerae. Next base: position 1,330,538 of record NZ_CP095043.1, on the reverse strand, counting down.
CCCACCTGCTCCCTCGCGCGGATCGTGGCGGTCACGTTATCCGGGCGCGTGCTGGTGGTGACGACCGCGCCAGGGGCGGTGAGGATCGAGTTGATGACGATGTGCACGCCCTTCCCGGAGCGGGGCGGCCCGATCAGCAGGATCGAGTCTTCGACCGCCGCCCACACCTCGACCCCGCGCGACACCCCGAGCCGGTACCCGACCTCCGAAGGCTCAGGGTTCTCGAGCGACGGGCGCAGGTTCCCCGCCCGAGCAAGGAGCGCGCGCGGGGAACCGGCTTTCACGACCTCGGCGCGCGTGGCGATCCCGACGATCCGGTACGGGTCCATCGCCTGCCGGCGGCCGTGCTGCCGGATCGCCGTCCACCCCCACCACGCGGCGGTCCCGACAGCGAGGATCATGGTGCCAGCGACCACCCAGTACACGACCGGGTTCAGGCCCGGCACGCCGAGCGCGGCCCCAGGGTCGGCGGGGTGCAGGAGCACCCCGACCCCCGCTCCAAGGCCGGATTCGGGTTGCGGGGTGCCGGTGAGAAACGCGGTGACGCTGCCCGCCGCCCGGAGGATGACCGCGGCGATGGCGAGGGTGGCGAGCCCTACGAGGGCGGCGTTAGTGAGTTCGTCGCCGAGGCTCCCGGTCGGGCGGATCGGGGAGGTCACTGCGGTGTACCGATGCAGACGGTGGCGGAGATGCGGCCGAGGAGGATCACTTCGCCGGTGGGTGCGTGGTCGAGGTAGCGGGAATCGATCAGGGCGCTGGCGATCCCGTCGGGCCCGGTCTCGGTGTGCACGATGACGATCGCGACCGCGACATCCTCGCCCGGCACCATCCCCGACCCCGCGAACTGCACCAGACGCGGCACCACCGGCACCGACACCGCCGACTGCGGTGCCTGCTGCACCGGCCGCGCCTCTGGCGGCGGGGTGCGGCGCGGCCGCGGGGTGTAGAAGTCGGTCATCGTCCGGCCGTCGGTTTCGATGACATCGACGCGGATCGTGCAGCTGGTCTGCTCGCGGATCGAGTCCACGATCGCCGGGAACGATCCCCGCCGCCACGGCGGGGAGAACTCCGGCGGCAGAAACGGCGCCCCATCGACTGTGACGGCGAGGGTGCCGTCTTCGGCGACGACGATCCGCACCATCACCACCACAGGCGGGCTGGCGGGCTTCGAGCGATCACGCTTCGACATACAGGGTCTCCTTCACAAGACGGGCAGGTAGAGAACGACCCGAGGCAAGGAATGCCGGCGGGCCGGAAGAAACACGCCAGGAACGGCGCAACGTGGGAGGCAAGGATGCGAGCCAGAGATTCAGAGCGCGGGCCGGCCCGCGCCGCGGCCTGGGTCGGGGTCGGCGCGGCGGCCGGCCTGCTGATATGCCGGCGGGAGCCGGTACGCCGCTGGCGTCGGGTCGAGCATCCCTTCGACATCTCCGACGCTCGTGGTGACTTCTGCGATGCCCTCGGCGAGGAGCCGGTGGCAGCCGGCCGAGTTCGCGGAGGTGATCGGGCCGGGGATCGCGCCGAGCTGCCGGCCGAGCTCGTAGGCGGCGACCGCGACCCGGAGGCTTCCCGACCGTGCCCCGGCCTCCGGGATCACCGTCGCAGCGGACAGAGCGGCGAGCACGCGCGCACGCGCCTCGAACCGGCCCTTCGTCGGCGCGTATCCCGGCGCGGCCTCGGAGAGGAGGAGGCCGCCGTGCTCGGTGATGCGGCGGAACAGGTCATGATGCGCTCGCGGGTACGGCCGGTCCAGGCCGCCCGCAAGCACCGCGATCGTCGAGGCCGAACGCGCGGCGAGGGCGGCGCGGTGGGCTTCGGCGTCGATGCCGTAGGCGCCGCCCGAGACGAGGATGCGCGGCGACGCGGTGAGCTGCGACGCGAACTCACGAGTCACCTGCACCCCGTAGCCGGTGGCGGCGCGGGCGCCGGTGATCGTCACCCGTGACGAGAGCGAGGCGGTGAGTAGTTCCGGGTTGCCTTTCGCCCACAGCGCCAGCGGTGCGGCGTGGCCGAGGTCTGCGAGGGCGGCGGGCCAGCCGGGGCGGTGCGGGGTGAGGATGCGCAGACCGTGGCGCTCGGTCAGGCCGATCAGCTCATCGGTGAGCGCGTCCTTCTGCTGGGCGGCGGCCTGCTGCCGCCACCGCACCCCGGCTACGGGGTCGACCTGTGACGGGATCGCTGCGCCTGGGTCGCGGATCAGCGCGAACGTCTCCGTGACGTCGATGGCCTGCACGAGCTGCCCGGTGACCGGATCGCCGGGCTCGGTGAGCACGGCGAGCGTGATCCGCGCGATCGTGTCTGCCGTGTACTCGCTCATCGCCGCCTCCTGCACTGCCGTCACTGTCAGAGGACAGGTGCACAAGGCGGACACGCGAAAAGGGCGGGGCGCAGACCCTGGGAATGGTCTGCGCCCCGCCCACCATGGGGTGTTGGGGTTACTGGTTCATGAGCTCTTCGATACCGGCGTCCTCCTCTCCGCTGTCTCCGCCTCGCTCCCGGTGGAGCGCGAGCCTGCGCCCGAACCACAGCGTCACCACGGCCGCGAGGAGCGCGACCAGGCCGCCTGCGGCGATCAGCCACGGGAACCCGCCCCCAGTCGTAGCCAGCTCGGACGGCTTCTCCGGAAGCTCCGGCTGCTCCGGCACCGGCGGCACCTCTGGCGGCGTCTCGGTCACTACCGTCGTCTCACCCGGTGCACCGCATTTCCCTTCCGCGATGACCTTGCCCGTGGCGTCGTAGAGCGTTTCGACCCAGTAGACGTGCCCGGCCCGGTCGACGCTCGTCTTCCCGGAACGGTAGATGCCGGCCTGGGTGACGGCGATCTTCTTGGAGGTGAAGAACGGCACCTCGCACACCGGCTCGGCGTCCGGGTCGTGGGGGCCGTAGGCGCGGAACACGAGGTACGCGCCGTCGGGGATCTTCGATCCCTGCACAAGTGCGGCATCGTCGAACTCCTCACCGACCCCCGCGACGGGGGTGGCCTGCGTGACGACCGACACCGGCTGCTCGTCGCCGGGAACGTAGAACCGCTCCCAGATATCCGCCGGCGAGCTCGTGAAGGGCTGCACCCGGTCGTCGCCCGCGAACCGCGTGACGATCACGTAGAACCCGGCCTCGGTCGGCTGAATACGATCCTCGTCGGTGTAGCCGATGTCGTAGACCCCGTTCTTCGCGGGCGTCGTGATCCGCGTGAGCACCGGCGCGTCCGACAGATCGAGATCGTCGGTCAGCTCCGCATCGGTCTGGAACGGGCCGTAAACGGTGTGCTCGATCTCCTGCTCGTCGGGCACCCAGTAGCCGTCGCCTGCGAAGTCGGGGTGATTGTCCGGGAACCCGGTGACGGTGATCCGGTCGAAGGCACGCCCGCCCTGGTGGACGTTGTACTCGCGGACCTCCGAGGTGATCGTGAGCGGCCACCTGACGGAGTGCGATTCGATGTTGATGCCGTACTCGTCCTGCCAATCCGCGGCGATGTACGGGCGCACCCACTCCGGTTGCGACGCCTGCTTCACCTGCCACACCCACGTCACGAACCCCGCATCCGGCAGCACCACCTCGGGCGACTCGTAGACGCCCGGCCCCGTCGCCGTCACGGAGACCGTGCCGATCGGCACCGCATCCGCCGGCACCTCCGCGCCCTGCACGGGCGGGAGGGTGCCGGGTACTTGGTAGGCGGTGCCCTCGAAGACCACTGGGATCGGCTCATCATTGTGCTTCAGCCAGGCGCCATTGGTCGAGGAGACCGTGATCGTATCCGTCACGCGGTCGCCGGGCTGGACCAGCCGCCCATTCGCCTTCGATACCGCTTCCGGCTGGAACGGGGTGATCGAGGTCTCCGCCACTCGCCCGAACTTGTCGGTGAAGGAGTCGGTGAGGTACTTCGCGTTCGCGCCTTGCTTGGTCGTGTCGATCTTCCACACCCAGGTGTAGAACCCCGACTCGGGAGCGGTGAGCGTGCCCGGCGACACGTAGCTGCCGGGGTGCGTGAGCGTCAGCGACTCCGTTCCGAGCACGGGCGCGCCCTCTGGGGGCGCGTTCGCTTCGGCCGGCTGCGCGTCGAACGGGCCGTAGAGGGTGCCTTCGGAGAGCACGGGCACCGGGGTGCCGTCCACTTTGATCCACGAATGCTTCGTCACTGACACCGCGAGCTTGTCGGCAAACGTGTCCCCGGCCTGCACGAACTTCGCATCCACCACCGTCTCGATCACCGGCTGGAAATCCAGCGCAATCACCGGCGACGAAGCTTGCGCCGACAGCGGCTCGAACGAAGCGGTGCCGAGGATGCGCTGCTCACCCGGCGTGTAGAACAAGTCGACGCCGGCCCCGTAGCCGACGGCGGGAGCCTTGATGCTCGCGGTGATCTGATAGTCCGGTGCGCCTTCGGGCGGGGTGCCGACGATCTCATGTGTTCCGGCGCCGAGCGTGGCCGAGGTGCTGCCGTCTGTGAAGGTGGCGCCCGCGAGCGTCACTGTGCCCGTTGCAGAAGCGGGGTTCGCGGTGATCGTGAGTTGCCCGTGGTACTGGTCGCTCATGCTGATCGACATGCTCACGGACGGGTTCGCCACTGCGTTCGCGGCAGCCGCATCGCGCATCGCATTGAGGTTCGCGACCACCGTGCCCTGCACGCTCGCGGGGACGCGGGTGAGGAAGTGCGCATCACCACCCCGGCCGGCATAGTTGCCGTGGTCGGCGACATCCCACACGTACATCTGCACCGCCGCGGTGATGTTCGGGTCGCTGCTCTCGCCCCAGCGGCCCATGACGTAGTTCAGGCGCGCCAGCTCGGTCTCAGAGAGCGAATCGAGGGTGGTCTTCAGCTCCGGATGCTGCGTCGAGCCATACGGGGGCAGTGCGTCGAGGTCCATGCAATACGCCTGCCGGCCATGCGATGAGAACGATCCGAGCCAGAGGTCTTCGTTGCCGTAGCCGACGCCGAGAGTCGCGGCCTGCGCCGGGGCCGGGGCGAAGAAGAGGCCACTGATGAGCATGAGCAGGATAGTGAGGATCGCGGCATACCGCGACGCGGCACGGCCGGGCGGTCTTCCCACTTGGACGGGTTCGAGCGCTGTGGACATGGGAACTCCTGACTGAACGATGAAACGCCGCCGCCAGGATTGACGGCAGCCAACAGCCAGGTGCGCCCCGCCTCCACAGGAGGCGACGGGCTCTCGCCGGGTTCCCGTCTCCGTTTCGAGTTCCTGCGCTCTTCGCCCCACGGGCGGAGCACCCTCGCGATTCACCGTTCCACTCAGGTGCGCATCGTCCCGAAGGGGGAAACCGCCTCGCCGGACGCTGGGCCACCCGGGATAATGGATGCATGAGCGAGGGCAGGGAACCCGTCGAGAACGGGCAGCACTGCGAGGTCATCGCGGGCACCCACTCCGGCAAATCCGGTGTCGTGCAAGATGCCAACACCAGCAAGACCGGCGCCGTCACGATCACCGTGCTGCAAACCGACGGCACCCGCTTTAAGACCCTCGCAAAGAACGTCCGCACAACCGGCTAAAGACCCGCCCGGACATACTTCTAGGTTTGTTTCTATGGGTTGAAGGTCTCGTAGGGGCGCGGTGTTCCACAGACCTATTTCCGCTAGAAGCTGCCCGCTATCAGTGCCTTCTGTGACCGAATGAAGCACCGTCACTCACAGGGAAGGCGCATCAACAAGGCCGATGCTTGGTCGCTCTCGATGAACGTCGACCCCATGCCGGTGCGGCGGCATGACTTCCAGCTCGATGTCGCCAGCGTCGAAGGGCAAGGAAGCCGCCAGCGAACGCGTCGCTTTCGACCTGCATCTTGCACGGGCTTCCGGCTCCGCCGAAGGCGAACATCAAGTGAACGCTCCCCAGGCACCCCGGAGCCGGCTTGCACGCTGTTTAGATAAACGTCAATATAGAAGCATGTCGAAGCAAGAGGTGAGAGAAGCAGAGCCCGCGATGCGGAGGCTCTCGACGCTGGATCGGTGGCTACCCGCCTGGATCGGGATCACGATGGTCGCAGGTCTGCTGCTCGGCCGGTTCATTCCGGGCGTCTCCGATCTGCTCGCCCGCATGGAAGTGGGCGGCATCTCGGTGCCGATCGCGCTGGGCCTGTTGGTGATGATGTATCCGGTGCTCGCGAAGGTGCGCTACGACAAAGTCGCCGCCGTCACCGGCGACAAGCGGCTGCTCGTGTCCTCACTGGTGCTGAACTGGCTGGTCGGCCCGGCTGTCATGTTCGCCCTCGCCTGGCTGTTCCTTCCTGACCTCCCCGAGTACCGCACGGGCCTCATCATCGTGGGCCTCGCCCGCTGCATCGCAATGGTCGTGATCTGGAACGACCTCGCATGCGGCGACCGCGAAGCGACCGCCGTGCTCGTGGCGATCAACTCGGTGTTCCAGGTCGTGATGTTCTCGGTGCTGGGCTGGTTCTACCTCACCGTGCTCCCTGGCTGGCTCGGCCTCGACACGCAGGGCCTTGAAGTGTCGATGGGGCAGATCGCCCTCAACGTGCTCATCTTCCTCGGCGTGCCCCTGGTCGCTGGGTTCGCATCCCGCTGGATCGGCGAGAAACGCAAGGGCCGCGACTGGTACGAGGAGCAGTTCATCCCCAAGGTTGGCCCGTGGGCGCTGTATGGGCTGCTGTTCACGATCGTGCTGCTGTTCGCCCTGCAAGGCGACCAGATCGCCAACCACCCGCTCGACGTCGCCCGGATCGCACTCCCGTTGCTGATCTACTTCGTGCTCATGTGGTTCGCGGGGCTCTTGCTCGGGAAGAGCCTCGGGCTCGGGTACGCCCGTTCGACGACGCTCGCGTTCACGGCGGCAGGGAACAACTTCGAGCTCGCGATCGCCGTCGCGATCGGCACGTTCGGCGCAACCTCCGGGCAGGCCCTCGCAGGCGTGGTCGGCCCGCTGATCGAAGTGCCCGTGCTCGTAGGTCTCGTTTACGTCTCGCTCTGGGCCGCCCGCGCCTGGTTCCACACCGACCCCTACCAAGGAGCCGCATCATGACCACCACACTCGACACCGACCCCTGCGCCCCGACCGCGACTCACGCCATCGGCAGCGAAGCGGCCACGACCGTCGCGGGCGCATTGAAGTCGCTGGCCGATCCGTTGCGGCTCAGGATGCTGTCCGCGATCGCGACCGACCCCCGCGGCGAATGCTGCGTCTGCGACCTCACGGACCTCGCCGAGGTTTCGCAGCCGACCATCTCGCACCACCTGAAAGTGCTCAAAGAGACCGGGATGCTCATCTCGGAGCGGCGCGGCACCTGGGTCTACTACCGCATCGCCCCCGCCCGCCGCGGCGCGGTGACTGCGCTACTGGACGCATTCGCCCCCGCCGCGACTCTCGATGCTGCTGAGGACGACACGGCCGCTCGTGCGGAGGCGCTGCGCACGATGGACGGCCGCGTGACCCGCCTCGCCGAAGAACTCGCCGACGAACTGACCGGCCTGAACCGTGATCTCGTGGTCGCGATCGTGCGCGAGTCCTATGCGGGGCTCGTGCGGTCGGCGAAACTCACCCAGCACATGATCCCGCTCACCGAGCGCTTCGCGAGGCAGCGCCTTGCCGACCTCACGCGCGACCGTCAGGACGGGGTGCCGCAGGTGCTGTTCGTGTGCGTGCAGAACGCCGGCCGCTCCCAACTCGCCGCCGCCCTCGTCAACCAGCACGCCGCAGGCAAGGTCATCGCCCGCTCCGGCGGCTCCACCCCCGCAGCCGACGTGCACCCGCACGTGCGATCGCTCATCACCGAGATCGAGGGCGAACAAGAAGCAGACGCGGCGTTCCCGAAGCCCCTCACCGACGACGCCGTGCGCGCCGCCGATGTGGTCGTGACGATGGGGTGCGGGGATGTCTGCCCGATCATCCCCGGCGTCCGCTACGAAGACTGGGCCGTCGGCGACCCCGCCCTCGCCTCAACCGAGGGCGTCGCAACCATCCGCGACGACATCGACACCCGCGTACGCGAACTCCTCAGCACCCTCCTCACCGACTGAACCACCGACAGAGAGCAAGCAGATCATGACCATGCAGAAACCGTCCGTGCTGTTCGTCTGCGTGCACAACGCGGGCCGCTCCCAGATGGCCGCCGGCTGGCTCCGCCACCTCGCCGGCGACCGGATCGAGGTGCGCTCGGCCGGGTCGATGCCCGCCGACCAGATCAACCCCGTCGCGGTCGAGGCCATGCGCGAGGTCGGCATCGACATTACCGCCGAGCAACCGAAAGTCCTCACAGCCGAAGCGGTGCAGGCGTCGGATGCGGTGGTGACTATGGGGTGCGGGGATGCCTGCCCGTTCTTCCCCGGCAAACGCTACGAGGACTGGAAACTCGCCGACCCCGCAGGCCAGGGCATCGAGGCGGTGCGCCCGATCCGCGACGAGATCAAGACCCGCGTCGAAGCCCTCATCACCGCACTCATCCGCTAGGACTCGCGCAGACCACGGGAGGGCGGGAACCGATCACAGGGTCCCGCCCTCCCGCTCGCTCGGCTCAGTTTTCCCGGCCGGGGGCGGTGCCGAGGGTGACCAGTTGCGGGCCGACGCAGCAGCCGCCCGCCGCGGGCTCCGGAGTATCGAAGAGGCCCGACCCGCCGCACACGCCCGTATCCGGCAAGGCGAGTTCCATGCGGGCGGCTGCCTCGTGGTCGCCTGCGAGCTCGGCTGCGATGGAGCGCACCTGTTCGTACCCGGTCATCGCGAGGAACGTCGGCGCACGCCCGTAGGACTTCGCGCCCACGATGAAGAACCCCGGCTCCGGGTGCGCGAGCTCCGCAGCCCCGGTTGCACGCACCGAGCCGCAGGAATGGATATTCGGGTCGACCTCGCCTGCAACCTGAACGGGTGCTTGGAGGCGGTAGTCCAGTTCGATTCGGATCTCCGACAGGAACGACAGATCGGGCCGGAACCCCGTCAGTACGAACACCCGATCCGCCGGATCGAGCACCCGCCCATCCTCCGCCGCAACGACCACGCGTTTGTCGGCGGTGAGGGTGAAGGCGTCGGTGCGGAACCCCGTCGTGAGCGTCACCAGGCCCTCATCGACGGCCTGCTTCGCTCGCTGCCCGAGCGCCCCGCGCTCCGCCAGCTCATCAGCCGCCCCACCACCGAATGTGTTCCCGACGCTGCCGCGCCGCAGCAGCCACGACACCCTGGTGCCCGGATGCTCCCGCACGGTCTCGGCGAGCTGGATGATCGCGGTCGCCGCCGAATGCCCGTTCCCGACCACCACGACATGCCGCCCGGCAAGCCCCTGCACCTCGGTCGCGTCGGGGATGCGATGCGTCACGAAACCGGCAGTAACAGCGGTCTGCTCGCCGAGCGCGGGGAGCCCGGACGCCCCAGCGGGCGAGGGGGTCGTCCAGGTGCCGGAAGCGTCGATCACCGCACACGCCTCCACTCGTGCCTCGTTCCCGTCGGTGTCGCGGGTGAGCACGACGAACGGCTGCTCCTCGCGCCCAGCGTCGACCGAGAGGTCACGACCCTTGCGCGCGACCCCGATCACGCGGGTGCCTCTGCGCACGCGGTTGCCGAGCGCCGCCGCGAGCGGGGCGAGGTAAGCGTCGATCCACTCACCGCCCGTCGGATACCCCGCAACCGGCGCGACCCACCCCGACGAGGCGAGCAGGCGCTCCGCTGCCGGGTCGATTAGCTCCGACCACGGAGAGAACAAGCGCACATGCCCCCACTCCGCCACCGCCGCCGCAGCAGTATCTCCGGCTTCGAGGATCACAGGCTCGATCCCGCGCTCCAACAGATGCGCACCAGCGGCGAGCCCCTGCGGGCCAGCCCCGATCACGACCACGGGCAGTTCCATCACAACCTCCACATATCGACAAACATCAATACGTCAAGACTCCCGCGACACATCGACAAATGTCAATACGTCAGGCAGGATAGAACTATGACCAGCAGCCAGACCATCGCCGACGCGCCCACCGTCGCCTGCTGCGCGCCCGGCGTCCAGCCCATCGGCGACGAGCACGCGGCCGACCTCGCCCGCGTCTTCAAAGCCCTCGGCGACCCGGCACGGGTCAAGCTGTTCTCCCTGATCATCGCCTCCGAGTCCGGCGAGATGTGCGTGTGCGACCTCACCGACCCCGTGGGCCTGTCACAGCCGACCGTCTCCCACCACATGAAGCTCCTCGTCGACGCCGGCCTCGTCACCCGCGAGCAACGCGGACGCTGGGCCTACTACGCGCCCACGCCAGGGCCGCTGCTCGCCGCCGTGCGCCACCTCGCGAAGCAGTAAGCGACAGCCCCGCCGAGGGCCGCGCGGCGCGGTGCCCAGCGAAGTTCCTCGAACATCAACCCTCACCAGCCCTTACGATGGGATGAGGGTTGAAGTTCCCATCAGAACCGTCAATATTCACGCGAACTTCTAGGTTTTCTAGAGCATCCGGGCGCGGGTGTCGAAGAGTTCCAACTCAGCCGGGTGGAGTTGCGCTTGCACGACGAAGCTGCGGTCTTTGATCTTCCAGAGTCCTTGTCCGATGCCGAGGCCTGGGAGGAGGGATCGTTCGGTGCCGGTGAGTCCGAGGGTCTGCGCGGTGACGCCGAGCTGATCGGATTCTTGCCGGTACACGATCCTGGTGTCGGCGTTCGCGAGCAGCGAGGACGCGAGTGCTCGCATTCGGGAGCCTTGGTCGCCGACGTTCTCCAAGTCGGTGAGCTTGTGGAAGATGAGCAGGTTGCTGATGCCGTAGTGGCGGGCGAGTCGCCACTGCGCGTCCATGCGTGCAAGAAGCGACGGGTAGGACATGAGGCGCCAGGCTTCGTCGTAGACGACGAAGCGCTGCCCGCCGGAGGGGTCTTGGAGGGCGGATTCCATCCACGCCGCAGAGCAGGTCATGAGCACGGCGAGCAGGGCGCTGTTCTCGGAGACGCGGGACAGGTCGAGGGAGAGCATCGGCAATGTAGGGTCGAACCTCTCCGTCGACGGGCCATCGAACAAGCCGCTGAGGTCGCCTGCGACCAGTCTTCGGAGCGCGTGCCCGAGCATCCGCCCGTCTTCTGCGAGCCGTCGGTCGGGATCGTCCGCCGGTGAGGGAGTGAGGATGCGGTCGACGACCATCGGGAGGATCGGCACCTCCGCCAATCTGACCGCGTCTGCGAGGGCGATATCGATCGCCGTGTGCTCGACCGGGGAGAGCCGACGGTCGAGCACGGTTTCCGCGAGCGCGCCGATGAGTTCGCGGCGACGCGCGGTGATCTGTGCCGCCCAGTCGGCGTCCGGGATACCCGCGGCCCGGTATCCCTCATCGAGCGGGTTCAAGCGGGTCGGGAGCGAGGGGCCAAGGACGATCGCGCGGCCCCCGACGGCGCGGGCGACAGGAGTGTGCTCGCCTTTGGGGTCGCCGGGGACGTAGACGCGCCGCCCGAACGGGAGCGCCCTCGTGTAGAGCGCTTTCGCGAGCGACGACTTCCCGGAGCCGACGATCCCAGCCAAAATCAAGTTCGGTGCGGTGATGACGCCCTGCCGGTATAACTCCCACGGGTCGTACACGAACGACCCTCCAGAGTAGAGGTCTTGACCAATGAAAGTGCCGGCGGAGCCGAGGCCGCCTTCGGCAAGGAACGGATAGTGCCCTGAGAGCGTGGCCGAGGTGTCCTGGTGGCGTGGGAGCCGGAACCCGCCCGGGGTGCGCAACGCCGACGCCCCGTCCTCCCCGGCACGCGGCAGATAGCGAGTGGCACGCCGAGCTTCGCGTGCTGCGGCCGCCTCCGCCCGCGCCTTCGCGACGGTTTCGGCGCGGGCTTCGGCGTGGATGCGGGCGGCGGCCTGGGCGCGGGCTTTCCGGTGCCGTCGGAGTTCTCCTTCGGGGCCGACCAGCACCGACGTGTGCAGGCGTCCCGGGTCGGTGTCGTCGCTCATCGGCCAAGCCTCAGCCCGGCCTGCGTGCCGGGCTGCTGACGGTGGATGTTCGGAGTGCCGAGGCGGTCTCGCCGCGACTGCTCCCGCGCGGCCTCGCGCGCGAGGATCGGTCCCGCCCGTACCCCAGACGGGGCGGCGGTCGCAGACGACGGCGATTCGGTAGTGGTGGCGGCGTGGCGGGGGTCTTCGAGGCCGAGGAGCACCGGGGACGGGAGGGCATCTGCGGGGCGGTAGAGGCCGAGGTGCCGGTGATCCTGGTTGTAGACCAGCGTGTAGGCGTCCAACTGCACGGTGCGATCGAGGGGCCCTTGCGGTGGCGTGTCGTAGACGTACCCGTTCTCGAGCGCGGCATCCACGGTCTCGTCGCCGGAGTCATAGCCCGCGAGTTCCTGGATCGCCGCGTCGGCGCCGCCCTGGTCGATGAGGTCGAGGAGCCGGTCGGCTTCGCCGCCTTGCAGGAAGACCACGTTGATGACCCGCCCCGCATCCGCCTGCAGCTCTGGGGCGGGGTGCCAGGCGATCCGGCCCGCTGCCGCGGATGCCGCGTCGAGGCGTCGTTCCGCCTCACCGATGAGTGCCGCCGCCTGTCGGAGTTCCCCGGCGGTCGCGAGCGCGTCGCGGACGCCCGCGGCCCGGTCGCCGGCGTCGTCGGCGGCGCGGTTGCGCGAGCTCTCGTGGGCGGTGGCGATCTGGGTGAGGACTTGTTCGAGGGAGCGGACGCTGCCGAGGAGGTCGCCGAGCACCCCGTACATGTCCTCCGGCTGCTCGAAGGTGCGGCTGGCGTGCGCGAGCGCCCGCATCGCCTCGTAGGTTTCCGTGGCGTCTGGGACGGGGTCGGTGAAGGTAGGCATGGCCGGGGCTCCAATCGTGAAGGGTTCATTGCCAGGTGTGCGATGGTTCGCCGCTGGTGTCAGATGGGGCGGCAGAGCGGGAGCGCGGCCGCGGTGAAGGCCTGCGCCTGCTGGCCGACCAGGCGCCGGGTTTCGCAGGACGCCTGGATCGCGGCCTGCTCGATCTGCGACACCGCCGCATCGAGTTCCCCATTGGTTGGGGCGGAGACGGAGACGAGGCCGACGACGCGGAGCACCCCGTGCCCGGCCGTCAGCTCGCTCTCTTGTTGCAGCACGTCGCCGTATTCGGCGGTGGCCTGGGTGTCTTCGACCTGGCCGATCTTCCGGCGCTGGGCGGCGTCGGCGACCATCTCCGTCTTCTTCCGCCGCAAATCCCTGGCCGCCTGATCCGCCCGCACCGGAAGGTAGTGCAGCGACAAAGAGCGCAGAACCCCTCCCGTCAGCACGAGCGGGGCGAGGAAGCCGGGGAAGGTCTGGGCCCTCGGCCATTCGCTGATCCACAGCACCGCGTGGTGCGCGCTGTCGGAGCGCAGCCGGTCCCAGGACTCGTTCACCGCGACCGGGCCCGCGGTCGCGAGCTCCCGGCCGAGGGCGCCGTGGCGTTCCAGTGCGGGGCCGGCGGCGGGGTCGTAGGCGGTGCGGAGGATCAGGGCGACATCCCCCGGGGTGAGCCATCCCGTCATCTGCAATTCGGCGGAGCGCAGCGCGGTCTCGAACGACTGCATCTCCTGCCCGAGCACCACAGCCGCCCCTTTCATGCCGCCGCCCGCGGAACGGATCTGCCGGGCAGCTTGGCGCATGTCGAGTGAGAGCGACACGGTGGTGGCGTGGCGTTCCCCGGCGGGGCCTGCCCGTTCGATGAGCTCCCGATAGGTGTTCGCCGCCCAGGAGCCGTCGTCGCTTCCGTGTTCGCGCCACCATTCGGTCAGCCCCGACCCGGAATCTGGCAGGGTGCGCTCTTGCACCTGGATACGGGCGATCCTCCCGGACCGGCACGCGGCGGCCAGGACGCGCCCCCACCCGGTGACGCGGCGTTGCTGCTCGCCAGGGTCGAGGAGCACGAACGCGGGATGCGCCAACCCGCACACGACGGTGAGGGTCTGGGCGTGCGGGTCGTGGATCATCGCCGCCCCCGATTCGGGGTCTACCCATTCCCGGAGCGCGGCGAGGTCGCCGGGGAGCGCGAGCGTGCCCGCAGGGCGCGGTTTCACCACCCTGCGCCGATACTGGGTTTGCTTCGCGCGGGTGCGGAGGAGCCAGCGGGTGACGATCGGCGCCCACTCGATCAGCTTCCGCCCGCCGACGGGCACCCACGCAATCACAACCAGCGGCGCCCACGCCGGCGACGACCAGGCAAGACCCTGGCCGCCGCCGGTGTAGAGGCCCGTGACGACGATGCCGAGCGCGCAGGCGAGGACGATCAGCTGTGGCAGGGAGAGGCCGAGGAGCAGGCCGCGCTTGGTGAGGCGGGAGAACTGCACCGGCCGCAGCTCGAACGGCTCGGAGGTGTTCGCTCTCATGGGTTACTGCTTCCCGGTCGGGGCGGGCGGATCGGTCCTTGGCGGCGAGGGCGGCGGGAGCACCGCGGGCGGCTGCTGCACCGGCGGCCCAGGCGGCGGAGCAGCCGGCTCAGACGCACTACCCGCGTGCCCGTCGGCGGCGTCGCCGATCGCGCCGCCGAGCTTGGGGCCTGCGGTCGCGGTCTCTTTCACGACGATCGCTGCTCCGACAACGGCTGCCGCCGGCCCGGCCGCTGCGGCACCGCCGGCCGCAGCTCCGCCACCTCCGGCACCGGCTGCAGCTCCGCCGCCACCGGCACCTGCGGCGCCGCTGCCTGCCGCGGGCGCCGCAGGTGCCGGTGCCTGCGTGGGGGTGGTCTTCGGTGCGGTCGCGGGGGCGTCGCCATTGTCGAGGACTTGCTTCGGGGCGGGGCCGTTTGGCTTCGACGGGAGCGGGACGGGCCGGTTGAGGGCGTTCTTCGCCTCCTGCTCCATCGAGGACGCCTGATACATGTCGAAACCCACAAAGCTCAGGAACTTGTACGCCATGTACGGGGCGAACGCAGCGACGAACAGCAGCACGATCCCGGCGATGGGTTCGGACAGGGATTTCAGGTCGAGGCTGATGGGGGCGGCGACCTGGGTGGTGGCGATGAGTAAGATCACCACGATCACGAGCTTCGACGCGATCAAGGCGACTACGAAGGTCGCCCACTTCCCGAACCAGCCTCGGGACGCTTCCCAGGTGAGGCCGGCGAGCGCGACCGGGCCGAACACGATCGCGACCAGCAGCAAGGCCTTGCGGATGAGGAGACTGAACCAGAGGATGAAGATCGCGGCGATCATGAGCCCGGCGAGGAAGATCGTCAGCAGCGCCCCCGCACCGCCAGCAACCGAGGTGATGGTGACCGCGGTGATGAGGAGCGCGAGCCGGTCGCCCATGCTCTCGATCGTCTGCCCGGTGGCCTGGATGATGCCGACGCAGAGCTGATCGGTGATTTCGAGCAGCAGCGCGGTGCAGGTGATGAGCACAAACGAGCCGAGCACCGATTTCGCGACCCCGAGGGCGGCGCGGGTGAGCGCGGACGGGTCGCGGCGGGCGAGCCCGGTGATGAGCTGGAAGCAGAAGAACAGGAGGGTCACGAACACGGCGATGCCGAACAGGATGTTGTAGACCTTCACGTATCCGTCGCTGGTGACGTCGACCGAGGTGGTGGTGGAGAACACGTCCCACATGCCCTGGAACAGAGTGGATACGGCGAGTCCCATCGCGGAGGCGATCCACCCGAAGAAGAGGCCGGCGGGGCCCTCGCCGATCGCGGTGCAGACGGTGGAGACGCCGGGGATGTCGCAGATACTCACCCTGAACCACCACCCGGCTAGTTGACGGCCTGGCCGACGGTCCAGAAGAAGTTGATGAGCGTCACCGCCGCCCCGCACAGCACCGCCGCCCCGCACGACACCAGCACCCCGGTCTTCCCCCGGCTCGCGAGGTGCGGGTTGCTGCTGTTCGCGCCGAAGCCCCAGACGATCGCGGAAACGATGAGCGCCAGCACGCTGAGGATGAGGCCGACGGTCATCACCGCGCCGACGATGTCGCGCAGCTGCGCGATCCCCGGAAGCCCGTTGCTGTTCGGGTCGATATCGATCACTGGGAACTCCTTCTGCTGACAGGCCGGCGCTCGCCGGACTTGCCAGTGAGGTGCGCACACGTTCCCGCGGCGCACCGAGGGCTCGCATAACATGGAAAGATGGCGCGAAAAACCGGGACAAAGATGCCTCTGGCGACATACGTTGTGCATGCGAAGGGTGCGAACCGGGTTAGCTATCTGAGCGTCGAAAAGATCAGCGAAGCTTTTGACAAGGCGTCTGCTCCAGTTGTTGGCTCTCTCTGCCTCATCGTTCGTGAAGGCGATGAAGAGCTCGGCAGCGGCGAGTATTTGATCGGCCTTGCAATCACACGTGGTGTCGCTGGCATCGCGAGTGGAACACTGCGCGCGACCCTATCGCCAATCCTCCGCCTGGGCTCTCCTGTCGAACTTGGAGCACTGCGCGATCAGGGGGCCGTGGTGCCGCTGCCGCAGCACTTCTACGCCCGACGGATCGATAGCCCAACCGCCAGTGCTCTCCTGGATCTTCTCAGCGAGACTGATCCCTCCGTCGGTCCTTGGCTCGATTCCGTGTTCAGGGAGCCGCGCGTCTTCGATGATGAGGTTCAGCAGGCGAGAGTGGAGGCGCGAGATGCGGTCCAGCTTGCTGCGCAGGTAGCGGATATTCCATTGCCAGCAGACGCGTTCAGCGAACCTCCGAGCTCTGCGGACATGGAGACGCTTCTCGACACGGTACTGAATGCTGGCTACGAGAGGGACCTAGAGGAAGAACTGCTGCCGCTCGATCTTCAGCGCTTCGACGGCAAGCTCATCGCCAACCAACGAGCGGCAAGCCTCACAGTCTTTGAAGATCGAACGGGTCGGCGAAAGCTCTTGGTCATGTCAGTGAACAAGAAGCCCATCGAGGAAGAACTCGGCGTCGATCTCCTCTACTGGGATCAGGTTCACGACGCCTTCACCTTCGTCCAGTACAAGAGACTCGAAAGAGCCGAGAGCAGCGATGGCACCCACGAGTGGGTCTATCGCCGCAAGGGAGAGATCGAAAAACAACTCGACCTCATGCCCAAGGGGAGCGAAATCCCGAAGAAAGCGGCCGACTGGCGCGCGTTCGACACTCCGTTTTGGTTCAAGTTCGTGCGCGGGGATGCCGGTCGCAAGCTCGACGGACAGACACTCAAAGGCATGTATGTTCCGGCCGACTGGATGCGGCTTGCGATGACTGATTCGACGTTCAAGGTCGGACCACGCGGAGGGTTCCGGGTCACCTATCAAAACACGAAATATCTTGGGCGTGGTCCCTTCGCGCAACTCATCTCACGTGGATTCGTCGGAACGGCAGGCGCACGATCTGAGGCGTTCAGAGAAGTAATCGCGACGCACGGAGCTGACCGCGAACTCATCATCGCGATCAAGAGCGACTGGCAACACGATACGGAGCCTGAGCCCGAAGCAGACTCGCCCGACCCATCGGCGACCACGCTGCCGTTCTAGAAAACCGTTCCCTCATGCTTGCACGGGGGTCACAGCGAGTCGCCGATGGTGAGGAGGAAGTTGGCCCAGGCGATGCCGGCTCCGGCGAGGGCTGCGGTGCCGAGGGCGACGAGCACGCCGATGCGGGCCTTCTGCGCCGTGTAGGGGTTGCCGGTGTGGGCGGCGATGGTCCAGATGGTCGCGGAGATGAGGAGGGTGAGCACGGCGCCGATGAGGACGTAGGTGAGGAGCGCGCCGATCACCGACGCGAACTCCCCGGATGCGCCGACGGCGCCGAAGTCGGGAAACACGTTCACCGGGCACCACCTCCCACGTTCGCGCGGCATCCGGCGGCGCCCGTCGTACCGTCACTCGGGACCGCGCCGTGCTGCGCCAGCCACTCGACGGCGTTCACCGGGGGCTGCCCCTGCCCGCCAGGGCGGATCTCGACATGCAGGTGGGGGCCGGTGGAGCGGCCGGAGGAGCCGACATCGCCGATGTGCTGCCCGGCCGCGACCGTCTCGCCGTTGGTGACGTAGATGCCGTCCTGCCACATGTGCGCGTAATAGGACGCGACGCGGGCTCCGCCGACGGAGTGTTCGATGACGATGAGACCGCCCCATCCGGCGCTGAACTCTCCGACGGCTACGCGGCCGTCGGCGACTGCGTAGATCGGGGTGCCGTCGGCGGCGGCGAGATCGGAGCCGGAGTGGAACTCGCTCTCTCCGGTGAAGGGGTCGATGCGCCACCCGAAGCTATCCGTGCTCGTGTACGAGCCCTCGGGCAGCGGGAACCCGACACGGCTGGTCTCCGGCACCACCCCGCCACCGGTTCCGCCGCTGGGGGCGGGCGTGGTGAGGGCGGTGAGGATCGCGTCGGCGACTGGCTGCCAGTTCCGGTACCGATCCGGAAACGCCGATACTTCGACGGCCTGTGCCGCGCTGCCTGGGTCCATCTGCTGCCAGCCGGGAATGTCGAGCAGGCCTCGCGGCGAGGGAAAGTTCGGGCCCTGCTCACCGCCGTAGAACGCCTTGCTCTGGTACTCCGGGTTCATGAGCTTGGCGACCGTGCCCCACCCGGCGGCGGGCCGCATCTGGAACAGCCCCAGGCTGTCGTGGTCTGCGGCGTCGCCGTCGTTCGGGAAGCTCCCGGATTCGGGGTAGGCGCCGGTATTGGCGAGCATCCGCAGCCGGGACTCGGTGAGCGCCGCCATGAGCGCGACACGCACACCCGCCTGGCCGACGCCTGGGATGCTCGCCCCGGTGGTGATGATGGTCGCCGCGTGGGTGAGCTGCCGCTTCTCGAGTACCACCTGCGTGCCGTCGGCGGTGGTCGCGGTGAGTTGGTCGGGGATCGGGCCGACCGTCAGCGAGTCCGCGGGGCAGAACCCTGCCGGCCCCATGAACGCACCCAAGCCGATGAGCGCGGTCGAGGGGCCGATGCAGAGTAGCGCCAGCAGGACGACGAGCAGCTTCTTCACCATGGACAAGCCCCTCTTATCGGAGTGGGGTGTCGAGGGCGGAGAGCCGCAGCAGCCGGCAGTCCTCGCCGTCCTGGCAAGCGGCGAAGATCGTGAACGACACCGGACGCGCGTCCGTGACGTCCCGTCCTTCCCAGACGCCAGCTCGGTGCCGGGTGCCCGTGACCGTGTACGCGGTCGCCCCCGGCGGGAGCGAGCCGGGGCGGGCGTCTGAGACGATGCCCGCCCAGCTCTCGGGCACGGCGATCGAGTCGATGGCGAGCCATTGCCGGGTCGCATAGTGGCCCAGTTCGGCCCACGCGTCTTCGTCTGGGAAATAGGCGCGGAGGTCTGCGGCAAGGCCCGGCGCCTCGTCCGGGTCCGCGATATCGACGATCGCCTGCATGTATTCGTGCGTGCCGTAGCCGAGGCTGGTATCCCACGCGAACAGCCCCACTGCCACGTCACGTGCGAACCGCTCCGCATCCGCGATAGCCGGGAGCTCGCGCGGCGAGAGCTCCCGCTCAGCACCAGGCGTGCCGGACGACGCGACACGGGGGCCTGGCGACGGTTCGGGGGCGGGGCCGCGCAGCAGGCCGTAGATGCCGATGCCGAGGAGCAGGGCGAGGACGAGGCCGCCGACGATGAGAGTGATACGGAGGCGCCGCGACGCCTGCTCCGGGTCGGTGGTCTGGCGCATACTGGGTTCCTTCCGGCGAACGGGCGAGTTCGGTACCCAGAAGGTGCACACCTCTGGCCCCGCCGCTGATGCGTCGTGGCGGAGCGGTGGGGTCAGACGGCGTGCGCCTCAGCGCCGCCCGCCGCAGCGTTCTCGCGTGCGGCGCGGATGAGGGCGAAAAACGCGACAGTCTCGGCCAGCACCGCTTCGGCTCGCTCCCACTCCGCCACAGTCAGTTCTGCAGCGAGGGTCGTGGCGTCGTATTTCTGGGTCCAGCCGTCCATGTCGGCCCAGAGCGCGACGAACGCGCGCGGCGGCAGCACCACGAGCGTCAGCTTCGGACGCTCCGCCGGCCGTACTGGCTTCTTGCCCTTCTTGCGGCCATCGGCGGTGATGCGGGCGATCGCCTTGGTCGCGAGTTGTGCGAGCTCCGTCGTCCGTGCTTCCCGTGTGGCTGCGGCCCGCACTTCCTCGGCGGAGGCGGCGGCTTGCGTCCGTACCAGTTCCGGCTGGGCGGGGTCGGCGGCGATCTGGTCGAGTTCGTGGAGCGAGAGGGCGGTGTTCATGCGCAGGTGCGCGCCGTGCACTTTCCCGCCGGCCTCGATCCGGGCGACCTCCTCCGCGGCCTGCGCCCGGATGTGCGCGGGCCTGCGTTCGTCGCTGGCGAGGTCCTTAAGCCGGCCGACTTCTTCGAGCATCGAGTACGACTTCCGGCCCGTCACCATCCTGGCCGCCTGGGCACGCGCATCACCCGCCGGTTCCGGTGCCGCCGATTCGGCAGCACCGTGGACTCCCGCAGGATCCTGGGGCCTTCCGCCCTCGGCACCGAACCGTGTGGCGGCCTGCCGGCGGGCGGCGTCTTCGGCGAGCACCACTTTGAGCTCGCGGTAGAGGGATTCGGCTTCGATCAGGGAGAGGGGCTTGTGCAGGGCGTTGTCGTTCTGCTCCGCGAGGAGCTGGGAGAGACGGCCTGAGAGATTCGACCGCACCCACACGTTCGTGGAACGGTGCCCGAGGAGGCGCAACGCTTCGAGCCGGCGGCGCCCGCACACGAGCGCCCCGTCCGGAGTGACGGTGATCGGCTGCAACAGGCCCTCCGCCCGGATGGACTCCGCCAGCGCCGCGATGTCGCCCAGGTCGGTGCGATGCCGCTGCCCGACGAGGATGGAATCGAGGGCGCGTTTCAGCTCGATGTGCCCAGGGCTACTCGCAGACATCGGTGCCTCCCACATTCGGGGCGGCGAGGACGATGCCGGTAGCGACGGCGTCGTCTGCGAGGAGCGCGAGGACAGGTTCGCCCGAGAGGAGCCGGTGCAGGAGACCGCGGGCGGCCCGCGTGTGTGCGAGAGCTGGGTCCGGGGTGCCGAGGAGGAGCCGCAGCATCGACAGCCACGACCTCACCGGGAGATCGAGCAAGGCGCGGGCGTGGTAGTCGCGGCGGAGCGACTCGAACGCCTGAGAGCGCGAGTTGGATTCCGTGAGCCTCGTCACGACCAGCTCGATGCCCGACTGCGCAGTCTCTGAAGGCCAACCGAGCAGATGGAACAGCAGCACCGCATCCGCGACCGCCGCCCCCACCCGCGCGACGGCCTCCTCATCGTCGTCCGATTCGTCCGGGGCGGTGGTGTGGAAGGCGGGGTGGTAGTCGGTGAGGGGGTTCTCGCGGTCCGAGAAGCGTTCCGCGTCGTGGAAGACCGAGAACTTCGGCCGTCTCGCCTGATGCACCGAGCACAAGAGCCCGTTCGCGCGTTCCTCGGCGATGCAGGTGACCTTCACCGCCCGGGTGATCACTGCCCAGGGGTCTTCGGCGCGCCGGACGGCGCCGGTGCGCATCGCATCGAACGCGGCAGCCGCGGCCTCCCACGGGTCCAGGCCATGCCGGCGAGCGAGCGCCGCATACTTGTCCGCGGCATGTCGCATGAGCGCTTCCACTTCGGGGTCGTACCGCCACGACCACCGACCCTCCTCGTGCAACCGGATCAGCAGGGCGCGCAGCCCCTCGGAATGCTCGAACCCCCGCCGTGCGCCCGTTTCGGGCTGCCCGGCAGGGGTTCTTCTGTTGCTGGTTCTCTTCATGCTCTGGGCACCTCCTGTGGGGCAGGTGCACTCTGGGTGCATCGGGCCGGGGAGGTCCCGCGCAAACGGAGACGTGAACTCGTGCACTGCGGATCACCTCAGTCCCATTCCCGAACGTGCAGGCTCCGGTCGTGCCTGGTTCCTGCGGCCCCGGATCGACAGATCGGGCAACCGCGAGGGTCTGTCGCCCTGCTCGGCGGCGCGGTGTTGTGCGCGGGCGTAGCGGAGGCGCTGGGCGAGCTCGGCCCGCAGAGCGAGCCCCCACCCGGTCGCGCGGGCGCCGCCCCGCATCGCCAGCTCGGTCGGCCGAACCCACCGGATCTGCGTCCGCTGCTCCGCCTCAGCCTGCTCCGGTCCCGGCTCAGCGGAATCGGTCCCCGTGCGGTCGCGTTCGGTGCGCCTGGTCAGGGAGGGGTCGCGATGTGCGGCGAGCATCGCCCGCTCGGCCTCCGCCTGCTCAAGCCCGCCCGGCGGAGTCCGTTCGGCGTTCATCGCCGCAGCGAGCGCGGGATGCAGGCGAGACCGTGCCGCCTCCGCCACATCGGGGTCGTGTTCGGGGTTCATGGAGGACCCTCCTCGTCTCTGGGGTCGTCTGCAACCGGCACCGCTGCTGCGTCGGTCGTCGGCACTTCCGAAATCGGTTGCTGGGTATCGGTGCCCGGCGTGGCACTGGCGTGCGGGAGCCAGCGGCCGACGGTCGAGGGGTGCACGTCGAGGTAGCGGGCGATCTTCTTGTTCGACCAGCCGCCCGACCGCAGCACCTCCGCCACCTCACGCCGCGACCACCCACCCCGCCCGTACTCAGGCATCGGCGGATCGCTCTCTCCGGGGCCGGGTACCGCATCGGTCATCGGCGCCGCGGCGAGCACCGGCGCTCGAGGCGCCGGTTCCAGCGACGCGACCGGCACCGGCCTGCCCGGCACCTCCACGCCCTCGGCGGGCAACTCCGCGACTTCGTCACCAGCGTTCTCAGGGTCGTGTTCGGCCTGGTGCCGGGTGAGGACCACGGTGAGGTGGGTGATAGCGAGCAGCACAAGCGGCGGCACCGCCGCGACCGAGGCGGCCAGAACCGCTGGCACGTCCGTGTCGGCGGCGACGATCGCGTGGATGGAGTTCGCGGTCACCGAGAGGGCGGCTCCGCAAATGAGGAGTAGCCACGGATACCAGGAGGTGCGGGTGCCGGCGAGGGCGACGACGGCGACGGTCGCGACGACGATGATGCCGTCCACGATCAGCGGCCACGCCCACGCCTGCCCCTCCTCGATCCCGGAGCGGCGGGCGAGATCGGCCAGCGCGGTGAAACTCAGCCAGAACGCTCCGCATGCGATTAGCACCGTGCCTGCCACCGCCGTCCCCACCGCCAGCCGGCCACCCCTGCGCTCCCTCTTCTGGTTCACGCGAGCACTCGCCCTCGGTCGGCCGGAGCATGCTGCGCGACCGGGCGCGACGCGCTGTTCGCGGATGCGGATGCGGATGCGGGTGGGGTGGGTCTTGGCATGCGGTAGGCGGAGCGGATCGTGCGCTCGATCTCCCGCGGCGGCAGGCCGATCCCTTCCGCGACCGGGCCCAGCGCCGCGAACGTCTCCGCCAGGGAGGCCCCGTTGTCTGCGAGGCGGCACGACGCCCAGAACAGGCCTTGGTTCCGTTCGCCCTCTCCCTGCCCTTCCAGCCACGCCGCGATCCGCTGTGCGCGCTGTTCCACGGTCCCGCCAAACCGGCGCCCCTTCCACGACATCCGAGGTGGCTTCGGGTCCAGGAGCTCCCGCAGCGCGCCCGCGTTGACGGGCTGCACGTCGCCGGTGGCGAGGTCGAGGAGCTGATAGGCGGCTATCTCGCCGTCGATGAGGATTCTTGAGGGCGGGGCGACGACGTAGCCGGCGGTGCCGCGGAAGTCGATCTGCGTCGCACCCGAAGCCCAGGAGCGCTGCTCGACGTCTGCTGCCGGGTAGTAGGCGTGCAAGCCACCGGACGGGGTGACGACCTGCGCCGCCCACCCATCGAGCAGGCCCGCCTCGGTGGCGTGCTGCCACGACTCGGGGCCACGTGGAGGGTCGCCCTTCACGTCGACGTCGACGACCTCAAACCCCGAGATGGGGCCGGTCGGGATGCCGATGTTCGCCTCCGGCCACCGCCCCCACCACTGCGCGACCTGCGCGGGATCGGTGCTGGAGTCCTTGAACCCGTGAGCGACGAGCGGCCGCTTCTCATGAGGCACACACGGGAACACCGGCACGCCGAGGCCTGCGTAGTGCGCGGCGGCATCCGCGAGTGTCATCCCGGCGACCGGGGCGAGGAGGCGTCCGGCGTCCATCACAGACCCCGCAACAGAGACGCAGAGCCGGAAGACCGCGGCTGAGGCACTGGCTTCCTTGCTGACGACCGTGCCGGCTGCCTCCGGGATGCCTGCGGCTCGGCCGCGCGTGCGGGGTCGTCTCGGGTGAGACCAGGCGGTGTGCCATCGCCGATCTGCAAAGTGTCGAGGCGATCTAGGATCTCCACCGCGATTTTCCGCACCCGCTCCGCGGTGCCCTGCACGATCTGGACGGGATTCTTCCCGTCGGCGGCCATCGCCCACCCCGACACGTACGGAACCGTGTAGGTGCTCGTGTCCATGCCGTGCGCCGCCCCGACCATGAGCGCAACCGACTCGGCTTCGACTTCGCCGATCCCGCGATGCTGCCGGGCCTCCTCATGGTCGGGGCCGTGCATCTTCACGTGCGCGAGCTCGTGGACGAGGGTCTTCACCTGGGCGGCATCGTCCATGTTCGTTCGCACCGCCACCTGCCGAGTGTCGAAGTTCGTAAGGCCGTTCGCTCCGCGGAACATGCCCTCGTGCGGGACCGGCAGAAACTGGAACCCGGCCTCGGTCACCTGGCGGATCAGACCATCCCGGAGCCCCGCCGGTGTCTCGCCTTCGAGAAGCTGCGGCGAAGGCGGGAGAGGTACGTCCGGGCCATCGGTCTGGGAGATATCGAAGACGTAGGCGACTTTCGTCCCGATCATCCGCGACCTGACCACCTCGCCCGGCTCCGGCCGCTCCTTCGGGGCGAGCTTCCGCCACGACACCGGATCGTCAGGGGTTCTCGAGGCGAACTTCCCGGTGACCGGGGCGAGGATCGCGTACCCCTTCTGGCCCTTCTCGACCCGGCGTCCGAGCCGTTCCCACTGCCGGAACCCGGCCACATAGGTCGGCATCGGGTCGGGCACGCGGCCGACTTCCCAGGCGGCCTGGTGCTGGGCGAAGATCAGCCACGAGTTGTTCACGCTGCGGGACCGGAACCTTGCCGCGAACGCCAGCGCCTGCTTCCAGTCCTCACCGGTGACGAGCTCCTCAACCTGAGCACTGAGTTGTTCGCGCACCTCGTCGAGCTTCGCCTCACGCGCCGCACGTGCACTGCCGTGTCGAGTCTCTCCTGCCATGCTGTCGTCTCCTCCCGTCCTGCGGGGGATGCGTGCAGCAGGAAGCCCCCGTTCACCTGTGAGGTGCGCCGGGAGACGCCGAACCAGTATCGTGAGGCGGGCGCGCGCGAGTATCGCGGGTCCGTCAGGCTCGACGCTGAACCCGACCAGATACTCCCGGCCTATCACCGCAGCAAGTACGGCCGCGAGCTTCACCAGCGCAGACGGGTGCCCGCCAGACGCACCATGCGTGTACACCAGACTCCGACCCCGCTCGCCCGGAGCGTGCAGCCCATCTCCGGCCAACACCGCAAAGATGCGCGTTTACCAGACATCCGGTGTTCGTAGGGTCGTGTTTGTCCTGAATGACGCGGTTCTCCGGGCCTCGGAGGATGCTGGGCGCGTGTATCTTCACCCCTTTCTCCGCCCTGGAGATTCTCAGCTTCGGGTTATCATCAGAGCAGAATCGGCGGAATCTCGGGGATCTGCTGATCAACTACAGGCGCGGTGGGGATGTCTGAGGATCCGGGGAGGTGCAGGGACGATGAGCGATGCCGTACTGCGTCTTCCGGATCCAGCCCCTTCGCCCCGCCCCGACGTGCAGGCACTGGATGATCGGGCGTTGTGTGATCTGGTGCGTGCCGGCGCCGACACTGAAATGGGTCGTGCGGCGTTCGGGGAGTTGTATGCCCGGCATCAGGATGCGGCATTCTCGCAGGCCCTCCTGATGACGCGTGACCGTGGCAAAGCCGAAGACCTCGTGTCGGAGACCTTCGTGCGGGTGCTGCGGGCACTGTCGAACGGGAAAGGTCCGACGGACTCGGTGCTCGGGTACGTGCTGATCTCGCTTCGCAGCGAAGCGATCCGCACCTGCCAGACAGACGCCGGCACGGTCACTGTCGCCCCGGATGTCCTTGCGGAGCTTTTCGACGAACCCGAAGAACCCGCAGTTGAGTTCCTCGGGGAGCGGGATCAGATCGGGCGTGCGTTCGGGATGCTTGCGGAGGATGCGCGTCGGGTGTTGTGGCTGCTGGACGTCGAGGGGGTTACGGCTGAGGCTGCGTCGGAGTATCTGGGGGTGCAGGCGGGTGCGGTGCGGGTGATCGCGCACCGGGGCCGGAAGAAGCTCGCCGCCGCCTACCTGCAGCAGTACGTCGAGACCCGTGACCCCGATTGCGCGGACACTGCCCGCCTCCTGGGCGAGCATGTGCGCGGCGAGCTCGGGAAGCGCGACACCGCCAAAGTAGAACAGCACCTGCCCGAGTGCACGGAGTGCACGGGGCAGGTGTCGAGGTTGCGGGATCTCGGGCAGCAGCTGCGCGCCTGGGCCGGCCCCATCATTGCCGGCAGCGGAGTCGCCGGGGCAGCAGCGTTCGCTGGTGGTGATGCGCCTGCCGCGTCAGCGGTCACCCACCCGCAGCCATCCACGGAAGCCGGGCAGGCGGCGGGAACCGTGAGCGGGAGCAAGATCGCCGGATGGGTGGGACTTGCCGCAGGGATCGCGCTCCTGATCGCGGGCGCGTTCACTCTGTTCCCGAAAGACGCCACCGGCACCCCCACCACCCCGACCGCCGGCACCGAAACCACCAACACCCCCGGCAGTGAACCCGATGTGCCGGGAAGCACTCCGCCCATTACTGCGGAACCAGGCGAGACCACCCCCACCACCGGCACCACCCCAGACCCCGACTCCACGGGTAAGGGGGCGCCGGAACTTCCCGAGAGCGAACCCAAGGTCTCGCCAGATGACACCACCCCGAATTGGATACTCCGGGACTAGCAGGGGATCATCCGATGACGAGCCTCCCGCGCACGACGACGTGCACCCAGTGCGGGCAAAGATTTCTGACGAATATTCCAAAACCCTGTAACACTCCACGCCCGGATGCGGTCTTTACATGTGAAGGGACATTCGTCTGCACGCGCCCTCGCGCACGCAGATCCGAAAGGATGCAGGCCCCTGGCGGGGGGATCTGCTTCCAGAACACCCTGTCGTTGTATGGAGAGAACGAGGAGACCATAGTGCACATCAGTAACCAGTCGCAGGGCAGACGCCTCGCGAGACGACCCCTCTTTTCGGGGAGGGAGGGGGGTAAACTCGTTGCCTCCGCGTTGACGCTTGCGTTGGCGTTCACCCTCACCCCGGCCACGATGTCGTGGGCGGAAGATTCCGACACGCAGACCGAGACGCCTACGACCGAGGCCCCGGCAACCGAGGCGCCGGTGTCAGAGGCTCCGGCGGATGCGCCCGAGACGGGTAGCGAAGACGCGCCCTCACCCCAGGATGCCCCGGCACCGCAGGGCGACGAGGATGCCCCGGCACCGGCGGACATCGACGACCCCGACCCCGCGCTTCCGACCCTCGCACTCGATGTGCGCATCAAGTCCGACGGTACTCCGGGCTGGGAGGCCGATAGCAACGCGGGCAACGACTCCGGACCCAACAACGGGATCGTGCGGGTGAACGACACCGTCACCTACGAGGTCGAGTACGCGGTCCCTTCGGGTACGGCGGAGAACACGACGTTCACGATCACGTTCCCCAAGGGCATGGAGATCACCGAACTCCCCGGCTTCTGCCTGGCAGACGGCTCCTCGATCACGCCGGAAACCGCGGGCGAGCCTACGATCCCGCTGACCGCGGACTCGATCGACGAACTCGAAGAGCAGACCCTGGTCTGCAATCGCGGCACGATCGTGTCCGGCACCGACATCGTCGACGTCACCGTGAAGGTCCTGAACCTCGCCCATCAGGGCCAGGACCTCCCCATCGCCGCCGCACAGATCGTCGCCGACGGGTACAACGGCGTCGCGATCGACGCGGCTGATCTCCCGAACGTGCAGGCATCGGCACGGCTGATGTGGGACATCTCGAAGAATGGTGTCGCGCTGCAGGAGAACACCGGATACCACTACGGTCCGATCAATACTCAGTGCCCCTGGGATACTACCCGCACGTGCAAGCAGACCACCTATCATGTGCTGTTCTCGGCCCCGGCTGGCGGCAAGGGTGCGATGCCGGCGATCGGTGACATCACCTTCACCGATGACCTGTCTCCCGAAGCTATGTACCCTTCGCTGTCCGCTACCGATATCGCCGCGATCGAGGCCGACCTCGAAAAGTATGGATCTCGTGCGTACAACGGGGCGACCGGTTACGGAGTTCCCGGCGCCAAGGCTACTGGCGTGCAGGATGGGGCGTCTCGCAATGAGACGAACTCGGTGCGCGATTCCGGCACGATGAATGTCGTGCAGGCAGGCCCGGGGACACCCGCCGCGCTCACCATCAAGGCTCCCGACATGAGCCTGCGCACCTATCCCAGCGAGGCATTGCGCCCGGTCGGTACCGCTCTACCTGGGGACGAAGCCTATGCTATCGCCCAAGCACTGACGGTCTACACCCCGGTGGATGTCATCCGCGACTTCGGCACCGAATCCTCGACACATAACTCTTGGACACTCCCGACCTTCAACTCATACACCGATCTCGACATCAGAGGCTTTGATCCGGTCAGTGACGTGCAGACGTCGGCTGATCAGCCCGGCGAGAGCGCGACGAGCCTGCCAGCCGGGGTCACTGGCCCCGTGCATTGGAACGACTACCGCACGACGACGCCCATCGTCGAGTTGACCGGTGCATTCAGGAAGCGGTTCGCCGGGCTCCCCGGCGCCGAGGGTAACATGACCTCGACTGAGTTCTCGCCAGGCAACAACACCCATGGTGAAGGACCTCCCGGGGGAGCCACGATCCAGAGCGGTGGCATCACCGTGGCACCGACGCAGACGGTGACCTCGCAGATGTTCTTCAAGGGTACGAAACCCGACGCGCCTGCGCCGGTGAGCGCGATCGGCTGTGATGCGTGGGACAACACGAAACTCAACCTGCACGCGGTGGACGCTCCAGCGGCTGTCGGCGCTGGATACACCTCCGCTATGCAGCGAGTGCCTTCCGAGGGCGAAGCGGTCTGGGTCTCCGGCTACAACAATGTGCCCGGAACATACTTCGCGACTGATAAGAGCCAGGTGCCGAACGTGACGTTCCAGTACTCGGCTGCTCCCGGCGCTGAAGGCGCAGCTACCGAGTGCGGCGATGCACAGGGGCCCTGGTACGACGACCCGTCCGAGGTGCCGGGCAACGATACCGCACTTGCCGCAGATGGGATCTATACCGCTGTGGCTCGGGTCCGCGCCTTCGTGAACCTGCCTGAACCGGTCTCCAACAACACGATCTTGGGTGACGGGGTCTACCTCGTGATCTCGATTGGGCTTCGTGTGGCTGACAACGGCATGCCTACGGGAACGACCCTGCCGAACTACGGCGGTGTGAAGATGGTCGTCGGCGAAGAACTCACGTCTGAAGAACTCCTCTCCCATGCCAACAACTGGTCGCAGGCGACCTACACCCCGGAGACGCACGCCGGTTCGGGCGGCGACCGCCTGATCCTCGCCCACGCGCAGGCCCGCATCGACAAGCTGGTGCGCAAGGGTGACAGCGGCCAGTTCTCGGATACTCCTCCTCAGACTACGGGCGGTGATCTGGTGCAGTATCGTTTGCAGCCGTCTTTGACCTCGGGCGCCGCCACTCCAGGCATCTTGAAGGATGTCTGGGTCGAGGATTGCCTCCCCGGATCTCAGATTTACGCATCCGCATCGCTCACGCCGGTACTCGTGCAGTCCACCACGCCGACGGACTCAAAGCGTCCCGCCTGCGCGTCCGGTGAAACATACATTCGCTGGGTGATTCCGCAGCACGAAGTGAACAGGGTGATGGATCCGATCATCATGTCGGTGAACGTGGACCCGACTGCTGAGGACGGCGTGTACGAGAACACGGTCGTGGTGTGGGCCGAGGACGATGCCTCCACTTTGGAGCAGCGGTCGGATGAGGCGCAGATTCAGATCTCGAACATTCGCGGTGTCAGGATCACGAAGCAGCCGCTCACCCCGGTGGTGCAGGTCAACCGTGAAGGTCAGGTCACGAACGAGCTGAACGAGTGGTCGGTGAGGTTCTCGAACCGTCTGCCGGGCAATGCTCCGGTGCCGAACGATCCGGACATCATCGATGTGCTCCCGAAGCAGGGTGCGCTGGGGTCTGATTTCCATGGTTCGTTCACGTTCCACTCGGCCGAAGTGACCGACGGCAGTTTGCAGGGCCAGCAGGTGCGTATTCTCTACACGAAGAACGCCAACCCGTCGGAAGACCCGAGGAACGCCCGCAACGGCTCGACGGGGAACATCACCTGGTGTGATGCCCCGAGTGGCGGTGCAGTGGCCTCGGGGTCCGGAACTGTGGCTGACTGCCCGGCTTCGGAGTCTGAGGTGACTGCTGTTCGTGTCCAGCGTCCGGGCCCGTTCTCGACCGGGTCCGCGATCGAGTTCACGATCCGCATGGTCGGTGTCGACAACCGTGGCGGGGACGTGTACGTGAACCGGGCGACCGGGTACGCGGACGGTCTTGAGAACGCGGTGCGGTCGGCAGAGTCCCCGGAGGTCGCGATTGAGTCCTCGATCGGCGACTACACCTGGTGGGACTTAAACCGCGACGGCATCCAGAACCAGTGGCAGGGTGCCGCGGAGCAGCCCGCGACCGGGATCCCCGTGCGCGTGACGGGTGTGGATGATCTGGGCAACCCGGTCCAGATCGACACCACTACCGGCGAAGATGACGGCAAGTACGTCTTCGAGCAGCTGCGTTCCTCGAACGCGGACGGCTACACGGTGACGTTCACGAAACCAGACGGAACCGAGTTCACGGTGAAAACCGCGGGCGAC
Organism: Leucobacter rhizosphaerae; assembly: GCF_022919175.1. Taxonomy (NCBI): domain Bacteria; kingdom Bacillati; phylum Actinomycetota; class Actinomycetes; order Micrococcales; family Microbacteriaceae; genus Leucobacter; species Leucobacter rhizosphaerae. Next base: position 1,299,864 of record NZ_CP095043.1, on the reverse strand, counting down.
GACCGTGCGGTCGATTCGAACGCCGATCCCGCAACCGGGGCTGCGGATGCGGTGGTGCTGGGGCGTGACACGCACGATCTCACGATCGACGCGGGCCTCCTGCCGCTGGGCGGGGTGCAGATCAACAAGGCGCTCACGGGTGCCGGGGCGGGCGAGTTCGCCGCTTCCGACACTCTGAAGTTCCAGGTCGTGTGCACCTTCGACCCGCAGCTCGACGGGGTCACCCCGGTCGAGGTCCTGAACCAGGAGGTCACCCTGCCGGTGAACGGTGCGAACGCGGTCACCAGCGATGTGATGGCGGGCCTGCCCGCGTTCTCGTCGTGCACGATCACCGAAACCGAACACGGCTCCGCTGACGCGCCCGCCGCGCCGGTCACCGTGACCGTGCCCTGGGACGCGGTCGAAGAGAAGTCGGGGACCGTGACGGGTTCTCTGACGAACTTCATCTCCGCAGGCTCGGTGCAGGTGTCGAAGACCCTCGCGGGTGACGACGTCGCGGTGGAGGCGGCGAAGGATCGCATGTTCGAGATCCTCACCACCTGCCAGATCGAAGAAGAAAACGATCTCGGAGAGACGATCCTCACGGACGTTTACTCGGGGGTCGTGAAGATCAAGGGCGGCCAGACGAAGTACCTCGTCGGTGACGACGGCGAACCGCGCCTGCTGCCCCTGAACGCGCGCTGCTTCGGCGAAGAGGTCAACACCGGCGGCGCGAAAGCGTCCGAGGTCGACTTCGACTCGTGGGAGAACTCGGTGCCTGTCACCGACGGCACCCCGGAAGAGCTGCAGGTCCTCACGATCTCGGCGGTGAACACCTTCGAGAACGCGGAACTGACCGTATCCAAGAAGGTCGAGGGCCCCGGCACCGGCGGCTTCTACGGCTTCGCCCTCTCGTGCACCATCCCTGGTGTTGGGGAGAACGGTGAGGTCGTGGATGGCGAGTACGTGCTGCCCGAGGGTGACGCGACGTTCCGGTTGAAGGACGGCGAGTCCAAGACCATCGCAGTGCCTGCCGGGGTGTCGTGCCAGGTGAAGGAAACCAACGTCCCGGACGGTGCGAAGGTCACCATCACCGACAGTGACGACACGACCGAGGGCGGGGTGAGCGACGGCATCGTCACGAACCTCACCGGCACGGACAACACGGTCAAGGTCCTCAACACCTTCCAGGAGCGTCCGCCGCTCGCGATCACGGGCGGTCAGATGCTCGGCGCCGCCGGGCTCCTCGGCGCGGGTCTGCTGCTGGTGGGCGGGGCCCTGTTCCTCCTCCGCAAACGCCGCAAAGAAGAAGAGGACGCCACGGTGACGCCCGCACAGGGATAGCCGCCGGCAGCATCCGCAAGGCTCCCGCCCCATCTCCGACGCCAGTTCGGCGGGGATGGGGCGGGAACCCCCCGGAGCCGGTAACGGTCGAACGTATCGGGCGGGTTCTGGCCACCCCCGGAACACTGTCTCGCATGCGGGGCGAGCCGCCAGAACCCCGCCCGCCACTGTCTACCCGCCTCACTCCCGGGCAGCAGCCCTTTTCTCTGATTTTCATTGATTCCCTGGACACCGGTTCCCCCGGACCGATGTCCAGTGCCCGACCACCCGCACCACGAAAGCGTGCGGGTTACACACCCCGTCACCCCCTCTCCAGGAATCCCCCTCCCTGCCCCTCGTGTACCTGGGATCTTCCGCGCCACCCTCTCCCTCCCCACCCCTAGGGTTGGCGCGCTCTCCACGAAGCTCCGCTGCACAAGGATCAAAAGGGGATGACGGACGCCGCCGAGACTTTTCACTTGATGCCCGAAAAGGGTCATGACAACCACATACGGCATCATCTCGGCGGCACCCCACGGTGCGGTTCTGGACCCCTCTGACTCCCATCCCGGAGACGCGGGAGTCCAGAGCCGCACCGTCCCATACTCGAAACACCCCAGACCCTCCCGCCCCAGATGGTGGGCGGGACAGCATCCTTGCAGGTGCTGCTAACCACGAAGACCGGAGATATGCGCCACGACCCCAGCCAGTCGCGACAGGACGAGAACGGTCTCGCTCTGACGCGTGGCGGGGACCTCCCCAGGCCTTTCCTCCCGCACCCCGGCATCCCACAGCCTGGGGTGCGGGGCGTGCCGCTCACGGTGGTCACTACGATGACGGATGCGCCCGCACTGATGAGGGACTCGCGGATCGTGTACAAGTTCGTCAGGGCCGGGACCGCACGCTTCGCGTCCCCGGCCGGCGACCTCGCGCTCGCTGCCGGGGATGTGCTCGCGATCGACGCCGGAGTGAGCTACCAGATCGCCCCAGACCCCGGCTACGAAGTGACCCGGGTCGGGTTCGACCGCCGATACATCATCGATCAGCTCTACTGGCTGTACACTGGCCTGCTCCCGGATCGTGCCGCAGCAAAGCGCATGCTCGACGCCATCTACCGCGCCCCGATCCACGAGACCCGCCTCGACCAGCCGGTCCTCGACCGGGTGTGCGACATCCTCGACCGCCTCGACGACGCACTCTCACAGCCCCTAGGCCTGGAGCATCATGCGCAGGCGATGAGCCTGTCCTGGAGTCTCATCACCGAACTCGGGAACCTCCACGCTACCCCACCCGCAGACCCCGGCATCGCCACCCACACGAGTGTCCTCGACCTCGGGGCACGTCGTTCCGGGCCGAGAACCGAAGCCCGCGCTGTCGCGGAACTCCTCACCACCGAGCCCGGCACCCCCTGGACGACCGCGGAACTTGCCGCCCGCGTCCACTTGTCCCCGTCGCAGTTGCGGCGCGTGTTCACTGCCACCTATGGGATGCCGCCAGCCACCTACCTCGCGCGCGCCCGCGCACACCGCATGGCCGCCCTCCTCACCGAACACCCCGACCTCACCATCAGTGAAGCCGCACTGCATGCCGGATGGCACAGCCGCACCCACGCCACCGCCGCCTTCACCCGCCACCACGGAGTCACCCCCACCCAGTACCGTGCTCGCACCCGCGACGATGCATAGGCTCTACCGTGCCGCAGATTCCGAGAACACTCCGGTGAGAACAGTCAGAGCGGCGACGGCTTGGAGGGGCAGCACCCCGTTGCCGAGCGCGGTGAGCTGTTGGTTCGCCGTCAACCCAGTACCTGGGTCTGTCACCCATCCCGGCGGGAGCCCCATGACCCATTCCACGAACCTCGCCGAAGGGCGTAGCCCCTCACTGGCCCGGTTCAGCGCGGGAGCTGGGGCTGTCTTGCCGGTGATGTGCTCCCATCTCGCGATGGCGGCGGCGTATCTTCCCCATGCTCGAAGATGCTCTCGATCAGGGGCCATAGCATCCCCGATTCGCCCGTGCGCGGATTCGAGGTATCGGGCCCGTTCAGCGTGAGATCGATGACCTGGTGGGAGAGCGCGATCGTTCCCCGCCTGGCCCGCACCTGCTCGAGCGTTTCCCCGCCGCGGGACGAGTCCGACCCCAGCGGCGTCCGGAGTAGCGGCACGGGCGACGACGAACACGCGGAATCTGGGATGCGGCGCGCCGACAGCGGAAGCGGGTAGGCCGAGCCATGCCGTGTCGTACCCGAGGTCGGCCAGGTCTCCGAGAACGGCGCCAAGCGCCCGGAGAGGTCGAACTGGGTTGTCTCCCACACCCCACAGGCCGGGTTCCAGATCGCGAAGGGTTGCATCGGCAGGGGTTGCATGGTCGTCTCCTTCAGGGGTTGCAGCAGGCGGGGTTGCGTTAGCCGGGTTCGGGACAGCGCGGATTGCGGGGGCGGAGAGCAGGCCGCGCACGTTCTCGATCACGACCCATCCGGGACGGAGTCGATCGACTGCTTCTGCCATGTGCGACCAGAGCCCGGAACGCGTGCCCGGCGCGAGGCCCGCCATCTTCCCGACCGTCGACACGTCCTGGCACGGAAACCCGCCACAGAGCACGTCCACCGGCTCGACCGCGCCCCAGTCGACCGCAGTGATGTCGCCAAGGTTCGGGGCATCGGGCCAGTGCCGTACGAAGACCTCCTGCACTGGACTTATCTCCGAGAACCACACTGTGCGCGCTTGGAAGACGTGCTCGACGGCGAGATCGAGACCCCCGTATCCAGAGAACAACGATCCGGCACGCAGACCGGCCGACGGTACTGGGTGTTCAGGCATCGGGGCTCCCGGTGATCGGCGTACCCGGCCTCGCGCGTTTCACGCCGCCGGATGGTCACCTCACAGGTGCACCCGACATCCACCTCCCGCCCCGCCCTCCGCGCAGACCCGACACCACTTCGACCCACGTCGACAGGCTGTCGCCACCCTCGTCGTCCGCCCCCGCTCCGAGCTACCACGCGTCTTGCAGATGAGGTTTGACGGGGTCGGGCAGTGCTTCGAGAGAATGGACACTAGGCGGCTGGACCAGAGCAAGGAGCACGATGTCGTTCGCAGATCGATTTGGGTACACGCGACCTGAGCCGCAACGCACCCAGGTCGAACGAGATAGCGACGCAGTGCGTCTCGTGCTGTGGAATGCAGTCAGCCGTGACGGGAAGAGTCCGCTTGCCGCATATCGAAAGCTCTGTGAATACTCCCAGCAGTTGCCTGATGCGAGTATCTGGAGCGACTCCTACGCCGATGAGTCCGCGCGGCTTCTCCTCGATCAGATGACCTGGCTCGACGTCTATGAGGCGTTGGAAGCCGAGGCTTCGACGATGAAGGGGCCGTCGCGCGCGGAACTGCAGAAGTCGGTGAACAGGGCCTTGTCGCGGAGCGGAATCGCCTATGAGATGCGTGGTGGCCGGTTCGAGTTCTACGAACCTGTCGCGAATGAGTTCGAGACTCGGCACGACGAGGACGAAGCAGTTGCGTCGTTGACCGATGAGTTCGAACCCGTGCGCAAGCAGTACCTGAGTGCGCTGCGTAACCTGCGCAGCATGCCCGCGAACCTCGAAAGCGCTGTGGCTGACGCGCTCAACGCGCTGGAGGCGGTTGCGAAGATTATCGAGGGGAAGGCCCACGCAACCCTAGGAGATGTTGCACGCAACCTGTTTCCGGACAGTCCTGGCTACCACGTTCCGCTTCGTCTCGCGATCGAGAAGCTCTACGCCTACTCGAACCAGCTTCCGGGGGCCCGCCATGGGCGCTACGCGGAGCCAGATGTCGCACACGCCGAAACGGTCATGGTTGTGCGAACGGCCGGCGCGATCATCACTTTCCTCATCACTCTGCATAGAGGTGAAGCAGTAGCCGAGAACGCTGGAGCTGACTTCGAGTTCTAGGTGCGGCTGGACCGACGAATTCTAGGAACGAAGTCGGTATGAGGCGACTAGGTCCGGGCGCTGAGAGAGTTGCGTCTCCAAACGGCTGTCCGGCCACAGCTCGATCAGCGGCAGCTTGCCGTCAGAGTTGTGTTTCTCGACAATCGCAACCGCATCGGTGGTGAAACGGCCGCTCGTCGCAATCACCAATGCCCGAACGATCGGTGGCTCCCAGAGTGCCAGTGCCGCCAGTGTGTTCGTGACGTCCGCCGGAGCCACCGACTTCGACGTCCAGTGCTTCGCTTGAATGATGACCCGCTCGGTCCGCGTCGTTCCGCCATCGTCCTTGATCACTCGCTCAGCAGACAGATCGCGCCCGCGATCGGGCGCGCGCGTCTTCATCAGCCACTCGACATTCTGGTAGCTGGGAAAGCCGCGCAAGAGGTCGAACAATAAGCGTTCAAACCCGTCGTCATCGAGGACAGACCAGTCGAGGCCGATGCTTGCGCCACCTGTCGGTCGTGCTGAAGCCGCGACGCCGAGGTCGATCGCAGGCACGGGCAGCGGGTCGAGTTCCGAGAGGCTTGCAGCCTCGATATCGGCGCGAACTGATGGCCAATCCATCTCCGCGATGTCGTGCCAGTCGTGACCTTGTCCGAAATGGAGATGACGGTGCAGATCTCCCCAGCGCCCCTTTCGTTCGGTCGTGTCTCCGAGCAGCCGTTCGATCTCGCTGATCGAGTCGGCCACCACGGTCGTTCGGGGATCATCAACACGATCCGATGAGTCGGGCGCGATCGACTCGATGATCTGAGTGAGCGTGGTATTGATCGTGGAAGTGAGCTCGTTCAGACGGTCGTGGATTGCACGCCGTCGGGCTTGCCCAAGCCGGAAACGGTATTCATCGAGCTGATGACCTGGCAGTTCGAGCTGATTCATCAGGTCGAAGGCCGGCTCGCTGATCTCGAAAAGCTCAATGAATGACTGTCCGGCTTCGTCGATATCGGGCAGCTCTTCGGTTACCGTTACGCCGTCGATGGGCGGGAGGCCCGGGAGGAGCGGACTCCAAGCTCGGCGGAGGTCTTCATATTCGCGGCTCGTGCCGCGCTGCGGGTGGGTAGGGATCATTGGCTGCGCACGATCCCAGATTGCCTGAAGCTTGGCCAGGTTCGCAGCGGCGCGATCCATCACCTGGAGCAGCTCGTCAAGATTCATCCCTCCAGTCTCTCATCAGCCCTACTTCGCGCCCGGGAACACCTACTTGATGTGACAGTTTCGATGCGGGTGATGAGCGCCAGAGACGGCTACAAGTACCTCCTGCGCTCCGTCGTCTCCGGCGACGGCGACCGCTCCCTATCCTCCCCGCTCACGCGCTACTACGCCGAAGTCGGGAATCCGCCCGGCCGGTGGCTCGGCGCCGGGATAGCTCAGCTCGCCGACGGGCAGATCGCGACCGGCGATGAAGTGTCGGAGGAGCAACTGCAGCTGCTCATCGGCATGGGCTGCGATCCCGTGACCGGTGACCCGCTCGGGCGTGCCTACCCGATCTACTCGACACCGGCAGAGCGCATCGAAGCCCGCGTCGCAGCCCTCGACCCCGAGCTCGGACCCGCATCCCACGCGGAGGCCGTCGCGCAGATCGAGGAAGAGGAACGCAATCGCGGCACGAGGAAGGCCGTCGCGGGGTACGACTACACGTTCTCGTTACCCAAGTCGGCGTCGGTGCTGTGGGCGGTCGCCGATGCGGGCACGCAGGCACTTATCGCGGACGCGCATCATGCGGCGATTGCGGAGGTGATCGAGTTCATGGAACGCGAGGTCGCCGCCACCCGTGTCGGCTCTACCGGCACCGATGGTGGCGCGGTCGCCCAGGTCGATACCTTCGGGATCGCGGCGACCGCCTACGACCACTACGACTCCCGTGCGAACGACCCGCATTTGCACACGCACGTGGTGGTGTCGAACAAGGTGCGGACGGTGCTCGATGGGAAGTGGCGGTCGCTCGACGGGCGACCCATGCACGCTGCCACGGTGGCGCTTTCCGAACTGCATGAGGCGATCATCGCCGACCACCTCACCCGTCTCCTCGGAGTTGAGTGGGAGGCACGGGAACGCGGCCGTGATCGCAACCCGACGTGGGCGATCTCCACGGTCCCGGACGAACTTGTGCTCGAGTTCTCGACCCGCGCGCACCAGATCGACGCCGCAAAGGATCGTCTCATCGCCGGCTACATCGCGAAGCACGGCCGTCAGCCATCGTCGGCAACGGCCATCAAGCTCCGCGCGCAGGCCACGCTCGAAACCCGCCCTGAGAAGCGGGTTCGTTCGCTCGCCGATCTCACGGCCGAATGGCGCAAGCGCGCGTCCAAGAAGTTGGGGCGTGATGCCGGTGAGTGGGCGCGTGAAGCGATCCTTGCCGGTGAAGTGCGGGTGCTCCGGGCGGATGACGTGCTGCTTGACCTGATCGAAGCGATCGCGCACTCCGTGGTTGAAGCTGTCGGCGCGAAGCGGTCGACCTGGCACAGGTGGAACCTCACTGCGGAGGCGGCGAGGCAGACGATGGAGTACCGGTTCGCGTCGGCTCGGGAGCGGGAGGTGGTGACCGGCCTAGTCGTCGATGCCGCCGAGCGCGCCTCGCTGCGTCTGACCCCGCCCGAGCTCGCCTCGACCCCGGCACGGTTTCAGCGCGTCGAGGGCACGAGTGCGTTCCGGCCCCGCCATTCGGCCCTGTTCTCCTCGACCGAACTTTTGGAAGCCGAAGCGCGGCTCCTGGAACGCTCACGCACGATGACCGCCCCGACGCTGCCGCTCGCGGTGATCGAGCAGGTGACGAGTCACCCGGATCGGGAAGGGCGGATGTTCGGCCCCGATCAGACCGACGCGCTCACCCGGATTGCCCTGTCGGGCCGGATGCTCGATCTCCTGGTCGGGCCCGCCGGTACCGGGAAGACCACCGCGATGAACGCGCTCCGGCGTGCATGGGAACAACAGCACGGCAAGGGGTCTGTGGTGGGGCTCGCGCCGTCGGTGGTTGCTGCGGAAGTCCTCGCCGATGACCTCGGCATTCAGACGGAGAACACCGCGAGATGGTGGACGTTGCACCTGTTGGGTCGTGCGAGGTTCCGGGCGGGGCAGTTGGTCATCATCGATGAAGCGAGCCTCGCCGGGACACTCTCACTCGACCGCATCACGCGCCACGCTGCGGAGCAGGGCGCGAAAGTCCTGCTGGTCGGTGACTACTCGCAGCTCCAAGCTGTCGAAGCGGCCGGCGCCTTCGGGCTTCTCGCTGGAGATCGCGACGAGACCCCGGAGCTCCTCACGATCCACCGATTCACGAAGGAGTGGGAGAAGATCGCCTCGCTCGGGCTCCGCCTCGGCCACACCGATGTCATCGACACCTACCAAGACGCAGGCCGCGTCATGGGCGGCGACACCGACGACATGACCGCGCGGGCGTATGAGGCGTGGCGGGCAGACCGCGAGGCGGGGATCGCGTCGATCCTTGTCACCGACGCCGCAGAGTCCATGGCTGCGCTGAACCTCCGCGCGCGCACCGAACTCATCCTCGCTGGGGTCGTGCAGCCGCTCCGCGGTGAAGTTGCGCTCGATGGCGGTGCGACCGCTGCGGTCGGGGATGTCGTCATCACGCGGGACAACCGTCGGGATCTCCGGTCTCGCACGGCGTGGGTGCAGAACGGAAACCGGTGGATCATCACGAAGGTGCGACGCGACGGCTCCGTGACGATCCGGCCCGCTACTCAGGATCGTCGGGGGTCGATCGTGCTGCCCGCCGACTACGTAGCCGAGCACCTCGACCTCGGCTACGCCGTCACCGCCTACCGCGCCCAAGGCGTCACCGTCGATACCTCGCACGTGCTGGTCGACCCGTCGATGACGCGGGAGAATCTGTACGTTGCGATGACCCGCGGCCGCGACGGGAACTACGCCTATGTCGCCGTCGACGCCCCTGACGATGCGCACCTGAACCCGCACGAAGTCGAGGACGCGGAGGAGGATGCGCGGCGGGTGCTGTTCGGGGTGCTGAACCATTCGGGTGCGGAATTGTCAGTGCACGAGACGATCGATCGGGAGCAGGAGAAGTGGGGATCGATCCGTCAACTCGCCGCCGAGTACGAGACCATCGCCACCGAAGCCCAACACGACCGCTGGGCCACCCTCATTCGAGCCTCCGGCCTCACCCAAGCACAGGCGGATGCCGTACTCGACTCCGATGCCTTCGGTGCCCTCGCCGCCGAACTCCGCCGCGCGGAGGCGAACCACCACGACGTCGACCAGCTCTTCCCGCGCCTCGTGAAAGCCCGCGCCTTTGATGATGCCGACGACCTCGCTTCCGTCTTGCACTGGCGACTTGCGACCGCGACCGGACACCCCGCCAGCGGAGGGCGCACGGCGCAAGTGCCGAGGCTGATCGCGGGACTGATCCCTGTCGCAGGCGGCATCACCGAGCCGGATATGCGGCAGGCGCTCGCGGAACGGCACCAGCTCATTGAACAACGCGCCGCCATCCTCGCTGATCAAGCCGCTGCGGACGATGCGCCGTGGCTGCGAGCGCTCGGCACCCAGCCTGACGATCCGCGCAAGCAGGGCGCCTGGGTGCGGTATGCGCGCACGGTCGGCGCATACCGCGACAGGTACGGCATCACGAGCGACGACGCCCTCGGTTCCGAGCCTGAGGGCGTCGTGCAGAAGATCGACCATGCCCGTGCCGCACAATCGATCCAACGCGCACGAGCACTCACCACTCAGCGGGCACGCCCGAAGGCAGCACCGAACGCACTCACTAGGCGGGGCGCGCGGTCGCTGTAGGTGACCCGAGGGTTCCGCTTCTCGGAGGCTCGGCGTACATTGGAAGCACAGCGGCAGAAACCTGCATGACATATTTCGCCTCCGGGCCGGGCCCTCGGGCCACATCCATTAGCGCCGCTACTCATCGCAGTGCGCTAATGAGAGGAATCATCATGTTGGGCTTCATCGTCTCGGGAGTTGCGCGCGTGGTTGCCGCGCTGAACCGTTATCTTCCCAGCCTCCGGCTCATTCAGCGAGTCGTCCACCGTCGTGACAGCCACAAGTGGGGCGTTCCCGCGATGCTCCTCGCGGTGCCCTACTTCCTGCTCGCGAACGGCTTCAAAAGCATTCTCGAGGAAGGAGGGCACTCCTTGCTCAGCGTGCCGCTCTTGTGGTGCCTCGTCATGGGAATCGCGTTCGTTGCGCTCGGACCGATTGGGCTATTCCTGCTCGCAAAATGTCGTGTTCAGGAAGTGCGAGCACGCCGGAAGCTGAGTCGAGTGGGCGCTGAGCGTCGCCGTTGAGGCAATGCATTCCCCGCAGGGCAGGGGCGTTTCCGAAGCTTCTCGATCGAACGGATCGGTAGGAGTTGGCGGCCTCGGCGCCCAGGTGAGATTGAACTGCACAGAAACGGGGACAACAGCATGCTGACCAGGGAATTTCCTGTTAGGTCTCAGGGGGCCAGTAGAGTGTTCTTGGGGTCGTGTCGACTCGGCGCGTCGTGCACCCTCGCGGCGTCGGTCGTGTTCTCCTGGAGGTGAACGCCAAAGTCTGGAAGGAGTGCTGACGCGTGGTGAAGTATGCAGTGAAGCTCGAGCGCTCAGCGCCGCTCACCCTTCCCCGACATCCAGGCGCTCCGGAAGACGGAAAGTTCACCGAATGGTGCGTGGCCGAGAAGGAAGCAGGCCGCCCTCTTGCGGTCGATCTGTTCTCCGGAGCGGGAGGTCTCGGTGCAGGCGTGGAAGCCGCCGGCTGGACTGTGGTTGCTGCCGTCGACCACGACAAGGCGGCTCTAGAGACCCACCGGGCAAACTTCCGAGGACAAGCCCTCGACGTCGACATGTCGGATCAGGCTCAGGTCCAAGCGTTGATCGAGAAGCTGCGGCCTCTCGGAATTGACCTCGTCGCGGGCGGACCTCCCTGCCAACCATTCAGCAGGGCTGGGCGGGCGAAGATCCGGAGCCTCATCGAAGAGGGTACCCGTGATGCAGTCGATGCACGCAAGGAGTTGTGGCGCTCCTTCATTGACGTTGTAACTGCCCTGCAGCCTCGCGCCGTGCTCATGGAGAACGTTCCTGACATGGCCATCGGCGACGATCTCATCGTGATCAGAGAGATCGCGGAGATTCTTGAGCAAGCCGGTTACATCGTTGACTACCGGCTGCTCGACGCTTGGCGTCACGGCGTGCCACAGCACCGCAAACGGTTTATCCTTCAAGCCCGACGCGACGGTGCTGTTCCTGCTTGGCCGTCGCTCAGCGACGCCGGTCCGACCGTTCGCGACGCCATCGAGGATCTTCCATCCTTGAACGATACAACTGGAGCACGGGAACTTCCCTATTCCGGCGAGCCGACGAGTGAGCTCGCTAAGCGTTTGCGCCCCTCGGATGGTTCCGTCGTTATCCACGACCACATGACCCGTCCCGTACGCGCTGATGACAGGGAAGCCTTCGCGCTCATGACATCGACCACGCTGTACTCCGACCTTCCGGAACGTCTCAAGCGTTACCGCTCCGACACTTTCAATGACAAGTACAAGCGGCTCCCATGGGATGACTTGAGCAGGACCATCACAGCTCACATTGCTAAAGACGGCTATTGGTACATCCACCCAGGCGAGCACCGGACGTTGACAGTCAGGGAAGCCGCTCGCATCCAGACTTTCCCTGACAATTTCCGATTTGCTGGGACGAGGAGCGACGCGTTCCGGCAGATCGGAAATGCAGTTCCTCCGATCCTTGGGCATGCTGTTGCGGAGATGATTCTCCCACTTGACGTCCCACAGGCGGACGTCGCTTTGCTACCCGCAATGCGCGATCGGCTCACAGCCTGGGCGAAGGAGCAGCGCGAATCCACATGGTGGCTCTATCCAGGACCTGAGATGACCGCTGCTTCCGCAGTGGTTGTCGCGTTGCTCGATATCCATCGCCTCCCGAAGGAGGCAGCTGCTTCGATGATCGATCCCCTCAGAGGGATTCAGGATCTTTCGCTCGCGTCGCTTCAGCACATCGACGTCCAAGCGTTGAGCAAGACCAGGAAGCAGGCGCTTCGCGAGCTACGCGAGATGTTGCGTGGACCAAGAGTCGTGGATTGGACGCCTCTGGCGGCTGCCTCACTGGGAACAGCACAGCGCAAGCTCTTCGCCCTTCTAAGAGGAGGCAACGAACTGATTGTCAACGAGCGGGTGAAGAACGTCGTCACGATGCTCATGGACCTGCCTGAAGCCCAGACAGGCCTCCACACTGATATCAAGGTCGCTCTCGCGCAGCTCGTTTCCGGTGGTCCCGAAGCCACACTGAGAATGAGCGCTCTTCGTGTCATCACGGTGTCGGAGGCGCGCGCGCTTATCAAAGCCACCTCGAGCACGAATGTCAGCGCAAAGGCGGCCTCATGAACGACGAATCTTCACTACCTGCTCAGGATGTCCCGAGCGGAAAGGGCGCGCTAAGGCCTCGGGCGCGTCTACTCCGCACGCTCGGCAATGACCTCATCAGCAGCGACAAGGTTGCTCTCATTGAACTCGTCAAGAACTCCTACGACGCCGACGCCACCACGGTCCTAGTTCGATTCCAAGGCCCGCTGGAGAAGGGACAGGGCCGAATTGAGGTCTGGGACGATGGGCACGGGATGGATGTGCCCACGCTCCAGCGATCATGGCTCGACATCGCAACCGACACGAAACGACGGAAGCCGAAGAGCGATGGCGGTCGTCGAGTTCTCGGCGAAAAGGGTATCGGGCGCTTGGCCGCTGCGAGGCTCGGCGACGAACTTCTGCTTGTTACCCGGAAAGCAGACGCCCGAGAGATAAACCTCCTCATCGACTGGTCGCAATTCGATCAAGAGGACGCATATCTTGACGAGATCGAGGTGGCCTGGGAGATCAGCGACCCTGATGTCTTTTCGGAGGAGGGCCAAGCGGCTTCCGTGTTCTCGGACTCTGGCAGCGAGGCATGGAGGCTTGGGCATGGGACAATTCTCCGAATTGAGAAGCTGACTCACACTTGGGTGGCGGATGACTTCATTGAGCTCCGCACAGCATTGACCCGGCTGATCCGTCCACGCCCTGCCGAACAGGCCGAGACAGCCGACTCTGCCAAGGCGGATGATTCGGATGGAGGCACAACTCAACCTGATTTCCAGATCCTCGTTGAACTTGAAGACGTACCCGAGGCGCTGCAGGGCTTCGCTGGCCCGATCGATCCCTCCGCCGACCTGAGGACACCGCATTATCAACTGAGAGGGTCGGTCGACTCCAACGGTGTCGCAACCCTTCGCTACGTGCAGCAGGAACCACCGCTTGAGGAGGACCTTGGGACGAAGACGCTCTGGAACAATGACAAGCGAGCCCCGCTAGCAGGGCCATTCGAGTTTGAGATCAACGTCTGGGACCGAGACAAGGACGCGATTCAACGAACGCTGATAGCTTCGAGCTCAGACGGTTCACCCCCTACCTCAAAGGACCACAAAGGATTCCGGGAGACCCTCGACGACGTCGCAGGTGTCAGCATCTACCGAGACGGATTCCGTGTCCTGCCCTTTGGCGAGAGCGGCGATGACTGGCTTGGCCTCGACCTCAGACGAGTCCAAAGCCCGACCCTCCGGCTGTCGAACAACCAGATCGTTGGCCACGTGTTCATCGGCGCTGATGACAACCAGGGCCTTAAGGATCAATCCAACCGCGAAGGCTTCCTCGCGGGCACGGCATATTCCGATCTCCAAACGCTTGTTCGGGCTGCGCTCAATGAACTGGAGAGCCGTCGGTATAAAGCGCGCCATCCGGATAAGCCGCAGCCCGAAAAGAAGGGCGGCCTCTTCGAGCGGTTCGACCTGAGCGAGATCCGCAGCGCACTTGCAACGAACTATCCCGGGGATTCCCGCTTGATCGGCCTCATCGATGACAAGAACCGCGACATTCAGGAAGGCGTCGCTGAGGTGCAGCAAGTTCTGTCCCGCTACTCGCGTCTTGCGACGCTTGGTTCGCTCGTTGATCGCATCCTCCACGATGGGCGAACTGTCGTTACACGCCTGAAGAACATCTCGCGTTTCGGTAAACGTGATCTGGGAAAAACTACTCTGTCGTCCGACGAGAAGATCGCTATTGCGCAGAATTCGATGGAGGAGACCGCAGATCAAGCGGAGATGTTGTCGTCGATTTTCAACCAGATCGAGCCCTTCGGCGGACGTAAGAGGGGACGTCCGAAGGAAGTGCGGACTCGCGATCTGATCCAGAAGGCAATATCGATCATGCAGGTTGAGGCGGACGATCGTGGTGTCAACCTTGCGGCGGGGGACGCAGACATCTCTACCCGGCTTGATGAGGCGGAAGTGCTGCTCGTGCTCGTCAACCTGATTCAGAATGCGATCTTCTGGGTCTCCACGCAGCCACGTGACGCAGAGCGCGCGGTCGTTGTGGATGCGCGCAGCAACTCCGATTCATCACTGACCCTGATCGTCAGTGACTCCGGGCCCGGGGTGGTCGATGATCTTCGTGACCGCATCTTCGATCCTTACTTCTCGACCAAGCCTGATGGCGTCGGCCTTGGCTTGAGCATCGCAGGCAACATGGTTGAGGACATTTACGGCGGCGAGCTCACACTCGTCCAAGAAGGTCCTCTCGATGGAGCAACGTTCGAGGCCACATTCAGGAGGCGCGTCTGATGACCAGAAAGACATGGCGGGTCCTCATCATCGACGACAACGCTCAGATGGCGGCCGATGCCCAGCGCGAGATCATCGATGGGTTCGAAGAGAACCCAGATATCGATGTAGATGTTTCGGTCCAGACAGACTTCGACCAGGGCTTCAGCATCGTCAGGGACGGTGGAAGCGATGTGGTCGTCCTCGATGTTCGACGAGATGCTTCGAACTCGATGCCAGCCGATGAGACTGTCGGACACGAGGTGTTCCACGAGATCAAGGAAGCACGTTTCGCTCCCGTGATCTTCTGGACCGCGCTTCCCGAGAACGTTCAGGACGAGGCGATGGCGCCGCTCGTCTCCGTAGTAGGTAAAGAAGACATCGATCAACTGCCAGCCACCATAGAGGCAGCGATCGCCAGTCGTACAGTCGACACGATCACCACCATCGAGGAGCATGTGACATCAGTGCTCACGAAGCACATGTGGACCGAGCTCGGCCCGAATTGGGCGGAGTACACGGATGGCGTAGACCCGGCAACGGTGGCTCAAGTGCTCATCAGTAGGCTTGCTCGTATCTTGGATGATGATCGAGAGCACGCATTCACCGCTCACCCAAGCCACCGCTACATCTACCCGCCCGCATCCGACATGCGGTCGCCCGGTGATGTGATTCGCGAACCTGGCGGTGATTGGTGGGTCGTCCTGACCCCCGCATGTGACTTTGAGCAGAAGAAGTGCGAGTTCGTCCTCTTGGCTCGCGCAGGACAGCTTGAGACTCACAAGAAGTACCTCGGCTGGACAGCGACGAAATCATCGGGAAAGTGGGCTGAACTCCGCAAGGATGTTCTAATGGCGACGCAGGGTCGTTTCCATTACCTCCCAGCGTTTCGAAACATCCCAGACCTCGTCATCGACCTTGAGAATGTGCGATCCGTCACGGCAGAGACACTGGAGGCGATGGAGGCGGTCGCCTCTCTCGTGAGCCCGTTCTCCGAAGCGCTTCTTGTTCAGCACAGTCACTTCCGAGGTCGAATCGGTGTGCCTGATCTTGACGCGGAACTCATCAAACAGCGGCTGGAGGCAGTGCCGCCGGTGAGCGCATAGTGCCAGTTTGGTCGTTCCCGGAAGACCAACCAGGGGCGCAACAGCCTGCGAGAGAACCCCGGTGCATGCTGTGCAAAACATCAAACTAGCGGGATGCATCTGACAGCCCATGCCGGGACGCAGGAGATGGCTCAACTCTCGGGGTGCATGCCGCGCCAGGACTGACCATCCCGGCAGGCTATTGGAATGTCCATAGTTGAGGCGCGACTGCGCCATCGAAGAAAAGATATGTTGAGTTCTGCCTCCGGAGCACTGCGTGGCTAGGCCGCGCACTCCGATCGGAACGTTCGGGAAGATCAGTCACCGCAAAATCAGCAAAGGGCAGTGTGAGGCGCGAGCCCGGTATCGGGACTGGGACGGGAAGCTCCGCGCGGTCCAATGCACCGGTGCAACTAAAGCCGCGGCTGAGATCGCGCTGAAACGCAAACTTGCTGAACGATCCCTCTTTCAGCCTGGCTTCATTGGGCTCAGTGCCGACAGCCGCTTCTCTGCGCTTGTGGACTACTGGCTCGAAGACATGGAAGTGGAAGATCGGCTCTCCCGCACCACGAGGCTGCTGCACGAACGCAACATGCGCACACTTGTCGTTCCTGCATTCGCTGAACTCACTCTCCGCGAAATCGGTGTCGCGCGCTGCGACTACTTCTTGAAGCAGCTCGCGAAGCAGAGCTACAACCGTGCCCGACAAGCGAGGGTGGTGCTCCGTCTCGCCCTCGGCCTCGCCGTCCGGCATGAGGCGATCCCGCGCAATCCGATGGATCACGTCTCGCGCCTGCGCCGGCCGGCCCGTAACCCAGATGCGTTCGAGGACTCCGAAGTCGCTCTCATCCGTGAGGCCGTGCGCGCGTGGGAAGAGCGGCCGATCGTCGCCGGACCGCGACCGGACGGGCAACTCGGTCAGATCGTTGAAGTGCTTCTCGGCACCTCGGCACGAATCGGGGAAGTGCTCGCGATCCGCATTCGCGACCTCGATTTGCGCAGCACGATCCCGACCGTGAAGATCGCCGGCACGATCATCAGCCTGAAGGGAGAACCGACCCATCGGCAGGATCATCCGAAGACCTCACGCTCGGTGCGGAAGATCGCGCTCCCGGCGTTCGCGGTAAAAGCAATCAAAGCAAGGCTGCGGAAGCGGCTCTCGATCGACCCTGAGGTCCTGCTGTTTTCCAACCGTAACGGTGGGGCCCTGACCACGAACAACGTCCGGCGCCGCCTGCGCGACGTGATGGAGCAGGCCGGGCTGACTGGCGTTACTCCGCACCGCTTCCGGCGCACCGGGGCGACCGCGATCAACGACGCCGGAGGGATCAATCTTGCCGCTGAACTCCTCGGGCACACTGATCCCCGGATCACGGCGCAGCACTACATCATGCGCGACGACCTCGTGAACCCGACCACTGCCCGAATGCTCGAAGAACCGTATGGAGGAACGGCATGACAGCGGCGGTCAGTCGGTCGGAGTGCAATGTAGACCGCTCCCGCTATCTGTGTGTGTTTCGTTCCGGTGTAGCCGGCGGAGAGCGCAAGCTGATGCGTGGGCAGCGCGGAGAATCGAACCGCGGATCGTGGCGAATGCGGCCGCCATAAACTCGCCACAAACTAGGTTTCGAGGGCGTCGCGAGGCGACGAAGTAGTGGACCAATCTAGTGGTCAACGTCCTGCAAAGTATGCAAAATGTGACGCGCTCCGCAAAGCCTGAAACACCAAAACCCTGGTCAAGTTGAGGAAAGATGCCGATCCGCCTGCCTGGTAGTCAGGTGCGCTACCAAGCTGCGCCACAACCCGTTGTTTAGTTATATGGGCTGCTGGAGAGGCTAATGCCTGTAACCCCCAGTCAAGTGCACTAGCGTTTGCATGGGATTTCCCAGCGCGGCAAGCTGACTTTTCATTGATTGTTTTTGCTTCGCTCAACTATGCCCACGTGAGCCGCTGGCGACGCTTCGTTAAATAGGGTGCTCGGAGCGGCGCCGGTGGGTTCCTCTGCGATGTCGCGGGGACGGCGAGGAACTGGTTCGCTAAGTCCCCGCGGCGCCTCTCCCGCATGACCGCCACTGGAGGGGCGTTGATGATCGTCCTCGGCGCCGTGCTCGCGGTGACCGACCAGAAGCACTGACGGGTCGATCCTTCCGCGCGCCTCTTGCGCCCGTCCGCCGTCGCCGACTGAGGAGTTCCGGTGCGTCGCAACCCGCCGCGTCAAGCCGTCTCGATGAGCTCCCGCGCGGTCTCGATGCTGCGGTTCGCCTGGGCGAGATCGACTCGGGCGAGTGCGAACGCCGCGATCACGAGCCCGGTCGCCGTGTCTGCGAGACGATCCGATTGCTCGGCATCCAGTTCGGGGGCCCACGCCCGGATCCCACGGGAGAGGGCGTCGTGGAGTTCGGCATGGTAGTCCGAGATGACCTGCGCGACCTCGGGATCCTGGCCGATGGGGGCACCTGCGCTGCTCACGAGGAGGCACCCATTGCTCGCCGGCATCGAATCGAGCGAGGAGAAGGTGAACCGTCCTCGGTTTTCTGCCGTTCCTATGCGGGTGCCAGCACCGGGTGGTGGCGCTCTTCGAGGCCAGCGTAGTACGCGGCCTCGAACTCTTCGGGCGGAACGTCGCCGAGCGTGGAGTGCAGCCGCCTGGCGTTGTACCAATCAACCCATCCTGCAGTGGCCCATTCGACATCGTCGATCGTCTTGAACGGCCCGGCCCGGAAAGGAGATCCATCACGGATCGCCTCATTCTTGAACAGCCCGATCGTGGACTCGGCGAGAGCCTTATCGTATGCATCACCGATCGATCCGATCGATGCAGCGATGTCCTCCAAGGCGAGTGTTTCTGCGAAGGACACGGACGTGAACTGTGAGCCGGCGTCGCTGTGGTGAATCAGCCCGTCCTGAGCGGGGTGGCCGGCGACGTCGCGTCGCCACAATCCCATCCGCAACGCGGTCGTCACCAACGGGGTCGTCTTCACCGTGCTCGCATGCCAGCCGACGATCGCCCTCGAGAAGCAATCGATCACAAATGCCACGTATACGAACCCGGCCCACGTCCTCACATAGGTGAAGTCCGCCACCCAACGCCGGTTCGGAGCTGGGGCGGTGAAGTCCCGATCCAGCAGGTCCGGCGCTCTGGCGGCGCCCCGGTCCGGGACCGTTGTCCTGGTGCCCTTGCCGCGCACCAGACCGTTGATGCCGAAGTCCCGCATCAACCGATCCACACGCCGTTTCGACACAATGAAACCATGCCGGCGCAGCAGCGCGGTCATCTTCCGGCGTCCATACATCGATTCCGGTGTCAGCTGGCCGTGGTCGTCGATACGGGCGGCGAGGATCGCGTCGATCACGACCGCGTCGGCGAGGTCCCTCGCAGAGGGCTGGGCACGTTTCCACGCCCGATAGGTCCGCTCGGCGACCTGTACACCCTGCTCCCGCAGAACCCGGCAGATCGACCCGACCGAGCGGCCCAGCGCACGCTGGTCCTCAATGAACGCGAGGATCAACGGCGTCGGGGGTCGAGTTCCCCCGCGAAAGAAACCGCTGCGTCCCGCAAGATCGCGTTCGCCTCACGCAACTCACGAACTTCTCGACGCAGTACTTTAACTTCCTCGGCCTCGACCGAGTGCGCTCCCTGCCGGTCACCGTCGTCGATCTGCGCTTGCCGGACCCACCGGCGCAGTGATTCCTTCCCGAATCCGAGCCTTTTCGCGACCGTTTCGCATGCGGATGTCAGGTTCGGGTACTCATCGAGATGATCGAGCACCAGCTTGACCGCACGCTGCTTCGTCTCCTCCGGGATCCTCTTTGGCATGATCTCAATCTTCCTTCCAAACTCGAAAGGAAACGGCATCAAACCGAGGACGGTTCACTTTTCGCGGTGATCAATGTGGGCCGAGGCGTCAGCAACCATTTCCCTGTGATCGAATCGCGTGCGGTGAGCAGGCCTTGCGGGGGTCCGTGATAGACAACGGATCCGCCTAGTTCTCCTGCGCCGGGGCCGATGTCGATGATGTAATCAGCGTGAGCAATGACCCGTTGGTTGTGTTCGATGACGGTGATGGTGGCTCCCTCGTCCACGAGCCGGTCGAAGAGTCGGAGGAGTCTGTCGGTGTCGGAGCCGTGGAGTCCTGCGGTCGGTTCGTCGAGCACGAGCCGCAATCTCGAGGGTTCGGGAGTGTCGCTGAGGCGTTTAGCGAGCAGGAGTCGCTGGCGTTCGCCTCCGGATAGTGTGTTCGTCGCTTGTCCGATGCTGAGGTAGCCCAGCCCTAAGTCTTCCAGCCATTCCAGCGATGTTGTGATGTCGCGGACAGACCTGAACAGGTCGAGGGACTGGGAGGCGTTCATTGCGAGTACTTCTGCAATCGAGTGTCCCTTGAACTGGGCGGAGAGCGCCTGGGGATTGAACCTGGTCCCGCCGCACGCCTCACAGGGAGTGCTCACGTCATCGAGGAACGCGAGGTCGGTAGTGATTAAGCCTTTGCCCTTGCAGACGGGACACGCTCCTCTTGCGTTGGGGCTGAACCACGACGGTGCCATACGGTTGGCGCGAGCGAACTCACGGCGGATGGGGTCGGCGATTCCCAGTACGGTGGCGGGGGTTGACCGGTTCCCGCCACGGAGTGGTTCTTGCCCGATGACGACAAACTGCGGGTGTTGAGCTGGGAGGATTTGGGCGGCGAGGGTGCTCTTCCCGGAGCCCGCGACCCCGGTCACCACGGTGAGGACTTCGAGCGGGATATCGACGGTGATGTCGTGAAGGTTGTGGGCTGTGGCATGTTCGACGGTCACCGACTTCTTCGGTGTCCGAGGGTTGAGGTTGAGACGCACCTGTTCGTGCAGCATCCGACCGGTCGCTGTGTCGGTGGCGGCCAGTTCGTCGGGTGTCCCCTCGAACTGGATTTGACCGCCGTTCGTCCCTGCCCCGGGTCCCAGGTCGATGACGTGATCGGCCGCGGCGATCACCGCAGGGTGGTGTTCCACGACGAGGACGGTGTTGTGGGCATCACGAAGGTCTGCCAGGAGCGTGAGGAGCCGGTGAACGTCGTGTGGATGGAGGCCGACACTGGGCTCGTCGAAGATGTAGCAAACGTCGCTCAAGGCACTGCCGAGATGCCTGACGATCTTCACTCGCTGTGCCTCGCCGCCGGAGAGCGTCGTCGAGTGCCTGTCCAAGGTGAGGTATCCCAGCCCAACGGCGTCCAAGGCCCTCAATCGTTCGGTGATCGCTGTGAGGACCGGATTCACGCGCGAATCATGCACACCGTGCACCAGGTCCCGTAGTTCGCTGACCGGGAGCGCGGACCAGTCAGCAATCGACCGGCCGTCTATGAGGCTCGAGCGAGCGGCCTGGTTCACGCGAGCGCCGTGGCACTCGGGGCAGGGCTGCCGAGTCACGATCCTCGCCAGCCCTGCTCGTTCTTCGTCGGTCAGCCGCGAGGGCGTCTTGCGCAGGTAGCTGTTGCGGAACCTGGGAATCACTCCGTCGAAGTTGCTCGACTTCGGGTATTTCGGGTCAGGGGACGCCAGCGGCAGATCCTCCGCGTACAGGAGACTGTTGAGCACGTCGTCGGGCAACTCGGATAAGGGCCTATCGGGGTCGGCAAGGCCGGAATGCACCATTCGAGACCACCGATAGGTGCCTGGCTCAAACGCAGGGAAACGAATTGCACCCTGATTCAAGCTCAGCCGCGTGTCGAGCAACTGGTCGAGGTCGATATCGTCAACCGTTCCCAACCCCTCGCATCTCGGACACATCCCGGATGGGTCGTTGAACGAGTATGCCGGCGAATAGCCCGCGCAGGGCTCTCCGATACGAGAGAAGAGCATCCGCAACAAGGGCGCGATGTCACTCGCGGTGCCAACGGTCGATCTCGCATTGCCCGTGAACGGGCGCTGATCCACGACCGTCGTGAACATGAGACCGTCGATGCGATCGACATCAGCTCGACCTCTGGACGGCAGACGGTTGCGGACAAACAGCGGGTACGACTCTGCGATCAGGCGGGTGGCTTCCGCGGCGATGGTGCCGAAAACGAGAGACGACTTTCCCGACCCAGAGACCCCGGTGAAGGCGGTGACCTGGTGCTTCGGTACCCGCACAGACACCTCTTGGAGGTTGTTGGTCCTCGCCTGCTCGATACTGATCCACGCAGCTCGGTCCCCGTTCATCTTCGTCATGTCTCAACGGTACGATCAGTTGTGGACAGGTTTTGACCGCAACCTGTTCGGTAGGAGAGGCAACATGAGGACGCCAAGGGAGCGGATGCTGCGCTTACTCTCGTTGTTACAGATCGGCCGCCAGTGGACAGCGTCCGATCTGGCCACGGCGACCGAGAGCACGCCCAGAACATTGCGACGCGACATCGATTTCCTCCGAAACCTCGGGTATCCCGTCCAGAGCAGCCGTGGTCCCGGAGGTCACTACCAACTCGTAGCAGGCCGAGCACTCCCGCCACTCATGTTCGAAGACGACGAAGCAATCGCGGCAGTCCTGAGCCTGAAACTGGCAGCCAACGGAGCAACGGTCGGCGATGAGACCATGACTTCTGCGGCACGAGCCGAAGCAAAAATCCACCGCATCTTGCCGCCTAAACTCAGGCGCACCGTCGACGCCCTCATCTCGACGACCGACATCTCCAGCACAGCCGGAGCACTTCCTGAGTCAGGCACGTCGAAAACTGTCGCTGAGGCAGTCGCAGCCCAACGGCTCCTGCGCTTCGACCATGCCACCACATCCCACACGACACAACGTGAGGTAGAACCGGCACGCCTGGTGCGGCTCCAACAACGCTGGTATCTCTTCTCTTGGGATCGCGCGCGCAGCGACTGGCGCACGTTCCGACTCGATCGGATGAGCAATGTCCAGATCGGCGACGAGCGCTTCCACCCACGCGCGCTGCCTGCCGATGATCTCCCGGCGTACCTTCGCGCAAACTTCCGAGGCGTCCCTGAACGCACGGTAGTTCTCACGCTCCATGAAAGTGCAGAACACGCAGCCGACCGCCTCTATCGCATCGATGGCACCATCGAACCAATTAGCGAACGGGAATGCCGCTACACGGCCCACGTTGACTCATACGAATGGCTTGCGCTCTCCCTGACACTCACCGACATCGAGTTCACGATCGAATCACCGGACGACTTCCGCGCCTACCTCGCTCTTCACGCAAGCAGAATGCTCCGCGGAGCCCGTCCTCCGAGATAAGCCACTTCGCCACGTAGCGCCGCTGACACCATTGCATGCGCGAATGCCACCGCTTGCGGGGCTTGCGCACCTCTCTCATGAGTCGACTCATGAGAGAGGTCGAGATGAAGGGTGGGGTGATCCTGTTCCGCGGCAGCGGAGCTTCCGCTCGCCGCTATGTCGAGGCCGATCGCTCCCGCGCGGACGAGTACGAGGGCTGGGTGGACTGGATCAACCCCGACACCGGTGAGCCGATGGGCACCCCGCGCGCGGCCACCGAGGTCACGAAGGGGTCGCCATTGTTCGCCGAAATGACGATCAACGCCCCCAAGTCCCTGTCGGTCGCCGCCGCGCTGCATCCCGAGGTCTCCGAAGCCCTCAATTCGGCCCAGCAGGACGCCTTGGCAGAGATACGCCGCTGGTTGGGTCAACACTCCGTCACCTGGGTCGGGCCTCGTGACGTGCGGGAGGTTGTACCTACTCAAGCACATGCAGGTCGTCGGCATCCGGCACAAGACATCGCGGGCGGGTGACCCGCGCCGGCATATTCATAGGCAGATCGGCACTCGGGTGTGCGCGGCTGGGAAGTGGCGGGCGCTCGATACGGCGGCGTTGTTCAAGTAGCAGGGCGCGATCCGCGCCCTCGGCACCGCGGTCATCGCCGCGCACCTGCACCTCGCGCAAGCCCTCGAAGGGCACGGCCTGACCCTCGATCCTGTCTCCGGTGAAGTGGCCGAGTTGCGGCCGTTCAACGCCGTGATGTCGAAGCGGTCGGCGCAGATCAGGCGCAACCTTGATCGGCTTGAAGCCGAATGGGAAACCGGCCATCCCGGCGAAGTCCTCGGGCCGGTGATGACGGCGCGGTTGCAGGGCATCGCGTGGATGCACCAGCGGCCCGGGAAGAAGCCCGCTGATCTGAAGGATGAGCAGTGGTGGGTTCAGGAACTTGCTGGCGCCGGATATGACCACGGTGGGCGGCAACGAAGCAATCTGCAGCGCCTGGTGCGGGTGGATGATCTGGCCGTGCAGGAGGTTGCAGCACGCGCGCTGGATCGCTGCGCCGCCGCATCTTCAGCATGGACGAAACACACGGTGCGGAAGCAGGTCTCCCGCATAACTACCGAGGCAGGCGTGCAAGCAACACCTGCGGAATTGCGCGAGTTCATCACGGTAGCTACCGATCTTGCGGTGTCGGATTGCTTCTCCGTGCTCCCGCCGGATGCGGCGACGCCGGAGCACGTTGCGCACCTGACCAGCCTGAACGTGGTCGCCGCCGAAACCGCGCTACGTGACCAATTCACCACCGCGACGTCGGAGCGAGTGCCGGAGCATGCGGACGTGACCGACGCCGCACGCGCGGCAGGGCTGGATGAGGGGTAGACGGTCGCTGCTGCGGCGATTGCATCCTCTGATTCGTTGGTGATCGTGAAGGGCGCTGCGGGGAGTGGGAAAACGACGACGCTGCGTGCTGCCATCGACGTCGCCGCCGAGCGCAGGCCTGCGTCCTCAGCGAGATTCAGGAGTCTTATGGAGTTGGCAAGTGCTCTCAGCTCCGCCGCCCCATGTAGGACGATCATTCTCATGGTGACTTGACGCAAGAATAATCTTTCCTGTATACAGATATACAACGGTTGAGGGGGTCTCAATCCGTTCTCTACGAGGAGGTAGTGATATGACCCGAACGAGGTTCCGATCGCGACGTGGTGCGGCAGTGTCAGGTGTCGTTGCGGCAGTGATGGTGTTGGGAGCCACAGCATGCGCTCCTTCGCCTAGCTCTTCAGGTGGCACGGGGAGTGACACGGACGCGAGCGGTGAGGTGGTGTTCGTGAGCAACGGTGGAGCGCTGCAGGACGCACAAGACACCGCCTACCTCGTCCCGTTCATGGAAGAGTTCCCCGGTATCGCGGTCGTGCAGGACACGGGATCTACGGACTACGCGAAATTTACCGCGCAGATCGAATCTGGCAATGTGGATTGGGACCTTGCGGATATCGGCAGTGACTTTGGGGGCCAGGATCCAGCTCGCTACTTCGAGCCGTTTGACTGTGACGTCGTGGAGTGCCCGGAGGGGGAGAACCCGGTGTACCGCATTCCGACCCACGCCTACGCTTCAATTCTCGGCTACAACGAGGGCGCGCTCTCCGAGGCGCCCTCGAGTTGGGCAGACTTCTTTGACACGGAGAAGTTCCCGGGTAAGCGGGCAATGTTCCAGTTGGCTGGCGCAACCGGCATTTTCGAAGCAGCTCTCCTCGCAGATGGCGTCGCACCAGAAGATCTCTACCCCATTGACTACGAGAGGGCGCTCGCAAAGTACGACACGATCAAGGACGACATTATCTGGGCGACGAGCCCGACAGACACTGCTCGGCTGGTGGCAGATGGAGAGGCCGTTATGGGCAATCTCTTCTCCAGTCAGGCGTTTGCGATGGCTCAGAACGATACGCCAATCGAAGTGATCTGGGATGGCATGGGTCTGGGCTTCGACTACCTGGTGATTCCAAAGGGAGCGAAGAATGTCGACAACGCGAACCTTCTCGCGGGGTTCATCACAAGTGCCGAGAACAACGGCCGACTCTCTGAGATCTATCCCGTTGCACCGGGCAACCCGGCCGCAGCAGTTGATGAGAGCGCTGAGACGTACCCGTTCCTCCCGCTGCCGGATCGCGCAGAGCTCAGCTACACCTTCGACGGCAATTGGTACAGCGAGAACCAGCAGCAGATCGTGGATGCGTTCCAGGCATGGCTGCAGCAGTAACGTCGAGCATCACCACCCGGGGGAGCCGTGGGCCCGCGGCTCCCCGGGGGGTGCGAAGCTGGTGGGGTCTGCTCGGGCTCCCGGGCGGAGTCGCGCTGCTCTTCTTCTTTATCCTTCCGCTCGGCGAGATTCTCGTGCGCTCACTGACTGATCCATCACCCGAGAACTACCTTCGAGCAGTGACTTCGGAGGTGGTGCGTTCCTCCTTCGTGACGACGTTCGTGGTCTCCATTCTCACTGTGGCGTTCTGCATTCTTCTCGGCTACCCGTACGCGTACGTGATGGCCCGTTCTCGTTCGGCCGTCGCCGGTATCCTCGGGTTCTGCGTGCTCGTACCGTTCTGGCTCAGCATTCTGGTCCGCACTTATGCGTGGACGGTCTGGCTGCAGAACACGGGGATCATCAATTCCTTCTTGCTCGACGTTGGACTCGTGAACGAGCCGGTGCAATTGATGCGAAACGCTCTTGGCACGGTGATTGGCATGACCCACGTGCTCCTGCCCTTCATGGTTTTTTCGATGTACGCGAGCATGAAGCGAATCGACCTCGGTCTTGAGCGAGCATCACGCGCTCTCGGGGCGGGCCCAATCCGGACCTTCCTGCGGGTGTACTTGCCCCTCAGCCTGCCGGGTGTCTACTCAGGAAGTCTGATCGTGTTCGTGACCTCGTTGGGCTTCTACCTGACGCCTGCAATCCTCGGCGACGCAGCGAAGCCGCTCGTTGGACAGCTGATCGTTGAGCAGGTAAATCAGGCACTCAACTTCGGGATGGGAAGCGCGATCGGAATCCTCCTGCTACTCGTCACTCTGCTGCTACTGGCGTTGGGCATGCGCTTCGCGAAGTTTGAAGACATCGTAGGTTTGAGAGGCGATCAATGAGAACTCCACGCTGGATAACAACGGCTGCATTCGTCATCGCGGGATTCATGGTCCTTCCTACTTTGGTTGTGATTCCGCTCTCATTCACCACTCGAACTGTGCTGAGTTGGCCGCCGAGTGGCTTCGACCTGCGATGGTATGAAGAGATCCTTACTGACAGGGCATGGCAGTCGGCGCTCGTCACGAGTCTTCAGACCGGAGTGCTTACTGCAGTTTGTGCCACCGTTCTTGGGACTGGCATCGCCCTCTCCTTGTCGCGCGGGCGATACATAGGTCGACGCTTTTTCACGATCGCGGTGCTGGCGCCGATGATTGTCCCCACGGTGATTCTGGCGATCGGTGCATTCTTCGTGTTTTCAAGTTGGGGGTTCCGGGGAAGTGTCGTGGCTCTCGCTGCCGCTCATACGGTCATCGCGCTGCCGCTTGTCATCGTGTCGGTCCTGAACAGTTTGAGTCAATTCGATCGCACTCTTGAACTCGCCGGGTACAGCTTGGGTGCACACCCGGTGAGAGTCTTCTTCACTGTCACACTTCCTAATCTCCTCCCCGGAGTTCTTGCCGGGGCCATGTTTGCCTTCATCATCTCCTGGGATGAGGTGGTCATCTCACTGTTTCTGAGCAGCCCGCGCGTTCGCACGCTCCCGGTACTGATCTTCAGTCAGATCTCCAGCGGCGTTGAACCTTCGGTTGCCGCCGCCGCCTCGCTCCTGATGGCGGTCACCCTCATCCTTCTCATAGGCACTCGTATCCCCGCCATGCTGGGCCGAAAGCGAAAGCGACTCCATGCACACTCCTGACTCATCGAACTACTTGAAACTCAACGGACTTTCGAAGCACTACGGTTCAGCCATCGCGCTCGACGGGATTGACCTCAACGTCGCTCGCGGCGAGTTTGTGACGCTGCTCGGTGGATCCGGATCGGGCAAGACGACCACACTCAATTGCATCGCAGGATTCGTATCACCCACCTCAGGGTCGATCGAATTGGACGGGATTGAGATCAACCGGCTCCCGGCGCACAAGCGCAATGTCGGCGTCGTATTCCAAAACTATGCGCTGTTTCCGCACCTCTCCGTATTCGAGAACGTCGCCTATCCGCTCAAAGCACGCCGAACACCCAGGTCCCGTATCCAGGGAATGGTCAAAGAAGCGCTCGCGACCGTTCGACTTGAAGGCTTCGAGCAACGCCTGCCCTCGGAACTGTCGGGTGGTCAGCAGCAGCGTGTTGCGATGGCACGGGCGATCGTCTATCGCCCTGACCTGCTTCTTCTCGACGAACCCCTCGGCGCGCTCGACAAGAACCTTCGGGAGCAGCTGCAGCTCGAGATTATGCGACTCCATAGGGAGTTGGGTATGACGGTGATCGCGGTGACCCACGATCAAGAGGAAGCACTGATGATGAGCGACCGAATCGCCGTGTATCGAGAGGGAAGCATCGTTCAGATCGGGACTGCCAACGAACTGTATAACGACCCATCGAACCAGTTCGTCGCCGAGTTCGTCGGCGAATCAAACGTCTTTTCCGTTCACACGGTACGTGATACGCAGGGAATCAGGTATGAGGCTCCGGGCCTGGGAAGATTCACTGTGGAATCAGGCGCCGATCTCGCCGAAGGCGAGCCGGCGGTGGTGGTCGTACGACCGGAATCGATGTCGCTGATTGCAGTCGGAGACGCTCCCTCGACAAATGCGAATGTTGTTCACGCTGAGGTTATGAATTCGGTCTATGTTGGCTCCTCGCGAAAGTACATCGTGCGGACCGCAGATGGGCAGGAACGGCAGGTGAGGACCGGGCCGCTCGGACGACCCTTCGCAGTTGGTGAGGCGGTGGCGGTGACTTGGGCCCCCGAGCATGGGATCCTCTTGAGTGGTGAAGGAGGACCCCTGTGACCAGGCAAACGGTACTCGTCACCGGAGCAGCCGGTGGTATCGGTGCCGCAGTCGCTCGCCGACTCGCCGAGAGCGGAACACGGGTGATCCTGACGGATCTACAAGCTCCAGAACTGGATCGGGTGCTCGGTGATCATGCCGCGAACGGTGAGTCTTTCGCGTTGGATGTTACGAACTCAGCCGCGGTCGATGCCCTGATGCTCGACTGCGATCAACGCAACGGCGGAGTAACAGGGCTAGTTCTGAGCCACGGGATCGGCGGAAAGATTGCTCCGCTCACTGAATGGAACGATGCTGAGGTCGCCGCGGTGCTCACCGTCAATCTCGTCGGTTGCACCACTGTGATGAGAGCAGTGCTTCGTCACATGACGGCTCGAGACACACCCGGGCGGATCGTTGCCATAGCCTCTGCGGCGGCAAAGGAGGGGAATCCCGGCAGTGCCGTGTATAGCGCGTCGAAGGCGGGTCTCGTCGGACTGGTGAAATCTGTCGCTCGCGAGGTCGCCGATCAGGGAATTCTCGTAAATGCCGTGACGCCAGGTTCGACGGATACTCCGATGTTGGCGCAGGGACCTGGGATCATCGACTATGTCGTTTCTCGGACACCGATGCGTCGTCTCGCGCGGGCTGAAGAGGTCGCTGCAGCGGTGGCCTGGCTGCTCTCGCCGGATTGCAGTTTCACCACCGGAAGTTGTCTCGATGTTTCCGGTGGGAGATCGGCCTACTGAACATGACACGACATATGAGTAAGGACGGACAGTCGCTATGGGTGCTGAAGTGAGGATCGATGGCCAGTGCGCGATCGTGACAGGTGGTGCTCGGGGAATCGGCCGGGCATATACGGAACGTCTCCGAAGCATGGGGGCGAGTGTCGCTGTGCTCGACCTGAGCTTCGACGAGGAACACGGCGTTGACCGACCTGCTGAATCTGGTCGGGGGGCGCTTCTCGGTATCTCAACGGATCTCACCGATGAAAAGGCAGCACGCGCTGCCTTCGCAGAGGCCAGGGAGCGACTGGGGCGGGTGGATGTGCTCGTTTGCAACGCCGGTGGGGGGACAGGGGCCATGTGGGAGAACAGTCCTCTCTCTATGGACCTAAACGCATTGCGGAGGGCCTATGAGGTGAACGTCGCATCGATGGCGCTGTCATGTCGTGAGATCGCGCCGGGAATGGTGAGTGCCGGACGCGGAAAGATCCTCACGGTCGCTTCGACTGCGGCTCTAAGGGCCCGGTCTGATGGTGGATATGCTCACTACGCGAGCGCAAAGGCGGCTGTTATCGCCTTTACCAACTCGCTTGCTCGCGAGGTCGCTCCCGCAGGCGTCACCGCCAACGTCATTGTGCCCGGCGCCATCGGCACTGAGCGGCTCTTGCCCAAGATGGAAGCGATGGGCATGGATTCCGTACTTCGGGATATCCCTCTCGGCAGGTTGGGTACGCCGGAGGACTGCGCGAATGCGTTGGAATTCTTGGCCGGACCGCTTTCTGACTACATCACCGGTACGGTTGTACGTGTCGACGGAGGGATGATGATATGACGGGCATCGCGGTAGAAGTACCGGTGCTGACTATTCCTGGCCCGAATGCGGGCGAGGCATCATCGGCGCATGCGGCTCGAGTCATTCGCGAGGCGATACTGAGTGGCGCCTTGGCTCCTGGGTCAGTGATTCCGCAGGGTACGCTCGCCGAGCAGATGGGGATTAGTCGGATCCCCGTCCGAGACGCACTCCGACAGCTCGAATCTGAAGGGCTGGTGCAGATTCCGACGAACCGCGCAGCACGGGTGGCCGTGGTGGGTATCGAGGAGCTTCGTGAGCTCTACGATCTCCGAGAGATGATTGAGCCCTATGCGATTTCTAAGAGTGTGCCCTTATTGAATCGGTCGACGCTCGACAGGATTGCGACGCTTGCCGAGATGTTCGACGCTCGGATCGACTCGGAGGAGGAAGTACTGCGAATTGACAAGGAGTTCCATGCATTGTCGATGTCGGCGGTCCCCTCCATGCGCGTGAAACGACTGGTGCAGGAATTGATGAACGCCACGCAGCAGTACCGTCGCGCTCATTGGGCTGCCAACAACGAGCATGAGTACGTCACCATCTCCCATGACCATCATGAGCTCGTGCACGCGTTGGTATCGAGAGACGCTGAGAGCGCGGCTGCCATTGCAAAGCGGCATCTTCGCCGCACCCGGGAATTGCTTGAAGAGCGCCTGAGTAAGTAGCGCGAGAGCTTCTCACCGGCGATGGCGCCGGCACACCAATGTTCACATGAGTGTTGTATGCCTCATTTATGTATACGAGTATAGGAAGAACAATGAATCTAACCCGTCATGGCGGGCACGTCGTCGCCGAAATCCTCGCGGAGAACGGCATCACTCGGGTGTTCGGGCAGGACTCGCCTGAGTGGCTGTTTGCGGTTCTCGATCATGAAGTCTTTACGGTAACGATTACGCGCGATGAACGTTCCGCTGGCTTCGCGGCCGACGCTGCCGCGCGACTCACCGGAGTGCCAGCAGTTGCCTGTGGCATTCATGGGCCGGGGTTTACGAACTTGCTGACGTCTCTCTATGAAGCCCGAGAGTCAGGCTCACCAGTGATTGCGCTGGTCAGTGGAATCGAGACTTCGAAGAAAGGACGCGGAGCATTCCAGGAACTTGACCAAATTGCAGCCGCAGCGCCCATCGTCAAATTCGCCGAAAGGGTTGAACGTCCTGACCGAATCGCGGAGACACTGCGTAGGGCCATTGTGGCCGCAACTTCCGGGCGGCCGGGACCGGTCCTTGTGGAACTCCCGAATGATGTCATGGGTGAGCTTCAGCCACTCGAGCCGAGTCTCGCTGCAGCGGCGAAGCTCTCCGAGTTACATTCCGCGACGTACTCGGTTCCAGACGGTCTCTTGGAGGTTCTCACTTCTGCACGGCGACCGGTCGTCCTCTTAGGCGGTGGTGCCCGACACGTTCCGCACGACGTCGTTGCACGTTTGGCTGAACGCCTCGGTGCCGCGGCGTGCGTCACTGCAATGGGGAGAGGCGCGTTCCCCGAGATGCATCCGCTGTACGCCGGGGTCGTTGGTTTCATGACTGATCGAGCTGACGGAAGCGGCGCTATCGCCAACGTCCAGATGCGCGATGCTGATCTTGTTCTTGTGATCGGGTCTGCTCTCGACGGTGTGACCACTGACGGTGGACGACTGCCCGGCAGCGATTCCAGAATTGTCCACGTGGATCGTCTGCATTCCGCTCCGATCGAGCCGCGCGACGGCGAAATGAGAGTTCTTGCTGACGCGACCGAATTCCTTAACGCCGCGACGACGGCTCTGGGGGACGAGGTCGGCGAGCAAACTTCCTTGCGGCAACAGGAGCTCGCCGTTGCGTGGGCACAGGTTGAGTCCGCGCAGCGTCACCAAGCTGACGCACAGTCGGAGTCCATACTGCCGTCCCGGCTCTTGGTTGAACTACAAGCACATCTGCGACCAGATGATCTCCTGGTGTGCGATGCCGCTTACAGCAGTGTGTGGGCACTCAGCTATCTCCGACAGGGTCTCCATTTCGCGGATACGGTGGCGGGCAGGGGGGCGGGAACACTGGGTTTCGGACTCCCCGCTGCGATCGGAGCATCCCGAGCATTCCCAGACCGTCGAGTGGTTGCACTGGTAGGCGACGGTGGCTTCGGATTCGGATGGGGAGAGCTCGAGACGATCGCCCGACTGGGCTCCGAGGTGACCTGCATCGTGCTGAACAATTCGGTGTTCTCCTACCAGCGGCTTTGGCATGAACTCAACGGAACCCAGGCGCGCAACCTCGACTTTGCCCCAGTGCGGCACGAGCAGCTTGCCGAAGCGGTCGGAATTCGCGGTATTCGGGTGGTCGCAGCTGGCGAACTCAGTACTGCTCTTGAACGTGGGTTGGCGTCAGGCCCCAGCGTGATCGACGTCGTCATTGATCCAACCGAACTCCCTCCATTCCGAAAGGAACGACACATTGGTAAATAAGGCGGAAACATCGAGCAATGTCATGAGTGTCGCTGAGATGGTGAGCAATCGAATCGCGGCCGACGGTCTCGCCGTCACGGCGATCGAAAACGTCAAAGTGACCGATCTCGTTGCAGAGTATGGCACCCCGCTCTGGGTCATCTCCAGCAATCAGATCAGAGACAACTTTTCGGAACTCGCGGAGGCTGCCCAAACGCTGCAGCCGTTTGAGATCGCGTACTCGATCAAAGCCAATAACAATCGGAGCGTGCTTGAGACGATGCGCGCCTGCGGCGCGCTCGTGGATTGCTCCTCCGAGTGGGAGCTCAAG
Organism: Leucobacter rhizosphaerae; assembly: GCF_022919175.1. Classification (NCBI taxonomy): domain Bacteria; kingdom Bacillati; phylum Actinomycetota; class Actinomycetes; order Micrococcales; family Microbacteriaceae; genus Leucobacter; species Leucobacter rhizosphaerae. The sequence continues at coordinate 1,266,897 of NZ_CP095043.1, read as the reverse complement.
ATCGCGCTCGCGGCAGGTGTTCCAGGCTCCGCAATCATCCTCAACGGCAATGGAAAATCAGAATCGTACCTCCAAGTCGCCGTCGACGCGGGCGTCCGACAGATCAACGTCGACTCCCTGAAAGAGGTGCAGCGACTGGAAGATCTCGCACAACAGGCCGATCGAGAGGTGGACTGCGTTGTCCGAGTGAAGTTGAGTTACCGAGAACTCCTTGCCGTCGATCCCTCGTACGAGCGCACCCTTCGCGTTGCCGAAGCCAAGTTCGGCAGCAGTATCGTCAACGGTGATGCAGACCGGACTATCGACGCGATAGCACAAAGCGAGAGGCTGAACTTCCGAGGACTCTCGCATCATGCCGGCTTTGCTGGTTATCGAGCCAACTACACTCCAGACAATCAACTCCTCCATGTCCGCGAGTGCGCGCGCGAAATGGCTGCATACGCCACTGTTCTGCGTGGGCGAGGAACGGAGGTCGAGCGACTGGATGTGGGCGGAGGGCTCCGGTCGGGCAGAAACGTCCTTCTCTCGACCCCCGGAGACGGTGCTGATGTCGCGCTGCATCCTCTCCCGACAGCAGAGGACTACATCAAAGCGATCGCAGCGGGCATTACAGCTGGCTGGGCGGGAGACAATCGTCCTCTAGTGCAGTTCGAGACGGGCGGATTCCAGGTGGCGAACGCAGTCTCGCTCATCACCACAGTGCAAGACGTGAAAGAAACTGAGCATCCAACGCCTCGTCGATTCATCACTGTCGATTCAGCAATGACGATGTTCACGTCACGGGGTTCATCGCGGGTCGGGTATCCTGTCGCCGTAGCGGGAGATCGCGCGGATGATCGGTATGAGTCGGTCCCAGTTGAGGTCGTTGGTCCCACCTGCGCCTATGATTCCATCGCCGAAGACATTCTCTTGCCAAGAGTCGAGCCCGGTGATTTGCTCATGCTTATGAACCAGGGGGCATACGCCGAAGTGACGTCGACACAGTTCAACGCATTTCCTCGGCCCGCGGTTGTGATCGTCGACGGAAAACATAGTCACCTCGTCCGTCGGCGAGAGACACTGGAGGATATCGTGTCCCGCGAGGTCTCGGCATCGTGAGCGGCGCACGGCACACTCAGATCGCCACCGAGGTGCAAGCGGACCTTCTGGGGCGAGCGAACCTCGCTGCGGAGTTTCTCGCGGAGGGCATTCGTTTGCCTAGCTTGAGCGGTGACGAGGCTCCCTACGCGCAGTTCATTGAAAAGTGGGCGGACGACCAGGGATGGGAAGTCGACAGGCTCAGGCTAGATGATCCGAGGATCGTGGCCGTCGAGGGTCTGGAGAAGGAACGGAACGTCAGCGGGCGGTGGAATCTGCTTTTGCGCCCTTGGCCGCGTTCCGGAAAGCCGCTGCTGGTTATCAACGGACACCTCGATGTCGTTCCTCCAGGTGAGCCCGAGAGCTGGTCCGGCGCTCCGTTTGACGGTCGGATCGAAGATGGAAGCGTGTACGGGCGCGGCGCCGTCGATACGAAAGGGCCGATTGCGGCGGCTCTGCTGGGCGTCTCGAACCTCGTTGAGCGAGGCATTCGACCAGAAATCGACGTCGAGTTCCACCTTGTTCTTGGCGAGGAACTCAGCGGGGTGGGGACACGAGCGGCATTGGAGTGCTGGAACGTTCCCGATCGTGTTCTCGTGTTAGAGCCGAGCGATTCCCGCATGGTGATCGCGAGTACTGGGCTGATCGCGTTCGAAGTGGTTACCCACGGTGTTTCGGCCCACTCCTCAAAACCTTGGGAAGGGCAGGACGCCCTCGAGCATCTTTTGCGGATTCACAGGGTGTTGCGTCGTCGAGAGCAGGAGAAAAACGCGGCAGCATCGACCGGAGAGTTCGCAGATGTCCCTGTGCCTGCCCCCTTCGTGGTCGGCACCCTCGACGCTGGTCGCTTCCGCAATGCTGTGCCGGATCGTGCAACCATGGTCGGTCGCATCGGGCTGCTGCCCGGTGAAAGCCCACGAGCATCCGCTGAAGCACTCACGGCATTGGTTCAGCAGGTTGACGAGGACGCAAAATGGCCTCTCGCTTCTGACGTCACCGTCTTTCACGGTCTTGCGGGATGGCGCACCGATCCCCGCAATAGCCTCGTCGAAGCCTTGGGACATGCGTTGGAATCGCTCGAATGTCACGGGAGGCCGGAGGTTCTCACAGCAGGATCGGACGCAGGGTACTACGGAGAACGCGGGATTCCTACAGTTCTCTTTGGGCCGGGCGAGATGGCACTCGCGCACAGCCCCAACGAGCGCATCGCGGTGTCCGAGGTCGTCGTCGCTGCCGCCGCCATTGCGTCTGCCGTCGCTACGATCACCATCCCTTCCTCGGGATCGTGCGCCGACCTCGAAACTTCATCTGAATAGTGACAGAAGAATCACTAACGTCGATGCCATTGTTTGCCCCGCTCTACACAGTCGGTGCTGAAACAGCCGATGTTGCGTGGGCGACCATCGAATATGACACGGACCCTTCGCGCGTCGCGGGAGTGCTCCCGCGCGGTCTCACACCAAGCCCAGACGGAAGGGTTGCGTGTTGGATCGCCCGTTTCGATACCACCGAATTTCGTTCAGGCGGTCAGATTGTCGAGCGCCGAGCACCGTTCTGGCAGGGAGGCATGTGCGTCCGAACCGCGGAAGGTGAGTCGGGGTCTGCCTTCGCGATTTCAGCATTTATCGACGGGGGGCTCAATGCAGGGATTATGGGCCGGGAAGTCTTGGGAATGCCCAAGAAGCAGGTCCGTCGCGTGCAGGTACATACTCACGCTGGCGCAGCGCATGCTGAGATTGTGAATAGCGAGGGGGAAGCCCTACTCAACTTCCGGGCAGACCTGCAGGAGAAAGCATCGAGCGCTCCAGTGTTTCCGACGTGGATGCGAACGCATCGAACCATCAAAGCGATTCCGAGCGCGGACGGAAAAGGCTGGGACGTGCTTAAACGTGTCAAATCAGAGTGGGAGTACGAATCGATCTGCATTACGGGTTGGGGTGTCGGCACCATGGAATGGGCTCGGAGCGAGAATGATCCACTCGACTACTTTCCGGCAACCGGACTTGGCCGGATTGTGCTTGGTCGCGGCAGGCTTTCAATTGGGCTGGGTGTCAATGAAGCAGACTTCCTTAAGCACTAAAGGCAAACCGAAGTAGCACAGCCATTGGTAACCTCGCAGGAGCTTCTCTCCGCGTCAAACCCACTTCACGCTTCGAGTTATCCGCAGATACTGAAGCGCCCTGAGTTTGTTGGAGGCTCCTGGCCTTGGAAACGAGGATGGAGTTATGCCGAAGGAACTGGCGCATGGGAAGCCGACGACGCGTCGCTACTCGGTCGAGGAGAAGGCCGCCGCGGTGCGGATGGTGAGGACGCTGCGCGCCGAGCTCGGTGTCACGCAGGGGATGGTGCAGCGCGTCGCGATGCAGCTCGGGTACGGGGTCGAGTCTGTGCGGATGTGGGTGAAGCAGGCCGACGTCGACGATGGCGACGCGCCGGGCGTGAGCTCGGCCGAGGCACAGCGGGTGAAAGAGCTCGCGCAAGAGAACCGGGAGCTGCGGCGGGCTAACGAGGTGCTCAAGCGGGCTGCGTCTTTCTTCGGGGCGGAGCTCGACCGCCACTACCGGAAGTAGTCTCGTTCGTCGACGCGAACAAGGACGACCTGGTGGATGGTCGCCGGCTCGGAGTCGAGCTCATCTGCAGACTGCTGCACGTGGCTCCGAGCAGCTACTACGCCGCCAAGACGCGCGCCCCCTCAGCGCGGACGCTGCGGGACGAGGTGCTGGTCCCGCAGTTGGTCGAGATCTGTGATACTAACTACTGCGTTTACGGGGTCCGCAAGCTCTGGAAGGCCGTCCGGCGGGCGGGGATCACGATCGGTCGCGACCAGACCGCCAGGCTGATGCGCGCAGTGGGCATTGAGGGCGCAAAGCGTTCGAAGTGCGTGAAGACGACGAGGCCGGATCCGGCGTCGGCGCGGCACCCGGATCTGGTGAAGCGGGAGTTCATCGCGACCGCCCCGAACCGGCTCTGGGTCACCGAAAACTAACTTGGGTGGCACGATGACTGACTTCAGCTATGGGGACTGCGGTCGTAACGTCTGGAAGTCGATCGTCTCGGTGAAGTGCAAGGCAGATGCGGCGACCCCGGTGCGTCGGCTCATCTCGCCGATCGTCAGTGATTCATCGGGCGCGTGAGGTCCCATCGGATGCATCCTTCCCTTGGACTTGACCTCAACTGCACTTGAGGTTTTACGGTTGGCGAGTGGCCCCAATCTGGGCCTGTCGAACCGAACGAGGACAGCGTGACCCGAACGAAGGCCCCGCGATGACGTACGTGATCGCCTTGCCGTGCGTCGATCTGAAGGACAAAGCCTGCATCGACGAATGCCCCGTCGACTGCATCTACGAGGGCGAACGGTCCCTCTACATTCACCCGGATGAATGCGTGGACTGCGGCGCCTGCGAGCCCGTGTGCCCCGTCGAGGCCATCTATTACGAAGACGATCTGCCCAGTGAGTGGCAGGACTACTACAAGGCCAACGTTGAGTTCTTCGACGAGATCGGCTCACCGGGAGGCGCCGCCAAGACCGGGACGCTCGATTTCGACCACCCGTTCATCGCCACGCTTCCGCTTCAGGAGGAACACGTATGACAGCAACACCAATGCCGACCTCGGTCGGCGATGGGCTCAAGACGGCCTTCCGCACGCACCCGGCCGGCGTGGCGATCATCACGGCGTCCACACCCGACGGCCCCGTCGGCCTCACCGCGTCGAGTGTCGCGTCCGTGGCCGTCGATCCCGCAGCGATCGTGTTCTCGGTGACCCGCGCCACCGGATCAGCAGGAGCGATCTTGGGGGCCGACACCTTCGTCGTGCACCTCATCGACGACGACCACTCCGAGCTCGCGTTGAGCTTCGCGACGAGCGGTGCTGAGCGTTTTACGGAGGGGCAGGGGTGGTCGCAGCTCGAGACAGGAGAGCCGCACCTCGCGTCGGCCCGCGCCGCCCTGCGCTGCCGCGCCCTGCAGACCGTCGCCGTCGGTTCGTCGACGGTCGTTATCGCCGAAGTGCTGGAGGTGCTGCCAGGACCCCAAGGCCGCCCGGTCGTCTACCTGGATCGGCGCTTCCACGCACTTCCACACCACACCGACCACTGAACACTCATCGAAAGGAACACACCATGTCCACGCTCTACACGCTCCCCGAGCTGCCCTACGACTACGCGGCCCTCGAGCCGCACATCTCCGGCAAGATCATGGAGCTGCACCACTCCAAGCACCACCAGGCCTACGTGACCGGCGCGAACACCGCGCTGGAGCAGCTCGCCACGGCGCGCAGTGCTGGCGATCTCGCGAACGTCAACAAGCTCGAGAAGGACCTCGGGTTCAATCTCGGCGGCCACATCAACCACTCCGTGTTCTGGCAGAACCTTTCGCCCGAGGGTGGCGGTGCTCCCGAGGGTGAGCTGCAGGCCGCGCTCGTCGACGCATTCGGATCGGTCGACTCCTTCCGCGCGCACTTCACCGCTACCGCGCTGGGTGTGCAGGGCTCCGGATGGGCCGTGCTCGCCTGGGACAGCGTGGGATCGCGCCCGGTCATCTTCCAGCTCTTCGATCAGCAGGGAAACGCTCCCCTCGGAGTGATTCCGCTGCTGCAGCTCGACGTGTGGGAGCACGCCTACTACCTCGACTACCTCAACGTGCGCGCCGACTACGTCAAGGCGTTCTGGGAGCTCGTGAACTGGCCCGACGTGCAGGCTCGCTTCGAGGCCGCCCGCACCGGAACGCAGGGACTCATCGTCGCGAACTGACCCCTCAGCGGGTGCCGAATTCGGTCGGCGCGGCCCGGGGAAGGCGCGTCCAACAGTCGCGTCACCCCCGGCCGCTCCGACACCGCGATCGGAGAAAGGCGCGCGGCCGCATCTCAAACGCTGCACATCGGCCAGCTTTCACTTCACCCCCACCCACCCCAAATGCTAATCTTGCGCCAATAGGGGAGAGGGGCTCCGATGCCTGGGTCTCAAGACTGCCTGCCGTCGACCGGCGCAGATCCGTCCGGGTTCGCCATCGTGGCGGTCCTCGCCGTGCTCCTCCTCGCCGCGGGGCTGGTCACCGTCGTGGTCGCCCAGCGGAACCGCTCGCTGGCATCGGCACACACGCGGTCCGGCACACACCCGAGCCGCCGCCACCGCAACTCCACCGGCACCGCCCTCGCCCTCGCCCTCGCGATCCTGGTCGCCGCCGGATCCGGCCTCGTCGCAGCCCCGGCCCCGGCCAGCGCGGCGGTCGACTGCAGCTCCATCAAGGGAGACTCCGACGTGACCTTCGCGAGCGGCGGCATCACGATCCACGGCAGCTACCGCGGCCCCCTCGGCTCGAGCCAGCCCGTCGCGGCCGCCGTGATCGTGGGCGGCACGGGAGACGTCGACCGCAACGGCAACGGCGCCGGAATCGCGATGCAGGAGTACGAGTGGCTCGCCGACCTGCTCGCCGAGCAGGGCATCGCGTCGCTGCGTTACGACAAGGTCGGCACCGGCGCGACCGGGCTCGGCCCGTACGCCGACGATCCCGACGCTCTCCTCTCGCGCAGCTACGACGAACTGCGCATTCAGCCGGTGCGCGACGCGCTCAGCTTCGTGGCCGCGCAGCCCGGCATCGACGCGAGCCGCCTGATCCTCATCGGCCACAGCGAGGGCGGCGCCGTGTCGATCTCGGTTGCGAATGATCCGGGATCCGCCCCCGCCATCGCCGGGCTCGCGCTCATCGAGCCCTCCTACGACCGCATCCTCAGCGTTGTGCCGAGCCAGCTCGCGCAGCAGATCGACGGCGCGGTCGCGGGCGGCGCCATGACCGCCGCCGATGGCGACACACTGAAAGCGTGGATGGCCGACGGGGTCGAGGAGATCCGCTCGGGCACGCCGCCGTACCCGACCCCCGGTCCCGTACCGCTGCCCGGCGCGACCGACTACACCGCGGTCATGCAGACGACCATCGCGAACAACATCTACGGCTCCGACCCGGCGCAGATGGTGATCTCGCACGCCTACCGCACCCTCTACGGTAAGCAGTTCGACGAGATCGCCCCGCCGGCGATCGCCCCGTCGATCACGATCCCGGTGCTCATCACCTGCGGCACGAAAGACTTCAACACCCCGTGCGGCGACGGCACGGCGGGATCGGGGGTCGTCGCCCTCGCGAACGCCTTCGCACCCGGAGTCGCGCGCTTCGTCGAGCTGCCGAACATGGTGCACATCATGCGCGACGTGGGCACCGCCGATGTGCCGGCCCTCGCCGACCAGGTCAAGTACCCGTTCTCGGCCCTGCTCGAGACCGAGTTCACCGCGTTCGTGTCCCAGTTCAGCGACTGAGGAGGATCCCGCGCCCCGAATCACGCACCCCGCACCCGACCCCTCACCCCACCACTCCCGAAGGGCAGCCCGTGAGACCCACCCGCTTCGCCGCGATCCTGACCACCCTCGTGTTCGCCGGGGCGCTCGCCGCCTGCGCCCCCGCGCCCACCGATGCCTCGGGCTCGGGCTCGAACGCGAGCGGCGACGCGGGTGCCGGATCCGCCGCCGATGCCGCGTTCGCCGACCGCATGGCCGCGGCGCTCACCCAGTGGCGCGCCTCGCCCTCGACCGGGCCGTTCGCCTTCGAGATCCCGGGCACGGCGCTCGCCGCCTCGCTCGGCGACGGCGAGGTGGTCGCTACCGCGAGCGGTGAGGGGGCTCCGGATACGGCGCTCGCGCCCGACGACACGTTCCACATCGGGAGCATGACGAAGCTCTTCACCGCGGCGCTCATCATGCAGCTCGACGAGGAGGGCGTGCTGTCGCTCGACGACACGATCGACGCGTGGTTACCGGCTGCGCCGAACGGTGGCACGATCACGGTGCGCATGCTGCTGCAGCACGAGAGCGGGCTCGCCGAGCTGAACTTCGACAACGTGGGCAAGGTCGAGCCTCAGGCGCTCATCGACGAGGTGTTCACCGAGACGCCGGTCTTCGATCCCGGCACCGAGTACGAGTACCTGAACGCGGGCTACATCATGCTCGGCAGGATCGCGGAGCTCGCGGCCGAGGATCCCTACGACGTGCAGGTCGACACCCGGTTCATCGAGCCGCTCAAGCTCACGAGCACGTACCTCGACGGCGCGGGATCGGGGGCCGAGGCCGTCGACGGGTTCGTGCTGACGTGCGATGCGGGGGAGGGCGCCGACTGCGCCGGGCAGTTCGGCACGGTCGAGGCGCAGAGTGCGTCGCCGCAGTGGCCGGGTGCCTGGTCGGCGGGCTCCATGGTGAGCTCGGCTCGGGATCAGGCCGTCTGGATCCGCGCGCTCGTCGACGGCGACGTGGTCGACGACGCGCACCTCGCGGAGATGCTCGAGCTCACGCCGAACTCGGAGGAGTTCTACGCCGCAACCTACGACGCCGCGAAGGTGCCGCCCGTGCAGCTCGGCGAGGGTGCGGGGCTCGCGACCTGGGACGTGCCGGGAGTCGGCCACTGCCACGGCCACGCCGGGGCGATCCCGGGCTCGAACGGCATCGCGGCCTACTGCCCCGAGGTGGATCTCGCGGTCGTGATCCTCAACGCGATCGAACCGGCGGGGCTCACCCCCGGCTACCCCGGGCTCACGTCGCTGACGGCGGGCACGCTGGGCGCGTTGGAGGCGATGGGGGCGGAGTAGGCCCGCCCGTCAGTTCCGCAGCCGCAGCGTCTCGCACCGCTCGACGAGCGCGTCCGCCCGGTCGGCCTCCGCGACCTGCCCCTGCTCGATGCCCGCGAGGTGCGCGGGGATGCCGATGAGGAAGGTGGCGGCGATCCCGAACGCGATCACGGCGCCGACGATGCCGGCGAGGATCATGAGCACGCCGCCGGCGATCAGGGCTGGGTGCATGATCCGGGATCCTCGCTCGAAGGTGTGGGGGTTGCTGTGGGTATCCTTTCCGTGCCTCGGGCCCGGTCGTGCAGCTGGAATGATGGAGGTATGGCAGCGGATCGGGAAGTCGTGACGTCCGACGGGTCGCCGGCCCCGGCCGGTCTGGAACCACGGGAGCTGCGCGTGCCGGTCCCGGACGACGCCCCGCGCCAGATGCCGACGAGCACCGTCGTGCTCCCGGGGAGCGTGGTGCTCACCTCCTGGGTCGAGGGCCGCGCCAGCACCCGCCTCGGCGTCCTCGATCTTCGCACCGGCCAGTGGCGCGTGCTGACAGGGCTGCGCGGCATGCTCCGCGACGCTCTCGCCCTCCCGGGCGACCGGGCGCTGCTGCTCACCGACTACATGCTGATCGACCTCGATCTGGCGGCGGGAACGATCGTTCGCCAGCTCACGGCGAAGATCGGGAAGCACAATGCGTATCTCCGCCGAGACGACGATGACGTCGTCGCCGTGGGAACACTCGCAGCCCCGACGGAGTCGCTCGTCTCGGTGAGCGCGCTGGAGGTGCTCAAGCGCCGCCGCCGCACGTTGCCTCCCGTGTCGACCGCGACCGACGCCCCGCCGGCGGGGGTCGCACGGGTACTGGCCTCGGGTGCCGGGCTGCTGGTCGGAGCCACCGACAGCCGAGCATCCGCTCCGCAACGCCTCTGCGTGCGGTCCGCGCACGACCACGCCGAGATCGGTGTCGTGGACTTCCCCGACGGCGTGCAGAGTGCGCATCTCTGCGCGGACGGCGTGATCGCCGCAGCGCCCGACATCGGGCAGGTTCGCACGCTCACCGTGATCCCGGGAGTGCAGCCACGCGCAGCCGACTCGACGACGTTGGCTCTGGAGGATCTGGTGGCTGCGGCGAACGACTCCGCGGCGGCGCTGTTGCAGACGCGGGCGAAGCGGAACCCGCCGCGCACGGTCTACCGTGATGTGCGGCTCGAGCCGGGTGAGGTGCTGGCCGACCTGACGGGCCGACGGATCACGCTGGAGCACTGCGTCACCGGCCGCTCCGAGCTGCAGCACGAGCGCTCTCGCATCGCTCGCGTCCGGGTCACGGACCTCGAACTGCAGGCCAGCTCTCCGAGCGGTGCCGTGCTCGAGGACGTCACCATCGATGGTCTCCGGTGCCCCGAAAGCTCGGGATTCTGGTTCGGGTGCGAGTTCCGTCGGGTCACCCTGCGGGGGCGCATTCGCGGGCTGATCCTCAACCCCGATCTCCACGACCCGGACGACGCCGTGACCGCTCGGTACGCGCAGTGGCACCGCGAGCGGATGGACGACCCTGAGTGGATGCTCGATCTCACCGACGCGACCGGCAGCATCACGATCCGCGGCTATCCGTCACGGTTCATCCGTCGCAACCCGGCTCTGCAGGCCGTGGTCAGCGCGGACGCCGCACGCACGCTCGACTGGCGTTCAGTCGAAGCGGGTCGTTCCTCGTTGTGGGTCGCGCTCGATGAGCTCGTCCGCTCCGACTGGGAGGACGTCACCCTGATCGCCGACACGCACGGTGCGCACGCGGAGGACGACCTCCGGTACCTCGCGCGGCTCCGAGACGCGGGCATCGCGCGGCCGGACTGAACCCGATACGGCGCGCGACCGCTCCGCTCCGTCCGCCTCAGCCCACCGCGCCCCGGTGATACGCGGCGAAGCGCCCGGTCGGGCCGTCCACGACGGTCACCGGCGTACGGAACACCCGCGTCAGCACGTCGTCGCGGATGATCTCGTCAGGGGTGCCGTGCACCGCGATCCGGCCCTCCTCCATCGCCACGATGGTGTCGCTGTAGGCCGCGGCGAAGTTGATGTCGTGCAGCACGATGACGATGGTGCGCCCGAGTTCGTCGGCGGCCCGCCGCAGCTGCTGCATCATCTGCACCGAGTGCTGGGCGTCGAGGTTGTTGAGCGGCTCGTCGAGCAGCAGGTACTCCGTGTGCTGCGCGAGCACCATCGCGACGTACGCCCGCTGCCGCTGCCCGCCGGAGAGCTGGTCGAGGAAGCGCTGCTCGAGCTCGGTGAGGTTCAGGAAGTCGATCGCCTCGGAGATCCGATCCTCGTCCTCCTGCGTCAGCCGGCCGCCGTTGTAGGGATATCGGCCGAACCCCACGAGCTGCCGCACGGTGAGGCGCGTGACGAAGTGGTTCTCCTGGCGCAGGATCGACACGGTCTTCGCCACCTGCTTCGACGGGGTGCGGTGCACGTCGAGCCCGCCGACCTCGACGCTGCCCTCGTCGGGGGAGAGCAACCGGCCCATCATGGTGAGCACGGTGGACTTGCCCGCGCCGTTCGGGCCGACGAGCGCCACGATGCCGCCGGCCGGGAGCTCGAGGGAGATCGGGCCGATCTGGGTGTCGCTGCTGTAGCGCTTGACGAGGTTGGCGAGCCGGATCACAGGCGCCCCTTTCGGAGGATGACGAAGAGGAAGAGGAGCCCACCCACGAGCTCGACGATGATCGTCACCGCGTCGACGAGGGGGAGCACGTGGCGGAGCAGGAAGTAGGCGCCGCCGAGCACCACGTACCCGAGCAGCCAGGCCACGGGGAAGATGCGGCGGTGGTCGTAGGTGTCGGTGACGGAGTACGCGAGCGACGCCATGAGGAACCCGAGGAAGGTCATCGGCCCGACGAGCGACGTGCTCATCGCCATGAGCACCGACACGAGCGTGAGCATGACCATGACCTGGCGCCTGTGGTTGACCCCGAGGTTCGTGCTGATGTCGCTGCCGAGCGCGATCGTGTTGAGGCGGCGGGCCATGATCCAGATCGCGCCGCCGACGAGCGCGCAGACCGGGATCACGAACCACAGGAAGTCGGTGGTCGCGTTGCCGATGTTGCCGAAGAGCTTCGCGCGGAGCACGTCGAACTCGTTCGGGTCGAGCATCTGCTGCAGGAACGTGGAGAGCGCCCCCATGCCCACGCCGATGATGATGCCCACGAGCAGCATGACGTGCAGGTTGCCGAAGCGGCCCGACAGCAGCCACGAGTAGAGCAGCACCGCGAACAGCACCATCATCGCGACCTGCACGACGAAGCGCGCGAACGGCGGCATGTCGATGAGGCCGCCGGACCCGAAGAAGAACACGATCGCGGTCTGGATCAGGATGTACAGCGACTCGAACCCCATGATCGAGGGGGTGATGATGCGGTTGTTCGTGACGGTCTGGAAGGTGACGGTCGCGAGCCCCTGGCAGAACGTGACGACCGCGATCACGATGATCGAGGTCACCCGCATCGTGGTGATCCGCCACCACCGGTCGGAGAACGCCTCGAACGGGTTGTCCCAGCTCAGGAGCAGCACCGTGAGCAGGATCGCGGCCGCGATGAGCGCGGCGAGGATCAGTCGGTAGCGCACCTGGTGGGCGCGGTCGGGGAACGGGCCGACGCGGCGGGCGGCGGGTGGGGGAGGCGTGGTGCGCGATCCCGCAACCGGAGACACTGGCTCAGTGGGCACTGGTCCTCCGTGCGCGCAGCAGCATGAAGATGAACACGGCCGCTCCGATGATCCCGAGCACGAGTGAGATCGGCACCTCGAACGGCATGATGACCGTGCGCGAGATGAGGTCGCACACCGTGACGACCCAGATGCCGGTGAGGAACACCCACGGGATGTTCGAGCGGAGGTTGTCGCCTCGGATCATCGACACGAGGTTCGGCACGATGAGGCCGAGGAACGGGAGCGATCCGATGACCACCGTGACGACGCCGGTCACGAGCGCGACGAGGCCGACGCCGAGCAGCACCACGCGCTCGTAGTTGAGCCCGACCGTGGTCGCGATGTCCTTGCCGAGCCCCGCCACCGTGAACCGGTCGGCGACCACGACGACCGCGACCGCCGCGATCAGCACGACCCAGAGCGGCTCGTAGCGGCCGATCTCGATGTGGGTGAAGCTGCCCATGAACCAGCCGCCGAGCACCTGGAGCAGGTCGAACTGCAGGGCGAGGAACGTGGTGATCGAGCTGATGACCGCGCCGAACATGATGCCGACGATCGGTACGATGAGCGACGACTTCAGCGTGACGCGTCGCAGGAACGCGAAGAAGACGAGGGTGCCGAGGAACGCGAAGACGATCGCGATGAGCATCTTCACGAACACGCTCGACACCGGGAAGAGGATGTAGCAGAGCAACAACCCGAGACCGGCCCACTCGGTGGTGCCGACGGTGGTCGGTTCGACGAAGCGGTTCTGGGTCATGAGCTGCATCACGAGGCCGGCCATCGCCATGCTCGCGCCGGCCAGCACGAGGGCGATCGTGCGCGGGATCCGGGTGATGAAGAGGAATTCGGCGCCGCCGCTCGTGTCGGTGATGTCGGCGACGCCGACGAGCAGGGAGGCGGCGATCAGGCCGAGGGTGAGCAGGATCGCGAGCGCGAGCGGCCACGCGCGCGTCTTCGTGCGCGCCGCCGAGCGGGTGCGGGCTGCGGCACCGAGGGGATCGGTGCGGGTGACGCGGCGGGCTTGAGTGTGCACGCTACTTCGCGGGGAAGCTCTCGGCCAGTCCGTCGAGCACGGCGATGTAGGCGAAGACGTCCTCGGTGAGGTAGTAGTCGCCGGGCATCACGTAAATGGCGTCGTTGACGACGGCGGGCACGTTCGCGAGCGACGGCGACGCGGTGATGAGCTCGAGCGCGGACTGATCCTCCGCGCTCTCCGAGACGGCCGCCGAGCGGTCGAGCACCAGGAAGAAGTCGGCGTTCGCGCCGGCGATGGCCTCCAGGGAGATGTCGTCGCCCATGTGCCCCTCGGAGCCGCTCGCGTCGAGCGCCGGGGTCAGGTCGAGCAGGTCGAAGAAGATGCTCGAGCCGCGGCCGTCGGTCGGGTTCGAGTAGTTGATCTCCTTGCCGGTGGTCACGAGGCCCATCACGGTCGTCTCGGGATCGTACGAGGCCTTCGCGTCGTCGACGGCGGTGTGGAAGTCCTCGATGAGCGCCTCGGCCTCGTCCTGCTTGTTGAAGACCTCGCCCATCAGGGTGAGGCTCTCCGTCACGTACTCGTCGACCGGCTGCCCCTCGGGGCCGTTCATGTCCACGAAGGCGGCGTCGGGGGCGGCGTCCTGCATGCCGTCGGCGTTCTCCTCGCTGAAGCGGTAGCCGTTGATGATCAGATCGGGATCCGCCGCCACGACCTGCTCGAAGTCGGGCTCGCTGTGGGTGCCGATGTTCAGGATGTCCGTGGACTCGGCGAGGGGGTTCTGCGGGCTGAAGAGGTCGAGGGGTGCGGCCGTGACGGGCACGTCCCAGTCGGCGGCGACCTGGAAGAACCGGTTGTCGGTGATCGCGACGCTGTCGGCGCTCTCGATCGTGACCTCGTTGCCGGCCATATCGGTCACGGTGACCGGGTAGTAGTCGGCGTTCGCGGTGCCAGACGCGGCGGACGAGGAGTCTTCGGTCGTGGATCCGGAGCACCCGGCGAGGGTGATCGCGGTAGCAATGGCCAGGGAGCACGCAGCGAGAAGCCGTCGCGAAGTCATGGAGTTCTCCTCAGGAAATCGGGGATTGGTGGTGGCGAAGAACAGCGGCCTAACCATCAGATGATAGTTAGGCTGCCCTTAGCCGCTGCCCAGTATACCCAGACGCCTCGGAATAGGCGGGGTGGCGTCGTGGGTCGCCGAATCCTCGCGATCTCGCCGAGCGCCTGCGATCTCGCCGAGCGCTCGCCAAATCGCCGCCTGCAGCGTGGCATCTCGGCGAGATGAGAGGATCTCGGCGGGGTGCGGTGCGCGAGGTCAGTGTGGGTCCGCGGACCAGCGCGGGACGGCGCGGGCCCACCCACCTCACAGCAGGTCGAGCCGCTGCGCCGTCTCCTCGATGTGAGCGATGCGATCCCGCGCCGGATCGCCGATGCGCACGAGCAGCGCCTCGAACAGCGCCTCGATCATCGCCATCACCGGCACGACCGAGTCGAACGGTCCCCGCTCCGAGGCGACGCTCGTGAGCACCGCGTCGGCGTCCGGCGCGCAGGGGGAGAGCCACTGGTCGGTCACGACCACGACGCTCGCGCGCCGGGCCTTCGCGAGCTGCACGAGCTCGCGGGTCGCCGCCTCGTAGCGCCGGAAGTCGAAGGCGATGAGCACGTCCTTCGCGTCGAAATCAGTGAGTGCGGCCGCGCGGAGGCTCGCCATTTCCGGCACCATGCGCACGCCGGAGCGCAGCTGCTGCAGGCTGGCAGCGAGGTACTGGGCGAGGAACCCGCTGTACCGCCCGCCGACGATCCAGATCCGGTTGCGCGGCGCCGCCAGCGCGTCGAGCGTGGTGTTGAAGTCGTGCTCGGAGAGGCCGGCGAACGTCGTCTTCAGGTCCTCCGCCGGTGCGAACGCGAGATCGGCCAGCCGGTCGCCCCGTGCGGAGCGGCGCGCCGAGCTCGTGCGCTCGTAGAGCGCCGTCGGGGACGCGCCGCGCTGCTCGAGTTCGACGCGCAGCGCTCGCTGGAAGTCGGGGAAGCCCCGGTATCCGAGCCTGGTGGTGAAGCGCACCACGGTCGCCCCGCTCACGCCCGCGATCTCGGCGAGGCCGGCGACGGTCTCGAACCCGGCGCCGGGGTACGTCGCGAGGAGCGCCCGCGCCACCTTGCGTTCCGACGGGGTGCACTCGCCCATCCGCTCGCGGATGCGCGTGGCGACCGAATCCTCGGACTCCCGCTGCGCCGACGCGCGATGCGGTTCTGGGTTCACAGGGCGACCTCCGGGTGCGACAAGCGCGATCACTCCGACGCGACGGCGCGACGGGCCCCGACCGCTGCGGTGCCGACGGGGATCGCTGCGCCGAGTGTATCAATCAGCGCGGCCAGGAAGGCGACCCGCTGCGGCACGGTCGAGAGATCCAACCATTCCCCGGGGGTGTGATCGCCGCCCCCGACGGGGCCGAGGCCGTCGAGGGTGGGGATCCCGAGCGCCGACACCCGATTGGCATCGGAGACGCCCCCGTCGCTGCGAGGTGCGCCGTGAACCCGAGGGATGCCGCGACCTCCGTCGCGAGCGCTCCGATCCGGTCGCCCGCCGCCGTACGCTCCATCGGCGGGCACTCCTCGCGCTGGATGATCCGAGTGGACGTGCCGGTGACCACGGGCGCGGCGATGCGATCCCGGATCGTGGCCATCAGGTCGGTCAGCTGATCCTGCCGCGGCGCACGCATCTCGACCGAGAGCCGCGCGCGGTCGGGCACGATGTTGAGACGGTCGCCGGCGCGCAGGACCCCGACGTTCACCGTCACCCCCGCGGGCGGGTCGGCCAGTGACTGCAGAAAGACGGTGAGGTGCGCGGACTCGAGTCCGGCGTGGGCCCCGCGCTCGGGCTCGATCCCCGAGTGCGCGGCGACGCCCTGCACCTCGAGCTCGAGGTCGATCACGCCCTTGCGCGAACCGACGAGGTCGCCGTTTTCCCGGGCGCACTCGAGGCAGAGGGCGGCGTCGGCGTCGCGGACGGCGTCCTGCAGCACCCGACGGCCGAACGGCGACCCGATCTCCTCGTCGGGCGTGCACACGAGCACGAGCTCTCCGTAGCGCTCGCTCCCCTCGGAGATCAGGTGCTCGGCCGCGTGGATCCCGGCGACGAGGCCCGCCTTGTCGTCGGTGACCCCGGGGCCGTGGGCGAGTCCGGCGTCGTCGATCGAGAACGGCCGCGCCGCCGCGTCGCCCGCCGTGAACACCGTGTCCATGTGGGCGAAGATCGCGATCCGACCCCGTCCCGATCCCTTCCGTCGCGCGACGAGGGCATCGCCGACCAGCGCCGCCGTGCCGAGGTCCCCGGCGCCCGGGCTGTGCCGCGCCACGTCGAACCCGATGCTCCGAAGCCGGTCCGCGACCCAGTCGGCGACCCGGTTCACGCCCGCGCGGTCGTCGGAACCGGAGTCGATCCCGACGAGGGCACTCAGATCACTGATGTACCGCCCCTGGCCCTCGCTGGCCCGGCGTGACATCTCCTGTGCGAAATCCACATTGCTCCTTCACGTGACAGATTGCAACGAACATTACAGCTTTCGCATTCAGGTTTCCACGGGAAATGTTTATTGCAATTGACCATAACGGGCGTGATCCCTGTCAGGCATTGGTGTTCGAGGGGATCGAGGGCGACGAAACGCCGAAGAAACGAGCGTTTCACCAATTGCAGTTGCTCGGAAGTTGTGTAATGATTCGATCACTTCATCGAGGAGGATACCGTGGCCCGAACGCCGTCGCACGACCCCCGGACCCCGTCACGCCGTGACGCGGCGGCCGAGGGGTCGCTCGTGCTGATCGGCGGCGCCCTCGACGAGGATCCCGGGATCCTGCGACGCATCGTTGCGCTCGCGGCGGGCGAGAACGATCCGAGCCGCGCACCGCGCATCGCGATCCTCACCACCGCCTCGGAGCCCGCCGCCTCCGCCTCGGCCGCTGCATCGGCCTCCGAGGAGAACGATGAGGCCGACGGTCGCTACTACGCCGAGCTGTTCGCCCGGCACGGAGCCGTCGGCGTACCGATCCCGATCGGCGTCGCGCCGGAGCCGCTCTTCGCTGACGCGAGCTACCACCGCGGCGCAGCGGACGACCCGCGCATCGCGGAGCTCGTGCACTCCTGCGACGGGGTGTTCCTCGGGGCGGCGACCAGACGCACTACGTGCTGGCGCTCTTCCGCAGCGAGGATCCGGCGCGGCCGCCGTTCGAAGCGCGGCACGACACCGCCGTACTGACCGCGATCCGCGAGATCCTGGATCGCGGCGGGGTCGTGGCGGGCACGAGCGCCGGGCTCGCGGTGCAGCAGGCCGCGCCGATGGTGAGCGGCGGGACGAGCCGGGAGGCCTGGGCTCGCGATGCAGCAGCGGGCTACGCCGACGACGATGCGCTGCGGTACATTCCGGCGGGAGGCCTCGGCTTCTTCAGTGAGGCGCTGCTCGATTCCCACTTCACCGAGTGGGGTCGGGTGCCTCGGGCGATCCGTCTGGCGCAGGCGACCGGTGAGCGCCTCGCGATCGGTGTGGACGAGCACACCGCGCTCGTGGTCCGACGTACCGAGCGCACCGGTGAGGTCATCGGGACGGGCGGCGTGCACCTGCTGGATCTCGCGGAGGCGGAGTTCGCCGAGGGCACGAGCGGCCCCGGCGCGACCGGCGTGCGCTGGACCCACCTCACCGCGGGCGACCGTATCGACTTCGCTCGGGGCGTTACCACTCGTGCCGCCTCGATCCACGTCGCACCGGGCGACGGTCCGGCTCCAGAACGGGCGAACGATCTCTGGGGCGACACGGGCGGCCCGGTTCTGCTCGCGCTCGCGCAACGTCTGCTCGCCTCCCCGGAGCGGCTCGCGACCGCCGACACGAGCCGTTCGACCGCCGGCACCGGCGACGCTTCGGACCCCGCGCCCGGCCCCCGGTTCCGCCTCTCCCTGCACCGGGACGAGCGCACCACGTGGACGGATCCCGGTGGGTTCACCGATCTCCGTCTCTCGATCACCCCACTTCCATCCGCAGCTTAGAAAGGCACAGTATGCCCACCCCACACGCCAGTACCCCGGGCGCCCCCGCCCGGCACTCCCGACGCACGGGACGCCGTGTCGCCTCGGCGACCGCGCTCCTCGCCGCAGGTGCGCTGCTGCTCGCCGGCTGCGCCTCGGGCGGTGACTCGGGCGGCGGCGACGCGAGCAAGAACATCGTGAATCTCGTCACCCCCGCGCAGCCCGAGAGCATGGATCCGCAGATCTCGACGGACTCGATCATGGGCGAGATCGCCAGCCCGATCTTCGAGACCCTCGTGACCACGGACGAGAACCTGCAGGTCACGCCGATGCTGGCCGAGTCGTTCGAGGCCAACGCCGACAACACGGAGTACACCTTCGTGCTGCGCGAGGGCGTGACGTTCCAGGACGGCAGCGAGATGGACGCCGACGACGTCGTCGCGTCGATGAACCGCTGGCTGCGCGTCTCCGTGGCCGCGGTCGACGCGTTCGCGGGCGCCGAGTGGACGAAGGTCGACGACCGCACCGTCAAGCTGACGACGGCGTCCCCGAGCTTCCTGCACCTGCTCTACCTCGCCCAGGTCGGCACGGCGTTCCCGGCGGTGCTCCCGCTCGAGGTCGTCGAGAAGGTCGGCGACGCTCCGATCCAGGACGTCGAGGACATCATCGGCACCGGGCCCTACACGTTCGCCGAGTGGGAGGCGGACCAGAAGATCGTGATCGAGAAGTGGGACGACTACCAGTCGGTCGACGCGCCCTCGAGCGGTCGCAGCGGCGCGAAGGACGCGCAGCTCGACCAGGTCGTCTTCAATTTCGTCGCCGACGCCTCGACCCGCACCCTGGGCCTGCAGTCGGGCCAGTACGACGCCACGACCGAGCTGCCCTTCGACAGCCTCGACCAGTTCCAGGACGATCCGAACCTGGTGCTCGACACCTACATGGTCGGCCCGATCAACCTGGTCTATAGCGATGACCCGTCGAGCCCGTTCTCGAACGTGATCAACCGCCAGGCGATCAACACCGGCATCGACCGCGACCCGATCATGCTCGCGGCCGTGGGGTCGGAGGATCTCTACGACCTGGTGCACCACAACATGACCCTCGGCCAGAAGGCCATCTGGGACACCGAGGTCGGCAAGGCCGACTTCAACCAGGCCGATGTGGACGCGGCGAAGGAGATGCTCGCCGAGGGCGGCTACGACGGCAGCCCGGTGGTCGTGCTCGCGAACAAGGACTACTCCGAGGCCTACAATGCCGCGGTCGTGGTGGTCGAGCAACTGAAGGCCATGGGCGTCGAGGCGACGCTCGACGCGTACGAGTGGGGCGCCTTCAGCGAGAAGTACCGCGAGAACCGCGACGAGTGGGACCTCGTGGTCTTCCCGTTCGGTACGGAGCTCGATCCGACGCAGACGATCGGCTTCCTGCCGACGCGCGCCGGCTACTTCGACGGCCCGGAGCTGCAGGCGCTGCTCGCGAAGTTCCGCAGCGCCCCCACGCAGGCGGACGCCAGCGCGATCTACGATGAGATGCAGGAGTGGATCGAGGAGACCCGGCCCATGACCCGCATCGGCGACGCGCACAACGTGTACGCCGCGAACAAGGATCTGGAGCTGCCCTGGTTCGAGGGCCGCTTCGTCTGGTGGAACGCCCACTGGAAGTAGTCGTGCCACACCCCGGTGCGCGCCCGTGTCGTTGACACCAGCGCGCCCCGGGGCCCTGCACTGCCCCTCCACCCCGCCCGCTCGACGACCGGAAGTCCGATGCTCAGATTCATCCTCCGCAGACTGCTCAGCCTGATCCCCGTGCTGTTCGTGGTGTCCGTGGTGATCTTCTCGCTCATCCACCTGACCCCGGGCGATCCGGCGCGCCGCATCCTGGGGGAGAAGGCCTCGGACGAGGCCGTCGCCGCCCTGCACGCGAGCATGGGCCTCGACGCCCCCGTCGTCATCCAGTACCTGAACTGGGTCGGGGGTGTCTTCACCGGCAACCTCGGCAACTCCTACTTCCTGAACAAGACCGTGGTCGAGGCGATCGGCGACAACGCCGTGCCGACGATCCAGCTCGCGATCATCGCGATGCTCGTCGCCGTGCTGCTGGCCGTGCCCTTCGGCACGATCGCGGCCCGCTACCGCGACGGCGCCATCGACCGCTCCGTCACCGCCTTCACCCTCATCGGCATGACCGTGCCGAGCTTCGTGCTCGCACTCGCCATGATGCTGATCTTCGGGCTCAGCCTGCGGTGGCTGCCGATCTCGGGCTACATCAACCCCTTCGAGGACCTCGGGGAGGGGCTGCGGACCCTCCTCATGCCCGGCATCGCACTCGGCGCCATCACCGCGGCCCTCATCGCCCGGACCACGCGGGCCTCCGTGCTCGACGTGCTGAACGCGGACTACATCGACGCCGCCCGCTCGCGCGGGGTCACCGAGAAGCGGCTGCTCTTCGCGCACACCATCAAAAACGCCAGCCTGCCGGTGCTCACGATCGTCGGGCTCTCGCTCGGCTCGCTCGTCACCGGCGCCGCGGTCACCGAGACGATCTTCAACATCCCAGGGCTCGGACAGCTCCTCATCAACGCCATCTCCCGCCGCGACTATCCGGTGATCCAGGGGGTCATCCTCTTCATCACGCTCATCTACCTGCTCACCAACCTGCTCATCGACCTGCTCTACGGGATCGTCGATCCACGGGTCCGCGTCGGAAAGGCTCGCTAATGCCCCGCTCTGAGTCGCCGGCACCCGACGTGCCGAGCACCCACACGATCTCGATGCGCCCCGCGACCGCGTACCGGCGCGAAAGCCTCTGGCAGCGCATGCTCGGGAACACCCAGCTGATGGTCGGCACCCTCATCATCCTCGTGATCGTGGTCGTGTCGTACGTGATTCCGCCGCTCCTCCACCTCGACCCGCTCGCGGTCGATCCGGTGAACCGACTCGCGCCCCCGTCGGGGGAGCACATCTTCGGCACCGACCCCTTCGGGCGCGATCTGTTCGCCCGCATCGTCTCGGGCGCCTCGACCTCGCTGATCGTCGGGTTCGTGGTAGCCGCGGTGAGCGGGGTGCTCGGCACCATCATCGGGGTCGCCGCGGTGTTCAACAGCGCCCTCGACGCGGTACTCATGCGCATCTGCGACGGCCTGATGGCGATCCCGGCGATCCTGCTCGCGGTCGCGCTCGCCGCAGCCCTCGGGCCGAGCGTGACGAACCTGATCATCGCGCTCACCATCGTCTACACCCCGGGGCTCGCGCGCCTCGTGCGGTCCCGGGCGCTGGCGATCACGCAGGAGACGTTCGTCACCGCGAGCACCATGCAGGGCGCGGGCATGTTCCACATCATGTGGAAGCACATCCTGCCGAACACCCTCTCGGTGCTCGTGGTGCAGAGCACGTTCACCTTCGCGGAGTCGGTCATCACGGAGGCCGCCATGAGTTTCCTCGGGGCCGGCGTGCCCGCGCCCCAGGCCAGCTGGGGCAACATCCTCTACGACGGCAAAGCCGTGATCATGCAGTCGCCGCAGATGATCGTGCTCACGAGCATCTTCCTCATCGTGACCGTGCTGGCGCTCAACATGATCGGCGATGGCCTCCGCGACCTGGTCGACCAGCGCTCGCGAGCCCTGCTCGGCAAGCCCGGCATCTTCGCCCGCCTGTTCAGCACGATCGGTCCGCGCACCGTGGGAAAGGACACCCGCCGATGACCACGCACACGACCGAGCCGCTGCCGATCCGGATCGAGCGCCTCACGCTCGACATCGATACGCCGCAGGGCACCGTGCACGCGGTCACCGGGGTGAGCCTCGAGCTGCGCCCGCGCGAGATCCTCGCGGTGGTGGGCGAGTCGGGATCGGGCAAGACGCTGACCGCGCGCGCCGTGCTCGGCCTGCTGCCGCCGCGCACGACCACCGGTGGAGCCGTGCTGCTCTCCGGCACCGACGTGCTCACCGCCGATGCGAAGTCCCTGCGCGCGATGCGGGGCAGCGAGGCGGCGATGATCTTCCAGGAGCCGTCGACGGCCCTGAACCCGGTGTTCCGCGTGGGGTGGCAGATCGAGGAGGGCCTCCGCGCCCACGGCATGAGCCGCAAGGCCGAGCGGCGCCGGGTGGCGATCGACATGCTCCGCGCGGTCGGGATCCCGGACCCCGAGGTGCGCATCGACCACTACCCGCACCAGTTCTCCGGCGGGCAGAAGCAGCGCATCGTCATCGCGATGGCGCTCGCGCTGCGCCCCGAGGTGATCATCGCCGATGAGCCGACCACCGCGCTCGACGTCACGGTGCAGGCGGAGATCCTGCAGCTCCTGCGCGAGTGCCGGGATCGATTCGGCGCGTCGATCCTGCTCATCACGCACAACATGGGGGTCGTCGCCGACCTCGCCGACCGGGTCGCCGTGATGTACCGCGGCGATCTCGTCGAGGAAGCGCCGGTCGAGGAGCTCTTCCGCGCGCCCCGCGAGACCTACACGCAGGAGTTGCTCGCGGCCGTGCCGCGTCTCGGCAGCGGCCGCCAGGCCGGCGAGCGCACCGAGGTCCGCGTGGCTGAAGACCTCGAGATCGCGCCGGGCGAACCCGCGGCGGCCGACGCGTCCCCCGCGACCGTGCGGGTGGCCGACCTCGACATCGTCTACCGCTCCGGATTCGGCACGGACCCGGTGCACGCGGTGCGCTCGGTCAGTCTCGACATCGCTCCGGGTGAGGTCGTGGGGCTTGTCGGCGAGTCGGGATCCGGCAAGTCGACGATCGGCCGCGCGATCGGCGGCCTCGAACCCATCGCGAGCGGCACCCTCGAGGTGTTCGGGGAGGATCTCCGGAAGCTGCGCGGGCGTCGGCTGCGCGACCTCCGGCGCCGGATCGGGTTCGTGTTCCAGGATCCCGCGGCGTCGTTCAACTCGTTCATGACGGTCGAGGAGTGCATCGCCGAGCCGATGGGGATCCACCGCCTGCCGGGCGGCAAGGCCGCGTACCGGCGCCGCGCCGCCGAGCTGCTCGACGCGGTGGAGCTGCCCGCCTCGTACGCGCACCGCTACCCGTTCGAGCTCTCCGGTGGCCAGCGCCAGCGCGTCGGCCTCGCCCGAGCGCTCGCGCTCTCACCCGAACTGGTGATCGCCGACGAGCCGACCAGCGCGCTCGACGTCTCGGTGCAGGCCCGGGTGCTCGATCTGTTCGGGGCGCTGCAGCGCGAACTGGGCTTCGCATCGCTCTTCATCAGCCACGACCTCGCCGTCGTGGAGATGCTCGCGGACCGTGTGGGCGTGCTGTGCCAGGGGGAGCTCGTGGAGCTGGGCGAGACGGAGGCGGTGCTGCACGCACCTCGCCACCCGTACACGCAGCGCCTCATCGCCGCCGTGCCGGTGCCCGATCCCGAGATCCAGCGGCTCCGTCGCGAGCAGGCGGGCTCCGCGACCTCGCCGATCCTGATGCCGGAGGAGGCGCGGTGATGCGGCAGGGCGCGACCGCCGCGTCGCCGTTCGACCCCGCGGCCGTCCGTGCCGACCTCGTGCTGCTCGCCGGGCGCGTGCGCACCGGGCTCCCACGCGACGAGTCGCGGTCCGCGGACCCGGTCGGCGCCGACGTCGTGCCGACCGCGGTGGCCGTGAGCGGACGTCGCATCGTCGCCGTCGGTACCCGTGAGGACGCTGCGGCGTGGGACACGCGCGACGCCGAGGTGATCGAGCTCGGCGACGCGACCGTCACGGCCGGGTTCGTCGACGCGCACGTGCACCCGCTCTCGGGTGCGGAGTCGCGCCACCGGGCCCTCATGCTGCACGACTGCACCACGGTCGAGCAGGTGGCCGAGCGCATCGCGACGTTCGCGGCGGATCGCGGGCCCGACGAGTGGATCCGCGGCTTCGGGCTCTCCTTCGACATGTTCGTGGGCGCCGAGGTCAGCAACGCCCCGTTCGAGCGCGCATTCGGCGGCCGCCCCGGCTACCTGCTGCTCTTCGACGGCCACTCGGTCATCGCGAGCGACCGTGCGCTGGAGCTCGCGGGCATCGACGGGCCGCGCGACTTCGGCAACAACTCGTCGATCGAGGTCGATGCCGACGGTCGGCCGACCGGGTACCTCATCGAGAGCGACGCCGAGATGCTCGTCACCGAACTCTACCCCCGCATGCCATTCGCGCAGCGGGTCGCCGCGGTGCGCGACAAGCTCGTGGAGTTCGCGGCCAGCGGCTACACCTCGCTGCACCAGATGAACATGGAGGCCGGGGATCTCGACGTGCTGCGCGCCTTGGAGACGGAGGGAGAGTTGCCGGTGCGGATCCGGGTCTCGCCGATCTGGCGGGCGACCGACCCATGGGCGGAGACGCTGCAGCGCATGATCGCGCTGCAGGGCGTCGGCGGTCGGCGGTGGCGGGTCGAGGGTGTGAAGTTCATGCTCGACGGCAGCATCGACAACGGCTCCGCCTGGCTGTTCGACGCCGACACGCGCGGAGGCGGACTCGAGCCGTACTGGGTGCCGAGCGACACGTTCACGCGTACGATCCACGCGCTCTCGGAGAGCGGGGTGCCGACGGCGACGCACGCGATCGGCGACCGCGCGGTCGAGTTCGTGCTCGACACCGTGGCGTCGATCCCGAATCGAGCACCGCATGCAGCCCGGGCCAGCCGGGTGACGCACCGCATCGAGCACATCGAGACGATCCCGGATCACCTGATCCCTCGCTTCGCGGAGCTCGGGGTGCCCGCGAGCATGCAGCCGATCCACGCGTTCGCGCAGCGGCCCGACGGGCGCGACATGTGGACGACGCTCCTCGGGCGCGACTCCGAGCGTGCGCGGCACGGCTGGCGCATCGCCGACCTCGATGCCGCGGGCGCCTGCGTGGCGCTCGGCTCGGACTGGCCCGTCGAGGAGTTCGATGCGCGGCACGTGTTCGCCGCAAACGTCACCCGGCGACGGCACGGCAGTGCGGCCCCGGCCGTCGACCCGCACCAGGCCCTCCCGCCGGAGCGCACCCTCGCAGCGCTCACCCGTAATTGCTGGGACGCGATCGATCGCCCGGGGGAGGGGATGGTCGCCGTGGGGGCGCTCGCCGACCTCGCCGTCTTCGCCGACGACCCGGTGACGAGCGACCCCGACCGCTTCGCCGACACCGCCGTGCTGCTCACCGTGGTGAACGGGCGCGTCGCCCACCGCGCATGATCCGGAGGATCGAGCACGCGCGGTGCCTCGGGTCAAACGCGCTGGTTTCCATTGTCATTGCCGAAGATGGAACGATCGCCGAGGTCACTGTCGAGGGCGGGGCCGGTGCGGTCGGTGTATCCGGTGAGCTTCATGCTGCCGACACCATCGACGCCGCCGGACGGATCGTGACGTCCGGCCTGTGGGACGAGCACGTGCACTTCGGGCAGTGGGCGCAGCAGGCCTCACGGCTCGACTGCGGCGACTTGACGGACCCCGACGCCGTGCTCGAGCGGGTTCGGAGCGCGTGCGTCGACGGCGCGACCGAGGTGATCGCCGTGCGCGTGCGGGGCAGCGCCTGGGGACGGTCGCTCACCCGCGAACGGCTCGATGCCGCAGGCGGCGCGGTGCCCGTGGTGCTGATCGGGATCGATCTGCACGGCGCCTGGCTGAACACCGCCGCATTGCGCCGGTACGGTCACGACCCGGCCGGATCGTCGCACGTCGTCGAGGACGACTGCTTCGCGCTCGTGCGCGAACTCGATCGCATCTCCGACGCAGAACTCGATGTCCGCGTTGCCGACGCCGCGGCGGCCGCGGCCGCGCGAGGGGTCGTGGGGATCGTCGACTTCGAAATGCGCTGGGGCATCGAGGACTGGGTGCGCCGCGAGCGCTCGGGGTTCGACACGCTCCGCGTCGAGACCGCGGTCTATCCGCAGCACCTCGACCGGGCGATCGCCGAGGGCCTGCGCACCGGCGACGCCCTCGGAACGGGCGGTCGGCTGCGCGTCGGACCGCTGAAGATCATCACCGACGGGTCGCTCGGCACGCACACCGCCTGGTGCTGCGACCCGTACCCCGACGGTGACCACGGCCGCTCGCTCGTCGGGCCGGACGATCTCATCGCCCTGCTCGGGCGGGCGCGCGACGCCGGTTTCTCCGCGGCCGTGCACGCGATCGGCGATCGGGCGGGAGCCGCCGCGCTCGACGCCTTCGACGCCGTCGGTGTCGGCGGGCGGATCGAGCACGCGCAGTTGCTCCGCACTGCGGACCTCGCCCGGTTCGCCCGGCTCGGCGTCGAGGCGAGTGTGCAGCCGGAGCACCTCCTCGACGATCGTGAGGCCGTCGCCCGGCTGTGGCCGGGCCGAGCCGAGCGGACGTTCCCGTTCGCGTCCCTCTTGCGCAGCGGCGCCCGGCTCCGCTTCGGCTCCGACGCGCCGGTCGCGCCGCTCGATCCCTGGCGCGGGATCGCCGCCGCTGTGCACCGGTCGCTGCCCGGCGAGGCCGCGTGGGTGCCCGCGGAGCGGATCGGTGTCGAGGAGGCGCTGCGCTCGAGCATGCGGGGGTCGGTGCGACCGGCAGTCGGCGCCCCGGCGGATCTGATCCTGCTCGATCAGGATCCGCTGCGGGTCGAGCCCGCGGCGCTCACCGCGGTCGAGGTCGCTGCGACACTCGTCGGCGGTCACCTCACGCACGTGGCCCCCGGGGTGCGCTGAGGGGCTCGCGCTGCCTCGATCCCGCCGCGCCCGCGCCCCGCGGCCCGCACCGCCCTTGCGGCCCCGCCCGGGCGCACGTACGCTGGTGACGTGCAACAACTGACCTACCTCTAACGGCCGAGCAGGCCTTCCGCGCTCGTCGACGCCCCTGTGCGCGTCCGAGTCGGCGGCGGCCGCCTGCTCCAGGTCCCTCCGGGATCGCCGTTCGGTATGCCACCGGGTGTGCGAGGCACCTGCCTCGACGCGCCGCGGTGCAGTGTCATGAAGGACTCGTATGTTCACCCCCGCACCTCACTCTTCGGCGCGCCACAACGCGCAACTCATCGCCTCTGACCTCTCGATCATCCGCGGCGGCACCCGGATCCTCGACCGGGTCAGCCTCACGATCACGCCGACCTCCCGCGTCGCCCTCGTCGGCGAGAACGGACAGGGCAAATCGACCCTGCTCCACGCGCTCGCGGGCGAGCTTCCTCCGGACGCGGGAACGGTGCAGCGGATCGGCTCGCTCGGCCTCGCCGAGCAGGAGATGCCCGCGAACGATGGGCGCACGGTGGGCGACGCCGTCGCGGACGCGATCGCACCGTCCGTCGCCGCGCTCGCGGAACTCGATCGTGCCGCACTCGGGCTCACGGCGGGCTCGGAGCCGGACGCGGCGGCCGCCGAACACGGCCCGGACGCCGCAGCGCACGCCTACGCGGAAGCGCTCGAGCGCGCCGAGCAGCTCGACGCCTGGGACGCCGAGCGCCGCGTGCAGATCGCGCTCGAGGCGCTCGACGCGGTGTCGGAGCGGGCGCGCCCGCTCGCGGAGCTCTCCGTCGGACAGCGATACCGGGTGCGGCTCGCCTGCCTGCTCGGCGCGACGGACGACTTCCTGCTGCTCGACGAACCGACGAACCACCTCGATCGCAGCGGCCTCGATTTCTTGACCGCCGAGCTGCGGCGCCGGGCAGGCGGGATCGTCGTGGTCACCCACGATCGCGCGCTCCTCGCCGATCTCGCGGAGACCATCGTCGACCTCGATCCCACGCACGACGGCACGGTGCGGATCACCGGCGCGGGTTACACCGGCTACCGGGAGAGTCGTGCGGCCGAGCGCGAGCGCTGGGAGCAGGCGTACGCGCGGCAGCAGGCCGAGCAGACGCGGTTGCAGGACAGCCTGTCCGCGGCGCAGAACCGGCTCGAATCGGGGTGGCGCCCCGAGAAGGGCACGAACAAACACGGGCGGGCGACGCGGGCCGGCGGACTGGTGCAGAGCGTGCACCGGCGTCAGGATCAGCTCGACGCGCTCGCGGTGCGTGTGCCGGTGCCGCCGCTGCGGTTCCGATTCCCCGAGATCACGGCCCGGGCGAGCGGCGCGCTGCTCGAGGTCGAGGAGGTGCGGGCCGAGGGTCGGCTCGATGCGCCCGTGTCGTTTGCTCTTTCGCGGGGCGACCGCCTGCTCGTGACCGGGCCGAACGGCGCGGGCAAGTCGACGCTGCTCCGGATCGCGTCCGGGGATCTCGCGCCGAGCGACGGTCGGGTGCGCCGCGCGGCTGAGGCTCGGCTCGCGCTGCTCGCCCAGGAATCGGAGCTGCCCCTCGACCGGTCCGCCGCGGAGGTCTTCGCGGTGCATCTCGAGCGTGTCTCGGCTGCAAGATCGGCTGCAAGATCGGCTGCAGGATCGGCTACAGGATCGGCACCGGGTACGGCTGCGGGATCGGCCGGGGCCCTGCACGCCCCGTCGCTTGCGCAGCTCGGATTGCTGCGACCCGCCGAGGCGAACCGGCGGGTCGGTGAGCTGTCGATGGGGCAGCAGCGCCGGCTCGACCTGGCGCTCGTGCTCGCCGCGCGGCCGCACGTGCTGCTGCTCGACGAGCCGACCAATCACCTTTCGATCGCGCTCGTCGACGAGTTGACCGAGGCGCTTGGCGCGACCGAGGCGGCGGTGGTGGTGTCGACGCACGACCGGCAACTGTTGCGCGACGCTGCGGACTGGCAGCGGCTCCCACTGGCGGGCCGCTGACGGGTCGCTGACGGGAAGTCAGTCGACCGCTTCTCCCTGCGTGCGAATGAACTCCCGATCCTCGGGCGTCAACCGGGTGTCGGGGTCGACGGGCTCGCCCGTCAGCTGGCGGATCTCCTCCGCGACGGCAGCCGGAATGCTGCCGTCGCGAGAGGCCTCCAGCGCATGCTTGGCGTCGATGGTCAGGTGCGGCCACCACTCATGGATCTCCGGCATGGGTGCTTCTCCTGTTCACTCGTACTGGCCTCCAGTCTGACGTGCTCGGGAGGCACTGGGCAGCGCCTTGACAGCCCCGGTTCCGACCGGGAAGATCCCTGTTCCGCTCGCACCCTGTCACACTGGAACGCGTGAACAGTCAAGAGGGATCCGGAACCGAGCCCACCCGCACGCCCCCGAGCGCCGCCCGTCCCGGGGGCCGGGCCGCCGATGTCGCCCGGCACATCGCGCGCGGGATCAAAGGGATCGCGCCCTCCGGAGTGCACCCGGCGTTGATCCCCGGCGTGGGCGTCGAGCAGACGCGGCGCACCTACCGCACCGACTGGCTGGTCTTCGGGGTCGCCGCGGCGTTCACCGTGGTGTTCATCGGCTGGGGGGTGATCGACGGCGACAGCCTCTCGACCACCGCGCAGTCGACGCTGAACTGGATCATCGAGTACACGGGGGTGTTCTTCACCTCAGTGGCGACGGCGATCCTGCTGTTCATGCTCTTCCTCGGGGTGAGTAAGTACGGCAGGATCCGCCTCGGTCGCGACGACGAGGAGCCGGAGTTCTCGATGTTCTCCTGGATCTCCATGCTGTTCGCCGCCGGCATGGGGATCGGCCTCGTGTTCTGGGGCGCCGCCGAGCCCCTGACGTTCTTCGAGTCCCCGCCCCCGGGCACGGTCGAGGGCGGCACCCTCGAGGCGATGCAGACCGCGCAGGCCCAGGTGCTCTACCACTGGGGCCCGCAGGCCTGGTCGTTCTACGCGCTCGTCGGGGTCGCAATCGCGTACGGCTCCTTCCGCCGCGGGCGCACCCCGCTCATCTCCTCGGTCTTCGCACCGCTGCTGGGGGAGCGCAAGACGACCGGACCGCTCGGCAAGACGATCGACATCTTCTCAATCCTGGTCACCCTGTTCGGTACCGCGGCGTCACTCGGCCTCGGCGCACTGCAGATCGGGCACGGCGTCGAGATCGTCGCCGGTATCGGCCAGGTCGGCAACGGGGTGCTCATCGCGGTGATCGCGGTGCTCACGGCGTGCTTCATCGCGTCGGCCGCGTCGGGGGTATCGAAGGGGATCCAGGCGCTGTCGAACATCAACTCGGTCGCGGCGATCGTGCTCTCCCTCTTCGTCTTCTTCGTCGGCCCGACCCTGCTGATCATGAACATGATCCCGACCATCGCGTTCGAGTTCATCAACGACCTGCCGCAGATGATGGGCCGATCGAGTGCGCAGGGCGAGGCGACCGAGCAGTTCCTCGCGAGCTGGACCATCTTCTACTGGGCCTGGTGGATCTCGTGGTCGCCGTTCGTCGGCATGTTCATCGCGAAGATCTCGCGCGGCCGCACGATCCGCCAGTTCGTGCTCGTGGTGATCCTCGTGCCCTCGCTCATCTCCCTCGTGTGGTTCGCGATCTACGGCACGACGGCGATCGACCAGCAGATGCGCGGGGCCGATCTGCCGACGTCGCCTCCCGAGAACGTGCTCTTCGGGGTGCTCGGCAATCTGCCGCTCACTGAGATCACGAACATCGTGCTGATGCTCCTGATCGCGATCTTCTTCGTCACCGGCGCCGACTCCGCGTCGCTCGTGATGGGCACGATGTCGCAGCAGGGGCGACCGACTCCGCAGCGCTGGGTCACGATCATCTGGGGTACGCTCGTCGGGTTCATCGCCGCGGTGCTGCTCGTCTCCGGGGAGGAGGGGAGCGGGCTGCGAGCGTTGCAGAACGTGACGATCATCGCCGCGCTGCCGTTCGCGGTGATCCTGGTGCTCATGATGGTCGCGCTAATGAAGGACCTGCGCCGCGACCCCCTCATCTTGCGCGACCAGTACGCCCGGCAGGCGATCCGGCACAGCGTGCGCACCGGGCTCGAGGAGTACGGCGACGACTTCGCGCTGATCCCGACCGAGTACGACCACTCGCGCGACGATCACCCGTGGATCGACGAGCCGACGGACGAGACCTTCGTCGAGGTGTTCGAGACCGCGGCCCTGCCGACGATCGACGAGCACCAGGACGGCACGGCGCCCGGTGCCGAGGAAGCGACGGAGGAGGCGGAGGCGTTCGCCGACGTCGACGAGGCGATCGCGGACGAGCGTGGTGAGGAGACTCCCCACCGCTGACCCGCACTGACTACGCTGAGGGCATGACGGCGCACCCCGAGAATCCGGTTCCCTCCTCGCACGAGCCCGAGCTGGGGCACCCCGACGAGAGTGTCGTCTCGACGGGGCACCTGCCGAGCGCGGAGTTCGTCCGCGAGATCATGCGTGAGACGCATGCCCGCTACGCCGGGCTCACGGACGGCGCGGTCGCCGATTACATCCCGAAGCTGGCGGAGGCGGATCCCGACTGGTTCGGCATCAGCCTGGCGTCGGCGACGGGCCGATCCTTCAGCGTCGGCGACGCGCAGCAGGAGTTCTCGATCCAGTCGATCTCGAAAGCCTTCGTGTACGCGCTCGTCTGCGAGAGCCTGGGTCACGACCTGATGCGCGAGCGGATCGGCGTGAACAACACGGGGCTGCCGTTCAACTCGGTGATGGCGATCGAGCTCAACGGCGGCCACACGATGAACCCGATGGTGAATGCCGGAGCGCTCGCCACCACCGGGCTCGTGCCGGGCGACTCCTGGGAGGAGAAGTGGGACTACATCCACCGCGGACTCTCGGCGTTCGCCGGCCGTGACCTGGAGCTCGACGAGGAGGTCTTCGCCTCGGAGATGGAGACGAACCTGCGCAACATGGGCATCGCCCGGCTGCTGCAGAGCTACGGGCACATCTCGATCGACCCGATGCGGGTCACGGAGCTCTACACCCGGCAGTGCTCGCTGCGCGTGACGACGGAGGACCTCGCGCGCATGGGCGCCACCCTCGCCGACGGCGGCACGAACCCCGTGACGGGGGCGGAGGTCGTGAGCCCGGCGGTGAGCCGCGACGTGCTCGCGGTCATGGCGACGACCGGGATGTACGAGGCGAGCGGGGATTGGCTGTTCGAGGTCGGCATGCCCGGGAAGAGCGGGGTGGCGGGCGGGATCGTCACGATCGCGCCGGGCAAGGGCAGTCTCGCCACGTTCTCGCCGCCGCTCGACGCGGCCGGGAACAGCGTGCGCGGGATCCGGGCCACCCGCCACCTCTCGCACATGCTCGGCCTGAACCTCTTCTCCTCAACGGCCCAGCCCGGCACCGCCGCGGTATAGTGCCTCGCGCCCCGCGGTCCGGGATCGGAGCGCACCCCCTGGTACGCTATTCATCTGATGAATTCGTATCGGCAGGTGGATTGGGAGGCCAGCGGGGTGCACCCCTCTTCGGTGGTCGCCCCCTACCTCATGGGGACCGGGGTCGTCGCGAGTAATGATTCTCACCCCACCCGCCCGCTGTCGCCGCCCCACAGCCACCCCGATCCCATGCTCGCGTGGTGCTACCGCGGCACCGTGTGGGTGTATCTGCAGGATGCGATGTGGCGGCTCGCGCCGGGCCAGGGGATCTGGATCCCGGCCGGCACCCCGCACACCGCGCTTCACGAACGCGACTCGACGGGGTGCTACACCTACGTACCCGACGCCTCGCTCGCGACCTCGATCGACGAGGTCACCCGCGTGCTCGTGCCTCGAGCGGTGCAGGAGATGATGCTGCACCTCGGCGTCAATGACATGGAGGACGGGCTGAGGATCCGGATCCAGGCGGTCCTGATCGAGATGCTGCAGCAGACCGTGCCCGATCCGGTGGAGGACCGCGCCGAGGTGCCGCTGCCCGGCGACGAGCGGGTGAGCGGGCTCGTACAGGCGGTCCTCGACGAGCCCGGCGACCCCCGCACCGCTCGCGAGCTGTTCGCCGCGCACGGCCTCCACGAGCGGAGTGTGCTGCGCGTCTTCAGCAACGACATCGGCATGAGCTTCGGACAGTGGCGCACCGGCGTGCGCATGACGGTCGCGGCCCGGATGATGGTGGACGGCACCCCCATCGGGGCCGCGGGCAGCAAATGCGGATATGCCTCGACGAGCGCGTTCTCGGCGGCCTTCAAGGAGCGCTTCGGCATGACGCCTCGCCGATACGTGGCCCGCGCGCAGGCCGACCACGCTCGCGACGACTACTGGCGATAGGTCAGATGAATGTCGGGATCTCGGCAAAAGTCGTCCCTTTGACGACACATACGGGCCGGTTCTCGTCCTAGCATCGTTCTGTTAGGTGAGGCTTCCCTAATCGCATGCCGTGTCGTCGCGGCCCCATTCCCACTCTTCTCGATCGGAGAACCATGTCGCAGACCTCTGTGCGCCCTCGGGCGCGACGCGTGTCCGGGCTCGCCGCCCTGCTCGCCGCCACCGCCCTCGTGCTGACGGGCTGCGGCGCATCCGGCCTGGACGCCGAGAGCGCCGCCGCCGCGGACGGGGTCGTCATCGAGCACGGCCACGGTTCCACCACCATCACCGAGAAGCCGAAGCGGATCGTCGCGCTCGGCTGGATGACCCCCGACATCGTCGCCGCCCTCGGCGAAAACCCGGTCGGTATCGAAGAGGTCTGGGGTGCGGGCGAGAGCGGCTACCAGCCGTGGTTCGAGGAGTTCGTCACTGCCGAGTACGGCGAGACCCCCGAGATCATCCCGTACGCCGAGGAAGGCCCGAACTACGAGGCGATCAAGGAGCTCGAGCCGGATCTGATCCTCGGCCTCTACACGGGCATCTCCGACATCGAGTACGAGCGCCTGAGCGAGATCGCCCCGACCGTGCCCTACATCGAGGCCCCCTGGGATCCGAGCACCTGGGAGGACATGACCCGCACGGTCGGCGCGGCCATGTGGGAGAACGAGAAGGCCGAGGAGCTGGTCTCGGAAACCGAGGAGCTCGTGACCTCCCTCGCGGACGCCCACCCCGAATTCGACGGCAAGAGTTTCGTCTGGGGCCTGACGCTGAACGAGGGCGGCACCGATCTCGGGGTCTACCTCGAGTACGACCCGCGCGTGCGGATCACCGAGTCGCTCGGGTTCGAGTCCACCTCCGCCATGGACAGCTTCCTCGCGACCGCGGAAGGCGACAACTGGTACACCGGCGTCAGCCTGGAGAACCTGTACGACGTCGACGCCGAGCTGTTCGCCGCCTGGGGCGCCAGCGTCGCCGAGGGCGAGTACACGGTGCAGAACAAGGTGGTCTCGCGCTGGCAGCCGATCGAGGCGGGCTCGTACGTGATCTACGCGAACGACGCCGAGGCCTCGGCGATCAGCGCGCCGACCGTGCTGTCGCTGCAGTACATCCTGCCGACGTACGTCGAGGATCTCGCCGCGGCGCTCGCCGGCGAACCGACCATCGCCGGATAGTGACCGAACCCGCGCCGCGCACCGACTGGGGAGGACGCCCCGCCCGGGCGATCCTCCCGCGCGGTCGCGGCGTGCTCCGGAGCGGCGGGCCGGGCACGACCCGGCACGGTGCTCGCACCATCGGATTGCTCGTCGCGGGCGCCTGCCTGGTGCTGGCCACGATCGCCTCCCTCGCGGTCGGGAGCCGCGCGATCGACCCGGCGACGGTGATCACCGCGATCACCGCCACGGACGACGCGAACCCCCTGCACCTCCTGGTGCTCGAGCTGCGCGTGCCGCGCACGGTCCTCGGGATCCTGGTCGGCGCCGCGCTCGCGGTGTGCGGCGCGCTCATCCAAGCCTTCACACGCAACCCGCTCGCCGACCCCGGAATCCTCGGAGTGAACGCGGGGGCCTCGTTCGCCGTCACCTTCGCCGTGGGGGTGCTCGGGCTCACGACGCCGGGGGGCTACGTGCCCTTCGCCCTAGCCGGGGCGTTCGTGCTCACCGTGCTCGTCTACGCCCTCGGATCCTTCGGGTCGTCCGGCGCAACGCCCATGAAGTTGACCCTCGCGGGGGTCGCCCTCGGGGCCGCGTTCACCGGGTTCACCACGGCCATCGTGCTGCAGAATCACAGCACCCTGCAGGTCATGCGTTTCTGGGGTGTCGGATCGGTCGGAGGCCGCACGCTCGATCAGCTCCAGTGGGCCCTTCCGCTCATCGCCGCGGGACTGCTCATCGGGCTCGGCTGCGCGCGCTCCCTGAACGCCCTCGCGCTCGGTGACGACCTCGCGCAGGCGCTCGGCGCTCGCATCCGCATCACCCGTATCCTCGTGATCGTCGCCGTGACGCTGCTGGCGGGCACGTGCGTCGCGGCGGCCGGTCCGATCGCGTTCGTCGGCATCATGATCCCGCACATGGTGCGCTGGTTCACGGGGCCCGACCAGCGCTGGGTGCTCGCGTACTCGATGGTCATCGGGCCCGTCTTCCTCCTCCTCGCCGACGTCCTTGGACGCGTGGTGCTCCCGAACGGTGAACTGCGGGTCGGGATCGTCACGGGCATCCTCGGCGCACCCGTGCTCATCGCGCTCGTGCGGCGTCGGCAGGTGAGCGGTCTGTGAACGCTCGCCGCACCCTCCGAATCGACACCCCCTGGGTCTCCGGCCGCATCCCGGTACGCTCGGTGGTCGTCTCACTCGTGCTCGCGGGGGTGATCATCGCCGCCGGGGCCGCGACGATGACGATCGGGGCCTACGACGTGAGCGTCGTCGAGGTGCTCCGCGCGCTCGTCGACCCGAGCACCGACATCGACACCCGCCAGGTCGTCTTCGAATGGCGCCTGCCGCGGGTGCTCTTCGCAATGCTCTGCGGCGCGGCGCTGGCGCTGTCGGGCGGCATCTTCCAGTCGCTCACTCGCAACCCGCTCGGGTCGCCCGACATCATCGGGTTCGGCATCGGCGCCCAGTTCGGCGTCACCCTCACCATGATCGTGCTGGAGCTGAACACGTACCTGTTCAAGGCGGCGGGCGCGCTCGTCGGCGGGCTCATCACCGCACTGGTCGTGTACTTCCTGGCGATGAAGCACACGATGTCGTCGTTCCGCCTCATCATCGTCGGCATCGGCGTTTCGGCCGGCCTCGGCTCGCTGACGTCCTGGATCCTCATCTCCGTCAGCGTCGAGAAGGCGATGATGGCCGCGACCTGGGGCGCGGGATCCCTCGCGTCGCTCGGCTTCGATCAGCTCCTGCCCGCGGCCGCCGTGTTCGCGCTCGTGGTGCTCTTCGCCGTGCCGCTGCACCGCACCCTCCCGGTACTCGAGATGGGCGACGACGCGGCGACGGCGCTCGGCGTGAGTCCGGCGCGCACCAGCCTCTCCGCCATGGTGATCGGGGTCGCGCTCGTCGCGCTCGTGACCGCGGCGGCGGGCCCCATGTCGTTCATCGCGCTCGCTGCGCCGCAGATCTCCCAGCGGCTCACGCGCTCGAACACCCCCATGGGTCTCGTTCCGGTCATGCTCACCGGGGCCGCGCTGGTCGTCGCCTCCGACGGTGTCGCCCAGCTGCTCCTGGTGCCTGTCGGGGTCGTCACGGTGTCGATCGGCGGGCTCTACCTGGCGTGGCTGCTCGCGGCCCAGTACGGACGTCGCTCATGAAAGGAACCCGCATGACCGCATCGCTCGTCGCACGCGACATCACACTGAGCTACGGGGACACCCGCATCATCTCCGATCTCACCCTCGAGGTGCCGGATCGCTCATTTACGATCATCATCGGCCCGAACGCCTGCGGCAAGTAGACCCTGCTGCGCGGCTTCGCCCGGCTGCTCCGCCCGAGTTCGGGAGCGGTCCTGCTCGATGGCGAGGAGCTGCATCGCCGGAAGCCGAAGGAAGTGGCCCGGAAGCTCGGGCTGCTGCCGCAGAGCTCCATCGCGCCGGACGGCATCACGGTCGCCGACCTCGTCGGGCGCGGGCGCTTTCCCCACCAGAATGCGATGCGCACCTGGAGTCGCGAAGACGAGCACGCGGTTGCGGAGGCGATGGCGGCGACGTCGATCACCGATCTCGCCGCGCGCCTGGTCGACGAACTCTCGGGCGGCCAGCGCCAGCGCGTCTGGGTGGCGATGGCTCTGGCGCAGCAGACCGGCCACCTGCTGCTCGACGAACCGACCACGTTCCTCGACATCGCGCACCAGATCGACCTGCTCGAGCTCTTCGCCGACCTCCACCGCAGCGGCACCACCCTGGTCGCCGTGCTCCACGACCTGAACCATGCCGCTCGCTACGCCACGCACCTCGTCGCGATGCGCGACGGCGCGATCGTTGCGCAGGGCGACCCCCGAGAGGTCATCACCGAGGAACTGGTCGAGGCCGTCTACGATCTGCCGTGCCGGGTCATCACGGATCCCGTCTCCGGGACCCCGCTGGTGCTGCCGCTCGGGCGGAGGACCCCGTGACCGTCACCCCTGGCACCCTGTTCCGCATCGCACTCGCGGGGGAGCGTCGGGGGACGGCGCTCGCCGCGGCGACGCTGCTGCTCGTCCTGCACGCCCTCTCCGAGGCCGCGATCCCGGTGATGATCGGTCTCACCATCGACCGCGCCGTGCTGCCCCGCGACCCCGCCGATCTCGTGCTGTGGCTGGGATTGCTGCTCGGGGTCTTCCTCGTGCTCACGACCTCGTACCAGACCGCGTCGCGGCTCATGGTGTCGGTCTACGGTCACGGGGAGCAGGCGCTGCGGCACCTCACGTTGTCGCGTATGCTGCGACCGCGGCTCTCCCGGCTGCCGCTCTCGGCGGGTGAGGCGCTCACCTACGCGACCTCCGACACGTACCGGGTTGCGGGGGTCGCCTGGTCGGTGGCGCAGCAGTGCGCGACGCTCGCGGCGATCCTCGGATCGGGGCTGGCGATGCTCGTTATCTCGCCCGTCGCGACCGCCGTGGTCTTCGGAGCGACCATCGCCATGATGGCGGTGATGCGCGCGGTCTCGCGGCCGCTCGAACGGCGAGGCCTCGTCGAGCAGCGAGCCGCGACCGAGGCTGGCGCCGTCGCGGCCGACTTCATGACCGGGTTCCGCGTGCTCGTCGGAATCGGCGCGCGCCGCGAGGCGGTGCGGCGATACGAGACCGCGAGTGATCGGTCGCGCATCGCCGCAACCGCGGCCGCCCGCACACTCGCCGGGTACGAAGCGGTGAGCGCGATCCTCGCGGCGGTGACCATCACCGGGCTCGCGGGGGTCTCCGCCTGGTTCGCCGCGGACGGCCAGATCGGCATCGGCGAGCTCGTGACGGTGCTCGGGCTCGCCCAGTTCGTGAGCGGCTCGCTCGCGTTCGCGGGCTCGTTCCCGTCGAACTGGATCCACAAGCTGGCCTCGGCGAAGCGGCTCGCCGAGGTCATCAACGCGGGAGATCTGATCGAGGCTCCGACCGCGCCGACCCCGGGGCCTGCGAGCGACCGGGAGCGCTCGGGCGTGCTGTCGTTCCAGGTCGGGGCGGGCGACCGCATCGACGTACGACGGGGCGAACTCGTGGGAATCCGGCCCACCGACCGCGACGCCGCCCGCGCCCTGTCCGACCGACTCGGGTTGCGGATCCCCGTCGACCCCGGCGCCGTATCGCTCGAGGTCGACGGTGTGCACCGCGACGTCCGAGAGCTCGATCCGAGTGCCGTGCGCGCCCGGGTGGTC
Source organism: Leucobacter rhizosphaerae (assembly GCF_022919175.1). Lineage (NCBI taxonomy): Bacteria > Bacillati > Actinomycetota > Actinomycetes > Micrococcales > Microbacteriaceae > Leucobacter > Leucobacter rhizosphaerae. The sequence continues at coordinate 1,228,248 of NZ_CP095043.1, read as the reverse complement.
GCGATGCCACACCACCACACCATGATGAGCGGCACGCTCCGCGATGCGATCGGGGGCCCGCAGCGGGACCGGCACCCGGGGAGGCCCGAGGATCGGACGGACCCCGACGGCATCGACACGACCGCCGTGCGTGCCGCGGCCCTCCACGACACGGTCGATGAGATCGGCGGCTGGGATGCCGAGGTGGGGGAGGCCGGGCGCCGGCTCTCGGGCGGGCAGCGCCAGCGGATCGGGCTCGCGCGAGGACTGCACGCGGGTGCGGAGGTGCTCGTGCTCGACGAGCCGACCTCGGCCGTCGACGCGATCACCGAGGCCCGTGTCGCCGCGGGTCTCGCGGAGCACGACGGCACCGTGGTGGTCATCACGTCGTCACCGGTGCTGCTCGCGGCCTGCGACCGCGTCGTCGACCTGCGGTCGGCCGGGGCGGAGGTCGGGGCGGCGGCCAGGGCGGAGTCCGGGCATGACTGACCCGATCGCCGGCACCACCCTGCCCATCGCCAGCGCATCCGAGGTGCGGCGAACCCTGGCGCGCCTGCTGCGCCGGCATCGCGCGCGGACCGCACTCGTGGCGGTGCTCTTCCTCGGAGCATCCGGGCTCGGCCTCGTGCTCCCGCTCTGCCTGGGCCGCATCGTCGATGCGGTGTCGACCGGGGCGGGCACGCCGACCATGGCGGCCTGGGTCGGCGGGGTGGCGCTCGGTGCCATCAGCGCCGCGCTCGTCGCGCTCTGGGGTGCGCGGATGCTCGCGGGGCTGGTGCAGGACGTGCTCGCGGGATTGCGCGAGGACGTCTTCTCCGCAGCGATGCGACTCCCGGTGAGCACGATCGACGACGGCGAGAGCGCCGACCTGCTCTCGCGCGTCACCGGCGACGTCGATGCGGTCGCCGAAGCCGGTGGTTCGGTCGTGCCGACCCTGCTCTCCGCCGGGTTCGCCGTGGTCGTGTCGCTCGGGGCGCTCACGGCGCTGAACCCCTGGCTCGCCCTCGCCGGGGTGGCCTGCCTGCCCTTCTACGTGCTCGGCACCCGGGCGTTCCTCCGCCGCTCGCGCGTCGTGTTCCGCGAGATGCGCGCTCGCGAGGCATCGCGGAGCCAGGCGGTCATGGAGGCGGTGTCGGGTCGCGACACCCTGACCGCACTGAACGAGCAGAGCCACGCGCTGCGCAGGGTCGAGGATCGCGCCGCGGCATCGATCCGGATCCAGATCGACGCCGTGCGCGTGCGCAATCGCCTGTTCCGCTGGATCAACGGCGGGGAGGCGGTCGGACTGATCGCCCTGCTCGCCACGGGATTCGTCCTGGTGTCATCCGAGGCGATCTCCGTCGGGATGGCGACCGCGGCCGCACTCGTGTTCCATCGGCTCTTCGACCCCATCGGGCAACTGATCTTCGGGCTCGACGACATCCAGCGGGCCACGATCGGGCTCGCGCGACTCGTCGGGGTCATCGAACTGGCGCCGTCCCGCCCCCCTGCGGACGTGCCCGCGGCCGGTGCGCCCGTCGGCGTCACGGTCGACGACGTCGCCTTCCGCTACGCGACGACCGGCCGGGGCCTGTCCGGCATCTCGCTGCGCGTTGATCACGGCACCACAGTGGCCTTCGTCGGGAGCTCGGGATCGGGCAAGAGTACGCTCGCGCGAGTGATCGCCGGGCACCATCCGCCCGACACCGGCACAGTGCGTCTCGATCACGACACAGCGCCGTATTACATCTCGCAGGAACTGCATCAGTTCCGCGGGGGGATCGCCGAGAATCTGCGACTCGCGGCGCCCGGGGCGAGCGACCGGGATCTCGCAGAGGTGCTGCGGGCCGTCGGCGCCGACTGGGCGCTCGCGGGGGACGCCGCCGATCCCGCCGCCGATCTCACCGCCGCATCCAGTCCCGAGCACTCGCTCGACGAGGGCCGAATCCAGCAGCTCGCGATCGCGCGTGCGCTGCTCGCGGACGCCCCCGTCGTGATCCTCGACGAGGCGACCGCCGATGTCGGGCTCCAGCACCGCGACGCCGTCGAACGGGCGATCGAGGTGCTCCGTCGCGACCGGACCACGATCCTCATCGCGCATCGGCTCCAGTCGGTGTCGAACGCCGACCGGATCTTCGTGCTCCAGGGCGGCGAGATCGTGCAGCAAGGGACGCATGACGGGCTGCGCGCCCGCGCCGGGGCCTACCGAGAATTCTGGGACGCGCACTCGGCCTCCGCGCCGCACCCGCCGGATCCTGCACTGAGCCCCGGTGCCGACCCAGATCCAGATCCGCGCCACGAACCGCACTCCGACCATTCCCCCGAACCGCACTCCGACCGGGTCTCCGGTCCGTGCCCAGACCCCGAAACGGAGACCCCGTGAAGATCCACCGCGGCACTGTCACCCGCGTCACCCCGCTCACCGCCACGCTCACCCGGGTCACCCTGGGGGGTGACGGCATCGCCGACTTCCTGAGCACGGGCATCGGCGACGAGTACGTGCGCGTCTTCTTCCCGCACGGCGACGACCCCACCGACGTCTCGTTGCCGGTCCCGGACGGTGACTGGTGGGCGACGCCCGAGGGTGCACCGGACGCTCCGATGCGCACGTACACGATCCGGGAGGCGCGCCCGGCAGCGGGGGAGATCGACATCGACTTCGTGCTCCACGACGCCGGGGTCGCTGGTCCCTGGGCCGCGCGGGCCGCTCCGGGGCACGTGCTCGGCCTCAACTCGCCGACGGGCCTCTACGATCCACCGCCGGGCACGACCTGGCAAGTGCTCGTGGCCGATCTCACCGGGTTGCCGGCCGCGGCGCGCATCGCTGCCGCAGTGCCGCCCGGGGTGCTGACACGGGTGGTGCTTGAGGTCGCGACGGAGGCGGATCGCGTTCCGCTCGAGTTCGGAGCGGACGTTGACGTGACGTGGGTGATCGGCGGCAACGGCCACGGCCCGAGCACGCTCGGCCAGATCGTGCGCACCATTGTGGACGCGCGACTGCCGCTGGACGAGGGCTACATCTGGGTCGCGGGGGAGACCGTCGCGCTCCGCGATGTGCGCAAGTACGTGCGTCGGGAGCTCGGCTTGCCCGCGACCCACTTCAAGGTCGTCGGGTACTGGACCCCGATCGTCGACTGGGAGTCGAAGTACGCGGCGCTGCCCGCGTCCGTGCAGCGGGAACTCGACGCGATCTGGTCCGAGAGTGACGGTGCCGAACCCGAGGACGTCCAGGTGCGCTTCGAATCGCGGCTTGATCAGCTCGGGCTGTGATCGGCGCGCCGCGAAACTCGTCGGAATAGTTGCAGCTACAAGCATGTTGGGCTGTGCAGGGAGCATCCTCCCGCATTCGCATCACGAAAGGCACGCACTGGACATGGCACGTATCGGCATCATCATCGGCAGCACCCGTCCCGGACGCAACGGCGCCGCCGTCGCCCAGTGGATCGCCGAGCGCGCGCAGCAGCGCGACTCCGCGGAGTACGAGCTCATCGACCTCGCCGACTTCGGCCTGCCGCACCTCGACGAGGCCCTGCCGTCGGCCATGGGCCAGTACGAGCACGCGCACACCCAGCGCTGGGCCGAGACGGTCGCGCGCTTCGACGGCTTCATCTTCGTGACGCCCGAGTACAACCACTCCACCTCCGGTGCTCTGAAGGACGCGATCGACTTCCTCGGTTCCGAGTGGCATAACAAGGCCGCCGGCTTCGTCGGATACGGCGTCTACGGGGGCGTGCGGGCGATCGAGCACCTGCGGCTCGTGCTGTCGCAGCTGCAGGTCGCGACCGTGAGCGCCGCGGCGACGTTCAACCTCATGACCGACTTCGAGAACATGAGCAGCTTCCAGCCGGCCGAGTACCACGGCCCGTCGGTCACCGCGCTCTTCGATCAGGTCGAGGCCTGGTCCGAGGCGCTCATCGAGGTGCGCGGCGGCGGCGCTGCTGAGGAGCGCGCCGCGGCCTGATCCGGAGGCGGGGCGGAGCCCGCAGGCCGCGTGCTAGCCTGACCGCATGAATCGGAACCGAGCCACTCTCGTGTCCCTGGTCGTCGCGATCCTCGTCGGGATCGGCGCGCTGCTCTGCAGCTTCGCCTCGCATCTCGCCGTGCTCTGGGGAGTCTCGGCGCTCCCGCGATCGCTCGTGGTGCAGGATCCGCTCGGCTGGGCGCTCCGCCCCGGGGTCCCGCCCCTCGCGGTCCTCGGCATGCTCCTCGTGCTCGTGCTGCTGGTCGGGTTGACCTGGCTCTTCGTGCGGCTCGTCGTGAGGGCGGCGCTCCCGGGGCGCGGCGCGGCGGTGTTCTTCGGCACCTGGGGTGCGCTGATTGTTGCCGCCATGGTCGCGGGGATCGTGCGGGCGGTCGTCATGATGGCGACGCTCCGCATTCCCTCCGACAACACCGAGCTGTACCTGGCGCAGTTCCAGCAGTTCAGCTTCGTCGCCGCCACCTGGGCGCTCATGTGGGGCTGGATCGTCGCGCTCGTCGCCGCGCTGATCCACCGCTCGGCGAGTGGCCGGCCCGCCGCGCCGGAGGGAGCGTATCCGCAGCCGGTCGGTCAGCAGCAGCAGTTCGCTCCGCAACCGCAGGTCGCCCAGCAGCAGTACGCGCCGCAGCCGCAATATGCACCCCAGCCGCAGTACCAGCCGCCCCAGCAGGTCGCACCGCCGCAGCACCCGGGTCACACCGCGTAGGATCGAGCACTATGGCTATTGGCTCGACGATCCACACGTTCGCGGTACAACTGGCAGATGTGGATCGGGGAGTCTACGAGGATCTCACGCTGCGGGTCGCCCGGCACCCCTCCGAGACCGACCTCTACATGGTGACGCGCCTGCTCGCCTACTGCCTGGAGTACCAAGAGGGGATCGAGTTTGGCGGCGGCGTCTCCACGACCGATGAGCCCGCCGTGCTCGTGAGGGATCTCACGGGCGCCATCACCACCTGGATCGAGATCGGCGCGCCCGACGCGGCGCGACTCCACTCCGCGAGCAAACACGCCGAGCGCACCACCGTGTACACCCACCGCGATCCGGAGCGAGTGCTCGGGCTCTGGCGGGGCAAAACGATCCACAACGCCGACGCGATCACGCTGCAGAGCTTCGATCCGCGCTTCATCGAGGACGCCGCCGCGCGGCTCGAGCGCCGCAGCACCTGCTCGGTCTCCGTGACCGAGCAGCAGCTCTACCTGGAGATCAACGGCGCGAACCTCACCACGGCGGTGCACACGCAGCCGATCCAGTAACGCGCCGGCCGCACCATTCGCTGGGCGTTCGCCCACTGACAGTCGGCGCCAACCCTGCCACACTGGAGGGGTGACTGACACTCAGAACGGCCGCGTCGCCGTCTATCTCGACTTCGACAACATCGTGCTCTCCTGGTATGACCGGGTGCACGGTCGAAACTCCTACGCGCGCGACCGGCAGCGCATCGCCGAGGACCCGACGCACCCCGAGACCGCCGCCCGGCTCGCCGCCGCGCGCGTCGACGTCGGCGCGATCATCGACTACGCCTCCTCCTTCGGCACCCTCGTGCTCACGCGCGCGTACGCCGACTGGTCCGCTCCGGTCAACGCCGACTACCGCTCGCAGCTCGTCGCCCGCGCGGTCGATCTCGTGCAGCTCTTCCCCGCGGCGGCCTACGCCAAGAACGGGGCCGACATCCGCCTCGCGGTCGACACGGTCGAGGACATGTTCCGGCTCTCCGATCTGACCCATGTCGTCATCGTCGCGGGGGACTCCGACTACGTGCCGCTGGCGCAGCGCTGCAAGCGCCTCGGGCGGTACGTGGTCGGGATCGGCGTGGCCGGATCCACCGCCAAGGCGCTGACCGCGGCGTGCGACGAGTTCGCCTCCTACGACTCGCTCCCCGGCGTGGAGCTGCCGAAGCGCGAGCAGCCCGCGAAGCAGCAGAAGCGCGAGAAGGCGGCATCGCGCGAGAAGGTGACGCTGAAGCCGGTCGAGGATCTCGCACCGTCGGGCCTCGCGGATCTCACCGACCTCGCGGACTTCCGGGGGACCGGCGACCTCGCGCCCTTCGATCTCGAGGGCCCGGACGACGCGCACGTCGGCGACGACGAGGAGACGCACGACGATCCCGAGATCGCCGTGACGGGGCTGCTGATCCGGGCGCTCTGGCTCGGGCAGGAGAAGGACGACTCGGGGTGGCTCCACAGCTCGGCCGTGAAGCAGCAGATGCGGCGCATGGACCCGTCCTTCAGCGAGAAGGCGCTCGGCTTCCGGTCCTTCTCCGACTTCCTGAAGTCCCGCTCCGACGTCGCCGAGTTGGAGGAGACCGGTCACGAGCGGCTCGTGCGGCTGCGGGATCAGGGCCAGGAGGGCTAGGGCGACGCACGGCGACGGCCTCGCGGAAGTCCCGGCTCACTCACAGCTGGATCCCTATCGCTCGCGCACTCAACGATATATCGTTAACTATCGTTGAGGGGTTCGAGGAGGACATCATGAGCAGTGCATTCCCCGCCGGCGGCTTCGGATCCGGCGCCCACACCGACACCGTCTGGCAGGCGCTCGACCACCTGCGCTCGAAGTTCGAGAAGCGCGCGGGCTCGCGCGTCGGCCGCGGCGACGTCCGCATCGCCGTGCTCGCACTCCTCGCGGAGCGCCCGATGCACGGCTACCAGATCATCCGGGAGATCGAGGAGCGCAGCGGCGGCAGCTGGAAGCCGAGCGCGGGATCGGTGTACCCGACCCTCCAGCTCCTCGCGGACGAGGGCCTCATCGAGGCCGAGGAGGAGCACGGCCGCAAGACCTACGTGCTCACCGAGGCGGGGCGCGAAGTCGCCGCCGAGGACTCCGCCGATCTGCCGTGGGGTGCGACGGCCGCCGGGTCCGGCGCGCGTGCGACCGGCGGCGACGGTGAGGATCTCGGGTTCGGAGCGCTCCCGAAGGCCGGCGTCGAGTTCGCGCAGGCCGCCGCCCAAGTGCACCGCTCGGGCTCGCCGGAGCAGGTGCAGCAGGCCATCACGGTGATCGACGAGGCGCGCAAGCGGCTCCACGCGATCCTCGCGCAGGACTGACGCGAGTGCCGCCCGTCGATCCTGAGCCGAACCGACCGGCGCCGAGCGAAAACGCTGGAAGCCGTGAGTCCCGGGCGCGCTACCGTCGAATCCTCCGGTTCGCGAGCTGGAACCTCGCCGTCACCTGGTGGTTCGAGCTGCTCCTGCCGCGCCTCGGCCTCGCCGCGGTCGCGGAGCGCACCCGCGCCCGGCGTATGCAGCGCTTCGCGCGGCGCTTCCACGTGCTCGCGGTCGACCTCGGCGGGCTGATGATCAAGGTCGGTCAGTTCATGTCGTCGCGACTCGACGTGCTGCCGCCCGAGATCACGAAGGAGCTCGAGGGACTCCAGGATGAGGTGCCGGCCGAGCCGTTTGACGCGATCCGGGCCCGCGCTGAGTCCGAGCTCGGCATGCCGCTCGAGCGCGCCTTCGCGTGGGTGGATCCCGAACCCATCGCCGCCGCGTCGCTCGGACAGGCGCACCGCGCGCACCTCGCACCGCGTGATGCGGAGGAGACGGGCCTCGACGCGGTGGTGCTCAAGGTGCAGCGACCCAATATCGACACCGTCGTGGAGATCGATCTCGCCGCGCTGCGGCGGGTGGGCGGGTGGCTGAGCCGCGTCCGGATCGTCTCCCGGCGCGTCGACATGCCCGCGCTCGTCGAGGAGTTCGCGCAGACGAGCCTCGAGGAGATCGACTACCTGCACGAGGCCGCGAACTCGGAGCGGTTCAGCGCCGACTTCGCGGGGGATCCGCGGGTCGCCGTGCCGGCGGTCGTCTGGGAGCGCACGACCCGACGCGTGCTCACACTGGAGGACGTGACCGCGATCAAGATCACGGACGGCCCGGCGCTCCGAGCGGCCGGCATCGATCCCGCGCGCGTGGCCCCGGTCTTCGCGGCGGTCATGTTCGATCAGCTCTTCACCCACGGGTTCTTCCACGCGGATCCCCACCCCGGCAATATCTTCGTGACGCCGACCGGGGCACTGCCGTCGGTGCCCGCTGAGACCGCCACCGAGGAGCCGCCTCCCTGGAGGCTCACCTTCATCGACTTCGGCATGATGGGGGAGGTGCCGGCGTCGACCCGCTCGGGCCTGCGCAAGCTGCTCATCGCCGCGGCCTCGCGCGACGGCCGGGGACTCGTCGACGCGATCCAGGACGTGGGGGTGCTGCTCCCGTCCGCCGAGACGACCGAGCTCGAGCGTGCCATGACCCAGCTCTTCGCCCGCTTCGGCGGCATGGGCTTCGCGGAGCTGCGCGATGTCGACCCCCGCGAGTTCCAGGAGTTCGCGGTGCAGTTCGGGGATGTGATCCGCTCGCTCCCCTTCCAACTGCCCGAGAACTTCCTGCTCGTGATCCGCGCGATGTCGCTGACCTCCGGGGTCTGCAGCGCGCTGGATCCCGAGTTCAACCTGTGGGACTCGGTGGAACCCTACGCCGCCCAGCTCATCGCGGACGAGCGCGGCAACGTGGTGCGGGACTTCGCGACGGAGGCTCTCGAGATCGCCGGGGTGGCGCTCCGGCTGCCGAAGCGCCTCGACGCGATGGTGTCGCGGCTGGAGGACGGGTCGGTGGCCGTCTCCTCGCCCCGGCTCGAGCGGCGGGTGGCGCGCCTCGAACGCACCGCGCGGCGGCTCATCTCGGCGGTGCTGTTCGGCGGGCTGCTCGTGGCGGGCGCCATCGTTCGCCCGGACGACCCGGTGCTCGGCACCGTGCTGCTCGTGGGCTCGGGGCTGCCGCTGCTGCACGCGCTGTTCGGCGGCCGCCGAGGGTAGGTGGACCGCCGACGGCAGGCGCGAGCGCGCACCCCGTCAGTCGGCTGAGATCTCCGGCAGGCGCCGCGGCCCCGGGCCGTCGGCCGCGAGGGCGTCGCCGGGGTTGAAGACCCGGCAGGTGCTGAGCGAGAGGCAGCCGCAGCCGATGCACCCGGTGAGTTCCCGCTCCATGCGCTCCAGCTCCCGCCGACGTGCTTCGAGTCGGCCGCGCCAGTGGCGGCTGATCCGCTCCCAGTCCCGGGTGCTCGGCATGCGGTCGGCGGGCAATCGGGCGAACTCGTCGGCGACCTCGGTGAGGGGGATCCCCATGCGCTTGGCGACCTGGATGATGGAGACGCGGCGGAGCACGTGGCGCGCGTAGCGGCGCTGATTGCCGGCGGTGCGACTGGCCGAGATCAGTCCCTCGCGCTCGTAGAAGTGCAGCGCCGAGATCGCGACGCCGGTGCGGCGGGCGACCTCACCCGCGGTGAGGAGGTCGGTGGGGGCCGGGCCGGGCATGCGAGCTCGCCTTCGGTCGTGGGACGGGAACTTGACCTCAAGTTTACTTGAGGTTTTAGCGTGGAGGCATGACCCCGCACACCGCCGAGATCCCGCTCCCGCGAGAGCAGTCCGCGCTCGATCCGCAACCCGCCTCGCGCCGGCGGGGGCGTCGCACCCCGATGCCCCCGACACCCGGGAGCTGGGGCGAGCTGCTCAGCCCCGACCACCTTCCCGCCGCACTGGTGCTGGCCGGCGGCGTGGCGATGTACGCGACCAACGTCTATGTGACGGCGGCCCTCCTGCCCTCGGCGATCACCGAGATCGGCGGCGCGCAGTACTTCGCGTGGGTCGCGACGGCGTTCCTCACGGCATCGGTCGTCTCCTCGATGCTGGTGACGCGTGTGCTCGCGAGATTCGGCGCGGCACGGGCGTACACGGGTGCGTTCCTCCTGTTCGCCCTCGGGACCCTCGGCAACACGGTGGCGCCGAGCATGGAGGTGCTGCTGGTCGGGCGTGCGATCCAGGGGCTCGGCGGCGGGCTGCTGGCGGGGCTCGGTTACGCCGTGATCCGGAGCGCGCTTCCCGAGCGGCTGTGGACGCGCGCGGCGGGCCTCGTCTCGGCGATGTGGGGTGTGGGCAACCTCGTCGGCCCCACCCTCGGCGGACTGTTCGCGCAGTGGGGGATCTGGCGCGGGGCCTTCGCCCTGCTCGCGGTCGTCGCGCTGCTGCTCGCCTGGGTGTCGCGGCGCGCGGTCCCCGGGAGCACCGCGGAGGCGGGACACCTGCCGCCGATCCCGGTGCTCTCCCTCGTGCTGCTGAGCGCGGCCGCCGCGGCCTTCAGCGTCACGAGCGTCGTGCCGCGTGGGATCCCCACGGTGGTGGGCTTGGCCGCGGCCGTCGGACTGCTGCTGGGGTTCGTGCTGCGGGAGCGCGTGGCGCGGGCCACGGTACTGCCGCGCGCCACGTACCGTCGCGGCAACCCGCTGAAGTGGATCTATCTCACGCTCGGGCTGCTGAGTGCCGGGGCGATGGCGGAGGCGTTCGTGCCGCTCTTCGGGCAGGAGCTCGCGGGCTTGCCGCCGCTCGCGGCTGGATTCCTGGGCGCGTCACTCTCCGTCGGGTGGACCGCGGCGCAACTCGTGAGCGTCACCATCGAGCGTCCGCCGGGTCGACGCCTCGTGATGCTCGCGGGACCGGCGTTCCTGGCACTCGGACTCTTCGCGTATGCGGCGCTCGTCACCGAGGGCGCCGCACTCGTCCGGGTCGCGGCCTGGGCTGCAGCGCTCTTCGCCGCGGGCGCCGGCATCGGCATGGCCTTCCCGCACCTGAGCGTGGCGGCCATGCGGAGCTCCCTCGACCCCGCGGAGGGCCGGCAGGCTGCCGCCGGCGTCAGCACGACGCAGCTCATCGCGAACAGCGTGTCCTCGGCGATCGTCGGCATCCTCGTCGCTGCGGGAGGCCCATCCGCGCTGGGGTCCGCGCAGGCGATGTCGATCGGGATCGGAGTGCTCGCCGTGCTCGGGATCGGCACGGCGCTGCTCGCGTCACGTGGCAGTCGCCAGGGCTGATTCGGAGGTGTGGCTGATCCCGCGCCGCGCGCCTACACCGTCGAGTTCAGCACGATGATCCCGGCGTTCAGGCTCGACGCGAAGAGCAGCCACAGCAGGTAGGGGATCAGCAGCAGAGTCGCGACGCGCGACCACTTCGCGGCGGAGGCCATCAGCCAGATCACGGTGGCGACGAGCGCGAGGATCACGCCCATGGCCACCCACCAGGCGGGCTGCCCGAAGACCGGGTAGCCCGCGAAGAAGATCGGCGTCCACGCGGCGTTGAGCACGAGCTGGAACGCGTAGATACGAAGGGTGCGTCGTGCCGCGTTCGGACGGCCGCCGCCGACGTACCCGGCGCGCCAGATCAGGAACCCGACGAGGGCGATCAGCACGTAGAGCACGGTCCAGGCGGGCCCGAAGACCTCGTTCGGCGGGTTCCACGGCACCTTCTCGACTTCGAGGTACCAGCCCTCGGTGTTCGAGGCCGAGGCCAGTGATCCGCCCACCGCGATCGCCGCGACGAGCACGAGGCAGAGCGCGGCGACCGCGACCTGCCGGCCGACAGACAGCGGGGCGACGGGGGTGTGGTCGATCTCGACGGTCTCGTCCGGGCGATGGATGTGCACGGTCCCTCCTTCGGCGTCCGCGGAGCCGTCGGGATGCTGACGGGGCGTGCGGTCACGCCGGCTCGCGGTGTTGGTTCGACGGTAACAGGGACCGGCCGGCCGCTGCAGGGGGTGGAGATCGTCGGAAGATCCCGATATGGGAAGCGCACCCGCATCGATCAGGTTTCGAGAAGTGCCCCCGGGTGCCCGCCGGTAGCGTATGGCTCAGCACGGCACCGTGCGGCCCGCCCGATCCCACCCGATCGATATCCGAAGGAGCATGATGAGCGCAGCAACGACCGACACGACCGGCGGAGGGTTCTCGGAGGAGGAGCGGCAGGCGATGCGCGACCGCGCGGCGGAGCTGCGCGCCGAGAGCTCGCGGGCCAAGGGCAGCGCCAAAAAACAGGCCGCCGAGGAGCTCGACGCGCTCGAGAAGATCGCCGCGATGGCGGACGGAGACCGTGAGCTGGCCGAGCGGGTCCACGCGCTCGTGACCACGCACGCGCCCGATCTCCGGCCGAAGGTCTGGTACGGACAGCCCGCCTACGCGCGCGACGGCAAGGTCGTGTGCTTCTTCCGCAGCGGGATCGGCGACAAGGAGCGGTACTCCACACTCGGCTTCTCGTCGAACGCCGCCCTCGACGACGCGAGCGGTCTCTGGCCGACCTCGTACGCGCTCACGGAGATCACCCCCACGGCCGAGGCGCGGATCATCGAGCTCGTGACGCAGGCGATGAGCTAGAGCCCGAGCTCGTCCAGCCAGGTGTTCACCGCGGGGATCGCGAGGTACGCGATCGTGCTGTGATCCGCGATCTCGACGGTGTGGTACGTCACGTCCATGCCGAGCTGCTCGGTTCGCTCGACGAGACGCTCCGTGTCCGCCGGTCGGACCAGCTGGTCGTCGAGCCCCTGGGCGATGAGCAGCGGAGCGTCGAACGCCACGCTGCCCGCCGAGTTCTCCTGCAGCAGGCGCGCCCAGGGCTCGACCTTCGTGGGATCCTGCGAGACGAACTTCCCGATCACGGGCGTCGCGATCGTGTGCAGCTGATCGATGTGGGTGAGCAGGCAGAGCTTGTTCATCTCGGGCAGGATCTGCTGCGCCTCGGGGGTGAGGATCGTCGACAGCTCGGCACCCTGGTCGGCGTAGACGCCCGCGAACGACTGGAAGGCGTACGAGCCGATCGTGACGCCCGAGACGTCGTCGAGGTGGGTCTCCATGAGCGCCGAGAGGTCGGCCGCCGGGGCCGCGACAGCGACCGCCCGCACGGTCAACTCGGGGGCGTACTCCGACGCCCGCTCGGCCGCGAAGAGCGCGGCCTGCCCGCCCTGCGAGTGGCCCCAGAGCACCACGTCGCTGCCCGCCGCCGCCTCGGGGATCGCCTGCGCCGCCCGCACGGAGTCGAGCACGCTGTTGCCCGCGGTGATCCCGACGAGGTAGGAGTCGGTGCCCGCGGTGCCCATGCCGACGTAGTCGGTCGCGACGACGGTGTAGCCGCGATCCAGCATCGGACGCATGCCCTCGATGCCGATGAACGGATCGAAGCCGCGTGACGGTGCGCAGTCGACCGCCGAGCCGGTGGTGGGGTGCCCCCACGCGAGCACCGTGCGACCGTCGGCCGGTGGCGCACCCAGTGGGGTGATCACGACGCCGGTGGCGACCGCGGGGTCGCCGTTCAGATCCGTGGTGCGATACATGATCCGCCACGCCTCGGTGTCGACCGGAACGCCCTCGAGTCGTTCGCTCTTGATGATCGATCCGGGATCCCCCTCGGCCGCGTTCTCCGGCTGCTCGTAGAAGGCGGCGAGCCCCGGTTGCTCATTGGCGTCGCCGAGCAGGCGGAACCCCACCACGGCCCCCACGGTGACGAGGAGGATCGCGACCACGGCGAGCACCGCGATCCGGAGCATCGGTCGCTGTGTTCGCTGATCGTCAGTGCGCATGGCCGCCCCCCGGGGTCCGTCGCTCGAGCACCTCGAAGCGGCTCGCTGCAGCCATCATAAAACGTCCGAGGCGGCACGGGCGGCCGATGCCGTGACGCCACGCCGGTGCGGCCACGGCGGGATTCGGGGAGACGCAGGCGGCCCCCGGCGATTCGCGGGATAATGGAGGGTGGCGACCGCCTCCGGTCGCCCACGGGATCGCCGAGAAGGGAGCAGGACGTGGAGTCTGCTGTATCCTCGGCCCCGGACGTGCCTGCCACCGATCGCGCGTCACTTGTCATGCGCCTGCTGCGCGAGATCCGCAGCTTCGGCGACGCTCACGACCGCATGAGCGGCGGCATGAAGCACGGCATGCGGATGAACACGTCCGATCTCGCTGCACTTCGCCTCATCATCATCCGCGAGGAGCAGGGCCGCCCGGTCAGCCCGCGCGAGATCGCGAGCCACCTGCGCATCTCGACCGCCTCGACGACGAAGCTCGTCGATCGCCTCGCCGACTCGGGTCACGTGCGCCGGGCCCCGCACCCCACGGACCGGCGGGCCCGGGTGATCGAACTCACCGATGTCGCCCGCGGTGCGTTCTTCCGGCTCTTCGGCCCGCAGCTCACGGCCATGCGCGGGGCCTTCGAGGAGTTCTCCGACGAGGAGCTCGACGCCGCCGTGCGGGTGCTCGCGGCGGTCAGCGCGGCAATCGATCCGGAAGCGCGCTGAGCGAGACCTCCGTGCCGAGCACGTGCTCGGCCGCGCGGTGGCCCGACATGAGCGCCGCCGTCACGGTGGCCGGATCGTCGGTCCAGGTCGCCTCGCCCGCGAGGTGCAGCACGCCGCCGACCGGGGTTGCCAGCACGTCGTGGTCCTCGGGGACCGAGCCGACCGTCATGTACGCGTAGGAGCCGCGGGCGAACGGGTCGTCCTGCCAGTCGGTGCGGTGGATCGCGACCGGCTCGGGCACGCGCTCGCCGTAGAGCTCCCGGAGTGACGCGAGCACCGACGCGGCGACCTCCGCGTCGCTCCAGTCACGGGTCTCGAGCGCGGTCGGCCCCGCCGCGAAGGTGAGCAGGGTGGGCGTGCCGTGCAGCGCAGAGAGGTCGTACCAGGAGTGCCAGCGCAGAGCCGCCGGGCCCTGCCGCCGGATCGCGTACACGTTCTCGTCCCAGAACCTCTCAGGGAACTCGAGGAACACCTTCTCGAAGCGGTTCATCGCGAGGCGACCGAGCGCACCCGCGACGGGCTCCGGCAGCGTCGGATCGATGCGGAATTCGGGCGACTGCAGGACGCCGACGGGCACGGTCACAACGGCGCGGTCCGCGGTGAGTTCCCCGACGGAATGCGCGACCCGCACCCCGGACTGCGCACCGTCGCCCGACCACTCGACCCGCGAGACGACGTGCTCCAGGCGCACGTCGAGCCCCTCGGCGAGGCGGGTCGCGAGCACGTCGTAACCGTCGGGGAAAACCACCTCGTCACCCTCGATCGAATCGTCGTCGAGTCCGTGGGCGTCGAGCTCGTCGATCCACACCCCGTACTGCTCCTCCGAGCGGTGCCGGAGGTACTCGCGCACCCGCTCGGTGCGCTCGGCGTCCCAGCGCTGGTCGGCCAGCGCCGTCTCCGCGACGTCGCCGTAGGAGCTGCCGGGCGCGGAGGCCGCGATCACCTCTGCGAGGCGCGCGTCCACGGTGTGGATGTCGGCCGCGAACGCGGCGGCCGCCGCGTCGCTCAGCCGTTCGCCGTCGGGTCCGTAGTACGCGATCGGGCGACTGTCGGGCTGGTACCCGCCCACGGTGAACTCGATCTTGCGCATGCCGAGGGCGGTGGTGATCTCGTCGAGCGGGCTGTCGGTGATGCCGTGGATCCAGGAAGCGCCCCGGTCGGTGGCGCTGCCCGAGCTCCGGTCGGTCCAGGTGCGACCGCCGACGCGATCCCGCGCCTCGAGCACCATCACGCGCTGGCCGGCCTGCGCGAGGAGCCGGGCGGCGGTGAGGCCGGAGACTCCCGCTCCGATGACAACGGTGTCGACGTGGGTCACGGGATCCTCCTGGGGGCCTCGAGGGTGCCGCGGAGCGACCGGGTGCGCGCATCGGTGCGGCGCTCCGTTCCGCTGCACGACCTCAGGATAGCGCGCCGCGGCCCCCGCCATTCCCGTGCAGCGCCGCAGCTCGTGCGTCGAGTGCGGCGTGCAGGCTCCGCTCCTGCCGGGCGTGGTCCCGCCGGTACTGCAACCACGGACGCAGCACCCGCGTCACCGTCGGCATCATGATGAAGGTCATGAGCGGCGCGAGGATCGACACGACGATGGCCGAGCGGGCGGGCAGTGCGACGTCGCCCCACCACGGCAGCATGGTGATCACCCAGGTGGTCGTCACGTTCACGGGGAACATGCCGATCCAGATCGCGAACGCCTGCTTCCACCGGACCGGCCGGTGCGGCGGGGGAGTGGGGGTGGCCATGGGCCCATTCCACCCCACCGACGTATCGGCCCCGTTACACCCGGGTCTCGCGGTGTAACGGGGCCGTGACGATTCGGTTGCGCGGGCGGGGCCGGGTGCGCCGACTCAGTGCCCGATCAGCGCCGCCTCACTCGTCGGGGACGAGCACCGGGGTGTCGCGGTTCAGGCTCTCGCCGCGGAAGTAGACCTTCGAGTTCGGGCGCAACCACCAGATCCCCATCAGCACGAAGCCGAAGAGCAGCGCGCCGACGCCGATCACAAACGCGCCGCCGATGCCGAAGAGCACGGTGTAGCTGTAGTCCACGCTGATCATGTCGATCGCGGACTGCACGAAGGCGTACGTGAGCATCAGGCCGCCGAGTGCCGGGAGGATCCCTCGCATCCAGAGGTTCCGCGCACTGTCGCGCAGGGTGTCGCGGAAGTACCAGACGCAGGCGAAGGAGGTGATCGCGTAGTAGAGCGCGACGGCGAGGCCCATCGAGGTGAGGGAGTCGGCGAGCATGTCCTCCGACAGGATGGACATCGCGACGTAGTAGACGATGGCGGCGGCGCCCATGACCGTGGTCGAGAACCAGGGGGTCTTGAACTTGGGGTGCAGCTCGGCGAACTTGGCGGGCAGCGCCCGGTACACGGCCATCGACAGCGTGCCGCGTGCGGTGGGCAGGATCGTCGTCTGCGTCGACGACGCCGCCGAGAGCATGACGCCGAGGAGCAGGAACCAGCCCCACGGTCCGAAGAGCACGCCGCCGAGCACCGAGAAGACGTCGTCGAGGTTCGCCTCGTTGGTGAGGCCCGTGCCGGTGTCGCCGAACCCGGCGAACATCATCACGGCGACCGAGATGCCCACGTAGAGCACGATGAGCACGACGATGGTCGAGATCGCGGCGCGGCCCGGGGTGGTGCGCGGGTTCTTCGTCTCCTCGTTCAGCGCCAGGCAGGTGTCCCAGCCCCAGTAGATGAAGAGCGCGAGCAGCACGGCCTCGATGAAGCCCGACCACGAGCCGAGCTCGGCGGGGTTGAACCACTGCCAGTCGAAGGCGATCGATCCCGCGTTGCTGCCGTCGAGGGCGTGCCACAGGGCGAGCACGCCGAACAGCACCATCGCGACGATCTGGATCGTCATCAGGATCATCTGCATGCGCTCGCCGATCTGGACGCCGACCGTGCTGACGAAGGTCATGATCGCCATGAAGACCACCGAGGTGGCCACGACGACGACCCGGTTCGACGCGAACTCCTCGTTGCCGAGCAGCAACCAGAAGTACTTGCCGGTCACCTCGCCCACGTTCGCGAGCACCATGATCGCGGAGACGGCGACCGCCCAGCCGCCGATCCAGCCGACCACCGGACCGAAGGCCTTCGCGCCCCACACGAAGGTGGTGCCGCAGTCGGGCATCTCGCGGTTGAGCTCCTGATAGGCGAACGCCGCGAAGACCATCGGGATGCAGGCGACGACGAACACGAGCGGGGCCTGGGCGCCGACCGCGACGATCACGTAGCCGAGGGTGGCGGCGAGCGAGTACAGCGGCGCCGTGGAGGCGAGACCGATGACCGTCGAACCCACCACGCCGAGCGTGCCGGAGTTCAGTCCCTTGCCGACGTGGATGTGTCCCGTGTCGGTGGCATTGGCCAGCGTTTTCTTGGACATAGCGGTGGTCTCCCCTGTGAGTTCCGATGTCGAACGTTGATCATCCTACTCACGGGCGCGGATCGGCGCGCGACGGGTGCGCGCCGCGCGCGTTACCGCGGTTCGGCGAGTGCCGCGGCGATCGCCGAACCGGCCGTGGGGTGCTGGAAGGTGAAGCCCGAGGCCTCGAGCGCGGTCGGCGCGGCATCGGCGTCGGGGAGCAGCAGCGAGTCGGCGGCGTCGCGGCCGAGGCCGAGGCGGAGTGCCCAGGCCGGCGCGGGGAGGAGGAAGGGGCGGTGCATCTGCGACGCGAGAGCGCGGCCGATCTCCGAGGCGGTGGCCCGGGTCGGACCGGCCAGGTTGACCGGCCCCGAGACCGGGTGGTCGATGAGGTGCCGGATCGCGCGGACCTCGTCGTCGAGCGAGATCCAGGGCCACACCTGCGTGCCCCGCCCGAGCGGGCCGCTCACCCCCAGTTGCGTGAGGGCGACGAGGGGCTTCAGGACCCCCTGCCGGTGCAGGAGCGGTGCCGTGCGGAGCAGCACAACGCGAGTGCCGGGGCCCGCCTCGCGCGCGGCGCGCTCCCACTCGACGCAGAGCTCCGCGAGGAAGGTGTCGCCGGGGGTGCTCGCCTCGGTGAGGCGCTCGCCGGGGCGATCGCCGTAGAAGCCCGTCGCCGAGGCCGACAGGAACGCCGGGGCGTCGGTGCAGAGTTCGCGGAGTGCGGCGGCGAGCGTGCGTGTGGGCGCGAGCCGAGACGAGCGCAGGGTGCCCCGGTACCCCGGGGTCCAGGGCAGTCGGCCGATGCTCGCGCCGTTGAGCGCGACCACGGCATCGGCCCCGGCGAGCACGTCCGGGTCCAGCGGCGCGTCGTCGGTGAGCCACTCCACCTCGTCCGGGGCCTGCGCGGGCCGCCGCACGAGCCGGGTGACCCGCACCCCGTCCGCGCGGAGCGACCAGGTCAGCGCGCCGCCGATGAGGCCCGAGGCCCCGGCGACCACGACGTGTGCTGCGGTCATGCTGTGCTCCGCTTCTCTCGGTGCCTCGAGTCTCTCACGCGTCGGTGTGTGTTGCTCCGCTCGCAGCGCCGCTCGCGTCGGCGTGCGCGGGCGCGCGGTGCCCGCCCGACAGCGCGGCCGGTTCCGCGTCCTTCCGACCCAGCTTCGAGGGCCACCAGATCGCACGGCCGATGTCGGTCGTGAGCGCGGGGACCAGGAGCGAGCGCACGATGAAGGTGTCGAGCAGCACACCGAACGCGACGATGAACGCGATCTGCACGAGGAACAGGATCGGGATGATCGACAGCGCCGCGAAGGTCGCCGCGAGCACGAGGCCGGCCGAGGTGATGACGCCGCCGGTGATCGTGAGGCCGCGCAGGATCCCCTCGCGGGTGCCGTGGAGCTTCGACTCCTCGCGCACACGGGTCATGAGGAAGATGTTGTAGTCGATCCCGAGCGCGACCAGGAACACGAAGCTGTAGAGCGGCACCGCCGGATCCGCACCCGGGAACTGGAAGATCCCGTTGAAGACGAGGGCGGCGACCCCGAGCGCGGTGCCGAAGGACAGCACCGTGGTGAGGATCAGCAGCACCGGGGCGACGATCGAGCGCAGCAGCAGCATCAGGATGAGCAGGATCACGACGAGGATCAGCGGGATGATCAGGTTGCGATCGTGGATCGAGGCCTGGTTCGTGTCCACCGACGTCGCCGTCACGCCGCCCACGATGGCGCCGGTGCCGGAGAGCTCGGAGCGCAGGCTCGTCACAGTCTCGGCGGCGGCATCGGAGTCCGCGGCGTCCGACAGGGTGGCCTGCAGCAGCACCTTGCCGTCGCGGACGGTCGGCTCGGGCGCCGGCGTGCCGGGAGGCCCGAGGGGCTGCACGCCGTCCGCGGTGACCGGCGCGCTGCCGCTCGGCGAATCCTCGCTCGTGACCGAGACACTGTCGATGCCCGCGTGGTCGAGCAGCGTGTCCGCGGTCTCCTGCAGCGAGTCCTCGTCGGCGAGCACGTAGGCCGGGCTGCCGGAGCCTCCGGGGAAGTGCTCGCCCAGCACGGCCTGGCCGTCGCGCGCCTCGGACTGCCCGATCACGAGGTCCGACTGCGGTACGCCCTGCGCGTTCAGCTGCGTCACGCCGACGGCCCCGATCGCGAGCACGATCGTGGTGATGATCCAGATCGGGCGGTGGCGCTTCCGGATCACCCCGGCCAGCCAGTGCCACAGCCCCTTCGAGGGCATGCCGTTCTCCTCCGCCACGAGCTCGGGCTCGTAGTGCGGCCGGCGCGGCCAGTAGGCGGCGCGACCGAACGCGAAGAGCAGCGCGGGCAGCAGGGTCAGTGCCGCCAGCATCGAGAAGACGATGCCGATCGAGGCGACCGGGCCGAGCGTGCTGTTCGACTTCAGGTCGCTGAGGAGCAGGCAGAGGAGGCCCGCGATGACGGTGCCGCCCGACGCGAGGATGGGTTCGAACGACCCCTTGATCGCGGCGAGCACGGCGGCGCCCTTGTCGTGCGTCACGCGCAGCTCCTCGCGGAACCGGGCGACGAGCAGCAGGGAGTAGTCGGTGGCCGCGCCGATCACCAGGATGAAGAGGATGCCCTGAGTCTGCCCGCTGAGGAGCAGCACCCCGGCGTCGGCGAGGTGCCAGACCGTGAAGAGTGCGACGCACAGCGCGAAGAGGCTCGTCGCGAGCACCACCACCGGGAGCAGCAGCGAGCGGTAGACGAAGATCAGGATCACGAAGACCGCCAGCAGGGCGACGAGCAGCAGGATGCCGTCGATGCCGGCGAAACCGGCGACGAGGTCGGCGGTGAATCCCGCGGGCCCCGTGACGTGCACGGCGACGCCGCTCGGAGCGGTGTCGCGCAGTTCGTCGCCCAGCTCGCGCACCGCGTCGGCCACCTCGGCCTCCGCGTCGATCGGCACGAACACCTGCGCCGCCAGCCCGTCCTCGGAGGGGATGACGGGCGAGACGTCGCTCTCGATCCCGGGGATCGAGGAGGCGTCCTCGACCGCCGCGGTGATCGACTCCAGCTGCTGGTCGTCGAGCGTCGTGTCGGAGGAGAACACGACGATCGCGGGGATCTGATCGTCGCCCAGGAAGTCGCCGAGGGCGCCCTGCACCGCGGTGGCGTCGGCGGACTCCGGCAGGTACGAGGTCTGGTCGTTCGACGACACCTCGTCGATCTTGCCGAAGAGCGGACCGCCCATGCCGGCGATGGTCACCCACACGATGATGAGCACGGCGGGGAGGAGAATCCGGAGCCACCGCGGCCCCGTCCTGCCCGACGGTGCGGGCGCGGTGCGCGGGGCCTGTGCGGCGTGCGCGGGGTGGGAGGCGGGATCGTCGGACGCGGGATCGCGGGGTGCCGAATCCGCGGGTGCCGTGGAACCTGTGTTCCTGCGATCGCCTCTGGTGCGCTCGTTCATCTGCATCCCCTTCGCGGTGCCGAGATTTAGCTAGATAAGCTAGTTAAATGTAGCAGGAAGCGATCTCGATTGCGAGCGGGATGAGCGCCGAGTCGGGCCCGTCACGCGGATGCTGCGCGTCACGCGGCCGAACCTGCCCGGATCCGACCGCGTGAACTGCGAGAGCCGCGCGGCGGGCTCCGATCCCGCACTTCCCACCCGATGCATCACCGCAGCGCCTACAGTGAAAGGGACGCCGCGGGGAGCGGCGAGAACGGGGGAGATGCGTGATCCTGCCGAATTGGGCCGTGCCCGCACTGCTGAAAGTCATGCGCGCGAACCGCGCCTTCGTCACGAGCGCCGGTGCGGAGCAGCGGATCGCGGAGCGGGAGATCCGTCCGCGATCCTTCGCCCCGCCGCGGCTGCGCTCCGATGTCCGGGTGTCGGTCGATCGGCGCACCGGCTGGCCGGTGTACACCGTCGCCCCCGTCACCGCGACCCCGGTCGGCAGCGTCGTCTACGCGCACGGCGGCGGCTGGGTCAACGAGATCGCCGGCCCGCACTGGCGGCTGATCGCCGACATCGCCGCCGATGCGCGCACGACCGTCATCGTGCCGATCTACCCGCTGATCCCGTTCGGCTCCGCGCTGGAGGTCCGAGACGGCGTCGTCGAGCTCGCGATGCAGGCGGCGCACGACCACGGGTCGGTGGTGCTGGCCGGCGACTCCGCGGGTGGGCAGATCGTGCTGTCCGCGGCGTTCGAGCTGCGGGATCGCGGCGTGGTCTCACCCCGCACGATCGTGATTTCGCCGGCTCTCGATCTGACCTGGAGCAACCCGCGGATCCCCGACGTGCAGCCGAGCGACCCGTGGCTGGCGGTGCCCGGGGGCAAGGTGCTCGCCGATGCGTGGCGCGGCGATCTGCCGCTCACGGATCCCGCGGTCAGTCCGCTCTTCGGCGACTTCTCGGATCTCGGGCCCCTCGACGTCTACACCGGCGTGCGCGACGTGCTCAACCCCGATGCGCACGTCCTCGTCGAGCGAGCGGCGGCGGCGGGCGTCGACGTGACCCTCCACGAGCGCGCGGGGCAGGTGCACGTGTATCCGCTGCTGCCGACGTCGATCGGGCGCGACGCCCGGGCCGAGATCGTGGCCCGGGTCGGCGAGGCCGTGCGGAGTGAGGAGGACCGTGTACCCGCTGAGTGACGACTTCGCGCGGCTGCTCCCCGAGCTGTCGGTGCCGTGGCAGGCCGAAGCGCCGCTGCAGCCGGAGTTGCTGATGCTGTCCGAACCGCTCGCCCGCGATCTGGGCTTCGATCCCGTGGCGCTGCGCAGCGACCGCGGCATCCGCTTCCTCCTCGGAACGGAGCTCGATGACGCGGCGCATCCCGTCGCGCAGCTGTACGCCGGCCACCAGTTCGGCAGTTACGTCTCCCGCCTCGGTGACGGCCGGGCCCTGCTGCTCGGGGAGCGGCGGGGATCCGACGGCCGGCTGCGAGATCTCCACCTGAAGGGCTCCGGCAAGACGCCGCTCGCGCGCGCCGACGGGCGCGCGGCGGTCGGTCCGATGCTTCGCGAGTCGCTCATGGGTGAGGCCATGCACGCCCTGGGGGTGCCGACCACCCGGGCGCTCGCGGTCATCGCGACCGGACGGCGGGTGATCCGGGACGACGCCCTGCCCGGCGCCGTGCTCGTGCGGGTCGCCGACAGTCACCTGCGGGTCGGAACCTTCCAGTACGCCCGCTCGACGGGGGACCTCGAGCTGCTGCGGCGCCTCGTCGACTTCGCGGTCGCGCGACATGTCCCGGAGGCCGTCGAGGCGCCGGATCCCGCGCTTGCGCTCCTCCGTCACGTCGTCGCGGCGCAGGCCCGCCTCGTGGCGTCGTGGATGCTGCTGGGATTCGTGCACGGGGTGCTGAATACCGACAACGTGACGATCTCGGGGCAGACGATCGACTACGGGCCCTGCGCGTTCATCGACGCCTACGATCCCGCCGCGGTCTTCAGCTCGATCGATCACGCCGGCCGCTACGCCTTCGGCACCCAGCCGGCGATCACGCTGTGGAACCTCACGCGCCTCGCCGAGATGCTGCTGCCGCTGCTGAGCGAGGACGAGTCGGCCGCCACGGCACTCGCGACTGAAGTGCTCGAGGGGTTCGCTCCCGCCTATGAAGCGGCGTGGATCGCGGGAATGGCGGCGAAGCTCGGGCTGAGCGGCGCCGATGGATCCGGGCACGCCTCTGGCGAGGTCGCGGAGCTCGCGGGGGAGTTCCTCGGCGCGCTGCAGCGGCATCGGCTCGATTTCACGAGCAGCTTCCGGGCGCTCGGGGGCATCGCTCGCGGCGGCGCGGCCCGGTTCGGCGAGCACTCCGCCGCCGACCTGGGCCTCGACGAGTGGGTCGCGCGCTGGCTCGACCTGACGCCGGACGCGGAGCGGATGGACGCGGTGAACCCGATCTACATTCCGCGCAACCACCTGGTGGACGAGGCGCTCGACGCGGCGAGTGACGGCGACCTGTCGCTGGTGGAGCGGCTCGCCGGGGTGCTCGCGCGGCCGTTCGAGGAGCGGGCGGGCCTCGAACGGTACGCGGCGGGGCCGCCGGAGGGGGCGCCTCCGCATCGCACGTTCTGCGGCACATGACGAGCCGCTCCCGTCGGCAATAGTGCGGAATCAGTTGCAGAAGTTCGTCTTGACAACTGAAAGCGTTGATGTATGCTCGAAACACCGGCGCTTTCGCGTGTGTTGAGGACGGCGATTCCAGCCCCTCCGCGGCGTCGGTCACCAGGAGTGATACCCGTGACCACCTCAGGCCACACTGCGCAGCTCACTGCGCCCCTGTCCATCGCCACCGGCAGCATCGCCGTGGGCCACCCGGCGCACACGCGCCCCACCGACGCCGACGAACGGTTCTTCCAGGCGCGGCCGGTGCTCCGGCGCGTGGTGTTCGTGCTCGGGTACGAGTCGCTCAGCGTGCTGTTCACCGTCGTCGTGCTGAGAGGGCTGCTCGGCCACGGCGGCGGCGCGTCCACCGTCACCGCGATCCTCGTCTCCACCGTGGCGACCGCGTGGAACTACGTCTGGAACACCATCTTCGAGGCGCTCGAGCGGCGCTTCGGGGCGACCGGACGCGGTGCGCGATCCCGTGCCCTCCACGCCATCGGTTACGAGGGCGGGGTGCTGCTCGTCACGATCCCGTTGGTGGCGCTGATGCTCGGCGTCGGCTTCCTCGAGGCCCTCGCGATCGAGGCGGGGCTGCTCGTGTTCTTCCTCGTCTTCACGCTGCTCTACACCTGGGTGTTCGACCGCATCTTCGGGCTGCCCGCGTCGGCGCGGTGACCGGAGGCGGTGTCGGCTGTCGCTGTTACGCTGAACTGCATGAGCGTTCCCGAGGCCTGGATCCCGCACCGTCGTGAGGACGGCGAGCTCGTCGGGTGGATCGTGCCCGAGGGGGAGGGGTTCGTGCCGATCGACCTCCTCGGTCGGCCGCGCTCCGCAGAGCCGGTCGACTGGGTCGCGGCCGAGGAAGTGCTCGAGGAGCTCGGCATCGGCTACCTCGCCGACATCTACGCCTACCGGGTGTCGGCGGAGGATTGGGCGCGCGTGCGCATCGTGGAGGTCTCGACCGACGGGGTGACGGTGAAGGAGGACGACTACGGTGACGTGGCCGCGGATCTGCCGCGCTACCGCCTCGCCTTCCCCGCGGACGACGGCCTCCGGCCGCTCGCGGACGCGCCGGGCCCCGTGCGTGGGCAGTTCCAGTGAGCAGCTCCGAGCCGGCGGCTCGAGCGAGCAGCAGTGCGCGGGTCACCGCGGACTGGTTGACGGCGCTCGCGCGCGACTTCCCCGGAGCCGAGGCGGGCGTGAAGCCGGAGTGGGACGTCTGTGTGCTCTCGGTGGAGGGCAAGATCTTTGGTCTCTTCAGCGAGAACTCCGGGGAGCAGCTGCTCACGCTGAAGGGAGACCCGCTCGAGAATGAGGCGCTGCGGCAGACGTATCCCGAGGTGATCCCGGGCTACCACATGAACAAGCGGCACTGGAACTCGGTGCGGCTCGGGGTCTCCAGCCTCCCGCTCGATCACGTTTCAGAACTCGTGGAGGCATCCTACGATCTGGTGTTCGCGAGCCTCACGAAGCCCCTGCAGCGGGAGCTGCGCGAGCGGCACGTGATCCTGCGCGCTCAGTAGTCTCCGCGGGTGCCGTCAGGCGGCGGTTGTTCCCGGCCCGACCAGGTGGTGCTCGGCCTGCAACCAGGGCTTCACCCACACCATGTCGTCGGGGGTGAGGGGCAGCCCGCACGCACTGCAGCGCTCGCCCGTGAGCGTCTCTTCGCCGCAGCGCTCGTGGATCATCGCCATGTGCTCGCCGCCCGCGGGCATGGCGGTGTGCTTCTCGCCCCACAGGGCCAGCATCTGGAGGATGGGCAGGAGGTCCGCCCCCGCCTCGGTCGCGTGGTACTCGTCTCGGCTCCGGCCGCCCTCCTGGTACGGCTCGCGGCGGAGCAATCCGGCCGCGACCATCTCGTCGAGGCGCCGGCTGAGCACGGCATCGGAGATCCCGAGATTCGCGCGCATGTCGGTGAAGCGGTGCCGACCGTGCAGCACGTCGCGAATGATGAGCAGCACCCACGGGTCGCCGAGCACGTCGAGTCCGCGGCGGACGGGGCACAGCTCCTCGGACCAGTCGGATCGCAATGCCATGCGCCGAGTCTACTCTCTTGACGAAAGTCAGGCTAGAGTATCCCCATGCCCGCTTCGCAGGAGAAAGCCAGCTCGCCCGCCGCACCCGCCTTCCGGCGCTCCCACCTCGCCTGGGGCGTCGCCGCGGCGGCCTTCATCGCGCTCATCGGTGCCGCCGGGTTCCGCGCCGCACCGGGTGCGCTCATGATCCCGCTGCACGAGGAGTTCGGCTGGTCCATCAGCGTGATGAGCCTCGCGGTGTCGATCAACCTGGTGCTCTACGGGCTCATCGCCCCGTTCGCCGCCGCGCTCATGGATCGCTGGGGGGTGCGGCGCATCGCCGCGATCGCCCTGCTGCTCGTCGCCGCGGGATCCGGTCTCACCGTCTTCGCGACCGCATCGTGGCAGCTGCTCCTCACCTGGGGTGTGCTCATCGGAGCGGGCACCGGGGCGATGGCGCTCGTCTTCGCCGCGACGATCGCGCAGCGCTGGTTCGTGGAGCGCCGCGGCCTCGTGATGGGCATCCTCACGGCCGGAAGCGCCACCGGTCAGCTCGTCTTCCTGCCGATCGTGGCGCACTTCGCCGAGACCGCCGGCTGGCGCGAGGCCTCGCTCGTGGTCTCCCTGGCGGCCCTCGCGGTGGTGCCCATCATCGTCTTCGTCATGCGCGATGCCCCGGAGCAGGTCGGGGTGCGTCCCCACGGTGCGCCGGAGTCCTGGCAGCCGCCGACGCGCAGCACGGGCGGCGCGGCGCGGAACGCACTCGGGGCCCTGCGGGAGGCCTCGCGCAGCAAGGCGTTCTGGGCACTCGCCGCCGCGTTCGCGATCTGCGGCGCGACGACGAACGGGCTCGTCGGCATCCACTTCATCCCGTCGGCGCACGACCACGGCATGGCCACGACCACGGCGGCGGGACTGCTCGCGGTCGTCGGCATCTTCGACGTGGTCGGTACGATCGCCTCGGGGTACCTCACCGATCGTTTCGACCCTCGGATCCTGCTCGGCGTGTATTACGGGTTCCGCGGCATCGGGCTGCTCGTGCTGCCGTGGCTGCTCGCCGACAGCGTGCACCCGAGCATGATCGTCTTCATCGTGGTCTACGGTCTGGACTGGGTGGCGACCGTGCCCCCGACGGTCGCGCTCTGCCGCACGTACTTCGGAGACCGCGGCACCATCGTGTTCGGCTGGGTCTTCGCCTCGCACCAGGTCGGCGCCGGGATCGCGGCGCTCCTGGCCGGGTGGATCCGCGATGAGTCGGGATCGTACTCGCTCGCGTGGTTCGGGGGCGCGGCACTGTGCGGGATCGCGGTGGTGCTCTCCCTGGCGCTGCGTCCCCGATCGCGCGCGAGCGTGCCGGTCGCGGGCTAGCCCGCCGGTGGCAGGTTAGCCCGCGAGTCGCGCGGTGATCTCGGCGAAGGTGTCGCGGATCCCGGCCTCGTTCCACGACCAGATGTCGTCGCCGCGCAGCACCGCGTCGGCACCGCCGTCGCAGTAGATCGTCTGACCGCAGCAGTGCGAGTTCTCGACCGAGGTCAGCCAGATGAGCAGGTGCGCGATGCTCTCCGGGCTCTGGTGCGAGTTCAGGGGCATGGGCACGACGGCGTCGACCATCGCGGTGCCCTCCGGGGTGGCGAGCAGGTCCTGGGTCATCGGGGTGATGACGGTGCCCGGGCCGACCGCGTTCAGCGGGATCCCGGCACCGGCCCAGCGCGCGCCCGGTGCTTCGCGGCGCACCCAGCGCGAGATCGCCTGCTTCGACGAGGAGTAGATGAGGTTGCCCGTCTGCGGGTCGGCCTCGAGCTCTGCGGCGATGGCGAGCGCGGCGGCCTCGTCGCCCGCGAGGAGCGCGTCGACGAGCGGTGGTGCGACCGGCTGCAGGGAGGCCATCGACGAGATGAGGGCGACCCGCGGGGCGGCTGAGGCCGTGAGGGCGGGCTGCATGGCCTCGAGGAACTCGGTCATGCCGAAGTAGTTGACGGCCGCCGTGATCCGCTTCGGGATCGCGAGACCGGCGCAGGCGATGACCGCGTCCACGGTGCCGCCGGCGAGTCGGGTCGCCTCCGCCGCGGCCGCGACTCGGCCGTCAGCGGTCGACAGGTCGCCGACCACGTCGGCTCCGCGGAGGTCGACGCCGATCACGGTGTCGCCGCGGTCGCGGAGGATCTGGGCGGTGGTCTTGCCGATGCCGGATCCGGCGCCGGTGATGACGAACGTGCGAGACATGGTGGGTCCTTTCAGTGGGTGGACGGGGAGGTATCTGAGGCGGTGAACTGGGCGCCGATGTCGTCGAGGAATCGCTGCATGAGGGTGCTCAGCGTGGCGACATCCGCGGCGCTCCAGCGTGAGGTCGCGTCGGCGACCATGGTCACGCCGGCGTCGATCAGGAGTCGGAAGACGCGCTGCCCCTGCGCCGTGAGCGCCACGGTCGCTGCGCGTCGATCCCGCGCGTCCGCAGATCGCACGACGAGGCCGGCCTCCGACATCCGTGCGATCAGCTTCGACGCCGAGGGGCGGCTCAGGTGCAGCGCGTCGGCGATCGTACTCGGTCGCACGTCTCCGCCCCGGAGCCCCAGGGTGTACACGGCGCTCACGGCGACGGGGTCGAGTGTGAGGCCGCACTCCGCCGTGATCCTGCGCTGCAGCTCCAGCGAGGACCAGCGCGACATGAGCCCGGTCAGCGAGGCGAGAAGGGTTTCGTGCGGTGGGGAATCGGTGCCCGGCATACCCCTGACTCTACGCCCACTAGTTGCCCGAGGCAACTACTTGAAATGCACGCCGAATGCCCCTGATCTCGCCGAGCGCCTATGATCCGAGCGTGATCGAGGTGGCATCTCGGCGAGATCAGAGGCTCTCGAGGTCGATCTCGAGGTCGATCTCGCGGTCGATCTCGTAGTCACTTGCGACCGCTAGGCATCCGTCCAGGCCGTGCTCCCGTCGGCGATGGCCGCCACGATCGCGTCGTTGAACGCGGGCAGGTCGTCGGGCGTGCGGCTCGTGACGAGACCGCGATCCACCACCACCTCCTCGTCGACCCACGTGGCACCGGCATTCTGCAGGTCGGTGCGGAGGCTGGGATAGGACGTGACGGTGCGATCGCGCAGCACGTCGGCGTCGGCGAGGATCCAGCCGCCGTGGCAGATCGCGGCGACCGGCTTCTGCTGCGCGAAGAAGTCGCGGGTGAGGGCCACTGCGTCGGCGTCGAGGCGGATCTGGTCGCCGTTCGCGACGCCGCCCGGCAGGATCAGCGCGTCGAAGTCGTCCGCGCTCACCTCCGAGGATCGCCGATCGACCCGGGTCTCCACGCCGTTCTTCCCGGTGATGGAGCCCTCGTCGGTGGAGACGACCGTCACCTCTGCGCCGTGCTCCTGGACGGCGGCGATGGGCGAGGTGAGTTCCGAGTCTTCGAAGCCGTTCGTTGCAAGGACGGCCACGCGTGTTCCGGTCAAGTGCGTCATGCGGTGTTCCTCCTTCGGTTCGGGTGCACCGCGAGCCCTGCGGTGTCCCTCCATCCCATCGTGGGTCGCTGCGTGGCGCCACCGGGTTGCGGACGAGGCGCGCAGCGGCTATCCCCGCTGAGTGCGCGCTGGACGCGCGCTCGGGATCGGCCCCTAGGGTGGGGAGCATGGCACGCATCATCATTTTCGGAGGACACGGCAAGATCGCTCTGCTCGCGGAGCGGCATCTCGCGGAACGGGGGGACGAGGTCACCGCGGTGATCCGGAACCCCGATCACGCGGAGGAGGTGAGCGCGACGGGTGCGACCCCGGTGGTCGCGGACATCGAGCAGCTCGACGAGGCCGGCCTGGCCGAGCTCATCGCGGGGCACGACGCGGTGGTGTGGTCGGCGGGTGCCGGCGGCGGCAACCCGGCCCGCACCTGGGCCGTGGACCGGGATGCGGCGATGCGGTCGATGGCGGCGGCGGAGCGGGCCAGCGTCTCGCGCTACGTCATGGTGTCGTACTTCGGGGCATCGCTCGACCATGGCGTCCCCGAGGATCACTCGTTCTTCGCGTACGCCGAGGCGAAGGCTGCGGCGGACGAGCAACTGCGCGCCTCCGCGCTCGAGTGGACGGTGCTGGGGCCGAGCTCGTTGACGCTCGATCCGGGCACCGGCACCATCGACGCCGCGGCCGAGGAGGGCACGAGCGTGTCGCGCGAGAACGTCGCGCAGGTGATCGCCGCCACCCTCGTCGACGACTCGACGATCCGCCGCACCATCCGCTTCAACGACGGCAGTACCGCGATCGCCGAGGCCATCCGCGCGACGGACTGACGCCGCACACGCGAAACGGCTCGGGACCACCTGCTGGTGATCCCGAGCCGTTTCGTCGTCCCGGCCGTGCTACGCGGTGAGCGAGTCGGCGAAGTCCGGGTTGTCGGCGAGCCACTCGGTGATGATCGCCTCGTAGTTCGCGGGGTCGTCGTTCTCGTTGAACATGGCGTTCTCGAGCGAGTGCAGCGTCTCGGAGTCCATGCGGAAGGCCTTGAGGCGCTCGGCGACCTCGGGGAAGTCGTCCTCGAACGTCAGGCTGCCGTAGGAGTAGAGGCTCTCGGCCTCACCCAGGGTGCCCTCGGGATCCTCGAGGTCCTTCAGCGGGAACGCATCGTAGGCCCAGTGCGGACGCCACAGGGTGACGGCGATGTTCTCGCCGGCCCCGGTCGCGGCTTTCAGCTCGGAGAGCATGGCCGGGGTCGAGGATGTGGTGTACTCCATGCCCTCGAGACCGTAGGTCGGGATCACGGTGTCGGTGGTGACGGTGGTCAGACCCGCGCCCGGCTCGATGCCGACGAGCTGGTTGTTGAACAGGTCGGCGTTGTCCGCCAGCTCCTCGAGCGAGTCGATGGGCGCGTCCTCGTTCACCGCGATGGTGAGCACGGCCTCGTCGTTCCAGGCGCCGAGCTCGACGATGTTGTCGCCGTACTCCTCCAGGTAGTCCTGGTGGGTGAGGGGCAGCCAGACGTCGAGCACCACGTCGAAGTCGCCCTCCGAGAGGCCGAGGAACACGGCGCCAGGATCGGCGTCGGTGAGGTTGACCTCGTAGCCCTCCTCCTCGAGCACATGCTTCCAGAGGTTGCTGACGGCGATCGCCTCATCCCAGTTGAAGAGCCCGATGTCGATGGTGCCCTTCGAGTCGCCGGACGCCTCGGAAGTGTCGCCGGCGGCGCAGCCCGAGAGGGCGAGCATCCCTGCGGCGCCGATGGCGAGGGCAGAGGTGAGCAGTCGTTTCTTCATGGTGTTCCTTTCGTTCCGCGAGACTCGCGGGTGATTGGTGACGTCGATGAGGTTCGGGATCACGCGGCCTTGCCGAGTGAGGCGGTGCGCTTCGCGGCGCGGTTGGTCCGGGCGGGTGAGCGCTTCTTGCCGGTGCCGAAGGCGCCCGTGACCCGGTCGAGGATCATGGCGAGAATCACGACCGACAGGCCGGCTTCGACGCCCAGGCCGACGTCGATGCTGCTCAGGCTCTTGACGACGTCGCCGCCGAGCCCGCCGGCACCGACCATGCCGGCGATGACGACCATCGAGAGCGACAGCATGATGACCTGGTTGACACCGGCCATGATCGAGGGCATCGCGAGCGGCAACTGGATCTGGCGCAGGATCCGGCGCGGGGTGGCCCCGAACGCGTGTCCGGCTTCGACCACCTCACGGTCGACTCCGCGGATGCCGAGCTCGGTGAGGCGCACGCCGGGTGCGAGGGCGAAGACGACGGTCGCGACGATGCCGGGCACGACGCCGACCCGGAACAGCATGAGCGCCGGGATCAGGTAGACGAAGGCGGGCATGGTCTGCAGGAAGTCGAGGACCGGCCGGATGATCTTGGATGCCGTGTCGTTGCGGGCCGCGAGGATCCCGAGCGGGATCGCGATCAGCAGGGCGACCAGGGTGGCGAGGATCACCAGCGCCAGGCTGTCCATGGCGTTGTCCCACTGGTTAACGCCGACGATCGCGAGCAGTCCGATCGCGGTGCCGAGCGCGAGCTTCCACCCCTTCGCGAACCACGCGATCGCGGTGATCACCAGGATGATCGCCCAGAACGGGGGTGCGCTGAGTACGAAGTCGAGCGAGTCGTACATGCTGCGCATGATGCCGCGGAGCACGTCGAAGAAGCCCGTGAAGCTCGTGGTCAGCCACTCGACGAAGACGTCGACCCACTTGCCGAGCGGGATCCGGAAGTCGTTCATGCGGTGGCCTCCTGGGTCGTGCTGGGCGCTCCGGGCTGGCTGGGTACTGCCTGACTGGGCGCCGCCTGGCTCGTTTCCGCAAGCGTCGCGGTGATGAGGTCGCTCGAGATCGTGGGGGTCGGTTCGATGATCGGGATCTCGGTCGTCACCGTCGGGATGTTCGCGAGCGACGCGAGCAGGGTGACGCGCGGCACGACGCCGATGAGGCGATCCTGATCGTCGAGGACGGCGACCGGGAGGGGGCTCTCGGCGGAGAGCTCGAAGAGATCAGCGATGAGCTGATCCGGCGTCACGATCGACGGTGTGGGGCGGATCCGATCGGCGATGTCGGTGCCGCCCTCGCGGACCTGCCGGAGCATGTCCTTGTCGCGGACGACGCCGAGGAGCTTGCGGCCGCTGGTGGTCACGAAGCAGGCCGAGGTCTGCAGATCGCGCATGGTGCGGAGTGCGGCACGGGGGCCCGCTGAGGCCGGGATCACCGCGCGCGGCGGCTCCATCACGTCACCGGCGGTGAGCACACGCGCCCGATCCACGTCCTGCACGAACTGGGCGACGTAGTCGTTCGCGGGATCAGTGAGGATGTCGTTCGGGGTGCCGAGTTGCACGATGCGGCCGTCCCGCATGACGGCGATCCGGTCGCCGAGGAACATCGCCTCGTTGAGGTCGTGCGTGATGAACACGATCGTCTTGCCGAGCTCCTGCTGCAGCTCGACGAGCTGCTCCTGCATCTCGCGACGGATCAGCGGGTCGAGCGCCGAGAAGGCCTCGTCCATGAGCAGGATGTCGGTGTCGGCGGCGAACGCGCGGGCGAGGCCGACGCGCTGCTGCATGCCGCCGGAGAGTTCGCCCGGGAAGCTGTCCTCCCAGCCCTCGAGGCCCACGCGACCGAGCCAGTGCCGGGCGCGCTCCTGTCGCTCGGCCTGCGCCACCCCCTGGATTTCCAGGCCGTAGGCGACGTTATCCAGCACGGTGCGGTGGGGGAGCAGCGCGAAGTGCTGGAAGACCATCGACATGCGATCGCGGCGGAGTTCGCGGAGCTCGGTTGCCCCGAGACCGACGACCTCGGTGCCGAACACCGAGACGGAGCCCTCCGTGGTCGGGTTCAGGCCATTGAGCATGCGGATGAGCGTCGATTTGCCCGAGCCGCTCAGGCCCATCACCACGAAGATCTCGCCCCTGCGGACCTCGAAGCTCGCGTCGATCACCGCGGCCGTGCCGAACGATGCGGTGAGCTCGTCGCGGGACGCGCCGTTCTTGAGGCGCTTGACGGCCTCCCTTTGGCGCCGACCGAAGATCTTGTAGACGTTCGAGACCGCGATGGCGGTGTCGGGTGTCGTCGGGGTGTCGGTCATTGGGGGAAGGGGGTGCTGATCCGGTGCGGATTCCCGATCCTGGGCGGTGCGTCGGTCCGGTGCGGACATTCCAGACGCATGGTTCACTGTGGCCTCCTTTTGGGCACGCCAAATGCACGTGTCGTGCAGTTCACAGTTCTCCCGTGTGGGACTGCCACACACCCGGAGACTCATCTCATTCCGGGCGGGCATTCAATGCTTCGGGGTGGCCATCGGGACCACCCGTTGTCACGGCGAACTCAACTGTCGATCTCCGGGCGTGAGCCTCGAAATTCGGCAGCGAACTAGGCGTTCAAATGTTGAACACTGTGTCTACGACGCTAACAACCTCGCGACGGGGTCGCAAAGTGAGAACAGTGATTTATTGATGTCGATGCATGGATTTCCTCCCTGTGATCTGGTATTTGTATCGTTGCCTCATCGTTACCTCGGGGTGCTTGCCAGGGGGCGATGCGGCGATGGAATGAGGTGCGAGCGGTACTTCGACGGTAGGTGCTTGCGACCCCGAGATCGACTTCCGCTGTGAACTGTGGAGGGTTTCTGCAGAGCTTTGCCCCTGCACACCGGGGTGTGAGCGACCAATAGCTCGCGGTCGATTCCCAGCGCATATTCGGGTTCGGGAATGTTTCTGGGTTCTCGCTCGAATCGGGTGATTTCTAGGCCGTGAATGTCGGTGGTTACTGGTTGACTGCGGGAATGCGCATCACCACCGAGCCTCCCGTCACGGACCGCACCACTGCGGGCCCAGGCCCCGGTCGTGCTGGGTCGAGTGAGTCTGATGCTCCGAATTCTGCGGCTGGTTTGATGGCTGATCTTGCGGCTCCGGCGTATGCGATCTTGGCGGAGTCGCTCGTGAAGATCCGCGCCCAGATCAACACCCTCCACGCGGCCGAGGCTGCGCTGCTCGTCATGGGTGACGAGCTCGCTGCTCTGGTTGCGGCGCGGGATGGGCACACGGATCACGGGGAGTTCGAGCATCGTGCGGTCGCGGCGGAGTTCGCGGCCGCCGTGCACGAGTCGGATCGGACCATGGCGGGCCGGATCAGCCGGGCACGCACCCTCGTCGAGCACTATCCGACGGTCATGGCTGCACTCACAGCCGGGCGCATCTCACAGGCCCACGCGGCGGTGATCACTGATGCCGGAAGCATCCTCACCGATCCTCAGTCCCGTGCCGGATACGCGTCCGCGGTGCTCGAGGTCGCGGAGACCACGACGGTGGGTCGGTTGCGGTCGGTCGCTCGTGAGTTCGCGGAACGATTCGCAGACCGCACCCTCGACGACCGACACCAGGACGCCCGCGCCTGCCGCATGGTGCGCGTGACCGAACTCGACGACGGCATGGCCGACCTCACCGCCACCCTCCCCGCGGTCTACGCCTCCGGCATCAAGGACCGACTGAACCAGATGGCCCGGTTGGTGAAGCAGAACGAACAGGCCTGGGCCGATGATCAGGCCCATAACGTCTCTGGCTTGGGTACCGAACCGGGCAGCGGCGCACCTTCAGGGGAATCCGAAGGGGAATCAGCAGCCACAGCCCCGACGGTCCGATCCATGGACCAGATCCGCGCTGATTTATTCACGGATATGCTCCTCGCCAGCGACCCCAACCAGGCCGCCACCAGCGGCCTCACCGGCATTACAGGCATCCAGGCACGGGTCCAAGTCATCGTGCCGAAGGAACGGCTCAGTGACGACGGCAACGACTTAGACGCGAATGCAACAAGCAACGTCTCACCGGCCATTCTCGCCGGGTACGGACCCATCGACACCGACACCGCACGGTATCTCGCCGGCAACGCCACCCACTGGGAAGAAGTCACCGTCGACCCCGACACCGGCACCGTGCTCTCCGTCGACACCTACCGACCCAACACAAAACTCCGGCAGTTCCTCCGGGCACGAGACCTGCACTGCCGCTTCCCGGGCTGCCACACCCCCACCGCACGCTGCGACATCGACCACACCCTCGACGCCGCACACGGCGGACCCACCACCAGCACCAACCTCGCACACCTCTGCCGCAGACACCACACCCTGAAGCACCACAGCAGATGGAACGTGACCCAGGCACGAGACGGCACCCTCACCTGGACCAGCCCCGCCGGCACCCCATACCCCGAACGAGCACCCAGCGCGGTCAGATTCCGACGCGTGCGCGGTCGGGGTGAACCGAAGGGTCGGGATGCACCGACGGGTCGGGATGCGCCGACGGGGCGGGATGCGCCGACGGGGCGGGATGCGCCGACGAGACAGAATGAACCGAGGGTTCGGGGCAGAACGCCAGGCACCGACCCACCTGGATCACGAGCTTCGGATCCTCCAGAATCGCACCACACCCCACCATTCTGAGTATGAGGGGAACGTGAAGCGCGGGCTCGTGCAGCGGAATCCGCAGCGTCCGTCCGTCCGTGTGAGCGTCGCTAGCGTCGCCGAGGGAGCAGTTGCGCGATTGGCGCGGGAGGTGCGCTCAGTGGAGGCTCCGGTTCGCCATCGGGGAGCCCGAAGCGATCAGGTGCCGGAGCATCGAGAGAAACGTTGGTTGCGACTGGAGCATCTGGCGCCTCCCGCCGGCCGGGTGTCTCAGCAACATCAGCAACGCCGGCCGCAGCGAGTTCGGCCTGCCAATCGGCGCGTGCGCGCATGATCTCATCGTGGTCGCGGCCGACGAAGTTCCACCACATCACGAGTTCCTCACCGAAGGGTTCACCTCCGATGAGGAGGACCCGAGCGCCGTTGGCTCCCGCGGTGATGTGGAGCTCGCTGGATCCGGCGGGCACGTAGGCCAGCGCGTTCGTGCCGACCTTGACCGTGCCAGCTCCGTCCGTGCCAGCTCCGTCCGTGCCGGCCGTGACCGTGCCGGCCGTGACCGTGCCGGCCGTGACCGCTGCCCCAGCGCCGCGCCCATCCCCGCCGCGCCCATCTCCACTGCGCCCATCCCCGCCGCACCCCCGCACCGTGACCGCTCCCGCGTCGACGAGCACCCCGTGCTCGTGACCCGCCGCCACCTCGACCCGGATCGAGCACCCGGGATCCAGCGCGATCTCAGCACCGACCAGCGCCGTGTGCGTCGTCATCGGCGACGTCTCGCCGAGCAGGGTCCCCAAGAACACCTGCGCCCGCCATCCCTCACCCGCCACCACGGGGGGAGCGTAGTGCTCGAAGGTCTTCGGGGTGTCCCGAGCGCCGTGCGGCAGCGCCACCCAGAGCTGCGCTCCGTGCAGCACCGTGGTGTCGGGCGTCGAGCGCTCCGAGTGACTGATCCCGCGGCCCGCCGTCATGAGGTTCAACTCGCCGGGCCGCACGATCGCCTGGAAGCCGGCGCTGTCACGGTGCTCAATCTCACCCGAGAACAGCCAGCTCACTGTTTGCAGCCCGGTGTGCGGGTGTGCGGGCACGTTCATCCCGCCGCTGTCGGCGACTCGATCGGGCCCGTAGTGATCGAGGAAGCACCAGGCGCCGATCAGCGAGCGCTCCCGCTGCGGCAGCGTTCGCCGCACATTCATGGCGCGCAGGCCGCCGAGCGGCACGTCCCGCGGCTCGAGGATCTCGACGCGCGCGGGCCCGGCGGCGCAGACCGTCTCCGCTGGGTGGCTCTCGGGGTTGCTCATGACTCCTCCTGCGCCCAGTCTGCCACGCAGGGACAGGAAAGCACGGCCGAGAACCGCGGCCGGGAACCCGGGCAGGCACGCACCGGCCGGATCCCTAACCCCACCTACCCCAGGCGGTTGACGGGCGAATCGGGTGCGCCCGTGGTGAGCAGGCTCGCGCCGTTCTGCGCCTGGATGCGCACGTACTCGATCTCGGTCCGCGCGGAGAAGTAGGCGATGTGCGGCGTGAGCACCACGTCCGACCGTCCGAGCATGGGGTGGTCCGCGGCGGGCGGCTCCTGGTCGAGCACGTCGAGGGCCGCACCCGAGAGGTGGCCCGCATCGAGGGAGGCAGCCAGGGCCGCGTGATCCACGAGCCCGCCTCGCGACACGTTCACGAGCACCGCGCCACGCGGCATCGCCGCGAGGAACTCGGCGTCGACCATGCGCTCGGTCTCGGGCATGAGCGGCAGGTGGAGCGACAGCACATCAGCGCTCGCCCGCACCTCGGCCAAGTCCGTGCGCCGCACACCGAGGTCGGCGAGCTCGGCGCGCATTTCCGGGGTGTCGGGCAGCATCGGATCGTAGCCGATGACCTCGCCGAAGAGCGGGCGCGCGAGCCGCACGAGCTCACGGCCGATCTTGCCGAGGCCGATGATCCCGAGCGTGGTCTCGCTGAGCCGCGGCGGGGCCGAAGGCGCCCGGTCGTTCCAGGTGGGCGGTACCGCCGAGGCCGTGTAGAACCCGAGCTGGCGCACGCTCGACAGCAGGATCGCGAGGGCGTGCGTCGCCACCTCCTCGGTCGCGGCGCCGGGCACGTTCGTCACCCACACGCCGTGCTCCGTGGCGGCCTCCACGTCGACGTAATCGAAGC
The DNA here is from genome assembly GCF_022919175.1 of Leucobacter rhizosphaerae. NCBI lineage: Bacteria > Bacillati > Actinomycetota > Actinomycetes > Micrococcales > Microbacteriaceae > Leucobacter > Leucobacter rhizosphaerae. The sequence continues at coordinate 1,190,776 of NZ_CP095043.1, read as the reverse complement.
CCATGGACATGAGCGAGATGAGCTTCAGACCGGGCAGTGCTTCGATCATCTCCCGGGTCACCGCGGCGTAGCCGGGGAGCAGCACGGTCGCGCCCTGGGCTCCCGCGACGATCTCCTGCGGATTGCGGGTGCCGAGCACACGCACCTCGAAGCCGTGATCCTCGAGGAGCCGGATCCCGGGCGCGGGATCGGTGTCGTCGACGTCGGTGTAGACGGCGAGAGGACGTTCGGTCGTGGTCGTGGTCGTGGTCATGCTGCGTGCTCCTGAGCCGTGTCGAACGTCGCCTGGTCGATGTGGATGAGCTGCAGACCACCCGCGGCCACCGCGTCGCTCACGGCCGCGGCGAGCTCCGAGGCGCTGCCCGCGCGGCGACCGGTGCCGCCGAACGCCGTCGCGACGGCGGCCCAGTCGGGCTGCACGAGATCCACGCCCACGGGTGCGATCCCGGCGTCGAGCTCGTTCTGCTTGATCTCGGCGTAGCCGCCGTTGTCGACGACGATCACGGTGACGTCTTCGCGCTGCTCGACGACCGTGATGAGCTCGTTCATCGAGAACATGAGCGCACCGTCGCCCGTCACGACCACCGAGGGGCGGTGCGGGGCGGCGATGCGCGCCCCGAGCGCGGCGGGCAGGCCGTAGCCGAGCGTCGCGTAGGTGGCCATGTACGGCGTGGAGTTCGGTTCGGCGACCTGCACGGTGTTCAGCAGGCCCCAGTAGGCGATCTGCGAGGAATCGGTCGCGACGATCGCGTTCGCGGGGAGCGCGGAGGCGATGGCTTCGGCCAGCTCCGTGTTGACGCTCGAGAGCTCCGCCGACTCGGCGCGCACGGCGGCGCGGATCTCGCGCACGCGGTCAGCTGCTCCGTGATCGGCAGCACCCGCACCCAGCTCCGTACCGAGCGCGCGAAGCGCGACGGCGGCGTCGCCGACCAGTCCCACGTCGGCGCGCTGGTTCTTCTGGATCTGCGACTCGAGCAGATCGATCCGGATCACGGCGCCCTCGGCCTCCAGGCGCGAGACCCAGAGCTCGGCCTCACCGAGCTTCGAGCCGACGACGAGCAGCACGTCGGCCTCCTGCGCGACCCGACGACCGGCGGCGAGCCGCAGGCACGAGCCGACGGCGAGCGGGTGCGCCTCATCGAGCACACCCTTCGCGTTGAGGGTGGTGACGACCGGGGCGTCGAGCCGCTCGGCGAGCGCGCGCAGCTCGGCCGCGGCGCCGCGGGATCCGCCGCCGGCCAGGATCGCCGGGCGCTCGGCACCGGCGAGCAGTCGGGCGGCCTCGGCGACGTCGGCCGCGTCGGGTGCCGCGGGTGCCGCGAAGCTGCGGGGCGCGGTCTCGGCGGCGGCGAGCTCGGTCGTCTCCTCCAGCACGTCGAGCGGCACCTCGATGTAGACGGGGCGCGGGCGGGTGGTCGCGAAGAGCTCGAAGGCGTCGTGGATCGCAGTGACGGCCTCCTCGGCCGACCGCACGCGGCGGCCCCACTCGACGATCGCGGAGGCGGCGCCGAGCTGATCCTTCGTCTCGTGCAGTGTGCCGATGTCGGCGAACTCCGCGCCGATCGCGGGGCCGGGGGAGAGCACGATCATGGGTCGCGACTCGCAGTACGCCGTGCCGGCCGCCGACAGGGCGTTCAGGAGGCCGGGTCCGCTCGTGGTGATGACGACGCCCGGCAAGCCGGTCTGCAGCGACCAGCCGTCGGAGCCGTAGCCCGCGCCCTGCTCGTGCCGCGTGGTGACGGGGCGGATCCCGAGCGCACTGAGCGGACGGTAGAACTCGAGGTTGTGGGTGCCGGGGATCCCGAAGACCGTGTCGATGCCGTAGCCGCGAAGGGTCTCCATGATGACCCAGCCGGTGGTGCGCTTGGGAGTGGTGTCCATGATGTTCCTCGAGTTCGTGGGGTGAAAAGGGGGAGGGAGACGAGGGGAGGGGAGACGGGGGTGGCCCGGGGCCGGGCGCGGCGTGCCTGACGCCCGGCCCGAGGGTTACTTCCCGGTGCTGATCCCGGTGGTGTCGGTGCGCGCCGTGAAGGACGCCGTCACCGGCGCGGCATCCGAGTGCTGCGGGGCGAAGCGCACGCCGATCCACGCGGCGACCGTGAGGAGGCCGAAGAACCCGACGACCGACCAGAAGTTGCCGCCGGTCACGACGAGGAGCAGCGAGGCGATCGCCGGGGAGAGGCCGCCCCACACCGCAGCGCCGAGGCCGTAGGAGAGCGACATCGAGGTGTAGCGCGACTGCGGGCGGAACATCTGCGCCATCAGGGTCGACAGCGGAGCCCACGCGCCGCTGAGCGTGACGCGGATGAGGATCACGAAGAGCCAGATCAGCGCGACGTTCTTCGCCTGGATCGAGAGCACGAGCGGCATGATCACGAGGAAGGACCCGATGATGCCGAAGTACATCACGCGCTTCGCACCGATCTTGTCGCCGATGGCCGCGAGCGGCAGGGTGACGATCGCCTCGACGAGCGACGCGATGGTCAGCGCGCCCAGGATGATGGTCGGGTCGAGCCCGATCTCCGGGGTGTCCGCGTAGTTCTGCACGAACGTGGTGGCGATCACGTAGCCGCCCGAGGACATCGCGATGATGAGGAAGCCGAGCAGGATCGGGCTCCAGTTGTTCTTCAGCGCGAAGAGGAGCGGGGTGGACTGCTGCTGGCCCTCAACCTTTTCGGCGAACACCGGCGTCTCCTCGACGCGGTAGCGGACCCAGAAGCCGACGCCGATCAGCACGATGCTGAACAGGAACGGCACGCGCCAGCCCCAGCTCAGGAGCGCATCCTGGCCGAGCGCCGACAGCGCCCAGAAGGCACCGGTCGCCATGAGCGCACCGAGCGGATTGCCGAGCTGCGTGAAGCCGCCGTAGAAGTTCTTCCACTTCTGCGGGGCGCTCTCCACGGCCATCAGGCTCGCGCCGCCCCACTCCCCGCCGACGGCGAGCCCCTGCGCCATGCGGCAGAGGATGAGGAGGATCGGGCCCCAGATGCCGATCTGGGCGTAGCCCGGCAGCACCCCGACCAGGGTCGTGGCGACGCCCATGAGCACCAGGGTGATGGTGAGCGCGGGCTTGCGGCCGATCTTGTCACCGATGTGCCCGAAGACGATGCCGCCGATCGGACGCATGAAGAATGCCACCGCGTAGGTGCCGAAGGACGCGAGCGTCGCCAGGGCGGGCTCGGCCTCCGGGAAGAACACGTGCGGGAAGATGATCGCCGCCGCGGTGGCGTAGACGTAGAAGTCGTACCACTCGATGGACGTGCCGACGAGGGCGGCCATGCCGCCCTTCAACGCACGTCTGTGCGAGTTCGGGGCAGCTGTTGCTGTGGCGGACATGAGAGCTCCTTTGCTGGATGCCAACAGGATGGGGGTGAAACGGGGATGGACTGGAGAGGGAGTGCGGATTACCGCGCGTAGACGCGCTCGCCGCCGACCCACGTCTCGGAGATCGCGACCTGCGCGAGCTCCGGAGTCGGGGTGTCGAACGGGTCGCGGTCGAGCACGGCGAAGTCGGCGCGCTTGCCGGTCTCGAGGCTGCCGAGCTCGTCCTCGCGGCCGAGCGCGCGAGCCGCGGAGATGGTGTGCGCGCGCAGCGCCGTGTCGAGCGAGACGGCGAGGTCGTCGGAGCCGAGCTGCGTGCCGCGCCGGGTGATCCGGGAGACGGCGGCCTGCACGGCCTCCATGGGGCGCGGATCCGCCACCGGTGCGTCCGAGGAGATCGTCACCGGCACGCCGGCCCGCTCGAACTCGCCGAGGGGGTTGAAGCGCTCGCCGGGGGTGCCGACGGCCTGCTCCACACCCTCGCCCCAGTTGTAGTGGTGCTGCGGCTGGTTGACCGGCATGATCCCCGCGGCGGCCATGCGCTCGATCTGCGCGGGCGTCGGCAGGCCGCAGTGCTCGATCCGGTGGCGAGCGTCGGCGTCGGGGCGCTCGTCGAGCGCGGCCTCGATGGCGCCGATGACCATCTCGAGGGCCGTGGGCGACTGCGAGTGAGTCGCGGTCTGCAGCCCGACGCGGTGCGCCTTCGCGATCAGCTCGGTGTAGTCGCGCGGGTCGTGGTACAGCTGGCCGGTGCGGCACGGGTCGCCGACGTAGCCGTCGGGGAAGTACGCGGTCCAGCCGCCCAACGTGCCGTCGGAGTAGAACTTGATGCCGGCGAAGCTCAGGTACTCGTTGCCGAACTGGCCGTGGAGGCCCATCTCGATGGCCTCGTCGAGCAGGTGGGAGAGCAGGTACATGCTGACGCGCACCTTGAGGTCGCCCGATTCGGCAAGCCGGAGGTACATGTCGAACTCGCGGCGGCTCACCTGTGCGTCGCCGATGGTCGTGACACCGCCCTCGAGGAAGTTCTCCTGGGCGGCGGCGAGCTGGCGCTTGTGCTCGTCCGGCTCGTCGGCGAGGTGGAAGTTCGGCCCGTGGTGCCCGATCTTCACGCCCTCGAGCCCGGTGAGCACGTTGCACGCGGCGTCCGACAGTTCACCCGTGAGCTCGCCGTCGGCGTCGCGGAAGAACTCGCCGCCCTTCGGGTTCGGGGTGTCGCGGGTGACGCCGTGCAGCTCGAAGGTGTAACTGTTCACGACCCCGCCGTGCCCGGAGGCGTTCATGAGGTAGACCTCGCGGTCGGTGGCGACCTCGTCGAGCTCGAAGCGGGTGGGGTGGCGGCGCTCGGCCAGGTTGCGCTGCTCGTAGCCGTAGCCGCGGATCGGGCGGCCCGCGGGCAGCGTCTTCGCGGCCTCGCTGAGGAGCGCGACGATCTCGGGGATCGAGTCGGCCTTGCCGGGCCCGCAGTCGACCCAGCTCATCATCTGTCCGAGCATGAGGGGGTGGGCGTGCGCGTCGATGAAGCCGGGGAGGATCGTGCGATCGCCGAGGTCGACGAGTTCGGGATCGAGGGCGCTCACGGCCTCGGCGGCGGCGCGGCACTCGGCGATCGATCCCACATGGCGGATCCGGTCGCCGATCACGAGGAAGGCCTCGGGGGTCGTCCCGGTCTCGTCGAGGGTGCGGATACGGGCGGCCGTGATGATCTGCGGGGCCGACAGGGCCGGGGCCTGGGTGAACGCGAGCTTGCGCACGGGGGAACTCCTTCGTCTCGAATCGCTACGAGAATACGCAGAAACCGAGCGCGCTGCTGGGCAAAATATCGTCAGGAGTCGACCGTTCTGCGAATCTGTCGGATGGATGGAGCAGAAGTGCGGGATTTCGGCGAATGTCCGCCCTGCAGCCGCGATTCTGTCGTTCATCCCGGTGCGGGATCTGGCATCCTATGGAGATGGATGATTTTGACGAGGACCTCATTCGCGCGCTGCAGCTCGATGGCCGCGCGCAGTTCTCCGCGCTCGCCGAGGACCTCGGTGTGCATCGCACGCTCGTCGCCCAACGCGTCAACGAGCTGCTCTCCTCCGGCGAGATCCGGATCATGGCGGCGGTGCACCCTCGGGCCGTGGGGCTGCCGGTCCAGGTGAACCTGCAGTTGCGCATCAGCGGCCCGACGTCCCCGGTGTTCGAGCACCTCCGGGAGTTCCCGAACGTGGTGTTCCTGTCGGAGATCAGCGGCCAATCGCAGGCGGTCGTCGAGGTGTGGGCCGCGAACCTGGAGGACGTGGGGCGGACGGTGCGCGAGATCCAGGCCATCCCCGGGGTGATCGACGTGCAGCTCGCGATCTACGACCGCGTGCTGCGGCGGCTTCGGCTCGGTGAGGATCCCGAACTCACCGACCTGGTCTTCGATGAATTCGACGTGGCGCTCATGGCGCAGCTCCAGACCGACGGACGGCTGACGTTCGGGGAGCTGGCGCGGCGCACCGGACGATCCGCCTCGGCCTGCCGGGCCCGCGTGCTCCGACTGCTCGAGTCACGGGTGATGCGGATCGGCGCCGTGCGCAGCCGCCTGAGCATCACGACCTCGGTCCTGTCGGGCGTCGGGATCATGCTGACCGGTGAGGACGACGACCTCGCGTCGGCCGAAGAGCTGCTGCTGCGCATCCCGACCATCGAGTTCGCGGCCCGTACGCTCGGGCGCTACGGGCTCATCGCGACCATCGCAGCGCGGTCGGTGGCCGACTACACCGAGATCGTCCGCACGATCCGCGCGCACCCGAGCGTGCACCTCGTGGAGACCTGGATCCACGCGTTCGTGTGGCTCGAGCGGTACGAGTGGAGCCTGGATCGCCTTGTGGCGTATCAATCCGCGGCTGAGAATTCAAGGGTCAACATGGCCCGGCCACTTCCTCATACGATCGAAGTGTCCACCTCGAAAGGAGCACAAGATGAGCACCGACGACAAAATCAAGAACACGGCGCAGAACCTCGCAGGCAAGGCGAAGGAAGCCGTCGGCAAGGTGACGGGTGACGAGCAGAAGGAAGCCGAGGGCCGCGCGGATCAGGCCGCAGCCGATATCAAGCAGGCCGGCGAGAAGGTGAAGGACGCCTTCAAGTAGGCCGTCCTCCCGACCCAGACGAACCGCCCCGCCGAGCCTCAGTGCTCGGCGGGGCGTCGTGCGTGCGGGAGGATTTCGTTCGGGAAGATCTCATGTGGGCCCGATGTCGGAGGCTGCGCGTACCCTGTGCGGCATGGGACACATCATCTTTGACACCGCCACCACGCTCAACGGTTGGATCGCCGACGAGCACCACTCCCTCGACTGGCTCTTCTCGGTAGAGGGCGGTGAGCAGCCCGACGAGGGGCTGTTCCCGGCCGATGCCCGCGTGATCGTGGAGGGCTCCACGACGTACGAGTGGGTACTCCGACACGAAGACCTGCTCGCGACACCCGAGCGCTGGAGCGAGCTCTTCGGTGACAAGCCGACGTTCGTCTTCACGTCCCGGGACCTGCCGATCCCGGAGGGTGCCGACGTGCGGCTAGTCTCTGGAGACGTCGCCGCGGTGCTGCCCGCGATCCGCGAGGCCGCCGCCGGTGGCGACATCTGGCTGGTCGGCGGAGGCGAACTCGCCGGTGCGTTCTTCGACGCGGGAGCTCTCGATCGCATCGAGCTCTCGGTGGCGCCGGCCGCGCTGCCCGGAGGGGCGCCCCTCCTGCCGCGCCGGATCGGCCCGGATCGGCTGCGACTCGAGTCGGCCCGCGCGCACGGGCAGTTCGCACGGCTGGTCTATGAAGTTCTGCCAGGCTGAGGCCGGCGCACGGTGAGGTGCTGCCCGGCCGATGGTCGGTCAGCTCGCCTCCACCACCGCCCTGCCCGCCGCCCGCCCGGAGAACAGGCAGCCGCCGAGGAAGGTGCCTTCGAGGGCGCTCGTGCCGTGCGCTCCGCCGCCGCCGAAGCCGGCGGCCTCCCCGACGGCGTAGAGCCCCGGAACGGGTGCGCCGTCCCCGCCGAGGGCCCGTGACGAGAGGTCCGTCTGGATCCCGCCGAGCGATTTCCGCGTCAGTGTGTGCAGTCGAATCCCGACCAGAGGTCCCGCCGATGGATCGAGGAGCCGGTGGGGTGCGGTCGTGCGGGTGAGGCGGTCCCCAAGATACCGTCGGGAGTTGCGGATGCTCATCATCTGGGCGTCCTTGGAGAACGGGTTCCGCACCTCGGCGTCGCGCTCCGCGACGACCCGGGCGACGGCCGCGGGGTCGAGCAGCGGCTGCGCGGTGAGGCCGTTCATACGATCGACGAGCGCGGTCAGCGTGTCCGCGACCACGAAGTCCGCGCCGCGCTCCACGAACGCCCGCACGGGCCCGGGCGCCCCGCGGCCGAGCCGGGTGCGCAGCAGCAGCCCGCGATCGCGGTAGGTGAGGTCGGGATTCTGCTCGGAGCCCGAGAGCGCGAACTCCTTCGCGGCCATTCGGCTCGTCACGATGAACCAGGAGTGGTCGTGGGCGGCGAGCTCGGGAGTCGTCCGCAGGATCCGGAGCGTCCCCAGCGTGTCGTGGCCGGGGAGCCCCGGCACGGGGAGCCGACGGCCGAGCGCGTCGAGCCACAGCGGTGATGGGCCGGGCAGGATCCGGATCCCGTGGCTCGGCCACACCGGGCTCCAGTTCTGCACCCCCTCGGTGTAGTGCCACATCCGGTCGCGATTCACGAGCCGGGCCCCGGCCTCGCCGGCGAGATCGATCATGCGGCCGTCGACCGAGGCGGGCACGCCTGTGATCATGCGAGTGGGTGGTGTTCCCAGTCGCTCGGGCCAGTGCCGGCGCACCAGATCGTGGTTGCCGCCGATCCCGCCGCTCGCGACGATCACGGCGGGAGCCCGGAGCGCGAAGTCACCGACCGTGCGCCGGGAGGACGAGACGCCGCGCGGGGTCGGATCGGGCTCGAGGATCGCTCCGTGCACCCCGACGACCGCGCCGCCCTCGACGATGAGGCCGTCGCAGCGGTGCCGATGCCGCAGTTCCGTGCGCCCCGTGTCGGACGCCGCGAGGGCCGCGTCCATGAAGGGCTGCACGACCCCCGTTCCGGTGCCCCAGGGCACGTGGAAGCGGGGCACCGAGTTGCCGTGTCCACCCGCGGAGAGGTCTCCGCGCTCGGCCCAGCCCACGACCGGGGTGAGGTCGATGCCGGCTTCCCGGATCCAGGCCCGCTTCTCGCCCGCGGCGAACTCGACGTAGGCCCGCCCCCACTGTGCGCCCCACGCGTCCTCCGGGAGCTCCCCGCTCAGCCGATCCCACTGGGCACTCCCGCGCCAGTCCTGCCACGCGAGGTCGAAGCTGTCGCGCACCCCGAAGCGGCGCTGCTCCGGCGAGTCGACGAGAAACAGTCCGCCGAACGACCACCAGGCCTGTCCGCCGAGATCCTGCGGACCCTCCTGGTCGATGATGATCGTGCGCAATCCCGCGCGGCTCGTCTCCCGAGCCGCGACGAGGCCGGAGAGCCCGGCCCCCACGATGATGACGTCGGCGTCCATGTCCCCATTGTGCCCCGCCGGCTCCGGGAGGGCCAGGCGCAGGCGCTGAGGGCAGGCTCAGGTGCTGGGCGTCGCGACCGGGTCGGGGGTCTCGAGGCGGAGGTCGGCCAGGCCATCGACCGCGGCCAGGGGGAGGAGGTCTGCCGTGGTTGCGAGGTCGCGGAGTCCCCGGTCCGCTGCGGCGAGCGCCGCGTGGGCCGTGAGCACCCCGGTGGTGCGCGATTGCCCCTCGCCCCGCGCGCGGAGCGTGCGGCCGGTGCCGCGATCGATCGCGGTGATGCTCCACGCGGAGGTGCCGAGGTGCGGCGCCCGCGCCACCAGCGACCGGAGCGCCGGGAACCGGCCGACGACCCCGAGCGCGGCCGTGCTGACTCGGCTGTCCGTGGCGAGCCAGCTCCGCACGAGCGCGCCGCGGGGTGCGCCGAGGAGCAAGTGGTCGGGGAAGTCCGCGCGCACGTACCGCCGGGAGCCGAACGGCTCCGGCACGCGCAGCGAGGATCGGAAGTTCAGGATCTCGCCGCTCGGGCCGTCGCCGGCCTCGCCCGGTTCGTGCAGGGGCCGCCCGGCGAGCTCCGCGGTCCACGCGACCGCCGCGGGTCCGTGCACCTCGCCGCCGCCGAGCATGATGGCGACGTCGATCTCGTCGCCGGGAGCGGGATCGAGCGCATCGACCAGGAGGGTGGTGAGGCCGGGGGCGATCCCCGCTCCGAGCACGAGGCCCCGCGACCCGGCCTCCGTGCTCGCGAACGTCGTCGCCATGCGGGCCAGGACGGCGGCGGTCGCCGAGATGTCGACGAGGATCGTGCCCGCGGTGGCGTCGACGAGCCGCGGATCCTCGATACCGGTCGCGTTGATGACCACGTCGACGCTCTCCGCAGCGGCGCGGAGCGCGGTGCGCCCCTCCGCGGTGCGCACGTCGAGCGCGAGGCCGTCGGGCTCTGGGGCCGACCGGCCCGCGGTGGTGACCTCGGCGCCGAGTCGGCGGAGTTCCGCGACGGTCGCGCGGCCGACGGCGCCTCGCGCGCCGAGGACGAGGGCGGTCGGCGCGGGGTGACGGCGGGGGGCGGGGCGGGCGGTGGGTGCGGGCATGCCAATCTCCAAATGTTTGTTTGGAAATGAGCGTAGCCTTCACAGCGTTCATATGCAAACAGGTGTTTGGAGTCGGGGGTAGAGTGACGCTATGGCATGGGACACCGAGGCGACCAAGCGCAAACTGCTCGATGCGGGGTCGCGCCAGTTCGCGGCTCACGGCTTCGCTGGCACGCGCATGGAGGCGATCGGCCGCGACGCGGGCGTGAACAAGGAGCGCGTCTACCAGTACTTCGGGGACAAGCGCGGCTTCTACGCCGCGGTGCTCGCGGATCGGCTCGACACCCTCTTCGCGGACGCCGAGCTCGGCGGCACCGGCGCGGATGCGGTCGGGGCCTACGCGGGTGCGCTCTTCGACCGGTACGTCGAGCACCCGGAACTCCCGCGGCTGCTCGCCTGGGAGAGCCTCGAACTGCCGGATCCGGTCTCGATCGCGCACCGCACCGACATCTGCCGGGACCGCGCCGCCGCGATCGGTGCGGCGCTGCCCGGGGTGGATCCGGGCGCCGCGGAGCAGCTCCTGCTCTCGATCGTCACCCTCGTCACCGGTTGGTGGTCGCTCGCGAGCCTCGTCGGCGTGATGCTCAGCGATCCGGAGCACACGACGCGTCGCGCGCAGCTCGTCCGCGAGGCGACGGTGCTCGCTCGAGCGGCGACCGTGCGCGCTCGAGCGGCGACCCACGTGACATAGCGATTTTTTCCGACCCGCACAAGGCGGTGGAGCGGGTTCGGGCGCCGCCGATAAGGTGGTCTGCACGAGAGCCGAGCGTCCGAAGCGCTCGTCTGCAACCCGTTGGGGGTCAACGTGATCGAATTTGAACACGTGTCAAAGGTGTACCCGGGCGGAGCAGAGGCCGTGGGGGACTTCTCCTGCGTCATCCCGTCCCACCGCACCGTCGTGCTCGTCGGATCCTCGGGATCGGGGAAGACGACGCTGCTGCGCATGATCAACCGGATGGTCGATCCGAGCGACGGACGGGTGTGCATCGACGGGGAGGACATTCGCAACCGGAACCCCGTCGAACTGCGACGGTCGATCGGCTACGTCCTGCAGCACGGCGGACTCCTGCCGCACCGCACGGTGCTCGACAACGTCGCCACGGTGCCGGTGCTCCGCGGCACGCAGCGCGGTGCGGCGCGAGCCGACGCGCGGGAGCTCCTCGAGCGTGTGGGGCTCGATCCCGCACTCGGCGACCGGTATCCGTCGCAGCTCTCGGGTGGGCAGCAGCAGCGAGTCGGCGTTGCCCGCGCGCTCGCCGCCGACCCCAACATCCTGCTCATGGACGAGCCGTTCGGGGCCGTCGACCCCATCGTGCGCCGCGAGCTGCAGCAGGAGCTCCTCCGGTTGCAGTCCGAGCTCGGCAAGACGATCGTCTTCGTCACGCACGACATCGAGGAGGCGTTCCTGCTCGGTGACGAGGTCATCGTGCTGAGCGAGGGCGGCCGGATCGCGCAGCGCGGTACCCCGGCCGACATCCTGGCGCATCCCGCGGACGACTTCGTGCGCGACTTCGTCGGGGCCGATCGCGCGGAGCGGACGCTCGAGACCGTCGAGGTCGAGGGACGGCAGCTCGTGGTCGACGGCGACGGCCGCCCGGTGGGAGTACTGAACCGGTGAAGTGGCTGCTCGGCAATTGGCAGCAGGTGTGGGAGCTCACGGTCGCCCACCTGGTGCTCAGCCTGCCCGCGATCCTGCTGGCGCTGCTGATCGCCGTCCCGATCGGACGGCTCGCGTTCCGACGTCCGCGGTTCGGCGGCCCCCTGCTGTCGGTCGCCACGCTGGCCTACGCCATCCCCGCGCTCCCGCTGCTCATCATCATCCCGGCACTCATCGGCGTCCCGCTGAGATCCTGGCAGAACATGGTGGCGGCGCTCACCATCTACGGTGTCGCCCTGCTCGTGCGCACGGCCGCCGACGCCTTCGCGTCCGTGGACCCGACGCTGCGCGACGCGGCCATCGCGGTGGGCACCTCCCGAGCCGGCCTCTTCTGGCGCGTCGACCTCCCGCTCGCGATCCCGGTGCTGATCTCGGGGGTTCGTGTGGTCACCGTGTCCACGATCAGCCTCGTCACCATCGGCGCCCTGATCGGGGTCCCGAGCCTCGGCTCGCTCCTGACCGACGGCTTCCAGCGCGGCATCGCGGGTGAGGTATGGACCGGCGTGATCGCCACCGTGCTGCTCGCGGTGATCCTCGACGGGCTCGTGCTCGGGATCGGGCGACTGCTCACTCCGTGGACCCGGCGGCAGTCGACCCTCGCGAGGGGAGGCGCGGCATGAACCTCTTCGCCGACGCCATCGCCTGGCTGCTCGATCCGGCGCAGTGGTCCGGGCCCGGCGGGATCCCGACGCGGCTGCTGCAGCACCTCGCGATCACGGGGGCGACGATGCTCATCGCCGGCGTGATCGCGCTCCCCGCGGGCGTGCTCATCGGGCACACCCGCCGGGGCGCCGGCCTCGTCGGCGGCCTGAGCGGGGCGGCCCGTGCGCTGCCCACGCTCGGGCTCCTGACCCTCTTCGGGCTCGCCCTCGGCATCGGCCTCACCGCACCGATGCTCGCCCTCATCATCCTCGCGATCCCGTCGCTGCTCGCGGGCGCCTACGCCGGAGTGCAGGCCATCGACCCGTCGGTCCCGGCGGCCGCGAAGGCCGTAGGGTTCAGCCCCCGCCAGGTCGTGCTGCGCGTCGAACTCCCGCTGGCCCTCCCGGTGCTCGTCGGCGGCATCCGAGCGGCCACGCTGCAGGTTGTGTCCACCGCGACGCTGGCGGCGTACACGGCCGACTTCGGCCTCGGCCGGTACCTCTTCGCGGGTCTCAAGTCGCGGGACTACCCGCAGATGCTCGGCGGTGCCCTGCTCGTGGTGCTGCTCACGATCGTGCTCGAGGTCGCCCTCGCCCAGTGCCAGCGCGCCGCCCAGCGGCGGTTCGGCGGCGAGCGGCCACCCGCCCGCCGATCCCGCGCCGCGTCGCGCACCCGCACCGCGGCCGCGCCCCAGACTTCTCAGTGAATCCCACCCCAACCGGAAGGACTGCACCATGCATCGTCACCACTCACGTCGAACCGGCCTGACGGCCGCGACCGCACTGGTCGGCGCACTCGCCCTCGCGATCACCGGGTGCGCGAGCGCGGATCCCCTCGACGCCGGAGGGGAGAGCACCGCGGGCGGCGACGCCATCGTGATCGGTTCGCAGGACTACTACTCGAACGAGATCATCGCCGAGATCTACGCGCAGGCGCTCGAGGCCAACGACTACGAGGTGGATCGGCAGTACCGGATCGGGCAGCGCGAGGTCTACCTCCCCGAGATCGAGGCCGGCGCCATCGACCTCTTCCCGGAGTACACGGGCAACCTGCTGCAGTACTGGGTGCCCGACACCGAGGCGCGCCAGACCGACGAGGTCTACGACGAGCTCGCCGGCGCCACCCCGGACGGTCTGCGGGTGCTCGAGCAGTCGGACGCGACCGACCAGGACTCCTACACCGTGACCCAGGCCTTCGCCGACGAGTGGGGCCTCACCGACATCTCCGATCTCACGAAGGTGACGGTGCCGCTCACGATCGGCTCGAACTCCGAGTCGGAGACCCGCCCCTACGGCCCCGCCGGACTCGCGGAGGTCTACGGCATCGAGGGCGTCGCGTTCACACCGATCGAGGACGGCGGCGGCCCCCTCACGGTGAAGGCGCTGCAGGACGGCGACATCCAGCTCGCGATCATCTACACGGCCGATCCGTCGGTGAGCGACAACGACCTCGTGTCGCTGGAGGATTCCGAGGGCATCTTCCTGGCCTCGCACGTCGTGCCGCTCGCGAGCGACCGCCTCGATGACGGCGCGGCCAAGATCATCGATCAGGTGAGTACGACCATGACCGCGGAGGACCTGCTCGAGATGAACGCGCGCAGTGTGAACGACGAGGTGTCGGCCGAGGAGATCGCGCGCGACTGGCTGGCTGACCACCCGCTCGACTGATCGCGGTTCGAAGCGACCGTCATCGCCCTAGGATGGGCGACATGACGACCCGCACAGCAGACCTCGCGATCATCGGCTCCGGATCCGGAAACTCCCTCATCACCCCGTTCTGGGACGACCGGCGCGTGGTGATCGCGGAGCGCGGCGTGTTCGGCGGCACGTGCCTCAACGTGGGGTGCATCCCCACGAAGATGTACGTGCGGCCGGCGACCCTCGCCCGCTCCGGCGAGGAGGCGGCGCGGGTCGATGTGACTCTGCGCACCGAAGCCGTGGACTGGCCGGGCATGCGGGATCGCATCTTCTCGCGGATCGACGCGATCTCGGCGGCGGGGGAGCACTACCGCGCCGTCGAGCTCGACAACGTCGATCTGGTCTCGCAGGAGGTGCGCGTCGAGCGGCTCCGGTCCGCGGGCGACACGTCGGGGGCGCACACGCTCGTCGCCGCCGACGGGACCCGGATCGAGGCGACGCAGCTGGTGATCGCCGCGGGGTCCCGCGCCGAGCGCCTCGATGTGCCGGGTGGCGACCTGCCCCAGGTGCACACCTCGGACACGATCATGCGACTCGACGAGCTGCCCGCGCGTGTGCTCGTGGTCGGGGGCGGGTACATCGCCAGTGAGTTCTCGGGCATCTTCTCCGGGCTGGGCGCTGAAGTGGTGCAGGTGATCCGCGGCGATCAGCTCATGCGGGCGCTGGATCACGAGCTCTCCGAGCGGTTCACGGCCGAGGCGGAGCGGCACTGGGAGCTGCGGCGCGGGCGCACCCTGCGGGCCGTGGTGCCGGCGGAGGACGGCGGGGTCACGGCCGAGCTCGACGGACCCGACGGCGTCGAGCGGTGGGACGCCGACGTGGTGCTCGTCGCGATCGGGCGCCGACCCAACTCCGATCTGGTCGGCGCCGCGGCCGCCGGTATCGACCTGCACGACGACGGCCGGATCGTCGTCGACGCGTTCCAGCGCGTGCTCGCGGGCGGTCTCCCGGTGCCGGGGCTCTACGCGCTCGGCGACATTTCGTCCTCGCACCAGCTCAAGCACGTCGCGAACCACGAGGCCCGGATCGTCGCCCACAACCTCGAGCACCCGGACGACCTGCGGACCTCGCGGCAGGACGCGGTCCCCGCTGCCGTCTTCGCGTACCCGGAGCTCGCCCAGGTCGGGCTCACCGAGTCCCAGGCGGCCGAGCAGTTCGGTGCGGAGCACGTGACCACGAAGCTGCAGCACTACGGCGACACGGCCTACGGCTGGGCGATGGCCGACGACTCCGGCGTCTGCAAGGTCGTCGCCGACCGGCGCGACGGCCGAATCCTCGGCGCCCACATCCTCGGCTATCAGGCCTCGAACCTGATTCAGCCGCTCATCACCGCGATGAGCTTCGGGATCGATGCCCGCACCTTCGCCCGGGGGCAGTACTGGGTGCACCCCGCGCTGATGGAGGTCGTCGAGAACGCCCTGCTCGGGCTGGACGTTCCCGACGGTGACCTCGTCGCGTAGCCGCGCTGTCGCCGAACGGCCGACCTACATCTGAGGCGGCTGACCGCCGCCGTTCGGCGCGCCGCCGCCCGGACCGCCGAACCCTCCGCCGGCGCCACCCGCTCCGCCGGGCCCCTGGGTCGCCGCGGCCTCGCCCGCGACCGCGGTGCCGGCCGAGGATCCGTCGATCACGATCTCGTAGGTGGCACCGGCCTCCACCTCGGCCGAGGAGAAGATCACCGCCCCCGCGGACTTCGCCGCGGTCAGCGTGCCGACCACCGCGCCCGAGTCGTCCACGATCTCCGCGTCCTGACCGGCCTCGAGCGATGCGTTGAGCATCACCCAGCCCTGGGTCGAGGTCGCACCGGGCGCCTGCTCCATGCCGCCGGATCCGAGCGCCAGCAGGGTGCCGCCGGTGACGGCGAGGTCGCCGTTCGCGTCCAGTGCGCCGTTGCCCGAGTTCGTGGGGCCGTACACGGTGACGTTGCCGCCCGAGATCGTGAGCGAGCCGTTCGAGTCGAGGCCGTCGCCCTCGGCGTTCACCGTCACGTCGCCGCCCGAGATTTCGACGCGCTCACCGGTATCCGCGAACTCGCCGCCGCCGGGCATGCCGCCGCTGGTATCCGCGCTTTCCGTGCTGGTCGTTGCGCCCGATCCGTTGATCCCGTCGTCGCTCGCGGTCACCGACACCGTGCCGCCGCCGATCCCGACCGCCGCGGCCTCGATCCCCTCGAGCGACTCCGCGACCGTCACCGATCCGCCGCCGATGGAGACGATCTGCTCGCCCGTGATGCCGTCGTCGGCGACACTCACCGTCACCTCACCGCCAGTGATCACGATGTCGGCCTGGGCCTGCACCCCGTCGTCGCCCGCGGCGACGTCGATCGTGCCGCCGGAGATCACGATGTTGCCTTGGGTGGCGTCGTCCTCCTGGTCGCTCTTCAGGCCGTCACCGCCGGTCGCCGTCAGCGCGAGTGTGCCGCCCTCGACCGCGAGCGCGTCCTTGCCGCGGAGCGCGTCATCTGCGGCCGTCACCGTGATCGATCCCGACAGGATCACGAGGTCGTCGGTGCTCGTGATGCCGTCGTTGCCGTTCCCCGACACCGCGAGCGCGCCGCTTCCCGTGATCGTGAGGTCTGTGTCCGCGTGGACCGCGGCGTTCGCCGCCGTGTCGTCGGCGGTGGAGGCCGCGTCGGACACGGTGTTGCGGCTGCCCGCGGCGAGGGAGATCGCGACGTCGTCGGCCGTGCGCACATCGATCGCTGCGCCCCCGTCGGCGGCGATGTCGGCGCCGTCGAGGATCAGCACGACGAGCGCGTCATCGGGGGCCTCGACGATGATCTGCCCGTCGAGCTGCCCGCTCACCCGGTACACACCGGCCGCCGTGATCGTGACGGTGGCGCCGTCGATGGTGACGCCCTCGCCCGAGGTGGTCGCGGTGTCGCCGTCGAGCGCGATGTCGACCGCGTCGGCCTCGGACCACTCGTCATCGTTCACGGTGGTGATGTCTGCGTTCTCCGCGAGCACGGACTCCGGCGAGAGGTCGCCGGTGAACGCGACGGTGTCGGCGGACACCGGATTCGCGTCGGTGGTCGAGGTCGAGGCGGCGGTTCCGGGAACGGCGGTACACCCCGCGAGGAGCGCGCCTCCGAGGACGACGGTGGTGACGGTGAGCCAGGTGCGTTTCATGAGAGATCCTTTGTCGGTCGGGGTGCGGGGAGGTGTGGGCGAGCGGCGGTGACCGAAGTGGCACTGCCGGGAGCGGCGCTCTCGGTCGCGGTGGCGAACGGTCCGCGCAGCAGCCGTGCCCACTTGTTGCCGCTGAGCTCGGGGTGCAGCGCCGCCGTGCCGGTGCCGAACTTGCTGATGCCCGCGGGGCGCATCCCCGAGCGCCACAGCGCACGGTCGAGGGCGCTCGGCGGGCCCGCCGACTTCGACTCGACGATCACCCAGTCCGGCAGCTCGAGCGTGCGGCCATCCGCGTCGATCCACACGAGCGCGGTGTCGATCGTGGCCCGGCTTCCGTCCGGTGCGAGGAGGGTCGTGCGTCGATAGCGGGTGGTGAGTGCGGCGTCGAGCCCGTCGACGAGCGCGGGATCGAGACCGATCCCCGCGAACGCCTCGGCGCTGTACGCACGGCCGGCCTCCGTCAGCCGACGACGATGACCCGGGTCGTACGCGATGCGCTCCTTCACGGTGACTCCGCGCCCGCCGCGGGTCTTCATCTCCAGGAAGGAGACACCGGCGCCGACGTAGGTGCGCGAGCGGAGCTTGAAGCGGCGGCGTCGGGATCGTGCCGCGAGGTGGTAGCTCAGGCGATCGGCGGTGTCGAAGTACACGGACTCGTAGGCGAAGTCGCGCGCGCCGTGCTGCTCCAGCACGCGGGTGCGGTCATCGACGGCGCAGAGCACGGCGCGGGCGCCGTCGATCCGCATGAGGTACTTGCGGTCCACGCGGGTGAGCAGTTCGGCCTCGGCGGTGAGCGCGTCGAGCGACACCGGTCCGCAGTGGGCGACGGCGCGCGTGATGCCGGTCATCGGGGTGCCCCGCCCGTGAGCTGCAGCACCGTCTCTGCGTCCGCGCCTGCGGCTCGAGGCGCGGTGGCAGTGCTGCGCCGCGACGATCGCAGGCCGCCGGCGGTCGGCCGCGCGATCCGCGGCGCCCGCGGCACTCGGTACCGCACGTCGACGAGGGTCGTGTCGTTCACGAAGTCGAGATCCTGCACGGCCGCGGAGGTCACGGTCCCGCCGAGGCGGCGGCCGAGCTCGTCGCGCAGCTCCGCCTCATCGGCGATGGCGCGGTCGAGGCGCACCAGCTGGTGACGGCTCCGGCTCAGGATCGACGGGTGATCCGCGACCCACATCACGGCGAGGATCAGGCCGATGAGCAGGGTCGGCACTGTGATATCGGTCTGCGCGAGCCCCCCGATCAACCCCATTGCGAGTGCGGAGAAGTAGTAGGCGACCTCGCGCTGACTGATCTCGGACGAGCGCAGTCGGATGATGGAGAGCACTCCGAACAGCCCGAGTCCGAGGCCCAGCGCGACCTCCGCGGTGCTGAGCACGGTCGCCACCGCGAGCACCCCGATGTTCACCCCGAGGAACGCGACCACGAGATCGCGTCGGCGGTGCCGCCGGTAGTAGAGACCGAGCGTGAGGATGAGGGCGGCCGCGATGTCGATCGCGATGAGGAGGGGGCTGAGTGCGGTCACGAGGGCTCCGGGAGTTCGGTGAGTGGCGGAGCGGCGGGGCCGGGCTCCGTTGGATGTGCTCCATCACATCTCCGGAAGCTATGCATTGCTGATGGGTTCTCGAAGCGGCGGCTGCGGTTCGTCCCGAGGACCGCGTAGGGTGGACGACATGGGTACCAGAGCCGAGACCATGGAGTTCCTCGCCGACCAGCTCGGTGCGCTTCCGAACATCCGCTACCGCAAGATGTTCGGCGAGTACGGGCTCTACTGCGACGAGAAGGTCGTCGCGTTCATCTGCGACGACGAGCTCTTCGTGAAGCCCACCGACGCGGGGCGCGCCTACATCGGCGAGCCCGACGAGGCGCCCGCGTACCCCGGATCGAAGCTGTACTTCCGGGTGAGCGGAGACCGCTGGGAGGACCGGGAGTGGCTCACCGGCCTCATCGACGCGACGGCGGCGGTGCTGCCGACACCGACGCCCAAGGCGACGGCGAAGCGGAAGGCACCTACGAAGCGGAAGGCCTAGCGTGGGCGTCTGCGCTCTGCACCCACCCTCATCCCGATCGAGAGCCTCCGTTCTTGCCGAACGCCTCTGATCTGCGCGCTCACTTCGGAGGCTCTCGGCGCGATGGGAGGCGTTCGGCGCATGCGACTGCCGGATCCTCGGAGTCGATCATCTCCCGTCGCGGGCGCGGAGCGCCGGGAACACGTGCTCGGTGTTGAGCGGCGCCAAGTCGCCGCGATCCCGCGCCGGATCGACCCACTCGAGGTGCTCGATCTCCGCCCGGGGCACAGCGCTCGCCGCGGCCGCGACGAACGGGTGCTCGAACACGGCCGCGACGACGGTGTGGCCCGGTTCGTTCGCCGCAGGCGAGGCGAACACCCCCAGGGCGTCGAGCCGGTCGACGTCGAGGTCGATCCCGAGCTCCTCGGAGAACTCTCGGACGGCGGTCGCGCGAGGGTTCTCACCCGGCTCGTGCTTGCCGCCCGGCAGCATGAGCATCACCGTGCCGCGCTTGCGCACGTTGAGCACCCGGCCCCGCGGATCGCGCATGACCACCGCGCTCACCCGGATCTCCCGACTGGCCGCGCTCACGCTCGCGCACCCGGGTCCGTGCCGAGCGCCGCGTAGTCGTCCGCGCTGAGCCGGTCCGCGATCACGGGGAACTCCGCGCGCACCTCTGCCACCCGCGCGGGATCGAGCTCCACGATGAGCACCTCTTCGCCGTCACCGCACTCGGCGACCACCCGGCCCGCGGGGTCGACCACCCGACTGAACCCGCCGAGCTGCACGTCCCCCTGCGACCCGCACGCGTTGCAGGCGAGGACCCAGAGCTGGTGCTCCACGGCCCGGGCCTGCGTCAGCAGGCACCAGTGCTCGCGCCGCGCCGCGGGCCACGCGGCCGGGACGATCACGACCTCCGCGCCGCGCGTGCTGAGCTCCTGCCAGAGCCCCGGGAAGCGCAGGTCGTAGCACGTGGTGCTGCCGACCGCTCCGACCGGGGTGTCGACGACGCTGAGCGTGGCGCCGGGCGCCAGCAGCTGCGACTCCAGGGACTGGTAGCCGAAAACGTGGATCTTGCGGTAGGTCTGGGCGATCGCGCCGTCGGCGTCGACGAGCACGGCCGTGTTGTGCAGCGCGCCGTCGGCACCGCGCTCGATGATGCTGCCGAGATGGATCGCCGAGCCGAGATCCTGCGCCACCCGCCGCACCATCGTCACCGTGGGCCCGTCGAGCGTTTCCGCGAGCTCGTCGTAGCGGTCGAAGGCGAAGTACCCGGCGCTCCAGAGCTCCGGCAGCACGAACAGGTCGACGCCCGTGTGCTGGCGCAGCAGGCTCTCGACGCGGTCGATCCGCGCGGACTGCGTCTCGGTGTCCGGGCTGGCGAGCTGCACGAGGGCGATGCGCCGGGTTGGGGGAGTCGGTGCGGTCATGCTCCCAGCCTATGCGCTGCGCTCGACGGGACCTATGCGCTGCGCGGTCGGCCTTCAGCGCCGCGCTCGGCCGGGTAGGGCAGAATGGCAGCATGAGCATCGACACGGCCGAGCTGCCCGACGCCGAGGGACCGGAGGACCGCCCCGCGCCCGCGGGCAACCCGGGGTGGTTGAGCGAGGACGAGCTGAACTTCGTCCGCGGCCGGCTGCCGGTCGTCTACGTCGAGGCGGTTCCCGTGCGGCTCGACGGGCTCGGGCAGGTCATCGAGGTCGGACTCCTCCTGCGCGGCACCCCGGAGGGTGAGATGACGCGGTCCTTCGTCTCCGGTCGCGTGCGGTACGGCGAGACGCTCCGCGAGGCGCTCTTCCGCCACCTCGAGAACGATCTCGGCCCGATGGCCTTCCCGCAGATGCCGGCGACCGTCGTGCCCATGCAGGTCGCCGAGTACTTCCCGATGCCCGGCATCTCCGCGTACGTCGATGCCCGGCAGCACGCCGTCTCGCTGGTCTACGTCGTGCCCGTGACCGGCACGTGCAACCCGCGCCAGGACGCGCTCGAGGTGACGTGGATGGCGCCGTCCGAGGCGCTCGCCGAGGCGACGCTCTCGGAGCTGCCGGGCGGTCGGGGTGCGCTGCTGCGCCAGGCGCTCGCGGGCGTCGGCTGCTGAGCGGGATCAGGGCCCGACGGTCACCGCCGTCGCCACTCGATGAGGTGCGCCCGTGAGAAGCCGCGGGTGCAGGTGCCGCACGACGTGACCCGTGTCGGGCGGCGGAAGCGGAAGTGCTCGTGCCCGGCGGGGCACACGCCGATCCACGGCGCGCGCTCGTGCGCGATCTCGCCGTCGTGGGTGCGCCCGCCGACGTACCCGAGCTCCTCGGCGACGCGCTTCCAGGCGGCCCCGTGCCCGGCCTGCGGGCCCGCGATCGCGTGAGCGACCTCGTGCAGCAGGACCTGGTGGATCTCGTCGTCCTCGAACTTCTCGCTCAGGTACCGCGACACGGTGATCCGATGGTCGGTGTAGTTGCAGAGTCCCGCACGTCGTTTGGCGTGGTCGAAGTCGAACGTCCACACGTCCGGGTCCAGATGCATCCGGATGAGCGCCTCCGCCCAGACTCGGACGCGGGCGGGATCAGCCACGCTCGAACAGCTCGCGCGCCGGCGCCGGGGACGCCACGGCCGTCGCGTCCGTGACCACCGCGGCCCCGCGCACGAAGTCGGTGAACTCCCGGCCCGTGAGAAGACGAGCGGGGTGGGGTCCACTCGCGAGCAGGCGCGGCAGCCAGTCGAGGCTTGCGTCGCGCTCCGCGTCGCGCTCCGCGTCGCGCTCTGAGTCCGCGGCTCCGGCGCCGGTCGCGAGCAGCACAACATTGCCGAACCGTCGACCCTTCAGCACCTGCGGCTCGGCGATCGCCGCGACGGAGCCGAAGAGACTCGACAGCGTGGCGGCCTGCCCGCGCACGAACGGCAGCCCCGGCCCGTCGGCCGCGTTCACCACGACCATGCCGTCGGGGGCGAGCAGCGGACGGATCAGCTCGTAGAACTCGACGCTCGACACGTGCGCGGGTGTGCGGTCGCCGGCGAAGATGTCGACGACGACCAGGTCCATCGCGCCCTGCATGCCGCTCGGCAGCCGCTGCAGCACCTCCCGAGCGTCCCCTCTCCGCACGCGGATGCTCGCCCGCTTCGGGAGCGGAGCGGCCTCGCGCACCAGATCGACCAGGGCGCCCTCGATCTCCACGATCTGCTGGCGGCTCCCGGGCCGGGTGGCCTCCACGTAGCGCGGCAGCGTGAAGGCGCCGCCGCCCAGATGCAGCGCGGAGATCGGCGCGCCGTCCGGGCGGAACAGATCGATGACGTGCCCGATGCGCCGGATGTACTCGAAGAACAGCTCACCCGGGTCCGCGAGATTGACGTGGGACTGCGGCGTGCCGTCGACGAGCAGTTGGATGGATCCCGGAACCCAGCGGTCCTCCTCGACCTCGGCGGTGAGGCCGGAGCTCAGGATGATCGGTTCGGGCAGCTTCACGCGAGGCCCAGCTCCTCGATCTTCCGCAGCATGTCGGCGTTCGAGGGTTCCACCTGGTGGCTGCGATCGGGGTAGAGGATCACGGGGATGTTCGTGCGCCCGCTGATGTCTCGAGCGACCTCGGCGGCCTCGGGATCCTGCACGAGGTCGACGTAGCGGTACGGGGCGCCGCTGCGGTCGAAGATGAGCTTCGCGCGCCGGCAGTCGCCGCACCAGTCGGCGCCGAAGATGAGGGTCTCGGCGGTCGTCGAGTGCTCCGGGGTCTCCGTCGTCTCCGCCGCGACCGCGGGGTCGCTTTGCTGCTCGGTCGCGGGATCGCTGTGCTGCTCGGTCATGACATACGACTCTACGCCGTCGGGTGCGCTGCCGTCGGGTGCGCTGCTGTCGGGTGCGCTGCCGTCGGCGGGTCCGCGGGGCAGGCCGGCTCGCCCGTGCCGCACCGCGCGGCGAGGCGGCGATCCGGATCCAGAGCACCGAGGATCGCCGTGCTCACGTCGGTCAGCTGGGCGACCCCGTCGCCCGGGAGCTCGCGGAGGCCGCTCAGGATCAGTTCCCGCGCCGCCTCGGCGTAGTGCCCGCGGCACTCCGTGACCACCTCGGTCCCGCGCGCGGTCAGGATCGCGTTCGTCGCCCGGCCGTCCTCGGGACACGCGGCGCGCTCCACCAGCCCGCGGCGCTCGAGCGCCGACACCACCCGCGACAGGCGGGGGAGCGTGGCGTTCGTGCGGCCGGCCAGCGCGGTCAGGCGGAGGCGGAGCTCGGGTGCCGTGTCGAGTGCGTCGAGCAGGGTGTATTCGAACGAGGTGACACCGAGGGGTGCCAGCTTGCGGTCCAGGGCTGACGGCAGCAGCTCGAGCAGGGCGTGCAGTCGCGCGATCGCGGCCCGCTCGCGGTGGTCGAGCGGGGTATCGAGCGGGGTGTCGGGGGAGGCGCTCACGCTGGCAGTCTAGCAAGGTACTTGTACCTGCAACTAAATGCGGGTACGATTTGGTTGTACCTTAAAGTAAATCCTTGGAGTCGATGATGAGCAGCACCCCCACCCCCGCGCCGGTCGAGGACCGGATCCTGAGCCCCCTGCTCGCCATGGATGCCGTGTCGCTGCGCGTCGGCGACCTGGAGCGGATGTCGTCGTACTACTCGGAGGCGCTCGCCCTCGCGCCGATCGAGGAGCGCGCGCGGGGCGCGGAGGTGCACCGGGTGCTCGGCCGCGGCACCACCCCCTTCGTGCGCATGATCCACACCCCGAACCTCCCGGCCGTCGATGCGCGGGACGCGGGGCTCTTCCACACGGCATTCCTCTTCGACGACGCCCCGTCGCTCGCGGCGACCGTGCTCCGCGCGGCGCAGCACCCGGAGAGCCGGTTCGTCGGGTCGAGCGATCACCTCGTGAGCGAGGCCTTCTACTTCACCGATCCCGAGGGAAACGGGATCGAGCTCTACGTGGATCGGCCGCGCGAGCAGTGGACGCGGAAGAACGGGCAGTTGGAGATGGGAACGAGCTTCCTCGACCCCAACGCCTATCTCCGCACGCATCTCGGCAGCACGCATCTCGATTCGGGGAATCCCGCGGACCAGTCCGGTACACCGGGCCGGGTGGGGCACGTGCACCTGCAGGTGGGCGACATCGCGACCGCCGAGCGGTTCTACGTCGACGCGCTCGGGTTCGAGCCGACCGTCACCGGGTACCCCGGAGCGCTGTTCGCGTCGGCCGGCGGGTACCACCACCACGTCGCGATGAACACCTGGAACAGCAACGGCGCGGGTCCGCGCGCCGCACGGCTCGGTCTGGGTGACGTCGCGATTACCCTCCCCGGGCGGCAGGATCTCGACGCGCTGGTCGCACGGCTCGCCTCCCGCGGGATCGCGTTCGCCGACGACGGCCGCGCCGTGGTGGTGCACGACCCGTGGGGCACGCAGGTGACGCTCGCGCTCCCCGGCGGCGGAGTCGACGAGCTGCTGGGGCGCTAGGCGCGCTGGATCCAGAACCGTCGCGCGAGGATCGCGGCGCCGATCCCGAGGACGACGCCCGCGAGGGTGTCGCTCAGCCAGTGCACGTGCAGCGCGGTGCGGCTCCACATCATGAGCAGGATCCAGGCCGTGCTGACCGCCCAGACCACCCGCGTGGCGGCGGGGGAGAAGGACTCGCTGTACGTCACGACCAGCGCGAGCGAGACCGCGAGTGCCGCGGCCCCCATCGAGTGCCCCGACGGGTACGAGCTGCCGTGCGAGGCGTAGAGCTGATCCCACGGGCGCGGCCGCACGACGAGCGCCTTGATGGTCTCCGACGCGGCGACCCCGAGCAGCATCGCCGTGGCGACCGCTGCGGCGTCCCGGGCCTGCCGCACGGCGAGGAGCAGGGCTGCGGCGATGACGGTGCAGGCGATGGCCCCCACTCCGCCCCCGACCTCGGCCATGAACACGGCCACGGCGTAGGGCGCCGATCCCCGCGTGAGCGACACGAGGCCCTGCCACCACTCGTCGATCCCGAGCGGCCCGGCATCGCCGAACCGGAGGGCCGCCCCGCCCGCGACCACGAGCGCGATCCCGACGATCGCCCACCACGATGCGACCCGCATGCGGCGCCGCTCCGCGACGGCGGCGGGTGATGATGCAGGAGCTCCCATCCGCCCACCCTACTGGTGGCGGTCGGGCGACTCCCTGAGTCCCGGGATCGACGCTGGACACGCCCGGGCGAAGATGTTACAGTTGATAGTTGCACTACGGACACCAGTGTGCCTGCATATAGAGGTAGGCCCCGGGAGCTGGCGCGAAAGCGCAGATGGGCCCCGCGAGTGATCCAGAAGCAACTCCCGCAAGACTAAGTCAATCGGCCCGACGGGGCCCACGGAGGTAGTTTCCTTGGCTGCTGCGCGCAACGCATCGTCATCCCATCCACCGAAGAACGGCCGCAACCACCAGCGGCTCTCCTTCGCCAAGATTTCCGACACGCTGTCGGTGCCCAATCTGCTGGCACTGCAGCTCGAGAGCTTCGACTGGCTCGTCGGCAATGACGCGTGGAAGGAACGCGTCATTGAGGCACAGGCCGAAGGACGCGACGACATCGCGCTGAAGAGCGGCCTCGAGGAGATCTTCGATGAGATCTCCCCGATCGAGGACAACGCCGGCACGATGCAGCTCTCGTTCGAGAACCCGATCCTCGACGAGCAGAAGTTCACCATCGAGGAGTGCAAGGAGCGGGGCAAGACCTACTCCGCGCCGCTCTACGTCGAGGCGGCCTTCTACAACACCGAGACGCAGGTGCTGAAGAGCCAGACGGTCTACATGGGCGACTTCCCCATCATGACCGACAAGGGCACCTTCATCATCAACGGCACCGAGCGCGTCATCGTGTCGCAGCTCGTCCGCAGCCCGGGCGTCTACTTCGAGCGCACCCAGGAGAAGACGAGCGACAAGGACGTCTTCACCGCACGCGTGATCCCGAGCCGCGGCGCCTGGCTGGAGTTCGAGGTCGACAAGCGCGACCAGGTCGGCGTCCGCATCGACCGCAAGCGCAAGCAGTCGGTCACCGTCTTCCTGAAGGCCCTCGGCATGACGAGCGAGGAGATCCTCGAGGAGTTCGCCGGCTACGAGTCGATCGCGCTCACCCTCGAGAAGGACGCCATCGTCACGCAGGAGGAGGCGCTCAAGGACATCTACCGCAAGCAGCGTCCGGGCGAGCAGGTGGCCATCGAGGCCGCGCGCGCGCTCCTCGACAACAGCTACTTCAACGCGAAGCGCTACGACCTGGCCAAGGTCGGTCGCTACAAGATCAACCGCAAGCTCGGTCTCGACGCCCCCATCACCGACTCGGTGCTGTCGCTCGAGGACATCGTCGCGACGATCAAGTACCTCGTCGGGCTGCACGCCGGCACCGAGAAGCTCCCCGGCGTCCGCGACGGCAAGCCGGTCGAGATCCGCCTCGACACCGACGACATCGATCACTTCGGCAACCGTCGCATCCGCGCGGTGGGCGAGCTCATCCAGAACCAGGTCCGCACCGGCCTGAGCCGCATGGAGCGCGTCGTGCGCGAGCGCATGACGACGCAGGACATCGAGGCGATCACGCCGAACACCCTGATCAACACGCGCCCCGTGCTCGCGGCGATCAAGGAGTTCTTCGGGACGTCGCAGCTGTCGCAGTTCATGGATCAGAACAACCCGCTCGCGGGCCTGACCAACAAGCGCCGTCTCTCCGCGCTCGGCCCCGGCGGCCTGTCGCGTGACCGCGCCGGCGTCGAGGTCCGTGACGTCCACCCGTCGCACTACGGCCGCATGTGCCCCATCGAGACCCCGGAAGGCCCGAACATCGGCCTGATCGGCGCCCTCGCGACGTTCGCGCGCATCAACGCGTTCGGGTTCATCGAGACGCCGTACCGCCGGGTCATCGACGGCAAGGCGACCGACCAGGTCGACTACCTCACCGCGCACGAGGAGGACGAGTTCCTCATCGCGCAGGCCGGTGCGCCGCTCGACAAGAACGGCAAGTTCGCCGAGAAGCAGGTCCTCGCCCGCCCCCGTGGCTCCGAGGTGATCCTGGTCGACGCGGCCCGCGTCGACTACATGGACGTCTCGCCCCGCCAGATGGTGTCGGTCGCGACCTCGCTGATCCCGTTCCTCGAGCACGACGATGCGAACCGCGCGCTCATGGGCGCGAACATGCAGCGTCAGGCCGTCCCGCTCGTCCGCAGCTCGTCTCCGCTTGTCGGCACCGGCATGGAGGGCTATGCGGCCATCGACGCCGGTGACGTGGTCACCGCGCTGAAGTCGGGTGTCGTCGCCGATGTGTCGGCCGACGTCGTCACGATCCAGCAGGACGAGGGCGGCACGAAGAGCTACTTCATGCGCAAGTTCGACCGCTCGAACCAGGGCACGAACTACAACCACCGCGTGATCGTCAAGGCCGGCGAGCGCATCGAGGCCGGCGAGGTCATCGCGGATGGCCCCGCGACGGAGAACGGCGAGCTCGCGCTCGGCAAGAACCTCCTCGTGGCGTTCATGTCCTGGGAGGGTCACAACTTCGAGGACGCGATCATCCTGAGCCAGAACCTGGTGAAGGACGACACGCTCTCGTCGATCCACATCGAGGAGTACGACGTCGACGCCCGCGACACCAAGCTCGGCAAGGAGGAGATCACCCGCGACCTCCCCAACGCCAGCATGGAGGCGCTGAAGGATCTCGACGAGCGCGGCATCATCCGCATCGGCGCCGAGGTCACCCCCGGCGACATCCTCGTCGGCAAGGTCACCCCGAAGGGCGAGACCGAGCTCTCGGCCGAGGAGCGCCTGCTGCGCGCGATCTTCAACGAGAAGAGCCGCGAGGTGCGCGACACGTCCCTCAAGGTGCCGCACGGCGTCTCGGGCACCGTCACGTCGGTCAAGGTCTTCGATGCGGAGAACGACAACGACGACGAGCTCGGCTCGGGTGTCAACCAGCGCGTGGTCGTCTACATCGCCCAGAAGCGCAAGATCACCGAGGGCGACAAGCTCGCCGGTCGCCACGGCAACAAGGGCGTCATCTCGAAGATCCTGCCGGTCGAGGACATGCCGTTCCTCGCGGACGGCACCCCTGTCGACGTGATCCTGAACCCGCTGGGCATCCCGGGCCGCATGAACTTCGGCCAGGTGCTCGAGATCCACCTCGGGTGGATCGCCAAGCAGGGCTGGAACGTCGAGGGCAACCCGGAGTGGGCTGCGAAGCTCTCCCAGGAGGCGCTCTCGGCCGCACCCGATACCAAGGTCGCGACCCCGGTGTTCGACGGTGCGTCCGAGGCGGAGATCGCCGGGCTCCTCGACTCCACGCTGGAAACGCGTGACGGCGAGCGGCTCATCGGATCCAGCGGCAAGACCCGTCTCTTCGACGGACGCTCGGGCGAGCCGTACCCGTACCCGGTGTCGGTCGGCTACATGTACATCCTGAAGCTGCACCACCTCGTGGACGACAAGATCCA
Source organism: Leucobacter rhizosphaerae (assembly GCF_022919175.1). NCBI lineage: Bacteria > Bacillati > Actinomycetota > Actinomycetes > Micrococcales > Microbacteriaceae > Leucobacter > Leucobacter rhizosphaerae. The sequence goes on along the minus strand of NZ_CP095043.1, from coordinate 1,162,305 downwards.
CGCGCGCTCCACGGGTCCGTACTCGATGATCACGCAGCAGCCGCTCGGCGGAAAGGCGCAGTTCGGTGGACAGCGCTTCGGCGAGATGGAGGTCTGGGCGCTCGAGGCGTACGGTGCCGCCTACGCGCTGCAGGAGCTGCTCACGGTGAAGTCCGACGACATCCTCGGTCGTGTGAAGGTCTACGAGGCGATCGTGCGCGGGGAGAACATCCCCGAGCCCGGTGTGCCGGAGTCGTTCCGCGTGCTCATGAAGGAGATGCAGTCGCTCTGCCTGAACGTCGAGGTGCTCGGGGCCGACGGCAACGCCGTCAACCTGCGCGACAACGACGACGAGGCGCACCGCACCGCGGAAGAGCTCGGCATCAACCTGTCCTCCCGCTTCGAGACCTCGTCGATCGACGAGATCTGAGTTTCTGCAGCTTCATCCGAGGATGAAGCTCGAGCCGCACTAGATTCTTAAGTTACCAAGGAGAAAACTTGCTCGAGGGTACAGATTTCAACGAGCTGCAGATCCGTCTGGCGACCGCCGACGACATCCGCAGCTGGTCGTTCGGCGAGGTCAAGAAGCCGGAGACCATCAACTACCGCACACTGAAGCCGGAGAAGGACGGTCTGTTCGGCGAACAGATCTTCGGACCGAGCCGCGACTGGGAGTGCGCCTGCGGGAAGTACAAGCGCGTCCGCTACAAGGGCATCGTCTGCGAGCGCTGCGGTGTCGAGGTCACCAAGTCCAGTGTCCGTCGCGAGCGCATGGGCCACATCGAGCTCGCCGCGCCCGTCACGCACATCTGGTACTTCAAGGGTGTGCCCTCGCGTCTCGGCTACCTGCTCGACATGGCGCCGAAGGACCTCGAGAAGGTCATCTACTTCGCCGCGTACATGATCATCGACATCGATGAAGAGGGCCGTCACGAGGATCTCGGCGAGCTGGAGGCCGAGCTGCGGCTCGAGCTGAAGGCGCTCGAGGACCAGCGCGACATCGGGATCGCCCAGCGCCAGCAGCAGGCCGAGTCCGACCTCGCCGCGCTCGAGGCCGAGGGGGCGAAGGCCGATCAGCGCCGTCGCGCCGAGGCCTCCGCCGAGAAGGAGATGGCCGCGATCCGCAAGGAGAAGGACGAGGAGATCGCCCGCCTCCAGCGCGTCTGGGAGGACTTCCGCAACCTGAAGGTCGGCGACCTGAAGCCCGAGGACGCGGTCTTCGCGGACCTCATGGATCGCTACGGCGATTACTTCGAGGCCTACATGGGCGCCGAAGCGATCAAGCGCCGTCTGCTCTCCTTCGATCTCGAGGCCGAGAGCGAGCAGCTGCACCTGCAGATCGCCGAGGGCAAGGGTCAGAAGAAGATCCGTGCGATCAAGCGCCTGAAGGTCGTCAGCTCCTTCCTGCAGACGGGTGCGAGCCCGGCCGCGATGGTGCTCGACGTCGTCCCCGTGATCCCGCCGGAGCTCCGCCCCATGGTGCAGCTCGACGGCGGCCGGTTCGCGACCTCCGATCTCAACGACCTCTACCGTCGTGTGATCAACCGCAACAACCGCCTCCGTCGTCTGCTCGATCTCGGTGCCCCCGAGATCATCGTGAACAACGAGAAGCGCATGCTGCAGGAGGCCGTCGACGCACTATTCGACAACGGCCGACGCGGCCGTCCCGTCACGGGCACCGGCAACCGCGCGCTGAAGTCCCTGAGCGACATGCTCAAGGGCAAGCAGGGCCGCTTCCGTCAGAACCTGCTCGGCAAGCGCGTCGACTACTCGGGCCGTTCGGTCATCGTCGTCGGCCCGCAGCTGAAGCTGCACCAGTGCGGTCTGCCCAAGCAGATGGCGCTGGAGCTCTTCAAGCCGTTCGTGATCAAGCGCCTCATGGATCTGTCGCACGCGCAGAACGTGAAGGCCGCGAAGCGCATGGTGGAGCGCGCGCGCTCCGAGGTCTGGGACGTGCTCGAGGAGATCATCCGCGAGCGCCCCGTGCTGCTGAACCGCGCACCGACGCTGCACCGCCTCGGCATCCAGGCGTTCGAGCCCCAGCTCGTCGAGGGCAAGGCGATCCAGCTGCACCCGCTCGTCTGCACGGCGTTCAACGCCGACTTCGACGGCGACCAGATGGCCGTCCACCTGCCGCTGTCGGTCGAGGCCCAGGCCGAGGCCCGCGTGCTGATGCTCGCGTCGAACAACATCCTGAAGCCGTCGGACGGCCGCCCGGTGACCCTGCCCTCGCAGGACATGATCATCGGTCTGCACCACCTCACCACGATCAAGCCCGAGGGCACCGGCACCGGCCGCGCCTTCGGCTCGATCGCCGAGGCGATCCTCGCCATGGACGAGGGCACCCTCGACCTCGGCGCGAAGGTGAAGCTCCGTCTCATCGGCTACACCGATGACGCCGGCGTGACCACGGAGAAGCCGTTGCTCGTCGAGACCTCTCTCGGCCGCGCGATCTTCAACGAGGCGCTGCCCGTCGACTACCCGTACTTCGAGCGCGTGGCCGACAAGGGCACCCTCTCGGGTCTGGTGAACGACCTCGCGGAGCGGTACCCGAAGGTGGAGGTCGCCGCCACGCTCGACCGCATCAAGGACGCCGGGTTCTACTGGGCCTCGCGCTCCGGTGTGACCGTTGCGCTCTCGGACGTCGTGACCCCGTCGAACAAGGCGGAGATCATCGCCGAGCACGAGAAGCGCGCCGCCAAGGTGCAGCGCGACTACGATCGCGGCATGATCCAGGACAGCGAGCGCAAGAAGGCCCTGACCGAGATCTGGACGGAGGCGACCGACGAGGTGGCCGCCGCCATGCGCGACGCGTTCCCCGCGGACAACACCATCTTCCGGATGGTGTCCTCGGGCGCCCGTGGTAACTGGCTGCAGATCCGCAACATCGCCGGTATGCGCGGCCTGGTGTCGAACCCGAAGGGTGAGATCATCCCGCGTCCGATCATCAACTCGTACCGCGAGGGCCTGTCGGTGGCGGAGTACTTCATCGCGACCCACGGTGCCCGTAAGGGTCTCGCCGATACCGCGCTCCGCACCGCCGACTCCGGGTACCTGACCCGTCGTCTGGTGGACGTGTCGCAGGACGTGATCATCCGCGAGGAGGACTGCGGCACGAAGCGCGGCCTCGACCTCCCGATCGCCGAGATCGACGCGAACGGTGTGCTCGTCGGCGACGAGAACGTCGAGAACTCGGTCTACGCGCGCACGCTGTCCTCGGACGCGGTCGACGCGAGCGGCGCCGTCGTGGCGAGCGCGGGTGAGGACGTCGGCGACGTGCTCATCGAGAAGCTCTTCGCAGCGGGTGTCACGGAGATCAAGGTCCGCTCGGTCCTGACCTGCGAGTCCGCGGTCGGCGTCTGCGCGACCTGCTACGGCCGTTCGCTCGCGACCGGCCAGCGCGTCGACATCGGCGAGGCCGTGGGCATCATCGCGGCGCAGTCGATCGGCGAGCCGGGCACGCAGCTCACCATGCGTACCTTCCACACCGGTGGTTCGGCCTCGGCCGACGACATCACGCAGGGTCTGCCCCGCGTGCAGGAGCTCTTCGAAGCCCGGACCCCGAAGGGTGCCTCGCCGATCGCGGAAGCGGCCGGCCGGGTGGTCATCGAGGACACGGAGAAGAGCCGTCGCATCCTCCTCACGCCGGACGACGGCAGCGAGGAGAAGGCCTACCCCGTGCTGAAGCGCGCGACGCTGATCGTCGAGGACGGCGACCACGTCGAGCTCGGCCAGCCGTTCCTGCAGGGCACGCTCGACCCGAAGGACATCCTCCAGGTCGGCTCCACCCAGGGCACGAAGCACATCCCCGGCGAGCGCGCCGTGCAGCGCTACCTCGTCGAGGGCGTGCAGAACGTCTACCGCTCGCAGGGTGTGCCGATCCACGACAAGCACATCGAGGTCATCGTCCGCCAGATGCTCCGCAAGGTCACCGTCGTGGATCACGGCGAGACCGAGCTGCTCCCGGGCGAGCTCGTCGACCGGGCGAAGTACCAGCGCATCAACCGCGAGGCGCTGCTCGAGGGCAAGCGCGTCGCCACGGCGCGCGCCGAGGTCATGGGGATCACCAAGGCTTCGCTCGCCACCGAGTCGTGGCTGTCCGCCGCCTCGTTCCAGGAGACGACGCGTGTGCTCACGCAGGCCGCGATGGAGGGATCGAAGGATCCGCTCATCGGCCTGAAGGAGAACGTCATCATCGGTAAGCTCATCCCGGCCGGCACCGGCCTGAGCGTCTACCGCGACGTCGACGTCCAGGCGACCGAGGAGGCGAAGGCGGAGCGGTACCCGAACCGCCTGTTCGCGACCGAGGGCACCTTCGACGAGAACGACCTGTCGTTCGTCGACTTCGACAGCTTCACGGCTGACGAGTTCAACCCGGGCAACTACAGCTAGGGTCAGAGCACCGACAGCGGGCGTCCATCCTCCGGGGTGGGCGCCCGCTGTTTTTTGCGCCGTGCCCCGCGCGGGGGCGCCACATTCCCTCCATGCGCTTGTACTGTGGCGGCAAAACGTTTGTTCTTCGGGCTCACCGATCTGGAGGACAATGAGGGACGCAACGAAAGGTGAGGCCATGAGCGAGAACCGCGACACGCCCCCGGGTGCACCGGTCGAGGAGACCGAGACGAGCCGATCCGACGTGCGCGACGCCGTCGAGCGTGCTCGGGACTCCGCCGAGGAGGCGGGCGCGGGCGACGCTGCCGCCGTGGAGACCGTGGTCGTCGAGGAGACGGTTGTGGAGACGGTGGTCGACGCCGACGGGGCCGCTGCGGAGCAGGTGCGCCGCGAGAAGCTCGCCGCGATCGACACGGAACTCGACCTCGAGCCGGCCGGGGCCGCCGCGGGGGAGACGAGCCGCCTCACCACACTCGACGATCTGCCGAGCGCCGCTGCGGACACCCCCGTGGCAGCGGCCTCCGACGCGCGCGACGGCGAGATCCGGATCAGCAGCGACCACCCCATGGCCGCCTTCTACGTGCAGACGCCGATGCCGCCGGACATCAAGGGCAACCGCGGGGGCGGGGTGCTCATCGCGATCCTGGCGACCCTCGGCTTCGCCGCCGTGTACGCCGGGGTACTCGCGCTCTGGATCGCTCCGTCCACGCCTCCCTCCCAGTTCGTGGACCGGGTGACCGAGCTCGCGCTCAACTGGGGCTTTATCGCCGGGGTCGTCGCGTTCCTCCTCGGTCTGGTGCTGCTCGTCCTGATCTTCGGTCGCGCCGGCTGGTGGGCCTACGTGCTCGGCGGGTTCTTCGTCGGCGCCCTGGTCTGGATCGCGGCGACGATCGGCAGCGCCGTGTCCGCTGACGGGGTCCGGGTGCTCTTCGAGCGCTCCCCGCTCGACAACATCGGGGAGTTCGGGCTCAGCATTCCCGCCATCGCCGCCGCACTGGTGGCGCGCGAGGCCACGATCTGGTTCGGTGCCTGGATCGGCGCGCGCGGCCGGAAGCTCAAGACCCGCAACGCCGAGGCGCTGGCCGAGTACGAGGTCGCGGTCGCGGAGGCGCAGGCGAAGCAGGCATGACCTCCGGCTCCCGCCACGGGGTGACCCGTGGATACGTCGGGGGCCTCATCCTGGCTGCCGTGACCGTCGCGATCGCGCTGCTCGTGGCGACATGGGGAGTGCTCGCGCTCAGCAGCGGGCTCGAGCCCGTGTCGAGCGACGCCGTGCCGAGGTGGGCCGCGCCGATCCTGGTCGTGGCAGCGGTGCTGGCGCTCGGCGCGGTGCTGTGGCAGCAGGCGCTGATCCTGCTGCGCGGGCAGCGCGCCCCCGCGTGGGGCCTGATCATCGCGGCGGCGCTCGGCGCCTACCTCGTCTGGTGCCTCGGCGGGATCCTCGCCGGGATGTCCATCGACGAGACCTGGGTGAGCCCGTTCGCCGCGGCGCTGATCCCGATCTGGGGAATCGCGGCGCTGCTGTTCTGGGCAGTGCTCGCGCGCCGCGTCTACACTGATCGTGCCACGCCGAAGTGGCCGTGGGAGCGCACCGAGGAGGACGAGTGATCGTGACGGGGACGATCGAGGAGCGGGTGAGCGTCGCCGTCGACGCCTGGCTGCGGTGGGTGCCGAGCTGGAGCCCGGGCACGCACCGGGGTCGCGCCCGCCTGTGCCGGCGGTGCACCGGGTCGCCGTTCCTGGCCGCGGCCGGGCTCCCCGCCGACGTTCCGCACCAGGTCACCCACGCCCTCGTCTCCCGCCTCCAGCGCATCATCGACAAGCGGGTCGACGAGGTCACCGCGTCCGAGCTGCCGACGCTGCACGCGGAGCTCACGGGCGACGAGATGTGGACCGCGGGCGGGTACGATCCCGCGGCGGGGCTCGCGCCCGAGTACGACGGCCTGGATCCGGATCCCGAACGCGATGACGGTGAGCAGCCGTTCCTCTTCACCCTCGCCGGGCTCGCGGAGGAGACGAAGCCCGCGCCGCCGCTGCCGCGCCCGCCGCTGAACGCGGAGGAGAAGCAGCGTCTGCGCCAGGAGATCGAACTCGCAGACCGGTGCGCCGAGGACACCGGGCGGGAGGTCTGCTTCGCCGTGATGACGCATCGCGCCCGGATCGAGACCGCGATCCAGCGCTTCGTGGAGCCCCAGGTCCAGGCCATGCTCGACGAGCTCAGCCGCACGCTCGAACCCCCGAAGTAGACCCGTCCCGCGGCATTGCGCGGGCGCGACCGAACGCCTATAGTTGACTGTTGGGGTGTTCCACCTGCCTGTTTGTCGTGCCTCGGTGCGATCGGCACACGGCGGAGCCCCCGCAAGGGTCACTCGCCTCATTCCGAGGCTGATACCCCCACGGCATAGCTGCACTCGGCTGCCGAGGCGACACGCGAGTGGCGCCCAGGCAACAGCAGCTCCGTGCTCGCGAGAGCGGGCACATGCTTGACCAGATGAAGCACTCCTGTCACCGTGCAGGACCAACTAGGAGAATCAGTGCCTACTATTCAGCAGCTGGTTCGTAAGGGGCGTACGCCGAAGGTCTCCAAGACCAAGGCTCCCGCCCTGAAGGCGAACCCTCAGCAGCGCGGCGTGTGCACCCGTGTGTACACGACCACCCCGAAGAAGCCGAACTCGGCGATGCGTAAGGTCGCCCGTGTGAAGCTCTCCAACGGAACCGAGGTCACGGCCTACATTCCGGGCGAGGGACACAACCTGCAGGAGCACTCGATGGTGCTCGTGCGCGGCGGTCGTGTCAAGGACCTCCCCGGTGTCCGGTACAAGATCGTGCGCGGCGCACTCGACACGCAGGCGGTCAAGGACCGTCAGCAGGCTCGGAGCCGCTACGGTGCGAAGAAGGAGAAGAAGTAATGCCTCGTAAGGGTCCTGCTCCGAAGCGCCCCGTTGTCGCCGATCCCGTATACGGCGCCCCCATTGTGAGCCAACTGGTGAACAAGATCCTCCTCGACGGAAAGAAGGGCCTCGCTGAGCGCATCGTCTACGGTGCACTCGAGAACGTGGCCGAGAAGTCCGGCCAGGATCCCGTGACGGTCCTCAAGAAGGCGCTCGACAACGTGCGCCCCACCCTCGAGGTCCGCTCGCGTCGTGTCGGCGGCAGCACCTACCAGGTGCCGATCGAGGTCAAGCCGCACCGTGCGAACACGCTCGCACTGCGCTGGTTGACCAACTACGCCAAGGCTCGTCGCGAGAACTCGATGACCGACCGTCTCACCAACGAGATTCTCGACGCATCCAACGGCCTCGGTGCCGCGGTGAAGCGTCGCGAGGACACGCACAAGATGGCCGAGTCGAACCGCGCGTTCGCTCACTACCGCTGGTAACCACTCCGCGGACCCCCGCTGGCGGGTTGGATCGCCCTGTGTGATCCAACCCGCCAGCAGCGAGGCGCTCAGCGCCCCGCGTCCTGAACTTTCACCCCCACCTGGAGGAGAGCCCTGTGGCACAAGACGTGCTCACCGACCTGAGCAAGGTCCGCAACATCGGCATCATGGCCCACATCGATGCCGGCAAGACCACCACAACCGAGCGCATCCTGTTCTACACAGGTGTGAACCACAAGCTGGGCGAGACCCACGACGGTGCCTCGACCACCGACTGGATGGAGCAGGAGAAGGAGCGCGGCATCACCATCACCAGCGCCGCGGTGACCTGCTTCTGGAACAAGAACCAGATCAACATCATCGACACGCCGGGCCACGTGGACTTCACCGTGGAGGTGGAGCGCTCGCTCCGCGTTCTCGACGGAGCGGTCGCCGTGTTCGACGGCAAGGAGGGCGTCGAGCCCCAGTCCGAGACCGTGTGGCGCCAGGCCGACAAGTACGGCGTTCCCCGCATCTGCTTCGTCAACAAGATGGACAAGATGGGGGCCGACTTCTACTTCACGGTCGACACCATCATCAAGCGCCTCGGCGCGAAGCCGCTCGTCATGCAGCTGCCCATCGGCTCCGAGTCGGAGTTCACGGGTGTCGTCGACCTGCTCACCATGAAGGCATTCGTCTGGGAGGGCGACGCCAAGGGTGACGTGACGCTCGGTGCGAACTACGAGATCCAGGAGATCCCGGCCGACCTTCAGGCGCGCGCCGAGGAGTACCGTGGTCAGCTCGTCGAAGCGGTCGCCGAGACCGACGACGCGCTGCTCGAGAAGTACTTCGGCGGCGAGGAGCTCTCGATCGACGAGATCAAGGCTGCGATCCGCAAGCTCGTCGTCAACAACGAGATCTACCCGGTCTACTGCGGTTCCGCGTTCAAGAACCGCGGCATCCAGCCGATGCTCGATGCGGTCGTCGACTTCCTGCCGAACCCGCTCGACGTCGGTGCCATCGAGGCGCACGATCCCCGCGATGAGACCAAGGTCATCGAGCGCCGTCCCGCTGCGGACGAGCCGTTCTCGGCGCTCGCGTTCAAGGTCGCGGTGCACCCGTTCTTCGGTCGCCTCACCTACGTGCGCGTCTACTCGGGTCAGGCCGACTCCGGTGCTCAGGTCGTGAACTCGACCAAGGGCAAGAAGGAGCGCATCGGCAAGATCTTCCAGATGCACGCGAACAAGGAGATCCCGGTCGAGGATCTGACGGCGGGCAACATCTACGCCGTCATCGGTCTGAAGGACACCACGACCGGCGACACGCTCTGCGACCCGAACAACCAGGTCGTGCTCGAGTCGATGACCTTCCCGGAGCCCGTGATCGAGGTGGCCATCGAGCCGAAGACCAAGGGCGACCAGGAGAAGCTGTCGCTCGCGATCCAGAAGCTCGCCGAGGAGGATCCGACCTTCCGCGTGAGCCTGAACGCCGAGACCGGCCAGACCGTCATCGCGGGTATGGGCGAGCTGCACCTCGACATCCTGGTCGACCGCATGAAGCGGGAGTTCAAGGTCGAGGCGAACGTGGGCAAGCCCCAGGTCGCGTACCGCGAGACGATCCGTCGCGAGGTGCCGAAGTACGACTACACCCACAAGAAGCAGACCGGTGGTTCCGGTCAGTTCGCGAAGGTGCAGATCTCGCTGGCACCGCTCGACACCGAGGAGTCCGGCGACAAGATCTACGAGTTCGAGGACAAGGTCACCGGTGGCCGCGTCCCGCGCGAGTACATCCCGTCGGTCAACGCCGGTATCCAGGACGCCATGCAGTACGGCATCCTCGCGGGCTTCCCGATGGTCAACGTCAAGGCTGCGCTGCTCGACGGCCAGTACCACGACGTCGACTCCTCGGAGATGGCCTTCAAGATCGCCGGTTCGATGGCGTTCAAGGAAGCCGCTCGTCTCGCGCAGCCCGTGCTGCTCGAGCCGATGATGGCCGTTGAGGTGCGCACGCCCGAGGAGTACATGGGCGACGTCATCGGCGACCTGAACTCCCGTCGTGGGCAGATCCAGGCGATGGAGGATGCGAGCGGCGTCAAGGTCGTCCGCGCGCTCGTCCCGCTCTCCGAAATGTTCGGGTACATCGGCGACCTGCGGTCCAAGACCAGCGGTCGCGCCGTGTTCTCGATGACCTTCGATTCCTACGCTGAGGTTCCGAAGGCCGTGGCCGATGAGATCGTGCAGAAGGCCAAGGGCGAGTAACACTGCCCGAGGGTCGGCGGTGAGCCCATCGCTCACCGCCGACCACCGGCTCAGGTCGCGATCACAGGCCTGAGCTTGTAACATAAGTACACACACCCGTACTCGTTCCCTCCGAAACCGTCGGAGGGCAAACGGTACTCGATGTCCTGAGGAGGACCATAGTGGCGAAGGCCAAGTTCGAGCGGACCAAGCCGCACGTAAACATCGGAACGATCGGTCACGTCGACCACGGTAAGACCACCCTTACCGCGGCGATCTCGAAGACGCTCGCCGACAAGTTCCCGTCCGACGTGAACGTGCAGCGCGACTTCGACACGATCGACTCTGCTCCTGAGGAGCGCCAGCGCGGCATCACCATCAACATCTCGCACGTCGAGTACGAGACCGACAAGCGCCACTACGCGCACGTTGATGCACCGGGCCACGCCGACTACATCAAGAACATGATCACGGGTGCTGCCCAGATGGACGGCGCGATCCTCGTGGTTGCCGCCACCGACGGCATGATGGCACAGACCAAGGAGCACATCCTCCTCGCCAAGCAGGTCGGCGTGCCGTACCTGATGGTGGCGCTCAACAAGAGCGACATGGTCGACGACGAGGAGATCCTCGAGCTCGTCGAGATGGAGGTCCGCGAGGAGCTCTCCAAGCAGGGCTACCCGGGAGACGACGTCCCCGTGATCCGCGTGTCGGGCTACGAGGCGCTCCAGGGCACCGAGAAGTGGGTCGACTCGATCGTCGAGCTCATGGAGGCCGTGGATTCCAGCATCCCCGATCCCGTGCGCGACAAGGACAAGCCGTTCCTGATGCCCGTCGAGGACGTCTTCACGATCACCGGTCGTGGCACCGTCGTCACGGGTCGCGCCGAGCGCGGCACGCTGAAGATCAACTCCGAGGTCGAGATCGTGGGTCTGCGTCCGACGCAGAAGACCACCGTCACCGGCATCGAGATGTTCCACAAGCAGCTCGACGAGGCCTGGGCCGGCGAGAACTGTGGTCTGCTGCTCCGCGGCACCAAGCGTGAGGACGTCGAGCGCGGCCAGGTCGTCGTGGCCCCGGGCTCGATCACCCCGCACACGAAGTTCGAGGGCACCGCCTACATCCTGAAGAAGGACGAGGGCGGCCGCCACAACCCGTTCGAGACGAACTACCGTCCGCAGTTCTACTTCCGTACGACTGACGTGACCGGTGTCATCACCCTGCCCGAGGACAAGCCGATGGTGATGCCCGGCGACACCACCGACATGGTCGTTGAGCTGATCCAGCCCATCGCTATGGAAGAGGGCCTCGGCTTCGCGATCCGTGAGGGTGGCCGCACCGTCGGCGCCGGCACGGTGACCAAGGTGATCGCCTAGTCTCCGACTGCATCACGCCGGTGACGGTGTGAGAAAGCCCCCGGGATCCGTCCCGGGGGCTTTCTGCTGTTCGGATCGGCGCGAGACTACTCGTTGCCGATCTTGCCGTCCAGGTTCGCCCGCACGTCTTCGACCTGGTCGGCGAACTTGCCTCCGGTCACCTTGTTCGCGAGATCTGCGGCGCCGCCCAGGATCTTGTCGCTGATGCCCTCGGCCTGCTCGCTGCCGAGCGCGTCCTGAATCTTGTCGGCGTTCTGCTTGGCGAACTCGCCGGCCTGGCCTGCGAGGTCGGCGGCCTTCTTGCCCAGATCTTCCACTGCCATGATGACACCCTTCGTTGCGGAGACGGGACGGAGCGTCCCTGGCCCCATTATTCCGCGCCCGATCCGCCGGCGGAAGAGCGAAGATGGTGGGTGCGCCCGGGCTCGCTCTCGCGGCGCACCCGGAACCTTGCCAGGGCGACCACGCGGGGAGCGGTATCCTCGAACAGGGCGGGACGGCGCCGCCCGTGATGAGTTCCAAGAAACGGAGTGTGTGTGTCGAACACCTCGAGTCAGCGCACCGCGCACTTCGCGCGGCAGTACGGTCTCCTCTTCACGCTCGACGCCCTCGCCTGGGCGGTCGGCATCTTCGCCGCGCTCGTCCTGCGGTTCGACTTCAACCTCGCCCGCATCCACTGGGGGTGGACGGCCGTCATCATCGCCGTCACCATCCTGCTCCAGCTGCTCGGCGGCTGGGTCTTCTGGCTCTACCGCAACCGCTACGAGGTCGGAAGCTTCGACGAGGTCCGCGCGCTCGTGCTCAACGTCACGGCGGTGCTGGTCGTCGCCTGGCTGGTCGCGTACCTCGTGGGCTACGGCAACGGGATCCCGCGCAGCACCCTCATCATCGCCGCCCCGATCACCTTCAGCCTGATGGGCGTCGCCCGCTATCTGACGCGGCTGTCAGGGGAGCGGCGCATGAAGCCAGGGCTCGAGGCGGAGCGCACCCTTCTCTACGGCGCCGGGTATCTCGGCGTGCAGACGGCGAAGCGGCTGCTGACCGACGTCAAGGGCTTCGCGCTGCCCGTGGGATTCCTCGATGACGACCCGAACAAGCGGAATCAGGAGGTGCGCGGGGTCCGGGTGCTCGGCGGGCTCGAGGATCTGCGCCGCGTGGCTCGGGAGACCCGCGCGACGCGGCTCATCGTCTGCATCGGCGACGCGGACTCGGTGCTCATGCGCCAGGTCGACGAGGCGGCCGACCGGGCCGGGATGACCACGATGGTGCTGCCCCCGCTCGAGCAGATCCTGCAGAACTCCTCCGCGATCTCGGACGTGCGCGAGCTCTCCATCGAGGACCTCATTGGGCGGCACCCGGTCCGGCTCGAGACCGACTCCATCGCGGAGTACCTCCAGGACAAGCGGGTGCTCGTCACCGGTGCCGGCGGCTCGATCGGTTCGGAGCTGTGCCGGCAGCTCGCCCGCTTCGCTCCGCGCGAGCTGATGATGCTCGACCGCGACGAAACCGCGCTGCAGGAGACGCAGCTGTCGATCAGCGGGCACGGCCTGCTCGACACGAAGGACGTCGTGCTCGCCGACATCCGCGACCACGAGAACCTGACGCGGATCTTCACCGAGCGGAGCCCCGATGTGGTGTTCCACGCGGCCGCGCTCAAGCACCTCCCCATGCTCGAGCAGTACCCGGACGAGGCCTGGAAGACGAACGTGCTGGGCACGCTGGGGGTGCTGCGGGCGGCGCGCGCCGCCGGTGTCGGCACCTTCGTGAACATCTCGACGGACAAGGCCGCAAACCCCACGAGTGTCCTCGGGCACTCCAAGCGCGTCGCCGAGAAGCTCACCGCGTGGATGGCCGAGGAGACGGGCCAGCGTTACCTGTCGGTGCGCTTCGGCAACGTCATCGGCAGCCGCGGGTCGATGCTCCCGACGTTCCGCAAGCTCATCGACGCCGGCGGCCCGGTCACGGTGACGCACCCGGAGGTCACCCGGTTCTTCATGACCATTCCCGAGGCCTGCCAACTGGTCATCCAGGCCGGCGGCATCGGACGGCCCGGCGAGGTGCTGATCCTCGACATGGGGGAGCCCGTCCCGATTCTCGACGTCGCGCGTCGCATGATCGCGCAGTCGGGCAAGGACATCGAGATCCGCTTCACCGGGCTTCGCCACGGGGAGAAGCTCCACGAGGAGCTCGTCGGTGACGGCGAGGGCAACGAGCGCCCGTTCCACCCGAAGATCTCCCACGCGCACGTGGACATGATCTCGCCGGAGGTGCTCGACCACCAGGGGTGGATCGAACGCCTCGACCTTACCGAGGAAGCCGAGGAACGGATCCAGTGACCCCGCTCGCGCTCGCCCTGCTCCCCGGCGCCGTCACCCTCGTGCTGAGCGCCGTACTGCCATACGTCGTGCGGCCCCTGCTCGTCCGGCTCGGGATCATGGACGTGCCCAACGAACGCTCGTCGCACGACCGCCCCGTGCTGCGCGGCCTGGGGCTCGCGGTGCTCATCGCCATCGCCGTCGGGGGAGGGCTCGGGGTGTGGCTGCTCGCGTCCCCCGCGGGATCGACGTGGACGCTGCTGCTCGTGGTGGTCGGCGGCACGGTCGCGGCCGGCCTGCTCGGGCTGCGGGAGGATCTGCGAGGGCTCAGCGTCGGAGCCCGCAGCGCGTGGCTCCTCGGCATCGCCGCGACCACCGCGATCCTGCTCACCTGGATCGCGTCGCGCCCCTCCGGCGCCGCGTTCCCCTGGGTCCTGGGCCTCGACGTCACGGCGCTGCCCCTGTGGCTGCTCGTGCTGCTGTGCGTGTACGCGGTGCTCTTCATCTCGAGCTACATCAACGTCGCGAACTTCATGGACGGGCTCAACGGCATCAGCGGTTTCCACGGGGTGATCGCGGGTGTCACCTTCGCCATCGCCGGCTGGTGGGTCGGCGCGATCTGGCTCGCGCTCGCGGGTGCCGTGATCGCGGCCGGATTCGCGGGCTTCCTGCCCTGGAACCTCACGAAACCGGGGGCATTCCTCGGTGACGTCGGGAGTTATCTGCTCGGGGGCGCGGTCGCGGTCACGAGTTTCGCCGCCCTCGTCACGGGAGTGCCGCTGCTCGCCACGATCGGGCCGATGGTCATCTACTTCGGCGATGTCGGGGTCACCCTCGTGAAGCGAGTGCGCGCGGGCCACAAGTGGGACGAGCCGCACAAGGAGCACGTCTACCAGCGGATCCAGCAACTCGGGTACTCGCACGTGCAGGCGTCCGGGATCACCGCGCTCTGCACGCTCACCACCTCGCTTCTCGGGCTCGGCAGCCTCTTCACCTCGCTCTTCGGGACCCTCGCGCTCCTGGTCGCGGGCCTCGCGGTGCTGGTCTTCTACCTGCTCCTGCCGCGGCTCTTGCCAGCGCGACACGCCCGGGTTGCATCGACGCCGCCCGCTGTGTCAGAATAGACAGGTTCAGTACTCCCCGCACGCGCGGGGATCACTGCCAGGCTGTGCATAACGGCTCCGGTTCGCCGGGGCGTTAGGCCGCGGGTAGCGAACACCACTCGTACGCCTCAGTACGGCAAGATCGTGCGGCCAGACCGTAGGTCCGGCCGTTTTCGTGCGCGTCCGAGTATTGACAGGTGAACAGAGACCCAGCACGTGCGTTTTCGAACGACCGAATGCCAGGGCGCTGATACGCAAGACGTCCAATGCGGCGCGGACCCGATCCGTGCCGTACGACGCAAGTAGAAAGTAGAGAGTCACATGGCGGGACAGAAGATCCGCATCCGACTGAAGTCGTATGACCACGAGGTCATTGATAGCTCCGCACGGAAGATCGTCGACACGGTGACCCGCGCGGGTGCGACCGTGATCGGCCCCGTGCCGCTCCCCACGGAGAAGAACGTGATCGCCGTGATCCGTTCGCCTCACAAGTACAAGGACAGCCGCGAGCACTTCGAGAAGCGCACGCACAAGCGTCTGATCGACATCGTCGATCCCACCCCGAAGGCCGTCGATTCGCTCATGCGTCTCGACCTCCCGGCCGATGTCAACATCGAGATCAAGCTCTAAGGGGGGTCCGAACATGTCAGTAGAACGCAACGTCAAGGGTCTCCTGGGCACCAAGCTCGGTATGACGCAGGTCTGGGACGAGAACGGCAATGTCGTTCCCGTCACCGTCATCGAGGTGGCACCCAACGTCGTCACCCAGATCCGCACCGCCGAGCTGGACGGCTACAGCGCCGTGCAGATCGCCGCAGGTCAGATCGATCCGCGCAAGGTCAACAAGCCGACCGCCGGTCACTTCGAGAAGGCCGGCGTCACGCCGCGCCGTCACGTCACCGAGGTCCGCACCTCCGATGCCGGCGAGTACAGCCTCGGCCAGGAGCTGACCGTCGAGAGCACCTTCGAGGCCGGTCAGAAGATCGACGTCGTCGGGACCTCGAAGGGCAAGGGCTTCGCCGGTGCCATGAAGCGTCACAACTTCAAGGGTGTTTCGGCGTCGCACGGCGCGCACCGCAACCACCGCAAGCCCGGTTCCATCGGCGGCGCATCGACCCCGGGTCGTGTCTTCAAGGGACAGCGCATGCCGGGTCGCATGGGTGGCGAGCGCGTCACCCTGCAGAACCTCACCGTTCAGGCGATCGACGCCGAGAAAGGCCTCATCCTGGTCAAGGGTGCGGTTCCCGGTGCACGCGGTCGTCTCGTATTCGTTCGCAACGCAGTGAAGGGGGCGTAGTTCATGGCTACCGCTACCAAGCTCGAGGTGCTCGATGCGAAGGGCAAGAAGGCCGGGTCGGTTGACCTGCCGGAGGCGCTCTTCGCCGTCGAGACCAATGTTCCCCTGATCCACCAGGTGGTCACCGCTCAGCTCGCAGCTGCGCGCCAGGGAACGCACAAGACCAAGAACCGCGGCGAGGTCTCCGGTTCGGGTGTCAAGCCGTTCAAGCAGAAGGGCACCGGCCGCGCCCGTCAGGGTTCCGTCCGTGCTCCCGAGCACCGCGGCGGCGGCGTCGTCCACGGCCCCGTGCCGCGCGATTACTCGCAGCGCACCCCCAAGAAGATGATCGCTGCTGCGCTCCGCGGCCTGCTCTCGGATCGCGCCCGCGCGAACCGTCTGCACGTCGTCGAGGGCTTCGGCGTCGACGAGAAGCCCAGCACGAAGATCGCCCGCGAGTTCCTCGCGACGGTGGCTCCGAGCAAGCGCGTCCTCGTCGTCATCGTCCGTGAGGACGAGCTGACCGCGCTCAGCGTGCGCAACCTCCCGCAGGTGCACGTGCTGTACCAGGATCAGCTCAACGCCTACGACGTGGTTGTCAGCGACGATCTCGTCTTCACCAAGGCCGCCTTCGACGCATTTGTCGCCGGCCGTGCAGCCAAGGAGGAAACGAAGTGAGCCTGAACAAGTCCGCACACGACGTCATCATCCGACCCATCGTTTCGGAGAAGAGCTACAACCTCATCGACGCGAACGGCCAGTACACCTTCGAGGTGCAGCCCGACGCGTCCAAGACCGAGATCAAGCTCGCGATCGAAGAGGTCTTCGGGGTGAAGGTCGGCAAGATCAACACGCTGAACCGCAAGGGCAAGACGCGTCGCACCAAGTTCGGCGCCGGCAAGCGCAAGGACACCAAGCGCGCGATCGTCACCCTGAAGTCTGGATCCATCGACATCTTCACGGCTGCGCTGTAGAAGGGGCGAAGAGGAACACAACATGGCTATTCGTAAGTACAAGCCGACGACTCCGGGTCGTCGCGGATCGAGCGTTGCTGACTTCGCTGAGATCACGCGATCGACTCCCGAGAAGTCGCTGCTCCGCCCGCTGCCGAAGACCGGTGGCCGCAACAACCAGGGCCGCATCACGACCCGTCACATCGGTGGTGGCCACAAGCGCCAGTACCGCGTCATCGACTTCCGTCGTCATGACAAGGACGGCGTGAACGCCAAGGTCGCGCACATCGAGTACGACCCCAACCGCACGGCGCGCATCGCGCTGCTGCACTTTGTGGACGGCACGAAGCGCTACATCATCGCTCCGAACAAGCTGAAGCAGGGCGACATCGTCGAGTCGGGTGCCGGCGCCGACATCAAGCCCGGCAACAACCTGCCGCTGCGCAACATCCCGACCGGTACCGTCATCCACGCGATCGAGCTGAAGCCGGGCGGTGGCGCCAAGCTGGCCCGTTCCGCCGGTGCCTCGGTTCGCCTCGTGGCGAAGGACGGCCCCTACGCCCAGCTGCGTCTGCCCTCGGGCGAGATCCGCAACGTCGATGCGCGCTGCCGCGCGACCATCGGCGAGGTGGGCAACGCCGAGCAGTCGAACATCAACTGGGGCAAGGCCGGCCGTATGCGCTGGAAGGGCGTTCGCCCGACCGTCCGCGGTGTCGTCATGAACCCGGTGGATCACCCCCACGGTGGTGGCGAAGGCCGCACCTCGGGTGGCCGTCACCCGGTCAGCCCCTGGGGCCAGAAGGAAGGCCGCACGCGCCGTCCGAACAAGGAAAGCGACAAGCTCATCGTTCGTCGCCGCACCGTTGGCAAGAAGCGTTAGTCGCCCGGTAGGAGAGAGTAGAAGATGCCTCGTAGTCTCAAGAAGGGCCCCTTCGTCGATAATCACCTGCTGAGCAAGGTGGTTGTCCAGAACGAAGCTGGCACCAAGCACGTCATCAAGACCTGGTCGCGCCGCTCGATGATCATCCCGGCCATGCTGGGTCACACCATCGCGGTCCACGACGGTCGCAAGCACATCCCGGTGTTCGTCACCGAAACCATGGTCGGTCACAAGCTGGGCGAGTTCGCCCCGACCCGCACCTTCCGTGGGCACGTGAAGGACGACAAGAAGGGCCGTCGCCGCTAACGCGGGGACGTGAAGGAGGAAGAGAAATGGTGGAGTCGATCGCACGCGTGCGTCAAATCCGCATCACCCCCCAGAAGGCCCGTCGTGTCATTGATCTGGTCCGCGGGAAGAACGCGCAGGAGGCACTCGCCATCCTGAAGTTCGCCCCGCAGGCCGCGGCGGAGCCGATTTTCAAGCTCGTCGCCTCTGCGATCGCCAACGCGCGCGTGAAGGCCGACAAGGAGAACCTGCGTCTCAACGAGGACGAGCTGGTCATCGCTCGCGCCTACGTCGACGAGGGCACGACGCTCAAGCGTTTCCGCCCACGTGCACAGGGCCGCGCATTCCGTATCAACAAGCGGACGAGCCACATCACGGTTGTTCTGCAGTCCGCTGATGAGTTCGCGGCATCGAAGGGAGCCAAGTAAATGGGCCAGAAGATTCATCCCTATGGCTTCCGCCTCGGGATCACCACCGATCACGTGTCGCGTTGGTTCTCGGATTCCACGAAGAAGGGTCAGCGCTACGCCGACTACCTCGCCGAGGACATCCGGATCCGCCAGCACCTGACCAAGCAGCTCGATCGCGCGGGTGTGTCCCGCGTCGAGATCGAGCGCACCCGTGACCGTGTCCGCGTGGATATCCACTCGGCTCGCCCGGGTATCGTCATCGGCCGCCGCGGCGCCGAGGCCGAGCGCATCCGCGCCGACCTCGAGAAGCTCACCGGCAAGCAGATCCAGCTGAACATCCTCGAGGTCAAGAACCCCGAGGCCGATGCTCAGCTCGTCGCGCAGGGGATCGCCGAGCAGCTCGCTGCTCGTGTGGCCTTCCGTCGTGCGATGCGCAAGGGTCTCCAGGGCGCGCAGCGCGCTGGCGCCAAGGGCATCCGTATCCAGGTCTCCGGCCGCCTCGGCGGCGCCGAGATGAGCCGCTCGGAGTTCTACCGCGAGGGTCGCGTGCCGCTGCACACGCTCCGCGCGAACATCGACTACGGCTTCTACGAGGCGAAGACCACCTTCGGCCGCATCGGCGTGAAGGTCTGGATCTACAAGGGTGACCTGACCAACAAGGAACTCGCTCGTGAGCAGGCGGCCCAGAAGCCGGCCCGCGATCGTGGCGACCGCCGCCGTGCGCCCCGTGGCGCGCAGGCCGAGGCTGCACCCGCTGCAGCAGGAGCGGAGAAGTAAGCATGCTGATTCCCCGTCGAGTCAAGTACCGCAAGCAGCACCACCCCAGCCGGAGCGGCCAGTCCAAGGGCGGCAACACCGTCGCCTTCGGCGAGTTCGGGATCCAGGCGCTCACCCCCGCGTACGTGACGAACCGTCAGATCGAGTCCGCTCGTATCGCGATGACCCGTCACATCAAGCGCGGTGGCAAGGTGTGGATCAACATCTACCCCGACCGTCCGCTCACCAAGAAGCCTGCCGAGACCCGCATGGGTTCCGGTAAGGGTTCGCCCGAGTGGTGGGTTGCCAATGTCAAGCCGGGCCGCGTCCTCTTCGAGGTCGCCGGTGTCGATGAGGAGCTCGCACGTGAGGCGCTGACCCGCGCCATCCACAAGCTGCCCCTCAAGGCCCGCATTATCAAGCGCGAGGAGGGCGACGCGTAATGGCGATCGGAACCAAAGAACTGGCCATCACTGAGCTCGACACCTTCGAGGACGAGCGGCTGGCGGAGGAGCTCAAGAAGGCCAAGGCCGAGCTCTTCAACCTGCGATTCCAGTCGGCCACCGGCCAGCTGGAGAGCCACGGCCGCGTACGCCAGGTGAAGCGCGACATCGCTCGCATCTACACCGTGCTGCGCGAGCGCGAGCTCGGCATCCGGCTCACCCCGGCTGCCGCCCCTGCTCCCGCCAAGGCGAAGAAGAGCAGCAAGAAGACCGAGCAGGCGGACGCCGCCGCTGAGACGAAGGAGGCCTAGGAATGGCTGAGGTCGAGAAGGAACAGCGCGGCTACCGTAAGGCACGCCGTGGCTACGTCGTCAGCGACAAGATGGACAAGACCATCGTCGTCGAGGTCGAGGATCGCGTGAAGCACCCGCTCTACGGCAAGGTCCTCCGCCGGTCGTCGAAGGTCAAGGCCCACGACGAGCAGAACAACGCCGGCATCGGCGATCTCGTGCTTATCCACGAGACCCGTCCGCTGAGCGCCTCCAAGCGCTGGCGGCTGGTCGAGATCCTCGAGAAGGCGAAGTAAGCCTCCGGCTTACTGAGTGAAGGAGTAGCAAGTGATTCAGCAGGAATCCCGACTGAAGGTGGCCGACAACAGCGGCGCCAAGCAGTTGCTCACGATTCGTGTTCTCGGAGGCTCGAAGCGTCGTTACGCCGGTCTCGGCGACACGATCGTCGCGACCGTCAAGGACGCAATCCCCGGCGGCAACGTGAAGAAGGGCGAGGTCGTCAAGGCCGTCGTCGTTCGGACCCGCAAGTCCACTCGTCGTGCAGATGGCTCGTACATCAGCTTCGACGAGAACGCCGCCGTCATTCTGAAGGCCGACGGGGAGCCCCGCGGCACCCGTATCTTCGGGCCGGTCGGTCGTGAGCTGCGCGACAAGCGCTTCATGAAGATCGTCTCGCTCGCACCGGAGGTGATCTAGTCCATGGCTAGCAAGATCAAGAAGGGTGACCTCGTCGAGGTCATCTCGGGTCCGACCCAGGAGCGCGGTGGCTACCGCGGCAAGCAGGGTCGGGTCATCGATGTGCTGACCGAGACCGACCGTGTGGTCGTGGAGGGCGTGAACTACGTCACCAAGCACGTGCGCGTCGGCCAGTCCGACCGCGGCACCCGCGAGGGTGGGATCGAGACCGTCGAGGCCCCGATCCACGTCTCCAACGTCGCCGTCGTCGATCCCGAGTCGAAGAAGCCGACTCGCGTCGGGTTCCGCGTCGAAGAGGTGGAGAAGGACGGCAAGAAGAAGACCGTCCGCGTCCGCTACGCCAAGAAGTCCGGGAAGGATCTCTGATGACCGAGACCAAGATTCAGCCCCGTCTGAAGCAGAAGTACCGTTCCGAGATCGTGCCGCAGCTCCGCGAGGAGTTCAGCTACGCGAACATCATGCAGGTGCCCGGCGTCGTCAAGGTCGTCGTGAACACCGGTGTGGGCGAAGCCGCACGCGACAGCAAGGTGATCGAGGGCGCCATCGCCGACCTCGTGAAGATCACCGGCCAGAAGCCCATGGTCACGAAGGCTCGCAAGTCCATCGCTCAGTTCAAGCTGCGCGAGGGCCAGGCCATCGGCGCGCACGTCACCCTCCGCGGTGACCGCGCCTGGGAGTTCCTGGACCGTCTCGTGAACCTCGCGCTGCCGCGTATCCGCGATTTCCGCGGTCTGTCGCCGAAGCAGTTCGACGGCAACGGCAACTACACGTTCGGACTCACGGAGCAGAGTGTGTTCCACGAGATCGATCAGGATAAGATTGATCGCGTGCGTGGCTTCGACATCACTGTCGTGACCACCGCGAAGAACGACGACGAGGGTCGCGCGCTGCTCAAGGCGCTCGGCTTCCCGTTCAAGACCGATTAACTGAATAGTCCAAGCGGAGAGGGTGTCCGGGATTTCCCGGGCACCCCATCCGCGTGTCACCCAGGTCGCACGTCGTGTAACGGCGTGTGATACCAGGCGAGAAAGAAAGAGTCACTCATGACGATGACTGATCCGGTCGCAGATATGCTGACCCGGTTGCGCAATGCAAATAGCGCACATCATGACGACGTTTCGCTTCCCGGCTCAAAGCTGAAGGAGCGGATCGCCGAGATCCTCAAGCGCGAAGGCTACATCGCGGACTGGAAGGTGGAGGACGCCCGCGTCGGCACCACCATCACCATGTCGCTGAAGTACGGCCCCAACCGCGAGCGCTCCATCGAGGGCCTCAAGCGCGTGTCCAAGCCCGGTCTCCGGGTCTACGCGCGCTCGACCGAGATCCCGAGCGTGCTCGGCGGCCTCGGCATCGCGATCCTGTCCACCTCCTCGGGTCTTCTGACGGACCGCGAGGCTGAGCAGAAGGGCGTAGGCGGGGAAGTCCTCGCTTACGTGTGGTAAGCCGTCATGTCCCGTATTGGAAAGCTTCCCATCACCGTTCCCGGTGGTGTCGACGTCAAGATCGCCGGCCAGCAGGTCACGGTCAAGGGCGCGAAGGGCGAGCTCGCGCTCGTCGTCGCTGAGCCCATTCGCGTCTCCCTCGAGGACGGACAGGTGGTTGTCACCCGTCCGAACGACGAGCGCGATTCCCGAGCGCTGCACGGTCTGACCCGTACGCTCATCAACAACAACATCATCGGCGTGACCGAGGGCTACACCAAGCAGCTCGAGGTCGTCGGCACCGGATACCGCGTGCAGCAGAAGGGCGCCGGCCTCGAGCTCGCGCTCGGCTTCTCCCACCCGGTGAGCGTGACGGCCCCCGAGGGCATCACACTCGCCGTCGAGGGCAGCACGAAGATCACCGTGAGCGGTATCTCGAAGCAGGCGGTCGGAGAGGCCGCGGCGAACATCCGCAAGCTGAAGAAGCCGGAGCCCTACAAGGGCAAGGGCATCCGCTACGCGGGCGAGGTCGTCCGTCGCAAGGCTGGAAAGGCTGGTAAGTAACCATGGCCGCTTCTATTTCTCGGGCAAAGGGCCGTACGGCTGCGCGCATCCGTCGCCACACCCGTCTGCGCAAGAAGATCGTCGGCACGGAGGTTCGCCCCCGTCTCGTCGTGAACCGCTCCGCGCGCCACGTCTTCGTTCAGGTCATCGACGATTCCAAGGGACTCACTGTCGCCTCGGCCTCGACGATGGAAGCCGATCTGCGCTCCTTCGAGGGTGACAAGACGGCCAAGGCGCGCAAGGTCGGCGAGATCATCGCCGAGCGCGCGAAGAGCGCTGGTATCGAAGCCGTCGTCTTCGACCGCGGCGGCAGCAAGTACGCCGGCCGTGTCGCGGCGATCGCCGATGGCGCTCGCGAAGGGGGGCTGACCCTGTGAGCAACGAAACGAAGGAGCAGGAAGTGAACGCAGAGGCCAAGGCCGAGGCTCCGGCCACTGAAACTGCGGAAGCTTCGGCCCCCGCACAGGATCACCGCAACGAGCCTCGCGAGCAGCGTCGCGGAAGCCGCGACCGCGGCACCCGCAACGAGCGTGGTGGACGCGACCGCAACGAGAGCCAGTTCCTCGAGCGCGTCGTGACCATCAACCGCGTCTCGAAGGTCGTCAAGGGCGGTCGCCGCTTCAGCTTCACCGCGCTCGTCGTGGTGGGCGATGGCAACGGCACCGTCGGCGTCGGCTACGGCAAGGCCAAGGAGGTGCCCCTCGCGATCGCGAAGGGTGTCGAGGAGGCAAAGAAGAACTTCTTCCGCGTCCCCCGCATCGGCAACACGATCCCGCACCCCGTCCAGGGTGAGGCGGCTGCAGGCGTCGTCCTGCTCCGTCCCGCTGCTGCCGGTACCGGAGTTATCGCCGGTGGTCCCGTCCGCGCCGTCCTCGAGTGCGCCGGTATCCACGATGTGCTGAGCAAGTCGCTCGGTTCGTCGAACACCCTCAACATCGTGCACGCGACCGTCGCGGCCCTGCAGCAGCTGGAGGAGCCCCGCTCCGTCGCCGCTCGTCGTGGCCTCGACTTCGACCGCGTCGCTCCGGCTCGCATCGTGCGCGCCGAGGCGAAGGCCGCGGCCGACGCTGCGAAAGCAAAGGCAGGTGCGTAATGGCTACAGCGCTGAAGATTACGCAGACGAAGTCCGTTATTAGTGAGAAGCAGAACCAGCGCGATACGCTGCGGAGCCTCGGTCTGAAGAAGATCGGCCAGACGGTCGTTCGCGAGGACACGAAGGCCAACCGTGGCTACGTGCGCGCTGTCGCTCACCTGGTACAGGTTGAGGAGATCGACGCATGAGCGAGAAGAATGAGGAGCGCGAGCAGGTGCTGAAGGCTCACCACCTTCGCCCCGCCGCAGGATCCAAGAAGGCCAAGACCCGCGTGGGTCGCGGCGAGGCGTCCAAGGGCAAGACCGCAGGTCGAGGCACCAAGGGCCAGAAGGCGCGCTACCAGGTCAAGGCCGGGTTCGAGGGTGGGCAGATGCCGCTGCACATGCGCACCCCGAAGCTGCGCGGGTTCAAGAACCCGTTCCGCACCGAGTACCAGGTGGTGAACGTCGCGAAGCTCGCAGAGCTCTACCCGCAGGGTGGCGACGTGACCGTCGAGGATCTCGTGGCCAAGGGTGCCGTCCGCAAGAACCAGCCCGTCAAGGTGCTGGGCAACGGCGACATCCAGGTGAAGCTCACCGTTCAGGTGGACAAGGTCTCCGGCTCGGCCGAGCAGAAGATCGTGGCCGCCGGCGGAGCGATCAAGTAGGACCCTCGAGCGTTGCTCGAGATGCGGGGGCGGGTCGGGGCCGGCATGCGTGCTGCCCCTCCCACCCCCGCTTTTTTCAATTGTGGGCCGTTCGACGTGAACGGCCATCATTCGCGCACCCCCGCCTGACGTGTAGGCTGGGGTATTGGCTCTCGTCGCGAGACAGATGAGTCTATTGCGACGCTCCCAGGAGGCAGATTTTGTTCAGTGCCATCGGACGGATCTTTCGGACGCCTGATCTGCGACGGAAGATCGTCTTCTCGCTCGCGATCGTGTCCCTGTTCCGACTCGGGTCCTTCATCCCGGCCCCGTTTGTTGACTTCAACAACGTGCAGGCGTGTCTCGCCGCGAACCAGGGCACCTCCGGCCTCTACGACATGATCAACCTCTTCAGCGGCGGAGCGCTCCTGCAGCTCTCGATCTTCGCGCTCGGGATCATGCCGTACATCACCGCGTCGATCATCACGCAGCTGCTGCGCGTCGTCATCCCGCACTTCGAGATGCTGCACAAGGAAGGCCAGGCCGGTCAGGCCAAGCTGACCCAGTACACGCGGTACCTCACGATCGCCCTCGCCGTGCTCCAGTCCACGACGCTGATCACGGTCGCGCGCTCCGGGCAGCTCTTCGGCGCCGCGGCGAACCAGGCCTGCCAGAACCTCGTGTCGCAGGAGTGGTGGGCCATCCTCATCATGATCCTCACGATGACCGCCGGTACCGGCCTCATCATGTGGTTCGGCGAGCTCATCACCGAGCGCGGCATCGGCAACGGCATGTCGCTCCTCATCTTCACCTCCATCGCCGCGACCTTCCCGAACGGCCTCTGGGTCATCAAGGAGGCGCAGGGCTGGGAGACCTTCTTCTTAGTGATCGCCGTCGGCCTGGTGGTCGTCGCCGCGGTCGTGTTCGTCGAGCAATCGCAGCGACGCATTCCCGTGCAGTACGCGAAGCGCGTCGTCGGTCGCCGCACCTACGGCGGCAGCAGCACGTACATCCCGATCAAGGTCAACATGGCCGGTGTGATCCCCGTCATCTTCGCGTCCGCGATCCTGTACCTGCCGATGCTCATCACGCAGTTCAACCAGCCGCAGATCGGCGAGGAGCCCAAGGCCTGGGTCGTCTGGGTGCAGACGAACCTCGTGTCGGGCGATCAGCCGCTGTACATGCTCGTGTTCTTCCTCCTCATCATCGGGTTCACGTTCTTCTACGTGCAGATCACGTTCAACCCGGAGGAGGTCGCGGACAACATGAAGCAGTACGGCGGCTTCATCCCCGGCATCCGTGCGGGACGCCCGACGGCCGAGTACCTGAACTACGTGCTGACGCGCGTGACCAGCGCCGGCTCCCTCTACCTGGGCCTCATCGCGATGATCCCGCTCGTCGCGCTCTCGTTCTTCGGGGCGAACCAGAACTTCCCGTTCGGCGGGGCCTCGATCCTGATCATCGTCGGTGTCGGGCTCGAGACCGTGAAGCAGATCGACGCGCAGCTGCAGCAGCGCCACTACGAAGGGCTGCTCAAGTGACCATGGCTACTCCGGAGACCGCACCCCCCGAGGCGACCGCGACGCGCGGCGCGCGCCTGCTCATCATCGGCCCTCCCGGGGCCGGCAAGGGCACCCAGGCCGCGAAGATCGCGGAGCGCTACGGCGTGCCGGCGATCTCGACGGGGGACATCTTCCGCGCCAACATCAAGGGCGGCACCGAGCTGGGCACCCAGGTGCAGCAGATCATCGAGCGGGGCGAGCTCGTGCCCGATTCGCTGACGAATGAGATCGTCGCCGATCGCCTGCAGCAGCCCGACGCGGCCGAGGGGTTCCTCCTCGACGGCTACCCGCGCACCGTGGATCAGGTGGCCGCCCTGGACGCGATGCTCGCGCCCGTCGGGGCCGAGCTCGACGCCGTGATCCTGATCGAGGCCGACGTCGACGAGGTGGTCGCCCGGCTGCTCAAGCGCGCCGAGCTCGAGGGCCGCGCCGATGACACGGAAGCCGTGATCCGCCACCGCCAAGAGGTGTACGCCGAGCAGACCGCACCGCTCGTGGCGCTCTTCTCGGAGCGGGGCAAGCTCGTGACCGTGGACGGTCTCGGCACGGTCGACGGGGTCGCGGAGCGCATCGCCAGCGGGCTCGACGCCCAGCTGGGTCGGTAGTTCTGTGGCGCGTCGGGGTCTCTTCCGCCGGTCGATCTACAAGTCGCCGGCGCAACTGCGGCTCATGGTCGCGCCGGGCCTCGCCACCGCGGCGGCGCTCGATGCGATGCGCGCGGCGGTCCGGCCCGGCATCACGACGCTGGAGCTCGACACGATCGCCGAGGCCGCGGTGCGCGCGCACGGCGGTTCCCCGAACTTCGCGCTCGAGCCGGGGTACCGGCACACGATCTGCGCGAACGTGAACGAGCACGTCGTGCACGCGATCCCGACCGACCGACCGCTCGAGCCCGGTGACATCGTCGCGCTCGACGCCGGCGCGGTGGTGGCCGGCTGGCACGGCGACGCCGCATTCACCGCGGTGCTGCCGGATCACTCCCGACCGGACCTCACCGCCGCGAACGAGAAGCTCAGCGCCGTGACCGAGCAGGCCATGTGGCGGGGCATCGCGCGTCTCGCGACCGCGCGTCACCTTAACGAGGTGGGGGAGGCCGTGTCAAAGTACGTGCGCGCGCAGAGCGACTTCGGGGTGCTCGAGGATTACATCGGTCACGGCATCGGTCGCAGCATGCACGAGGACCCGCCGGTGTTCAACGTGCCCGTGCAGCGTCGCGGGCCCGAGGTGAAGCCCGGACTCGTGGTCGCCATCGAGCCGATCATCTCTGCGGGCGGTATCGACACGGTCATCGAGGACGACGACTGGACCGTCACGATCGCTGACGGGTCGATGAGCGCGCAGTGGGAGCACTCGGTCGCGGTGCACGAGCACGGCATCTGGGTGCTGACCGCGGCGGACGGCGGGGCGTCGGGCCTCGAGCCGCTCGGCATCACCCCCGTCCCGATCCCGTAGCTCGCGCCGACCGCGACCGACTCCCTAGGATGTGTGCATGGGGAGTCAGCTGAGTCGCCGTGCGGCGCTCGCTGCGCTCGCCGGGTTCGGAGGCGGTGCGCTCGTCGGTTGCGCCCCGGAACGGGCGGTGCGCCCCCGGCTGCTCGACCCGATCTCGGTGCCGCCGTTCGAGGCCCCGGTTGCAGTGACGCCTCCGCCGCCGCCCGCGATCGATGTCGAGGCGGTGATCCTTGCGAACGAACACCGGTCGCTCGTGGCGTGGGGCACGGACTTCGCGGGGGTCGTGCGCACGGGTGCCGAGGCTGGGCACGCCACCCCGGGCGCGGTCTTCCTGACGCTCGACGCCTGCGGCGGCCCGGTGGGGTCCGGATTCGACGAGGCGTTGATCTCCGGCCTCCGCGCCGCGGGGATCCCGGCAACGCTGTTCCTCAATCTGCGCTGGATCCGCGCCAACCCCGACCTGGCAGCGGGGTTGGCCGCCGATCCGCTGTTCTCGATCCAGAACCACGGCAGTGCGCACCTGCCGCTCAGCGTGACCGGGGCGTCGGCGTACGGGATCCCGGGGACGACGAACGCGCGGTCGGCGGCGATGGAGGTCTGGGAGAACCACGTCGCGATCGAGCAGCTGACCGGGATCGCACCGCGCTGGTTCCGGCCCGGGACGGCGCACCTGGACGACGTGGGCCTCAGTATCGCCGAGGGTCTGGGCGAGCGGATCGCGGGATTCGCGATCAACGGCGACGGGGGAGCGACCCTGCCGGCGGAGGCGGTCGCCGGGGCGGTGTCGGGGGCGGTCGGGGGTGAGCTCATCATCGCGCACATGAATCAGCCGATGTCGGGTTCCGCGGCGGGGATCCTTGCGGGTGCCCGGACGCTGCGGGATCGCGGGATCGCGTTCGGCGTGCTGTGAGCCGAGGCGGCGCGCGACGCGCCCGGCTTTACAAACCGCCACGGCGGGGGTACGCTTGATCTTTGGTGCTTTGCGCCTGTTTTCGCGTTCGCGAAATCGGGTACGGAGCATTCGCATGACCAGTACCACCTACGCGAGCGATAGTGAGGCTATGGCGAAAAAAGACGGCGTCATCGAGATCGAGGGTCAAGTTGTCGAGGCTCTTCCGAACGCAATGTTCCGAGTCGAGCTGACCAACGGACACAAGGTCCTTGCCCACATCTCGGGCAAAATGCGTCAGCACTACATCCGCATTCTCCCCGGAGACCGTGTGATCGTGGAGCTGACGCCCTACGATCTGACCCGCGGCCGCATCGTCTACCGCTACAAGTAGGTCGCTGGAAAGTAACGACTCGCGGCACCCCGCGAGACCGAGGACAGCGAACCGTCAAAGGAAAGCAACATGAAGGTTAACCCCAGCGTCAAGCCGATCTGCGATCACTGCAAGGTGATCCGCCGCCACGGCCGCGTCATGGTGATCTGCAAGAGCAACCCGCGCCACAAGCAGCGCCAGGGCTAGTCTCTGCGGCCTCGGCCGTCAGATCGTCACCACTGCAGTACCCACCCAGCGCATCGAAGAACCCGCCCGCACGTCGGGGCGGGGGACACCTCGGGCCGGAGGCCCGAACCCCCGGTGCGCACCACACCTCCACAATCCGCAAGGAGAGCCAGAATGGCACGTCTCGCAGGAGTCGACATCCCACGCGACAAGCGCGTTGAGATCGCACTCACCTACATCTATGGCGTCGGCCGCACCAGCGCGCTGAAGACCCTCGCCGACACCGGCATCGACGGCAACATCCGCGTCAAGGACCTCAGCGATGAGCAGCTGGTCGCGCTCCGCGACTACATCGAAACCAACTTCAAGGTTGAGGGCGACCTCCGCCGCGAGGTTGCCGCCGACATCCGCCGCAAGGTCGAGATCGGCAGCTACCAGGGTATCCGCCACCGCAAGGGCCTGCCCGTGCATGGTCAGCGCACCAAGACGAACGCTCGTACCCGCAAGGGGCCGAAGCGCACCGTCGCCGGCAAGAAGAAGTAAACACCGGTTCACAGCGACCATCACACAGAGCTTTTCAGGAGAATACTAAATGGCTGCACCAAAGACGGCGGCACGCAAGCCGCGTCGCAAGGACAAGAAGAACGTGGCCGTGGGCCAGGCTCACATCAAGTCGACGTTCAACAACACCATCGTTTCGATCACGGACACCACTGGTGCTGTGATCGCTTGGGCCTCCTCGGGTGGCGTCGGCTTCAAGGGATCGCGCAAGTCGACCCCGTTCGCCGCGCAGCTCGCTGCAGAGTCCGCTGCCCGCAAGGCGCAGGAGCACGGCATGAAGAAGGTCGACGTCTTCGTGAAGGGACCGGGTTCGGGCCGCGAGACCGCGATCCGTTCGCTGCAGGCCGCGGGCCTCGAGGTCGGGTCGATCAACGACGTCACGCCGCAGACGCACAACGGCTGCCGTCCGCCGAAGCGTCGCCGCGTCTGAAGTGATGGTCGCGCCGACTCCGGTCGGCGCGACTGCCGCCTCGGCGGCCCGCAGGCGTACAGACCATCATTCAGACCACCTTCTTCCCGATACCGCATGAGTCATATAGCGGACTCCAGCGAAAGGACCACACACAGTGCTCATTGCACAGCGACCCACTCTGACTGAAGAATCCCTCTCCGAGTTCCGTTCGCGCTTCGCCATCGAGCCCCTCGAGCCCGGCTTCGGCTACACGCTCGGCAACTCGCTGCGTCGCACGCTGCTGTCCTCGATCCCGGGTGCCGCAGTCACGAGCGTCCGTTTCGAGGGTGTCGCCCACGAGTTCACGACCATTCCGGGCGTGACCGAGGACGTCACCGAGATCATCCTCAACATCAAGGCCCTCGTCGTCTCCAGCGAGCACGATGAGCCGATCACCGCGTACCTCCGCAAGACCGGTGCGGGTGAGGTCACCGCCGCAGACATCTCGGCTCCCGCCGGTGTCGAGGTGCACAACCCGGAGCTCGTGATCGCGACGCTGAGCGATTCCGCCCAGTTCGAGCTCGAGCTCACGATCGAGCGCGGCCGCGGCTACGTGTCGGCCGCTCAGAACCGCAACGAGGACGCAGAGGTCGGCCGGATCCCGGTCGATTCGATCTACTCGCCGGTGCTGAAGGTCACCTACCGCGTCGAGGCCACCCGTGCCGGTGAGCGTACCGACTTCGACCGCCTCGTGGTCGACGTCGAGACCAAGCCGGCCATCAGCCCGCGCGACGCCATCGCGTCGGCCGGTTCGACGCTGGTCGAGCTCTTCGGGCTGGCTCGCGAGCTGAACAGCGCGGCCGAGGGTGTCGAGATCGGCCCCGCGCCGGTCGAGGTGGTCGCCGAGGGTGAGCTCTCGATCCCGATCGAGGATCTCGACCTGTCGGTGCGCAGCTACAACTGCCTGAAGCGCGAAGGTATCAACACGGTGAGCGAGCTCGTTGCGCTCTCCGAGGCGCAGCTCATGAACATCCGCAACTTCGGTCAGAAGTCCGTCTTCGAGGTGCGCGACAAGCTCACCGAGATGGGGCTGTCGCTGAAGGATGCAGTGCCCGGCTTCGACGGTGCGCAGTTCTACAGCTACGAAGACGACAACAACAACTAACGATCCGCCGACCCCGGCCTGATCGATTATTCAACGGAGTACACAATGCCGAAGCCCACAAAGGGCGCCCGCCTCGGAGGCGGCCCCGCACACGAGCGCCTGATGCTCAACCAGATGGCTGCGCAGCTCTTCGAGCACAAGCGCATCCAGACCACCGAGACCAAGGCGAAGCGCCTGCAGCCCATCGCTGAGCGTCTGGTGACCTTCGCCAAGCGCGGTGACCTGCACGCACGTCGTCGCGTCATGCGCCAGGTCCTCGACAACTCGGTCGTGCACGAGCTCTTCACCGAGATCGCGCCGCTCGTCGAGAACCGCGAGGGTGGCTACACCCGCATCGTCAAGACCGGTTTCCGCAAGGGCGACCGTGCGCCGATGGCCGTCATCGAGCTCGTGCTCGAGCCGGTGAACCCGAAGCCGAAGTCGGCCAAGAAGGCTGCGGCCGCTGAGGCGCCCGCCGCCGAGGAGGCACCCGCTGCTGACGAGGTCGTCGAGGAGACCGTCGAGACCGAGGCGGCTCCTGCCGCCGAGGAGTCGACCGAGGCTCCGGCCGAGGAGAAGGCCGAGTAGGTCCCCTCACCCACGCAGAACGCCCCGCTGGTCTCCGACCGGCGGGGCGTTCTGCTGTGTGCGGGGTGCTTTGCCGGCCCGCAACGCGTGCTGCGCGTCAGCGACGGGGCAGCGCGAACCCGAGACGCTCGGCGGGGGACTGGAGCTCCTCCAGGGCGAGCTGCACGCAGCCCGCGTAGAGCTCGCCACCGCTCGGGTTCGGGTGGATCCCGTCGTCCGCGAGCGCATCGGGCACGCCGGTCACCGCGCTCTCCCAGTCCGCGACGACCACACCCCGGTACGAATCGGCGAAGTCGGTGAGGAGCTGGTTGACGCCGGGGATCCAGTCCCGCTCGCCGTGCGCGTTCACGAGCACCAACGGGCGCACCCCGGCCAGCTGCCGGATCGCCTCGAGGTCATCGACGTCGATCGGACCGTTTGTGCCGAGCCCGACCACCAGCACGTCGCGCAGTGCCCCCTGGTCGTTGAGCTCGGTCATGATCCCGACACCCGCGCCGAGTCCGCGTGACACGGCCGCGTCGACCGAGATCTCGGGCAGCGCGGCGCTGAGCTCGGGCAGGCTCGCGAGCATCACCGAGTCTCCGACGGCGCTGATGTCCCGGCCCTCCGGGGCGATCGGGGCGGGATCGGCGTCGGTTGACTTGTCGCCGGCGGACGTGTCATCACCGGCTTCGGCGTCGCCCGCTTCGGCGTCGCCCGCTTCGGCGTCGGCCGCCTCTGCGTCGGCTGCCTCTGCGTCGGCGACCTCGGCCGCTGCCTGGGCGTCGAGGGCCGCTTGGCCTCGCGCGATCGCCTCGGCCGCGGAGGACATCTGCGGCGCGGTCGCGATCGCGATGCCCGTCGCGGGCACGGTGACGCCCAGGATCGCCACGATCGCGATCCCGATCGTGCGCGTACGCGGGGACCGGGATGAGCCCGCGCGCACCAGCGTCCGCGCCGCACCGCGCAGCCCGAGGCGGCGGACCGGCTGTTCGACGAACCGATAGGACGCGGCGGCGATGAGCAGCGTGGCGACGAGCGTCAGCCCGCCGACGATCCAGGGCCCCGCGGGCGACATGCTCCACGGGCCGCCCGCGGCCGCGATGAGGAGGAGCAGCGGCCAGTGCCAGAGGTAGATGCCGTAGGAGCGCTCGCCGATCCAGCGCAGCGGCGCCGCGTCGAGTGCACGCCCGACCCACACGCCCTCACGCGTCACCGCGATCACCACGGCGATCGCCGCGACGGTCGCGAGCTGGAAGCCGCCCTGGAAGCTCGCGGGGCTGCCCTCGACGAGCGTCATCGCCAGCACACCGAGGGTGGCGAGTCCCACCGCGGCGACCGCCGCGCTCGCGACCTGCGTCCACGCACCGGAGCGCCGCGCCGGCGACGGATCGGGGCGGTGGAGCAGTGCGGCCGCGGCGGCGCCCAGCAGGAGCCCGAACGTGTGCGTGTCGGAGCCGAAGTAGATGCGGGTCGGATCCGCGCCCGTGACGGAGAGCTCGAGCATGAGGAGCGCCGAGCCGATCCCGAGCGCGATGAGCGGGATGGCGCGCGTCACCCGACGGCGGAGGCGCCAGAGCGCGAGGAGGAGCAGGGGGAGGAGGATGTAGAACTGCTCCTCGATGGAGAGCGACCACGTGTTGCGGAAGAGCTCGGGGGTGTCGCGGGCGAAGTAGTCGGCGCCGTTCGCGATGAACACCCAGTTGCTCACGAAGAGCGCGGCACCGGCGACCTGGCTGCCGATCTTGACGAGCAGATCGCCCGGGGTGAGCAGCGCGAGCGACGTGCACACGAGCAGCACGAGCGCCAGCGCCGGAAGCAGGCGCCGTGCGCGTCGACGCCAGAAGCCGAGCAGCCGGATCCTGCCGTGCGCCTCGAGCTCGCGGAGCAGGAGTGTGGTGATCAGGAACCCGCTGATCGCGAAGAAGACGTCGACGCCGAGGAAGCCGCCGGGGAGGATCCCGGGGAAGAGATGGTAGAGCAGCACCAGTGCGACGGCGATCGCACGAAGGCCGTCGAGTCCACCGAGTCGGGGCGTGCGGGCGGAGGCGGGAGCGGTGACTGTCATGGGAATCTCTGAGCGGCGGCGCGCGGTCTCGGGTGCGACGCCAGCCTCCCATGATACTCCAGTCGCCCTGACCGGGCTCGGAGCGGACGTCGTGCAGACTCGGCGCGGGCTCGGCGCGGGGCCGCTCGTGGCGGGAGCCGGCCTGTGCGATCTGGCAAGATCGAAGGGTGACTCCGACCACCCCGCCCGTACGACTCCGACTCGACCTCGCCTACGACGGCACGGACTTCTCGGGGTGGGCGAGCCAGCCCGGGCTGCGTACGGTGCAGGGGGAGCTGGAAGCCTCGCTGGGCACCCTGCTGCGCACCGATGAGGCCCGACTCACGGTGGGGGGCCGCACCGATGCCGGCGTGCACGCGCGGGGGCAGGTGGCGCACCTCGAGGTGACCCCGGCCGAACTCGCGAAGTGGAGCGGTGCGCGGGGGGCGGGCGCTGATGCCGCTGCAGAGCCCGATGAGAATGCGGCGCGGACCCGGGCCCGTCGGCTCAATGGGATCCTGCAGCGCCGGGCGAGCGACATCGCGATCCACAGCGTCCGCGAGGTACCGGCGGCGTTCGACGCCCGGTTCTCCGCGGTGCGGCGGCGCTACGAATACCGGCTGCGCGACGCGGCGGCCCGACGGGACCCGCTCACCGCACGATTCACGGCCGACGTGCCGCGGGCGCTCGATCTGGATCGCATGCAGCGTGCCGCGGACGAACTGCTCGGGCTCAACGACTTCACCACGTTCTGCAAGGCGCGGGACGGGGCCACCGCGATCCGGGATCTGCTGCGGTTCGAGTGGCGGCGGACGGAGGACGGCGCGTTCGCGGCGCGGATCGAGGCCGACGCGTTCTGCCACTCGATGGTGCGGGCAATCGTCGGGGCGGTCGTAAGCGTGGGGTCCGGGCGGATCGACATGCAGGAACTGCGCGATCTCCGCGACGCACGTGCGCGCACGAGTCGCTTCCCGGTGATGCCGGCGCGCGGGCTGAGCCTCGAGGAGATCAGCTATCCGGCGGACGATGCGCTGGCCGCACGCGCGGAGCTCACCCGTGCCCGGAGGCGATCCGAGGATCTCGGCTGATCCTGTGCTAGAGTTGACCCTTGGTGCGTAAGCATCCGATTTGTTGAGCCCTCCACCGTCCGAGCACCCGATCGGGACCGGACACCGGAGCGGGATCCACGAACACCTCCATTTCGACAGAAAGCAGCACGACAGTGACTCGCACATATTCGCCGAAGGCCTCTGAGCAGAAGCACGATTGGATCGTCATCGACGCCACCGACGTGGTGCTCGGACGCCTCGCCTCGCACGCCGCAGCCCTGCTGCGCGGCAAGCACAAGACCACGTTCGCTCCCCACATGGACATGGGCGACTACGTCATCATCATCAACGCCGACAAGGTCGTCCTCACGGCGAACAAGGCGTCGCAGAAGCGCGCCTACCGCCACTCGGGCTACCCGGGCGGTCTGCGGTCGGTCAGCTACACCGAGCTGCTCGAGAAGAACTCCGACCGTGCCGTCGAGAAGGCGATCCGGGGCATGCTCCCCAAGAACTCGCTCGGAGCAGACCTGTTCCGCAAGCTGAAGGTGTACAAGGGTGCCGAGCACCCGCACGCTGCTCAGCAGCCCACCCCCTACACCTTCGGCCAGGTCGCGCAGTAGTCGCGCCTCCAAGAGATTCAGAGAGAGACTTCACAGTGACTGAAGAGCAGACCGTGGCCACCGAGAGCTACACCACCGAGACTCCCGCGTCGCAGGCGACTGCCGCGGCTCCCCGCCCCGCGCTCACCGTTCCCGGTGCGGCCGTGGGCCGTCGCAAGCAGGCCATCGCCCGCGTGCGCCTCGTTCCCGGCAGCGGCACGATGACCGTCAACGGTCGTGAGTTCGCCGAGTACTTCCCGAACAAGCTGCACCAGCAGCTCATCACCGATCCCTTCACGGTGCTCGAGCTCGGCGGCTCGTACGACGTGATCGCCCGCATCGTCGGCGGCGGCCCCTCGGGCCAGGCCGGCGCGCTGCGCCTCGCGATCGCCCGTGCGCTCAACGAGATCGACGCCGAGCACAACCGCCCGACGCTGAAGAAGGCCGGCTTCCTGAGCCGCGACGCACGCATCAAGGAGCGCAAGAAGGCTGGTCTCAAGAAGGCCCGCAAGGCTCCGCAGTACTCGAAGCGCTAGTCCGCAGGAGTACCCCCACCATGGGACGCCTGTTTGGCACCGATGGGGTTCGGGGCCTGGCCGGGGTCGATGTGACCGCCGAGCTGGCCCTGAACCTCGCCCACGCTGCGGCTCTCGTTCTCGGGCGTTCTGCCCGGAGCGAGAGCCGTCGCGCTGTCGCCGTCGTGGCGCGTGATCCGCGCGTCTCGGGAGAGTTCATCTCCGCCGCGGTCGCCGCCGGTCTCGCCTCGGCGGGAGTCGACGTGCTCGACGCCGGAGTGATCCCGACGCCCGCCGCGGCCTATCTGGTCGCCGACACGGGCGCGGACTTCGGTGTCATGGTCTCGGCGTCCCACAATCCGGCGCCCGACAACGGCATCAAGTTCTTCGCCGAGGGCGGCCGGAAGCTCGCCGACGACATCGAGGACGAGATCCAGGCCGCCATGAGCGGGCCCGTGATCGCGGTCACCGGTCGCGAGGTGGGGCGTATCCGTCGGTTCGCCGACGCCGAGGACCGGTACCTCGTGCACCTGCTCGGCACGCTGAGCGGGATCAAGCTCGACGGGCTGCATGTGGTGCTCGACTGCGCCCACGGTGCGGCGGCGGGGATCTCGCCCGACGTCTTCTCCGACGCCGGCGCGACGCTCACGGTGATCGGCAACGATCCCGACGGCTTCAACATCAATGACGGGGTGGGCTCGACCCATCTCGAACCGCTCATCGCCGCGGTGCGCGAGCACGGCGCCGACCTCGGCATCGCCCACGACGGCGACGCGGATCGCTGCCTCGCCGTCGACGGCGAGGGCAACGTGATCGACGGCGACAAGATCATGGCGATCCTGGCGCTCTCGCTCGCTCGGCGCGGCAAGCTCGAGAAGAACACACTGGTCGCGACCGTGATGTCGAACCTCGGCCTGAAGCTCGCGATGGCCGACAACGGGATCGACGTCGTCGAGACCGGTGTGGGCGACCGCTACGTGCTCGAGGCGATCAACGAGCACGGCTACTCCCTGGGCGGTGAGCAGTCGGGCCACGTCATCATGAGCGAGCACGCGACGACCGGCGACGGGATCCTCACGGGTCTGCACCTCGCCGCGGAGATCGTGCGCACCGGGAAGTCGCTGGCGGAACTCGCCACGTGCATGACCGTGTATCCGCAGGTGCTCGTGAACGTGCGGGGCGTCGACCGGACCGGCGTCGCTGGTGACGACGTGCTGCAGCAGGCCGTGCACCAGGCCGAGCTCGTGCTCGGCGGCAAGGGGCGGGTGTTGCTGCGCCCCTCCGGCACGGAGCCGGTGGTGCGGGTCATGGTGGAGGCCGAGCACGAGGATCAGGCTCAGCAGCTCGCTGACGATCTGGCGGCGATCGTGCAGGAGCGCCTCGCGGTCTAGGTCGCCCTCCCGCACCGCGCCCCGTCGGGGTTAGGCTGGAGGCATGCGCTGCCTCACGCCTCTCGCCCGCACCGTCGCCGCAACCGGACTGCTCGCCGTCGCCGGCGTGCACGCCGTCTGGGCCTCCGGGAGCACCTGGCCGGAGCGGAACCGGCGGCGGCTCTCCGAAGCCGTCATCGGGCACGCCTCCGTCGAACCCGGGCGCGGCGCCACGGCCGCCGTTGCTGCGGGTGCGGCGGCCGGCGGGATCATCGCGGGTGGCGCGCTCGGCGACGGTCGTGGGATCGTCGCCACGCGGCGGGCGATCGGGCTCGCGCTGCTCGCCCGCGGGATCCTCGGCGGCAACACGGCACTGATCTCGATGGGACTGCCCGAGGGCGGGAAGCGCTTCCAGGAGCTGGATGAGCGCCTGTACCGGCCGCTGTGCCTCGTCCTCGGCGTCGCGACGCTGATCGGTGCCCGCGGCCCACGCGCATCCCGCCGACCGCTCCGCACCCACTAGAGCTTGCGCAGCAGCACCTTCTGCACCCGGTGGTCCGCCTCCTTGCGGAGCACGAGCGTCGCCCGGGCGCGCGTCGGCCGGATGTTCTCGATGAGGTTCGGGTGGTTGATGTTCGTCCAGTACTCGTCGGCGAGTGCCACGGCGGCATCGTCGTCGAGCGTCGCGAAGCGTCGGAAGTAGGAGTCGGGGTTCGCGAACGCGCTCTCGCGGAGGTGCAGGAAACGATCGCGGTACCAGCGGCGGATGTCGCCCGTGCGCGCGTCCACGTACACCGAGAAGTCGAAGAGGTCGCTCACGGCGAGCGGGTGCTGCATCGATGCGGGCTGCAGCACGTTCAGCCCCTCGACGATGAGAATGTCCGGCCGCCGCACGACCGTGAATTCGTCGGGCACGATGTCGTAGATCAAGTGGCTGTAGTGGGGAGCCTTCACCTCGGCGACGCCAGCCTTCACCTGCGACACGAAGCGGAGCAGCGCGCGGCGATCGTAGGACTCGGGGAACCCCTTGCGCGCCGCTATCCCGCGCCGCTGCAGCTCCGCGTTCGGGTACAGGAACCCGTCGGTCGTCACGAGCTCCACGCGCGGGGTCTCCGGCCAGCGGGCGAGCAGATCGCGCAGGATACGGGCGACCGTCGACTTGCCCACGGCCACGGAGCCGGCGATGCCGATGACAAACGGGCTCTGCCGCTCGTCGTTGCGGCCGAGAAACCCCCGGGTGCGCTGGTGCATCTCGCGCGCAGCGATCGCGTACTGGTTGATGAGACGGCTGAGCGGTCGGTAGACCTCCGACACCTCCGCCATGTCGAGCGGCTCGCCCAGTCCGCGGAACTCCGAGACCTCGCGCTCGGAGAGCGGCATCGGCGTCTCGCCGGCGAGGCGGGCCCACTCCGCCCGGCCGATCTCGGTGAAGGGGGAGGTGAACTCCGGTCGCACGAGTGCGTGGGTGTCCGTGGTGACGGGTGCGGTGCTTGTCTCGGCCATTGTTCATCCATGGTGCCACTAAACTGGAACGCATGTGTGGAATCGTTGGATATGTCGGACCGAATGACACGGTCGAGGCACTGCTGAGCGGACTGCGGCGACTGGAGTACCGGGGGTACGACTCGGCCGGCGTGGCGGTCATCGACGAGGCCGGGAACATCGGCGTGCGCAAGCGCGCCGGCAAGCTCGTGCGACTCGAGGAACTGCTCGAGGTGAGCCCGCTCACGGCTCAGGGCACCGGCATCGGGCACACCCGCTGGGCGACCCACGGCGGCCCGACGGACGAGAACGCGCACCCGCACCTCGGGGACGACGGCAAGCTCGCGCTGATCCACAATGGGATCGTCGAGAACTTCGCGGAGCTGCGCGCCGAGGTCGAAGCGGCCGGGATCACGCTCATCGGCGAGACCGACACCGAGGTCGTCGCGGCGCTCCTCGGTCTCGAGGTCGCGCGCGTCGGGGATCTCGAGACCGCGTTCCGCACGGTCGTCGCCCGCCTGCACGGCACCTTCACCCTGCTCGCGATGCACCGCGACGAGCCCGGCAAGGTCGTGGCGGCGCGCCATCACTCGCCCCTCGTGGTCGGGCTCGGCGAGGGGGAGAACTTCCTCGGCTCCGACGTCGCGGCCTTCGTCTCCTCCACCCGTCGCGCCGTGGCGGTCGACGAGGACAACATCGCGATCATCACGCCGGACGAGGTGCGCATCACCGACTTCGCCGGCACCCCCGTCGAGTTCGCCGAGTACGAGGTCGAGTGGGACGCCGACGCCGCGGACAAGGGCGGCTGGTCCTCGTTCATGGCGAAGGAGATCAACGAGCAGCCCGATTCCGTGGCGAACACGGTGCGCGGCCGGATCTCGGGCGACGCGGTCGAGATCCCCGAGCTCACCGCCCTCGGCGCCGAGCGGCTCACGAACGTCGACCGGATCATCATCATCGCCTGCGGCACCGCCTCCTACGCCGGCATGATCGGCGCCTATGCGATCGAGCAGTGGGCCCGGATCCCGGTCGAGGTGCAGCTCAGCCACGAGTTCCGCTACCGCGATCCCGTGCTCACCGACCGCACCATGGTGATCTCGGTGAGCCAGTCGGGTGAGACCATGGACACCCTCATGGCCGTGAAGTACGCCGTCGAGCAGGGCGTCACTACCGTGTCCGTGTGCAACACGCAGAGCGCCACGATCCCGCGCGAGTCCGACGCCGCCGTGTACACGCACGCCGGGCCGGAGGTCGCCGTCGCCTCGACGAAGGCCTTCACCGCGCAGATCACGGCGCTCTACCTCATCGGGCTCCACCTCGGGCGCGTCCGCGGCACGCTGTCCGCCGAGACGCAGGCCGACGCCGTGCGGCAGTTCGAGACGCTCCCCGAGAAGCTCCGCGAGGCCGTCGACACGCACACCCAGATCGCGCAGCTCGCGCACTGGATGGCCGACACCCGCTCGGTGCTCTTCCTCGGTCGCCACGTCGGTTACCCGGCGGCACTCGAGGGCGCGCTCAAGCTCAAGGAGATCGCCTACATCCACGCCGAGGGCTTCGCCGCCGGCGAGCTCAAGCACGGTCCGATCGCGCTCATCGATCACGGCCAGCCGGTCTTCGTGCTGGTACCGAGTCCGCGCACGTCGCCGCTCATGCACTCGAAGGTCGTCTCGAACATCCAGGAGATCCGCGCGCGCGGGGCACGCGTCATCGCGATCGTGGAGAAGGGCGACACCGCGGTGCTGCCCTACGCCGACGACGTGATCCGGCTCCCGCTCGCCGATGCGCTCTTCGAGCCGCTGCTGCAGGTCATCCCGCTGCAGTGGTTCGCGCTGGAGCTGTCGACGGTGAAGGGCCTCGACGTCGATCAGCCGCGCAACCTCGCGAAGTCCGTCACCGTGGAGTAAGGCGCCGCGGCCGAGGGGTCGCGGTGCGAGGAGGCACGACATGATTCGTGGGATCGGCGTCGACACGGTCGACATCCCGCGCTTCGAGCGCCAGCTCGCGCGCACACCCGCCCTTCGCACCCGGCTGTTCGCCCCGGACGAGCAGCCGCTCGGCGCGGCGTCGCTCGCCGCCCGGTTCGCCGCGCGCGAAGCGCTCATCAAGGCGCTCGGCGGATCCGGCGAGCTCACCTGGCACGACATGGCGGTGGGACGGGACGACGACCGTGCGCCGGTGTTCGTCGGCGGTCCCGGGCTCCGCGCGGCGCTCGTCGCCCGCGGCGCGGATCGGGTGCACCTCTCGCTCACCCACGACGCGGGGGTGGCGACGGCGTTTGTGATCGTCGAGTCGAGCAGCGGCGGGAGTACGCTCGAGCCAGGGTGGGCAGAGCACCGAGGAACGACCGAGAACGGAGGCGAGAGCGCATGAGGACAGGATCCATACGCGTGGCGGAGATCTCCGTCGGCGCGATCCGGCACAACGTCGCCCGCGTCCGCGAGCTCACGGGCGGCGCGGTCATCGTCGTGGTGAAGGCCGACGGCTACGGCCACGGCGCCGCCATTGCGGCCGAGGCAGCGCTCGCCGGCGGCGCGGCGATGGTCGCCACCGCCGACCTGGAGGAGGCCCTCACCCTTCGGGAGCACGGGATCGACGCACCGATCCTCTGCTGGCTGCACGGGGCCCGTGTCGACTTCGCCGACGCCGTGGCCGCGCGGATCGAGATCGGCGTCAGCCACCTGCAGCAGCTCGAGGCCGTCGCCGAGGCCGCGCGGGCGCTCGGCAGTGTCGCCACCGTCCAGTTCAAGGTCGACACCGGGCTCAGCCGCAACGGCGCCGCCCCCGAGGAGTGGGAGGCGCTCTTCGCACGCGCCGCCGAACTCGTCGCGGCGGGCCTCGTGCGCGTCACCGGCATCTTCAGCCACCTGGCCAACGCGGGAGACGCGAACGACCGCCTGCAAGCCGAGCGATTCGACGCGGCCGTCGCCGGGCTCCGCGCCGTCGGTATCGAGCCCGACATGATCCACCTCGCGGCCAGTGCGGCGACCCTGCGCTCGCCGCACCTGCACTACAACACCGTGCGCGTGGGGGTCGCGGCCTTCGGCCTCAGCCCGTTCGCCGATCAGACCTCCGCGCAGCTCGGGCTCATCCCGGCGATGACGCTCCGCGCGGAGATCGTGGCGCTCCGGGGGGTGCCAGCCGGGACCGGCGTCTCCTACGGCTTCAACCACGTCTGCGAGACAGCGACCACCCTCGCGCTCGTGCCGATCGGGTACGCCGACGGCATGCCGCGCGCCCTGAACGGCGCCGGCGCGTGGGTGACGGTGGCGGGGGAGCACCGGCCGATCGTCGGGCGCATCGGCATGGATCAGTTCATCGTCGACGTCGGACCGCTCGCCGGCCGCCTCGAACTCGGCGACGAGGTGGTGCTGTTCGGGGATCCCGAGCAGGGCCACCCGCCCGTGGAGATCTGGGCGGGACTCATGCGGACCATCAACTACGAGATCGTCGTGGGCATCGGTCCACGCGTGCGCCGGATCCCCGTCGACGGGCCGGCCTCGTGACGGACTCGGGGCCAGCCGCATCGACGCGAACGGTCGAGATATCAGACCCCGACGCCATGCACGGGCTCGGGGTCGCACTCGGGCGTCGCCTGGGCGCCGGAGACCTCGTGATCCTGACCGGCCCGCTGGGTGCGGGCAAAACGACGCTGACGCGCGGAATCGGCGAGGGGCTCGGGATCCGGGGCCCGGTGCAGAGCCCGACGTTTGTGATCGCTCGCACCCACCCCTCGCTCGTCGGCGGAGCGCCGCTCGTGCACGTCGATGCGTACCGGCTCGCCGACGCCACGGAGCTGGACGATCTGGATCTGGACTTCGCGGGCTCGGTCGTCGTGGCCGAGTGGGGCGCCGGA
This sequence comes from Leucobacter rhizosphaerae, assembly GCF_022919175.1. Classification (NCBI taxonomy): domain Bacteria; kingdom Bacillati; phylum Actinomycetota; class Actinomycetes; order Micrococcales; family Microbacteriaceae; genus Leucobacter; species Leucobacter rhizosphaerae. Next base: position 1,119,813 of record NZ_CP095043.1, on the reverse strand, counting down.
CTGCTCGAGGGGCGCGAGTCCTGGGCGGAGCTCGTGATCGAGCGGCCCACGGGTGACGGTGTGGCATCCGACGGCGCAGCCGGTACGGCATCGACTCATGCGCTCGAAGACCCCGCTGACGATGCTTGGGGCGAAGAACTGGTCGAGCCGAGGATCGTGACCCTGCGCGGGTTCGGCCCGCGCTGGAGTGAAGGAGTGCTGCCGTGAGCGACGCCGTCGACCGGGTCGCGTTCGAAGTGATCGATCTGCAGTCCGCCGCGAGCGCACCGGACCAGGTGCTCCTCGCGATCGACACCGCGCTCGGCACCAGTGTCGCGCTCGGCGCCGCGGGGCGGGTCGTCCAGGCGACGAGCGCGGATCCGCTGCGCCACGCCGAGGCCATCGGCGGCATGCTCGCCGGGCTGTTCGAGGCCGCCGGGGTATCACCCAGCGAGGTCACGGGGGTGGTCGTCGGGATCGGCCCCGGCCCGTTCACGGGGCTCCGCGTCGGGATCGCCGCCGCCCACGCCTTCGCCCTCGGGCGGGGCGTGCCGCTCCTGCCCCTGCAGGGCCACGAGGCGGTCGCGCTCGAGGTGCTGGAGCGCGGCGCGTCCGCCGGAGTGCGGGTGATCCAGGACGCCAAGCGGCGCGAGCTCTTCGTGACGGAGTACCGCGGCCTCGACTGGGCGGGCGTGCCCGAGCGCGCGGTCGACCCCCACCTCGTGCCGCGGGATCGGCTCGAGCCGACCGCGGCCGACGTCTGGCCCGAGCGGATCCCCGCGGGCCGGCTCGTCGAGCTCGCCTCCCGCCGACTCGCGGCCGGGCACGGCTTCGAATCCGACCGCGCCGTGTACCTGCGCGCGCCCGACGTGGCGCAGCCCGGCGCGCCGAAGCGGGTCAGCACGTGACCCCGGCAGCGCTCCCGGGCCTCCACCTCCGACCCGCCACGCTCGACGATCTCGACGCGGTCTGGGAGATCGAACACGCCGTGTTCACCGGGGAGGCCTGGAGCCGCGACCTCGTGCGCGAGGAGCTCTCGGCTGATCACCGCTGCTATCTCGTGCTGGTGGACGACGCCGGAGCCGTGCGCGGCTACGGCGGGCTGCTGGCCGTGGGCACGGAGGGCGACATCCAGACCATCGCCCTCACCCCGGAGACGCGGGGGGTGGGCGCCGGACGCCGGCTCATGGTCGCGCTCATCGCGGAGGCGCGATCCCGCGGCGTGCGCGAGATCTTCCTCGAGGTCCGCGCCGACAACCCCGTGGCGCAGGGGCTCTACACCTCTCTCGGGTTCGTCGAGATCGGGATCCGCCCCCGCTACTACCAGCCCGACGGCGTCGATGCCGTGGTGATGAAACTCGACGTGAAGGATCCCGCATGAGCGCCCACGAACCGCTGGTCCTCGGCATCGAGACCAGCTGCGATGAGACCGGGGTCGGGATCGTGCGCGGACGCACGCTGCTCGCGAACGCGATCGCCTCCTCCATGGACGAGCACGCGCGCTTCGGCGGGGTGATTCCGGAGGTCGCGGCGCGGGCGCACCTCGAGGCCATGACCCCCACGATCGAGCGAGCGCTCGCCGACGCCGAGGTCTCGCTCGCGGATCTCGACGCGATCGCCGTGACCTGCGGGCCCGGACTGGCGGGGGCGCTCATGGTCGGGGTCGCGGCGGCGAAGGCCCTCGCGGTGTCGCTCGACGTGCCGCTCTACGCCGTGAACCACCTGGTGGGGCACGTGGGGGCGGATCTGCTGCAGGGCGACGGCCTGCGCGGCGCCGTGGGCGAGGTAGGCGAACTCGAACTTCCGACGATCGCCCTGCTGGTGTCGGGTGGACACACCTCCCTGCTGCTCGTGCGGGATCTCGTGTCGGATGTGGAGCTGCTCGGCGAGACGATCGACGACGCCGCGGGCGAGGCGTTCGACAAGGTCGCCCGATTGCTCGGGCTGCCCTACCCCGGCGGCCCGCACATCGATCGTGTCGCCGCCGACGGGAACCCCGCGGCGATCCGCTTCCCGCGCGGGCTCTCGCTGCCGAAGGACCTCGCGAAGCACCGTTACGACTTCTCCTTCTCGGGGCTGAAGACCTCGGTCGCCCGCTGGGTGGAGAAGCGGGTCGCCGCGGGCGAGGAGGTGCCCGTCGCCGACGTCGCCGCGAGTTTCCGGGAGGCGGTGGCCGACGTGCTGCTCACGAAGGCGATCGCGGCCTGTCGGGATCACGGCGTGCCGCGCCTGCTGCTCGGCGGCGGTGTCGTGGCGAACGCACGGGTGCGCGAGCTCGCGCAGCAGCGCGCCGACGCGGCCGGGGTCGCACTCCGGGTCCCGCCGCTCTCGCTCTGCACCGACAACGGCGCGATGATCGCCTCGCTCGGCGCGCAGCTGGTCGCGGCGGGGCACGCGCCGTCCACGCTCGACTTCGGCGCCGACTCGAGCCTGCCCGTGCAGGAGATCCAGGTCCGCTGACCCGCCGAAGCGGCGGTGTTCGTGAGGTTCCTACAGATCTGATTTGCAAATCTCGTGCAAATCACGCGACATCAGATGAACCTGAACGTTATCTTAGAAGAGCGAAACGGGGAGACACCCACTTCGACGATGAATACCTAGGAGAATGTATGTCTGAGAACCTGCCCGAGAACACCCCGCCCGCGTACACCGCGCCGCCCGCTGCTCCCGGATACGGCGCAGCACCCGCTCCCGAGTCCAAGGGCCTCGCGCTCTCCTCGATGATCGTCGGCATCGTCAGCCTCGTGCTGGCGTGGCCGATCAGCATCGTTGGCATCATCGGCGGCATCGTCGCCCTGATCCTCGGCATCATCGGCCGCAAGAAGGGCCAGTCGAAGGGCATGACCCTCACCGGTATCATCACGGGTGCGCTGGCGATCGTGCTCGCGGTCATCGCGATGATCGTCGTCGCCATGATCATCGGCGCCGCGCTCAGCGATCCCGAGCTGCAGCAGCAGCTGCAGGAGCTCGAGAACGCTCAGTAGCACTCGCCGCACGGCACACGGACCGGACCTCAGCGCTCAGCTGGGGTCCGGTTCGGCGTTTCCGGGCGGCGCAGGCGGCGCAGACGGAGCAGGTGATCCCGCGTCGACGCAGCGCTCGGCGAGCAGCGCGACGTGCCGGCCGGCCACGCGCGTCAGGAACAGGGTCGCGTGCTGCGACCCCTGGAGGCGGAGCCGTTTCCGCAGCGCCGCGGGATCCACGTCGGCGCCCCGCTTCTTGATCTCCAGGGTGCCGATGTCGCGCGCCGCGAGGGCGCGGCGCAGATCCTTCTCCCGCGACGGGAGCGTCTCGATGATCCGGAAGGCCTGCGCGAACGGCGTGGCGGTCAGCCGGTCCGAGGTGAGGTAGGCGATGGCCGGGCTCACCATGCCGGCGTCGAGGCGCGCTGCCAGGTCGCCGATCAGCCGGGCCCGGATCACCGCGCCGTCGGGCTCGTAGAGGTACTCCCCGAGGTCGCGGACCTCGGCGTCCGGGGCGTCTGCGGGCGCGGACAGCTCCGCGATCCCGGACTCCGAGCGGAGGACCAGGGCGGAACGGGTGACCCCGCGGCGCGCGGCCGCCCCGCACCAGAGCGCCATCTCGACGACCTGGCCGTCGACCGAGACCCACTGGGCCTCGGCGTGGGGCGGGATCAACTCCCGGTCGAAGCCGGGGCCGAGCTTGATGCCGGTGGCGTGGGCGGTGGCGAGATCGAACGCGAAGGTGAGCGAGGGGGAGTAGTCGTCGGGGGACGCGAGCCTGCGGGTGTCGCGGTGCCCGGCGGTCCGCCGCGCGGGATCGAGGAAGACCCCGTCGGCGTCTCCGGGGCCGAGGCGTTCGGCGTCGCCGACGCGCACCTCGGGTGCCGGCAGCCCGTGCCGGGCGGCGACGGCCGCGAGGTTGTGTTCGGCGAAGGCCGCGGTGAGCGGATCGAGTTCGACGGGGTGCGGCGTGAGTCCGGCCGCGAGGAACGCCATGGATTCGGCACCGATCCCGCAGCCGAGGTCGGCGACACGGGTGCAGCCCGCTGCGCGGAATCGCTCGGCGTGATGCGCGGCGACCCGGTGTCGGGTCGCCTGCTCGAGGCCCGCGGGGGTGACGAGCAGCTCACTCGCGATCGGGCCGAACTTCGACGCGGCGCGCACGCGGAGCTCGGCCTGGGTGAGGAGCGCCGCGACCCGATCGGCGGGGTGACCGCGACGGCGGAGTTCGGTGTTCAGCCCGTTCGCTCCGCGGTGGGATTCGGCGGCAATCCATCGGAGCTCGTCGAGGCCGGCATCGGTGCCGAGGAACTCCCACCCCGGCGCGGGGCCCGCGGCCCCGGCCGGTGTGCGTGCGGGGGTCACATCAGTAGTAGGGATCGTAACCCGAGGAGAGCGCGCCCAGCGATCCGATCATGACCGCGATCATGCCGATGTAGAGCACGATGAAGATGATCAGGAACACGAAGTAGGCGTAGCTGATGATGAGCCCGGTGAGCGCGATCCCGCGGCCGGCGTCGCCGTTGCGCTTGATCTGGCTGAGGCCCATGTGCCCGAAGATGATGCCGGCGATGGGGGAGAGGAATGCGAAGATGATCGCGAGCAGCGCGAAGGTGTTCGTCTTGTCGAGTGTGGTCGCGGTCGAGGCGGCCGGGTAGCTCGGCTGCGGGTACTGCGCCGCGTTCGGCTGGTAACTCGGCTGGACCGGTGCCGCGGGCTGGCCCGTGTACGGCGACTGGTCCGCAGTGAACGGCTGGTCGGCACCGGGGATGCCGGGAGTGCCGGGGAACTGCTGCGGGGCGTTCGGTGTGGACATGGCTTCCTCCAGGGTCGGGCGTGTTCGTCCATCCTATCCAGGCCGCTCCGCGGGGCGGCGAAGGGAATGCACCGCAGGGGTGTTCGCTCTCGGCGATTCCACGCCCGCCGGTTGGCACTCCCCTTGCGAGAGTGCCAACCGGAGCCATAGACTCGGAGCAAGCGTGCTCGCATTGGGCGGGCGCGAGATCCACTTCGCAATTTGGAAAGAGGTCAACTGTGTCGGTCGCCATCAAGCCGCTCGAAGATCGTATTGTTATCAAGCAGGTCGAGGCAGAGCAGACCACCGCTTCCGGTCTGGTGATCCCCGATAGCGCCAAGGAGAAGCCCCAGGAGGGCGAGGTCGTCGCGGTCGGACCCGGTCGGGTCTCGGATAGCGGTACCCGCATCCCCCTCGACGTCGAGGTCGGCAACGTCGTGATCTACTCGAAGTTCGGTGGCACCGAGGTCAAGGTCGGCGGCGAGGACTACCTCGTGCTGTCGGCTCGCGACATCCTCGCGATCGTCGAGCGCTAAGCTCCGCACCACGGGTGCTGCACGGGGCCGCTGATCTTCGGATCGGCGGCCCCGTTGCTGTGACCGCGGGGGTGAGGACGGGGCCGTCCACGCGAGTAGACTGTCTCGGTGAAGCGAATTCGGGCGGGGCTGGGATACGGCGTCACCGCGTACATGATCTGGGGTGCGTTCCCCTTCTACTTCGGACTGATCGCGATGGTGAGCCCGCTGGAGGTCGTTCCGTGGCGCGTGGGCGCGACCCTCGTGTTCTGCGCGATCCTCGCGACGGTCACGAGCCGCTGGTCGCAGGTGATGGCGATCGTGCGCCGGCCCAAGCTGCTCGGGTGGTTCGCGCTGTCGTCGATCCTGCTGTACGCGAACTGGCAGATCTTCGTGATCGGGGTCATGACGGGGCACGTGATCGAAACCGCGCTCGGCTACTTCATCAACCCGCTGTTCACGATCCTCATCGGCGTGGTCGTCCGCCGGGAGCGCCTCTCCCGCCTGCAGTGGACCGCGGTGGTGATCGCGACGATCGGTGTGGTCATCGCGGCCATCGCCTACGGCGCCTTCCCGTGGATCGCGGTGGCGCTCGCCGTCACCTTCGGCCTCTACGGCGCCGTGCACAAGCACGTGGGCGAGCACGTCGACGGGATCACCGGCCTCACGGTCGAGACGCTCGTTTCTCTGCCCGTCGGGATCGTGCAGATGATCATCGTCGCGGCCACCGCGGGCCTCACCGCGCACACCTTCGGCCCCGGGGTGCTGCTGCTCGTGCTGGGCAGCGGCGTCGTGACGGCCGTGCCGCTGATCCTGTTCGGCGAGGCCGCGCGCCGCCTGCCGCTGTCATATCTCGGGTTCATCCAGTTCCTGACCCCGATCCTCGGGTTCCTGTACGGCTATCTGGTGATGCACGAGGAGGTGTCCCTCGGTCGCTGGATCGGGTTCATCGCCGTCTGGATCGCGCTCGTGCTGCTGATCATCGACATGGTGCGCCAGCTGCGTCGTTCGCCGCAAGCACAGTTGGCGACCGGTCCGATTCCCTTAGACTGATCCGCAGAGGGGCGCCAGACCCCGGCGCCCAGACTCACCCGCTCATCATCTACCTAGCGAGGTCTTATGGAACAGCGTGACCCGTTCGCGTTCACCGGTCTGACATACGACGACGTGCTGCTGCTCCCGGCGCACACGGACGTCATCCCGAGCGAGGCCGATACCTCGACCCAGCTCACCCGGCGCATTCGATTGAGCATCCCGCTCATCTCCGCCGCGATGGATACCGTGACCGAGACGCGCATGGCGGTCGCGATGGCCCGCAACGGCGGGCTCGGGATCCTGCACCGCAACCTCTCGATCCAGGATCAGGCCGAGATGGTCGACCGGGTGAAGCGCAGCGAGGCCGGGATGATCACGAACCCCGTCACGACCTCCGTCGACGCGACCGTGGCCGAGGTGGACGCGCTGTGCGGCGAGTACCGCGTCTCCGGGCTGCCCGTCGTCGATCAGAGCGGGGTGCTGCTCGGCATCATCACGAACCGCGACATGCGGTTCATCGATCCCAAGGATCGCAGCCAGGTGCGCGTCGCCGACGCCATGACGAAGATGCCGCTCATCACGGCGCCGACCGGGATCTCGCGCGAGGCCGCGGCAGACATCTTCGCGACGCACAAGATCGAGAAGCTGCCGCTCGTCGATGGCGAGGGGCGCCTCACCGGGCTCATCACCGTCAAGGACTTCGACAAGGAGGAGCAGTACCCGAACGCGACGAAGGACGACTCCGGTCGCCTCCGCGTGGGCGCGGCGGTCGGATTCTTCGGCGACGCGTGGAAGCGCGCGAGCTCGCTGCTCGAGGCGGGTGTCGACGTGCTCGTGGTCGACACCGCGAACGGCGACAGCAAGGGTGTGCTCGACATCATCGCGAAGATCAAGGGCGACAAGGCCTTCGCCGGCGTCGACGTGATCGGCGGCAACGTGGCGACCTACGCGGGCGCCCGGGCGATCGTGGAGGCGGGCGCCGACGCGATCAAGGTCGGGGTCGGCCCCGGATCGATCTGCACGACGCGGGTCATCGCGGGCGTCGGGGTGCCGCAGGTCACGGCGGTCTACGAGGCGGCCCGCGCCGCCACCCCGGCGGGCGTGCCGGTCATCGCCGACGGCGGACTGCAGTACTCGGGCGACATCGCGAAGGCGCTCGTCGCCGGCGCCTCATCGGTCATGATGGGCTCGCTCCTCGCCGGCACCGACGAGAGCCCGGGAGATCTGGTCTTCGTCGGCGGCAAGCAGTACAAGAACTACCGTGGGATGGGCTCGCTCGGCGCGCTCCAGACCCGCGGGGAGCGCACCTCGTACTCGAAGGACCGCTACTTCCAGGCCGACGTGCCGAGCGACGAGAAGCTGATCCCCGAGGGCATCGAGGGGCAGGTGCCGTACCGCGGGCCCCTCGCGTCGGTCGCGCACCAGATGATCGGCGGGCTGCGGCAGTCGATGTTCTACGTCGGCGCGCGCACCGTCGCCGAGCTGAAGGATCGCGGTCAGTTCGTGCGCATCACCTCGGCCGGGCTCAAGGAGTCGCACCCGCACGACGTGCAGATGGTCGTCGAGGCGCCGAACTACCGGCGATAGCCGAACGCCTCGTGCCGGGGCCCGGACTCTGCGGAGTCCGGGCCCCGCTGCATTCTCCGCGGAGTCGCAGGATCCGTCTGGGGTGACGGATAGACTAGTCGGGTGAGCAACGAGATCGAGATCGGCCGCGGCAAGCGCGCGCGACGCGTATACACCTTCGACGAGATCGGGATCGTGCCCACCCGGCGCACCCGCGACCCGGAACTGGTGTCGACCGCCTGGACCATCGACGCGTTCCAGTTCGAGATTCCCGTGATCGGCGCCCCGATGGACTCGGTGATGTCGCCGGCGACCGCCATCGAGCTCGGCCGACTCGGCGGGCTCGGGGTGCTGAACCTCGAGGGGCTGTGGACCCGCCACCAGGAGCCCGAGGCCCTGCTCGCCGAGCTGGCCACGATCACCGACGAGGTCGCCGCCGTCAAGCGCATGCGCGAGCTGTACGCCGCGCCGATCCAGTCGGAGCTGATCCGCGCGCGCCTCGGCGAGATCCGCGACGCCGGGGTGACCGTCGCCGGTGCGCTGTCGCCGCACCGTACCGCGGAGTTCACCGAGACCGTCGTGGGCGCGGGCGTCGACCTGTTCGTGATCCGCGGCAACACGGTGTCCGCCGAGCACGTCGCGCAGGACGGCCGCGAGCCGCTCAACCTCAAGCAGTTCATCTACGAGCTCGATGTGCCCGTGATCGTGGGCGGCGCGGCCACCTACCAGTCGGCGCTGCACCTCATGCGCACCGGCGCAGCGGGCGTGCTCGTCGGCTTCGGCGGGGGCGCCTCGTCGACCACGCGGGCGACGCTCGGGATCCGCGCGCCGATGGCGAGTGCGATCGCGGATGTGGCCGGAGCGCGCTCCGACTACCTCGACGAGTCGGGCGGGCGCTACGTGCACGTCATCGCCGACGGGGGCCTCGGCACGTCGGGCGACCTGATCAAGGCGATGGCCTGCGGCGCCGACGCCGTGATGCTCGGCACCGCCCTCGCACGGGCCGCCGACGCACCCGGCAAGGGCTGGCACTGGGGCCAGGAGGCCCACCACGAGGATCTGCCGCGCGGCCGCCGGGTTCCGGTCGCTCCCGTTGCGCCGCTCGCGGAGATCGTGAACGGCCCCGCGCACGTCGCCGACGGCAGCGCCAACCTGATGGGCGCGCTGCGGCGCGCCATGGCGACGACCGGGTACTCGGAGCTCAAGAGCTTCCAGCGCATCGACATCGTCCACGCCGAGCGCTAGTCGCAGTCGTCTTGTCGGCACAGCGCAGACCGGAGTACCTGGGCGATCCCACGCTCGCGCGGGTGATGCGGCGACCGCAGTGGATCCTGGCGCTCGTCTTCGCGCTGGTCGTGGCGGGAGTGTTCGCCTGGCTCGGCCAGTGGCAGATGAGCAACGCGATCCGCACCGACGCCGACCCGGTGGTCGACACCGAGGTGGTCCGGCCGCTGGCCGAGGCCGCGTCGACCGGCAGCGGGGTGACGGAGCTCGGGGCGGGGGCGATCGTCGAGGTGCGCGGTGCGTTCGTTCCGGGCGACTCCCGCACCCTGTCGCCGCGGCAGAACGACGGTGTCTCAGGGACCTGGGTCGTCGGGCACTTCGTGACGGAGGCGCCCGAGGCGGAAGCTGGGGCGCACCTCGCCGTGGCGATCGGCTGGGCACCCGACGAGGCCGCGGCCGAGCGTGCCCTGGACGAGCTCGACGCCGATCCGGCGTTCGCGGAATCGAGGCTCCTGGAGGGGCGCTTCATGCCGCCGGACGGCCCGAAGATTCCGGATCACGCGGCCGACCCGCAGACGCTGCAGAGCATGATGCCCGCCCACCTCGCCAACCTGTGGACGGGCGTCGACGCCCCGGTCTACGCCGGGTACCTCGTGCTGCACGACGGTGCCGGTGCCGCGCCGCTCCTGGGCGCTCTCGACGCCATCGATTCCGTGCCGCCGCTGCCGCCGGAGACGGTGAACTGGCTGAACGTCTTCTACGCGATCGAGTGGGTCGTGTTCGCCGGCTTCGCCGTGTTCTTCTGGTTCCGTCTCACCCGCGACGCCTGGGAGAAAGAGCACGAACTGCAACAGCTCCAGGCCGCCGAGGCCGACCCCCGCTGAGCGGCCGCGCGATCCGGCACGGCGAGACCCCCTGCCCCGAGTCCAATAGAATGGAAGCCATGCAACTGCAGCCCAAGCCCGCCGACTATCCGCGCATCCGCAAGGCGCTGAACGTCTACAAGGTGACCTCCGTGATCACCGGCGTGATGCTGCTGCTGCTCACGGCCGTGATGATCATGAAGTACGGCTTCAACGTGCAGCTGTACCTCTTCAGCCCCGAGGCGTTCGCGAAGTTCGAGCCGCTGCCCGCCGAGGGGCTCGAGGGCGACTTCCAGCCGGCCGGGTTCGATCTCTTCAAGGCGATCCTCATCGCGCACGGCTGGTTCTACGTCGTGTACCTGATCTCCGACTTCATGCTCTGGAGCCCGATGCGCTGGGGCTTCCTCCGGTTCCTCGTCATCGCGCTCGGAGGGGTCATCCCCTTCATGTCGTTCTTCCTCGAGGCACGGATCGTGCGCGAGGTCAACCGATTCCTGGCGGAGCGCGAGGCGGCTCTGGCCGCGGACCCGACTCCCACGTCTTCACCCGCCGCGGCCTCGGCCGCGAAGTCCTCGGAAGGTCAGTCATGACAGAACAATCCGGTACCGGGCACCGCCCGGTGCTCGTCGTCGATTTCGGAGCGCAGTACGCGCAGCTGATCGCTCGGCGCGTGCGCGAGGCGGGGGTCTACTCCGAACTCGTGCCGCACACCATCACCGCTGCCGAGGTGCAGGCGAAGCAGCCCCTGGGCATCGTGCTCTCCGGCGGACCCTCCTCGGTCTACGCCGAGGGCGCCCCGCAGTTCGACGACAGCATCTTCGAGCTCGGGATCCCCACGCTCGGCATCTGCTACGGCTTCCAGGTGATGGCCCGGGCGCTCGGCGGCACCGTCGGGAACACCGGCGACCGCGAGTACGGCGCCACCGACGCGCAGATCCTCGGCGGCGGCGGGGCGATCCTGGGCGGCCAGCCCGAGGCGCAGAACGTCTGGATGAGCCACGGCGACGCCGTGCAGGAGGCCCCCGCGGGCTTCGAGGTGCTCGCGAAGACCGCGGTCACGCCGGTCGCCGCGTTCGGCAGCGCCGAGCGGCGTCTGTACGGCGTGCAGTGGCACCCCGAGGTGCGCCACTCCGACCACGGGCAGGAGATCCTCGAGAACTTCCTGCACCACGTCGCCGGGATCGCGAACGACTGGAACGCCGGCAACGTGATCGCGGAGCAGATCGCCCGCATCCGTGAGCAGGTCGGGTCGGCCCGCGTCATCTCCGCGCTCTCCGGCGGTGTCGACTCCGCGGTCTCCACGGCGCTCGTGCACCGTGCGATCGGTGACCAGCTCACCGCGGTGTTCGTCGACCACGGGCTGCTCCGCAAGGGCGAGCGCGAGCAGGTCGAGCAGGACTACGTGCAGTCGACCGGCGTCCACCTCATCACAGTCGAGGCCGCCGACACGTTCCTCGGTCACCTCGCTGGGGTCACCGATCCCGAGGAGAAGCGCAAGATCATCGGGCGCGAGTTCATCCGCTCGTTCGAGCAGGTGCAGCGCGATCTCGTCGACGAGGCGAAGGCCGACGGCGAGCAGGTCAAGTTCCTCGTGCAGGGCACGCTGTACCCCGACGTGGTCGAGTCGGGCGGCGGATCCGGCACCGCGAACATCAAGTCGCACCACAACGTCGGCGGGCTGCCCGACGACCTCGACTTCGAACTCATCGAGCCCCTCCGCACGCTGTTCAAGGACGAGGTGCGCGCGATCGGCCGCGAGCTCGGGATTCCCGAGGCGATCGTCGGCCGCCAGCCGTTCCCCGGACCCGGACTCGGGATCCGGATCGTCGGCGAGGTCACGCGCGACCGTCTCGAGACGCTGCGCGAGGCCGACGCGATCGCGCGCGCGGAGCTGACCGCGGCAGGGCTCGACGCGGAGATCTGGCAGTGCCCGGTCGTGCTGCTCGCGGACGTGCGCTCGGTGGGCGTGCAGGGCGACGGCCGCACGTACGGTCACCCGATCGTGCTGCGTCCCGTGTCGTCCGAGGACGCGATGACCGCGGACTGGACCCGCGTGCCCTACGACGTGCTCGCGCGGATCTCGAACCGCATCACGAACCAGGTGCCCGAGGTGAACCGGGTGGTGCTCGACGTGACGTCGAAGCCGCCGGGGACGATCGAGTGGGAGTGACGCCGGCGGCGTCACGGTAAGGAGTGAGGGGCCTGGCATTCACCGGGCCCCTTTCTCGTGTGTCAGGCCGGCTCGGCCCCGACCGAGGGGACGCAGCCTAGTGCGCGGCGCGCTCCTCGATCTGGGCCACGCGGCGGTGCAGGAAGCGGTCGAGCAGCTCGGTCGGAATCGACTGGTCCCTCCCCAAGTGGATCGAGCCCTTGGTGCTGCCCAGCCCGGCCGCGGTCACGGCGTCGGCGAGATCGCCGAGATTGCCGTAGGGATACACGCCGATGTGCTTCTTCGTGTGCATGACCGAGATCAGGCCCTTGCCGCGATAGAGGAGTGCGGGCATGCCGTAGCTCAGTCCCTCCTCGGCATCGGGCACGACCTCTCGCGCTCGGGCGTAGATGCTCGCAACCCTGACTCGGACCGTCTCCGGGAGGGCAGCGATGTAGTCGGTCACCTGGGTGTTCGGGTGCGCCGTGCTCATACACGCAGTATGCCACGCGGCACGTCGCCCGGCACGTCATGCGGGGGAGACGACTCAGGCGGTCGGAACCGAGAGATTCTAACCGCCTGAGGGGTGAGCACCGCGTGAGCTGCTTCGGCGCGAAGCGCGCGAGCGGAGCGGCGCGGACGTGCGGCGCTAGTTGCTGCCGCGCAGGATCGCGAGGATGCGCAGGATCTCGACGTAGAGCCAGATCAGCGTGACCATCAGGCCGAAGGCCGCGGACCACGCCCACTTCTCGGGCACGCGGTTCTTGACGCCGTTCTGGATGAGCTCGAAGTCCATCACCAGCGAGTACGCGGCGAGCAGCACGGCGAGGCCGCCGATGAGCACACCCAGGGGGATCCCGAACAGCGTCGCGCCGCGCAGGCCCCAAGGGTCCGTGTTGGCTCCGGTCACCATGAGGATCACGTTCACGAGCGAGAACGCCGCGTAGCCCACGATCGCGATGAGGAAGATCTTGTTCGCGCGGGGGCTCGTGCGCACCTTGCCGCTGCGGAAGAGGAGCAGGGTCACGCCGAACACGGCGAGGGTGCCGATCACCGCCTGCGCGACGATCCCGGACCACTGCGACTCGAAGATGCCGGAGATACCGCCGAGGAACACGCCCTGGAAGACGGCGTAGAGCACGATGAGCGGAACGCTCGGCTCCTTCTTGAACGCGTTGACGAGGCCGAGCACCAGGCCGACGATCGCCGAGACGATGACGACGCCCATGCCGAGCGCTCCGAAGTTGAGCGCCGTGAACCAGCCGACGGCGCCGAACGCGAGCACGACGAGGAACAGCATCACGGTCTTCGAGATCGTGTTCTCGTAGGTCATGGGCGTGTCGGAGGGCTGGATCGTCGGCGGCTGCTGGCCCCCGAAGCCGGCCTCGGTCACCGGGGCGTCGATGCCCGGGCGCTGGGTCTGTGCGGCGGGCTGATCGTAGATGCGGCGCAGCTCGTCAGCGGACAGTGACTTGCCGTTGAGTGCTGGGTTGTTGCTGAGAGCCGGGTTGCTCATGCGTCGGATTCCTTTCCAGGCGTATGGGTCTTGTCCAGACTACCGGGGGGCGCCTTGGTCGGGGCTGTGGATTTCCGCGCCGTTCGCCGGGAGCGCAGCAGCCCCCGATCCCAGGCCCCGCGTGACCTAGGCTGGTGCCATGCCCCTTCGAGGAACGCCGCGTCCGTCCCCGGACGCCTCGGCATCGAGCCCGCTGCTGATCATCGGTCACCGCGGGGCCCCGGGGTACCGCCCGGAGCACAGCGCGTCGTCGTACCGCCTCGCCTGCGAGCTCGGAGCCGACGCGGTGGAGCCCGACATCGTCGCGACGCGCGACGGCGTGCTCGTCGTGCGGCACGAGAACGAGATCTCCGGCACCACCGATGTGGCGGATCACCCCGAGTTCGCCGCGCGCCGCACGAGCAAGGTCGTGGATGGAAAGCGACTCACCGGGTGGTTCACGGAGGACTTCACCTGGGCCGAGCTGGCGACCCTGCGCTGCCGCGAGCGCCTGCCGCGCGTGCGCCCCGACAACCGGGAGTACAACGACACCGAGCCGATCCTCCGACTCAGCGACGTGTTCGCGATCATCGACGAGGAGAGCGCCCGGCGCGGGCGGCCTCTCCGGGTCGTCGTGGAGGTGAAGCACGCGCAGTTCTTCCGGGAGATCGGGCACGACCTGGCCGCGATGCTGCGCGTCGAGCTGGCGCGCGCGGGCTGGGACGACCGGCCCGAGCGGCTCGTGATCGAGTCCTTCGAGCTCGGGGTGCTCGAGCGGCTGCGGGATGACGGCGTGCGAGCCGAGCTGGTGTTCCTCGCGGAGCGCTTCGGAGCCCCGGCCGACGAGATCGCCGGGCCGACGCGCGCCCGCAGTTACGCCTGGTACCGCAGCGATGCCGGGCTCGACTTCCTCGCCCGACGCGTCGACGGCGTGAGCGTCGCGAAGGGCAACCTGATCCGGGTGAACGCGCTCGGCCGCGCGGTGGGGCCGACGAATCTCGTGGCGCGCGCCCACGCCCGGGGGCTCCGGGTCTACACCTGGACGCTGCGACCCGAGAACCGCTATCTGAGCGTCCGCTTCCAGACCTCCGTGCGCGGGGGCGAGTGGGGGGACTGGCAGAGCGAGTTCGCGCTCGTGGTGAGCTCCGGTGTCGACGGGATCTTCGTGGACCATCCGGATCTCGGTGTCGCGATCCGCGACGCGGGATCCTGACCCCGACGACTACCGGCCGATACGCTCCCCGACGAGGTTGCGCCGCAGCTGTTCCGCGAGCTCAGCGCCGGAGAAGCCGTGATCGATGAGGTAGCCGAGTTTGGCGGTGGCCGCCTCCATCGTGAGGTCGCCGCCGTCGATCACGCCCGCAGCCGCGAGCTCGTGGCCCACGGCGTAGCGGTGGAGGTCGACCCCTCCGGTCGTGCACTGCGAGATCGCCACGACCGGCATCTCGGCGCAGATCTCGCGCAGCACGCCGAGCATGCCGGGCCGCCCCATGGGGGCGTTCCCGCTGCCGTAGCACTCCAGGATCAGACCGTCGGGGTGCCCGCCCGTCGCGGCGCGCAGGTCGGCCGCGATGGTTGCGGGTACGAAGGAGTACGCCAGCACACGCGCGGGATCGCGGGCGTCCTGCCCGCCCGGCACCTGCGGCACCCCCGCCGGGGACGGGGCGAGCGGAAGCTCCGCGCGGAAGGCCTCGAGGGCGACGCTGCTGTGCTTCGTCGCGCGCACGGCGGGCAGGATCGACCCGCCGAACGCGACCGAGACCGGCGACCCGGGAGCGGCGCGGAGCGCGGTGCGCATGGCGAGGGTCAGGTTCGCGGTGGCGTCGGTGTCGGGATCGCCGTGGGGCAGCTGGCTGCCGGTGACCACCACGGGCACGGCGAGGTCGCTCAGCTCGAACGCCAGCCGGGCCGCCGCGAAGGCGAGGGTGTCGGTGCCGTGCAGGATCACGACGCCGCGGGGCCGCTGGGTCCGCACCCGCGCCCGGACCGCGCGGGCGATGCGCGGGGCGGTGCCGGCGTCGGCGTTCGCGCTGTCGATGGACGGCAGGAGGTGATTGACCCGCCAGTCGACCCCGAGCGGTGCCGCGATCTCCGCGACGAGCGCATCGAGCACCTCCGGGAAATCGGGATCCGGGGCGAGCCCCTTGTCGGTCGCGCGCATGCCGATCGTGCCGCCCGTCGCGAACACGAGCACCGATGGTCGGGGGGTCGATGATCCTGCCATCCCCCCATTCTCTCTGAAAGCCGGTGCCGCCGCGGCCCGGCCGGGTGCCCCGGCGCGGCGAATGTCGGAGGGGGCTCCTAGACTGGGAGCACGATGAGCGACTTCGAACTCCTGGATCCCTCAGGGATCCCATACGGCTCCGACCCGAGCACCTCCGAGGGCGGCCCCGATCCGCTGCTCGACGGGCTGAACCCGTCGCAGTCCCGCGCGGTGTCCGCTCGGGGGCCCGCGCTCCTCATCGTGGCGGGTGCGGGTTCGGGCAAGACCCGGGTCCTCACCCACCGCATCGCCCATCTCATCCGCAACCGCGAGGCCTGGCCGAGCCAGATCCTCGCGATCACATTCACGAACAAGGCGGCCGCCGAGATGCGCGAGCGCATCGACGGGCTCCTGGGGGCGGCGTCCGAGGGCATGTGGGTGTCGACCTTCCACTCGGCCTGCGTGCGGATCCTGCGCCGCGAGGCCGAGCGGTTCGGGTACGTCGCAGGCTTCACCATCTACGACTCGGCGGACTCGCGAGCGCTCCTGAAGCGCATCATCAAGGAGCTGGACGCCGACACGTACGGTTTCACCCCCGCGAACGCGGGGTCCAAGATCTCGCGTCTCAAGAACGAGCTCACCGACGCGGACGGGTACGCCGCGACGATGAACGCGAGCGACCCTCGCGATCGCCTCTTCGTCGAGATCTTCAAGACCTACGAACAGGAGCTGCGGCGCGCGAACGCGTTCGACTTTGACGACCTCATCGGACAGACCGTGCAGCTCTTCCGGTCGCACCCCGACGTCGCGGCCGTCTACCAGCGCCGGTTCCGGCACATCCTCGTCGACGAGTACCAGGACACCAACCACGCGCAGTACTCGCTCATTCGTGAGCTCACGCGGCCGGTCCAGGCGGAGCAGGTCGAGCGCCTCGTGCCGCCCGCTCGCGCCGGCGAGCTCGACGCCGCCGGCAGGATCCCGGCGGCCAGCCTCACCGTCGTCGGCGACTCCGATCAGTCGATCTACGCCTTCCGCGGCGCAGATATCCGCAACATCGTCGAGTTCGAGCGCGACTTCTCCGGTGCAGAGGTGGTCAAGCTGGAGCAGAACTACCGCTCCACCCAGAACATCCTGAGCGCCGCGAACGCCGTCATCGGCAACAACTTCGACCGCCAGGAGAAGAACCTCTGGACCGCCGAGGGCGACGGCGAGCGGATCGTCGGCTTCACGGGCTACTCGCAGCACGACGAGGCCCGGTTCGTCGCAGAGGAGGTCGAGGATCTGCATCGCGCGGGTCTCGCCTACAGCGACGTCGCGGTCTTCTACCGCACGAACTCCCAGACCCGTGCACTGGAGGAGCTGCTCATCCGGTCGGCGATCCCGTACCGGGTGCTCGGCGGCACCAAGTTCTACGAGCGCGCCGAGATCAAGGACGCGATGGCGTACTTGACGAGCATCGCGAATCCGTACGATCCGATCGCGTGGTCGCGGCTCCTCGGGGCCCCGAAGCGCGGGATCGGGCCGATGGCGGAGGCGCATCTCGCGAACTTCCAGGAGGAGCACGGGCTCTCGTTCCACGAGGCCATGCTCCGCTCCGGAGAGCTCGCCTTCGGGCCGAAGGTCCTTGGGTCGATCCAGAGCCTTGCCGAGCTGCTGACCCGCGCGGCGAAGATGGCCGCGGGGGATCCCGAGCACGATCAGGCGCCGGCGCCGGTGGGGGACCTGCTGAAGCTGATCCTCGATGAGACCGAGATGGTCGAGAAGCTGCGCGCGAAGCGGGACCCGCAGGACGACGCGCGGGCCGAGAACCTCGAGGAGCTCGTCGCGGTCGCGCGCGAGTTCGACGTCAAACAGCCCGGCGCGGGGCTCCTCGCCTTCCTCACCGAGGTGAGCCTCGTCGCCGCCGCGGACGATCTCGACGACTCGAGCGGCACAGTGTCGCTCATGACCATGCACACGGCGAAGGGCCTGGAGTTCAAGGCCGTGTTCATCACCGGTGTGGAGGAGGGGCTGCTGCCGCACCAGATGTCGGTCGACGAGGTCGGCGGCGTGAACGAGGAGCGCAGGCTCATGTACGTCGGCATCACGCGCGCCCGTGAGCGTCTCTATCTCACCCTCGCGAGCACCCGCGCGGTCTTCGGCGACGTCTCCGTGGCGATGCCGTCGCGCTTCCTGCAGGAGATCCCCGAGGGGCTCATCGACTGGCGTCAATCCCCGGGCGAGGTGACGGGCCGCGGCGGCACCGAGTCCCGCGCGCTGAACGCGCCCCGGGGTGGCGGCTCGGGATCGGCGGGCCGTTCGCGCCGCGCCGTCGACTCGAACGTGTCCTTCGGGAGCGGCGGCTCGGGCGGGTTCTCGAGCGGATCCGCCGCGGTCAGCGAGCCCGCGAGCGGCAACATGCAGTCGGCGCTCGACAAGTGGCGGGAGCGCAAACGGGCGGCGAAGGCGACGCAGGCCGCCGGCGGCGGATTCCCCAACACGATCATGGGCAGCGTGCGCGACAACGGTGACCTCGAGCTCGCTCCCGGCGACCGGATTCGCCACGACGAGTACGGTGAGGGACGCGTGAGCGCCGTCACCGGAGTCGGCACGAAGCGGATCGCGCACGTCGTCTTCGACTCCGTCGGCGAACGGAAGCTGCTCGTGAAGCTCGCTCCGATCGAGAAGCTCGCCTGAGCCGTCGGCCGCGCTGACCGCGCGGGAGCCGTCGGCCGCGCTGACCGCGGGGTCTGATCAGCCGATCAGCCGATGAGCCGGCGGACCTGCTCCATCACCCGCACGAAGTCCGACTCGTCGGCCGTGACGTCGTCCGTGCTCGTCATCCACTCCGTCATCCGCGCGGTGATCACTCCGTGCACGAGATTGACCGCGAGGGTCGCCTCGAGCTCGGGGGAGTCCAGCTTGGCGTGCTCCGGGTGCTGGTGCAGCCAGAGCACCGCGGTCGAGACGAGCTGGAAGCTCGACTCGAGCAGCGAGGTGATGGTGAGTCGGCCCGCGCTGGGCTGCTGCGCGATCAGCTCAGCGCGCAGACGCGCGACCTCGCCGTTCACGTGGCTGTGCCCGATCGCCGCGAAGAGCAACCGGAACAGGCCGAGCGGGAGGTTGTCGGGGCTGCTGTCGAGCACCGACAGCGCCTCGCTGCCCTCGGGGATGCTGATGGCGCGGCCGACGATCGCGTAGTCGCGCGAGGAAAAATAGTTGAAGAACGTGCTGCGCGAAATGTCCGCGCGCTCGCAGATCGCTTCGACGGTCACGTTCTCGACGCCGAGGTCCAGCGCCAGTCGAACGGCCGAGGTTTCGATCGCGTTTTCGGTTGCGCGCCGCTTGCGCGCGCGAAGCCCTTCAGGCTTCGGTTCATTGGGTGTCTGCACTCGTCTCATTCTCTTACTCGGAGGGGTCCCCATTCCGGTCGAGTGTACTCGCGGACCCTGGGAGCACCCGGCCCGGGGGGCCTCGAGGTGGACTTTCGACTTCGGCCTAAAAACCTCTGGAAATGATGTGTACGCTGAAGCTGTGGCTGGGGCGCATCGGGTGGGCGTGTCGAGGGTCGCGCTGCTCTTTCGTCGGCAGGACGCGCACTCGCTCTATTTGACGTGCGCGGCGCTGCTGCTGAGTCTCACCCTCGTGATCGATCTCATCTTCCACCGCCACATGACGAATCGGTGGCTGCTCTGGACGCTCCTCGTGATCTGCCTGTCGGGCAGCGCTGCGGCGTTCATGCTGGGATCCCGGGTGCCGCGGTGGATCGGCCTCACCGCGGTCGGGGTCTTCGTCTCGTCGCAGACGTACTTCTTGAGCCTGCAGGACGATCCTCAATCCGTGGTGTCCTCGGTGCAGCAACTGCCCGTCGTCGCGTTCTACCTCGGCTGGTTCGTGCGCCCGGGCGTCGCCACCTGGCTGATCGCGGTGTGTTCCCTGGCGTTCGGTGCGGCGATGCTCTCGAACCCGCTGTTCTGGCCCGACGGCGACATCGGGGTGCCCGTTGCCGTACACGGCTTGCTGAGCCTGCTCTTCTGCTTCTTTGCGGGAACCTACCTCTGGCTCCGCACCACTCGGAAAGCCCGACTCGATCCCCTGACGACCGCGGTGAACCGTGCAGGGCTCATCGAGCATCTGGACTCGGAGCTGCGCCGTCGGTCCTCGAGGGGAGCGTGCGCGCTCGTGGCGATCGACTTCGACAATTTCAAGCGGCTCAACGATGATCTCGGGCACGCGGCCGGTGATGCCGCGCTCACGGGAGCGGTCCGTGAGTGGCGGGAGGGGATCCGGGTCCAGGATATTGTCGCCCGCATCGGCGGCGACGAGTTCGTGATCCTGTTCCCGGGTACGACCGCTGCGGCGGCGGAGGCGGTCATGGATCGCTTGCAGCTCGCGGCTGCGCACGCGTGGTCCTACGGGATCGCGGAATCGACCGAGGCCGACACCGTGACGACCCTGCTGGCCCGTGCCGACACCGCGCTGTTCGAGCAGAAGCGCTGCAAGCGCGGGCACCTGCATGGATAGGCGGTCAGCAGCGCGGACGCCGACGCTCCACGACGTCCCGGTGCGGCTCTGGAACGCGTTCGTGCGCTGGCAGAGCCCATTCTCGATCCTCAGCAGTCTCCTCTCCCTCGTGCTCGCCATCGTCTTCGTCTCCGACCTCGTGTTCGGACACCCCCACATCGAACGTGCCGCGGTCACCTCGTGGCTGGTGCTCTACGTCTGCGCGGCCGTCATCCCACTCGCCTGCGGGCGCCGGTTCCCGCGCTGGGCGGGAATCGTGATCGTCGCCGGCATCGAGTGGTGGTCGACCTACTTCCTGCTGTTCGCGGGACACGCTCACGCTGAGATCAATGCACTGCTCGAGCTCCCGATGATCGCGCTCTATCTCGGCTGGTTCTATCGGAGCCTTGTGGGGCGCATCATGATGGCGCTGAGTCTTGCACGGTACGTGGTGCTGCTCGTCATCCACCCGGGACTCGGGCACGGGGTGGTGTCCGCCGGGGTCACCGTCGGAACTGCGCTGCTCGTGGCCGTGTTCTGCTTCGAGGGTGCTCGGGCGGTCCGCAGGCAGGCGCACCTGCAATCCATCACCGACCCGCTGACGGGGGCTGTGAATCGACGCGGACTGCTCGTCCAGTCGCGTCGACTCCGAGCGAGCGCGCGTCGCCGCGGAGAGCCGGTGGCGCTCGCTGTGGTCGACTTCGACGACTTCCGAACCTTGAATGAGCGGGGCGGTCACCTCGCGGGAGATGCGGCGCTGCGCGACACCGTGGTCGCGTGGCAGGGCCTCGTCGGCAAACGCGGCCCGCACGCTCGACGCGGCGGTGTCGTCGCACGACTCGGAGGCGATGAGTTCGTACTCGTCTTCCGCCGGGATGTCGCGGCGACGAGCGCCCTGTTGCGCGACCTCCGAGCGGCATCGGAGTACGCCTGGTCCTGGGGGGTCGCGCCGCTCGATCCGGGCGCTGCCCTCACGGAGGCGATCGCGGACGCGGACACCCGTTTGTACCGCGCGAAGCGTGCCGTGGACCAGACCGCGGCCGACGCTGATTCCGCACCGCAGTGATAGACTTCCTGCGGTCGACTTCTCTCGACATCGAGACATTTTCTGCCTCGGGCACCGAAGAATCCCAAGCAAAGGACAGTACGTGGATCTGTACGAGTACCAGGCACGAGATCTTTTTGAGCGCTACGGCGTACCGGTCCTCGCCGGCATCACCGCCGATACGCCGGAAGAGGCTCGTGCCGCTGCAGAACGCATCGGCGGCGTGGTCGTCGTCAAGGCGCAGGTGAAGACCGGCGGCCGCGGCAAGGCCGGCGGCGTCAAGGTCGCGAAGAACGCCGACGAGGCGTTCGCGGCGGCGGAGGCCATTCTCGGCCTCGACATCAAGGGCCACGTCGTGCAGCGCGTCATGGTCGCCGCCGGCGCGGACATCGCGGAGGAGTTCTACTTCTCCGTGCTGCTCGACCGCGCGAACCGGTCGTACCTGTCGCTCTGCAGCGTCGAGGGCGGCATGGAGATCGAGCAGCTCGCGGTCGAGAAGCCGGAGGCGCTCGCGCGCATCGAGGTGGATCCGATCGTCGGGATCGATGCGGCGAAGGCCGAGGAGATCGCCCGCGCGGCGAACTTCCCCGAGGAACTCGTCGCGAAGGTCGCTGCGGTCTTCGAGAAGCTCTACGCCGTCTACACCGGTGAGGACGCGACGCTCGTCGAGGTGAACCCCCTCGTGCTGACCGGCGCCGGGGACATCATCGCGCTCGACGGCAAGGTCTCGCTCGACGAGAACGCCGAGTTCCGTCAGCCCGAGCACGACGCACTCGCCGACAAGGCCGCGGAGGACCCGCTCGAGGCGAAGGCCAAGGAGCAGGATCTCAACTACGTGAAGCTCGACGGCGAGGTGGGCGTCATCGGCAACGGTGCGGGCCTCGTCATGTCCACCCTCGACGTCGTCGCATACGCCGGTGAGAACCACGGCGGCGTGAAGCCCGCGAACTTCCTCGATATCGGAGGTGGAGCCTCGGCCGAGGTGATGGCCGCCGGTCTCGACGTGATCCTCGGCGATCCGCAGGTGAAATCGGTCTTCGTCAACGTCTTCGGCGGCATCACCGCCTGCGACGCCGTGGCGAACGGCATCGTGGGAGCGCTCGCGAAGCTCGGCGACGCGGCCAACAAGCCCCTCGTCGTGCGTCTCGACGGCAACAACGTCGTCGAGGGCCGCCAGATCCTGAACGATGCCGCGCACCCGCTCGTCACGCTCGCGGAGACCATGGACGAGGGCGCCGACAAGGCCGCCGAACTCGCCAACGCACGATAGCCCGAGCTGGAACGAAGAGAAGGAACACCATGTCGATCTTCCTGAATAAGGATTCCAAGGTCATCGTCCAGGGCATCACCGGCGGCGAGGGCACGAAGCACACGGCGCGCATGCTCGCCGCGGGCACCCAGATCGTCGGCGGCGTGAACGCGCGCAAGGCCGGCACCACCGTCTCGCACGTCGACGCCTCCGGCGCGTCGGTCGAGCTGCCCGTCTTCGCCTCGGTCGCCGAGGCGATGGCCGCGACGGGCGCGGACGTGTCCGTCGCCTTCGTGCCCCCGGCGTTCACCAAAGACGCAGCGGTCGAGGCCATCGACGCGGGCATCGGCCTGCTCGTGATCATCACCGAGGGTGTGCCGGTCAAGGACTCCGCAGAGCTGTGGGCGCACGCCCAGGCGACGGGGAACCGCACCCGGATCATCGGTCCGAACTGCCCCGGCATCATCACGCCGGGTGAGGCGCTCGCCGGAATCACCCCCGCTACGATCACGGGCAAGGGCCCGATCGGGCTCGTCTCGAAGTCGGGCACCCTGACCTACCAGATGATGTACGAGCTGCGGGACCTCGGGTTCTCGACCGCCATCGGCATCGGCGGCGACCCGATCATCGGCACCACGCACATCGATGCGCTCGCCGCGTTCGAGGCCGACCCGGAGACCGAGGCGATCGTGATGATCGGCGAGATCGGCGGCGACGCCGAGGAGCGTGCGGCCGAGTACATCAAGGCCAACGTGACCAAGCCGGTCGTCGGCTACGTGGCCGGCTTCACGGCGCCCGAGGGCAAGACGATGGGGCACGCGGGCGCGATCGTCTCGGGCTCCGCCGGCACCGCCCAGGCGAAGAAGGAGGCCCTCGAGGCCGCGGGCGTCAAGGTCGGCAAGACGCCGTCCGAAACCGCCCTGCTGCTTCGCGAGGTGTTCGCCGCGCGCTAGGCGTCACGCTCAACAACGGGGTCCGCGCCACGGCGCGGGCCCCGTTGTGTCTGTCATGACGACGGACGCCTTTCAGCCGGCCCAGGTCGTGCGTAGGGCGCCGTCGAGCTCGGGATACGTGAACGCGAACCCGGCCTCCTGGAGCCTGCCGGGCAGCACCCAGCGACTCTTGAGCACCAGCTCGGTTTCGGTGCGGATGGCGAGCGCGCCGAGCTCCAGCATCCACCGCGGCGTCGGCGATGTGGATCCAGCTGAATCGCTGGCGACCGCCCATCGCGCCGGGCAGATGCGCGGTCCCCGCTGCTCGACGCGCGCGTGAGACGGGCCACCAGCCGTCGTGCTGCGAGCCGCCCAGGCCGAGACGCGCGAGCGTCCGCACCGGCCCGAGCACTCCGCCCCGGCCGAGCACGATCGCACTGCGCAGTGCGACCCGACGCGTCCCGGCGCGATTGCGCGCGGTGTACCGGCAGTTCACGCTCTTGCCCGCGAGGCCCAGCACCAGTGCGGCACCGTCGACCGCCGAGGCGATGCCTCCGGGGTCCTCCCACGAGAGATCCGCACCCGCGCGTCCGATCGTGACGACGTCGCGGCCGGTGCGGGGCCCCGATGGGCGCGCCCGAACGCGCTAGACTGCAGGGCGATGAGACCCACGTTGACGGCAGTGATCGCTGCGATCGAGGCGGTCGCCGTCGCCCTGGCCGGGCTCGCGGTGATCGCGATCCCCGCGCTGCTCCTCTGGTTCATCGGCTTCGACATGGCGGCCGAACCCCTCGACGTCGCGGGTGGCGCCGCCGGGGTGTGGCTGCTCGCCCACTTCGTCCCGCTCGGGTTCGCCCTGCCCGCCGAGGCGGCGCTCGCCCTCGGGCTCGCCCCTGAGCCCCTGGCCTTCACGCTCTCGCTCGCCCCGCTCGGGCTCACCCTCATCACGGTCGCGCTCGCGGCGCGTTCGGGCTGGCGCTTCGCGCAGCGCGGCGGCGTCGGGATCGCCGGCGTGATCGGCGGAGCCGCCGGGTTCGCGGCGGTCTCCGCGCTCGTCGTGCCCCTCGCGAGTGCGTGGGCGGCCTGGCCGACCTGGCTCGCGATCGTCGTGCCCGCGCTGTGCTTCGCCGTCCCCTCACTGGGCGGCTTCCTCGTGCGCGCCGCGCGAGACGAACACCCGTGGTGGACCGCGACGATCCGGTGGAAGCAGCGCGCGCTCGCACGCCTCGGCGTCGCGGGTTCCGCCGCGCTTCCGGCACGGCTCGGCGAGACGATCCGACTCGCGGCAGCACTGCTGGCCGTGTTCATCGGCCTCGCCGCACTGGCCGTCGCGGTGGCGATCGTCGCGGGGTACGTGAGCATCACGACGCTCACGCAGAGCCTCCAGCTCGACGCCCTCGGTGCGCTCCTCGTCTTCCTGCTGCAGGCCGCGCTGCTGCCGACCGCGGTGGTGTGGGGCGGGTCCTGGCTCACCGGCGCGGGATTCGCGGTCGGCGCCGGCAGTTCGGCGTCTCCGTTCGGCGCGCTGCTCGGTCCGCTGCCGGCGCTCCCGCTCTTCGGGGCGATCCCCCAGGGGTGGGGCAGCGCCGGTGTGCTCGCTCCGGCGCTCCTTGTGCTCGGTGGGCTGTGCATCGGGGTGCTCTTCGCCAGGCGGCCCGAGCTTCGGCGGGCAAGCTGGCCGGTTGCGCTCGCGGTCGGGATCGGCGCGGCGGTGCTCGCCGGGGTGACGATCGCGGCGGTCGCGGGCCTTGCCACGGGCTCCATCGGCCCGGATCGCCTCGCCCTCGTCGGACCGGACCCCTGGGTGACCGGGGGCCTCGCCGCCGGGGAGCTCGGACTCGGCGCGCTCGCGGGGATCCTCGCGAGCCGCGTGGATACCTCGCGGATGCGCGCCTCCGTCGCCGATCTGGTACCGGAGCGACACCGATCGTCGGCACGTCGCGACGAAGAGGGCGACGAGGCATTCGCCCCGTTGACGTTCGGACTCCCCGGGGTCGCCGCGGCGCACGACCCCGCCGATGCGCACGAGACCGTCGAGATCCACGAGACGGTGGAGATCCACGAGACGGTGGAGACCTACGAGACGGTGGAGATCCACGAGACCGTCGACACCCACGAGCCGGTGGAAGTGCACGAGGTCGTGGAGGTGTCGGACGCGCCGGAGCCGGCGAATTCGGAGCCGCGCCCCGCCGCGGGCGAACCGGATGACGAGCTGCTGCGAGCATTCGCCTGGGACGGCACCGAGGCCGTCGATCCCGAACCGCCGACGCAGACCCGGCGGCCCGGTTGGCGCCTCCCGCGGCGGGAGCGCTAGGGTAGGAGGGCAATCCACGGGAGTCCCTGCGCGGGGGCTGAGAGGGAGCACGCGTGCTCCGACCGTTCAACCTGATCTGGGTCATACCAGCGGAGGAAGGAAGCCCTCAATGATGCACCCGCACACCCCCGGAGCGTCTCGCTCCACCCGTCGACGGATCGTCGGCGCGCTGACCAGCGCAACGGTACTCGGACTCGCGCTCGCCGGCTGCGCGACGGGCGAAGGCCCGAGCGACGAGGCCGCATCGAAGCGGGTC
The DNA here is from genome assembly GCF_022919175.1 of Leucobacter rhizosphaerae. Classification (NCBI taxonomy): domain Bacteria; kingdom Bacillati; phylum Actinomycetota; class Actinomycetes; order Micrococcales; family Microbacteriaceae; genus Leucobacter; species Leucobacter rhizosphaerae. The sequence continues at coordinate 1,093,748 of NZ_CP095043.1, read as the reverse complement.
ACGCTTGTGGTCCACGACTCCTTTCCGAACGACGCGTTCGCCGAAGCCGCGAGCGCTGCGACCGGGTACGAGGTCGAGGTGGTGTCGGCGGGCGACGGTGGAGAGCTCACGAACAAGCTCGTGCTGACGAAGGGGGCGCCGATCGCGGACGCCTTCTTCGGGGTGGACACGATCTTCGCCTCGCGTCTCGTCGACAACGACGTGGTGGAGCCGTACCGGCCGGAGGCGTTCCCGGAGAGCGCCGTGGACCTCGCGATCGCCGACACTGACTCCGACACCACCGACGCCTTCAGCCTCACCCCGGTCGATCGGGGAGCGACCTGCTTCAACATCGACACGGCGTGGTTCGCCGAGCAGGGCCTCGCGGAGCCCACGGGGTTCGAGGACCTCGCAGATCCCGCGTACCGCGACCTCACGGTGATCCTGGATCCGACGGCGTCGTCGACGGGCGCGTCCCTGCTCGTCGGCACCGTCGCGGCCTTCGGCGAGGACGGCTTCGCCGACTACTGGCAGCGCCTCGTCGACAACGGTGCGCGCATCGAGCAGGGGTGGACGGAGGCCTACAACGGGCAGTTCACCCAGGGCGGCGGCGACGGCACGAAGCCGATCGTGCTCTCCTACAGCTCGTCACCGGCCTTCACGGTCTCGGACGACGGGGCGGCGACCTCGACCCGCGCCCTGCTCGACACCTGCTCGAGCCAGGTCGAGTACGCCGGGGTGCTGGCCGGAGCGGCGAACCCCGAGGGGGCCCGCGCCGTCGTCGACTATCTCGTCTCCCGCGAGTTCCAGGAGACGATCCCCGACACGATGTACATGTATCCGGTCGACGCCGAGGCGCAGATCCCCGAGGCGTGGTCGACCTTCGCCCCGCTCCCGGATCCCGGCGCGGCGCACGACCTCCCCGCGGCGGAGATCGAGGCGGGGCGCGAGGGATGGCTGCGGACGCTGAGTGAGCAGATCGGGCTCTAGCGCGCCGCTCCGGCGCAGTATCGATCGGCCGGGGCGCGACAGCGCGCCGTCCCGGCGCAGCATCGATCCGTCCCGGATCCTCGGCGGCACGGGGTGGACCGTCGCCGTCCTCGTGCCGCTCGCCTTCCTGGCGATCTTCTTCCTGTGGCCCGTGCTCTCGCTCGTCGCGACCGGGTTCGTCGCCGACGGCCGCTTCGATCCGAGCGGGATCCCCGAGGTGTTCGGGCAGGATCGCACCTGGCGCGTCATCGGCCAGACGGTGCTCCAGGCCGGTTGCGCGACGGTGCTCTCGGTGCTGCTCGGGCTGCCTGCTGCGTACGTGCTCTATCGCCTGGAGTTCCCGGGCCGAGCGCTGCTGCGCGGCTTCCTCACGATCCCGTTCGTGCTGCCCACCGTCGTCGTCGGCGTGGCGTTCTCGGCGCTGCTCGGGGTGGGCGGACCGCTCGAGGGGCTCGGCCTCGATCGGAGCTTCGTCGGCGTCGTCGCGGCGCTCGCGTTCTTCAACGTCACGGTGGTGGCACGCACCGTCGGGGGGTTCTGGGCCCGACTCGACGACCGCTCGGTGATGGCCGCGCGGGTACTCGGCGCCGGCGCCATCCGCGCCTGGTGCAGTGTGACGCTGCCCGCGCTCCGACCCGCGATCGCCTCGGCGGGGGCGCTGGTGTTCCTGTTCAGCTCGACCTCGTTCGGCGTGGTGCTGATCCTGGGCGGGCGAGAGTTCGCCAACGTCGAGACGGAGATCTACCGGCTCACGGTCCAGTTCCTCGATCTCCGCGGGGCTGCGGTGCTCTCCCTCGCGCAGTTCGCCATCGTGGGGGCCGCCCTCGCGGTCTCCGCGAGGCTGCGCGCGTCGGGGGAGCGCGCGGTCGAGCTCGGGGCCGAGCCCCGTCGTGAGCAGCGGCCCGGGCTCCGGGATCTCCCCGTCTGCCTTGTGTTCGGGGCGACCGTGCTGCTCCTCCACGCCCTCCCGATCGCCGCACTGCTCGCGCGGTCGCTCCGCACCTCCGACGGCGCCTGGACACTCGAGCACTACGCGGCCCTCGTCGATGACGCCTCGACGCTGCCGATCGAGGGGTCGGTGCCCGCGGCGATCTGGCTCTCGCTCCGGATCGCCGCCGTCGCCGCGGCGCTCGCCATGATCCTCGGCATGATCATCGCGCTCGTGCTGTCGCGCCGGCCGCGCTCCCGGGTGCTCCAGCGCGGGATGCACCTCTTCGACGGCCTCGTGATGCTGCCGCTCGGGGTGTCGGCGGTGACGCTCGGTTTCGGTCTGCTGCTCACCATGCATCGCCCGCTCGGCATCGGCATCGATCTGCGCACCTCCATCGTGCTGATCCCGATCGCGCAGGCGCTCGTCGCACTCCCGCTCGTGGTGCGCACGCTGCTGCCCGTGCTGCGCGGCATCGACCAACGCCTTCGGATCGCGGCGAGCTCGCTCGGGGCGGACCCGCTGACGGTGCTGCGCACGATCGATCTGCCGATGCTCGGGCGGTCCGCGGGCCTCGCCCTCGGGTTCGCGTTCGCGGTGTCGCTCGGCGAGTTCGGGGCGACCTCGTTCCTGGTGCGACCGGGGGAGCAGACGCTGCCCGTCGTGGTGGCCGAGCTGATCGGACACCAGGCGCCGGGGAGCTACGGTGCCGGCCTCGCGGGCGCCGTGCTGCTCGGCGCGCTCGCCGCCGGCGTGATGCTCCTGGCGGATCGGCTCCGCACGGACCAGAGAGGAGAGTTCTGATGCAGCTCGGAGAGCTGGACGTGATCCTCATCGACGGGCGATCCGGATCGGGCAAGACCTCGCTGACCGAGCGTCTCGTGACCCGCCAGCGGCTCGACGGCGGCCGGATCCAGGTGCTGCACGTCGAGGATCTCTATCCCGGCTGGGACGGGCTCGCAGCGGGATCCCGATCGGTCGCGACCGCGCTCGATGCCGGCGGATACCGGCGCTACGACTGGCACGCGGAGACGTTCGGCGACTGGATCGCCCTCACCACCGACCGCCCGCTCGTGGTCGAGGGCTGCGGCGCCGTGACCGCGGAGAACCTCGCGGCGGCGCAGCGCTGGGCCGAGAGGATCGCGGGCGCGGCGAGCCCGGCTCGGGTGCACGCGGTCTGGCTCGACGGCAGCGCCGAGCTCCGTCGCGGCCGGGCACTCGCCCGCGACGGGGAGACGTTCCGGCCGCACTGGGAGCGCTGGGCCGCGCAGGAGGATCGCCTCTTCGCGCGCACGCAGCCGGAGACGCTCGCCGACGAGATCATCCGCATCGAGGAGCCGGCCAGAGGACCGGTAGACTGATCGGGTGCTGAAACTCGCGGTATTGATCTCTGGCGGCGGCAGCAACCTCGAAGCGCTGCTCGCCGCGGCCGCGGATCCGGCCTACCCGGCTCGAGTCGTCTGCGTCGGCTCCGACACCGATGCGCCGGGCCTCGCCCACGCGCACGCGGCCGGGGTGCCGACCTTCATCGTGCGGCCCGCCGACGCGGAGACCCGGGCGGACTGGGGGCGCGCGCTCGCCGAGGAGATCCGCCGGCACAGCGAGGCCGTGGATGCGGAGCCGATCCTCGTCGTGAGCGCCGGACTCATGCGGATCCTGCCCCCGGGGTTCGTCGACGCGTTCTCGCCGCGACTCATCAACACCCACCCGGCGCTGCTGCCGAGCTTCCCCGGCGCCCACGCCGTGCGCGACGCGCTCGCCGCCGGGGCGACCGAGACCGGGGTGACTGTCCACGTCATCGATGAGGGCGTCGACACCGGCCCCGTGCTGCGCCAGGCGCGCGTGCAGGTCCGACCCGGCGAGTCCGAGACCGACCTCCACGAGCGCATCAAGCAGCTCGAGCGCCCGCTGCTCGTCGACACCGTTCGCGCGATCGCCGACGGCACCATCGATCTCACCGACCCCTCCACGTACCGCTAGAGCCCCAGCGCGTCACCCTCCGCCGCGCGAGACCACCGAAGGAATCCCCATGGCAGTCCAGAGCCACGATCCCAGCCTCTACGAGCACCGCGATCAGATCGAGGTGCGCCGCGCGCTCATCTCGGTGAGCGACAAGACCCGTCTGCTCGATCTCGCGAGCGCGCTCGCCGAGTCCGGCGTCGAGATCGTCTCCACCGGATCGACCGCGGCCACGATCCGCGAGGCTGGTCACGCGGTCACCGACGTCGCGGAGGTGACGGGGTTCGCCGAGGCCCTCGACGGTCGGGTGAAGACGCTCCACCCGGCCGTGCACTCGGGGTTGCTCGCCGACCTGCGCCTCGCCGACCACCGGGCGCAGATGGCGGAGCTCGGCTACAGCGCGTTCGAGCTCGTCGTCGTGAACCTCTACCCGTTCGAGCAGACCGTGCTCTCGGGCAAGCCCGCCGCGGACGTCATCGAGAACGTCGACATCGGCGGACCGGCGATGGTGCGCGCGACGGCCAAGAACCACGCGAACGCTGCCATCGTCGTCTCCCCGGCGCGCTACGACGAGATCATCGAGGCCGTGCGCGCGGGCGGGACGACCCTCGCGCAGCGCCGCTCGCTCGCGACCGAGGCCTTCGTGCACACCGCGCAGTACGACGCGGCGGTGGCGAACTGGTTCCTCGACCAGGAGGATCGGGCCTGGGGCGATGCGCCGGTGTCGGAGGACGTCGCCGCCGATGCGTCGGTCGACAGCATCTTCGAGACGACCGAGGGGTACGTCGGGTACGAGATGTTCGGCCTGCGCGAGTCCGTGCTGCGCTACGGCGAGAACAGCCACCAGCGCGCCGCGCTGTTCAGCGAGACCGAGGGGGCGGGGATCGCGCAGGCGACCCAGCTCCACGGCAAGGCGATGTCGTACAACAACTACGTCGACGCCGACGCCGCCGTGCGCGCGGCGTTCGATCACGAGGCCCCCGCCGTCGCGATCATCAAACACGCGAACCCCTGCGGCATCGCGATCGCTCCGGAGGGCGCCGCCGATCCGATCGCGGCCGCCCACGAGCTGGCTCACGCGTGCGATCCGGTCTCCGCCTACGGCGGGGTGGTCGCGGCGAACCGCGAGGTGTCGGGCGGCATGGCCGAGACGCTCGCGGGAATCTTCACCGAGGTCATCATCGCACCGAGTTTCGCGCCCGAGGCCCTTGCCGTGCTCACGCAGAAGAAGAACGTGCGCCTGCTCGTGCTGCCCACGGAGTTCACCGCGAACCCCGTGGAGCTGCGGCAGGTCTCCGGCGGCTTCCTGCTGCAGGACACGGACCGCTCCTTCGCGCCGGCGTCCGAGTGGGAGCTCGTCACGGGTGAGCCGGTCGACCAGGAGACGCTCGCCGAGCTCGAGTTCGCGTGGCGCGCGTGCCGCGCGGTGAAGTCGAACGCGATCCTGCTGACGAACGGCGGCGCCTCGGTCGGCGTCGGCATGGGACAGGTGAACCGCGTCGACTCCTGCCGCCTGGCAGTGGAGCGGGCGGGGGACCGGGCCGCCGGTTCGGTCGCGGCCTCCGACGCGTTCTTCCCGTTCGCCGACGGACTGCAGGTGCTGCTCGACGCCGGCGTGCGCGCCGTCGTGCAGCCGGGCGGCTCGGTGCGCGACCCCGAAGTCATCGAGGCCGCGAAAGCCGCCGGCGTGGCCATGTACGTCACGGGCGAGCGCCACTTCTTCCACTAGGCCTCCGGTCGAACCGGACCTCCCGGACCTGGAAGAATAGGGCCATGGAGATCATAAAAGGCATTCTGGTGGTATTGCACCTCATCGCGTTCGGTGCGGTGTTCGGCAGCACGTTGGCGCAGCTCCCGGCGGTGAAGGCGGGCCGTGCCCGCATCACCCCCGGGATTCTGCACGGAGCGTCGCTCCTGTTCGCGACGGGCCTGCTGCTGGTCGCGTCGATCTACATGCTGGGCGGTGCACCCAACAACATGAAGATCGGTGTGAAGACGCTGGTGCTGGTCGCGATCATCGTGATCATCCTGATGAACCGCAAGAAGCCGAGCGTGTCGGGCGGGGTGCTGGGCGCGATCGCCGGGCTCTCCGTGGTGAACGTCGCGCTGGCGGTGCTCTGGAACTAGCTCACTGATCGTGGCGAGCGAGGGTGCCGATCTCGGCACCCTGCTCGTCGCGGAAGACCAGTTCGTCCGAGATGAGCGTGGCCTCGTGGGCCTGCACGAGCCAGGTGTCGACCCCCTCGCAGTACATCATCGTCGAGCGCATGATGCCGAGGTCGATCGTGCCGTCGTCGGCCTGCGTGTAGTCGCCGCCGAGGCGGTTGCAGCCGTCGGTGCCGGCGTAGGTGCCGTCGGCGAGGAACTCGAGCGACGGCGCACCCTCCGCGTCGGGATCGCCCCAGACGCCCTCGATGCCGGCCGACGCGCCGCCCGCGCACGCGGAGAGCAGCAGCGCGGCGGTGGCGGCGGTGGCGAGGGCGGCGGTTCGGAGCATGGCGCGGGTCATGTGCTCAGTGTATGCCGCGGGTGCACCGCCGGGCTAGGCGGTTGCGGCGCTGCCCCAGCTCCGCGATTCGCCCGCGGGGGCGATCGCCTGCGGGACCCCCAGCGGGTTCGCGTCCTGGAGGGCGAGCGGCAGGAACGCGGCCGGAGCGTTCTGGTACGCGACGGGCCGGAGGAAGCGGGTGATCGCCGCGGTGCCGACGGAAGTGCTCGTGTCGTTGGTCGTCGCGGGCCACGGGCCGCCGTGCTGCTGGGCGGGTGTGACGGCCACGCCGGTCGACCAGCCGTTGAAGAGGACCCGGCCGACCTGCTGGCTGAGCGCCTCGACGAGCGCGCGGAGGGCCGGGGCGTTGGCGGTCGATCCCGCACCTTCGGCCTCGCTCACGTGCAGCGTTCCCGTGAGGTTGCCCTCGAAGAACTCCGGCACGAGCGCGGCGAGGTCGGTGCCATCGGGCGTCTCCACGACGATGGAGAGGGGGCCGAACGCCTCCTCGACGAGCGCCTCCCGGCTCGTGCGGAAGTCCTCGAGGGACACCGCGACGATCGTCGGGGTGGCCCAGCCGTGCCCCGCGTCGTCGAAGCGGATGCCGCCCTCGACGATGGGCCGGACCCCGGGTGCCGAGAGGATCGCCTGACGGCGCTCGTCGAAGCTCCGAGAGATCCGGGGGTCGAGCAGCCGGTGCTCGGCGAGGTCGACGGCGGCCGCGGCGATCGCGGCCGGAAGCTCGGAGTCCTCCGGCACAAACGCGAAGCCGGGCTTCGTGCAGAGCTGCCCCGCGGAGCCGGACACGCTCGTGACGTATCCGCTCGCGATCTCCGCAGCGCGCTCCGCGATCGCCGCGGCGGTGAGGAAGACCGGGTTGACGCTGCCGAGCTCGCCGAAGAACGGGATCGGAGCCGGACGATTCGCCGCGAGGTCGGCGAGCAAGCGGCCGACGCTGATCGAGCCGGTGAAGGCGCCGGCGCGCACCCGCGGATCCTGCAGCACGGCGACCCCCGCCTCACGGCCGTGGATCAGCTGGAACACCCCCTCCGGCATGCCCGCGGCGCGCAGGGCGGTCGCGGCGACCTCGGCCGTGGCGTCGGAGAGCTCCGGGTGCCCCGAGTGCGCCTTCACGATGAGCGGGCAGCCGGCGGCCAGGATCGACGCCGAATCGCCCCCCAGGACGGAGAAGGCGAAGGGGAAGTTCGACGCCGAGAAGTTGATGACCGGACCGACTGGGATCAGCACGCGGCGCACGTCGGGGCGGACGCCGAGCGCGAAGTCGTCGTCCGCGGGGTCGATGCGTGCGTCGAGGTAGCCGCCGTGCACGAGCGTGTCGGCGAAGAGACGGAGCTGCACCGCGGTCCGCGTCACCTCCCCGGTGAGCCGGGCCTCGGTGAGCCCGGTCTCGCGCGCGGCGATCTCGACGAGAGACGCCTTCGCGCCCTCGAGCGCATCGGCGACGGCGACGATCGCGCGGCCCCGCTCCGTCGGACTGGTCGCGGCGAACGCGGGCGCGGCGGCCGCGGCGCGCGCGACGACGAGTTCGAGTTCCGGGGTGAGGGCAGCGGCAGGCATGGGGTTCCTTCGTGTCGAGCGGTCGCCATCAGCGCGTGGCGTCACTGCAGTCTCGCAGGTCAGACGGGGTTGCCGAGTGTGAATGTCGCACAGTCCCGCATGAATCCACCATGCGGGACTGCGCGCTCCGTCGGGGTGCGGCTCCCGCCTCAGGCGGCCTTCGGCTGCTGCTGCGTGATGCAGTGGATGCCGCCGCCGCGGGCGAACAGCGGGCGCGCGTCGATGCCGACGACGGTGCGGCCGGGGTAGACCTCGCGCAGGGTGGCGAGCGCCCGATCGTCGGCGGGGTCGTCGAACGCGCACGCGAGCACCGCGTCGTTGATCACGAGGTGGTTGATGTAGCTGTAGTCCACGAACCCCTCGGCGTCGCGCAGCACCGTGGGCGCGGGCATGTCGATGATCTCGAAGCCGGCCGAGGTGTCGTCGAGGGTGCGCTCCACGACGTCGCGATTGGTCCGGGCGATCTGGTGATCGGGGTGCGACTCGGAGTCCTGCCGGTGCATGAGGAGCTGGCTCGGGGTCGCGAACGCGGCGAGGATGTCGGAGTGCCCGCGTGTGCCGAACGTGTCGTGGTCGCGGAACAGGCCGCGAGGGAGCCAAATGGCGCTCGTCGTGCCGATCGTGCGGGCGAGCTCGGCCTCGACCTGCGCACGGGTCCACCCGGGGTTGCGGCCCGGATCGAGCTGTACGGTCTCGGTGAGGATGACGCGTCCGGTGCCGTCGACCTGGATCCCGCCGCCCTCGTTGGTCATCTCGGAGTTGATGAGCGTGGCACCCGACGCCTCGGCCACGATCCGGCCGATGTGCTGATCGTGCTCCCACTCGGCCCACTCCTGACCACCCCAGCCGTTGAACACGAAGTTCACCGCCCCGAGCTCGCCGTTGTCGCCGATGACGAAGCTCGGACCCATGTCGCGCATCCAGGCGTCGTTGAGCGGCGCGACGTGACGGTCGATCTGCGACGCGAGATACCTCGCGGCGATGTCCTCGTCACCCGGGTTGACGACGACGGTGACCGCCTCGTACTCGCTCGCCGCGTTCGCGACGGCGGCCCAGGTGCGCCGCGCCTCCTCGACCTCGGCCTCGGTGTCGCCCAGGGTGTAACCCGAGGTCGGCCAGGCCATCCACAGCCGTTCCTGTTCGTGCCCCTCGATGGGCATGCGCCATGCGGTCATCAGTGTCTCCTCCGGATCGATCGCGTGAGTCGCCTCAGTCTAGCCCTTACTGGCGGGTTGACCAATAAGCACGTGCGGGTGGTCACTCGCGCCCGGACGTCGACGCGGTGAAGGCGGCGGCGGCGCAGACGAGATCCTCCCAGGACATCCCGACGCCCGTGTAGAGCGCGGGGTGTCCCGGGCGGCGGCTGAGCCGGCCGAGCGCGGCCTCTCGCAGGTTGCGGGGTGCGCTGGGGGCCGCCCAGTCGGCGGGGCCGAGCGCGGTGGCCAGGTTCCCGTTCTCCCGCTCGGCGGAGCGGCGGCCCTCGACCAGGAGGTCCGCCCGGGCGACGAGACGGTCGTCGACCTCCCGGCGGTCGCGGCCGTGCGTGCCGACGGCGGCGACGATCGCACCGCCGCGCACGAGCGAGCCGTCGAAGACGGGGGTGTCCGAACTCGTGACGCAGAGGATCACGTCGGCCTCGGCGACCGCTCGGTCGAGGGCGCCGGGCGCAGGATCGAGGGCCCGGGTGTCGTCGCCGCCGAGCGCCGCACGGAGCGCCGCGACGCGCTCGGGGCGGCGGCCGGCGACGGTGAACTCCGCACCGGGGAGGGCTGCCCGCGCCGCACGGATGTGGCTCTCCGCCTGCACCCCCGCACCGATCACGAGGAACTCTGGTCGCGCCGGCGGCCGGTCCGTGGCAGGAGCCGCGGCGGCCAGGTATCGAATCGCGGTCAGTGTCACGGCGGCGGTTCGGATCGCGGTGAGGGAGGACCCCTCGAGAATCGCCACCGGAGCGAGCGAGTCGGAATCGATGAGGAGGTACAGGCCCTGAATCTTGGGCAGGTTCCGGGCGGGATTGCCCGGTGCGACGGTGAGCGCCTTGAGCCCGCTGAACTCGGGTCCCTGCGCGGGCATGAGGAGGAACTCACCGTGCGGAGCCGGGCTGAACAGGCGCGGCGCGTCGACCTCTGGGTCGATCTCCGTGCGCAGGGCCGCGTCCAGGGCCTGCATCGCGCGCTCGGCGGGGAGCGCCCGGCGCACCGCGGCGGCGTCGAGGAAGGGGATCTGGGGCACCGGGGGTCCTCACTGCGTCGGAGCGGAAGAGCGTCTCGTGCCCATCGTATCGCCGGGATCGGGCCCGGAGCGCGGCGCGACAAGCGCCCTGCACTCCGGTGCTACCGAGAGGATCGGGGCGGATCGTAGGGTGGGGGCATGCACGAAGATGTGAGAGCCGCGGTCCAACGCTACGTCGACGGGTGCCGCGCCGCGGATCCCGCTGCGGTGCGCGATGCGTTCGACGAAAACGCGGTCATGTGGGGGTACCTCGGGCCGGAGTTCGTCACGATGACCGGGGGCGCGTTCGCCACCGAGGTCATCGGCACCGCGGACCCGGCCGGCCCGGGGTACGCGGCTGAGATCCACAGCATCGAGGTGGTCGGCGACGTGGCGAGCGCGGTGCTCGACGAGCGGCAGTTCCTCGGGGCCGACTTCCGGAACTTCTTCGGGCTCGTCCGTCGCGAGGGCGTCTGGCGCATCACGAGCAAGGTGTTCACGACGCGATAGCGCGCGCTAGAGTGTTGCGCGCGGGCCCGCGACGGGGTCCCAGAACCGATGGAGGTTGCAGTGACGCAGCATGTGAGTGTTTCCGAGGTGTTCGCGCGTATCCCCGAATCCGGCCCGCTCGAGGCGCCGCTCGGCACGTCGACGACCGGCCCGACCCGCACCTGGCTCGAAGAGTTCACCTCGGATGGCGAGCGCGGAGTGCACACCGGCTTCTGGCGGTGCGAGCCGGGTGAGTCGGAGTGGGACTTCACGGACCTCGGAGAGGTCATCCACGTGCTTTCCGGGCGTATGACGGTGACCGAGGAGGGCGGGCAGCCCGTCGAGCTCGGCCCCGGCGACGTCGCCTCGTTCCCGACCGGGTGGACGGGCACCTGGAAGATCACGGAGACGCTGGAGAAGTTCTACGTGATGCTCTAGGCAGGGGTCACTCGAGGAGAGATCTGCAGCGCGAAGTGGGCGGGGATGGCGGTCGCCATTCCCGCCCGCTGGCGTCTTCCGGCGCCGTCATCACTCGGAAACAATTCATTCACATTTGCATGAATTGAGAGCCTCTACATTTCGATGCGGTTGATTTCCCGCTCAGTGTCTTGCAAGTTAAAACATTCACATATAGGTTGTATCCGACCGTACTCACGGGAGTGCGGCTGAGCTGTCACATGTACGAGGGAGTACCTGACGACCATGGATACCGCGAACCCACCAGTCGAGCACGACGAGGATGCCGCCCACCTCGCGTCTCTCGGCTACACCTACGACACGACCTTCAAGCGAGAGATGAGTTTCTGGGGAAACGTCTCGCTCGGATTCACCTACCTCTCACCGATCGCCGGCGTCTACTCGATGTTCGCGATTTCGCTCGGGACCGCGGGGCCGCCCATGGCCTGGGCGCTCGTCATCGCCCTCGTCGGACAGTTCTTCGTCGCCCTCATCTTCGGTGAGGTCGTCTCGAACTACCCGGTCGCGGGTGGCGTCTACCCCTGGTCGCGCCGACTGTGGGGCCGCAAGTGGGCCTGGATGAACGGCTGGATCTACGTCGTCGCCCTGATCGGCACGATCGCCGCGGTCGCCTACGGTGCCGCACCCTTCGTCGCTTCGGTCTTCGGCGGGGTGGTCGACGCCGGCGGCACGGTGCTCATCGCACTCGGCACGCTGCTCGTCGCGACGGTCCTCAACTTCATGGGGACGCGCGTGCTCAGCATGGCCGCGACGATCGGCCTGATCGCCGAGCTCGTGGGCTCCGTGGTCATCGGCGGCTACCTGCTCATCTTCGGCCGGGTGCACGACTTCTCGGTGCTCTTCGACAACCAGGGCATCGGCAACGACGCCCCGGGCGGCTACTTCGGAGCCTTCGCCGCCGCGGCGCTGATCGGCCTCTTCGCCTACTACGGCTTCGAAGCCAACGGCGACGTCGCCGAGGAGATCAAGGACCCCAGTCGCCGGGTGCCGCGCGCCATGCGGATCACCCTCTACATCGGCGGCTTCGCCGCGAACCTCCTGGTCTTCTCGCTGGTGCTCGCGGTGCCCGACTTTGCAGCGGTCGCGAGCGGCGAGTCCACGGATCCGATCGGCGACCTGCTGCACAATGCCTTCGGCCCGATCTTCCCGGTCGTCATGCTCGTCATCGTCATCGCCTTCATCTCGTGCATCACGAGCCTGCAGGCCGCGGCGAGCCGTCTGCTCTACTCGATGGCGCGTGACCGGTTCCTGCCGGGATCGACGATGCTCGCCCGCTTCAACGAGGCGCGGCACGTGCCGCAGAACGCGCTGCTCGCGGCGGGTCTCTTCCCCGCGGCCGTGGTCGTGTTCTCGCTCCTGCTCGCCGAGGCGCTCACCGCGATGGTCGGCTTCGGCACGGTCGGCATCTACGTCGGCTTCGGCATGGTCGTGCTGGCGGCACTCCGGGCCCGCATCCTCGGCTGGAAGCCTGCGGGTCGGTTCACCCTCGGCGCCTGGGCCTACCCGGTGAACATCATCGCCCTGCTCTGGGGTGCGATCGCGATCATCAACATCCTCTGGCCGCGCCCCACGGGCGGCGGCTGGGCGGAGGACTACCTGCTGATCATGACCACCGTCGGTGTGGTGGTCGTCGGCTGGATCTACATGCTGGTCTCCAAGGCCTACGCGCGCGGTGACGCCCCCTCGGGCGACGCCAGCGGGGCCATCAAGACGGTCGCCCCGTAGATCGACCGGCTCCTCCGAACTCCGGGCGGCTCCAGCGGGGCCGCCCGGAGTTCTCTCTGCGCAGCGACCCGCTGCGGAAAGGATGTGTCCGATGGCCGATCTGGCGGTCGATCCCGCACTCTTCGCTCCGGGAACGGGGGAGTCCCCGGAGGATCCCGCGGGTCCGCTCATCCCGGTCGTGGTCTCGCTCAACACTCCCGGCATGAATCAGCTGTCGTACGACCTGACGCGGGAGTTCACCCTCACCGCGTTCGAGGCCGTGCGTGCCGCGGGCGGGCGTCCGCGCCTGGTGGACTCCGCGGCCGTCTCGCTGACGCCGTCGGACGCGGTGCTCGCAGGGGCGTCGGCGGTGCTCTTCCTGGGCGGCGGAGACGTCGACGGCTCGTGCTACGGGTACACCGGCCCGCCACCCGCGAACGAGTACGGCGTCGACCTCCGCGCTGATCGGTACTGCATCGAGCTCCTGCACGAGGTCGTGGCGCGGGATCTTCCGATGCTCGCGATCTGCCGGGGGTCGCAGCTGCTGAACGTGGCGTTCGGGGGCACGCTGATCCCGGACATCGAGAACTGGTCGCAGCACCGCGGCGGCGCCGGATCCCCGCTCTTCATCGACGAGGAGGTGCGGCTCGAGGAGGGTTCCGAGATCGCCCGGATCCTCGGCACGTCCGCGGTGACCGTGCGGAACGGGCATCACCAGGCCGTCGCCGAGGTCGCCCCGGCGCTGCGCGTGACCGCTCGTGCCCACGACGGCATCGTCGAGGGCACGCAGCACCGCACGGCGAGCTGGGTGCTCGGCATCCAGTGGCACCCGGAGGAGTCGGCGGCCGACCTCGAGGATCGGGCGCGCCTGTTCGGGGCGCTCGTGGAGCGGGCGAGGAGAGCCTAGGCGGAGGCGGGCTCGGCGGCGGCCTCGAGCACGCCCGGGAGCCACTCGAGCGCGACGTCGCTGCCGAGGTCCCACGACGAGGCGTCGTGCCGACCGTACTCGCCAACACGGATCGCGCCCTGCGCGGCGAACCGGCGGTCGATGTGCTCGCTGCCCTGGCTGTAGGTGGCCTCGTAGAACGTGTCACCGAGCCCGAACATGGCGTAGCGCATCCCCGTCAGGTCGGGGAGTGCCGCATCGAAGGCCTCCGCGAACGGGATCGCCGTGTTCGGCAGGTCGCCGTCGCCGTGCGTGGAGCAGACCACGATCACGAAGCGGTCGGCGCCCAGGCTCGCGGGATCGGTGTCCTGCAGGTCGGCGACCTCGACGTCGAGCTCGGTCTCGCGGAGCTTGGCGCCGAGATCCTCGGCGATGAGCTCGGAGTTGCCGGATTCGGTGCCGTAGAGAACGGTGAACTTCACGGGGGTCTTCCTCTCGTCTGGGGTGTGCACGGGCCCGGTCTACGCCCGGTCGTGTGCGATGGCGACCATCCGGTCGTGGTCTGAGATCTTGCGGCGGATCCGGCCCGACGGGGCGAGCTCGCGCTCGTGCTGCTCGAGTCGGAGCCACTGCGCGTAGTCGACGGACGCGGCGCGGACATCGGCCGGCAGCCCGTCGAAGCCGAGTCTAGTCTCCGAACCCGGGAGTGCGCCCGACGTGACGTCCGCGACGATCTCCTCGGCGACCGACTTGGCGCAGGCGCGGTTCTCAGGGATCCCACCGCTCGGGCCGCGCTTGGCCCACCCGGTGCGGTACAGGCCCGGCTCGATCCCCCCGACCTCCGAGTGGTCGGCGAGCAGCTCGGCGAGGGGGTCGGACGCAGCGAACCCCACGGCGGTGATGACGCTCGTCGCCGGCACGACGACCACGTCGTCGCCCGCGGCGAATTCCACGGCCTCGACGCGCTCCTCGCCGAGAATCCGGACGGGGATCACCCCGAATCGCAGGGTGACCGCGGGGCCGGGATGCGCGGGGCGCTCGCTCGCGACGAGCTCCTCGACCGCGGCGAGGCGGCCGGCCTGGGCGCGGTCGAGCGCGCCGTCGTCGGCGAGCGCACTGCCGGGGTCGTCGGGCAACCGGTAGACGGCACGGGGGAGCGCGGCGAGCTCGCGGAGCATCTGCGCGTCGCCCTTCGCGTGCGCAGCATCGGACCGGCTCGCGACGGTCACGCGTGCGGCCGGGCTGCCGAGATACCGCTCGAGCGCGGGATCCGCGATGTCGCTGGCGTCGTAGTCGCTCTCGGCCTTCACGAGAAACCGCAGGAGATCGAGCGCGACGTTCCCGGCGCCGATCAGCACGACGTCGGAGCCGAGGTCGGGCAGTGTCGTCGGCTCGTCCGGGTGCGCATTCAGCGCCCGGGTCACGGTGCCGGCCCCGATCACCCCGGGCAGCTCGCCGCCCGGGAGCGCGAGCGCACGATCCGCGCTCAGCCCGGTTGCGAGCACCACGGCGTCGAAGTGCGCGCGGAGCTCGTCGAGACCCACGTCGCGCCCCAGCTCGACGTTGCCAGCGAAGCGAACATTGCCCGCCTGGAACAGGCGCTCGAACTGACGGGTGATGGCCTTCGTGTGCTGATGGTCGGCGGCGACGCCGTAGCGGATCAGGCCGAACGGCGACGCGAGGCGATCGATGATCGTGATCTCGGCGTGCGGCAGGCTCCGAAGGAGCGCCTGCGCCAGGTAGCACCCCGAGGGGCCGCTGCCCACGATGGCGATCTGGGGGCCGGGGGATCCGGGCATCGCGGCTCCTTTGCGTGCGGGCGACTGAGGTGCGAGAGAAGGGGTCCGCAGCAGCCTATCTGGGGACCCGGTGAGGCCAGTGTACCCGTAAATCTTCACTATGTGAATGTTTTATTGCGATTGCGTTTCGCGATTCCTGCGAGTTCGTTACGGAGACTTGCGCTGGAATACATTCACCTATAGTTTATTTGGACAACGGGCTTCGCGGTGACACGCAGACCGGATATTCGACGAAGGAGTACGAATGGCCACCCAGACCGACGACACCGAAGTGCCGTACCTCGATATCGCCGCTCCCGAGTTCGCCATGAGCTCGGAGCAGGTGCGCGAAGCGCGCGAGCGCAGCTGGTACGCGGAGACGAACTACGGCTACGGCGTGCTCCGGTACCGCGAGGTCTCGGAGCTGCTCAAGCACCCGAGCTTGAACCAGGGCAGCGCGAAGTGGCCGGATCACCACGGCGTGCACTCCGGGCTGTTCCACGACTGGTGGTCCAAGAATCTCCTGGTGCTGGAAGGGGAGGAGCATCACCGCATCCGCCGCCTCCTCAACCCCGCGTTCTCCCCGACGGTGGCCCGCCGCCTGGAGCCCGAGTTCGCGGAGATCGCCACCGAGCTCATCGACGCCATGAAGGCGAAGGCGGCGAGCGGCGAGGAGATCGAGTTCGTCGGCGACTTCGCCGAGCCGTTCGCCACCCGTGCCCTGTGCGCGATGATGGGACTCTCGCACGAGCACTGGCCGTTCATCGCGGACCGGGCGAACACGGTCGGCTACGCGCTCAGCGTATCCATCAAGGAGGACATCGAGCGGATCGACGTGGCGGTGCAGGAGCTCTACGACTTCGTCGATCAGCTGATCCGCGAGCGCAAAGCCGACCCCGGTCAGGACGTGGTGTCGCGGCTCGTGCAGTTCTCCGAGGCCGGAGACAAGCTCACGGACGCCGAGCTCCGCAACGCGCTCGTACTGATGCTGTTCGGCGGCATGGACACCACCCGCAACCAGCTCGGACTCATCCTGCAGACCTTCATGCGGAACCCGGAGCAGTGGGAGCTGCTGGCCGAGCGCCCGGCGGAGCTGGCGAAGCCGGCGCTCGAAGAGGCGCTGCGGGCCAACCCGACGACCCGCTGGGTGACCCGCGAGGCGAACGAGGACTTCGAGTACCAGGGGCTGCGGATCGCGAAAGGCACCACCGTGCACCTCTTCACGATGTCGAGCGGCACGGATCCCGAGGCCTACCCCGACCCCCAGATCGACATCGAGGCGGAGGGCCGCAAGCCCCACCACACCTTCGGCGGCGGCGTGCACCACTGCCTCGGGCACTACATCGCCCGCGCCGACATGAGCGTCGCGCTCCCGCTCCTCGCCGAGTCGTTCACGGACCTCTCCTGCCCGGGCGGCGACACCTGGCTCCCGGACTCGGGCAATCACGGCCCCGTGCGACTCCCCATCACCTTCACCGTGCGCGACCGCGCGTGATCCCGACCTTCCAACGACGAAAGGACCCCCATGTCTGACCTCAAGACCGGCGGACGCTTCGGCGCGGCGCTGCGCGAGATTCTCGCGGACGACACCGCCTTCGCGCGGCACCAGGAGGCGAACCTCCGGCCGGAGACCGTCGCCGCCCTCGGCGCGAAGATCCGGGAGCACGGCGTGAAGTACATCTACTATATGCTGCCGACCGTGGGATCGCGCACCGTCGCGAAGGTCGTGCCCGCGAAGCACTTCGAGCGCAATCTGAAGAAGGGGATCGCGTTCCACCGCACCGCGCTCACCGACCTTCAGACGAGCCGCGAGGGCGAGCTCATCGGCGGAGGCGTCGCCGCGCACGAGTTCTGGGGACTCCCGGAGCCGGAGACCTTCGACGTGCTGCCGTGGGATCCGGAGGTCGCGCGGATCTTCTGCACCGCGTACGAGCCGCCGCACCTCGGCGAGGTCGGTGGGCGCCTACTGCCGCTCGACACCCGGGCCCTCTTCAAGGCCGCGCACGCCGGATTCACGGAGCGCACGGGCCTCGAGCTGCGCAGCGGCCTCGAGCCGGAGATGACGTGGAGCGGCCCGGGCACCGAGGTCATCTCCAAGGAGGATCAGAGCCCCGCGTATCAGGTCGAGAACCTCGAGAAGATGCGCCCCATGTACAAGAAGGTCATCTCGTACGCCCAGGAGCTCGGACTCGACATGATCGAGGGGGACTACGAGGACGACGGGCAGGTGGAGCTGAACTGGAACTACGACCGCGCGGATCTCACCGCCGAGCGGATGACCACCTACCGGCAGATCTGCAAGCAGGTCGCGCGCGAGCTCGGCCTGCAGGCGAGCTTCATGCCGAAGCCCTACAACGGCAAGATGGGCAACGGCTGCCACCACAACCTCAGCCTCTGGCGGGTCGCCGATGACGGCACGGCCGAGAACGTGATCGAGGACGGCCGCGTGGAGCTGCACGTCACCGAGCTCGCCCGGCACGCCATCGCCGGAATGCTGCTGCACACCCCGGGCTCGATGCTCGTCATGGGATCCACCGTGAACTCCTACAAGCGGTACTGGGACGCGGGGCAGTTCGCGCCGTCCGGCGCCGACTGGGGCCTCGACACCCGCGGGGTGGCGATCCGGATCTCCTCGAACGGGCGCATGGAGTACCGGCTGCCGGACGCCTCCGTGAACCCCTACCTCTCGCACCTCTACCTGCTCGCGTCGATCGAGCACGGGCTCGAGGCGAAGCTCGACCCCGGGGAGCCCGGCGAGCACAGCGAGGTGCTCTCGGGCATCGTCGTGCCGAACACCCTGGGCATGGCGATCGAGGCCTTCGAGGCCGACGAGTACCTCATGGGCGCGATCCCCGAGGCGCTCACCAAGATCTTCATCCAGCTCAAGCGGGATGAGTGGGCTCGCTACTGCGGCCTGATCACGCAGTGGGAATTCGATCAGTACTGGGAGGCAATTCCGTGACCGACAGCACCCGCACCACCCGCACCATCCGACTCGCCTGCATCGACTCGGAAGCGCTGCCGCTCTTCTCGAAGAGCACCGACGGGCGCACGCGCGGCGGCTACGAGCCCGAGGCCGCCCAGCTCGTCTTCGACCGGCTCGGCGCGGCCGTCGAGTGGGTCATGGTGCCCTGGGACGACATGATCCCGTCCGTGCGCAGCGGCGCCGCCGACGCCGTCTGGTGCGGTCAGGGCATGACCGAGGAGCGCGCGGCGCTCGTCGACTTCACGCACCCCTACGCGGTCTTCAACGAGACGCTCATCGTGCGGGCCGACGATCCGGCGCGCTCCGCGGACGCCCTCGCCGGCTACAAGATCGGCGCGATCGCGAACTCGACGAACATGAAGCTCGCCGAGACGTTCCCCGGCGTCGAGCTCGTGAGCTTCGGCGCGAGCGACGACGTCTTCGGTGACATGATCGAGGCCACCCGCTCCGGGGCGATCGACGGCTTCGTGGACGACGACGTCGTGATGATCCCGCTCGGCCAGGAGGACCCCGACTTCGTGGAGGCCTTCACGGTGCTCACCGGCAATCGCTGGGGGATCGGGGTCGCCCCGGGCAACGACGCGCTCCGGTCCGAGATCAACGCGGCGCTCGAGGCGGTCATCGCCGACGGCTCGCTCGAGGCGGTCTGGACGAAGTGGATGCCGCTCCTGCCCTTCCCCCTCTCCGCCGCCGCGCTCGAGGGGAACGGCGCCGCGTGAGCACCCCGCGGATCGGCGTGACCGGGATGTGGTCGAACCAGATCCACGGGCTGCGCTTCGACGGCAGCGCGGTCTCCGCCGCGGTGCTGCGCTCCGTGATCCGGGCCGGCGGGGAACCGCTGACCCTGTTCGCGGAGAGCGCGCTGCCGGCCGAGGAGCGGGTGCGGGATCTCGACGGCCTGCTCGTGCCGGGCGGCTCCGACGTCGATCCCGCGCGCTACCGGCAGGAGCCCGATCCCGCGACCTCCCCGGCCGACTTCGCCGCGCAGGATCAGTTCGAGGCCGACCTCATGGCGGCCGCGATCGCGCAGGGGGTGCCCGTGCTCGCGATCTGCCGCGGGTTCCAGCTGCTGAACGTCGAGCACGGCGGCACCCTGGTGCAAGACGTGCCCGCCGACAGTCCGCACCGCAACAGCGTGCACGACGTGACGCTCGCCGCGGACTCGGCGCTCGCCGCCGCGATCGGGCGGTCCGAGCTGCCGGTCTCCTCGTACCACCACCAGGCGGTCGACCGGGTGGGCGACGGCCTGCGGGTCGTGGGCCGGGCGTCGGACGGGGTGGTCGAGGCGCTCGAGCACCCGACCGCCGACCTCATCGCTGTACAGTGGCATCCGGAAGACACCGCGGCGACCGACGTGACACAGCACGCGATCTTCCGGTGGATCGTGGATCGGGCGCGGGATCGCGCCGCAGAAAGGGACGCAACATGAGTCGCGCACGTGTGCTGGTCGTTGAGCACCAGGAGAATGCCGGCCTCGGCCTGCTCACCTCGAGTCTGGTCGAGGGCGGTGCCGAGCTCGACATCGTCGGCCCCGACGTCGGACGGGCCGTGCCGGAGTCGCTCGACGGCTACGACGCCCTGATCGTGCTCGGCGGTGCCATGGGCCCGATGGAGGACGACACCTCGCCCTGGCTCCCCGCCACGCGGCACCTCCTCGCCACCGGCATCGAGCAGCAGGTCCCGACGCTCGGGATCTGCCTCGGCGCGCAGCTCATGGTCTCGGCGACCGGCGGCCACGTGCGCACGATGCCCGAGGGGCCCGAGATCGGCTTGCATTCCGTCGCGTTCAGCGAGACCGCGGCGGGAGACCCGCTCTTCGGCGAGCTCAGCGCGACCTCCGTGCCGGTCGTGCAGTGGCACTACCTCGAGGCCGATCGCCTCCCCGAGCAGGCCACGCTGCTCGCGTCGAGCGCCGCCTGCGCGAACCAGGCCTTCCGCGTCGGCCCCGCCGCGTGGGGCGTGCAGTTCCACCCCGAGGCCCTCGGCCAGACGGCGGCGGAGTGGGTGGAGGAGGACGAGGAGAGCCTCGCCGAGCTCGGGATCGAGGGCGACGCCGTGATCCGCGGGGTACGCGAGGCCGAGCCCGCGCTCACCGACGTGTGGTCGGAGCTGGCCCGCCGGTTCGCGAAGCTGGCGGCGAGCAGCGAGCCCGCCGCGGCGAGCAGCTAGCCCGCCGCGACGAGCAGTTGGATTTCGCTCGAGAGCGGTTCGAGCGGTACTCGGGTGAAACCGTCGACGACGGGCGGCACCCAGTCGCCCGGGAGGAAGCGCGAGGTGTTGCCGAAGAGCACCGTGCCGTGCCGCCCGAGCAGCACGGTCTCGACGGGGCTCCGCAGGAGCAGCGGCATGAGCGCCCGCTCGAGATCCTCGACCTGCATGTCGTTGCCGACGGCGCCCACCCGGCGGCCGTCGATCTCGGCCGGCACCGTGAGGGTCATTACGTAGGCCTCGACGCCGAGGTAGTCGATGTACGGCCCCACGAGGGCGGGCGTGCCCTCGTGGAAGGCGCGGATGAACCACTCGTGCTGCTCGTAGTCGTAGTACCGATCCGCGCCGGGCACAACACCGAAGGAGTACCGCGCGAAGCGCGACTCGTCCTCGCGCACCCACCACTCGAGGTGGCCGTTCTCGGTGCCGAGCGCCGAGTGGGCGAAGATGAGGCCGCAGCCGTCGACGGTCTCGTTGTCGGCGAGGAAGCGCACGGCCGCGGCCTTGAGCTTGCGCTTGGTGGTCTCGCTCAGGTCGATGTTGCCCGCGGCGTCGAACCCGAGGTACGCGATCAACTCGTCGGCGAGCGTGCGGAGGTGCCCGAATCGCTCGGCGAACCAGCTGCGGAGGAGATCGAGCGTCTCGTCGACGGACACCGCACCCGGAGCCGGCATCGGCGGGGTCGAACCCGCGCCGCTCACGACACCGCCTCCGTGCGCTGCGCCGTGCGGGCCGGGAGCTCGCGGACGCCGAGCCGCAGTTTGGCTTCGATGATCATGCGGATGTTCCCCCTGACGTGATCGACCGCGATGCGCTGCGCGTCATCGGGGCGCTGCTGCTCGATCGCCATGATCAGCGACAGGTGTTCCGTGAACGCGAGCTGGCCGGAGGCGCGCGTGAGGTCCTCGCACCACAGGAACGGGCCGAGCTCGGCCTGCAGACCCTGCTCCGCGGTGAGGAGGCGCTGGGAGTGGCTCAGCACCGCGATCTCGACGTGGAACCGGCTGTCGGCCATCGAGAGCTCCTGGGCGCCGCGCGCTTCTCGAGCGCGGAACGCGAGCTCCGCGAGGCGGGTGCGGAAGTCGGGCGGTGTGCGCTCGGCCGCGAGTCGGGCCGCCATGCCCGAGACCGCCGAATGCTCGTCGGCGATGTCGCGCAGCACCACGATGCTCGTGCTGCGGAGGGTCGACGTGAGCGACTCGGTCGAGGGGAACGGCGCCTGCACCACGAACGTGCCGCCGTTGCGGCCGCGCCGGGTCTCGACGATGCCCTGCGCGCGGAGCGTCGCGAGCGCCTTGCGCAGGGTCGCGACCGCGATCCCGAACTGGCTCGCGAGCTCCGCCTCGGGCGGCAGCCGCTCGCCCACGGTGAGCATGCCGACGGAGATCGCGGACGCGATGCGCTGCGCGATCCCGCCGACCTGCTGCCCGGTGACGTCCCCGTCGCCGTGCACCGCGGGGTGCCCCAGGAGCGGCTTGTGCATGCGGGTCCTAGTCGTCGCTGTCGAAGTGCAGCGCCCGGGAGACGAGCGCCTCCTGCTCCATGGCGTGCACCTTGGCCGATCCGGTTGAGGGCGCGGCCGAGGCCGCGCGGGAGACCAGGCGGATGCGGTCGTTCGCCAGCTGCTTCGACAGCTCCAGGGAGATGAAGGGCCAGGCGCCCTGGTTCTCCGGCTCGTCCTGCACCCACACCAGCTCGGCACCGGGGTACTGCGTGAGCACCCGCCCCAGCTGCGCGACCGGCATCGGGTAGAACTGCTCGACGCGGACCAGGGCCACGCGCGGATCCGGATTCTTGTCGAGCGCGACGCGGAGGTCGTAGTACGTCTTGCCCGACACCAGGACGACGCGCGTCACCGCGTTGGCGTCGATGACCTGCGGGTCGTCGATCACCGGCTGGAACGTGCCGGTCGTGAAGTCCTCGATGCTCGAGGTCGCGCCGCGCAGCCGCAGCATCGACTTCGGGGTGAAGACCACGAGCGGCTTACGGGGGCGGGCGTACGCCTGCCGCCGCAGCAGGTGGAAGTAGTTGGCCGGGGTCGAAGGGCGCGTGACGATCATGTTGTCCTCGGCGCAGAGCTGGAGGAACCGCTCGATGCGCGCCGAGGAGTGGTCGGGACCCTGACCCTCGTAGCCGTGGGGCAGGAGCATCACGACGGAGGACTGCTGGCCCCACTTCTGCTCGGCGGAGGAGATGAACTCATCGACGACGCTCTGCGCACCGTTGACGAAGTCGCCGAACTGCGCCTCCCACAGCACGAGGGCGTCCTCGCGCTGCAGCGAGTAGCCGTACTCGTAGGCGAGCGCGGCGTACTCGGAGAGCAGCGAGTCGTAGATCCAGAACCGTGCCTGCTCCTCGGAGAGGTTCAGCAGCGGGATCCACTCCTGTCCGTTCGCCCGGTCGTGGAAGACCGCGTGGCGCTGCGCGAAGGTGCCGCGGCGCGCGTCCTGGCCCGCGAAGCGCACCGCGGTGCCCTCCATGAGCAGGGCGCCGAGGGCGAGCAGCTCGCCGAAGCCCCAGTCGATGCCGCCCTCGCGCGTCATGGTGAAGCGCTTGTTGAGCAGCTGCTGCAACTTCGGGTGCACGGTGAAGCCCTCGGGCTTGTTCGCGAACGCGTCGCCGATGCGCTCGATCACGGTGACGTCGACGGCCGTCTGGAGCGGCGCGGGGCCGGGGCCGCCGGCCTCGGCGATCTCGCCGATCCCGCTCTGGTCGATCACCGGGATCGCGCCGGTCTGCGCGGCGTGCGTCTCCTGGAACGCGAGCTCGAGGCGATCCTGGAAGTCCTGCTTCGCCTTCTCGTACTCCTCCTCGGTGATGTCACCGCGGCCGACGAGCGAGCTCGTGAAGAGCCGACGGGTCGAGCGCTTCGCCTCGATCAGGTCGGTCATGAGCGGCTGGGTCATCGAGGGATCGTCGCCCTCGTTGTGCCCGCGTCGGCGGTAGCAGATGAGGTCGACGATCACGTCGACGTGGAACCGCTGGCGGAATGCGTAGGCGAGCTTCGCGACGCGCACGACGGACTCGGGGTCGTCGCCGTTCACGTGGAAGATCGGGGCCTGCACGACCTTGCCCACGTCGGAGGAGTAGACCGCCGAGCGGGAGTCGGTGGGCAGCGTGGTGAAGCCGACCTGGTTGTTGATGATGACGTGGATCGTGCCGCCCGTGCGGTAGCCGCGCAGCTGCGACATCTGCATCGTCTCGTACACCACACCCTGACCGGCCATCGCGGCGTCGCCGTGGATGATGAGGGGGAGGGTCGTGAACGAGCCGATCGGCTTCAGGTCCTGCTTCGCGCGGACGATGCCCTCGAGCACGCCGTCGACGGTCTCCAGGTGGGAGGGGTTCGCGGCGAGGTGGACCGGCACCTGGGTGCCGTTGGGTGCCGTGAACATGCCCGTCGTGCCGAGGTGGTACTTGACGTCGCCCGACCCCGCCTTCGTCGCCTGCGCGCCCTCGAACTCGCGGAAGATCTGACCGTAGGTCTTGCCCGCGATGTTGGAGAGGACGTTGAGGCGGCCGCGGTGGGCCATGCCGATGTCGACCGAGTCGACGCCGTCCTCTGCAGCGTCGATGAGCATCGCGTCGAGGAGCGGGATCACCGACTCGCCGCCCTCGAGGCTGAAGCGCTTCTGCCCGACGTACTTGGTCTGCAGGAAGGTCTCGAAGGCCTCGGCCTCGTTGAGCTTCTCGAGGATGCGCAGGTGCTCGTCGTGACTCGGCTTCGTGTACGGCACCTCGAGCTGCTCGCGCAGCCAGGTGCGCTGCACGGGATCCTGGATGTGCATGTACTCGATGCCGATCTTGCGGCAGTACGAGTCGCGGAGCACGCCGAGGATGTCGCGGAGCTTCATGCTGCGCCTGCCGCCGATGCCACCGGTGACGAACTCGCGGTCCAGGTCCCAGAAGGTCAGGCCGTGCGACTCGATCTCGAGGTCGGGGTGCGTGCGCTGGCGGTACTCGAGCGGGTCGGTGTCGGCCATGAGGTGGCCGCGGACCCGGAAGGAGTTGATGAGCTCCTGGACGCGGGCCGACTTGTCGACGGCGCCGGAGATGTCGACGTGGATGTCGTGCGCCCACTGGACAGGCTTGTAGGGGATGCGGAGCGCCGAGAAGATGTCCTCGTAGAAGCTGTGGCCGCCGATGAGGCGCTCGTGCACGAGCTTCAGGAACTCGCCGGAGCCGGCACCCTGAATGACGCGGTGGTCGTAGGTGCTCGTCAGCGTGATGGTCTTGCCGATGCCGAGGTTCGTGAGGACCTCGGGGGAGGAGCCCTGGAACTCGGCCGGGTACTCGAGGGCGCCCGCGCCGATGATGCTGCCCTGGCCCTGCATGAGGCGGGGCACCGAGTGCACGGTGCCGATGCCGCCGGGGTTCGTCAGGGAGATGGTGGTGCCCTGGAAGTCGTCGGCGCCGAGCTTGTTGTCGCGGCCGCGCTTCACCAGGTCCTCGTACGCGGCCAGGAACTCGTTGAAGTCCAGCGTCTCCGCGCGCTTGATCGACGGCACGAGCAGCGAGCGGGTGCCGTCCGGCTTCGGGACGTCGATCGCGATCCCGAGCCCCACGTGCGCCGGGGCGATGACGGAGGGCTTGCCGTCGACCTCGGCGTAGGCGACGTTCTGGCTGGGGAACTCCTTGAGCGTCTGGATCAGGGCCCAGCCGATGAGATGCGTGAACGACACCTTGCCGCCGCGACTGCGCCGCAGGTGGTTGTTGATCACGATGCGGTTGTCGATGAGGAGCTTCGCGGGGATCGTGCGGACGCTCGTGGCCGTCGGCACCGCGAGGCTCTGATCCATGTTCTTGGAGAGCGTCCGGGCCATGCCGCGCAGCGGGGTGACGCGGTCCTCTTCGGCGGGGGCGAGCGGCGCGTTCGACGACGGGGTCGCGCGCGGGGCGTCGGCCGGGATCGGCGCCGTGCGCGGGGCTGCGTTCGTCGTGCGCGCGGTCTGCGTGGGGGTGGTGATCGGAGAGGTCACGGGGTGACTGGTCGCGGCCGGAGCGGCGGTCGGCGCGGGCGCTGCGGCGGGCGTCGCAGCGGGGGGCGCGGACTGGGCCTCAGCCGCTGCCGGAGAGCTCGCGTACTGCTCGAGCACGGGCCACCACGATTGATCCACGGAGTTCTTGTCGACCTGATACTGCTTCCACAGCTCATCGACAAGCCAAGCGTTTGCACCGAAATCTCCTGCGGGACCATCCTGACCGGTGGTCTCCGTGCGCTCAGCCAAAGCGACTTCCTCTCGTTGTCATGCCGAAGGGTGGCAAAAGGGGGGGTACCCGGGGGTGCCGACACCATAGCCGCACCACAGACAAGCCTACGCCCTCCGTGCGGCTCGCACATGAATACGAACCGGGTGAATCTTCAGCGCGGTCTGTGTAGAGTGGTCGTGATTATGGACGTAGACTCTCGCAGACCGTCAGACCCCCCGAGTACCGGCCGCGCTGAAGCGCGGCTTCTCTCTGTCCGAGGCATCCGGTGAACGACTGGGCTCTCCTCGGCATCGGCATTCTCCTCACCGTCGGCACGGGCATCTTCGTCGCGTCGGAGTTCTCGCTCGTCGCACTCGACCGGCAAGACCTCGAGCGGCGGCGCTCCGGGGGTGAGGGCGGCCTCGATCGAGTCATCCGCGGCCTCTCCCGCACGTCGACGCATCTCTCGAGCGCCCAGCTCGGCATCACTCTCACCACCCTGCTTGCGGGCTACACCCTCGAACCCGCCATCAGCGGCTTCCTCGACGGGCCGCTCGGGGCGATCGGGGTGCCCGCGGAGCTCCGGCGCACGATCAGCGCCCCGCTCGCCATCATCGTGGCGACCGTGTTCTCGATGATCGTGGGCGAGCTCGTGCCGAAGAACTTCGCGATCTCGAAGCCGCTCGCGACGGCGAAGCTCGTGATGCCCGCGCAGGCCGCGTTCACGACGACCTTCAAGCCCGCGGTCGCACTGCTGAACGGCAGCGCGAACGGGATCCTCCGCGGCATCGGCATCGAGCCGAAGGAGGAGCTCTCCGGCTCCCGCTCGGCGGAGGAGCTGTCCTCCCTCGTGCGCCACTCGGCGAGCGCGGGGCTGCTCGAGGCCGACACGGCCACCCTGCTCGATCGTACGCTCCGCTTCGCCGAGCGCACTGCGGGCGATGTCATGACGCCCCGACTGAAGATCGAGAGTGTGCAGCGACTCGAACCGGCTCAGGCGGTACTCGAGCTTTCGGGGCGCACGGGGCTCTCGCGGTTCCCCGTCATCGACGAGGATCGCGACGACGTGATCGGCGTCGTGCACGTGAAGCAGGCGGTCGCCGTGCCGCGCGCGAAGCGGGCGGAAGTGCCGGTCGCGGCGCTCGCGGAGGACGTGGTGCGCGTGCCCGACACGATGCGGCTCGACCAGCTCCTGGAGGAACTGCGGAACGCCGGCTTCCAGGTCGCCATCGTCGTCGACGAGTACGGCGGCACCGCCGGCATCGTCACCCTCGAGGATCTCGTCGAGGAGATCGTGGGCGAGGTCGCCGACGAGCACGATCGCGCCGCGGCCGGGGTCGTCGGCACGGCCGACGAGATGACGTTCCCCGCCGACCTGCGGCCCGACGAGGTCCTGGAGCAGACGGGGATCGTCGTGCCCGAGGACGACGAGTACGACACGGTCGCTGGCTACGTGCTGCGCGAGCTCGGCCGCATCCCCGAGGTCGGGGCCGAGGCGACGCTGCCCGACGGCGGCACGCTGCGCGTCGAGCGGATGGACGGGCGGCGGATCGCCCGACTGCGCTACACGAGCCCCCCGGTCGTGGGCGACGCGGAGCCGAACGACGGAGGACGCGCATGAGCGACTGGTTGGGCATTCTCTGGCTGGTCCTGCTGCTGATCGCCAACGCGTTCTTCGTGGGCGCGGAGTTCGCCGTCATCTCGGCGCGGCGCTCGCAGATCGAGCCGAAGGCCGAGGCGGGATCCAAACGCGCGAAGACCGCGCTGTACGCGATGGAGCACGCGACGCTCATGCTCGCGACGAGCCAGCTCGGCATCACCGTGTGCTCGCTGCTGATCCTGAACGTCTCCGAGCCCGCGATCCACCACCTGCTCGAGGGGCCGCTCGCCTGGACCGGCATGTCCGCCGAGGTCGTGAGCATCGTGGCGTTTGTGCTGACGCTGCTCGGCGTCTCGTACCTGCACGTGGTGTTCGGCGAGATGGTGCCGAAGAACGCGGCCTTCTCGATGCCGGATCAGGCCGTGCTGCTCCTCGCGCCCCCGCTCGTGTGGGTGTCGCACGTGCTGCGCCACGTCATCGCGGCGCTCAACGCCATCGCGAACGGCGTGCTGCGGCTGTTCAAGGTCGAGCCCAAGTCCGAGACCACGAGCACCTACACGCTGGAGGAGGTGGCCAGCATCGTCAGCCACTCCACCCGCGAGGGGGTGCTGGAGGACCGCAGCGGCGCGCTGACCGCGGCGTTCGAGTTCACGACGAAGCAGGCGCGCGACCTCCTGGTGCCGCTCGACCGCCTGGTCGTGCTCCCCGCCGGATCGACCCCACTCGACGTCGAGACCGCGGTCGCCCGACACGGGTTCTCCCGGTATCTCATCGCGGGGCCGACCGGCGACCTCGAGGGGTACGTGCACATCAAGGATCTCGTGCGGCTGGGGGAGGACCGGATCGGTGAGCCGATCCCGGCGAAGCGGATCCGCGAGATGGTGTCGATGCACGCCGATACCGAGCTCGAGGACGTGCTCGCGCGGCTGCAGGCCCGCGGGATCCACCTGGCGCGCATCTACGAGAAGTCGGGCGAGGAGCTCGGGGTCGTCTTCCTGGAGGACGTCATCGAGGAGCTCGTCGGCGAGGTGCACGACGCCACGCGGCGGCGGCGCTTCTCCTAGCGGGGACTACTCCGCGGTGAGCGCCACGTGGGCCGAGATCTCCTCGATGCCCGGGTGGTCGCCCGCCATGAGCAGATTGCCCGGGATCGCGAACGTCACGTCGAACTCGGCCGCGCGATCGGTGAGCACGCTCGGCAGCAGGCGGACGCTCGTGCCGTGCTGCTCGAGCCCGTTCACGGAGAGCGTGCCGGTCGCGTAGACGACGCCCTCGTCGCGTCCCTCGCGACGGAGCACCGTCGGTTCGGTCAGCACAAACGTCGCCTCGGTGATCCCGGCGACGGAGACCCCGAGTTCGGCGGCCGTGATGACCCCGTCCTGCATGATCATGTACCCGGAGGGCGTGACCTGATCCTGCACATCGGCGCCGAGTTCCGTCGTGTCGATCGGCGCGAGCAGCTGGACCTCGGACACGTGGTACACCTGCTCCGTCTGCACGTCGAGCAGGTCGGAGCCGGTGGCGGCGCGCAGTTCCGCTGCGGGTGGGCCTGAGATCCCCGGGGACGCGCAGGAGACGAGGCAGAGCGGGAGGGTCATCGTCACCGTCGCGAACACGCCGATCCTGCGCGCCGTGCGCGGTGCGTGCGTGCGTAACACCCTGGTGACTCCCTGCCGTGTGGACCTGTCCAGAGCCTACGGGGGCAAAGTGGGAGCAACGTGGGAGCAGGGTGTGAGCGCGCGGCGACCAGTGGGCGGGCAGCCGGGTGAGCGCGCGCCGATCAGTGGGCGAGCAGCCGGGTGAGCTGGGCGCCGACCAGGGCGAACTCGATGAGGAAGGCGTCGTGCCCGAACGGGGACTCGATCCTGGTGGCCCGGTCGCCGTCGAGGTTGCCCGGGGTGTGCTGCGCGATCTCGTCCTGCCCCTCCAGCGTGAACAGCCGGTCGCTCGGGATCCCGAGCACCAGGGTGGGGAGATCGAGGGTGGAGAGCGCGGCGCGGACGCCACCCCGACCGCGCCCGACGTCGTGCGAATTCATCGCCTGCACGAGCGTGACGTAACTGTTGGCGTCGAATCGGCGGGTGAACTTGTTGCCGTGGAAGTCCAGGTACGACTCGACCGCGAAGCGCCCGCCCTTGCCGAGCGGGCTGACGGCCGACTGCCAGGCGCGGCCGAAGCGCTCGTCGAGTTCGGTGTTGCTGCGGTAGTTGAGCAGCGCGAGCCGGCGGGCCGTCGCGAGCCCGTGGTGGGGGCCGATCCCGTCGGGGGCGTCGTAGTAGTTGCCGCCGCGGTAGAAGGGGTCGGATCGGATCGCCTCGAGCTGCACGAGATTCAGCCCGATCTGATCCGCGGTCGTCACGGGCGGCGCGGCGATGACCGCGAGCCGCTCGACTCGCTGGGGGTGCGCGATCGCCCACTCCAGCGCGTGCATCCCACCCATCGAGCCGCCGATGACGGCGCGGAAGCGATCGATGCCCAGCTCGTCGGCGAACCTGGCCGTCGCCGCGACCTGATCCCGGATCGTCAAGTAGGGGAAGCGGCCACCCCACTCGCGGCCCGTCGGGTCGAGCGATCCCGGACCCGTCGATCCCTGGCAGCCGCCGAGCACGTTCGGGGCGATGATGCAGTACCGGTTCGTGTCGAGCGGCTTGCCGGGACCGACGATCTCCGTCCACCAGCCGTCGGTCGGGTGCCCGGGTCCCGCACTGCCCACGAGGTGACTGTCACCGGTGAGCGCGTGGAACACGAGGATGGCGTTGTTGCGCGCCTCGTTCAGCTCGCCGAAGGACTCGTAGGCGATGCGGGTGTTCGGGATCTCCTCGCCGGCCTCCGTCGTGAGCGGACCCAGTGAGACGAACGTGCGCTCGCCGACCGGGTCGCCGTCGCGCCAGCCGCCCGAGATCGGGGGGCGACCGAGCAGCGCCCGCAGCTGCGCATCGGTGATGAAATCGGTCGGGAACGAGTCCTCGGGCGTCTGCCAGTCCATAGTTGACCATTCTGCCCGGCTCGCGGGGCCGCCGGGGGAGTGTTACGCGGAGTCTCGGGGTGCGCCCGCTGAATCCTCTAGATTGGAACTCTCAGACGACAGCGAGGAGCCCCCATGTCCGATCCGCAGCACTCGAACGGTTGGCGGCGCTTCTGGCACCGGGGCACCTGGTGGAAGGCGCTGCTCCTCGTGGTCGGGTACTGGCTCGTCTATCAGCTCATCGGCCTCGGCACGTCGGCGCTGTTCCACGACGTGATCGACGTCGCGGACCCGCTCAGCAGCCCCGCGAGCATCTTCTTCGGCGTCGCGCTCCCGATCCTGCTCTCGGGCCTCCTGCTGATCGTGTTGGCGGCCTCGCTCGGGTGGGCCCGCGGGCTTTTCCGCCGGGAGTCGCTCCCGGGACGCCGGTGGATGTGGCTCGCCGTGCTGCTGGTCCTGATCCCGATCGTGCTCCGCCTGATCGGGACCCGATGGTCCGCCTACGCCGTCGCGACGGTGCTCGCGATCCTCGCGCTCGGGCTCTGCGTCGGGTTCGCCGAGGAACTGCTCACCCGCGGGTTCGTCGTGAATATCCTCCGGTCCGGCGGATACGGCGAGCGGGCGGTGCTCGTGCTGTCCGCGTCGTACTTCGCGATCATGCACGCGGGCAACGCGCTGCAGGGGCAGCCGTTGTCGACGGTGCTGGGCACCGTCGTGTACACCTTCGGATTCGGCGCCCTGATGTACCTGTCCCTGCGCGTGACGGGTCGCCTGGTGTGGGCGATCCTGCTGCACGCCGCGACCGATCCGACGACGATCCTCGCGACCGGAGGCATCGACGCCCACAACGCCGCGACCGCGGGAACATCGGGTCTGATCGGTGTCGCGGGGATCTTCAGCTTCGTCTACGTCGCGTTCGCGCTGGTCGCCATC
Organism: Leucobacter rhizosphaerae; assembly: GCF_022919175.1. Taxonomy (NCBI): domain Bacteria; kingdom Bacillati; phylum Actinomycetota; class Actinomycetes; order Micrococcales; family Microbacteriaceae; genus Leucobacter; species Leucobacter rhizosphaerae. The sequence continues at coordinate 1,062,399 of NZ_CP095043.1, read as the reverse complement.
TTCCTGGTCACGAATCGGACGAAGGTCGCACCCGTCGCGCCCGCCACGAGCGACTAGGGTGACACCATGAACGCCGCAGACGCCGCAGACGCCGCCCCCGCAGAGACCGTCGAGACCGTCGACGCGCTGCTCGCCGAGCTCGCCGCCCTCGAGGATCCGCGCGCCCGCGCCGTGAACGAGAAGCACGGCGACGATCACGGGGTGAACCTCTCGAAGCTGCGCGCCATCGCGAAGCGGCTGAAGAAGAACCAGCCGCTCGCGCGCGAGCTGTGGGCGACCGACGTCACGCCGGCCCGCCTCGTGGCGCTCCTCATCGCCCGCCCGCGCGAGTTCTCCGCCGGCGAGCTGGACACGATGCTGCGCGAGTCCCGCGTGCCGAAGGTGCACGACTGGCTCGTGAACTACATCGTGGGCAAGGGGCCGCACGCGGAGGAGCTGCGCGAGCGGTGGCTCGCGGATCCCGATCCCGTCGTCGCGAGCGCGGGCTGGGCTCTCACCTCCGACCGCATCGGGAAGCAGCCCGAGGGGCTCGACCTCACGGCGTATCTCGACACCATTGAGGCGGAGATGCCGGCGGCGCCGGATCGGCTGCAGTGGGCCATGAACTGGAGCCTCACCCAGATCGGGATCCACGATGCGGCACTGCGGCCGCGGGCCATCGATATCGGCGAGCGCCTGGGGGTGCTGCGGGACTACCCGACCCCTCCGGGGTGCACCTCGCCGTTCGCGCCGATCGCCATCGCCGAGATGGTCCGCCGCAAGGACGGCTGAACGCGGGATGCACGGCTGAGCGCCGCTGAACGACGCAACGGGGCCCGCCGGATCGGCGAACCCCGTTGCAGGAATCGATCGGACTACGCGTTCGCGGCGGCTGCCACGACGGCACGCGCGGCGGCGAAGCCCTGCTCGAGATCGGCCTTGATGTCGTCGATGTGCTCGAGACCCACTGACAGGCGCACGAGGCCCGGCGTCACACCCGCGGTGAGCTGCTGCTCCGGCGTGAGCTGCGAGTGCGTCGTCGATGCTGGGTGGATGATCAGGCTGCGCACGTCACCGATGTTCGCGACGTGGCTGAACAGCTCCACGTTCTCGACGACCGCGCGACCGGCGTCGACGCCCCCCTTGAGCTCGAACGCGAGCACCGCTCCGACGCCCTTCGGGGCGTACCGGTTGGCGGCCGCGTACCACGGGCTCGACGGCAGACCGGAGTAGTAGACGGTGGCGACGTCCTCGTGGGAGTCCAGCCACTCGGCCACCTCCTGCGCGTTCTGCACGTGGCGCTCGATGCGTAGCGACAGCGTCTCGATGCCCTGCAGCAGCAGCCAGGCGCTGAGCGGTGCGATCGAGGATCCCAGGTCGCGCAGGAGCTGCACGCGGGCCTTGATGATGTACGCGATGCCGTCGCCCACGGCACCCGTGTAGCTGACGCCGTTGTAGGACGGGTCGGGCTCCGTGAGGCCGGGGAACGTGTCGGCGTGCTGCGACCACGGGAAGGTGCCGCCGTCGACGATGACGCCGCCGAGGGTGGTGCCGTGACCGCCGAGGAACTTGGTGGCCGAGTGCAGCACGATGTCGGCGCCGTGCTCGAGCGGGCGCACGAGGTACGGGCTCGCGACGGTGTTGTCGATGATGAGGGGCACGTGGTTCTCGTGCGCCACGTCGGCGACGGTGCGGATGTCGAGCACGTTCGAGCGCGGGTTCGCGATGCTCTCCGCGAAGAACAGCTTCGTGTTCGGACGCACGGCGCGCTGCCACGCCGCCGGGTCATCCTGGTCTTCCACGAACGTGACCTCGACGCCGAGCTTCGCGAGCGTGTACTTGAAGAGGTTGTAGGTGCCGCCGTAGATCGAGCTCGAGGACACGATGTGGTCGCCGGCGTTCGCGATGTTCAGCACGGCGAACGTCGAGGCCGCCTGGCCGCTCGACAGCAGCAGGGCCGCGGTGCCGCCCTCGAGCGCGGCGATCCGCTCCTCGGCAACGGCCTGGGTCGGGTTCGTGATCCGCGTGTAGATCGGACCGAGCTCGGCGAGCGCGAATCGGTTGGCGGCCTGCGTGGTGTCCTCGAACACAAACGACGATGTCTGATGGATCGGGAGCGCGCGGGAGCCGGTGGTCGGGTCGGGCTGCTGGCCGGCGTGGATCTGTTGGGTTTCGAAGCCCCAGGTGGACTGGTCTGTCATGAATGACTCCTCGGAGACGGAATGAGTGTGGGTGGTGCTGCACCCGAGCGTACGGAGTGCCCCTGGGAAGAGCAACGGCCCGAGACACGACGCGTAATCTATATCTGCAGACGTACAGGCGGAGAAGCGAGGAGGCGCGGGTGCAGAAACGAGTGGTGGTGACCGGGGCGAGCTCCGGGATCGGGGCCGCGACCGTGCGGCGATTCGCAGCGCTCGGGTGGCAGACCGTCGCCGTCGCGCGCCGGGAGGATCGGCTGCGCGCGCTCGCCGACGAGACCGGAGCGCACGTCGTGGTCTGCGATGTCACGGACGAGGAGCAGGTGTCGCGGCTCGCCGCCGACGTCGCGGCGACGGGCGGGGCCACCGGACTCGTGAACAACGCCGGGGGCGCGTTCGGCGCGGATTCCGTCGAGCACTCCTCAAACGATGACTGGCGCGCGATGTTCGAGGTGAACGTGATCGGGCTGCGCTCGGTGACCGCGGCGCTCCTGCCCGTGCTCCGGGAGGGTGCGCGACGCGCCGGCTCGGCCTCGATCTTGAACGTCACCTCGACCGCCGGGCTCGACGCCTACCCGGGAGGCGGGGGCTACAACGCCGCCAAGTTCGGCGCCCACGCGGTGTCGAACGTGCTCCGGCTCGAGCTCGCGGGCGAGCCGATCCGCGTGCTTGAGCTCGCACCCGGCCTCGTGCACACCGAGGAGTTCACCCTCAACCGGCTGCGGGGCGACGCCGAGGCGGCGGCCAAGCCGTATCTCGACGTGGAGCCGCTGCGCGCGGAGGACGTGGCGGAGGTGCTCGTCGGGGCCTTCGAGCAGCCGCCGCACGTGAATCAGGACCTGATCGTGCTCCGGCCGGTCGCGCAGTCGAGCGTCTTCCACGTGCACCGCGGCCCGCTCGCGCCGCGGACCTGAGCGGACCCGTGATGCTGCAGGGCACCCCCTGGGCGCGGTCCGGGATCGCCTCGGACTGGGCCGCCGCGCTCGCCCCGATGGCGGATCGATTCACTGAGGTGGGCGCCTTCGTCACGGCGGAGCGCGCGTCCGGTGCGGAGGTGCTGCCCGATGACGACCGGGTGCTCGCGGCGCTGCAGCGGCCCCTCGCCGGGGTGCGCGTGCTCATCGTGGGGCAGGATCCGTACCCGACCCCCGGGCACCCGATCGGGCTCTCCTTCGCGACGGCGCCCGAGGTGCGGCCGATCCCGCGCAGCTTGCGCAATGTCTACCGGGAGCGCCAGGACGACCTGGGGATCGCGCCCGCCGTGCACGGCGACCTCACGCCCTGGGCGGACCAGGGGGTGCTGCTGCTCAACCGGGTGCTCACGGTGCGCGCGGGTGAGGCGGGATCGCACCGGCGGCGCGGCTGGGAGGACATCACCGAGCACACGATCCGGGCCCTCGCCGCGCGCGGCGGCCCGCTCGTCGCGATCCTCTGGGGTGCCGATGCGCGCGCGCTCGCGCCGCTCCTCGGCGGGGTGCCGCGCATCGAGAGCGCGCACCCGTCGCCGCTGTCGGCGTCGCGGGGCTTCTTCGGCTCCCGCCCGTTCAGCCGCGCGAACGCCGCGCTCGCAGCGCAGGGGGCGCCGGGCATCGACTGGGCACTGCCGGACGTGGACGAGGCCCGGCTGTTCTGAGGGCGCCTACCGCCCCAGCCGCTCGGCGAGCCCCGCGGCCGCCTCGAGCACGCACAGCGCCGCGAGCCGCACCGTGCGGCCGTCGGGGGTGTCCGCGGAGGCATCGACCTCGGCCAGGTCGATGCCTCGGACCCGGGTGTCGGCGGCGAGCAGTCGGGTGATCCGACGCAGCTCGTGGGCTTGAAGCCCGCCCGGGATCGAGGCGGGGCAGCCCGGGGCGACCGAGCGGTCGCAGACATCCACGTCGAGGTCCACGTGCACCGGGCCGCCGGCTGCTCCCGCGATCCGGAGCGCCTCGGCGACGACGTCGCCGAGCGCTCGGTCGTGCAGTTCGTCGCGGTGGATCACCGTGATGCCCCACGCCCGCGCCCGGTCGCGGTAGACGCGGGAGTTCGCGAAGTCGGCGATGCCGATCTGCACGACGCGGCGCGGGTCGAGGCCCGACTCGATCAGGCGCCGGACGGGGGAGCCGTTGCTGCGGCCGGTGCGGAGATCGTGGTGCGCGTCGAGGGTGATGAGCCCCGCGGTCGCGAGCGTGTCGTGCGGGGTTCCGACGCCGGCGATCCCGAGCGCGGCGGGCACCGTCAGCGCGTTGTCGCCGCCGAGGGCGACGACCAGGTCGGCGCGTGCCGCGAGGGCCGCGACCGCCGCCGTCGCGGCACGCTCGCCGGCCTCGGTGTCGGGGTCCGCGACGTCCCCGGCGTCGACGATCCGGAGCGCCTCGTCGAGCACGAGCTGCGCCTCGGCGCCGCGATCCTCGGGATCGCCGAGGGCGACGACGTGCCCGGAGTACCGCCGCAGCGCCGCGCGCACCGCGGCGGGTGTGACGTGCGCGTTGCTCGGCGACAGCGAGGTCCGCGACGTGGGGATGCCGAGGACCGCGAGGTCGACCCGCTCGGTGCCGGGGACGTCGCTCGCCGCCGCCCAGCCGCCCGTGCGCGGCCACTCGGGATCGTGCGCGAGGACGGGGGCGGGCGTGGACGAGGGCGAGGGCGAGGGCATGGGCTCAGTGTCGGGGCTCATAGCTGCGACGCTAGCAAGCGGGGGATGGTCGCGGTGATCCTGCCCCCGTCGATCGTCCGGGATCCCAGACGGATCGCGAGACGGAGCCCTGCCGCGAGGCACGCTCGTGCGATGAGATCGAAGCATGGAATCTCGTGCACGCACCTCGGTCGTCCTGGGCGACGCCCCGCTCACCATCAGCGACGTCGTCGACGTCGCGCGCAACGGCGCCACCGTCGCGCTCGGTGCCCGCGCCCTCGAGCGCGTCGCGGCGAGTCAGCGGGTCATCGCCGAGCTCGCGAGCGACACGCGCCCGCACTATGGCGTCTCCACGGGCTTCGGGGCGCTCGCCAAGGTGCAGATCCCGATCGAGAAGCGCCAGCAGCTGCAGCGCAGCCTGATCCGGTCGCACGCCGCCGGCACGGGGCCGGAGGTGGAGCGCGAGGTGGTGCGCGCCCTCATGCTGCTGCGCCTCAACACCCTGGCGAGCGGTCGCACCGGCGTGCGCCCCGTCGTCGCCGAGACGTATGCGGCGATCCTCAACGCCGGCATCACGCCGGTCGTGCACGAGTACGGCTCGCTCGGCTGCTCGGGCGATCTCAGCCCGCTGGCGCACTGCGCGCTGACGCTGCTCGGGGAGGGCGAGGTGCGGGTGAGTGAGGATCCGCACGCGCCGACGATTCCGGCGGCCGACGCGCTCGCCGCCGCGGGCATCGAGCCGATCGTGCTCGCGGAGAAAGAGGGCCTCGCGCTGATCAACGGCACGGACGGCATGCTCGGCATGCTCTGCCTCGCGCTGCACGACCTCGGCGGCCTGCTCCGGGTCGCGGACGTCGCGGCGGCCGCGAGCGTCGAGGCGCTGACCGGCACCGACGCGGTGTTCGCCGCCGACCTCCACGCGCTGCGCCCGCACCCGGGCCAGGGGGCCTCCGCGGCGAACATGCTGCGGGTGCTCGAGGGGTCCACGCTCATCCAGCGCCCCCGCGAGGGCGAGTTCACGCGGGTGCAGGACGCGTACTCGCTCCGGTGCGCCCCCCAGGTGCACGGCGCTGCCCGCGACACCGCCGCACACGCGACCGGCGTCGCGGGCATCGAACTCGTGTCGGCGATCGACAACCCCGTGGTGCTGCCCGACGGCCGGGTCGAGTCGAACGGCAACTTCCACGGCGCCCCCGTCGCCTACGTGCTCGACTTCCTGGCCATCGCGGTGGCCGACCTCGCGAGCATCTCCGAGCGCCGCACGGATCGGTTCCTCGACGTCTCCCGCAACCACGGCCTGCCGCCGTTCCTCGCCGCCGACGCCGGGCTCGACTCCGGTCTGATGATCGCGCAGTACACGGCCGCAGGCATCGTCGCGGAGCTCAAGCGGCTCGCGGCCCCGGCCTCGGTCGACTCGATCCCGTCGTCGGCGATGCAGGAGGATCACGTCTCGCTCGGCTGGCACGCCGGTCGCAAGCTGCGGCGATCGCTCGACGGGCTGGCCCGGGTGCTCGGGATCGAGCTGCTCGCGTCCACGCGCGCGCTCGACTTCCGGGCTCAGGATCCCGAGGCGGGGCGGCCGAGCGCGGCGACGGCCGCGGTGCACGCGCTCTTCCGCACGCGGATCCCCGCGCCGGAGACGGACACGTTCCTGTCGCCCACCATCACCGCCGCCGCGGAGTTCGTGGGATCGGGTGCGGTTCGCGACGCGGTGGAGCGCGCGCTCGGCACGCAGCTTGCCTGACCCAGCTCGTCTGAGCCCGCTTGCCTCACGTCGTGTGCCTGAGCCCGCTCGCCTCGCGCTAGGCTGCGAGCATGGGTGACGCGAAGGTGCCGGCGGCGGATCAGACGCTGCGCATTCTGACCCTGCTCGCGCGCTCGCGGGGTCCGCTGCCCGCCAGCATCATCGCGGCTCGCCTGGCGCTGCCGCGCTCGACGGTCTATCACCTGCTCGCGACGCTGCAGACGCACGGGTACGTCATGCACCTGCCCGAGGAGCGGCGGTACGGCCTCGGGCTCTCGGCGGTCGAGCTCAACTCTGCGTACGCCCGGCAGGAGCCGCTCGCGCGCCTCGGCCGGCCGCTCGTGGCCCAGCTCGTCGACGCCGTCGGGCAGAGCGGGCACCTCGCCGTGCCGCACGGGCGCGACGTGCTCTACGTGATCGAGGAGCGCGCCGTGGGGGCGCCGCCGCTCATCACCGACGTCGATGTGCGGCTGCCGATGCAGCTCACGGCGAGCGGTCGGGCGATCCTCGCGGCGCTGCCCAAGGCGCAGGTGCGCGCGCTCTTCCCCGATCGCGAGGCGTTCGTGCACCGCCACGAGGACCCGGAGGGCATCGACCGCTACTCTCGCCTGCGCGCGGTGCTCGACGACACGCGCACCCGCGGCTTCGCGCTGGAGCGGGGTTCGGTGACGGCGGGGCTCTGCTCGATCGGGGTGCCGGTGCGAGATCACCGCGGCTGGCCGGTCGCGGCCATCGCGGTCACCTTTCCCGAGGACTCGGTGCCGGACGCGCGACTGCCCGAGCTCGCCTCGGAGGTGCTGCGCACCGCCGAGACGCTGTCGCACCGCATCCACGGCCGCGCGGCCGGCTAGCGGTACCGGCCTCTCGCCTCTCGCCTCTCGCCTCTCGCACCCTCCGCCGAACGCCTCCCACAATGCCGAACGCCTCTGATCTGCGCGCTCACTTCGGAGGCGCTCGGCGAGAAAGGAGGCGTTCGGTGGAGGGTGCGGGAGCGAGGGGCGGGGTCGCGCGGTGCGGGGCGGAGGGTGCGGGAGCGAGGGGCGGGGTCGCGCGGTGCGGGGCGGAGTGGTAGGCGGGACCGCGCTAGGCCACCCGGCCCCCGGCGCGCCAGACGGCGGCGGTGAGGGGCATGCCCGGCCGGTAGGCGAGGTGCGTGATCGACGGCGCGTCGAGCAGGTGCAGGTCGGCTCGCGCGCCTACGCGGATCCGCCCGACCGCCGGCTGCGCGAGACCCCGGGGGTCGGTCCAGCCGTCCTCGTCCATGGCGAGCGCGATGGCGCCGCCGAGCGTGGCCGCCCGCACCGCCTCCTGCACGGTCAGGCCCATCTGCAGCACCGCCGTCGCCACGCAGAACGCCATCGACGACGTGTACGAGGTGCCCGGGTTGCCGTTCGAGGCGATCGCCACTTCGACCCCCGCGTCGAGCAGCGCGCGGGCCGGCGCGAGCGGCATGCGGGTGGAGAGATCGCAGGCCGGGAGCACGGTGGCGACCGTGCCGCGAGGTGCGGACCCGCCGCGCCGTGGCGACCACGAGTCGGCCAGGGCGGCGATGTCCGTGTCATCGAGGAAGCCCACGTGGTCGACGCTCAGCGATCCGTGCGCCACCGCGAGCTGCACCCCGGGGCCGTGCCCGAGCTGATTGCCGTGCACCCGCGTGGCGAGGCCGCGCGCCTGGGCGGCGGCGAGCACCCGCGCGGTGCCCGCCGCGTCGAAGGCGCCGCGCTCGCAGAACACGTCGACGGCGCTCACGTGCGGGGCGACGGCGTCGAGCATCTCGCCGGTGACGAGATCGAGGTAGGCGGCCGGATCGGATCCGGCGGGCACGACGTGCGCGCCCAGGAACGTGACGGCGTCGGCGTGCGCACCCGCGATTCGGGCGGCGCGCAGCTCGTCCGCGACCGTGAGCCCGTAGCCCGTCTTCGTCTCGATGGTCGTGGTGCCGCCGCGCCGTGCCTCGCCCACGAGACGACGCAGATTCGCGTCGAGCGCGGCGTCGGTTGCGGCACGAGTCGCTTCCACCGTGACGTTGATGCCACCGGCGGCATATGCCTCGCCGGCCATCCGCGCCTCGAACTCCGCGGTGCGGTCACCCGCGAACACGAGGTGGGTGTGGGAGTCGACCCAGCCCGGCAGCAGGGCCCGGCCGGCGGCGTCGAAGCGCTCGTCCGTGGCGGGCGCGCGCTCCGCGGGCCCGACCCACACGATCCGATCGTGCTCGACCACCACCGCTGCATCGCGCAGCCGGCCGCCCGCAGCGAGCGTCTCGTCGTTCGTCGTGAGCTCGCCGATGCGGTCGATGAGGAGGCTGGTCGGGCTCACGATCAGTGCTCCCCGGCCGCGGCCCGAGCCGATGCGCCGCCGTCGCGCACCCGCGGGGTCATGGGCACGCGGACCCCGCGCTCCGCGGCGACGTCGACCGCGCGCTGGTACCCGGCGTCGACGTGCCGGATCACCCCCATGCCGGGGTCGTTCGTGAGCAGCCGCTGCAGCTTCTCCGCGGCGAGGGGTGTGCCGTCGGCGACCGAGACCTGCCCGGAGTGGATGGACCGGCCGATCCCGACGCCGCCACCGTGGTGCAGGGACACCCAGGTCGCGCCGGAGGAGGCCGCGGTGAGCGCGTTCAGGAGCGGCCAGTCCGCGATGGCGTCGGAGCCGTCGGCCATGGCCTCGGTCTCGCGGTAGGGGGACGCGACCGATCCCGAGTCGAGGTGGTCGCGGCCGATGACGATCGGCGCCGAAAGCGTGCCCTCGGCGACGAGCTCGTTGAACCGTACCGCGGCCTTCGCGCGATCCCCGTAGCCGAGCCAGCAGATCCGGGCGGGCAGCCCCTCGAACTCGACGCGATCCTGCGCCGCGCGGATCCAGCGGTGGAGGTGGGCGTTCTCGGGGAAGAGTTCGAGAATCGCCTCGTCGGTGACGCGGATGTCCTCGGGATCACCCGACAGCGCAGCCCAGCGGAACGGCCCGAGCCCCTCGCAGAAGAGCGGCCGGATGTACGCCGGCACGAAGCCCGGGAACTCGAATGCCCGGTCGTAGCCGCCCTGTCGGGCCTCGTCGCGGATCGAGTTGCCGTAGTCGAACACCTCGGCGCCCGCGTCTTGGAACTCCACCATCGCGCGCACGTGGGCGGCCATCGAGGCGCGGGCCGCGGTCGTGAACGCCTCGGGATCCTCGGCCGCGCGATCCCGCCACTCGTCGACCGAGATGCCGACGGGCAGGTAGGAGAGTGGATCGTGCGCGCTCGTCTGGTCGGTGACGATGTCGATCGTCATCTCGCCCGCGCGGTGACGACGCAGGATCTCCGGGAAGACCTTCGCCGCGTTGCCGACGAGCCCGACGGACCAGCCGCGCCGCTCGTCCTTCGCCCGCTGCACCGTCGCGAGGGCGTCGTCGAGGTCGGTGACCACCTCGTCGAGGTAGCGCTTGCCGACGCGACGCCGCAGCCGGGTCTCGTCGACGTCGACGATGAGGCAGGCCCCGTCGTTCAGGGTGACGGCGAGCGGCTGCGCGCCGCCCATGCCGCCGCAGCCGCCGGTGAGGGTGATGGTGCCCGCGAGCGAGCCGCCGAACCGCTTCGCCCCGATCGCGGCGAAGGTCTCGAACGTGCCCTGGAGGATCCCCTGGGTGCCGATGTAGATCCAGGAGCCCGCGGTCATCTGGCCGTACATCATGAGGCCCTCGGCCTCGAGCTTGCGGAACTCGGGCCAGGTGGCCCAGTCGCCGACGAGGTTGGAGTTCGCGATGAGCACGCGCGGGGCCCAGACGTTCGTGCGGAAGACCCCGACGGGCTTGCCGGACTGCACGAGCAGGGTCTCGTCGTCCTCGAGATCCCGCAGCGTGTCGACGATCGCGTCGTAGGCCTCCCAGCTGCGCGCCGCGCGACCGGTGCCGCCGTACACGACGAGGTCATCCGGCCGCTCCGCGACCTCGGGGTCGAGGTTGTTCATGAGCATCCGCAGCGGCGCCTCGGTCTGCCAGCTCTTCGCTGAGAGCTCGGTGCCTCGGGGGGATCGGACGGGGCGTGCGCCGGGGAGAGCCATGGGGATCCTTTCGCTGCTGCGGACCGACCGCGCATCCTGCGGGTGGGTTCCCTCCATCTCAGCGCGTACCGATCTCCGGGACAACGCACCACAGGCCTCACCCGTCCGGGATCCCGGACATCGCGATCCGGCAGCACACCGCGCCGGCGCGAATCCCGGCCGTCAGCGTGTCGTGCCGCGATCCGCGTCGACCGCGTCGACCTCGGTGACCTCGGTGATCTCGACGACGTCGACCACCGCTGTGCCGTAGGCGCCGGGTTCGGTGCCGTGGCCGATCTGTGCGTAGATCGACGGCTTCGAGTTGCGCAGCACCAGCGCCCAGACGATGCCGATCACAAACGCCGCGATGATGATGCCGGGGAGGAGGAACGTGGTGAGATCCGGCTCCTCCTGCCCGAGCATGAGCGGGAAGTTGCCGAGGATCATCACGAACATGGCGGCGAGGAGCAGCCCCGCGATGAGCGGTGCCACGATCGTGGTCCAGGCGTTCAGGCCGCTCGGTCGCTTGCGGAAGAACCCGATCACGGCGAAGGCGGTGAGTGCCATGAGGAGCACGAGGCCGGCGGCACCCGTGTTCGTGAGCCACGTGAACATGGTGAGCACGGGGTAGAGGAACGACAGCTCGCCGAACATCGCCTCAGCGCCGCCGAAGGCGTCGCCCGCGAGGGCGAAGGCCGCCACCACGACGACCGCGATGACGGTCTGCGCGATGGAGCCCGCCCACGGAGCGCCCGAGCGGCTGGTGTGGCTGAAGCGATGGGAGACGACGCCCTCGCGCCCGAGCGAGTAGAGGTAGCGCGCGACGGCGTTGTGGAACGCCTGCAGCGCCGCGAAGAGGCTCGTGATGAACAGGATCGTCATGATGTCGGCGATGATGACGCTCGTCTGCTCGGTCATGAAGATGAACATCAGGTCGGGACCCGCCTCCTGCGAGGCGGCGACGATCTGGGAGGGCCCGATGCCGACCGAGAACGCCCAGGCGCTGAAGGCGTAGAACACGCCGATGATGGCGACCGCCAGGTACGTGGCCCGGGGGACCGTGCGCTTCGGGTCCTTCGCCTCCTCGCCGTAGATCGCGCCGCTCTCGAAGCCCATGAAGGCCGCGACGCCGAAGACGAGGATGAGGCCGAGCGCGGGGCCGAAGAGGGCGTTCGGGTTGAGCGCGGCGGTCGAGACCCCCTCCGGCGCGGCCGTGAACGACACGATGTCGAACACGATGACCGCGATAAACTCGAGGGCGACGAGGGCGCCGAGCACCTTCGCCGACAGGTCGACGCGGTTCACGCCGAGCACCCCGACGACCACGATGCACAGGAACACCCAGAGCCACCACGGGGAAGCGAAGCCGAGCTTGGCCTCCAGGAACATCGAGAGCTGGAACCCGAAGAGGCCGTAGATGCCGACCTGCATGGCGTTGTAGGAGACGAGCGCCACGAGCGATCCGCCGACGCCGAGCGGCCGGCCGAGGCCCTGCGCGACGTAGGCGTAGAACGCGCCGGCGTTGGTGATGAACCGACCCATCGCGGTGTAGCCCACGGCGAAGATCGTGAGGATCACGGCGATGAGGAGGAACCCGAGGGGCACGCCCAGCGAGCCGGTCACTGCGAAGGAGGTCGTCACGCCACCCGCCACGACCGTGAGCGGCGCCGAGGCCGCGATGATCATGAGGGTGATGGACGGCACGCCGAGCGTGCGTCGGCTGAGGCCGGGGTCGTGCGGTTCGGTTTCCGTGGTGACGGGAGCGCTCATGTCACTCTTCCTTTCGGGGCGGCGTTGCCGGGAGTGCCGCGTCATTGCGTGGTGAGTGTGCGGCGGGCACGGGTGATCCGAGTCTACGAAGCGGTGACGCGCCCGGGCCAGGGCAGGGCTGTGCTCAGCGCGCACGGGGCATGTGTCTCCGCGCGAGACTTTCCAAATGGATAGTTTCGAGATTCCTTACGCGTCGAACGCCGCGCGCACCTCGTCGTGCGGAAGCGCGGGGCTGCGGTGCCCGTCGCGGCCCACGGTGTCCCGCGCCGCCACGAGCGCGTTCACCACGGCCTCCTCCGTCGCCTCCACGACCGCCGCGTAGAACGGGTCGATCCGGCCCCAGGCGACGTGGGGCAGCGACTCCACCACCGGTCCGGTCGCCGACATCCGAGAGCCGAGCGCGCCGGCGTTGGCCGTGGACAGCGCGAGGAAGATGTCACCCGAGAAGTGGCTGCCGGTGGTGCCCGTGCGGGCGAGCCCGAGGGGGACCCGACGCGCGAGCGCGCGGCACTGGTCGGGCAGGAGCGGGGCGTCGGTGGCGACCACCACGATCACGCTGCCCGCGCCCGGCACGGCCTCGGCGCCCTCGCCCGCCTCGCGCGCGAACCACCCGCTCGTCTCCATGGAATTCTCCGCCTGCGACGCGCGGCCGAGCGGCCGGCCCGAGATCCGCAGCTCGTCGCGGGAGCCGAAGTTCGCCTGCAGGAGCACGCCGACGGTCCACTCCGCGTCGCCGACGCGGACGATCCGCGACGCCGTCCCCGTGCCGCCTTTGAAGCCGTAGCAGTTCATGCCCGTGCCGCCGCCGACGTTCCCCTCCGCGACCGCGCCGCCGCGGGCGCCGTCGAGCGCCGCGACCGCGTGCTCGGGGGTGACGTGCTCCGCGTTGATGGAGTTCAGGTAGCCGTCCCAGGTCTCGCCGACCACGGGCAGCATCCAGGCCGCGGCGGACGACGGGTGGTGCGCCGCCATCCAGCGGTCGATACCCGTGTGCACCGCGCCGACGGCGTGCGAGTTGGTGATCGCGATCGGGGCCTGCAGCTGCCCGGACTCCTCGATCCAGCTCCGACCGGTGAGCTCGCCGTTGCCGTTCAGCACGGCGACCCCCGCGGCGCACGGCACACCCGCGTGCTCGGTTCCGCGGGGCAGGATCGCGGTCACTCCGGTGCGGGCGACCGGGGGTGCGTCCGACGTGATGGTCGTGAAGCCGACCTCGAGTCCCGGTACGTCGGTGATGGCGTTGTGGGGTCCCGGTTCGCCGTCGAACCGCACCCCCAGATCGCGGGCTCGAGTCGATCGTCCGTCGTCGCGCTCAACATTGAACATTGTTTAATCCTTTCTCCTGTGTTTACATTACAGAGCCAAACAGAAAATGACCATCTGCTGTTCGTTGTTCAGAATGGCGGGTCGGTGCGAGACGAAGGAGTCCCCATGCGCACCCAGCTCGACGAACCCTCCGGAGCGCAGAGCTCCACGCTCGCCGCCGGACGGCTGGGCACGTGGGACATCGTATTCTTCGTGATCTCCGCCGCAGCTCCCCTCACGGTGATTCTCAGCGGCGCGGTTACGTCGTTCCGCATGGGCGGGATCGGCGCCCCCGGAGCAATCCTCTTCTGCGCCGTGGTGCTGATCCTGTTCGCCCTCGGGTTCACGGCGATGTCGAAGAGCGTGCGGAACGCGGGGGCCTTCTACGCGTACGTGTCCCGCGGGATCGGCAAGCCCGTCGGCCTCGGCGTCTCGTCGGTGACGGTGTTCGCGTACATCTCGCTCGTGATCTCGTTCTACGGCTTCATCGGCTTCTTCGCGCAGTTCACGTTCGCCGAGTTGTTCGGGCTCGACGTGCCGTGGGGCGTGTGGTCCCTCGTGGCGGTCCTCGTCGTCGGCTTCCTCGGCTACCGCAAGATCGACGTCGGGGCGAAGGTGCTCGCCGTGCTGCTCACCCTGGAGGTCGCGATCCTGCTCGTGCTCGCGTTCGCGGCGCTCGCCGATGGCGGCCCCGAACCCTGGAGCCTCACCTCGTTCGACCCGCAGCACGTCTTCTTCGCCCCCGCCGCGGGCACCCTGTTCGTCATCGGATTCGGTGCCTACCTCGGCTTCGAGAGCACCGCGATCTACGCGGAGGAGGCGAAGCGGCCGGAGCGCACGATCCCGCGCGCGACCATCATCGCCATCGCGTTCCTCGGGGTCTTCTACGCGTTCACGTTCTGGATCCTGACGGTCGCGTTCGGCGTCGAGGGTGTGATCGAACTCGCGCGCAGCGACGCGTTCGAGACGATGGTGATCGAGGGCACCGGGGATCTCGCAGGGGCGTGGGCGGCGTTCGTCATGAAGATCCTGGTGGTCACGAGCTTCTTCGCCTGCGTGCTGTCGTTCCACAACGCCTGCACCCGCTACCTCTTCTCGCTCGGGCGGGAGGGGCTGCTGCCGCGCGCCCTCGGTCGCACGAGTCGGCGCAGCCAGTCGCCTGCCGTCGCGAGCCTCACACTCTCCGCGCTCTCGGCGCTGGGGGTCGTCATCGCCATCCTCGTCGGCGCGGACCCGTTCCTCGGACTCGCGCTCTGGACGTACGCGACGGGGGTGCAGGGGCTGGTGTTCGCTCAGGCCGTGACGGCCGTCGCCGTCGTCTGGTACTTCGTGCGGGATCGCCGCGGCCACAGCGTCTGGCGCGTCATCGTGGCCCCCGCCCTCGGGGCGCTCGGCCTGCTCGCGGGATTTGTGCTCATCGTCACGAACTTCGAGGTGGTGACGGGGCTCACCGGGCCCGTCAACGCCCTTCTGCTCCTGCCCACGCCGATCCTCTTCCTCGGCGGCATCGTCGTCGGACTCGTGCTCCGAGCGCGCCGCCCCGCGTACTACTCTGGGCTCACCCAGTCCGTGCCGGTGCATGCGGCCGACGCCCCCTAGGATTGGCGTATGAACGCGACTGCGCGACGCCGCTCAGAACGCCGAGATGACATCATCCGGGCGTTCTGGCGCGTCGCGCGATCCCGGCCCCGGCGCGCGATCAACGTGCGCGCCGTCGCGGCCGAGGCCGAGATGAGTCCCGCCAACGTGCTGCACTACTTCACGAGCCTCGATGAGCTGCAGGTCACGGCGATGGCCGGCGCCCAGGAGGAGTTCCTCGTGCAGCGGCGGCGGATCCTGGACCGGCCGGAGAGTGCCGCGGCGCGCATCTGGGCGATGATCGACGCCGGGGTGCCGGACCAGATCAGCGATGAGCTCCGCCAGGTGTACGAGAGCGTCGCGATCCTCGCGGCGCACCCGCAGTACGTGCCCGCCCACCGCGCCCTCACCGAGAAGCAGATCATGCTGTACCGCTCGCTCATCGAGATCGGTGCGGGCACGGGGGAGTTCACCCTCGCGTCGCCCGCGGGCCACATCGCGCGCAACCTGGTCGCGCTCGAGGACGCCTACGATCTGTACCCGCTCGTCGGCGACACGACGCCGCGCGAGGAGTGCCGGGAGGCGGTGCGGAGCTACGCATCGCTCGCGCTGGGTGTCGCACCCCCGACGGCGGACGTACCCGGGCCGTGACCCTCGCCGCGGGCCTCGTGATGGTCTCCGCCGGGGCGATGTGCTTCGGGGGCGCGGTCCTGGCGCGCAGGTGGTTCGGGATCGCCGCGGCGGCGATCATGCTGCTCGCGATGCTCGACGTCGCCTTCCTCGGTCTGCTGCCGCCTCTCGTGTGGGCGGCGGGGCTGCTGGTCGCCGGCCTCGTCCTCGGCATCGATCTCCGCTTCGGACGGAGTGCGCGCGGGTGCGGGATCCCGGACCCCTCGGGCGCGACGCCGCACCCGGGCCTCGAGCGCGCGGTGCTCGTCGCCGCGGCGCTGGCCTACCCGGCGACCGCGTGGCTGCTGCTCGGGCACGGCTCGGGGAGTGGCGGTGGGAGTGGATCAGACGTTGCAGGTGCGGCCGGCGGCTCCGCCGGCACCGCCCACCCGGGGCACGGCGCGATGGACCTGCTCACCGGGGTGCTGCCGACGGTCGGGGCGGCGGCGCTCGCCGCCGTGCTCGGGGTGCTCGCGCTCGCGGCACTCCGGCAGCGGCGCCGGTTCCTGTCGATCGAGGCCGGGGGCATGGCGGCGATGCTCGTCGCGATGCTGGTGGGGCACTGACGCGCGAACGGGCGCCGCTCGGAGGAGCGACGCCCGTTCGACGGTGCTGGGGAGGAACGCTCGCTAGCCCTGGATCACCTGCGGCTGCGCGACCGACTTGAGGCCCGCCGTGCCGAACTCCTGGCCGTACCCTGACTGCTTGGCCCCGCCGAAGGGCACCGCCGGGTGGATGGTGCCGTGCGAGTTGATCCACACGGTGCCGGCCTGGACGCGCGCGGCGACCTCGCGTGCGCGATCCCGGTCCGACGACCACACCGAGCCGCCGAGGCCGACCTCGAGCTCGTTGGCGAGGCGCACGGCCTCGTCGACGGTGGAGTAGCGGATGATCGGCAGCGCCGGGCCGAACTGCTCCTCGACCACGAGTGCGTTGTTCGGGTCGATGTCCGCGATGAGCGTGGTCGGGTAGAAGTACCCCACCGCGTCGCGATCCGGGTTGCCGCCCAGCACCACGCGGGCGCCCGACGACTTCGCTGCCTCGACGAGGCGATCGACGACCTTGAACTGCATCTCGTTCTGCAGCGGTCCGAGCACGTTGTCCTCGCTGAGGCCGTTGCCCATCGGCATGGTCTGCGCGAACGCCGCGAGCTCCGACACGACCTCGTCGTAGATGGCGTCGGGCACGTAAAGGCGCTTCAGTGCGGCGCAGGTCTGGCCGGTGTTGATGAACGCCCCCCAGAACAGGCCCTCGGCGATCGCCTTCGGGTCGACGTCGTCGAGCACGATGCCCGCGTCGTTGCCGCCCAGCTCGAGGGTCAGGCGCTTCAGGTTGCCGGAGCTCGCCTCGACGATCTTCTTACCGGTGCGCGTCGATCCGGTGAACATGATCTTGTCGACCTTCTCGCTCTCCACGATGCGTGCGCCGAGGTCGCCCGCGCCGACGACGGTGTTGAGGACACCCTCGGGCAGCACGGTGTTGAGGATGAAGTTGAGGGCGAGCCCCGAGAGCGTGGTGTACTCGGAGGGCTTCTGCACGACCGTGTTGCCCATGCGGAGCGACGGGGCGATCTGCCAGATCGCGATCATCATGGGCCAGTTCCAGGGGGTGATCGCCCCCACGGTGCCGAGCGGACGGTAGTGCATCTCCGCGAAGGTCTGGCCGTCGTCGATGACGGTCTCGACCGGCAGCGGGGTGTCGGCGGTGACGCGCAGCCAGGTGGCGCAGGCGCCGACCTCGAAGCGGGCGTTCGGCCCGTTGAGGGGCTTGCCCTGTTCGCGGGAGAGGATGGTCACGAGCGCTTCGGCGTTCGCCTCGACGGCGTCAGCGGCGCGGTGGAGGTAGGCCACCCGCTCCTCGTTGCTGAGTCCGGCCCAGCTCGCCTGGTGGGCGACGGCGGTGTCGATCGCGCGATCGACGTCGGCCGCGGTCTGCACGGGTGCGGCCGCGATGCGCTCCCCGGTCGCGGGATCGAAGACGTCGCGGGTCTCGCCGTCGGTGGTGGTGATGGCCTCGAGCAGGCTGTCAGCTGTGTACATGAGATTCCTTACTGTGGTGTCGAAAGGGGTCGAAGCGATTCAAATGGTCATGCGGTGGCGCGCACCTTGCCGCAACCGCACGCGGCGTTGCCGCACGCGCAGGTGTCGCCGGAGCAGCAGCCGCAGGCCCCGGCCGTGCAGCAGCTGCCGGATCCCGTGCCGTTGGCGTTCGCGCCGGAGTTCGTGCCGCAGCCCGAACGGGCGTCCTCGGGCAGATTCATCGTGGGGTTCCGGTCGAGGAAGCCGTGCGGCTTGAACCAGAAGCCGGAGTAGTCGACCGGCATGACCGGCCAGTCCTCGGTCCGGGGGAAATGCGTCGGCCCGAAGGAGTGCCACAGCACGATGTCCTCGCCGTCGAGGCTGCGGTCGGCCGTGGTCCAGGTCGGCAGCCCCTCCCACCCGGCGCTCTGGTTCGGGTACTGCCCGGCGGGGTACAGCTCTCCCTCGGCGAAGCGGGTGCCCCACAGGTGCTTCGTCGCGAAGTTGGCGCGCGCGTAGACGGACGACTCGGGCTGCGCGAGCAGCACCGACTTGCCCTCCGGGATCAGCCAGAAGGCGGTGGGCTTGCCGACGTGGTTCGTGCGGTGCGCGCTCGCGACCTCCCACACCCGGCTCATGGCGCCGTTCGCCATGCGCTGCGCCTCCTGCTCCGTCTTCAGCTGCGTGTGCGACCAGGTGAAGGCGTTGCCGCGCGGGTTCTCCGGACCCATCGGGATCGGCACGGCCTCGATCTCGTTGAGCGTGTTGTCCTCGCCGTCGACCGCCACGTCGAGACGGGCCGAGAAGATGTGCTGATGGACGGGCGTGAAGACGCCGGGCGCGACCTCCGTGTTGTAGGCGTTGTCGCTGCCGGGCACCCCCGCTCCGGCGAACACGACGCCCGTGGCCTTCGCCTCGAGCTGGATCGAGCCGTCGAGGTAGAAGTACCAGAAGAAGCCGTAGTCGTAGTTGCCGACCGTCGCGAAGTAGCTGATCACGAGGCGGCGGCTGCGGCGGGTGTCCGGGACGCCGTCGAGATCCGTGTGCTTCCACTGGATCCCGTAGTCCTCCTCGTGCATGCAGATCACCTGGGGGAGTTTCACCGGGTTGCCGTGATCGTCGTTCACGAAGCCGTCGAAGTAGTGGATCACGCCGAGGCAGTCGCAGCCGAGGGTCAGCGGGTTCGCGTTGCGGCCGAGCAGGTACTCGCCGGCGTCGAAGTAGCTGATCCAGTAGCGCGTCTCGTCGACGTCGCCGTAGGGCACCACCATCTCGGGCACGCTGGCGCGGGTGATGACCGGGCGATCCTCATCGCCGTCCTGCCACGAGATGTTGCTCAGCACGAGCCCCTCCCGCGAGTTGAAGCCGACGTGCAGCTTCCAGTTCTCCCACTGCACGTGGTTGCCGTCCACGGAGAAGCTCGGCCCCTCCGGCATCGTGATGTCGATGGGCTTCAGCGACTCGCGCACCGGTCCCTGCGCCGCAATCGAATAGTTGCCGTGCACGAGCGGGGTCTCCACGTCGCCCTCGTCGTACACGTCGATGACCGAGCGGCCCGTGAGGTCGACCCGCACGATGAGGCCCTCGACCGGGTGCGCCCAGGGGCTGTCGCCCTCGTTCGGGATCAGGTAGGTGAAGGAGCGGACGAGGCGGCGGCCCACCTCGTCCTCCTTGCCGAAGTACCCCGGTGCGAGGGGCGAGCAGAAGCAGCCGTCGATGTACTCGGACAGGCCGCGCCGCTCCATCGCCGCGCGCCACTCGGGGGAGGCCTTGACGATGTCGCCGACCTCGACGAACTCCTCCATCAGGATCGCGGCCTGTCCGTAGGGGGCCTCGCCAGTGGGGAGCACCCGGTGCTCGTCGACCCGTCGATGGGTCAGGGAGACGATCGCCTCGGTGTGCTCGGCGGTCGACCGGTCGAGCAGGGTGACGACGACCCGCCGCTCGAACGGATCGCCCGCCTGCCACGCGGCGAGCACGTCCTTCGGCGGGTCCAGGGGCAGCAGCATCGCAACTCGGACGTGCTCGGTGAGGAAGCCGGCCTCGTCGAGTACGGTGCGGGCCGCGGCGATCTCCGCCTCGGTGAGCGGATCGAGCGGATGCTGGGCGGTGATCGTTGTGCTCACGCGTTTGCCGTGCGTGTGTGTCACGTCAGGAGTATGCGACATCGGAGGTTCCCTCACTCTTCATTGACGATCCGGATACCCCTTCAGTATCCGAGAGCGGGCGGCGAATCTCGCGCCGGAATCGAAGTCGTGCGCGCGCAGACAAGACCTGCGCCCCAGGCGGTGATGTGGGCGAAGAATCTGCGACGCGGGCCGGAGCGCCTCGGGCGGAGTGACTCGGGTGGATGAGCTCAGACGGCGCGGCGCAACTCGGTCGGCGACATGCCGTAGGCCGCGCGGAAGCTGCGGCTGAAGTGCGCGGCGTCGACGAAGCCGCGGTTCGCCGCGACCGCAGCGACCCCGAGGTGCGCGAACGCCGGGTCGACGAGGTCGAGACGGCACCGCTCGAGCCGCCGCTCCTTGATCCAGGTGGAGACCGTGGTGCCGGTCTCGCGGAAGAGCGCGTGCAGGTGCCGCGTCGACACGTAGTGGGCCGCCGCGATGGCGTCGGGGGACAGCCGGGGCGATCCCAGGTGCTGCTCGATGTACCCGGTGATCTTCTGCAGCAGCGCCTGGTGCGGATCGTGCGGCGGTGCGTCGACGTCGAACACGGCCGAGAGCGTGGAGTTCAGGAGCTCGAGGCTGGAGTGGGCGAGCTTCGCCCGCGCCGGTCCGGAGAGCAGGTGCAGATGCGGAGAGGCGCGGGAGATGAACTCGGCGACGACGTGGGCGAGCGGGTGCTGATCCCCGAGCGACACTGCGGTCAGGGACTCCGTGACGTGCGCGGGGAAGTCGAGCCGCGACTTCGGGAACATCATGATGAGGTTCCGGAACTGCTCGTCGAAGAGGAGCGAGTAGGGCTGTGAGGTGTCGTAGAACGAGATGTCGCCGGGCTTCATGACGACCTCGCGGCCGTCCTGGATCAGGATGCTCGAGCCGGCGAGCAGCAGGCTGACCTTGTAGTACCCGCTGCCGCCGCGGGAGATGTTCTCCGGCGTGCGCTCCACGAGCTGGGGGAGGGCCGCCACCTCCGTGAAGGCGACGTCGTCGGCGTCCACGCCGCGCATCGAGGCCGAGAAGCGGTGGTGCGCGTCGGGCGTGATCTTCAGCGGGACGAACGAGTGATCGACGGTCTGCTGATACAGGTCGAAGTCATCAGTGCGCATCACCGTTGACGCCGCTTCGATCGAATTGCGCATGCGATTCACCTCAGTGCTGGTGCGGGACTCCATCGTCGGACCACTTTCATGTGCCGGGCTTGCTCAGGATGCTATCCGATTGGCCAGCAGTCGGCAATCGCACGCTCGGCCGTCTTGCGGCCACCTGCGCGAATGCGCGGGCGGGCTTGTCTCTCCGCGCAGAATCGGAGGGATCGAGTGACGCTCCTGAGGTTCCGTGCTAGAAATTCGGCAAGAGCCGGCCGCGCTGGAGCCGGCCTCGAACGCTGTTTCACGCCGTGGCAACGGGGCCGCGGCGACGCCTGTGAACGAAGGAGCTCTCATGGCTGAAGATTCGCACACCCAACTCGCGCGCAACCAGCTCGGCGTCTCGTCGATCGTCTTCCTGGTGCTCGCCGCGGTCGCCCCCGTCACGGTGGGCATCGTCGTGCTGCCGCTCGCGATCTCGCACGGCAACGGCGGCGGCACCCCGCTCGCGGTCATCATCGTCGCGCTCGCGCTGCTCCTGTTCGCGATCGGCTACGCGCAGATGACGAAGGAGTTCACGAACGCCGGCGGCTTCTACGCGATCGTGGTGAAGGGCCTGGGCCGGACCGCCGGCCTGATCACGGGCCTCATCGCGACGATCGGCTACAACGTGTTCGTCGCCGGTGCGCTCGGCACCATCGGCTTCTTCACCGGCGCAGTGGCGCTGCCCATGGTGTTCGGCTTCGAGCTCAACTGGTTCCTCTGCGGCTTCGTGCTGTTCACCGTCGTGCTGCTCCTCGCCCGATCCGGGATCCACCTGAGCGCGGTGGTGCTCGGCGTCGCGCTGGTGCTGGAGATCATCCTTCTCGTCGCCTTCGCCTTCTCCGTGCTCGTGCAGACCGGCTTCAGTATCGAGGCGTTCACGCTCGCGTTCAGCCCGGAGATCCTCGTCGGCGGATCAGTGTGGATCGGACTCCTCCTGGTCGCGACGGCGTTCATCGGCTTCGAGGCGACCGCGCTCTTCGGCGAGGAGGCGAAGGAGCCCCGCAAGACCATCCCGCGCGCCACCTACGTCGCCATCATCGTCATCGGGGTGCTGCACGCGTTCGCTGCGTGGGCGATCGTGAGCGCGCTCGGCGTCCCCGAGGCGCAGGCCGAGGGGCTGGCGCACCAGGAAGCCGGCGACCTCACGCTGGTCCTCATCGACACCTACCTCGGCCCGTTCATGGGCATCGTCGCGGTGATCCTGCTCGTGGTCAGCCTGTTCGCGGCCCAGCTCGCCTTCCACAACTCGGCCGCACGCTATCTCTTCGCACTCGGCCGCGCCGGAGTGCTGCCGCGCTGGCTGGCGCAGACCAACGCGAAGGGCGCTCCGCAGCGCGGCCTCATCGTGAACTACCTCTTCGGGATCATCGTCGCCGCGATCTTCGCGTTTTTCATCGACACCGACCTGCCGCCCGTGCTCACCCTCGTGCCCGTCGGCCTCGGCTTCGGCACGCTCGCGGTCATGATCGTGCAGGCGATCGCGGCGCTCGCGGTGGTCGTGTACTTCCGCAGGACGCGGGATCCGCGGTGGATGACGACGTTCTTGGCACCCGGGATCGGCTTCCTGGCGCTCCTGACCTTCAGCATCATGGCGCTCGTGAACTTCGACCTCGTCGCCGGCTCGGACGCGGTGTACGTGATGGTGCTGCCGTGGGTGCTCGTCGTGGCGATCGTCGGCGGGCTCATCTTCGCGGCGTACCTGCGGGCCAAGCGCCCGAAGGACTACGCTGCGCTCGAGCAGGATCTCGAGAACTTCACCGAACTGCCGGACTGAGGTGGCGCGACGGGCGCGGTCAGGGCCGCGCGCCCAGCCTCCACAGGGTCGTGACCTCGGCTGAGCGCTCCGCGTGGAACGGGTCGTCGGAGTCGGATGCGCGACCGTGGGTCGGGACGGTGTCGTCCCGACCCACCACGTGCAGGCCGGCGTCGGCGATCCACTGCTGCAGATCCTGCCGGCTCCGGAGCCCGAGGCGCTCGGCGAGATCCGACAGCACCAGCCAGCCCTCGCCGCCCGGGCTGAGGTGGGCGGGCAGCTCGCACAGGAATGCCCGCAGCATCGCCGACCTCGGGTCGTAGATCGCGTGGTCGAGGAGGGTCTGCGGGGTGCCCGGCAGCCACGGCGGATTGCACACGACCACGTCGGCGCGGCCCTCGGGGAACAGATCCTGCGGTACGGCGCGCGCCCGGCCCGCCAGCCCGAGCGCGGCGAAGTTCTCGGTGGCGCAGGCGATGGCCCGCTGCTGGGTGTCCGTGCCGATCACCTCGCGGATCCCGCGCCGCGCCAGGATCGCCGCGAGCACTCCGGTGCCGGTGCCGATGTCGAAGGCGCGCGCGTGACCGGGGAGGTCGGCCCGGGCCACGAGGTCGAGGTACTCGCCGCGCACGGGGGCAAAGGTGCCGTAGTGCGGGTGGATCCTGGCGTCGAGGGCGTCGACGAACACCCCGTTGCGGCGCCACTCCTCGGCCCCGATCGCCCCCAATAGCTCTTGCAGGCTCACCAGCGTCGGCTGCTCGAGCGGGCCGAAGGCGTGCAGCCAGGCATCGCTGATGTCGGGGCTGTGGCGGAGGTCGACGCGCGGTCCGCTGTGTCCGGCATTCCCCGGCACCACGGGCACCAGCAGCATCGAGAGCACGCGGGCTCGGTGGGTGCGCGCTTGCCGATACGCGTAGAAGCGCTCGGCCGTCGTGGGGGCGGGCGCGCTGCCGGAGCGCCGGCTCTTCCTCCGCGAGGAGGTGCCGTCGGGGATCCGCCGAGCGATCGCGCTGAGCAGCTGGCGGGCGTTTCGGTAGTCGCCGGCGTAGCGCATCCGGGTGCCGCCCGTCGCCAGCCGGTACGCGTCGGCGGCGGTCGTGGTGTCGTCGACCGGGGACGGGGTGGCAGTCATGTGATGCAAGCCTAGAGGGTCGAGGCGCAGGGCACACGCGGGGAACGCGGCCCCACCGAGGTGAGACCGCGTTCCCCGCGTGCGTGTGCGCTGTGCGCCTACAGCGTGTTGCCGAGCTTGAAGCCCTTGTCGCCGTCCTCTTCGCGGGTGTAGGAGAACCCGTCGGCGCCGATGGTCACGTTCATCTCGGAGCTGTCCGTGCGCGCCACGATCGGCTGCGGGTTGCCGTCGAGATCGAGCACGAGCGAGCCGTCGGTGTACCAGGAGGGCACCACCGGGTTGCCCCACCAGTCGCGACGCTGGTTGTCGTGTACGTCCCAGGTGACGACCGGGTTGTCGGGATCGCCGGTGTAGTAGTCCTGGGTGTAGACCTCGACGCGGTGGCCGTCGGGATCGCGCAGGTACAGGTAGAAGGCGTTCGAGACGCCGTGCCGGCCCGGACCGCGCTCGATGCTGTCCGACTTGCGGAGCGAGCCGAGCTTGTCGCAGATCGCGAGGATGTTGTGCTTCTCGTGGGTCGCGAAGCACACGTGGTGCATGCGCGGGCCGTCGCCGCCCGTCATCGCGGTGTCGTGCACGGTGGGCTTGCGGCGCATCCAGGCGGCGTACACCGTGCCCTCGTTGTCCTGGATGTCCTCGGTCACGCGGAACCCGAGGTTCTGCATGTACCCCACGGCGCGCGGCACGTCCGGGGTGATCTGGTTGAAGTGGTCGAGCCGCACGAGCTCACCCGGGATGTGCAGGTCGTAGCGCCACGACATCCGCTCGGTGTGCTCGGTCTGATAGAAGAACTCGTACGGGAAGCCGAGGGGATCGATGACCCGCACCGAGTCGCCGATGCCCTTCACGAACCCGTTCGGATTGCGCCGCACCTCGCAGCCGAGCTCCTCGAAGAAGGCCACGGCCTTGTCGAGGTCCTGCGGGGTGCGGACGCGGTAGGAGAAGGCTGCCACGGCCGCCACGGGGCCCTTGCGGAGCACGAGGTTGTGGTGGATGAACTCCTCGGTCGAGCGGAGGTAGATCGCCTCGTCGTCCTCGGTCGTGACGTACAGTCCGAGCACGTCGACGTAGAACTCGCGGGACGCCGCGAGGTCCGTGACGATGAGCTCCATGTACGCGCAGCGGAGGATGTCGGGGGCCTCCGACGTGGCGGTCGGGATTGGGTTGTCCGAGTGGATCGGCGCCTCCTCCGTCACCCAGAAGCCGGCGGACTGTTTGTCGTGTTCGTTGAGCTTTGCCATGATGATGCTTCCTTGCAGACTCGAGGGCTTACTGGGTGCCGGCGCCGAAGCGGGGGCTGTGGGCTTCGTTGAGCGTGATCTGGATCGACTGCGCGGTCGTGTAGAAGTCGACGGAGCGGTAGCCGCCCTCGCGCCCGAGGCCGGAGGCCTTGACGCCGCCGAACGGCGTGCGCAGATCCCGGACGTTGTTCGAGTTCAGCCAGACCATGCCCGACTCGATGCCGTGCGCGAAGTTGTGCGCGCGCTTGAGGTTCGAGGTCCAGACGTAGGCGGCGAGGCCGTACTTCGTGTCGTTCGCGAGCGCGAGCGCCTCCTCGTCCGTGTCGAACGGGGTGATCGCGACGACCGGTCCGAAGATCTCCTCCTGGAAGATCCGCGCATCGGGGGCGACATCGGCGAACACGGTCGGGGCGACGTAGTTGCCCTCGGGGAAGCCCTCGGGGCGGCCGCCGCCGGCGACCAGGCGTCCCTCGCCCTTGCCGATCTCGACGTAGCTCATGACCTTCTCGAAGTGGCTCGGGTGCACGAGCGCGCCGACCTCGGTCGCGGGATCGGAGGGGAGTCCGATCACGATGTTCTTCGCGCGCTCGGCGTACCGCTGCACGAAGTCGTCGTAGATCGACCGCTCGACGAGCACGCGGCTGCCCGCGGTGCAGCGCTCACCGTTCAGGCTGAAGACGCTGAACACGGTGGCGTCGAGCGCCTCCTCGAGGTCGGCATCGGCGAAGACGACCGATGGGCTCTTGCCGCCGAGCTCGAGCGACAGGCCCTTGAGGAAGGGGGCGGCGTTCGTCGAGATCATCGCGCCGGTCGAGCTGTCGCCGGTGAACGAGATGAGCGGCACGTCCGGGTGCTTCACGAGCGCGTCACCCGCGACGCCGCCGGAGCCGAGGATCAGGTTGAAGACGCCGTCGGGCACGCCGGCCTCGCGGAAGATCTCGGGCCACAGGGCCGCCGAGAGCGGGGTGTAGCTCGCGGGCTTCAGCACGACGGTGTTGCCGGTCGCGATCGCCGGGGCGAGCTTCCAGGACTCCTGCATGAACGGCACGTTCCACGGTGTGATGAGGCCGGCGACGCCCTTGGGCTTGCGGTTCACGTAGTTGATCTGACGACCCGGCACCTTCGTGACGTTGTCGTGCTCGGCGACGATGAGATCGGCGAAGAAGCGGAAGTTCTCGGCCGCGCGGCGCGCCTGGCCCTTGGCCTGGGTGATCGGCAGGCCCGAGTCCCAGCTCTCGATCAGTGCGAGCTGCTCATCGCGGGACTCGACGATGTCGGCGACCTTGTGCAGGATCCGTGAGCGTTCGCGCGGGAGCATCTTCGGCCAGGGGCCCTCGTCGAAGGCGCGCTTCGCGGCGGCGACGGCGAGGTCGACGTCGGCCTTGCCGGCCGAGGCGGCCGTGATGTAGACCTCGTTCGAAACGGGCTCGATGACGTCGAACTCGGCGCCGTCCTGGGCGTCGACGAACGCGCCGTCGATGAAGAGCTGGATCTTGTCGGGCAGGCCGGCAGGCTTCTCGTGCGTCATGATTCTCTCCCTGTGGTGTGAGTGGTGGTGCGAAGTGTTCGGGGGGGCTGTGGGCGGGGGTTCGAGCGGGGTCAGGCGGCGGTGCTGCGGTGCGCCTCGCCGTGCTGGTGCGCGTCGCCGTGCCGGTGCTCGTCGGAGTAGGCGAGCACCGCATCGAGCGTCGCGGTGCGGTGCGCGCGGGCAACGGACTCGATCTCGGCGACCGGCGCGCGGCGCTCGATGAGATCGAGGATCCGCTCGTGCTCGTCGACCGACTCCTGCGCACGCCCCGGGACGAAGCTGAACGAGGAATTGCGGAGGACCTTCATGCGATTCCAGCCGCGGTGGACGAGATCGAGGATGTGCGGATTCGGGCAGCTCTCGAAGAGCACGCTGTGGAACTCGAGGTTGAGGGCAGTGAAGCGCTGCGGATCGAACGCGTCGAGGGTCTCGCGCATGGTCTGGTTGACCGCGCGCGCCCGCCGGATCTGATCCTCGGAGATATCGGGGGCGGCGAGTGCCGTCGCGGCGCCCTCGACGAGCGCGAGCGTCTGCATGGTGTGCAGGTACTCGGTCTCCTTGATGAGAGCGACCTGGGCGCCGACGTTGCGCTCGAAGGTGACGAGCTGCTCGGCCTCCAGGCGCCGGATCGCCTCGCGCACCGGTACGACTGACATGCCGAGCTCGTTCGCGATCGGCGCGAGCACGAGGCGGTACCCGGGCACGTACTGCCCGTCGTCGATGCGGCCGCGGATCAGGCGGTACGCCTGCTCCGACTTGGACTCGACGCTCATGGTCAGGCCTGCCCGCCCGCGGTCTCGGCCTCGTAGCGCGCGCGCCACTCGGCGTTCATGGGGAAGAGTCCGTCAACGGCCGCGCCGTTCGCGACCTGCGCGGCGACCCAGGCGTCGGCCCGCTCCTGGGCGGCCGCCTCTGCCGCGACCTCCGCGAGCAGGAACGGCGGGATCACGATCACCCCGTCGCGGTCGCCCATGATGATGTCGCCCGGCTGCACCGCGGCGCCGCCGCAGGCGATCGTGACGTCGGTCTCCCACGGCACGTGGCGGCGGCCGAGCACACTCGGGTGCGCGCCCTGCGAGAACACCGGGATCGAAAACTCCTCGACCGCCGCGAAATCGCGCACGCCGCCGTCGGTGACGATCCCGGCGGCTCCGCGCACCTGGGCGCGGAGGGCCAGCACGTCGCCGACGGTGCCGGTGGAGGGGATCCCGCGCGCCTCGACGACGAGCACCTCACCCGCGTTCACGGTGTCGAAGGCCCGCTTCTGGGCGTTGAAGCCGCCCGCGTACTCCTTGAAGAGGTCCGGGCGGAACGGGATGAAGCGGAGGGTCTTCGCGGTGCCGAGGATCGTGTCGCCGTCGTGGTTCGGGTGCACGCCGTCGATGAAGATGTCGACGTAGCCGCGCTTGCGCAGCGCCGCGGAGACGGTGGCGACCGCGACCCCGTCGAGCTGGGCGCGGATCTCTGGGGTGAGCGGCGAGGCTGCTGCGGGGTCAGCGCTCGCTTCGGCGAGGCCGTCGAGCGGCACTGACGCGGTGGCGTCACCGCCAGTCGCAGTCGAACGCGCTGCGTTCTCCTCTAAGCGACTGGCGCGACCCGCCGCCACGGCCTCGGCGTGCTCCTGCTCGCTGCCCCAGGCCTCGATGCGCTGCAGGTCGTCGGTCTTCGGCTTCGTGCCGAAGTCGCCGAACGGCACGGTGCCCTGCGTCACCGTCGTGACGAGGCGGCCCGTGGTCGGGGCGCCGGGTGCCTGCGGCGCGTCGACCTCGACCTCGACGACGTCGCCGGGGAGTACGACCGAGGAGCCCGCCGGGGTGCCGGTGAGGATCACGTCGCCGGTCTCGAGGGTCATGTGCTGCGACAGGTCGGCGACGAGCCGGCCGAACGGGAACGCGAGCGTGTCGCTCGTGTCGTCCTGCACCAGCTGGCCGTTGACCCAGGTGCGGACGCGCCAGTCGCCCTCGCCCAGGCCCTCGGTCGGGATCGCGGCGGGGCCGATCGGCGTGAATCCGTCACCGCCCTTGTTGCGGACGTTGGATCCCTTGTCGGCGGCGCGGAGATCGTAGACGCCGAAGTCGTTCGCCGCGGTCACCTGCGCGACGTGGGACCAGCCGTCCTCGGGGGAGACGTGGCGCGCGGGGGTGCCGATGACGAGGGCGATCTCACCCTCGAAGGCGAGCAGTTCGGTGCCGGCGGGGCGCTCGATGGTGCCGCCCGTCGGGGCGAGCGACGACGCCGGCTTGAAGAAGTAGGACGGCTGCGCCGGGGTACGTCCGCGCTGCTGCATGCGCGACGGGTAGTTGAGGTGCACCGCGATGATCTTGCCTGGGGTGTCGATTCCGTACGTCATAGCTCCCTCGCCGGTCGTTGTATTTCTTATCGTATACGATTTGATGGAATTTGAGAAGTGCGATGCGAGCGGCCGCGCTGATCCCGACCGCGCTGATCCCGACCTCGCTGCAGGGTTGCGGGGTCACTCTGGTGGAGTGTTTTGCGCTCGCAACCCCTCACGAGTGACCCCGCCACGATCTGGGGAGCTCTAGTAGCTCGCTCGAGGGGTGGATCCGGATGCGGCAGCAGCCGCACCCGCTGCGGGATCCTGGCCCGCCGCCCGCGCCGCGAAGCGATCGACGAGCGCCTCGGTCTGACGGGCGAGGATCGCGACATCCGCGCCCACGGCGACGAAGCTCGCACCGGCGTCGATGTAGCGATCCGCGTCGGCCGCCACGAACGCGTTCACCCCGACGGGCTTCCCCGCATCGGTCGCCGCGCGGATCGCGCGCAGCACGCCCGCCACGACCTCGGGGTGGCTCTGCTGACCCAGGTATCCCATGGACGCCGCGAGGTCCGAGGGGCCCACGAAGATCGCGTCGACGCCGTCGACCGCGAGGATCTCCTCGACCTCGGCGACCGCGGCCGCGGACTCGATCTGCACGGTCAGGCTGATCGTCCCCCCGGCGCGGCCGAGGTAGCCCTCGACCCGATTCCAGCGGGCGGAGCGGGCGAGCGCCGATCCGACCCCGCGAGCGCCGCCGCCCGCGCCGTCGGGGTAGCGCACCGCCCGCACGATCTCCGCGGCCTGCGCGGCCGAGTCCACCATCGGGATGAGCAGGTTCTGCGCGCCGAGGTCGAGGAACTGCTTGATGGTCACGGTGTCGCCGGACGGCGGACGCACGAGCGGAGCGACGGGATACGCCGACATCGCGTAGAGCTGCGCCAGCACCGATTCGAGGCCGTTGGGGGAGTGCTCGGCGTCGAGCAGCACCCAGTCGCAGCCGCTGCCCGCGACGATCTCCGCGGTGATCGGGCTGCCGGCGCACGCCCACAGGCCGATCAGCGGGCGGTCCGCGGTGTCGAGGCGCTCGCGGAGCGTGGGGGGCAGGTCTAGACGAATCGGCATGTCACCGACCCCAGCCCGTTGTAGTCCGCGTGCACGGTGTCGCCGCGCTGCACCCACATCGGCTTCGTGAACGAGCCCGCGAGGATGATCTCGCCCGCCTCCAGCGTCTGGCCGTGCTGGGCGAGCTTGTTCGCGAGCCACACGACGCCGAGGGCGGGGTGGCCGAGGATCGCACCGGCGACTCCCGAGTCCTCGATGGTCTCGTTGCGGTAGAGCAGCGCCGAGGCCCAAGTGAGGTCCGTCTCGTCGACCTTCACCGGCCGCCCGCCGACGACCATCGCGCCCATGGCGGCGTTGTCGCTGATCGTGTCCACGATCGTGCGCCCCTCGAGCTCGAGGTGGGAGTTCAGGATCTCCAGTGCCGGCACGACGTAGGCCGTCGCGTCGAGCACGTCGAAGATCGTCACGTTCGGGCCGGTGAGGGGCTTCGCGAGCACAAACGCCAGCTCGACCTCGATGCGCACGTTGGAGTAGCGGTCGAACTCGAGCACCGAGCCCGACTCGTAGACCATGTCGTCGTGGATCACGCCGTAGTCGGGCTCGGAGATGCCCGTCGCGAGCTGCATGACCTTCGAGGTCAGCCCGATCTTGTGGCCGACCAGGCGGGCGCCCGCGGCGATCCGGCGATCGGACCAGACCTTCTGGATGGCGTACGAGTCCTCGATCACCATGCCGGGGTATCTCGCGGTGAGCTTGGGCAGCACGGCGCGGTCGAGGTCCGCCTGCACCAGTTCGTCGGCGATGGATTCAATGGTCGTCTGATCGAGCACGTGGCCTCCAAGTTCCTGCGGTCGTGCTCAGATCGTATACGATTCCGGGGGCCGCGCGCCAGGCCCAATCGCGTCAATTCCCGGCGCCGAATTCGACTTGTTTTTTTTGTCAACGTGCGTAGAATGAAACCGACGGCACACCGATGTGGCGTCCAACCTCACTCCGGGGAACGCACGCGTTCCGCCCGGAATGCGCGTGGATCAGCAACGAAGCGTCACCCAATCAACAGGTCCGAAGACCGGGAGAACACCACATGATGAAGCACACTCTGACGGGGCTCGCGGCGGTCGCCGCCGCGGCTCTCGCCCTCACCGCCTGCTCGGCCGGCGGGTCCGCCGGGGGCGGCGACGCACCCGAGGGCAACGTCCCCCTCAACATCGGCAACTTCCTCGACGTCACGTCGTGGGATCCCGCGCTCGCCGACATCGGCTTCGACGGCCCCTACCTGTCGGCGGTCTACGACCCGCTCGTTGTGGTCGACGGCGACGGTGTGCCCCAGCCCGCGCTCGCCACCGCGTGGGAGGTCTCCGACGACTTCACCACGATCACGATGGATCTCCGCACCGACGCGGTCTTCTCGAACGGTGAGGCCTTCGACGCCGCGGCCGCCGTGCAGAGCCTCGACTACCTCAAGGCCGGTGTCCGCTCACAGGAGGCCTACCAGAAGGTCGAGAGCTTCGAGGCCGTCGACGAGGACACGATCGCGATCCACCTCACCGAGCGCGACGACACGATCCTCTACTTCATGGGCCTCGGACGGAGCTACATGATGGCCCCGGCCGCGATCGCCGATGGCAGCCTCGCGACCGCACCGGTCGGCTCCGGGCCCTACACCCTGGGCGACGCCACGGTGCCGGGTGCGGAGTACCACTTCGACAAGGTCGCCGACCACTGGGACGCGGCGGCGTTCCCCTTCGACCCGCTCGTGGTCTCGCCGCTCAGCGACCCCACCGCCATGCTCAACGGCATGGAGGGCGGCCAGTTCAACGTCATCTACGGCGACCAGACGGCGATCGACATGGCCGCCGACTCGGGATGGAACGTGAGCTCCGGGCTCGCCGCCTGGGTCGGGTTGCAGTTCACCGATCGGGCCGGCGCCACGGAGATGGGCACGCCCCTCGGCGACGTGCGGGTGCGCCAGGCCCTGAATCACGCCTTCAACGGGCCCGAGATGCTCCAGGCGATCGGCCAGGACAACGGGGCCGCGACGAACCAGGTGTTCCCGGCCGACACGACCGGAAACCTGCCCGAGCTGAACGACCTCTTCGCTCCGGACATCGAGACGGCGAAGCAGATGCTGGCCGACGCCGGCTACCCCGACGGCTTCGCGGTGAAGATGCCGATGGCGCCGCCCTTCCAGCCCTACCAGGCCTCGGTCGAGCAGGTCTTCGACGAGCTCGGGATCACCGTCACCTGGGACGAGTACCAGTTCATGGACTACATGGCCAACGCGCCGACCTATCCGATGTTCGTCGGGGTGATCTCGATGGACGGCAACGCGGTCGCCACGGTGGAGCGGCAGATTGCGAAGCCCCAGTGGTACAACCCGACGACCGGCCTCGACAGCTTCCCCGAGATCCAGGCGCAGACCGACAAGGTCTTCGCGGCCGATCCCGGCGACGCCCAGACCCAGGAGATCGAGACCCTCAACGAGATGATCACGAATGAGGCGTGGTTCGACGTCTGGTACCAGTCGAACAACTCCTACGTGTCGACGGCCGAGTTCACGGTGACGCCGGTGATCGGGATGATGTTCCCGACGCTGCGCCACATCAACCTCGCGGGCTAGCTCCTCAGGGTGGGGTCGCACCCGCGGCCCCACCTCCCCGTCTGTCCCAGCTCAACCAGGAGACCTGATGCTCAGCTTCACACTCAAGCGGCTCCTCTCGGGGGTGATCCTGCTCTTCGCGGTCGCGACCGGCACGTTCTTCCTCGCGCACGCGGCGATCCCGGATCCCACCCTCGGGCTCCTCGGCAGCGCGGCGACGCCGGAGGCCCAGGCGGCCCTCGCGCAGAAGATCGGCACCGACCGACCCGTGCTCGTGCAGTACGGGGAGTGGATCCTGCGGCTCCTGCAGGGCGACTTCGGCGAGTCCTGGCGCAACTTCCAGCCCGTTTCCGCGCAGATCGCCACCAAGCTCCCGGTGACCCTGTCGGTGGTGACGGTCGCCATCCTGCTCTCCGCCGTGCTCGGCGGGGTGCTCGGGGTGCTCGCCGGGCTGCGGCCGAACACCTGGATCGACCGCCTCGTGAAAGCGGGGGCCGTGATCCTGTTCGCGCTCCCCGGGTTCTGGGTCGCGCTGGTGCTCGTCATGCTCTTCGCGGTGCAGCTCAAGTGGTTCCCCGCGGTGGGCTACACGCCGCCCGCGCAGTCCGTCGGGGGCTGGATCCAGTCGATCACGCTGCCCGCGATCGCCCTGGCGCTCGGTGCGATCGTGATGATCGCCGAGCAGCTGCGCAACGCGATCATCCAGGCCGACCGGCAGGACTACGTGCGCACGCTCCGCAGCCGGGGCCTGCCGCCGTGGCGCATCGTCGCGCACCTGCTGCGCAACGCCGCACCGGCCTCGCTCACGGTGCTCGCGCTCATGTTCGTGGGGCTGCTGTCCGGGGCGATCGTCGTCGAGCAGATCTTCGCCCTCCCCGGCATCGGCGCCCTGACGCAGGGCTCCTCGCAGAACGGCGACATCCCGATGCTGCTCGGGATCACGGTGATCACCGTGGTGTTCGTCGTCATCGTGAACTTCCTGCTCGACATCCTGCTCGGCTGGATCAATCCGAAGGCTCGTGTGCAATGACCGCTCCGATCACCGACTCCGTCACCGGTTCCGTGGCCGGTGCCGTCGACCCTCGCTCCTCAACGCGGCGCTCCACGCTCGCCCGGTTCCTGCGCCGCCCGGCCGGGGCCATCTCGAGTGCGCTGCTCGTGCTCATCGTGCTGATCGCGGTGCTCGCGCCGTGGCTGTCGCCGATGGACCCGAACGCCGTCGATCTGTCGCTGACCCGCGCGCTGCCGAGCCCCGAGCACCCGCTCGGGGGCGACACGAGCGGCCGCGACGTGCTGAGCCGTCTCATCTGGGGTACGCAGATCACCCTCTGGGGAGCGCTCGTCGCGATCGCGACCGCGGTGGTGCTCGGGGTGCCCTCGGGGCTCGCCGCCGGGTACACCGGGGGCGCGGTGGATCGCATCGGCACCTGGATCAGCGACGCGCTCCAGGCGGTGCCCGGCATGATCATCCTGCTCATCGTCGCCGCGAGCACCCGCAACGAGTTCACCCTGCTCATGATCACGGTCGGCGTGTTCATGGCCCCCGGGTACTTCCGGCTCACCCGCTCGACCGTGCTGTCGGTGCGGAACGAGGCGTACATCGACGCGGCGCGCGTCGCCGGACTGACGAACGCCCGGATCATGGGGCGCCACGTGATCCGCACGGTGATCGCACCGATCGTGATCCAGACCGCGCTCACCGCGGGAATGGCGATGGGGATGCAGGCCGGACTGCAGTTCCTCGGCATCGGCGGCGGGACCACCCCCGGGTGGGGCGCCGCGATGAACGAGGGCTTCCGCGTGATGCGCACCGATCCGCTGCTGCTCCTGTGGCCGTCGCTCGCGCTCGGCATCACGATCGCCGCGCTGGCGGTGCTCGGGTCGACGCTCGCCGACGTCATCAGCGTGAAGACCGTGACCCTGTCGCGGCGCGAGAAGCGCCGGATCGCCGCGGCCCACGCCGCCGCAGGCGCCGCTCCCGGCCCGATCGGGGCCACCACCACCACCACCGGGTCGATCTCGGTCGCCGCCGTCGACTCCGCGGTCCGATTGGAGAACCTGCGGGTCACCTACGAGACGGCGGACGGCGAGGTGGAGGTGGTGCACGGGATCACCCTCGACGTCGCCCCGGGCGAGGTGCTCGGGATCGTGGGCGAGTCGGGATCCGGCAAGTCGCAGACGGTGTTCTCGATGCTCGATCTGCTGCCGCGATCCGGCACCTCGACCGCGGACGCGATCTGGATCGGCGGCGAGGACGTCACCCGGCTGTCGCGGGCGGATCGCGCCCGGCTCCTCGGGCACGAGATCGGGTACATCCCGCAGGAACCGATGACGAACCTCGACCCCTCCTACACGATCGGGTATCAGCTCATCGAGCCGCTGCGCGCCGTGCACGGCATGCGGAAGGCCGAGGCGCGCACGCGCGCACTCGAGATGCTGGAGCGGGTGGGGATCGCCGATCCCGCGCGGACCATGCGGTCGTATCCGCACGAACTCTCCGGCGGTATGGCGCAGCGCGTGCTCATCGCCGGCGCGATAGCGGGTCGTCCCTCGGTGCTCGTCGCCGACGAACCGACGACAGCCCTCGACGTGACCGTGCAGGCGGAGGTGCTCGAGCTGCTGCGGGAACTGCAGCGGGAGGACGGCATGGCGCTCGTCATCGTCACCCACAACTTCGGCGTCGTCGCCGACCTCTGCGATCGGGTGGTGGTGATGCGGTCGGGATCCATCGTCGAGATCGACGACGTCGCACCGATCTTCGCCCACGCCGAACACCCCTACACCCGCGAGCTCATCGCCGCCTCGCTCGACGGCGCCGAGAGCCGCAGCGAACTCGATGCCCAGGAGGTACACGCATGAGCGCGCACACCCCGCTGCTGCAGGCCGAAGACGTCGTCGTCGAGTACGGGGCACGCCGTGCGCCGCACCGCGTGCTCCACGAGGTCTCGCTGGAGGTCGGCGACGGCGAGTGCGTCGGCCTCGTCGGGGAGTCGGGATCGGGCAAGTCGACCCTCGGCAAGGCCATCCTCGGGCTGGTGCCCGTGGCGAGCGGTCGCATCACGTTCGACGGGCGCGACATCACACGGCTCTCCGGCCGTGCCCGCCGTGCACTTGCGGCCGATATCCAGGTCGTGTTCCAGGATCCCTACGGCTCGCTGAACCCGATGATGACGATCGGGGACATCCTCGCGGAACCGCTCAGTACCACCGGAACGGGCCGGGCCGAGGCGAGGCGCATCGTGGGGGAGATGCTCGAGCGCGTGAATCTGCCCGGCTCGGTGATCGACCGGTACCCGAGCGAGTTCTCGGGCGGGCAGCGGCAGCGCATCGCGATCGCACGAGCGCTGGTCCGCAAGCCACGCCTGATCATCTGCGACGAGCCCGTGAGCGCGCTCGACCTGACGACGCAGTCGACGGTGCTCGACCTGCTCATCGAACTGCAGCGCGACACCGGGGTCTCGTACCTCTTCGTCTCGCACGATCTCGGGGTCGTGCGCCGGATCTGCCACCGCGTGGCGGTGATGTACCGGGGCAGGCTTGTCGAGGTCGGCGACGGGGAGCAGGTGACGCGCGATCCGGAGCACGCCTACAGCCGACGGCTGCTCGCGGCGTCGCCGGTTGCGGACCCGATTCGGCAGGCCGAGCGCCGCGCCGCGTGGCTCTCGCTCCGCGACTGACGGGGGAGGCCGGTGAGGTAGAATACACTAATGACCTCTTCTGAGAACGCCGAGCCCACCGAGGCCGGCGAGACCGCAGCTCCCATCGAATCCGAGGGTGAGCGCACCACATTCGACGACCTAGGCCTGAGTGAGCCGATTCTTCGCGCCGTGAAGGGGCTCGGCTACGAGACGCCCTCCGCTATTCAGGAAGCCACGATCCCGACCCTGCTCGAGGGGCGCGACGTCGTCGGCCTCGCGCAGACCGGCACCGGCAAGACCGCGGCGTTCGCGCTGCCGATCCTGTCGCGCCTCCAGCCCGGCTCGGGGTCGCCTCAGGCCCTCGTGCTGGCCCCCACCCGCGAGCTCGCGCTCCAGGTCTGCGAGGCGTTCGAGAGCTACGCCGCGCACCTGCCCGAGGTGCACCTGCTGCCGGTCTACGGCGGGCAGGCGTACGGGCAGCAGCTCTCCGCGCTGCGCCGCGGCGTGGACATCGTGGTCGGTACCCCCGGTCGCATCATGGACCACATGAAGCGCGGCTCGCTCGACCTCAGCCAGATCAAGTACCTGGTGCTCGACGAGGCCGACGAGATGCTCAAGATGGGCTTCGCCGAGGACGTCGAGACGATCCTCGCCGACACCCCGGAGGAGAAGCAGGTCGCCCTCTTCTCCGCGACGATGCCGGCGCAGATCCGCCGCATCTCGCAGCAGTACCTGAACGATCCGAACGAGATCAAGATCCAGGGCAAGACCCAGACGAGCTCGACGATCACGCAGCGCTACATCGTCGTGTCCTACACACAGAAGGTGGACGCGCTCACCCGCATCCTCGAGGTCGAGGACTTCGACGGGCTCATCGTCTTCACCCGCACGCGCAACGACACCGAGCAGGTCGCGGAGAAGCTGCGCGCACGCGGGTACTCCGCGGCCGCGATCAGCGGCGATGTGCAGCAGGCGCAGCGCGAGCGCACCGTGCAGGCGCTGAAGGACGGCAAGCTCGACATCCTCGTCGCCACGGACGTCGCCGCGCGCGGCCTCGACGTCGAGCGCATCAGCCACGTCATCAACTACGACCTGCCGATCGACACCGAGTCGTACGTGCACCGCATCGGCCGCACCGGCCGAGCAGGGCGCACCGGCGACGCGATCAGCTTCGTCACCCCGCGCGAGCGCCGCATGCTGAAGTCGATCGAGAAGGCGACGAAGCAGCCGCTCACGCAGATGCCGCTCCCCGGCGTCGAGGAGGTCAACGCGACCCGGCTCTCCCGCTTCGACGACGAGATCACCGCGGCGCTCGACGAGACCGCGCGGATCGATCGCTTCCGCGACATCATCGACCACTACGTGCGCCACCACAACGTGCCGGAGGCCGACGTCGCCGCCGCGCTCGCGGTGGTGGCCCAGGGCAACACGCCCCTGTTGCTCGACGAGTCGGATGACCGCAAGTTCGAGCGCGACCGCGCGCAGGCCGCCCGGTTCCTCGAGGACAACGACCGCGGTGGACGCGATGATCGCCCCGAGCGCGCACCCCGCGGAGAGCGTCGCACCGACCTGCAGATGTACCGGATCGAGGTCGGTCGGCGCCAGAAGGTGCAGCCCGGGCAGATCATCGGGGCGATCGCGAACGAGGGCGGGCTCACCCGCGACGACTTCGGTCGGATCCAGGTGCGCGACGATTTCTCGCTCGTCGAGCTGCCGGCGAACCTGTCGCCCTCTGCGCTCTCGGCGCTCGAGCAGACCCGCATCAGCGGCAAGCTCATCGAGCTGCGCCCGGACACGGGCGGATCGCGCGGCGGCAAGAGCTGGGAGCCCCGCGGGGATCGCGGCTCCGACCGGCGTGGCGGCGGCGATCGTGGCGGGTACCGCGGCGAGCGTGATGGCGGGTACCGCGGAGATCGCGATGGCGGCGGGTACCGCGGCGGTGACCGCGGGGGCTACCGCGGTGATCGTGACGCTCGCGGCGGTGGCCGCGGCGGCGATCGCTGGGGCTCGAACGACCGCGGGTCGAATGATCGCGGCTCCAACGACCGCGGCAACTCGGGATCGGGCCAGGGGCGCTGGAACCGCGACGATCGTGGCGGGTACCAGGGCGGGCGCGACGATCGCGGCGGACGCGATTCCCGGGGCGGCCGCGACGACCGCGGGGATTTCCGCGGCGACAACCGCGGCGGCCGGGACGACCGCGGACCGCGCAAGCCGCGCTGGTAGTCGCGTCGCGCGGGGGCGGAGTCCCAGACCGAGCCTGAGCCTCAGTTCGGGCCTGAGCCTCGGCCCGAGTCTCAGCCCTACGGGGCCTCGTCGGTGACCCCGACGAGTGGCACGAGTCCGCGGTTCTTCCGGATGTCGCGGTAGTTCCACTGCACGCTGCGCGCCTCGGCGAGCCAGCGGCGCACCTGCTCGGGGTCGATCTGCTCGGGGTCCGTGTACCGGATCTCGGCGGCGCGGAAACTGCCCTCCGCGGCCAGACCCGGTTCGGCGAAGGACTGCCCGCTCCAGAACAGTAGCCGCACGGATGCTGTGAGCCGGTCGTACCCGACCACGGGGTTGCCGTCGAAGAACCATACTGGGTGCGCGTGCCACACCTTGTTCTCGGCGTCCGGCAGCGCCGCTTCGATGATCCCGAGCAGCCGCTCGCAGATCGGGAGGGCCTCGGGGTCGAGGCGGGACTGGTAGGCGAGCACGTCGTCGGACGTCGGAGTCATAGGGTCAGCATAGTCAGCGGCTGGGCCCGCCTGGGATGGCAATTCCGTAGGCGGTCAGCATGCGAGCCATTCGAGTTGGGGTGGTGGCTTCTGCGAACCCCCAACGGATCATTCGTTTCCCGGTGGTCCCGCAGATCCAGTCATGACGCCGCTTTTCCCGATACACGACCTCCTCGGCGCTCTCACCGTTGCGAAGGAGCGGGCTCCGATACTTGCTCCTCCCGTCGCACTCGCCGAGTACTCCGATACCCAGGAGCTCGAAATCGACGAAGTAGTGGCCGCCGCTCGGCGAAGGCACCGGGACCTGGATGTCGACGTTGAAGCCCAGCCTCAGAAACTGCAGTCGGCTGATGCTCTCGAGAACCGAGTCGGCGCGCGGATCGGCGAGGTCGACCACACGTCGCAGGGTGTGCAAGCCACGGGTGCCTGCGGACTCGCTGACTCGCTCGCGCATCTGTGCTCGCCAGGCATCGATCCCGGTCCGGTCGATCGAGCGGTGAGTGCGGAATTGCGCTCGCAGCACAGCATCGGCGCAGCTCAGACCGGCTTCTGCCCGAGCTGATCGCGCGAGGTCGAATACGGTGCGGTCGGGGGTCGTGCACCGGAGGTGGTGCCGGAATGTGATGTCTTCCGGCTGGACGTCGAAGCGATGCCTGATGAGACCCCCGCTGGAACGCCCGGGGCCGTTCACCGGACTTGCGACATGAGTGGAGTCGGTTGTCACATCGAAGAGGGGAAGTCCAAGTAGTGCGGCGGCGGAGGTGTGCGTGAAAAGCGGCTCGCGGGTGGCCGCGCGATTCACCGCTCGGGCCCGCGCCACGAGTCGGTCGTTGGGGCTGAGGGTGCTCCATTCGGTGGCGCTCACGTAGAGGCCGCGATGGACTCGAACGAGTTTCCCGTGCTCCACGGCGGTTGCGAGTGCCCGCGCGGACCAGCCCGCGTCTCGGAGTTGCGCTGCCGACCGCAGCGCAAGGTCGAAGCCCCCTGGCCCCTGCGAAAACACGGTGTTCGTCGGGGGAAGGACAGGTCTCGATTGCACGATCCCAGTCTCGCCGTCCGACCGTATCCCCGGGCCCCGGAGCGATGAGGGGTGGAGAGAAGCTGCTGAACCACACCATCGCGTCGGCCTGTGGAGGACGCTCCGACGCCGAGAGCAACGCTGACTGCGCGGCTGAGCGGATACGCTCCGCCCGAACGGACACGGAAGCAATGGTGTGCATCGTGTCCTCTCGGGCGGAACGTATCCGCTCGCCCCGACCCCCAGCGCCTAGCCGCTGACCACCTGCGGCTCGGCCACCGCCTTCAGGCCCTCGACGCCGAACTCGCGCCCGTAGCCCGACTGCTTCGCGCCGCCGAACGGGATCATCGGGTGCAGCCCGCCGTGCGAGTTGATCCACACGGTGCCCGCCTGCAGACGCGGCACGATCTCCAGCGCCTTCGCGCGATCCGACGACCACACGGACGCCCCGAGCCCGACCTCGAGCTCGTTGGCCAGGCGGATCACATCGTCGATGTCGCTGTAGCGGATGATCGGCAGCGCCGGGCCGAACTGCTCCTCGAGCACCAGGTCGTTGTGGGCGTCGATGTCCGCGATGAGCGTCGTGGGGTAGAAGTTGCCCACGGCCTCGTGATCCGGGTTGCCGCCGAGCACGACGCGCGCACCCGAGGCCTTCGCCGACTCGACGAGCCGGTCGACCAGCTCGTACTGCGCGCGATTCTGCAGCGGGCCGAGCACGTTCTGCTCGTCGAGGCCCACGCCCATCGGCACGTTCTTCGCGAACTCGGCGAGGTGCTCGACGACCGCGTCGTAGACGGAGTCGTGGACGTACAGGCGCTTGAGGGCGGCGCAGGTCTGCCCGGTGTTGATGAAGGCACCCCAGAACAGGCCTTCCGCGATCGCCGCCGGATCGACGTCGGGCAGCACGATCCCGGCGTCGTTGCCGCCGAGCTCGAGAGTGAGACGGGTGACGTTGTTGGCCGATGCCTCGATGATGCGCTTGCCCACCGGCGTGGAGCCGGTGAACATGATCTTGCCGACCTTCGGGCTGCGGGTGAGCGCGTCGCCGACGGTGCTGCCGGGCCCGGAGACGATGTTGAGGACCCCCTCGGGGAGCACCTGGTTCATCACCGTCACGAGCGCGAGCACCGAGAGGGTGGTCGTCTCGGCGGGCTTGATCACGACGGTGTTGCCCATGCGCAGCGACGGCGCGATCTGCCAGATCGAGATCATCATCGGCCAGTTCCAGGGCGAGATCGCCCCGACCACGCCGAGCGGTCGGTAGTGCATCTCCGCGTAGCCGGACTCGTCGTCGACGAGCACCTCGACGGGGAGGGGGGTGTCGGCCGCGGAGCGGGTCCACACGGACGAGCCGCCCACCTCGAAGCGTGCGTTCGGGCCGTTCAGCGGCTTGCCCTGCTCGCGCGACAGGAGCTCGGCGAGCGCCTCGGCGGAGGCGTCGATCGCGTCGGCCGCGCGGTGCAGATACGCCTTGCGCTCGTCGTCGCTGAGCGCCGCCCATGCCGGCTGCGCGGCCGTGGCCTGGTCGAGTGCGACCTCGAGCGCGGCCACGTCCTCGAGGGGGGCGGTGCCGATGAGCGCACCGGTTGCGGGATCGAACACCTCCCGCGTCTCTCCGCTGGTCGGCGTGATGGCAGCGAGCAGGCTGTCGTAGGTAAGCATGGGTCCTCCGCTTCGAGTCCGAATGGGTCCCCTCCACACTATGGGCGCGCGGCCGGGGAAACTTGTCCTGCGATGAAGCCCGATTGACGATTCGAGCACAGCTGGATCAGGCGGCGATCCCGCGCTCAGGCGGCGCGCTTCCGCACGGCGAGGATCCCGATGCCCGCGGCCACGACGGCGCCGACCGCAATGCTGCACGCCATGGTGGCGGCCGAGGTGCCCGCCGTCGCCGACACGAGCGGTGCCGCCACCGCCCCGGCCGTGAACATGGCCATGCCGAGCAGCGCCGAAGCCGTGCCCGCGCGCGACCCGTGCCCGCCGAGGGCGAGCGTCGTCCCGTTCGGCCCGCCGAGCCCCGCCGCTCCGAGGTACAGGGCGAGGAGCACGATCACCACCGTGCTCGGTGCCCCGGCGAGCGTCGCCACCAGCAGCGCGATCGCCGCAGCCGCGCCCGCGACCTGCCCGGTCAGGTACATCCGCAGGGTGCCGAGGCGGGGCACCCACAGGCGGCTGAGCTGCGCGCCGCCGAGCTGCGCCAGCGCGTTGACCGCGAACACGACGCTGAAGAGCTGGGGGGACAGCCCGAACTCGCCCTGCAGCACGAAGCTCGACATCGAGAGGTAGGAGAAGAACGCCACCCCGCCCAGGCACGCCGCCGCCATCAGCGCCACGAAGAGCGGGTCGCGCAGGATCTCCGCGAGGTGCCCGCGCGTCGTGCGGAGCACGCCGCCCGAGTGCCGCCCCTCGGTGAGCGTCTCGCGAAGCCCGACCTGGGCGACCGCCACCAGTACGGCGCCCACTCCGGCGAGCACCAGGAAGATCCCGCGCCAGTCCATGACTCGCGCGAGCTGCCCGCCGATGACGGGCGCGATGATCGGCGTGAGCGAGGTCACGAGCGCGAGCAGCGAGAGCATCCGCGACAGTGCGACCCCGTGGAACAGATCCCGCGCGACGGCCATGCTGATGACCACCCCGGCCGACCCCGCGAGCCCCTGCAGAAAGCGTGCGACGAGCAGCACCTCGATCGTCGGCGCGACCGCGCATACCGCGGACAGGACCGCGAACAGCACCACCCCGGTCACGAGCGGCCGCTTGCGGCCGTAGCGATCGGAGAGCGGGCCGGCGATGAGCTGGCCGAGCCCGAGCCCGATCATGCACACCGACATCGTGGCCTGCGCGAGCGCGTCGGACGTGCCGAGCGTGCGCGCGAGCTGCGGCAGCTGCGGCAGGTAGAGATCCATCGACAGCGGGCCGAACGCCTCGAGCGCCCCCAGCACGAGCGTGATGCGGAGCATGCCCATCGGGCGCCCGCGCGCGCCCCGGCTCATCGGGTCAGGATCCTGCGCCACCAGCTCTCGCGGGCCTCGATGGCGGCGCGCGACACGACGGCGTCGGGGGAGAATCCGCTGAAGCCGTGGTAACCGCCCGACCAGACGTGCAGCTCGGCCTCCCCGCCCGCCGCCCAGATGCGCGAGGCGAAGTCGATCGTCTCGTCGCGGAAGATCTCGGCGGAGCCGACCTCGAGGAACGCCGGCGGAAGCCCCGACAGATCGGTCGCCCGCGCGGGCGCGTGGTACGGGTGCACCGCGTCCGT
The DNA here is from genome assembly GCF_022919175.1 of Leucobacter rhizosphaerae. Lineage (NCBI taxonomy): Bacteria > Bacillati > Actinomycetota > Actinomycetes > Micrococcales > Microbacteriaceae > Leucobacter > Leucobacter rhizosphaerae. The sequence continues at coordinate 1,018,985 of NZ_CP095043.1, read as the reverse complement.
GCCGCGCTCGCCGCCGAGGGCCGCGTCCCACCCGGTGTCGTTGTTGTTGCGATCCCAGGCGCCGAGTCCGTCGTACTGCCAGCTCGACACGGTGCGGTTGCGGTCGTCGATCATGGGGGTGTTGACGAGCTGGCCCACGAGCGCCGGGCCGCCGCGATCCCGCGCCATCAGTGCGACGGCGGCCGCGAGCCCGCCGCCGGCCGAGGCACCCGACACCACCAGCCGCTCGGGATCGATGCCGTGCTCCGCGCCGTGCGCCGCCATCCAGCGCAGCACTGCGTAGCAGTCCTCGGCGGCCGCGGGGGCGGGGTGCTCCGGGGCCAGGCGGTACTCGACCGCGACGCCCACGGTGCCGTGGCGCTCGGCGAGGTCGATCAGCTCGGCCGTCGCGAAGTGCCGGGTGCCGAGTACGTAGCCTCCGCCGTGGATGCCGAGCACGCCGGGCCGGAGCGCGGGCCGACGTGCGGTGCTCGCCCCCGGGGCCGGTCGCACGATCGTGACCGCGATGTCGGGAGCGCCGGGCGGGCCCGGCACGATCCGCTCCTCCCACGTCACGGCGCGGCCCGAGACCTGCGCCGACATCGGGGGTGTGAGGCCCGCGAAGTGCGCCCGGTTCTCGAGGATCGTGTGCCGACGGAGCGGGATCCCCTCGACGAGTGCGACGAACGCGTCGAGGCCCACGACCAGCTGCGGGTCGTACGGTACGGGCCGGGGTCGGGACGGCGGCTCGGCGGCCCGGTACGGCTGGGCCGGGTTCGACCCGCTCATCGCCCGACCTCCTCAGCACCCGGGCGGCGCAGGATCCGGGTGAGCCAGGAATCCCGGCTCGCGAGCGCCGCCCTCGTCAGCTCGCTCTCGGGCGCGACCATGTCGAAGCCGTGGCAGCCGCCCGACCACACGTGCAACTCGGCCTCGCCGCCGACGGCCCAGATGCGGCGCGCGTAGTCCACGTCCTCATCGCGGAAGGCCTCGGCGGAACCGACCTCGAGGAACGCCGGCGGGAGACCCGCGAGATCCGTCGCGCGGCTCGGCGCCGCGTACGCCGGGGCATCGGGCGACAGGGCGAGTGCGTCCCCGAGCACCGAGCGCCACGCGAGCAGGTTCGCCTCGCGCTGCCAGGTCCCGATCCCGTCGTACTGCCACGAGGAGACCGTCGTGTTGGTGTTGTCGATCATCGGGCACAGCAGCAGCTGCCCCGCGATCCGAGGGCCGCCGCGATCCCGCGCCATGAGCGCGACGGCCGCGGCGAATCCGCCGCCCGCGCTCCCGCCCATCACGATGAGCCGGGCAGGATCGCCGCCGAGCTCCGCGGCGTGCGCGGCCGCCCAGACCGTCGCCGCGTAGGTGTCCTCGACGCCCGCGGGATACGGATCCTCCGGGGCGAGTCGGTACTCGACGTTCACGCCGATGACCCGGTGCCGCACGACCAGGTCGACGACGCGGCCGTGCTCCCACGAGCGGTGGCCGACGATCATGCCGCCGCCGTGGAAGTTGACGAGGACCGGCAGTGGCGCAGGCCCCGGGTCGAGCGGGGCGAACACGGTCACCTCGAGGTCGGGGGCGCCCGCCGGGCCCGGGATCCGGAGCTCGGTGGCGGAGACTCCGGCGGTCGCGGCCCATGAGGCACCGTCGGGGAACGCGGGGGCGGGGGGTCCCGACGGCGTTCCCACCGCCGTCGACCGCAGCGAAGCGAGCACGTCGGCCGTCAGCGGCGGCTGGGATGCCGCGGCCTCGAGCGCCGGCAGCATCTCGGGGTCGAAGGGCACGGGGGTGCGTCGGTGCTCGAGCACGTCAGGGTCCTTCCGGGTCGACGAGGCCGCGGTCCGCCCAGAACGGCGCGACGCGGTCGCGGATGGTGTCGGCGCCGACCCGCTCGAGCAGCTCGAGGCTCGCGAGGTTGGCCTCGAGCTGCGCCACGCTCGATGCCCCGAACAGTGTGTTGGCGGTGGCCGGGTGCGTCAGCGAGAAGGCGATCGCGAGCTGGGCCGGGCTGGCCTCGAGCTCCGCCGCGAGTGCGACGAACGCGGGGACGTCGTCGATGATCCGCTGCCGGATCCCCCCGGGATCCCGTCCGACCTCGCGCTCCGTGCGCTGCTTGCCGGCGAGATAGCCGCCCTCGAGCACGTCGGAGGCCTGCATGGAGAGGCCGCGGCGCCAGAGCTCGGCGAAGGGCTCGCCGTCCGGGATCGACCGGCGGGACACGTTGTACTTGAGCTGGGCGATGTCGGGCCCGGGGAGGCCGTCCTCGGCGGCCAGGTCGAGCAGGGCCCGCACGTTCGCGGCCGACCAGTTGTTGACCCCCCAGGCGCGGATCAGCCCCGCCTCCCGCAGTGCGCCGAGATCCTGGACGAGGTCGCGCAGCGCAACGTCGTCGCGCCGCAGGTCGCCGAGGATCACGAGGTCCGCGTGCTCGGTGCCGACGCGGATGAGCGCGCGCTCGAGCTGCGGCCGGAACCCGGCACGCGGATCCCACCCCTCCAGCCAGAGCTTCTCCGACAGCAGGAAGTCGTCGCGCGACAGCCCCGCCGCCCGCACGATGGCCGAGAACAGCACGTCGGTGAAGGCGGGCGGCCCGCCCGGGACGCCGTAGACGCCGACGTCGAAGAGCGTGATGCCCCGGTCGACGGCCATGCGGACGAGCTCGACCGCGTCTTCGAAGTGCATGCGGTCGTAGATGTGCCAGGAGCCGAGGGCGAAGACTGACGCCTCCAGCTCGCTCTGGCCGATGCGGCGGCGCGGCACGGGGACGGTGCTCATGCGGACTCCTTCGAGGCGGTGAGTCGGGGATCGATGACGGCCTTGACCTCGCCGAGTCGATGCATGGTCGCGATGCGCGCACCGGCCTCCTCGAGGCCGCAGGGCGCCGAGAAGAGGTCGTCCCAGGGGAAGCGCGCCGCGAAGCTGCGGAAGAACTCGATCGAGCGGGCGTAGTCGGACACGTCGCCGTTGAGGGATCCGACGACCGTGAGTTCCTTGCCCATGATCGCCGAGAGGGGGATCGGATCGCTGGTCGGGCCCGTCGAGCCGACGATTGTGACGGTGCCGCGCTGCGCCGCCATCGCGATCGCTTCGGGCCCGACACTCGGGGCCCCGGCGAAGTCGAGCACGAGGTCGGCGCCGCGGCCACCGGTGAGCTCGTGCACTCGGGCGATCGTCGCCTCCGAGCCGCCGGCGATGTCGATCGTGTCGGTCGCGCCGAAGCGACCGGCGAGGGTGAGTCGCGAAGCGGGGGCGCCCACGGTGATGACCCGGGCCGCGCCGGAGATGCTCGCGACGGCGGTGGCGAAGAGGCCGAGCGCGCCCGATCCCTGCACGACGACGGTCGATCCAGGGCGAACTCCGCCCGCGCGGTCGAAGGCCCGCAGCACCGTCTTCGCGGCGCACCCCGCGGCCGAGGCCCAGGTGTCGGGCACGTCGTCCGGCAGGCGGAGCTTCTGCGCGCCGGGGGTGACGTAGGCGACCTCCGCGAGCCCCGCGGTGGCGTAGGGCGGCACGTCGGAGCGCTGCAGGAACCCGTACCCGCGGTTCGCGCAGGCGACCGGCTGGCGGAGCACCGTGCAGCCGTAGCACGCCCCGCACACCGACTCCGACCAGCCGAGGCGATCGCCCACGCGGATCGGCTCCCCGAGCGCGTCGACGGGACCGCCGCCGCCCGTGGCGCCGGCACCCACCGCGATCACCTCGCCCACCATCTCGTGCCCGAGCACCATCGGCAGCATGCCGGGGAACGTCATCCGGCCCGACCAGATCTCGATGTCGGTGCCGCACAGGGTCGCGCAGGTGATGCGCACGAGCACGGCTCCGGGTTCGAGCTCGCGGGGGAGCGGCAGCTCCTGCAGCTCCAGCGGTTCGCCGTGCCGGGTCAGCACCGCCGCGCGGGTGGATGTGGGGATCGTCATCGACTGCTCCATTCCAGTGGCTTCCGGCACGGCGTCGTTGCTCGCGGGCCGGTCTTGTGGTTTTATTCTACATACGTTGACTGAAAAGGGAAACGGCCGTCGCCGATCCCGCTGCCGGAGGAGCACCATGCCCGCAACCGACCCCGTCCCCACTCCCGTCCCCGCCGATCTGGTGCTGCGCAACGGCGTCGTCCGCGTGCTCGACGCCGCTGGCACGCGGGCCGAAGCGGTCGCGGTCAGCGGGAATCGAATCGTCGCCGTCGGCTCCGACGCCGAGGTCTCGCGCTGGATCGGGCCGCCGACCCGGGTCGTCGAGCTCGACGGTCGAGCGGTGCTGCCCGGGATCAATGACTCGCACCTGCATGCCGCGTGGCTCGGGGCACGCTGGCCCCACACGTTCTTCGGAGGCGGGTCCGAGGGCGCCCCGGCGCCCGGGGCGCTCGTCTCGACGCGCGCGGAGCGGCGCGCGGCCATCCTCCGCGCCGGTCGTCTGCTCATCGAGGCGGGGATCACGAGCTACACCGAGCCGGGCCTCGGGCCGGGCGAGGATGCGGGTGAGACCGGCTGCTTCCACAGTGAAGTGCTCGACGTGTACCGGGAGCTCGCCGCCGAGGGGGCGCTGCTGCAGCGGGTCACGGCCCTCGCGCTCTACGGGGTGCTCGACGGACCGAGCGACGTGGCGACCGTACTCGCGGGGATCCGGAGCCACGTCGCCGCGCCGCCCGAGTCGCACCCCGAGTGGCTGCAGGTGCCCGGCATCAAGATCTTCGGCGACCTCATCCCGCTCTCGCGCCAGGCCTGGACGAGCCGCCCGTACGACGACGGGACCCACGGGGACCTGCTCGTCGAGGGCGAGACGCTCGAGCGCAAGGCCGCCGACCTCGCCGCGATGATTCGCGCCGCGCACGCGGCTGGACTGCAGGTCGGGGTGCACGCCACCGGCGACCGCACGATTCAGCTCGCGATCGACACGATTGCCGACGCGGCGGCCGAGCCCGGTGCTCGCACGGCCGCCGAGCTCGCCCACACCATCATTCACGGCGACCTCGCGACCGCCGCGCAGATCGCCGAGCTGCGCGCGCAGGGGATGTGGCTGAACGCGCAGTCCGGGATCGCGGCGCACACCTCCGACTGGCTCGCCGGTGTCATGGGGGCGGACACCGCGGCGGATGCGTGGCGCTACAGCGATGCGCTCGACGCCGGGGTGCTCGTGCTGTCGTCGGACGCGCCGGTGCTCGGATTCGACTGGCGGCGCGGGATCGCGGACGCGGAGGCCCGCATCGTGGCCTCGGGCGGGTCGAGCGATGCCGCGGCGTGCGCGACGCGGATGCTCGGCCTCCTGCGCGCCTACACCGCGCTGCCCGCTGCGCAGGATCGTGCGGACGCCTGGAAGGGGACGGTCGAGGTGGGCAAGGTCGCCGATCTCGTCGTGCTGGAGCTCGATCCGTTTGCGGTCGGCGCTGCGGAACTGCCCGGGGTCGAGATCGACGCGACGGTGCTCGACGGCCGGGTGGTCTACGAGCGGGCCGGTGCGGCCCCTGATCGCACGGGCCACCCGGAACTCGCATAGCCCTCTGGGCGCTACAGCTCGGGCGCCCACACCCCGTCCGCGCGCACGTCGCGGTCGAGCCAGAACTCGGCCGTGCACGCGCGGAGACGCTCCGCACCCACGCGCTCGAGCACCTCGAGCGCGCCGAGGTTGTCGATGAGCTGCGCCGCGCTGGATGCCCCGAACAGCACGTTCGCGGTCGCGGGGTTCGCGAGGCAGAAGGCGATCCCGAGCTGCGCGGGGGTGGCGCCGAGCTCCGCGGCGACCTCGTGCACCCGCGGCACCGCCGCGACGATGCGCTCGCGGATCCCGCCGACGTCGGCCCCGATCTTGCGCGACGGCGCGAGCTCTCCCACGAGCATGCCGCCCTCGAACACGTCCGAGGCCTGCAGGGCGAGGGTGCCGTCGCGGAACCAGCGGCCGTAGTACGACCCCTCGGCCATGCTGCGCCGCACGAGGCCGTACTTCAGCTGGGCGAAGCTCGGAGGGGTGAGTCCCTCGGCGGCGGCCACGTCGAGCGCACGCTGCAGGGCGGAGGCGGGCCAGTTGTTCACCCCCCAGCTCGCGAAGGCTCCCGCCTCGATCTGCCGCTGTACGTCGTGCACCACACGGGCGACGTCGAGCTCGCCCATGAAATCGCCGACGACAACCGTGTCGAACGAGCCGCCGCTCTCCCCGAGTCGATCGAGCGAGACGCGCATCTGCTCGGCGAAGCCCGTCTCGGGGTACTCCCAGAGCCACAGCTTGCCGCAGAGTTGATAGGCGGTCCGCGGCAGTCCGAGCTCCCGCACGGTCTCGCCGAACAGGAGATCCGTCCGGGACGCCTCGGCGTGCGGTCCCATGTTGTAGTAAGCGACGTCGAAGAATCCGGCTCCCGCGTCCACCGCGCCCTGCATGAGCTCCGCGCGCTGCTCCCGCGACATCCGGTCCCAGATGTTCCAGGACCCGAGGGCGAACACCGGCGCCTCCGGGCCCCCGGGGCCGAGGCGTTGAGTGGGAACGGGTGCGGGGTGGGGATCGGCGTGGCTCACGAAGGCTCCTCTGCGACGGTCACCCACGAGGGGACGCGGGTGGGATGACTTTTATTTTCTACGTACGTATAATATCAATGAATCGCGTATCCGGCACCCGCTGAACGCTCGACGCACAGGAGCTGTCATGACTGCACCCCGCACCATCCTCATCACCGGCGGCGCCGGCGGCATCGGCCTCGGCATCGCGCGAGCGTTCGTCGCCGCGGGCGACCGTGTGGTGCTCGCCGATCGTGACGGCACCGCTGCCCAGGCCGCCGCCGCGGGCCTCGGGAGCACGGCTCGCGCGCTCGCGCTCGACATCACCGACGAGACCGCGGTCGCGACGGCGTTCGATGCGCTCGCGGCGGACGGGGGTGTCGACGTGCTGGTGAACAACGCCGGGATCCTCTCGGTGCACGGCGCGGTCGTCGACCTCGACGCGTCTGCGTACCGTTCGATCCTCGACGTCAACGTGGTCGGTACGTTCGCCGTCACCCAGGCCTTCGCCCGACACCGGATCGCACTCGGGAACGGCGGCGGGACCATCGTGAATCTCTCCTCCATCGGTGGACGCCAGCCGACCCCGGGCATGGGGGCCTACGAGTCGAGCAAGGCGGCGGTGGATTCGATCACCCGCTGGGCGGCCATCGAACTCGCGCAGCACGGGATCAGGGTGAACGCCGTCGCCCCGGGTCCGGTCCTCACGCCGATGCTGCAGGCAGGCCTGCCCGAGGGTTCCGACGCACGCACGGCCTGGTCGAGTCGGATCCCGCTGGGCGACCTGGCCGAGGTCGACGACATCGCCCACGCGGTGGTGTTCCTCGCCGGCGCCGGGGCGCGGCACATTACCGGTGTGAGCCTCGCCGTCGACGGCGGGCAGCTGCTGACCTAGGCAGGCTGGCCCGCCGTGTGCTCGCGGCGGATCAGTCCGCGAGGAACTCGATCGCGGCGATGCGGAACTCGACGCTGTCCAGGGCGCCCCGGTGGTCGCCGGGCACTCGGGTGACGGATCCGCGCGGCATGGCCGCGGCGAGGTCCTCCACGCCCGTGGTCATGCCGTCGCCGAGCCCCGCGACGAAGAGGGTCGGGATCGACGGCCCGCCCTCGGTGGGACGGAACGGCTCCGCGGCGAGACCGCCGATGAGGCGCGCGAGCGAGTCAGTGTCGCGACCCGGCGCGGAGATCATGCCCGCCATCATGCCGACGAGCGGGGTGTGCGGCGTCGCGCCGTCGAGCACGGCGGCGAGGTGATCGAGGTCGATGGCGCCGAAGGGTTCGACGGGGCTCAGGCCGCCCAGGACGAGGCGGCGGACGCGCGCGGAGGCCGCCGGGAGCTCCCACGCGAGACGCGCGCCGAGCGAGTAGGCGATGACGTCGAACTGGGTGGTGTCGTCGGCCGTGCCGTCGCCCATGCCGTCGGTCGTGCCCGCCCTCGCGTGCTCGGGGATGACCCGATCGACCGCCTCGAGGATCGCACGCACGACCGCCGAGGTGCGGGCGTCCTCGGCGGTCTCGATCGCCGGGCTCCGACCGTGGCCCGGGAGGTCGATCGCGATGATGTCGCGGCCCGCGGCGGCGAGCGACGCTCCCCAGCCCGTGCTGAGGAATTCCTCGTCGGCGCTGGAGCCGAAGCCGTGCAGGAGCACGATCGGGGGTGCCGTGCGCGCGGGTGCCGGGGCGCGGTGGTATTGGACGGAGAGGGGCATGCGAGGGTCCTTTCATCGTGCGGGGTGGTGCTACCTTCTCACGCTGGACTTTATTTGTCTACGCTTGTAGAGTTTCCCGTGACGGCGACCGCGTCTCGGTCCCGTCTCCATCGACACCGCCGTCCCGCGACGCCCGGACGGCTCGACCCTGAGGACGCACGCCATGACCGCAACCCCCGAACGCATCGTCGACATCGCCATCGGATTCATGGGGGCGAAGCAGCTCCAGTCCGCGAGCCGCATCGGCCTGTTCACCGCACTCGCGGACGGCCCGCGCACGGCCGCGGAGCTCGCCGCGGCGACCAGCCGCGCGGAGCGCCAGGTCCGCACACTCGCCGACGCCATGAACGCGCTGGGGCTCCTGGATCGCGAGAACGGCCGGTACGCGCTCGTCGAAGACTCGGCCGCGTATCTCGCCGGGTCCGGCGACGTCGATCTCACCCCGTTCCTCGCGTTCCTCGGCGACATCAGCTACCCGCAGTGGCTCGGCTACGGGCGCACCGTCGACACCGACGAGGCCGGGACGCTCGACCTCGACGAGGCCGGCTGGGCGGACTTCCTCGACGGTGTCATGACCTACAACGCCCTGCACGCGGAGCAGTTCGGTCGCGCGTTCGACTTCTCCGCCTACCGCTCCGCGCTCGACTTCGGCGGGCTCGCGGCGGGCTTCTCGCTCGCGGCGATGGCGCAGAACGACCGGCTCACCACTCGCTACGTCTACGCGCCGGGCTTCACGGAGTCGATCGCCGAGGCGGCGCGCGCGGCCGGGGTCGAGGATCGGATCACGGTGGAGGAGGCCGACACGGAATCGGCAACTCCCGGGGGCGATCACGACCTGGTGCTCCTCACCCACGTGCTGCACCGCTTCGACGAGGCGCAGAACCGCGCGATCCTCCGCGCCGCGCGCGACGCGGCGGCACCCGGCGCCACTCTGCTGCTGCTCGACTTCTTCCTCGACGCGGAGCCCACGCAGCGGGCGATTGACGCCCTGCACGCGGGGGAGTACTTCAACATCGACGGCACGGTCGTGTACCCCGTCGATCAGGTCGAGTCCTGGCTCGCGGAGACCGGGTGGCAGAGTGATCGGCTCGTGGCGCTGCCGGGCAGCCCGCGCGTGCTCGTCGCGACCGCGATCTGATCCGGGGCCGAGTCCGACGATGCTGCACACCGTCACCGGCGCGGTCGCGGGGGAGACGCTCGACGTCCTCCTCGCGGCCGAGACCGTCCTGCGTGCTCCCGGTCCGATCCCGCGCAACCGCGGCGGCGCCGCGACCGACGCGGCCTTCGAGCGGGCACCCGTCTCGATGGCGCGGCTCGGCCGCCTGCAGATGGGGGCGCTGAACCGCGACGATCGGACTCTCGTGGCGAGCGACGCGGAGCCGGGGCTGCGGCGGCTCTCCGACGTCGGCCGCGCCGGCGTCGTCGCGCTCGCGGAGTGGGCGGTCCCGGCTGAGCCCGAGGCGCGAACCGCGGCGCTTGTCGGGCTCAGCCGGGCGTCGGGCGTCGCGATCGTGCGCGGCACCGTCGGGCTGGAAGGATTCACAGAAACCGTGCCCGATGCCGACACTCTGCACACGCGGATCCTCACCGAACTGCGCCACTCGGACGCCCCCGCCGGGGTGGTCGGCCGGGTCGGTCCGCTCGATCCCGACGACGCGGCAGCGCGGGATCGCCTCGCGGGCGCCGCCTCCGCCGCGCGGGCGGGTGGCGTGGCGTTGGTGCTCGCGGCCGCACCGACACTCGCCGACACCGACCGCCTGCTGGCCGTGGTCGACTCCGCCGGGCTCCGCCGCGAGCGGGTGATCCTGACGCGGGTGGCCCGGTTCCCGATCGACGCGCTGCTGGAGCGCGGCACCGCCGTGTGCTTCGACGACCTCGGGCGGATCCCAACCGTGCGCACGCGGGTGTCGGACCACGAGGTGGCGCTGGCGATCCTGCGCGGCGCCGAACTCGGTGCCGGGAATCGCCTGCTGGTGAGCGCCGGGATTCGGGTGAAGCACCGCCTGACGGCCTGGGGCGGCAACGGGTGGGAGTTCATCTCGGAGCAGTTCCTGCCGCACCTCCGACGTCTGGGTGCGTCGGAGCGCCTCCTGCACGGCGTCGCCGTCGGCAACGCGGCGCGGATGCTCGGGCGGGCGGAGCCGTGCACCTGACCCGACGATCAGCGAGGACGTCCCTGGACGGGGTGGAGATCCCGGACCGGAGCGGGCTCGCGCAGACCGTGCTCGGCCCGGTGCGACCCGAGCAGCTGGGCGCCACGCTCATGCACGAGCACCTGTTTCTCGACATCCGTCGCCCGGTGCACTCGGCGGGCCCCCGAGCGGGCGAGTGGGCGGAGGCGGCCGAAGCGCCGCTTTCCCTCGACACGCTCGCCGCGGTGCGGCGCGGTGCCGTGAGCTCCGACAACGACCTGCTGAACGACCCCGAGCTGATGCGCGATGAGATCGCCGTGTTCGCCCAGCAGGGCGGGGGCACCGTCGTCGAGGTCACCACCCCGGGCATCGGCCGCGACCCGCGGGCGCTCGCGGCGCTCAGCCGTGCGGTCGGACTCCACGTGATCATGGGGGCGGGCTGGTATCAGCGCGACCTGCACCCGGCGGAGTTCGCCTCGCTCGAGATCGAGGAGCTCACCGCGACCATCGTGCGCGATCTCGTGGAGGGCGTCGACGGCGGTGCCCTCCGCGGCCCCATCCGCGCCGGGATCATCGGCGAGGTGGGTGCCGAGGGGGCTCCGGTGCACGCCGAAGAGATCCGGAGCCTCCGCGCGGCGGCCCGAGCGTCCGCGCTCACGGGAGCACCCATCACGCTGCATCAGGGCGGCATGGGGGAGGAGCGGTTGCGAGTGCTCGATGTGCTCGAGGAGGAGGGAGCGGATCCACGGTCGGTGATCTTCGGGCACGCCGGCACGATCGCCGAGGATCTGCCGCTCGCACGCCGGCTGCTCGCGCGCGGCGCGACGGTCGAGGCCGACTTCCTCGGCACGACGGGCAGCCCGTGGGGCACGCTGTTCCCGTTCACCGACCGCAGTGTCGCGCGCGGCTTCGCCGAGCTCGTCGCCGACGGCTGGGGATCGCAGCTCGTGCTCGGCGGGGACGTGTGCCAGCGCGTGCAGCTGCGCGCGTACGGCGGGCACGGCTACGGCTACCTCGTCGATCACTTCCTGCCGACGCTGGCCGACTTCGGGGTGGGGCCGGAGGCGATGACGCAGATGATGGTGGGCACCCCCGCCCGTCTGCTCGCCTTCCGCGCGCCGAGGCGGTCAGCAGCCGGCTAGCGGCAGTCGGCGCGGCGGAGCCGGGCGATGTAGTCGGTCACCTGGGCCTCGAGCATCGACTCGTGGAAGTACGCGGGGCTCACCACCCGCGTCACGGTGGCGCCGAGGATCATCGTGATGATCTCGTTCGCGAGCTGCTCGTCGGAGGTGGGGTTCACCACGTCGCCGTCCTCGCGACCTTCCCGCAGGTACCGCAGGTAACCCGCGGTCCAGTTCTCGAGGTGCTCGTCGTAGTCGTGGTCGAGATCCGGGCTGAACACGCAGCGCTCCCAGAACGACAGCAGCACCCGCGCCGCGGTCGCGTCCTCCTGCTGCACCGGCAGGGTGAAGCGGATCGACTTCTCGAGCGCCTCGATGCCCCGGGCGTCGGCCACGTGCGCCTCGAGGCGCTCGCCGAGTCCGTGCAGCGAGCGCTCGTACGCGCCCTTGATGATCGCGTCCTTGCCCGAGAAGTAGTGCTTCAGCGCGCCGTTCGCGAAGCCGGCCCGCGCGGCGATCTCGCGCATCGTGGCGGCCTCGATCCCACCCTCGACGATGAGTTTCCAGGTGACATCGACGATGTCCTGTCGTCGCTCGTCGTGGTCGATGATCTTCGGCATGGGCGCATCCTCGAAACGTCGATGGTGGTTTTTTCTCTAGTGTAGACGAACCCGCACCGCGGCCCCGAGGCGCGCGCGTCTTGTCTCTCGCGGCACGTCGATTGTTTCCGGGTGAAGACCTCCGGTCGTGCCTCGACGCCGCGCGTGCGGACGTGGGACGCTCGAAGCACACAGCGCGGCAAGGAGGCCGCGCGCCGAGAGGAGATCTTGATGTCGGATCAGACTGAGCAGACCGCGGTTCCGAAGAGCGTCATCGTCGTGGGCGCCGGATCGGCGGGCTCGGTGGTGGCGCGCCGGTTGGCCGACGCCGGAGTGCAGGTCACGGTGATCGAGGCGGGTGGCGAGGACACCAACCCCGCGATCCACGATCTGGCGCGGATGCCCGAACTGTGGCACAGCCCGGACGATTGGGACTACCGCACGATCCCGCAGCCCGGTGCGAACGGCCACCGCATCCACCTGCCCCGCGGCAAGGTGCTCGGCGGATCCCACTCGTTGAACGCCACGATCTGGGTGCGCTGCTCGCCCGTCGACTTCGACCACTGGGCCTCGCTCGGCAACGACGGCTGGGCCTGGGACGACGTGCTCCCGGTCTACAAGGCGATCGAGAACTTCCACGGCGAGGGCGATCCCGCCTATCGCGGCCGGGACGGCCTGCTCGACGTCACCAACGAGTACGAGCTCGACCCGATCCAGCAGTCGATCATCGACGCCGCGGTGCAGGAGGGTCTGCCGTACAACCCCGACTACAACGGCGCCTCGCTCGACGGCGTCTCGCAGCAGCAGATCACCGTGCGCGACGGCAAGCGGCTCAACACCTACATGACGTACCTCAAGCCGGTGCGGGATCGGGTCACGGTCGAGGTCGGATGCTGGGTGCACGAGCTCATCTTCGCGGATCGGGCGGAGGGCTCGGACGAGGCGCCCCGGGTCATCGGCGTCCGCTTCGCCCAGGGCGGCGAGACGCGTGAGCTCTTCGCCGACGAGGTCATCCTCGCGGCCGGCGCGCTCGATTCGCCCCGGGTGCTGCTGCGCTCCGGGATCGGCCCGTCCGAGGAGCTGCGCGAGGTCGGCATCGAGCCGCTCGTGGATCTCCCCGGCGTCGGCAAGAACCTGCACGACCACCTCCTCGCCCCGGTCATCTACGAGACGTCGAAGCCCGTCGGCCCGCCCCGGCCCTGGGTGTCCGTCACCCAGACGCACCACTTCTGGGAGAGCCGCGAGGGGCTCGATCGCCCGGACACCCAGCCGATCCACTTCTCGGTGCCCATGTACGGCGAGTACCTCGAGCCGCGCTCGAGCGACGGCTTCTCGCTGCTCGGCGGCCTCGTGACCCCGCAGTCGCGCGGCGAGCTGAAGCTGTCGGGTCCGAATCCCGAGGATCCGACGCTCATCGATCTCAAGGCGCTCGAGCACGAGGACGACGTCGCGTCGCTCGTCGCCTCGGTCGAGCAGTGCCGCCGCATCGGCCGCCAGGAGGCGCTCGCGGGCGAGTGGGGCGCGACGGAGATCTACCCCGGCCCGGAGATCGGCGACGGCGAGGATCTCGTCGACTACGTCCGCGAGACCCTCGCGACCTACCACCACCAGGTCGGCACCTGCAAGATGGGCGTCGACGAGCTCGCGGTCGTGTCGCCCCGCCTCGCGGTGCACGGGATCGACGGCCTGCGGGTGATCGACGCCTCGATCATGCCGCGGGTGACCACCGGCAACACGAACGCGCCCTCGATCCTGATCGGCGAACTCGGCGCGAAGTTCGTGCTCGCCGGGGAACGGTGAGCACCGAGCGCTGAGCGTTCAGTGCTGAGCACCCGGCACTAGCTGACGGTCCGGAACCCCGCGTTTCCCATCGAGGAATCCGGGGTGTTCCGGGACCGGGCGGAGTTGCGATAGCGGTTGCAGTACGAGGGGTGGCAGAGGTAACTGCCGCCCCGGAGCACCCGCCCCGCACCGCGCGCGGGCCCGACGGGATCGACCCGCGGGCCCGCGCGGTAGGTGTGCGGGTCGAACCAGTCCGCGCACCACTCCCACACATTGCCGACGGCCTGCCACAGTCCGAACGCGTTGGGGGAGTAGCTGTGCACGGGAGCCGTGCCGATCCAGCCGTCCTCGACGGTGTTGTGCGCGGGGAATGCCCCCTGCCAGACGTTGGCCCGCCAGCGGGATCCCGTGTCGGGTCCGAGTGCGGGATCGCGGTCGGCGCGATCCGAACCATCGATCGGGGCGTCGCCCCACGGGAAGGTGGCCCCGGCGACCCCGCCGCGCGCCGCGCGCTCCCACTCGGCCTCGGTCGGCAGGCGCCGGCCCGCCCACGCGGCGTAGGCCGCTGCGTCGTTCCAGCTCACGTGCACCGCGGGGTGGTCGTCGAGTCCGTCGAGCGAGCCGGCGCGTCCACCCGGGTGTTGCCAGTCCGCGCCCCGCACCCCGATCCACCAGGGAGTACCCGGTGTCGGACCCAGGATGTCGTCGGTCGGCGCCTCGACGAGCAGGTGGAACACGGCGGAGACGCCGAACCGCTCGGCGTCCGTGCGGAAGCCGGTCGCCGCGACGAAGCGGGCGAACTGCGCGTTCGTGACGGGGGTGGCGTCGATCTCGAATGCGCCCACGGTGACCTCGTGCCGCGGGCCCTCGCCGTCCTCCGGGTGGGCGTCGCGCGAGTCGTCGCCCATCAGAAACGTGCCGGCCGGGATCGTGCACTGCGCGATGCGGTGGTCGGCGTTGCGGTCGCTGGCACCGGCGCTGGCGCTGGCACGGTCGCTGGCACCGGCACCCGGCGCAACCGCACCGAACCCAGCGGCAGCCTCGCCCCGCGCGGGGGCGCAGCAACTCGTCCGCTCCTCCGTCACGCGCGCAGGTCCGAGATCATCGTGTCGATGCTGGCCTGCAGGCTCTCGTTCGTCGCCGCCTCGGGCACGAGCACCGCCATCATCTGCCAGCCGGCGTTCTGGGCCGAGACCTGGTTCACCGCGGTCTCGACGTCGAGGCCGGGCGCGAGTTCACCGTCGGCCTCCGCCTCGAGCAGGAAGCGGCGGATCAGGTCGCGGCGGCGCACGATGTTCTCGTGGTGGATCTCCCACAGCTCGGGATCCTGCGCGGCGCGATCCCAGAACGAGAGCACGACCTGCGAGCGCTGCGGACCGACGTCCGTGAAGGGGAGCAGTTCGCGCGACATCCGGCCGAGGGCCTCCAGGCCGCGCACCCCCTGCACCCGCTCCAGGATGCGCTCGTGCGAGTTGGAGAAGACGTGGAGGAACGCGGTCGTGAGCAGGCTCTGCTTGTTCGGGAAGTAACGCGCGATCGCGCCGTGGGCGTAGCCGGCCTCGGCCGCGATCTCCCGCATCGTGACGCGGTCGAACCCGTCGCGGATGATGATGTTCGTCACGGCCTCGGCGATGTGCGCGCGCCGTTCGTCGTGGTCGACGACCTTGGGCATGCGACTCCCTTCGTTCGTTCTCGATCATAGGGACGACCGGGGTGCGACGGGGGTCCCGCGGATTTTTAATCACCAATTGGAGATTAATCGTTACCCCGTTGTTACATGCGGAACGGCAGGCGCGGTTATTCTTTAGTCACCACTTGGTGATTATCCAAATGGATCGCGGCACCCGAGGGGGCCGCACCCCGAACCGCACGCATCGCTCGCCACCGACGAAGGAGTCGTCCCATGAAGAAGTCCAATCGTGTGCTCGCCGCACTCGCGCTGCTCCCGGCCGCCGCGCTCGCGCTCTCGGCCTGCTCGTCCGGCGGCACCGGCGACTCGGCGGCGGAGGGCGGCGCCGAGGGCGGCGTCACCACCCTGAAGGTCGCCACCATCGGCCTGACCTCCGACGGCAGCCTGCTCACCGGCATCGAGCAGGGCTTCTTCGAGGAGGAGGGGCTCGAGATCGAGACCTCGATCGTCGCCAATCCGCCGGCCGGCCTCGCCGCGGTGCAGAGCGGGCAGGTCGACATCGCCTACTCGCCCAGCATCCCGCTCCTCAACGCGCTCAGCCAGGGCGTCCCGATCCAGGTCATCGGCGCGGCCGACGGCTTCGCGCCGGGCGCGGCGGAGGCCGAGGATCCCACCACCCTCGATGACACCGGACTCTTCGCGAGTGCGTCGAGCGGCATCACCAGCATCGAGGATCTCGAGGGCAAGACGGTGGCGATCCCGGCGCGGAAGGCGCAGCTCGAGGTGGTCATCGCCGGGGAGCTTGAGAAGGCCGGCATCGATCCCGCCACCGGCGTCAACTGGGTCGTGCTCGATTTCACCTCCGCGGTGGCTGCGCTGCAGAACGGTACGGTCGACGCGGCCGGGCTCGTGAGCCCGTTCACCGCCGAGGCGCTCGACGGGGGAGCCGTGCAGCTCGCCGCACCGTCGGTCGGCTTCTTCGAGGAGGGGGCGACCGGTCTGTGGACCGCCGGTACCTCCACGATCGAGGCGAAGCCGGAGGCGATCGCCGCCTTCCAGCGCGCGATCGTGAAGTCGAACGCGTACGCGACGGAGCATCCGGAGGAGGCGATCCAGGCGGGGCTCGACGCCACCGAGTCGACCCTCACGGTCGACGAGGTGAAGCTTCCCGTGTGGCCCGCTGAGGTGCTGCCGATCGACCTCGAACGCCCCAACGAGAAGATGGTGGCGCTCGGATTCCTCACCGCGCCGGTCGACCTGTCCGGCGTCATCCTCGAGGGCTGATCCCGCACCATGCGCTCCACTCCGCTCCTGCAATCCGGCATCGGCGCCCTCGGCGTCGTGGCGGCGCTCGGCCTCTGGCAGTTCGCCGCCACGACCGGACCGCTCGCCGACTCGCCGCTCCCCACCGCCGGTGAGGCCCTCACCGCGGTGTTCCAGTTGGCCGCCACTCCCGAGATGTGGCGGGCGACGGGCGACACACTGACGATGGCGCTCGTGGGCCTGGTGCTCGCGGCCGTCATCGGCGTGCTCATCGGCGTCGGCATCGGCGTCTCGCCGCTCGCGATGCACGCGACCCGCGTGCCGCTCGAGTTCCTGAAGCCCATTCCGCCGATCGTCGTGCTGCCCATCGTGGTGCTGGTGCTCGGACCGACCGCGAACATGGGGATCTTCCTGGTGTTCTTCGGGTGCTTCGTGGCCATCGCGGTGCAGGCGTCGGCCGGAGTGTTCGACACGGATCCGGTCGCGCGGGCGACCGGGGAGTCCTACGGAATGCGCAAGTCCGAGATCCTCGCCCGCATCGTGCTGCCGAGCGCGCTGCCCTACATCGGCACCGCGCTCCGCGTGGCGGCCCCGACAGCGCTGATCGTCGCGGTGGTCGCCGGGCTGCTCGGAGGAGGCCCGGGCCTCGGGCAGAGCCTGCTCCTGAGCCAGATCTCGGGGAATCAGGACCACCTCTTCGCCTACGTCCTGATCCTCGGCATCCTCGGCATCCTCGTGCAGGGGCTCAGCCAGTGGGGCGAGCGACGCCTCCTCCACTGGCACCCGCAGTACCGAAAGCAGGCGCACTGATGACGCTCACCTCCTCGATCCCGACCCGGACCCGGACGGCCCGACGACAGCGCCGGGGGCGCACCCCGCGCGGTCTGCTGATCGGCGCCGAGATCCTCGTGCCGATCCTGCTGCTGGCCGTGTGGTGGCTCGCGTCGACGAACTCGACCAACACATTCTTCCCGCCGCTGCAGCGGATCCTGGAGCGGCTCGTCCAGCTCGCGCAGACCTCGATGTTCTGGGCGAACGTCGGTCTGTCCGTCGGCAACCTGCTGCTCTCCTTTGTGCTCGCGAGTGCCATCGGGGTGCTCCTCGGCGCGGCGCTCGGCCTCATCCGGCCCCTCGCCTGGTTCGTCGAGCCGACGGTGCACTTCTTCCGGGCGATCCCGCCCGTCGCGCTCGTCCCGATCTTCGTCTCGCTCATCGGCTTCGGCAACGAGACGCGCATCCTCTCGATCACCCTCGCCGCGCTCTTCCCCGTGCTGATCTCGACGATGGACGGCATCCGCGGCGCCGAGCCGACGCTCGATATGGTCGGTCGGGTCTACCGGCTCAGCCGCTGGGACCGCCTGGTCTCCGTCGTGCTGCCCGCGGCGAGCCCGCGGATCCTCTCGGGTATGCAGGTGAGTCTGATGACCGCGTTCGTGGTCATGATCGCGAGCGAGATGCTCGGGTCGTCGACCGGCCTCGGATCCATGACCCTGCTCGCGCAGCAGTCGTTCGCGATCACCGACATGTGGGCCGGGATCCTCACCCTCGGCGTACTCGGCTACGCCACCACCGCACTCTTCGTACTCTTCCGGCGCCGGGTGCTGCGCTGGTACATCGCCTCACAACAGCAGGAGAAGCAGTCATGACGCTCACCGACCTCACCGACGCCCCCGTCCGCCTCAGCGTGAGCGGGCTCGCGAAGAGCTACGACACGAAGCGCGGAGCCGTGCCGGTCATCGCCGACCTCACCTTCGACGTGCGGGTCGCGGAGATCGCCTGCATCGTCGGGCCCTCCGGCATCGGCAAGACGACGCTGCTGAAGTGCCTCACCGGCCTGCAGAGCATCACCTCCGGATCCGCGCGGATCGACGGCACGCTCATCGACGGCCCGCCGGAGGAGATGGCGCTCGTGTTCCAGGAGTACACGCGATCGCTCATGCCGTGGCTCACGGTGGAGAAGAACGTGCGGCTGCCGCTGCGCCACCTCCGCCTGCCCGCCGCCGAGCGCGAGGAGCGGATCAGCTCCGCGCTCGAGGCCGTGGGGCTCACGGGGGCCGAATCGAAGTACCCGTGGCAGCTCTCGGGTGGCATGCAGCAGCGCGTCGCCATCGCGCGCGCCATCGCCTATCGGCCCGAGGTGCTCGTCATGGATGAGCCGTTCGCCTCCGTCGATGCGCAGACGCGCTTCGAACTGGAGGACCTGTGCCTGCGGATCCGCGCGCAGTTCGGCATGACGATCGTCATCGTCACCCACGACATCGATGAGGCCGTGTACCTCTCGGACCGGGTCATCGTGCTGGGGGAGCGCCCGGCACGGGTGACCCGTATCATCGACATCGACTTCGGCGGGCCCCGGGATCAGCTCACGACGCGGGCTCGGCCCGAATTCGCGGAGCTGCGCACCGAGATCTTCGAACTGATCCGGAAAGCGGGCTAGGGGTGCGTCCGGAGGAGCGGCGCGCTCCCGAGGGGTTCGGCGGCAGGATCGCGGAGTTCGTCTCCGACTCGGAGCCCTGGTGGCCGGATCGCACCCGGGCCCGGGACGGTGCACCGAACGTCATCGTCATGCTCGTCGACGACCTCGGCTTCAGCGACCTCGGGCCGTTCGGGAGCGAGATCCCGACCCCGCACGTCGACCGCCTCGCCCGCGACGGCTGGACGTTCACCAACTACCGCACCGCGCCCATGTGCTCGCCGGCGCGGGCGGCGCTCATGACCGGCCTCAACCCGCACCGCGCCGGGTTCGGCTTCGTCGCGCACACGGATCCCGGGTACCCGGGATACACGTGCGAGCTGCCGGAAGACGCCCCCACACTCGCTGAGTCGCTCCGCGCGGGCGGGTACGCGACCTTCATGGTGGGCAAGTGGCACCTCACGCTCGAGTCGCGCCTCCACGACGCGGCCGACCGATCCTCGTGGCCGCTGCAGCGCGGCTTCGATCGCTACTTCGGCAGCATGGACGGTTTCACCTCGCTCCACCACCCGCACCGCCTCGTGCGAGACAACTCGGTCGTCGACCGGCCGGAGGTGCCCGACGGCTACTTCCTGACCGACGAGCTCATCGACGAGTCGCTCACCATGATCGACGAGCTCCGGGTGAACGACGCGCGCAAGCCGTTCTTTCTGTATGTCGCGCACACCTCCGTGCACGGGCCGATCCAGGCGAAGGCGGTCGACATCGAGCGGCATCGCGGCCGCTACGAAGACGGCTGGAACACGCTTCGCGAGGCCCGCTTCGCGCGGCAGCTCGAGCTGGGGGTGATCCCGGAGGGCGCCACCCTGCCCGAGCCGTCGCTCGCCGACGCTGAGGCGATCCCCGAGTGGTCGACGCTGAGCGCCGACGACCGCGAGCTCTTCGCGCGGCACATGGAGGTCTACGCGGCGGCCGTCGACGAGGTGGATCAGAGCCTCGGGCGACTCACCGCGCACCTCGAACAGCTTGGCGAGCTCGACAACACCATCATCGTGCTCGCGAGCGACAACGGCGGCACGGCCGAGGGCGGACCGAGCGGCACGCGGAGCTACTTCGCGCAGTTCGGCGTCAACGCCGAACTGCCCGAGGGCTGGATCCGCGATGTGCCGCGCGACCCCGCGGAGATCGGCGGGCCGCGGCTCTTCAGCCAGTACCCGACCGGCTGGGCGCGGGTGTCGAACACCCCGTTCCGCTCCTTCAAGTCCTCGACATACGAGGGCGGGGTGCACGCGCCGCTCGTCATCTCCTGGCCCGCGGCGCCCGAGCGGACGCGGGGGCTTCGCGATCAGTTCGTGTTCGTGTCCGATCTCGCGCCGACGATCCTCGACCTCACCGGCGTGCCGCCGCTGGCGGAGCGCCACGGCCGGCCCGCCCAGGAGCCCGACGGCCGCAGCGTGCGGACGGTGCTCGACGATCCCGCCGCTCCCGGACGCGCGTCGCAGTACTTCGAGTGCGTTGGTCGCCGGGCGCTCGTGGACGGCGCGTGGAAGGCGCTCTCGCCCGTGCCGCCCGCGCGGGAGGAGGGGGCCGCCGGGGGCCGGTGGGAGCTCTACCACCTGGAGACCGACCCGACCGAGACGCGCGACCTCGCGGCGGAGCAGCCCGAGCGGGTCGCGGAGCTCGCGGAGCGCTGGCGCGATGAGGCGTGGCGGAACGCGGTGCTGCCCCTCGACGACGACGGATCGCTGCACCGCACTCGGCCCGACTCGGAGGCCGCGCTGGCCGAACCTGTGACCCTCGTGCCGTTCCGGCCGCCGCTCGAGCGCTTCCGCTCGGCGCAGCTCACGGTGCTGAAGTCGTTCCGCGTGGAGATCGACGTCGAGCTCGGCGCGTCCGCCGCCGGCGTGCTCATTGCGCACGGGGATCAGGGCGGCGGCTATCTCGTGGCGCTCGACGGCGGGCGGACGCGGCTCGCCTACAACGCGTACGGTGACATGCATCGGGCGGTCGGCAGCGCGCTCGGGCCCGGGCCGCACGAGCTGATCCTCCGCGTCGACGAGCTCGACGGGCTGCGCTGGCGGCTCCGACTCGAGGTCGACGGTGTGGTGGACGCCGAGATCGACGCCGTTCCGATGCTCATGGGCATGGCACCGTTCACCGGGATCAGCGCCGGGTACGACTTCGGCGGGCCAGTCGACTGGGAGCTCCACGAGCGGCACCGGAGCTACCGCTTCAGCGGGGGCGCGATCGAGCGGATCTGCATTGTGCCCGGGGCGCGCTCGCAGCACGACCGCACGGTGCTGCGCCGGATCGGCGTGGCCGTCGCGGAGCTCGCGGACTGAACGGTCCGGCGGGGTCTGTGCGGTCTGCGGGGTCTGTGCGGTCCAGCGGGGTCTGAACGGCCAGCCGACTCAGTGCGTCGGCGTCCGATCTGCTCTTCTGCCGCTCAACACTTCTGCCGCTCTACACTTCTGCTGCGTTACTTTTCTGCCGCTAGCGACTCCACCGCGTAGGTGAGCACGGTCGAACCGCCAGTCGCGTAGTTCGCGACGTCGGCCTGCACCGCTTTGCCCTCCGGCGAGCTCAGGGCGGCGCCCAGGGCCGCCTCGTCGAAGAAGCGCGCGTGGAACACGGCGAAGTACGGCCCGGCGCCGGGCTCGGCGATCCCGATCGCAAACGAGATGTCCTGCACCCCGGGCAGCTGCGCGCAGAGCGGTAGGTGAACGCTGCGATAGTGCGCCTCGAAGGCGGCGCGGTCGACGGGTTCGGGGTAGAGCACGGTGAGCTGGTGCATTGCGGGTCCTTTCTGGAGATCGGCTGGGTGGGGCTCCCGAGCGTATCGGGTCAGTCGCGGGAGTAGACGCGCCGCCCGGCGAACCAGGTCTCGGTCACGGTCGTCTCGACGAGTCGGTTCGCGGGCTGGTCGAAGGGATCGCGATCCAGCAGCACAAAATCCGCGGACTTCCCGGGGGTCAGTGATCCGACCTCGTCGGCCAGGCCCATCGCCTCGGCCCCGCCGATGGTGAACGCCGCGATCGCCTCGGGGAGCGTGATCGCCTGCTCCGGCCACAGCGTGCCCGGGTACTGGCCGCTCGGATCCTCGCGGGTGACGAGCCCGTGGATGCCCTCCCAGGCGTTCGGAGACGGGGAGACGGGCCAGTCCGAGCCGCCGGCGACGATCGCACCCGCGTCGAGCAGGGAGCGGTTCGGCTGCATCTGGTCGGCGCGCTCGCGGGGCAGCACCTCGCGGATCGCCTCGACGATGGGGCCCGGCACCCAGATGAAGGGGGAGATGTCGGCGGAGACGCCGAGCGGAGCGAAGCGGCCGATGTCGTCCGGGTGCACGAACTGCCCGTGGGCCACCTGGTAGCGGGTGTCGGTGAACCCCTCGCCGCGGAGGACCTCGACGGCATTCAGCACGGCGTGCACCGAGGCGTCGCCGGTGCAGTGGATCTTCGCGGAGAGCCCCGCCACCGCGACCCGGCGCAGCCAGTCGGTGAGTTCTGCGGGATCGAGCAGCGTGTCGCCGTGGAAGTGATCGCCGTGCACGTCGTCGGGCAGGTACGGCTCGATGAACGCGCCCGTGCGCGTGGGCGGCACGCCGTCGAGGAAGATCTTCACGAAGTCGGGACGGTGGTGCTCGGTACGGTAGCGCTCGCCGTCGAAGACGAGATCCTCGCCCACCCGGGCGAAGCCGAAGATCTCGTCGTTGATGAGCAGCGACGACACCACCCAGGCGTCGAGTTCCCCGGCCGCATCGAGGGAGCGGAGCGCCTCGAGGATGTGTGTCGACACCCCGGCGTCCTGGAAGGCGGTGACGCCGTAGGAGTTCAGAATCTCGACGCCGCGCTGCGCCGAGCGGCGCTCCTCGTCAGCGGTGAGGGCGCCTGCGGCCTGCTGGGCGCGGGCGACCGGGAGCCCCGCCGCCTCGAGCAGCACGCCCGTGGCGCGCCCCTCGGGATCGAGCACCACTCCCTCCTGGCCGGCCTCGACCCTCGCAAGCGCCATCGCCCGGCTGTTGACCCAGCGGTTGTGGTGCGAGTCGTCCGACAGCATCACCGGGCGGCCGTCGGCCGCCGCGTCGAGCTGCGCGAGGGCGTCGGCGGTGCTGATCTCGCCGAAGCGGTCGCTCGCCCAGGGGCCGCCGACGATCCAGGCGTCGGGGGAGAGACGCGCGGCGTGATCCCGCACCGCGGCGACGATGCCCGCGAGGTCTGCCCCGATCGGGACCCGCAGCTCGAACAGCTCCTCCTTGCCGGCGAGGAAGTGGTGGTTGTGCACGTCGACGAGGCCGGGCATGAGGAAGGCGCCCGACAGGTCGCGGATCTCCGTGTCCGGCCCCGCAAGGGCATCGAGCTCGCTGCTCGTGCCGACCGCAGTGATCCGGCCGCCCGACACCGCGACGGCCTCGGCCCACGGCCGGTCGGCGTCGACGGTGTAGACGCGCGCGTTCGTGAGGATGAGGTCGGGGGCGGTGCCCTGGTCGCGCGTGTGCTCGTGCGGTGCTGGCTCGTGCGGGGTGCGGGTCATCGTTGACTCCCTGGTGCGTCGGGGCTGAGTGCTGCGTGGATCGGGTCTCCACCCAGTATTTCAGCGGTTCGTCGCCCATCGTTGACTCTGTGCGAAGACTGGTGGAACGAGAGCGCTCGGCTCCTCGTGGCCGGTCTGTGAGCGAGGAATGATGGGACGTGGCGACGGCGCCGCCAGGAGCGTGGCGCCCACGACACAGGCCTCAACCGAGGCAGAGAGACAAGCCTCAACCGAGGCAGAGAGACAAGCCTCAACCGAGGCAGAGAGACAAGCCTCAACCGAGGCAGAGAGACAAGGACGTTTCATGGGAACCACAGACAGCGACGTGCAGGGCCGCGTGGTCGTGATCACGGGCGGCGGTACCGGAATCGGAGCGGCGATCGCCGAGCGGTACGCCGCGGAGGGGGCGAGTGTGGTCGTCGTCGGGCGGCGGCGCGAGCCCATCGAGGAGGTCGCCGCGCGGATCGGTGGGACCGCCATCGTCGCGGACGCGTCCGACGCGGCGTCGGCCCGGGCGGCCGTGGCCGAGATCGTGGAGCGGCTCGGCGGCATCGACGTGCTCGTCGCCAATGCGGGCGGACACGGGTTTGCGGCCGTCGGCGATACCACGGACGACGACTGGAGTGCCGCGATCACTGTGAACCTGTCGACGGCGTTTGTGATGGCACGCGAGGCGCTGCCCGCGCTCCTCGGCGACGGAACCGGCCACCGCGGCGGCGAGATCGTGATCGTGTCGTCGCTCGCGGGGCTGTTCGCCGGCCCCTCCGTCGCAGGCTACACGGTCGGGAAGCACGCGCTCATCGGCCTGACGAAGAGCCTGGCGCGCGACTACAGCCGCCAGGGCGTCCGCGTGAACGCCGTGTGCCCCGGATGGGTGCGCACGCCGATGGCGGACGCGGAGATGGACGAATTCGCGAGCCACTCTCCCGAGATCGCCGACCGCGCGGCCGGGTACGCGGCGGTGACTCGCGACGTCCCGCTCGGGCGCCCGGCCGAACCCTCGGAGATCGCGTCGATCGTGCGCTTCCTCGGCTCGCCCCAGTCGTCGTACATGACGGGCGCGGTGCTCGTCGCCGATGGTGGTGCGCACATCGTGGACCTCCCGACGGTGGCGTTCGAGCACGCCGGGATGTAGGGCTGGGAGTGGGTGGGGTCGCGTCGAGACGACCCCACCCCGCATCAACTCCCGAGGTACGCCGCGCGCAGCAGCTCCGGATCCTCCTCGAGCGCGGCCGCCGGCCCCTGCGGGTGACTCACGCGACCCGAGGACACGACCATCGCCTCGTCCGCGATCCCGAGCGCGAGGTGCGTGAACTGCTCCACGAGCAGCACCCCCACGCCCGACGCGGCGATGCTCTGAATCACGGGCAGGATCCGCATGAACACCACGGGCGCGAGCCCGAGCGACATCTCGTCGATCAGCAGGAACCGGGGCTTCGACGCAAACGCCCGCGCCAGCACCACCATCTGCTGCTCGCCGCCCGAGAGCAGCACGGCCTGCGCGTCGATGCGCTTTTCGAGCTCCGGGAACGAGGCGAGCACCTCCGCGAGCCCCGCCTCGGTGCGCGCGGTCAGCATGATGTTCTCGCGGACCGTCAGCGACGGGAAGATCGCACGCCCCTGCTCGATGTGGGCGATGCCCGCGCGGGATCGCTGCACCCGGCTCCACTTCGCGATCGAGTCGCCGTCGACGGTGATCTCGCCCGCAGAGTGGGAGATCACCCCCGACACGGATTCGAGCAGGCTCGTTTTGCCTGCCCCGTTCGGGCCGACGAGCGCGAGGATCTCGCCCTCGCGCAGTGCCAGGTCGACTCCGGAGATGACCGGGCCCGCGCCGCGGCTCACCGTCACCCCGGTCAGTTGCAGTGCGCTCATGAGCTGATCTCCGCATCTCCCATGTAGGCCGCGATCACGGCCGGATTCTCCAGGACCTCCTGCTGGGGCCCCTGCGCCAGCACGCGCCCGAAGTCGAGCACGGTGATCTCGGTGCACACGGTGCGCACGAGGTCGAGGTCGTGCTCGATGATGACGATCGCCGTGTCGAACCGCGACGGGATCCGCGTCAGCCGCTGCCCGAAGAGCAGGTGCTCCTCGTGGGAGAGCCCAGCCGCGGGTTCGTCGAGGATCAGCACCTTCGGCCCTGACAGCACGGCGGCCGCGACCTCGATGAGCCGGCGCGTGCCGACGTCCACGTTCGACAGCCGCTCGTCGGGCGGCGGGCAGCCGAGGAACGTCAGGGCGTCGGTGAGCTCGTCGATGTCGATCCGCTTGCGGGTCACGAACCGCACGTACGCCTCGACCGTGAGCTGCGGCGGCACGCGATCCTGCTGGAAGGTGCGCCGTAGACCGTGCCGGGCGCGGGCCGCGGGCGCCTGGCGGGTGATGTCCTGCCCGTCGAGGATCACGGTGCCGGTGTGCTGCGGCAGGAAGCCGCTCACCGCGTCGACGAAGGTCGACTTGCCGGCGCCGTTCGGCCCGATGAGGCCCATGATGGATCGGGGCCGGACGCGCAGCGACACGTCGTCGAGGGCCTTGAGCGCCCCGAACTGCACGCCGAGCCCGGACACCTCGAGCACGGGCGGCGCGTCGGCGGGCACCGGCTCGGCCGCCTCGGGCACCGCGAAGACGTCGAGCACACTCGTGCCGACGTCGCTCGCGCCCAGCGCGCCGACCGCCGCGCTCGCCTCCGCGCGTCGCTTCGACCGACGTCGGAACAGGCTCCGGATCCCCTCGCCGAGGTTCGATCCGCTCGTGAGCGCCTGGATCCCGAGCAGACCGAAGATGACGAAGCCCCAGTCCTGCGGCACGCCCCACTTCTTCAGCAGTTCGGGGACGAGCACCCAGAGGATGCCGCCGAACACCGCCATGTCGATGAGGTACGCGCCGCTCATCACGGCGAGGATGTACAGCGCGAGCGACTGCAGCGGCGTGAAGCTCGATGCGAACGGCAACTGCACCTGGCCGGCGAGGAGCCCACCCGAGATGCCGCCGAGCGCCGCGCTCACGGCGAACGCCGAGAGCTTCGCCGCGCTCACACTCTGCCCCACCGCGGCCGTGCCGCGCTCGGAGAACGCCACGGCTTTCCAGCTGCTGCCGATCCGGCTGCGCTGGAGCCAGGAGATGAGGAGCGCGCAGATCACGAGGACGATGACGGCGAAGAAGAAGTACTCGCGGTCGCTCGAGAACGACTCGGGGCGCTCGACGGCGATGCCGTCGACGGAGCCGGGGAACTGGATCTGCACGAGCATGACGTCGAAGGCCGCGGCGAAGCCGAGGGTGACGACGGCGAGGTTGACCCCGCGCAGGCGCAGCGCCGGGAGTCCGATGAGGATCCCGGCGAGTCCGCCCGCAACGCCGCCGGCGAGGAGCCACACCGGGAATCCGCCGGGGATCTCGTTGACGCTCATCCAGGCGACGACCCACGCGCCGATGGCTGCGAAGGTGAGCTGGGAGAGGGCGATGATGCCGGCGGAGCCGGTGACGACCCCGAGGCCGATCACCGCGATGATCGCGGTGATCGCGCTGATCCCGAGGAAGACGTAGTACCCGGAGAGCCTGACGCTGAGCCCCCAGCCGACCGCGAGCGCGACGACGGCGACGACGATGGGGATGACCGGGCGGAGTCGACGGTTAGCGAGCAGCATCCCACACCTCCTTGCGCTGCGACCACAGCAGCAGAATCACGATGAACAGGAACGGGATGAAGTTGCGCACGAACGATACGGCCGGGATCTGCGCCACGATCCCGGAGATGACTCCGAGCGCGAGGCCGCCGACCACGGCGAGGTCGAGGCGTTTGAACCCGCCGAGCAGGGCCGCGGCCGCCGCCGGGATGATGAGCATCGACAGGCTGATGGCGTCGTTCGACTGCGACGGCGCGATCACCATGATCGTGATCGCAGAGATGGCACCCGTCACGGCCCAGACACCGATCGAGAGCGGCTTGGCCGCGATCCCGATCAGCTCGGCGGTCGTCGGGCGCTCGGACAGCGCACGCAGTTTAGTGCCGACCGTCGTGCGGCGGAGCAGGATCGAGCAGGCCACGGCGACGACGATCGCGAGCAGCACCATCACGACGGTGACCCAGCTCACGACGACGCCGGCCACCGAGAACGCCGGGCCGGAGAGGATCGGTGCGAACGGCTGCGGCTTGTTGCCGAAGAGGATGAAGGACAGCGAGATCAGCATGAGGAGTGGCGCGACCGTCATGGCGGAGCGGAGGGTCACGGTGGCCTCCGACAGCCAGGTCGCGGCGACCCAGCCGATGATGCCGCTGAGGAGCGCACCGACCAGAATGCCGATGATCGTCGCGAGCCAGGTGGGGAGACCGAGCTCCGAGGCGAACCACACCGCCGAGAAGGCGGCGAACATGCCGGTCGCGGCCTGAGCGAAGTTGACGACCCGCACGAGGCGGGACATGAGCGTGAGGGTGACGGCCAGGACGGCGTAGAGGCCGCCGGAGGCGAGTCCCGCGAGCGCGCCCTGCAGGAGCGCACCGCCGTTCACGGACGGCTCCGCGAGCGGGAGAGAGTTGAGCTGTAACGCATGGGGATCCTTCAGGGCGACGTGCCGGTCGAGTGCGCGGAGCGGGTCGCAGGCTCCGGGGGAGATGCGACCCGCTCCGCTCGCTCAAGCTGCGGTGGGTGACGGCAACGGGTGACGGACTATCCGGCGGGGATCATCAGCCAATCCTCGGCCGACTTCTCCCAGGCGCCGGTGCCCGACTTCAGCACCACCGGCCACGCGCCGGGCTCGAAGTCCTGCGCGGCGACCTTCTGGAACTGGTACGGGGCGGCGACCATGGGGTTCTCGATCGGCTCCATGCTCTGCAGGGCCTCGGCGACGCTCTCGCGGGTGATGTCGCCGTCCATGCCCTCGAGGACCTCCAGGAAGTAGGTGGCCGCGAGGTAGCCGCCCTGGCTGAAGGAGGTGAGCGCGATGTCGTTCTCCTCCATCAGGGACTTCCAGTCCTCGTTGATCTCGTTGTCCTCAGTGAAGGGGTAGAACTCGGCCGGCACGTGCACGCCGCCGCCGGTCCAGTCGAGGGCCGCCGCGAAGTTCTCGCTGTAGACGCTGGTCAGGAAGAGGAACGTGACGTCGTCCCAGCCCTGCGCCTGGGCGGCCTTCACCTGGCCGATGGCGTCGGGCTCGATGCCGTTGACGGCGATCGCCTTGCAGCCGGCCTCCTTGGCCTTCACGATGTACGGGGTGTAGTCGGACCCGCCGTAGGGCACGGTGTCATCGACGAAGAGCGGCTCTTTGCCGGTGATCTCGGTCCAGCGCTCGACACCGGCCATGTAGGCCGGCTGCGTGGATCCTGCGATCTCGAGCAGCACGCAGATGTCATCGAGGCCGAGGTTCTCGGAACCGTTGAGGAGCGTGAGCGTCATGTCGTTGAACGGGCCGATGTTCACCGGTGCGATGTTCTCGGTGTTGAAGCAGCCGGTGTCGACGCCGATGCCGGGCATGGAGTACACGCCCTCCTGCGCGTAGTAGTCCTGGTTGATCTCGCACTCGATGAGCGAGGCGCCGCCCACGAGCGCGACGACCTCGTCGCTGCCCACCAGTTCGCGGGCCGCGGCCGTCGCGGAGGCCGGGTCGCCCTTGTCGTCGACCGTGTTGTACTCGATCATGTGGCCGTTGACGCCGCCGTCGGCGTTCGCGCGGTCGAAGACCGCCTGCGCCGCGGCCGAGGCCTCGGGGAACGTGGCCGGGCCGCTCAGCGTGTTGACGGAGCCGATCTTGATGGGGGCGCCGTCGCCACCACCGTCACCTCCGGCGCAGCCGGTGAGCGCCAGGGCCGCCACCGCGGTCATCGCGGCGAGTCCAGCGATTCGTTTCTTCATGGGAGTTCCTCTCGGAGTGGGCAATGCAGGAGTGGATGATGCAGGAGTGGATGATGCAGGACTGGAACACTCACACGGGTTGCACGTCGGGGTAGTCGACGGAACCGATGGGGTAGATGTGGCCGCCCCCGCGCGAGTGCTCGGCGTCGCCGTCGCCGTTGATGCCGAGGAAGACCCCGGTGGTCATCAGCTGATAGCCGAGATCGTGGAGCCAGACGCTCGCGACGGCGATGCGGAACTCGCGGAAGCAGAAGAGGTAGAGGCCGTCCGCGAACTTCCAGACGGTCGAGAGATCCATGTCGCCGTGACCGCGCTGCACCCCCTGCACGCACTGCCAGGCGTAGCGCTCGCTCGAGATGTAGACGTGCTCGTAGAGGTGGTGCGGGCTGTAGCGGTAGAGGTTGCGCTTGCCGATGAGGTCGCGCGAGGGGCCCGGGATCTCTCCGGAGGGATCGCCGCCGTCCGTGACGGCGGACCAGAAGGTCTGTCCGACCTGGGGCTCGCCCTCGACCGCGACCTCGGCGATCTCGGATCGTGCGACGAGTGCGCGGTGCGTGGACTCCGAGTAGACGACCGTGATCGCCTCGCGTTCCCGGGACTCCAGGGGCAGGTGGACGAACACGACGTCGGTGCGCACCCGAACGGCATCGTAGGGATCGGTGTGCTCGCCGTCGGTCGCCAGGGCGCCGGTGCCGCCCCAGGCGACGGAGTCGGCGCCGAAGGTGAGGGTGAGGGTCGAGCCGTCGTCGAGGGTCAGCGCGAGGGCGGACCCCGCGAGCGAGGTGTTCGCGAGGCGGTAGGTGTCGATCCCGGCGGCGAACTCGTCGTAGCTGCGCCACTCGTTCGGATCGGCCGCAGTCAGGTCGGCGGCGGCGAGGTCAGCCGCGGCTGCAGGAGTACTGGGGGACGTCATAGGCCCGGATCCTCTCGGAGTGCAATGGGTCACTCGCGAGCTCCGGGGCCTCACTCGGAGCCGGTCGGCCCCGACCACCCCGGCGCTGGAGTGTGGTGCTCTCACTGTATGGACGAGCGTGCACGGTCGCAGCGCTCTCTGCGGCGTGAGTCAAGGGTCGTGCCCGATTGGTCAACGAGTGTCACAACTCGATCACGCGGTGGGGTGGGAACTACCCCCAGCAGGGAGGCGCCACGCCGATTACGGGCGGCGGATCTCGCTGGGGGAGACGCCGTATGAGGACTTGAACACCCGGCTGAAGTGCGCGGCGTCGGTGAAGCCCCAGCGGGCCGCGATCGCGGACACGGTGCGGTCGGCGATCACGGGGTCGAGCAGGTCGGCGCGGCAGCGCTCGAGTCGTCGCTCCCGGATCCAGGTGGAGACGGTCGTGTCGGCCTGCTGGAAGAGCGCGTGCAGGTGCCGGGTCGAGATGTAGTGCGCGGCGGCGATGCTGCCCGGGGAGAGGGTCGCCGACGAGAGGTGCTGGTCGATGTACGCGTAGATCTTCTGCAGGAGCACCTGGTGCGGATCCCGGTGCGCGGGATCCGCATCGAGAATGCTCGACAGCATCGTGCTGACGAGGTCGAGTCCCGTGCGCGCGAGCTTCGTACGCACGCGCTCGTCGAGGGTCGTGAGCTGCGCGGGGAACTGCGACAGGAAGGCGGTGATGACGGGCGCGAGTCCGCTGTGCTGCTGGCCGAGCGACACCGCCGTCAGCTGCTCGGTGAACGGGATCGGGAGCTCCAGGCGATCCTTCGGGAACATCATGATGAGGTTGCGGAACTCCTCCCCGAAGATCAGGGAGTAGGGCCGCGACGTGTCGTAGATCGACAGGTCACCGGGGCGCATGACGACCTCGCGGCCGTCCTGCACGAGGATGCTGCTCCCGGACAGCAGCAGGCTCACCTTGTAGTAGCCGCTGCCGCCGCTCGCGATCGTCTCGGGGGTGCGCTCGATGAGGTGGGGCTTCGCCGCGACCTCGGTGAACGCGATGTTGTCGGCGTCGATCGAGGTCATGCGCGCGGCGAACGGCTCCGGGCGGTCCGTGGTGACGCGCAGCGGCACGAACGACGACGAGACGAGGCTGCGGAAGGCCCCGAGACTGTCGGTCTGCGTGGGCGCGTGCGCGGCCCGCGATGCACCTGAGGTCTGTGACGTCTGCATGCCGTTCCCCTCTCACGTGATCTCCCGGTCACCGCGGCGTCGCTGCGGGGGCACCCGGGTTCGGCTGTCGTGCTGTGAGTCCTCGCCTGGTCGAGAGACTACACCACAACCTCGGCGAGCGTCTCTTGGAGAGCGCTGAGGAGGGTCGGGAGCTCGCGCTCGCCGAAGGCCAGCGGCGGCCGCACCTTCAGCACACTCTCGGTCGGCCCGATCCGGGAGATCAGCACGTGCCGCGCCTTCATGCCCTCGACGACCTGCTTCGCGATCTGGGGCGCCGCGACTCCGTCGACCGCGAAGTCGAGTCCGAGGAACATCCCGGCGCCCTTGGCGGAGCGCACGAAGTGGTGCTCCTGCACGAACTCGTCGAGGGCGACGCGAGCCTCGGCGCCGAGGATCCGGGCGCGCGCCATGAGCTGCTCGGCCGCCATCTCCTGCAGCACGGCCTCGCCGACCGCCGCCGATACCGGGTTGCCGGCGAAGGTGTTGAAGAACTCGTTCTGCGACCCGAACTCGTCGAGGATCGCCTCGCTCGTCACGACCGCCGACATCGGGTGCCCATTGCCCATCGGCTTCCCCATTGTGACGAGATCCGGCGTCAAGCCCGCATAGGCGTGCCCCCACATGTGGGTCCCGGTGCGACCGAAGCCGCTCTGCACCTCATCGGCGATGACGAGGCCGCCGGCCGCGCGCACTCGGTCGGCGATCCCCGAGACGAGCCCCGACGGCACCCGGGGCATGCCCTCGGTGGAGAACAGCGGGTCGAACAGGCAGGCCGAGACGCCGTACCCCGCCTCTTGCAGGGAGACGATCGCCGCGTCGAGCTCCGCGAGGGTCTCGGCGAGCACCTCCTCCTCGGGGCGCGCGTCGCGGTCGAGGTCCGGGATCCGGAGCGTGCGCACGTGGTCGCCGAGCGGTTCGCGGGTCTTCAGTCCCGTCGTCATCTGCGCGAGGGTGATCGTGGTGCCGTGGTAGCTGTAGTCGGACACGATGAGACCGGTGGTGCCGGTGTGCTGGCGGGCGATCCGGAGCGCGAGTTCGTTCGCTTCGGAGCCCGAGTTGCCGTAGAACACGCGATCCAGCGCGGGCCGACCGGGCACCGGATCGAAGGTCGCGAGCAGCTGCTCGGAATAGTCGTAGATGCGCTCGTTCAGGTAGCGGGTGTGGATGTTGAGGGTCGCGGCCTGCTCGCTCAGCGCGCGTACCACGCGGTCGTTCGCGTGGCCGACGTGGGGCACGTTGTTGTAGCCGTCGAGGTACTGCTCGCCGCTGGCCTCGGTGAGCCAGACGCCCTTCGCGGAGACGAACTGGAGCGGTTCGGTGTAGAAGAGGGGCGAGTACGGGCCGATCGTGCGGTTGCGGCGGGCGAGGAGTTCGGCGTTCGTGGGCATCGGGGGTCCTTGCTGTGCGGGCGGCGGGCGGGCCGCGGGGGAGACGTCGGGGGATCAGCTCGCGAGGAGCTCGCGGGCGAGACGAACGGTGTGGGGGAGGACCGACGCGGCCAGCCACTCGGCCGTGTCCTCGCCGCGGCGATCCGCGGCCCACCCGAGGTAGGTGAGGCTGCGCGCGAGCAGGATCGCCGGGAAGACCGCGTGGTCGGCGGGATCGAGCGGGCGCACGGCCTCGTAGCCGGCGAAGAGCGCGTCGCGGTACTCGAGGTACCGCGGGTGCGGGGTGAAGAAATGGATCGCCGTGGCGAGATCGAAGAGGTGCCAGCCGCGGGCGAAGTCGTCGAAGTCGATGAGCACGAGGCCGCGGTCGGTGCGGAGCACGTTCTCCGGGGTGAGGTCGGAGTGGATCGGGCCGAAGCGGCCGGCGGGCGTGCCGTAGGCGCCGAGCTGTTCGCGGATGCGCTGGATCGCGGCCTCGATCGTCGCGCGATCATCGCCGGTGAGCTCGGCGATCCGGAGCGGGTCGCCCCACGCGAATGACGGACCGACCAGACCCTCCAGGTCCCAGTCGTCGCGGGGCACCGCCATCTCGTAGCCCGAGCGCTCCGTCGCGTCGTGCACCTCGGCGGCGAGGCGGCCGAGCGCCGCGAAGTCGGCGCTGTCGAGCGCCGCGCTGCCGTCGACACCCGCACGCTCCGCCCCGAAGTTGCCGTGGTTCTCGAGGTGGAGTTGCAGGTCGACCTGGTGGATTCCGGCCGGGTGATCCGCGCCGACCGCGCAGAAGCCGCGCCCGTCGGGGGCCGAGACGAAACTCGGCACCGCGACCCCCTCGGCGTGGAGGGCGCGAACGAAGTCCAGTTCGCAACCGAGCTCGGCGTCCGAGTGGTAGCCCTGGCGGTGCACGCGCAGTACGTAGCGGGTCGGCTCGGTGCTGCCGAGTGCCTCGGACCCGTGATCCGTGAACGAGAAGACGAAGTTCTCGCGGTTCTTCAACAGGGTGAGCGGAGTCGCAGGATCGATCCCGAAGGTGTCGAGAGCCTCTCTCGCGAGGGTGGTGGCGGCGGTGAGATCAACGCTGGTCATGCCTGTCCTTCCTGTGACGTGCCCTTACGCTAACACGCTTCGGGGCAGAAAACTATATTCGGAGTACAGAAAGTGAATTCAGGATTCAAGAGGTGCGCGCAACGACTGCGGGCGGGAGCGGGGCGACCCTAGGATGGACAGCATGGACTCGACGGAGGCGACCGACCATGAGGCGTCGGAGCAAGGGGCGTCGGAGCATGGGGCGTCGGAGCAGGGGCGGCCTGCTCCGGAGGCTCTGAGCCTGCGCGAGCGTCGTCAGTTGCGAACGCGCACCGAACTCGTCGACGCGGTGCTCGCGGTGATCGGCGAGGTCGGGCTGCCGGAGACGAGCATCGATCGTATTTCTGCGGCCTCCGGGATCTCCCGCGGCACGGTCTACGCGCACTTCCCAGGCGGGCGCGACGAGTTGCTGCGAGCCGCGTATGCGAGGCTGGGCCGGGATCTCGTGGCCCGAACGCGCGAGGCGGTCTCGGTGGCGGAGGGGTGGCAGGCGAGGATCGTCGCGCACGCGCGGACGATGTTCGACCTCGCCGACGACCCGCGTATCGGGCACTTCTACAACGTCTCGGGACCGGCGCTCATCGTGAGCGGTGCGGAGCGCGGGATCGGCTCCGGTGCCAGCGCCTCGATGATGCGCGAGGTGCTCGTCGAGGCCCAGCGCGCCGGAGAACTCGACGAGACCCTCGATGTCGACGCCGTCGCCGCGCTCCTCGTGGGTGCGCTCCGAGAGGCTGCGACGGGGGTTTCGGCGGGGGACCGCACGGCCGAGCAGACCTACGCGGCCTTCGCGAGGCTCGTGGCCGGTCTGGGCTCGTCGCCCGCAGCCTGAGGCACGGGTGCTTCTTTCGATGTGAGATCCATGTTCGACGGAAGCCCCAGAGATGGCGCAGGCGCCAGAACGTCAGAAGGGTGGTGGAGCGTGTGCTCCGCTGCTGGTCTCGCCTGGTGACTGTGACTCCCGGGTGCGCGGCTGCCGCGAAGGTGGGATCGACACTCTCCGGAATCTGACCGCGCTGGGTGCTCGTTCGGGGTATGGGGTGCCGGCGGGGCTGGTCCAGGTGAGGGTGCCGTCTCGGGTTTGGGTGACGGTCCACCTGCTGTGGTGCTTCAGGGTGTGGTGTCTGCGGCAGAGGTGTGCGAGGTTGGTGCTGGTGGTGGGTCCGCCGTGTGCGGCGTCGAGGGTGTGGTCGATGTCGCAGCGTGCGGTGGGGGTGTGGCAGCCCGGGAAGCGGCAGTGCAGGTCTCGTGCCCGGAGGAACTGCCGGAGTTTTGTGTTGGGTCGGTAGGTGTCGACGGAGAGCACGGTGCCGGTGTCGGGATCCACCGTCACTTCTTCCCAGTGGGTGGCGTTGCCGGCGAGGTGTCTCGCGGTGTCGGTATCGATGGGCCCGTATCCGGCGAGGGTGGCCGGCGGGACGTGGCTCGTTACGTTCGCATCTGAGCTGTCGCCGTCATTGCTGACCTGCTCCTTCGGCACGATGACCTGGACCCGCGCCTGGATGCCCGCGATGCCGGTGAGGCCGCTGCTGGCGGCCTGGTTGGGGTCGCTAGCGAGGAGCAGGTCCGTGAGGAGGTCGGCACGGATCTGGTCCATGGAGCGGACCGTCGGGGCCGTGGCTGCTGATTCCCCTTCGGATTCCCCTGACGGTGCGCCGCTGCCCGGTTCGGTACCCAAGCCAGAGACGTTATGGGCCTGATCATCGGCCCGGGCCTGTTCGTGCTGCTTCACTAACCGTGCCATCTGGGTGAGTCGGTCCTTGATGCCGGAGGCGTAGACCGCGGGAAGGGTGGCGGTGAGGTCGGCCATGCCGTCGCCGAGTTCCACGACCCGCACCATGCGGCAGGCGCGGGCCTCCCGGTGTCGGTCGTCGAGGGTGCGGTCCGCGAACCGTTCCGCGAACTCACGAGCGACCGGCCGCAACCGGCCCACCGTGTTGGTCTCCGCGACCTCGAGCACCGCGGCCGCGTATCCGGCACGGGACTGAGGATCGGTGAGGATGCTCCCGGCGTCAGTGATCACCGTGGCGTGGGCCTGTGATATGCGCCCGGCTGTGAGTGCCGCCATGACCGTGGGGTAGTGCTCGACGAGGGTGCGTGCCCGGCTGATCCGGCCCGCCATCGTCCGATCCGATTCGTGCACGGCGGCCGCGAACTCCGCCGCGACCGCACGATGCTCGAACTCCCCATGATCCGTGTGCCCATGCCGCGCCGCAACCAGAGCAGCGAGCTCGTCACCCAAAACGAGCAGCGCGGCCTCGGCGGCGTGGAGGGTGTTGATCTGGGCGCGGATCTTCACGAGCGACGCGGCCAGGATTGCGTACGCCGGAGCGGCAAGATCCGCCACCCGGCCAGCCGAAGACCCACCAGGCCCAGCAGACGCAGCACGACCAGCTTCCGGACCCGCGGTGCTGCGGTCCGTGACGGGAGGCTCGGTGGTGGTGCGCATGCCCGCAGTCAACCAGCACCCACCGACATTCACGGACCGAAAATCACCCAATCGAGCCCGAGCCCAGAAACATTCCCGAACCCGAATATGCGCTGGGAATCGACCGCGAGCTATTGGTCGCCCACACCCCGGTGTGCATTGGCGCACCCCCGCGGGACCCATCCACACCGGTCCCGACTCTGGATGCCCTGCACCACCCGCCGCTAGGCTGACCACATGCACACTGAGGGGCTGTTCGCCATCGTCGTCACCGTCATCGAGGTGATCGGCGTCATCGTCGTGGTCATCGGTTTTGTCATCGCGGCCGTGCTCGCTGTCCGGGCGCTCCGACGCGGTGCGGGAGGCACTGCGTCGTATCAGGCGCTCCGCACGACGATCGGCGGGTCGATCCTGCTCGGGCTCGAGATCTTCGTGGCGGCGGACATCATCCACACGCTCTCGGCCCCCTCGTTCGAAGATGCCGCCGTGCTCGGATTGATCGTGCTCATCCGTACCGTGCTGAGCATGTCGATCCAGATCGAAATCGAGGGGACGCTGCCCTGGCGGCGGGCGCTCCTCACGAGTGGTGGGGAGGTCGTTGCGAGGTCGATCGCCAACGAGGCTCGGTCGGCCCGCGCAGACGTGCAATAGTGCCGGTTCGGCGCCCATCCAGCGCTGAGCCGACCTAGGTCAGGTGAAGCAGCACCAAAGAGTCTCGGCACTGTCAGCGAGCGGGGTGCCCGCCAGTCAGCAAACGAGCCCGACCGGCCACACCAGCCCACGCAGTCACCCGGCTCACGAAGCCCCCTACAGTGTCGTCAGCAGCGCGTCGATCGCCGCCCGCGTGCGGTCGGTGCGGTCCGCATCCTGGTTGAAGTCGCCCATGAACACGTTTCCGAGCGCGGCGGCGATCACGGCGTCCGCGACGGCCTCCCGGTGCGCGGGATCCGCGTCGGGCTTCGCGACCACGATCAACTCGGCGATCCGCGATCGAGCCGACGAATACGCCGCGGTGAGCACTTCGGCGATCTCCTGCGAGGATCGCGACAGCTCGACCAGCCCGAGCACCACCGCGTTCTCGTCGGTCGACGCTACGAAGTCGGGCCCGAAGAGGTAGTCGAGCGCGCCCTCGAGGGTGTCGACGCTGTCGGGCAGCACGGCGGGGGAGCCGCCCTCGGGTGCGTAGAACGCCCGCGCGGTGTCGAGCAGCAGCCGATCCCGATTGCCGACGAAATGGCGGACGTGGCCGCGCGACATCCCGGCGGTGTCGGCGATGCGATCGAGCGTCGTGCTGCTGATGCCGTGCGCGGCAATGGTCTGCAGCGTCGCCTCGATGATCTGTTCGCGGCGCTCATCGGCGACGGACGGGCGGGCCATCGGATCTCCCTTCGCTCGGGTGTCTCCACGCAGAATATCGGGAAACCTCGTATTCCAGGATTCTAGTCTAGTCAGACTTGACTATTTACTCCGAAGTCCGTAGCGTACCCATCACACCCCGCGACGGAACGGTCCGAGCGCGGGTTCCGAGTCTCGAAGGAGCGACATGCCGGACATCCTGCACCTCACCCCGGCCGCCGAGGGCGACCTCTCGCGGCCGGCGCGCGTGCGCACCCGCGACGGGGTGCGGCTCGCGACGGACGTATACCTGCCGAGCGGCGACACCAGCCCCGGCGACACGATCCTGATCCGCCTGCCGTACGACAAGAACGGCGAGTACACGTTCATCCCGCTCGTCGCCGAGTACTTCATGCAGCACGGCTACCGGGTCGTGGCGCAGGACGTGCGCGGCAAGTTCCGGTCCGAGGGCGACGCGCTGCTCTTCGTGAACGAGGCGCGCGACGGCGAGGACACGCTCGACTGGATCGTGCAGCAGCCCTGGTCGAACGGGCGCGTCGCGATGTGGGGCGACAGCTACTACGGCTACACCCAGTGGGCCGCCGCCGCGAGCGGGCACCCGGCGCTCCGTGCGATCGCACCGCGGGTGACCGGCACCGGCCTGGGGGAGCCGGTGCGCGCGCACTCGGGCGACCGGACTCGCGCGGTCGAGTGGGCGATCACGAACCTGTACCCGCTCACGCACTTCGCCGCGAACGATACCTACCTGTGGGATCTCGACTGGTCGCGACGGGACTTCGCCGCCCAGGCCGAGGCGTTCATCGCCGGTCTCGACAAGCGCCCCCTCTCCTACGACCAGTGGGTGCCCCACGCGGTGTCGCTGCCGCGGTTCCCGCAGGGCGATCCCTTCGCCGGTCGCTCAGTGCCCGTGCTGCACACCATCGGCTGGTGGGATAACTGCGCACCGCTGTCCTGGGCCGACGTCGCCGCGATCGAGCAGCGCCCCGCCTGGGCGCTCCACCACCACCTCCGCATCGAGGCGATCGACCACGAGAGCTATCAGCTGCTCGAGGCGCCCGAGGATCGGGTCGAGGATCGCACGGAGGCCCAGATCCGGGCACTGCTGCCGCGGACGCTCGATCCCGCACTCGCGTTCTTCGAGGTGTTCGTGCGCGGCAACGGCTCGCCCGCGGACATTCCGAGGGTCGAGTGGAACCTCGCGGGCACCGAGGAGATGCGGGTCGATGAGGCCTGGCCGCCGCGCGCGGCGCGTGCGGTCGAACTCGCGGCCGGGGTCGGCGGCACGCTGAGGGAGGATCGCGCGGCCGATGCCACCGAGGTCTCGTGGGTGCACGACCCGATGGATCCCGTGCCCTCGACCGCACCTGACGCGTTCTCCTACCTCCTCGCGCTGCCCGACGAGGCGCCGCTCGGCACGCGCGACGACGTGCTCGTCTTCGAGTCGGCGCCCGTTTCCGAGCAGGTCGACTTCGCCGGCCCGGTGTCGGCCCGGGCCCGGGTGCGCTCCACCGGCCCGGTGATGGACTGCTTCGTCCGCCTGCTCGACGTGGCCCCCGACGGCACCGCCGTGCGGATCGCCCGCGGGCAGCGCCAGCTGCGCGACGCGACCACCGCCGGCGCCCTCGACATCGATCTCGGCCAGCTCGGCTACCGACTCGCCCCGGGCCACCGCCTGCGCGTGCACGTCGCGAGCACCGACTACCCCGAGTACCTGCCGCAGCCCGGTACCGGCGCAGACCCCTGGACCGACGGCGTGACGACCGTCACCAACACCCAATTCCTCGAGATCGGCGGGCCCGAGGGCCTGGCACTCACCCTCACTGTCCTGGACGGAGCCCTCTCATGACCCAGCCCACCCTCGAATTCGCCTTCGAACTCCGGGTCGACGTCGCCCCGGACGTGCACCTCGGCCGCGGCGCCGACGAGGTGCTGAGCTTCACCCCGATCACCGGGGGCACGGTCTCGGGGCCCTTGCTCTCCGGGGTCGTCCTGCCGGGCGGCGGCGACTGGGCCGTCACCCGCTCCGGCACCGCGGAGCTGGAGGCGCGCTATCTCGTGCGGGCCGACGACGGCGCGGCGATCGACGTGCTGAACCGGGGCTACTTCCGGGCGACCGACGAGGCCGCCGCGCGGATGGCGCGCGGCGAGAACCTCGCCGAGGACGATCCCGGGGTGTACTTCCGCACCGCCCCCGTCTTCCAGACCGACGCGCCGGCGCACCGCTGGCTCGCCGAGCACCAGTTCATCGGGCTCGCCCGCGACGAGGACGGCCAGGTCTGCGTCCGGGTCTTCGTCGTGCGCTAGGTCCGATCCGGATCCACCAGCATCAGCCCCCACACTCCACCCAGACCATCCAGCACTCCCGAAAGGACCACATCATGCACCGAACCGGACTCATCGCCGGCCTCGCGCTCGGCACCGCCGCCCTGCTCGCCGTGACCGCGTGCGCGCCGCGAGACGGCGGCAGCGGCACGACCGCGGCCCCGATCAGCGCAGATCAACTGGTCGCCTCGCTCCCCGCCGCGACCACCGCCGTCGACGAGGTGACCTGGTCGGTCGTCGAGGGCGAACCCGCGACGCTCGACCCCGGCGCCTCCGCCACCGTCATCACTCCGAACCTCTGCGACAACCTGCTCGCGCTGCAGCCCGACTTCTCCATCGAGGCCGGGGTCGCGACGAGCGCCGAGTGGGTCGATCCCGTCACGTTCGTCATCGATCTCCGCGACGACGTCACCTTCTGGGACGGCACCCCGATGACCGCGGCCGACGTCGTCTACAGCCTGCAGCGCAACCAGAACCCGGCGTCGCAGTGGTACGCGGCGTTTGTGCTCATCTCGAGCATCGAGCAGACCGGCGACCACCAGGTCACCGTGCGCTTCACGGCTCCGGATCTCGGCTTCCGCGACGCGATCGCGGGTGGCGGCGGGGCCGTGATCAGCAAGGCGTTCGGCGAGGCCGCAGGCCCCGCGCTCGGCACCTCGGACGCCGGTCTCATGTGCACGGGCCCCTACGAGCTCGCGGAGGGCGGTTGGACGCCCGGCAGCGAGATCGTCACGACCGCGAACCCCGACTACTGGGGCGGCGCGCCGCTCGTCGAGACGCTCCGCTACGTCTTCGTCACCGACGGCTCGACGCTGACCACGGCGCTCACGGAGGGGGAGATCGACGGCGCCTACAACGTCTCGCCCGGATCCCGCAGCGCCTTCGAGGCGGACGGTGCCGGCAGCCTCATCCTGGGCCCGTCCACGGCGTCGTTCAGCTTCGGTCCGGCGACGTCCGAGGGCCCTGCCGCGAACCCGCAGATCCGGCAGGCGCTCAGCCTCGCCATTGATCGCGAGCAGTACCTCGACACCGTGCTCAACGGGCTGGGCGAGGTGCAGAAGACGATCGTGCCGCCGTTCACCTTCGGCCAGACCGAGGCGCACGACATCTATCAGGCCGGCTACGACGCCCTGGCAACCCCCGAGGTCGACCTCGAGGCTGCGACCGCGCTCGTGGAGG
Organism: Leucobacter rhizosphaerae; assembly: GCF_022919175.1. NCBI lineage: Bacteria > Bacillati > Actinomycetota > Actinomycetes > Micrococcales > Microbacteriaceae > Leucobacter > Leucobacter rhizosphaerae. The sequence continues at coordinate 977,633 of NZ_CP095043.1, read as the reverse complement.
AGAGCGGGGAGGATGTGAGTCAGCCCATCGTGCTCGCCGTGCCGGCCGGTGCCAAGGAGTTCCAGCAGACCGCCGCGATCGTGCAGGGCGCAGGCCAGTCGATCGGGCTCACGGTCGAGATCAACGAGATGCAGCCCGCCGATTTCGGGGCGATGTTCTACGATCCGGCCGCGCGCGACGGCATCGACCTGGTCGCGACCCAGGGCTACCTGGAGACGCCCGGGGTGCTCGGCTACCCGTCGCTCTTCATGCTCCCCGAGGATCAGGGCGGCGTGTTCAACTGGAGCGGCTACTCGAACGACGAGGTGACGGCGCACATGAACGCCGCGCGCACGGCCACCGATCCGGAGACCGCCGCCGACGAGTTCGTCGCCGCGCAGGCGATCTTCGCGCCGGATCAGCTCCAGGTGACCCTCGCCGGCTCGTACCAGCTCACCTACCTGTCGGACGACCTGACCGGCGCGGTCACCTCGATCGCCATCTTCAGCAGCCCCTGGGCGCTGCACCTCGGCGCGAAGTAGTCCGACCGATGCACACGCTCGTCATACGCACCCTGCTCGAACGGCTCGGCGGACTCCTGCTGACGCTGTTCCTGTCGAGCGTCGTCATCTTCTCGGCGCTCCTGCTCACCCCCGGCGATCCCATCGCGGCACTCGCCGGGGGTGCCAAGCCCAACCCCGAACTGATCACGCAGATCCGCGCGGAGTACCACCTGGACGACCCGATCTGGCTGCGCTACGTGCAGTGGCTCGGCGGCGTGATGAGCGGCGACTTCGGCCGATCCTTCGTCTACAAGACCGATGTGCTCGACCTCGTGCTGCCGCGCTTCGGCGTGACATTCCAGTTGGTACTGCTCACCGTCGTGTTCATCCTGATCTTCGGGGTGGGGTCCGGGATCCTCGCCGCGACCCGCGGCGCAGTGGTCGACCGCACCGTCGCGATGGTGACGGCGCTCGGCATGGCGCTCCCGACGTTCGTCGTGGCGATCCTGGTGATCTGGATCTTCGCGAAGAGCCTCGGCTGGTTCCCCGTCTTCGGAGAGGGATCGGGTGGGCTCGACCGGTTGTGGCACCTGGTGCTCCCCGCGGTCTCGCTGTCGGTGATGTTCATCGCGTACATCAGCCGCATCACGCGCAGCTCTCTCGTCGCGCAGCTGCACTCCGAGCACGTCGAGACGGCGCGGGTGCGGGGTATTCCGCGCGGCCGCATCTTCCGCGTGCACGTCTTCCGCAACGCCGTGCCCCAGATCCTGGCGATCTCGGGCACGACCGTGGCCGGCCTGTTCGCGGCCGCGGCCATCGCCGAGCAGGCCTTCGGCCTCGGCGGCATCGGTTCGCTCCTCACGGAGGCCGCGGCGCGCAAGGATCTCCCCGTCGTGCAGCTCGTGTCCCTGCTGCTCGTCACCATCTTCGTCGTTCTGAATGCGGTCGCCGACGTGCTGAGCGCCGTCATCGATCCGAACACCGTCACCACCGGGAGGCGCGCATGAGCGTCGCACAACTCGCAGCCGGCCGGTCCCCGAGAGCGGCCACCCGCGCGGCGAAGCGCGACTGGATGTTCCGGGTCGCGCTCGGGATCTTCGGGATCGTCGCCGTGCTCGCGGTGATCGGCCCCTGGATCGCGCCCGTCGACCCCACCGAGCTCTACGTCGGCGACGTCAACGGCGTCGCCTCGCTCGCCCACCCGTTCGGCACGGACGACGTGGGACGCGACATCCTGTCGCGGGTGCTCGCCGGCGCCCGCTCGAGTGTGGTCGCCCCGATCCTCGTGGTGCTGCTGTCGACGCTCGCCGGCGCGACCCTCGCGGTGCTCGCCGCGTGGTTCGGCGGGGCGGTGCGCGGCACGATCGCGCGGCTCGTCGACGTGATCTTCGCGATCCCGGGCCTCGTGCTCGCCGTGCTCGCGGTGGCGATGTTCGGCAAGGGACTCACCGCACCGGTGATCGCACTCTCCATCGCGTACATCCCGGTCGTGGCTCGCCTGACGCAGACCGCGGCGGCGCGGGAGCTCAACAGCCCGTACATCGCGGCGCTCCGGGTGCAGGGCGTCTCGAGCCTCGCGATCTGCTTCCGCCATCTCGTGCCCGCGCTCGTGCCGGTGATCGCCGCGCAGATGGCCGTCGGCTTCGGCTACGCGATGCTCGACCTCGCGGCGATCTCGTTCCTCGGCCTCGGTGAGCAACCGCCGAGCGCCGACTGGGGATCCATGATCGCGAGCGGGCAGGCCGGGATCCTGGCCGGAGCCCCCGAGCAGTCGCTGTTCCCCGCCATCTTCGTCGTGCTGACCGTGCTCTCCGTGAGCATCATCGGCGCGCGCGTCACCATCTGGGCAGAGGAGAAGGACCGATGACCGCAGCGCCCGCAGAACACGGGGCGACCCGCCCGCCCGGGCCCGTCCTGGAACTGGACCGGCTCTCGATCGCCACTCCCGACCGCACGCTCGTGCACGACTGCACACTCTCGGTCGCTGCCGGCGAGGCAGTCGGGCTCGTGGGCGAATCGGGATCCGGCAAGACGCTCTCGGTCCGCGCCGTGGCGGGCCTCCTGCCCGCCCACTTCTCGACCGGCGGTGAGATCCGGATCCTCGGGCAGGACATCGCCGCGATGCCGGCGCGCGAGCTGCGCGAACTGCGCTCCCGTCGCCTCGGCATGGTGTTCCAGACGCCGCGCGCCCACCTGAACCCGCTGCGCACCATCGGCGACTTCCTGACCGAGGCGCTCGTCACCGTCGCCGGGGTGAGCCGCAGCGCGGCACTGGCCCGGGCGGCGGACCTGCTCGACGAGGTCGGGATCCCGGACCCCGCGCGCCGACTGCGCCAGTTCCCGGCCGAGCTCTCGGGCGGACTGCTGCAGCGCGTGATGATCGCGGCGACGCTCGCAATGGATCCCGAGATCCTGCTCGCCGACGAGATCACCACCGCGCTCGACGTCACGACGCAGGAGGAGGTGATGGCGGTGATCGGCGACCTGCGGCGGCACCGGGAGCTCTCGCTGCTCTTCATCACGCACGACCTGGCGCTCGCGGGGGCGGTGTGCGATCGTGTCGCGGTGATGCGGGAGGGGCGGATCGTCGAGACCCTGCACGCCGCGACCATGCGGCAGGATGCGCGCGAGGCCTACACCCGCGTCCTGATGTCGGCGGCGCTCGACGCCGCGCCGGTGGTGGATCCCGGAGACGCCGCGGCGGCGGCGCCGGCGGCGTCCGGGTCAGCTGCCGGGCCCGCTCCGGTGCTCACGGTGTCCGGACTGCGCAAGACGTTCCGGGTGCGCAGCGCGCACGGGGGCGGGCGCGAGACCCTCGTCGCCGTCGACAATGTGGACCTCGAACTGCACGCGGGCGGGTCGCTCGGGATCGTGGGGGAGTCCGGCTCCGGCAAGTCGACGACCGCCCGGATCATCTGCGGACTCGAGCACGCCGACGCCGGCACGGTCACCGTCGAGGGTGCGGACTGGAGCCGGCCCGCGCGAGGCGGCGCGGAGCGGCGCACCCGCGCGAAGACCATGCAGATGGTGTTCCAGGATCCCTACCAGTCGCTCGATCGCCGGCAGACCGTGCGGCAGTGCCTCGCCGAAGCGGTCCGCGTGCACCGCCGGAGCGATCCGCCCGAGGCCGTGGCGAGTCGCATCGCGGAGCTCGCGAAGCAGGTGCACCTCGACCCGGCGCTGCTCGATGCCCGGCCGCGCGGGCTCTCGGGTGGTCAGCGGCAGCGGGTCGCGATCGCTCGGGCGCTCGCCGCGGATCCGCGGATCCTGGTGCTCGACGAGGCCGTCTCGGCGCTCGACGTGACGACGCAGGTCGAGATCCTCACCCTGCTCGACGGCATCCGCCGCGACACGGGGGTGGCCCTGCTCATGATCACCCACGACCTCACGGTGATCCGGCGGCTATGCGACCACGTGGTCGTGATGCGCTCGGGGGCGATCGAGGAGAGCGGGCCGTCGGAGCAGATCCTCGACGACCCGCAGGCCGAGTACACTCGGGTGCTCCTCGACTCGATCCCGCGCGAGGGTTGGCGCCCGCGCCGCCGCCGGCCGAGCCGGACCGCGGCGATCCCCACCGTGACACAGATCCATACGATCCCCGACCTGGAGGAGTGACCCACTATGACCGAATCCGCAGATATCTGCATCATCGGGGGACGAGTGTTCGATGGCCGAACCCTCACCCCGCACACCGCGGTGGCGACACGAGGCGATCGGATCCTTGCCATCGGTGACGACGCGACGGTGCTGCGGCACCGCGGGTCGACGACCCGGATCCTCGACGCAGCCGGACGCCTGATCGCACCGGGCTTCGTCGACGCGCACGTGCACGCCGCGTTCGCGGGGGTCGAGCGGCTGAGCTGCGACCTGACTCCCGCGCGCAGCGTCGAGGAGACCCTGGCCCTCGTGCAGCAGGCGGCAGCGGCCTCGGACCAGGAGTGGCTGACCGGAGGAGGCTGGAGCCACGAGCTCTTCCCGCATCCGACGCGTCAGCAGCTCGACGCGCTGGTCCCGGACCGCCCCGTGGCGCTCAGCGACGCCGGGCACCACACGCTCTGGGTCAACTCCCGCGCGCTCGAGATCGCCGGTATCACCCGCGACACCCCGCAGCCGCACAACGGACACATCCACGTCGACGCATCGGGTGAGCCCACCGGCTACCTGAACGAGTCGGCGGCGGAACTCGTGGGCCGGTGCATCCCGCCCGCCACCGACGCAGAGATCCTCGCCGGGCTGCAGAACGCCCAGGAGTACCTCTGGTCGCTCGGCGTCACGGGCTGGCACGAGGCGATCCTCGGGGAGTACAACGGCAAGGCGGACTGCACCGCGTCCTACCTCGCCGGGATCACCGACGGGTCGATCCGCAGTGCCGTCTCCGGTGCCCTCTGGGTGCCGCAGGGCACCACCGAGGCCGAGGTGCCGGCCCTCGTCGCCGACTTCGAGCGGCGGCGGGCGCAGAACGCGGACGCCGGATTCACCACGTCGACCGCCAAAGCGATGGTCGACGGAGTGCCGCACGGCGAGACCGCCGCGCTGCTCGAACCCTATTGCAGTCACCACGGCAGCGGTGAGCTGCACCTCGACGAAGCGGCCCTCCGGGCCCTCGTGCTGCAGGCCGATCGAGCCGGGTTCGCGCTGCACCTGCATATCATGGGGGACCGCGGGATCCGGGTCGCGCTCGACGCCGTCGAGGCCGCCCGGGTCGCGCACGGTCCGGGCCCCCGGCACCACATCGCGCACCTCTCGATGATCCACCCGGACGACGCCGTGCGCTTCGGTCCGCTCGGGATCACCGCCAACATGCAGGCGCTGTGGGCCGCGCCCGATCTCTCCGTCGTGCCGATGATCGGCGAGGAGCGCATGCGGAGCGGCTACCCGTTCCGCACCCTGGCCGACGGCGGCGCAGACCTCGCCATGGGCTCGGACTGGCCGGTGTCGCCCGCGGATCCGTGGGCCGCGATCCACGTCGCGGTGAATCGCTCGCTCCCGTTCGGGCCGGGCGCCGGAGCCCCGCTCGACGAGGATCAGGCGCTCAGCCTCAGCGAAGCACTCGCCGCGTACACCAGCGGATCGTCATCGCTGGTGCTCGGGGTCCCGGGCCGGCTGCGCGTCGGCGCCCGGGCGGACCTCGCCATCGCCTCGGGCGATCCGTTCGACGTGCCCGCCGCGCGGCTCCACGAGCTCCGCACGGCCGCGACGGTCGTCGGCGGCGAGGTCGTCTTCGAGGCCGAGGCGGCACCGAGGCCGGTTCGCACCGAGCGCGGCTGACCGATTACGCCTCCGGCACGTCGAGCCCGTTGACCCGCTGGATCTCGCGCTGATACTCGGCGACGACCCCGCGCGAGACACGGCAGTCGAGCAGGATCGTGCCGCGGGATCCCGCCTCGACCCAGGCGCCGAGCGCGTCGAGATCCTCGAGCGACCGCACGGGGACTCCGGTGGCGCCGAGCGCGGAGGCGACCCCCGCGAAGTCGACGTCCGGGATGAGCATCGGTCCCTCGTCGAGCCCCATGACGCCGTAGAGGTGCACCTCTGCGCCGTACGCGCCGTCGTTCCACACCACGATGACGCAGCTCTCGGCCGTGCGGATCGCGGTCTCGAGATCGGCCAGCGCCATCAGTCCGCCGCCGTCACCGGTGCTCAGCACCACGGTGGTGCCGGGGGCCGCGGCCGCGACCCCCGCGACCGTCGGGAACCCGAGGCCGATGGTCTGGTAGGCCGTGCCCACCATGACCATGCGCTCGGGGGATGCGACCGGCCAGAACATGTTGGCCCAGCCGATGAAGTGCCCGCCGTCGGTGGTGACGTGCCGCTCGGCGGGGAGCAGTTCGCCGATCCGCGCCGCCACCGCGCGCGGGTCCAGGCGGCCGTCGGCGCAGCGGCCGTCGGGATGCTCGGCCAGGCCGAGCTCGCGCACGCGGAGCGCGCCGCCGGGCTCGAGCCCCTGCAGCTGGTCTCGCCACCCGCCCGCGAGGGCCGCGCGCGTGGGGCCGGCCTCGGCCAGCGCCGCGAGCAGCGCGGTGAGCAGGGCCCGGGCGTCACCCTGCAGCAGGAGATGGGTGATCGGGTGATTCGTCTTCGGCGGCGCCACCTGCTCGTCGTCGATGCGGATCACCGTCGTGCCGGGCCCGAAGAGGTCGCCGAAGCGCATCGTGAACTGATTGAGCGCCGCGCCCACCACGACGACGACGTCGGCCTCGGCGACGACGTCCATCGCCCGCAGCTGCCCGAAGCCGCCGGTGACGCCGAGGTCGAAGCGGGCGTCGGGGAACACGCCGCGGGCGAGCGCCGTCGTCGAGGTCGGTGCGCCGAGTGCGGCCGCGAGCGCACCGAGCTCGACGCCGGCGTCGGCGAGGTGCGCCCCGCGCCCCGCGACGATGAACGGGCGCTCCGCCTCGCGGAGCGCGAGCACGGCAGCCTCGAGCTGATGGCCTGCCGGGCCCACGGTGCGCGGGCTGAGCGACCCCGAGGTCGGGGGTGCCGGGTGCACGTCCGCGACCGATGCGGTCAGCGCGGCGAGGACGGCCGGGTCGCTGAGGTCGATACCCTGGGCCGGGGTCGCGGGGTCGCGGGGCGCCGGCAGCACGGCCTCGGCCGAGACGAGGTCGTAGGGGATCCCGAGCACCACGGGGCGGCGCACGCGCTGGGCGTAGGACACCGCGCGATCCACCGTGCGGTCGATGTTCGTCACGGAGAGCAGGTGGGTGCGCACGCCGAGCGCCGCCGCGAGCATCTCCTGGTCGACGTCCCAGGGCCGCGGGCCGCCGCTCGGGGCGTCGCCCACGACGACGAGCATGGGGGTGCGGGCCTGCGCGGCCTCCGCGAGTGCGGTGAGGGTGTTCGTGAATCCGGCGCCGTAGGTGGTCGTCGCGATGGCGATCCGGCCCGAGACCCGGGTGTACGCGTCGGCGGCTGCGACGGTGCCGGCCTCGTGGCGCACGGCGGTATAGCCGACGCCGGCCTCGCCGAGGCTCTCGATCAGGTGGGCGTTGCCGTTGCCCATCAGGCCGAAGCTCTGCTCGGCGTGCCGCGCGAGCGACTCGGCGAGCGCGCGAGTGAGCGTGACGGAGGCAGGGGTGTCGGACGTGGGGGTGTGAGACATACTGATCCTTTGCGGAACGGAGGTGAGTGATGGATTCCGTGTATGTCTCGCCCGGGTGTCCTCCCCGGGCAGCAGCGCCCCTTTTTCGAGCGCCTTTGCCGGCCGGGCCGGAAGCGAGCCGGCCGTGCTGGACCCGTCCATTCTACTGAGCCGGGACCCCTAGCGGTAGTTCAGCGCGATCTCCTCGGCCGCCGCCTGCAGCCGGGCGACAACGCCGGCCAGCGACTCCGGAAGGTTGAAGTGCACGACGGCGATCGCGGCGGGCGGCTCTCCCGCGAGGCGGAGCGGTACCGCGATCCCGGTGACCCCGTCGATCACCTCGTTGCGGCTGATCGCGTACCCGTCCGCCCGCGCCTGCAGCGCCGCGTCGCTGAAGTCCGGGCTGCCGAGGAAGGCCGCGCGCTCAGCCGGGGTCAGCGACGACTCGATCGCGTGCCCCGGGGCCCCGCGCTCGACCTGGTGCCGGACGCCGGGGTTGCGCGCGATGGTGGCGGCGACGTTCGCGGGCTCGACCGTGACCAGGGTGACGACCTCGTCGGAGTCGAGCACGGTGACGAACGCGGTCATGCCCAGGGAGTACGCGAGGTCGGTGACCGCGGGCATGGCGGCGGTGTGGAGCGCCGGTGCGACCCCGCGGGCGAGCGCCGTGAGCTTCGGGCCGAGCCGGATCAGCCCTGCGTCATCGCGGGTGACGAAGCGGTGCTGCTCCAGGGTGCGGAGGACCCGGTACGCGTTCGAGCGGTGCACGCCGAGCCCGGTCGCGAGCGCGCCGATCGACATCGGCGCCTCCGCCTCGGCGAGGAGCTCGAGCGCGCGCAACCCGCGGGAGAGGGTCTGGGATCCGGCGGTCGCCGCTCCGCCGTCGGGCTTCTGGGTCATGGGGTCCATTCTTCCGGATATCCGGTGCAACATCCGTGTTGTCAGATTGCGAGCCGCCGTTTATGCTGGGTGTGCGATATTCAAACGTCTCGTTCATTTAGTGAACACTCTACCGCGAGATTCGGTCTCGCGGGGCGTCACAGAGGAGAAACAGTGCAGTTCCACCACCACGGATACGTCTCCACCGATCCCCGGATCCTGCCCGCCGCCGGCGTCGGCCTGGACCGGCCCGAGGAGCTTCCGGACGAGATCGACGTGCTCATCGTCGGCTCCGGCCCCGCGGGCATCGTCGCCGCGGCGCAGCTCGCGCAGTTCCCGAACGTCGTCACGCGCATCGTGGAGCGGCGCGACGGTCGGCTCGTGCTCGGGCAGGCCGACGGGATCCAGGCGCGCAGCGTCGAGACCTTCCAGGCCTTCGAGTTCGCCCAGCAGATCACGCAGGAGGCCTACCAGATCACGGAGACGAGCTTCTGGACCCCGGACCCGGCCGCGCCCGAGAACATCGTCCGCAGCGCGACCACTCCCGATGATCCCAACGGGATCAGCGAGTTCCCGCACCTCATCGTCAACCAGGCCCGGGTCATCGACTACTTCGCCGAGTACGCCCGCCGGGCGCCGGCGCGCGGCAAGGTCGACTACGGCTGGGAGTTCATCGGCCTCGAGGTGGGCGAAGGCGAGTACCCCGTCGCAGTGACGCTGCGCCGGGTCGACGGCTACCAGGGCGCGGGGATCAACACCGTCGCCCCCGAGGACGCGGACGCGGGGGAGACCCGGGTCGTGCGCGCGAAGTACGTCGTGGGCGCGGACGGCGCGCGCTCCACCGTGCGCCGCTCGATCGGCGGTTCGCTCTCCGGCGACCAGGCGTTCCACGCCTGGGGGGTCATGGACGTGCTCTCCGTCACCGACTTCCCGGATATCCGCAAGAAGTGCATCATCCACTCCGAGGCGGGCAGCATCCTGCACATCCCGCGCGAGGGCAATCACCTGTGCCGGATCTACGTCGACCTCGGCGAGGTCGACGAGCACGACGGCGGCAAGGTGCGCAACACCCCGCTCGAGGCCGTCATCGCCCAGGCGAACGCGATCCTGCACCCCTACACGCTCGACGTCAAGAACGTGGCGTGGCACAGCGTCTACGAGGTCGCGCACCGGCTCACCGACCGCTTCGACGACGCGGAGACCTCGCCCGACGGCACGCCGCGCGTCTTCCTGATGGGCGACGCCTGCCACACGCACAGCGCCAAGGCGGGTCAGGGCATGAACGTGTCAATGCAGGACGGCTGGAACCTCGGCTGGAAGCTCGGCTACGTGCTCGAGGGCCGCAGCCCGGAGTCGCTCCTGCGCACGTACTCCGACGAGCGGCGGGTGACCGCGAAGAACCTCATCGACTTCGACAAGGAGTGGTCGACGCTCATGGCCAAGCGGCCGGAGGAGTTCGCCTCGCCATCGGAGCTCGAGGACTTCTACGTGCAGACCGCCGAGTTCCCGGCCGGGTTCATGACGCTCTACACCCCGTCGATGCTCACGGGCGAGGCGACCCACCAGGAGCTGGCCACCGGGTTCCCGATCGGCAAGCGCTTCAAGTCCGTGATGACGACGCGGGTCGCCGACGCCGTGGACGTGCACCTCGGGCACCACCACCGTGCCGACGGCCGGTACCGGATCTACGCGTTCGCGGACGCCGACGCCACCGCCCTCGACGCCTGGGCCGAGTGGATGCTGCAGTCGGAGGAGTCGCCGCTGCGACGGTTCACCCCCGAGGGCGCGGACCTCGACGCGATCTTCGACGTGAAGGCCGTCTACCAGCAGGAGCACCACGGCGTTGCGATCGAGCGGGCCCCGAAGGTGTTCCTGCCGCCCACCGGCCCGTTCCAGCTCGTCGACTACGAGAAGATCTACGCGGCGAAGCCGGGCGACGACATCTTCGACGCGCGCGGGATCAGCCGAGGCGGTGCCGTGGTGATCGTGCGCCCGGATCAGTACGTCGCGCACGTGCTGCCGCTCGAGGCCACCCAGGAGCTCGCGGACTTCTTCGCGCCGCTGTTCCTGCAGCGCTAGTCGATGCACGACGATGGCCCCGGATCCATGCGGATCCGGGGCCATCGTCGTGGTGCGGGGCTGCCTAGCCAGCGAAGCGGAAGAGCTTCTTGTTGGCGAACTCGAGCATGCCGACCTTGCCGAGCTCACGGCCGTAGCCCGACTTCTTCACGCCGCCGAAGGGCACGTCCGCACCCTCGAGGCCGGCGCCGCCGATGAACACCATGCCCACGTCGAGCTGGTTGCCGACCTGCTCGGCGCGCTCGAGGTCATCGCAGATGATGACGGAGCCGAGGCCGTAGGGCGAGGAGTTCGCGAGCTCGATCGCCTCGGCGTCGCTCGACACCTTGTAGAGCTGCGCGACCGGGCCGAAGAGCTCCTGGCTGTAGACGTCCATCGCCGGGGTGATGTTCGAGATCACGGTCGGAGTGTAGACGTTGCCTTCGGGGGTGTTGTTGCCCACGAGCACCTCGGCGCCCTGCGCGAGTGCCCCGTCGACCTGCGCGGTGAGGGTCTTCGTCGCTGCCGCGGAGGAGAGGGGACCGAAGTCGCCGGCCTCGTAGGACTGCCCGGCGATCGCCGCCTTGAACTTCTCGGCGAACTCGTCGAAGTACTGCTCGGCCACGACGATGCGCTTCGAGCCGTTGCAGGCCTGGCCGGTGTTCTCCATGCGCCCGCCGACGGCGTGCTCGACGGCGTGGTCGAGATCGTTCGTGTCGAGCACCAGGAAGACATCCGAGCCGCCCAGCTCGAGCACGCACTTCTTCAGGTGGCGACCGGCCTGCTCGGCCACGATCGCACCGGCGCGCTCGGAGCCGGTGAGCGAGACGCCCTGGATCCGGTCGTCGGCGATGATGTCGGCGAGCTGGTCGTGCGTCGCGAAGACGTTGACGTAGGCGCCCTTCGGGAAGCCGGCGTCGAGGAAGAGCTGCTCGAGCGCGAGGGCCGACTCGGGGCACTGCGCCGCGTGCTTCAGCACGATCGTGTTGCCCAGGATCAGGTTCGGAACGGCGAAGCGCGCGACCTGGTAGTAGGGGTAGTTCCACGGCATGATGCCGAGGATGACGCCGGTGCCCTGGAAGCGGAAGAAGGTCTTCAGGCCGTCCTCGACCTCGAGGTGCTCGTCGGCCAGCCACTTCTCCGCGTTGGCCGCGAACGCCGCGGTGATCGCGCCGGAGAACTCGGCCTCGCCGACGGCCTGCTCGAGCGGCTTGCCCATCTCGCGATTGATGATCGCGCCCAGCTCATCCTTGCGCTCGTCGAAGAGCTCCGCGGCGCGCTGCGCGAGCGCGGCGCGCTCGGCGACGGTCGTGGTGCGCGCCCACTCCTGGTAGGCCTGCTGCGCGGAGGCCAGCGAGGCCTCGATCTCCGCTGCGGTGGCGTCGGGGTACTCGGTGACGGTCTCGCCCGTGGCGGGGTTGATGACGGCAAACGTGCCCATAGATGACTCACTCCTTAGTGACTGCGTCGGGTGGTGGTACAGCCAGTCTCCCACACCTCGCTGTGCAGTGCTAGCGCTCGGATATCGTTGATTCACCGAGATTTTCAGCGGTGATCGCCTGATTCAGGTGCCAGAATCTGCGGATTCCGTCGGAACCCACGCCATCGCGCGAACGGGTGATCCATCGACTCCGGCGAGCGGCAGCGGGGCGACGAGCATCCGCACCCGCGGCGGCAGCGCCGTGAGGCCCGTGAGGTTCTCGACGATCACCCCGTCCCGCCCCAGCCAGAGCTCGTGCACGGGGAGTGCGACGTCGGCGGCGGTATCGTCGGCTGCCTCGTCGGTGGCATCGCTCGAGTCCGGGCTGAGCGCGTCGACGCCGAGCACGCGCGCCCCGCGATCCCAGAGTTCGTGCGCGAACGCGAGGTCGAGGAAGGGGTGCGTCCGCAGATCGACGTCGGACCCCGCGGCGCCGAAGTGCCGATCCCATCCGGTGGCGACGCACACGATCGCGGGCAGCCGGTCGGGCAGGCGGTCCGGTAGATCCGCGGCGGTGATGGCGTGGCCCGCGTCCACGCGCACCTGCAGCACCGCGGCGTCGCCCTGCAGCCGGTCGAGCGGGATCCGATCAACGGTGCGACCGCCGACGATCGAGTGCGACGGTGCGTCGAGGTGGGTGCCCGAATGTGAGCCGAGCGACAGGTGGGCGACGGCCACACCGTCTGTTGCGACGTCGAGCGCGGGCGTGATCGCGACGGTCGGGTCGCCCGGGAACACCGGCATGCCGGTGGTGAGCGGATGGGTCAGATCGACGAGGCGCACGCGGTTACCACTGCTGGGCCGGCGGAACCGGAGCCGCTGCGGCAGCGGGGGTGTGCGGCGCGGGATCGAGCACCGGCGCGGGCACGGGTGCCGTGGGGCCGGCGCCACCCGGGCTGCGGGATCCGCGTGCGGCCCGTCGGCGACGGGCCCGACGCACGATGAGCACGACGATCAGTGCGATGATACCTCCGAGCACGAGCCAGGGGAGCAGGATGCCAAGCATCACGAGCGCCCCGGCGCCGGCGGCCGAGATCGATCCGAGACCGGCCAGGAGCCCATCCCAGAACGTGGTCGGTCCGCCGGGGACGACGACGTTCTTCGTGGACAGGGAGACCCAGATGGTCGCCTCGTCGACCTGATCCTCGAGGGCGGTGAGCTGCGCCGTCAGGCCGTCGAGCTCCTGCTGGCGCTGCGACAGCGCGGCCTCGGCCTCGATCAGCTCGCCCGTGGTGGCGGACTCCGACATCAGCTCGGTGAGGCGCTGCACCGACTCCTCGAGCGCCGCGACCCGGGCCTTGAGATCGACGTGCTGGGTGGTGACGTCGGTGCTCGAGCGGTTCTGCGAGGTGACGTCCCCGACCTTCGCGAGCGCCTCGAACGCGGCGTCGATCTGGTCGGCCGGGACCCGCACCGCGAGGCTCGCGTTCGCCGTGAGCCCGTCGCCGCCGGCCGACACCGACTGCGACTCGATGTACCCGCCGAGCCCCTCGGCGATCGTCGCGACCTCCTCGGCCGCCGTCTCGGGGTCGGCCACGGTGACGGACAGGTCGCCGTTCCGGATGATCGACGTGCCGGCGATCGCGGATCCGGGATCCACCATGCCGTCCTCGGTGACCGCCGCACCCGCGTCCGTCGCGACGCTCGGCCCCGAGGTCGAGCCGGCGGCGGCCTCCGATGAGCGGAGGTCGGGGACCCCGCTCGATCCCGAACCCATGGTGCAGGCGGAGAGCGGCACGACCAGGAGGGCGGCGGCGAGGAGCGAGAGGAGTGAGCGTCGTCGGTGCATAGTCACACCATACGGCGCGAAGTCCGAGCGGGATCCGGAAGGTTCCTGCGTCTTCCCCGGGTGTGTCGAGATCGTTATGGCAGCGGGATCGTGAGGGTGCCGGTCTCGGGGAGCGGCTCGATGTGGCGACCCTTGAGATCCGGGAGCCACCGCATCGCGGCTGCCGCTACGATGGCGCAGACGAGGAGGAGCGCGGCCGAGACGACGATCGCACCCGGCGCCCCGGCGGCGTCGATGGCGACGCCGGCGAGAGCCGATCCCGTCGCGACCCCGACGAGCTGACCGGTCCCTACCCAACCGTAGGCCTCGGCCGTCTCCGAGAACTTCACGGTCGAGCTCACGATGTTCGAGATCGCGGCGAAGGCGGGTGCCGTGCCGAGGCCGCCGAGGAAGAGCACGGTGCCGAGCCACCAGATGTTCAGGCTCACGAGGCAGAGCAGGGTGCCGGCGAGCACCATCAGGATGCGCAGGAGCAGCGACCACGGGCGCATCGCGCGGTGACCGATGAGGAGGCCGCCCACGAGCGAGCCGCCCGCGAAGAGCGCGAGCACGATGCCGGATTCGATGCTGCCGTGCCCCGCGCCGTCTCCGGCCGGGGTGAACGCGGCGACGATCCCGGCCTCGATGGCGGCGAAGGAGGCGACGAAGAAGAACCCGACGACCGTGGAGATCACCACGGTGGGACGGCGGAGGATCGCGCCGAGTCCGCGCTGCGAGCGCGGAATCTTCACGGAGCCGACGGACGGGCTCAGAATGAACCAGGCGCCGCCGACCACCATGAATCCGGCCGCGACGCAGAGCCCGACGGCCGTGCCGAACTGCGAGGAGACGAGGACCGCGACCACGGGCCCCATCACCCAGATGAGCTCCTGTGCCGCGGCGTCGAGGGAGAACAGGCCGGCGAGCTGGTTCCCGGGGACGAGCTTCGGGTACAGCGTGCGCACGGCCGGGGTGACGGGCGGCGTCGTGAGGCCGACGAGGAGCGCGAGGCCGGCGGTGATCGCGAGCGGCAGATGAGCCACGGCGATCGCGACGAGCAGCGCGGCGCAGAGCAGGGAGGTCAGGGCGAGCACCGGGCGCATGCCGAGGCGGCCCATGAGGCGGCTCGAGACGGGCCCCGAGATGGCCTGACCGACGCTCTGGGCGGCGAGCACGATGCCCGCCGAGGTGTAGTCGCCGTACGCGAGCTGGATGTGCAGCAGCAGGATGATCGAGAGCATCCCGAACGGGAATCGGGCCGTCAGCTGCGAGATCAGAACGCGAACGACTCCTGGATTCCGTGCCAGCTCCCGATAAATGCCCATCAGACGAGTATACGACCGAAATCGTCACTCAAGGGAGGGTCTCACCGATGAATCCGGGGTGAACACGCGCGAATGCTCCAGATTCCGCACCGGGGTGGGTGCGGAATCTGGAGCATTCGGGATCGCGTGTTAGCTGCTGGTCGAGTAGACGGTGCCGCCGCCCTGGGCGCGGCGACCCGAGCGACGCTGGCCGCCGGACTCACCGCCGCGGTATCCCTGGCCGCCCTGGCCGCCCTGCGATCGACCGGCGCCCTGACCGTCCTGGCCGCTGCGACGCGGCTGGGATCCCGCTCCGGATCCGGATCCCGCGCCCTGGCCGCCCCGACCCTGACCCCGGCCCTGGCCGCCTTGGCCGCCCTGGCCACCGGACCCGCCGCGGCCGCCGCGCGACCGCTTGCGCTTCGCGTTCGCGCCCTGGCTCGAACCCTCGCCATGCGGGGCGTGCCCGGCGGCGCGCTGCTGCGCGGCCTGCGCCGAGGCCCGACGCCGCTCGATCTCCTTCGGGTCGACCCTTGGGGCGACCTCGCCGATGAGCGAGAGCACCTCGGGATCGATCTTCGCGGCGTTCGGATCGACGTGACGCGGGGTCACCGTGATCTTCGCGGCGCGGATCAGCTGACGCATCTCGCCGCGCTGCTCGGGGAGCACGAGCGTGATGACGTCGCCCTCGTTGCCCGCGCGCGCCGTGCGGCCCGAACGGTGCAGGTAGGCCTTGTGCTCGACCGGGGGGTCGATGTGGACGACGAGCTCGACTCCGTCGACGTGCACGCCGCGCGCCGCGACGTCGGTCGCGACGAGCACGCGGGCTTCGCCGCTCACGAACTCGGCGAGGTTGCGGTCGCGCGCGTTCTGCGACAGGTTGCCCTGCAGCTCGACCGCGGGGATGCCCGCGGCGGTGAGCTGCTTCGCGAGACGCTTCGCCTGGTGCTTCATACGGGTGAAGAAGATGCGGCGGGCGGCGCCGCTCGCGAGCGCCTCGATGAGCGCGTCCTTCTGATCCTTGCCCGACACCTCGAAGACGTGGTGGGTGAGCTGGGGCACCGGCGACTCGGCCGAGTCGACCGAGTGCAGGATCGGATCGTGCAGGTACCGCTTCACGACGTTGTCCACGCCGTTGTCGAGCGTGGCGCTGAAGAGCAGGCGCTGGCCGGCCTTCGGAGTCTTGTTGAGGATGCGCGTGACGACGGGGAGGAAGCCCATGTCGGCCATGTGGTCGGCCTCGTCGAGCACGGTGATCTCGACGGCGCCGAGGTCGACGATGCCCTGCTTCATGAGGTCGTCGAGGCGGCCGGGGGCGGCGACGACGATGTCGACACCGCGCTCCAGCACCTCCTCCTGGCGGCGCTGCGAGACGCCGCCGAAGATCGTGGTGACCTTGACGCCCATGGGGTCGGCGAGCATCTTGACGGTCTCGGCGATCTGCGTCACGAGCTCGCGGGTCGGCGCGAGCACGATCGCGCGCGGCCGGTTCGGCCGACGCTTCTGCGCGACGTTCTCGGCGAGGTTCGCCACGAGCGGGATCCCGAACGCGATCGTCTTGCCGGAGCCCGTGCGGCCGCGGCCGAGGACGTCGCGGCCGGCGAGCGTGTCGGGCAGGGTGTCGCGCTGGATCGGGAACGGTTCGGTCTTGCCGTTCTTGGCGAGGGCGTCCGCGATGGGTGCGGGCACGCCGAGCGCCGAGAAGGAGGGTGTGGTGGATGTGGTCTCTTCGGTCACGGGGACCTTTCCTGCTGGAGCAGCGCTGCGCACCGGGCTCGCCGGTCGAGGACACGCCTCGATCGGGATGGGATCACGCGATCGTGATCACCCGTGCGTCGCTGCAAGATGTCGAGTGCGCGGGATCGCGCATCCGTTCGCCGCGGATCGGGCCGAACGGCGCCCAGGCTCGATGCTCGAGCGGGCTGTGCGGTGAAAGCGACGCGTAGCGCAGAAGAGCGCTACTCGGACGAGCTTAGCCCACTGCGAGGATGTTCGGGCTGTGAATGTGGATGGGCGTCTCGAACGGACGGGGTCACTTTGGGGGAGTGATACGTCGTCGGAACCCCGCACAAGTGACCCCGGCCGGGTGGGCCCGGGCTCGGGACGGCGCTGAGCCGACTCGGCAGATTCGGGATCGCGCAGCCCCGTCACCATCTGACATGATGCGTGCATGGCACGTATTCACATCCGGGACTTCCACGATGACGACCTCGACGCTGTCGTGCGGCTGTGGTGGGAGGCGCGCACCTCGGCGGAGCGACCCGTCTACTCCCTCGCCGAGGTGACGGCCTCCTGCCGCGAGGACCACGCGGTCGTGGCGGTACGGGACGACGAGGTGGTCGCGGCGGCCGTCGGGCGCGCCGCGCACGCGCAGGGCTGGGTCGTGTTCTTCGGGATCGCCGAGAACGCGCGCTCGGCCAACGTGTCGGGGGCGCTGTTCGACGCACTCGAGCGCAAGATGGCGCCGATCGGGCTCAGCACGCTCTCGGTGCTCATGCCCGAGGGCAGCCGGCTCGACCTGCTCACCTCGAACGGGTTCTCGATGCGCCACAGCCTGCGGTACCTCGAGCGGCAGATGCCGGTGCAGCGTCGCGAGCTCGATGTGCTGAAGGATCTCGGCGGCCGGGTACTGCCGCGGCATCTCTGGGGTCAGGTCGCGGGGATGCGGCACGAGAAGCAACTGCTCGAGGAGCGGCTCGTCGCCCCGCTCGCGCAGCCGGACCTGGCGGATCGCTACGGTGTGGTGCCGCCGCGCGCCGTCATGCTCTTCGGTCCGCCCGGCACCGGGAAGACGACCTTCGCGAAGGCGGTCGCGTCCCGGCTCGACTGGCCGTTCGTCGAGGTCTTCCCGTCGCGCCTCGGCGACGCGACCACGAGCATGGCCGCGTCGCTGCGCGAGATCTTCGAGCAGATCGATCAGCTCGAGCACGCGGTGGTGTTCATCGACGAGGTCGAGGAGATCGCCTCGCAGCGCCGCGGTGACCCGCCGTCCCCGACGCAGGGGGTGACGAACGAACTGCTGAAGATCGTCGCGGAGTTCCGGGATCGCGAGGGCCTGCTGCTCGTGTGCGCCACGAACTTCGTGCGCGCGCTCGACGCGGCGTTCCTGCGGCACGGCCGCTTCGACTACGTCCTGCCGATCGGGCTGCCGGACGACGAGGCGCGCAACGCGATCTGGCACCGGTACGTGCCGGCAGAGATCGCCGAGGCGGTCGACTTCCCGGCGCTCGTCGCCGCGAGTGCCGGCCTCACCCCGGCGGACATCGAATACGCGGCTCGGCGCGCCTCGCAGGACGCACTCGCCCGCGCGCTCCGCGCCGGAGTGCGACAGCTGGACGACACCCCGACGGAGCTCTCGACCGCGGACTATCTCGCGGCGCTCGGCGTGACGCGGGCCACCGTATCGGACGAGGAGCAGGGCGCCTTCCTCGAGGACATCGAGACCCTCGCGCGTCTGTGATCGGGTCCGGGGCGGCCGGTGCCGCGTCGGGTGTCGGAGGTCCGGCCTAGGGTGAGACGCATCCCGGCACTCCGGCTCCGGGGGTCGTTCGGCGAAGGGAAGCAGCGTGTTCGTCCAGCAGTGTGAGGGTGATGCGGCCGACGAGGCCGACGGCATCCGACTCGTCACGAGTGCGAGCGACCTCACCGCCGCGAGCGCCTGCGAGTTCGCGTTCCTCCGCCGCGTCGATCGCCGACTGGGGCGCGACGTCGAGGTGCCCCCCGACGATGATCCGATGCTCGCCCGGGCCGCGCGACTCGGGGACGCGCACGAGGAGCGCACCCTGCAGCACTACCGCGAGACGTTCGGCGCCCCCGCGCCAGGGGTCCGCGGCGGGGTCATCGAGATCCCGCGGCCCGACTCGATGTGCGCGGAGGATCTGGCGGTGGTCGCCGAGGCGAGTCGCGCAGCGCTCGGGAGCGGGGCCGACGTCGTGTTCCAGGCGACGTTCTTCGATCCATCGCAGCGTGCGGCGGATCCCGCGACGGGCGTCCCCGAGATCGGATTCATCGGGTTCGCCGACTTCCTGCAGCGCACCCCCGATGGGACGTACGAGGTGCAGGACACGAAACTCGCGCGCAAGGCCCGGGTCACCGCGCTCATGCAGCTCGCTGCGTACGCCGAGCAGCTCGAACGGATCGGCGTGCCCGTCGCGCCGGAGGCGACGCTGATCCTGGGGGACGGGGCACGATCGCGCCACCGCATCGCCGACATCGCCCCGGTGTTCCGCGCCCGCCGGTCCCGGTTGCACCGGATCCTGCTCGACCGTGCGCGGGCGACGGGGGCCGACGGGCGCCGCGAAAGCGGCGCGCCGATCGCCTGGGGCGCGGAGGGGATCCGCGCGTGCGGGCGCTGCGAGGTGTGCACGCCGGAGGTCGAGCGCACGCGGGATCCGCTGCTCATCGCGGGGATCCGCGCGACGCAGCGAGACGCGCTGCGTGCCGCCGGGCTGACGACCATCGACGCGGTCGCCGCGGCGGGGTCGGGCGCGGACTCCCGTGCCGTGCCGGGCATGAGCGCGCAGGTGCTCGAGCGGCTGGTCGCCCAGGCGCAGGTGCAGGTGGCGGCCGTGCCGGGTGACGTTCCGCCGGTGCGGGTGGCGGATCCGGCGGCACTCGCCGCGATCCCGACCCCCGATGCCGGCGACCTCTTCTTCGACTTCGAGGGAGACCCGATGTACCGGGAGCCGGGCGGCGACGCGACCGCGCGGTGGGGGATCGACTACCTGTTCGGCATGGTCGACTCCGAGGATCGCTTCACCCCGATCTGGGCGCACACCCTCGACGCCGAGCGCGAGGCGCTGCTCGCGTTCCTGGAGCTCGTGCGGGCCCGGCGCGCGCAGTTCCCCGGCATGCGCATCTACCACTACGCCGCCTACGAGCGTTCGCACCTCCTGAGCATCGCGGCCCGTCACGGCGTCGGCGAGGCGGAGGTCGACCAACTCCTCCGCGAGCACGTGCTCGTCGACCTGTACCCGATCGTGCGGCGCGCACTGCGGGTCGGGTCGCGGTCGTACTCGATCAAGAAGCTCGAACCGCTGTACATGGGCGACGAACTGCGGGACACCGACGGGGTCACGAGCGGGGCGCAGTCGGTCACCGAGTACGCGGAGGCGATGGAGCAGCTCGATGCCGCGGACCCCGAGGAGCGTGCGGCGGGTGAGCGCCGACTCGATGCGATCGCCGACTACAACCGCTACGACTGCGTTTCGACGCGTCGCCTGCGCGACTGGCTGCGCGGCCTTGCGAGCTCCCACGGCGTGGTGCCGCATCCGCGCGGTGCCGTCGAAGACGACGCAGCACCGCCGCTGGAGCTCAGTGCGATCGCTCGGCGCCTGCAGGCGCACGTGGCAGACCTTCCCGAGGCGCATCCCTGGCGTCCCGTCGCGGCGCTCGCCGCGAGTGCGATCGACTACCACCAGCGCGAGCAGAAGGCGTTCTGGTGGGCGCACTTCGCGCGGCTCGTCGACCCCATCGAGGAGTGGGCGGACACCCGCGACGTCCTGGTCGTCGATCCGGTGCGCAGCGCGGTGGCGGAGCCCTGGTTCCGCCCGCCGCGCGCGCGGGTCGACCGCCGGCACCTGCGACTGCGCGGCGAGCTCGCGCCCGGCAGTTCGCTGCGCCCCGGCAGCGACGCGTTCGCGCTGTACGAGTTCCCGGCGCCGTTTCCGCAGTTCGGGGCCGCGCCCGGTGCGCGCGCGGCCCGGCGGGTGAAGATCCTCGCGCGCGACGGGAGCGCCGGCGATGCGACGAGCCCCGAGAGCGTGCTCGTCGAGGAGCCGCTCGCGAACGGCGGCACTCCCTTCGAGGCCCTTCCCATCGCGATCGTGCCCGGACCGCCGCCGCCGGCGGGGGCGCAGAAGACGGCGATCGAGGAGTGGGGCGCGGCGCTCGCCGACGCGCTCGACCGCGGCGGCTTCCCGCACGACCCGGTCGTGGACCTGATGCGGCGGATCCCGCCGCGTCTCGTGGGCGACGCTTCGTTCACGGCGAGTGCGAGTGCCAGTGCCAGTGCGAGTGCCAGTGCCTCAGCCAACACCGACCCCACGAGCACCGTCGACGCGGTCGCGGCCACGCTGCTCCGGCTCGACCGGAGCACTCTGGCGGTGCAGGGGCCGCCGGGCACCGGCAAGACCTATCTCGCCGCGCACGTGATCCGGCGGCTCGTCGAGGAGCGGGGCTGGGTGATCGGCGTGGTGGCGCAGTCGCACCGCGTGGTCGAGAACGTGCTCGCGGGTGTCGTCTCCGCTGGGCTCGATCCCGCTCAGGTCGGCAAGGTGCCCCAGGGCGGGGCGCTGGATCCGGGTGAGCCGGAACCGCCCTACACCTCGCTGCCGCGCAATGGGCAGTCCCGCTTCGGGGAGGAACATCGCGGTCGCCGGCGTGGCGCCGTGATCGGCGGCACCGCCTGGGACTTCAGCAACCCGACCCGGTTCGCGCGCCGGAGCCTTGACCTGCTCGTGGTGGACGAAGCGGGGCAGTTCTCACTCGCGCCCACGATCGCGGCGACGCTCGCGGCGGAGCGTCTCCTGCTGCTCGGCGATCCCCAGCAGCTGCCGCAGGTCTCCCAGGGCGCCCACCCGGAACCGGTCGACACCTCGGCCCTCGGCTGGCTGCTCGGCGATCACGAGACCATGCCCGACACGCTCGGCTACTTCCTCGCCGAGACGCGGCGGATGCGCCCGGAACTCGCCGACGTCGTGTCGGAGCTCGCGTACGAGGGGCGCCTCCGCGCGCACCCGAGCGCCGCGGAGCGCGTCGTCATCGGTGCGGGCCCGGCCGGCCTGCAGTGGCACCCGGTCGAGCACCGCGGCAACGCGACGAGCTCACCCGAGGAGGCGGCCGAGGTCGTGCGACTCGTGCGGTCCTGGCTCAGAGCGCAGCTCACCGAACCCGGCGCGGAGCCTCGACCGCTCGGCGAGGACGACATCATCGTGGTGGCGCCGTACAACGCGCAGGTCGAGTGCGTCTCCGCGGCCCTGGCGGAGGCAGGATTCGGCCGCGTCCGCGTCGGCACCGTCGACAAGTTCCAGGGGCAGGAGGCCGTGATCGCGATCGTGAGCCTGGCGGCGTCGAGCGCGGAGGACGTGCCCCGCGGCCTCGAGTTCCTGCTCATGCGTAACCGGCTGAACGTCGCGATCAGTCGCGCGCAGTGGTCCGCGCATCTCGTGTCGTCGAGTCGCCTGGGCGACGGGCTCCCGGGCACCGCGGAGGGCCTCGACGCGCTCTCCGGGTTCCTGCGACTGGCGGAGCGCGGCGACATGGTCCGAGGAGTCTGACTGAAGATGGTTCGCGAAACCCTACACTGAAGCCATGTCACCCCAGCGCTCGCGGCTGCACCGCGCCGTCGATGGTCTGTTCGCCCTCCTGTATCCCGGCGCCGAGAGCCGCAGCGACACCCCCGCGTCGGCGCGCGAGGTCCGCGCGATGACGGCAGCGCTCGTCGCCGCGGTCGTCGCGGCGGTCGTCGGGCTCATCGTGTTCCGCGGCGCCGTGCCGATCTGGGGTCCGGTGTCGCCGGGAAGCCTGGGCCTCGGGCTCTCCGCGATCGCGGCGACGCTCGCGGCCGCCGTCGAGCACACCCGCTTCCCCCTCCCGGCGATCCCCGGCTGGTCCCGGGGTGCGGTGCGCGTGCAGCGGGTCGTCAACGTGCTCGCCATCGCCCTCGTGCACGGCGGCATCGCGCTCCTGTTCGTCGGCGTCACGATCGCGGTGCTCGTGCGCGGATTCGTCGGGCTCGAGGTCGACGTCTTCACGAGCACCGTCATCGTGACCCTCCTGAGCGCCGCGGCCGCATACGCGGCAACCCTCTCCGCGGGCGACGTGAGAGCGACGCGGCTTTCCACGCTCTTCGCGATCTTCACGACCGGCGGGATCGTGGTCGCGATGCTGACCACCGCGGACGCGGAGTGGTGGAAGCTGCACTTCAGCGAGCTCGGTGTCGGCAGCGGGCTGAGCGGCACGGTGTTCAACGCGACCCTCATCGTGGGCGGGCTCCTGCTCGCCTCCCTGGCCACCCTCGTCGCCCCGACGCTCCGGGCGTGGGCCGCCAGCGCGCCGCCCAGTCGCACGCGCAACGTCGGCCTCGTCGGGTGGGCGTTCGTGATCATCGGGGTGTGCCTCGCAGGTGTGGGCATCGTGCCGGTGAACGTCAGCCTGATTATGCACAACACCTTCGCGACGGGCATGGCCGTCGTGTTCGGTGCGCTCCTCATCGGGCTCCGCTGGCTGCTCGACGGCTTCACCCGCACGTTCCTGCTCTTCTCCGACATCGCCCTGATCACCATCGCCGTGTCCGCGGTGCTGTTCTGGCCCGTCCAGTACTACAACCTCGCCGCGTTCGAGCTCGTGGCCGCCGGGATCATCTTCGTGTGGCTCGTCATCTTCCTCCGGCACATCGACGCGGCGGCACCCGCGGGCGGCCGAGCTTCAGACGCGGCGGCACCAACCAGTATTCCCGGCTAGCGTGGAGGCATGGTGAAACCAGGCGGACCCTTCAAGACCCCTCCGGCGCGGACCCTCCCGGCGCCCCCGCAGCGGCGGGCGCCGTTCGAGGCGTCGGCGCGATCCCGGATCCCCGCCTTCGAGGTGATGCGGATCACCGATGAGATCGCCCGCCGCCGCGCCGAGGGGCACGACGTCGTCTCGCTCTGCGCCGGGGAACCGAGCGCCCGCCCCGCGCCCGGCACGCTGCGGCCCGCCGGCTACACGGGGCCACTCGGCACCGCTCCGCTCCGCGAGGCCATCGCGGGGCACTACCGGGAGTGGTACCACCTCGACGTCGATCCGCGCCGCGTCGCGATCACGACCGGATCCTCCGGCGCGTTCCAGCTCGTGTTCCTCGCGGCGTTCGACCCGGGGGATCGCGTCGCGCTCGCGAGCCCGGGCTACCCCGCGTACCGCAACATTCTGACCGCCCTCGGCGTGCAGGTCGTGGAGATCCCGACCGGCCCCGAGACGCGCTACCAGCCCACCCCGCGCTGCTCGACGCGGCGGTCGCGGAGCACGGCCCCCTCGCGGGCCTCGTGATCGCCTCCCCGGCGAACCCGACCGGCACCATGCTGCAGCGCGCGGAACTCGCGGCGCTCGCCGACTGGAGCCGTCGCCACGGCGTGCGGGTCATCAGCGACGAGATCTACCACGGGATCACGTTCCCGGCGCCCGGGGATCCCGATCCTCGCGGGGTCACGGCGCTCGCGCTCGACCCCGAGGCGATCGTCATCAACTCGTTCTCGAAGTACTGGGGCATGACCGGCTGGCGGCTCGGCTGGGCGATCCTGCCGCCCGATCTCGTGGCACCGCTCGAGGCCCTCGCCTCGAACTTCGCGCTGTCTCCGCCCGCTCCGGCGCAGGAACTGGCGCTCACGGCGTTCACGCCCGAGAGCTACGCCGAGCGCGATGCGATCGTGGCCGACTTCGGTCGCGCGCGCGAGTTGATCCTCGCCGCGGCTCCCGAGCTCGACTGGGGTGTCGCGGCGCCCTCGGACGGTGCGTTCTACTACTACTCCGAGCTCGGGCCGCAACTCGAGCGCTATGGCAGTTCGGTCGCGTACGCGCGGGCGCTGCTCGAGGGCGCCGGCGTCGCGATCGTGCCGGGGGTCGATTTCGATCCGGTGGCGGGGGAGCGCGCCGTGCGGCTGTCCTACGCGGCGGGCGCGCCGGCCGTGTCCGAGGCGTTGGAGCGGATCATCCGGTTCCAGAACGCGGGCTAGCGTCCAGCGTGCACCGGCGTGCCGCTCGCGATCCCGGTGCGGCGCTGGAACGGCTCCGAGGTGACCGCCACGGCTGGACGAGCGTTCTGATCACGGTCTTCGCCGGCCTCAACGGGTGTCAGCGGGAACTCGAGCGCCTCGATCACGGCGACCTCGTGCCCCTCGAGTGTGAGCACGAGTCCGGTCACCGCCTCGGAGAGCGGCCCGTCGAGCTCCGCCACGACCCGCGCGGTCACGGACCGCACCGCGCGCGCAAGCGCGAGCGGATCCCGACCCGCGGCCGCGATCTCGGCCCGGCCGTAGGTCACCCCGTCACCCGAGACGGCCTCGGCGATGACCTCCGCATCGGTGAGCCGCACCTGCACCTCGAGCACACTGCTCGTCGACACCGGGGCCACCGAGAACGGCAGAGGAATGCCCGAAGGGGCGTCACCGTGACCGTGGTCGGGTGACGCCCCTCCGAATGAGAATTTCAGATCCATGGGATCCAGCCTAGGCGGTGATTACGCCTGAGCGGCCAGCACGTCCTCGACGGTGGACGACGCGCGCTCCGGGAACGCGACGGCGACGCCGTGATTGGTGATGACGCCCTGGTGGGCGTTCAGGCCCTTGGCGAGCGACGGATCGTCATTCAGTGCCTTGACCCAGCCCTTGTCGGCGAGTGCGACGACATAGGGGAGGGTGGCGTTGGTGAGCGCCGCGGTCGAGGTCTCGGGGACCGCGCCGGGCATGTTGGCCACGCAGTAGTAGATCGAGTTGTGCACCTGGAAGGTGGGATCGTCGTGCGTGGTGGGGCGCGAGTTCTCGAAGCAGCCGCCCTGGTCGATCGCGATGTCGACGAGCACCGAGCCCGGCTTCATCTGCGCGACCATCGCGTCGGTCACGAGTTTCGGAGCCTTCTCGCCCGGGATCAGCACGGAGCCGATCACGAGGTCGGCGTCCTTGAGCGCCTCGGTGATGTTGTGCGCGTTCGAGGTGCGGGTCTGGATCCGGCCGTCGAACTCGTCCTCCAGCTGCTTCAGGCGGGGGATCGCGATGTCGATGATGGTGACCTCGGCGCCCATGCCGAACGCGATGCGCGCGGCCTGCTCGCCGGCCGCGCCGCCGCCGATGACGACGACCTTGCCGCGACGGGTCGCGGTGACGCCGCCGAGCAGCACACCGCGGCCGCCGTTGGCCTTCATGAGGCTGTAGGCGCCGACCTGCGCGGACAGGCGGCCCGCGACCTCGGACATCGGAGCGAGGAGCGGCAGTGCGCGGTTGGGGAGCTGCACGGTCTCGTAGGCGATGGCGGTGGTGCCCGAGGCGACGACCGCGTCGGTGCACTCGCGCGAGGCGGCGAGGTGCAGGTAGGTGAAGAGCACCTGATCCTTGCGCATCTTGTCGTACTCGGCCGCGATGGGCTCCTTGACCTTGAGGATCATGTCGGCCTGCGCCCAGACATCGGCGGCGTCGTCGACGATGGTCGCACCCGCGGCGACGTACTCGGCGTCGGTGATGGCGGAGCCGAGACCGGCACCGGCCTGGACGAGCACGTCGTGGCCGCGACGCGCCAGCTCGTGGACGCCGGCCTGCGTGATGGCCACGCGGTTCTCGTTGTTCTTGATCTCGGTGGGGATACCGACGCGCATGTTGAGCTCCAAACGAAGTCGCGGAAAGGGGGGTCGTGCGGGTTCTCACGGCGCCGGAAGCGGACGCATGGCGACGCTGCAGAGGAACGTACTGATTGTGCAGTATATTCGTATTCTGTGCTGAAAAGATGAATTCTCTTCGGGACCTGTCGTGTTCGAGAGTTGTTTGCGAGTGAAAGGAGGGTTTCGATGTCCGAAGCTTCGAAGAATCTGCGCCCCGAAATCGAGCTGGACGAGATCGATCGGAAGATCGTAGAGGAGCTGCAGGCCAATGGCCGCATCACCAACGCCGAGCTCGCCGACCGCGTCGGCGTCGCCGCCTCCACCTGCATCGCCCGCGTGCGCAGCCTCGTGTCGCGCCGGATCATCACGGGGTTCACCGCCACGGTCGACCCGCGCGCGATGGGCCTGGACCTCCAGGTGCTCGTGAGCGTGACCGTGCGTTCGGGGGCGCGTCAGCGCATCGCCGAGATGAGCGACGAGCTCCGAGCACTGCCCGAGGTCATGCAGCTCTTCTTCCTCGGCGGTGTCGAGGACTTCATCATCCACTTGGCCGCGCGGGACTCGGATCACGTCCGCGACTTCGTCATGGAGCACCTGTCCGCGCACCCGGCGGTGTCGTCGACGCGCACCAGCATCGTGTTCAGCCACCACCTGAACCCGATTCGCGGGGCGGCGTAATCGGGCCTGGTATCCAGCCCGCCCGTCGGCCTCAGTGCATCGACGGCGGGGTGAGGCGCGCCTCGTGCACGTCGAGCGCGAGCTCGGCCGTGCGCAGCGCCTCGGAGCTGTAGCGCCCGATCGCCCGCTCCTCGAGCAGCGCCGCACGCTGCGCGTCGAGTGCGAGCCGCGCGAGCCGCAGGTAGCTCTGCGCCGGGGTCTCGTCGGCGGGCAGCACGAGCGACCCGGTCTCGGCGAGTGAGAGCGAGATAGGCGCCATGGCACTCCGCGCGCTCGTGCGGGCCTTCTCGACGACCGTCGCCGCCGTGCGCTCCGCCTCGGACGCCCCCTCCTCGTTCGCGACCGCGTCGTCGATGGCGTCGTCCCCGGCCTCGATGAGGTCCTTCTTGAGCGAGGCGAGTTCCCCCGCGCTGGCGCCGGCACCCGCACCCTCGGGCCAGAGCTTCCGGATCAGCGGCGGGAGGGTGAGCCCGTGGAGCAGGAGGGTTACCACGGCCACGCCGAAGGCGACGAGGATGAGCTGCGCGCGGTATGGCACCTCGACCGGGATCGACTGCGCGGCGGCGAGCGTCACCACACCCCGCATGCCGCTCCACGACAGCACCGCGCCCTCGCGCCACCCGAGCTGCTGCTCGCGCTCGTGCGTGAGGTCGGCTCGGGTGCGCTGTTCGAGCAGCTCGACCCGGTGCAGCTTCTTGGTGTCCGGATCCTCTTCGTCGCGCACCTGCTGCGCGAGCGCCGACAAGCCGTCGCTGCGCTGCTCGTAGAGGCGCGAGTTGCGCCGCATCGTCGCGATCAGCGGCACCAGGAAGGCCGCCCGGCACAGGATGAGGAGCAGCACGACCCCCAGCGACAGCAGCCCGACGTGCTCGAGGCGCAGCGGGCTCTCGCCCACTTCCTCGACGAGCGCGTGCAACTGCAGGCCCATGAGCAGGAACACGCCGTTCTCCAGTGCGAACTGCACCGTGCGCCAGTTCAGCCGCTCGTTCATGCGCGCGGTGGCGCTGAACCTGCGGGAGGCGTGGTGCCCCGTGTAGAGCCCGGTCACGACCACGGCGAGCACGCCCGAGGCATGGATCGCCTCGGCCGGGATGAACGCGACGAAGGGGACGACGAACGAGATCATCGTGTCGTACACCGGGTTGCGCAGGTGCGACCGGATCCACACCGTGATGAGTCCCATGACCAGACCGACCACCACAGCGGCGGCGACGGAGAACGCGAAGGATCCCGCGGCGTCCCAGAACACGAAGCTGCCGGCGATCGCCGCGAGCGCCGTCTTGAGTAGCACCAGCGACGTCGCGTCGTTGACGAGGCTCTCGCCCTCCAGGATCGACACCACCCGGTCGGGCATGCCGAGGCGCTTGCCGATCGAGGTCGCGGCGACCGCGTCGGTCGGGCTCACGACGGCGCCGAGCGCAACCGCCACGGGGAACGGGATCACCGGGACGACGAGGTGCACCAGCGCACCGATGATCACGGCCGAGATGACGACGAGGAGCACGGACAGCCCGATGACCGGCCGGAAGTTGCGTCGGAAGTCGACGAGCGGCACGTTCACCGCGGCGGCGTAGAGGAGGGGCGGCAGCACGCCGAGCAGGATGATCTCGGGGTCGACCTCGATGAGCGGGATGAAGGGGAGGTACCCGGCGCCGATCCCGACCACCACGAGGAGGAGCGGCGCGGCGATGCCGATGCGGCCGCCGAGGATCGAGGTG
Organism: Leucobacter rhizosphaerae; assembly: GCF_022919175.1. Lineage (NCBI taxonomy): Bacteria > Bacillati > Actinomycetota > Actinomycetes > Micrococcales > Microbacteriaceae > Leucobacter > Leucobacter rhizosphaerae. The sequence continues at coordinate 948,841 of NZ_CP095043.1, read as the reverse complement.
CCGACGAGGATGATGACGCCGACGACCGCGATGAGCCCGATTTCCATGGGCCGATTCTATCGGTGGCGCCGCACCCTCACGCCTGAGCCACCGTCACCTCGCCCGGCGGCACGCCGTGGAACTCCGCGGCCACCGTGTTCAGCGGCGCCAGGGCGGCCGCGTCGATCCGGCTGCCGGGGAATGGCGTGACCTCGAGCCCGCCGTGCTTCGTGCGCGCGCGCTTCCACGTGCCGACCACCCGGCCGCGGTGCACCACGGTCGCGAGGAACATGCCGTTGCGGCCCGGCACGATGCGGTCGAAGTGCTCGGGGTCGAGCTGCACGGCGCGCTCGGTGTAGCCGAGCAGGTGCTCGTCGAAGGCGGTGAGCAGGGACCACTCGGGGAGGTCGCCGCGGTCGCTGACGCTGCCCAGCAGCTCCGGATCGACCCACAGCGCCCCCGCGACCCCGCGCACCGGGTCGCCGGCCGCGTCGAGCGCCTCGGCCCGCACGAGCGCGCCCGCCTCGGCGGCGGCCTCGATCCCGACTCGCGCCTCGCGCACGGTGAGCCCGGTCCACCACGCGAAGTCCTTGTCGCGCACGGGGCCGCGTCCGATCGCGTAGCGGGTGGCGAGCTCGGCCAGCGCGGCGTCGCCGTCGAGCTGCCGCGGCGTCTCGATCCAGCCCTCGGCGCGCACGAGCTGCGGTTCGCCGCCCGCGCCGATCGGTCCGAACGTCGCCAGACCGTTCTGGCAGAGCCACCAGACCACGTGGTACCGCCAGGCGCTCTGCCACTCGATGCCCGCGTCGGTCCAGGCGGCGGCGAGGGCGTCACGGTCGAGGCCGGGGGTCGCGTCGATCGCCGCGAGTGAGGTCTCCACAAGGCGGTCGAGTGCGGCGTCGCTCATCCCCAGGAATTCCCGGCGCTTCGGGGCGCCGGCCAGCACCCGGTGGTTCGTCGCGGCCTGCATCCAGCCGATGTCCTCGGCGGGCACGACGTGCACGGTGCCCCGCATGGGCCAGGAGCGCACGATGCGGCGCTGGGCGAAGGCCTCGAGCACGTCGTCGACGCGGGATCCGGGCGCGCGCACACCGAGCGCCCAGCGGGACGACCGCCAGTCCTGGCCCTGCACGGCGAGCATGCGGCGAGCGACGGCGGTGATCCGCTCGGCGCCGGTACCGCGATCGGCGCAGACCCGGTCGGTGCCGGTGCCGGTGCCGGTGCTCTCGTTCGTGCCGGATCCTGCCTCCGTTGCGCCGGCCTGCTCCGCCGGTCCCGCCTGCCCCGCCGGTACAGCCGCCCAGCTGTCGGCGGTGAGCCCGAGGGCCCGCATGCGCAGGCGGAGGACGTCGTCGGGGGTGAGCTGCTCGGTCATGTCCAGAGCTTCTCACATGACGGGCCCCAGGGTCGGGTGTTCGTGCAGAGATCTGCGTTCCTGCTGAGAGACTCGGGCGATCCGGTCAGCGGGAATGCAGATCTCTGCAGCAGTGCAGATCTCTGCAGCAGTGCGGATCTCGCCCGTGCGCGTCTCGCCCGTGCGGGCCTCGCCTAGAACCGCGCCCTGGCGTACTGCGGCGGCACGAGTGAGGCAGCTGAGGGCGCACGGAGCTCGTGGGCCCACGCGATCGGCAGGTGCGGGTTCGCGAGCACCGGGCGCGCGAGCAGGATCACGTCCGCCTGGCCCGTCGCGAGGATCCCCTCGGCCTGCGCGGCCGACGTGATGAGCCCGACTGCGGCGACGGGCAGCGGCCCCCGGCGCACCTCGGCCGCGAGACCGACCTGGTAGGAGGGCCCGACCGGGATCGGCGCGTACGGCACGTTGGCGGCGGAGGAGACATCGACGAGGTCGGCGCCGTCCTCGGCGAGCCAGGAGGACAGCTCGACGGACTCCTCGACGGAGAATCCGCCCTCGACCCACTCGGTCGCCGAGATGCGGACGGAGATCGGCAGCTCGGGGTGCTCCGCGCGAATCGTGCGCACGATGTCCCGGAGCAGCCGGGAGCGGCCCGCGAGATCGCCACCGTAGGCGTCCGTGCGGTGATTCGAGAGGGGAGAGAGGAACTCGTGCAGCAGGTAGCCGTGAGCGGCGTGCACCTCGACCAGGTCGAACCCGGCCTGCACGGCGCGGTTCGCCCCGTCGGCGAAGGCGCGCACGAGCTCCGGCAGCTCGGACGCCTCGAGCGCGCGCGGCACGTCGAAGTCGCCGTAGGCGATGGCGGAGGGGGCGACGGTCTGCCAGCCGCCCTCGGAGACGGGCACGGTGCCGTCGCCGAGACCGGGGAGCGAGGGCACGGTCGAGCCCTTGCGGCCCGCGTGCGCGAGCTGGATCCCGATCCTCGCGCCGTGCGCGTGCGCGGCGGCGGTGATGCGGGCGAGCGGCGGGATCTGCTCGTCGCTCCAGATGCCGGGGCAGCGCGGGCTGATCCGGCCCTCGGGCGTCACTCCGGTCGCTTCCATGAACACCACGCCGGCGCCGCCGCGCGCAAGCCCTCCGAGGTGCTGGAGGTGCCAGTCCCCGACGATCCCGTCCTCGGCGTCGACCGAGTACTGGCACATCGGCGCCACCCAGAGGCGGTTGCGGATCTCGAGCGAGCGGAGCGTGAACGGGCGGAAGAGGATCGGGTCGGCCATGGTTGCCGAGCCTACTCCTCGAATCCGGCGGAAGAATCCGAGCGCTCCGCGCGTTACAGGCCCTGGAGTGCTTTGTTGAATGACCGAGGAGGTGCACGACCCATGGCACCGCTCATCAGGATCCTGCGGTTCACCCGCTCCCTCACGCCCTACTACGTCGGGATCATGGTCGCGGCCGCGATCGTCACGGGCGCGGGTCTCGCGGTCCCGTTCATCACGGGCAGCGCCACCGACGCGATCGTGCAGGCGTTCGGCGACGCCTCGGGCGACGCTCGCGCCCTCGATCCGGAGGCCGTGTCCTCGACGATCGTCACGGTGCTCGTGCTGGCGCTCGCGCTTCTCGCCGTCAGTCTCGTCGAGGCGGTCATCGGCAACATCGGCGGCTACTGGGGCGACGTGATGAGCGCCAAGATGCGCACGATCCTGTCGACCCGCTACTTCGAGCAGCTGCTCGCCCTGCCGCAGCGGTACTACGACTCCGAGCTCACGGGCACGATCGTCGCGCGGCTGAATCGCTCCATCTCCGAGATCACGAACTTCATGAAGTCGTTCTCGAACATGTTTGTGACCATGCTGCTCACCACGATCGCGGTGCTCGCGATCAGCGCCTGGTACTACTGGCCGCTCGCCGTGCTCCTCGCGGTGGCGTACCCGGTCTACCTGTGGTTGACGGCGCTCACGAGTCGGCGCTGGCAGCGCCTCGAGGGCGACAAGAACGAGCATGTCGACGTGGCGTCGGGGCGTTTCGCCGAGGTCGTCGGCCAGATGCGCGTCGTGAAGTCCTTCGTCGGGGAGCGCCGCGAGCTCGCGGCCTTCAGCGACCGCTTCCGGGCCACCGAGTCGCTGACGGCGGAGCAGTCGCGCCACTGGCACCGCATGGACGCGATCCGACAGGGCGTGCTGCACGTCATCTTCTTCGGGCTGTACTCCATCATCTTCGTGCGCACGGTGCTCGGGTATTTCACCCTCGGCGAGATGGTGATGCTCGTGCAGCTCATCGCGATGGCCCGGCAGCCGGTGACGAGCCTCAGCTGGGTGGTCGACACCGCGCAGCGGGCGATCGCCGGCTCGAAGTCGTACTTCGAGGTCATGGATCTCGACCCCGTGCGCGTCGACGGCGGCGGAGCGCGGCCCGTCGATCCCGCGCGCGACGGTGCGGGTCGTGAGGGTGCACGGCCCGATGGTGCAGCGCTTTCGCCCGGCGCCCCTTCGGTGTCGTTCCAGGGCGTGCACTTCGGCTACGGCGGGGAGGACGTGCTCACCGACATCACCTTCGACGTCGCGCCGGGTGAGCGGGTCGCGTTCGTCGGCGAGTCGGGCGGCGGCAAGACCACCCTGACCAGCCTGCTCATGGGCCTGTACGGCGTGCGCGAGGGCCAGATCGAGATCGCGGGATCGGGCACCGACCTCGACGACCTCCGCCGCAACATCGGCGTCGTGTTCCAGGAACCGGCCCTGTTCTCCGGAAGCATCGCCGAGAACATCGCCTACGGGCGCCCCGACGCGTCGCGCGCGGAGATCGAGGCCGCAGCGGCCCGGGCGGCGGTCGACGTGTTCGTGCGCAAGTTCCCGCTCGGCTACGACACGCCGATCGGCGAGCGCGGGATCAAACTCTCCGGTGGGCAGAAGCAGCGCATCGCGGTGGCCCGGGCGATCCTGAAGGACGCGCCGATCCTCGTGCTCGACGAGGCGACGTCGGCGCTCGATACGAAGTCGGAACGACTCGTGCAGGCGGGGCTCGACGACCTGATGGAGGGGCGGACGAGCCTCATCATCGCGCACCGGCTCTCGACGATCGCCGAGGTCGACCGGATCGTGACCCTGCGCGACGGCCGGATCGACGAGATCGGCACGCCCCGCGAGCTCGAGACGTCGGGCGGCATCTACGCCGAGCTGCTCGCGCTGCAGGCCTCGTCGTCGAAGGGCGATCGCAAGCGACTCCGGGAGTTCGACGTCGTCGGGTAGCCCGCGAATGTCGCACGCCTGTGCCAGGCTGGACGGGTACCGCTCGTCCCGACCCGAAGGAGCCCTCGATGCAGGAGATCAAGTGCCCGCACTGCGGCAAGGAGTTCACGCTCGACGAGGCCGGGTACGCGGACATCCTGCAGCAGGTGCGCGACAGCGCGTTCGAGCAGCAGCTGCACGAGCGTCTCGAGCTCGCGGAGCTCGACAAGCGCAACGCCCTCGAACTGGCGCGCAGCCAGGCCGCGGCCGAGCTGCAACGGGCAACGGCCGAGCAGCAGGCGGAGCTGCAGCGCGCAGCGTCCGACCGTGCCGCCGAGGTCCAGCGCTTGCAGGCGCAGCTCGACGCGGGGGAGACCGCCCGCAAGCTCGCGGTGGCGGAGGCCCTCGGGGCCGTGGAGAAGGAGCGCGACGCGCTGGCCGCCGAGTTGGCGCAGGCGAAGCGCGACACCGAGACCGAGGTCGAGCGGATCGAATCGACGCTCACGGCTCGCATGCAGCAGCAGGAGGCCGCGCGAGCGGCCGAGCTCCAGGAGCTCCGCGCGAAGGTCGAGTCGGGCGACCTGTCGCGCCGGCTCGCGATCACCGAGGCGGTCGGAGCCGTGGAGAAGCAGCGCGACGCCCTCAAGAGCGATCTCGAGCGCGCGGAGCTCGAGAAGCAGCTCGCGGAGAAGGCGCTGCAGGAGCGCTACGAGACCCAGATCAAGGATCGTGACGACGCGATCGAGCGGCTCCGCGACATGAAGGCGCGGCTGTCGACCAAGATGATCGGCGAGACGCTCGAGCAGCACTGCGAGATGACCTTCAACCAGTTCCGCGCCACCGCCTTTCCGAACGCGTACTTCGAGAAGGACAATGACGCGCGCAGCGGCAGCAAGGGCGATTTCATCTTCCGTGACCACGACCTGGCAGGGCTCGAGATCGTGTCGATCATGTTCGAGATGAAAAACGAGGCCGACGGCACGGCGACGAAGCACCGGAACGAGGACTTCCTGAAGGAGCTCGACAAGGACCGCACCGAGAAGGGCTGCGAGTACGCGGTGCTCGTGTCGCTCCTGGAGCCCGACAACGAGCTCTACAACGGCGGCATCGTCGACATGTCGCACCGCTACCCGAAGATGTACGTCGTGCGTCCGCAGTTCTTCCTGCCCCTCATCACCCTGCTCCGCAACGCCGCGCTCAACGCGATGCGCTACAAGGCCGAACTCGAGCACGTGAAGTCGCAGAACATCGACATCACGAACTTCGAGAGCGAGCTCGACGGCTTCAAAGACGCGTTCGGTCGCAACTACGATCTCGCGTCGCGTCAGTTCCAGGAGGCGATCAAGCGCATCGACACCTCCATCGCCGAGATGCAGAAGGTCAAGGACAACCTGCTGAAGTCCGAGAACAACCTGCGGCTCGCCAACGACAAGGCGCAGGGCGTGTCGATCAAAAAACTCACGCGCGGCAACCCCACCATGCAGACGAAGTTCGCCGAGCTGTCGCGCGGCGACGACGCGTCGGACGCCTAGACCGGCCAGGAGCCCTCACCCATGCATCTCGGAACGATTCTGGACGATGCCCGCGCGACGGGCGTCGGCCTCGCCGAACCCGACGACGTGTTCGCCGCCTTCGAGGAGTGGGCGTGGGAGGCGAAGGCGCTGCGCCTCTACCCGGCGCAGGAGGAGGCGGTGCTCGGCATCGCGCTCGGCAGCAACGTGATCCTCGCGACCCCGACGGGCACGGGCAAGTCGCTCGTGGCGCTCGGCGCGCACTTCACGGCGCTCGCCGCCGGGGAGCGCACCGTGTACACGGCCCCGATCAAGGCGCTCGTGAGCGAGAAGTTCTTCGACCTCGTCGACGTCTTCGGCGCCGAGCGCGTCGGCATGGTCACCGGCGACACCTCGATCAACCCCGACGCGCCGATCCTGTGCTGCACGGCCGAGATCCTCGCGAATCTCGCGATCCGCGACCGCGACGCGGGCGGGATCACCCAGGTGGTCATGGACGAGTTCCACTTCTACGCGGAGCCCGACCGCGGTTGGGCGTGGCAGGTGCCGCTGCTCCTCATGGGCCGCGCGCAGTTCCTGCTGATGTCGGCGACCCTCGGCGACGTGACCGAGCTCGCCGACGACCTGTCGCGGCGCACCGGCCGCGACACCGCGCTCGTCACGGGCGTGGAGCGCCCCGTCCCGCTGCACTTCGCCTACGAGGTGTCGCCCGCCCACGAGGTGGTCGAGACGCTGCTCGCCGACCGGCAGACGCCCGCCTACCTCGTGCACTTCAACCAGTCCCACGCGGTCGAGCAGGCCCAGGCGCTCGCGAGCATCAAGATCGTCGATCGCGCCGGCCGCGACGAGATCGCCGCGGCGATCGGGGAGTTCAAATTCTCGACGGGCTTCGGCTCGACGCTCTCGCGGCTCGTCCGGTCGGGCATCGGCGTGCACCACGCGGGCATGCTGCCCCGGTACCGGCGTCTCGTCGAGCAGCTGGCCCAGCGGGGGCTGCTGCGCGTGATCTGCGGCACCGACACGCTCGGGGTCGGCATCAACGTGCCGATCCGCACCGTCGTGATCACCGCGCTCACGAAGTTCGACGGCGAGAAGATGCGCCGGCTCTCGGCGCGCGAGTTCCACCAGATCGCGGGCCGCGCGGGCCGCGCCGGCTACGACACCGAGGGCGACGTCATCGCGCTCGCGCCCGAGCACGAGATCGAGAACGCGAAGGCGGTCGCGAAGGCCGAAGCCAAGGCCGCCGGCGGCAAGAACGGCGGCAAAAAGGCGAAACCGGTGCGCAAGAAGGCGCCGCCCCAGGGATTCATCGCATGGTCCGAGGCGACGCTCGAGAAGCTCGTGGCCTCGCAGCCGGAGCCCCTCGTGAGCCGCATGCGGGTCACCCACGCGATGGTGCTCGGGGTGATCGGCCGCGGGGAGCAGCGCGAGGGCGAGGCGCTCGAGACCATGCGCACGCTGGTGTTCGACAGCCACGAACCCCGGGAGGTGCAGTTCGCGCACGCCCGCACGGCGATCGACATCTTCCGGACCCTTCGCCGGGGTGGCATCGTCGAGGTCCACGAGGATCCCCGCGGGCACCGGCTTCTCCGACTCACGATCGAGCTGCAGGCGAACTTCGCGCTCAATCAGCCGCTGTCGCCGTTCGCGCTCGCGGCGATCGAGTTGCTCGATCCCGAGTCCGACACCTATGCGCTCGACGTGATCTCGATCATCGAGGCGACGCTCGAGCACCCGCGGGCGATCCTGCGGGCGCAGGAGCACCAGGCGCGCGGCGAGGCCGTCGCGGCGATGAAGGCCGAGGGCATCGAGTACGACGAGCGGATGGAGCTGCTCGAGGCGGTGACCTACCCGCAGCCGCTGCAGGAGCTGCTCGGCGAGGCCTTCACGGAGTACCTCAAGGAAGTGCCGTGGGCGCGCGACTACGAGCTCCGGCCGAAGTCGGTCGTGCGCGACATGATCGAGCGCGCGTTCGGGTTCCGCGACCTCGTGTCGTTCTACCAGCTCGGGCGGTCCGAGGGCGGAGTGCTGCGCTACCTGAGCGACGCCTACCGGGCGATCGAGCGCACCGTGCCCGAGCAGGCCAAGAGCCCGGAGCTCGAGGAGCTCACCGACTGGCTCGGCGAGCTCGTGCGCCAGGTCGACTCGAGCCTCATCGACGAGTGGGAGGAGCTGGCCCACCCGGATCCCGAGGAGCACCGCGCCCGCCACGACCGGCCGATCGACGTGCCGCCGCCCGCCCGCTCGGTGCTCGGCAACGAGCGCGCCTTCCTCGTGATGCTGCGCAACGCCCTCTTCCGCCGAGTGCAGGCGGCGTCGTTCGAACGCTACGCCGAACTCGCGGCGCTCGATGGACCGCAGGGCTTCGGCGAGGAGCGCTGGCGCGACGCCCTGGCCGGGTACTTCACCGAGTACGACGACATCCGGGTCGACGGTGACGCCCGCGCGGCGCGACTCCTCGAGATCGATCGGAGCCCCGCCGCGAGTGGCGAGTGGCGGTTCCGGCAGGTGCTGCTGGACCCCGCGGGAGACCGCGACTGGGGTATCGAGGGGATCGTCGACCTCGCCGAGTCCGAGGAGCTCGGCGAGCCCGTGGTCCGCGTCGAGCGGGTCGGTCCGTTCCGGGACTAGCTCTGGAACTCGCCCGGGGACGGGGCCCCGGAGCTATTCGGCCGTTGGCTCGGGGGTGTCAGCAGTGTCCGACGCCCCAGCGCCGTCCGCGGCTCCCGCTCCGTCAGCGATGCGCGCGACCTCCGCGTCGGTGAGCTGACGCCAGGGCGAGGCGTCCGGCTGCACGAGCGCGGCGTCGGGGCTGTCGCCCTGGCTCCACCACTTCGCCTCGTAGCCGATGCCGTCGAAGATGACCCGGTCGCCCTTGCGGTACTCGGTCGCCTTCGCCCAGTCGGCGTAGGTGCCCGCCGGGATCTCGGGTCGCGCGACCGGCTTCTCGCCGGGGAGCACGGGGCCGAGCAGCCGCCACGACTGCGCGCCGTTCTCGGTCGGCAAATCGGGCTGCTCGCCCTCGTTCCACCACTTCGCCTCGTACACGCTGTGGTTCCACACGACCTTCGACCCCTCGGGGTACGACGCATCGGTGTTCCAGATCGGGTACGGGCTCGTCTCGGGATCATCGGGCACGATCTCGTCGTCGGCCTCGGGGAACTCCTCACTGATCTGCATCAGCGTGCCCGGGCGATCGGTGCGCAACGTCTTGGCGAACTCGCCCGCGGCCTGTGAGACCCCGCTGCAGGAGTCGGAGACCCGGCGGAGATCCGGCCAGTTCGCCCCGCACTGCTGATCGCGGTTCAGCGACCACATCGACAGCCGCGACATGCCCTTCTCGACGGAGAAGGCCGCGAGCTTCTGCGCGTCCTCGACGGTGAAGATGTCCTCGCGCACATCGTTCTGCCCGATCATGGGGGTGGCCGAGATCCGGCTCCAGGCGGTGGCGTCTCCGACGTTGATGCCGGCCTCCTGGTACAGCGACTGCAGCTGCGCCTGGGTCGCGTTCAGGCTGTCGATGACGATGTCGGAGAGGTCGTCGTCGGTGCCCGAGTTGTAGTTCATGGTCATCGCATTGATACCGGCGATCTGCACACCGGCCTCGATGTACGCGCGCACGGCCTCGGCGCCGTCGAAGGTCAATCCGTCGGGGCCGACGGGAAGCGTGAGCCAGACGTCGAGTCCTTCGGTCTCGGTGCGCGACTCCTGGATCTCCGCGATCGCCGCGGCCTGGCGCTGCACGGCCGGGGTGTCGGTGAGCAGTTCGCCCTCGATGTCCATGTCGACGCTGCCGAGCTCGTAGCGGTCGATGACGGCCTCGTAGCCCTGGCGCAGCTGGTCGTCGTCGTCGCACACGAGCGAGAGGTCGGAGTTCGCCTGGCCGCCGAAGGAGACCATCGCGGATCCGCCCTGCAGTCGGAACTGCGCGAGGCGACGGTCGAGGTCGAGCGTCTCACCCGCCTGGTCGAGCGTGTAGTACCCGCCCCAGGTCGGAGTGCAGGAGTTTTCGGGGGAGGCCACGACAAACGCGAGCACGACGTTGCGCTGGCCCTCGTCCCCCGGCGATTCGAACGCGAGGCTCGGGGTCGAGGTGACGTCGACGTAGGCATCGAACCACGGCTTGCGCTCGGTGGCAATCTGGTGATCCTGCCAGCTGTTCACGGCGTAGAAGCCGCCACCCACGAGCCCCGCGATCACCACGAGCACCACGGACAATCTGAACCAGGACAGACGACGCCCCGGATACCACTTCGCCATGCAGACCCCCACGCCTGATTTCGCGCACAATTCACGGTCGAATTTGCGACTCCCCGTCAGTTAGGATAGCCGCAAGTGCGTTGACTGTGTCCAGAAGTCGCTGCTCTGAGGGATCGAGTGGACACGGTCGCGGCACATTCGCAGGATTCGCCTCTCGGGGGAGGCGGACTGCGACCGAGGAACTGGGGGGATCCTTGACAGACGCAACGACGCGCGCGCGACGGCGGCAGTGGGGTGCCGAGCGGCGCTCGGAGCCGCTCGCGATCATGCACTCGCGCCCGAGCTCGGCGGCGATCGTGTGGGCTCGCGCCGCGATCCTCATCACCGTGCTCGCCTGGTTCGCCTACATGATCACCACGGTGATGCGGATGCTGATCGAGGGGCCGCGGGAGTCCTTCGTCTTCCACCTGCAGACCTGGATCTACGCACTCACGATCACCGGGCTCACGTTCTCGGCACTCATGTACCTCACCGCCCGCTACGGCGCGATGGTGCGGTTCCGCGAGCATCGGCGCGTGGAGCGGGGGCTGCTCGATGCCCACTTCGCCGAGTCCGATGACACCGTCACGGTGCTGATCCCGAGCTACGACGAAGAGCCCGAGGTGGTGCGCTACACGCTGTGGTCGGCAGCGCTGCAGGAGTTCCCGGATATCCGGATCGTGCTGCTCATCGACGACCGCGAGGAGGGGCTGCAGGGCGAGGAGCTGGCGCGGCTCAACCGCACGCGCGGGCTGCTCGCCGAGATCGCGCAGGAGCTCGAGGCGCCGCGTGCGGAGGCCGAGCGCGCCTTCGAGGCGTTCGAGCGCCTCGCGCCGGCACAGCCCGGGCCCGACGATGCGCGCCGCACCGCGGAGGCGTACGGCGCCGCGGCGGCCTGGCTCGACACGATGGCCGCGAACGAGACCATGCACGACCACATGTCCGAGTTCTTCGCGGAGCAGGTGCTCCTCGGGCTCTCGAGCGACCTGCGGCTGACGCGGCTCGCGCTCGACGCGGCCGCGGATCAGGGTGCGTCGCCCGATCGGGATCGCCTCGCGCAGCTGCACCGCCGCCTCGTCTGGATCTTCAGCGCGGGCCTGTCGTACTTCGAGCGCAAGCAGTACGCGTCGCTGTCGCAGGAACCCAACAAGGCGATGAACCTGAACTCGTACATCTCGCTCATGGGCGGGCGGTACCGGATCGAGAGCGAGACGGGGGAGCGGATCCTCGAGCCGCTCGGCCGGCACGACCACTCCGAGGCCGACCTCGTGATCCCGGACAGCCGCTACCTGCTCACGCTCGACGCCGACTCGCAGCTGCTGCGCGATTACTGCATCCGCCTCGTCTACCTGCTGGAGCAGCCGGAGAACGAGCGCGTCGCCGTGACGCAGACGCCGTACTCGTCGTTCCGCGGCGCCCCGACGCGCATCGAGCGCATCGCCGGTGCGACGACGGACCTGCAGCACATCCAGCACCAGGGCCTCACCTACTTCAACGCCACGTTCTGGGTGGGGGCGAACGCCGTCATCCGCAAGGAGGCGCTCGCCGACATCGCCGTCTCGGAGACGGTGGGCGGGTTCGAGATCACCACCTACGTGCAGGATCGCACCGTCATCGAGGACACCGAGTCGAGCATCGACCTCGGGCTGCACGGCTGGACGCTCGAGAACTACCCGGAGCGCCTGAGCTACAGTGCGACCCCACCCGACTTCGGCTCGCTCATCGTGCAGCGGCGGCGCTGGGCGAACGGCGGCCTGCTCATCATGCCGAAGTTCTTCGAGATGGTGCGCGCCCGCCGAGGCACCCCGGCGCGGGCGCGCAGCACCGAGAAGATGCTGCGCACGAACTACATGTCGTCGCTCGCGTGGGCGAGCTTCGGGCTGCTCTTCCTGCTGTTCTTCCCGTTCGACTCGCGGCTCCTCAGCCCGCTCGTGATCGCGGCGGCGCTGCCCTACTTCCTGTCGATGGGCTTCGACCTCCGGGCGAGCGGGCACCGGTACGGCGACATCTTCCGGGTGTACGGCTTCAACCTCGTGCTCCTGCCGGTGAACCTCGCCGGTGTCATCAAGTCGGTGCAGCAGGGCGTCACCGGGGAGAAGATCCCCTTCGCGCGCACGCCGAAGGTGACCGGGCGTACGGCCGCCCCCGCGATCTACGTGGTGCTGCCGTACGTGATCATCGGCTTCTCGATCTTCACGGCGATCCGGGACTACAACCTCGGCAACTGGGGCAACGCGGCGTTCGCGACGTTCAACGCGGTGCTCGCGAGCTGGGCGACGCTCTCGTTCATCGGGATCCGCGCGTCGATCGTCGACACCGTGCTCGGAGTCGTCGGGTGGCTCTACGTGCCGCAGAAGCCCAAGAAGAAGACGGCCGAGAGCCTCGTGGATCCCACCGCGCGGGTCAACTGGCAGGCGATCCTGTACCACGGCGACCGGCGACTGCGCCGGGATCTCGCGCGCACCAGCGACCGGCGCCGGCGCCTCGGTGCGGTGCGCTCGGAGGTGCGGTCGGATGTGCGATCGGATGGTGTTCGAACCAGTGTGAGTACCAGTCCCAGCAGCCGCACGAGCACCAGTGCGAACACCGGACCGACCCAGGTGCAGGTGTTGGAGCACGAAGCCGGTGCTGCGTCGGGGGCTGAATCCGGAGCCGCGGCGAGCACTCCCGCGAGCCGGGGGTCGAAGCGCACCTCGAAGCGGAAGGCTGGGTAGACGCGCTCGAGGACCGGGTCTGCCCTGCAGGCCCGGTGCTACCCCGGCCCCACCCCGGCCCGTAGGATCGAGGTATGCCCGCTGATGCCTCTTCCGTTGCCTCTTCTGCTGCCTCGCTCGATACCGATCCACTGCGTTCGCGGGAGCCGCTCTCCGCGGCCGAGTTCCTCGCGATCGCCGATCACACCCTCCTCGCCCCGGGCACGACTCCGGATGAGCTCGACGGCTTTCTGCGATCCGCGGCCGAGCTCGGGGTCGCGCGGGTCTGCGTGAGCCCGTCCCTGCTGCCCGCACACGCGCACGGTCGCGAGATCGTGACGGTGGTCGGGTTTCCGTCGGGAGTGCACCACGCGGCGATCAAGGCCGCCGAGGCCGAGCGCGCGGTGGCCGATGGCGCCGCCGAGATCGACATGGTCGTGAATCGCGCGCTCGTGCGCGAGGCTGCGGCGTCCGGCGAGTGGAGCGCCGTGACGGCGGAGATCGCGGCCGTCCGCGCGGCCTGCCCGGGCCGGGTGCTCAAGGTGATCATCGAGTCGGCGGCCCTCAGCGACGCGCAGATCGTCGGGACGTGCCGGGCCGCGGAGGCGGCCGGGGCGGACTTCGTGAAGACCTCCACCGGCTTCGATCCCGCCGGCGGGGCGAGCGTGCACGCCGTGCGGCTCATGGCGCAGACCGTCGGCGGACGCCTCGGGGTCAAGGCCTCGGGCGGGATCCGCACCGCTGCCGCCGTGCGCGAACTCTGGGCGGCGGGCGCCACCCGTTTCGGGGTGTCGGGCACCGCTGCGATCCTGGCGGAGTGGGATGCGAGCGAGCCGAGCGGTGCTGGGTCGGGCGGCGCTGGGGCGGACGGTGCTCAGCTGAGCACAAGCGCCTACTAGCCTGCCTCGAGCGTCTCCACGGCCTCGACGAGCAGTGCGCGGCTCTGCTCGCGCGTGAGTCCCAGGTCCCGCAGTCGAGTGGCCGCGTCGAGGGCGATCCGCCGGGCCGACGCCCGCACCGGATCCGCGTCGAGCGACACGAAGGTGCCCGCGCGGCCGCGCCCCTCGACGATCCCGGCCTCTTCCAGGGCGCGGTAGGCGCCCGCGACGGTATTCACGGCCAGTCCGAGATGCCCCGCGAGGGCGCGTGTGGTCGGCAGACGCTGCCCGGGATGGAGGCGGCCGGCGTCGATCCCGCGCACCACCGCATCATGGAGCTGGCGGAAGGGTGGCGTCGCGGATGTGGAGTCCACGGTGAACTCCTCGAGGAGCTGCGCGTCGATGCTCGGGGATGCCATGGTCTCAGCGTAGGCGATGAACCAGGCGGCACGTCCCACTCGAGTCCCACTAGACTCTCCCCATGCGACTCGGCGTCATCGATGTGGGATCCAACACCGTCCATCTGCTCGTGGTCGACGCGCACCCCGGTGCGAGTCCCGTGCCGTTTCACTCGCAACGCTCGACCGTCCGGCTGATGCGCTACCTCGATGCTGAGGGTGCGATCGTCGAAGAGGGCGTGCAGCTCATCGTCGACGCCATCAAGCTGTCGGTGCAGACGGCCCGCGAGATCGGCGTGCACGACCTGATCTCGACGGCGACCAGCGCGATCCGCGAGGCGACGAACGGCGAGGAGGTGCTGGCACGGATCACCCGGGAGACGGGGGTCGAGCTGCAGGTGCTCTCCGGCGAGGATGAGGCACGGATCACGATGCTCGCGGTGCGCCGCTGGCTCGGCTGGTCGGCCGGCGAGGTGCTGCTGTTCGACATCGGCGGCGGATCGTTCGAGATCGCCCAGGGCGCCGACGAGTACCCGGATGTGCAGGTGTCGCTGCCGCTCGGCGCCGGGCGGTCGACGATCAACTTCCTCGCTGAGGATCCGCCGCCGCGCGAGGCCGTGTCGCGGCTCCGGGCGCACGCGCGCGCTGAGTTCACGCGGGTGCGCGAGGAGTTCTTCGCCGATCGGCCGCGCCCGAAGCGGGTCGTCGGCACCTCGAAGACGATCCGGTCGCTCGCCCGGCTCATCGGCGGGCCGCCGGACCCCGAGACCGGTGACCTCGCGCAGCTGCACTACACCGGGCTTCGTGAGTGGGAACCGTCGCTGCGCGACATGCCGTCCACGGTGCGCGAGTATCTGCCCGGGATCACGCCGGAGCGCGGATACCAGATCATGGCCGGGGCGATCGTGCTGCGCACCGCCATGAAGGTGTTCGAGGTCGAGACGCTGAACATCTCGCCGTGGGCGCTGCGCGAGGGGATCGTGCTGCGGTACATCGACGCCCTCGACGGGCGCGGCGCTGAACCCGTCGGCTCCGAGCAGGTCGCCGCGAAGATCTAGGGGGCGGGTTGGTCCGGCTGCCGTGAGCCTGGTGGCTTGGGCCGCTGTTGACCGGGTCGCTCTGGCTGCTGTTCACCGGGTGGTTCTGAACATGGCGGGCCGGGCGGCTGCTCCGTCGTGCGTCGGAATCTGACGGTGCTGGGTGCTCGCTCGGGGTAGTGGGTGCCGGCGGGGCTGGTCCAGGTGAGGGTGCCGTGTCGGGTTTGGGTGACGGTCCACCGGCTGTGGTGTTTGAGAGTGTGGTGTCTGCGGCAGAGGTGTGCGAGGTTGGTGCTGGTGGTGGGTCCGCCGTGTGCGGCGTCGATGGTGTGGTCGATGTCGCAGTGTGCGGTGGGGGTGTGGCAGCCGGGGAAGCGGCAGTGGAGGTCTCGTGCTCGGAGGAACTGCCGGAGTTTTGTGTTGGGTCGGTAGGTGTCGACGGAGAGCACGGTGCCGGTGTCGGGATCCACCGTCACTTCTTCCCAGTGGGTGGCGTGTCCGGCGAGGTGCCTCGCGGTGTCGGTGTCGATGGGGCCGTACCCGGCGAGAGTGGCCGGTGGGGTGCCTGTTGCTCGGTGACCGCCGGACTTGGTGCCCGGGGGTGAGGGTTCATCTTCGCCCGTGACCCTTTCCTTCGGCACGATGACCTGGATCCGTGCCTGGATGCCCGTGATGCCGGTGAGGCCGCTGGTGGCGGCGTGGTTGGGGTCGCTGGCGAGGAGCATATCCGTGAATAAATCAGCGCGGATCTGGTCCATGGATCGGACCGTCGGGGCTGTGGCTGCTGATTCCCCTTCGGATTCCCCTGAAGGTGCGCCGCTGCCCGGTTCGGTACCCAAGCCAGAGACGTTATGGGCCTGATCATCGGCCCAGGCCTGTTCGTTCTGCTTCACCAACCGGGCCATCTGGTTCAGTCGGTCCTTGATGCCGGAGGCGTAGACCGCGGGGAGGGTGGCGGTGAGGTCGGCCATGCCGTCGTCGAGTTCGGTCACGCGCACCATGCGGCAGGCGCGGGCGTCCTGGTGTCGGTCGTCGAGGGTGCGGTCTGCGAATCGTTCCGCGAACTCACGAGCGACCGGCCGCAACCGGCCCACCGTGTTGGTTTCAGCAACTTCGAGCACCGCGGCCGCGTATCCGGCACGGGACTGAGGATCGGTGAGGGTGCTCCCGGCATCAGTGATCACCGCCGCGTGGGCGTGAGAGATGCGTCCGGCTGTGAGTGCAGCCATGACCGTCGGGTAGTGCTCGACGAGGGTGCGTGCCCGGCTGATCCGGCCCGCCATGGTCCGGTCCGATTCGTGCACGGCGGCCGCGAACTCTGCCGCGACCGCACGATGCTCGAACTCCCCGTGATCCGTGTGCCCATCCCGCGCCGCAACCAGAGCAGCGAGCTCGTCACCCATGACGAGCAGCGCGGCCTCGGCGGCGTGGAGGGTGTTGATCTGGGCGCGGATCTTCACGAGCGACGCGGCCAGGATTGCGTACGCCGGAGCGGCAAGATCCGCCACCCGGCCAGCCGAAGACCCACCAGGCCCAGCAGACGCAGCACGACCAGCGTCCGGGCCCGCGGTGCTGCGGTCCGTGACGGGAGGCTCGGTGGTGGTGCGCATGCCCGCAGTCAACCAGCACCCACCGACATTCACGGACCGAAAATCACCAAATCGAGCCCGAGCCCAGAAACATTCCCGAACCCGAATATGCGCTGGGAATCGACCGCGAGCTATTGGTCGCTCACACCCCGGTGTGCGTGGCCAACACACCCCAGACCCTCTCCACAGCCGCCCCTCACCCGCAGGGCTCCAGCGCAAAGTCGAGCCGCTCCGCCCCCTCGGGCACCGGATACGAGAAGTGCCACCACTCCTGCGGATACGGCTCGAACCCGGCGGCGATCATCGCCTCGCGCAACAGCGTCCGATTGACGAACGCATCGTCGCCGATGCCCTCGGCCGCATAGTGCGACCGCTCATCGAACAGGTCGAACGGGCTCCCCATGTCCAGTGGCTCACCGCTGTCGAGCTCGACGAGCGTGAGATCCACCGTGCCGCCCAGCGAGTGCCCCGACTGCTCGGCGATGTACCCGAGCTCGAACAGCTCGGGCTTCGAGAACTCGGGGTAGTACTCGTCGCGGGTGCGGTCGTCGTCCGTCCGCGACCACGCCATGAAGGAGTCGACGGCTCGCGTCGGCCGGAACCCGTCGTACACCAGCAGTCCGAGCCCGGCATCCGCGAGCGTCGCCTGCACCCCCGCGAGTGCCGTCGCGGCGTCCGTGCGCAGTACGACGGCGTTCGCGTCGCCGTAGCCGTCGACCACCTCCCCGGTGAAGTTGTCGGTCGAGGCGTACCGAAGGTCGACGTCGATGCTCGGGTCGATCGTATTCAGATAGGAGAATCCACTCGGCAGCACCGGGCAGTCGCCGGCGCGCACAGGATCGCCCGACGTCGAAGCCGCGTCATCGGCGGTGGAACCCGAGGGCGCCGCAGCATCACCCGTCCGGTCGGCATTCGCGCCGGGATCCGGATCCGCGCACCCCGCGAGCAGGAGCAGCCCCGCGAGCGCGCCGGCGAGCGACCGGGAAAGCGGGCGGGCAGGATGAGCGGAGGGACGGGCCGTGAGACGATCGCGCATGCCCCCACCGTAGGGGATCGGGCAACGGAACTCGCGATCCGGAACCCACAACCGCGATCGGGAATCCGCCCGCACCCGGCGCCGATCTCCTACGCTGGAGGGCATGGCACCCACCGACGCCCCGCGGAAGATCTCGGACCGATCGATCGAGCAGTTCGCAGGCGCGGATCTGGTGCGCGAGGGCACCCGCGGCCGCGGCCCCCTCGGCATGAACGCCGCCGTGCACGCGCTCGGCCCGGTGCTGCTCGTCAGCGCCTCCGGCGAGGCGCAGGAGATCGAGCGGCGGCCCCTCGCGCCGGGCATGCCGACGATGGACTTCATCTTCGTCGAGGCGGGGACCTTCACGCACTCGGTCGGCTCAGCGTGGGAGGAGTGCTCCGGCCCGCTCATGATCGCTCCGAGCGGTCTGCCGCAGCACGTGCGGTTCATCACCCCGTGGCGCTTCCTGGTCGCGCGCATCGCGACGGATGCACTGCGACCCTTTCTGCCGGCCCTCCCGGAGCACGCTCGGGTCTTCGAGACGATGCGGTTGCCGGAGCGCGCGATGGCCGGCTATCTCGCCTCGGTGGGGCACGACGCGACGGCGGGTCCGGGGGAGAGCCTCACCGCATCACGCCTCATCGTCGAGATGGCCGGCGCGGTGCTGCGCGACCGATTCGGCTCCGGATCGCCCCAGGGGCACTCGAGCACTGACATCTGGGGCCACGCGCAGGCGGTCATCGTCGAGGAGTGCACAAACGTCGACTTCGATCCACGCGCATTGGCTCAGCGGGTGGGATGCTCCCTGCGCCGCCTGCAAGCCGAGTTCACGGATCGTGGCACCACGGTCGCCGGAGAGATCCGGCGTGAGCGGGCGCGGATCGCGCACGCGCTGCTGCGGGATCCCGCGCAGGCCCGCGTGCGCCTGGCCACCATCGCGGAGCAATCAGGCTTCAGCGCGACGTCGACCATGCACCGAGTGATCGCCGAAACGTTCGGCGTCCCGCCGACGCGGCTGCGCGGGATCCCGGAGCGACCCTCGGAGTGACCCGCCTTGCGCCCAGAACGCGCAGAATTGATCCATTTCGCGCAGTGTTGTGCATACAGGGCAATGTTGGTCACCATCTAAATCTACGTTGAGTGTATGCAGATTCCTCTCCGTCGATCCCTGTCCGCCGCTGCGCAGGATCACCGCACCCGTCGAACTTCGCTCACTCACCGGATCGGGCTCCTGCTCGCGGCGGCACTGGTCGCCACGGGGGTCGGATCCGCCCCCGCGACCGCTGCGTTCGCGGCTCCCGAGGCGCCCGCGGCCGAAGCACCCGCCGCCGCACCGTTCGCCGTCGAGGACGGTATCACCACCACCACCACGCTCGGCGAGTTCATCACGCCGACCGTCTACGGGCAGTCCCTCATCATCACCGGCACGGTCTCGCTCGACGGACCGTCCCTGCTCATGGGTGCTCCGATCACCCTCGAGGTCGACGGAGAGGTCGTGGGCGAGGGCTTCCTCATCTACATCGGCAGCGGTCAGTACTGGGCCTTGATCCCGGCGGAGCCGCTGATCTCCGCGGGCACCCACGAGGTCGTCGCGAAGTTCCCGGGGTACTCGCCCGGCTTCCCCTTCGACGACGCGGCGCCCTCCGAGAGCGCTCCGTTCACCGTGACGATCGCGCAGGCGACCACCACGACCGCCATCACGAGCGTTCCCGGCCAGGCCGTCGCGTTCACCCCCGTGGACGTCGCCGCGCAGGTGACGGCGAGTCCTGCCGGGGTCAGCGGATCCGCAGCCCTGCTCGCCGATGGCACCTCGATCGCAACGGCAGATCTCGCCGCGGACGGTTCCGTGCTGTTCGAAGACACGATCATCCCGTTCGGCACCACCGACCTTTCCGTGGCGTACCTCGGCGACACGGCAGGCAACTACGCCGTGTCTGAGTCCGCTGCCTCGCCGATCGTCATCACCGAGGCCGAGACCGCAACGGACCTCGCGCTGTCGGACTCGCACGTCCGCGCGGGGGACCCCGTCACCTTCACCGCGACGGTGCGCAACATCAGCGAAGCGAACCTGGCCGATCCTCGCAGCGGCATCGAGTTGCTGGTCGACGGCGAGGTCGTCTTCGCGGAGGTCAACGCCGATGAGCCCGATGCTGCTCCGGGTGACGGTGTGACGACCTTCGCGGTCACCCTCTCCGACACGGCGCTCGGCCAGCACGAGGTCACGGCGCGCTTCCTGCCCGCCCCCGGCTTCGGCGCATCCGAGAGCGAGCCGGTCGAGCTGCAGGTCGACGGGATCGACACGGCGCTGGTGCCGAAGGTGTCGCAGCTGAGCGGCACGATCGAGCACCCCGCGGTCGTCGAGGTGGAGGTCACGGCTCTGCCCGCCGGACCACCGGTCGACGGCACCGTCCAGGCGTTCCTCGGCGACACACCGCTCGGCGAGCCGTTCCAGGTCGAGAACGGTGTCGGCAGTGGTCCGATCACCGGCCTCGAGGTCGGCACCCACCAGGTCGATCTCCGGTTCGTGCCCGGCACGTACGGGCTCTTCAGCAGCAGCGCGACTCTTGTGGTGACGGTCGACGCGGCCCCGACCCCGACCCCGAAGCCCGCTCCGACGCCGATCGCCGGCGGCACACCCGCGGGCCTCGCCGCGACCGGTGGCACGGCGGCACCGGGGCTTCTGCTCGCGGGGCTCACGCTGCTGGTGGGCGCCGGATCGCTGATGCTCCTCGCACGCCGACGCCGCACGGCCTGATCCGGCTGAGCACCCCGCGCGGCTGATCCGCTGCGATCGACACTGACCTGCGCGGTCCGCCCCACGAACGGCGGGCCGCGCTGGTCGTCTCGGAACCCGTGGCGCGTTAGGCCCGGGTTCGCACCAGCATCGGCACCACGCGCACCAGCACCACCATGAGCACCAGCTCGACGAGCGTCTGCGTCACCACGGCGAGCGGCGTGATCGCGAAGGCCGGCGGCAGCGCGAGTGCGAGCGGCAGCACCACGAGCGAGTTGCGCGTCACCCCGCTGAACACCACTGCGCGCCGACCCGCCACGTCGAGTCCGGCCCACCGGCCCGCGACGAGCCCCACTGCCACCAGCAGCACGGCGAATCCGAGGTACAGCGGGATCAGCGCAGCGAGCTCGCCGAGCCGCGCGCCGACCGCGCCGACCTGCGAGGCGACCACGGTGGCGAGGGTGAGCATCATGAGCGGCACCATGCCCGTTTCGCCGGCGGATCGGAGGAGCCGGCCCCCGCGTGTGCGCCCGATCGCCTGCGTCACCCCGGCCGCCCCGAGCGGCACCACGATCAGCCAGATGAACGCCTCGATGAACGGCCTCAGGTCGAGCTCAGCGGCGAACGACGGACCGGCGAACCAGCCGAGGAAGAGCGGCAGCGTGAGCATCTGCCCGATCATGAGGAGCGGTGTGGCGGCGAGCAGACGATCCTTCGCCCCGCCCGCCAGCCCGGTGAACGCCACGACGTAGTCGACGCACGGGGTGAGCAGCACGAGCAGTGCGCCGATGAGCAGCGGCTGCTGGTCGGCAATCGGCCGGGTCACGAGCCACACGACCGCCGGCACCGCGACGACGTTCACCGCGAGCACGGTCGCCAGGAACCGACCGTCGCGCAGCGATCGTCCGAGTCGCCCGAACGGGACGCCGAGGAAGGTCGCGTAGAGCAGCAGCGCGAGCACCGGTGTGATCAGGATCTCGGCCGGGTGGGCCACGACCGGCGCGGCGAGCCCGAGCACTGCGCCGAAACCGATCGCCGCGAGGCAGAACGCGACCTGGTGGCGGTCGAGGAACGCGCGCGCGCTCATTCGAGCGCCCCCACCGCGTGCCGGATCGCCGCGGCGAGCTGGCGCACCGCCGTTGAGGGCTGGCCGGGCCCGCCGGTCGCACCAGCGGATCCCCGAACAGCAGCGGATCCTGAACCGCCCGCGGCCGGGGCCGCGAGCAATACGGAGCGCGCGAACGACGGATCCTCGATGGGCCGCAGCACGACCCCCGGGTGCGTCGGTCCGGTCGCGAGCTTCGCCACCAGCCCGATCACCATGCGCGCGGCGATCATGGCGAGCATCACCTGGAAGTCGTCGGTGCGGATCGCGACGTTGAGCGTGAGGCCGGCCGCCGCGAAGGCGTCGACGACCACACTGTCCATGGGGTCGTTCTCGGTGGCGCCGAGCAGCCACTGCTCCTCGTGCAGCGTGAGGAGCGTCGCGATGTCGATGGAGGATCGGCTCGCCAGCGGATGGCCCTCGGGCAGTGCGAGCATGAGCGGATCCCGCAGCACCTCGGTCGCGATGATGTCGCCGCGGAACGGCAGGTCGTACCCCGGCACCGAGTACACGAGCACGGCGTCCAGCTTGCGCTGATTGACGTGCGTGACGAGCGGCGCGACCTCCTCGAGCACGGCGTCGATGTCGATCCCGAGGTCGTTCACCTGGGCGACGATCGAGGGGAGAAGCCGCGCGGCCGCGGTCGGGAACGTGCCGAAGCGCAGGCGCACCTGGCCCATCTGGGTGAGCTCGCGGGCGTCGCGGAGCGTGCGGTCGCTGAGCGAGAGGATCTCGTGCGCGCGCTCGAGCACGAGGTGGCCGACGGGGGTGAGGGTGCTGCCGCGGGTCGAGCGCTGCAGCACGGAGCCGCCGATGAGTCGATCGAGGTTGTGCAGGTGGTAGTCGACCGTGGGCTGGCTCCAGCCGAGCAGCCGGGCCGCGCGGGTCACGGATCCCTCGCTGTGCACGGCGCGCAGCGCCTGCAGCTGTCGCAGATCGATCATGGGTCACCTATCACGTATTTGGTCGACAGGATCGAGGCTCGATCAGTCACAGCCAGTGTATGTGACGCCAGAGTCGTCTCGGGGATTCCGCCCGCCCGCCCGCGCCGACAGGATGGTCGCATGCTCTATGCCCTGCCCGCAGACACGGACGTCGATCGCACCCGCACCGAGGCGACCCGCACCGAGGCGACTCGGCTCGACCCCGCCCGCCACGCCGCCACCCCCTACGCGGACGCGCTCGAGCGGTTCGTCGCCCGCGAGCCCGTGCAGCTCATGGTGCCCGGGCACGGCGGCACCGACCACGGGGTGAGCGGCCGGCTGGCCGAGTTCCTGGGGGAGCGCACCCTCCGGCTCGACGTGCCGATGCTCATCGAGGGCATCGACCTCGGCGAGGACTCTCCGCTCGATCAGGCGCTCGCCCTCGCGGCCGACGCCTGGGGTGCGCGGCGCACCTGGTTCCTCACGAACGGCGCCTCGCAGGCCAACCGCACGGCGGCGCTCGCGGTGCGCGGACTCGGCGAGCACATCCTGTCGCAGCGCAGCGCGCACTCGAGCTTCAGCGACGGCGTGCTGCTCGCTGGGCTCACCCCGTCCTTCGTCTTCCCCTCGGTCGATGCCGCGCACGGCATGGCGCACGGGGTGTCGCCCGAGGCGCTCGATGCCGCGCTGACCGCGGCAGAACGGGAGCAGCGCGCCGCCGCGGCCGTCTACATCGTGTCGCCCAGCTACTTCGGCTCCGTCTCCGACGTGCGCGGACTGTCCGAGGTCGCCCACGCCCACGGCGTACCGCTCATCGTCGACGGCGCGTGGGGTCCCCACTTCGGCTTCCACCCCGCGCTCCCGGAGTCGCCCGCCCGCCTCGGCGCCGACCTCGTCGTCTCCAGCACGCACAAGCTCGCAGGATCCCTCACCCAGTCGGCCATGCTGCACCTCGGCGACGGCCCGTTCGCCGACCAGCTCGAGCCCCTCATCGAGCGCGCGTTCGCCATGACCGCCTCGACCTCGACCAGCGCGATCCTGCGCGCCTCGCTCGACATCGCCCGGCACGCGCTCGCCACCGGCGAGACCGCGATCGGCCGCTCCGTCGAGACCGCGCAGCGCTTCCGCGAGCTGCTGCGCACCGACGCCCGTTTCGCGGTCGTGAGCGACACGTTCGAGCGTTTCAACGACATCGTCGACACCGACCTGCTGCGGGTGCCGATCGACGTGTCGGGCGCGGGGGTCAGCGGGCACTGGTTGCGGCAGCGTCTCATCGAGACCGACGACCTGTACTTCGAGATGTCCACGGCGACGTCGCTCGTCGCGGTGATCGGTGCGGGCAAGGCGCCCGACGTCGACGCGGTCTTCCGCGCGCTCGTCGCCGCCGTCGAGTCGCCCGAGGCCGGTGCCGAGCGGGTCGCGGTCGCGAACGCCGCCGAGTTCCCGGCGCTGCCGGATCCCGGTGCCCTGCGGGTCACCCCGCGCGACGGATTCTTCGGCGCGACCGAGGTCGTCACCGCGGCCGAGGCCGTCGGCCGGGTCTCCGCTGATACGCTGGCGGCCTACCCGCCGGGGATCCCGAACGTGATGCCCGGCGAGGAGATCACCCCGCAGACCGTGGAGTTCCTCCACGCGGTCGCCGCGTCGCCCACCGGCTACGTGCGGGGGGCCATCGACTCTGGCGTCACCCGGTTCCGCGTGCTCCGCAGCACGAACACGCGACCGTAAGCCTGCCGAGCCCCGATCCCCGGGGCACGGATTCACGCACCAGGGTCGATCGGCCCGCAAGACGAGGAAGTCTGGAGAAGACACCCATGGCGAGTACCCTGCGACAGCAGCTCTTTCGAGTGAAGCCCGTGCCGCGCGACGGAGGTGAGTCGGGGAGTCAGCTCAAGCGCAGCATCGGGCTCTTCCCGCTCATGATGATCGGCGTCGGCGGCACGATCGGCACCGGGATCTTCTTCATCCTCTCCGAGGCGGTGCCGATCGCCGGGCCTGCCGTGATCTGGTCGTTCATCATCGCCGGCCTCGTCGCGGGGCTCTCGGTGCTGTGCTACGCGGAGCTCGCGAGCAGCGTGCCGGTCTCGGGGTCGTCCTACTCCTACGCCTACAGCACGCTCGGCGAGCTGCCCGCGATGGGCGTGGCCGCGTGTCTTTTGCTCGAGTACGGCGTCTCGACCGCCGCGGTCGCGGTCGGTTGGTCGCAGTACGTGAACCAGCTCATCACCAACCTCTTCGGGTTCGAGCTGCCGCACGCGCTGCTCTACGCACCCGAGGAGGGCGGGATCATCAACCTCCCGGCCGTGATCCTCATCGGCCTGTGCTGCCTGCTGCTGATCCGCGGCACCTCGCACTCGGTCACCGCGAACACCGTCATGGTGCTCATCAAGATCGCCGTGCTGCTCTTCTTCGTGGCCGTCGGGATCACCGGCTGGAACATGGACCACTTCGCGAACTTCGCGCCGTTCGGCTTCACCGGGATCATGACCGGCGCCGGCATCATCTTCTTCTCGTTCGTGGGGCTCGACGCCGTCGCCACCGCGGGTGACGAGGCCAAGAACCCGCGCCGCAACCTCCCGATCGCCCTCATCGGCGCACTGATCGTGGTGACCGGCGTCTACGTGCTCGTGGCGCTCACCGCACTCGGGGCGCAGGCCTCGGGCGAGTTCGAAGGGCAGAGCGCGGGGCTCTCCGCGATCCTCGAGAACATCGTCGGGGCCACCTGGCCCGGCACCGTGGTCGCCGCGGGCGCCGTGATCTCGATCTTCAGCGTGACCCTCGTGGTGCTCTACGGCCAGACGCGCATCCTCTTCGCGATGTCGCGCGACGGCATGGCGCCGAAGATCTTCCAGAAGGTCAACCCGCGCACCATGACCCCCGTTGCGAACACCATCATCGTGTCGGTGATCGTCGCGATCCTCGCCGGCGTGCTGCCCATCAACTTCCTCGCCGAGATGACGTCGATCGGCACCCTCGCCGCGTTCCTCGTGGTGTCGGTCGCGGTCATGGTGCTGCGCCGCCGCGAGCCGGATCTCGAGCGCAAGTTCCGGGTGCCGCTGTACCCGGTGATCCCGATCCTCTCGATCATCGGCTGCCTCTGGATCATCAAGGACCTCCGCCCCATCACCATCATCGTGTTCGCGATCTGGACCGCGCTCGTGCTGGTCTGGTACTCCTTCACCGGCCGCAAGAACTCCGTCCTCGGCAAGCAGATCGAGACCGGCATGATCGTGCTCACCGGCCCGGGCAAGTACCGGCTCGCGAGTGACGCGGCGGATCACGCGGAGACCGGCACTGTCGATGTGGTCGGTGGCTCGGGATCCGGCGCTGACGGCTCCGGCGGCTCCGGCGAGGGGTCGTCCCGATGACCATCGTCGTCGGGGTCGCGCCGAACCACCGCTCGGAGGCCGCGATCCAGCTCGGCGTGCTCCTCGCGCGCTCGTACGACCGCGAGCTCGTCGTCGCGTCGATCAATTCGGTGGCCTGGCCGCCGAGCGACAGCCGGGTCGACACGGAGTACCAGACCTTCCTCATCGCGAACGCCCGCGCGGCGCTCGACGAGGCGGTCGCGGCCGTGCCGAGCGACATCCGGGTGCGCACCGTCGTGCGCGGGGCGTCGAGCGCGCGCCGCGGGCTGCTCGAGGTGTGCGCCGAGGAGGATGCCTTCCGCCTCGTCGTGGGCTCGGCCGGTGAGCTCGGCGAGGGGATCGGCCTCGGCTCCGTGAGCTTCGGGTTGCTGCAGGCGTCGGAGATCCCGGTGGCGATCGCGCCGCACGGGTTCGCGGTGGCTGCTGGTGCCGGTGCCGCCGGTGCCGGCGGTGCTGGCGGTGCCGAGCCTGCCCGCCTGACCCGCGTGACCGCGGCCTACAGCGGATCCGATACCTCCGCCGAACTGGTGCTCGGCGGTGCGGCGGTCGCGGCCGACGCCGGTGCCGGGATCCGGATCGCCTCGTTCCACACCCGGCCCCGCTCGTATGCCGCCGCCGGGGTCGGGCTCCAGGCCGAGGACCAGGTCATCGCCGAGTGGGAGGCGACGATCCGGTCGCACACCCGCGAGATCCTGAGTGAGATCGAGCAGTCCGGGCGCGCGCCGAAGTCGGTCGAGGTCGTCGTCGGTGCGGGTTCGAACTGGCACGAGGCGCTGCGAGCGATCGAATGGCAGCCCACCGAGGTGCTGCTGCTCGGGTCGAGCAGCCTGGGGCCGCTCGCGCGGATCTCGCTCGGGTCGCACGCCGCGAAGATCCTGCGGGCGTCGCCGGTGCCCGTGGTGCTCGTGCCGCGCCGGGCGACCGACGACTATATTGCCCGGGGCTGATCCCGCGCCCCGTCCCACCTTCGCCGACCCGCCACCGTCTCGCCGGCCCGCCACCGTCTCGCCGATCTGCCACCGCATTCGCGCCCATCAGATGGCAGCTCGGTGAGATGATGGCGGCTCAGCGATGTTCGAACATCGATCACCAATCCCACCCAACACTCACACCCAGGAGCAGACCCCATCATGAGCAAGCTGACCCGTCCCGATCCCGCCGGCACCCGCGTTGCGGAGCTGTGGGACGTGCTGCCCGAGGAGGCGGCCGTCGATGAAGCGGGGGTGCTGCACCTCGGAGGGGTGTCGGTGACGGAGCTCGCGGAGCGCTTCGGCACGCCTCTGTACGTGTACGACGAGGCGGGGTTGCGGCGGCAGATCCGGCGCTTCGTCGATGGCCTGAGCGCGCGCTGGCCGAACTCGGAGGTGCTGTTCGCGTCGAAGTCGTTCCCGGCGGTCGGCATGTACCAGCTCGCCGCCGAGGAGGGCCTGTCCGTCGACATCGCGGGCGGGGGAGAGCTGCAGCTGGCGCTCGCCGCAGGGGTGTCGCCCGCGAAGCTGCACTTCCACGGCAACGCGAAGAGCGACGCCGAGCTGCGCATGGCGCTCGAGGCCGGGATCGACACCATCATCGTCGACAACGACGACGAGCTGGATCGCCTCGAGCGTCTGCTCGAGCGGCCGCAGAAGCTGCTGCTGCGGGTGATCCCCGGGGTCGAGGCGAAGACCCACGCGTCGCAGGCCACCGGTGGCGACGACTCGAAGTTCGGGCTGCCCATGGATCAGGCGCTGGCGGCGATCGAGCGCATGCGGGCGCACCCGCTGATGGAGTTCGAGGGCGTGCACCTGCACATCGGATCGCAGATCCTGGACGTCGAGCAGTTCGGCGAGGCCGTCGAGAAGATCTCGACCGCGGGGGAGTTCCCCATGTACGACGTGGGCGGCGGGCTCGGCGTGAAGTACACGTACGCCGACGACGCTCCGTCGGTCGACGCCTACCTCGACGCCATCGTGTCCGCGGCGCGCGAGCATCTGCCGGCGGACGCGCGGATCATGATCGAGCCGGGACGGTCGATCGTCGCCCGCGCCGGCGTCACCCTGTACCGCGTGACCACCGTGAAGCACACCGGGCGGACGTTCGTGGCAGTCGACGGCGGGCTCGCCGACCAGATGGACGCGGCGCTCACGGGGCAGCGCTTCGAGGCGCTGCTCGCCGAGCGGGTGCTCGAGCCGTGGACCGAGTCGGTGCAGCTCGTGGGGCGCCAGTGCGAGTCGGGCGACCTGATCGTGGACGGCGCCACGCTGCCCGCCGCGAAGGTCGGGGATCTCGCGGTCGTCGGGACGACCGGGGCCTACGGGTACACGCTCGCGAACAACTACAACGGGGCGCTCAAGCCCGCGGTGGTGTTCGTGCAGGATGGCTCGGCTCGAGTTGTGGCGCGGCGGGAGACCTACGAGGATCTGCTGCGCACCCACGCGCCCGCGATCGAGGGGTAGCGCGCGGGTCGGGATCCCGGATCTTGGATCCCGGATCCCGACACTCCGGGGGCGCGGCGGGTGATTTGAGGTTCCGGATCAAACACGGTAAAGTTGAATCTCGGTGCCGCGCTTCTCGGAGCGTCGGGTTTCCACCTTGGGGTATGGTGTAATTGGCAACACGGAGGTTTCTGGTACCTTTGTTCTTGGTTCGAGTCCAGGTACCCCAGCGAGATCAGCTCCTGGTTTTCCGCAAGGAAACCAGGAGCTTTTTTGTGCGCTGACGGGCGTCTGAGGTCAGCCCCAGCAATGCCCCGAGTGACCTTCGACGTCACTCACGAGTCCCAGGAGTGTGACGGTGCAGACGCAGTACCAGACCATCGTGATCGGTGCCGGTGCGATCGGCAGTGCGACTGCTTATTGGCTGGCGAAGCGCGGGCAGCGCGACGTGCTCGTGCTCGAGCAGTTCGGTGTCGGGCACGACCGGGGCGCCTCCAACGATCACCACCGCATCATCCGGCACAGCTACCACAGCAGCGTGTACGGCCGGCTGACCCGCGCGATGTACGACAACTGGGCCGCACTTCAGGCGGAGGCCGGGCAGCGTGTGTTCGTGCAGTCGGGTGGCCTCGACATCGCGATCGAGGGCACGGCCGGCATCGAGTCGCAGGAGCGGTATCGCGCGGTGATGCGCGAGAACGGCGTGGGGTTCGAGGAGCTCGGCAAGGAGGCGCTGCTCGAGCGCTTCCCGCAGTGGCAGATCCCGGAGGATCGGGTCATGGCGACCTTCCAGGAGGAGACCGGGTTCATCGACATCCGGCGCGCGACGGCGACGCATCTCGCGCTCGCGCAGAGCATGGGGGTCACCGTGCTCGACCACACGCCCGCGCGGGTGATCGAGAGTGTCGACGGCGGGGTGCGAGTCGTCACTGATCAGGGCGTCTTCACCGCCGAGAAGGTCGTGGTGTGCGCGGCTTCCTGGACCGATGAGCTGCTGCAGCCGCTCGGGCAGACCTGGCGGACGACCATCACCGAGGAGCAGGTGCTGTACGTGCGGCCCGCGGATCTCGGCGCGTTTTCACTCGATCGCTTCCCGGTGTGGGTGTGGCACGGCAGCGACTTCACCTACGGGTTCCCGACCTACGGCGAGGTGGCGATCAAGCTCGCGCGCGAGAACCTGACCCGCGTCGTCACGCAGCAGACGCGACGGACAGAGCCGCACGCCGACGAGACCGAGGTGCTGCTCGACTTTCTGCGTGAGCGGCTGCCCGGTGCGGTCGGCAGCGTGGAGTTCGCGAAGACCTGCCCCTACGATCTGACGCCGGATCGGGACTTCATCCTCGATTCGCTGCCCGGACACCCGAACGTGATCGTGGGGTCGGGCGCGGCCCACGCCGGCAAGTTCTGCGGCCTGCTCGGCGAGATCCTCTCGGACCTCGCGGTCTCGGGTCGATCCGCGTATCCCATAGAGGCCTTCCGCGCCGACCGCCCGGCGCTGGTCGACCCGACGTTCACGCCGGTGTTCAATCTGAAGGGGTAGCGGGAGGTCTCGCGGATCTCGGACCGGTGCTTGGCGCCCCTGTCAGGCGCCGCGCGGCGTCTCCAGGCTCCAGGTGTCGGGCATCCGTGTCTGCGCCTCGCGCCAGCCGTCGGCGCCACGCTCGCCGCTGGCATGCCATTCGAACCGCGCGACCGCGCAGGTCGGCATGTGGGTGATCCCGCCGTCGGACAACCGGGCGGCCAGGTCCGTGATCCCGGGATCGTGCGCGACCATCAGCACCGTCGGCGATCCCGCAGCTGCCGCCTTGGCGAGTAGCGTCGACGCCGAGGCGAGATAGAGCTCGGGATCGACCTCGACGCGCAGTCCGAGCGCCTCGCCGAAGTGGTCGGCCGTGGTGCGCGCTCGCACCGCGGTGCTCGAGAGGATCCGATCCACCGACGCGCCGGTCGCCGCCAGCCGTTCCGCCATCATGGGTGCGTTCGCCCGCCCGCGCGCGTTCAGCGGGCGATCGTGGTCGACGAGGCTCGGGTCGCCCCAGTCGGACTTCGCGTGGCGTACGAGAATGAGCTGGGTCATGCGGGTGCCTCTCCGGTGCCGGTGTTCATGGGCGGCGCCGCCGGGCCGAGCCGCGCGATCTCCGCGTGCACGTTCTCCCGTGCATGCGCTTCCCAGAGCTCCTGCGCCGCGGGGGTGCGGTACAGCGTGGGCTGTTCGAGATAGCCGCGCAGGATTCGCGAGCGACCCACCGCGAAGTCGGGATCCGGCACGTGTGCGTACTCCTCGCGCACCGCGGACGTGTACTCCGCGTAGCGCGTGGGCGACGATGCGAAGATCGACAGGTCCGCGTCGAGCAGGTGATGTAGGCCCGTCGCTGAGACCGTGGCGCTCGTTGCGTTCGACGCCCGCCCGGGAGTCGTGGCGACGATGAACTCACCCACCTGCTGCACGAGGCTCGGTGCGAGCCCGAGCCCGCCGAGGCGTTCGGAGGCGAGCCGCGCCGAGTGCAATTCGTCGTGGGCGTCGCCCTGGTAGACCGCGTCGTGGAACCAGGCCGCCAGCAGCGTCGCAGGGGAGACGGCCTCGCCGCGCACGGTCAGGTGGTCGAGTGCCAGCAGCACGTCTTCGAGGTGCCGCTCGTCGTGGTAGCGGCGGTGCGGCTCGTTCCAGCGGGTGATGAGGTCGTCGCCGAGTGCGCGCCAGGCGTCGTCGTGCGCGGCTGTTTCCACCGGCGCCGTATACCGCCCGAGCGTCACCCATTCCGTGAGCAGGAACTCCCGCCGCCGCACCGGGAGCAACGCGGGCTTGTCGACCTGCCGCACGCGGAGTCCGGTGTCGCGCAGCCGGTGCACGACGTCCTTCGCCGAGACCGCCCGCGCCCCGAGCGCGATCGCGTCGGCGTAGCGGGTCTCGGGCAGGTCGTAGTGATCGAGATCGAAGCTGCGGCGCGGGATCCTCAGCTGCGCTGCGAACGCGTGCAGTTCCTCGTAGCTGGCGTCGGACACCAGGTGACTCCACAGCAGGCCGTGCGCTGGCCATGCGGGCGGGTCGATGAGGATGGACATCTGTTTAGGGTACTGGTGTGCGGCTCAGACGATGAACGGTAATCAGTTGTTCTTGGTTCGAGTCCAGGTATCCCAGCCATGAGGCCCGGAGCACCGCACCCTGGCCAACGGTTGGGCAAACTCGCGGCACTATAACTCCGAGACAGCACGCCGCGCCGCCCTCCCAGCCCGGCTGCACTTCTACAATCAACACCGGCCCCACGCCACCATGGGCAAGCTCTCGTCCATCAGCCGGATCTCAAACAACCTGGCTGGGCACTACAGCTAGCCCGCGATCCGCAACCGATACCCGCCGAGCGGGATTCACGCACCACCGCCTTGATTCCGAGTGTCCACAGGCCTACCTGGACGTCCTCACTGCAGCGTGGGAACAACTCGCGGTTCCATTGGTTGGACATTCCGACCATGCAGTCGAACGTTGATCTGGGCGCCGAGGCCCCTCTTTTCTACTCCATGTATCCCTTTAACCTGCTGGTTCTTGGGGCGAGGTCTACCGTCGATCAGAACAAGAGGCCATACTCTCTACCGCCATTCATCGTTAGGTCAACGCTGTTGGCAGCGGATGCCTTCTTCGCATCGATTCCTGCCGCGTCCGTGACGGTCAGGGTGTAGTAGGGAGGATTTTCATCCTCAGGCGAGTCGCGAGAAAAAAGCAAGAACGTACCTAGGTAAGTCTCGACGCCATTCTGTTCGGGGATAGGCAGATTGATGACATCCATACCGTTGTCGCCGAAGCGTAGGGTGCGGTCGTGATAGGCGTGGCCGGTGACGCGCAGATTGATCGATCCCAGGGTGGTGTTTCTTGAGCGCTTCTCGGAAGGGAAGCCGAAGAAGACACGAGTCCCTCGAGGGGTGTTGATCTGGCTTCCCGGCAGATCACCCCGGTTGCGAATCATTGACGAAGCATGGATCCACAGCTCCTTGGCTGCCGCGAGTTGGACGGAGAGATCTCCGGAGATCTCATGGTCTTCTAGGGAAGCTAAATAACGGCGCGTTGCTGGGGTCCTTTCCTCCTGGATTCGCGGGGGCATCTTTAGCGCGCGGCGCTTCTGTCGGTACTCATCGAACACGTCATCGATCGCGTCCGCGTTCTCCCAGGTATCCTCGAACCAGTCGAGGACAGGTTGTGCGCGTCTTAAGTCGTTCCAAGCGGTTGCGTAAGACTTCCAGGTCTGAGATGTGACCACCTCGGCGCCCGTCGAGAGCGCGCTTGCGGTTAAGTTTGCCGATCCGACTACTAACGCGCGCAGGTGCGGATACTCTTCGACGCCGAAGCTGTAGACCTTCGCGTGGAACGCGGTTTGTGGTTGTAGGGCAGCTGACCTCAGCACCTCTCGTCCATTGGGAACTCGAACTTCAGCTCTGCTGATCTCGGTGAGACGCGTGAGCGCCTTCGGCTGCGTGAACCCGAAGTCCAAACTAACAAGGAATCTCTTCCTGGCTTCGGCCCAACTCGGACCGGCTAGTGCGTTTTCGAGCAGTCGAACTCCCTCCGCCGACGCGTAGGCCACAGCGATGTCGATGCACTCGTAGTCACCGGCTCTGTCTGCAGCATGAGCAATCGCCTTAAGGACGACGCCGACTCGACCGATGGCGGAATCCTGAGCGTGCACCGCGACCTGATAGCAGGAGTCTTCGAAGTTGGCTACGTCTCTCCTGGTATGCGCAGTGCGGCTGGGATTGGCGGTGTTCGCCTCCCTAATATACTGCGCACGCGCTGTCATGAAGACTCGGGCGTTCACGTCGTATCGAGTAACGGCCGCTACAGTCCCGTCGCCGGAGTGGAGGAGATCAGCGTTACTGTATACCCGGCCGCAGGATGGGCACACCACGAACTCGTTAGGACCGGATGATCCCGACGATGTAAATGTCAGTCGGCCGGTTAAATCAGCGTGATGCCAAGTCGGCGAGTACGAACCATTTCCGCACGCGCACCGCTGATTCTTGCCGTCGCTATCCATCGTGAGACTGCCGCGAACGGGGATCGTCGGGTACGGCCAGCTTTTGTCGGTCATTTGGTGGCGCCCGATTCAACATTCCTGCGGCGAGATGATTTGGTGGCGATCGGGAGTTCGTTGGTTGTCGTGAGCTTGGCGTAGTTGGAGAACAGTGCGCGCAGTCGACTTTCGTCGGTGGCGGTACCTCTTAATCCCAAGCATTGGTCGACTGCGGAGTCGAGTTCGCGGTGTGCTCGCACGAGTTCCGGGGACATCGCGAGGGGGTTGTAGTGGTCTGCCAATGAGCGTTCAGGGTGTAGTGCTCGCGCATGCAATATAGCCTGTCCGCCGGCGATGATAGCAGTCCGCTCCTTGTCGGTCATTGGCGGCAGGGGAAACGTGTTCCAGGTCAGCGTGTTCGAGAACCGCAGGTCCGACTTGATTCGACCGCCCACCGTCTTTTGCCAGGCGATGAAGGCCGAAGAGGAAATGGTCGCGAACGCGATGCCATCTGGATCATCAGCTTTGAAGTTCGCATCACCGCAGATCACTTCGGGCGGGAAAACGGCAGTCGGAAGGTAGCGTCGGGTCTCACTAGCATGACGCGGCACGCACACGTACGGGGTGTCGGGTTGCGAGCGCTGACCGAACAGGTGCGGTGTCTCGGCCATCCGCCGAGTGGACTCTGCGGTGGAGTCCGCTCGGAATTGTCTTACGGCGTCCAGGCGGCGCCGTAAGACTGGCGAGCGGGCGATGTCACTAGGTTCCAAATCGACAAGCCAGAGGCACCAGCGCGGCTCGTTATGGATTAGTTGCCGTGCACCCACAAACGGTCGGATGTATTTTGCGGCTACTGGGTCTGCGACGACTTCGTTGTAGTCCTCCGCCTCGATGAGGAGGTTTCCGTCGTCGCGGGCCATGTTGCCGAACACCATGGGCGGGAGTTCCGGAGCTAACGGTGCACGACGTTGCTCGATGAGTACATTAGGCCCGTCCACCAAGTATCCGTTAATTTGTTCGATAACCGGCAGCTCGACGGGTTCACCCTTTATGTTGCCAGAATACTCAAACAGTCGAGCGCGCTTCTTCGGTGTTCGGTCGAATCCGATGACAGAGCAGTGCACCGCGGCGGCGCCGGGCGCTTCGCTCGTCCAGGCAAACGTGCGGTGCGCAAACTTGACACGCCACGCGGCAGCGAAGACAGGGCCGAACAGTGCCGGCACTGGCTCGCCCTGCGCGATTGAGTTCGTGGAAACGAAAGCGAACTCTCCCGCATACCCCGGCCGATTAAGCAGTTCGAGTGACTTGGCGTACCAGCCGGTGACGTAGTCGAGCCGACCGATGTCCTTGCGACGCCACACGTCCCGTAGTTCCTGGGCTTGCTCAAGCGAACGGGTTGCGTGGCCGAGGAAGGGTGGATTTCCCATGATGTATAGATGTTCCGTGGGTTCCACGACATCGCCCCAGTCCGTGCGCAGCGCGTTGTCGATCTGGATGCTTCGGATCTTGTTTAGTGGGAGAGAGTCTGGCGCGGTGCCGAGGGCCAGTTCCATCGCTTGGTTGGCCTGGTGCTCCACCAGGTGGAGGGCGGTGGCGGCGATCTGCGCTGGCCATTCCTCGAGCTCAATCCCGTGGAAGCTCGATAGCCGGACGGAAAGATGTTCCTCGGTGAAGAACATCGTGCGAGCTGTGTCGCCGGATAGCTGCTGGACACGTAACAGGATTTCGAGATCGAGCGCGCGCATCTGTCTGTATCCGACGACGAGAAAGTTGCCACAGCCGCACGCTGGGTCGAGGAATCGCATCTGTCCCATGTCCACGCGCAGCTTTTTGAGCTTGGCTGTGTCGTGGTAGCCGTCCATGAACCGCTGTCGCAGCTCATCAAGGAACATCGGGCCGATGACCTTCATGATGTTGGTTTCGGTGGTGTAATGCTCTCCGAGCTCGCGGCGGGCTGTCTTATCTTTGACGGCTTGGAAGAGACTGCCGAAGATGGCAGGCGAGATCGCTGACCAGTTGAACATTGCCGCTGCGATCAGCCGATCGCGCATAGCAGTGTCGAATGAGGGGATTGATACCGATTCCTCGAAGATGCCGCCGTTGACGTAGGGGAAGCGGGCGATCAGCTCGTCGAGGTTCGATTGCCGTCGGCTGGGGTCCCTGCCCATCACCTGGTACAGCAACGATAGCTGCGGGCCGAGATCGGAGCCGTCTTGGGCGGTACGCGTTTCGAGGAACTCGAGGAACAGATCGCGATCCCAAACGCCGGCGTCATCGGCGTAGAGCGCGAAGAGCGTGCGCACCAAGAATACCGACGCTTCGTGATCGTCGTACCCCGACTCCTCAAGAGCCTCGTACAGTGAGGCCATCAGCTTCGCGGCCCTGATCGATGCAGCTTCTTGGGCCTTCGATCCGAAGGTGCGTTCACCGTATCCGGCGAGAAAGGCCAGTCTGTCGGCGTGATCCCTCAGCTGGGTCAGCGTGAACTCCTGGACACCGTCGTTGTCGGCGTGTAGGTCGAGCAGTCGGAGCCGGTGGAAGTCGCTGGTAAGAACCCAGCGGGGAACCTCAGGATCGGGGAGATCGTCAATATAGTCGAGCGCTTGTTTCTCAGCCACGACAAGATCGTTACCTGCCGACTTCATCTCGATCAGCGCGAGACCAGGGATCAGGGCGTCGATGTATCCACGGGAACCGGTCGAGGAACGCTTCACACGCTTCTCATAGAAGGCAGCGCGGGTCTGAGTGATCCCGTACACTCCGAGCAAGTCTCGAACGAATGACTGTGCTTGCTGCCGCTCGTCACCGGGCTCATCTTGCCAATCGCGGATAAACTGCGCGGCGCGAGTTCGAATCTCATTCATCGACAAAGACTTAGACACGGGTACCACGATAGTCGTCGACCGTAGTTCCCTACACAGGCAGCGACTGAGTGTTCAGCGCATCCGGGGGGGGGGCTTGGGCCTCAGCTTCGGCGTTTTACGCTGCCCGCCACTGACGTCCGCACACCAGTGCTATGTCGGCTGCACGTTTAGGTGACAGATTGGTTAGGCAGCGAGTGCGATCTTCTAATTCATGATGGCCTCGTACTCGATCTGCTTCAAACCCCCAAAACGAGCCTGTCGACGACGTCGATGATAGGTTCGCTCTTTCCAGGTCACGATCGCGATACGGAGTTCGTCAGGATTGGCCCAGCTGCGACGATTCAGAACATTCTTATGCACCATACTGAAGAACGATTCCATTGCAGCGTTGTCACCCTCGGCACCGACTCTGCCCATCGACCCGGCTATGCCATGTTGGTCGAGAGTGCAGCGGAGCTTTCTGCTCCGAAATTGCGACCCTCTATCGGTATGCAACACACATCCGGCTGTGTCTCCGCGCCGCATGACCGCATTGTTCAGCGCGCTTACCGCGAGTGTCGACTTCATCCGCGAGTTGATCGAGTACCTCACCACCCGGTTCGAGACCACGTTTTTCACCGCGCGCCGATACAGCTTGCCTTCCTCGGTCCAATTCTCCGTGATGTCCGAGAGGCACAATTTGTTCGGGCTTACCGCGGTGAACTCGCACTGCACTAGATCAACATGCACCGGCGGTTTCGGCCGACGTCCTTTCCTCTTCCCGAACACGG
Source organism: Leucobacter rhizosphaerae (assembly GCF_022919175.1). Classification (NCBI taxonomy): domain Bacteria; kingdom Bacillati; phylum Actinomycetota; class Actinomycetes; order Micrococcales; family Microbacteriaceae; genus Leucobacter; species Leucobacter rhizosphaerae. The sequence goes on along the minus strand of NZ_CP095043.1, from coordinate 911,749 downwards.
ACCACCAGCCGTGGTCTCGGCACATTTCGTTCCAGCTGACATCCTGACCTATCGTACCGAGTAGCCAAAGGTGGCCGTCCGCGTTCCCCGCTGTCCGCGAGTATCTATCGACTTGGGCGGTCGTATTGTTGGGGGCGGCATTCGTGTGGCTCGGACATGCGCTATTCAGTTCACGCTCTGCTCGGTGGTCAATCGTGTTTGAGACTTCGCCGGAATCTTTGCGACTGCGCCTCGCGAGTCGTGTCTCTTGGGGTTTCGGTTCCGCGGCCCACGTCGCTCAGAGCCCTTGAAAGCATGGGAAACCAACGATTTCAGCGCCGGACACTTGCTTGAGAATCGTTTGGAAAGCCGTATCGGTAGGTTCATTATCCAAACGTGGGGCTGTCACACAGCAATAGAGCGGATCACATGCGATCGCCAGTCATGCTCCGCATCGTAGGAAAGCGCCCGTTCTCTGAAGACCGTCCAGAGCACGTCAACCTCGTCGGGAAAGATTAGCGCGATACTCGGCACCGTGCCGACCGAGGCCATATACTCGAATTCCGGTTCACTAACCGCATCGAAAACCAACACAGCATGACGACGGGTGCCCTCCGGCGCCCGCGCCAGGCTCTCCCTCAGATTCGCTGACAAGTCGCTGTCAAGCCACGTTTGAACGCGGCTCGCGATCGTGTCGGGGCGACTGGTCCGGTGGTAGCCCCAGCTGAGACAGATGTCCACACCAGCTGGTGCTGACTCGGGAACGAACGAGGACACCATCCCGCTGCCAACGGCGCTCAAAATCGCCCGCTGCGCCAAGCTGACCTCGTCAGTCTTAACCAATGGCTGCCAGCCCCGGGACATCTCAGTAGCGCCGTGTTCTTCGAGTATTCGCAGATACGGCAGCAGCGCATCGATCAGTCCCTTTACTCGCGGCGTGGGCTTGCGCGGGCCAAGATGGGTAGCTCGGAACTCCGCCTCTCGCTCGGCCTTCGATTGCACGGAGAAGCCAGCCGCCTTGAGCTGTAGTCGCTCCGTCGGCCTCGGTTCTACGAAATTTGGCATAGGCGGGAACGAATCGCTGTTGGTCTCTGCGTCGATTAGAACTAGCCAGCGTCGGGCCAGCTCCGGTATGTCTCGGCTCGTCTCATGCTTCGCCGTCGCCTTGCTTAGCTCGCGCAACGAGTCACTAGTGATCCTCTTGACCTCGGCGACGTGCGCGCTATCCTTCGAGCGGAGATCCGCCTGCGCTGTCTGCGCCTCCGGAATGGGAACGAACGACGCATCAAGCGCACCGCTAAGCAACAGTTTGGCAACGCGCAGACTTTCGGCATCACTTCCCATGCCACTATCCAACATCATCATCACCTCCAACACGCCGATTCGTACATCGCGTGCGACTGGCTACGCGCACCAAACCCGGGTCGGATCGGCGGCTTGGGGTTAGCGCCTAGAGCGTCACTTCTTGAGCAGCTTTTTGCGCCGAAAGTCACTCTTTGCCAAGGGTCAATGCATATTCGATGCAAACTAAGGGAGCCAGAAACCCTGTAATTACGCGGATTTTCGGCCTAAAGCACGGGGGTAGACCGTGGGCTTAGATCTATTGAGTTGTTCTTGGTTCAAGTCCGGGTAGTTGGGTCAACCCCAGCGAAATGCAATTCACCCCCAAGTCCCACCCCTCCGGTACCCCAGTCTGACGCGCCGACCCCCACCCACCCGCAACCCTGGAAGCATGACCATTGCACAGGTGTTTCAGCGGCCGTCCATCTTCATCGCAGCGGCCGTCACCGCGGCGTGCGGGGTCGCGCTCGTCGCGACGTTGGCCGTGGTCGTCACGGTGCTGAGCGTCACCCAGAATCTGCAGCTGGTGCAGCCCGGCGGTCAGACGACTGCGGTCGTCGGCACGACGAGCACCGCGAACCTCACAACCACACCGTGAATACGACGTGCCGCCCCTCGGCGGCCGCGGCCGCGAAGAACGTCCGCAGCCCGTCGAGGTTGCCGAGCGCGTAGCCCTCCTCGTCCGCGCCGAACTCCGGGTTGCGGAGCTCCTCGGGCATCTCCCGGTAGCGGTGCGAGAACTCCTCGTCAGTAAGTTCCGCCAGGAACCCCGCAACCTCCGCCGTCTCATCGGGGGAGAGGTACGTCACCCACGACTCGTCGTCGACCTGCAGCTCCCGCGCCCCGCCGATCACCCCGCGATCCGGCCACGCGTCGTCCTCGCCGGCCGGAGCGATCGCGCACGCGATCGGATCCCACGCCTTATCCGTCTCGCACGCCCGGAGGAAGACCGCCTCGTCCTCCTCGAGCGCGTCGAGCACCTCGTGCAGCGCTTCGTCGTCACCGGCCGCCTCGAGCACCCGCGCGGCTTCCTCATCGTCGAGCCTGAAATGCAATCCGAGCTGCATGTGAGGTCCTTCCGCAAGGTCAAGCAAGGGCGAACTGGCATGTGGCACCGGATCCCGCACCGCACCCCTCTCAGGCTAGGGGCGCGGGATCCCGACTTCAACACCTCGCAGGTGTCGGACCCGTAACCCCGGAGCCGCCCGCGCGGCGCTGTTCACCCGCCGGTCACCTCCGCAGCGGATCCCGTTCACTCGCCACTGGTTGGGTAGGAGCGGCTCCAACGCCACACGACTTGAGGAGTTCTGACATGCGAACAGCGACATCGGTCGCGGGCGGCTTCTGCGCCGCCATCTTGACCCTCGGCGCACTGGTGGCCCCGGCCGCCGCAGCGCCGGCCGCCGCCCCGGCACCCGCCACGCCCGCGCTGGCCAACCCCGCGCTGACCACCCCCGCGCTGGCCGAGCAGGAGGTGACGCCGGACGCGCTCTCGGTGGTCGTCACCGGTGACGGCGCGCTGGAGTGGACGAAGCAGGCGGGACCCGTCGCGATCCAGAACTTCGACTCGACCGGCGCCGCGGGCACCACGACCCCGCTGCCGACGGAGGCGGCCGAGGGTCAGTTCCCGTTCACGCTCGGCATCGACCGGGATCAGGCGGGTGCGCTGCAGCAGTCCGCCGACCACCAGGTCGTCACGCTCGGGGGTTACAACGCTCCGGTCGGCGCCGACGCGAACGACGCGACCGCCCCCGAAACGCTCCGTGTCATCGCGCGGGTCGACGCCGCGGGTAATGTCGACACCTCGACCACCCTGGCCGGCGCCTACAGCAAGCGCCACATCCGCGGGGTCGTCACGGCCGACGGGCAGCGCTACTGGACCGGCGGCCACGGCCACGATTCGGCCGGCGCGGTGCGCGCGGGCGTCCTCACGATCGAGCAGGGCGGCACCACCCCGGTTGCCGTGACCACCGGCGGCTCGGTACTCAACAACACCCGCGTGCCGGTGATCCACGACGGTCAGCTCTACGTCTCGTCCGACCGCGACGGTTACCACGGCATCAACCGGGTGGGCGCGGGCCTCCCGACCGAGACCGCCGAGATGACTCTCATCGCCGCCGCCCCGAACGGCAGCACCGTGCCGCACGACTTCGTCTTCGTCGGCGACCACCTCTACGTGGCCTACACCGAGGGCGCCCCGGCGCTCGTGCGCTACGGCTTCGACGGCACCACCTGGGTGGTCGAGGATCAGTTCCCCGGCCAGTTCTGGGGGCTCACTGGCCGAGTCGCCGATGACGCCGTGGTGCTCTACGCCACACGCGGCGCCAGCCAGCAGAACGAGCTCGTCGCCATCATTGACGCGCCGGACGCCGAGCCCGGCGCCATGGCCTCGGCGCCGTCCGAGGTGCTCGCCACCGCGGCGCCGAACACCTCCTTCCGCGGCGTCGACTTCGCACCCGGCTTCGTGCCCGGCACCGGCCCGGCGGTCATCACGCTGACTCCCACGGTCACCTGGAACGCCCGGGTCGCGGGCGGCGTGGGCAACGCGCTGTCGGCCGTGCTCGGCTCGACCTCGAACCCGGTGGCGACCGGCAGGATCTCGGATCCCGGGGCGGACGACGCTGCGCCTGCAGACGGCACCGAGCCCGCAGACAGCCTCGCGGCCGATCCCGCCGATCCCGCCGATCCCGCCACCGGCCTCACCGTCACCGCGACCTCGGCCGACCCGAGCGTCGTCGCCGACGAGAACGTCAGCGTCGAGCTCAACGCCGACGGATCCTTCGCCCTCACCGCCGTGCCCTCGGGCGTCGGCACCACCACAATCACCCTGACGGTCACGGCCGCCGACGGCCGCACCGCCGACTCCCCGCTGCAGTACGCGGTCTCGGCGCCGCTCGCCGACGCCACCGCCAGCGCGCACGTGGGCGTCGCCGACGCCTCGGCCGGCTACGACGTGGGTGATGGTCACTTCTTGGTGGCCGACGACGACTCGAACCAGATCCGGCTCTACGGGCCGACCACGGGCGAGCCCGTCGCCGAGTTCGACTTCACGGGGCAGATGACCCACCCGACCGACCGCACCTTCGACCTCGAGGCCGCGGCCCGCATCGGCGACACGATCTACTGGGTGGGATCGCTCGGCAACTCCCGCAGCGGCAACTCCTGGCCGCACCGCGACATCGTGTTCGCGACCGAGGTCTCGGGGAGCGGCGCCGCGACGACGCTCACGTTCGCGGGTGAGGCCACCGGGTTCCGCGAGGCGCTCACCGCGTGGGACACCTCCAACGCGCACGGCGCGGGTGCCAGCGCCTTCCAGTTCGAGCGCGCCACGACCCCCGGCACCTCGGCCGAGGGACCGAACTCGCTGAACCTCGAGGGCGCCACCTTCGCGCCGGACGGCACCACGTTCTGGCTCGGCTTCCGCTCGCCGCTCGTGCCCGTCGCCGTGGATCCCGCGAACGATCCCGCGGGCACCCTCGCCCTCGTGATCGCCGTCGACAACATCCAGGCCGTGATCGCCGAGGGCGCCGCGATCGAGATCTCCGACTACTTCACGCTCGATCTCGGCGGTCGCGCGATCCGGGACATCACCGAGACCGACGATGGCAACTACCTCATCGCCGCGGGCAGCGCGGACGACAGCGGCAACTTCGCGATCTTCGGCTGGTCGGGAGACCCGGCGGAGGTTCCCGTGCAGTCCAAAGCTCCGCTCGCACTTGACGGCTGGTCGGGATCGTACGAGACGATCCTCAGCGCCGCGTCGCTGCAGGATGACGTCGTGGTCCGGGTGCTGCAAGATGCCGGCACGGTCGACATCTACGGCACCGGGGTCGAGGCGCAGGATCTCACCCGTGAGCTCATGAAGTTCCCGTCGCACGACTACGTGCTCGACTTCGCGGGGGCCTTCGCGCCCGTGGACGGCGGCACGGGCGGCGGCGATGAGAACGGCGGCGGCACCGGCGGCGGGACCGGCGCAGCCGGCGGCGACGGCACCGGATCGGGATCCTCGGCCGCACCCGGCGCCTCGCGGCCCGGGCAGCTGTCGCAGACCGGAGCCGACGGCGGGCAGGAGCTGCTGATCGCCGGACTGGCCGGGGCGCTGGTCCTGCTCGGTGCTGGAGCGCTCGGTGCCGCTGCACGGACCGCACGCCGCACGATCCCCGCCCCCGCCCGACGAGAGAGCACCGTCGCACTTGCACACGACCTTGGCGCCTGAGCCCGCGCCCGACCGTCAGGCTCCGCTGAGCCGTGGACCGCTGGCGCCGGATCCGCGCACCCTCATCGACATCCTGCACGCCACGGCCGCGGCCTACCCCGAGGCCTCGGCCATCGACGACGGCTCGGGCGCCCTGAGCTACGCCGAGCTGCTCGAGGCGGTCGAGGCGGAGGCCGAGCGGCTGCGGGCGGCGGGGGTGCGGCCGGGGGATCGGGTCGGGATCCGCGTGGACTCCGGCTCGAAGGCGCTCTACATCGCGATCCTCGCCATCATGCGGGCCCGTGCGGCCTACGTGCCGGTCGACGCCGACGACACCGACGAGCGGGCGCGGCTCGTGTTCGGCGAGGCGCGGGTCGCGGGCATCATCGGCAACACGGGGTACCTGCCGCGTGAGCAGGGTCGGGATCAGGACTCGGCCGGCACAGGCGACACCGCTCTCGAGACAGACTCCTCCACCCCCACCCTCGACGACGCCGCCTGGATCATCTTCACCTCCGGCTCCACGGGCGTGCCCAAGGGCGTGGCGGTCTCGCACCGCTCCGCCGCGGCCTTCGTCGACGCGGAGGCGAACTGGTACCTCCAGGACGATCCGCTCGGCCCCGGCGACCGGGTGCTCGCGGGCCTCTCGGTCGCGTTCGACGCCTCGTGCGAGGAGATGTGGCTCGCCTGGCGCTACGGCGCCTGCCTGGTGCCCGCGCCGCGCGCGCTCGTGCGGTCGGGGGAGGATCTCGCGCAGTGGCTCGTGCGCCAGAGCATCACCGTCGTCTCGACCGTGCCGACCCTCGCCGCGATGTGGCCGCGCGACACGATCGAAAACGTGCGCCTGCTGATCTTCGGCGGCGAAGCGTGCCCGCCCGAGCTCGTCGCCGGCCTCGTCGAACCGGGCCGCGAGGTCTGGAACACCTACGGTCCGACCGAGGCCACGGTGGTCTCGTGCGGCTGCCGGCTCGACGGCGTCTCACCCGTGAGCATCGGGGTGCCGCTCGACGGCTGGGATCTCGCGGTGGTCGACGCCGAGGGCCGGCGGGTCGCGCCGGGTGAAGCGGGCGAGCTCATCATCGGGGGTGTGGGCCTCGCCCGCTACCTCGACCCGGCGAAGGACGCCGAGAAGTACGCGCCCATGCCATCACTCGGCTGGGAGCGCGCCTACCGCTCGGGCGACCTCGTGCGCTACGAGGAGACGGGGCTCATGTTCCTCGGCCGCGCCGACGACCAGGTGAAGGTCGGCGGGCGCCGGATCGAGCTCGGCGAGATCGAGAACGCGCTGCAGGAGCTGCCGGGGGTCACCGCCGCCGCGGCCGCCGTGCGGGCCAGCGATGCGGGTGTGCCGGTGCTCGTGGGGTACCTCGTGGTGGAGGGCGCGGCCGACGGAGACGGCGCCGCGTCGTTCGACCGCGGCCTCGCGCGCGAGCACCTCGCCTCGCGCCTCGCGGCCGGCGTGATGCCGCTCATCGCGATCGTCGACGACCTGCCCGTGCGCACCTCCGGCAAGGTCGACCGCGCCGCGCTGCCCTGGCCGCTCCCCGGCGTCGCCGCGGGCGAGGGCGGACTCGCGGACGCCGATGGGCTGAGCGACACCGCGCGCTGGCTCGTCGAGCAGTGGCAGCGTGTGCTCGGCGTGCCCGTGCCGAGCACCACCTCCGACTTCTTCGACCTCGGCGGCGGCTCGCTCGCCGCGGCGCAGCTCGTGTCGCGGATCCGCGCCCGCGTGCCCGAGTTCACGGTCGCCGACATCTACGACGTGCCCCGCCTCGGTGCGATGGCGAAGGCGATCGCGGCGACGGAGCTGCAGGCCGATCCCGGCAGCTACCACCAGCCCGCGCCCACCCCGAAGCGCACCCAGTGGGCGCAGACGCTCGCCGGCGTGCCGCTCTTCATCGTGAGCGGCGTGCGCTGGCTCGTCTACCTGCTGACCGCCGGCACGATCCTGCGGGCCGCCGATCCCGTCGCCTTCGCGGTGCTGCCCACGGCGCCCTGGTGGCTGCTCGGGATCGGGATCCTCGCCGTCGCGACGCCCTTCGGCCGCATGGGTATCGCGGCGATCGTGGCCCGGATCCTGCTCGCGGGACTGAAACCTGGCGACTACCCGCGCGGCGGCGTCACCCACATGCGGCTCTGGCTCGCGGAGCAGTTCTCCGCGCAGATCGACGCGGTCGGGCTCGCGGGAGCGCCGTGGGTGACGGTCTACGCGCGGCTCCTCGGCGCGCGCATCGGCCGCGACGTCAGCCTGCACACCCTGCCGCCCATCACCGGCATGCTCGAGGTCGGCGACCGGAGCGCGATCGAACCCGAGGTCGACCTCGCGGGCTACTGGATCGACGGCGACCTGCTGCGCGTCGGGCCCGTGCGCATCGGCACCGACGTCACGGTCGGCGCGCGCTCGACGCTCGCGCCGGGCACCCGCATCGACGACGGCGCCGAGGTGTCGCCCGGCTCCGCGGTCTTCGGTCGTGTGAAGTCGGGGCAGCGCTGGGCCGGATCGCCCGCCGTGCGGGTCGGGAGCGCGCGCGGTGACGGTGGATCCGGCGCCGAGGCGTGGCCCAAGGGCACCCCGCATCCGGCGCCGTCGTGGCGCATCGCGTACGGCCTGTCGTCGCTGGGCCTCGCCCTTCTGCCGTTCGCCGCGTTCGCGCTCGGAGGGGTGATCGTGAGTCTCGGGATCGCGGGGGCGCCCACCCTCGGCGCCGCCCTGCTCGGCGCACTCGCCTGGCTGGTGCCGGCGGTGCTCGCGGTGGGGCTCGCGTACGCGCTCGCGGTGATCCTGCTCGTGCGCCTGCTCGCGATCGGCATGGAGGCGGGCACCTACCCGCTGCACAGTCGGGTGAGCTGGCAGGTCTGGACCACCGAACGCCTGCTCGACACCTCCCGCACCTTCCTCTTCCCGCTCTACTCGAGCCTCGTCACTCCCACGTGGCTGCGGCTCCTCGGGGCGCGCGTCGGCCCGAACGTCGAGGCCTCAACCGTGCTGCTGCTGCCGAAGATGACCCGCATCGACGAGGGTGCCTTCCTTGCCGACGACACGATGGTCGCCTCTTACGAGCTGCACCGCGGCTGGCTCCGGATCGGGCCGGTGCGCATCGGCAAGCGCGCGTTCCTCGGCAACTCCGGCATGGCCGGTCAGGGCCACCGGGTGCCGAAGTACTCGCTCGTCGCCGTGCTGTCCGCGGCCCCCGCGAAGGCGAAGGCCGGATCCTCGTGGCTCGGCTCCCCGCCCGCGCGCCTGCGCCGCACCGCGCAGGACGGCGAGGACGACCGCACCTACCGCCCCGGCGGGGCGCTCCGCCTCGCCCGCGCGCTCTGGGAGCTCGGCCGCATCGGGCCGGTGATCGTGACGTGCGCACTTGGGCTGCTCGTCGTGTTCGCGTTCGCGTGGCTGCTCGCGGTGGTGGGCCCCGTCTGGACGCTGCTGCTCTCGGGCATCGTGATGCTCGCCGCGGGCGCGCTCGCCGCCATCATCTCGACGATTGCGAAGTGGGCCATCGTCGGGCCGATCCGGGTGGGGGAGCACCCGCTGTGGTCGAGCTTCGTCTGGCGCACCGAGGTGAGCGACACGTTCACCGAGATGCTCGCCGCCCCCTGGTTCGCTCGGGCGGCGGCCGGCACCCCGGCCATCGCCGTGTGGTTGCGTTCGCTCGGCGCGACGATCGGGCGCGGGGTGTGGTGCGACTCGTACTGGCTGCCGGAACCCGACCTCGTGTCGCTCGGCGACGGCGCCACCGTGAACCGCGGGTGCGTGGTGCAGACGCACCTCTTCCACGACCGGATCATGAGCCTCGACCGGGTGGAGCTCGAGCCCGGCGCCACGCTCGGCCCGCACAGCGTGATCCTGCCCGCCGCGACGATCGGCGCGCACGCCACGGTCGGCCCGGCGTCGCTCGTGATGCGCGGTGAGAGCGTGCCCGTCGGATCACGCTGGAGCGGCAATCCGGTCGGCCCGTGGCGCGCCGTCAAGGTGCGCGCGTACCAGTCGACCGACTGATCGATCCTGTGCGAGACTGCTTCGAGGCCCGGGATCCGCTCCGGCCCGTGATCCCGAACCCGAAACCCGAGATGCCGCCGCAGTCGACTCCGCCCCGCACTCCGCCCCGCTTGCCGCGGCCCGCGCACCCCTACACGCCCGACCCGTACCTGCCGCACTCGGGCGACGCACGCTATTCGGTGACCCGCTACGCGCTCGACCTCGACTACACCCCGCGGTCGAACCGGCTCGTGGGGGTCGCGACGCTGTCGGTGCGGATCGTGGAGGCGACGTCGGCGATCCGCGTCGACCTGATCGGGCTCCAGGTGGGCAAGGTGCGGGTGAACGGCAATGTGCACAAACAGGTGGTGCAGCGGGATCGGTCCGTGCACGTGCGCTTCGCGGCGCCGCTCGACGCGGGGGACACGCTCGAGCTCGCCATCGAGTACGCGGGGCGGCCCGGGCCGACCCGGTCGCGTTGGGGGCTCATCGGGTGGGAGGAGCTCGAGAACGGCGCCCTCGTCGCGTCGCAGCCGAGCGGGGCGCCGACGTGGTTCCCGTGCAACGACCGGGTCGACGACCGCGCCACGTACCACGTCCGCGTGACCTGCGACCGCGAGTTCTTCGTCGATGTCACGGGCGTGCCGGGCGCCGTGTCGACGCGCGGGGGCAAGCGCACCTGGACCTTCACGAGCGACGTGCCGACCGCGACGTACCTGCTCGCCGCCCACGTGGGGGCGTACGCGGAGTTCCCGCTCGGCCGCGCCCGGCTCATCACGCCGCCCGCGCAGGCGGCGCGTGTGCAAGAGGCGTTCGCGCCGGTCGAGCAGATGCTGACGGTGTTCGAGCGCTGGTTCGGGGCGTACCCGCAGGACGCTCTCTCGATCGTCGTGTGCGAGGAGGCGCTGGAGATCCCGCTCGAAGCGCAGGGCATGGCGACCTTCGGGGTGAACCACTGCGCGCCGTCGGAGCAGCGGCTGATCGCTCACGAGCTCGCGCACCAGTGGTTCGGCAACAGTGTCGGGATCGCGCGGTGGCAGGACATCTGGCTCAACGAGGGCTTCGCGTGCTACGCGGAGTGGATCTGGTCGGAGGCGTCGGGCGGGCCGTCGATCGCGGAGCTCGCCGAGCTGCACCACATGCGGCTCGCGGCGCTGCCGCAGGATCTGTGCCTCGCCGATCCCGGGCCCGCCGACATGTTCGACGACCGGGTGTACAAGCGCGGGGCGCTCGTGCTGGAGGCGCTGCGGCGCAGGCTCGGGGCGGTGCTGTTCGAGATGCTGCTGCAGAGCTGGGCGGAGGCGCAGCGGCACGCGCTCGTCACGACGGCGGACTTCCGGGCGCACGCCGAGGCGCTGAGCCCGGCGTCGCTGGGCGACGTGTGGCGGGACTGGCTCGACGGGACCGCGCTGCCGGAGCTGCCGCCGCGGGTGTAGGTGGGGCGGGGCTCGGCGGTGTTTGCTGTGCCTCCCTGGCTGGCTGGCTCGCTCAGCCGAGTGCGATGCTCAGGATCGCGCTGGGGTGCGGGCCGGGGTTCGCGTGGGGTTCCGCGCCGGGATCCGGGCCATCCGCGCGCGAGCCGAACTCGAGCGTCAACTCCGTGCAGGTGAGCCCTGTTGCGTTCGGCCGCTCCCAGCCGTCGCGGAGCCCCCGGCCGCGAGCCTTCGCGATGGCCTCGAGGCGGGTCCAGGCGTGGAGTGGGTGGTCTGGGTCTGCGCCGCCCGCGGGTGCTCCCAAGGCCTCGCGCGCCGCACGCTGGCGCTCCGGCGTGTCCCACTCGACGTCGATCCCGAACCTGCGCGACCCCGGAGGTGCGATGCCGGCGACTGCGAGCGAACCCGCGTAGCTCACGCTGACGAGCGGGGGAGCCGGGGCCGCTGGAGCCTCGCGGCCTGCGTGTGATGCGGTGCGCTCGACACGGAGCAGGCCGTGCTCCGTGCTGCCGCAGCTCGTGCACTGCTGCACGAGGAGGTGCCCTCCCGGGAGGATCTCGTCGAGTTCCGCGCGGAGCAGGCGGCGGGACATGTGGCGACGGGCGGCCGGATCCTGCGGTTTCGGCGGCACCGCTGATTCCGATGGTGCGGCGATCTCCCACACCAGCGTGACGCCCTCCGGGGTGACACGTCGCCCGCGGGCCAGGGGTGCGGTCGCACGGCCCGTCCGAATCCCCGTCATGGGGGTAGCGTACCGGGCCTGGGAGGCCCGGGTCAGACCGAGGCAGAGTAGGGTCGAGAACGCGTGCGGGGTCCGCAGGAGAGACCTGTGACGCCCGCCGAGGAACCGGAGTGGATATGCGTGAGGATCGCCGTGCGACGCGCTGACCCGCACCCATACCTCGCGGATCCCGCGCGACCGCGGATCCTGGCCCACCGCGGGTTCGTGCCGCCGGGTGCGACCTCGCTCGCCGGCCCCGCACCTGCTGCTGCAGCCGCACCTACTGCCACTCCGGCGCCCTTCGCCGAGAACACGCACGCAGCCTTCCTCGCCGCCCAGCACGCCGGCGCGCGCTATCTCGAATCCGACGGGCACCTGACGCGCGATGGACGGGTCGTGCTCGCCCACGACAGCGATCTGTCGCGGGTGGCGGGGGATCCCCGGCGCATCGCCGACGTGACGCACCGCGAGCTCGCGGCGATCATGGCCGACCGCGGCGGACTGCTGACCCTCTCGGAGGCGCTCGAGGCCTTTCCGGAGGCCTGCTTCAATCTCGATGTGAAGGCCGCGGGGGCCGCCGAGCCGATGGGTCGCGCCGTGGCGCACCACGCGCACCGGGTGCTGCTCACGAGCTTCTCGGACCGCTGGCGCCGCACCGCCCTCCGAGCGGCGGCGCGAGTGCCCGGTACCGAACGCCCGGCGACCTCGCCCGGCCGTGGCGCGCTCGTGCGGATCCTCGCGGCGGTCGCCCTGGGCGGGGGCACCGGATCGCGACCGATTCTCGCGCGAGCGTTCGCCGGCCTCGATGCGCTCCAGATCCCGGAGCGACAGGGCGCGATCCGCGTGCTCACCCCGCGACTGCTCGCCGCCGCGCATCGGCACGGCGTCGAGGTGCACGTGTGGACGGTGAACGACCCGGCGCGCATGCGGGCGCTCGTCGACCTCGGCGTCGACGGCATCGTGACCGATCGCACCGACCTCGCGGTGGCGGAGTTCGGTCGGCCGCGCTGAGCTGGGAACTCGGACTGCCAGGCGGATGTGGCCCGTCACGCGGAGGGAACCGGCCGGATCCGACCGCGTGAGTGCCCAGGACCGCGTGAGGTGCTCGCGGCCCGGGTGCAACAGCGTGATGTCATGAGCACCGGCGGGCCGTCAGTCGGATTTGCGCGCTCTTTCGGACGGAACAGCGCGCCTCCATCCGATTGACGGCACATTTCCGAATGACGGCTCGGGTCTAACGGCGCGGGAGTAGCAGAGCCCACCCCGCCCGGAGCCTAGCTCCCCAGGAACTCCCGCACTCGCGCATTGAACGCCCCGGGCTCGGTGAGGAATCCGGCGTGCACCGGGATCGTCGCGAACTCCGCGTGGGGGAGGTTCGCTCCGACCCACCGCCGGGCGTCGTCCGCCCACTCGTCCTTCGCGAAGAACAACAGCGGCTTGCCCGAGCCATCGAACTCGATCGCGGTCGCCGAGAGGTCGGTCGACAGCCCTTCGACCCCCGTGATGATCGCGATGTGCTCGGGCGTCTGGGCCCCGTCGGCGATGAGCTTCACGGTGGCGGGATCCTGCGCGGCACGCTCACCGGGCACCCCGAGCGCGTCGGACGCGATGTACTCGAGGAACCCCTGGCGATTCGTCGACAGGAACTGGATGTAAGCCGGCAGCCCGTCATGGCTGAGCCCGGCCTCGCCCCACTCGGCGGGGTTCGCGGGATCGAACGGCACCCGCGGCGGCTCGTCGATCAGGATCAGCTTCGCTACCCGCGCGTGGCCGTTCTGCTGCAGGTACGACAGCACGTCGAGCACCCCGAACGACCAGCCGGCCAGCGTCAAGTTCGTGAGCCCGAGCGCCTCGATGACCTCGGCGAGATCGCGTCCGCGCTGCGGGTAGCTGTTGCCGGTGAGTGGCTTGCTCGACTGCCCGTGGCCGCGGGGATCGATGGCGATCACGTCGGCGTGCGCGGCGAGTTCGGTGAACTGGTGCACGAACACCTCGGCTGAGAAGCTCCAGCCCGGCACGAAGAGGATCGGGTCGCCGGATCCCGCGCGCAGCACGCGGATCTCCACGCCGTCACCCACCGGGACGCGCTTCGTTGTGACGGACTCGGGCAGGTCGGGGAAGTCGATGCTCATGCTGCGATGCTAACGACACCGACGCGCTCGCCGCAGCAATGTTGCGCGGATTGACCCCGAGCCCCGAATCACCCACGTAACCGGGCGGGCATAGGCTCGCAACCATGGCACCGCACACAGATTCCGCAGATTCCCACGCCCCCGAGACCCGCGTCAACGGCATCAACTTCTACACCCGCAAGTGGGTCAAACCCGAAGACCTGAACGCGAACGGCACGCTCTTCGGCGGCAGCCTGCTGCGCTGGATCGACGAGGAGGCCGCGATCTACGCGATCATCCAGCTCGGCAACCACCGCGTCGTCACGAAGTTCATCTCCGAGATCAACTTCCAGGCGTCCGCGCGGCAGGGCGATCTCATCGAGATGGGGCTCGTCGCGACCTCCTTCGGCCGCACCTCGCTCGCCATGCGCGCCGAGGTGCGCAACATGATCACCCGCAAGGTGATCCTGAGCATCGAGCGCATCGTGTTCGTGAACATCGACGAGGAGGGTAACGCGGCGCCGCACGGCTACTCGACGATCACGTACGACCGGGATCGGATGCCGACGACCCAGCCCGCCGAGGACTGAGCCCGCGGAGAACCAGACCGACCGCGATCCCCGGCAGCGTCGCGCGACCCTACGCAGGATTCCGCCCGAGCACAACCCCATCGCGTCGCGGTCTCGCACCCCCTTAGCTGGAGGGCAACACATGCGGCATCGATCAGACCCGCCCATGTGACCAATCGCAAGGGGGCACACCATGAAATCTGTCAACAGGATCGTCGGCGTCATCTTCGGTGGCGTGTACGTGGTCGTGGGGCTGTTGGGCTTCGCCGTGACGGGCGGGATCGGGTTCATCGCGCGCGATGGGCATCTCCTGCTCGGGATCTTCGAGGTGAACCCGCTCCACAACGTGGTGCACCTCGCGATCGGTGCGGCCCTGATCATCGCCGGACTCGCGAACACCCGTGCGGCGAAGGCGGTCAACGGGACGGTCGGCGCGGTCTACCTCCTTGTCGGCATCGTCGGGTTCTTCATCGCGGACACCGCGGCGAACATCCTCGCGCTGAACACCGCCGACCACATCCTCCACCTCGGCAGCGCGCTCGTGCTCCTGGGCGTGGCGTTGGGAGCCGACAAGCAGGTGGCGCGGCCGACGGGTCCGCTCGTGGCCTGATGATTGCCACCGACCCGAGCGCGCTCCCGGGGGTCCGGGGCGCGCTCGCCGACGGCTGGCGCGCATTCGCCGGGATCTGGAGCGCGTTAGCGGCGATCGGGTCGACGTTGATCCTCTGCGCGATCGCCGCCGAATCGGGCTGGCTGCTCGCGGGAACGCTGCTCGCAGCGGCGGCCGCGGAGCTGGTGTGGGGGCTCGGGGTGCTCCGCGCGGGGCGCATGCTCGCGCCGCGGCTCGCGATCGCCGTCTCCGTGGTCGTGATGGCCGCCGCGACGGCGCTGGTGTTCGCCCGCCAGATAGGTTGGGTGCCCTTCGCGGTGCTCGTCGTGCTGCACTGGTCCGTGGCCCTGCTTGCCGCCGTGCGTCTGCGACGACTCCGGGCAGCGAGCGCCTACTCGGCCGGGTCCGGCGCCCCAGCCTCACCACGCCCGGGTGCCACGGTGATCGCCGTCACCGCGGCGGCGATGGTGGTGGCGGCGCTCACGACGCCCGCCCTCGCGAATACCTCGGCCGGGGAGCACGCGGTGCCGCACGGCACGAGTCACCACGCGCACTGAGCTCGCCTGCATCGAGCGTCCGCACGCACCCCGCCGCGCGAACCACACCCCCGATACACTGCCACCATGACGATCCAGCTCGCCGCGGCGGCACTCGCCACGCTGGTGCTCGCGGCGCTCGCCGTCCTGCAGATCCTGGTCGCCTCGGGGAAGCCCTACGGCACGCTCGTCTGGGGCGGTCAGCATCGGATCCTGCCGCGCAAGCTCCGCATCGGCAGCGCGGTCTCGGTGCTGCTCTACGCCGGGTTCGCCGCGATCCTGCTGTCGCGCGGCGGCCTGCTCGGCGGCGGCGACTCCGGGTTCGTACGCGTGGCGACGTGGATCCTGGTCGGGTACTTCGTGCTCGGGATCGGGATGAACGCGATCTCGCGCAGCCGACCCGAGCGCGCCGTGATGACCCCGGTGTGCGCGCTGCTCGCGGCCGCGAGTCTTGTCGTCGCGCTGGGTGCGTGACGGGCGAACCTAGCCCCGCACCCCGTCTGCTAGGGTGAGAAATCCACAGTGAACATCCGCTGGGGGGGCCGAATGGCTGAGATCCGCCGACCGAGGTGGACCACCCCAGAAACCTGATCTCGGTAATGCGAGCGGAGGGAAGCGGTCAATATGTTGATCCATGTCCATGTAGGTCCCACACCCCACGGCGATGAGCGGGGGCCCTACGCCCACTGCGAGGCGGCGATTCGGGTCATCGAATCCAGCGGCCTCGAGTACGAGGTCGGCGCGCTCGGCACCACGGTGCAGGGACCGGCCGACCGGCTCTGGCCGCTCATGCGCGAGCTACACGAGGCCGTGCTCGCCTCGGGCGCCGAGCAGAACATGACGCACGTGCGGATCCTGGAAGCGCAGGACGATCGCTTCGAGGCCTCCATGTCGGACCTCGCGGCGCGCATCACGCACTAGCGCCCGCCCGCTGTCGCCGCCGTGAGCACCATCACGCGGCAGATCCTCCCCGTGCTCGTCGCCGTCATCGGCGTCGTGCTCGTATGGGATCTGCTCGTCCGCATCACCGGCGTTCCCGACTACCTGCTCCCTGCCCCCGCGCAGGTGTGGCAGGCGGCCTGGAACGACCGCACGCTGCTCGGGGAGCACCTGCTCGCCACCGTGCAGATCGCCGTCGCCGGCTTCGCCATCGGCGCCGTTCTCGGGCTCGGGATCGCCGTCGCGCTCACCCTCTCGGACTCCGCGAGGCGCGCGGTCGAGCCGATCCTCATCGCCAGTCAGGCGATCCCTCCGGTGATCTTCGCGCCGATCGTGATCGCGGCGATGGGGTTCGGCGCCTGGCCGAAGATCCTCGTGGTGACACTCGGCGCGTTCTTCCCGGTCGTGATCAGCGCGGCCGCGGCGATGCGATCCGTCGACCGCGATCTCGTCGACCTGCTCGTCTCGATGGGGGCCTCCCGCGGCACCGTGCTCCGCCGCGTGCGCCTGCCGGGCGCGGTGCCCGGCATCGTGGCGGGCGCGAAGGTCTCCGCGAGCTACGTCGTCTTCAGCGCGATCATCGCCGAGTGGATGGGATCATCCGTCGGACTCGGCGTGTACCTGCAGCGCTCCCAGGCCAGCTACCGCATGGATCAGCTCTTCGCCGCGGTCGGCGTGATCGCCGTGCTCGGCGTGCTGCTGTTCTGGATCACTGCTCTCCTCGGGGACCGCGCCCTCGCGCGCACCCGCGCCGCATCGGCCCGCGCCGACGGCACCTCACCCTCCTGAACACCCCACAGAAAGGTCACCCCGACGTGACTCGCACTTCTTCGTTCTCCACCCACGCTGCCCGTTCCTCCACCGCGGCGATCGCCCTCCTCTCCGCTGGTCTGCTGCTCGCGGGCTGCAGCGGCGCCGCTTCGGGTGCCGGATCGGCGGGATCCGGCACCGCCGGCACCGACAGCGACCTCCAGCAGGTCACCCTCATGCTGAACTGGACGCCCAACGCGCACCACGCCGGCATCTACTACGCCGAGCAGAACGGCTTGTATGCCGATGCCGGCATCGACCTCGAGATCATCGAACCGGGTGCCGACATCGGTGCCGACGCGGCCGTCGCGGAGGGCCAGGTCGAGTTCGGGATCTCGCAGGCCGAGTCGGTGCTGCCGGCGCGGGCGGCGGGCATGGACATCGAGGCCATCGCCACCCTGCTCCCCGTGAACGACTCCGTGCTCATGGGCCTCGAGGGCACGGGGCTGACGGAGGATCCCGCATCACTTGCCGGGCTCACCTACGGCGGGTACGGCGGGGCGCTCGAGACCGAGATCATGTCGGAGCTCGCGACCTGCGGCGGGGGCGACCCCGACTCGATCGAGTTCATCGACATCGGCAACGTCGACTACCTCGCGGGGCTCGCGCAGGATCGCTTCGACGTCACCTGGGTGTTCGGGGGCTGGGATGCGCTCCGCGCGCAGTCCGAGCGCGACGACGTGGTGATCCTGCCGCTGTCGGCGCACGAGGAGTGCATTCCGAACTGGTACACCCCGGTGATCGTGGGGAACGGCGAGGCGATGGCGGCGGATCCGGAGCTGACGCGCGCCTTCCTCGACGCCACGAGCCAGGGGTACGAGGCGGTGGCGGCGGATCCCGACGCCGGAGCCGAGGCGCTGCTCGCCGGAGCACCCGAGCTCGACGAGACGCTGGTGCGCGACGCCGTGGCGTACTACGCGCCGCTCTTCCAGACCGACGCGGCGGGAGAGGCCGACCGCTTCGGACAGATGGAGGAGCCCGTATGGACGCGCTTCACCGAGTTCCTGGTGCAGGCAGGCATGCTGGACGACACGGCGCCGCTCGAGGGCGCGTGGACGAACGACTACCTGCCCGCGGCCTGACATGACCGCCCTGGTCGTCGACGCGGTCGCGCACGCCTTCCGCGCGCCGGGAGCGGGGCGCGCCGCACGACGGGCGCCCCGCACGCCGGTGCTGAGCGAGGTGTCGTTCGCCGTGGAGCCCGGCACCCTGACCGCGCTCGTGGGGCCGAGCGGCTGCGGCAAGTCGACCCTGCTGCGCGTGCTCGCCGGGCTGCTCGTACCGGAGCTCGGGAGCGCCCGCATCGGGGGTCGAGACCTCGTCGGGCGACCCGGCGGGGTCGCGTACCATCCGCAGCGCGACGCCCTGCTGCCCTGGCTGCGGGCGATCGACAACATGACCCTCGGTGCCGAGACCGCGGGTCGGGATCGCGCCGCCGCGCGGGCCGAGGCGCTCGGGCTGCTCGAGCGCTTCGGGCTCGCCGGCCAGGAGCGCGCCTGGCCTGATGAGCTCTCGGGCGGCATGCGGCAGCGCGTCGCGCTGCTGCGCACCTTTCTCATGCCGCAGCCCGCGCTTGTGCTCGACGAGCCGCTGGGCGCGCTCGACGCGCTCACCCGGCGGCGGCTGCAGCACTGGCTGCTCGACCTCACCGCGAGCGATCGCCGGCCGATCCTGCTCGTCACGCACGACATCGAGGAGGCGCTGCTGCTCGCCGATCGGGTCCTCGTGCTGAGCGATCGACCCGGCCGCGTCGTGCACGTCGAAGAGCGCCCGGACGCCGCGGGGCGCACGCGCGAGCAGGCGGAGGGCAGCGACCGCGCCGCGCTCCGCCGGGTGCTCGCGGCACTCGACGGGCGGGCGGCGTGACGGGGCGGGCAATCCCTCTGCGAGCGCCTACCCGAGTTGCGCGGACTCGAAGAGCTCGCGCAGCTCGGCCGCGGTGATCTCCGCTCCGGTCGCGTCGGTGTGCGCTTGCACCCGGCGCGCGAACGCGATCTGCGCCTCCCGCGGCAGCGCGATCCCGAACTCGGCCTCGAGCAGGTAGGCGATCCCGCCCTTGCCCGACTGCGAGTTCACGCGGATCACCGCGTCGTAGCTGCGGCCGAGGTCCGCGGGATCGATGGGGAGGTAGGGTACGCGCCACTCGAGGTCGCGCTCGGAGACCCCCTCGGCTGCCGCCCGCGCGCGGTGCTCGGCGAACCCCTTTTTGATCGCGTCCTGGTGCGTGCCGCTGAAGGCGGTGTGCACGAGGTCGCCGGCGTACGGGTGCCGCGGGTGCACCTCGATGCGGTTGCAGTGTTCGACCGTGCGCCGGATCTCGTCGATGTCGGAGAAGTCGATCATGGGGTCGACGCCCTGCGCGTGCAGGTTGAGCGCGAGCGTGACGAGGTCGACGTTGCCGGTGCGCTCGCCGTTGCCGAAGAGACAGCCCTCGACCCGCTGCGCCCCCGCCAGCACCGCCAGCTCGGCGCACGCGACGCCGGTGCCGCGGTCGTTGTGCGGGTGCACCGACAGGATCACGCTGTCGCGCCGGGCGAGGTGCGTGTGCATGTACTCAATCTGGTCCGCGTAGACGTTCGGGGTGGCGATCTCGACCGTGGCGGGCAGGTTCAGGATCACGGGCCGCTCCGGCGTCGCCCGCCAGAGCTCCGTGATGGCGTCGCAGAGCTCCAGCACGTAGTCCGGCTCGGTGAGGGTGAAGACCTCGGGGGAGAACTGGAAGCGCACGTTCGGCAGGTGTCCCGCGAGCTCGAGCAGGTCGCGGCCGGCCGACAGGATCAGCTCCGTGAGCGCGGCGCGATCCTTGCCGAGCACCACCTCGCGCCACACGGGCGCGGTGGCGGTGTACAGGTGGATGACCACGGGATTCGTGATGCCCTGGATTGCGGCCACGGTGCGCTCGATGAGGTCGCGGCGCGCGGGGGTGAACACCACGATCGTGACGTCGCTCGGGGCGAGGTCGGTCTCGGCGAGGAGGCGTACGAAGTCGAAGTCGGTCTGCGAGGCCGAGGGGTAGCCGACCTCGATCTCGGTGTACCCCATCGCGACCATGAGCTCGAAGAACCGGCGCTTGCGCTCGGGGCCCATCGGCTCGGCGAGCGCCTGGTTGCCGTCGCGCAGGTCGACGGGCACCCAGAGCGGCGCCCCGGTGAGGCGACGCGACGGCCACTGGCGCGGGATCTCCGGCACCTCGACGCGGGTGTGCGCGTCGCGGTAGCGGTGGGAGGGCATCTGCGAGCGGCGCTGCCGGTTCCAGGCGGGTGCGCCGTGCGGGATCGGGCCGGCGGGGGTGTCGATGCCGGGGAAGGGGGTGGTGCTGCTGGTCGTGGTGGTGCTGCTGGTGGTCATGGCTGCGGAGTCCTTGCGTCGCAAACGAGTGACCGGCGCGTCGTTCGGCTCCACAGCGGGGAGCCGGTCTGGCTACACCCCGCCGTGGCGGCGAAGAAGGAGGCGACGAGCGATGAGCATGGCTAGACTGTATCACAACTCCTCAGACAAGCTGCGGAGTGAGAGGATGACGCCATGCCCCAGCTCCAGCGCAGACCGCTCGCGGACCAGGCGGCCGAGGCGCTGCTCGCGCGCGTGCGCGACGGCGAGTGGGAGCTCGGCGCGAAGCTGCCGGGGGAGACCACGCTCGCGGGGCAGCTCGGCGTCGGTCGATCGACGGTGCGCGAGGCGATCCGGCAGCTCGCCGGGCGCGGAGTGCTGAGCTCCCGGCAGGGCGCAGGGGTGTTCGTGATCGCCCTC
Organism: Leucobacter rhizosphaerae; assembly: GCF_022919175.1. Taxonomy (NCBI): domain Bacteria; kingdom Bacillati; phylum Actinomycetota; class Actinomycetes; order Micrococcales; family Microbacteriaceae; genus Leucobacter; species Leucobacter rhizosphaerae. The sequence goes on along the minus strand of NZ_CP095043.1, from coordinate 890,779 downwards.
GACGCGCCCGACGACTGGGACGCGGTGCTGCGCCGGGCCGACATCGTCGCGGTGATCGAGGCACGGGCCGCGATCGAGGGAGAGGCCGCGGCGCTCGCCGCGACCCGCCGCACCCCGGCCGACGCGCGTGCGATCCGGCGGGCGCTGCGGGAGCGCGACGAGCGGCGGTCGATCCTCGAGGACCACGTCGACGCCGACACCGCGTTCCACCGCAGCATCGTGGTCGCGGCGCACAACCCCATTCTCTTGGAGCTCTTCGACGGATTCACGCCGCGGCTCCGGCAGGCGATGGTGGAGATGCTGCGGCTGCGGGGCGCCGGCGGTGCCGGGCACACCTTCGGCACCGATCCCGACCACCGGGCGCACGAGCAGCTCGCCGACGCGGTGCTCGCTCGGGATCCCGCCGCAGCGGCCGCACTGAGCCGCGCGCATCTCGCGCAGCTCGCGGCGGCGCTCGGGCGGTGACGCGGGACCGATCCCGCAGCGCGGAGTTGTGCCCGCCCCGACCTGGCGAGGAGAATGCAGCCATGAGTGCAGCGCAGAGTGCAGACTGGTACACCCCGCCCGCAGCGTACGCGATTCCGGAGTCGTGGAATCTCTCGGAGGATGCGCGCGGGTTTCTGCGCGAGCAGGTGTGGACGATGATCCTGCAGGGGGAGAGCGACCCCGAGATCTACGTCGAGATGTTCAGCGAGGACCTCGACGAGGCCGGCATCGACGATGCGGAGGCCGAGCGCTTCTTCGCCTCCGTGATCGACCTCCGCCGCACTCAGCAGCGCGCGCTCGGCGGGCTGCCCGACACCCCGCTGCGCCGGGCGTTCGCGGAGCTCGCGTCGATCGGCGTCATCGGTCGGGAGAACTTCACCTGCTGCGGCACCTGCGGCTCCGAGGAGATCTGGGACGAGCGCGACAATTCGCGCACCTGGCGCGGGTACCTCTACTACCACGAGCAGGACGCCGAGGGGATCCCGGAGAGCCGCGATACCTACGTCGGCTACGGTGCGTTCCTCGATGCGTTCCTGCCGGAGGACGAGTGGAACGCGCTGAGCGAGTCAGCCCGTGAGCGGCGGTACGCGCGCATCGTCACCGAGCTGATGCACGGAGAGGTGTTCCCGATCCTTGAGAAGCACGGTGTGCGCGTCACCTGGGACGGGGATCTCGGCACCCGGATCCTCCTGTCGAACGTCGACGCGTTCTTCGCGGTGTAGCCGTCAGCCCGGCCTCGACTCCGCGGCAGCGACCGGCTGCCGCAGGATCGTGCGGAGCTTCTCCGGCGCGACCTTCCGCGCATCGCTCAGGTAGATCTCGTGGTGCGTGCCCGCGAGGCGGAGCCCCTGCTCGGGGATGAACCGCTCGTGCATCTCCGCGAGCACCGGCGCCTCGTCGTCGTAGGAGCCGACGTGCAGGGTCTGCACGCAGGTCCCCTCGCGCAGGCTGCCCCAGCGCACCTCGTCGAGCCGCGGCGGCGCGGACTTCGCGGCGACCCGATCGCGTGCCGCGGCGAGGTCCGCCGGGCCGAGCCAGTCGGGCTGCAGGATCATCATCGTCCAGTCCCAGCGCGACTTGTCGCGCGCGGTGGTGAAGGTCGCGAGGTCGTCGGCCCACCACAGTCCCTCGAGCGGCATCACGACGTAGTCGCGCCCGAGCTCGCGTGCGCTGGCGAACTTCAGCGCGTACGCCAGGGGGTAGAGCGCCTTGAGCGCCTCGGTGTAGGCCGGGGCCGTGTTCGGGTCGCCGTGCCCGTCGATCATGAGGTACTGCAGTTCCGGCACCTCGAGCACCTGGAACGCGCCGCGCGGCGCCCGGTACGACGGAAGCGCTTTCTTCAGGTCGACCTTGGCGGCACCGCCGGATCCGGTCCCCGGTTCAGCGGCGGTCACGAGCCAGCCTCCATCGTGAACTCGGCGCGCTCGTGCACGACGCCGTTGATTTGCAGCGCCAGTCCGTACCGCCCGGGGTAGTACTTCCGGGTCGTGATCGCGCGGAAGGAGTGGCCCGCCGCGACCTCAGTGGCCTCGCCGGGTGCGAGGCTGCGCTGCGCGATCTTGAACACCTTCGATCGCTCGTCGCCCCGGGCCCCGGGAAAGGAGAGCACGTAGTCGATGACGAGCCGCGCCGGCTGGTCGCCCGTGTTCCGCACCGAGGTGCGGAACCGCACGTCACCGCCCACGGGCACCGCGTCGACGGAGAGCGCGAGTGGGTCCACCTCAACGCTGGCCGGTGCGAAGCCGAGCACTGCGAGCGCGTCGACATCGCCGCGCTTCACGAGCGTGCGTAGCGCGCGCCGCACCGTGCGCTCGATATCGGTGCCGCCGCGTTCCTGCCAGCTGCGCGCCGCGGCGACCACCGCGGCGGCGTGGGCTCGGCTGTGGTCGTTCAGGTGGTTCGCGACGGAGCGCCGCACCGACTCCTCCGGGTCGGCGTAGAGCGCGTCGAGGATCGGCAGGGTCGGTGCCGGATCCCGCACGAGCGCGGGGAGCCGTTCGCCCCAGGGCAGCAGCGGGCGGCTGCCCTCGGACGCGAGGCGGCGGACGTTCCAGTCGGGGTCATCGGTCCACTCGCGCAGGTGGCCGAGGCCGCGGTCCAGATCGTGCAGCAGCAACGGCCGGATCGCGAACTCCGAGGTCATGCGCGGGGTGAGCTCACGCATGAGCGACATGGCGGTGTCGAACGCGCCGCTCGTGTCCGCCTCGATGGCGCTCCACGACGCGGCGAGACCGACCGGCCAGAGCGTCCAGCCGCCGAACTCCCCGTCGGCCAGCGACCAGCGGATCACGGCGGTGAGCCGATCCCGGTCGCCGTCGACATCCACGAGGATCGCCCGGGCCAGTGCCCGCGCCCGCTCGCTCAGGGTCAGCGCGCCGAGCTCGCCGCTCGCGGCGCGGGTCGCCGCGTAGCTCGCACCCGGGTCGGCGCGCTCGAGCGAGGCGATGAGCGACTGCGACGACTGCGCGCCCAGGAGATCTTCGGTCATGGACACGGTGGGCCTCGATCCTTCGCGCAACGGACGTGGGGAGACGCGCGGCGGCGCGTCCGGGTCGAGTGTACGACAGGCCTCGGACATCGGGTGCGGTGCACCGGTCCGCTGGTGCGCTACCGCAGACCCGGCGCTCGCCGCACCCCCTCCCGTCGCGCAGCCCGGATTGCTACGATCCGAGACATGGCCATCACACTCGAGAACGTCGGTATCGCGGTCCGCGATATCGAGGCGGCGATCGACTTCTTCACCGACCTGGGGCTCACGGTCGTCGGGCGCGACACGATCAGCGGCGACTGGGCCGATACGGCCGTCGGTCTCGACGGCAACCACGCGAAGATCGCGATCCTCCAGACCCCCGACGGGCGCGGGCAGCTCGAGTTCTTCGAGTACCTCCACCCGGACGCCATCGAGACGGAACCCACGCTCCCGAATGAGATCGGCATGCACCGGGTGGCCTTCGGCGTCGACGACATCGAGGCGTCCCTCGCGATCGCCGCCCGGCACGGCTGCCACCCGCTCCGGGGTGTCGCGAACTACGCGGGCGTGTACAAGCTCTGCTACCTCCGCGGCCCGAGCGGCATCATCGTGATGCTCGCGCAGAACCTGCAGGAGCGCTGATCCCGACCCATGCGCGCCCTCATCGCACGACTCCTCCGACTCCGCATCGTCCGCGCCTTCCTGCGCTACAGCGAGCGCCGCGGCCCCATGCTCGCCGACAGCATCACGTACCGCGCGCTGTTCAGCGTGTTCGCGGCCGTGCTGCTCGGCTTCTCCGCGGCTGCGCTCTGGCTCGGCAACAATCCCGACGCGCTCGCGGCGCTCGCCGACTCGCTGAACACCGTGATCCCCGGGCTCGCCGATATCGTCGACCCGACGCAGGTGCGCGCGAACCTCGGCTTCTCGCTGGTCGGCGCGGCATCGCTCGTGGGCCTCGTGGGGGCGGCGATCAGCGCGATCGGCAGTCTGCGTTCGGCGCTCCGGATCCTCGCCGACGAGCTCACCGACCAGACGTTCATCCTGTGGGTGCTGCTGCGCAATCTGCTCGTCGCCATCGCGTTCGGTGGCCTGCTGGTGCTCGCCGTCGTCGCGAGTACGGTCGGTGCGCTCTGGATTCCCGAGGTCACCGGGTGGCTGGGGCTCTCGGGGAGCCCCGTCGCGGAGTGGGTCACCCGCGGGTTCGGGATCCTCGTGGTGTTCGCTATCGACACCCTCGCGGTGGTGCTCGTCTTCCGGCTCCTCTCCGGCGTGCGGGCTTCCGGGCGCGCCCTCTGGGCCGGCGCGGCTCTCGGCGGAGTCGGCCTCACCGTGCTCCAGGAGCTCTCGGGTCTCTTCGTGCGCGGCGCGGCGTCGAACCCGCTGCTGGCGTCGTTCGCGGCGCTCATCGCGCTGCTCATCTGGTTCAATCTGTCGGCGCAGGTGATCCTGATTGCGAGCAGTTACATCATCACCGCGACGGAGGAGAGTCGGGATCGCCTGCGCGCCAAGTACGGGGCGAGCACGCTCGTGCAGCGGCGACGGCAGCGCGCCGAGGATGCGGTGCAGGCGGCGACCCGGGAGCTGCGGGACGCGCAGGAGGCCGAGCGCGCGGAGCGCGAGGCGTAGCTGGGGTCGGGCGTTCGCCTACGCCAGCGAAGCGCGGACCGTCTCGACCGTCGAGGCGATCCGGCGCGCGCGGGTCTCGGACCGCTTCGCCTCCACGACGGCCCGCACGTGCTCCTTGCGGTGCGACGGGGCGAGCGCGTCGAAGGCGGCCCGCACGCGGGGGTCGGCATCAAGCGCCGCGGCCAGGTCCTCCGGCACCTGGATCTCGCGGGGCGCGCTGTCGAGCTCGATGTCCGCGGAGACCGTGTCGCCGATCTCCACGCCGAGCTCGGCGCGCGAGGCCTTCGACAGGCCGATGAGGTTCTTGCCGCCCATGACGCCGAGCCGCAGCCGGGCGGTGCGGCCGCCGATCGTCACGATGACGGCCGCGCGTGTGCCGCCGCCGAGCGCCGCCACCTGGTCGTCGGTGAGCTCGATCGCGGTCGCCGGTCCCTGCGCGAGCAGGGTGGTCTCGAGGTGCAGTGCCATGGCGCCATCGTAGACCCGCGGATCGGCGCCCGCCACCGCGCTCGCCACCGCGCTCGCCACCGCGCTCGCCCCCCCGCCACCGCGCTCGCCCCCCGCCACCGCGCTCGATTCCCACTGCGGCACGACTGCCGCGCCACTTCTGAAGGAGATGTCACGCAGGACGGAGGGTGCGGGGCGTAACGCTCCTGCGGTCGTGAGATCTCCGACAGCGCTGACGATCCAGCCCGCCTCGCTAGGCTGGTCTGGACCCCGCACGCGACCCCGCACGCGCACCCCCGAGGAGGACCCTGTGGACCACCAAAGCACCGAACACCCGCTGGACGCGGTCGTCCGCGAGCGCGTCGCCGCCCGGTTCGACGCCACCGTCGAGGAGCTGTCGGAGCTCGTGCGGATCCCCTCGGTGTCGTGGCCGGCGTTCGATCCGGCGCACGTCGCGCACAGTGCCGAAGCCATCGCCGAACAGCTGCGCGGGCTCGGCATCTTCGACGTCGTCGATGTGCGGCGCGCGCCCGTCGAGGGCGGCGACGAGCTCGGGCAGCCCGCGGTCGTGGCCCGGCGGGAACCCCGGAACGGGCGCCCGACCGTGCTGCTCTACGCGCACCACGACGTGCAGCCCCCGGGCAAGGACGAGGACTGGGAGACGCCTCCGTTCGAGCCCACGCGGCGCGACGGCCGGCTCTACGGCCGCGGCGCCGCGGACGACAAGGCCGGAGTGATGTCGCACATCGGCGCGATCCGCGCGCTCACCGAGGCGCTGGGTGCCGCGGGATCCCACGCCGAGGCGCTGGGTGCCGCGGGATCCGGTGCCAACACCGATACCAACACCGACCTCGACCTCGGCATCGCGCTCTTCATCGAGGGCGAGGAGGAGTGGGCGTCGCAGTCGTTCGGCAACTTCCTGCGCGAGAACCGGGACCTGCTCGCCGCCGACGCGATCATCGTCGCCGACTCCTCGAACTGGGACGTCGACACCCCCGCGCTCACCGTGGCGCTGCGCGGTGCGGTGGCATTCAACGTGACGGTCGAGACGCTCGACCGGGCGTCGCACTCGGGCATGTTCGGGGGAGCGGTGCCCGACGCCATGCTCGCGACCGTGCGCCTCCTCGACAGCCTGTGGGACGCGGACGGTGCGGTGGCGGTCGCGGGACTGCACACAGCCGATCTGGACGTGCCGGTGTACAGCGAGGCGCGGCTGCGGGAGGAGACGGGGCTGCTCGACGGCGTCAGCCCGATCGGGCGCGGCGAGATCCTGTCGCGGCTCTGGGCCCAGCCCGCGATCTCCATCACCGGGATCGATGCCCCCGACGTGGCCAACGCGTCGAACACCCTGGTGCCCCGCGCGCGGGTGCGGGTGAGCGCGCGCATCGCACCGGGTCAGGATCCCGAGGCCGCGTACGCCGCGATCACGCGGCACCTCGAGGCGCACGCCCCGTTCGGCGCGAAGCTGACGTTCGAGGACGCGGGCCTCGGCCAGGCGTTCCAGGTCGACACGAGCGGCTGGGCGGTGGCGGAGGTGCGCGGCGCGATGGCGGACGCGTGGGGCGTCGCTCCCGTCGACATCGGGGTTGGCGGTTCGATCCCGTTCATCGCCGAGCTGGTCGAGGAGTTCCCGAGTGCGCAGATCCTCGTCACGGGGGTCGAGGATCCCGACGGGCGTGCGCACAGCCCGAACGAGTCGCTGCACCTCGAGACGTTCCGCAAGTCGATCCTCACCGAGGCGCTGTTCCTCGCGCGCCTGAACCGGCGCGCGGGCTAGCGCCCGGCGAGGACGTGCGCCCTAGTGGCGCGGCGTGCGATCCGACGGGCCGGCCGCTGCGCCTGGTGCCGCACCGCCATTCGTGGCCGCCTGCGCCTGCAGCAGGTCGCGGATCTCGGTGAGCAGTTCCTGCTCGCTCGGCACGGCCGGCGACTCCGGCGTCGGCTTCCGCAGCTTGTTCATCGGCAGGACGAACACGAAGTACACGACCGCCGCGACGATCACGAAGTTCAGCACGGCCCCGATGACGGCGCCGAACGCGATCTCGCCGCCGCCCGGTAACCCGACGATCATCGCGCCGTCGAGCGAGTCGGCCTTGAAGACCATGCCGATGATCGGATTGATCAGCGCGTCGACCACCTTCTGCACGACGGTGTTGAACGCCGCGCCGATGACAACGGCGACCGCGAGATCGACGACGTTGCCCCGCAGCAGGAACTCTTTGAAACCCTTGAACATCTGTCTCCCCTAAGGACTGGTGCGAACGGTGGTGCGGCCGGAGCGCGAGGCCCCAGGCCGCACCGTGCGTGGTGGAACGGTTACAGGCAGGCCATCGTGTCGTCGAAGATCGCGTCGGTGAAGCCCTCGAGCGAGTCCGAGAAGGCCGGGTCGCTCGCTGCGGCGACCGGGTCCTTCATGAACTCGTAAAACTGCTGATAGACGGCTTGGTTCGGGCTCGGGATCACCGAGATCTGGCGGTAGGCCTCGAGCAGCTCGGGCGGGATCTCCGCCGATGCGGTGCTCGACCCGGTGCTGGCGGTCACGAGCCCGTCGAGCGCGGTGCAGAACTCGGGTGACAGCTCGCCCGATCCCACTGCGCCGGAGTCGGAGCTCTCGGAGGGGGCCTCCGTGGTGTCGGGCACGGCCGGCGTCGAGCTCTCGAGCTCCTCGGACAGCTGCTCGAGCTCACGGACCGCCTGGTCGCCGCTCGCGGCGAGTGCGCCGAAGAAGATCACGGTGACGATCAGGATGATGCCGGCGGCGATCACCGCGAGCGCACCGGTGATGAGGCCGGTGATGGACATGCCCTTGGACTGCGCCTTCTTGAGCGCGATGATGCCGAGGATCACCGCGGCGATGCCGCCGAGGATGCCGATGAACGGGATCCAGCAGAACACGAGGCTGGCGATACCGACGATGAGGGCCGCGATCGCAAGGCCCTTGGGCTGCGTCACGACCGGCTGCTGCGCGCCCGGGTAGCCGCCGTATCCGGGCTGCTGCGGCGGGACCGGGGGGAGCGGCGGCTGGCCGACACCGGGGGTTCCCGGCTGCTGCGCGGTCGGCGCGACGTAGGGGGCCTGAGGTGCCTGCGGCGGCTGAACCACCTGCGGAGCCTGCGGCGACTGGACGCTCTGCGGGGGCTGGACGCCCTGCGGCGGCTGCATGCCCTGCGGCGGCTGCATCCCCTGCGGGGGCTGCATGCCCTGCGGCGCCTGCGGTGCGGGGGCGGCGTCAGCGGGGTCGTGGGCTGGGCGTCCGCGGGGTTCGCCGCCGGAGCGGGGGCGTCGGGGGTGGGTGCCGGCTGATCCGGAACCTGATCGCCCGGGTTCTGCGTGTCTGACATGGCTGCGTTCCGATCCGTTGCTGGGGGACTGTCGCCAAGGCCTCACTCGGACCCGGCCACAACCATCCTAGTGAAACGGTGTTCGGGCGCCACCGTTCCCGCGCACCCATGTGCCGCCGATCCCGTCGCGGTAGCGTGGGGGCATGGAGTTTATCGGGGCGATGCCCACCGTCGATCTGACCTATTCCGACGTCTTCCTGGTGCCGCGGCACTCCGCGATCCGGAGCCGCCTCGACGTCGCGCTCGCGCCAGGGGACGGCACCGCCGCGACGCTGCCGCTCGTCGCCTCGAATATGAACTCGGTCACCGGACCGCGGCTCGCCGCGGTGCTCGCGCGTCGCGGCGGTCTCGCCGTGCTGCCGCAGGATCTGGCGATGGCCGACATGGAACGCGCGGTGCGCTGGGTGAAGGCGCAACCCGTCGCCTTCGACGCTCCGCTCGTGCTCGCACCGTCCGCCACCGCCGCGGAGGCGCTCCGGTTGATTCCGCGTGCCGAGGGGCAGAGCGTCGTGGTCGCCGACGCGGCCGCGTCCGGCATCGCCGCGCGTGACGTCCGCGGCGTGCTCTCGGCGACCCGGCTCGCCGCAGTGCCGGCGGACGCCCGCCTCGGCGACCTGGTCCGCGGAAGCGCTCCGGTCGTCGACGCGTCGGAGCTCGGCGACCCGCGCGCGGCCTTCGACCTCGTGGCGGCCGCACTCGACGGGCAGGACGCCGAGGCGGTGTGCGTCGTTGAAGGCGGGATCCTGGTCGGCACCCTCTCCCGCCGCTCCGCCCTGCGACGCTCGATCTACGCCCCCGCGCTCGACGCCGATGGGCGCTTGGTGGTCGCAGCGGCGGTCGGCATCAACGGCGACGTCGCGGCCAAGGTCCGGGCCCTCGCCGCCGCGGGCGCCGACGTGCTCGTCGTCGACACGGCGCACGGCCACCAGGAGGGCATGCTCCGCGCCCTGCGCACCGTATCCGACCTGTCACTCGGCCTGCCGATCGTCGCCGGCAACATCGTGACCGCCGACGGGGTCACCGACCTCGTGTCCGCGGGCGCGACGATCCTGAAGGTGGGCGTCGGCCCGGGCGCCATGTGCACCACCCGCATGATGACGGCGGTCGGCCGCCCGCAGTTCTCCGCCGTGCTCGAGACCGCGCAGGCGGCCCGCGAGCTGGGCGCGCACGTGTGGGCCGACGGCGGGGTCCGCTACCCCCGCGACGTGGCGCTCGCACTCGCCGCGGGAGCCTCGTCCGTGATGATCGGCTCTTGGTTCGCCGGCACCGCCGAGTCACCGGGCGAGCTCCGTGCCGACGCCGACGGCCGGCAGTACAAGGAGTCGTGGGGCATGGCCTCCACGAAGGCCGTGCAGGGGCGCTTCGGCGCGCTCGACGCCTTCGAGCGCGCGCGGAAGGAGCTCTTCGCCGAGGGCATCTCGTCGTCGAAGATCTACCTGGATCCGCAGCGTCCGAGCGTCGAGGATCTGATCGACATGATCACCTCGGGGCTCCGTTCGTCGTTCACGTACGCCGGTGCGGGCACGCTGCAGGAATTCCATATCCGCGCGCACGTCGGCCTGCAGTCCGCCGCGGGGTACGAAGAAGGAAAAGCACTCCCCGTCAGCTGGTGACCCGCTCGCGCCCGGGAGAGATCCGACGCCGCACTGAGGTGCAGTTCCGCTTCCACACGGCGCACGGAGCTCGGGCGTCCCACGACGCCCAGCCGAACCTGCGAGAATGGACGCACGTTCACAATCGAAGGAGAGCACTCGGTGAAGTACATCTCGACCCGCGGCGGCATGGATGCCGCACCGTACAGCGCGATTCTCCTGGAGGGACTCGCGACCGACGGCGGGCTGGTGGTGCCGGAAACGGTGCCCCAGGTGACGATGGAGGAGATCGAGGGGTGGCGAGGCCTCGACTACCCGCAGCTCGCGGCGGAGATCCTGAGCCGGTACGCGACCGATATCCCGCGGGAGGACCTCGACGAGCTGTGCCGTGCCGCCTACAGTCGCGAGAAGTTCGTGAGCGAGCAGATCGTGCCGCTCACTCCGCTCGAGGGGGCCAGCCCGATCGGGCAGATCTCGCTCGTCGGGCTCTCGGAGGGCCCCACGCTCGCGTTCAAGGACATGGCCATGCAGTTCCTGGGGCAGGCGCTCGAGTACGTGCTCGCGCGCAGCGACCGCACCCTGAACATCATCGGGGCCACGTCGGGTGACACGGGATCGGCCGCCGAGTACGCGCTGCGCGGCAAGGACGGCGTCGCCGTGTTCATGCTCTCCCCGCAGGGGCGCATGAGCGACTTCCAGCGCGCGCAGATGTACTCGCTCACCGACGACAACATCCACAACATCGCCGTCGAGGGTGTGTTCGACGACTGCCAGAACCTCGTGAAGGCGCTCTCGGGCGACCTCGCCTTCAAGCGCCAGAACTTCCTCGGCACCGTGAACTCGATCAATCTCGGGCGCATCAGCGCGCAGATGGTCTACTACTTCTGGGCCTGGCTCCGGCAGACCGATGCCGTGCCCGTCGGGGAGCGCGCCGGGTTCGAGGTCTCGTTCACGGTCCCGTCGGGCAACTTCGGCAACATCCTCTCGGGTCACCTGGCGCGCGCCATGGGCCTGCCGATCCGGCACCTCGTGCTCGCGGCGAACGAGAACAACGTGCTCGACCAGTTCTTCCGCACCGGCACCTACGCGCCGCGCGGGGCCGCCGAGACGTTCGCGACCTCCAGCCCCTCGATGGACATTTCGAAGGCATCGAACCTCGAGCGCTTCATCTTCGATCTGCTCGGTCGCGATCCCGAGCGGCTCTCCGCCGCCTGGCACGAGCTCGACGAGACCGGCCGCATCAACCTCATCGCCGAGCTGCCGCGGTTCATCGAGGAGTTCGGGATCCAGAGCGGCACGAGCACCCACGCCGACCGGGTCGCGACGATCCGCTCCGTGTTCGCGACGAGCGGCGTGCTCATCGACCCCCACACCGCCGACGGCGTGAAGGTCGCCCGGGAGTTCGTGGAGCCGGGCATCCCGATGCTCGTGCTCGAAACCGCGAAGCCCGAGAAGTTCCCCGACATCGTCTTCGAGGCGACCGGCGAGCGGCTCGGCATGCCGGAGCACCTCGCGGACCTGCTCGACCTGCCGCAGCACGTCACCGAGATGGCGGACGACGAGGTCGAACTCCGGGGTTTCATCGCCTCGCGCGCCGTCAAGCCGTAGCGCACGGGTTCGGTCGGCGCGCGCGGCGCGCCCATCGAGCGTTGCTGCCCCTGGCCCAGACGTCTCAGGGCATAGGCTGTTCGAATCGACTCGGATGGGAGATCACGATGTGGTTCGGACGACGCGTACGACGTGAGGTGCTCGAGGCCGCGCAGGGGGAGGCTCGGCGAGAGGGGTCCGTCGCGCAGGCGGTCGCCGCACCCGAGGCCTCCCGCCTGCGGCGCACCTGGGGCGACGGGTTCGGCGTGCTCGCTTCCCGCTCGCTGCAGATCATCATCGTCCTGATCCTCACCGCGGGCGTCGTGTGGGGCATGCGCACGCTGAGCACGGTCGTGATCCCGATCCTGCTCGCCCTGATCCTCGCGAGCACGTTCGCGCCGGTCATGTCCTGGCTCCGGGCGCGCAACGTGCCGCCGGCGCTCGCGACGGTCGCCGTGCTGCTCGGGATCGTCGTGATCCTGACGGGGATCGGCTGGCTGATCGTGTGGGCGGTGCGCGATCAGTGGGAAGACCTCTCGTCGCAGGCGCAGGACGGCTTCGCCCAGGTCATCGACTGGGTCAAGACGCTGCCGTTCGCGCCCGACGCTGAGCAGATCGCGGAGTGGCAGGACACGGTCGTCGACTTCCTGACCAGCTCGCAGTTCGGCTCCGGTGCGCTCGCCGGGGTGGGGGCGATCACCAGCTTCGTGACCGGGCTCGTGCTGATGGTCGTGGTGCTGTTCTTCTTCCTGAAGGACGGGCCCACGATCTGGCGCTTCATGCTCCGCCCCTTCACCGGCGAGGGGCTGGCGCGTGCACGTCGCGCCGGCGACAAGACGGTCGCCACCCTCGGGTCGTACATCCGCGGCACGGCCGCCGTGGCCGCCGTCGACGCGGTCGGCATCGGGATCGGCCTGCTGATCCTCCAGGTGCCGCTGGCGCTCCCGCTCGCCGTGCTCGTGTTCGTGCTCGCGTTCATCCCGCTCGTCGGTGCGACGGTGGCGGGCATCCTCGCCGCGCTCGTCGCCCTCGTCGCGAACGGCCCGCTGAGCGCGGTGCTCGTCGTGGGTGTCGTGGTGCTCGTGAACCAGCTCGAGGGCAACCTGCTGCAGCCGGTGCTCATGGGTCGGGCGCTCAAGCTGCACGCGCTCGTCATCCTGCTCGCTCTGACCATCGGCACGGTGCTCAGCGGCATCCTCGGCGCGGTGCTCGCGGTGCCGATCGCAGCCGTGGGCTGGGGGATCATCCAGGTGTGGGACGGCCCCAATCGCCCGGCGAAGTGGGCACGTCCGCACGCGTCGGATCCTGCCGCCTAGCCCGCCCCGTGCAGTAGCCTGAGCGCAGGGGCCCCAGCGGAGGGTGCCCGCGACACCGTGAGGGGGCTGCCGTGCGGCTGCTGTTCCAAGTTCTGTCCCAGCTCGTCCTCGCGGCGATCGCGCTGATCATCGTGCACCTGAGCCTGCCCGGGGTCGAGGTGAGCGTGAGCGGATTCCTCGTCGCGATCGCGGTGTTCACGATCGCGCACGCGATCCTCGGCCCGTTCGTCCTGAATCTCGCGCAGCGCTACGCGGCGCCGCTCGCCGGGGGTGTCGGTCTGATCGCGACGCTGCTCGCGCTCTGGGTCGCGACGCTGTTCCCGGGTGGCATCTCCATTCACGGGCTGCAGGCGTGGATCCTCGCGCCGATCATCGTGTGGTTCGTGACCGCGCTCGGCGGGTGGCTGTTCATGGCCTTTGTCATCGACAAGTGGCTGAAGCGCCGCGCTGCGCGCAAGCTGCTCGGGTCGGCGCAGGCGTGACCGCGGGATCTGCCGCTGGGTCTGCCGCCGGGTCTGCTGCGGACCTGCAGGCCAGGCTCGACCGGATGGAACGGGAGAACGCCGAGCTCCGCGACCGACTCGACCCGCCGCGCGCCGCGACGACCGGGCGCCGCTGGCGGGCCGTGGTCTCCGCGTTGCTCATCGTGCTCGGCGCCGTGCTCGCACCGGTCGCCACGGTGGGGGCGTGGGCGCACGGCCTGCTGACCGACACCGACCGCTTCGTGGGGGTGTTCGCGCCGCTCGCCGACGACCCGGCCGTGCAGCGCTTCGTCACCGCGGAAGCCGTCGGGATCATCGAGCGGGAGGTGGATCTTCCCGCTCTCACCGCCGCACTGATCGACGGCATCGAGGATCTGGGGGCGCCGGGCACGGCCGTCTCCGCGGCGCGGGCGCTCGAGACGCCGATCAACCTCGGCCTCTCGGGTCTCGTGCGCTCGACGGTGGAGTCCGTCGTGGCGTCGGAAGCGTTCTCCACGGGGTGGCGGGAGGTGCTGACCCTCAGCCACTCGCAGCTCAACCAGACGCTGCGCGGCGAGCCGGGGGCCGCGCTGGCCATTGCTCCCGACGGCTCGCTCGGCCTGCAGCTCGGGCCGGTGATCGGCACGGTGCAGGAGGCGCTCGTCGCACAGGGGCTCGGGATCGCAGCGAGCATCCCGGCGGTCGACGTGGTGCTGCCGATCGCCGAGGACGTCTCGCTCACCGGGGCCCAGGCGGGGTACGGTGCGGCGACCGTGATCGGGCCGTGGCTGCCCTGGATCGCGCTCGCGCTGCTCGCCGCCGGAGTGATCGTTGCACGGCGGCGACGGCGGGCGCTGATGGGAGCCGCGATCGGTCTCGCCATCGCGATGGGCGTGCTGCTCGTGGGGTTCGCGATCGCCGCGCAGGTCGTTCCGGCCGTGACGCCGCTGCCCGCCGATGCCGCCACGGCGATCCTCTCGGCCATCCTCTCGCCGCTCTCGCAGACGTCCGCGGCGGTGTTCACGGTGGCGGTGCTGCTCGTGATTGTCGGCTGGGGCACGGGACCCGCACCGCTGCCGACGCGGCTCCGGGCGATGACGAGCGCGGGCGCGGATCGGCTGCGGACGATCGGCGACCGGTACGGGGTCGGCACAGGCGCGTTCGGGGCGTGGATCGAGCGGTTCCAGCGGGTGATCCGGATCGCCGTCGCCGCGGGCGCCGGCGCGATCGTGCTGCTCGCCCGGCCGCTCACCCCGGGGCTCGTCGTCGGCACGCTCATCGGTGCGGTCGTCGCGCTGATCCTGCTGGACCTCCTCCGACGGCCGGCTCGCTAGGCTGTCGGTGAGTGCGGGATCCGCCCGCCGCTCGGAGGAGGAGTACTGGTGCCCGTGGATGCTGTGAGCCTGGACCTGCGACCGGCCCTGGAGGCCACCGAACTGCTCGCCGCGCCCGTGCGCGACGCGATCGCGTCGATGCCGGCCGCGGATGCCGCGGCAATCCGCGTGGCTCCGATCGACGCGGACCTCGCTGACACGGCCGCGTTCTGCGAGGCCTACGGCGTCGCCCCGGACGCCTCCGCCAACTGCATCGTGGTCGCCGGCAAGCGCGGCGATGTCGTGAGCTACGCCGCGTGCGTCGTGCTCGCCACGACCCGGGCCGACGTGAACGGGGCGGTGCGCAAGCTCCTCGGCGCCCGCAAGGTGAGCTTCGCCCCGATGGACGAGGCGACGGCGCTCACCGGCATGGAGTACGGCGGGATCACCCCCGTCGGCCTGCCGGAGGACTGGCGGGTGCTCGTCGACGAGCGCGTCCCCCTGGTGCCCGACGCGATCATCGGGGCCGGGATCCGCGGCGCGAAGATCAGCCTTCCCGGCGCGGTGCTCGCCGGGCTGCCCCGGGTGGAAGTGATCGAGGGGCTCGCTCGGGAGCTCGAATGACCGGGACCCCTGCGCCCGGGAACTCGGGGCTGCTGGTCGCGGACGGCGTCGCGGTCGAGCTCGACGGTGCCGAACTGCTCGCCCCGACGACCCTCGCGCTGGCCGCCGGGACCTGCGTGGCGGTGCGCGGGCAGAACGGTGCGGGCAAGACCACGCTGCTGCGGGTGCTGAGCGGACGTCTCCGTCCGACCGCGGGATCCGTGCGGCTGGCGGGCGACGCACTTGACGAGCGCCGAGCCGATCACCGTGCCGCCGTCGCGGCGCTCATCGAACCGCCCACGCTGTACCCGGACCTCACGATCCAGGACCAGCTGGCACTGATCGAGGCCGCGTGGTCGGGGGCACGGTCGGGATCGCGGTCGGAGCCGCTGGAGCGCGCCGCGATCGCGGCGCCGGGGTTCGGTTCCGGCGCGATCGATCACTTCGGGCTCGAGGGGCTCCGCACGCGGTTCCCGCACGAGCTCTCCAGCGGGCAGCGGCAGTTGGTTTCGCTTGCCGTGACGTTCGCGCGGCCCGCCTCGGTGCTGCTGCTCGACGAACCCGAGCAGCGGCTCGATCCCGATCGCCGCGGGCTCGTCGCCAAGGCGATCGAGCGGGCGCGCGCGCAGGGGGTCGCCGTGGCGTTCGCGACGCACGACCCCGAACTCGTCGCGCGGGTCGCCGACGCGGAGGTGGTCGTTGGCGTCGCCTGAGCTGCGCGCCGTGCGGGCGGTGCTGCGAGGGCGGCGCGACCGGGCCGATGCCTCGGAGGTGTCGTACCGGATCTACCTCGCGGTGATGCTCGTCATCATCGTCGGGGCGCCGCTCGTGCGGGGGCTCGTGCTGTGGATGCTCGAGGCGCTACCCGTGCCGGGGACGACCCCGAGCGAAGCGCTCGCCGCGGTGCTCACCGGCCTCACCGCGCTGTGCGTGCTCGCCGGGGCGCAGGGCGGGCCCGCGCGGACCGGGCTGCCGCAGCTCGACCTGCTCCACACCTCCGCGATCCCGCGTCGCCGGCTTCTCGCAGCCCCGGTCGCACGTGCGCTGGCGCTCGGGGCGGGGCTCGGGATGTTCGTGGCCGGGATCGTCGTCGCGACGCGTCTGCTGCGCGCCGACCTCGACCCGGCCCTCGCTGTCGCGCTGCTGCTCGGGGGTGCGGGCCTCGGGGTGCTCGCGGCGTTCGGGATGCTGCTCGGCCAGGTGGGCCGCGGGGTGCGCTGGGGCGTCGCCGGGGCGCTCGCGGGGCTCGCCGCGCTGCAGCTCGCGGGGTGGGTCGGCGACGCCGATGGAGGCGGGCTCGCGGGGCCGGTCGATCCGTGGTCGTGGGTCGCCGGTCTGGTGTTCGCCGCGGCGGATCCGGGGCGCTCTGCCCCGGTGCTGCTGCTCGCCGGTCTGCTCGCCGTCGTCGCCATGATCCTCGCGATGCTCGCGCCGCGCATGGCCGCACGGCTGCGGTGGGAGGCGTTGCGCGAGCAGGCCGCGCGCTGGGACGCAATCGGCATCTCGGCGATGTCGGGCGACCCGAAGGCCGCCCTCGCGCGGCTCGGGGCACCCGTGCGCGTCGGGCGACGACTGCGCGTGCGACCGACGGCGCACCTGACCCTGACGCTCCTCTCTCGCGATCTGCTCGGGGTGATCCGGACGCCGGCGCGGAGTCTGCTCGCCCTCATCGGGGTGACGGCGGCGGCCGCGATCTGGGGGATCGCCGTCGGTGGCGGGGCCGGAGCCGCGGCCGGTACGGACCCCGATCTCCTGGTGGTCGGCACGCTCGGCGCCGTCGCTGTGCTCCTCGCGTACGCCGCGCTGCAGCCCTGGTGCCGAGGGCTCGCGACCGCGGCCGATGGCGCCGGATCGCCCGGGCTGCTCCCCGCGACTCCGCAGGGGCTCCTGCTGCGGCACCTGCAGCTGCCGCTCCTGCTCGGCCTGCTGGCGGCGGCTCTCGGGGGAGGCGCGCTGGTCGTCTCCGGCTGGGGTGCCGCGCCCACGGCGGTCGCACCGGTCTCCGCCGGGGCGCTGGTGGGCACCGCGCTCGCGCTCCGGGTGCTGTCCTCGCTGAAGGGCACGATCCCGATGCGGCTGCTCGCACCCGTGCCGACGCCCGTCGGCGACGCTTCCGGGATCAACGTGCTGCTCTGGACCCTCGACGGCTCCATCGCCGCCGCGCTGCTCGGGGCCCTGCTCGCCGTCGTGTGGGCGCTCGGGATCGCGGCCGGGGGCGTGCCGGTCGCCGCGCTCATCACGAGTGCCGCGGTGCTCGCGGGGGTGCTGCTCTGGGCCCGGGTGCGGCTCGCCTCGTGAGCCCGTGCGACACCGCCGAGAACCCCGCCAGCACTGGTGACGCGCCGTCGGTGCCGGCCCGGTTTTGCGCGATTGCGAGACGTGTGCCAAGATAGATGAGTTGCTACGGCGGCGGGGTGAGAATCCCAGCGCCAGAATCAACTCCGGCCCCATCGTATAGCGGCCTAGTACGCTGCCCTCTCACGGCGGTAACGCGGGTTCGAATCCCGCTGGGGTCACCGGATCGAAAGCCTCACCTTCGGGTGGGGCTTTCGTGGTTTCTGGGGCCCCGCACTGCGCGGGCTCGCACGAGTGCACCTCGTCGTCCCGGGGCCCAGCACGGCACAGACGAGCAGTGATGCAGAGATCCGCAATCCTGCTGACCGGATGGATCGAATCGCTCAGCGCGAACGCAGATCTCAGCGGCGGGGCGAGACGCTCGAACTCCGCAGAGCCACCAGTATGCTGGAGTGATTCAGGCACACACGGAGGAGCGTTCAGTGACCCGCACCATCAAGCTCGCAGTCATTCCCGGCGATGGCATCGGCCCGGAAGTGATCGCGGAAGCCAATCGGGTCCTCGACGCGGTGCTCGCCGGTGGTGACGTGGTGCTCGATCGCACCGAGTTCTCGCTCGGCGCCGAGCGCTACCTCGCGACGGGGGAGACGCTTCCCGAGGCCGAGCAGGCCGCGATCGCCGAGCACGACGCGATCCTCTTCGGGGCGATCGGAGGGGTCCCGGGCGACCCCCGGCTGCGCGACGCGAACATCGAGCGCGGGCTGCTCCTGAAGCTCCGCTTCGACTTCGAGCACTACGCGAATCTCCGCCCGTGCACCCTGTTCCCGGGTGTCACGTCGACGCTGCGGGATCCCGGTCACGTCGACTTCCTCGTCGTGCGCGAGGGCACCGAGGGCCCGTACGCGGGCAACGGCGGCACCCTGCGCGGCGGCACGCCCCACGAGGTCGCCACCGAGGTCTCGGTGAACACCGCGTTCGGGGTCGAGCGGGTCGTGCGCTACGCGTTCGAGACCGCCGCGGCCCGCCCGCGCCAGAAGCTCACCTGGGTGCACAAGACGAACGTGCTGGTGCACGCCGGGGCGATCTGGCAGCGTGTCGTGCAGGCCGTCGCCGCCGAGTACCCGCAGATCGAGGTCGACTACATGCACGTCGACGCTGCCACCATTTTTATGGTCCAGGACCCATCGCGCTTCGATGTGATCGTCACGGACAACCTCTTCGGTGACATCCTCACCGACCTGGCCGGCGCCATCGGCGGCGGCATCGGACTCGCGGCCTCGGGGAACATCAACCCCGACGGCACGTTCCCGAGCATGTTCGAGCCCGTCCACGGCTCCGCTCCCGACATCGCCGGGCAGCAGAAGGCGGACCCGACCGCGGCGATCCTGTCCGCGGCCATCATGCTCGATCACCTCGGCCTCGGCGCCGAGGCCAGCCGCATCCGCGACGCCGTCCGGGCCGACCTCGCCACCCGCGGCTCCGCGCCCCGCGCCACCGCTCAGGTCGGCGACGCGATCCTCGCGGAGCTGTCCCGCTCCTGATTCTCCCTCCTTCGCCCGCGCCCCGCGCGAGCACTCCGACACCGAAAGTGCTGTCATGACCGAACTCGCATTTACCCGCACCACCGCAGATCGCCGTTCCCCGGCCGAGCGCGAGGCGATCCTCGCCGACCCCGGGTTCGGCAACTACTTCACCGATCACATGGTCTCGATCGTCTGGACCAAGGCCGACGGGTGGCAGACGCCCGAGGTCCTGCCCTACGGCCCGATCCCGATGGACCCCGCCTCCTCAGTGCTGCACTACGGCCAGGAGATCTTCGAGGGCATGAAGGCGTATCGTCACGCCGACGGCGCCCTCGTCGCCTTCCGGCCCGAGGAGAACGCCCGCCGCCTGAACGAGTCCGCGCGCCGCCTCTCCCTGCCGGAGATCCCGGTCGAACTGTTCGTGGCCGCGGTGCGCGAGCTCGTCGAGATCGACGCCGACTGGGTGCCGAGCGGTGCCGACCAGAGCCTGTACCTGCGCCCCTTCATGATCGCCGATGAGAGCTTCCTCGGCGTGCGGGCGGCCGAGCGCGCCCGCTTCCTCGTCATCGCGAGCCCGGCCGGGCCGTACTTCACGGGCGGCGTGAAGCCCGTCTCGATCTGGCTCTCCGAGACGCACTCCCGCGCGGGTCGCGGCGGAACCGGCGCCGCGAAGTGCGGCGGCAACTACGCGGCGTCGCTGCTGCCGCAGAGCGAGGCCGCGGCGCACGGCTGCCAGCAGGTGCTGTTCACCGATTCGGCGACGGACGACACGATCGACGAGCTCGGCGGCATGAACCTGTTCCTGGTCCGCGCCGACGGCACGCTGGTGACCCCGCGGCTCAACGGCAACATCCTGAACGGGATCACCCGCAAGAGCCTCATCCAGCTCGCGAAGGACCGTGGACTCGCGGTGGAGGAGCGGGACGTGACCGTGCGCGAGTGGCGCGCCGGGGTCGAGGAAGGCACCATCACGGAGGCGTTCGCCTGCGGCACCGCGGCCGTGATCACCCCGATCCGCGAGCTCAAGACCGCCGACTTCACGATCGACTTCGGCGACGCCGCACCCGGCCCGATCACCCTGTCGCTCCGCGAGGAGCTGACGGGCATCCAGTTCGGCACCCGCGAGGATCCGCACGGCTGGATCGACGTGCTGGTGGAGGCGTAACCCCGTGAAGATCGCGCGTTTCGAGGTAGACGGCGAGATCTCCTACGGGGTGGTCGACGCCGCGCAGGAGGGCACGGGCGTGGAGCTCGTGGAGCTCACGGGGGACCCGCTCGTGGCCGGCTACGACACGACGGGCCGCCGGTTCCGGTTCGAGGACGTACGCCTGCTCGCGCCCGTGATCCCGCGCTCCAAGGTGGTGTGCGTCGGCAAGAACTACGCCGACCACGTCGCCGAGATGAGCGGGGTCACCGGGATGGGAGCGGAAGCTCCGACCGAGCCCCTGCTCTTCTTGAAGCCGAACACCTCGGTGATCGGGCCGGGCGACACCATCGTGCGCCCGTCGATCTCGGAGCGCGTGGAGTACGAGGGGGAGCTCGCGCTGGTCATCGGTGCCCTCGCGAAGGACGTCTCCGAACAGGAGGCGCTCTCGTACGTCTTCGGCTTCACCTGCGCGAACGATGTGACGGCGCGCGACATCCAGATCGCGGACGGGCAGTGGACCCGGGGCAAGGGCTTCGACACGTTCTGCCCGCTCGGGCCCGTGATCGAGACCGACCCCGACCTCAGCGATGCCCGCCTCGTGACCCGCGTGAACGGCGAGGTGCGTCAGGACGGCCGCACATCGCAGCTGATCCACAGCCTGTCGAAGATCGTGGCGCACGCCTCGCAGGCCTTCACACTGCTGCCGGGCGACGTGATCCTCACGGGCACCCCGGCGGGAGTCGGCACGCTCGACGCGGGTGACGTCGTCGAGGTCGAGATCGAGGGGATCGGGATCCTCCGCAACACCGTTCGGTGATCGAACACCGTGCGGGAGCGCCCCGCCGCGAGGGAACCAGGCGCCGCGCGATCACCAGGCCCCGCACCGTCATGATCCGTGCTTTTCAGCGCGTGACATCGCGTGCGGCCGGTCGGTCGTGCCACTATGGAGGTCCGCGCACGAAGGGCAGGTAGCACGTGGTCTCCCAGCGAACGCCCGCGCGCCGCTTCGGCGTCGAAGAGGAGTATCTGCTGCTCGACGCCGAGACGGGCCGACCCCGCGACGTCGTGGTGCCGCTCATCGCCGCGCTGCCGGGGCTGCAGGCGGAGCTCGAGTACTTCGAGAGCCAGCTCGAAACCGCGACCCCGGTGTGCACGCGCGCCGCGGAGGCCGAGGAGACCCTTCGTACGTTCCGGTCGGCGGCCTCGCGAGCGGGCGCCGATCTGGGGGTGGTGCTCGCGGGCACGGGGCTGCCGCCCGTCGGCAGCGAGGTCCCGGGGACGGTGACGTCGAAGCCGCGCTACCAGGCGATCTCCCGCGCCATGGGCGACCTCACCGCCCGCTACTACTCCACGGGGACGCATGTGCACGTCGAAGTGCCCTCCCGCGACATCGGCGTTGAGGTCATGGCGCGGATGGCCCGGTGGTCGCCGGTGCTGGTCGCGCTCACCGCGAACTCGCCGATCGCCCGGGGCGAGCGCACGGGGTTCGCGAGCTGGCGCTACCTCACGACGATGCAGTGGCCCACGGCCGGCTACCCGCCGGCGTTCGCCGACGGCGACGACTACGAGGCCGTGGTGGGCGAGTTCGTCCGGAGCGGGATCCTCGTCGACACGGGCGTCGTCAACTGGTCGGTCCGGCTGTCGGACCACTATCCGACCGTCGAGCTGCGCACGGCCGACGCGCAGCTGGACCCGGGTGACACCGTCGCGTTCGCGATGATCGTGCGCGCGCTGGTGTCGCGCTGCATCGCGGAGGCCGAGCGCGGGGACCCCCGTCGCGATCCGCACCGCGACCTCGTGACGGGCGCGCACTGGCAGGCGGCGCGCAACGGTCTGGGGTCGGATCTCGTGCATCCGTTCTCGGGAGACCCCGTCCCGGCGCACGACGCCGTCTCGGCACTCGTGGAGCACGTGCAGCACGAGCTCGCTACCGCGGGCGACCTCGGCCTGGTGGCGGAGTACGTCGCCCGGCGGCGGAGCACCGGTGATCCCGCGGCGGAGCAGCTGCGGCGCTTCGACGCCGGCGGGGTTCCGGCGCTGCTCGACCTCTACCGCGCGCACTCGGCCTAGGCTGGCCCGGCACCTCAGCGCGGGGTACCCTCGGGGTACGGCCGCGAGGGAGGGGCAGGCGATGAGCGGATGGCAGGCGCTGCGACGCGGGGAATCGGTGCGCGAGCGTCGCACCCAGATCGAGCGGGCCCACGCGCAGTTCGTCGGGGTCTCGGGATCGGCGGCCGAGCCGGAACTCCGCGAGCGCTTCGCCGCGCAGCAGACGCTTCGCCCCGTCGTCTTCGACTCGTGGCTGCGGTCGCGCCGGCGCACCCTGGACCCCGATCGCACCCCCGACCAGCCCGCGCTCTCCGCGGACGAGCTCGACGCGCTGCGGCGCGTCCACCCGCTCGGTCAAGTGCTGCCCGTGGTGCAGCGCCTGCTGCTCGAGGAGGCGAGCGATTCCGGGTTCATCGTCGCGATCGGCGACGCCGCGGGTCGGCTGCTCTGGGTGGACGGCGACGCGCGGCTCCGCACGCGGGCGGAGGACATGGGCTTCACCGCGGGCATGGACTGGTCGGAGGCCGCCGTGGGCACGAGCGCACCGGGGAGCGCCCTCGCGCTCGACCACGCGATCCAAGTGCTCGGGGCGGAGCACTACAACCGCTCCGTGCACCAGTGGAGCTGCACCGCGATCCCCGTCCACGACCCGGACGACGGTGCGATCCTCGGGGTCATCGACGTCACCGGGGGAGACGCCGCGGCCGCGCCGCACCTCCTGCCGCTCGTCGAGGCGACCCGGGCCGCGGTCGAGGCCGAGCTGCAACTCGCCGCGCTCCGGGCCCGGATCGACCGCGATCGCCCGCGCCCGAGTCGTGGTCGCCGCGGAGACGGGCCTGCCGCGCCGGTCGCGGCGGCGCGTGCGCAGTCCGCCCGGCTCGTGCTGCTCGGTCGGGATCCCGGGATCCTCGAGCACGCTGGGGCGGTGCTGCCGCTGAGCGGTCGCCATGCCGAGATCCTGCTCGCCCTCGCCGAGGCCCCGCACGGCCTGAGCGCCGCCGTGCTCGCCGAGCAGGTCTACGGCGACGCGGCGTCGGAGCAGACGCTGCGCGCCGAGGTGGTGCGGCTGCGGAAATGGCTCGGCACGCATGCGCCGGGCCTCGGCCTCGAGTCGCGGCCGTATCGACTGCGCGACACCGTGCGGGTCGACGCGCGCGAGATGCTCGCGGCACTCGGTCGGGGCGCGCACCGGCTCGCGCTCGCGGCCTACGAGGGGGCCGTGCTGCCCCACTCGGATGCGCCTGTCGTGCGGGACCTGCGCGGCGACGTCGACGCGACGCTGCGTGAGTCGATGCTGCAGTCCGCGGCCGCGGATCCGCTGTTCGAGTACGCGCAGCACTGGGCGAGCGACGACGCGGAGGTGTGGCAGACCCTGCTCGGGATCCTGCCGCCCCTCTCCCCGAAGCGCGCTCGGGTGGTCGCGAGACTCGAGGCGCTGGAGCGCCTGCAACCTTGATGCAACGGTCGGCGTCGTAGCCTGCGAGGACCGAGACGTTCCACGAGGGGCGCGCTCGGGTTCCACCTGACAACGACGTCGAAGGAGATCTCCCATGGCCGTGTACGCCGCCCCGGGCCAGCCCGATTCGCTGGTGACCTATCAGAGCCGCTACGAGCACTACATCGGAGGTGAATGGGTCGCACCGGTGAAGGGCCAGTACTTCGAGAACGTCACGCCGATCACGGGCAAGGTGTTCTGCGAGGTGGCCCGCGGCACCGCCGAGGACATCGACGCCGCCCTCGATGCCGCCCACGCCGCGGCCCCCGCCTGGGGACGCACGACCCCGGCCGAGCGCGCGGTGATCCTGAACACGATCGCGGACCGCATGGAAGCGAACCTCGAGATGCTCGCCGTGGCGGAGACGTGGGACAACGGCAAGGCCGTCCGCGAGACCCTGAACGCCGACATCCCGCTCGCCATCGACCACTTCCGCTACTTCGCCGGCGCGATCCGTGCGCAGGAGGGCGGGCTGTCGCAGATCACCGAGGACATGGTCGCGTACCACTTCCATGAGCCGCTCGGTGTGGTCGGGCAGATCATCCCCTGGAACTTCCCGATCCTCATGGCCACCTGGAAGCTGGCCCCCGCGCTCGCCGCGGGCAACGCGATCGTCTTGAAGCCCGCGGAGCAGACCCCGGCCTCGATCCTCGTGCTCTTCCAGCTCATCGGGGACCTGCTCCCCGCCGGGGTGGTGAACATCGTGAACGGCTTCGGCGCCGAGGCGGGCAAGCCCCTCGCGACGAGTCCGCGCATCCGCAAGATCGCGTTCACGGGTGAGACGACGACGGGCCGCCTGATCATGCAGTACGCGTCCGAGAACATCATCCCGGTGACCCTCGAGCTCGGCGGCAAGAGCCCGAACGTCTTCTTCGAGGACGTCATGGCCGAGAACGACGCCTACTTCGACAAGGCGCAGGAGGGCTTCACGATGTTCGCCCTGAACCAGGGGGAGGTGTGCACCTGCCCGTCGCGCGCGCTGCTGCAGGCGTCGATCGCCGACGACTTCCTCGACGCGGTCGTCGAGCGGACGGAGCGCATCACGCGCGGCAACCCGCTCGACACCGACACGATGATCGGGGCGCAGGCCTCGAACGATCAGTTCGAGAAGATCAAGTCGTACCTCGACATCGGTCGCCAGGAGGGCGCGCAGCTGCTCACCGGCGGCGAGCCCGACGACCGCGGGGGCGAGTTCTCGGACGGCTTCTACATCCGGCCCACGATCTTCCGCGGCGACAACTCGATGCGGATCTTCCAGGAGGAGATCTTCGGGCCGGTGGTGTCGGTGACCACGTTCAGCGACTTCGACGACGCGATCCGGATCGCCAACGACTCGCTCTACGGCCTCGGTGCCGGGGTGTGGAGCCGGAGCGGCAACGTCGCCTACCGGGCCGGGCGCGCGATCCAGGCGGGCCGGGTGTGGGTGAACAACTACCACGCCTATCCGGCGCACGCGGCGTTCGGCGGCTACAAGTCGAGCGGCATCGGGCGCGAGAACCACCTCATGATGCTCGACCACTACCAGCAGACGAAGAACCTCCTCGTCAGCTACAAGGAGACGGCGGACGGCTTCTTCTAGGCCGCGCGCTGCCCACACCGAACGAGGAGGAGACCTCAATGACTGCTGACCATCTGATTCCCGACACGATGCGCGCCGCGAGCGTGCGCAGCTTCGGCGCACCGCTCGACGTCGACGCTGTTCCGACCCCCGCTCCTGGTCCGGGCCAGGCACTCGTCCGAGTGCTGACGACCGGCGTCTGCCACACCGACCTGCACGCCGTCGAGGGCGACTGGCCGGTACAGCCGAGCCCGCCGTTCATCCCCGGGCACGAGGGGGTCGGAGTGGTGGTGGCGCTCGGCCCCGGGGTCGATGACCTCGCCGTGGGTGACCTGGTGGGCAACGCCTGGCTCTGGTCCGCCTGCGGACACTGCGAGTACTGCCGGACGGGGTGGGAGACGCTGTGCGAGCAGCAGCAGAACGGCGGCTACTCGGTCGACGGATCGTTCGGCGAGTACATGCTCGTCGACGCCGTGTACGCCGCGCGACTGCCCGAGGGCACGGATCCCGCAGAGGTCGCCCCCGTGCTGTGCGCCGGGGTGACCGTCTACAAGGGGCTGAAGGTGACGGGGGTGCGACCGGGGCAGTGGGTCGTGATCTCCGGGATCGGCGGGCTCGGACACATCGCCGTGCAGTACGCCGTCGCGATGGGCATGCGCGTCGTGGCCGTCGACGTCGCCGACGACAAGCTCGCATTGGCTCAGCAGCACGGAGCCGAGGTGACGGTGAACGCCCGCGCGCAGGATCCGGTCGAGGCCATTCAAGCCGCTACCGGAGGTGCGCACGGCGTGCTCGTCACGGCGGTGCACCCCTCCGCGTTCGGCCAGGCCATCGGCATGACGCGTCGCGGCGGCACGATCGTGTTCAACGGACTGCCGCCCGGGGACTTCCCGGCGCCGATCTTCGACATCGTTCTGAAGGGGCTCACGATCCGCGGATCGATCGTCGGCACACGGCAGGACATGATCGAGGCGCTGGACTTCTACGCGAGGGGCCTCATCCATCCGACCATCGCCGAGCGCCCGCTTGATGATGTCAACGCGGTCTTCGACGACATGCGCGCCGGGGCGATCGACGGACGCATCGTTCTTCGGTTCGCCGACGCGTGAACCATCGCGACGGCCGGGAGGTTTCTGCGAGGCCTCCCGGCCGCGCGACGTACCATGACACCCCAGCGGCACGGGCGCCGTGCCGGAAGGAGGACGCCATGACCGACCTCACTCATGCCCGGCCCGACGTCGAGGGCGAGACCGAGAGCCGGCTCGCCTTCACCCGCACCGCGATCGAGCTCGTCGACCGGCTCTGGGCGATGCACGGCCCGCTGATGTTCCACCAGTCCGGCGGCTGCTGCGACGGCAGTTCGCCGATGTGCTACCAGGAGGGAGAGTTCAAGACGGGTGGCCAGGACGTGCGGCTCGGCACCCTCGAGCTGCCGCCGCTGCCGGGCGGGTCCCCGGCGCCGCGCGAGATCGGCTTCTGGATGTCGAGGGAGCAGTTCGGGGTCTGGGCGCACACGCACCTCACGATCGACGCGGTCCCGGGGCGGGGGAGCGGCTTTTCGCTCGAGGCGCCGGAGGGGCAGCGCTTCCTCATCCGCTCGACGCTGCTCGGGGCGCGGTGAGCGCATCCAGGTCGCGGATGCGACAATAGAGGCAATGGATCCGAACAAGCTCACTCACACCGACGGCACCGAGTACACGAGGACTCGTCCGCGGCGCGACGGCGCCGACGCTCCCGCGCGCCCGCAGGTCAGGCCGAAGGCAGAGGGCTGGAAGCAGCTGGCGGGCCCCGACGGCCGGCCGACGCTGCAGTTCGCGTCGCCGCGCGTGAAGCAGCCGACGACCCACCTCGCGGACATGACACTCGCCGAGCGCGAGGCGAAGGTGACGGAGCTCGGGCTGCCCGGGTTCCGGGCGAAGCAGCTCTCCAAGCACTACTTCGAGAACTACACGAGCGACCCCGAGCGCATGACCGACCTGCCGAAGGACGGCCGTGAGGATCTGGTCGCGGCGTTCTTCCCGCCCCTCCTGACCGAGGTGAAGCGGATCGCCACGGACGACAACACCACGATCAAGTTCCTGTGGCGGCTGTTCGACGGGGCGCTCGTCGAGTCCGTGCTCATGCGCTACCCGGGTCGGATCACCCTCTGCGTCTCGAGCCAGTGCGGCTGCGGCATGAACTGCCCCTTCTGCGCGACCGGTCAGGCGGGGCTCACCCGCAACATGTCGACGGCCGAGATCCTCGACCAGATCGTGCAGGCCAACCGGGTCATCGCCGAGGGCGGTCTCGGGCGGGTTCGCGCCGTGGGCAACGGCGCCGAACCGGAGCGCGTCAACAACATCGTCTTCATGGGAATGGGCGAGCCGCTCGCCAACTACAAGCGCGTGATGAACGCGGTGCACCGCATGATCGCCCCCGCACCCGAGGGGCTCGGCATGTCCGCCCGCGGCATCACCGTCTCGACCGTGGGGCTCGCCCCCGCGATCCGGAAGCTGGCGGACGAGAACATCCCCATCACCTTCGCCCTCTCGCTCCACGCGCCCGACGACGAGCTGCGCGACGACCTCATCCCGGTGAACAGCCGCTGGAAGGTCTCGGAGGTGCTGGACGCGGCCTACCACTACTACGAGAAGACCGGACGCCGCGTGTCGATCGAGTACGCGCTGATCAAGGACATGAACGACCACGCGTGGCGCGCCGAGCTGCTCGCCGACAAGCTCAACGCGTACGGTCGCGGCTGGGTGCACGTCAACCCGATCCCGCTGAACCCGACTCCCGGCTCCATCTGGACCTCGTCGACCCGCGAAGTGACGCGAGAGTTCGTCGACCGGCTCAACGCCGCTGGTGTGCCGACGACGCTGCGCGACACCCGCGGCAAGGAGATCGACGGCGCCTGCGGGCAGCTCGTGGCGACGGAGCAGGATCGCGCCGACGCCGACGCGGCGATCGCCGCCGCGGTCTAGCCGACTACCGACCGAGGGCCGTGCGCAGCAGCGCCACGTCGTCGTCGGTGTTCCAGAGGTGGAACGAGACACGCGCGTTCCCAGCGCGGCCCGATGCGACGATGCCGGCGCGCTGCATCGCGGCGAGGTCGGCGCCGTCGGGATCCGCCCACGTGACGATCGCGGAGTCGCCGGGTGCGAGCCCGAGCAGTGCGCGCGCGGCACCGGCCAACCGCAGGTTGTGCGCGTGCACCGCATGCGGGTCGAGCTCCGCGAACAGCTGGAGTGCCGCCTCGGTGCCGCCGAGCACCGGCCAGGCGGGGGAGACGCTGAAGCGCCCGGCACCGGCGGCGAGCGGAGTGTGCCCGGCGTAGCACGACGACCAGATGTCGTCCGCGGAGCACCAGCCGGCGGCGAGCGGGGTGAGTGTGTCGTCGAGCCCGTCGCGCACCGTGAGGAACGCGGTGCCGCGGGGTGCGCAGAGCCACTTGTAGGCGTGGCAGACCGTGTAGTCGAAGCTCTCCGCCCCGATCGGCAACCAGCCGAGGGACTGGGTGAGGTCGACGCACGTGCGCGCGCCCACGGCTGCGGCTGCGGCCGTGATGGCCGCTGCGTCGGCGACCTCGCCGGTCGCGGATTGCACGAGTGAGAACACGACGAAAGCGGTCTCCGGCCGGATCGCGGCGGCGAGCTCCGACACCGGGGCGTAGCGGACGCGGACACCGCGGTGCGCGAGTTGCTCGAACGGGTGCGTCAGCGACGCGAAGTCACCGGCGGCGCACAGCACCTCGGCGCCGTCGGGCACCGCGGTGGCGACGACCGAGGTCAGCTGCGAGACCTGCGACCCCATGGCGACGCGGTCGGTGGTCACCCCCGCGATGCGCGCGAAGAGCGCGACGCAGCGCTCCGCCTGCTCACCGAGCGCGTGCGTGTTGAGGCGCCCACCGGCCCAGATGTCCAGGAACTCCCGCATCGCGCGGGTGGTGGTGCGGCTCGGCAGCCCGCCCGTGCACGCCGAGAGATACCCCGGTGCCGGGTCGAAGTGCTGCTGGAAACCGTGAACGGAGGGGGCGGTGTCGATCATCCCGCCAGGCTAGGCGAGCGCGGAACATAATGAAAGTGAAAGCTTCTTATCATTTCCTTCATCCTGGGTTATGATGAGCGCATGAACACGATTCGCAGCGCAGACCCGCTCGGCTCCATCGATTCGACCGAGCTGCGCATCCTCCACGCCCTCGCCATCACCGGCTCGCTCACGGCGACGGCGGCGCAGCTCGGCCTCAGCCAGCCCGCGGTCAGCCAGCGCATCAAGCGCGTCGAGACCCGCCTCGCCGTGCCGCTCATCGAGCGCAGCGGACGGGGCATCCGCCTCACCACCGCGGGCCAGATCCTCGCGGATCACGGCCGCACCGTCGTCTCCGAGATCGACGCGGCCCTCGCCGCCATCGACGACCTGCGGGGTGAGCGCGCCGGCACGATCCGCCTCGTGGGCTTCCCCTCGGCGTCGGCCACGGTCGTGCCCGACGTGATGCGAGCGCTGAATGTTGAGGCGCCCGAGGTGGCGCTCCAGTACCGGGAGGCCGAGCCGCCCGCGGCCACGGCGATGCTCCGCGACGGCGAGGTGGACTGCGCACTCGTGTTCGACTACGAGGGGGCGGCCGAGCTCCCCGCGGGCAGCGCGTTCCTCCCGCTGTGGCGTGAGGAGGTCAGCCTGGTCGTCTCCGACGAGCGCGCCGGCGCGGCCGAATCGGCCAACCTCGCCGATTTCTCCCACGAGCACTGGATCGCCGGTTGCGAGAAGTGCCGGGGGCACCTGCTCACGGCCGCGGGCGAGGCGGGCTTCGAGCCCGACATCATCCAGGAGACCGACAACGTGCCCGCCATGTTGGCGATGGCCGCCGCCGGTGGTGCCGTCGCGCTCGTGCCGGGGCTCGCACTCGCAGCGGCACGCACGCTGCCCGAGGACGCGCGGGCGCTGCGGCTCGACCCGCCGCGCACCCGCACGATCGGCCTCGTCTCGATGGTGACCGCCAACGAGAGCCCGCAGGTCCGCCTCGCGAAGCGCCTGCTCGCGGGCGTCGACGGCAGCCGCTGGGGACTCACCTCCGTTGCCGCGTAGTCAGGCGAATCCCGTGTCTGCTCCGCCCACTGCGCCGTCGACCGCGCTCGACCGTCGTCTCCGTGACCAGCGTCGGATCGTCCGGGTGCTCGCGCTCGCGACCGTGCTCGGCGGCCTCGGCGTCGGCGCGTCGCTCTCGGCCGGGGCGCTGCTGATCGCCGACGTCACCGGCAACGACGCGCTCTCCGGCTTCGGCCCCACGATGAACGGGCTCGGCGCGGCGCTCGCCGGGATCCCGCTCGCCCGCCTCGCGGCGCGCACGGGTCGCCGCATCGCGCTCGCATCAGGCAACATCGTCGCCGTGCTCGGCGCGGCGCTCGTGATCTTCGCGGCGAGCCAGCGGATTTCAGTGCTGCTCTTCATCGGGCTCGCCGTGCTCGGCGTTGCAGTCGCCGTGCAGCTGCAGTCGCGCTTCGCGGCCGCGGATCTCGCGCTGCCGGAGCGTCGTGGACGCGACCTGTCGCTCGTCGTCTGGTCGATCACCATCGGCGCCGTCACCGGACCGAACCTCATCGGCCCGGGCGCCGACCTCGGCGAAGCGCTCGGATTGCCCGGCCTCTCCGGCATCTTCCTCTTCACGATCGTCGCGCAGCTCGCCGCCGCCGGGGTCGTATGGTTCGGGCTCCGCCCGGATCCGCTGCTCGAGGCGCGCCGGATCGCGGCCGCCGGGGTCGCGCCGCCCGTGGCGCCCGAACCGCAGGCCTCCCCGCCCGTGCCCCCGCCGACGGTCTCCGCGATGCCGCAGTTCTTGGCGATCGCGCTGATCGCCCTCGCGCACGCGGTGATGGTGGGGCTCATGGCGATGACCCCGCTGCACCTCACCCACCACGGCGGCAGCATCACCCTCGTCGGATTCACCATCAGCATCCACATCGCCGGCATGTACGCGATCTCGCCCGTGTTCGGCATGCTCACCGGTCGCTTCGGCGCGATCCCGGTGGTCCTCGGCGGGTTCGCGGTGCTGACGCTCGCCGCCGTCGGCACCGGGTTCGGCGGCAGCGACGTCGTGATCATCCAGGTCGCGCTCGTGCTGCTCGGCGTCGGCTGGAGCGCCGTGACCGTCGCGGGGGCGACCCTGCTGACGGATCTCACCCCGGCGCCGCTGCGCCCGGCGCGTCAGGGGCAGTCCGACACCACGATGAACGCGGCGGGAGCGCTCTTCGGCGCGGTCTCCGGGGTCATCTTCGCGGCGGGCGGCTTTCCGGTCCTCTCGGCCGTCGCCGGTGCGCTGATCGTGCTCGGAATTGCGGCGACCCTGCGGCTCGCGGTGCTCGCGCGACGATAGGATGGTCGTGATGTCACACACCGAGACCCCCCAGTTTTCCCGCGCGACCGGCTCCGATGTTCGCGTCCGCTTCTGCCCGTCCCCGACGGGCACCCCGCACGTCGGCATGATCCGCACGGCGCTCTTCAACTGGGCCTATGCGCGGCACACCGGGGGCACCTTCGTGTTCCGGATCGAGGACACCGACGCGGCGCGCGACAGCGAGGAGAGCTACGCGCAGATCCTCGACTCGCTGCGCTGGCTCGGGCTCGACTGGGACGAGGGGATCGACGCGGGCGGCGAGCACGGGCCGTACCGGCAGTCGCAGCGCGGTGAGATCTACCAGGGTGTCATCGCGCAGCTGGTCGAGGCCGGGTACCTCTACGAGAGCTTCTCGAACGCCGAGGAGATCGACGCGCGCAACATCGCCGCGGGCCGCCCGAAGCAGCTCGGCTACGACAACTACGATCGCGACCTGACCGACGAGCAGCGCGCGGCCTTCCGCGCCGAGGGGCGCGAGCCCGCTCTCCGATTCCGGGTGCCCGACGAGGATCTCTCCTTCACCGACCTCGTGCGCGGCGACATCACGTTCCCCGCCGGGTCGACGATCGACTTCGTCGTCGTGCGCCCGAACGGCGCCCCGCTCTACACCCTCGTGAACCCGGTCGACGACGCGCTGATGGGGATCACGCACGTGCTGCGCGGCGAGGATCTGCTCTCGTCGACCCCGCGTCAGATCGCGCTCTACCACGCGCTCGTTCGCATCGGGGTGGCCCAGGCGATCCCGCAGTTCGGGCACCTGCCCTACGTCATGGGCGAGGGCAACAAGAAGCTGTCGAAGCGCGACCCCGAGTCGAACCTGCTGCACCACCGCGCCCGCGGCTTCATCCCCGAGGGGCTGCTCAATTACCTCTCACTGCTCGGTTGGTCGCTCGCGCCCGACCGCGACGTCTTCTCGAGCGAGGAGATGGTCGCGGCCTTCGACGTCGCCGACGTCAACCCGAACCCTGCCCGCTTCGATCAGAAGAAGGCCGACTCGATCAACGCCGACCACATCCGGCTCCTGTCGGAGGAGGATTTCGGCGAGCGGATCCGTCCGTACCTCGTCGCGGAGGGGGTGCTGCCGATCGAACCGTCGGAGCACCAGCGGGAGGTCATTCGGAAGGCGGTGCCGCTCGTGCAGAGCCGCGTCACCGTGCTCTCCGAAGTCGCCGGCATGCTCGGCTTCCTGTTCACGTCCACCGACGCGCTCGAGTACGACGAGGATGCGCTGCAGTCCCTGAAGGCCGATGCACCGGAGGTCCTCGCCGCCGGCACCGCCGCGCTGACCGCGATCCCCGAGGATGCGTGGGCGACCGAGCGCATTCAGACGGCGCTCCAGGAGGCCCTCATCGACGGGCTCGGCCTGAAGCCCCGGGTCGCGTTCGGCGCTCTGCGGGTCGCGGCATCGGGCCGCCGCGTCTCGCCGCCCCTCTTCGAGTCCTTCGAGCTGCTCGGCCGCGACGCCTCGCTCGCGCGGCTGCGCAAGCTCGCCGATCGCCTCGCCGCCGACCGGGTGTAACCGTCGTGGTGTCGGTGAGCGGGGTGCCCGCACAGGAGGCGGCCGCAGCGCAGGGCGCCGCTGAGGAGCTGCCGTTCGGCGTCGCCATCATCGGCGGCGGACCCGCGGGGCTGTCGGCAGGCTTGCAGCTCGTGCGCGCGAACCGGCGCATCGCGATCCTCGACAGCAACCGCCCGCGCCACTCCGCGACCCTGCAGTCGCACGGCTTCCTCACCCGGGATGGGGCACCGCCGCTCGAGCTCAGGCGGCTCGGCCGCGAGGAGTTCGAGAGCTACCCGACCGCACGCTACGCCCAGGCGATGACCCGGCAGGTGACACCCCTGACGCCCGACGAGGCGATCGCTGCCGGCTTCCCGGATGGCATCGGGTTCCGCGTTCGCGGCACGGGAGTGCGCGGCTCGGCCGACGTCGAGTTCGTGGCGCGCCGAGTGCTCATCGCCGCGGGACTGACCGAGGAGCTGCCCGCCTTCCCGATGATCCGCGCGTACTACGGCACCGCGCTCCACAGCTGCGTCGAGTGCGACGGCTTCGAAAAGACCGATAAGCCGCTGGCACTCATCGGCGAGACGACGGACGTCTTCTCGCGTGCCCTGCTGATCAGCCGCTTCAGCTCCGACCTCATCGTGTTCACGAACGGTGCGGACACGGTGACCTCGGTACAGGAGCAGCAGCTCGCCGCGATCGGGATCCGCGTCGAGCGCCGTCCGATCGACGACATCGTGGGGGAGAAGGCCGACATGACCGGCGTCCGCCTCGCCGACGGCGAGGTCGTTCCGCGGGTCGGCGGGTTCGTCCGCCCCCGCTGGCACGCGCCGGTGGAGTTCCTGGGCGATCATCCGATCGATCGCGACGACTGGGGCCTCGTGGTCGTGGACGATCGCGGCGAGACCTCGGTGCGCGGCATCTACGCGGTCGGCGACATCGTGCCGCCCGGGCCGCAGCAGCTCATCATCGCCGCGGGCAACGGCGCGCGCGTCGCGGCGAAACTGAACATGGACATGATTCGCGGGGCGCTCGGAGTGGGGTTGGTTGATGAGTGAGACGGGGACGATCATGACGGGCGCGAAGAGCGAGCAGACATACGCGACTCCGGGCGCCCGCTCGGCGGCGTCGGGATCCCGCTACGCGGTCATCGTGGCCACGTTCGTCGGCCTGCTGCTCATCTCGAACATCGTCGCGGTGAAGCTCATCGCGTTCGGCCCGTTCATCGTGGACGGCGGCGTGTTCTTGTTCCCGCTCGTCTACATCGTCGGCGACGTGCTCGCCGAGGTGTACGGGCTGAAGGCGGCGCGGCGCGCGATCCTGACCGCCTTCGCGCTCTCGCTCCTCACGTCGCTGACGATCTGGGTGACCCAGCTCTCACCCGCGGCCGCCGGCTGGGAGAACCAGGAGGCCTTCGAATCGGTGCTCGGCTTTGTCCCGCGGATCGTCGCGGCGAGCCTCGGCGCGTTCCTCGCCGGGCAGTTCATCAATGCCTGGGTGCTCGTGAAGCTGCGCGAGCGCACCTCAGGTCGCTTCCTCCGCACGCGCCTCATCGGCTCGACGCTCGTCGGTCAACTCGTCGACACGATCGTGTTCTGCACGATCGCGTTCTGGGGCGTTATCGAGGGCTGGGACTTCATCGGCTACACCGCGCTCGGTTACGGGATCAAGGTGCTCGCGGAGATCGTGCTGCTGCCGATCACGACGCGGGTCATCTCCCGCGTCCGCCGCGCTGAAGAGCTCACCGCGCGCTAGTCGCCGCCGTCTTCCGCGCGGCCTCGCGTGCGAACTCGGGCCCGTACTGCCGGCCGAGCACCTCGTCTCGAAGCTCGGCGAAGGTGCCGTCGACGATGCTCGCCCGGATCCGATCGACGAGGCGCACGATGAATCGCTCGTTGTGGATGGTGGCGAGCGTCGAGCCCAGCATCTCCTTCGCCTTGAACAGGTGGTGGAGGTACGCCGCGGTGGTGTTCGTGCAGGTGTAGCAGTCGCACTCGGGGTCGAGGGGTTCGAAGCGGCGGCGCTGGCCGGCGGACTTCGCGTTGATGCGGCCGGTCGAGGAGTACATGGTGCCGCCCCGGGCCTGGCGCGACGGTGCCACGCAGTCGAAGGTGTCGGCGCCGGCGGCGATGGCGGCGAACAGGTCATCGGGCTCCGAGATCCCGAGCAGGTGCCGGGGCTTCTTCTCCGGGAGCTCGTCGGAGACCCACGACACGATGGTGCCGAGCCGGCTCTTCTCGAGGGCGCCGCCGATCCCGAACCCGTCGAACTGCTGGTCCGTCGCCTCGGCCCCGGTCATCCGGCCGAGTCCGGATGCCGCCTCGCGTCGGAGGTCCTCGTACTGCGCACCCTGCACCACACCGAAGAGCGCCTGATAGGGCCGATGACTCCGCTCCGCGGTCTGGCGGGCGTGCTCGTCGAGGCAGCGCACCGCCCACCGAGCCGTGCGGGCGACGGAGTCCTCCTGGTAGACGCGCGTGTTGAGCAGAGTGGTGCACTCATCGAACGCGAAGATGATGTCGGCGCCGAGCTGGTGCTGGATCTGC
Source organism: Leucobacter rhizosphaerae (assembly GCF_022919175.1). Taxonomy (NCBI): domain Bacteria; kingdom Bacillati; phylum Actinomycetota; class Actinomycetes; order Micrococcales; family Microbacteriaceae; genus Leucobacter; species Leucobacter rhizosphaerae. The sequence goes on along the minus strand of NZ_CP095043.1, from coordinate 855,056 downwards.
ATGGACACTTCGGGGGTGAAGCGGTGCCGGTCGCCGTTGAGGAACGACTTGAACGTGACGCCGTCCTCATCGACGTGCGCGAGGCGCTCCTTCGTCGACGCGATCACCTCGGTGCTCGCGTACTCGTCCTCCGCCATCGAGATGACCTTCTTGAAGCCGACCCCAAGGGACATTACCTGGAACCCGCCGGAGTCGGTGAAGGTCGGGCCGCTCCAGTTCATGAAGGCGCCGAGCCCGCCGGCCTCGTCGACGAGGTCGCTGCCCGGCTGGAGGAACAGGTGGTACGCGTTGGCGAGCACTGCTTGCCCACCGAGCTGCTCGACGGTCTCGGGGAGCATCGCCTTCACAGTGGCCTTCGTGCCCACCGGGATGAAGGCCGGTGTCTGGATCTCACCGTGCGGGGTGCTGATGGTCCCGGTACGCCCGAGCGCCTGACCCTGCGAGCCGCGCGCTCCTCCCGTCTCGAGCCGATGCTCGACGGAGAAGGAGAAGTCGGCGGGGGAGGGCTGGTGCTCAGCGGAGGTGTCGTTCACTCGACCATTCAAGCAGGTGGGGTGCGATCATCGATCGGAGGAGGCTCGACGCGCCCGAGAAACGTGGGCCTCCTGCCGATTCCGGGGATATTTGGCGGATGTGATCCGCGACTCGGATGGTGGCCTGGCGCGGGCGCTGACGCAAGAATGGCGGAATCATGCGGAGACACGCCCGGGCGAGGGCTGCGCTTTGCGGGGGTGCCCCGATCCGCGTAATGTTTTCCCTTGTCAGCGAGACGGTGCGGGAAGCGAAAGCGGCCCGGATCGCAAGCCTGAATCGGATTCTCTACGGATCACCCGGAACTTGATTCATCATGTTCCAGTGTGTAGAGTAGAGAACCTCATCTCACCGAAACGGTGGCCGCGCGAATGAGCGTGAGCAGCACCGTGCTGAGATCGTAAGATTCGGCCGATTTGGTTTCACCAAGTCGTTCTGGTAAGTTGGAAAAGTTGCTTTTCGGAAGCCCGGTTGGGTGTGTACGGGGGGTGTCTGGTCCTTGAGAACTCAATAGTGTGCACTTGATTGTCAAATGCCAATTTTATAATCCCGTCCATCCACGTTTGTGGGTGAATGGCGATTCCTTTTGGACAAATTATATGAACGTCAGGTTTGATGTTTGTTTTTGTCAGGTTGAACTCGTTCGGGGGTGGCTTATTCCGCTGCTTTTGGACATGTAATTTTTTACGGAGAGTTTGATCCTGGCTCAGGACGAACGCTGGCGGCGTGCTTAACACATGCAAGTCGAACGATGAAGCCCAGCTTGCTGGGTGGAAGAGTGGCGAACGGGTGAGTAACACGTGAGTAACCTGCCTATCACTCTGGGATAAGCGCTGGAAACGGCGTCTAATACTGGATATGTCCCATCACCGCATGGTGTGTGGGTGGAAAGATTTATCGGTGGTAGATGGACTCGCGGCCTATCAGCTTGTTGGTGAGGTAATGGCTCACCAAGGCGACGACGGGTAGCCGGCCTGAGAGGGTGACCGGCCACACTGGGACTGAGACACGGCCCAGACTCCTACGGGAGGCAGCAGTGGGGAATATTGCACAATGGGCGCAAGCCTGATGCAGCAACGCCGCGTGAGGGATGACGGCCTTCGGGTTGTAAACCTCTTTTAGTAGGGAAGAAGCGAAAGTGACGGTACCTGCAGAAAAAGCACCGGCTAACTACGTGCCAGCAGCCGCGGTAATACGTAGGGTGCAAGCGTTGTCCGGAATTATTGGGCGTAAAGAGCTCGTAGGCGGCTTGTCGCGTCTGCTGTGAAAACTGGAGGCTCAACCTCCAGCCTGCAGTGGGTACGGGCAAGCTAGAGTGCGGTAGGGGAGATTGGAATTCCTGGTGTAGCGGTGGAATGCGCAGATATCAGGAGGAACACCGATGGCGAAGGCAGATCTCTGGGCCGTTACTGACGCTGAGGAGCGAAAGCATGGGGAGCGAACAGGATTAGATACCCTGGTAGTCCATGCCGTAAACGTTGGGAACTAGATGTAGGGCCTGTTCCACGGGTTCTGTGTCGTAGCTAACGCATTAAGTTCCCCGCCTGGGGAGTACGGCCGCAAGGCTAAAACTCAAAGGAATTGACGGGGGCCCGCACAAGCGGCGGAGCATGCGGATTAATTCGATGCAACGCGAAGAACCTTACCAAGGCTTGACATATAGAAGAACGGGCGAGAGATCGTCAACTCTTTGGACACTTCTATACAGGTGGTGCATGGTTGTCGTCAGCTCGTGTCGTGAGATGTTCGGTTAAGTCCGGCAACGAGCGCAACCCTCGTCCTATGTTGCCAGCACGTTATGGTGGGAACTCATGGGATACTGCCGTGGTCAACACGGAGGAAGGTGGGGATGACGTCAAATCATCATGCCCCTTATGTCTTGGGCTTCACGCATGCTACAATGGCCGATACAAAGGGCTGCGATACCGCGAGGTGGAGCGAATCCCAAAAAGTCGGTCTCAGTTCGGATTGGGGTCTGCAACTCGACCCCATGAAGTCGGAGTCGCTAGTAATCGCAGATCAGCAACGCTGCGGTGAATACGTTCCCGGGCCTTGTACACACCGCCCGTCAAGTCATGAAAGTCGGTAACACCCGAAGCCGGTGGCCTAACCCTTGTGGAGGGAGCCGTCGAAGGTGGGACTGGTAATTAGGACTAAGTCGTAACAAGGTAGCCGTACCGGAAGGTGCGGCTGGATCACCTCCTTTCTAAGGAGCACTCGCCCCCTTGTGGGGTGCAGATTGTTCAGATCATCACCGAATGTGTGGTGCTGGACGCTCATGGGTGGAACATTTGGCAAGCAAACTACAGTTTGATCGTGTGGGTTTCAGTACGCTGCTTCTTTCGGGGAGTGGTTGGAACGAGCCGGCGTGATTGGGGTGTGGTGAACCTAGTGCATACTATTGGGTCCTGAAGGCCCAGCCACCATGGTGGTGACGGTGTCCCGGTTTTCTGGGGTGTTGTTGCTGTTGTGGGGACTGTTTCTTCTGACCCTCGGCCAGGAAACGTGTTGTTTCTGGTGGGGGGATCGACCGTACGTTGAGAACTACACAGTGGACGCGAGCATCTTTCAAGACAAGATGATCTGCTTTCTTTCGGGAGGGCAGTGTTTGTCTTGTCTTGAGATACTTAATAATTTCATTGGTCACACACTTTCGGGTGTGTGTTTCTGATACTTATGTGATTTCAAGTTTATAAGAGCAAACGGTGGATGCCTTGGCATCTGGAGCCGAAGAAGGACGTAGTAATCTGCGATAAGCCTCGGGGAGCCGATAAACGGGCTGTGATTCGAGGATTTCCGAATGGGGAAACCCCGCCAGGGCGCGTGCGTACCTGGTGACTCCCGCCTGAATATATAGGGCGGGTAGAGGGAACGGGGGGAAGTGAAACATCTCAGTACCCCCAGGAAGAGAAAACAACATGTGATTCCGGTAGTAGTGGCGAGCGAACCCGGATGAGGCTAAACCAGTCATGTGTGATACCCGGCAGGGGTTGCATGGTTGGGGTTGTGGGACATGCCTGGAAGATCTGCCGGTCTTTCGACGTGAATGTGTAGCTATAGGAGAACCGCTTGGAACGGCGGACCGGAGTGGGTGAGAGTCCCGTATCCGAAATGGTGGCACTGCGTGGTGTGGATCCCAAGTAGCACGGGGCCCGAGAAATCCCGTGTGAATCTGTCAGGACCACCTGATAAGCCTAAATACTCCCAGATGACCGATAGCGGACTAGTACCGTGAGGGAAAGGTGAAAAGTACCCCGGGAGGGGAGTGAAATAGTACCTGAAACCGTTTGCTTACAATCCGTCGGAGCCAGCTTGTACTGGTGACGGCGTGCCTTTTGAAGAATGAGCCTGCGAGTTAGCGATATGTGGCGAGGTTAACCCGTGTGGGGTAGCCGTAGCGAAAGCGAGTCTGAATAGGGCGATTCAGTCGCATGTCCTAGACCCGAAGCGAAGTGATCTATCCATGGCCAGGTTGAAGCGCGTGTAAGAGCGCGTGGAGGACCGAACCCACTTAGGTTGAAAACTGAGGGGATGAGCTGTGGATAGGGGTGAAAGGCCAATCAAACTTCGTGATAGCTGGTTCTCTCCGAAATGCATTTAGGTGCAGCGTTGCGTGTTTCTTGCCGGAGGTAGAGCTACTGGATGGCCGATGGGCCCTACAAGGTTACTGACGTCAGCTAAACTCCGAATGCCGGTAAGTGAGAGCGCAGCAGTGAGACAGTGGGGGATAAGCTTCATTGTCGAGAGGGAAACAACCCAGATCACCAACTAAGGTCCCAAAGCGCGTGCTAAGTGGAAAAGGATGTGGAGTTGCTGTGACAACCAGGAGGTTGGCTTAGAAGCAGCCACCCTTGAAAGAGTGCGTAATAGCTCACTGGTCAAGTGATTCCGCGCCGACAATGTAACGGGGCTCAAGCACGCCACCGAAGTTGTGGCATTCATATAACAGGTAGGCCTTCGTGGTCCAGCCGTATGGATGGGTAGGAGAGCGTCGTGTGGCGAGTGAAGCGGCGGTGTGAACCAGTCGTGGATGCCACACGAGTGAGAATGCAGGCATGAGTAGCGAAAGACGGGTGAGAAACCCGTCCTCCGGAAGACCAAGGGTTCCAGGGTCAAGCTAATCTTCCCTGGGTAAGTCGGGACCTAAGGCGAGGCCGACAGGCGTAGTCGATGGACAACGGGTTGATATTCCCGTACCGGCGGTAAACCGTCAAAGACCTAACCAGTAGTGCTAAGCAATCCAATACTCCGCGGATCCTTCGGGTGATGTGGGGTGGCGGCTGCGAACCCGAACTGGGGTGGTGAGCGTGAGGTGTGACGCAGGAAGGTAGCCTGTGCCGGGCGATGGTTGTCCCGGTGTAAGTGCGTAGCCCGTCTCTTAATAATAGTTTGAGGCTTTGGGTGAGACACGATGCGGACCCGTATGGGGAAGCAGGTGATCCTATGCTGCCAAGAAAAGCATCGACGTGAGGTTTGCTGTTGCCCGTACCCCAAACCGACTCAGGTGGTCAGGTAGAGAATACTCAGGAGATCGAGATAATCATGGTGAAGGAACTCGGCAAAATGCCCCCGTAACTTCGGGAGAAGGGGGCCATCCACTTATACGGATTTACTCCGGAAAGGGTGTGGTGGCCGCAGAGACCAGTGGGAAGCGACTGTTTACTAAAAACACAGGTCCGTGCTAACACGCAAGTGGACGTATACGGACTGACGCCTGCCCGGTGCTGGAAGGTTAAGAGGAGAGGTTAGACCTTTGGGTCGAAGCTTTGAATTTAAGCCCCAGTAAACGGCGGTGGTAACTATAACCATCCTAAGGTAGCGAAATTCCTTGTCGGGTAAGTTCCGACCTGCACGAATGGCGTAACGACTTCCCAGCTGTCTCCACCGTGAACTCGGCGAAATTGCAGTACGAGTAAAGATGCTCGTTACGCGCAGAAGGACGGAAAGACCCCGTGACCTTTACTACAGCTTGGTATTGGTGTTCGGTGTGGCTTGTGTAGGATAGGTGGGAGACTGTGAAGCTTGGACGCTAGTTCAGGTGGAGTCATTGTTGAAATACCACTCTGGTCATATTGGATATCTAACTACGGACCCTGATCGGGTTCTGGGACAGTGCCTGGTGGGTAGTTTAACTGGGGCGGTTGCCTCCCAAAAAGTAACGGAGGCGCCCAAAGGTTCCCTCAACCTGGTTGGCAATCAGGTGGCGAGTGTAAGTGCACAAGGGAGCTTGACTGTGAGACTGACAGGTCGAGCAGGGACGAAAGTCGGGACTAGTGATCCGGCAGTGGCTTGTGGAAGCGCTGTCGCTCAACGGATAAAAGGTACCTCGGGGATAACAGGCTGATCTTGCCCAAGAGTCCATATCGACGGCATGGTTTGGCACCTCGATGTCGGCTCGTCGCATCCTGGGGCTGGAGTTGGTCCCAAGGGTTGGGCTGTTCGCCCATTAAAGCGGTACGCGAGCTGGGTTTAGAACGTCGTGAGACAGTTCGGTCCCTATCCTCTGCGCGCGTTGGAAATTTGAGAGGATCTGACCCTAGTACGAGAGGACCGGGTTGGACGAACCTCTGGTGTGCCAGTTGTTCTGCCAAGGGCATGGCTGGTTGGCTACGTTCGGGATGGATAACCGCTGAAAGCATCTAAGCGGGAAGCCGGCCTCGAGATGAGATTTCCTTACGACTTGATCGTGTGAGGCTCCCAGTAGATTACTGGGTTGATAGGCCAGATGTGGAAGCACAGCAATGTGTGGAGCTGACTGGTACTAATAAGCCAAAGACTTGACTTCACCACACCCCCTCGGGTGGTGTGGAACATAAGACAAATTGTTGTGTAACGATGAAACGCGTCCACTTTGTGGTTCTTGACGTACGGCTGACCGCCGCACGGACGGAACAAACTGGTTCCCCGTGTGCGGGCACATGTCAATAGAGTTACGGTGGTTATAGCGTCAGGGAAACGCCCGGTCACATTCCGAACCCGGAAGCTAAGACTGACAGCGCCGATGGTACTGCAAGGGGGACCTTGTGGGAGAGTAGGACACCGCCGGACAACTTTTCAGAGAGGGCTCCAACCGGAGCGATCGCCAGTGATGGCGAACGATTCGGTTGGGGCCCTTTCGCTGTATACGGGGCATGTTTCGTCCCGATGTCGGCAGCCGCGGCGGCAGATTCGAGCCCCGAGGTTCCGATAAACTGATTCGAGAACAACCACACGACGTCCCGACGAAAGAAGGCCGCCTATGGGTGCGATGACGAGTATTCTGCTCGCCCTCGCACTGACGTCATTGGTCACGCACACCCTGGTTCGCTGGAAGGGTCGTCGCGGGTTCCTGATCCTCGCGGCCGTCATGCTGGCGGCATTCGGGGTGATCCTGGCAGTTGCACTCCCGGTGTTCTCCGGCGGCAGTATCACCGAGTCGATGCCCTGGATTCCGCAACTCGGGATCACGCTGTCCTTCCGCCTCGACGCGGTCTCCGCGCTCTTCGCGCTTCTCGTCACCGGCGCGGGTGCGCTGATCCTCGTCTACTGCACGAGTTACTTCGACGAGGGGGAGGCTGGCCTCAGCCGCTTCGCCGCGGTGTTCATGGGCTTCGCGGTGTCGATGCTCGGCCTGGTGCTCGCCGACGACGTCTACCTCCTCTTCATCTTCTGGGAGGGGACGACGATCTTCTCCTTCCTGCTCATCGGGCACGTCACGCGGCTCCGTACGGCCAACGCCGCGGCGCTGCAGGCGTTGATGGTGACGACGCTCGGTGGACTCGCGATGCTCGTGGGGTTCGTGATCCTGTCTCAGGCGGCCGGCACCACCCTGCTCTCCGAGATCGTGGCGAACCCGCCGGGTGGCGCGCTCGGGACGACCGCGGTGTTCCTCGTGCTCGCGGGCGCGCTCTCGAAATCTGCCATCTTCCCGTTCCACTTCTGGCTTCCCGGTGCGATGGCCGCGCCGACCCCGGTGAGTGCCTATCTGCACGCCGCAGCGATGGTGAAGGCGGGCATCTACTTGATCGCTCGGATCAGCCCGGGATTCGGCGACGTCGTCGGGTACCGCGAGACGCTCGTGATCCTCGGCGCGATCACGATGCTCAACGGCGGGATCCGTGCCCTCAAGCAGTTCGACATCAAGCTCATCGTCGCGCACGGCACCGTGAGCCAGCTCGGTCTGCTCGTGATGGTCTTCGGCCTGGCGGATCCGCGCGCCTCGTTCGCGGGATTCGCGCTGCTCTTCGCGCACGCGTTCGCCAAGGCGCCGCTCTTCCTCTCCGTCGGCATCATCGATCACTCGACGGGCACGCGTGACCTTCGCAAACTCTCCGGTCTCGGGCGTCGGATGCCCGTGCTCGCCGTGATCACGACCCTCGCGGCGCTCTCCATGGCCGGCGTTCCGCCCTTCCTCGGGTTCGTGGCCAAGGAGTCGGCGTTCACGGAGATGCTCGAGATCGCCGAGACGCACCCGATCGCTTGGGTGGCGTTTGTGGTCGCGGTCGTCGGCAGCATACTGACCGTCGCCTACATGGGACGTTTCCTCTGGGGGGCCTTCTCGCAGAAGCCTCAGGTCGCCACCTGCACCGTCGTGCATGCGCCCGGGCGGGCGATTCTCACCGCACCCGCGGTCTTCGTCGCGATCACCCTGGTCGTCGGCCTCGCCTCAGCTGCGGTCGATCCGCTGCTCCAGGTCACCGTCGAGGCAGCAGACGGGTTCGAACCCGAGCACCTCGCGCTGTGGCACGGGTTCACCCCGGCGCTGCTCGCCTCGGTGCTCGTGCTCGCGCTCGGCGCTGCCCTCGCGGTGATCCTGTCGCGCATGCAGACCGTCCTGCCCGTCGCGCCCGAGCGGTTCTCCGCGTCGCACGCGTACTGGGTCATCACGCAGTGGCTCGACATCGCCGCGGTGCGTCTCACCTCGCTCACGCAGCGCGGCTCGCTGCCCTTCTACCTGGCCGTCATCCTCATCGTGCTCGTCACCGTGCTCGGCGGCACGATCGTGGCGACGGGCGCATGGCCTGCGGAGTTCGAGCTCATCAGCTCGCCGGTGCAGATCCCGATCGCGATCATCATGATCCTCGCGGCGATCTTCTCGCTCCGGGCGCGCACCCGCTTCCAGTCCGTCGTGCTCGTGGGCGTGACGGGGTACGGCATGGCCGCGATCTTCGCCATGCACGGCGCTCCCGATCTGGCGCTGACACAGGCGCTCGTCGAGACGGTCACGCTCATCGCCTTTGTGCTCGTGATCCGGCGCCTGCCGCAGCGGCTCGGGAGCCAGTCGACCCGCAAGGTCCGCTGGGGGCGCGCGGTGATCGGCGCCTCGGTCGGCCTCGTCATCGGCGCGTTCGCGCTCATCGCCCTCGGGTCCCGGGTCGCCGATCCTATTTCGCTGCTGCTGCCCGAGCTCGCGTACGCGGGAGGCCACGGCAGCAACGTCGTGAACGTCATGCTCGTCGATATCCGTGGGTGGGACACGATGGGGGAGCTGTCGGTGATCCTCGCCGCGGCGACGGGTGTCGCGTCGCTCGTGTTCCTGAACACCCGCGTCGACACCCGACCGAAGCTCAGCCGCCGCGCCGCGCAGGTGCAGGCGCGCGAGCAGCTCCTGCGTGTGGTCGACCCCAACGATCCGGCGCGCCGCACCGGCTGGCTGCTCGCCGGTCGCACGCTCGATCCTGCGCGCCGCTCGATCCTGCTCGAGGTGGTCGTGCGGCTGCTGTTCCACGCGCTCATCATCCTCTCGATCTACCTGCTGCTCACGGGGCACAACACCCCGGGAGGCGGCTTCGCGGGCGGGCTCGTCGCGGGCCTCGCGCTCGTCGCCCGGTATCTCGCGGGCGGACGGCACGAGCTCGGCGCGACGGTGCCACTCGACGCCGGTCGGATCCTCGGCACCGGGCTGGCCCTCGCGGTCTCGATGGCGTTCATCCCGATGCTCTTCGGCCAATCGGCCCTCGCCTCCGCGTGGGTGGACGTCGACCTCGGGATCTTCGGCACGCTCCCGCTCGTGACCTCGACGCTGTTCGACATCGGTGTGTATCTTGTGGTGTTCGGGCTGATCCTCGATGTGCTTCGGAGCCTGGGCGCGGAGATCGATGAGCATGAGGAGAGCGAAGTCGCGGCATTCGAAGAGGAGGAGGTGAGGTCGCAATGACGATGCCCCTCGTCCTGGTCGCGGTCATGGTCGTCATGTACTCCTGCGGGGTGTACCTGATGCTCGACCGCACGCTGACCCGACTCCTGCTCGGCTTCCTGCTCGTCGGCAATGCCACGAACCTCCTCATCTTCCTGATGTCTGGATCCTTCGGCGACGCCCCCCTGTCGGGTGACACTGCAGCCGAGGACATGAGCGATCCGCTGCCGCAGGCGTTCATCCTGACCGCGATCGTGATCACCTTCGGTGTCAGCGCGTTCTTCCTCGCCCTGATCTACCGTTCCTGGCGCCTGGCGCAGGATCTCGACGACACCGTGCAGGACGACGAATCGGATCTCGAGCTCGCGACCACCGAGGCGCTCGCCACGGTCGAGGTCACCGACGAGGATCTGGCCGAGACCCAGGAGTTCGACGACGAGGAGAACGGCGACGCCGCGAACGACGTCCCGACCGACAACGTCCGCGACACCGACACCGGCACTGACACCGAAACTGACGAGCACTCCGCTCCGGACAGCCCCGGGGGTGATCGCCGATGACCGTGCTCGTTCCCCTCGTCGTGCTCGTGCCGCTCGCGGCCGCCGCCTTCGCCCTCGCGGTCCCCGGCCGACGTCGCCTGCAGCAGGGCATCACGCTCGTCGCGCTCAGTGGCGTCGTGGTGCTGAGCGCCGCGCTCATGGTGATCGTGGACGCGCAGGGCACCCTCGTCATGGAGGTCGGCGGCTGGGCCGCGCCGTTCGGGATCGCACTCGTCGTCGATCGGGTCTCCGCACTTATGCTGACGGTCTCCGCCGTCGTGCTGCTCGCGGTCTTCCTCTTCTCCATCGGCCAGCGTCTCGCTGACGGTGACGAGGACACGCCGGTCTCGATCTACTACCCGACCTACCTGGTGCTGGGCGCGGGCGTGTTCAACGCGTTCATCGCCGGCGACCTCTTCAATCTCTACGTCGGCTTCGAGATCCTGCTCGTGTCGAGCTACGTGCTCATCACCCTCGGCGGCACCAGCCAGCGCATCCGCGCGGGCGTCACCTACGTCGTCGTCTCGCTCGTGTCGTCCGTGCTCTTCCTCGCCGCGATCGCCATGATCTACGGGGCGACGGGTACCGTGAATATGGCACAGCTCACGGTGCGGATCGCCGAACTCCCATCGGAGGTGCAGCTCCTTCTGAACCTCATGCTGCTCATCGCGTTCGGGATCAAGGCGGCGGTCTTCCCGCTCTCCTTCTGGCTGCCGGACTCGTATCCGACCGCCCCGGCGCCGGTGACGGCGGTGTTCGCCGGATTGCTGACCAAGGTCGGTGTGTACGCGATCATCCGGAGTCAGACGTTGCTCTTCCCGGACTCGAGCGTGGACACGCTGCTCATGGTGATCGCGGGCCTGACGCTGCTCGTCGGGATCCTGGGTGCGATCTCGCAATCCGACATCAAACGATTGCTCTCGTTCACGCTGATCAGCCACATCGGCTACATGATCTTCGGCATCGCGATGGCCAACGCCGCGGGATTCGCCGCGACGATCTTCTACATCACGCACCACATCATCGTCCAGACCACGCTCTTCCTCGCGGTCGGATTGCTCGAACGACAGGGCGGCACGACCTCGCTCTCCGGGCTCGGCGGCATGCTCCGCACCGGCCCGGTCATCGCCGTCCTCTTTTTCATCCCGATGCTCAACCTCGGCGGGATCCCGCCGTTCTCCGGCTTCATCGGCAAAATCGGGCTCTTCACCGTGGCGGCCGAGCTCGCGACCCCGGGTGCCTACTGGCTGATCGGGATCGGCGCGCTCGTGTCGCTGCTCACGCTCTACGCGCTCGCCCGCGCCTGGGTGCTCGCCTTCTGGCGGCCGCGGGTCCGCGCCGAGGGCGGCGACAAGAAGGCGCAGAAGGCCCCGAGCACCGAGGCGCTGCTCCTGCGCGAGCGCGAGGAGGCGCTGCTCGAGCGGCTGCACGACGCCCCCGATGCACCGCCGCTGCAGGAGCAGAAGGAGATCCCGCGCCTGATGGTCGGCGCGACCGCGGGCATGGTCGTCGTGAGCGTGGCGCTCACGGTGTTCGCCGGTCCGCTGTACGCCTACTCCTGGCGCGCCGGCCAGGATCTCGCCGAACCGGCCGCGCTCGTCGAGCTCGTGCTGGGCGACTCGACGACGGGCCTCGGCGGCGGCAGCGGCACGACGGAACCCGAGGAGGGAGCACCGTGAGCGAGACCGATGCTGGACCCCCGCGCGCGACGCGTCGCGCCGAGTGGGGCGTGCGCCTGCACGAGCTGCCGTTGCTCATCGGGCTGGTGGTGCTGTGGATGATGCTCTGGCAGTCGGTGTCGCTGCTCTCCGCCGTGAGCGGCATCGTGGTCGCAGTCTTCGTGATGCGCCTGTTCTACCTGCCGCCGGTCGAGCTCGCGGGCCGGTTCAACCTGTGGTGGGCGCTGCGGTACCTGGGGTACTTCTTCTGGCACCTCGCCCGTGCCTCCTGGCAGGTCGCCTGGCTGGCGGTGCGGCCGGGCCCGCCGCCGCCGACCTCGATCATCGCGGTGAAGCTGCGGACCCGGTCCGACTTCATCCTGACGATGGTCGCGCTCACGAACTCGCTGATTCCGGGATCGCTGATCGCCGACGTCGACCGCTTCGAGTCGACGCTCTACCTGCACGTGCTGAACACGCCGACCCAGAAGGAGATCACGAAGATGCGCCGTGATGCACTCCACATCGAGCGGCTGCTCGTCATGGCCGTCGGATCGCGCGACGAGATGCGGGTCGTCCGATGAGTGCCGTGATGATCGCGCTGCTGATCGCGGCGGGCGCCGGGCTCACCGCGACCGCACTCGCGTGCATCGTGCGCATCGTGCGGGGACCGACGATCCTCGACCGCATGATCGCCTCCGATGTGCTGCTCACCACCCTCATGCTGGCGGTCGGGACGGATATGGTGGTGCGTGGCCACACCGCGAGCATCCCGCTCATGACGGTCATCGCTGCGACGGCCACCTTCGCGACGATCGTCGTCGCGCGCTTCGTGAAGCGGCGCTCCGACCAGGCCTCCTTGCCCACTCGAACGTCGGAGGCCGGCCATGTTTGATCAGATCCTGGATCTCGCCGCCGTCGTCTGCGTCTTCCTCGCAGCCGTGCTCTCGGTCGCGGCCGGCGTCGGCCTGCTGCGGTTCCCGGACGCGCTGAGCCGCCTGCACGCCGCCACCAAACCCCAGATCTTCGGGCTCCTGCTCGTGATCGCGGCGATCGCGCTCGACCAGCGTTCCGTACCGACGCTGCTCGCGCTCGTGCCGGTATTCGTCTTCCAGTCGCTCACCGCGCCCATCGCGGCGCACATGGTCGGTCGTGCGGCGTATCGCACCGGGCAGCTCGACACCGAGACGCTCGTCGTCGACGAACTCGGGCCCGCGATCGAGCGGAGCGATTCGCTCTACCGGTGATCGACAGACGCGTGAGGGCCCGGGATCAGTGATCCCGGGCCCTCACGCGTCCGCGCGACCTACGCGTCGACGAGGTAGCGGCTGTAGGCGGGCACCGTGAGGAAGGTCGGGAAGTCGTCCCCGAGCGCCACGTCGGTGAAGAGCTCCGCCGCGTCGTCGTAGCGATCGCCGTCGAAGCGCTCGAAGGAGTCGAGCGTCTCCCGCAGCACCTCGGCCACCCAGTCGCGGGTGATCCGGGTGCCCTCGGCCGTCGACTGATCCTGGTGGATCCACTGCCAGATCTGCGAGCGGCTGATCTCGGCCGTCGCGGCGTCCTCCATGAGGTTGTCGATGGCGACGGCGCCGAGGCCGCGCAGCCACGCCTCGATGTAGCGCAGGCCGATCGACACGTTGTCGCGGACGCCCGCGTCGGTGATCTCACGCCCGATGTGCACGTTGAGGAGCTGGGCGGCGGTGACGTGGACGTCGTCCCGCTGGCGCGACACCTGGTTCGGGTTCGCACCCAGCACGGCGTCGAACTCCGCCTGGGCGACCGGGATCAGATCCGGGTGGGCGACCCAGGTGCCGTCGAAACCGTCGGTGGCCTCACGCTGCTTGTCGGCCCGCACTTTCTCCTCGGCGCGCGCGGTGACCTCGGGGTCGCGGCGGTTCGGGATGAACGCGCTCATGCCGCCGATGGCGTGCGCCCCGCGCTTGTGGCAGGTCTGCACGAGCAGCTCCGTGTACGCCCGCATGAACGGAACGGTCATCGTGACCTCGCTGCGATCCGGCAGCACGAACCGAGCGCCGCGGCCGCGGTAGTTCTTGATGATCGAGAAGATGTAGTCCCAGCGACCGGCGTTCAGGCCCGCGATGTGGTCGCGCATGACGTAGAGGATCTCCTCCATCTCGAACGCGGCGGGGAGGGTCTCGATGAGCACGGTCGCGCGGATCGTGCCGTGGTCGAGGCCCAGCGTGCGCTCGGTGAAGGTGAAGATGTCGTCCCAGAGCTTCGCCTCTTCGCTCGACTCGAGCTTCGCGATGTAGAAGTAGGGGCCGCGTCCGCGGGCGACGAGCTCGCGCGCGTTGTGGAACGCGTAGAGGCCGAAGTCGACGAGGCTGCCGGAGGCCGCACCGGCCTGGCCGTGGGTGTCGGTGAAGCGGATGTGCTTCTCCACCAGGTGCCAGCCGCGAGGGCGCATCACGATGGTGGGGGTGCGCTCCGCGGTGACGCGGTACTCCTTGCCCTCGGGGCTGGTGTAGCTGAGCTGATCGCGGATCGCGTCGAAGAGCGAGAGCTGGCCGCCGATGACGTTGCGCCACGTCGGGCTCGTCGCGTCCTCCTGGTCGGCGAGCCACACGCGGGCCCCGGAGTTCATCGCGTTGATCGTCATCTTCGGATCGGTCGGTCCGGTGATCTCCACGCGTCGGTCCTCGAGACCGGGCCCCGCGCCGGCGACCTGCCAGGTCGTGTCCTCGCGCAGGTGACGGGTGTCGTCGCGGAACTTCGGATCGCGGCCGTTGCCGATCTCGTAGCGGCGACGCTGCCGGTCGGCGAGACGCTCGTGGCGGGTGCTCGCGAAGCGGTCGTGCAGGTCGGTGAGGAACTGCAGCGCTTCGGGGGTGAGGATCTCGGCGCTGCGATCGAGCGCGGGGCCGAGCACCTCCATGCGCGAGCGGTGCGATGCGGGGGTGGCGGTCTGCGTCGGGTGCGGAGCCGCCTGCGTGATGGTCATGTGCGTGTCCTTTGCCTGGAGGGGTGGAGCCTGAGTCGTTCGGCTGATCCCGAACCAGCCGCGAATTGCGGCGTAGTTCCATCTTGCGGGGGCCCGCAGGGGGAGTGGGCGCCATATCGGGGGTGAAGTTTCGCGATTCTTCTCCTTGTCGGAAGTTTCCCGATCTGGCACCATGGAGGGCATGACCACTCTGGAGACTGGAATCGCTTCCGCGCACTCGCGCACCGCGGACCCCGCGGGGGATGCGGAGGGCGGGGACGCGCTCACCCTGGGCCGGCGCGTGCGCGAGCAGCGGATCCAGCTGGGCTTGACGCTCGAGCAGCTCGCGGCCGCGGTCGACCGCGCGCCCTCGCAGCTCTCGGCCATCGAGAACGGCAAGCGCGAGCCCCGACTGCCGCTGCTCCGCGCCCTCGCTGGGGCGCTCGGTGTCACCGTCGACGAACTGCTCGTCGACGAGGCGCCGAACGAACGCGCGGCGCTCGAGATCGCAGTGGAGCGGGCGCAGCGCGGCACGGTGTTCCGGTCGCTCGGGATCCAGCCCGTGCGGGTGTCGAAGGCGACGAGCGACGAGACGCTCCGCGCGATCCTCGGACTGCACCAGGAGGTCGAGCGTCTGCACGGCGAGCGGGCCGCGACGCCGGAGGAGGCGCGGCGCGCGAACACCGAGCTGCGCAGCGAGATGCGGACCGCGGGCAACTACTTCGCCGACCTCGAGTCGGCCGCCACGAACCTGCTCGACAGCGCCGGGTACGCGGGCGGCCCCGTGTCGCAGCAGCTCATCTCCACGGTGGCGGAGAAGCTCGGGTTCCAGCTCCACTACGTCGCGAGTGTGCCGCACTCGACCCGCTCGGTCATCGACCGCCGCAACGGCCGCATCTACCTGAGCAGCAACCTGCCGTCCCGTGACGCGCGGGCTCCGATCCTGCGTGCGCTCGCGAGTGTGGTCTGCGGGCACGAGGAGCCCCGCAACTACGGCGACTTCCTGCGGCAACGGGTCGAGGCGAACTACCTCGCGGGAGCCGTGCTGCTCCCGGAGGCGGCGACCGTCGGGCTGCTGGAGGAGGCGAAGAAGCAGCGCCGGATCTCGATGGAGGATCTCCGCGACGCGTTCGGGGTCTCCTACGAGATGGCCGCGCACCGCTTCACGAACTTGGCGACGGAGCGGCTCGGGCTGCAGGTCCACTTCATGAAGGCGCACGAGTCGGGCACCCTCATCAAGGCGTACGAGAACGACGGGGTCCGCTTCCCGTCCGACGCGCTCGGCAACCTCGAGGGGGCGCAGGTGTGCCGCAACTGGACCGCGCGCACGATCTTCGCCCAGCCCGACCGCTTCAATCCGTGGTACCAGTACACCGATATGGCCGCGGGCGGCACCTACTGGTGCACCTCCCGGGTCGAGAAGGCGAAGGAGGGGATGTACTCGGTGAGCGTCGGGGTCCGCTTCGAAGACGTGAAGTGGTTCCGCGGCCGGGAGACCCCGCACCGTTCGCAGTCCTTCTGCCCCGACGATCGCTGCTGCCGACGCGCCTCCAGCGAGCTGACGAAGAAGTGGCAGGCCGCCGCGTGGCCGGAGGCGGCGACGCCGACGAGTCTCCTCGCCGCGCTCCCGACCGGCACGTTCCCGGGGGTCGATTCGCACGAGGTGTACGAGTTTCTGGAGACCCAGGAGCGCCGGTCGGTCGAGAGCATGCGCGCCACGCCGTAAGGTGTCGGAATTTCTCCGATCGAGGTGCGCGCTCAGGGTCGCCTGCGATAGCGTAGAGGGACCGGACCAGCGGGTCCGACCAGACGCCTCGAGAGTAGAAATTGGGTGAGGACGTGAACGCCGAGCACCAGGCACGTCGCGCAGACAACACTGAGGTACGTGCTACCCAGCAGTTCCGCGATGACCTGGGATCGATGATCCGCGCGCGGGCCACGGACCTCACGATCGATGAGCGCGAGGCGGTCGAGGCGCTGCCCTCCGGCGCGGCCCTGCTCGTCGTCCGCCGCGGCCCGAATCTCGGCGCCCGGTTCCTGCTCGATCAGGACGTCACGGTCGCCGGGCGTCACCCCGCGGTCGACATCTTCCTCGACGACGTCACCGTCTCCCGCCGGCACGCGGAGTTCCGCCGCAACGGCACGGAGTTCTCGGTGGCGGACCTGGGCTCGTTGAACGGCACGTTCTGCGACGGATCCCGCATCGACGGCGAGCTGCGGCTCTCGGACGGCGACGAGGTGCAGGTCGGCAAATTCCGCTTCACCTTCTTCGCGTCCCGATTCGACCTGGCGGAAGAGCTCTAGCGTGGGTGCCGCGGGGGCTCGCAGGCTCGCTCCCGGACTCCTCAGCATCGGTCAGGTGCTGGCTCGACTGCAGGACGACTTCGCAGACCTCACCCCGTCGAAGCTCCGCTTCCTCGAGGAGCAGGGCCTCGTGACGCCCGAGCGCACCAAATCGGGCTACCGCAAGTTCTCGCAGGAGCACATCGAGCGCCTGCGCCTCATCTTGACCCTGCAGCGGGATCACTACCTGCCGCTCAAGGTCATCGCCGAGGTGCTCGACGACCTCGATCAGGGGCTCGATCCGATCATTCCGGGCGCCACCCCTCGGAGCGCGTCGAGTGTGCTGGCCCCCAAGCGGGTGCTCAGCAGCGACGAGCTGCGCCGCTCGACGGGTGCCACCTCCCGTTTTCTCGGCGAAGCGATCGCGGCGGGGCTCCTGCCGGCCGCTGAGGTCTTCCCGCACGATGCCGTGGCGCAGCTGACGGCGCTGCTGCGGCTGTCGGAGCGGGGTATCACCCCGCGCCACCTCCGGTCGCTCCGCGTCGCTGCCGAGCGGGAGGCGGAGCTCATTTCGCACGCCGTTTCCACCCGCGGAGTGAAGAGCGGGTCGCCGCTCAGCGCAGAGGACTCGCTGGAGCTCGCGGGGTACCTCGACACGGTGCGCTCCGGCGTGTTGCGTCGGCAGTTCTCGGGCCAGTAATCGCGCTGAGATCGGCATGTTTTCAACCTTCAAGTAAAACTTGAAGTCGACCCGCCGAAATTGCGGTCCCGGGGTCGTTGCACACGACTCGGCGGATGGGTAGCGTTGGGGGAGTTCGGCGCACGTGCGTCGTTGGGGAAAGGAACACCATGGAGCACACTCAGCGGCCGTCGGGTGACGCGGAGGCTCCACTGGCAGATCCCGAATCGGGGCTGACCGAGATCCCGCTCGCGGACTCGATCGACCCCGAGTTGCTCTTCGACGACGGCCTGCCGAGGCCCAACCAGAACGGCGGCTTCAAGGGCGCCACGGCGGCCCGGGCCGCCGGCATCAGCTACCGCCAGCTCGACTACTGGGCGCGGACGGGGCTCGTGGAGCCGACGGTGCAGTCGGCCAAGGGATCGGGCTCGCAGCGGCTGTACGGTTTCCGCGACATCCTCGTGCTGAAGCTCGTGAAGCGCCTGCTCGACACGGGCATCTCACTGCAGCAGATCCGCACCGCCGTCGGACAGCTTCATGAGGCGGGGGTCCACGATCTCTCGCAGACGACGCTGATGAGCGACGGTGCGAGTGTCTACCTCTGCACCTCGAACGACGAGGTCATCGACCTGGTGAGCCGCGGCCAGGGCGTCTTCGGCATCGCCGTCGGCAAGGTGCTGCGCGAGGTCGAGACCTCGCTCGTCGACATGGACGAGCACCGCGAAACGCCCGAGTCGTCGCTCGACGAGCTGGCCGCGCGCCGCTCGTCGCGGAAGATCTCCTAGGGGTCTCCGCCCTCGGGCAGGCTCCCAGCCTTCGGGCACCCCGCTACCGCGTGCGACGGCGGTGGGCTCGTTACGCCCCGTCGCTCGAGACGGTGGTCGCGCGGGCCGTGGGTTTCGCCGCGGGCGCGTCGGCCATGCCGGCGGAGCGGAGAATCCGGTCGAGGACCAGATCGAAGTTACCGGCCATCTCCTGCGAGGCCTCACCCGGCCACATGTGCACGGGCTTCGCCGCGCCCTGGGCCTGCTGCAGCGAGGGGCGCTCGGGGAGCTGCGGGTTCAGCACGAGCGGGCCGAACATCTCGCGGAGCTCGCGGATGCGGAACTGGTGCTCGATCGACTGCGGCTGGGTGCGGTTGATGAGGATCCCGAGCGGCTGCAGGCGGGGGCTGACCCCGCGGCGGATCTCCTCGATCGCGCGCAGGGCGCGGTCCGTGGCGGCGACGGCGAAGAGGCTCGGCTCCGCGACGACGAGCACACGATCGCTCGCGGCCCAGGCGGTGCGCGTCAGCGCGTTCAGGGACGGCGCGCAGTCGACGAGCACGAGGTCGTACTCGGACTCCACGGTCGCGAGCGCCTCCTCGAGCTTCCAGATGTCGCGCGCGGACGGGTGGGGGCCGTCGAAGTTGATGGCGGACGGGCTGCCCACGAGCAGGTCGATCGTGCCGCCCTCGTGGTACTGGTTCCAGCCGCTGTGCGCGATCGCGCTGCGGACGGTCTTCTCCTTCGGGCTGTCGAGCACGTCCGCGATGTTCGCGTACCCCTCGGGGTTCACGTCGAGGCCCGTGGACACGTCCGACTGCGGATCGAAGTCCACCACGAGGGTCCGCAGACCCCGCGAGAACGCGGCCGAAGCCAGGCCGAGCGTCACGGTCGTCTTGCCGACGCCGCCCTTCAGGGAGCTCACACTCAATACATGCACCCGATCAGTTTAGTGGATTCGTCGCCGAGAGCACCCTGGAGTTGCCGAGCCGTGCGCGAACGGCGCTCGGAATCTGGCGAGACGCTGCCTCCGCTCGCTACCATGTAGTCTGAAATCGAATGACTCGACGGTCTGGGCAACCGGTGACAACAGATACAGAGGGGTTCCTGGATGTTCAGCAAGATTTTGGTTGCCAATCGTGGTGAGATCGCGATCCGCGCGTTTCGTGCGGCGCATGAGCTCGGTGCTGAGACGGTGGCGGTGTTCCCGTACGAGGATCGGAATTCGCTGCATCGCCTGAAGGCGGATGAGGCGTATCTGATCGGGTCGGTGGGGCATCCGGTGCGGGCGTACCTGGATGTCTCGGAGATCGTGCGGGTGGCGCGGGAGTCGGGCGCCGACGCGATCTACCCGGGGTACGGGTTCTTATCGGAGAACCCGGAGCTCGCGGCTGCGGCGGAGGCGGCGGGGATCCGGTTCATCGGGCCGGGGAAGCTTGCGCTGGAGATGGCGGGCAACAAGGTCGCGGCGAAGGAGCACGCGATCGCGGCCGGGGTGCCGGTGCTGCGGTCGACGCCGCCGTCCAAGGATCTGGACGCGTTGGTCGCGGGTGCGGCTGAGATCGGGTTCCCGGTGTTCGCGAAGGCGGTCGCGGGTGGTGGCGGCCGGGGGATGCGTCGGGTCGAGCGTGCGGAGGATCTGCGGGACGCGCTGGAGTCGGCGATGCGTGAGGCTGAGTCGGCGTTCGGTGACGCGACGATGTTCATCGAGCAGGCGGTGCTTCGGCCTCGGCACATCGAGGTGCAGATCCTGGCGGATAAGACGGGTGCGACGGTGCACCTCTTCGAGCGTGATTGCTCGGTGCAGCGTCGGCACCAGAAGGTCGTGGAGATCGCGCCGGCCCCGAATCTGTCGCAGACGCAGCGCGACGCGTTGACGCGTGACGCGGTCGCGTTCGCGCGGTCGATCGGGTACGAGAACGCGGGCACGGTCGAGTTTTTGATGGACACCGAGGGGGCGCGTGCTGGGGAGCACGTCTTCATCGAGATGAACCCGAGGATCCAGGTCGAGCACACGGTGACCGAGGAGGTCACGGATGTGGATCTGGTGCAGTCGCAGATGCGGATCGCGGCGGGGCAGACCCTCGAGGAGCTGGAGCTGACGCAGGACCGGATCGTGCTGCGCGGTGCGGCGCTGCAGTGCCGGATCACGACGGAGGATCCCGCGAACGGGTTCCGTCCGGATCTCGGTCGGATCACGGCGTACCGGTCGCCGGGCGGCGGCGGGGTGCGTCTGGATGGCGGCACGATCAACGCGGGCGCGCAGATCAGCCCGCACTTCGACTCGATGCTCGCGAAGCTGACGTGCCGCGGCCGGGATTTCGAGGCCGCGGTGACGCGTGCCAGGCGCGCGCTGGCGGAGTTCCGAATCCGCGGTGTCGCGACGAACATCCCGTTCCTGCAGGCGGTGCTCGCGGATTCCGATTTCCAGGCGGGTGACGTGTCGACGTCGTTCATCGAGGAGCGGCCGGAGCTGCTGCAGATGAACAAGCCGAAGGATCGTGCGACGCGGCTGCTGCAGCACGTCGCGAACGTGACGGTGAACCAGCCGCACGGGCAGCGGCCGGGGGACATCGATCCTGCGCTGAAGCTGCCCGAGGTCGATCTGTCGGCGGCCGCTCCGGCGGGGTATCGGCAGCGGTTGCTGGAGCTCGGACCGGAGCGGTACGCGGCGGCGTTGCGTGCGCAGACGCCGCTCGCGGTCACGGAGACGACGTTCCGCGACGCTCACCAGTCGCTGCTCGCGACCCGGGTGCGGTCGAAGGATCTGATCCGGGTGGCGCCCTACGTGGCGCGCCTGACGCCCGAGCTGTGGTCGGTGGAGGCGTGGGGCGGGGCGACCTACGATGTCGCGCTCCGGTTCCTCGGCGAGGACCCGTGGGAGCGGCTCGCGGGGCTGCGCGAGGCACTCCCGAACGTGCCGATCCAGATGCTACTGCGGGGCCAGAACACGGTCGGGTACACGCCGTACCCGCAGCAGGTCGCGCAGGCGTTCGTGCGGGAGGCCGCGGCGACGGGTGTGGACGTGTTCCGCATCTTCGACGCACTGAATGACGTGAACCAGATGCGGGTCGCGATCGACGCCGTCCGGGAGACGGGGACCGCGGTCGCCGAGGTGGCGATGTCGTACACCGGCAACCTGCTCTCCCCGGACGAGGACAAGTACACGCTCGACTACTACCTGCAGCTCGCGGAGCGCATCGTGGAGGCCGGCGCGCACGTGCTCGCGATCAAGGACATGGCGGGGCTCCTCCGCCCGGCCGCGGCCGCGAAGCTCGTGACCGCCCTGCGGGAGCGCTTCGATCTGCCGGTGCACCTCCACACCCACGACACCCCGGGTGGGCAGCTCGCGACGCTCCTTGCAGCGTCAGCGGCCGGGGTCGACGCGGTGGATGTCGCGTCGGCACCGATGTCGGGCACCACGAGCCAGCCGTCGCTGTCGTCGCTCGTCGCCGCGCTCGCGAACACGGAGCGGGACACGGGACTGAACGCGGACGCCGTGTACGCGCTCGAACCCTACTGGGACGCGGTCCGGTCGCTGTACAGGCCGTTCGAGTCCGGACTTCCCAGCCCGACGGGGCGCGTGTACACGCATGAGATCCCGGGCGGGCAGCTCTCGAACCTCCGCCAACAGGCCATCGCGCTCGGCCTCGCGAACGACTTCGAGAAGATCGAGGACATGTACGCGGCTGCGGACCGCATCCTCGGCCGCATCCCGAAGGTCACCCCGTCGTCGAAGGTGGTCGGCGATCTCGCCCTGCACCTCGCCGCGGTCGACGCCGACCCGAAGGACTTCGAGGAGAACCCGGGCTCGTACGACATCCCGGACTCCGTCGTCGGGTTCCTCGCGGGCGAACTGGGGGAGATCCCGGGTGGCTGGCCCGAACCGTTCCGCACGAAGGTCCTCGCGGGTCGCAACGTGCAGATCGACGTCGCGCCAGTCTCGGACGCCGATCAGGCGCTCCTCGACGGCTCGAGCGGGGAGCGGCGACAGACGCTGAACCGGCTCCTGTTCCCGCAGCCGACCGCAGCCTACGAGGCCGCGAGGGAGCAGTACGGCGACCTCTCCGTGCTCGACACCGCCGACTACCTCTACGGGCTCGACGCGGGCAGCGAGCACGCCATCGACCTCGCGAAGGGCGTGCGCCTTTACGTCGGACTCGAAGCGATCGGCGAGGCCGACGACAAGGGTGTTCGCACCGTCATGGTGCGCGTCAATGGGCAGCTCCGGCAGGTCTTCGTGAAGGACGAGAGCGTCACCGTCTCCGCGGAGCTCGCGGAGAAGGCGGACCGCACGAACCCCGGCCACGTCGCCGCCCCCTTCTCCGGCACCGTCACCGTGAAGGTCGCAGCCGGTGACTCCGTCGAGGCCGGACAACCCATCGCCACGATCGAGGCCATGAAGATGGAGGCCGCGATCACCGCGCCCACCACCGGCACCATCGAACGCATCGCGTTCACCAGCACCCGCCCCGTCGAAGCCGGCGACCTCATCACCATCATCGCCTAGGAGCCCGCATGGCCGTCCGAGACATCCGCCTCTTCGGAGACCCGGTGCTGCGCACCGTCTGCGACCCCATCACGGAGGTCGACGACGGGGTGCGCGCACTCGTCGACGATCTGTGCGAGACGGTCGACATGGACGGCCGTGCCGGCCTCGCGGCGACGCAGATCGGCCACACCCAGCGCGCCTTCAGCCTCAACATCGACGGGCGGATCAGCTACGTCCTGAACCCCGAGATCGTCGCGCTCGAGGGGGAGCCGCAGCCCACGGGCGAGGGCTGTCTGTCGGTGCCGGACCTCTGGTTCGAGGTGCTGCGCTACCCGCGCGCCACCGTCACGGGCACCGATCTCGACGGCAACGAGGTCGTGATCTCCGGTGAGGGGCTGCTGGCGCAGGCGCTGCAGCACGAGTGCGACCACCTCGACGGCAAGCTCTACATCTCCCGGCTCGACCGCGAGCAGCGGGGCGAGGCCATGCGCCAGATCCGCACGTCCCGCTGGTTCTGACGCTGCCTCAGTCCTTCAGGCGGTACGTCCCGTCGGACTCGTAGACGCTGCCGTCGGAGCGCGTGATCTTCACGGACGAGCCGAGATCCTCACCCGCGAGGAAGCGGCGCTCGAGTTCGTCGACCTCCGCGCCGATCTCGGCGATCGCCGCCGCGTCTCCGCTGCCCATGAACGCGGTCGCCCCCTTGAGGTCGGCGAGCAGATACAGGAAGTCCGCGAAGTAGTTCGGGTCGACCGCGTCGCCGCCGGGCACCAGGTCGCTGATCGTGCCGTTGCGGGAGGCCGCGAGGTACTGGTCGTAGAGCGCGGAAGTGCGGGTCGCGAGGGCGGAGGCGGACTCGTCGGCCCGGTCGCCATCGGTAGCTTCACCGTCGCGCCCCATCTCGGGGGCCTCGTCGTAGTCCATCTCCCCACGGGGCTCGCTCGGCGCGCTCGGTGACGGCGGCACCGGGGACACTGTCGGGCTCGAGGGGCCCGGGACGTTCGAGGCGATCCAGATCAGCACCCCGAACCCGAACGCCAGGACCGTCAGGGCGCCGCCCCCGATCACGGCGATCAGCGCAATGGCCCACCCCGGCAGACCGCGCCTCGGGGGCGGCTGCGGGGGGAGCCATTGCTGCTGCGGGACCTGCGGGACCTGCGGGACCTGCGGATTGGACATGCGCTAGCGCGGAGTCCGAACCGATTCGGTCTGCGGGTTGTCGCCGTAGAGCGCACTGATCTCGCGCGAGAAGTCACGGAGGATGTTGTCGCGCTTGATGCTCATCTTCGGCGTCAGGTGCCCGTTCGCCTCGATGAACTCGGTGGGCAGGATCACGAACTTGCGGATCGATTCGGCGCGCGACACCTGGGCGTTGCCCGCGTCGATCGCACTCTGGACCTCCGCGAGCACCTTCGGGTGCGTCGCGGCCTCCTCGAGCGTCATGTTCGCGTCCTCGCCGTGGTTGTTGAGCCACGCGGGGAGCATCTCCGAGTCGAGCGTGACGAGCGCCGCGATGAACGGCTTCTGATCACCGACCACCACGACCTGCCCGATGATCGTGTTCGCGCGGATGGGATCCTCGAGCGCGGCGGGGGAGACGTTCTTGCCACCGGCCGTGACGATGATCTCCTTCTTGCGCCCCGTGATCGTGAGGTAGCCCTCGCTGTCGAGGGATCCGAGGTCGCCCGTGCGGAAGAAGCCGTCCTCCGTGAAGACCGCCTGCGTCGCCTCGGGGTTGTTCCAGTACTCCTTGAACACATCGATGCCCTTGACCTCGACCTCGCCGTCCTCGGAGATGCGCACGGTGTGGCCGGGAAGCGGCGGGCCGACCGTGCCGATCTTGAAGTGGTCGGGGAGGTTCACGGAGACCGGGGCCGTGGTCTCGGTCAGTCCGTAGCCCTCGAGGATCTTCACCCCGAGGCTGCGGTAGAAGTGGCCGAGGTAGTGGCTGAGCGGCGCCGAGCCGGAGACGGCGAACTGCACTCGACCCCCGAGGCGCTCGCGCAGCTTCGCGTACACCAGCTTGTCGAACAGCTTGAACTTGAGCCCGAGCATGAACGGAACCTTGCCGGCGTCGAGCGCTTCTGAGTGCTCGACGGCGACCTTGGCGGCGGCGCGGAAGATATTGCCCTTGCCCTCGGCCTCGGTCTTCTGCTCCGCGGAGTTGTAGACCTTCTCGAAGACGCGGGGCACCGCGAGCAGGAACGTCGGCTTGAAGGAGCCGAGCGCCGGCAGCAGCTGGCTCGTGTCGGCCTGGTGTCCGACCCGGACGCCGCCGTGCACGGACAGCACCGAGATGAACCGGGCGAAGACGTGCGCGAGGGTCACGAAGAGCAGCGTGGAGGAGCCCGGCTGATGCACGACCTGGGTGAGCGCCGCGCCGGCATTGCGGGAGAGGTCGACGAAGTTCGCGTGCGTGAGCACGCAGCCCTTCGGGCGGCCCGTCGATCCCGAGGTGTAGATGAGCGTCGCCGTGTCGCTGCCGACCGCGAGGTTGCGGCGGCGCTCGACCTCGTCGTCGCCGGTCTCGGTTCCGCTGGCGCTGAGCTGCTCGAGCGCCCCCTCGTCCAGTCGCCAGGTGAGCTCGACGGCCGGCACCTCGCTCCGGATCTCCTCGAAGCGCTCCGCGTGCTCGGCCGTTTCCGTCAGGATGCCCCGCGCGCCCGAGTCCTCGAGGATCCAGTGCAGCTGGATCGACGACGAGGTCTCGTACACCGGCACCATGATCGCGCCGGCGTAGTGCAGCGCGAAGTCGACGAGGGTCCACTCGTAGCTGGTCTTGCACATGAACGCGATCCGGTCGCCCGGCTGCACGCCCGCCGCCACGAACCCCTTGGCCAGCGCCACGACCTGCGTGCGGAAGTCCGCGGCGGTGATGTCCCGCCATCCCTCACCCTGCGGCACGGCGAACAGCGCGCGCTCAGGGGTGGCCTCGACGCGCTGCTCGAGCAGGTCGGTGATGTTGTCCTCGGGGACGGGCGGGATCATGATCGGCATTTCTGACAGATTCATGGCAGCTCCTTTGATACCTCGTATCGGTCACCGGGGGCGGCAGTGTCGACACCCCGCTGGCAGTCCTTTCAGCCTATACGTATTGCCATGCGTTCTCCCGGCTCGGCTATCCTGGTCGAAGTCGAGAGGAAATCGCCACTGTGTTGTACTGGTTTTTTAAGCACCTGATCATCGGGCCATTCCTCAAAACCGTCTTCCGACCCTGGGTGGAGGGTGCCGAGAACATTCCGACCTCCGGGCCGGTGATTGTTGTGGGAAATCACCTGTCGGTCATCGACTCGTTTTTCATGCCGACGATGCTCGACCGCCGTGTCTACTTCCTCGCGAAGAGCGACTACTTCACCGGCAAAGGCCTGAAGGGGCGCCTCGTCGCGAGCTTCATGCTCGCCGTCGGGCAGCTCCCGATCGACCGCTCTGGCGGCAAGGCCTCGGAGGCATCGCTCAACACCGGTCTGAGCGTGCTGGACCGGGGCGAGGTGCTCGGGATCTACCCCGAGGGCACGCGGAGCCCCGACGCGCGGCTCTACCGCGGTCGCACGGGTGTGGCCCGGTTGGTGCTCGAATCCGGCGCGACGGTGGTCCCGATCGTCATGATCGACACCGAAAAGGCGATGCCGATCGGTGCGAAGATCCCCAAGATCCGGCGCATCGGCACGGTCGTCGGCCAGCCGCTCGACTTCAGCCGTTTCGCGGGCATGAGCGCGGATCGCTTCGTGCTCCGGAGCGTGACGGACGAGATCATGCTGGAGATCCAGAAGCTCAGCGGCCAGGAGTACGTCGACGTGTACGCTTCCAGCGTTCGGAATCGGGCGACGGCGTAGCTTCCCTTCGCTAGGCTGGAGGGGTTGCCGCTGCGATCGCAGTGCAACCCCATCCGAGTGAACAAAGGACCCAGGTGGCCAAGGTGAGCCAGACCCACGGAATCGATGCCCGTCGCGCGCTCGAGGGGCTCGACGCCTATCGTGCGCTCGAAGCGAAGCAGCAGCCGACCTGGCCGGATCCCGCAGCGGTCGCGCGCGCCTCAGCCGAGCTCTCCACCCAGCCCCCGCTCGTCTTCGCGGGCGAGGCGGATCAGCTTCGAACCCGCCTGGCCGCCGCGGCCCGCGGCGAGGCATTCCTGCTGCAGGGCGGCGACTGCGCCGAGACGTTCGCCGCGGCGACCGCCGACAAGATCCGCGACCGGGTGAAGACCCTGCTGCAGATGGCCGTCGTGCTGACCTACGGCGCCTCGATGCCCGTGATCAAGGTCGGGCGCATGGCAGGGCAGTTCGCCAAGCCGCGCTCGAGCGACACGGAGACCCGCGACGGCGTCACGTTGCCGGCCTACCGCGGCGACCTCGTGAACGGCTACGACTTCACCCCCGAATCCCGCGCGGTCAACCCGGAGCGGCTGATCCAGGGCTACCACGTCGCGGCCTCGACCCTGAACCTGATCCGCGCCTTCACCCAGGGCGGCTTTGCAGACCTGCGCCAGGTGCATGAGTGGAACAAGGGCTTCGTCGCGAACCCGGCGAATCAGCGCTACGAATCGCTGGCGGCGGAGATCGACCGCGCGCTGCGGTTCATGGAGGCGTGCGGTGTCGACCACACTGCACTCACGCAGACCGAGTTCTACGTCAGCCACGAGGCGCTCCTGCTCGACTACGAGCGGCCGCTCACGCGCGTCGACTCGCGCACCGGGCTGCCGTACGACACGTCGGGCCACATGCTCTGGATCGGCGAGCGCACGCGCGATCTCGACGGCGCGCACGTCGACTTCCTCTCCCGGGTGCGCAACCCGATCGGCGTGAAGCTCGGGCCCACCGCAACGGTGGACGACGCCCTGCGTCTCATCGACACACTGGACCCCGAGCGGGAGCCGGGACGCCTGACCTTCATCACCCGGATGGGCGCGGGCAAGATCCGCGATGTGCTGCCGGGCCTGCTCGCGGGAGTCCGCGACGCCGGTGCCCAGCCGCTGTGGGTCACCGACCCGATGCACGGCAACGGCATCACGACCGAGAACGGCTACAAGACCCGCCGCTTCGACGACGTGATGGACGAGCTGCGCGGCTTCTTCGAGGCGCACCGCGAGGTCGGCACTTTCCCCGGCGGCATCCACGTGGAGCTCACGGGCGACGACGTGACCGAGTGCCTCGGCGGGTCCGAGAACATCGACGAGGAGACCCTCGCCACGCGCTACGAGTCGCTCTGCGACCCGCGGCTCAACCACATGCAGTCGTTGGAACTCGCGTTCCAGGTCGCGGAGGAGCTGAAGCAGCTCCGCCACTGACGCCGGGCGTCGAGCGGCGAGGCCCCGCCTCGAGCGGTCGGGATCCCCAGGGGTTCCGGCCGCTCGACGCGTTACAGGGAGATCGTGCTCTTCACCCGGATCTCGGTGCCCGCGGGCACCCGATCACCGGCCGCCGGGTCCGTACCGGTCGCGACGGCAAAGCCGCGGAGCGGATCCGGCACGAGCGTCGAGGGGGCGAAGCCGGCCGCGGTGAGGGCATCCATGGCCTCCTGGAGGCCGAGGCCGCTGACACTCGGGACCTCGAACAGCTCGGGGCCGAGCGACACGTCGAGTCCGACGGCGTCTCCCGGTCGCACCGGATCCGTCTGCGGGAGGAGCGCGATCACACTCCCGGCGGGGATGTCGGCGTGGTGGCTCTCGGTGCCGAGCGCGGGGTCGACCACGAGCCCTCGCGCCTCGAGCGCGGCGGTCGCCTCGGCGACGGGCAATCCGGTGACGTCCGGCAGCGCGCCGGCCGAGACGATCAGGTCAATCGTGCCCTGCTCGGGGTAGACGTCGCCGAGCGCCTCGCCGTCGGCGCCCAGCGCGGCGAGCACGGCTTCGGCCTCGACGTCGGAGAAGCGCTCCTCGAGCACCGAGCCGAACGTGAAGCCCTCAGCCGCGATGACCCGCTTCGCCTCGTCGAGCGTGAGCCCCACGATGGTGGGCACCGCGATCATCTCCGGGCCGGTGGACTGGCAGAGCTCCACGGTGCTGCCCCGGTCGAGGCGCTCGCCGGCGGCTGGGTCCGTGCTGACGGCGAGGCCCGCGGCGACGTCGAGGCTCGAGCACTCGACCACGGTCGCGTCGAGGTCGTGCGAGGCGAGGGTCGCGCGCGCGGCGTCCATCTCGAGACCGGCGACCTGCGGGACCCCGACCTGGGATCCCGGGCCCTGCCCGAACCACCACCCGAGGCCACCCGCGAGCAGCACGGCCAGCACGACGACCGCGGCCACGATCCGGCCGCGGGTCGCGCGGCGCCGTCCCGTCGACGCCGCGTCCGCGATGGCGGACGCCGCCACGACGGGGGAGGCGCCAAGATCGTCGGTCGCCTGTGGGCCCTCGGATCCCGCGGCGAGCAGATCACGCTGCGCGCCGTCGAGCACGGTCGTCGACGGCGTGAGCGAGGGGCCGTCGGGGAGCGGCGCGGGCAGCACCCGGGTCGCACCCGGGGGCAGTGCACCATGCCGGATCGACGACAGGTACTCGAGCGCCTCGCCGGCGTCGCGCGGGCGCTGATCGGGTTCCCGCTGGGTGGTCCAGCGCACGAGCTCGTCGAGCTCGGGGGTCGCCTCGCTGCTCACCAGCGAGGGCACCGGCACCTCTGAGTGGGCGTGCTGGTAGGCGATCTGCATGGGCTGCTCACCCGTGAACGGCTGCGCGCCGGTGAGCATCTCGTACATCATGATGCCGAAGGCGTAGAGGTCGCTCCGGGCATCCGCCACGCCGCGGGTGACGAGCTCGGGGGAGAGGTACGCGATCGTGCCGAGCAGCGCCTGGCCGGTCGTCGTGTTGGCGCTCACCGCGCGGGCGAGGCCGAAGTCCCCGAGTTTGATCCGGCCGTCGTCGGCGAGCATGACGTTCTCGGGCTTCAGGTCGCGGTGCACGATGCCCGCGTGGTGCGCCGCGGAGAGCCCTGACAGCACGGCCTCGCCGATCTCCAGGGACTGATCGAGCGTGAGGCGCTGCTGCTGCTTCAGGAGGTCGCGCAGGGTGATGCTCGGCAGGTACTCCATGACCAGGTACGTGCGCCCCGCGTCGTGGCCCTGATCGAACACGTTGACGAGGTTCGGGTGCGCGAGCCGCGCGGCGCTCCGCGCCTCCTGCTCGAAGCGCCGGGTGAAGTTCTCGTCCTCGGCGAGATGCTCGTGCATCACCTTGACCGCGACACGTCGCTCGAGCCGCAGGTCGTTCGCGAGATAGACCATCGCCATGCCGCCGCGCGCGATGCGCGACCGGATCAGGTACCGTCCATCGAGCGTTTGCCCGATCAGAGGGTCCGTTGGCGCAGAAGTCACGACGAGAGTCTACGGAACAAACCTCGCCGGTGAGGGATGCGCGCCGCTGCGGCGCACATTGCGAATGGGCTCCGGCGCTGGCAAGGTGGTGGTGTGTCCGAGAGAATTGCACCCGATACCGCGACCTACACGATCCCCGAGCTAGTCGAGATCCTCGACGCGGCTCCGGGCCGCATCCACCGCCTCATCGAGGAGCACGCGCTGGCCGCGGTGCGCATCGACGGGGTCCTCCGGGTCCCTCGCGAGTTCATCCAGGGCAATCAGCCGTTGCCTCCGCTGCGGGGCACTCTGCTGGCGCTGATGGACGCGGGCTACTCGAGCGACGAGTCGGTCGCCTGGTTGCTCGCGCACAACGACGAGATCGGCGAGCGCCCGATCGACTCGCTGAATGCCGGTCGCAAGAGCGCCGTTCGACGCGCGACCCAGTCGCTCGCGTTTTAACGCTCAGGCGTCGCGCCGGGCGGCGCGCTCCGCCAGTCGAGTGAGGGCGTCGACTGCCTCCGGGCGGAGCTGCGCGCCGCCGAGCGCGCGCTCGGACCGCTGCACGTTTCGGGTGATCATGGCCTCGACCTGCTCCACGGCACCGCTCTCGCGGATCGTGCCCTGCAGGATCGTCACCTGCTCCGGGTCGAGGTCGCTGCCGAGCAGATCGTCGAAGATGCGGCGCTGCGTCGTCGGGAGGTTCTCGCGGGTGAGTGCGACGAGCACCGTTCGCTTGCCCTCGATGAGGTCGTCTCCGGTCGGCTTGCCGGTGAGGTCCTCGATTCCGAAGACCCCGAGCAGGTCGTCCCGGAGCTGGAAGGCCACGCCGACCGGCAGACCGAAGTCGGCGAGCGCCCGCTCCTGCGAGGCACTCGCGCCCGCGAGCGCCGCCCCGATGAGGAGGGGCGCCTCCACGCTGTACTTCGCGGACTTGAAGACGAGGATGCGCGTGGAGCGCTCGAGCTGCTCGGCGTGCTCGGCGAAGACGGGCTGCTGCTCCTCGAGCACGTCGAGGTATTGGCCGAGTGCCACCTCGCTGCGCATGCGGTTGAAGTGGGCGCGGGCGTTCCGGGCCGCCGCTCGGTCCGCCGTGGCGTCGCACGCGGACTGCATGAGCTCATCGGCCCACGACTGGAGCAGGTCGCCGAGCAGGATCGCGCCGGCCAGGCCGAAGTGATCGGCGGATCCCCGCCAGCCGCGCTGATGGTGCATCGAAGCGAAGAGGCGGTGCGCCGACGGACGGCCGCGGCGCGTGTCCGAGCGGTCGATCACGTCGTCGTGGATGAGCGCTGCCGCGTGGAAGAGTTCCAGTGCGCACGCGACGTCGAGCATCGCACCGAACTCCTCGGAGATGTCGCCGGAGAGGTCGAGTGGGCGCACGGACCGGTAGCCCAGCGACGCGAACTGGGCGCGGAATCGCTTGCCCCCGGAGAGGAACCCGAAGGCCTCGTCGAGGAACGGCTCCGCGTCGCGGCCGAGGGCCTCGAGATCGCGGCGGTGGTCCGCGAGGGTGTCGGAGATCCGCTCCTGAATAAGCCCTGCGAGTCGTGTCGTTTCGTGCACGCGACTAGCCTAGCCGCGGCCGTGGCGCGTAGACTGATCGAAAACAGTTTCCAACATCGCCAGGAGGGTGTGCCATGGCTCTGTCAGAGCACGAACAACGGCTGCTGGACGAGATGGAACGCGGGTTCTACCGCAGCGAAGCCGACGTCCTGCAGACCGCATCGACGACGTCGCGTCGGGTGAACTACCGCTCGCTGGTGCTCGGCATCATCGTCGCGATCGTCGGCATCGGCGTGCTGATCGGCGGCGTTGCCGCGCAGCTGCTGTGGCTGGGGCTGATCGGCTTCGCGATCATGCTGGGCGGCGTCATGCTGATGCTCGCCCGCGGTTCGGAGTCCGAGGCGATCCCCGAGCAGGAGCCGTCATCATCGACCCCCCAGGGGTCGCGCGAGTCGTTCAGCGAGCGTATGGAGCGCCGTTGGGACGAGCGCATGGAGGGTGAGCGCTAGGGCGCAGCACCCGCAACCGATCTGAGGGATCGTGGCCACTCGGCCGCGGTCCCTTTTTTGCGTCTCGGTTGCCTCGGTCTGCAGCCACCCCCTTCGTGTGCGTTCATGCAGAGTTCTGCACTTCTGCTGAGCTGATCCGTTCCTGAGGTCAGCAGGAAGGCGGATCTCTGTGTCGGGGGCGTCGAGGGGCGAGTCCGGGCGTAGCTGAGCGGAGCGGGGCGTGTCGGGGGCGGCTCGGAGCGTATCGAGTCGACGTGGGCCCCAGAACCTCCACTTTGCTCCACGATTGACGATAATCGCCCGGATCCGGGGCTGATCTTCGATCGTGACGCGCCCAAGGGTGGCGAAACGTCGAGGTGCGGATCGGTGCCGAGGCCCTTAACTTCCGCGTGTTTTCAACCGACTGGGTGAACTCGGCGAGAAAGTGGAGTGGAAAACCAGTGGAGTGGAGGAAAGTGGAGTACTCTGGGGACTCAGTTCGAGTGCGGAGAGGAGCGGTGCCATGTTCTTGGGGACCTTCACTCCGCGCCTCGACGACAAGGGCCGGCTCATCCTCCCCGCGAAGTTCCGAGACGAGCTCGCCGACGGATTGGTGATCACTCGGGGCCAGGAGCGCTGCCTCTACGTCTTCAGCGAGCAGGAGTTCGCATCCATGCACGAGCGCATCCGCCAGGCCCCCGTCACCTCGAAGCAGGCACGCGACTACCTCCGCGTCTTCCTCTCCGGCGCCCACCCGGAGCACCCCGACAAGCAGCACCGCGTCACGATCCCGACCGGACTCCGCGAATACGCGGGTCTCGACCGTGAGCTGGCGGTCATCGGGGCCGGGTCCCGCGCCGAGATCTGGGACGCGGAGGCCTGGCAGACCTACCTGACCGCGCAGGAGTCGGCGTTCTCCGACATCGAGGAGGAGGTGATCCCGGGCATGTTCTAGCCCGGATCCCATGACTCAGTACGAATCCCGCGACCCGAGCGCGCTCCACACCCCCGTCCTCCTCGACCGCTGCATCGAACTCCTCGCGCCCGCCGCGTCCCGCCCGGGAGCGGTCGTCGTCGACGCGACCCTCGGCATGGGCGGGCACAGCGAGGCCCTGCTCGACGCCTTCCCCGAGCTGACCCTGATCGGGCTCGACCGGGACACGGAGGCGCTCGCGCTCGCCGGTGCCCGCCTCGCACGATTCGGCGACCGCGCGATCCTCGTCCACGCGGTCTACGACGAGATCGGCGACGCCGTCCGCGGCGCCGGCTTCGCGCGGATCGACGGGGTGCTCTTCGACCTGGGCGTCTCGTCGCTCCAGCTCGATGAGGCCGAGCGCGGGTTCGCCTACGCCCAGGACGCGCCCCTCGACATGCGCATGGATCAGCACCGTGGCGAGACCGCCGCGGAGGTCTTGGCCACCGCGCCGGAGGGGCGGCTCCGCGCCATCTTCGAGCGCTACGGCGAGGAGCCTCTGGCCGCGCGCTACGCCCGGGCCATCATCGCGGCCCGTGCCGAGGCGGCGATCCTGCGCAGCGGACAGCTCGTCGACATTCTGCAGGCGGCGACGCCCGCGGCGGTGCGCGACCAGCGCCACCCGGCGAAGCGGGTCTTCCAGGCCCTCCGGATCGAGGTCAACCAGGAGCTGGCCGTGCTCGAGCGCGCCATCCCCGCGGCACTCGATCTCATTGGACTCGGCGGCCGCGCCGTGATCATGGCCTACCAGTCGCTCGAGGACCGGCTGGTCAAGCGCGAGCTCGTCGCGCGCTCGCGATCCACCGCCCCGGCCGGGCTGCCGGTCGAACTCCCCCAGCATCGCCCCGAGTTCACGCTGCTGACCCGGGGTGCCGAACTCGCGGACGAGGCCGAACGCGCTCGCAATCCGCGTGCCATTCCCGTGCGGCTCCGCGCCGCCGAACGAGTCAGGGAAGTGCAATGAGCAACACGGTTCCACTCGAGTTCGACCGCGCCCAGATCCTGCGTCCGGTGGAGCCGGCCCCCGTTGCACCCACGCGGGAGCGGCACCTCCGCCCCGCCGCGGCACCGCAGCGACGCCCGGGCTTCAGTCCGCTCGTCGGCGCGCTCGTCTCGGTCGGGATCGTGCTCACGATCCTCGCGGCCCAGCTCGGGCTGAGCATCGCGATCTCGCAGGGCGCCTACGAGGTGCGCGCCCTCGAGATCGAGCAGCGCGACCTCGGCCGCGTCGAGCGACTGCTCTCGCAGAACGTCGACAAGCTGGCGTCGCCCCAGAACCTGGCCGAGAATGCGGCTCAGCTCGGCATGGTGCAGAACGTGCGCCCCGCGACCCTGCGCCTCAGCGACGGCGCCGTGCTCGGCACCCTCGAATCCGTGACGACCGAGGTGCAGGGCAATCTCGTGCCGAACTCGACCCTTGAGTCCATGCCCGTCGTGGACGAGGCCGGACTGCTCGTGTCCCGGAATGCGGGACTGGCCGGAGTCGCTGCGGCAGAGACCGCCGCCGCGCCGGTACGGTGGGAGGGCAAACTGCCGGCTCCGGTCACGCACTAGGAACGGCCAGAAGGGGAGAGTGGGAAGTTGACACAGCGCACCTCACGGCTCCGCCGGGTCCTGGCGTTCGGTCTCGTCGTGATCGCCGCGGTCGTCTTTTTCGTGCGTCTCGTCGACGTGCAGCTGGTCTCGGCCGCCGCGCTGAACGAGGACGCGACCGATAAGCGCGCGGTGCCCGTGGTGATCCCGAGCATGCGGGGCGACGTGGTGGATCGCAACGGCGAGATCCTGGCGACGACCGACGCGCGGTACGACGTGCAGCTCTCGCCGAAGAACACGAAGCTCAACGGCGGGAAGTTCTGGCGCCCCGATCCCGACGGCGGCGTCGGCACGGTCGAGGTGACGGCGCAGGAGGCGTTCGCCGAGATCGCGGAGATCACGGGGCAGAGCGCGGCGGAGATCCAGGGGATCGTCGACGACGCGCTCGCGGAGAACGCCAAGTCCGACTTCGCGTACGTGATCCGCTCGGTCGACCTCACCGTGATGAACCGGCTGAAGTCGCTCTCCATTCCGTGGCTGACCTTCGAGAGCCACCACAGCCGGAGCTACCCGAACGGCGCCGTCGCCGGCAACATCATCGGGTTCTCGGGCTTCGAGGACGTGCCGCAGTCGGGGGTGGAGGTGTCGCAGGACGCGTGCCTCACCGGGGTCGACGGCTCCGAGAGCTACGAGCGCAGCGCCGACGGCGTCGCGCTCCCCGGCAGTGTCGTCGTCACGCAGAAGGCGGTCGACGGCGGCACGGTCGAGCTCACGATCGACCGCGACCTGCAGTGGCAGGCGCAGCAGGCGATCAACGAGCAGGTGCAGAAAGTCTCCGCCGAGTGGGGGCTGCTCGTCGTGATGGACGTGCAAACCGGCGAGCTCGTGGCGGTGGCCGAGGACGGCTCCGTCGATCCGAACGACGTCGACGCATCGGACCCGGCAAAGCGCGAGGCGCGCTCGTTCGTCGCCCCCTACGAACCGGGCTCCACGTTCAAAGCGATCACGGCGGCCGCGCTCGTCGACCAGGGTCTCGCCACCCCCGAGACTCCGAACGCGACGCCCGACTACCTGGAGCCGGAACCCGGCGTCCGCTTCGGGGACTCGTTCTCGCACCCGGTGATGCAGTGGACGCTCGCGGGCATCCTGACCCAGTCCTCGAACGTCGGCACCGCCATGCTCGGCAATCAGCTGCCGGCCGAGGTGCGCTACGACTACCTGCGCAAGTTCGGGATCGGCGAGGCCACCCAGGCAGGCCTCCCCGTCGAGGATTCCGGCATGCTCATCCCGGTCGAGAACTGGGACCGGCAGACGGCCTACAACACCATGTTCGGCCAGGGGCTCTCCTCGACCATCGTGCAGACGGCGGGGGTCTACCAAGCGATCGCGAACGGCGGCACCCGGGTGCCGCCGAGTGTCGTTCGGGCGTGCATCGGCATCGACGGCACCGAGCAGGTGCTCGAGCACGGCGATCCCGTGCAGGCCGTCACCGCGGAGTCGGCGGCGACAGTGATGCAGATGCTCGAGACGGTCGTAGACCAAGGCTGGTACAACGAGTTCGCGTCGATCCCCGGCTACCGCATCGCGGGCAAGACCGGTACGGCCGAGCAGGTCGATCCGAACACGGGGCTGTACCGCAGCGACTACGTCAACAGCTTCGCGGGGATCTTCCCGGCCGATGACCCGCAGTATGTCGCGGTAGCATCGATTGCGTTCGCGTCGGCGGGCGACGGCAGCATGGCCGCGATCACGGCATTCCGTGACGCCGCCGAGGCCACGATCCGGACGTTCCACATCCCACCGTCCACGGGGGAGTTCGCGCCGTCCCCGACGGAATACTGATTCGACAGCCGCAGGAGGCAGACACACGTGAGTACCGGAGATGCGCTGAGCATTCGTCCCCAGGATCCGAGCCCAGTCGCACTGGACTCGCTCGTCGGGCGATTCCCGCTGGGCGTGTTCGGCGACCTGTCCGAGGTCCGAGCGACCGGCGTGTCGCTCGACTCCCGTGATGTGCGCCCAGGCGACCTCTACATCGGCATGCCGGGCGCGAAGCGGCACGGTGCCGACTTCGCGCGGCAGGCCGCCGATCGCGGCGCCGTCGCCATGCTCACGGACGCCGACGGGGCGGAGCGGGCCGCGCAGGTCGGGTCGGAGCTGCCGGTGCTCGTCTCCGAGGCGCACCCGCGCACGATCCTCGGCGAGGTCGCCGCGGCCGTGTACGGCACCGATGCGGTGTCGGCGAAGCTCTTCGGCGTCACCGGCACGAACGGCAAGACGAGCGTCGTCTACCTGCTCGCGGAGCTGCTGCGGGCCGCCGGGATCACCGCCGGGCTCAGCTCGACCGCCGAGCGGCGCCTCGGCGACGAGGTCGTTCCGAGCAACCTGACGAGCCCCGAGGCCTCCGAGCTCCACGGCCTGCTCGCACGCATGGCCGAGGCCGGGGTCGGCGGGGTGGCGATCGAGGTGTCGGCGCAGGCCGTGGTCCGCCACCGCCTCGACGGCGTGCACTTCGACGTGGTCGCCTTCAACAACTTCTCCCAGGATCACCTCGACGAGTTCGGCGACCTCGAGACGTACTTCGCCGCGAAGCTGCAGCTCTTCACCCCGGAGCACGCGGAGCGGGGGGTCGTGGTGGTCGACTCGCCCTACGGCCAGCGGATCGCGCGCGAGTCGCGGATCCCGGTCACCCGGCTCGCGACCGAGTACGGGCAGGAGGCCGACTGGTACCTCGCGATCACCCACCAGACCCTCGACGGGGTGTCGTTTGTGCTGCAGGGCCCCGAGGGCGCCAGCTTCCGCGGCCGGGTGCCCGTGTTCGGGCGCTTCATGGCTGAGAACGCCGCGCTCGCCCTCATCATGCTGCACGAGGCGGGCATCCCGCTCGCGCAGGTGTCGTCGGGACTCGAGCAGGGACTGATCCCGGTGTACATCCCCGGGCGGCTCGAGGAGATCTCGGCGGGCGGCGAGGGGCCCCGCTTCTACGTGGACTACGGGCACACCCCGGGCAGTTTCGAGGCCATGCTCGACGCACTCGGCGAGGTCGCTCCC
The DNA here is from genome assembly GCF_022919175.1 of Leucobacter rhizosphaerae. Taxonomy (NCBI): domain Bacteria; kingdom Bacillati; phylum Actinomycetota; class Actinomycetes; order Micrococcales; family Microbacteriaceae; genus Leucobacter; species Leucobacter rhizosphaerae. The sequence continues at coordinate 817,222 of NZ_CP095043.1, read as the reverse complement.
GGCCGGATCATCTTCATGTTCGGCGCGGACGGCGACCGGGACACCACCAAACGCGAGGAGATGGGCCGCATCGCGGCGGCCGGCGCCGACACCGTGATCATCTGCGACTACCACCCCCGCTCCGAGCCCCCGGAGGCGATCCGGGCACAGCTGCTGGCCGGCGCGCGCTCGGAAGGGCGAGCCGAGGTGCTGGAGGAGGCGGATCCGCGCCGGGCGATTCGCCTCGCCATTTCGCGCGCCGAACCCGGGGACGTTATCCTGTATGCCGGTCCCGGTCACGAGGACCATCAGGAAGTCGCCGGGGAGTTTCTCCCGTACTCGGCGCGTGACGAAGTGCGCGGGGCCCTCCGCGAGGCAGGATTGCTCCCGTGATTGAACTGACGCTCGCCGAGATCGCGGAGGCCGTCGACGGCCGCCTCGTCGTCGGCAGCAGCGGTGCCACCTCCGCGACGGTGGTCCGCGGCATCTCGCAGACCGATTCTCGCGAGGTCGCCCCCGGCCAGATCTTCTTCGCCCGGCGCGGCGAGGAGACCGATGGGCACCGCTTCGCCGGATCCGCCGTCGACGCGGGCGCCGCGCTCCTGGTCGTCGAGCAGGAGGCCGACGACCGGGTGCCGCAGATCGTGGTCGCCGAGTCGACGATCGCACTCGGGCGCCTCGCGACCGAGGTCGTGCGTCGCGTGCGCGCGGGCGGCGAGCTCACGATCGTCGGCATCACGGGATCGAACGGCAAGACCACCACCAAGAATCTCGTCGCCGCGATGGCGGAGCGCCGGGGGGCGAGCGTCGCCTCCGAGAAGTCCTTCAACAACGAGGTCGGCGGCCCGCTCACCATGCTCCGCGTCGACGCGGGCACCCGGACGCTCGTCGCCGAGATGGGCGCGAGCGCGGAGGGGGAGATCGCCCGGCTGACCGCGATGGCGCCGCCCGCGATCGGGGTCGTGCTGACCGTGGGGCTCGCGCACGCCGGTGAGTTCGGCGGGATCGAGACGACGTTCCGCACCAAGAGCGAAATGGTGCGGGATCTGCCGAACGACGCCGTGGCCGTGCTGAACCGCGACGATCCCTACGTCACCCGCATGGCCGAGCTCACGGCCGCCCGGGTGCGGTGGTTCGGGCAGCATCCGGAGGCCGAGGTGCGCGCGAGCGGCATCGACTCGGATGCGTCGGGCACACGATTCACGCTGCACATCGGCGACGCGTCGCGCCCCGTCGTCTTCCGGGTGCTCGGCGAGCACCACGTGACCAACGCCCTCGCCGCCGCCGCGGTCGGGAGCGAGCTCGGGCTGACGCTGGAGCAGATCGTGGAGGCGCTCGAGGGCGCCACTCGCGCGGCGCGCTGGCGCATGGAGGTGATGGGCGGCCGCGACGGCATCACCGTTGTGAACGACGCCTACAACGCGAGCCCTGATTCCATGGCGGCGGGGCTGCGAACCCTGGCGCAGATCGCTCGACCGGGCGCGCGCACCGTTGCCGTGCTCGGCGCGATGAGCGAGCTGGGCGAGTACTCGATCGAGGAGCACCGCCGGATCGGGCTGCAGGCGGTCCGTCTCGGCATCTCCGAACTCGTCGTCGTCGGGCAGGAGGCCCGCAACCTCCACATCAGCGCGATCAATGAGGGCTCCTGGGACGGGGAGAGCGTCTTCTTCGAGGAGCAGGACGCCGCGTTCGACCACCTCGTGCGCACGCTGCAGCCGAACGACACCGTACTCGTGAAATCGTCGAACGCCGCGGGCCTGCGCCTGCTCGGCGATCGACTGGGAGAGGCCTTCGCATGATCTCACTGCTCATCGCGGGTGGTTTTTCGCTGCTCTACTCGCTGCTGCTCACACCGCTGTTCGTGCGGGGCTTCCGCAAGCTCCACTGGGGCCAGTTCATCCGTGAGGACGGCCCCGAGTCGCACTTCGCGAAGCGCGGCACGCCCACCATGGGCGGACTGATCTTCATCTCGGGCGCCGTGATCGCCTACTTCCTCGGCAAGACGATCATGGGCGAGACCCCCACGCCGTCCGCGCTGCTGGTGATCCTCATGGCCGTCGGCGCCGGTGCCGTCGGGTTCATCGACGACTTCCTGAAGACCCGCAAGCAGCAGTCGCTCGGGCTGGGCGGCTGGGCGAAGATCACCGGCCAGGTGCTCATCGCGATCGTCTTCGCGGTGCTCGCCCTGCGGTTCCCGAACGAGCAGGGGGTCACCCCCGCATCGACGCACGTCTCGCTGTTCCGCGATCTCCCGTTCGATTTCATGTCGCTCGGCGCGATCCTCGGGTTCAGCCTCTTCGTGCTCTGGATCATCTTCATCGTCGTCGCGACCACGAACTCGGTGAACGTGACCGACGGCCTCGACGGGCTCGCGGGGGGCGCGTCGATCCTCGTCTTCGGCGCCTACCTGATCATCGGGTTCTGGCAGGCCTCGCAGAGCTGCTTCCACACGGCCTACGAGGCCGGCTGCTACCTGGTGCGCGATCCGATGGACCTCGCGGTCGTCGCGGCGGCGTTCCTCGGCGGTCTCGGCGGCTTCCTGTGGTGGAACACGAGCCCCGCCCAGGTGTACATGGGCGACACGGGCTCGCTCGGCCTCGGCGGTGCGATCGCGGCGTTCGCGATTCTGACGCAGACGGAGCTCCTGCTCATCCTGCTCGGCGGCCTGTTCATCATCGAGTCGGGATCGGTCATCCTGCAGCGCGCGTACTTCAAGGTGACTCGCGGCAAACGCATCTTCCTCATGAGCCCGATCCACCACCACTTCGAGCTCAAGGGGTGGGCCGAGGTGACCGTGGTCGTACGGTTCTGGATCATCGCGGCGCTGTTCGTGATCGCCGGGGTCGGCGCCTTCTACGGCGAATGGCTGCTGCAGAACTGATGGGAGACGACGTGGGTACGACGCGGGACCGGGTACTGGCGCTGACGAGTTGGCACCACGACTGGACGGACCTCCGGGTCGCGGTGCTCGGGCTCGGGGTGACGGGGTTCTCCGTCGCCGACACCCTGGTCGAGCTCGGCGCCCGGGTCCGGGTGATCGCGGGCGCGCCCGATCCCGATCGCGAGCACCTGCTCGATGTCATCGGCTCGGAGCGCTACTGCGACGAGGACACCGCCGGACAGCTCACCGACCTGCGGGTGTTCGATCCGGAGCTCGTCGTCGTGTCGCCCGGCTACCGCCCGGATCACCCGCTCACCGCGTGGGCGATCGCGGAGGGCATCGTCGTCTGGGGGGATATCGAGCTCGGCTGGCGGCTGCGGGACAAGACCCCGCGCATCGCGGACTGGATCTGCATCACGGGCACCAACGGGAAGACGACGACCACGCAGCTGACGGCGCACATGCTCGTCGCGGGCGGGCTCCGTGCGACCCCGGCCGGCAACATCGGGATCCCGATCCTCGATGCGCTGCGCGATCCGCAGGGCTACGACACGATCGTGGTCGAGCTGTCGAGCTTCCAGCTCGAGCGCCTCGGCGAGATCTCGCCCTACGCGAGCGTCTGCCTCAACATCGCCGACGACCACCTCGACTGGCACGGCAGCGCCGACGCCTACCGCCGGGCCAAGGCGAAGGTCTACGAGCACACCCAGGTGGCGTGCGTCTACAACCGGGCCGACGCGGCGACCGAGCGCATGGTGGAGGAGGCGGACGTCGTCGAGGGCGCCCGGGCCATCAGCTTCGGGCTCGACACCCCGCCCCCGAGCGGCTTCGGGGTCGTCGAGGGCATCCTCGTCGACCGCGGTTTCCACGAGGGGCGTCGCAGCGAGGCCTACGAGCTCGTGACGGTCGACGAGCTGCGCGACCGTGACCTCGCGGCGCCGCATATGGTGCAGAACGTGCTCGCCGCGAGCGCTCTCGCGCGCGCTCGTGGTGTCGCGCCCGACGCGGTCGCGCGGGCGATCCTGACCTTCACCCCGGATCCGCACCGCGCCCAGCGCGTGGGCGAGGTCGGCGGCGTCCACTACATCGACGACTCGAAGGCGACGAACGCGCACGCCGCCGACGCGTCCCTGCGTGCGATGCGCGACGTCGTCTGGATCGTGGGCGGGCTCCTGAAGGGTGTCGACATCGACGAGCTCGTGCGCACCCACGCGGATCGACTCCGCGGGGCGATCGTGATCGGCGTCGATCGCGCCGAGGTCGTCGCCGCGCTGGCGCGCCACCTGGGGGAGCGTCCCGTGATCGAGATCGAGGCGGCGCCCGCGGACGTGATGGACGAGGCCGTGGCAGCGGCCGCGCGCATCGCCCGCCCGGGCGACACCGTGCTCCTCTCGCCGGCCGCCGCATCGATGGACCAGTTCACCGACTACGCGGATCGCGGCCGCCGCTTCCAATCGGCCGTGCAGCAACTCCCCGGAGGTGGCGCGGGTGGCAACCCCTCCGCGGCAGCCGGAGCCTGAGCGCGGCGCGCTCGGGCAATCGCGCATCCAGCTCGGGGCGGCGCTCCGGGCAGGGTCCGACCACACGGTCGCGGCGCTGTACGCCATCACCCTCCTGCTCGTCGGGTTCGGGCTCATCATGGTGCTGTCGTCGTCGTCGATCACCTCGTACGTCGCCGACCAGGGGTTCTTCGGCGGCTTCTGGCGCCAGGCGACCTTCGCGATCATCGGCCTGCCGCTCATGCTGCTGGCGGCCGCCATGCCCGTGTCGTTCTGGAAGCGCTGGTCGTGGGCGCTGCTGGGCCTCGGCATCGTGCTGCAGCTGCTCGTGTTCACGCCCCTCGGAGTCGAGGTGTACGGCAACCGGAACTGGATCCAGATCGGCGGGTTCGGCGCGCAGCCGTCTGAGGCGCTGAAGCTCGCGCTGGTCGTCTGGATCGGCGCGGTGCTGCTGAAGAAGGAGCCACTCCTCGGGCAGATGCGGCACGAGATCGTGCCAGTCGTCGTGCCCGGTGCGGTGCTCGTGCTCGGTCTCGTGCTCCTCGGCCGCGACCTCGGCACCGTGCTCATCATGGCCGCGCTGGTGCTCGGGGCCATGTACTTCGGCGGTGTGAGCTGGAAGACCCTCGGGGTCGTCGCCCTGGGCGGCCTGCTCGCCGTCATCTTCTTCGTGGTCACGAGCCCGAACCGCATGGCTCGGCTCTTCGGCCACGCGGCCGGCAACGACGACTACAGCGGTCTCGGCTGGCAGCCCCTCCACGGGCTCTGGGCGCTCGCCGGAGGCGGGCTCTTCGGGGTGGGGCTCGGCGGATCCAAGGCCAAGTGGTCCTGGCTGCCCGCGGCCGACAACGACTACATCTTCGCGATCATCGGCGAGGAGCTCGGCCTGATCGGCGCGCTGCTCGTGATCGTCCTGTTCATCGCCCTCGCGGCGGTGCTGCTCCGGGTGATCTCCCGCGCGCGCGACCGCTTCGGCAAGGCCGTGGTGGGCGGCATCCTCGTCTGGATCGTCGGGCAGGCCTTCGTGAACATCGGGGTCGTGATCGGCGTGCTGCCGGTGCTCGGCGTGCCGCTGCCGCTCATCAGCGCGGGCGGCACGGCGCTGATCGCCTGTCTGCTCGCGCTCGGGGTGGTCATCTCGATCGCCCGCGACGGCTCCGACTACCAGGCCGAACTCGCGGCCGCCGACGGAAGGACTGCACGGTGACGAACTATCTCCTGGCGGGCGGAGGCACGGCGGGCCACGTCAACCCGCTGCTCGCCCTCGCCGACCTGATCCGCGCCGAGGAGCCGGACGCTGAGATCCTGGTGCTCGGCACCCGGGAGGGGCTCGAGGCCCGGCTCGTGCCCGAGCGGGGCTTCGAACTCGCGTTCATCGAGCGGCTGCCGTTCCCGCGTCGCCCGAACCTCGCGGCCCTGCGCTTCCCGGCTCGCTTCGCCCGGGCGGTGCGGGAGGTCCGCGCGCGCATCCGCGAGCGGCGCATCGACGTCGTCGTCGGCTTCGGCGGGTACGCAGCGGCCCCGGCCTACCGCGCGGCCCGGGCGGAGGGCGTGCCGGTCGTGATCCACGAGGCCAACGCGAAACCCGGCCTCGCGAACCGACTCGGCGCGCGGAGCACCGAGTACGTCGCCGTCACGTTCCCCGGAACCCCGATCCGCGGAGCACGGGTCACCGGGATGCCGCTCCGGCCCGAGATCACGGGCCTCGACCGCGCTGCGCTTCGCACGTCGGCGCGGGAGCACTTCGGGCTCGATCCCGAGCGCACGACCCTGCTCGTGACCGGGGGGTCGCTCGGCGCTCGTGCGATCAATCAGGGCATTTCCGGCGCCGCAGCCGAGCTCGTCGGTGCCGGGGTGCAGGTGCTGCACGTCTGGGGCGGACTCACGGAGGTGGAGGATCCGGGTGTCGCCGGGTACCACGTGATCCCGTATTGCGACCGCATGGATCTGGCCTTTGCGGCCTGCGACCTGGCCGTCTCGCGCGCCGGATCGACGACGGTGAGCGAACTCGCGGGACTCGGCGTTCCGGCGATCCTGGTGCCGTACGGGCACGGCAACGGCGAACAGCGCTTCAACGCCGCGAGTGTCGTCGACGCCGGGGGCGCGATCCTCGTGGAGGACGCGGCGCTGACCCCGGAGTGGGTGCGCGGCACGCTGATCCCGCTGCTCAGCGACGAGGCGCGACTCGCGGAGATGTCCCGACGCGCGCGGAGCGCGGGATCGCTCGACGGCACCGAGCGGCTGCTCGACCTGGTGCACGAGGCGCGCGCCGCGCGCTGATCCGCGGCGCGGGGCCCACCGACCCGCGGCGCTGCGACCCCCATCCCGCGGCGCGGCCGCCCGCGTCCGTGATTCCGAGGTGCCGCGCGCTATCCTTGACGAGCAATGACCGAGAAGGAGCCCCGATGATCTACCCCGACCTCGAACTGGACGTTCCGGAGCACCTCGGACGGGTCCACTTCGTCGGCATCGGCGGCTCCGGCATGAGCGGGATCGCCCGCATGATGCACCAGGCCGGCGTGCCGGTCACGGGCTCCGACCGCAGTGCGAACTACTCGACCCGCGCGCTCGAGGAGATCGGCATCCCGGTCGCGATCGGGCACGACGCCGCCCACGTCGGCGACGCCACCGCGCTCGTGGTGACGGGCGCGCTCTGGACCGACAATCCGGAGTACCAGCTCGCGCTCGCGACGGGCCTGCCCGTGCTGCACCGCTCGCAGGCGCTGGCGTGGCTCGCGCGCGGCAAGCGCACGGTCTCGGTCGCGGGCGCGCACGGCAAGACCACCTCCACCGGCATGGTCGTCACCGGCCTCCTCGGTCTCGGTGCCGACCCCTCGTTCGTGAACGGCGGGATCATCGAGTCCCTGGGGGTGAGCTCGGCACCCGGCGCCGACGACCTGTTTGTGATCGAGGCCGACGAATCCGACAAGTCCTTCCTCATCTACGACACGGCCGTGGCGCTCATCACCAATGTGGATCCCGAGCACCTCGACTTCTACGGCTCGCGCGAGGCGTTCATGCAGGCGTTCGTGGACTTCGCGCGCGCGGCGCGCGAGCAGGTCGTGATCTCGGCCGACGATCCCGGGGCGCTCGAGGTGCTCGCGGCGCTCCGTGAGACCGGCAGCACGGTCGCGATCCGCACGTTCGGAGAAGCCGAGGACGCCGACGTGCGGCTCGTCGACATCGACGACTCCGGCCCCGTGCGCTTCGCAGCGGAGATCGCGGGGGAGCGGTACGAGGCTCAGCTCGGCGTCTACGGCCGCCACAACGCGGTGAACGCAGTCGGCGCCCTGGCGGTGCTGACGGCGCTCGGCTTCGATGCCGCGGCTTCGCTCGCCGCGATCGCGCAGTTCGGCGGCACCAAGCGCCGCTTCGAGTTCCACGCCGACGTCGCAGGGGTCCGGGTCTACGACGACTACGCGCATCACCCGACCGAGGTCGCGGCGCTGCTCGACTCGGCGCGCGCCGTGGTCGGCGAGGGGCGCCTCATCGCGATCCATCAGCCGCACCTCTTCAGCCGCACGCGTCTGTTCCACCGCGAGTTCGCGGAGGTGCTCGAGCGGGGTGCCGACCACACGGTGGTCCTCGCGGTCGACGGTGCGCGGGAGGATCCGGTCGCCGGCGTCACGGGTGAGCTCGTGTCGAACGACTTCGAGGACGCCTCGCGCGTCGCGTACGTGGACGACTGGCAGCGGGCAGCCGACTACCTCGCGGACTTCGCGCGCCCCGGTGACGTCATGGTGACCATGAGCTGCGGCACGGTGTATCAGATCATCCCGCAGGTCGTCTCCGCGCTGCGCGACCGCTTCGAGCCCGCGGGTCAGTGAAACGCCCCAACGGGTTCGACCGGGCTCAGGAGCCGCCTGAGCCCGAGCACCCCGGTGCCCGGGAACGGAAGGTCCGGGATCGGAGATTCTGGGAGCGGACGCCGCGGGAGCCGCGCGCCGCGGACTCGGGACCACCCGAGTGGCACGACGCGGAGCCTGGAGCCTTTGCGCCGAGCGCCGCCGCATCCGGTGCCAGCGATCCGGAACCACCGGCGAGCCCGCTTCCGGGCGAGGCCGAGACCATCGACCTCAGCGAGGTGCGCGCCGCGCGGGAGTCGGAGTCGGATTCCTACGACACCGTGCAGCTGGCCGAGGACGGGCGATCCGGCGGGCGGTCGGGCGGGGTCCTCGCGCGGCTCCGCTCCGAGCGCGAGCCTGATCCCGTGCGACTGGCGGAGCGCCGGGTCCGCGCCGCGCGCCGGGAGCGCCGCGCGCAGGAGCGGCGCGAGCGCCGACGGTTCTCCGTCGAGGCCCGGCGGCGCCGACGCAACTGGTTCATCGTGCTCGGCACGGTCGGTGCGCTCGTCGTGTTCGTCGCCGCGGGGGTCTTCACCCCGCTGATGGCAGTGCGGAACGTCCAGGTCGTCGGTGCCACGAGCGTCAACGTCGCCGACATCGAACAGGCGCTGGCGCGCTTCGACGGGGTGCCCCTCGCGCTCGTCAACGAGGGCGACGTGCACCGGGCACTCGAGCCCTTCCCCCTGATCCAGCGTTACGCGATCGAGCTGATTCCGCCGGACACGCTCACGGTGCGGATCGAGGAGCGCCTCCCCGTGCTCTCGATCGAGCAGGATGGCGTCTTCGTGCTCTACGACGCGGCGGGAGTGCTGCTCGGGACCGCGGACGCGCCGGTGGGAGGGGTACCCGTCGCATCCGGCGGGATCACCGACCTGACCTCGGACGCGTTCGCCGCTGCGGCCCGGGTGCTGCGCGACATGCCGGCCGAGCTCCGGGCTCAGGTCGGCTCCGTCGTGGCGTCGAGCGGGCAGGACGTGACACTGGGACTCACGAGTGGGGTCCAGGTGCTCTGGGGCGACGCTGAAGAGACGCGACGGAAAGCCGTCGTGCTCACCTCGATGATGGCGGCCCTCGGCGATCGCGCGATCGAGCAGATCGACGTATCTTCCTCCGGTGCGCCCGTCTTCCGGTAGTTTTCGGCGTGTCTGCGCGAGTGAGGTGGGCGAGGGACATAGCTTTGTCGGCAGGTAATGTATACGGCGATACTAACTTTTAACTTCAGGTAGAGGTTGAAGGTTGGGGGCGGAGGATCCACGTGTCAACAAACCAGAACTACCTCGCGGTGATCAAGGTCGTCGGTGTGGGTGGCGGTGGTGTCAACGCCGTGAATCGCATGATCGAGCTCGGGTTGCGCGGGGTCGAGTTCATCGCGGTGAACACCGACGCGCAGGCCCTCCTGCTGAGCGACGCCGACGTCAAGCTCGACGTCGGACGCGAGCTCACGCGCGGCCTCGGCGCGGGCGCCGACCCCGAGGTGGGGCGGCGCGCCGCGGAGGATCACGCGGAGGAGATCGAGGAGGCGCTCGCCGGCGCCGACATGGTGTTCGTGACCGCGGGTGAGGGCGGTGGCACGGGCACGGGTGCGGCCCCGGTCGTCGCGCGGATCTCCAAGTCCATCGGTGCACTGACCATCGGCGTCGTGACCCGTCCCTTCAGCTTCGAGGGCAAGCGTCGCGCGGCGCAGGCCGATGCCGGCGTCAGCACACTCCGCGACGCCGTGGACACCCTCATCGTCGTGCCGAACGACCGACTGCTCGACATCAGCGAGCCCGGCATCAGCATGATCGAGGCCTTCGCCGCCGCCGATCAGGTGCTGCTCGCCGGCGTCTCCGGCATCACCGATCTCATCACCACCCCCGGCCTCATCAACCTCGACTTCGCCGACGTGAAATCGGTCATGCAGGGCGCGGGAGCGGCCCTCATGGGCATCGGATCCGCCCGAGGGGCGGATCGCGCCATCAAGGCCGCGGAACTCGCCGTCGCGTCGCCGCTGCTCGAAGCCTCCGTCGAGGGGGCGCACGGCGTGCTGCTGTCGATCCAGGGCTCCTCGAACCTGGCGCTCAGCGAGATCTACGAGGCCTCGACACTCGTGCAGGACGTGGTGCACCCCGAGGCCAACATCATCTTCGGCACGGTGATCGACGACACCCTCGGCGACGAGGTGCGGGTGACGGTCATCGCCGCCGGATTCGACGAGGAGCCGTCGACGCAGACCGTCACGACCGAGCGCGGCCGCCGCGGCAGCCACATCGAGAGCATCGACGAGGTCGCTGCTCCGACCCGCGCCGGTGCCGGGATCGGTGCCGCCGGGCTCGGTGCCGCGGCGTTCGGCTCCGACAGCGCCGGGAGTACGCAGAACCCCCCGACCGGGCAGTTCGGCGAGGTGCTCTCGAACCCGCCCGTGGAGGCGCAGCTGCCCGATCCCGCATTCGACGGTGATGACGACGACGATCTCGACATCCCCGAGTTCCTGCGGTAGCGCGTGTCGACCGAGTCCGTGACCGACCCCGCGCTGGCCGCGCGGCTCCACGACGTCCAGGCGGGCATCGCGGATGCGGCGCGCGCCGCGGGGCGGTCGGCGGATGAGCTCACGCTCATCGTGGTGACGAAGTTCCACCCCGCGAGTCTCGTGTCCGCGCTCGCGGAGCTCGGCGTGCGCGACGTCGGGGAGAACCGGCACCAAGAGGCGCAGGCGAAAGCCGAGGAGCTCGCCGCACTCGACCTGCACTGGCACTTCATCGGTCAGCTGCAGACGAAGAAGGCACGCCAGGCCGCCCGCTACGCGCGGTCGATCCACTCGATCGACCGGGAACGCCTCGTCGACGCGCTCGCCGACTCGGAGTTCGATCCGGCCACGACCGAGCCGATCGACGCTTTCCTCCAGGTCAACCTCACCGAAGATCCCGGTCGCGGTGGGGTCGCTCCGGCGGGCCTCGAGGCGCTGGCCGAGCGGGTGCTCGCGACGTCGACGCTGCGTCTGCGCGGGGTCATGGCCGTCGCGCCGCTCGAGGAGCCCGCGGCCGAGGCGTTCGCGCGCCTCGCGGGGTACTCGGAGCGTCTGCGCGCCCTCGACCCCGCCGCGACGGCGATCTCCGCTGGGATGACGCACGACTACGTCGAAGCGATCGCGGCGGGTGCGACACACCTCCGCATTGGGAGTGCAATCACGGGGAATCGCCCGGAGCCCCGGTAGTCTCGAAGCACCGCACCGTTGGGAGAGAAGATGAGCAATCCGCTGAAGAAGACCATGGTGTTCCTGGGTCTCGCCGAAGAAGACCTCGAGGACCACAATGCGACGGCGCAGCAGTCCGCGGCTCCCTCGGCAGCCGCGTCGCAGAGCACCGCTGCGCCGGCCGCCAAGGCCACACCCGCTCGACCGGCGCCCCAGCGCGCCGCCGTCACGCCGCTGCGCCGTGTGACCCCGACGAAGCCCCCGGTGGCGCAGGCGATGAACGAGATCCTCACCGTCCACCCCTCCGAGTACCGCGACGCCAAGGTCATCGCCGAGAGCTTCCGCGACGGCGTGCCCGTGATCATCAACCTCTCGCGTATGAACGAGGCCGACGCCAAGCGCCTCATCGATTTCGCCAGCGGCCTCACGATGGGTCTGCACGGTCGCATCGAGCGGGTCACGAGCAAGGTCTTCCTGCTCTCGCCGGAGCACATCGAGACCGGCAGCGACGAGTCGACGACGAACGACAGCGGGTCTTTCTTCGTCACCCCCTCCGCGTAACCCGTGGAGATCGTACTCACGCTCGGAACGATTCTTCGAGTCGCCCTCCGGATCTACATCTTCGTCCTCTGGGTGCGGTTCGTGCTCGATTGGGTGCTGGTGCTCAACCCCCGGTTCCGGCCGCGTGGGCCCCTGGCGGTGCTGGTCGAGCTCGTCTACAGCATCACCGATCCTCCGATCCGGATGTTCCGTCGAGTCCTGCCGCCGATCCGCCTCGGGCAGATCTCCCTCGACCTCGGCTGGCTCCTCACCATGCTGTCCTGCTGGATCCTGCTCGCAATCATTCCCGGCTGGTGGTAGCCGCGCGGGGCGAAATCCCGCCCTGACGGCCTCCGCCCTGCGAGAATGAAGCATTCTTTGCTAGCGTTGACTGCGACCACGGCAGTGGTCCCGAATCGAAAGAGACGTAACGATGGCCCTGACTCCTGAAGACGTCGTGAATCAGAAGTTCACGATCACCAAGTTCCGCGACGGCTACGATCTCGACCAGGTCGATGATTTCCTCGACTCCATCGTCGAGGTGCTGCGCCTGCACGAGCAGGAGAAGGCCGAGCTGAACACGCAGATCGAGGATCTGACGGCGAAGCTCGCCGCCTGCGAGGCGCGAGGCGGTGCTGAGGAGACCGCGGTGTCGGAGCAGACCATCGTCGTCGAGGCGCCCGCGCCCTCCGCTCCGGTCGTTCAGGCAGCGGCGCCTGCGGCCGCCGAGGTCCACTCGCCGCAGCCGGACGCCGTCAAGTCGAGCGCCATGCTGCAGCTCGCACTCGAGCTGCACGACAAGCACGTGCACGAGGGCGAAGCGACGCGCGACAAGCTCATCAGCGAGGCCGAGGCCAAGCGCGACCAGATGGTCGAGGACGCGGAGCTCACCGCGAAGCAGCTCGTCGAGGAGGCGCAGAAGCAGCGCGCCGAGGAGCTCAAGGTGCTGGGCGAGGAGCGCAGCGACCTGCAGTTCAAGATCAAGGATCTCCGCCAGTTCGAGAGCGAGTACCGGGGCACGCTGCGCTCCTACATCCAGTCGCAGCTGCGCGGCCTCGACGGATCCCCGGAGCCGTCCGGCGCCCCTGACGGCCTGCAGTAGTCGGGAGCGTGAACGACACTCCCGACTCGTCGGGCCACATGGACCAGCCGGCGCCCTCGCGGCGCCGGCTGGTTCCATTGGTGCTGCTCGCCGTCGCCGCCCTGATCTACGCCGCGGATCAGCTCGTCAAGAACTGGGTCGTCACCCACCTCCCCGAGGGCGAGACGGTCCCGGTGCTCGGCGAATTCCTGCAGTGGCACTTCGTCCGCAATCCGGGGGCCGCGTTCTCGATGGCGAGCGGGGCGACCTGGATCTTCACGATCCTCGCCGCGGTGGTCGTGGTGGTGATCCTGTGGCAGATCCGGCGCTTGCGTTCGGTCTCCTGGTCGATCTTCCTGGGGCTCCTGCTCGGCGGGGTGCTCGGCAACCTGACCGATCGACTGACGCGCGAACCGGGATTCCCGGTGGGCCACGTCATCGACTTCATCTCCACCCCCTGGCTGTGGCTCGGCTTCCCCCAGGGCATCTACAACATCGCGGACATGGCGATCGTCGGCGGCATGATCCTGTTCGTCGCGATCACCCTCCTCGGGCTGCCGGTCGACGGATCGCCGCGCGAGACCCGGGCGTCCCGCGCCGCGGCCGCCTCGGAGGAGCCTGCCGCATCGGAGGAGCATGGAGCACCGTAGCCTGCCCGTGCCCGACGGGCTGATCGGGGAGCGCGCCGACGCGGCGCTCGCGAAGCTCCTCGGGTTCTCCCGGAGCTTCGCCGCCGAAGTGGCACAGGCCGGGGGCGTGAGCCTCGACGGGCGGGTGCTCGGCAAATCTGATCGGTTGACCGAGGGCGCCTGGCTCGAGGTGAGCTGGGTCGAGAAGACGGGGCCCGAGATCGTGCCGATCGAGCTCCCGGAGCTCGGGATCGTGCACGACGATGACGACATCGTCGTCGTCGACAAACCCGCCGGAGTGGCCGCGCACCCGTCGCTGGGCTGGGACGGCCCGACCGTGCTCGGGGCGCTCGCGGGCGCCGGGTACCGGATCGCGACCTCCGGCCCGCCCGAGCGGCAGGGCATCGTGCACCGGCTCGACGCTGGGACGAGCGGTCTGATGGCCGTGGCGAAGAGCGAGCGGGCCTACAGCGAACTCAAGCGCGCGTTCAAGGCGCGCGAGGTCGACAAGATCTACCACGCCGTGGTCCAGGGGCACCCGGATCCGTTCTCCGGCACGATCGAGGGGCCCATCGGTCGGCACCCCGGACACGAGTGGAAGTTCGCGGTCACCCGCGACGGCAAACCCTCGGTGACCCACTACGAAACGCTCGAGGCGTTCCCGTACGCGACGCTGCTGGAGATCGAGCTCGAGACCGGGCGCACGCACCAGATCCGCGTGCACATGGCCGCGCAGCGCCACCCGTGCGTCGGCGACACGATGTACGGCGCCGATCCGACGCTGTCGGCCCGCCTCGGCCTCGGGCGGCAGTGGCTGCACGCCATGCGGCTCGGCTTCCGGCACCCGGGCACGGGCGAACCGGTGCAGTTCGAGAGCCGCTACCCGGACGATCTGGCGCACGCCATCGAGGTCCTGTCGAGCTGAAGCAGGGTACCCTGGAGACGTCCGTGAAAGGGGCGTGATCCTTGGCGCAGAACGACGGCTTTGTCCATCTCCACGTGCACAGCGAGTACTCGATGCTCGATGGCGCCGCGCGTGTGAAACCACTCATCCAGGCGGCCGCCGAGCAGCAGATGCCCGCGATCGCGGTGACCGATCACGGCAACACGTTCGGGGCGTTCGACTTCTGGAAGACGGCCCGAGACGAGGGCGTGAAGCCGATCATCGGCATCGAGGCATATGTCACCCCCGGCACCCACCGCAGCGACCGCACCCGCGTCCGCTGGGGCGACGGGGCCGGCGACGACGTCTCGGGCGCCGGCGCCTACACGCACATGACCCTGCTCTCGGAGAGCACCGAGGGCATGCACAACCTCTTCCGGCTGTCGAGCAAGGCCTCGATCGAGGGGTACTACTTCAAGCCCCGCATGGACCGCGAGCTGCTGCAGACGTACAGCAAGGGACTCATCGCGACGACCGGGTGCCCGTCGGGCGAGATCCAGACCCGTATTCGCCTGGGGCAGCTGAAGGAGGCCCGGGAGGCCGCGGCCGAGTTCCAGGATCTCTTCGGCAAGGACAACTTCTTCTGCGAGCTGATGGATCACGGTCTCGACATCGAGCGCCGCGTGAAGAAGGATCTCATCGATATCGCGCGCGACCTGAAGATCCCGCTCGTCGCGACGAACGACCTGCACTACGTGCACGAGTCGGATGCCGACGCGCACTCCGCGCTGCTGTGCGTCCAGTCGGGATCCCGGCTCGACGATCCGAATCGGTTCCAGTTCAGCGGCAGCGGCTACTACTTGAAGTCGGCCGCCGAGATGCGACACATCTTCCGGGAACTGCCCGAGGCCTGCGATAACACGCTGCTCATCGCCGAGCGCTGCGAGTCCGAATTCAACACCGCCGCCAACTACATGCCGCGCTTCCCGGTGCCCGCCGGTGAGACGGAGGAGAGCTGGTTCGTCAAGGAGGTCGAGCGCGGCCTCGAGTACCGCTACCCGCAGGGCATCCCGGATGCCGTGCGCAAGCAGGCCGAGTACGAGACCGGCGTCATCACCCAGATGGGCTTCCCCGGCTACTTCCTCGTCGTCGCCGACTTCATCAACTGGTCCAAGGACAACGGGATCCGCGTGGGGCCCGGCCGTGGATCCGGTGCGGGATCCATGGCGGCTTACGCGATGCGCATCACCGACCTCGACCCGCTGCAGCACGGGCTGATCTTCGAGCGCTTCCTGAACCCGGATCGCGTCTCCATGCCCGACTTCGACGTCGACTTCGATGATCGTCGTCGCGGCGAGGTCATCAAGTACGTGACGGAGAAGTACGGCGACGAGCGCGTCGCCCAGATCGTCACCTACGGCACGATCAAGTCGAAGCAGGCGCTGAAGGACGCGTCGCGCGTCCTCGGCTTCCCGTTCGGCATGGGCGAGAAGCTCACGAAGGCGATGCCCCCGGCCGTGATGGCGAAGGACATCCCGCTCTCGGGCATCACCGACCCGTCCCACGGGCGCTACAAGGAGGCGGCGGAGTTCCGCGCCGTGCTCGCGGAGGATGCCGAGGCGAAGACCGTCTACGACACGGCGCTCGGCCTCGAGGGCCTGAAGCGGCAGTGGGGTGTGCACGCCGCGGGTGTGATCATGTCGAGCGATCCGCTCATCGACATCATCCCGATCATGAAGCGCGAGCAGGACGGCCAGATCGTCACGCAGTTCGACTACCCGACCTGCGAGAACCTCGGCCTCATCAAGATGGACTTCCTGGGGCTGCGCAACCTCACCATCATCTCCGACGCGCTCGAGAACATCCGGCTGAACCGCAACGAGGAGCTCGACCTCGAGCGCCTGGAGCTCGACGACACGGCGTCGTACGAGCTGCTCGCCCGCGGCGACACCCTCGGCGTATTCCAGCTCGACGGCGGACCGATGCGCGGGCTCCTGCGCCTCATGAAGCCGGACAACTTCGAGGACATCTCCGCCGTGCTCGCGCTGTACCGCCCGGGCCCGATGGGCGCCGACTCCCACACGAACTACGCGCTCCGCAAGAACGGGCTGCAGCCGATCACGCCGATCCACCCGCAGCTCGAGGAGCCCCTGCGGGACATCCTCGACACGACCTACGGCCTCATCATCTACCAGGAGCAGGTGATGTCGATCGCGCAGCGCGTGGCCGGCTTCTCGCTCGGCCAGGCGGACATCCTCCGCCGGGCGATGGGCAAGAAGAAGAAGGAAGAGCTCGACAAGCAGTACGCGGGGTTC
The DNA here is from genome assembly GCF_022919175.1 of Leucobacter rhizosphaerae. NCBI lineage: Bacteria > Bacillati > Actinomycetota > Actinomycetes > Micrococcales > Microbacteriaceae > Leucobacter > Leucobacter rhizosphaerae. Next base: position 800,398 of record NZ_CP095043.1, on the reverse strand, counting down.
TCCGACGGCATGACCGGCAACGGCTTCGGCGAGGCCGCGATCAAGGCGCTCTGGGACATCCTCCTGCCCTTCTCCGACTACGCCTTCAACAAGGCCCACTCAGCCGCGTACGGCGTGATCAGCTACTGGACGGCCTATCTCAAGGCCCACTACCCGGCCGAGTACATGGCCGCCCTGCTCACGAGCGTCGGCGACTCGAAGGACAAGCTCGCGATCTACCTGAACGAGTGCCGACGCATGGGCATCAATGTGCTACCGCCGGCCGTGAACGAGTCCTTCGCGAACTTCTCCGCCGTGGGGGACGACATCCGCTTCGGCCTCGGCGCGATCCGCAACGTCGGCGCGAACGTCGTCGAGGCGGTGCGCGGAGCGCGCGAGGAGAAGGGCAGCTTCGAGAGCTTCCACGACTTCCTGAAGAAGGTGCCGCTCGTGGCGCTCAACAAGCGCACGATCGAGTCGCTCGTGAAGGCCGGAGCGTTCGACGGGCTGGGCGGCACGCGTCGGGCGCTCGTCGAGATCCATGAGCCCGCGATCGAGAGCGCGGTCAAGGACAAGCGCGACGCCGAGAACGGCAACGTCGGGTTCGACTTCGACTCGCTCTTCGCCGAGGCCGCGGGCGACGGGGGAGCGGCGGACCCGGTGTCGCAGATTCCGGATCGCCCCGAGTGGACCAAAAAGGACAAGCTCGCGTTCGAGCGCGAGATGCTCGGGCTGTACGTATCGGACCACCCGCTCCGCGGTCTCGAGTCGGCTCTGGCGAAGGAGGCGTCCGCGACGGTCCAGCAGGTCACGAACCCCGATGCGAGCCCGAGCTTCGACGGCGAGATCGTGACGTTCGCCGGGCTGCTCACGAGTGTGCAGCATCGCACGGCGAAATCCGGCAACCTCTACGGCATGGTCACCCTCGAGGATTTCACCGGCGAGGTGCAGGCGCTGTTCATGGGCAAGTCGTACCTGGAGTTCGGTCAGCTGCTGCAGCCCGACTCGATCGTCGCACTGCGCGGCAAGATGAACGCCCGCGACGACGGCATGTCGATGCATGCCTACGGCGTCCGCCCGATCGACGCGGCCGTGCAGGAGGACGCGACCGTGCTGACGCTCTCCCTGTCGGACACCCGGGCGACCGAGGATCTGATGGAAGAGCTCAAGTCGACACTGCAGCGGCACCGGGGCGACAGCGAGGTGCGGCTGCACCTGCTCACCTCGACGGCGGTGCGGATCTTCGAGCTCCGGGAGCAGGTGCGCATCACGGCGGATCTCTTCGGCGAGCTCAAGGGGTTGCTCGGGCCGCGCTGCCTGATGTCGTCTGAGGAACTCGTGGGAGAGTCGCTCAGAGCGTAACTCCCGGGAAACCCTGCCGGAGTAGGGTGGAAGACATGAGTGAGCTGCAGCAGAAGGTCATCCAGGCACTCGGATCCGTCGCCGAGGTCGACGCCGCGGCCGAGGTCGAGCGACGTGTGTCGTTCCTCGTGGACTACGCACGCGCGGTTCCGGGTGTGCGCGGGTTCGTGCTCGGGATCTCGGGCGGACAGGACTCGTCGCTGGCCGGTCGGCTCGCGCAGCTGGCCGTCGAACGCCTGCGCGCGGAGGGCCGCGAGGCCGAGTTCGTGGCGGTGCGGCTGCCCTACGCCGTGCAGCGCGACGAGGACGATGCGCAGCTCGCACTCTCATTCATCCGGCCGGATCGCACGGTGACGGTCGACATCGCCTCCGGCGTCGATGCGCTCGTCGCGGAGGTGGGCGCCGCCCTCGGCAACCCGGTGACCGACTTCACCAAGGGCAACGTGAAAGCGCGCATGCGCATGATCGCGCAGTACACGATCGCGGGGGACCACGGTCTCCTCGTCATCGGCACGGATCACGCCGCAGAGGCGATTACCGGCTTTTTCACGAAGTTCGGCGACGGCGCCGCGGACGTGCTGCCGCTCGCCGGTCTGACGAAGGGGCAGGGCGCCTCGCTCTTGCGGGAACTCGACGCGCCGGATCGGTTGTGGCAGAAGGCCCCGACCGCGGATCTGCTCGACGGAGACCCCGGTCAGACGGACGAGTCGAGCCTCGGACTGAGCTACGCGGAGATCGACGCGTATCTCCGCGGAGAGGAACTGCCGGACGCCGCGGCGCAGCGACTCGAGCACCGCTATCTCACGAGCGAGCACAAACGACAGCACCCGGTCACCCCGGCCGATACCTGGTGGAGGAGCGCACGATGACGGAGACCTATGTTCTGGCCGGAGGGTGCTTCTGGTGCCTGGACGCCGCCTATCGCCCGCTGCGCGGTGTCGTGGAGGTCATCTCCTGCTACACCGGCGGTGAGACCGTCGAGCCCACCTACGAGCAGGTCTGCACCGGGCGCACCGGACACGCCGAGGCCGTCGCGGTGACCTTCGACCCCACGGTGATCCCCTCCCAGGTGATCCTCGACGCCTTCTTCACGATGCACGACCCGACCCAGCTCAATCGCCAGGGCAACGACGTGGGTACCCAGTACCGTTCCGCGATGTTCCCGACCGACGCCGCGCAGCGCGAGGTCTTCGAAGCGGCGATCGCCCGCGCGAGCGAGTGGTGGCCGGCCCCGATCGTCACGACCATCGAACCGCTGGGCGACGTGTACCCGGCTGAGGACTACCACCAGGACTTCTTCGCGAAGAACCCCACGCAGGGCTACTGCCTCGCGGTCGCGGCCCCGAAGGTGAGCAAGATCCGCGCGACGTTCGGCGAGTACCTGCGCGACTGACGCTGAGCCTGCCGCTCGCACCGCTCGCACCGCTCACGACACGGCGAGCCCCGGCGTTGCGGTGCCTGCCGATCGCTCATGCTGCGGCGAGCGTGGGGGTGAATCCGTCGCCCTGATTGGGTGCCGCAGCGTCACCGGCGGACGACGACTGATCGGCGCTGGACGATGGGTCCGCGCTCCGTGCCGCGCCCGCGCCTGCCTCCGGATCCGGTGCCGCGGGAGCGAGCCAGTGCGCCTGTGAACCGGCTTCGACGGGAGGTCGGTTCGATCCCTCGGTGGTCGACTCCGCCGAAGGGGCCGGAGCGGTCTCGGACCCCGCCGCGCCGGCGCGTTTCGTAAACTGCGACACGCCCCAGCGCAAGTCGTGACCGAGCGCGTCGGCGTCGACTTCAACGGCGACCCCAGACTTCTCCCCGGACTCCCACTGCTTGACGCGCAGACGGCCGTGCACGATCACCCGGTCGCCCTTCGCGAAGGACTCGGCGGCGTGCAGCGCCAGGCTGCGGAAGGCGTTGATGGTGAGCCAGTTCGTGTCGCCGTCGATCCACTTGCCCTGCTCCCGGTCGTAGCGCCGGTCGTTGCAGGCGATTCGGAACGTGCAGAACGCCGCGCGGTGCTCCGACGTCGAGAGTTTCGGCGCTGTTGCGATCGTGCCGACGGCGGAAAAATGAATGGACATGGTGGCTCCTCGGTCGATGGGACGTGGGTGGCGGTGCGACGCGCACATCTGCGACGTGCGCGGTGGCGAGGAGATGGCCCGTGCCGTGCCGGTTCCGGACCATCCCCTCGAGACCATCGTGGCGGCGCACGGCACGGTGCAGCGGGGGATGCCCGGTTCTGTGGAGAACTGGCACCGCCAGCTGCGAGACGTGCCGACGGGAGCGAAGAATCTCGCGCGAGGCCGTGCGCCCAACGCACCTGTCCTGGCCGCCGACGCGCGCGAGGAGGCGTGAAAGGCAGTGGACGGCACCGCACGCGGACCCTGCACCTCATGCGGTCGGAAATGCCTGGATCGGTCCGCGTGAGGTGCAGGAACCGCCTGGCGAGCGCACCACGCCCGCACCACGCCCGCACAACGAGCGCACCGCGCCCGCTCAGCGATCACGCCGGATCGATGCGTAGACTTGCCGCGTGACTGCACTCGCTCCGGGCCGACGACTCATCCGCGCCGCACTGGCGCTCGCACTGACCGCTCCGCTGCTCGCGGGCTGCGCGATCCTGGAGGGACCCACCCCCGAAACGCCGAAGCGCACGTCGCAGCCGGTCCCCGAGGTCGCTCCCGAGTTCGTCCCGGGCGGTTCGGCGGAGGAGAACCTCCCGTACTTCACCGAGCTCATCCGCGGCTACGCCGCGAGCGAGTCGCCGATCACCGGCCAGCCCGTCGCGCAGGCCGTGATCGACGGCGGCTTCGACCCGACCATGATCCAGTTCAGCTTCGACGAGACGAAGACCGGGCTCGTGGCCGACAACATCTTCGTCTCCGTGCGGGTCGGTGCGGAGTGCCTCATCGGACAGCTCGTGACGGCCGATCGCGGTTTCGTCACCGCCGTCGAACCCGCCGTCGGCCCGGCGGGCGACATCTGCCTCATCGGCACCACCCGGGCCGTCGACTGGTAGCCACCGGGTGCGCCCGGCCCGCCTAGAATGGTGGGGATCCGTTTCAATCCACGTTCACGCAGGGAGTTCGGGGCAACCCCGGAATTTATATGGCTGAGTACATTTATCAGATGGTTCGCGCGCGCAAGGCGCACGGCGACAAGGTGATCCTCGACAACGTGACCATGGCGTTCCTGCCGGGCGCGAAGATCGGTGTGGTCGGCCCGAACGGTGCCGGAAAGTCGACGATCCTGAAGATCATGGCGGGGCTCGACACCCCGTCGAACGGCGACGCGATCCTGACCCCGGGCTACAGCGTGGGCATCCTCATGCAGGAGCCCGAGCTCGACGAGGACGCAACCGTGCTCGAGAACGTCCAGCAGGGCGTCGCCGGCATCAAGGGCAAGCTCGACCGGTTCAACGAGATCTCCGCAGAGATGGCGAACCCCGACGCGGACTACGACACACTGCTGCCCGAGATGGGCGAGCTCCAAGAGGCGATCGACCACGTCGACGGCTGGGACCTCGACAACCAGCTGGAGCAGGCGATGGACGCGCTCCGCTGCCCGCCCTCCGACGCGATCGTCAAGCACCTCTCGGGCGGCGAGAAGCGCCGCGTGGCGCTCTGCAAGCTCCTGCTCGAGAAGCCCGATCTGCTGCTCCTCGACGAGCCCACCAACCACCTCGACGCCGAGAGCGTGCTCTGGCTCGAGCAGCACCTCTCCAAGTACCCGGGCGCCGTCATGGCCGTCACCCACGACCGGTACTTCCTGGATCACGTGGCCACCTGGATCTGCGAGGTCGACCGCGGTCGCCTCTACCCCTACGAGGGCAACTACTCCACCTACCTGGAGCAGAAGGCCGCACGTCTCGAGGTGCAGGGCAAGAAGGATCAGAAGCTCGAGCGCCGTCTGAAGGACGAGCTGGAGTGGGTGCGCTCGAACACGAAGGGCCGTCAGGCGAAGTCGAAGGCGCGTCTGGCCCGCTACGAGGAGATGGCGGCCGAGGCGGAGCGCACGCGGAAGCTGGACTTCGAGGAGATCCAGATCCCGGCCGGTCCGCGTCTCGGCAACCTGGTGCTCGAGGCGAAGGATCTGCACAAGGGCTTCGACGGACGCACTCTCATCGACGGGCTCTCGTTCACGCTGCCGCGCAACGGCATCGTCGGCATCATCGGCCCGAACGGCGTGGGGAAGACGACCCTCTTCAAGACCATCGTCGGCGTCGAGCCGCTCGATGGCGGCGAGCTCAAGATCGGCGAGACGGTCAAGCTCAGCTACGTCGACCAGACCCGTGGCGGCATCGACCCGAAGAAGACCGTGTGGGAGGTCGTCTCGGAGGGCCTCGACTACATGAAGGTCGGCAACGTCGAGATTCCGTCGCGCGCCTACGTGTCGACGTTCGGGTTCAAGGGGCCGGATCAGCAGAAGCCTGCGGGTGTGCTCTCCGGTGGTGAGCGCAACCGACTGAACCTCGCGCTCACGCTGAAGCAGGGCGGCAATCTGCTGCTGCTCGACGAGCCGACGAACGACCTCGACGTCGAGACGCTGTCGAGCCTGGAGAACGCGCTGCTCGAGTTCCCGGGCTGCGCCGTGGTCATCACCCACGACCGGTGGTTCCTGGATCGCATCGCGACCCACATCCTCGCGTACGAGGGCACCGAGGAGCAGCCCGCCAACTGGCACTGGTTCGAGGGCAACTTCGAGGCGTACGAGGCCAACAAGATCGAGCGCCTCGGGGCCGACGCGGCGAAGCCGTCGCGGGTCACGTACCGCAAGCTCACCAGAGACTGACCCTGTGGCACGTGTGCACGTCGATCTCCAGCTCCGCTGGGGTGACCAGGACGCCTACGGGCACGTGAACAACGTCGCGTACGCGCGCTACCTCGAGGAGGCGCGCGTACGCGTGTTCTGGCGCGGCACGGCCCGGCAGCGCACGGGCATGGAGGGGCACTTCCGAGGCGACACCCCCGACGGGCTCAAGATGCTGGTCGCGAGCCAGCAGATCGAATTCCTCGGCGTGCTCGAGTACGGCGACACCCCGATCGAGGTGGAGCTGTGGATCGGTCGGCTCGGCGGATCGAGCCTCGAGCTCCACACCGAGATCGTGGATCTCGCGGCGTCGGAACGGCGCGTCGTCGCCCGCGCGATCACCACCGTGGTGATCGTCGACGGGGTGGCGCTCGCGCCGATGCGACTCACCCCCGAGGCGCGCGCCGCCGTCGAGCCATGGACGGACGCGCCGCTCCGGTTGCGGCGCGGGTAGCGAACGCTCAGTCGGCGGCCGGGAAGCGCAGCATGCTCTCCTGCGTCACACTCGCGACGAGCGCCCCGTCGCGCGTGTAGAACCGGCCGTGCGCGAGTCCGCGGCCCCCCTGCGAAGTGGGCGAGTCGAGCTCGTACAGCAACCAGTCATCGGCGCGGAACGGACGGTGGAACCACATGGCGTGATCGAGGCTCGCGCTGCTCAGGCCGGGTGTGGCCCACGGCACCCCGTGCCGGCGCAGCACCGGTTCCATGAGCACGTAGTCGCTCGCGAAGGCCAGCGCCGCGGCGTGCAGCATCGCCGTGTCGGGCAGCGTGTCACGTGCGCGCAGCCACAGGCGCTGCCGGCTCGTCCGCTCCGCCACGGCGAGCACGATGTCCGACTCGACGTAGCGCATGTCGAACGGCCGGTTCAAGACCCACGAGGCGCGGCCCACGTCCGCGAGGTGACCGTACTTCTCCCACACCGTCGGCAGATCCTCCGGTACCGGCACCCCGGTCAGATCGATGCGCTCCTGGTGCTCCGCTCCGTCCTCGGAGCCCTGGAATGAGGCGATCATGGACATCAGCACGGTGCCGTTCTGGTACGCCTGCGCCCGTCGCGTCGAGAACGATCGGCCGTCGTGCAGCCGGGCGACCTCGAACGTCATGCGCTCGGAGCTCGACCCGGGACGCAGGAAGTAACCGTGCATCGAGTGGATCAGGCGATCCTCCGGCACCGTGGTGCCGGCGGCGACGATCGCCTGTCCGACGACCTGACCGCCGAAGGAGCGGCCGTGCGGGGTGGGGTGCGAGTGCCCGGTGAGGATGTCATCGCTGGTGCGCGCCCCCGAGTCGATCACCGAGAGCATCGCGACGAGGTCTGAAGCGGCAGTCATGGGTCCTCCGAGGATCGGCGGGTAGGGTCGCTCCCAGCCTATCGGCCACCCCATCCGCGACTAGGCTTGTGGGTGATGGCTGCCACTCTTCCCCTCGCCGATGCCGCATCGCGAGACGACCTCCGGATCTTCCTCGAACGCCTGCTGCGCGTCGGGCAGGACGAGGTGCGCGTCGTGAGCCGCGGATCCTCCTTCGCTGTCTACGGCTGCACCCAGGCGCCGCGCGGGATCACCGATCCCGTCCCCGTGGTGCTCGTGATGCGGGCGTTCGCGCTCTCCGAGGAGCCGCTCGAACCGGTCGATACGACCGTGCAGGCGCGAGCGCTGCTGGATCGCATCGCGCGGCTCGGGATCATCGGCCGGTCGCTGGAACTGCCCGACGTCACGGCCCTCGCCGCGTGGTCCGGGGTGCTGCCGCCCGTGTCGGGATGGGAGCCCGCGGGCTCGATCGACGGCGCCTCGCTGGCCCGGGTCGCCGCCGAGGGCATCGGCCGCGTCGCCGACGCGCTCCCCGAGAATCCCGGAGAATTGGTGGTCCACCAGGTCCGCGCCGCCGTCTGGGGGAGCGAGATCGCTCCCGGCCTCCCCGCCGCGGCCGCCTTCGCGGGGGAGGCGCTGGGGTTCCTGCGCGACGACGAACCGGTGCGCCTGTCGAGGTCGCTGACCTGGACGCGCCTGAGCTCGACCCGCGGCCACGTCGTGGTGCGCTCGTTGCTCGGCTGATCCCGCGGCGTCCGCGCCCGAGTGGGCCCGGCGGCCCCCGGCTGCGCCGCCCAGAAACCTCGGGTAAGATAGTGAGGTCTACCAGAGGAGTGTTTTCATGGCCAATGTCAACGGGATCATCGACCCGCCCATCGACGAGCTGCTCGCGAAGGTGGATTCGAAGTACGCGCTGGTCGTCTTCGCATCCCAGCGTGCGCGTCAGATCAACGACTACTACACGGATCTGCACGACGGGAACCTGTTCGACAACGTGGGCCCGCTCGTGGACTCGTCGGTCGACGACAAGCCGCTGTCGATTGCGCTGCACGAGGTCGTCGAGGGCAAGCTCACGATGACGAAGCGCGCCGAGTAGCGCGCACGTAACCTTTCGCTGCACGCGCAGCACTGTCGGTGGCGTCGGATACCCTGGAGGGAATCCGGCGCCATCGGCGTTGGTCCGGTCGACGCCCGTCGATCCCACTCGTCTTCAACGCGCTAGGAGCAATGTGTCGCTGCGCCAGTTCACCTCAGAGTCCGTCACCGAGGGGCACCCCGACAAGATCTGCGACCGCATCTCGGACTCCATCCTCGATGCGATGCTCGAGCAGGATCCGGGCGCGCGCGTCGCCGTGGAGACTCTCGTGACGACGGGTCTCGTCCACGTTGCCGGTGAGGTCTCCACCAGCGGGTACGTCGAGATCCCGCAGATCGTCCGCGACGCCGTGCGGGAGATCGGATACGTCCACTCCGACATGGGCTTCGACGGGTCGTCGTGCGGCGTCTCCGTGTCGATCGGCCAGCAGTCCCCGGACATCGCGAGCGGCGTCGACACGTCGCTCGAGCAGCGCACCGGCGCGCAGGGCGACGCCGATGACGATCTCAGCCGGCAGGGCGCGGGTGACCAGGGCATCATGTTCGGCTTCGCGACCGACGAGACCCCCGAGCTGCACCCGCTGCCGAGCTGGATCGCGCACCGGCTCGCCGAGCGGCTCACCGAGGTGCGCAAGAGCGGCGTGCTGCCGGAGCTTCGCCCCGATGGCAAGACCCAGGTCACCATCGGGTACGACGGCGACCGCGCCGCGTCCGTCGAGGCGGTGGTCGTCTCGACGCAGCATCAGCCGAGCATCTCGCAGGCCGCGCTCCAGGAGGCGGTGGCGCGCGAGGTCATCCGGCCCGTGCTCGAGCGGGTCGAGCTGGCCAGCGACGCCGCCGAGTTCTTCATCAACCCCGCGGGGCCGTTTGTGATCGGTGGCCCCATGGGCGACGCCGGGCTCACGGGCCGCAAGATCATCATCGACACGTACGGCGGCGCGAGCCGTCATGGCGGCGGTGCCTTCAGCGGCAAGGATCCGTCGAAGGTCGACCGCTCCGCCGCGTACGCGATGCGCTGGGTCGCGAAGCACGTCGTCCGCGCCGGGCTCGCGCGCCGCGCGGAGCTGCAGGTCGCTTACGCGATCGGCCGTGCGCACCCGGTGGGCCTGTACGTCGAGACGTTCGGCACCGAAACCGTGCCGCGCGAGCGGATCGAGGCGGCGGTGCGCGAGGTCTTCGACCTGCGGCCGCTCGCGATCATCCGTGATCTCGGGCTCCTGCGGCCGATCTACGCCAAGACGAGCGCCTACGGCCACTTCGGGCGCGAGCTGCCGGAGTTCACCTGGGAGGCGACCCCCCGCGTCGAGCAGCTGCGCGCCGCCGCCGGCCTCTAGGCCGCCGTGAGCTCCTCGAACGCGATCGAGCGGGCGGAACCCGCGGCCGGGCGGACGGTGGCCCAGATCCTGCTCGACTCCGCCCTGCCGCAGCTCGATCACCTCTTCGACTACGCGGTGCCGCCGGAGCTCGCGGACGTCGTGCGCGTCGGTCAGCGGGTTCGCGTGCCGTTCCGCTCGAAGGACCGCAAGACGTTCGGGTACATCATCGGCTTCGTCGAGCGCAGCGAGTTCGGGGGCAACCTGTCCGCGATCGCGGACGTGGTCTCCGAGGTGCCGCAGCTCACCCCCGAGGTGTGGGCGCTGGCCCGCGCGGTCGCCGACCGCGCGGGCGGATCCGCGGGAGACATCCTCCGCCTCGCGATCCCCACCCGCCAGGTCCGCGTCGAGAAGAAGCACCTCGCCGCGCTGGCTGAGCAGGCCGAGGGAGCAGAGCAGGCCGAGGGAGCAGAGCAGGCCGAGGGAGCAGAACAGGCCGAGGGAGCGGAGCAGGCTGCAGACGGTGGATCGGCCGAGCCGGAGGCGCCCACGGACCGCCCCGCCGATCCCGAACCGACCGCGGAGTCCGGGATCGCGGCGCAGCTCACGGACGGCGCCCGGCTCTCGCACCTCGCGTCGCACGGACCCGAGCGGCTGCACACCGGGGAGTGGGTCGGCGGTTGGGCCGCGCAGGTCGCGCGGGTCGCCCTGGAGGTCTTCCGCCGGGGCCGGAGCGCGATCCTCATCACCCCCGATTACCGCGATCTCGACCAGCTGCGCGACGCCCTCGCCGCGCTCGGCCACGCGGAGATCGTGCGCGTCGATTCCCGGCAGTCGAACGCGGAACGCTACGCCGCCTTCCTCCGGGCGCTCGACCCGGCGCCGCGGATCATCCTGGGCAACCGGTCCGCGGTCTACGCTCCCGCGCACGACCTCGGCGCGATCCTGATCTGGGACGACGGCGATCCCGTGCTGTCGGAGCCGCTGACCCCCTATGCGCACGCGCGCGACGCCGCGCTGATCCGCGCGGAGCAGTCGGGTGCAGGCCTCTTCTTCGCCGGACACGTGCGCAGCGCGGAGGTGCAGCGGCTCGTCGACCTCGGCTACGTGCTCGCGCAGACCCACCTGCCGCGCCGCACCCGGGTCTTCCACGCCGACGCCGCCCGCGCCCCCGACGCGTTTGCTGGGCGGGTACCGGAGTTCGCGGCGCAGACGATCCGAGAGGGGCTGAAGACCGGCCCCGTGCTCGTGCAGGTGGCCACCCCGGGCTACGCGCCCGTCGCGGTCTGCGGCGACTGCGGTGATCTCGCCCGGTGCGGCACGTGCCGGGGCCCCATCGGGTTCAAGGTCGTCGGCCGCGCGTCCTGTCGGTGGTGCGGCGCGGTCGCCCACGACTGGCGCTGCTCCGAGTGCGGGAGCGCCCGTCTGCAGGAGCGCGGCATGGGGTCGGCGCGCACCGTGGAGCAGTTCGAGCGGCAGTTCTCGGGGGTCCGCGTGATCCTGAGCGACGGGGAGCACCCCCGGGAGCAGGTCGATGCCCGCCCGGCGCTCGTGGTCGCCACGCGCGGGGCGGAACCGCTCGCCGCCGGCGGCTACCGCGCCGTTGTGCTGCTCGACGCGGAGCGACTGCTCGGGATCGAGACGCTGCGCGCAGGAGAGGACTGCCTGCGGTGGTGGGAGAACGCCGCCGCACTCGCCGCACCCGACGGCCTCTGTCTCATGGCATCCGGCGGCGGCCCGGTCGTGACGGCATTCGTGACGGGACGCGTCGATGAATGGCTGCGCGGTGAGCTCCGGGATCGGCACGCCCTCCGGTACCCGCCGGCGGTGCGGGTGGCGAGTGTGAGCGGGGGGCCCGAGGAGGTCGATCGGGCGCTGCAGACGATCGCCGATCTGCCCGGCGTGGACCACCTCGGCCCGACCGCCGTGCCGCAGCCGTCCGGTGCGGGTTCCGGGGGACCGGGATCGGCCCGAGGGGTCGCTGCGGTGGGCATCGTCCGGGCGATCGTGCGTTTCGACTACGGGCACGGGGCCGAGGTCGCGAAGCGGCTGCGCGGTGCGCTGGTCGCCGACGCCGCGGGCTCCAGCGCGCGCACCCGAGGCAGGGCCCCCGGCCGGGCGCGGCCGGAGGCCCTGCGGCTCCGCTTCGACGATCGCGGCGTGTTCGACGGCTGAGCCGAGACGGCGATCCGCCTCGGCCCGCGATCGTCACTCGGCGGCGCGCAGCCGATCGGCGACGAAGTCGACGTCCTTATCCCCGCGGCCCGACAGATTCGCGATGATGATCGCGTCGCCCGGCAGCGTCGGAGCGAGCTCCACGACGTGCGCGACCGCGTGCGCCGACTCGAGCGCCGGGATGATGCCCTCCTGCCGGGTGAGGAGTTGGAAGGCATCGAGCGTCTCCGCGTCGGTCGCGGTGACGTACTCGACGCGACCGATCTGCTCGAGGTGCGCGTGCTGCGGTCCCACGCCGGGGTAGTCGATCCCGGACGCGATGGAGTGCACGGCCGAGGGCTCGCCGTCGGCGTCCTGCAGCACCTTGGTGCGCATGCCGTGCAGGGTGCCGGGCGTGCCGAGGGTCATCGTCGCCGCGTGCCGATCCCCGTCGAGCCCCTCACCGGCGGGCTCGACGCCGATGATCCGGACGTCGTCGTCCTCCAGGAACGCGTCGAAGAGCCCGAGCGCGTTCGAGCCGCCACCGACCGCGGCGACGAGCGCGTCGGGCAGCCGTCCCTCCTCGGCGAGGATCTGGGCGCGAGCCTCCCGACCGACGACCGACTGGAAGTCGCGCACCATGGAGGGGTAGGGGTGGGGACCGACGACGGATCCGATGGCGAAGAAATACTCGTCGGGCGCCGCGGCGTACACGCCGAACGCCGAGTCCACCGCCTCCTTCAGCGAGCGGCCGCCCGCCTCGACGGGCACGACCGTCGCGCCGAGCAGTTCCATCCGCACGACATTGGGGTGCTGCTTGGCGACATCGATCGCACCCATGTGGATCTCGCACTCCAGACCGACGAGCGCCGCGGCCGTGGCGAGCGCCACGCCGTGCTGGCCGGCACCCGTCTCGGCGATGAGCTTCGTCTTGCCCATGCGCTTGGCGAGCAGCGCCTCACCCAGGCAGTGGTTGATCTTGTGCGCCCCGGTGTGATTGAGATCCTCCCGCTTCAGGTAGATCTTCGCGCCTCCGAGGTGACGGGTGAGGTTCTCGGCGAAGTAGAGCAGGGAGGGCCGGCCGACGTAGCGCGCCAGCAGCGATTGGAGCTGATCCTGGAACGCTGGATCCTGGGACGCCTCGGCGTACGCGGCCGCGACCTCGGCGATGGGTGCGACGAGCGGAGGTGGCAGTTCGGCGCCGCCGAACTCGCCGAAGCGGCCGGATGCGTCTGCGCGGTACAGCGAGTGGGGGAGTGTTGCGGTCATGGGCGGGATCCTCTGCGAGTGTCAGCTCCCCCGAAGACACAAACACCGCCCTCGGGGAAGGCGGTGTGGGGAGTATGCAGATGCGTACGGGGAACCGCCCTCAGGCGGTCCACCACTGATGCGTCATCTGCATGTTCGGGAGTGTAGCAGGTGCCGCGCGCCCCGGGGAAAGCTGCGAGAATGGAGGGATGCGGATCGTCTTTGCCGGAACCCCCGAGTTCGCCGTGCCCAGTCTGCGGGCCCTGCACGCCGCCGGACACGAGATCGTGGGGGTCATCACCCGCGAGGACGCCCCACTCGGACGAAAGCGGATCCTCACGCCCTCACCCGTCGCGGTCGCGGCGGAGGAGCTGGGACTGCCCGTGCTGCGCGCCAACCGGCTCGCCGAGGAGGCCACCGCGTGGACCGCGGCGCGGAACCCCGATCTCGGCGTGATCGTCGCGTACGGCGGACTGGTGCGCGAGCCCCTCCTATCGCTGCCCGAGCACGGCTGGATCAATCTGCACTTCTCCGAGCTGCCGCGCTGGCGGGGGGCCGCGCCCGTGCAGCGGGCCCTGCAGGCGGGGGAGCAGCGGCTCGGTGTGACCGTGTTCCGACTCGTGGAGGCGCTCGACGCGGGCGATGTGATCACCCGCGACGCCTCCGACGTGGCACCGGGCACACCGGCCGGGGCGGCGCTCACGGCGCTCGCCGCATCGGGCACGGACGCACTGCTGCGCGCCGTGGCCGGGCTCGCGGACGGCTCGCTCGTTGGGGTGCCGCAGCAGGGTGAGGCCACCTACGCGCACAAGCTGGGTCGAGAGGACGGGCGACTCGATCTCTCGGCATCGGCCGCTGCGGTGCTCGCCCACTGGGCGGGGGTGACGCCGGAACCGGGCGCGTTTGTGCTCGTGGACGAGCAGCCCGTGAAGCTCCTCGAGGTGCGGGCTGCGCACGGCTCGGACCTCGTTTCGGACGACCGCGCAGACGCGGCCGTCGGGTCGATCGGCCTGCGCGCCGGCACCGCGGTAGTGGAGCTCGCCGACGGCGCGCTCGAACTGGTGCGCGTGCAGCCGGCCGGAAAACCCGCGATGGACGGTGCCGCGTGGTTGCGCGGCCGCGGCGGAGCGGCGGTGGCGCGATGAGCCGCGATGCGGGGAACTCCCGGCGATCCGGATCCCATCGCGGGGCCGGTCGCGGCGCGCGCGATCGGGCGCCGCGGATCGAGATCTCCCCGGCGCGCCTCGTCGCCTACGACCTGCTCCGGGACGTCGACGACCGCGATGCCTACGCGAATCTGGCGCTGCCCGCCCGGATCCGCGAGGCGCACCTCGATGGCCGTGACGCGGGGCTCGCGACCGAACTCGCGGCCGGCGCGCTCCGCGGGCGCGGGCGCTACGACCGCATCATCGAACTCGCCGCGGGGCGGCCGATCGGCGAGATCGACGGCCGGACACGGAATGTGCTCCGGCTCGGCGCCCATCAGCTGCTGTCAATGCGAACCGCCGCGCACGCCGCTGTCAATGAGAGTGTGGAGCTGCAGCGTCGGGTCGCCAACGCGAACGCCGCCGGCTTCGTGAACGGGGTACTCCGCACGATCGGTCGGTCGACGGCGGCGGAGTGGGACGATCGGATCACCGCGGAGGCCGCGTCGCCGGACGATGCGCTCGCGGCGCGCACCTCGCACCCCGCCTGGGTACTCCGGGCGCTGCGGGATGCGCTGCGGAGCGAGGGACGCGAGACTGAGCTCGAGGCGCTGCTCGAGGCGGACAATGTGCCGCCCCGGGTGAGCGCGGTGGTGCTGCCGGGGTGGCACGCTGACGTGCGGGAGAGCGAGAGCACCTCCGACGGCGAGGTCGCGCTCACGGCGACCGGGCCCTCGCCGACCGGCTGGGAGCTCGCGGGTGGGGATCCGCTCCGCGCGCTCGCGGCACTCGGTCTTCCGGACGGTGTCGCCCGGGTGCAGGATCAAGGATCCCAACTCGCCGCACTGGCGCTCACCCGCGTGCGCCCCGTGGCCGCGGGCGAGCGCTGGCTCGATCTGTGCGCGGGGCCGGGCGGGAAGACGGCGCTGCTCGGAGCCGAGGCGCGTCTCGGGGGTGCGCACGTGCGGGCGAACGAGGTGTCGTCGCACCGCGCCGAACTCGTGCGACGTGCGACCGAGGCGGTCGCCGACACGGTCGAGGTGGTTTCGCACGACGGCCGCGACGATGAGGCGTACGGCCCGCGGGGCGTCCCCTACGATCGGATCCTCGTGGATGCCCCGTGCTCCGGCCTCGGTGCGCTCCGACGGCGCCCCGAGGCGCGCTGGCGGAAGCAACCGACGGACCTGCCGAGCCTGACCGCACTCCAGGGAGAGCTCCTCGACGCCGCGGTCGCCCACCTGGCTCCAGGCGGGGTACTCGCCTACGTCACCTGCTCGCCGCACCTGGCGGAGACCCGGGTGACGGTGGACCGGCTGCTCAAGCGGCATCCCGAGCTCCGTGAATTGGACGCGCGGGCCGTCGTCTCCGGCGTCGCTCGCGGAGAGCTGGACCTCGCGGGATCGGCGCGCAGCGTGCAGCTGTGGCCGCACCGGCACGGCACCGACGCCATGTTCATCGCGCTGCTGGAGCGCGGGGACTGAGCGGAACCGGTCCTCGGGTCGAGTGACCCCTGGCGCGTGTCGGTGGTCGGATCTACCCTGAGTGCATGAGCACCGAACCCCCGACCGTCGAACCGGACGGCGCGACGCCGTCCGCCCGCACGGGTCCGACGCCGCCTCCGGGCGGGATGCGGACGTTCGTGCAGGTGCTCGTCAACACCGCCGTGGCGAACCTGACGACCAACTTCCTCTGGTTCGCGGTCGTGTTCTGGGTGTACCTCGAGACCCGCAGCATCCTCGCGACGGGGGTGCTCGGCGGCATCTACATGATCCTGCTCGCCGCGTGCTCCATGTGGTTCGGCTCGATCGTCGATCGGATGCGCAAGCGCCGCGTCATGCTGCTCTCCGCGTGGTCCTCGCTCATCGCCTTCATCATCGGCTGCGCACTCTTCTTCACGTTTCCCGAGGCGACGCTGCTCGATATCCGCGGCCCCCTGTTCTGGATCTTCACACTGATCCTGCTCGCCGGCTGCGTGGTCGAGATGCTCCGCAACCTGGCGCTGTCGACCACCGTGACGCTGCTCGTGCCGCCCGAGCGGCACGCGAACGCCAACGGCCTGGTCGGCACCGTCCAGGGCATCGCGTTCATCGCGACGAGTGTGTTCAGCGGCCTCTCCGTCGGGCTGCTCGGCATGGGGGCGACCATGGTGATCGCCACCGTGTTCGTCGCCGCACCGATCGTGCACCTGCATCTCCTGCGCATTCCCGAGCCCGAGATCGTGCACGATCCCGATCGTCGTGCGGTGGACTTCCGAGGCGGCATGACGGCGATGCTCGCGGTGCCGGGCCTCTTCGCACTGGTGCTCTTCACCATGCTCAACAACCTGTCGGGCGGGGTGTTCATGGCGCTGCTCGACCCCTACGGTCTGAACATGTTCCCCGTGGAGATCTGGGGCCTCGTCTTCGGGCTCGCGTCGACCGGGTTCATCGTCGGCGGCATCGTCGTCGCGAAATGGGGGCTCGGGAAGAACCCGATCCGCACGATGCTCCTGCTCGTCGGGCTCCTGGGGTTGCTCGGCATGGTGTTCACGATCCGCGAGTGGCCGTGGCTCTTCATCGCCGGCATCTGGGTGTTCATGGCGCTGATGCCCGCGGTCGAGGCGGCGGAGCAGACCGTGATCCAGCGGGTCGTGCCCTTCGAGAAGCAGGGGCGCGTCTTCGGTCTCGCCATGACGTTCGAGGCGGCCGCGGCCCCCATCACCTCGCTCCTGATCGCACCGATCGCGGAGTTCTGGGTGGTGCCGTACATGGCGGGCGCGGAGGGGGAGGCGCAGTGGGGCTGGCTGCTCGGCGAGGGGGAGAGCCGCGGCATCGCCCTAATCTTCCTCGTGTCCGGGTTCCTCATGATCCTGCTCGCCGTCGGCGCCTCGCTCACCCGGTCCTATCGTGTGCTGTCACGCACCTGGCTGGCGGCCGCATCGAGTGCCCAGCAGACCAGCCCCGAGCGCGAGGAGCCCGAGCATGAGGAGGAGGAGCACCAGCCCCGGCGCGGCTGAGCTCCCCCTCCGATCCGAGCTACTCCCAGGTCACCTTCGGCGACTCCTGAGCGAAGTCGACGTAGGGCTGCAGCAGGTTGCCGCCGAAGAGGAGGTCGCCGCTCATGCGCTGCCCGTCCTTCTCCGCTTCGAGGGTGGTGTTGATCTGGATGTAGTCGTAGCTCGACACCACGGTCGGGTGGTCGTAGCTCGGCTCCGGCACGAGCGCCGAGAGCGCCGCCTCGCCCTCGGCCGTGAGCGTGCGCTGGATCGTGCCGTCGATCGGCATCGCGCCGTCGCTGAGCGGCCCGGTGACGTCGAGGCCGCAGGGGGTCGCGAGCGAGGTGAGCGCTACGCACTCGGTGAGTGATGCACGGACGAGATCGCGGAACGTCTGCGTCGCCTCCTCGGTGAGCACCGGCTGCACCTCGTACAGGACCGACGAGTCGTCGTCGGTGACGATGGTGAAGGTGGCGGTGTCGCCGCTGAGGGCGAACTCCTCGACCCCGAGCTCGATCTGGTAGGTGCCGATGAAGGCCTGCGCGTAGTCCTCACTGGGCTCCACGCCGTTCACGGTGGCGTCGAGGCCGGCGAACGAGCTCAGCGACACGTTCACGAGACCGTCGAAGATCTCGTACTCGTCGGAGTAGTTCCACACCCGGAAGTCGCGCGTCACGGTCTCATCGCCGATGTCGAAGGTGGCGCTGACGACGGACTCGGTATCGTCGCCGGTCGTCTCCTCATCGACCTCGATGTTGGTGATCGGAGCGAGTTCGATGGACTTCTCGAGCACCTCATCGGAGAGCAGCGCATCAGAGGACATGCCGCCCACGAGTTCGCGCGCGCGCTCCGCGTCACCGTCCGCGAGCGCCGTGAGGTACTCCTCGACGGCGGCGGGAGCCGACTGCGCGCCGGTTGTCGAGCCGCCCGCGGGGGACACCGGCGACGGGCCGCGGGACAGCGCCGACCCGATGGCGATCACGCCGGCGATAATCAGGAGGAGCAGCACGACTCCGCCCGCGACGATCCCGATGATCGCGCCCGTCGGCAGGCCCTTCTTCGGGCCCTGCGGCTGCGACGGGTCGTACCCGACGGGTTGACCGGGCTGACCGGGCTGTCCCGGCTGGCCGGGCTGGCCGGGCTGCTGCGGCTCGAACGGGGCACCGGGGGTCCACTGCTGCTGCTGCTGCTGCTGCTGCTGCGTCTGAGCGTCCGGCGCGGGCTGGGCGGCCCCGGTCTGAGCCGACGCGGGATCCTGCGGCTGGCCGGCCTGCGGCTGACCGGCCTGGTACTGCGGTGGTCCGAACTGCGGGGGCTGGTACTGCGGGGGCTGGTACTGCGGCGGTGCGTACTGTGCGGCGGCCGGAGCCTGGAACTCCGGGGGCCGGATCCCAGCCGGTGGCGCAATTCCGGGAGAGGGCGCGAGGCCCTCGGGTGCCTCCGACGTCGGCTCCGGGGTGTGCAGCTCGGGCTGCGCGGCGGCGTCGGGCGAGGAGGCGGGGGCCGCAGCCGATTCGTCCGGCTGGGAGGGGTTCTGGGGCTCCGGTGTGTCGCTCATGCTCATAGCCTAAGCGCTGCGGGGCGCCGTGGTGCGGGTGTGTAGTCTGGTGACGTGACCGCGCAACGCATCAACCCCAGTATTCTCTCCGCCGATTTCGTCAATCTGCAGTCCGAGCTCGAGGCCATCTCCTCCGCGGATCTGGTGCACGTCGATGTGATGGACAACCACTTCGTGCCGAATCTCACCATGGGGCCGCCGATCGTCGAGCGCATCCAGGCGGTGTCGCCGATCCCGCTCGACGTGCACCTCATGATCTCGGACGCGGATCGCTGGGCTCCGGGCTACGCCGAACTCGGCGCCTATTCCGTCACCTTCCACGCGGAGGCCGCCGCCGATCCCGTCGCGCTCGCCCGTCGACTCCGCGACATCGGTGCCCGCGCGGGCATCGCCCTCAAGCCGGGCACCGATCCCGAGCCGTACCTCGACCTGCTGCCCGAGTTCGATCAGGTGCTCGTCATGACGGTCGAGCCCGGCTTCGGCGGGCAGTCGTTCATGGCGGACATGATGCCGAAGCTGCGCCGGTTCGCCGAGGCGAAGTCGCGGCTCGGTCTTGATCTGTGGCTGCAGGTGGACGGCGGGATCTCGGCGGACACGATCGGGATCGCGGCCGAAGCCGGAGCCGACACGTTCGTCGCCGGGTCCGCCGTGTACGGCGGAGTCCCCGAGCACCGGATCGCGGAGCTGCGCGCGGCGGCCGCGACCCACTCCCACTGATCCCGACGATCCGCGGCTCCGGAACACGGTACGCTGGACGAGTGAAATCGTTCGATGAGCTGTTCGCTGAACTCAGCGAGAAGGCCGCCACCCGCCCCGAGGGCAGCGACACCGTCGCGCGTCTCGACGCGGGCGTCCACACGATCGGCAAGAAGATCGTGGAGGAGGCCGCCGAGGTCTGGATGGCCGCGGAGTACGAGTCCGACGCCGAGTGCGCCGAAGAGATCAGCCAGCTGCTGTACCACCTCCAGGTCCTGATGCTCGCCAAGGGCATCTCGCTCGACGACGTGTACTCGCATCTCTAGCGTCGGCCCCGACGGAGCTCTCCGCTGCGCCGACGCTCGCCGCTGAAGTTTTCACCCCGGCCGCGCCTCGGCCACCACGGAAGGATTCCCCCGATCATGCTGCGCATCGCCGTTCCCAACAAGGGTTCGCTCTCCGAAATCGCCGCCGAGATGCTCACCGAGGCCGGGTACTCCGGCCGACGCGACAGTCGGAAGCTCGTCCACACCGACGCGAAGAACGGCGTCGAGTTCTTCTACCTCCGCCCCCGTGACATCGCGACCTATGTCGGCTCGGGTGCACTCGACGTCGGCATCACGGGCCGGGACCTGCTGCTCGACTCGGGATCCGAGGCCACGGAGATCGCGGAGCTCGACTTCGCCGATTCCACGTTCCGCTTCGCGGCACCCGCCGGCGGCGAGATCCGCGAGATCGCCGACCTGGCCGGGCGCCGTGTCGCGACCAGCTACTCCAAGCTCGTCGACGACTTCCTCCGCGCGCGCGGGGTGGAGGCGACGCTCGTGCAGCTCGATGGCGCCGTCGAGTCGGCCGTGCAGCTCGGGGTCGCCGACGCCGTTGCGGATGTCGTCTCCACGGGCGCGACGCTGCGCGCAGCGGGCCTCGAGATCTTCGGCCCGGTCATCCTGGAGTCCACCGCGATCCTGATCGGCGGCGCGAACCAGCACGAGGGGATCGCGCGGCTCCTCCGCCGCCTCCGCGGCGTCCTCGTCGCCCGCAAGTACGTGATCATGGACTACGACCTCCCGGTCGACCAGCTCGAGGCCGCGTCCGCCGTCGCCGGCGGGATCGAGTCGCCCACCGTCTCCCCGCTGCGCGACGAGCGCTGGGTGGCGGTGCGGGTGATGGTGCGCGCTGACGAGGCGAACGACGTCATGGACCGGCTCTACGATCTCGGTGCCAAGGCGATCCTCGTCACGGCCATCCACGCGGCGCGGTTGTAGCGGGGGAGTCGGCATGTCACTGGCCACCCGGGTCATCCCGTGCCTCGACGTCGCCGCGGGGCGCGTCGTCAAGGGCGTCAACTTCCTGAACCTCCGCGACGCGGGGGATCCCGTCGAACTCGCCGCGCGCTACGCCGAGCAGGGTGCCGACGAACTCACGTTCCTCGACGTCACGGCGACCGTGGACGACCGATCGACCACCTATGACGTGGTGCAGCGCACCGCGGAGCAGGTCTTCATCCCCCTCACCGTGGGCGGCGGGGTGCGCGAGGTCGACGACGTCGCACGGCTCCTGGCCGTCGGTGCCGACAAGGTCGGGATCAACAGCGGCGCCATCGCCCGGCCCGCGGTGATCGGGGAGATCGCCGACCGCTTCGGCGCCCAGGTGCTCGTGCTGTCGCTGGACGTGAAGCGGAGCACCCGCACACCGTCGGGGTTCGTGGTCACCACGCACGGCGGGAAGCGCGAGACCGATCTCGACGCCCTCGCCTGGTGCCGGGAGGCCGTGGATCGCGGTGCCGGAGAACTGCTCGTGAACTCGATGGACGCCGACGGCACGCTCGCGGGGTTCGACCTGGAACTCACCTCGGCGGTGCGCGCGCTGTCCGAGGTCCCCGTCATCGCGTCCGGGGGCGCCGGCACGCTCGAGCACTTCGCTCCGGCGGTCGAGGCCGGCGCGGACGCCGTGCTCGCCGCGTCCGTCTTCCACGACGGCACGTTCACCGTGGGCCAGGTCAAGCGAGCACTCGCCGATGCCGGGCACACCGTGCGCCTCACGACCACCGCCGATGTCACCAACACCGATGCGGCCACCGCCGGACCGACCACCAGCACCGCTACCCGGGAGACGAACGCATGACCGCCATCGATCCGGTTCCCGCCGATCTCGTCTTCGACGCGAGCGGGCTCCTTCCCGCGATCATCCAGGACGACGAGACGGGCGACGTGCTCATGCTCGCCTGGATGGACCGCGAGGCGATCCGGCGCACGATCACGACGGGCCGCGTGACCTTCTGGTCGCGCTCGCGCCGGGAGTACTGGCGGAAGGGTGACACCTCCGGCCATCGGCAGTACGTGCGGAGCGTCGCCGCCGACTGCGACGGCGACACGCTGCTGGTCCGGGTGATCCAGATCGGCGCCGCCTGCCACACCGGCACGCGCACCTGCTTCACCGACCGGGAGATCCCGGCGCTCGTGGGGGATCCCGAGGCGACGGCGGACTGATCCCCGCGCGATAGGCTGGGACGGTGACACTGACGACCACCCGAGCGTCCTTCGACGACGCCCGCTCCTCCCACGCCGTGCTTCCCGTCTGCCGGGAGGTGTTCGCCGATGCGGACACCCCGGTGGGCATCTACCGGAAGGTCGCGGGCGGTCGCCCGGGCACCTTCCTGCTCGAGTCCGCGGAGCAGGGCGGGGTGTGGACGCGGTTCAGCTTCGTCGGCGCCGGCAGCTTCGGCGTGCTGGGCGAGCGCAACGGTCGAGCGTCCTGGGTCCCGAGCGCGAGCGGTCCGACGCTGTCGGAGCACCGCCTGCTCGACGGTGGGGTGAGCGACCTCGCACCCGTCGAGGCGCTGCGCGCCGTCTACGAGCGCTGGCGGTCGCCGCAGGTCCCCGGGCTGCCGCCGCTCGCGAGCGGGTTCGTCGGCTATCTGGGGTGGGACACGGTGCGGCAGCTCGAGCGACTCGAACATGGACCCACGGAGGGCCCCGGTCTCCCGAGCCAGGGCCTCGGGTTCGTCTCGGAGCTCGTGGTGATCGATCACCGCGAGGGATCGATCGTGCTCATCGCGAACGTGCTGAACGACGGTGCGAGCGGCGATGCTGCCCGTGACGACGCTGCCAGTGACGGCGGACCCGTCGACGCGGACGCGCAGTGGGCCGACGCCCAGGCGCGCCTCGACGCGCTGCAGGCCGCGCTCTCCGCGCCGGAGGCCTCACCGCTCGGGCAGCTCGATCGTGACGCGTTCGCGGATCCCACCCGGCTCACGAGCACCCCCGAGTTTCTGCAGTCGGTCGGCGTGGCGAAGCAGTACATCGTCGACGGCGACATCTTCCAGGTGGTCCCGTCGCAGCGCTTCGACCAGGAGTGCACGGCCGATCCGCTCGATGTCTACCGGGTGCTGCGGCACCTGAACCCGAGCCCCTACCTCTACCTGCTCCACCTGCAGGACGGCGACGGCGAGCCCTTCGCCGTGGTCGGCTCGAGCCCCGAGGCGCTCGTCACGGTGCAGGAGGACGGGCACGTGATGACGCACCCGATCGCCGGCTCCCGTCCGCGCGGCGCGACGGTCGAGGAGGATCAGCAGCACGAGCAGGATCTGCTCGCCGATGCGAAGGAGCGCGCGGAGCACCTGATGCTCGTCGATCTGGCCCGCAACGATCTGCTGCGCGCCTGCGAACCCGACTCCGTCGAGGTCACGGAGTTCATGCGGATCGAGCGCTTCAGCCACATCATGCACATCGTCTCGACGGTGGAGGGACGTGCGCGTGCGGACCAGAACGCGGTCGACGTGTTCCGGGCGACGTTCCCGGCGGGCACCCTCTCGGGCGCGCCGAAGCCTCGGGCGCTCGAGATCATCGACGAGCTGGAGCCCGTGCAGCGCGGGGTCTACGGCGGTGTCGTCGGGTACTTCGGCCTGGGCGGCGCGGCGGACCTGGCCATTGCGATCCGCACGGCCACGATCAAGGACGGCATTGCGATGGTGCAGGCGGGCGCGGGGATCGTGGCCGACTCGGTGCCGGAAGCTGAGGACGCCGAGTGCCGGAGCAAGGCGGCGGCACCGCTTCGAGCCATCGCGATCGCGAACACGCTCCAGCCCCTTGCCGCATCGACGACGGACGGGCGGTGATCCGGTGCGCCCGAAGCTCCTGACTCTCGCCGGCATCGCCCTCACGGGTGCCGTCTCGCTGATGGCGGGCGCCCAGACCTGGGTCTCCTTCATGTTGGAGGGCACGCACTCGCTCGAGACCGCGATCGGCCACGACATCAACCCGGCGCTCTCGCCCGTGTCGATCGCCCTCATCGCCGCGGCGCTCGCGCTCACGATCGCGGGTCCGGTGTTCCGCCGGGTGCTCGGCGTGCTGGTCGCGCTACTCGGCGCGGGCCTCGTGGCGCTCACCTGGGCGGTGCTCGGCTCGCCCCTCGGCTCGATCTCCGGGGCGATCACCGAACTCACGGGGCTCGCGGGCGGCGCCGCGGGATCGGCCGTGACCTGGATCCAGGTGTCGCCGTGGGTGACCACCAACCTGATCGTGGGCTGCCTCGCCATGCTGCTCGGCGCGGTCGTGCTGTGCTTCGGGGGACGGTGGCGCACGGGCGGTCGGAAGTACGACACCGAGCAGGACCGCCGCGGCGAGCCGCAGGAGGGGCCGGATCGCATTTCCGACTGGGATTCGCTCAGCGACGGCGACGATCCGAGTGACGACGACGATCCGGGCGACGACGCACCGGGCGACGAGGCTCGCGGCGACCAGAGTCCCACCGACCAGACACCCGGCGCGGTCGACGACCCGCCCGCCAATATCCGCTAGGCTGGAACTGTCCAGTCTGGTCAGTTAGAGGAGATTCATGAGTACCCAGCACGAAGAGCCCGGGCACGGCGATTCGCCCGCCGCATGGACGGCCGTCGTCGTGATGCTGATCGGCATCGCTGCAGGCACCGTCTTCTTCTTCCTGCACATGGCAACGCTCGTCTGGGTCTGCGTCGGCGTCGTCGCACTCGGCGCGGTGCTCGGCTTCATCCTCTCGAAGGCCGGCTTCGGTGTGAACGGCCCGAAGTACAGCCCCAAGACGCACGACTAAGGTGCTCCAGCAACTCCTCGCCGGTTCGCTCGAAGACGCGAACGCCCGCAGGCGAGAGCGCCCGTACGCGGCCGTCGAGGCCGAGGCGCTCGATCGCCCGGCCGCGCTCGATGCGCTGCACGCGCTCGCTCCCGCCGAGCACATCAAGGTCATTGCGGAGGTGAAGCGCGCGAGCCCGTCTCGTGGCGACCTCGCCGAGATCGCGGAACCCCAGGCGCTCGCGGCGCAGTACGAGGCCGGGGGAGCGAGTGCGGTGAGCGTGCTCACCGAGGAGCGGAAGTTCAAGGGCTCGCTCGCCGACCTCGAGGCCGTGCGGAAGGCCGTGAGCATCCCGGTCCTCCGCAAAGATTTCATCGGCGACGAGTACCAGGTGCTCGAGGCCCGTGCCGCGGGTGCCGACCTCGTGCTGCTCATCGTTGCGGCTCTGCCGCAGTCGACCCTCGAGCGGTTGCACTCCCTGATCCGTGAGCTGGGGATGACCCCGCTCGTGGAGACCCACTCCGAGGAGGAGGTCGCCCGAGCGGTGGACCTCGGTGCACAGCTCGTCGGGGTGAACGCCCGCGATCTCACCACGTTCGAGCTGGACCGAGATCTCTTCGGTCGTGTCGCCGATCAGATCCCCGCCGGGGTGATCCGGGTCGCGGAGTCCGCGGTGCTCGGCGTCGACGATGTGCAGCACTACCGCGAGGCCGGTGCGGATGCAGTGCTCGTGGGCGAGGCGCTCGTCACCAACGACCCCATCGCCACGCTCGCGTCCTACCTGAGTGTGTAGCCCACAGAACCCTTCGACCCGTGAGGTGGAGTATGACTGATCAGCTGAGCGACGGGGCTGCGTCACTGCGCTCCCAGTCGGGCCCCTTCTTCGGCGACTTCGGCGGGCGGTACATGCCCGAGTCCCTCATCGCCGCGATCGACGAGCTCACCGAGGCGTACGAGGCCGCGAAGCAGGATCCGGTCTTCCAGGCCGAACTGGTCGAGCTGCTGCACTCGTACGCCGGTCGGCCGTCGCCCATCACCGAGGTGCCGCGCTTCGCCGCGCACGCGGGCGGGGCGAGGATCTTCTTGAAGCGCGAGGACCTGAACCACACGGGCTCGCACAAGATCAACAACGTGCTCGGCCAGGCGCTCCTCACGCGCAAGCTCGGCAAGCAGCGTGTGATCGCCGAGACGGGCGCGGGTCAGCACGGTGTCGCCACAGCCACCGCCGCCGCCCTGTTCGGGCTGGACTGCACGATCTACATGGGCGAGGTCGACACCGAGCGCCAGGCGCTCAACGTCGCGCGTATGCGGCTGCTGGGCGCCGAGGTGATCCCGGTGACCACCGGATCCCGCACCCTCAAGGACGCGATCAACGAGGCGTACCGTGACTGGGTCGCGAGCGTGGATCGCACGAACTACATCTTCGGCACGGCGGCCGGACCGCACCCGTTCCCCGACATGGTGCGCGACTTCCAGAAGATCATCTCGGAGGAGGCCCGGGAGCAGCTCATCGCGAAGACCGGGCGCCTCCCCGATGCGGTGATCGCGTGCGTGGGCGGCGGGTCGAACGCGATCGGCATGTTCGACGCGTTCCTCGATGACGCCGAGGTCCGCCTCTACGGGGTCGAGGCCGCGGGCGACGGGATCGACACCGCACAGCACGCCGCCTCGATCGAGCGCGGCCGCCCCGGGATCCTGCACGGCGCCAAAACCTACGTGCTGCAGGATGAGGACGGCCAGACCATCGAGTCGCACTCGATCTCTGCGGGCCTCGACTACCCGGGTGTGGGGCCGGCGCACGCCTGGCTCTCCGACATCGGTCGCGCCCAGTACATCCCGGCGAGCGACGCGGAGGCGATGGAGGCGCTGCGCCTGCTGAGCCGCACCGAGGGTATCATCCCGGCGATCGAGTCGGCCCACGCGCTCGCTGGTGCGCTCCGCCTCGGCCGAGAGCTCGGCCCCGATGCGATCCTCGCCGTGAACCTCTCGGGGCGCGGGGACAAAGACATGGCAACGGCGGGCCGGTACTTCGGACTGCTCGACGGCACCGAAGGAATCGACGGATGAGCACGCACACTTCGACCGTCGCCGAGGCGATCCGCTCGGCGAAGCGGGAGCGGGCGGGTGCGCTCGTCGGCTACCTCCCGGTCGGCTTCCCGACCCTCGACGCCAGCGTGGACGCCGCGATCGCGATGGCGCGCAACGGCGCCGACGTGATCGAGCTCGGCGTGCCCTACTCCGACCCGGTGATGGACGGGCTCGTGATCCAGGAGGCGACGCACACCGCGCTCGAGGCCGGGTTCCGGCTGGCGCACGTGTTCGAGGCCGTGCGCCGGGTGCGCGAGGCCGTCGAGGTGCCGATCCTCGTCATGACGTACTGGAACCCGGTGCTGCAGTACGGGGTGGAGCGCTTCGCGCAGGAGCTCGCCGCCGCCGGTGGCGCCGGACTCATCACCCCCGACATCACGCCCGACGCGGCCGCCGAGTGGATCGAGGTCAGCGAGCGGGTCGGACTCGACCGGGTCTTCCTCGCCGCGCCGAGCTCGAGCGACGATCGCCTGCGGCTCGTGGCCGAGGCGACGACCGGCTTCGTCTACACCGTCTCGACCATGGGCATCACGGGGGAGCGGGCGCAGCTCGACGCCGCGGCCCGGGGGCTCACCGCCCGGCTGCGGGCGCAGGGCGCCGACCTCGCGTGCGTCGGGATCGGCATCTCCACGGCCGAGCAGGTGGCTGCAGCGCTCGAGTACGCGGACGGGGCGATCGTCGGCACCGTGTTCGTCCGTGCGCTCCGCGACGGCGGGGTGGAGCAGCTCGCCGCGACGGTGCGCGAGATCGCGGCCGGGACCGCTCGTCCGTGAGGGTTCCGCGCGGGAGCGCACGCTAGGATTGACCCGATACCCGCCGAGGAGAGCCCCGGTGGCCCAGCAAGCAGGTTCCAGCGACACGCGTCGCCGGCGAAAGAGACGTGAATGATTCTCCCGTTCAGTATTCCGAGCCCTGAGGTGCAGTTCCTCCAGATCGGCCCGTTGCGCATCTATTTCTACGCGCTGTGCATCATCGTCGGCATCATTCTGGCGGCGATCTGGACGGGGCGTCGTCTCGGACAGCGCGGCGGTGAGCGCGGCGCGGTCTTCGACTTCGTGGTCTGGTCGCTCGTGCTCGGGATCCTGGGCGCGCGGCTCTACCACGTCGTGACCCACTGGGGCGACTACTTCGGCGTCGGCAAGAACCCGCTCGAGATCTTCGCGTTCTGGAACGGCGGTATCGCCATCTTCGGTGCCCTGATCGGCGGCGGCATCGGCGTGCTGATCGCCTCGCGCCTCACCGGGATCCGCTTCTGGTCGTTTGCCGATGCCCTGGTGCCCGGCCTCCTGCTCGCGCAGGCCGTTGGCCGCCTCGGGAACTGGTTCAATCACGAGCTCTTCGGCGGACCGACGACGCTGCCGTGGGGGCTCGAGATCGAGATGGGCAATGCCGCGTTCCCGATCGGGCTGCCCGAGGGCACGCTGTTCCACCCCACGTTCCTCTACGAGGCGCTCTGGAACCTGCTGGGCATCGTCGTGCTGCTCGCGATCGAGCGCAAGTGGCGTCCTCGCTGGGGCCAGTTCTTCGCAATGTACCTCGTCTGGTACGGGCTCGGACGCGCGTTCACCGAGTCGCTCCGCGTCGACCCCAGCCTGCTCTTCCTGGGGCTCCGCACCAACGTGCTCGCCGCGCTGCTCGCTGCACTCCTGGGTGTGATCATCTTCTTCGTGCAGCGCCGTCGCCACGTCGGCATCGAGACGTCGCCATACCTCCCGGGTCGGCACAACCCCTCGGACGCGGTGCTGATCACGACCGCCGACCCCGACGAGTACTACCACGTCATCGACCGCGGTGATGCGGCCGACGGCGCCGCGTCGGATCTCGACTCGGCCGCGGATGCCGCGACCGACGGAGATGCGACCGACGGAGGCGCGGCCGACGGAGACGCCGCCGATCCCGTGACGACGACCGACGCGCCAGCCACCACCAAGTAAAGGACTGCATCTATGCGCCACGCCAAGATTGTTGCGACCTGGGGCCCTGCCGTATCCAGCTACGACCACACCCTCGACTTGATTCGGGCGGGCGTGAACGTGGCGCGACTGAACATGTCGCACGGCACGTACAACGTGCACGAGGGCATCTACCGCAACATCCGGCGTGCCGAGGCCGAGGTGGGTCGTCCCATCGCCGTCCTCGCCGACCTGCAGGGGCCGAAGATCCGGCTCGGCAAGTTCTCCGACGGACCGTACCAGTTGGCCGAGGGTGACGAGTTCGCGATCACCACCCGCGACATCATCGGGGATCGCTCCATCTGCGGCACCACCCACCAGGGTCTGCCCGGTGATGTGAAGCCCGGCGATCCGCTCCTCGTCGACGATGGCAAGGTCGGCCTCCGCGCCGTCCGCGTCACGGAGGACACGGTGTACACCGTCGTCGAGATCCCGGGTGCCGTGTCCAACAACAAGGGCATCAATCTTCCCGGAGTCGCCGTGAATGTCCCCGCCCTCTCCGACAAGGACGAGGAGGATCTCCGCTGGGCGATCGCGCTCGGGGCCGACTACATCGCGCTGTCGTTCGTCCGGGACGCCGCCGATATCACGCGAGTCCACGAGATCATGGACGAGGAGGGCGTGCGCCTCCCGGTGATCGCCAAGATCGAGAAGCCGCAGGCGGTCGAGCACCTCGAGGAGATCGTGCAGGCCTTCGACGGCATCATGGTCGCCCGCGGTGATCTCGGCGTGGAGCTGCCGCTCGAGCGCGTGCCGCTCGTGCAGGCCGAGGCCGTGACCCTGGCCCGCCGGAACGCCAAGCCCGTCATCGTGGCCACGCAGGTGCTCGAGTCGATGATCGAGAACCCCCGCCCGACGCGGGCCGAGGCTTCGGACTGCGCGAACGCGATCCTCGACGGCGCGGACGCCGTCATGCTCTCCGGCGAGACCAGCGTCGGCGCCTACCCGGTGGCGGCCGTTGCGACGATGGCCCGCATCATCGAGGCCACCGAGGAGCACGCCCTGGATCGGATCGAGCCCCTGGGTGCGGCGCCTCGCACGCAGGGCGGAGCGCTCACACTCGCGGCCTCGGAGGTCGCCGACTTCATCGGGGCGAAGTACATCTGCGTCTTCACTGAGTCGGGTGACACCGTGCGCCGCATGTCGCGACTGCGCCGCCCGATGCCCATCATCGGCTTCACCCCCGACCCCGAGACCCGCCGCCGTATGGAGCTCACCTGGGGCGCCCGCAGCTACCTGGTGGATCGCGTCGGCAGCACCGACGAGATGTTCGTGCAGGTGGACGAGGTGCTGCTCGACCACGATCGGGTCGAGATCGGCGACAAGGTCGTCATCATCGCCGGGTCCCCTCCCGGGGTCGTCGGCACGACGAACACGCTCCGCATCCACCGCATCGGCGAGTCGACGGGCCAGCTGCCCGAGGCCGGGCCGCGCAAGCACGTCATCGGCCGCGGCAAGGTCTTCGTCTAGTCGCGGTGCAGATCGTCAGTCGGCGGTCTGCTCCTGCTGGATCAGCTGGATCAGATTGCCGCAGGAGTCGTCGATCACGGCCGTCGTCACCGGTCCCATCGGGGTCGGCGGCTGCACGACGCGCACGCCCAACCGCTCCAGTCGGGCCACCTCCGCGATGATGTCGTCGACCGTGAACTGCGTGAACGGGATCCCGTCGTCGTAGAGCGCCCGAGTGAATACCGTGGACGCGGGGTGGCCCTGCGGTTCGAGGAGCAGCTCCGGGCCGTCCGGATCCTGGGGTGACACGACTGTGAGCCATCGCGCATCGCCGACCGGAATGTCGTGCCTGACCTGAAAACCGAGTTTCTCCGTGTAGAACCGGAAGGCCTGCTCTTGGTCCGGGACGTAGACGCTGGTGATCGTGATTCTCATGGGTGGCCCCCTCTGCTGCAGTGCCGGATCCGGGACGGACCCGTGATCAGCATGCTACGGGGTGACGCCGAAGAGTGCAGCCGCGGCCGCGGCTGCCTCGTCGCTCCGACCCTCGCGGCCCAGGGCGCGCACGCGCACGGAGGGCTCGTGGAGGAGGCGTCCGGCGAAGCGCCGGAGCGCGACCTCCGCCTCCACGGCATCGGGGGAGTCCGGGCCACCGCGCCGGGCGCGGCAGAGCTCCTCCTCGAGGATGCGGAAGACATGGTCGCGCAGTGCGACGACCGTGGGCACGGCGCCGAGCTCGGCGCGCGCCGACGTGAACTCGGCCGCGGACTCGCGCACGATCGTGAGCGCCTCCTGCTCCGCGCCGAGCTCGGTGATCGAGGCGTGCTTCGCGATCGTGGCCACGTCGAGCAGTTCGATGCCCGGCAGTTCGGCGGCGGAAGGGTCGACATTGCGCGGGACCCCGAGGTCGATGATGAGTCGCGGTGGCTCTGGGAGATCGAAGTCCCCGCGCGTCAGCACGGGATCGTTGGTGCTGGTGCAGGTGATCACGAGATCGGCGTCGCGGAGCGCGCGCGGCAGATCGCCGTCGGCGACGGCGGCGAGGTGGTGCGATGTGGCGAAGCCCTCGGCGCGACCCGAGGGAGAGAATACTTCGATGCGCTGCGCGCCCCGGGCGCGGAGCGCGGCCGTGGTGGCGCCCGCGTAGGCCCCGGTGCCGATCAGCAGCACGCGGGCCTCGCTCCACGCCGGAACGCGGTGCTCGGCGAGCACCAGGGCGAGGCGGACGAGCGAGCGGCCTTTCGACTGCAGCCCCGTGCGGTGCTTCACCTCTCGGGAGGCCCGAGCGGCGGTCTGGAACAGGCGCTCGAGCACGTCGGTGACGGTGCCCGCAGCCCGGGCGCGCGTGTGCGCACGCCGCACTTGGCCGGCGATCTCGCCCTCGCCGATGACCGCGGACTTGAGTCCCGAGGTGACGGCGAAGAGGTGTTCCGCGGCCTGGCCGTCGGTGTACCGGTCGGCGACGGCGGAGAGCTCGCGCCAGGGAATCCCGGTGGCGATCGAGAGACACGCGCACGCGTCGTCGAGCATGTCTTCCGGGGCGTCGAAGTACACCTCGAACCGATTGCAGGTGGCCACAATCACCTGACCATCCGCGATCGGCGTGTCGCGAAAGGTCGCGGAGATCGCGTCGCCGCAGCGCTCGATCTGCTCGAGCATGGGGAGGCCGGCGACCCGGTGGTCGATGGAGAGGCAAAGCAGCATAAGGATCTTCGAGAGTTCACAGCCGTGGTCGTGGCGAAAAGACGTTGCGGGAGGTACTCTACTACATCAGATGTGGCAGATCTGATGAATTAGATCAGATGTGTCGACTACCATCCCAGGTGATGCATACTCTCACCGTTTCCCCCGCGCCCACCGCCGCTTCCTCGCCGCGCGAAGGGCAATCGCTCGGCGCCGGTCACCCACTCAGCGCCGGGCTGACGAGCGACTCCGCTCTCGTCCGTGCGCTTCAAGGATACCGCCCCGAGCACACGCCTGTGTGGTTCATGCGCCAGGCCGGGCGCTCGCTTCCCGAGTACCGCGAGCTGCGGTCGGGCACTCGGATGCTCGAGGCCTGCGCGACCCCCGAGCTGGCCAGCGAGATCACCCTGCAGCCCTTGCGGCGGCACGGCGTCGACGCCGCGGTGTTCTTCAGCGACATCGTCGTGCCGCTCTCGCTCGTAGGCGTCGACGTCGACATCGTCCCGGGCCGGGGACCGGTGTTCGCCCAGCCGATCCGGTCGCGCGAGGACGTCGTGCGCTGCCGCGCCGAGTTCACTCCCGAGCGGCTGCGTGCGGCACTCGATCCCATCCGCGACGCGGTTGCGCTCACCACCGCCGAGCTGGGATCCACCCCGCTCATCGGTTTCGCGGGCGCGCCGTTCACCCTGGCCGCATACCTCGTCGAGGGCGGGCCTTCGCGCGACCATCTGCGCGCCCGCTCGCTCATGCACTCGGATCCCGAGACCTGGCGCGAGCTGCTCGAGTGGACCGCCGACCTCAGCGGTGTGTTCCTGCAGGCGCAGGTGGAGGCGGGCGCGAGCGCGGTGCAGCTCTTCGATTCCTGGGCGGGATCGCTCGGCGCGGAGGACTACCGCACGCACGTCGCTCCGGCCTCTCGGCGCACGCTCGACGCCGTGCGTCCCTACCGCTACCGTGACACCGAGCTCGAGGGATACACCTCGCTCGATCGTCGGGTCCCGATCATCCACTTCGCGGTGGGCTCAGGCCACCTGCTCGAGGAGCTCGCCGCCGTCGGTGTCAGCGCGCTCGGGGTCGACTGGCGCACTCCGCTCGATGAGGCGAGCCGGCTGCTCGGCGACGTGCTGCCGCTGCAGGGCAACATCAACCCGGCATATCTCGACGCGCCCCAGGCCGTGCTGGAGACGCATCTCCGTGACGTGCTGGCGCGCGGACGTCGGGCCCCCGGGCACGTGCTCAACCTCGGGCACGGCGTGCCGCCGGAGGCCGATCCCACGGTGCTGACCCGCATCGTCGAGTTCGCGCACGCGCACCGCGCCTGATCCCACAGCAATGACCGACGTTCGAGCCGCCATGTCGCACCGCGCTGCCGGCGCACGGCCGCACGTGGCGGTCGTCGGAGGCGGGGTGTCCGGACTCGTCGCCGCGCTCACGCTCGCCGAGCGCGGCATCCGGGTCTCGCTCTTCGACCGCAGTGCCGAGCTCGGCGGCCGAGTCTCCCGAGTCCGCCTCGCCGGCATCACCCTCGACACGGGCGCGGAGGCGTTCGCGACGCGGAACGGCACCGTCGTCGACTTCCTGGAGCGCATCGGGCTCGGCTCGGAGGTCGTGTACCCGGCCACGATCGGCTCCTGGGTCATCGCCGTCGGCCGCGCCGTGCCGCTGCCCGGTGGGGGAACGCTCGGGATCCCGAGCCACCCGCTCTCGCGCGGGGCGGTGCGTCTCCTCGGGGTGCGCGGTGCGGTGCGTGCCGCGTGCGAGCCGCTCCTGCCGCGGCGGGTCGGACGGAACGCGACCTCGCTCGGATCGCTCGTGCGCTCCCGGCTCGGCACCGCGGTGCTCGATCGGGTCGTGCGCCCGGTGACCCTCGGGGTCTATTCCACCGCGCCCGAGGACATGCCGCACTCGGCCATGCCGGCCCTTGCCGCCGCCTACGAGGAGCGCGGCTCGCTGCTGCACGCGGCACGCGCAGTGCGCGCGAGCACCGTCTCCGCGGGCGGCGCCGTCGCGGGCCTCCGCGGTGGCATGGGGGTGCTTATCGACCAGCTGCTCGACCGGGCGCGTGCACTCGGAGTCACGTGCCACACGGGCGTCGCCGTCGACCGGGTGCTGCCGGAGACGCCGGCCGCATCCGCGACCGCCGCACCCACGACGGCCGCCTACGTCCTCGTCGATGCGGCCGGAACGGAGCTCGCCTCCGCCGACGCGGTCGTGCTGGCGGTGCCCCGCACCACCGCAGTGCGGCTGTGGTCCACGGAGCTCGCCTCGCCCGGGCCCGGAGACACCGAGGCAGAAACCGAGGTCGAGACCGGGGTCGGCGACGTCGAGGTGGTCGTGCTCGTGCTCGACGAGCCGCGGCTCGACGCCGCACCGCGCGGCACCGGGGTGCTCGTCGCCCCCGACGCCGACAGCCGGATCGTCGCGAAGGCGCTGACGCACGTCACCGCGAAGTGGCCCGAGCGCGCACGCGAGGCCGGACCGGGGCGTCACGTGCTGCGCCTCTCCTACGGCCGGGTGGGCGACGTACCGGCCACCACGGGGCTCGATGATGCCGCCGTGCAGGAGCTCGCCCGCGCCGATGCCGAGCGGATCCTCGGCGTTCCACTCGTCCCATCCGGCGTGATCGCGATGCGCCGGGCGCGGTGGGCGATGAGCGCGCCGGATGCTCCCTCGGGCCTCGCGGCACCGTCCACGATCGTGCCGATCGGGGACTGGGTGTCGGGCACCGGGCTCGCGTCCGTGATCACCGACGCCGAGCGGGCCGCTCGAGAACTCGCGGCGGCCCTGCAGCTCACTCAGCCCGAACACCACAGCCCGACCGATCCCGACAGCCCGAATGAACTCCCGAAGGACGAACCAGCTATGCTAGCCTCCGTGCCCCCCACCGATCAGCCGGGCCGCGTTTTCCGCGCCGACGGCCCGATGGATGCCCGACCGGGCCTGATCCGGATCGGCACCCGCGGCAGCGCGCTGGCCCTGACGCAGACGACGACGGTCGCGCACGCGATCGCGGCGGCCACCGGGGCCGACGTCGCGCTCATCACGGTGACCACGCACGGCGACGTCTCCCGCGCCCCGCTTGCGCAGCTCGGCGGGACCGGGGTGTTCGTGAGCGCGCTGCGCGATGCCCTGCTCGAGGGGCGGTGCGACGTCGCGGTGCACTCGCTCAAGGATCTGCCGACCGGGCCGTGCCCGGGCATCGTGATCGGCGCGATCCCCGAGCGGGCGGACGCGCGCGACGCGCTGTGCGCCCGTGACGACTGGGGGCTCGACACGCTGCCCCCGGGCGCGCGGGTCGGCACCGGATCGCCGCGTCGCGCTGCGCAGCTGCGGTCCCGCCGGCCGGATCTCGACGTGCGCGACCTGCGCGGCAACGTCGATACCCGTCTCGGTCGCGTCGGCGTCGACCTCGACGCCGTGGTGCTCGCGGCCGCGGGCCTGGACCGGATCGGGCGCTCTTCGGCCATCAGCGAGCGCTTTCCCCTGGATGCGGTGCCGACGGCACCCGGGCAGGGAGCGCTGGCGGTGGAGGTGCGGACCGCGGCGCTCGACGAGCCGATCATGGCGTCGGCGCTCGGGGCGCTCGACGATCCGGAGACCCGTGCCTGCGCCGTCGCGGAACGGACGCTGCTCGGCACCCTCGAGGCCGGGTGCGCGGCACCGATCGGGGCTTGGGCGAGGATCGAAGGTGGGGCGCTGCACCTCACGGCCGCCGTGTACCGCCTCGATGGCAGCGACCAGCTCGTGGTCACGGAGTCCGCGCCGGTGCCGTCCGCGCCGCTGACGCCCGGCCCCACGCCGCGCCCCCTGAGCCCCGAAGCGCAGGCACTGCAGGCCGTCGGTGAATCACTCGGTGCGCGAGTCGCCGGAACACTGTTGGCGCAGGGCGCGGCCGAGCTCGCACCACTCGGACCTCCCCGGAGCGGCGCGTGACCGCGGCCCTCGGGGACCAGTCGCTCGCGGGCACGCGCGTGCATGTGCTGCGCGGGGGGCCATGGGGCGCCTCGGTCGCCGCCCGGATTCGCGAGCGCGGCGGTGTCGCCCGGATGACCGAGCTGCTCCGGATCGCGCCCGCGGATCCCGAGCCGCTCGGAGCGGCGGCCGAGGCCTGGAACCGGGGCGAGCACGACCTCCTCGTGGTGACGAGCGCGAACGGTGCCGAAGCGTTCGCCGATGCCGGGGGACAGCCGAGATCGGGCGGCCGCGTCGCGGCCGTGGGCCCGGCGACGGCGGCGGCACTGCGGCGGCGCGGCTTCGCGATCGACGTGCTGCCTGAGTCGGTCTTCTCCGCGAGTGGACTCGCCGAGGCGCTGCGAGGAGAGGCTCCGCTCGACGTGCTGCTCCCGATCTCGGAGCTCGCGGACGACACCCTGGAGCGCGCCCTCGAACGAGCAGGGCACCGCGTGCATCGGGTCACCGCCTATCGAACCGCGATCGTGGCTCCCGGGGCGGACCCGTTCGGCGGCTCCGACGCCACCCCGGGCGGCGCTGCGGCAGCACGCGAGGTGATCCTGATCACGAGCGCCTCAGCCGCGCGCGCCGTCGCGGAGCACTTGCAGCCGCTGCCGAGCGGCGTCATGCTCGCGGCGATCGGCGATCCCTCGGCCCGAGAGCTCGACCGGCTCGGCCTGCACGCCGATGTCGTCGCGCCGACCCACACCATCCCCGGACTCCTGGACGCACTGGGTGCGTCCCTCCCAGACCTCCGAACGACCCCCACCGAAGGACCGCAGACATGATCCCCACGCCGCTCCCCAGCACTCCGCACGCTCGCCCACGGCGGCTGCGCGCGACCCCGGCGATGCGCCGCCTCGTTGCGGAGACGCACGTGCACGCGCGCCAGCTCATCCTGCCGATGTTCGTGCGCGAGGGGCTCGCGGAGCCCCGCCCGATCGCCTCCATGCCGGGCGTGCAGCAGCACACGGTGGATTCGCTGCGCCGAGCTGCGGTGGAGGCCGCCGAAGCGGGCATCGGGGGTGTGATGCTCTTCGGAGTGCCCCAGGTGCGCGACGCGGTCGGCAGCGCCGCGGACGACCCGGAGGGGATCCTCAACGTCGCTACTCGTGCGGTCGCGGAAGAGGTGGGCGACGCGCTCGTCGTGCAGACCGATCTCTGCCTCGACGAGTTCACGGATCACGGCCACTGCGGGGTGCTGGATCAGCGCGGTGCCGTCGACAACGACGCGACGCTCGAGCGCTACCGCGCGATGGCGATCGCGCAGGCGGAAGCGGGATCGGCGCTGCTGGGGCTCTCCGGCATGATGGACGGTCAGGTCGCCGCGGTGCGTGAGACCCTGGACGCCGCGGGGCACACCGACACCGCGATTCTCGCCTACGCCGCCAAGTACGCGTCGGCGTTCTACGGTCCGTTCCGCGAGGCCGTCGACTCGCAGCTCACGGGGGATCGACGGAGCTACCAGCAGGATCCGGCGAACCGTCGCGAGGGCCGCTACGAGGCCCGGCTCGACCTCGCCGAGGGCGCCGACGTGCTCATGGTGAAGCCGGCGATGTCGTACCTGGACGTGCTCGCGGACGTCGCCGCCGAGAGCCCCGTGCCGGTCTGGGCCTACCAGGTCTCCGGTGAGGCTGCGATGATCGAGGCCGCCGCCGCGAACGGGTGGATCGACCGGCAGCGGGCGATCGAGGAGAGCGTCATCAGTATCCGCCGCGCGGGGGCCGATGCCGTCCTCAGCTATTTCGCCGTCGAGATTGCGGGGTGGCTCCGTTGAGCGCCGAAATCGCAGGCCGCATCACCACCGCGCGTAGCGCCGGATTCGCTGAGCGGGCCGGCCGGGTGATCCCCGGCGGGGTGAACTCACCGGTGCGCGCGTTCGGCTCCGTCGGGGGGACTCCGCGGTTCCTCGTGTCCGGTCGAGGTGCGATGGTCACCGACGTCGACGGTGCCGAGTACGTCGATCTCGTCGCGTCGTGGGGCCCCGCGCTCCTCGGCCATGCGCACCCGGCGGTCGTCGAGGCCGTGCAGGCTGCCGCCGCCCGGGGCCTCGGGTTCGGCGCCTCCGTGCCGCAGGAGGCGGAGCTCGCCGAGGAGATCATCGCCCGGGTGCCCGCAGTTGAACGCGTTCGGCTCGTGTCGACGGGCACGGAAGCGACCATGACCGCGATCCGCATCGCCCGTGGCGCCACCGGGCGTCCGCTCCTCATCAAGTTCGCCGGGCACTACCACGGCCACTCCGACGGGCTGCTCGCCGAGGCGGGATCCGGACTCGCCACCCTCGCGATGCCGGGCTCGGCCGGCGTCACCGCCGAGACGGCCGCGCAGACCCTCGTGCTGCCCTACAACGACGTCCCGGCGCTGGAGGCGGCGTTCGCGGCCCACGGCGATCGCATCGCGGCGGTGATCGCCGAGGCGGCCGCGGCGAACATGGGCGTACTGCCCCGGCCCCCGGGTTCACGGCAGCCATGATCGACGTCGCGCACCGGCATGGTGCCCTGGTGATCCTCGACGAGGTGCTCACCGGGTTCCGCGCGGGGCCGTCCGGGTACTGGGGACTGGAGCAGTCGCAGGTGCCCGACGGTGCTGCACCGGATCTCCTGACCTTCGGCAAGGTCGTCGGCGGCGGCCTGCCGCTCGCCGCCGTCGGCGGTCGCCGGGAGCTCATGGAGCTCCTCGCGCCGCTCGGCCCGGTGTACCAGGCCGGCACGCTCTCGGGCAATCCGGTGGCCGTGGCGGCCGGGCTCACCACCCTGCGCCACGCGGATGCTGCCGCGTACGCCCGGCTCGACACCGCGGCGAGTGCGCTGCGCGGCGCCGTCGCCGAGGCGCTCACCCGGGCGGGCGTGCCGCACCGCGTGCAGTCGGCGGGCACCCTGTTCAGCGTGCTCTTCGGCGAGTACCCGGATGCCCCCACCGGGTACACTGAGGTGCAGCGGCAGGAGACGTGGCGCCACCGGGCGTTCTTCCACACGATGCTCGACGGCGGAGTGAACCTTCCGCCCAGCGCCTTCGAGGCGTGGTTCGTCACCGCGGCGCACGACGACGAGGCGCTCCAGCGCATCGCCGACGTGCTGCCCGCCGCTGCACGGGCCGCTGCCGCGGCGACGCCACCGTCCGCGGAACCCGGGATCGGGTCAGGATCGAGTACATCGGAGACAGCGCATGACCCAAGGAGCCACACCGACTGACGCGCCCGCGCGGTACCGGCCCCAGCCCACCGTGGGGCAGGTGCTGCGCTCGCCGCGGCTGCTCACCCGGGAGGCGCTCGCCGGGCTGGTCGTGGGGCTCGCGCTGATCCCCGAGGCCATCTCGTTCTCCATCATCGCGGGGGTCGACCCGAAGATCGGACTGTTCTCCTCCTTCATCATGGCGGTGGCCATCGCGTTCCTGGGCGGCAGGCCCGCGATGATCACCGCGGCGACCGGGGCGGTCGCGCTCGTGGTCGCCCCGATCGCCCCCGCCTACGGCCTCGACTATCTGATCGCGACGATCATCCTCGCCGGCGTCATCCAGATCGCGCTCGCCCTGCTCGGGGTCGCCAAGCTCATGCGCTTCATTCCGCGCAGCGTGATGGTCGGGTTCGTCAACTCCCTCGCGATCCTCGTGTTCATCGCGCAGGTGCCGCACCTCATCGGCGTGCCCTGGCTCGTCTACCCGCTCGTCGCGGCGGGGATCCTCGTCATCATCCTGATGCCGCGGATCACCCGGGCGATCCCGGCGCCGCTGATCTCCGTCATCGTGATCACGACGGCGGCCGTGATGTTCGCGATCCACGTGCCGACGGTGGGCGACCAGGGAGAGCTGCCGCGCAGCCTGCCGGAGCTCTTCGTCCCCGGCGTTCCGCTCACCTGGGAGACGCTGACCATCATCGGCCCCTACGCACTCGCGGTCGCGGTCGTGGGTCTCATGGAATCGCTGCTCACGGCGAAGCTCGTTGACGAGATCACGGACACGCACTCGAACAAGACTCGCGAGTCTTGGGCGCAGGGCGTCGCCAATATGCTGTCCGGATTCTTCGGCGGCATGGGCGGATGCGCCGTCATCGGGCAGACCATGATGAACGTCAAGGTGTCCGGCGCGCGAACCCGGGTCTCGACCTTTCTCGCGGGGGTGTTCCTGCTCGTGCTCGTCGTGGCGCTCGGCGACGTCGTGAGCATCATTCCCATGGCCGCGCTCGTGGCGGTGATGATCATGGTGTCGGTCGCCGCGTTCGACTGGCACAGCATCGCGCCGAGCACGCTCCGTCGCATGCCGAAGAGCGAGACGGGCGTGATGATCACCACGGTGCTCGTGGTGGTGCTCACCCACAACCTCGCGATCGGCGTGATCGCGGGCGTACTGGTCGCCTCGGTGCTGTTCGTGCGCCGCGTGGCGCACGTCGTGGTGGTCGACCGGACGGAGTTCACAGACGACGGGATGCCCGGGGTGCGCTACGCCGTGCGCGGCGAGCTGTTCTTCGCGTCGAGCAACGATCTCACGACCCTGTTCGAGTACGGTCGGGATCCCGAGCGGATTGTCATCGATATGTCCGCGTCGCACATCTGGGACGCGTCGTCCGTCGCGGCGCTCGACGCGATCGAGACGAAGTATGCGCAACGGGGCGCGACCGTGGAGATCGTCGGCATGAACGATCGCACGTCCGCGCTCCACTCGCGTCTGTCAGGCGGGTTCGGCGCGAGGGAGTAGCCCGGGGGAAGTGCCGAAGAAGGGCGCTACGCCTCTTCGTTCGGCGTCGGGGTCTTCTCGCCCGTCTCCGGGTGGCGGATCAGACCCGGATCCTCCATGCCGCGACGGGGATTCTGCTCCTCCGCCTCCGCGGCGTAGGACTCGGTGGATCCGTCGAGGACGGGGTGATCGAGCGTTTCGCCGTGCCGCGAGTGGGAGATCGTTCCCTCGCCGTTGGCGGCCTCGTGAGCGGACTCGCCGTGCGGCACGTGCGCGTCGGGGTTCGATGCGTTCATGGTGCTCCTCCTCGGTTCGGGATCTGCAAATCGGTGACTTCAGCGTACGGCCAGACGGACCGTGATTCCAAGAGTCTGACGGGTCTGCCAGGCAACGTGCGAGGGCCTCGCGCTCGGACGAGCGGAACGCTACGATGTGGCCATGATGCACCGCAGCCGTCCTCGTGCCACCCGGGTGGGGTGGGGGCTCGTCACCGTCGTCGCGGTTGTGGTGCTCACGGCGTGCGCCCCCGCGGCACCGTCCTCGACGGAGGCCGCGACGCCTCGACCTTCAGTGACCCCGTCACCGTCGTCGTCATCGCCGACTCCGGCACCGGGCACTGACGGCGTCTCCTCGTTCGTCCTTCCCGACTGCGCGGAGTTGATCTCAGATGCCGAGGTGCAGGCACTCACCTCGGATCCGGGCTATGTCTCATTGCCCGACATCTCCGAGGGTCTGCCGTTTCTGCTGGAGTACGGTTTCGGACCGGTCGCCGGTGATGCGTTCACCCAGGCCGCGCAATCGGAGATCTGCGGCTGGGGGATCAAGGACAGCGGCATCGTCGACCAGGTCTTGGTGGCCGAACTCTCCGACGCGGAGAGGGCGTCGCTCGAGACCGCACTCGCCGATTCTGCGTTCACCCGGACGGTGGTCGGTGAGTCGACCATATACGCGCATCATTCGACGGAGGGGATCGCCCCGCTGTACCGGTGGTACATCTTCCAGGGCACCATTTGGATCGCAAATTTCTCGTCGACGGGATATGAGGGGTTCGGCGATGCCGCGCTCGCCGCGGTGCTCGAGGCGAATGCCACCGCATAGAGCGTGGCGAACTCTCCTCATGCACCGCCCGACCCCGCTGGACCTGGTCGATGTGCTGGTGTACCTCGTGGTGCTCGGCACGTTCACCCAGCTGTTCCCCGCGGTGATCAGCGAGTCGTTCCTCGCGTCCCTCGTGACCGCGGTGCTCTTCAAGGTCGTGCTCGAGGTTGCCGTCGCCGGGAAGACTCAGCTGATCGCGCGCATCAGGGATGCGGAGCGACCGACGGTGCGTATCGGAGCGGCGATCGGCCTGATCATCGTGGCAGCCGGAAGCAAAGCGCTGATCCTGTGGCTCACCGACCTCGTGCTCGGTGACGCGGTGGTGCTCGGCGGATTCTTCTCGGTCACCCTGCTGGTCGTCACGCTGATGCTCGCTCGCACCGGTGTCCGTGCCCTGCTGCAGCGCGAGGGAAGCGCCTCGAAACCCTGATACGGTGGCCCGGTGGTCACCGCAGCAATCATCTCCTGGTCCATCTTCGCCGCCGCGGGTGTCGTCGTGGGCATCGCCCTCTGGGTCAACGCGCGCAACAAGCGCAAGTAAAATCCGACGCAGCCGATACACTTCGGGCATGAGCGCCCCGCAGTCCGGCCCCGGTTCTGAACCCTCGACCCACCGCGCCCTGCACGGAACGGCGCTCGTCGCCGGGCTGCTCGCCCTCGGGGTGCTGTTCACCGGACCGTCGGGCGTACCCGGATACCTCATCAGTATCGGGATCGGCGCGGTTGCCCTCTACATCGGTCATCGAGCCGTGGCGCGGTCCGGGCCGCTTCGGTGGGCGGCGATCGTGGGTCTGGTGCTGTCGTACCTGCAGGTGCTGGTATCGGTGGGGCTCCTCGCGGCCCGACTCGGCCGCCTCTTCGCGGGGTAGGCGTGGGATTCTCGATCCTCGGCCTCGCGGTG
Source organism: Leucobacter rhizosphaerae (assembly GCF_022919175.1). Lineage (NCBI taxonomy): Bacteria > Bacillati > Actinomycetota > Actinomycetes > Micrococcales > Microbacteriaceae > Leucobacter > Leucobacter rhizosphaerae. The sequence continues at coordinate 757,925 of NZ_CP095043.1, read as the reverse complement.
AGCGTCGCCGTGCTCGCGCCGAATCTTCTGCTGCTCATCTGGCCACCCCACCCGTCGCTTCCACGGGTCTTCGCACCGCGCCCGCTCGCCTGGACGGAGCGCGCCGGGCAAGCGCTCTGTATGGTGGTGCCGGCAACGACCACGGCAGGTCCGATTCTGCTCGGCTGGAGCGCCCCGCTTGTGGTCTCGGTGTTCGGGTACTGGCTGCTGTGGGGACGGTACGCGCGGCTTCGGACGCCCGCCGCGCTGTTCGGGCCGGTGCGGGGAATCCCGGTGCCGATGGCGATCCTGCCGGTCGCCGCATTCCTGTCGTGCGCGATGCTGCTCAGCAACCCGTGGATCACGGTCGCTGCGGTGGTGCTCGCGAGTGGGCACATTCCCGTCTCGCTCCTTCGAGCGAGGGCGCTGCACGTCGACTGACGCTGCGAGTTCTACGAGCTCCACGGTGCCCGCGAGTCCGTCCCGAGGGACGACAGGGACCCAGGTGATGGTGCCGGATAAGGGACTTGAACCCTTACGTCTTTCGACAACGCATTTTGAGTGCGCCGCGTCTGCCAATTCCGCCAATCCGGCCGATCTTCACTTGTGCGGACCGCGCGGTGCACCCGTGAACGGGGCTCGAGCGAGGTCCGGAGACCACCATATCGCAGCTTCGGCGCTGCAGAATCTTCAGCGCGTCGCCGATCCCGGCTTGTCCGGGCATCTCACCAGGCAAAGCCGCTAAGCTGGATCTCGTGAATGACCAGAGCACTGCCCCGAGCGCCCCGCGTCGCGTTGTCGTCGCGGAAGACGAGTCCCTGATCCGCCTCGACATCGTGGAGACCCTCCGCGACAACGGCTTTGATGTGGTCGGCGAGGCCGGCGACGGTGAGACCGCCGTGCGTCTCGTCGAGGAGCTGCTGCCCGACGTGGTGGTCATGGACGTCAAGATGCCCCAGCTCGACGGCATCTCCGCCGCGGAGCGCATCAACAAGAACCACCTGGCACCCGTGGTGCTGCTCACGGCGTTCAGCCAGCGCGAGCTCGTGGAGCGCGCCAGCGAGGCCGGTGCGCTGGCCTACGTGGTGAAGCCCTTCACCCCGGCCGACCTGCTGCCCGCCATCGAGATCGCACTCTCCCGCTTCCAGCAGATCGTCGCTCTCGAGAGTGAGGTCTCCGACCTCGCCGAGCGCTTCGAGACCCGTAAGCTCGTAGACCGCGCCAAGGGCATCCTGAACGACAAGATGGGTCTCAGCGAGCCCGAGGCGTTCCGCTGGATCCAGAAGGCGTCGATGGACCGCCGCCTCACCATGCAGGACGTGGCGAAGACCATCATCGACCAGCTCGGCGCCAAGAAGGACTAGTCCCCGCGACGCCGCAGAGGCCCCGGATCCCGCGCGTGCCGGATCCGGGGCCTCTGTCATTCCCTCGTGCGTCGCGCCGCTGCGCGCCCTGACGGAGCTACGTGCTCAGTCGCTTGAAGTAGTTGGTGATGCGCACGGTGGAGCACCGCCGACCCCGCTCGTCGGTCACGACGATCTCGTGCACGGCGAGGGTGCGACCGAGGCTGATCGGCACGCACACGCCGGTGACGAGACCGGTCGTCGCCGATCCCGTGTGCGTCGCGTTGATGTCGACGCCGACGGCCACGAACCCCTCCGGCGCGTGGAAGTTCGCGTGCATGGATCCGAGCGACTCGCCGAGCACCACGTAGGCGCCGCCGTGCAGCAGATTGATCGGCTGAGTGTTGCCCTCGACCGGCATCGTGGCGACGCCGCGCTCCGCCGTGAACTCGGTGACGACGATCCCCATGCGATCGGCCAGCGCCCCCAATCCGCGCTCCGCGATGAAGTCCATGCCGGATGTGTCTGCGGGGGCGGTCGAGCGGGCCTGATCGGTCATCGTGGTTCAGATCTTTCTGGGTCGGTCGGGGCCCGCGGCTTGTAGGCTGGGCGTGTGTCGAATACGCCTCAGCCTACCCTCATGATCATCGACGGCCACTCGCTGGCCTTCCGGGCCTTCTACGCGCTGCCCGTGGACAGTTTCCAGACGCAGACGGGTCAGCACACCAACGCCATCCACGGCTTCATCGCCATGCTCATCAACCTCTTGAGCAACGAGTCCCCCGACGCGCTCGCGGTCGCCTTCGACATCTCCCGGCACTCGTTCCGCACCGAGGAGTACCCGGAGTACAAGGGCACGCGCGGCGAGACCCCGCCCGAGTTCAAGGGGCAGATCCCGCTGCTGCAGGAGGCGCTGCACGCGATGGGGATCCGCACCATCGAGAAGGAGAACTTCGAGGCCGACGACATCCTGGCGACGCTCGCGACCGAGGGCGGCGCGGCAGGATACCGCGTGCTGGTCGTCAGCGGCGACCGCGACACGATCCAGCTCGTCGACGACAACATCACCCTGCTCTACCCGTCGAAGCAGGGTGTGAGCGAACTCACCCGCTACGACGCCGACAAGGTCATGGAGCGCTATGGGATCCGCCCCGAGCAGTACCCCGAGATCGCGGCACTGGTGGGGGAGACGAGCGACAATCTGCCCGGCATCCCGAAGGTCGGCGAGAAGACCGCGGTGAAGTGGATCACTCAGTTCGGGTCGCTCGAGGAGATCCTGCGGCGTCAGGACGAGATCGGCGGCAAGGTGGGCGAGAGCCTGCGCGAGAACGCGCACCTCGCGGTCCGCAACCGCAAGCTCAACCGCCTGGTGCGGGACGTGGAGCTCGACCTCGAGCTGGACCAGCTGAAGCGCGGCGAGATCGACCTCGCGGCCGTGCAGCAGGTGTTCGCGAAGCTCGAGTTCCGCACGCTGCTGCAGCGGGTCGCGAAGCTCGCGGGAGCAGAGGTGCCCCAGGGCGGCGCCACGACCGCCGTGCCGCTCGCGCCGGAGAAGCCCGAGGCGAAGAACCTCATCGACGAGGAACTCGGGGACTGGCTGGGCAAGATCGATGAGCCCGCGGTGCTGATCCGCGAGGTCGGTACCGGGTACGAGGTCGGGATCGCCACGGCATCCTCCTCCGTGCTGTTCCAGTGGATCGTCGGCGGTCGGGACTACGCCCAGTTCGAGGAGTGGCTCGCGTCAGACGCACCGAAGATCTTCTTCGATGCCAAGCAGCAGATCCGGCTCGCGACCGCGGCCGGCGTGCGGATCGGCGGCATCACCGGCGACGTGCTCGTCGCCTGCTGGCTGATCCGGCCCTCGACCGCCGAGAAGAGCATCGCGGAGGCGGCGTTCCGCTATCTCGGCGAGGAGGTGCCCGAGGGGGATCCGAATCAGCTCGTCCCTGACGAGGGCAGCGTCGCCGATATCGCGACACTCGCCTGGTACACCGTTCGGACGCACACGGCGGCGGTCGAGCGGTTCGCATCGCGCACGGGGGACATCTACCGCGACATCGAGATCCCGCTCGTCCCGGTGCTGGCAGCGCTCGAGCACCGGGGGGTCCAGATCGACCTCCCGCTGCTGCAGGCCCACGACGCCGAGCTCAAGGCCCGGGTGCTGGATCTCGAGCAGCAGGCGTTCGCGGCGATCGATCGCGAGGTGAACCTCTCCTCGCCGAAGCAGCTGCAGGAGGTGCTCTTCGAGCAGCTCGACATGCCGAAGACGCGCAAGACGAAGAGCGGCTACACGACCGACGCCGCGGCGCTCGCGGAGCTCCAGGTGAAGAAGCCGCACCCGTTCCTCGACGCGCTCCTCGCGCACCGCGACGCGAACAAGCTCCGCCAGATGGTCGAAACGCTCATCAAGGCGGTGCAGGACGACGGTCGGGTGCACACCACCTTCGTGCAGACCGGTTCGAGCACCGGGCGCCTCGCGTCGACGGATCCGAACCTGCAGAACATCCCGGTCCGCTCCGAGGAGGGGCGTCGGATCCGCGAGGCGTTCAACCACGCGCCCGAGTTCGAGACGCTGATGACCGCGGACTACTCGCAGATCGAGATGCGGATCATGGCGCACCTCTCCGGTGACACCGGACTCATCGAGGCCTTCAACCAGGGTGAGGACCTGCACCGCTTCGTCGGTGCGCGGATCTTCGGGGTCACCCCCGACGAGGTCACGAACGAGATGCGCTCGAAGGTCAAGGCCATGTCGTACGGGCTCGCCTACGGCCTGTCCGCGTTCGGGCTCTCCAAGCAGCTCGGGATCACCGGCGCCGAGGCGAAGCAGCTCATGACGGACTACTTCGAGCGGTTCGGCGGGGTGCGGGACTACCTGCGATCCGTGGTGGATCAGGCGAAGCGCGACACGTTCACCGAGACGATCTTCGGTCGACGTCGTCCGTTCCCGGATCTCGCCAGCCCGAACCGGATCCTGCGCGAGAACGCCGAGCGGGCAGCGCTGAACGCCCCGATCCAGGGCTCCGCGGCCGACATCATCAAGTTCGCGATGATCGGCGTGGAGCGGCGGATGCGCGAAGCGGACATGGCGTCTCGGATGCTGCTGCAGATTCATGATGAGCTCATGTTCGAGGTCGCGACCGGCGAGTGGGACGCGCTCGAGGCGATCGTGCGCGAGGAGATGGCGGGCGCCGCAGATCTCACGGTGCCGCTCGAGGTGCAGGTCGGACGCGGCGCGAACTGGAACGCCGCGGCGCACTAGTGGGGCGACGCGCGGATCGCGACGCCATCGCGGTCGTCCCCTGGGACCGTCGGAGTGCGTCGCAGCGCTCTGAACTCGCCGCGCTGCTGGCGGCGTATCACCTGCAGACGGAGTCCGAGAAGGGGACTTCTGTCGTTTCGATCGAGCACCTGCCCGTTCGGTACGCCGCGGAGGTGACCGGCCCCCAGCACGTGTTCGTCGATGACGTGGTGCTGATCGCGCGGGTTCGGGATCCTGACGTGAATCAGGATCGTGAGCTGGCTCGGGATCTTGATCGGTCTCAGGATCTTGAACGCGCCCAGGATCTCGCGGTGGGTTGTCTCGTCATCACCTCGCGGGGCGCCGGAGTGCTCGAGCTCAGGCGGCTCTGGACGGACCCGGCGCACCGCGGACTCGGCGTCGCATCCGCACTTCTCGAGGCGGCGCACGCGCACGCGGCGCGGGTGGGAGCGTCATCACTGCGGCTCTCGGTGTGGGACTGGCGCACCGACGCGATCGGCCTGTACGAAAGGCTCGGCTACACCGGCGTCGATCCGTGGGACGATCGAGATCGGCTGTGCTGCTTGGAGCGAGCGCTCTAAAAGGCGGGCGCCGTGGAGAGCGGGCGCAAGTGCCAGTGCTCATGGCCAGGATTCGCTCGGGGCGCGTCACCCTGGCGGCCCTGCTCCTCCCGATGTGGCGCGGCCCGTCGTGCTCCGGAACCTGACCGTGCTGGGTGCTCGCTCGGGGTATGCGGTGCCAGCGGGGCTGGTCCAGGTGAGGGTGCCGTGTCGGGTTTGGGTGACGGTCCACCGGCTGTGGTGCTTCAGGGTGTGGTGTCTGCGGCAGAGGTGTGCGAGGTTGGTGCTGGTGGTGGGTCCGCCGTGTGCGGCGTCGACCGTGTGGTCGATGTCGCAGTGTGCGGTGGGGGTGTGGCAGCCGGGGAAGCGGCAGTGGAGGTCTCGTGCTCGGAGGAACTGTCTGAGTTTCGTGTTGGGTCGGTAGGTGTCGACGGAGAGCACGGTGCCGGTGTCGGGATCCACCTTCACTTCTTCCCAGTGGGTGGCGTTGCCGGCGAGGTGTCTCGCGGTGTCGGTGTCGATGGGCCCGTATCCGGCGAGGGTGGCCGGCGGGGTGCCTGTTGCTCGGTGACCGCCGGACTTGGTGCCCGGGGGTGAGGGTTCATCTTCGCCCGTGACCCTTTCCTTCGGCACGATGACCTGGATCCGTGCCTGGATGCCCGTGATGCCGGTGAGGCCGCTGGTGGCGGCGTGGTTGGGGTCGCTGGCGAGGAGCATATCCGTGAATAAATCAGCGCGGATCTGGTCCATGGAGCGGACCGCGGGCACCACATCCTCACCACTCGAGCCAGAAGCGCCTTGTTCGTCGGCCCGTGCCTGTTCGTGCTGTTTCACGGCACGGGCCATCTGGGTGAGTCGGTCCTTGATGCCGGAGGCGTACACCGCGGGAAGGGTGGCGGTGAGGTCGGCCATGCCGTCGCCGAGTTCGATCACGCGCACCATGCGGCAGGCGCGGGCTTCGGTGTGTCGGTCGTCGAGGGTGCGGTCTGCGAATCGTTCCGCGAACTCACGAGCGACCGGCCGCAACCGGCCCACCGTCGTGGTCTCCGCGACCTCGAGCACCGCGGCCGCGTATCCGGCACGGGACTGAGGATCGGTGAGGATGCTTCCGGCGTCAGCGATCACCGTGGCGTGGGCCTGGGAGATGCGTCCGGCTGTGAGTGCAGCCATGACCGTGGGGTAGTGCTCGACGAGGGTGCGTGCCCGGCTGATCCGGCCCGCCATGGTCCGGTCCGATTCGTGCACGGCGGCCGCGAACTCCGCCGCGACCGCACGATGCTCGAACTCCCCATGATCCGTGTGCCCATCCCGCGCCGCAACCAGGGCAGCGAGCTCGTCACCCAAAACGAGCAGCGCGGCCTCGGCGGCGTGGAGGGTGTTGATCTGGGCGCGGATCTTCACGAGCGACTCGGCCATGATCGCGTACGCCGGCGCGGCAAGATCCGCCATCAAGCCCGCCGCAGCAGACTCGCTAGCACCTTCACGCGCCGATCGCGCACCGGAGACCTCCGGGGGATCCGGTGCGAGAGTGCCAGTGCTGGCGGGCATGAATCGAGTCAATCACCCACCACCGACATTCACGCCCAGCACGGCTCGGCCGGCCCGGAACCCCGCGCGACCCGCATTTTCGGCTTGATTTCGGGCGTGTCGCCTGGATAGACTGGAGCGTCACATCTGTGGCGACTCAACTATGTCCACGTGTGGGCGACTCGCGGGCCCCGGCCCGGCCGAACATCGGCGCGCACGCACCTGATTTTTTGTCCATTCTGGAGACCAATTACATGACGAACGCAACGACCGAACGCAAGCAGGTTGCGGTTAACGACATCGGCTCGGCCGATGACTTCCTTGCAGCGGTCGAAAAGACCATTAAGTCCTTCAACGACGGAGACCTCATCGAGGGCACCGTCGTGAAGATTGACCGCGACGAGGTCCTCCTCGACGTCGGGTTCAAGACTGAGGGTGTCATCCCCTCGCGCGAGCTGTCCATCAAGCACGACGTCGACCCCGATGAGGTCGTCAAGGTCGGCGACTCGGTCGAGGCACTCGTGCTCCAGAAAGAGGACAAAGAGGGTCGCCTGATCCTGTCCAAGAAGCGCGCACAGTACGAGCGCGCCTGGGGCGATGTGGAGAAGATCAAGGAGAACGAGGGCGTCGTCACCGGCACCGTCATCGAGGTCGTCAAGGGTGGCCTCATCGTTGACATCGGACTCCGCGGCTTCCTCCCCGCTTCGCTCATCGAGCTGCGCCGCGTGCGCGATCTCACCCCGTACCTGGGTCAGGAGATCGAGGCCAAGATCCTCGAGCTCGACAAGAACCGCAACAACGTGGTGCTCTCGCGCCGCGCGCTGCTCGAGGAGACGCAGTCCGCGACGCGTTCCTCCTTCCTCGCCGAGCTCAAGCCCGGCCAGGTGCGCAAGGGTGTCATCTCCTCGATCGTCAACTTCGGTGCGTTCGTGGACCTGGGCGGCGTGGACGGCCTCGTGCACGTCTCCGAGCTCAGCTGGAAGCACATCGAGCACGCCTCCGACGTCGTCGAGGTCGGCCAGGAAGTCACCGTCGAGGTGCTCTCGGTCGAGCTGGATCGCGAGCGCGTCTCGCTCTCGCTGAAGGCGACCCAGGAGGATCCGTGGCAGGTCTTCGCACGCACCCACGCGATCGGCCAGATCGCCCCGGGTGTTGTCACGAAGCTCGTCCCCTTCGGTGCGTTCGTGCGCGTCGCGGACGGCATCGAGGGCCTCGTGCACATCTCCGAGCTGTCGGGTCAGCACGTCGAGCTCGCTGAGCAGGTCGTGTCGGCCGGCCAGGAGGTCTTCGTCAAGATCATCGACATCGATCTCGAGCGTCGCCGCATCTCGCTGAGCCTCAAGCAGGCCAACGAGGGTGTCGATCCCGAGGGCACCGAGTTCGATCCGGCGCTCTACGGTATGACCACCGAGTACGACGAGAACGGTGAGTACAAGTACCCCGAGGGCTTCGACCCCGAGACGCAGGAGTGGAAGGAAGGCTTCGAGTCTCAGCGCGAGAAGTGGGAGCTGGAGTACGCAGCTGCCCAGGAGCGCTGGGAGGCGCACAAGAAGCAGGTCGCTGCTTCTGCCGCCGAGATCGCTGCCGCTCCGGCTTCGGACGCTCCGGCGTCGGGCTCGTCCAGCTTCTCGAGCGACTCCGCGTCCACCGGCGCACTCGCCGACGACGAGGCGCTTGCAGCGCTGAAGGCGCAGCTCGAGGGTAACTAACCCGTTCGGACCGAAGGCCCGGCTCACGCGATCACTCGCGTGGAGCCGGGCCTTCGGCGTTGTCACGGATGCACTGATCGATAGGGTCGCGCTCGGGATCGTGCAGCGGCGTACACGGTTGCACTGTCCGCTCCGCGGCTCGGGATCTTAGGAGAGTTGCTGGGCCCGGCGCTCGGCCAGCGCACGCCGGAGCCGCCGGACGAGCAGCACCACCACGAGGATCAGGAGCAGCAGCGCGATCACCGGTACGATCACGGCGAGCACCGTGAGGAGCGCGGCCCCCAGATCTTCGAACGCACTGACCACCACCGCGCCGGCGCCGGCCGTGAGGACATTGAGGATCGGGCGGGCCACCGCCTTCAAGACGTGCGGAATGAGAGCGATGACGATCCCGAGCATGAACGGCCAGAACTGCGCCGACGAGATGAGTGCCGAGGGATCCTCGACGGCCACCGTGCTGCTCGCCGACCCGGCCGCGAAGACCATCCCGCCCGACGCCGGTCGCACGACCGTCTGCACCACATCGTTCACGCTGTCGAGCGCCGGCACCTTGTCGACGAGAATTTCCAGTGCGAGCAGCGCCCCGACGGTCCAGAGCGCCCAGTCGTGCTCGAGCCACAGCCAACCCGTCGGAAGCTCCATGATGTCGGTGAAGCGCGACAGCAGGCCGAGCCCGAGGAGCGGGATATAGGCGTTCAGGCCCGCGGCTGCGGCGAGTGTGACGCCGGTGATGAGTTCGAGCATGCCGCAACCTCCCATGCCCTAGCATAGAGCGCGCGGTGACTGCGAAGGAGTGACACGGATGACCCTGATCGGACTGACGGGCGGGATCGCCTCGGGTAAATCGACGATCGGCGCGCGACTCGGCGCGCTCGGTGCGGTGCGCATCGACGCGGATCAATTGGCCCGGGACGCGGTCGCCCCGGGGTCTCCGGGGCTCGGTCGCGTTGCAGAACGCTTCGGCGACACGGTTCTCCTGCCGGACGGGGGTCTCGATCGCGCCGCGCTCGGTGCGACGGTGTTCGCCGATGCCGCCGCGCTCGCTAATCTCAACGCGATCGTGCACCCCGAGGTGCGCAGGCTCTCGGAACTCCGGATCGCCGAAGCGCGCGCTGCAGATCCCGACGCGGTGATCGTCTACGAGATCCCGCTGCTGGTCGAGACCGACCGGCAGGGGGAGTGGGATCTCGTCGTGGTCGCCGACGCGCCCGCCGAGCAACGGATCGAGCGTATGGTGCGACTGCGCGGGATGTCCGAGGAGGATGCTCGTCGTCGGGTCGCCAATCAGGCGAGCGACGCCGAGCGCCGCGCCGTGGCCGACGTCATCATCGACACGTCGGGGACGCAGGCGGAGACCGAGGCGCAGGTCGACGCGCTCTGGGATCGAGTGTCCCGGAGGGCCTCGGCTCGCGGCTGAGGAATTACGCCCGCGAGAACTCCGCGAGCCAGTTCAGCTGCAGCTGGGCCGTGAACGCGATGATGACGTAGCAGACGAGCACGATCACCCACGCCCACGACAGCAGGCGCTGGAAGAGTCGCTGCGTCGACGCCGACACGGGGATGTCACCCGACGCGTACGGGCGGAAGAGGGTGCCCCACCACAGCGGGATCATCACGAGCCAGACGACCATGCACCACGGGCAGAGCGTGCCGAGCGAGAAGATGCTCTGGTAGGCGAGCCAGCAGATGAGCGCGAAGCCGCCGAGCATGCCGAGCTGGTAGACCCGCCAGAACCAGGGGGCGAAAGTGGCCCCGGCGAGCAGCGCGACCCCGACCAGGATCGGGGCCATGAACGCCGCGACGCCGATGATCGTGTTGCTGAAGCCGAAGAGCGATCCCTGCCACGATCCCATGTTCGGTCCGCAGGTCACGAGCACACTGACCGCGCAGTTCGGAATGTAGTCCGGGTTGTTCAGTGTTTTGATGTACTCGGTGATGAGCTCGAACGACGCGAACCAGCCGATGGCACCGGCGATGATCGAAAAGACGGCAAAGGCAACGGGCCGCGATTGGGCGCGGGGTGCGAGGGTCATATCGTGATCATAACGATGCCTGCTGCGTGTTCGGTCTGTGCCATGACATAATGACTACGGTGCAGTGTGCCGAGAAGGCCCGTTGCACGCACAGTCTTTTGACCGCCGAAAGGCGATCACCGGTCGAAGAACGACCGAGTGCGGATGCCCGGCATCCGCGGAGAACAGGATTTGCGGGAGGCCCCGCACGAATAGGTTCCCGAGGCGACCACGAGTCGCACGGGTCAGAGGAGAACACCAGAAATGGTGAATGACGAGCACAATGAATCATCCGTAGCAGGTGAGGTCGTGCCCACCGCGACCGGAACCGAATCGCACCGGACCGAGGATCCTTCGCTCGACGCGGCTGCGCCGGTCGACGCGTCCGAGGCGCCCAGCACCGCGGCGGATCCCGAGCCCGAGGCGCCCAGCACCGCGGCGGATCCCGAGCCCGCGGTGGTTCAGGAGTCCGCGGCCGATCCCGAGCCCGCGGTGGGTCCCGAGTCCTCGGCGGAGCCCGAGCCCGCACCTGAAGAGGCCGCGCCCGAGCAGCCCGCACCCGAGCCGGTCAAGCTGGTGCTGCCGCTCGCCGAGATGACGCCGGAGGAGCGCTTCCGCGCGACCACGCGTCTCATCTTCCTCGCCCCCGACGTGCCGCCGATCCAGCCCCGCCCGCGCCGCGGAGACCTCAGCCGGCTCGACGACCTCCTCGACCAGCGATTCACCCGCGAGGACGAGCGCGACGAGCGCGATTCCCGGGACGATCGCGAGTCCGACCGCGGCCAGCGCCGTCAGCGCCGCCGCTCGGGCGGTGACTCGGGCCAGTCCGACGACGAGCCGCCGCGCCGCGCCCAGCGCAGCGCTCCGGTGATCACCGAGCCGCAGAAGGTCAAGGGATCGACGCGGCTCGAGGCGAAGAAGCAGCGCCGTCGCGACGGGCGTGATGCCGGCCGCCGGCGGATGGTCATCACCGAGTCCGAGTTCCTGGCTCGCCGCGAGTCCGTCGACCGCGAGATGATCGTGCGCACGACCGCCGACCGGGTGCAGATCGGGGTGCTCGAAGACAAGGTGCTCGTGGAGCACTATGTCGCGCGGTCCAGTGAGAACTCGCTGATCGGCAACGTCTACCTCGGCCGCGTGCAGAACGTGCTGCCCAGCATGGAGGCGGCGTTCGTCGACATCGGCCGCGGTCGCAACGCGGTGCTCTACTCCGGCGAGGTCGACTGGTCGGAGTTCGAGGGCGGCAACGCCGCACGCAAGATCGAGAACGCGCTGAAGCCCGGTGACCAGGTGCTCGTGCAGGTCACCAAGGACCCGGTCGGCCACAAGGGCGCCCGCCTCACCAGCCAGATCTCGCTGCCCGGCCGCTACCTCGTCTACGTTCCCGGCGGCGCCATGAACGGGATCTCGCGGAAGCTGCCCGATACGGAGCGCGCGCGACTGAAGAAGATCCTCAAGGAGGTGCTCCCGAGCGGCGCCGGCGTGATCGTCCGCACCGCCGCCGAGGGAGCGAGCGAGGAGCAGCTCACCCACGACGTGCAGCGGCTCACCCGCCAGTGGGAATCGATCCAGAAGCGCGTCGCGAAGGGCGGGGGACCGGTGCTGCTGCACTCGGAGCCCGACATGCTCATCAAGATCATCCGCGACGTCTTCAACGAGGACTTCCATCGCCTGCTCATCTCGGGCAGCGAGACCTACACGGTGATCGAGGACTACCTGTCTCAGGTGGCCCCGGATCTCCTGCAGCGGGTCGAGCGCTTCGACGGCGAGCGGGACATCTTCGACGAGCACCGCATCACGGAGCAGATCGCGAAGGCGCTGGATCGTAAGGTCTGGCTGCCCTCCGGCGGCTCGCTCGTGATCGACCGCACCGAGGCGATGACCGTGGTCGACGTGAACACGGGCAAGTTCGTGGGCTCCGGGGGCAACCTCGAGGAGACCGTCACGATGAACAACCTCGAGGCCGCGGAAGAGATCGTTCGGCAGCTGCGGCTCCGCGACATCGGCGGCATCATCGTGGTCGACTTCATCGACATGGTGCTCGAGTCGAACCGGGATCTGGTGCTCCGTCGTATGGTCGAGTGCCTGAGCCGAGACCGCACGAAGCACCAGGTCGCCGAGGTGACCTCGCTCGGCCTCGTGCAGATGACCCGGAAGAAGCTCGGCCTCGGACTGCTCGAGTCCTTCAGCGAGCCCTGCGACGTGTGCGCGGGCCGCGGAGTGATCGTGCACCACGAGCCCGTGACGAAGCACCGCAGCGAGAGCGCCCCGCGGAGCAATGCGAAGCGCGGCAAGGGCGGGCAGCAGCCCTCCCACTCCCACGAGCCGAAGTCGCAGACGCACGCCATCACGGACGGCGCGAAGAACATGCTCGCGCAGGTCGCCGCGTCGACCATCCAGTCGGGCAAGGCGCACGATGCCGCTGAGGCTCCTACGGCGGGATCCGGCGACGACGTCGCGGCGTCCCAGCGTGCGGAGCACGAGCGCGCCGAGCCGAGCGAGCGTGCGCCGCGCGCGGAGCGCGGCCAGCGGAGCGATCGCGGTGACCGATCCGGTGCCGAGCGCCCGGATCGCGCGGACCGCTCCGGAGCCGAGCGCCCGAACCGCGACTCCGCGGCTCAGGCGACGGGACGCGTGCAGCAGCGGCGCGGCCGCGACACCGAGACATCGACCGCGGCCTCGCCGGCGGCCGACCTGCTCGGGTCCGTGCTGGACGCGCTGCCGGACGCCCCGCCCGCGGGCAGCGGGCGATCCCGCAACCGGCGGGTGTCCACGGCGACGCTCAAGGGTGGGGTCGATCAGCACTCCGAGGCGGCGCAAGCGGCCCAGCAGTCGCTGCTCGACGCACTGAACGCGACCACCGAGCAGCGCTCGGCGGAGTGAGCGCGACACGCGCTCGGCAGCATTTGACCATCATCGGTGCTGTGCGATATTATTGAGTGTTGGCGCCTCCTTTCGGGGTGGCACAAGACTCAGACTTCGAACGCGACCCGGTCGCGGTTCGACACGTACGACAATCCTCAAGAAAAGGGTGACAAGTGGTTTACGCAGTAGTGCGCACAAGCGGCCGGCAGGAGAAGGTCGAGGTTGGCTCGATCATCACCGTCAACCGTGTAGCGGGTGACTCCAAGGGCAAGCTCCAGCTTCCCGCCGTCCTGCTCGTCGACGGTGACAAGGTGACCACCGACGCTGCTGCGCTCGCCAAGGTGAAGGTCACCGCCGAGGTCCTCGAGGATCTCCGCGGCCCGAAGATCGTCATCCAGCGATACAAGAACAAGACCGGTTACAAGAGCCGCCAGGGGCACCGTCAGGATCTGACGCGCCTCAAGGTCACCGGCATCAAGTAGCCTCCGGCTTTCAGATTCGACTAAGGAGTTAGAGACTCATGGCACATAAGAAGGGCGCGAGCTCGACCCGCAACGGTCGCGACTCGAACGCACAGCGTCTGGGCGTCAAGCGTTTCGGCGGTCAGCAGGTCAACGCCGGCGAGATCATCGTTCGCCAGCGCGGCACTCACTTCCACCCCGGCGTCAACGTCGGCCGTGGCGGCGACGACACCCTGTTCGCTCTCGCAGCGGGCGCGGTCGAGTTCGGCGCGAAGGGTGGCCGCAAGGTCGTCAACATCGTAGCTGCCGCGTAACACCGGCAGTCACAGGCGAGGCGGGCTTCGGCTCGCCTTTTGCCGTATGTAGGGGTGGTTCACCGACCGAAGCGGAGCCCGTCTCCGCGCGGTGCGACCACCGGGGGTCGGTCAGACCCCAGGTTCGTGCCAGGGGCGCGAGCGCGAGAGGGGTACGCAACATGGTCACATTCGTCGATCAGGTGCAGGTGCATCTGCAGGCCGGCCGCGGCGGCAACGGCTGCGTGTCGATCCGCCGCGAGAAGTTCAAGCCGCTCGCGGGTCCCGACGGCGGCGCCGGCGGGAACGGCGGCGATGTGGTGCTGATCGCGGATCCGCAGGTCACCACCCTGCTCGAGTACCACCGTCGCCCCCATCTCACCGCGGAGAACGGCGGCTACGGCGCGGGTGACTACCGTGCGGGCACCACGGCTCCCGAGTTGCTCGTCCCGGTGCCGATCGGCACCGTGGTGAAGGACGAGGCGGGCGACACTCTCATCGACCTCATGGAGCCCGGCACGCGCTTCGTCGCGGCGCACGGCGGCATGGGCGGCCTCGGCAACCTCGCGCTCGCGAGTGCCAAGCGCAAGGCTCCCGGCTTCGCCCTGCTCGGCACCGAGGGCACAAACGTCACGCTCACCCTCGAGCTCAAGACCATCGCGGACGTGGCATTCGTCGGCTACCCGTCGGCGGGCAAGTCGAGTCTCATCGCCGCCATGAGCGCGGCGAAGCCGAAGATCGCCGACTACCCGTTCACGACGCTGCACCCGAACCTCGGCGTAGTCCAGGTCGCGGAGCACCGCTTCACCGTCGCCGACGTTCCCGGCCTCATCGAGGGCGCGAGCGAGGGCAAGGGCCTCGGTCTCGACTTCCTGCGCCACGTCGAGCGCTGCAGCGCGCTGCTCCACGTGCTCGACTGCGCAACCCTCGAGCCCGGGCGCGACCCGCTGTCGGATCTCGAGGTGATCCTCGCCGAACTGCGCGCCTACCCGGTGCCGGAGGGGCAGACGCCGCTGCTCGATCGCCCGCAGGTGATCGCGCTGAACAAGATCGACGTGCCCGAGGCTCGGGAGCTCGCCGAGTTCGTGCGTCCCGATCTCGAGGCGCGCGGCTACCGCGTGTTCGAGATCTCCACGGTGTCGCACGAGGGGCTGCGCGCACTCGGCTTCGCCCTCGCCGAGCTCGTCGAGGAGGCGCGCGCCACGCAGCTCGTCGAGGCCGAGGTGCAGCCGCGGATCGTGCTGAAGCCGAAGGCCGTGAACGACGGCGGATACCGCGTGGTCACCGAGGGCGGCAGCTACGGCACCCTGTACCGGATCCTCGGTGCGAAGCCCGAGCGCTGGGTCGAGCAGACGGACTTCACGAACGATGAGGCTGTCGGGTATCTCGCCGACCGGCTCCAGAAGATCGGGATCGAGGACGCGCTCGTGAAGGCGGGCGCCGTTGCGGGCTCCACCGTGGTCATCGGCCCGGGATCCGGCGTGGTCTTCGACTGGGAGCCGACCGTCACGAGCGCCGCGGAGGTCCAGATGGGCTCGCGCGGCAGCGACCTGCGCGTCGATCAGAACGAGCGTCGCACGAACAAGGAGCGGCGCGTCACCTACACCGAGCGGATGGACGCCAAAGCCGAGGCCCGCGCCGAGCTGGAGCGCGAGCGCAAGGCAGGGATGTGGAAAGAGGAGTCGTGAGCATCGGCGAAGCACTGCTGACCGCCCGCCGGGTGGTCGTGAAGGTCGGATCCTCCTCGGTGAGCGGCGACAACGCCGCGCAGATCCCGACCCTGGTGTCCTCGCTCGCCCGGCTCCACGCCGCGGGCGCCGAGGTGATCCTCGTCTCGAGCGGCGCGATTGCCACCGGGGTGCCCTTCCTGCAGCTCGACACCCGCCCCGACGACCTCGCGACCCAGCAGGCGGCAGCGGCGGTCGGCCAGAACATTCTGGTGAACCGCTACCAGCGCGCGCTCGGCAGCCACGACATCATCGCGGGCCAGGTGCTGCTCACCGCGCACGACATGGAGAACCCGACGCACCGCGGCAACGCGAGACGCGCCATCGAACGGCTGCTCCAGCTCGGGATCCTGCCGATCATCAATGAGAACGACACCGTCGCGACCCATGAGATCCGGTTCGGCGACAACGACCGCCTCGCAGCCCTCGTCGCGCGGCTCATCGACGCCGATCGCCTGGTGCTGCTGTCGGATGTCGATGCTCTGTACACGGCGCCCCCGACCACGGTCGGGGCGACGCGGATCGCGCACGTGCCGTACGGCGACGCACTGAGCGGCATCGAGATCGGGGAGACCCAGTCGGGCTGGGGAACCGGCGGGGCTGCGACCAAGGTGCAGGCCGCGCGGCTCGCGACCGACGCCGGGGTCGCCGTACTGCTCACGGAGACGCGGCTGCTCGCGCCCGTGCTCGACGGCGCCGATCACGGTACGCGCTTCGATCCGCGCCCGGGAGACTCGCTAGACTGAGGCCATGATGAGCCCTGATCCCTTCCTCGCCAAGCTCGAGCTCGCGCGGACGGCCGCTAAGAGCTTCGCCACGATCACGACGGGGCAGAAGAACGCCGCCCTGGAGGCGATCGCCTCCGCGATCGAAGCGGGCATCGACCAGGTCGTCGCGGCGAACGCCATCGACCTCGAGCGCGGCCGCGCCAACGACATCGGCGCAGGACTGCTCGACCGACTGACCCTCGACGCCCCACGGCTGCGCGCCCTGGCGGCCGCGGTTCGCGAGGTCATCGCACTGCCGGATCCGATCGGCCAGGTGGTGCGCGGCAGCACCCTCGCCAACGGCATCACCATCAACCAGGTGCGGGTGCCGTTCGGGGTCGTGGGTGCGATCTACGAGGCGCGGCCCAACGTGACCGTGGATATCGTCGCCCTGGCGTTGAAGAGCGGCAACGGCGCCGTGCTGCGCGGGGGGAGCGCGGCGGAGCACTCCAACGCCGTGCTCGTGTCGCTCATCCAGGAGGCGATTTCGAGCGTCGGTCTCGCGGGCGACGCAGTGCAGACCATCGACGAATTCGGTCGTGAGGGCGCATCCCGCCTCATGCGTGCCCGAGGGTACGTCGACGTGCTGATCCCGCGCGGCAGTGCCGGCCTGATCTCGACGGTGGTGCAGGAGTCGACCGTGCCGGTGATCGAGACGGGCTCCGGGATCGTGCACGTGTTCGTCGACGCCACCGCCGACGAGGACATGGCCGTGGAGATCGTGACGAACGCGAAGACGCACCGGCCCAGCGTGTGCAACGCGGCCGAGACCCTGCTCGTGCACCGCGCCGCCGCGGACCGGATGCTGCCGCGACTCGCGGGCGGGCTGCTGCAGGCCGGCGTGGAGCTGCGCGGCGACGCCGCGACCCGCGCCGAGGTCGAGGGCGTGGCGGAGGCCGACGAGACGACGTGGGCGACCGAGCACCTCGCGCTCGCGATGGGGGTGCGGGTTGTGGACTCGATCGACGAGGCGATCGCGCACATCGAGCGCTATTCGACCCGGCACACGGAAGCGATCGTCACGCAGGACTACACGAACGCCGAGCGCTTCCTCGCGGAGGTCGACTCGGCGGTGGTGATGGTGAACGCCTCCACCCGGTTCACCGACGGCGGAGAGTTCGGCTTCGGCGCCGAGGTCGGCATCTCCACCCAGAAGCTGCACGCCCGTGGTCCGATGGGGCTCTCGGAGCTCACGAGCACCAAGTGGCTCGTGCGCGGCTCCGGTCAGATCCGCTAGCCGAACCCGATACACTGAATGTTGATTGTCCAATCCGTACTGAATGCAGGGGTTTCTATGTCACTTCTCGCCACGATCGCCGTCGCCGCTGAAGAGGGACACCACGTCGTCAACGAACTGCCGTTCCCGGCACCCGTGTTCGGAGTCATCGTGTTCGCCGCATTCACGGCATTCGCCATCGTCACGTTCTCGTTCCGCGATGTCGCGAACCGGCACGCCGCCAAGGCCGAGGCCTACGCTCGCGAGCACGGTGCGGATCAGCACCACTAGACGGACGCGCACCGACGGTGTCTCCTACACGTCGCGTCGGGGTGATGGGCGGTACGTTCGACCCCATCCATCACGGCCACCTGGTTGCGGCGAGTGAAGTCGCGCAGAGCTTCGACCTCGATGAGGTCCTGTTCGTTCCCACGGGGCGCCCCTGGCAGAAGACGAATGTCTCGCCGAGCGAGCACCGGTACTTGATGACCGTGATCGCCACGGCGTCGAACCCGCGGTTCAAGGTGAGCCGGGTGGACGTCGACCGCGACGGTCCGACGTACACGGTCGACACGCTGAAGGATCTGCGGGAGCAGATGCCCGACGCGGAGCTGTTCTTCATCTCCGGAGCCGACGCAGTCGAGCAGATCCTCAGTTGGAAGGACGTCGACCGACTGTGGGAGCTCGCCCACTTCATCGCCGTCTCACGGCCGGGGCATGAGCTCTCGCTTTCTGGATTATCGGGTGAACACGTAAGCTTGTTGGAAGTTCCCGCCCTGGCAATCTCGTCTACGGACTGTCGCGAGCGGGTAGCCCGGGGATTTCCAGTATGGTACCTGGTACCTGACGGCGTTGTGCAGTACATCGCAAAGCACGGGCTGTACAGCGAGGAAGCGACGAAGAGATGAGTGAGCACAACGAAGAACTGCCGCTGACGCGACGAGAACGTCGCTTGCGGGAGATGGGTGAAACCGGCGCCATGGACCTGTCCGAGGTCGCCGGAGCCCCGACCGAGGCGACCCCTGAAGCTCAGTCGTCCGCGTCGCCGTCGTCGGCGAACGCCGAGGACATCGAGATCTCGCCCGTCAACGAGGACGGAACGCCACGGAGCCGGCGAGAGATGCGGCAGCTGCGCGAAGCCGCGCTGGCGGAGCTGGCAGCCAGTCAGCCCGAGGCTGCGCCTGCAGCTGAGACGGAAGCCGCGCCAGAGGTGGAGGCTGCACCTGCGGCGGAAGCTGCACCTGCGGCGGAAGCCGAGGTCGCTGCGGAGGCAGTACCCGCGCCAAAGCCTGCTGTGGCTGCCGAGCCCGTCGTCGCCGAGCCCGAGTCGGCGCCGGATCCCGAGCCCACGATTCCTGAGCCGGTCCCGGCCCCGGTCGCTGCCGATACGGCAACGGGTGCGATGCCCGACTTCGATACGCTCATCGCACCGCCGACCGAGCCCTTCACCGTCGACGAGCTCCGCGAGGCGTCCCGTGCGGCCGAGCAGGCGAACGATCCCGCCGAGCCGGTCGCGGAGGACGCGCCGGTCGCCGAGCCCGAGGCTCCGGCTGCGCCGCCAGCTGCGGACGCTCCCGCACCGGCGAAGGCGAAGCGCCGCTTCCCGTGGGGTCGCAACAAGGATGCCGACGAGCCGGCGGCCGCGGTGCCCGAGGCTGCCGCGGAGACCGCGGAGGTCGTTGAGCCCGCGAGCGCCGACGAACCCGTGAGCACGGACGTGCCGGCGAACACTGACGCGCCCGCGAGCGCGGAAGCACCGGTGAGTACTCCCGATCCCGTTGCGCCGGAGACGATCGTGATCGGCGAGGTCGAGGCCGTTGAGGTCGCGACGGAGGCCGGTGAGGTCGACACAGAGACCGAGGCCATCGTGGTCGACGACCTCGCTGTCGATCTCGAGGTTGCGGAGGCCACGTCGGCCGATGCGCAGGTCACCGCGGACGCCGCCGAGGAGCCGAAAGCGACTCCGCCAACGGCAGCGTCGAAGGCATCCGAGGGGTACTCGTTCCCGGACATCGTGCCGCCCGAGGAGTGGCGCTCGGTGTTCGACGATCCCGCCTCCCGCGTCGCACCGGCCGACGGATCCGGATCCCGCGCCAGCGGCGACTTCGACGACCTGATCTCGCGCGCCGTCGCGCAGGAGGGCTCGTCCGGCGGATCCAACACCTCGGCTCTGATCCTGCCCTCGATGCCCGACGATACCGGTGGGCTCAGCGGGCCGCTGGGCGGCACCGGCGAGCTCTACCTCACGGGTTCCCTCGAGCTCCCGAAGTCGCTCGGCGAGACCGGCGGTCACTCGGCGCTGCACGACTCCATCGAGATGGACCCCATCGCCGGGTACGATCCGACGGAGGCGCAGGTCACCGCGGATCACGGACCGGCCCCGGTGTCGGCGCGTCACGCGGTGAGCGCGCGAGTGCCCTCGAGCATCCCGGTGGTCGCGAAGCCGACGAAGGAGCGGAGCAAGCTTCCGCTCGTGCTGTCGCTCACGGGCGGCGGGCTGCTGGTCGCTGTCGTCGCACTCGGGGTCTGGGGCGCGAGCAATGGGATGTTCGGCTAGGCTGAAACGATGCCGGCCCGCATGGGCCCGTGCGAGCCGTGGGCTCGCACCCGATGATCGAAGGACACACTCTGAACGCCACAACTGACCCACGCACCGACGTGCTCGACGAACTCCGCATCGCGGTACGCGCCGCCGACGATAAGGGCGCCACCGCACCCGTCGCCCTGGAGGTCGGGGAGAAGTTCGGGCTCGCCGATGTGTTCCTCGTGCTCAGCGGAACCGTCGAGCGCAATGTGCAGTCGATTTCCGACGGGATCGAAGACGCCCTGAACGCGGCCGGTGTGCGCACCGTGCGGCGCGAGGGCCGCGAGAGCGGGCGGTGGGTGCTGCTCGATTTCGGCGATCTCATCGTGCACGTGTTCCACCATGAGGAGCGCGACTTCTACCAGCTCGAGAAGCTCTGGCAGGACTGCCCGGTGATCGACGTTTCAGGGTTCATCGAGCGGCCTGCCGATTTGCAAACGACCCCCCTCGATGGTGTAAAGTAGAAGAGTTGTCGAGCGAGCATTCGTTCGACTTCCCGGGTCTGTGGCGCAGTTGGTAGCGCACCTGCATGGCATGCAGGGGGTCAGGGGTTCGAATCCCCTCAGATCCACTCGGTCAGGGCTCCGCATCACGCGGGGCCCTGTTTTCGTTCCGGGGATTCGCGCGGATCTCACGCACTCGGCAGTCCACCTCGTCGATTTGGATCGTGTCCACAAACCTTGCGGAGCGCGCGCGTGTCGTGTTAGCTGGAGGGGACCGTGCGCCCGGGGAGGCGCAGATCGATCGGCGGGTCGCCCGCCGCTGGGGAGAAATCGTGAAGTCTGCTGAAGTGTGCGTGCTCGCTGCGACCGGAGGCGTCGATGCGGTGCCGCTCGCGCTGACCGCAGCCGTGGTGCTCGTTGTACTTGGGATCATCGCGGTCGCTGCCGCTCGGAGCTCGCGCGGTCGGCGGGGCTTGGCAGCCGGGTTCGGTGCGCTGGCGCTCGTCGGTGCGCTGGTCGTGGTCCCGCTCGCGTCGGCAACGCCCGTGCAGGCTGCGACCGGAGCGAACACGAGCGAGTGCGATCCCGCGCAGCAGCCGCCCGCAGAGAAGCCCCCGGTGGATCCTCCGGTGGAAACGCCGGACAGCGTGATCGTCTCACCTGCCGCACCGGCGCTCTCGGATGTGGCCTGCGGTGTCGAGCCCGCGGTGCTGATCCCGGAGATGGACGGCGTCGCGTACGGGCAGACCCGTGCCGGCAACATCGTCACCGTGACTGCGACCGCGGAACCGGGCTTTGTGCTCGCGGAGGGCGCGGTGGCGACCTGGCCGCTGGATGTGACCCCGCAGCCGTGCGCCTGCGTGCCCGATGAGATCAACTGGGGCGCCGACCCGATCTTCGCCTCCGTGGACGACTACGCCGGGTACGTGTACGTCCAGCCCCAGGAGTGGACCGAGGCCCTCGTCGCGCAGGGGTCATCCTTCTCCGTCGTGACCCAGGAGGTAACCCAGTTCTCCGGCCAGTGGGTGGCGCAGAACGGCGAGCTGCCCGAGGGGATCGATCCGGGCACCGTGACCTTCGACGGCGTCATCGACAAGTCCGGGACCAACGGGGCGCTCACCGAGTGGGGTGCGCTGCAGTTCGACCTGGCGACGAGCGGGCAGAGCGCCTACTCGACGTATCTCGCAGAGGAAGCGGCGCTGCGGGAGCTCTACCCCGAGTCCGAGATCACCTTCCAGATCGATGGGGAGACCTGGCTGTACCAGTTCACGTCGTCACTGACGGTCACCCTGCTCGACTCGTGCGGCACCGCGGTGTCGAGGTCCTACGACCTCGTGCGGGTCGTCCCGACCTGATCCTCGGGGCCGGTCGCGGTCACCCCCGCTCCGTCTCGACCAGCTTCGCGAGCTGCTCGATGACGGAACCCCACCCGTCGTGGAACCCGAGCTCCTCGTGGCGATCGCGATCGGCGCCGCTGCGGTGCCGCGCCGTCGCCGAGTACGCGGTGCCCTCGGGGTGATCGGCGAACGTCATCACGGCGGTGACGAAGCCGTGCTCCGCCGGTCGCCAGTCGGCGGTCAGCGCATCCGTGAAGACGATGCGCTCGAGCGGTTCCGCGGCCAGAAAGCAGCCCGTGATGTGCGGTACGAAGCTCGTGCCGTCCTCGCTCATCTCGGTGCGAAATGCCCCGCCCGGTCGCAGATCCATCTCCCGCACCCGGCAGACGGTGGGGGCGGGAATCCACCACTGCTCGAATCGACGCGGATCGGCCCAGGCGTTCCAGACCTCAGCGCGCGGTGCGCGAATGATCCGTGAGATCGTCAGGTCGAGGGCGGGGTCCAAGGTAGTGCTCATGCGGGGAACTCCTCTGCGTCGGTGGCCTGGGTGACTGGGGTGGAACGGGTGGCTGGGGTAGCGCGGGTGGCTGGGGTGGCGCGGGTCGTAGGGATGATGACCGGGTCAGGATCCGCGCTGCCGGTGAGCACGAACTGTTCGAGTCGGTCCGTGCGGCCCTGCCACACGCGTCGCTGCGCCTCGAGCCACCCGTCGACGACTGCGAGCGCGCCGGGCTCGAGCCGGCAGGTGCGCACCCGGCCCGACTTGCGCGTCCGGATCCAACCCGCCGATTCGAGGGTGCGGATGTGCTTCAGAAACGACGGCAACGCCATATCGAAGTGGTTGGCAAGCTCGCCGACCGAGGCGGGTCCGCTGCCGAGCCGGTCCACGACCTCGCGGCGCGTGGGATCCGCGAGGGCGTGGAATATCCCGTCGAGTGTCGGCGAATACTGAGCCATGTGGCTAAGTTAATCGATGCGGCCATCGATGGCAAGGCTCTCAGCGGGTGGTCGAGCGGGCCGCCCCGGCCAGCACCAGGGCGCCCAGTGCGGCGCAGACGGCGAACCCGGACACCGCGGCGCTGAGGCCGACGGTCTCCGCGAGCACCCCGAGGCCCACCACGGGCACGGTGCTGCCGAGGTAGGTGACCGTGTAGATGGCGGTCACCCGGGAGGCGTGCTGCTCGGGAGGGACGGCGAGGGCGGCGCGGGTGAACGCGGCCTGGAAGGCGATGCCCTGTCCCGCCCCCGCGAGGACTCCGGAGGTGACGAGCCACAGCAGGCCGCCGACCCGATCGGCTGCGGCGAAGCCGAGGAGCCCGAGCGCGAGCGCGAGCAAGCCCACGGGCACGCGCCAGGAGCCGCGCCAGGGGACGAGCTGGACCGCGGCCGAGGAAGCCAGGGTGACCGCCGCGAGCGCGCCGATGATCGGACGTGCGTCCGTCCCGGCGATCGCCGCGAAATGGGACGGGGCGAGTGACAGGCAGAATCCGAACACCGCGAAGCTGAGGAAGCCCGTCATCGCCGCGATCCAGAAGCTGCGTCGGCTGTGAGCGGGGGAGCCTCCCGTCGCCGAGGTCGCCGAGGTCGCCGAGGTCGCCGAGGTCGCCGAGGTCGCCGAGGTCGCCGAGGCGACGATCGGACGGCAGACCGCGTGCGGTGTGGTGAGCAGGATGATCGGGATGAGCGCGGCGAGCGCGACTGCAACCGCAAGAAAGGGGATCGCGACCGGATCCGGCCCGAGTGACAGCAGCGCCCCGATCACGGGCCCGAGCGCGACCCCGCCCGACGTTGCGAGCAGCGTGAGCCGCGCCGCCAGCGGTGCGTTGCGGGGGAGGAGGATCCGGAGTGCGCCGGAAGCGGTGCCCGTCGCGCACGCGATCGCGATCCCCTGCACCGCCCGGGCAGCACCGAACCACCCGAGTGACGGGGCGACGGCACTGGCGGCGGTCGCGACCGCCGTGAGTGCGAGTGCGGTGAGGAGCACCGTGCGGCGGTTGAGGAGGTCCGCGACCCGACGGAACAGCAGCAGCCCGATGATGAGGGCCACGACGTAGCTGGAGAAGGCGAGGGTGACCCCGACCGGCCCGGTGTCGAATCGGCTGGCCAGGAGCGGGAAGAGCGGCGTGCAGAGGTTCGCGCTCGCGAGTAGCGTGAACAGCGTGAGGACCGTGAGGGTGATCCGGATCCGCGGACGGACGGCGAGCGATTCGGCGAGGGCGCGTGCGGATCCGGCGGCCGGCCCGAGCGCGGGGGAGCGGGCGGGGAGCGGCCGAGCCGGAGCGGTGTGCGTGCTCATCATGCCTCCTCGTGTGCTGCCTTCCGTGCACTGATTCAAACGTTGAGGGTACGATGTGCGCAAACGAGTTAAGATTCATTGATCAGATTGCGCAATCTGCGCACTGGTGGGTGACCGGGGAGTGTGCAGTATGCGAGAACTCGATGCGACGGACCGGCGGATCCTGCGGGAGCTCGATACCGATGCGCGCATGCCGACGGCGATGGTCGCACTGCGACTCGGGCTCGCCCGGGGCACCGTGCAGGCCCGGATCGAGAAGCTCACGGCCTCGGGCGCGCTGCGTGCGAACAGCGCCCGGGTGATCCCTGCGGCGCTCGGACGTCCGGTCGGAGCGAGCCTGCAGCTCGAGCTCGACCAGTTCCTGATCTCCGACGCCATCGAGGCGCTGACGCACATCCCAGAGGTGCTCGAGTGCTTCGCGCACGCGGGGCACACGGATCTGCTGGTGCGGGTCGTGGCGAAGGACCCGGAGGATCTCTACCGGGTCAGCGAGGAGATCCGGAAGTGCCCGGGGATCCGCCACACCTCGACGAGCCTGTTCCTCCGGGAGGTGATCCCGTACCGGATCACCGGTCTGCTGGAGGAAGGAGTGAGCGAGTGACCCGGCGCGCAAGGGGCCTGCGCGTCGATCCCGTGCCGGGATAGCATGGCGAGATGCAGCGCGACCAACACGGCGAAGACGCCGGTATGACTGGTGACCGGGCCGGCAGCACGACCAGTGCGGCGTTCGACCCGGCGGACCCCACGGGCACCGGTCGGTCCGAGTCACCGGTCGAGCGCGCGGATCGCAACTGGAACGAGATCCTGCAGGAGCTGCGGGTCACCCAGACCGGCACCCAGATCATCACCGGGTTCCTCCTCGCGGTCGCTTTCCAACCGCGTTTCCGCGAGCTCGACGCCTACCAGCTCACGCTCTATCTCGTGCTGGTGGCGCTCGCCGGGATCGCGACGATCCTGGGACTCGCGCCCGTCAGCCTGCACCGGGCCTACTTCGGCCGTCGCCAGAAGGCCCGCATCGTGCGGGTCGGCAGCCGACTCCTCGTCGCCGATCTGGTGGTCGTCGCGGCGCTGGCCTCCGGGGTGACGAGCCTGATCTTCGATTTCACGGTCAGCCGGGTCGCCGGGTTCGTCTCGCTCGGGATCGGCGTCGTCGTGGTGCTCGTGCTGTGGGGGCTGGTGCCGCGGCTGGGCGCGCCGTCGCCCGACGAGGACCCCGACGAGACGGATCGCGACTAGCCCGCGTCGCGGAGCCGGTGCGCCGCGAACGTGACGGCGAGCGGCACCCCGGACACCCGTCCCTGCGCGCTCAGCATCTCCGGGATCGCGTCCGCCGGGGCGGGGTGCCAGGGCAGGTCCGCGAGGTAGGCCTCGTGCGCCGTCAGCGACGCGACGGCTCGTTCCGCGCCCGTCTCGCCGATCTCCACGAAGTGCGTGGGATCCGAGCCGGTCAGGAGCAGCCAGGTCGTGCCCCACGGCGCCAGGTCCTCGTCGCGGAGGAGCTCCGGGAAGATCCATCGATTGTCCGCGTCGCGCACCGCATCGATGGTCGCGATCCCGGCGGCTCGGTGGTCGGCGTGGTCGATGCCCCAGGGCACCATGAGCGCCCCGGATCCGCAGACCACGGCATCGGGGAGGAAGGCGCGGATCTCGCGTGCGATGGCGCGCCGCAGGTCGAGGCTCACCTCGAGCGTGCCGTCCGGGAAGTCGAGGATGGTGAGGCGCTCCACGCCCACGATGTCGCACGCGCGGCGCTGCTCCTCGGCGCGGAGCGGGCCGGCCTCCTCGGGCGCGCGCTGCATGCCTGCCTCCCCGGCGGTGAGCAGGAGGTAGGCGACGTCGATCCCCTGCGCGACCCACTCCGCCACCGCGGCCGAGGTGCCGTATTCTGCGTCGTCGGGGTGCGCCACCACGACGAGCACACGCTCGATGCCGGTGGAGTCGAAGCGGTCGAGTTCGGGGCCGGTGGTGTCGCTCATGCCGCCCACCCTACGCTGATTCGATGGGATTCGCGGGGGCGGATCCTGGCGTAGGCTCGGGGTGACATGCCCGACCAGCACGCGATCGCGACCACCGACCCGGCGCACCCCGACCCGGCAGACCCCGGGGTGCTCGCGCGTCTGGCGCAATTCGGCTGGGTGGCGCTCGGCGGCGCGGTCGGCACGCTCGGCCGTGCCGGGCTCAGCGCCCTGATCGGCGATGTGGCGGGTCTGCCCCTGGGTATTCTCGTCATCAACGTGACCGGGGCCCTCGCGCTCGGGGTGCTGCTCCAGGCGCTCGCGCTGCGCGGACCGGACCGCGGGAGCCGACGCACCGTCCGACTGCTGCTCGGTACCGGGGTGCTCGGCGGATTCACCACGTACAGCCTGCTCGCCACCGATGTGGCGCAGCTCCTGCTCTCGGGCGACGTGTGGGGCGGTCTGGGATATGGTGCCGCGACGCTGGTGCTCGGCGGGCTGGCCACCTGGGCCGGGATGGGGCTCGCCCGGGCCGTCCTCCGGTCGCGGGGGGCCACTGATGGGTGAGATCTGGACGGCGCTCGCGATCGCCGTGGCGGGCGGCGTCGGCGCCGCCGTGCGTCACCTGGTCGACTCGAGCGTTCCGCCGCGCGTGCGATCGCGCTTCCCGTGGGGGATCATGCTCGTCAATCTCTCCGGATCGCTCGCGCTGGGTCTCGTAACCGGGGCGGTGCTCGACGAACCCCTGATGAGCGTCTGCGCGGTCGGCTTCCTCGGCGGCTACACGACCTTCAGTACCGCGAGCTTCGACACGGTGCGCCTGTTGCGGGAGCGGCGGATCGGAGCGGCGCTCGTCAACGGGCCCGGGATGCTCGTCGCGTGCGTGGCGCTCGCGGTGCTCGGGATCCTGCTGGCGCGCGGCTAGCGGAGCTGCGTGACGTCGAAGCGCAGATCCGGGTGGGCGTAGTCCTCCTGCGCCTCGACCAGCTGCAATTCGCGCTGCCCGGAGGCCAGGGTGCGTTCGAGCAGGGCGAAGACACTGGCGGTGGTGCGTGCGAGGGCATCGGCCGCGTCGCCGCTGCGACGGATGTGCGCGGTGAAGAGCGCCGCCGTCACGTCGCCCGAGCCGTTCGCCTTGAGCGGCAGCCGCGGGGTCTGGATCGACCAGGCCCCGGCATCGGTCACGGCGAGCATCTCCAGCGTGTCCTCGGGTCGATCCGGCCGCTGCACGCTTGTGACGAGCACGGTGCGAGGTCCGCGATCCCGCACCGCGTCGACCGCGTCGAGCGTCGACTCGAGGGTGTCGGGAGCCGTGCCGGTGAGGAACCCCAGCTCGAACTGGTTCGGTGTGATGAGATCCGCCCGCGGCACCACGCGGTCCCGGATCAGGTTCTGGACCTCGGGGGAGACGTGGCAGCCCGAGACCGCGTTGCCGAGGACCGGATCGCAGGCGTAGATCGCATCGGGGCTGTGGTGCTTCACCCGATCGACCGCGTCGAGGATCGCGTCACCGATGTCATCGCCGCCCTGATACCCGGAGAGAACAGCGTCGACGCCCCCCAGTCCGCCGCGCTCCTCGATGCCCGTGACGATCTCTCGGACGTCGTCGCCCGACATGAGCGGGCCGCGCCACGAGCCGTACCCGGTGTGGTTGGAGAAGCACACGGTCGCGATCGGCATGACCTCCACACCGATGCGCTGCAGGGGGAAGACTGCGGCGGAGTTGCCGACGTGACCGTAGGAGACCGAGGACTGAATGGAGAGCACACGCATGCTTCGATCCTGTCACTGGTCCATGCAGTGGACCAGATCTGCGGTGATCCGGGGAACCACTTGTGTCGAGGGGGGCGGCTCCTGCGGGATCAGATCCCGCGCTCGGGCGTGAGGGTGCCCCGGGGATCGAGTGCGTCTTTGATCGCGCGCTGCACGTCGAGCGTCACGGCGTCGAGCTGCCACGGGAGCTCGTGGCGCTTGATCGAGCCGATGCCGTGCTCGCCCGAGATCGTGCCCCCGAGCGAGATCGCGAGCCGGGTGATGTCGTCGATCACGGCGTCGGCCGCGCGGATGCCGTCGGGCGATTCGGGCGACTCCACCGTGCTGTGGAGGTTGCCGTCGCCCGCGTGCGCGACGGTGGAGACCCGGAGCCCGTGCCGCGCCGAGATCGCCTCGATGCCGTGGAACACGTCGGCGAGCGCGGCGACCGGCACACCGACGTCGCAGGAGATCTTCAGTCCGCGGGCGTTCAACGCGGGGTTCGAGAGGCGGCGCGCCTCGAGCAGCGAGTCCGACTCCGAGATCTCGACCTCGTCGGCGCCCGTGCCGAGGCAGGTGCGGGTGATCGCGTCCGCCTTCGCGGCTGCGTCCAGCCCCACGGTCTGGCCGACGAGCATGGCCCCGGCCGGCACGGTGAGCCCGCTCGGGTGGAACGACTCGATGATCTCGACGCTCAGGGCGTCC
The DNA here is from genome assembly GCF_022919175.1 of Leucobacter rhizosphaerae. Classification (NCBI taxonomy): domain Bacteria; kingdom Bacillati; phylum Actinomycetota; class Actinomycetes; order Micrococcales; family Microbacteriaceae; genus Leucobacter; species Leucobacter rhizosphaerae. Next base: position 729,132 of record NZ_CP095043.1, on the reverse strand, counting down.
ATGAGTTCGAGTACTTCGGGTTGCGCGGATCCGTTCACGATCGCGGTGACGGCTCGGCCGGCGTCCTCCAGGCTCGCGAAACTGGCCCGGAAGGTGCGCGGGGTGCCCGGCGGCACCGCCTTCAGTCGCACGGTCGCGGCAGTGATCACCCCGAGGGTGCCCTCGGAGCCGACCAGGAGGCTCGTGAGGTCGAACCCGACCACGTTCTTGCGGGTGCGGGCGCCGGTGCGCATGACCCGGCCGTCCGCGAGCACCACCTCGAGACCGGCGACCGCATCGGTCGTCACGCCGTGGGCGACGCAGCGGAGGCCGCCGGCGTTCGTCGCGATGTTGCCGCCCACCGTGGAGGTGCGCGCGGAGGCCGGGTCCGGGGGGAAGAACAGGCCGTGCTCCCGCGCCGCCCGATCCAGCTCCGCGGTGATCACCCCGGGCTCGACCACCGCGAGGCGGTTCTCCACGTCGAGGTGCAGGATCCGGTTCATACGCTCGAGCGAGATGATGAGCCCGCCGTCGTAGGCGTTGGCACCGCCCGCGAGACCCGTCCCCGCACCGCGCACGCTGACGCGGATCCCGTGCTCATCGGCCCAGGCGAGCGCGGCGGACACGTCGTCCGTCGACTCCGCGAGCACCACCGCCAGCGCCGACCCCACCGGGAGCGCGCGGGAGGTGTCGTGCGCGTACGCGGCGACCGTTCCGGGATCCACCACCAGCCGATCTCCGAGCGTGTGCTGCAGTGCGCCGAGCGATTCCATCGTGCCTCCGTGCCGTCTCATGCACCGTGTCATCTCATCCACCGTGCCGTCTCATCACCGTGCTGTCGGGACCTTCAGGCTATCGCGGGAAGGCGTGCCGTTCGTGGCAGGATGGAGGGATGCCGGAGGTGAGCGCGACGATCGGGGCGGGGCGGTACGCACCGAGCCCATCGGGTGACCTGCACCTCGGGAACCTGCGGACCGCGCTGCTCGCCTGGCTGTTCGCGCGCGCGAGTGGGCGCCGGTTCCTGATCCGGATCGAGGATCTGGACCGCGCCCGCGACGCCGGGAGCGCGGAGCGGCAGCTCGACGATCTCGAGCGCCTCGGGCTCGACTGGGACGAGGATCCCGTGCGGCAGACCGCACGCATCGATGCGTACGAGCGGGCGATCGCGCGCCTCGAGGAGCAGGGCCTCGTGTATGCGTGCACCTGCACGCGGCGCGACATCCTCGCGGCGCCGACGGCACCGCACGCCCCGCCGGGCGCCTACCCCGGGATCTGCAGGGACCGCACACCGACCGAGCGAGCGGCGGCGGCGCAGGCGATCGCACCTCGCATGCCCGCGCTCCGCCTCCGCGTGCCCGAGGGTACGGAGGCCCCGGTGTTCACGGACCGCGTCCTCGGCGAGGTGCACGGTGACGTGGACGACCTCGTGCTGCGTCGAGGCGACGGCACCATCGCCTACAACCTGGCGGTGGTGGTCGACGATGCCGAGCAGGGCGTGACGCAGGTGGTGCGCGGCGACGATCTCGCGCCGTCGACGCCGCGGCAGATCCTGCTGCAGCGTCTGCTCGACCTGCCGACCCCCGAGTACGCGCACGTGCCGCTCGTGCTCGGCCCCACGGGTGCGCGGCTCGCGAAGCGGGACGGCGCCGTGACCTTCGCGGAACTTCGCGCACAGCGGTTCACGGACGCGGGGGTGCGTGCGCTGCTCGGCCGCTCACTCGGGCTCGCCGCAGCGGGGGAGGCCGTGACGACCACCCAGCTGCTCGGCCGCTTCGATCCCGACACGCTGCCGCGTGAGCCCTGGACCTGGCGGCCCAACCGCTCCGTTTAGCGCTTCAGTGCCTTGATGACGCGCGCGAGCGCCCGGCCGGCGACCCACACGAAGGGGGCACCGACGACGAGCAGCGCGATGATGTTCGGCTCGAAGCGCGTGACGCCGTCGCGCGTGACGTACGCGCCGACGGGCACGGCCATGCCGCCGCCGCCACCGCCCGATCCCTCGCCCTGGGCCGTCGAGTCGTCACCGGCGCCCTCGGCCGCGCCGAAGCCGTACGACGTGCACGCGACGGGCATGATCGTCGTGCCGTCGACCTCCACCGGAGCACCGTACGCGGAGTGGACGCCGACCTGGGTCAGGGTGTCTGCAAGTTGCTTCGTGAGTTGAGCCATGTCTGTCACCCTAGTCGCTGCATCGCGGCGAGGGAATCACCCGTGGCGAGCGACGCGCGCGGATCCGGGCTGCGGACGCTTCGCCTCGACGTCGTCACCCGACGACACGTGCTTGATGCGTCGGATCACCCAGGGCACGAAGTGCTCGCGCGCCCACACCACGTCCTCCTTGCGGGCCTGGCGCCAGTCGATCGCGGGCAGCGGCGGCGGATCCATGGGGGCGAGGTCGTTCGGGATGTTGAGGGCCCGGAGTGCGGCACGCGCGATCGTGTGGTGCCCGAGCGCGTTCAAGTGCAGGCGATCCTGCGCCCAGTACCGGCTGTCCTGCAACTCGGAGAGCGCCCACTGGTCGACGACGACGCAGTCGTAGGTGCTCGCGACCTTCCGGACATTCTCGTTGTAGATCGCCACCTTGCCGCGGATCGACCGGAACACGGGTTGGAATGCGACGTCGACACCGGTGAACAGCATGACCGTGGCGCCTCCGCTGCTCAGACGTTCGACGAGCCGATCCAGCTTCACGGCGACCTCGTCGGGATCCGAGCCCGGGCGGATGACATCGTTGCCGCCGGCGCTCACGCTGATGAGGTCCGGACGCAGGTCGAGTGCGGCGTCCACCTGCTCCTCGGCGACCTGCTGGATCAGTTTGCCGCGCACCGCGAGGTTGGCGTAGGCGAACTCGTCGTTGAGCTCGTTCAGCACCTCGGCGAAGCGGTCGGCCCAGCCGCGCAACCCGCCCGGGCTGTCGGCGTCGGGATCTCCGACTCCCTCGGTGAACGAATCGCCGATCGCGACGAAACGGGACCAGGGGAGCTCGAGATCCCCGGGGGTCTGCGGGTGTTCCTCAGTCACGTGCACACTCTCTCTCGCGAGTCCTGGGGGTTCCGCGAGAACGCTCGCGGCCATCACCGGTAGTCTAGAACGTTGTGACAGATTCGGTAGACGGCCTCCACCTCCCGGGGACGAGTGCCGCCGAACATCTGCCTCCCGCCTATCCCGAGCGGGCCGCCCGCGGCACCGCCGGGAGCCTTCGAGCGTGGCAGGAGGAGGCGATCCGGCGGTACCTCGACGCGAACCCGCAGGACTTCCTGGCGTCGGCGACCCCCGGCGCCGGAAAGACGACGTTCGCGCTCCGGCTCGCATCGATCCTGCGCGCCAACCACACCGTGCAGCAGATCGTCGTCGTCGCCCCCACCGAGCACCTCAAGACGCAGTGGGCCGACGCCGCCGCGCGCGCGGGCATCCGTCTGAATCCGCACTACTCGAACAGCGACGGGCTCGGGTACGGCCGCCACTTCCACGGCGTCGCCGTCACCTACGCGCAGGTCGCCATGAAGCCCGTGCAGCACCGTCTGCTCACGGAGCACACCGACACGCTCGTGATCCTCGACGAGGTCCACCACGGCGGCGACGCCCTGAGCTGGGGCGACGCGATTCGCGAGGCGTACGGCTCGGCCAAACGCCGTCTCTCGCTCACCGGCACGCCGTTCCGCTCGGACGACGCGCAGATCCCGTTCGTGCAGTACGCGCCACAAGGCGACGGTACGACGATCTCACTCACGGACTACGACTACGGCTACGGCCGCGCCCTCGCCGACGGGATCGTGCGGCCCGTCATCTTCATGGTCTACGCCGGCAAGATGCGCTGGCAGACCTCCGCGGGCGAGGAGATGGAGGCCCGGCTCGGCGAGGGCAACACGAAGGACATCACGTCCCAGGCCTGGCGCACGGCGCTCGACCCCTCGGGGGACTGGATCGCGAAGGTGCTGCAGGCCGCCAACCGCCGCCTCACGGAGGTGCGGCAGCACGTGCCCGACGCGGGAGGGCTCGTGATCGCGACCGACCACGCCTCGGCGAAGGCGTACGCGCAGATGCTGCAGCAGATGACCGGGGAAGAAGTCGCGCTGATCCTCTCCGACGATGCGGGGGCGAGCGAGCGGATCGACTCCTACTCCCACGGCGAGAGCCGCTGGATGGTGGCGGTGCGCATGGTGTCCGAGGGCGTCGACGTGCCCCGGCTCGCGGTGGGCGTGTACGCGACCAGCTCGTCGACGCCGCTGTTCTTCGCGCAGGCGATCGGCCGCTTCGTGCGCTCCCGGCGCCGCGGCGAGGTCGCCTCGGTGTTCATCCCGAACGTGCCGGCGCTCATGCAGCTCGCGGCCGAGCTCGAGAAGGAGCGCAACCACGTGCTCGAGGGGCCGGGGAGCGCCGAGGAGATGTGGGATGCCGAGGCGGCGCTGATGTCGGAGGCGGAGCGCGAGGATCGTGCCTCCTCCGAACTGCTCGACGAGGAGTTCTCCTACCAGGCGCTCGGCTCCGACGCGCACTTCGACCGGGCGGTCTTCGATGGCGCCGAGTTCGGCGGGTACGCGGAGGTCGAGTCGGAGGAGGAGCTCGACTTCCTCGGGCTCCCCGGGCTCCTCGAACCCCAGGAGGTGCAGGCGCTGCTGCAGCAGCGGCAGGCGCGGCAGGCGCGGCGCAGCGCCACGAAGCAGGGACTGCTCGAGCACGCGCCCGACCGCGCCGAGGCGCCGGAGGCGCTGCACCGCACGCTCGGTGAGCAGCGCAAGCTCCTGTCGAGCCTGGTCGGCATGTACGCGAAGGTGTCGGGGGAGCCGCACAAGGACATCCACACCGAGCTGCGCCGGGTGTGCGGCGGCCCGGCGGTGGCGCAGGCCTCGGTGACGCAGTTGCAGAAGCGGATCGAGCTGCTCCGCCGTCGTTTGCGGCCGTAGGGATACGCTGGCGGCATGGCAACACCGTCCAGCGGCTCCACCCCCGCCACCGTTGCGCTCACGCGGCTCGGGATCCCCTTCGAGGTACGCGCCTATCGCCATGACCCGGGAGAGACCGACTTCGGCCGCGAGGCCGCCGAGTCGCTCGGCGTCGCACCGGAGCGCATCTTCAAGACGCTGCTCGCCGAGGTGGACGGTGCACTCGCGGTCGGGATCGTGCCGGTCGCCGGTCGCCTCGACCTGAAGGCGCTCGCCGCAGCGCTGTCGGGCAAGCGGGCGGTGATGGCGGATCCCGCCGTCGCCGAGCGCAAGACCGGCTACGTGGTCGGCGGCATCAGTCCGCTCGGCCAGCGCGCCCGGTTGCGCACGGTGCTCGACGAGTCCGCGCGCCGACACGACTCGGTGCTCGTGTCGGGCGGGCGCAGAGGACTCGACCTCGAACTCGGACCCGAGGATCTCGCCCGCGCGACGGGCGCGATCTGGGCGCCCATCGGCGTCTCCTGACGACGTGTTCGGCCGGACGGTGGGCGCCCGGTGCGCTGTTTCGGAGGCGCGACGCGCGCGAACTCCGGCGTTGATTCGATCCGCATCGCTATCCGTGCTAAGTTATTCTCTGTTCGGCCGATGATGGACCGAAACGTTCGCGCGGGTGGCGGAATGGCAGACGCGCTAGCTTGAGGTGCTAGTGCCCGTATTAGGGCGTGGGGGTTCAAGTCCCCCTCCGCGCACGTGAACGAAAAGGCAGGATCCTTCGGGATCCTGCCTTTTTTGATGTGCCGGCGCGGCGGACGAGGAGCGCGCCGCGGCCCGTCATGTTTCGGCGCGGCGTCGGCGGTCCGGGATACGCTGGGGGCATGAGCATCGAGACGAGCGAGCAGGAGCTCTCGGAGACCGTCCGCATCGCACGCGACCTGATCCGCTTCGACACGACGAACCGCGGCGGCGGCGACGCCGAGCCGGAGCGCCCCGCAGCCGACTACGTCGCCGCCTACCTCAGCGAGCTCGGGCTCGAACCCGAGATCTTCGAGTCCGCTCCGGGCCGGGCGAGCGTGATCGCACGAGTGCCGGGCACCGATCCCGAGCTGCCCGCGCTCGTGCTGCACGGCCACCTCGACGTGGTGCCGGCCGATCCCGAGAACTGGAGCGTCGACCCGTTCGCCGGAACGATCCGCGACGGCATGCTCTGGGGCCGCGGCGCCGTCGACATGAAGGACATGGACGCCATGATCCTCACCGCCGTCGCCGAGCTCCTGCGCGCGGGGGAGCGGCCGCGGCGCGAGGTCATCCTCGCCTTCTTCGCCGACGAGGAGAACGGCGGCGTCTACGGCGCCCAGTACCTCGTGCAGCAGCACCCCGAACTCTTCGCCGGGGCGGCCACCGCCGTCAGCGAGGTCGGCGGCTACTCCATCGACGTGGAGGGCACGCGGGCCTATCTGATCCAGACGGGGGAGAAGTCGCTCGACTGGATCCGGCTGCGCGCCCGCGGGACCGCGGCCCACGGCTCCCGCGTCTGGAGCGACAACGCCGTGACGCGGCTCGCCGAGGCGATCGCCGCGCTCGGTCGCCACGAGTGGCCCCTGCTGCTCTGCGACACGACACGCGAGCTCGTCGACGCGATCGCCGCGATCCTCGGCGAGGACCCCACCGAGGTCGCCCCCGAGGAGCTCGTGCTGCGGCTCGGCAAGACCGGCGGCTTCATCCAAGCGAGCCTGCGCAACACGAGCAACCCGACGGTGCTGAGCGCCGGGTACAAGCACAACGTGATCCCGGACACGGCGGAGGCGCTCGTCGACGTGCGCGCGATTCCGGCCGAGCAGGAGGGGATCCTCGCGGAGGTGCAGCGGATCGTCGGCGACGACATCGAGATCGAGATCGTGCACTCCGACATCGGGCTCGAGGTGCCCTTCTCCGGCGAACTCATCGAGGCGATGACCGCGAGTCTGCTGCGCGAGGACCCGGAGGCGCGCGTGCTGCCCTACCTCCTCTCGGGCGGCACGGACAACAAGTCGCTCGCGCGGCTCGGGATCACGGGATACGGTTTCGCACCGCTGCGGCTTCCCGCCGACCTCGACTTCCCCGGCATGTTCCACGGCGTCGACGAGCGCGTGCCGCTCGACGCACTCGACTTCGGGCACCGCGTGCTCGTCGACCTGCTGCGCACCTACTGACGCACAGCCCGACCGGAGGCGTCGGTCGGGTATTCTGGACGGCGGCCCGGTGGGGGCCCGGCGAGACGAGCTCGCCCAGAAAGGAACCATGGGCATCTTCGAGGCCATCCTGCTCGGCATTCTGCAGGGACTGACGGAGTTCCTCCCGATCTCCTCGAGTGCGCACCTCCGAGTGGCGAGCGAGCTCATGGGGATCGGCGACGCCGGCGCAGCGTTCACGGCGATCACCCAGATCGGCACGGAGGCCGCGGTCATCGTGTTCTTCTGGCGCGACATCGTGCGCATCATCGGCCGCTGGTTCCGCTCGCTCACCGGCTCGGTACCGCGGAAGGATCCCGACGCCCTGATGGGGTGGTGGATCATCGTCGGCACGGTGCCGATCGTGGTGCTCGGGTTGGCGTTCCAGGATCAGATCGAGACGACCCTCCGGTCGCTCTGGTTCGTCGCGATCAGCCTCATCGTGTTCGGTCTGCTCCTCGGCGTCGCCGACTGGGCGGGCCGCAAGGTACGCCCACTCGAGTCGCTGACCTGGAAGCACGGCCTGATCTACGGCTTCGCGCAGGCGCTCGCGCTGATCCCCGGAGTCTCGCGCTCGGGCGGCACCATCACCGCGGGCCTCTTCATGGGGTACACGCGCGAGGCAGCGGCACGCTACTCGTTCCTGCTCGCGATCCCCGCGGTCCTCGGATCGGGGTTCTACCAGGTCTTCAAGGCGGTGCGCGCACCCGAGAGCGAGACGCCGATGAGCATGACGCTCATTGCGACCGTCGTCGCGTTTGTCATCGCCCTGCTCGTGATCGGCCTCTTCATGAAGTACATCTCCAAGCGCAGCTTCCTGCCGTTCGTGATCTACCGCGTGCTCCTCGGCGTGCTGATCATCGCGCTGCTGAGCGCCGGGGTGCTCACCCCGGACGGCGGCACGGCGGTCGCCGAGGGCGCCGCGTCCGGGGTGGCGAGCAGCGCCGTCGCGGCGCAGGCCGCGATCGGAGGTGCGCTGTGAGGACCTGGACCCCGCCGGTGATCCCGGATCTGCCGGGCGACGGCATCGTGCCGAAGCTCTACAACACCGCGACCGAGCGGCTCGAGTACCCCGCGATCCCCGACGACCGCGCACTGCTCTACGTCTGCGGCATCACGCCCTACGATGCGACGCATCTCGGCCACGCCTTCACCTACCTGACCTTCGACCTCATGCAGCGCGCCTGGCGCGATGCGGGGATCGACACGGTCTACGCGCAGAACATCACGGACATCGACGATCCGCTCCTCGAGCGCGCCGCCGACACCGGGGTCGACTGGCGCACGCTCGCGGACGAGCAGATCGGACTCTTCCGCTCGGACATGCACCGCATGGGGATGATCCCGCCGGAGCACTACGTGGCCGTGACGGAGCAGATCGACGATATTGCTTCCGCCGTCGCCCAGTTGCGCGAGCTCGGCTTCGCGTACCCGGTGCCCACGGACGACGCGGCCGGCCACGACCTCTACTTCGACATCGACGCCGCGCAGGCCACCTCGCAGTGGCGCCTCGGCGACGTGGCACCCTACGACCGCGACGTCATGCTCCGGCTCAGCGCCGAGCGCGGCGGAGACCCGGGCCGCCCGGGCAAGCGCAACCCGCTCGATCCGCTGCTGTGGCGCGCCGCACGCGAGGGGGAGCCGAGCTGGGAGAGCGTCGTGGGCGCCGGCCGCCCGGGCTGGCACATCGAGTGCTCGGTCATCGCGACGGGCGCGCTCGGAGGCGCTTTCACCGTGCAGGGCGGCGGATCCGACCTGGTCTTCCCGCACCACGAGTTCACCGCCGCGCACGCGACCGCGATCTCCGGTACGCCGCTCGCGCACGCCTACTGCCACGCGGGGCTCGTGTCGTACCAGGGCCACAAGATGTCGAAGTCGCGCGGCAACCTCGTGTTCGTGTCCCGCCTGCTGAACTCCGGGGCCGATCCGTCGGCGATCCGCCTCGGGCTGCTCGCGCACCACTACCGCTCGGAGTGGGAGTGGCTCGATAGCGACCTCGAGGTCGCTGAGCGACGGCTCGCCGGGTGGCGCGACGGACTGGCGCGCCACGGCGATGATCCCGCCTCTGCCGCGCAGGTGCTGCAGCAGCTGCGGTCGGCGCTCGCGAACGACCTGGACACGCCCGTGATGCTCGCGACGCTCGATGCCGCGCTCGATCGTGGCGTCGACGACCCCGGTCTCGTGGCGGCCGCTGTGGCCGCGCTGCTCGGGGTCGTGCTCGTCGAGGAAGACTGAGCCGGCCTCGTCCAGGCGCAGCCGGTCGGGCGCTGCGGCTCAGCCCGCTGCGGGCGGCGGCGTATCGTCGTCGTCGGCGGGTGGCTGCTGCGGCTGCTCCCGGCGCGACGTCTCGTCGTCCTCGAGGAACTTCTCGAACTCGAGCGCGATCGCGTCCCCCGTCGCCTCGGCGGCCAGGGCGTCGTCCCGGGACTCCTCGAGCTTGCGGATGTAGCGGGTCATCTCCTCGTCGGAGGAGGCGATCCGGTCGATGTTCGACTCCCACTCGGTGGCCTGCGTGAGCAGCTCGCCGCGCGGGATCACGATGTCGAGCAGCTCCTCCAGCTTGTCGAGCAGCGCGAGCGTGGCCTTGGGCGACGGAGTGCTGTGCACGTAGTGCGGCACCTGCGCCCAGAGCGAGATGGGTGCGATCCCGGCCTCGGCGAGCGCGAGATCGATCACGGTCGAGATGCCGGCCGGGCCCTCGTAGCTGCTGCGCACGGCGCCGGTCTCCGCGCGTCGCTTGGCGCTCTCGGTCGAGATCGTGGTCGCGATCGGGCGCGAGTGCGGGGCGTCGGAGAACATCGAGCCGAGGATCACGACGGTGTCGATCGCCCAGACGTCCACGAGTTCCACGATCTCGTCGGCGAAGTTCTGCCAGTCCCGCGCGGGCTCGACGCCGGCGAGCAGGAACAGGTCCGTGACGAGGCTGCCGTCGAGTCGGCGCACCATCTCGGCCGAGGGATCCTCCTCGGCGCCCGGACGCTCGACGGGGCCGTACAGCCGGGTGTCGGGCCAATCGAGGACGCGGTTTCCGGACTCGTCGAACGTGATCTTGGGCCGGTGCACCTGGAAGTCGACGTACCCCTCCGCGCTGATGACGTGCACCACATCGGCCTCGATCATGCCTCCAAGGTGCTGCAGCACCTCGGTCGTGGCGTCGCCGGCATCGCTCCATCCCTGGAACGCCATGATGAGCACCCGGGGGTACGAGTGTGCGGGTGCAGTCACGGCGGAGGACTCCTCAGGGCTCGGATCGCACCGGGGTGGCGGGATCATCCCTCCAGGATAACGACCGCGGCTGGGTAGACTGGACGGAATGACCACTCACCTCGCCGACGCAGTTCCCTCGGCCGTCCTCTGGGACATGGACGGCACCGTGATCGACTCCGAGCCCCTCTGGTTGGCCGCGGAGCTCACCATGCTCTCCCGCTACGGGATCGAACTCACCGACGACACGCGCGACCGGATCGTCGGCTCGGGGCTCCGAGCGGCCGCTGCGCTCTTCCAGGAGCTCGGCGTCCCAATGAGTTCCGACGACATCATCGCCGAGTGGACGGCCGCCGTCATCGCGGGCCTGCACGCCGGGGAACCGGCCTGGCGGCCCGGCGCGCTGGAGCTGCTCGCGTCGCTGCGCGCCGCCGGGATCCCGAGCGCCCTCGTGACGATGGCGTTCCGTGAGATCGCGGACGCCGTGGTCGAGCTGCTGCCGCCCGGCACCTTCGTGACCATCGTGGCGGGGGACGAGGTGGCGCACGAGAAGCCGCACCCCGACCCGTACCTCCGCGGCGCCGCCGCCGTCGGCGTTCCCGTCGAGCGCTGCGTGGCGATCGAGGACTCGCCCACCGGCCTGCGCTCCGCCCACGCAGCGGGAGCCGTCGCGATCGGCGTGCCGAACCTCGTGGATCTCACGACCGCACCGAGTCACGAACTGTGGCCGACGCTCGCCGGCGTGGACGCCACCAGACTCGCGGAGCGCTTCCGGTCGCTGCGCGAGCTCAGTCCGACGGCACCCGACTCAGAACGTGACACCGCAGACGCGACAGGAGACCCGCAGTGAGCGAGCCGATCATCGACCAGGGCGCACCCTCCCCGAGCGGCCCGCTCGGCTACGGAGACCGGGTGAAGCTCACCGGCCCCAAGGGGCGCCTGAACACCATCACACTGGTGCCCGGCGGTGAGTTCCACAGCCACCGGGGTGTGATCCCGCACGCCGATCTCGTCGGCATTCCCGACGCGTCGGTCGTCGTGAACAGCAGCGGCGAGGAGTATCTGGCGCTGCGCCCGCTGCTCTCGGACTTCGTCATGTCGATGCCGCGCGGGGCGGCGATCGTCTATCCGAAGGACGCCGCCCAGATCCTCTCGCTCGCGGACGTGTTCCCCGGTGCTCGAGTCGTCGAGGCCGGGGTCGGGTCGGGCGCGCTCTCGCTCCACCTGCTCCGAGCGATCGGACCGGACGGGGAGCTGTTCTCGTTCGAGCGCCGCGAGGAGTTCGCCGACATCGCTCGCGGCAATGCGGCCGCGTTCAGCGGCCGGGTGCCCGAGAACTGGACGGTCACGGTGGGTGACCTGCAGGAGGTGCTGCCCGCGACCTGCGAGGCCGGCTCCGTCGACCGCGTCGTGCTCGACATGCTGGCGCCGTGGGAGTGCGTGGACGTCGCCGCGGAGGCGCTCCGACCCGGCGGGGTGCTCATCTGCTACGTCGCGACGGTGACGCAGCTCTCCCGCACCGCCGAGCAACTGCAGCGCAGCGGACTCTTCACGCATCCGCAGTCCTCCGAGACCATGGTGCGGGGGTGGCACGTCGAGGGGCTCGCCGTACGCCCGGATCACCGGATGGTGGCGCACACCGGGTTCCTCATCACGGCGCGCCGGCTCGCCCCCGGCACCGTGCTGCCGAGCCTGAAGCGGCGGGCCTCGAAGAGCGAGTTCAGCGACGAGGATCTCGCGAGCTGGCTGCCGGACCTCGGCCCCGATGGCGGTGCCGCGACCGGCGGGGCCGGCTGGGCCCCGGAAGACGTGGGCGAGCGCTCGAAGAGCGACAAGATCCTCAGGAAGAAGGTGCGCGAGGCGCAGCGGTTCGCCGAGGAGCGCGGTGCGGACACGGCTGCGCCGGACGACGTTGCGGAGCCCGGCTCGGGCGACTGACACGCACGACGCGTGGCCGGATCCCCAGACGGGATTCGATAGGATAGCCGGGTTCACACAGTCTTGCGCGAGAGGTGCATATGCTTCGTCGACTCATTCCCGCAACCGCGGTGGCCACACTGCTCCTCGCGGGCCTCACGGGCTGCGGTGCGCAGCAGAGCCAGGCGAGCGACTGCACCGCGCAGCTGTCGCCCGGCGCGCTGTCGAACAACGTCACCGTGCTCGGCGAGTTCGGCACCGTGCCCGAGGTGTCGGTGCCGGATCAGATGGAGATCTCGGAGACCCAGCGCACGATCGTCGCCGAAGCCGAGGATCGCTCGCGCGTCGCAGACGAGAACTCGCTCGTCTCGGTGAACATGGCGTTCTTCGACGCCGAGACCGGCGATGAGCTGTACGCGAGCCCCGTGTTCTCGGGGCAGGGCACGTCGCCCGAGTTCCTGATGGTCTCCGAGGAGATGTCGAACCCGCTCAGCGAGGGCGTGCGCTGCGCGGCAGCCGGCGACCGCGTGGTGCTGGCGCTCTCTCCCGACGACGGTGCGGAGATCTCGTCGCAGCTCGGCGGGACCGCGGGAGCGGCCGTCGTCGCCGTCGTCGACGTCGTCGCGACGAGCCCGCTGGCCGCGAGCGGCCCCGTGCAGGGCCTCCCGTCGGGGTACCCGGCAGTCGTGACGAACGAGGAGGGGCGGCCCGGCGTGGTCCTGCCGCCGCGCGCCGCACCCGAGGGCATCAGCTCCGCGACGCGCATCCTCGGCGACGGCGCCGAGGTGACCGCGGAGAACAACGTCGTGGGTCAGGTCCTCTCCGTGGGCTGGGGCGGCGAGCAGCGCACGAACACCTGGGAGTCGGGGCTCGTCGCTCTGGGCACCGAGGACCAGATGGCGCAGTCCGGCTACACGTTCCGCGGCGAGCTCACCGGCAAGACCGTCGGCTCGCAGGTGGTGGTCATCGACAACTCGACCGGGGATCCGCAGGTCGTGGTCGTCGACATTCTCGGAGCCAGCTGACGCGTGGCCACGGCCCCCGGGCGCTCCGCCGTACCGAGCGAGCAGCGCGTGTTCAGCCTGGTGCTCGCGCTGGTCGCGAGCCCCGAGGGCTCGACCAAGAGCGCGCTGCTCTCGTCGGTGCACGGCTACGCGGACCGCTACCGGGTCGGTGAGGCGAACGTCGCGCTGGATCGGCAGTTCGAGCGCGACAAGGAGCTGCTGCGGGCGCTCGGGATCCAGATCGAGACCCTCGATTCTCCTCTCGAGCCGGGCAACAACCAACTCACCCGCTATCGGGTCTCGAAGGAGCGCCTCCAGTTTCCGGAGGACCTGCGCTTCAGCGAGCGCGAACTCATGCTGCTCCGGCTGGCCGCACTCGCGTGGAGCGAGGGCAGTCTCAGCGCGGAGTCGCGTCGCGCGGCGATGAAACTCGAATCGCTGGGTGCGGGCCTCGACGTGCGCTATCTCGGGGTGGCGCCCCGGCTCGGAACGGCCGAGCCCGCGGCCGCACCGCTCCAGCGCGCCATCGACGCCCAGCAGGTCGTGATCTTCGACTACACCATGCCGGAGCGGGAGCGCGCACTCGCCCGCCGGGTCGCCCCTCTCCGCTTGCACCGGGTCGACGGCCGGTGGCACCTCATCGCCTGGGATCTCGAGCGCAACGCCGGACGGGTCTTCCTGCTCTCCCGGATATCGGGCGAGGTGCGGCTCGAGACCCAGACCGTCGAGCCATCGCTGCACGCGCACACGGACCGGCTGATCGGCGAACTGCTCGAGCGCCGCAACACGCTCCGGGCGACGGTGCAGGTGCGTCGCGGCTCCGTCGCCGAGGCACGACTCGCCCCGCGCGCCGTCGCCGAGGCGCCCCGCAGCGAGACCGACGGCACCGTAGAGTTGACCCTCAGCATGCTCGACCGCCACGTACTGGCGGCCGAGCTCGTCGGGTACGGGGCCGACGTGACGGTGTGCGAGCCGCCGGAGCTGCGGCGGCTCGTGATCGCCCGGCTGCGCGCGGTCGCGGCTGCGCACACGGAGGTCGCTGATGCATAAGGCCGTGCTCGGACCGGATCGGGTCCTGCTGCTGCTCTCGCTCGTGCCGTATCTGCGGGAGCACGGACCGACGTCGGTGTCCGAGCTGGCCGAGGCCTTCGAGGTCTCGCCGAACCTCCTCCGCACCCTCGTGCGCTTTCTCGGCACCGCGGGGGTGCCCGGCGAGACCCTCACCTACCAGGACGAGGACCTGTTCGACATCGACTGGGACGCACTGGAGCGCGACGATGTCGTGAGTCTCACCCGCACCGTCGCGGTCGAGGACGCCCCGCGCTTCGCGCCGGCCGAGACCGCGGCGCTCATCGCCGGGCTCCACGCGCTCACCGCCGTGCTCCCGGAGGCCGACGCGCAGCTGGCGCGGGCCACGGCCGAGAAGCTCGGCGCGGCGCTCGGGGTGCCGGATCGCGGCGCCGCGCTCTCGGTCACCGCCGATCACGCCGATCCGCGGCTCCCGGTGCTCGTCTCCGCGATCGAGGAGGGGCGCGTGGTGGCGTTCGAGTACCGCGATGCCTCCGGCACGCGCACGTCGCGGACCGCGGACCCGATCTCGCTCGACCAGGAGGGCGGTACCTGGTACCTCCGCGCCCACTGCCACGACCGCGACGCGGCGCGCACCTTCCGGCTCGACCACCTCAGCGATCTGCGCGTGCTCGCGGCCCGGGCGTCGGAGCACACCCCCGAGGAACCGGGTGACGTGCGCACCTTCCAACTGATCGCGTCGCTCCCGTTGCGGAGCCTCGGGCGCATCGACGGCTTCGGCCCCGAGGTCCTCGACGAGGACGGGGCGGGGCGGGTGCGCGTGCAGATCGAGGCGTGGCACGAGCAGACGGCGATCCAGCTGGTCCAGCTCGCCCCCGGCGAGATCGTCATCGAGTCCCCGGAGCGCGCCCGCCGCGCGGTGACCGAGTGGGCGGCCCGCGGACTCGCCGGATATGACGCGTAGCTCCCGGGATCCGCAGAGAGCCTGAGATAAACTGTGGCAATGGCAACTCAGGCGCGGAAGCGGCGCAATTCCGACGGGCGCATGAGCCTCGGGGCGCACCTCGTCGAACTGCGGAAGCGCCTGTTCATCGCCGCCGCCGCCATCGTCGTCGCGCTCGTCGCGGGCTGGTTCCTCTCGGGATTCGTCTGGGACGTGCTGCGCCAGCCGATCCTCGACCTGGAGGCCACCGGTCGCGAGACCACGATCGCCTACGGCGACGTCACGAGCGGCTTCGACACCAAGGTGCAGATCTCGCTCTTCATCGCGGTGCTGCTTGCGTCTCCGGTGTGGCTGTACCAGATCTGGGCGTTCCTGGCGCCGGGGCTGACCCGACGCGAGAAGCTCTACGGGGTCGCCTTCCTCGGCGCCGCGGTGCCGCTCTTCCTCGGCGGGGCGTACGCGGGCTGGAGCGTGCTGCCGAACATCGTCCGCCTGATGGCGAGCTTCCAACCGGCGGAGGACGCGTTTTTCCTCACCGCGCGCAGCTATCTGGACTTCTCGATCAAGATGCTGCTCGCCGTGGGCGTCGGGTTCGTGATGCCGGTGCTGCTCGTCATGCTGAACTTCATCGGGGTGCTCCGGGGCACGTCGATCTTGAAGAGCTGGCGCATGGCGATCCTCATCATCATCCTGTTCGCCGGCATCGCGACTCCGGCCGCGGATCTCATGAGCATGTTCCTGCTGGCCGCCCCCATCGTGGTCCTGTACTTCGGCGCGGCGGGGATCGCGATCTGGCACGATCGCCGAGTCGATAAACGTCGTGCAGCGGAGGTCGCCGAATACGACCTCGCCGCCTCTGACAGCGAGGATCCCGCGTGACCACTGCTCCGTATCCCGCCCTCGACCACTTCTCGAGTCGGCTCGGGTACCGGCTCGACGGGTTCCAGATCACCGCGTGCGAAAAGCTGGAGGAGGGCCGGAGCGTGCTCGTGGCCGCGCCCACCGGCTCCGGCAAGACCACCGTGGCGGAGTTCGCCGTCTACCTGGCGCGACGCGAGCGCGACGCGCGCATCTTTTACACCGCCCCCATCAAGGCGCTCTCGAACCAGAAGTTCCACGAGCTGTGCGCGGAGTACGGCGAGGACGAGGTCGGCCTCCTCACCGGGGACGTGAACATCCGCGGGGACGCCCCGATCGTCGTCATGACGACGGAGGTGCTCCGCAACATGATCTACGCCGAGTCCGCGGCGCTCCACGACCTCGCGTTTGTGGTGCTCGACGAGGTGCACTACCTCGGCGATCGCTTCCGGGGGGCCGTCTGGGAGGAGATCATCCTCCACCTGCCGCGGCAGGTGCGGCTCGTGGCGCTCTCGGCGACCGTGTCGAACGCTGAGGAGTTCGGCGACTGGATGCACGCCGTCCGCGGAGACACCGACGTGATCCTGTCCGAGCACCGGCCGGTTCCGCTCTACCAGCACGTGCTGACCTCGAAGGATCTGCTGCCGCTCTACGTCGGTCGCGATGGCGAACTGGTGGATCGCGGGCGTCTGAATCCGGAGCTCCGCATGCTCGAGGGCGGGGGCGGCTCGGGTGGCCGCTCGGGCGGGCACGGTCGCGGCGGTCGCGGAGGCCGGGGCGATCGCAGTCGCGGGCGGGCACCGGTGCGGCGCAGCCGTCGGGTCTCGCGGGCCGACATCGCCCGCGCGCTCGACGAGACCGAGCTGCTGCCGGCCATCGTCTTCGTCTTCAGCCGCAACGGGTGCGACCAGGCGGTCCGCCAGTGCCTGTACGACGGCATCCGGCTGACCACCCGCGAGGAGCGCGACGAGATCCGGCGCGTCGCGCACGCGGAGATCGACGGCATGACCGACGAGGAGCGCCGGGTACTCGGAGTGAGCGAGTGGCTCGCGGGGCTCGAGCGCGGGATCGCGGCGCACCACGCCGGTCTGCTGCCGGCGTTCAAGTCGGTCGTCGAGCGGCTCTTCCAACGGCGGCTCGTGAAGCTCGTCTACGCGACGGAGACCCTGGCGCTCGGCATCAACATGCCGGCGCGTGCGGTCGCCATCGAGCGCCTGGACAAGTTCAACGGCGAGCAGCGCGTTCCGCTCACCTCGGGGGAGTACACGCAGCTGACCGGTCGCGCCGGTCGGCGCGGGATCGACACCGAGGGCCACGCCGTGGTGGTGTGGAGCGACGGGGTCGATCTCGAGTCGCTCGCGCACCTCGCCGGGGCGCGTTCGTTCCCCGTCCGCTCGAGCTTCCGTCCGACCGCCAACATGGCGGTGAACCTCCTGCAGCGCATGGACGTGGATCGCGCGCGCGACACGCTCGAGCTCTCGTTCGCGCAGTTCCAGGCGGATCGCGAGGTCGTCGACCACGCGCGCGCGCTGCGTGCCGAGCAGGAGTCGCTCGCGGGCTACGACGCCGCTGCGGCGCGGGCGCAGGGGTCGGATCGCAAGCGCTGGGAGGATCGAGCGCGCAAGCTCCGCCGAAAGGTCGAGCGGGGGCGGCGGCAGATCGCCTCGCGCACCGGAACGATCGCGCGGACCTTCGATCGGGTGGTGGAGCAGCTGCGATCGCTCGGGTATCTCGAGATGCAGTCCGGGCAGCTCGTCGTGACCGCCTGGGGCGAGCTGCTGCGGCGGATCTACGGCGAGCGGGATCTGCTCGTGGCGGAGTGCCTCCGCCACGACACGCTGCGCGGACTCGACGCGGCCGGTCTCGCGGCGATGTGCTGCGCGCTCAGCTATGAGCCGCGCCGCGACGACGACGGGGACCCGCGGCTGCCCGGGGGACCCGGGTTTGCCCGGGCGTACGACCGGATGCTCGACATCTGGGTGCAGCTGGACGATCTCGCCGAGCAGCATCGCCTGCCGCGGAGCGAGATGCCCCACGCGGGTCTCGCGCGCACGATGCACGACTGGGCGAGCGGCCAGTCCATCGAGCGGGTGCTGGAGCGGGCCGGGATCGGCGCCGGTGACTTCGTGCGGTGGTCGAAGCAGACCATCGATCTCCTGGATCAGATCAGCCAGGCCTGCGAGGCGGCCGTGCGCGCCGAGATCGACGAGGATCGCCTGGGCGACCTCGCGCAGCTCGCCCGCCAGGCGAAGCGCAGTGTGCGTCGCGGCATCGTCGAAGCGTCGAGCTCGAGTTGATCCGCACCGAACCCGCGCGTCTCCGGCTGTGGATCGCTCTGCTGCTGGCGCTGGCCGGCGGTCTGCTGCTCGACGCCGCCGCACCCAGCCTCGGCTGGTGGTGGGCGGCCTTCCCGGGCACCGCGGCGATCGTCGCCGCGCTGTGGCACCAGCGCGCCGGGGTCGGCGCACTCGTCGGCCTGGTAGCCGGCGCGGCCTTCTGGATGCCGCACATCTCGTGGCTCACGCTGTACCTCGGTCCGGTGCCCTGGCTCGCGCTGTGCGTCGTGATGACGGCGTGGTTCGTGCTCTTCGGCCTGCTCGGGGCGGTCGCGACGCGTGGACTCGCGCGGTGGACACGGGGGAGTCGCCGGTGGCTGCCGGGGGTCGTCGCACAGGCGCTCACAGTCGCGGGGCTCTGGGTGCTCCGCGAGCAGGTGCAGGGCTCCTGGCCGTACGGCGGCTTCGCTTGGGGTCGTCTGGCGCACACCCAGGCCGATGGTCCGCTGCTGCAGTCCGTCTCCTGGCTCGGCTTCGCCGGGCTGTCCGGGGTGCTCGCGTTCGCGTGCGCCCTCCCGATCGCGATCTGGTTCGCACTGCGGTCCGCGGGCCGAGCATCGGAGCGGCGTGACGGCCGAGTGCGGCGCCCGCTGCTGGGCGGGATCGGGGTCGCGCTGGTGGTGCTCCTGGCGCTCGGGGTGATCCCGGCGGCGCCGCTCGACAGCCACGGTACGCTGCGGGTGGCCGGGGTGCAGGGCAATTCGAAGTCCGCGATCTTCGACGACCGCGAGTCGGGGGCGGTGCTCCAGGATCACCTCGACGCGACGGCCGCGCTGCTGGACGAGCTCGAGGCCTCGGACGAGCGGGTCGACGTCATCGTGTGGCCCGAGAACAGCGCCGAGTTCGACCTGCCCGGCAACAGCTTCGGAACGTATCAGGTGCGGCAGCTCGCCGAGCGCGCGGGGGCGCCGATCCTCGTGGGCTCCATTCTGGCGAACGACGACGGCACCTACTCGAACAGCTCGCTCGTCTTCGGAGCGGACGGCCCGCAGAACGTGCGGTACGACAAGGCCTTCCCGGTGCCCTTCGCCGAGTACATGCCGAATCGGGACTTCTTCCACGCCCTCGCGCCGGATCTCGTCGACCTCGTGCAGCTCGAGTACGCGGCGGGTACCCGCTCTCCCGTGGTGCCGATCGACACCGACGCGGGCGTGATCCGCGCCGGACTTGCGATCTGCTTCGACATCATCTTCGACCACCAGGCGGCGGCGATGGTCGCCGACGACGCCGAGGTGATCTTCGCCCAGACGAACAACGCGGACTTCGGGCGGACCGACGAGAGCGCCCAGCAGCTCGCGATCGCCCGTCTGCGCGCCGTCGAAACGGGGCGCGCCCTCGTCAACATCTCCACGGTCGGTACGAGCGCCATCGTGGCCCCCGACGGCCGTGACCTCGACCGGCTGGTTCCGTTCACCGCGGATGCCCTGGTCGCTGAGGTGCCGCTCGTCGGGGGCGCCACTCCCGCGCTCCGCTTCGGCGCCGTGATCGCCACGCTCTGGGGCATCGTCGGAGCCCTCGGAACGGCGATGGGCGCCGCAGCCTCGCTGCGACGCCCATCGTCCAGGCCAACGGATCCGGAGGCTCAGCCCTTGAAGGTCTCGAAGATCTTCGTGTAGTTGGTCAGCTCCTCATTGTTGCAGGGGGCGACCGGCTTCGCGAGGTCGTAGCCGTCGGGGATCACGATCGCCTCACTCTCCGCGAGCTCCGGGCTCATCAGCTCGTCCGTGCCCGCGACGCCGGAGGCGTAGGCCTGGAAGTTCACCGCGACCGCCATGTTCTCGGGATCGAGCATCCAGTTCAGGAAGGTCTTGGCCTGGTCCACATTCTCCGCGCCCGCGGGGATCGTGAAGTTGTCCTGCCAGAGCGCGATGCCCTCCTCGGGGTACACGTAGGTGAGCGAGGGGCGATCCTGCATGGCACGGTGCGCGGCGCCGTTCCAGATCATGGCCATCGTCTGCTCGCCGTTGGCGAGGCGCTCCAGGATACCGTCGCTATTGATGGTGCCGACGCGACCCTTGAAGCCGGTGAGCAGGTCCTGCGCGCCCTGCAGCTCCGCACCGTCGGTCGTGCAGAACTCGCCGCCCGTCGCGCGGAGCGCCGAGTTCACCACCTCGACCTGGTCGTTCATGATGCCGACGCCACCCGCGGACTCCGGCGGATTGAAGTAGTCCTTCCAGGATGTGAGCTCCTCGGTGATCACGTCGGTGTCGTAGGCGAAGGACGTGGTGCCGTAGAGGTACGGGGTGGAGTATTTCCGCCCCTCGTCGAAGTAGACGTCGAGGAACTCCGGCTTGATATTCCCGCCGTTCGGCAGGCTCGTCGCGTCGAACTCGAGGAGGAGTCCGTCGTTCGCGAGGATCTGGACCATGTAGTCGCTCGGCACCACGACGTCGTAGCCGGCACCATCGGAGGCGCGGAGCTTCGCCTCGAGGCTCTCGTTGCTGTCGTAGAAGTCGACGTTCAGGGTGATGCCCGTGTCCTCCTTGAACTTCTTGACGAGCTCGTCCGGGTAGTAGTCGCTCCAGGTGTAGAGGTTGACCTCGCCGCTCGTGGCCTCGACGTACTCGGTCGAGGCGGCCGCGTCGCCGCCTCCGCCGCCGTCGCTCACGCCGCCTCCGCACGAGGTCAGGGCCAGGGCGCCGACGGCGCCGATGGCGAGCGCCGCCGCGAGGCGGGGCCGCCGCAGTGAATTACGCATGTTTGGTACTCCTTCGTTGGGATTGCAGGAACGTGATGGTGGTGACGACGATCGCGAGCACGAGGAGCAGCGTCGCGACGACGTTGACGGCTGGGCTCGCGCCGCGCCGGATCAGGCTGAACAGGAACACCGGGAGCGGGGTCGCCCCCGACGCCGACAGGAAGTTCGAGATGATGAAGTCGTCGAGTGAGATGACGAACGCCAGGATCGCGCCGGAGATGATGCCCGGCACGAGGAGCGGCAGGGTGACCCGTCGGAACATCTGCCAGTTGCTGGCCCCGAGGTCGGTCGCCGCCTCGAAGTAGGAGCTGCCGAGGCCTTTCAGCCGGGCCCGGATCGGCATCAGCGCGAACGGGATGCAGAAGGACGCGTGCGCGAGCATCAGCGCCGTCATGCCCGGCGGGAGTCCGATGAGGCGGATGAACCCGAGTGTCGCGACGGCGAGCACGATCTCCGGGATCACGAGCGGTGCCGTCAGGATCGCCGTTGCGATCGCGCTGCCCTTCGCCCGCAGCCGTTCGACGGAGAGCGCGAAGAGGATCGAGAACACCGTCGCCACCACCGTCGCGACGATGGCGATCTGGAGCGACACCCACACCGACTTCATGAGGTTCGCGTTCTGCGCGACCTCGCCGAACCAGCGGAGGCTGAACCCCTTCCACACCAGCGCCGAGTCGCCGGCGTTGAAGGCGTAGATCGTGGTGATGATGATGGGGACGTAGAGGAAGATGAGGGCGACCACGGAGATCGCCCCGACCCCGGGGAAGTCGCGGAGTCGCAGCGCGCGCGGCGCGGTGCGGCGCGTCGTGGACGAGGTGCGGTCGGTCATAGCGAGATCTCCACCTTTCGACCCGACTTCCGGGAGTAGAACGCGATCGCCATCAGTGCGATGAGCAGCATGACCAGGATGATCACGGAGAGCGCGGCGCCGAACGGCCAGTTGCGTGCGTCACCGAACTGCGAGGCGATGAGGTTGCCGATGAGCAGCACCTTGCCGCCGCCGAGCAGCACCGGCTGCACGTAGGAGCCGAACGCCGGCATGAAGACGAGCAGCACGCCGGAGATGATGCCCGGGGTGGCGATCGGCAGGATGATGCGCCGGATCACCGTGCGCTTGCGGGCGCCCAGATCATAGGCCGCCTCAGCGAGACGGAAGTCGAAGCCGGCGAGCGACGCGTAGATCGGCAGCACCATGAACGGCAGGAAGGTGTAGATGAGTCCGAGCTGCGAGGCGAAGGGGGTGTAGAGCAGCTCCGCCTTGCCGAACCCGAGCGCCTCGGACGCGTTGTTCACGATCCCGTTGTCGTTCAGGATCAGCATCCACGCGTAGGTGCGCACGAGGAGGTTCGTCCAGAACGGGATCGTCACGATGAGTACGAGGAAGTTCTGCAGCTTCGCCGACCGTGTCGCCATCCAGAGCGCGAGCGGGAACGACAGGAGCAGGCACACCGCGGTGGTCACGAAGGCCTGCCAGAGCGAGTCCCCGAAGACCGAGAGGTAGCGGGGGTCGAACGTCGTGTTGCCGACGAAGTCGCTCTGGAAGAGGAACCCGATATAGGGCTCGAGGGTGAACTCGTACACGACCCCGCCACCCTGGGGTGGACGGGAGAGGAACGAGAAGATGATGATGATGATCAGCGGGCCGACCGTGAACAGGAGGCCGATGATGATCGCGGGGGTGCTCGCGAGCCAGCCGAGCTGCCCGGGACGCCGGGGTGTGCGCGTGCGCCGGGCCCGCGCGGGTGCCGGATCCTGGTTCGGTGCCGGATCAGCGGGGCGCTCCGTCGTCTGCAGCGTCATGGCGCGACCCGATCGGGTGCGGGCGCGGAGGCGGACGTGGACTCCGGCACGAGCGGACGCAGCGCCGCGGTCTCGGCGAAGAGCGAGACTTCTGCTTCCGGGTGCAACCCGTCGTGGAACGGCGGCGGCACCCGGACGCTGACCTCGGTGCCGTCCTCGAGCACCACGGTGCAGCGGAGATCCGTGCCCATGTAGACGAGCTTCGAGATCGTACCGCTCGCGAACCGCTCGGGCCCCGCGGTCAGACTGATCCGTTCGGGCCGGACCGCGACCGTCACGGTGCCGTCGGGTGTCGGAACCGTCTTCGGCAGCACGACGGGGTCGCCTCCCGGCAGCTCGACGCGCAGCCGCTCCTCGCCCTCCGCCTCCGCGGGCAGGCGCGTCGCGGGGGTGCGCAAGAAGTTGGTCTCGCCGATGAAGTCGGCGACGAAGCGGCTCACCGGCTTCTCGTAGATCTCCTCGGGGGTGCCGATCTGCTCCGGGCGCCCCTGGTTGAAGACCGCGATCCGGTCGCCCATGCTGAGCGCCTCCTCCTGATCGTGCGTCACGAACACGAAGGTGATCCCGGTGGTGCGCTGCAGGCGCTTCAGCTCACTCTGCATGCCGCGGCGGAGCTTCAGGTCGAGGGCCGCGAGCGGTTCGTCGAGCAGCAGGACCTCGGGCTGCTTTGCGAGCGCCCGCGCGAGCGCCACGCGCTGCTGCTGTCCGCCCGAGAGCTGCTCGGGTTTGCGGTTCGCCATCTCCGAGAGCTGCACGAGATCGAGCATCTCCTGCACACGGGTCTGGATCTCGGTCTTCGGCCGGCGCTCCATCTGGAGTCCGAACGCGATGTTCTCCGCGACGGTGAGGTGCGGGAAAAGCGCGTACGACTGGAAGACCGTGTTGACCGGACGATCGTGCGGCGCCAGGGTGTCGATGCGTCGGCTGCCGAGCAGGATCTCGCCGTCGTCCAGGGTCTCGAGCCCCGCGATGCTGCGCAGGAGCGTCGTCTTGCCGCAGCCCGACGGTCCCAGCATGACGAAGAACTCGCCCTGCTGGATCGTGAACGAGACATCGTCGATCGCGTTGAGGGCGACCTTCTCGGGTGTGACGAAGGTCTTGCGTGCGTGGGAGATCGTGAGCTCCCGCGAGGGCGAGTCCTCGGGTGCGATGCGGTCGAACCCGCTGATCGTCGGAATGGGCGTGGTCATCAAGACCCCCTCTTCTCTCGAGTGCTGCTTGCCACGGTGCAAGCTCTCGTGTTTGATCAAGCTAATGGCATTAGATTTACCGCGCAAGGGCAGACTGCAGCTTTTACCAAGCTGAAACAATCCGCACACAGACTGGGTGCGAGCACGAGGAGGTGCGAGGTGGGGACAGCGGGTGCTGAGGGCTCCGGGCGTCGACGTCCGGGCCGACCGACGCGCCCACCGCTCACCGAGGACGCCATCGCGCGGGCTGCGCTGCAGCTCATCGACGAGTCGGGCTGGGCCGCCTGCACCATGTCCCGGCTCGCCCACCGGCTCGGCGTGCGGGCGCCGTCGCTCTACCACCACGTCAGCGGGCAGCAGGAGATCGTCGACCTGGTCCGCAGCCTCGTGGTGAGCGAGATCCACGATCCGACCCTCGTCGGCCGGCCCTGGCCGGAGGCGATGTACGACTTCGGCGTCGCGTACTACCGCGCGTTCACGAACCACCCCAACGTGATTCAGGTGCTCAGCACGACCCCGGTTCGCGACGCACCCACGCTGCAGATGTATGAGACCTTCCTGCAGACGCTCCACGCCGGCGGCTGGGAGGGTGCGCGGGCCTTCGAGGCGCTGCTCGGGATCGAGCACCTGGCGCTCGGGTTCGCCTTCGAGTGGAACGCCGAGGACCTCATGCTCGAGTCCGCCCACGCGGCCGGACTCGGCGCACCGCTCCTGGCGGAGGTCACCCGCGGGCGCACGAACCAGTCGGACATCGCCGAGGCAAGCTACCTGAGTCTGCTGCGGCGCTACATCGAGATGTTCCGCGTGGAGCTCAGCGCGGAGTGAGGGGCGGGAACTACGCGCCGTCCTGACCGCCCCGGCGCGCGCGGAGCAGTTGCAGGCGCTCCTCGAGCAGCTCCTCGAGCTCCTCGCGACTGCGCCGTTCGATCAGCATGTCCCACGGCGTGCGCTGCGAGGCCTCTTTCTCCTCGAACTCGGTCCGGGCCGTGCGGCCGGCCTCGTCATCCAGGAACCCCACTTCACCGCTCTTCTGATCGACCCACTCGACGGGCGGCTCCGCGTCCGCGTCGAACATGATCGTGAAGCGGTTGCCACGATCCGTGAGGTACTCGATCGGGCGTCGGGGGGAGAGCTCGACGCCCTTCTCGCCCTGCAGACTGGTCGCGCCGATGCGCGTTCCTCGAAGCGTTCGATCGGCCATGTGGACCTCCTCGCCTGTGTTACCCACAGTCCTGTGTTTCCCACAGCTGGATGTTGCCGTTTCCGGAGCATCCTCGCTCGTAGTCTGAAGCGTACTCTCTCGGCCTGGCATCCCGAAACCCCATGCCAGGGAACACTCGGGTGGTCTACTACTCTGGAAGCAGTGCACGTCAACGATTAGGAGCATTTGTGGGTCAGACACTTGAAGCGGGCAGCCTCACGGGCCGACGCGCCCTCGTCACCGGCTCGTCCCGGGGCATCGGCGCCGATACGGTCCGGCTGTTCGCGGAGGCCGGAGCGGACGTCGTCGTGAACTTCCGGAACAAGGCTCCGCGCGCGGAGAAGCTCGCGTCTCAGTTGCGCGAGCTCGGCGTGCAGGCTCTCGTGCAGGGCGCGGATCTCACGGACCCTGCCTCTCTCGAAGCCATGATGGCCGAGGTGCAGCGCGAATTCGGGGGCCTCGACATCCTCGTGCTCAACGCATCGGGCGGCATGGAGAGCGGCATGGGGGAGGACTACGCGCTGACACTGAACCGCGATGCCCAGCTCGCGGTGCTCGACGCCGCGCTGCCGCTGCTCGCCGAGGGCGCACGCGTCGTCTTCGTGACGAGCCACCAGGCCCACTTCATCCGGACGACCCCCACCATGCCGGAGTACGAGCCGGTCGCGCTGTCGAAGCGCGCCGGTGAGGACGCGCTCCGCGCCCGGATCCCGGAGCTCGCCGAGCGCGGGATCGAGTTCGTCGTCGTCTCCGGAGACATGATCGAGGGCACCGTGACCGCGACGCTTCTCGAGCGCGCCAACCCGGGTGCCATCGCCGAGCGGCGCGAGTCGGCGGGACGCCTCTACAACGTCTCCGAGTTCGCAGCCGAGGTGGCGCTCGCGGCTGTCGAGCCGGTGCCCGCCGACCACACCCGTCTGATCGGAGACACGTCGAGCTTCGGCGCCGAAGTCTGACCACACCTTCGAGCACTCGACCCGGGCCCCGCGACGCACGTCGTGAGACCCGGGTCGAGTGCTGTGCGGGCAGGGGTGCGTGTTCGATATCTGAACAGCGTTTTGGGGTCGTTTCTAACTATCGGACGGGTCGATTTCGGGCCACGCCGAGGGTGCGATTTCTCGTCTGCGACGCGGATGTTTCGAGTGTGTTTCGCACCATTCAGGCCTGCGGTGAATGTCAAGTGATTCCGCACGATCTGCGGAGAATCTGCGAAATCGTCGAAGTTGCATGCAGAAACTACGTGTCAGAATTATTTCGACCGAAGAAACGAGTGGTAAACTGGGCTTTCGAGCCACCGAGTTTCACTGCGACAGCGTAGTCCTGAACGACCCCGAGGGTGGCACCGCCCCGGGCCACCGACGTCCCGCCGAGAGAGAGGACGTCGATGACTGACCGTCACGTGACCCCCACCCCCCGCGCCGGAGGATTCCCCGAGGCCGTCGGTCTGTACCGACCCGAGGACGAGCGCGACGCCTGCGGGCTCGCCTCCGTCGTGTCGCTCACCGGGGAGCCGTCGCACGAGATCGTCGCGCTGGCCCTTGAGGCGCTCGAGAACCTGGAGCATCGCGGTGCCGTCGGCTCGGACGCCGGCACCGGCGACGGCGCGGGGATCCTGAGCGACCTGCCCGACGACTTCATCCGAGCGGAGCTGGCCGAGGCGTTCCCCGAGGTGCGGCTGCCGGCGCCGGGTGGCTACGCGGCAGGCCTCGTGTTCCTGCCGCAGGCCTCCACCGAGCGCAAGGCCGCTCGGTACCGCATCGGCGCGATCGCCGTCGAGGAGGGGCTGCGGGTGCTGGCGTGGCGCACGGTCGCCGTCCGTCCCGAGGTGCTGGGGGAGAGCGCGCGCCTCGCGAGCCCCGTGATCGAGCAGGCCATCCTGGCGCCCCGCGACGGCGAGTCCGTCGACACCGACCAGCTGGAGCGCCGCGCGTACCGCGCCCGCAAGCGGATCCAGCACGAGACGGGCTGCTACCTCCCGTCGCTGTCCGCCCGCACCATCGTCTACAAGGGCATGGTCACGACGCTGCAGCTTCCCGGGTTCTACGAGGAGCTCTCCGACGAGCGCTTCATCTCCCGCTTCGCGATCGTCCACTCGCGCTACTCGACGAACACCTTCCCGTCCTGGCACCTCGCGCAGCCGCTGCGCATGGTCGCGCACAACGGCGAGATCAACACGGTGCGGGGCAACCGCAACTGGATGCGCGCCCGCGAGTCCCAGCTGGTGTCGGAGGTGCTCGGCGACGTCCGCCCGCTCCTGCCGATCTGCTCCGAGGGCGGCAGCGACTCCGCCAGCTTCGACGAGGTGCTCGAGCTGCTCGTGATGGCGGGTCGCTCCCTGCCCCACGCGCTCGCCATGATGGTGCCGGAGGCCTGGGAGTCCGAGACGGGGCTGCACCCCGAGCTCGTCGACTTCTTGGAGTACCACTCGCTCATCATGGAGCCGTGGGACGGCCCCGCTGCCATGATCGCCACGGACGGCTCCGAGCTCGTCGCGCTCCTCGACCGCAACGGCCTCCGGCCGGGCCGCTTCCTCGTCACCTCCGACGGGATCTTGGTGATCGCGAGCGAGACCGGCGTGCTCGACGTCGAGCCGGAGCGGGTGATCCGGCGCGGCCGACTGCAGCCCGGACGCATGCTGGCGGTCGACCTCACGACCGGGGAGATGCGCGACGACGAGGCCGTGAAGACCGAGCTCTCGCAGCTCGCTCCCTGGGGCGACTGGCTGCGCGAGGGCCGGATCCGGCTCAGCGACCTTCCGGAGCGGGAGCACCTCGTGCACCCGCCGGCCTCGACCAGCCGCCGACAGCGCACCTTCGGGTACACGGAGGAGGAGCTCCGGCTGCTCATCACCCCGATGGCGCGCGACGGCATCGAGCCGCTCGCCGCCATGGGGACCGACACCCCGATCGCGGTGCTCTCGGATCGGCCCCGGCTCGTCTTCGACTACTTCGTGCAGCAGTTCGCCCAGGTGACGAACCCGCCGCTCGACGCCCTCCGCGAGGAGCTCGTCACGAGCCTCCTCACCGGCATCGGGCCGCAGGCGAACCTGCTCACGGCCTCCGCCGACCACGCGCGTCAGGTCATCCTCGACTTCCCCGTGATCAACAATGACGCGCTCGCCCGCATCCAGCACTTCGGTGAGGATCCCGAGCGCGAGCGCGCCGTGACGATCCGCGGCCTGTACCCGGTCGACTTCGCGGCCAAGGGGCTCGCGGACCGCCTCGAGGCGATGTGCTGGGAGGCGAGCGCGGCGATCGACGCCGGCGCCGAGTTCGTGATCCTGTCGGATCGCGACTCGAACAAGGATCTCGCGCCCGTGCCGTCGATGCTCGCGATCTCCGCGGTGCACCACCACCTCATCCGCGAGGGGCAGCGCATGCGCGTCGCGCTCATCGCCGAGGCCGGCGATGTCCGCGAGGTGCATCACGTCGCGGCGCTGATCGGCTACGGAGCGGCCGCGGTGAACCCCTACCTCGCGATGGAAACCGCGGAACTGCTCGTGCGCGACGGTTCGATCACGGGCGTGACGGCCGAGGAGGCGGTGGGCAAGCTCATCAAGGCGCTCGGCAAGGGCATGCTCAAGGTCATGAGCAAGATGGGCATCTCGACCGTCGCCTCCTACTGCGGAGCGCAGACGTTCGAGACCATCGGGCTCGCGCAGGACGTCGTGGATCGGTACTTCACCGGCACGACCTCGCGTCTCGGCGGAGTGGGGCTCGACGTGATCGCGGCCGAGGTCGCCGCCCGGCACCGTGCCGCATACCCCGACGATCCGGCGACCCTCGCGCACAAGCGGCTGGAGACCGGTGGCGAGTACCGCTGGCGCCGCGGCGAGGAGCCCCACCTCTTCGACCCGGAGACGATCTACAAGCTGCAGCACGCGACCCGCAACTCGCGCCGCGACATCTTCTCGGAGTACACCGCGCGGGTGAACGATCAGCAGGAGCGCCTCATGACGCTGCGCGGGCTCATGAAGTTCGCGCCTCAGCGCGCCGCCGTGCCGCTCGACGAGGTCGAACCCGTCGAGTCGATCGTGCGGCGATTCGCCACCGGCGCGATGAGCTACGGCTCGATCTCGCTCGAGGCGCACCAGACGCTCGCCATCGCGATGAACATCCTGGGCGGCAAGTCCAACACGGGCGAGGGTGGCGAGGAGGAGTCCCGGCTGCTCGATCCCGAGCGGCGCAGCGCGATCAAGCAGGTCGCGTCCGGTCGGTTCGGCGTGACCAGCATGTATCTCACCCACGCCGACGAGATCCAGATCAAACTCGCCCAGGGCGCGAAGCCCGGTGAGGGCGGCCAGCTGCCCCCGGCGAAGATGTATCCGTGGATCGCCCGCACGCGGCACGCGACGCCCGGGGTCGGGCTCATCTCCCCGCCCCCGCACCACGACATCTACTCGATCGAGGATCTGAAGCAGCTCATCTTCGACTTGAAACGGGCGAACCCGTCGGCCAGGATCAGCACAAAGCTCGTGGCGCAGAGCGGCATCGGCCCGGTCGCGGCCGGCGTCGCGAAGGCGCTCTCCGACGTGATCCTCGTCTCGGGGCACGACGGTGGCACGGGCGCGAGCCCCATGAACTCGCTGAAGCACGCGGGATCGCCGTGGGAGCTCGGTCTCGCCGAGGCGCAGCAGACGCTCATGCTCAACGGCCTGCGCGAGCGGGTCGTGCTGCAGGTCGACGGCCAGCTGAAGACGGGGCGCGACGTCGTCATCGCCATGCTGCTCGGGGCGGAGGAGTTCGGCTTCGCGACGGCCCCGCTCGTCGTGTCCGGCTGCATCATGATGCGCGTCTGCCACCTCGACACCTGCCCGGTGGGGGTCGCCACGCAGAACCCGGAGCTGCGCGAGCGCTACACGGGGCAGGCGGAGCACGTCGTCAACTTCTTCCGCTACATCGCGGAGGAGGTGCGCGAACTGCTCGCCGAACTCGGCTACCGCTCGATCGAGGAGGCCGTCGGTGACTCCGCCGCGCTCGACATCGATGACGCGATCCGGCACTGGAAGGCGGAGGGGCTCGATCTGACGCCCATCCTCCGCGGGCCCGTGTTCCCGGAGGCCGAGCCGCGGCGGCACGGTCGCGAGCAGGATCACGAGCTGAGCGAGCACTTCGACCAGCAGCTGATCCCCATGGCCGCGGACGCCCTCGAGCGCCGCGAGCCCGTGGTGATCGACCTGCCGATCCGGAACATCGACCGGGCGGTCGGCACGACCCTCGGCCACGAGATCACGAAGCGCTTCGGCTCCGCGGGCCTCGCCCCGGGGACGATCGACGTCACCCTCACGGGATCGGCCGGCCAGTCGCTCGGCGCGTTCATCCCCTCCGGGCTCACCCTCCGACTCGTCGGCGATGCCAACGACTACGTCGGCAAGGGGCTCTCCGGGGGCGAGATCGCCGTGCGACCAGATCCGAACGCCGGGCACGACGCGGCGAACAACGTCATCGCGGGCAACGTGATCGGCTACGGCGCGACCAGCGGGTCGCTCTGGATCGCCGGTGTCGTCGGCGAGCGGTTCCTCGTGCGCGGCTCGGGTGCGACCGCCGTCGTTGAGGGCACGGGCGACCACGCCCTGGAGTACTTCACGGGCGGATTCGCGCTGATCCTCGGCCCGACCGGACGCAACATCGGCGCGGGCATGTCGGGCGGCGAGGCCGTGCTCCTCGATCTTGACACCGCCAACGTGAACGCCGCGGAGCTCGGCTCCGGCGCGCTCATGGTGCAGCCGCTCGCCGGTGCCCTGCCGCAGGCCGAGGAGCAGCGCTTGCGCGACCGGATCGTCGGGCTGCTGCGCACCCAGTACGAGCAGACCGGCTCGGCCCTCGCCGCGTCGCTGCTGCAGGACATCGAGGCCGATCCCGAAGCGACCTTCGCGCGCTTCACCCGACTGATCCCGCGAGACTACTCGCGTGTGCTCGACATCCGGGTGCGCGCCAACGAACAGGGCGTCGATCCGGACGGGGATCGCGTGTGGAGCGAGATTTTGGAGGCGACCCATGGCTGATCCCCGCGGATTTCTGAAGACCCGCGAGCGCGAGCTCGCGCCGAAGCGACCGGTGGCCCTGCGCCTGAAGGACTGGCGGGAGGTCGTCGACCCGGCGAATCCGACGGTCGTCGCCCGGCAGGCGTCGCGCTGCATGGACTGCGGGGTCGCGTTCTGCCACCAGGGCTGCCCGCTCGGCAACCTGATCCCGGAGTGGAACGACCTCATGCACCGGGGCCGCGAGCGCGACGCGATCGAGCGACTGCACGAAACCAACAACTTCCCGGAGTTCACGGGTCGGGCCTGCCCCGCACCGTGCGAGTCGGCGTGTGTGCTCGGCATCAACCAGCCCGCCGTCACGATCAAGCAGATCGAGAACAGCATCATCGACCAGGCGTTCGCGAACGGCTGGGTCCAGCCGCAGCCGCCGTCCCGCCTCACCGGCAAGACGGTCGCCGTGGTGGGATCCGGTCCCGCGGGACTCGCCGCGGCCCAGCAGCTCACCCGCGCCGGCCACACCGTGGCCGTCTACGAGCGGGACGAGGAGCCCGGCGGTCTGCTCCGCTTCGGGATCCCGGACTTCAAGCTCGAGAAGGAGCTCGTCTCGCGGCGGATCGAGCAGCTGCGCGCCGAGGGCACCCGCTTCCGCTGCGGGGTCGAGATCGGTCGGGACATGAGCTGGACCGAACTCCGCCGCCGCTTCGACGCCGTGGTGATCGCCACGGGCGCGACGATCCCGCGCGAGCTGTCACTGCCCGGGCGCGAGCTCGACGGCATCATGCCGGCGATGGACTACCTCGTCGCCTCGAACCGGGTGCAGGCGGGTGCGCTCGACGCGACGCCATTCGATGCGGCCGGCAAGCACGTCGTCGTCATCGGTGGCGGCGACACCGGGGCCGACTGCGTCGGCACGGCGCACCGTCAGGGCGCCAAGTCCGTGACCAACCTCGCGATCGGCAAGCAGCCGGGTGAGACCCGCAGCGCTGCGCAGCCGTGGCCGGTGCACCCGACGCTGTTCGAGGTCACGAGCTCCCACGAGGAGGGCGGCGAGCGGCACTACCTGGCGTCGACCGTCGAGTTCGTCGCGGGTGCTGCCGGCATCGTGTCGGGGGAGTCGGGCGCGGTCGCCGCGCTGAAGGTCGCCGAGACCGGCTTCACCGACCAGGGCCGCGTGCCGACGCCGGGCACGGAGCGCCTCATCGACGCGGACCTGGTGCTCATCGCCATGGGCTTTACCGGCCCGGAGCGGATCGAGGATCCGAGTTTCGCCCTGCCCGTCGGCCCGCGCGGGGCGTTCGAGCGCAAGGGCGACTACTCCACGGCGCTGCCGGGGGTGTTCGTCGCCGGCGACGCCGGGCGCGGACAGTCGCTCATCGTCTGGGCGATCGCCGAGGGCCGGGCCGCTGCGGCCTCGGTCGACGCGTTCCTCACCGGCGATACGGTGCTGCCGTCGCCGGTCACCGCGGACACGCGGGCGTTCGCCTAGGCGCAGTCGGGCGTCGGCACCCTACGCTGGTGGGGTGGATCTTGCACTCATCACTCGGCTCCGTGCCGACCTCAACGCCGCCGACTACCGGGTGGGCGCGGTCGCCGCGCTGCTCGGTGACGCGGCGGATGCCGCCCGCCAGCGCGGAGTCTGGGCGCCGGCGCAGCGAGTGATTGCCGCGCGCGGGCCGTCGCCGCTCGCGACGCTCGTGCGGCTGTGGCTCCTGGGGGAGACGGTGGCGGCCGACGCACTGGACGCGGCGCTGCCCACGGTGACGGCAGCGGGGGCGGAGGCCCTGGGGCTCGTCGCGACAGAGGCTGCGGACGGGGCGGACGGGGCGGACGGCCTTCGCGCGGTACTCTCGCTCAACCCGGTGACGATCGCCTCCTCCGCGGGGTCGACGGAGTGGTGGATCCTGTCCGACCTCGACGACCAGCTGCGTCGCGGGCCCGCGCGTCCCGACCACGTGATGGGGGTCGGCGGGGCGACCCGCTCGCTCATCGCGCAGGCCCCGCTCGGCGCACGCGGCGCGGGAGCGGCGCGAGCGCTCGATCTCGGCACGGGGTGCGGGATCGTGGCCCTGCAGCTCGCGCACGACACGGACGCCGCGATCATCGCCACCGATATCTCGGAGCGGGCGCTCGAGCTCGCGCGGGCGAATGCGGCGCTGAACGACGTGTCCGACCGCATCGACTTCCGCCGAGGCAGTCTGTTCGATCCGGTGCCGGGGGAGCGCTTCGAGCTGATCCTGTCGAACCCGCCGTTCGTGATCACCCCCCGTGGACCCGGGGGCGAGATCTACGCCTATCGCGACGGCGGACTCACGGGCGACGACCTCGTGGCGGGGGTGGTCGCGGCCGCGCCGGCCCACCTCGCGCCCGGCGGCACGATGCTCTGCCTCGGCAACTGGGAGTGCCCGTGGGGCGTCGACGGCCTCGATCGCGTCCGCGGCTGGATCGCGCCGAGCGCGGAGCGGACCGAGCGCGTCGCGGGCTGGGTGATCGAGCGCGACCGCGTGGATCCCGTGCAGTACGCCGAGACCTGGGCCCGCGACGGCGGGTCGCGCCCGGGCACGCCCGAGTTCGAGGAGCGGCTGGGGCACTGGCTCGACGACTTCGACGCCCGCAGGATCGTCGCGGTGGGGCTCGGGGCGATCCGGCTGCATCGGCTTCCCGACGGGGCGCCCCGCGACGTGTGGCACGCGGAGCGCGCGGGCGGAGCGATGTCTGCCGGCGCGGGCGACGAGCTCCAGGCCGCGTTCCTCGCGGCCGTGCGGGTCGACGGCTGCACCGACCGGGAGATGCTCGAAACGCACTGGGTGCTCGGGCGCGGGGTGACGGAGGAGCGAGCGCACGATCCGGGATCCGAGGCGCCGCGCGCGCTCACGCTCGTGACCGAGCGCGGAATCGCCCGCCGGATCACGGCGGACCCGCTGCTCGCGGCCGCCGTGGGTGCGAGCGACGGCGACCTCACGCTCGGGCAGATCGCCGACGCGCTGGCGACGATCCTGGACGTCGATGCGGACGCCGCCGCTGAGGCGCTGGTCTCGGGTGTGCGAGAGCTCGTCTGGCTCGGGGTGCTGGAGCCCGCGTGAGCCGGGGGCATGCCGCGGGTCGGTAGACTGGTGCGGTGATGCGAACGATCGATCTTCGAGGCCATGACCTCTCCCGCGCGGAGCTGCTGACCCTCGTGCCGCGGGCCGCCGTGAGCGCCGATATCGCGGTCGAGCGGGTGCGCCCGCTCGTCGCGGATGTCGCGGCGCGGGGCGAGACCGCGCTGCGCGAGCAGGCGCGCGACTTCGACGGGGTGCAGGATCACGCACTGCGAGTGCCCGCCGACGCCATCGCGGCGTCGCTGAACGACTGCCCTCCCGAGATCGAGGCCGCACTGCTCGAACTCATCGCGCGGCTGCGCCGGGGCTCAGCGGCGCAGGTGCCGGCCGAGCAGGTCACCCGGATCGGCGACGGCGCGGAGATCCGCCAGCGCTGGCAGCCCGTGTCCCGTGTCGGACTCTACGCCCCGGGGGGCAAGGCCGCGTACCCGTCGTCGGTCATCATGAACGCCGTCGCCGCGCAGACCGCGGGGGTGCCGAGCCTGGCGCTCGCCTCCCCGGCGCAGGCGGACCACGCAGGGCTGCCGCACCCGGCTGTGCTCTGGGCCGCCGCGCTCAGCGGCGTGGACGAGGTCTACGCGATCGGCGGTGCCGGCGCCATCGCAGCCTTCGCGCACGGGGTGCCGTCGATCGGTCTCGAGCCGGTCGACGTGGTCACCGGGCCGGGCAACGTATTCGTGGCAGCGGCGAAGCGCGTCGTGAACGGCATCGTGGGCATCGACTCCGAGGCCGGCACCACTGAGATCCTCATCATCGCCGACGCGTCAGCAGACGCGGGGATCGTCGCCGCCGATCTCATCAGCCAGGCCGAGCACGACGAGGCGGCCGCGGCAGTCCTTGTGACGGACTCCGAGACCCTCGCCGCCGACGTGCGCGACGAGCTCGAGGCGCGGTCCGCTCGCACGCGGCACCACGAGCGGGTGCGCACGGCGCTCGGCGGCCCGCAGTCCGCCGTAATCCTTGTGGATGAT
The DNA here is from genome assembly GCF_022919175.1 of Leucobacter rhizosphaerae. NCBI lineage: Bacteria > Bacillati > Actinomycetota > Actinomycetes > Micrococcales > Microbacteriaceae > Leucobacter > Leucobacter rhizosphaerae. The sequence goes on along the minus strand of NZ_CP095043.1, from coordinate 693,831 downwards.
CTGGAGACCGCCACCCGCGTGAGCAACGCCTACGCGCCCGAGCACCTCGAGATCCAGACCCGCGACGACGAGGGGGTGCTCGCGCGCATCTCCGACGCGGGTGCCGTGTTCCTCGGCGCCTTCACCCCGGTGAGTCTCGGGGACTACCTCGCGGGCTCGAACCACGTGCTGCCGACGGGGGGCACGGCCCGGTTCGCGTCGGGACTCGGGGCGCACACGTACCTGCGCCCGCAGCAGATCGTCCACTACGACCGCGCGTCCCTCGAGGAGGCCCAGGCGCCGCTGCTGGCGCTCGCGGAGTCCGAGGGACTGCCGGCGCACGGCGAGGCGGTCAGCGCGCGGTTCGCCGCCGACGGCGCGGCCGCGACCACCACCGAATCGGAGGCGCGCTGATGCACTGCCCGTTCTGCCGCCACCCCGACAGCCGGGTCATCGATTCCCGCACCGCGGACGACGGCCTCTCGATTCGGCGGCGTCGTCAGTGCCCGGAGTGCGGGCGCCGATTCACGACCACGGAGACCGCGAGCCTCACGGTGATCAAGCGCTCCGGTGTCGTCGAGCCGTTCAGCCGCGAGAAGGTGATGAGCGGGGTGCGCAAGGCCTGCCAGGGGCGGCCGGTCACCGAGGCGAATCTCGCCGTGCTCGCGCAGCAGGTCGAGGAATCGGTGCGATCGAGCGGCGTCGCGCAGTTCGACGCGAACGAGATCGGGCTCGCGATCCTGCCGCACCTGCGACAGCTCGACGAGGTCGCGTACCTGCGATTCGCCAGCGTCTACCAGGCGTTCGACTCGCTCGAAGACTTCGATCTCGCGATCACCGAGCTCCGCGAGCACCCGCGCGCCCTGCCCGACCCGACACCCGGATCCCAGGAGTAGCCCGCATGCGCCTCTACCCGACCATCTTCCGCCTGGTGTTCACACGTATGGACCCCGAGCGTGCGCACCACCTGGCGTTTTCGGTCATCCAGGCCGCGCCCCTGCTCGGTCCGGTCGTGCGGCGCTTCTGCGCCCCCGACCCCTCGCTGCGGGTGCGCGCGCTCGGCATCGACTTCCCGAGCCCCTTCGGCCTCGCCGCCGGGTTCGACAAGAATGCGACCGGGATCCTCGGGCTCGGCGCGATCGGCTTCGGGCACGTCGAGGTCGGCACGCTGACCCGCCACGCGCAGCCGGGCAACCCGCGACCCCGGATGTTCCGGCTGATCGAGGATCGCGCGCTCGTGAACCGCATGGGGTTCAACAACGGCGGATCCGCGGCCGCCGTACCGCGCGTCGAGCGCGCCCGTCTCGCACGGCACCGACCCGTGATCGGGATCAACATCGGGAAGAGTCGCGTCACCGAGGTGGACGACGCGACGCAGGACTATGTCTGGAGCGCCGAACGGCTCGCACCGATCGCGGACTACCTCGCGGTCAACGTGAGTTCGCCCAACACGCCCGGGCTTCGCGGTCTGCAGGAATTGGAGACGCTCGAGCCGCTGCTCGCGGCGGTGCGGGATGCCGCGTGCGGCACGCCGCTCCTCGTGAAGATCGCGCCGGATATGGAAGACGCCCAGATCGACGGCATCGTCGCGCTCGCGATGCGGCTCGGTCTCGACGGGATCATCGCCACGAACACCACCGTGGCGCGCGACGGCCTGCGGGCCTCGGCCTCGGAGATCGAGCGCATCGGCGCCGGCGGGCTCTCGGGGGCGCCGCTCGCGCATCGGTCACTCGAGGTGCTCCGCCGCATCCGGGAGACGGCGCCGGCCGAGTTCTGCGTCATCGCGGTCGGGGGAGTGCAGACCGCCGAGGACGTGATCGAACGGCTCGATGCCGGGGCCACGCTCGTTCAGGGCTATTCGGCTTTCATCTACGAGGGGCCGCTCTGGATCCGGCGGATCAACCGGGGGCTGCGCCGGGCGGGGTGGCGGTCCGCGGGATAGCCCGCGCCGGGCTCAGCCCCGCGCAGGGCATCGCCCCGTGCTGGGATCAGCCCCGATCCGAGGTCAGCTGGGGCGGTTGCCGCGCTTGACCTGCGGCTTGGGCATGCGCAGGGGACGGAACTGGAACATGCGCATCGCGGCGTACCAGCGGAATCCGGGCTGAACGCGATCCTCACCGAACTTGTCGGCCAGGATCCGCTTGAGCCGAAGTCCCACGAACACGGCGTCGAGCACGGCCAGGCCCACGAACGCCCAGATCACGATGAGGCTGATGACCTGGATGATGCCCGGGATGAACGTCATGACGAGCACGACGAGCATCATCGGGATGAGCATCTCGCCGACGTTCCAGCGCGCATCGACGTAGTCGCGCACGAAGCGGCGCTGCGGTCCCTTGTCCCGGGCCGTCAGGTAGCGCTCGTCGCCCTCCATCATGCCGAGGCGGGCGCGCTCGCGGGAGGTCGCCTGCTGCCGGCGCTGCTCCTTGATCACACTCTTGTCCTTGGACCCGACGATGGGGCGCGCGTTCGCGGCTTCGGCCTGCTTGCGTGACGGCGTGGGGCGTCCCTTGCCGACCAGCGTGCTGTCGTCGCTCGTGTCTGCCGGTGCTGCAGCGTCTTTCTTGCCCACGCCTGGTCCCTCTCGGTCTGTGCGGATCGCACGGTGTACTCTCGCCGAATCGATCACGGCCGACCTCCAGACTACCGTGCCGAGGTGCGCATCAGCCGCGAATCCGCGGGGGCGGTAGACTGAGGGGGCAAAGTCGACGCGAGCGAGGAGTACGCATGAGCACTGCAACCACAGGTGCCGAGACGATCGGTGCCGAGACCCCCGAGGCAACGGCGGCGAACGCGCACGGCGTGCTGCTGAGCGACGCGGCCCGTGACAAGGTCCGCAGTCTCCTGGCGCAGGAGGGGCGAGACGACCTCCGCCTCCGCATCGCCGTGCAGCCGGGGGGCTGCTCGGGCCTCATCTACCAGCTCTTCTTCGACGAGCGCGAGCTCGACAACGACGCGATCGTCGACTTCGACGGCGTCCAGGTCGCGGTCGATGCGATGAGCGTGCCGTACCTCAGCGGAGCCACGATCGATTTCGAGGACACGATCCAGAAGCAGGGCTTCACGATCGACAATCCGAACGCTCAGGGCAGCTGCGCGTGCGGGGACAGCTTCAGCTGATCCGAGCACTGCAGGACTGAGTGTCGGCGACACCCGGCGTGTGTTCGGGGAACGCTCAGGTTCGCGCTAAGCTAACAGGGAGTCATCAGTTTCGCGCGCTTTTCGCGCGGACGAGAAACAATTCGAAAGGTATGCGGTGCGTTCCAATCGTCGAATGAAATGGGTCGCGGCCCCAGTGGTGCTGGCGGCGGCGCTGGCGCTGGCGGGTTGCAGCCCGGAGCAGCAGCGGGGCTTCCTCCCCGCCGGTTCTGAGGGGGCCACGAACCACACGGACGGCATCACCGGCCTGTGGGTGACCTCCTGGATCGTGCTGCTGGTGGTGGGCATCGTCACCTGGGGCCTCATCATCTGGGCCACCATCGCATACCGTCGCCGCAAGGGGCAGACCGGTCTCCCGGTCCAGCTGCGCTACAACATGCCGATCGAGACCTTCTTCACGATCGTGCCCGTGATCCTCGTGCTCGGCTTCTTCGCCTTCACCGCCCAGGAGCAGAGCAAGATCGAGGCCCGCTACGAGGCGCCCGAGAACACCGTCGAGGTGTTCGGCAAGCGCTGGGCGTGGGACTTCAACTACGTGAACGAGGACGTCTACTTCCAGGGCGTCCAGGTGCAGACGAACGACGACGGCTCCGCGCAGGAGGACACCATGCCGGTGCTCTACCTGCCCGTCGACAAGACCACCGAGATCAAGCTCGAGACGCGCGACGTCATCCACTCCTTCTGGGTGGTCGAGTTCCTCTACAAGAAGGACATGATCCCGGGCCAGACCAATTACATGAGCTTCACGCCGACCAAGACCGGCACGTTCATGGGCAAGTGCGCCGAGCTCTGCGGTGAGTACCACTCGATGATGCTCTTCGAGGTCCGGGTCGTGGAGCAGGACGAGTACGACGCGTACATCGCCTCGCTCCGTGAGGCCGGCAACGTGGGCCAGGTCACGAACGAACTGAACCCGAATCAAGAGCACTTCTTCGGTGACGAAGCCAAGGCTCAGAACGAGTAATGAGGGATAGCAGAAACATGAAGAAGGGCAACGTCATTGTCTCGTGGCTGACGTCCACGGACCACAAGGTGATCGGGTACATGTATCTGATCAGCTCCTTCGTGTGGTTCCTGATCGGCGGCCTCATGGCTCTCCTGATCCGCGCGCAGCTGTTCGCTCCCGGGCTCGAGATCGTCGGGACCAAGGAGCAGTACAACCAGCTGTTCACCATGCACGGCACGATCATGCTGCTGATGTTCGCGACCCCGCTGTTCGCGGGCTTCGCGAACGTGCTGATGCCGCTGCAGATCGGCGCCCCCGATGTCGCGTTCCCGCGACTGAACGCGTTCGCCTTCTGGCTCTACACGTTCGGCTCGCTGATCGCGGTCGGCGGCTTCCTCACCCCGCAGGGCGCGGCGTCGTTCGGCTGGTTCGCCTACGCTCCGCTGTCGGATCAGACGTTCTCTCCGGGCGTCGGCGGCAACCTCTGGGTGCTCGGACTCGGCGTGAGCGGCTTCGGCACGATCATGGGCGGCGTGAACTTCGTGACGACCATCATCACGATGCGCGCCCCGGGCATGACGATGTGGCGCATGTCGGTCTTCACCTGGAACACGCTGATCACCTCGATCCTCGTGCTGCTGGTCTTCCCGGTGCTCGCCGCCGCCATGTTCGGCCTCGCAGCCGACCGCATCTTCGGTGCTCAGATCTACAACGGCGAGGGCGGAGCCATCCTCTGGCAACACCTCTTCTGGTTCTTCGGGCACCCGGAGGTGTACATCATCGCGCTGCCGTTCTTCGGCATCGTCTCCGAGATCTTCCCGGTGTTCAGCCGCAAGCCGATCTTCGGGTACAAGACGCTGATCTACGCGACGATCGCCATCGCGGCACTGTCGATGACAGTGTGGGCGCACCACATGTACGTCACCGGTTCGGTCCTGCTTCCGTTCTTCGCACTGATGACGATGCTCATCGCCGTTCCGACGGGCGTGAAGATCTTCAACTGGCTCGGCACGCTGTGGCGCGGATCGATCACCTTCGAGACGCCCATGCTCTGGTCGCTCGGCTTCCTGGTCACCTTCGTCTTCGGCGGTCTGACCGGTGTCATCCTGGCCTCGCCGGCGCTCGACTTCCACCTCTCCGACACCTACTTCGTGGTGGCGCACTTCCACTACGTCGTGTTCGGCACCGTGGTGTTCGCAATGTTCGCGGGCTTCTACTTCTGGTGGCCGAAGTGGACCGGCAAGATGCTCGACGAGCGGCTCGGCAAGATCCACTTCTGGGTGCTGTTCATCGGCTTCCACATGACCTTCCTCGTGCAGCACTGGCTCGGCGTCATGGCCATGCCGCGCCGGTACTACACGTATCTGCCGGCCGATGGCGTGACCTGGGGCAACCAGCTCTCGACCGTGGGTGCGATGATCCTCGGCGCCTCGATGATCCCGTTCCTCCTGAACGTGTACATCACGGCACGTCGGGCGCCGAAGGTCACCGTCGACGATCCGTGGGGCTTCGGGCGCTCGCTCGAGTGGGCGACCTCCTGCCCGCCGCCGCGGCACAACTTCACCTCGATCCCGCGCATCCGCTCGGAGTCGCCGGCCTTCGATCTCAACCATCCCGAGATCAGCGGGGTGACGCAGCCCGAACCGGCCGCGCCCGCGCTCGCTGACAAGCACTGACCGGGAGGGGAACGGAACCATGAAATCGAATATCGTCATCTTCTGGATCCTGACGAGCTACTTCGTTCTGATCGCTGGTGTCTACACCGGGTGGAACCTCATCACACACGGGTACATCGAGTGGGTCGGCTCCACCGCCATCCTGCTCTCGGGTGCGCTCACCGCCTTCATCGCGGTCTATCTCATGATGGTCCAGAAGAAGCAGGGCGGCGTGCTCGTCGAGGATCGCGACGACTCGGACATCGACGACGGCGATCCCGAGCTCGGCGAATTCAGCCCGTGGAGCTGGTGGCCGATGTTCCTGGCCTTCGGCGCCTCCGCCGTGGTGCTGGGTCTGTGCATCGGATTCAACTTCTGGCTGTCATTCCTCACCGCGCCGCTCGTGCTGGTCGGTGTGGTCGGCTGGGTGTACGAGTACTACCGCGGCAACTTCGCCCGCTAGAAGGGTCGTTCGGTGAGCATCACGATTCGACGCGGCCAGAGCGAGGACGCCTCGGCGCTCTACGCGCTCGCGCGGCAGTTCCAGACCGGTCGCGAACCCATCGGGCGTGATGAGTTCCTCATCGCTCTCGACAATGTGCTCCGCCGCCGCGACCAGGAGACCAACGTGCTCTTCGTCGCCGAGCGGGACGGGGCAGTCGCCGGGTACTCGCTGATGACCGTGTCGCGGTTGCTGCACGCTCCGGGCCTCACTGCCCACCTGCAGGAGATCGTCGTCGACGAGGAGAGCCGGGGCCACGGTGTCGGCGATCGGCTCATGCAGGCCAACGAGCACTACTGCATGGGCCGCGGGGTGCGTCAGCTGTCGGCGTCCACGTCGCGCATCGGATCCTTCTACAACCATCGCGGGTTCGAGCCCATGGGTGAGCACTACCGCAAGGTCCTCGACCTCAGTTGACGACCACTTCGCGTCGCCCGCGACGCAAGCCCGGGGAGAACCGGGAGCGGCTCCTGGAGGCCGGACTCATCGAGTTCGGCCTCTTGGGCTATCACGGCGCATCGACGGCGGCGATCGCCTCGCGCGCCGATGTGCCGCAGCCGCATGTGTACTCGAGCTTCGCGACGAAGCGTGAGCTCTTTCTGGCGTGCGTGGTGCGTGTGGTAAAGGGGCTCTCACTGTGGGGTGATGCGCGCACTCCGGGGTCTGTGGCGGACGCGGATGCGCGGCTCCTCTTCCAGGCGGTTGCTGCGGCCCGTTCTCACGAGCTGGCGCCCGACCTCGGCCGTGTGCTCGACGATCTCGAGGAGCACCTGGGGGAGGAGCGTCTGCTCGCGGTGGTGGCTCGCGGTGCAGCAGTGCTGCTCGATCCGGAGTCATCGGCGTCGCCCGCTTCGCCCGCGTCGCCCGAGTCGCCCGAGTCGCCCGCTTCGCTCGAGTCGCCGACTTCGCTCGGGTAGTCGCTGCGCGTCCGGCTCTGCGGCCCGTGGCCGCGGGTGCCCGTGTGCAGGGTGCCGCGCACAGCGCGAGTGTGAGCGATTACCGGTATCTTGGCCGAGATTCGCCCCAGTTCGCGCTCACACGTGCCTGGCCGCTCTCGTTTGTCGACACGCACACTGCGCCCGCGGATCCCAGTCTGCGAGTGGCCCGACTCTCCAGTGATCCCGGTCACCGAGAACACCTGGCCACCGAGTGAACCCGAACGCACCGTTCACGCACCTCGCAGGGTTGCATTGCGTTCACTCGTGGCTGGTGGCCTCGGACCGGGAGGCTGAGCCCGGGCCGAGAGGCGAGGGTTCCAGGACCTGCCGATGAGCGAAGGTGCACGCACATAAGTGAAGGGCCCCGCAGAACGTGTCTGCGGGGCCCTTCACTGTATGGCGGGGGACTAGTGTCCGCCGTGGTGACCGTCCTCGATCTCACCCTTGGTCGGGGGAACGATCCGATCCTCGAAGAACCAGCGGCTGAAGCCGGCACGGAGGCGCTTGGAGAACGGAATGCGGCCGTCGTCGTTCGGGCGGAGCATCAGCGGCGCGTAGTCCGTGTAGCTCACGAGCTGCCACGACTCGTAGCTGTCGAGTGGCTTGTGCACCTCGATGTACTCGCCGCCTGGCAGTCGCACGATGCGCCCGGACTCGTAGCCGTGCAGTGCGATGGAGCGATCCTTCTTCTGCAGGGCGAGACAGATCCGCTTGGTCACGATGTAGGCGAAGATCGGCCCGAGGATCAGCAGCGCCTGCAGCGCGTGGATGACCCCCTCCATCGAGAGCTGGAAGTGCGTGGCCATGAGGTCCGAGCTCGCGCCCGCCCACATCACCGCGTAGAACGTCACACCGGCGGCGCCGATCGCGGTACGGGTCGGAGCGTTGCGGGGGCGATCCAGGATGTGGTGCTCGCGCTTGTCTCCGGTGACCCAGGCTTCGATGAACGGGTACGCCGCCACCAGCACCAGGAAGATCCCGATGATGCCCAGAGGGATCAGCATGTTCCACGACCAGGTGTAGCCGAACCACTCCGTTTCGAGCCCCGGTGGAATCAATCGGAGCATGCCGTCCGCGAAGCCGATATACCAGTCGGGCTGGGTACCGGCGGACACGGGGGAGGGATCGTACGGGCCGTAGTTCCAGATCGGGTTGATGCCCACGAACGACGCGATCAGCGCGATCACACCGAAGACGATGAAGAAGAAGCCGCCGGCCTTCGCCGCGTACACGGGAAGGACGGGGAAGCCGACCACGTTCTGCTGGGTCTTGCCCGGGCCGGGGTACTGCGTGTGCTTGTGGATGACCACAAACGCGAGGTGCAGCGCCACGAAGAGGATCACCAGGGCAGGCAGCAGCATGATGTGCAGCATGTACAGGCGTCCGACGATATCGGTGCCCGGGAACTCGCCTCCGAAGAAGAAGAACGAGAGGTAGGTGCCGATCACGGGGATCGCCTTGATGATGCCGTCGATGATGCGGAGGCCGTTGCCCGAGAGCACGTCATCGGGGAGCGAGTAGCCCGTGAAGCCCTCGGCCATCGCCAGGACGAACAGCACGAAGCCGATGACCCAGTTGAGCTCGCGGGGCTTGCGGAACGCACCGGTGAAGAAGATGCGGAGCATGTGGAGCCCGATGGAGGCCACGAACAGCAGGGCCGCCCAGTGGTGCACCTGGCGCATCAGCAGGCCGCCGCGGACCGAGAATGAGATGTCGAGAGTCGAGGCCATCGCCACCGACATCTCGACGCCCTTCATCGGGACGTACGGGCCGGTGTAGTGGACCTCGGCCATGGAGGCCTGGAAGAACAGCGTGAGGAACGTGCCCGAGAGCAGGATCACCACGAAGCTGTACAGCGCGACCTCGCCGAGGAGGAAGGACCAGTGATCCGGGAAGACCTTACGACCGAACTCCTTGACGGCGACACCGATCTTGGTGCGCTCGTCGATGTAGTTCGACGCCGCGGCAGTGAAGCGGCTTGAGCCGCTCTGCTGCGCCGGGGTTTCGGTTACGGTGCTGCTCACTTGAGACGCTCCCAGAAGCTCGGGCCAACGGGTTCATGGAAATCACTCTGCGCGACGAGGTAGCCCTCGTCGTCGACGGTGATGGGAAGCTGCGGAAGCGGCCGCTTGGCCGGCCCGAAGATCACCTTCGCGTGCTCGGAGACGTCGAACTGCGACTGGTGGCAGGGGCACAGCAGGTGGTGCGTGTGCTGCTCGTAGAGCGCCACGGGGCAGCCAACGTGCGTGCAGACCTTCGAGTAGGCGACGATGCCGTCGTACGACCAGTTCTTGCGGTCCGGCAGCTCCTTGAGTTCCGACTGGTCGAGACGCATGAGCAGCACGATGGCCTTGGCCTTGGCATCCAGGAAGTTGTCGCTGCCACCGCGCTCGTCGAGCGTGAGCTTGGCGAACTCCTCGTGCGTGAGGTTCGCGGGGATCACGTGGAACGCGGATCCGATGGTGACATCGGAGGCCTTGATGGCGACACCCGAGGGGTCGCGGGCCAGGCGGATGCCCTTGTCCCACATGGTGTGCTTCAGCTGCTGCACGGGATCGCGATCCTGCGGAGCGAGACCGCGGAGCAGGGTGATACCGGGAAGCGGGAACGCGATGAGCGCACCGATGAGGCTGTTGCGCACGAGCGAGCGACGGGAGAACCCGGACTCCTTGTCGGAGACGGCGAACACCTCGGCTGCGGCCTCGCGGGTCTCGGCGTCGCTCGGCACCGGGTGGCGGTAATCGATCGACTCGTGGTCGGCCATGATGGCCTTGCCCCAGTGGACGGCGCCGATGCCGACGGCGAGCAGCGCGAGCGCCATGCCGAGGCCGACGAACATCGTGTGCAGGCGGATCGCCAGGAGTTCGCCCGTTTCGATCGGGAAGAACATGTAGGCGAGCACGGCGCCGAGGCTGCCGGCGATCGAGATGTAGAAGAGGGTGTAGACGACGCGCTCGGCGCTCTTCTCCTTCTTCGGATCGAGGTCCGTGACACGCTTCCGGTGCGGGGGAAGACCCGGATTCTGCACTGCATCGGGTGAGATGACCGCAGTTCCTACTGCAGCACCGTCCGCGCTGTGGCCATGGGTTGCGACAACGGCGTTCTCACCGTTGTTCTTCGCTTCCTCTGCCATGTTGCTCCTTGACTCCTGATTCAATAACTGCTCGGTGCGTCGTCGTTAGTTCGACTTCGCGGTGACCCACACGGTGAGGGCGACAACCGCGCCGAGACCGATGATCCAGATGAACAGGCCCTCTGCGACCGGGCCGATCGACCCGAGGGTCAAGCCGCCCACTGCGGGCTTCTCTTCGATGTACTTGAGGTACGAGATGATGTCGGACTTCTCCTGCGGGGAGATGTTCGTATCGCTGAACACCGGCATGTTCTGAGGACCAGTCACCATGGCCTCGTACACGTGCGTTGCAGCCACACCCGTGAGCTTGGGTGCGAACTTGCCCTCGGTCAGTGCACCACCGGCGGCGGCCACGTTGTGGCACATCGCGCAGTTGATGCGGAAGAGGGTCGCGCCGTTGGCGATGTCCCCATCGCCCTGCAGGTACTGGGTCTCGGGCAGGCCCGGTCCCGGTGCGAGGGAGGCGACATACGCGGCCATCTGCAGCGTCTGCTCCTCGTTGAACTGCTTGGGCTTCACCATGCCCTGGGGTCCCTGGAAGGCGAGGGGCATGCGCCCGGTCCCCACCTGGAAGTTCACCGACGCCGCACCGGCACCGATCAGGGACGGGCCGTCGTCGGTGCCCTGGGCACCCGCACCGTGGCAGGTGGCGCAGTTCGCACCGAAGAGCTTCTCGCCCTCCTTGATGGTGGCGGGGGACTCGAGATCGATTTCGGCCGTGGCAGAGGTCTGGCTGAAGCCGGCGTACGCGGCACCCGTCACGAGCAGACCGATGGCCACGAGGGCGACGGTTGCGAGGGGATGGCGACGACCCGACTTGCGGATGTTCTTCTTGGCGCGAGCCATGATGTCGATTTCTCCAGACTCTATTTGAGGACGTAGATGACGATGAACAGGATGATCCACACGATGTCGACGAAGTGCCAGTAGTAGGACACCACGACCGCCGTCGTCTCTTCCTTGTGCGTGAAGTTCTTGACCGCGTAGATGCGGCCGATCACGAGCAGGAAGGCGATGAGGCCGAGCGACACATGGATCCCGTGGAATCCGGTCGTCATGTAGAAGGCGGAGCCGTAGGGGTCAGACGAGAGCGTGATGCCCTCGGAGACGAAGGTGGCGTACTCGTACGCCTGGCCGGCGACGAAGATCGCGCCCATGAAGAAGGTGAGGTAGAACCACTCGACGGTGCCCCACTTCCTGATGCCGCGTCCGGTCGCGCGCGGCTGCATCCGCTCGGCGGCGAACACGCCGGCCTGAGCGGTGAAGGAGGAAGCCACGAGGATCAGGGTGTTGATGAGCGCGAAGGTGAAGTTGTGCTTCTCCACCTGCTCGGCCCACAGATCCGGGTTCATGGCGCGCAGCGTGAAGTAGATCGCGAAGAGGCCCGCGAAGAACATGACCTCGCTGCCGAGCCACACGATCGTACCGACGGCGACCAGATTCGGTCGCTTCACCGAGGGCACGGCTGACTTGGTATTCATAGTGGTCGTTGTCACCCCTCCATTATGGCTGAAAGTTAGGTGTGCGTTTTCACCCTGCGACGGCGAGCCGAACTTTCTGCGAACTTCCTGACAAGCTTATCGCGTCTGCGGACCCCTGCGTGCGCCCCCGGCCCCGCAGCCGCTCGATAGACTGACGGCATGATCGACGAACGCACCTGGCCGACCGTGCTCACCGCGTTGCTCGAGGGCAACGACCTCAGCGTTTCGCAGGCGGAGTGGGCGATGTCGAACTTCATGACCGGCGAGGCGAGCGGAGCCCAGGTCGGCGCGTTCCTCGTCGCCCTCCGGTCCAAAGGGGTCACGGTCGACGAGGTCATCGGATTCCGCGATGCGATTCTCGCGGAAGCCTTGCCGATCGCGCTCCCGGCGATGTCCCTCGACATCGTGGGGACGGGTGGCGATCGCTTCGGGACCGTGAACATCTCGACCATGGCCTCGATCACCGCGGCCGCAGCCGACGTTCCTGTCGTGAAGCACGGCAACCGCGCCGCGAGCAGCCTGTCGGGTTCCTCGGATGTGCTCAGTGCGCTCGGGATCGATCTCGGGCTCGACGCGGATCAGCTCGCGCGGGCATTCGTGGAGTCCGGGATCGCGTTCGTCCACGCCGCGCGATTCCTGCCGGGATTCCGGCACGTCGCGCCGGCCCGCGCAGAGCTCGGCATCCCGACGGTCTTCAACTTCCTCGGCCCGCTCTGCAACCCGGTGCGCCCCGAAGCTTCTGCGGTCGGCGTCGCCGATATCGACCGGGTCCCGCTGTTCGTCGGCGTCTTCCGCCTGCGTGGTGCGTCCGCCCTCGTCTTCCGCGGCGACGACGGGCTCGATGAGCTCACAACGACAGGGCACTCCCGAGTCTGGGAGGTCAGCCGCGGCGCGCTCACCGAGCACGACATCGACCCGCGGGATCTCGGGATCGCACGGGCGTCGATCCAGGATCTGGCCGGCGGCACCCCCGACGAGAACGCTGAAACCGTGCACCGCGTGCTGGCGGGGGAGTCGGGGCCGGTTCGCGACATCGTGCTGCTGAACGCGGCCGCGGGGCTCGTGGCCTTCGACCTCGCGCATCGTCCGGAGTCGGTGGAGACGCCGATCCTCGAGCGGCTCGCGGCGAAGCTGGTCGTGGCCGCCGATGCCATCGACTCGGGTCGGGCTGCAGCGAAGCTCGCCACCTGGGTGCGCGCGACCACCGAGCAGGGTGGCACGACGGCCTGATCCGGAGTCACGGACCGACCAGGCATCGCCGCCTGATCCGTCGGCAGAATGCCTAGCGGTCGACGCGGCTGTACTTCGCGAGGAACGGCATGGGATCCGTCGGCACGTCATCTACGACGAGCGCGAGGTGCAGGTGCGCCCCGAACGACATGCCGGTGTTGCCCACTCGACCGACGTCATCGCCCATCTTGACGGCGTCGTCGACCTCCAGCGTGTGCGATCCCATCTGCATGTGGCAGTAACGGCTCGTGACGGTCTTGCCGTCGATGCTGTGCTCGAGCTTCAGCCCGAACCCGCAGCCGTCTGTCGCGAACCCCGCCTCGAGGACCTTGCCGTCGGCGATCGCCTTGATCGGGGTGCCCGCGGCGGCCGCGAAGTCCTGCGCGTCGTGGAACTGCTCGACCGGCGCCGTTCGGTATCCGAACGGATCGGTGAGCAGCACCGTCTCGGTGAACGGATAGTTGACGACGGCCTCGGGGCGGAAGGTGTAGGCCGTGGGAAGCGAATCATCGGTCTCCACGGCACTGATCGCACTGAGGGAATCCGGGATCGACCCTTCCGGAGCGTCGGCCGTGCTGAAGAGCCGCTGCTCGGCCGCTGCCGCGGGCTCCGCGAACCCTGCGTTCTCGGTGATCGGCAGTGCTGCGGCGAGCACCAGCCCGCACACGCTCGTGGCGGCTGCGACTCCGGCGAGTTTCGCACGGGTCGTGCGCGCGACCGGCTCGGCGCGTCGCTCGGTCGGGATCGAGCGGTGCGGCACGTGGGCCCGGCGCGGGACACGCACGGAGGCGAGACCGGCGGGCTCGGGGCTCTGCACCACGGGATCGGCCGTGAGGGAGGTCGTCACCTCAGGAGTGGCGTCGAGCGGTGCCAGATCGTCGACCGTGTACGGACTCGGAGCTGGGGACCCCTCTGTCTGTGCGGACTGCTGCAGTCGCAGTGCCTTGCGAGACGGGTACCGAGCCGGTGCGGGCGCGGTCGTGTCGGGCATATGAACTCTCGGTCGGGGGAGCGCGGCCAGAGGGCCCGCGCGGGAAGATAACGAATAGGTTACAGCGTGAATCGCGACGGCGCCACCCCGGTGCGGGTCAGGCGTCGGAGCTCGATTCGTTCGACAGTGCCGCGCCGCGTGCCGCGCGGATGAATCGTGCGATGCGATCGATGTCCTTGACGCCGGGGGCGGATTCCACGCCGCTTGACACATCGACGCCCCAGCAGCCGGTCTGCGCGACCGCGGCGGCGACGTTCTCGGGGGTGAGTCCACCCGCCAGGATCCAGCCCCTGCCGAGTGCGTCGGGGGAGATCGCGTCGAAGTCCCAGGGCTCGCCGGATCCCGGGCGGGTGCCGTCGACGAGCAGCCGCTCTTCGCTGAACTCGCCCGCGCGGAGCTGGGGATCCGAGGCGAGGGAGGTCGCGCGCCAGACGCGCGGGATCCTGAGCTGCGCAGTGGAGACATCGGCTGCGCCGTGGCCGCCGTGCAGCTGGAGCACCGTGAATCCGAGTCGCGACGCAAGGTCGGCGGCGTCGGCGGCGGGGGTGTGGCGGACGACGAGCACTCGATCGACTTCGGGCGCTGCGTCACTCAGCGCGGCGGTGATCCGGGCCGCGTCTGGCGCGGGGGTGTCCCGCGGGCTGCCGGCACTCATGACCACACCGATCGCATCGGCGCCGAGCTCGACGGCGCGGAGGGCCGTGTCGGGATCCCGGAGCCCGCAGATCTTGACGTACATGTCGGCTCCTCGGGATGGATTAAGGTCTCCAGCCTAGCCGTGCCCCGGGCCGGGCCGCCGGGTGTTCGCCCTCACCGGAATTCTCGGTGCGCTCGCACGACGGCGCGTTATTCTCAGTGCATGTGGTTACGTCGAGCGTTCACCCGGTGGCTCTTTCCCGCTGCGGTCGTCCTGCCGCTGTGGCTGCTCATCGGCTGGGGTGTGTTTCAAGCCGGGGGATGGGCCTTCCTCTGGGTGCTCTTCATCGCGATTCCGTCCGTGCTGATCGGGCAGGTCGCCATGACGCTGCTCGTGCGAGCGCGGCCATCGGTGCGCGAGAGCGGCGCGGTGTCGTGGCTGGACGTTGCAGGATTCACCGTCTGGCACGTGCTCGTCATCGCGGTCGGATGCTTCATCGAGGCGTGGTTCCCGCTGCTGCTGACCGCGGCGATCGTGGCGGGGCTCGGGATGCTCTGGCTGAGCCTGCGGCAGCTTCGCCGTGAAATGAGCGGGGTGGTCGCGGCTGGGTTCGCGCAGTCTGGGTTTCCCCCCTCCGGAGCCTCGGACACTGGATTCGCACGGCCCGGTGAGGTACTCATCGTGACCGACGCTCCGGTCGACGATGAACGTCCGCGTCCGGAGTCGGACCGGCCTGGCTCGAGCACGGACCGTTCGAGCGGCGGCAGCGACCGGCCGCGCTTCGACGACGGGCTGTGACGCGCCGCTCATGACCCGGGTCTCGAACGCACCAGCCGGATCCCTCGACCGCGTCGTCCGCTGGGAGGATCGCACGACCTGGCCGCTCTTCGTCGCGGCCGTGCTCTTCGTTGCCGCACTGACCTGGGTCTGGGTGGACGAGGGACGGCACCCGCTCGAACTCGGGCTCGCGTCACTCTTCCTCGCGGTCTTGTGGGTCTGGTTCATCGTCGACTATTTCATCCGCCTGACGCTGGCCCGGGGCGCGCGTCGTCGATTCGTGAAGTCGCGGGCGTTCGACCTCGCAAGCCTGCTCCTGCCGTTCCTCCGCCCGTTCCTGATCCTCGTGTACATCTGGCGTCTTCCGGTCTTCCGGCACGGGTCTCCGGGCGCGCAGCGTGTCCGGTACGTCCTGATCACCATTCTCTTCGCGTTCATGCTCGTCTACATCGGGTCGTACGGCGTCTGGCTCGCCGAACGCGATGCTCCCGGGGCAAGCATCGTCAACTTCGGTGACGCGATCTGGTGGGGGTTCACCACCCTGTCCACCGTCGGGTACGGAGACTTCGTTCCGGTGACGATCCTCGGCCGGGTGCTTGCCGTCGGACTGATGATCGGGGGCTTCCTCGTCATCGGCGTGGTCACCGCCACCCTCATCTCGGATCTGAACGACCGGATCAGGACCGCACGGGTGCCGAGCGGCACGCCGGATGGTGAGGCCACTGCGGTTGAGCGGGAGCTCGATCCCGAGACCTAGGACGGGCGCCGCGCGCGGATCCTACGCGGATTCAGGCGGCTCCGCACGCACGTGACGGGCATCGGGTCACGCGGCGCCACGCGGCGTCATCGGGGGAGATGTGACGCCCGCGAGGCGGAGCCGAGCCGCTACCGTCGGAGCACGCGCATGCGCACTCGCCCCGAACCGATTGGATCTCGCCGTGACCGTTTCCCCCACTCTCTCCGCGCAGCCCGCCCGGGGACTCATCGACTCCGACATCTCCGTTTCGATTCGAGGCTTCGCGCCTCGATCCCTCGTGACGGTGCAGGCACGAGTGGAGATCCCGCACCGCACGACCTGGGAGAGCCGCGTGATCTACGTCGCTGATCACGAGGGGAGTGTCGACCTCGACCGGGACACCCCGCTGTTCGGCGATGTTCTCGTGCCGGGATCGGACGGGCTCCTCTGGGCGCTCCGTGCGACGGCCGAGTCACCGGAGCAGCCCTCGAACTCCCGGTTCGTGAACAGCGGCCTCGAGGAGTACTCGGTCGAGATCAGCGCCGTGACCGACGCGGGGGAGTCCGCGGAGACCTCAATCGTGCGTCTGCCCGTCGCCCCCGGAGTCCGTCGCGCGGAGGTACGCGACGACGGGCTGGCCGGTACCTTGTTCACACCGGACGGGCCGGGTCCGTTCCCGGTGGTCATCGTCGTACCGGGATCCGAGGGGGGAGTGCCGGAGCCCATCGCCGCACTGTTCGCATCGCACGGGGTGGCGGCGCTCGCGCTCGCGTACTTCAATGCACCCGAGCCCGGCCGCGTTCCGGCGACGCTCACGGAGATCCCGCTCGAGTACTTCGGCACCGCGATCCGGTGGCTCGAACGTCAGCCGGCACTCGATACGTCGACGCTCACCGTGAGCGGAACGTCGCGCGGAGGGGAGCTCGCCCTGCTGCTCGGGTCGATCTACCCGGAGATCCGCGCGATCCTCGCGTGGGTGCCCAGCAACTATGTCAACGGCGGCATGGGGCCGAACGACCCGGAGGAGGATCGGGCGGCGTGGACGCTGGGCGGGGAGCCCGTCGAGTTCGTGCGGCGGTGGAGCGACGCGCCTGCGCATCGCGAAGAACGGGACGGGGTCCAAGTATTCGCGCTGAATGCGCTGCGCCGCCTGGGGGAGCGGCATCAGCACCGGGCTGCGGAGATCCCCGTCGAGCGAATCAATGGCCCGATCCTCTTCATCAGCGGGGAGGACGACTTGCTGTGGCCGTCCGCGACCTACAGCCGCTGGGCCATCGAGCGTCTGCGGGAGCACAACTTCGCGCACGAGGTCGAGCATCTGAGCTACCCGAACGCGGGGCACTCGATCGGACCGAAGAACAATCCGGCCACTGTGCTCGGTACGGCCGAGCTGCCCGGGGCGGATCCGGAGCGCAAGGTCGGGCCGATCCACCTCGGAGGCACGCCCGCCGGGGTTGCCGCGGCGCGGCGCGATGCGTGGCCCAAAGTGCTCGACTTCTTGCGACGACACACGGCGCTGGCGTAGAGGGTCGCTACACCCGCGGACCCTGGGACCGGCGCTTCGCGGGGAGGTGGTTCCGATGTTCAAGCTGACATAATATAGATTATCAAGCACTGCCGATCCTGCGCAGAGCGGGCGAACCGCCGCTTCCCAGATCAGCGCGGGCCGGTGCTCAGCACCAGGAGCGACCGCGCGGCGAGCACACTCGCGCCGATGATCCCGAACTGCCCGGCGTCGAGCAGCAGATCCTGATTCGACTGCGCGGCCGCGAATGCCGCCAGCGCGAGTGATCCGGCGACCAGGATCCAGCCGAGCATGCCGAAGCCGGCGCGCACGGTCCGGTACAGCGCCGGGGTGCTGCGCGAGGTCGCCGGCTTGATGAGGGTTGCCACTGCGAACGCGACCACGCCGAGCGCGATGGCACCGAGCACGTCGCTCGGACGGTGCCAGCCGTAGGCGAGCAATTGCCAGCCGACGGCGGCCAGCAGCGCGGCGCCTGCGACCGCAACGAGTGCGCGTGCGCTCGTCGGCACGGCCCACACGATTGCGGCGACCAGCACCGTGAACACGGTCATATGCCCGCTCGGGAACGTGTTCGGAGCGTCGAGCTCGAAGAGCTCCGGGCGCGGCAGCAACTGCAGTTTGAGCAGCTGCGATGCGACCAGCGCCGCCGCGGAGACGACGAGCAGCCCGAGCGCCCGGCGGATCCCGTGCACCCCCAGGGCGACGAGCCCAATCACGAGCAGCGCAATGCCCACGGTCGGGATCGACACGAGGTTCAGGGGTGCCGGCGGGTCCGTGGTGAATCGTGCGGCGTCGAGCACACTGGCCTCGGCCTGCTGCCCCAGTGCACTCTGCACCCCGAGCACGTAGGAGCCGACGCCGACGGCGATCCAGAACACGATCGACCACACCGCGCGGATCCGGCGACCGCTCGCGAGACCGCTCACGGGTGCAGCTCCCCTGTCTTGTGCGCCCCAGCGCGCTGATCCGCGGTCCGCACCGCCCAGAGGGCCAGCGCGGCCGCCGTCGAGACGTTCAGCGAGTCGACGCCGTGCTCCATCGGGATCACGATCGTGCGGGCCGCCGAGGCGAGCGCGCGCCGCGACAGCCCCGGCCCTTCGGTTCCGAAGAGCAGCGCGAGCCGCTCGGGCAGATGATCGGTGTAGTCGGCCAGGTCCTCGGCATCGTCGCGGAGCGCGAACGCGGTGAGCTCGTAGCCCTCCTCGCGGAACATGGGCCCCGCGATGGGCCACTCGGGCAAGCGCGCCCACGGCACCTGCAGCACCGCGCCCATGCTGACGCGCACGGCGCGGCGGTAGAGCGGATCCGCGCACGCCGGCGAGAGCAGCACGGCGTCGGCGCCGAGCGCGGCGACCGAGCGGAAGATCGCCCCGACGTTCGTGTGGTCGGCGAGATCCTCCAGCACCACCACCCGTCGCGAGGCGCGCAGCAGCTCCACGGGATCGAGCTGGGCCGGGCGGTGCATCGACGCGAGCGCGCCCCGGTGCAGGTGGAAGCCGGTGAGCCCGGCGAGCTGCGCCGAGTCCCCCACGTACACGGGAACATCGGGGTGATCCGCGAGGATCGGCTCGACCTTGGGCAGCCACTCCTCGAGCAGCAGCAGGGAGCGCGGCCGGTGCCCGGCGCGCAACGCCCGCTCGATCACCTTCGGGGACTCGGCGAGATACAGCCCCTCCTCGGGCTCGCGGACGCGCCGCAGCGCGACGTCGGTGAGCTGCGTGTAGTCAGCGAGTTCGGGATCGGTCACGTCGCTGATGCGAGTGACCCTCACGCGGCACGCTCGTTCGACCGGGCGGTCTCCACCAGGAACTCCGCGATGAACGCCACGGCGTCCTCCACCGCCTCGTAGTGCACGAGGTGGCCCGTGCCGGGAATGATCCGGAGCTGTGCTCCCGGAATGCGGTGCTTCAACTCGAGCTGCGCGGAGAGCTCGGTGATGTCGTCCCGCTCCCCCGCGATCAGCAGGGTCGGTCGGCCGAAGGCCGCGGCGTACTCCAGCACCGTGTGCGACACCGAAGCGCGGAACGCCTGCAGCAGCGTCGAGGGGTCCGAGAAGGTGCTGAAGTACTGCGCGTGCTGGCCGTGGATCCACGCGCGGAGCTCGGGATCGCCGGTCTTCGCCATGACCTCGCTCATGCCGCGGACGATGAGCGGGTTTCCGAGCAGCTGCCGCGCCGCCCGCTCCGGTAAAAGCTCCGCGGCGCGGTAGTACCCGATCGCCAGCTGCGTGAGCGCGGCCTTCGGGCCCTCGAGTGCGGGGGCGGAGATCGGGTTGATGAGGATGATCCGACTCGCGTCGAGGCCGCCCGCGATCGCCGCGGAGACGACGAGCGAGCCGAAGGAGTGACCGAGGATGGCGAAGCCCTCCGGCGCCACCTCGGCGGCGAACGCGCGGAGCCACGCGCCGTAGGTCTCGATCGTGTGCTCGCGGCCGGGGATCGCCGGGGTCTCGCCGAATCCGGGAAGGTCCGGCACGATGGTGCGGACGTCGGGACGTGCGATGGCGATCTCACGCGCGATGCGGTCCAGCCCGTGGTGGTCGCCGCGGAAGCCGTGGACCAGGATCAGAGCCGCCCCTCGGGCGCACCGTACTGCCACGCGCGGGTCTCGATGCCGAGCGTGGGGACGGAGAGCGGGGCGGTTGTCACCCCATGATCCTACCCAGGACGGGCTGGCAGCCCCCTGCGTTCCACACCCCGCGCGGCGGTGGCTCCGCAGTCGCTACGATCGAGGGAACGAAAGGATCCCCCGTGACCTCACCTCTCCCGCTCTGGGCGGCCAATCTCGCGGTGTTCGACACCGAGACCACCGGCATCGACACCTCCGAGGCGCGCATCGTGAGCGCGACGATCGCCCTCCTCGGTGCCGAGGACGAGGTGCTCGAGCGGTACGACTGGCTGCTGGATCCCGGGGTCGAGATTCCCGCCGCCGCCGAGCGGGTGCACGGGATCAGCACCGAGATCGCCCGCGCGAGCGGGATCACGGCCGAGGTCGGTGTGCAGCAGATCGTCGCCCAGCTCGCGGAGATGCTCGAGCGGGGCTTCCCCGTCGTGGCCTACAACGCCCCCTTCGATCTCACTCTGCTGCGCGCCGAAGCCGCACGGCACGGTGTGCCGTGGCCGGCCGACCTCTCCCCCGTCATCGATCCGTTGATCCTGGACAAGCAATTCGACCGGTACCGCAAGGGCAAGCGCACGCTCGAGGCCGTGGCGGCCCACCACGGGGTGGTGATCGGCACGGCGCACGACGCCGGGGACGACGCGATCGCAGCAGGCCGGGTGCTGCAGCGCATCGCCCGCAAGTACGCCGACGTGATCCCCGGTGAACTGGACGAGCTGCACGCGGCGCAGGTGGGCTGGGCGGCCGCGCAGGCCGCGAGCTTCCAGGACTACATGCGGCGCGCGCGGGACCCGCAGTTCGTCGCGGACGGCCGCTGGCCCCTGCGCTGACGGCTCAGCGGTACACCGCGAGGCTGAGGGAGACAGCGAAGCGGCGGGAGACCCGAAGGTCCCCCGCCGCTTCGCTGTACGGCGTGTTGCTTAGGCGCCGAAGCCCTTGAAGCGCTGGTTGAAGCGCTCGACGCGGCCGGCGGAGTCCATGATGCGCTGCTTGCCCGTGTAGAACGGATGCGAGGCGCTGGAGATCTCGACGTCGATCACCGGGTAGGTCTCACCGTCGAGCTCGATCGTCTTGCTGCTGCCGAGGGTCGAGCGGGTGAGGAAGGTCTCTCCCGAAGCCAGATCGCGGAAGACGATGGCGTTGTACTCGGGGTGGATGTCGGTCTTCATGAGTGTCCTTATGTTGATCGGAATGATGCGCCTTGCGCACCGAAGTCTTGCGGTGTGACCGCGCCAAGGTTCTACTTTAGCAGACCTCGTCGCGCACAGCTCCCATTTATTCCGGGCGCGCCACCGCCGCGTAGCGTCCGCCGGAGACGGTCAGCTCGAACGGCATGCCGAAGGTCGCCTCGAGGTTCGCGGCCGTGAGCGTCTCTGCGATGGGACCGACCGCCTGGATCCGCCCGCCGCGGAGCATCAGCACGTGCGTGAACCCGGGGGGCACCTCCTCGACGTGGTGGGTGACCATGACCATCGCCGGCGAGCTCGGCGACTGCGCGAAGCCCGAGAGCATCTGCAGCAGGCGCTCGCGGGCCCCGAGATCGAGGCTCGCGCTGGGCTCGTCGAGCAGGAGCAGCTCGGGATCGGTCATCACGGAGCGCGCGATCATCGCCCGCTTCCGCTCGCCGTCGCTGAGCGTGCCGAACGGGTGGTCGGCGAAGTCGCCGAGATCCCACTCCGCCAGGATCCGCTCGGCCTGACGGATGTCGATGTCGTCGTAGTGCTCGTTCCAGCGACCCTCGACGGAGTACGCGGCGGTCAGCACGAGATCGCGCACGAGCTCGTTCGCGGGGATCCTGCGCGCTGTCGCGGACGATACGAACCCGAGCCGATTCCGCAGCTCGAAGATGTCGACTCGGCCGAGTCGCTTGTCCAGCACGTCGACCGTGCCCGAGGACGGGTAGTCGTTGGCCGTCGCGAGCTTCATCAGCGTCGTCTTGCCGGCGCCGTTCGGGCCGAGGATCACCCAGCGCTCGGAGTCCTCGACGGCCCAGTCGATGCTGTCGAGGATGGGCCGACCATTGCGCAGATAGGAGACATCACTGAATCGAAGCACGTTGACCATGGCCCCCAGCCTAACGAGCCGAGCCGGGAGTGCGGTCACGGCACCCCGATCACTCCCGAGGTGACTGGCGATCGACCGAACCCGCACCGAACGCCTCCGTTCTCGCCGAACCCCTCTGAAGTGAGCGCGCAGATCGGAGGCGATCGGCGAGAAGGGAGGGATTCGCGGTCGAGAGGCACAAGGGCGCGACCGATGACGGGTCGCGTCAGTCCCTAGACTGGGGGCATGAGCGTTGCACCCCTGATCGTCCTCGACTGCGACTCCACCACCATCCAGGACGAGGTGATCGAGCTCATCGCGGAGGTCGCCGGCACCCGCGACCAGGTCGCGGAGGTCACGGAGCGCGCGATGCGCGGCGAGCTGGACTTCGCCGAGAGCCTGACGGAGCGCGTTGCGACGCTCGCGGGCACCCCTGAGTCGGTCTTCGCGGACGCGTATGGGCGGATCCGCCGCTCCCCCGGCATCCGCGAGCTGATCGCGCACGTGCACGGGCTCGGAGGCAAGGTCGCCGTGGTCTCGGGCGGGTTCCACGAAGTGCTCGATCCTCTGGCCGCGGATCTCGGCCTCGACTTCTGGCGGGCGAACCGGCTCGAGGTGGTCGACGGACAGCTGACGGGCCGCACGGTCGGGCCGATCATCGACGCCGCCGCCAAGGCTGCGGCCCTCACCGAGTGGGCCGAGGAAGCCGGGATCCCGCTCACCGCCACGGTGGCGATCGGCGACGGTGCGAACGACCTCGAGATGATGCGGATCGCGGCGCTCGGCGTCTCCTACAACGGCAAGCCGCTCGTGCGCGAGCGGGCCGACGTGGCGATCGAGGACGACCTCGCGCGGGTGATCCCCCTCCTCGACCGCCTCGGCTGAACGCCGGATCCGACTGCCAGTGCCGACCGCCCCGGCCTCAGAAGTTGTTGAGCTGCTCCGTGTCGTCGGGGATTGATCCGTCGGCGAGGAGCGAGGTGCCGAGCCGCTTGAGCGCCGTCAGCGCCACGTTCTGCGGCATCGGGCCGTACGAGATGCGTGCGACGCCGAGCCGCTCGTACTCGGCCGCGGAGAGCGCCCCCGGCAGTCCGATCACGCTGATCTTGCGGTCTCCGATGCCGTCGACGAGGGCCCGAGTGACCTCCGCGTTCAGGATCCCGGGCACGAAGATGCTCGTGGCCCCGGCGTCGAGATAGGCACGACCGCGCGCGATCGCGTCGGCGATGATCTCGTCGAGCGGGCGGTCGCCGCCGCGCACGAAGGCGTCGGTCCGGGCGTTCAGCGCGAACGCGACGCCCTCCTGCTCCCCCGCCGCGACGACGTCGGCCACGAGAGCCGCCGACTCCTCGAGCGGCCGGAGCTGATCCTCGATGTTCGCGCCCGAGACGCCGACGCCCATGGCGCGCCGTGCGGTCTCGCCCGCGTTGCCGTACCCGCCGTCGAGATCCGCGGTCACGGGGTGGTCCGTTGCGGCGACGATCCGCGCGATGGCCGCGATCATGAGGTCGAGCGGGATCTGCTCGCCGTCCGCGTAGCCGTGGCTCGCGGCGATGCTGTGGCCCGCGGTCGCGATCGCACGGGTGCCCGGCAGCTCCGAGATCACGCGGGTGCTCACGGGATCCCAGACGTTGACGACGCGGAGAATCTCCGGTGCCTCGGTCAGGGCAGCGAGGGTGCGGGCGTCCTCGGCGACACGGTTCAGGGAACGGGTGCTCGTGATCTCAGTCATGCGCCCACGCTACGCCTCGCGCACGTCAGTGGCTACCGACGCATTCCCAGGTGGGCGCGTGCCGGTTCGGGTCGAAGCGGTCAGTGCCCCATGCCGAGACCGCCGTCGACCGGGATCACGGCGCCCGAGATGTAGGCGGCGTCGTCGCCCGCGAGGAACGAGGCCGCACCCGCGATTTCGGCGACCTGGCCGAACCGGGCCGCGGGGATCTGGGACAGGTACTGCTGCTGCTGCGCGTCGTCGAGGGCGGCCGTCATGTCGGTCTCGATGAAGCCGGGAGCAATGACGTTCGCGGTGATGTTGCGCGCTCCGAGCTCACGGGTGAGCGAGCGGGCGAAGCCGACGAGCGCCGCCTTCGAGGACGAGTAGTTGATCTGCCCGGGCGATCCGTAGAGTCCGACGACACTCGAGATGAGGATCACCCGACCGAAGCGACCCTTCAGGAGCCCCTTCGCGGCGCGCTTGACGACCCGGAAGGTGCCGGTGAGGTTCGTGTCGATGACACTCGTGAACTCCTCCTCGGACATCCGGAGCAGGAGGGTGTCCTTTGTGATTCCCGCGTTCGCGACCACGATCTCGACCGGGCCCAGCTCGGCCTCGACCTGCGAGAACGCGGTGTCGATCGACGCCGCGTCCGTCATTTCCGCCCGCACCGTGAGCGATCCCTCGGGACCCTGCCCGGAGCGGGACGTGACGGCAACGCGGTGGCCGTCGGCGATCAGGCGCTCGGCGATGGCGAAGCCGATACCGCGGTTGCCGCCGGTGACGAGAACGGTGCGGGAGGTGCTCATGGGGACCCTTTCGATCGGTGCAGTGCGCCTCTCACCCTAGACGATGCGCCGACACCGGGATCGCGGACACTCGGCTCAAGGGCAAGCCCCAGCGGAACGGCGTAAACTGGGAGACTGACAGTGAAGGGGCGCATGGCCAAGAGTTACAGCGTGACATCGGCGGGAGTGAACCCCACCGAGGATCGCGCGCACCGTATGCGCATGTACTTCATTGCCATGTCGCTCCGCGTCGCCTGCGTGGTCTCCCTGTTCTGGGTGCGCGGCTGGTGGGTGCTGGCCGTCGCCGCGGGTGCCGTACTGCTCCCCTGGTTCGCCGTGCTGGTCGGCAATGCTGTCGCCCACGGCGGCGAGGAAGCGGTGGAGGCGCCGGAACCGCTGCAGCTCGCGGGTGCCGAACCCGAGGAACCCGTCGAGGACCCGGCTTCCACCCTGCTCGTCGTCGATGTGGAGCCCGAACGACGCGCCTCTGCTCCCGCGACCGAGTCGACCGCGGATCCGGATCCGGGCCCGCCCGCTGCACCGGAGGGAACGCGGTGAGCGGCGTCTTCTCGGGCGGTCTGGCGCTCGGCGGCGAGGCCTCGCAGCGGTTCGAGTGCTCGCGCGCGGGATGCCGGGAGTCGGCGCCCTGGGCGATCCAGTGGCGCAACCCGAAGATCCACACCGAGGATCGGCGGAAGATCTGGCTCGCCTGCGACGCCCATCTGCCGGTGCTGCGCACGTTCCTCGAGGACCGCTCCTTCCCCCTGACCGTGTGCGAGGCGGGAGCGCTCGATGACTGATCCTTCCGCACCCGCCGTGGGGTGGACCTTCCTGCGATCCCGCCGCTGGATCGGCTACTTCGCCATGCTGCTCGTCTTCTCGATCGCGTGCGTGTGGCTCGGCAACTGGCAGTTCGAGCGGCGCGCCGAGGCGCGGGCGGAGATCGAACGGCTCGACGCGAACTACGGTGCGCCCCCGGTGGCGCTCGCAGAGGAAGTGCCGGTGCTCGACGCGTTCGACGAGGACACGCGGAAGTGGCGCACGGCCGCGGTGACGGGAGAGTACCTCGGCGCACCGTACCTCGCCCGCAATCGCCCCGGACCGCAGGGAGTCGGATCGGATCTCATCCAACCGCTGCGGACGACCGATGGCGCGATCTTCTTCGTGAATCGCGGCTGGGTGCCGGTCGACGGCAGCGACGCCGACTCCGGCACGATCGGCGCCGACGAGCTCCCGCAGCCCCCGAGCGGGGTGGTGGAGGTCGAGGTGCGGTTGCGGGCGTCCGAGCCCGAGGTGCCCGGTCGTACCTCGTCCGGCAGCACCGTCGCCAGCATCGACCTGCCCGAGCTGGCGCGGCTGACGGACTCGGAGGGTGAGGCCTACACGGGGGCCTACGGCATGCTGGTGTCGGAGTCGCCCGCGGGCGATCACGGCGTGCTGCCGCCCAAACCCGAGCGCGACGAGGGGCCGCACCTGTCGTACGCGCTGCAGTGGTACGTTTTTATTCTGATCGCAGCGATCGGCGTCGCCTTCGCGGCGCGACAGGAGTACCGGGGACTCAACGCGGGGAGCACGGCCGTGCGGGCGCAGGATCGTCGCCGGGACGCTCGCAAGTCTCGACGGGGGCCGAGCGACGCCGACGTCGAGGACGCGATGCTCGACGCTTGAGCGCCGATGCGAGACCGACCGACTGCACCACTCTGCCCGACCGAAGGACGAAGATGACCCTGGAATTCGCACACCGACGCCGCCTGGCGGCTCTGGCCGCCGGCGCCGGCATCGCGGCCTTGCTGCTGCTCACCGGGTGTGCGCCGACGCTCGACCCGGAGGAGGCGCGCCAGTCCCTCTCCGAGGTGACGCAGGATCCCGCGCCGCCCGCCGCGGACGAGGTCTACGACAGTGCTCTGCACCCCGAGCCGGTGGTCGAGGCGCAGGAGTGCTCCGCGGTGCTCGTCATCACCGTGCGCGGAACCGGGGAGCCGACGAAGGGGCAGCTCCTCTCCCCCGTCGCGCGTGCGATCACGAAGGCCCAGCCCGACGACGTCGTGTCCATCGACCTGGACTACCCGGCGGACACGGACGTGAAGGAGGGCGGTACGCGCGGCGTGCGGGTGCTCGTCGACACGCTCAACGTGCAGGCCGAGGCGTGCCCCGAGCAGCGCACCGTGCTGCTCGGATACTCGCAGGGATCCATGGTGATCGGTGACGCGCTGGTCGTACCCGATGACCGCATGATTGGTGCGACGGTCGGTGAGCTGACGGACGCGGCCCGCGACCAGGTGTTCGCGGTCGTGCTCTACGGCGATCCGCGATTCGAGGGCGACGAGCCGTTCAATGTGGGCGACTTCGACCCGGAACTGAACGGGATCATGCCGCGGCCCGAGGGCGCCCTCGACGCGTTTGCCGATCGCATCAGCGACTTCTGCGTCGCCGGTGATGTCGTGTGCCAGGCGACGCTCGACGTCAGCGAGGACGAGCACGTCGCGTACTACAGCAACGGCATGCAGCAGGACGGCGCCGACGTGGTCATCGAGCGGATGGAGCGGCTGCCGGCGTCGACGTGGGCGACCTCGGACCGCTCGACGCCGACACCGTCGCCCTCGCCGTCCGACGCGCCCTAAGTCTCGGTCACCCGGAGGGCGCTCGAGACGCTCCGTCTACGCGAGCTCGATCAGTTCGAGGTAGTCCTTCGACCAGTGGTCCTCGGTCGCGTCGGGCATGATCAGCACGCGCTCGGGGTTCAGCGCCTCGACGGCGCCCTGGTCGTGGGAGACGAGCACGACGGCGCCGGTGAAGTGCGCGAGTGCGTCCAGGATCTCCTCGCGGCTCGCCGGGTCGAGGTTGTTCGTGGGCTCGTCGAGGAGCAGCACGTTGGCGCTCGACACCACCAGCATGGCGAGTGCGAGTCGCGTCTTCTCGCCGCCGGAGAGCACTCCGGCCGGCTTGTGGACGTCGTCGCCGGTGAAGAGGAAGGACCCGAGCACCTTGCGCGCCTCGGTCTCGGTGAGGTGGCGCGACACCGAGATCATGTTCTGCAGCACACTCGCCTTGACGTCGAGCGTCTCGTGCTCCTGGGCGTAGTAGCCCACCTTCAGCCCGTGACCCGCGATGATCTGACCGGTGTCGGCCTCGTCGACCTGCGCGAGCAGGCGCAGGAGCGTGGTCTTGCCGGCGCCGTTGAGGCCGAGGATGACGACCTTCGCGCCGCGGTCGATCGCGAGGTCGACTCCCGCGAAGATCTCGAGCGACCCGTAGGATTTCGAGAGCCCCTCGGCCATGAGCGGCGTCTTGCCGCAGGGTGCGGGATCCGGGAAGCGCAGCTTCGCCACCCGCTCGACCTGACGCACTTCGTCGAGTCCGGAGAGCATCTTCTCGGCGCGCGCCACCATCTGGTGGGCGGCAGCGGCCTTCGACGCCTTCGCCCCGAAGCGCGCGGCCTGATCCTTCAGCACGGAGGCCTTCTTCTCGACGTTCGAGCGCTCCTTGCGGCGGCGCTCCTCGTCGGCGGCGCGCTGGCGGAGGTAGAGCTTCCAGCCCATGTTGTAGATGTCGATGACCTGGCGGTTCGCATCGAGGTAGAACACACGATTGACGGTCTCGCCCACGAGCTCGATGTCGTGGCTGATGACGATGACACCGCCCTTGTACGTCTTCAAGAACTCGCGGAGCCAGACGATGGAGTCGGCGTCGAGGTGGTTGGTCGGCTCGTCGAGGATCATCGTGTCGGCGTCGGAGAACAGGATCCGGGCGAGTTCGATGCGTCGGCGTTGACCCCCCGAGAGGGTGCCGAGCGGCTGGTCGAGGATCCGGTCCGGAAGCCCGAGGTTGTTCGAGATCGAGGCGGCCTCCGACTCGGCGGCGTATCCGCCCAGCGCGTGGAAGCGGTCGGTGAGATTGCCGAAGCGCTTCATCGCCTTCTCGGCCACTGCGGGATCGTCCGACGCCATGTCGAGGGTCGCCTGGGACATGTTCTTCGTGAGCGTGCCGAGGCCGCGGGCGTCGAGGATCCGGTGCCGCGCGAGCTGATCGGGGTCGCCGGTGCGCGGATCCTGGGGCAGGAAGCCGAGTTCGCCGTTGACCGAGATGCTCCCCTCGGCCGGCGCGAGCTCACCGGAGAGGGTCCGCGTGAGGGTGGTCTTGCCGGCGCCGTTGCGGCCGACGAGCCCGATCTTGTCTCCCGGGTTCACCCGGAACGTGACCCCCGACATCAAACGGCGGGCGCCCACATCGATCGCGAGATCTTCGACGGTGATCACGGCGGAACTTGCTCCTTGGATTGGGTGCCGGAGAATCCGGCTGGACAACCGCACCAGTCTAGTCGAGATCCCGTGAAGGAGCCGACGGTCATACACAGGCGCGGGCCGGGTCGCTAGGCTGAGGGGGTCGCATGTCCGTGCACTCTCGTGCACACGCGACGGGGATGAAGGGAGGACCACGATGACGTCGGAATCTGACGAACAGCGTGACGCTGCGGAGGAGTCGAAGCGGAAGTTTCGCGAGGCGCTCGAGCGCAAGAAGCAGCAGAGCAGCCAGCCGCGCGGCTCCGGTCAGCGCAGTGGCGGCGGCCGGGTGGGTCAGGCTCACGGGCCGGTGAGCCACCAGCGGGAGTTCCGCCGCAAGAGCGGATAACCCCGGACGCACGCAATCGGGCAGGATCACCCCTCGGTGGTCCTGCCCGATTGCGTTTCGGG
The DNA here is from genome assembly GCF_022919175.1 of Leucobacter rhizosphaerae. Taxonomy (NCBI): domain Bacteria; kingdom Bacillati; phylum Actinomycetota; class Actinomycetes; order Micrococcales; family Microbacteriaceae; genus Leucobacter; species Leucobacter rhizosphaerae. Next base: position 664,287 of record NZ_CP095043.1, on the reverse strand, counting down.
GCTCGATCCTAGATCGAGAAACCCAACGCTCTCATCATGTCTCGGCCGTCGTCGGTGATGCGCTCCGGCGTCCACGGCGGCATCCACACCCAGTTGATGCGGAAGGCCGTGACGAGCCCGTCGAGCGCCTCGGCGATGTCGTTCTCGATCACGTCGGTGAGGGGGCAGCCGGCGCTGGTCAGCGTCATGCTGATGACCAGCGCGTCGTGCTCCTCATCGAACGCGAGATCGTAGATCAGGCCGAGATCGACGATGTTCACACCGAGCTCGGGGTCCGAGACGTTCTTCAGCGCCTCGATCGCCTGTTCGCGGAACTCGGGATCGATCGTGTGCGGCACGGTCGTCGTCTCTTCGCTCATGGGAGTAGCCTACGCCCTCGGGATCAGGCGTCCACGAGGAAGCGGTCGTAGCCCTCTTCCTCGAGCCGGTTCGCGAGCTCAGGGCCGCCCTCCTCGGCCACGCGGCCGTTGACGAAGACGTGCACGAAGTCGGGCTTGATGTAGCGCAGGATGCGCGTGTAGTGCGTGATGAGCAACACACCGAGGCCGGTGGTGTCCTTCGCGCGGTTCACTCCCTCCGAGACGATCTTCAGCGCGTCGACGTCGAGGCCGGAGTCGGTTTCGTCGAGCACCGCGAACTTCGGCTTCAGCAGCTCGAGCTGCAGGATCTCGTTCCGCTTCTTCTCGCCGCCGGAGAAGCCCTCGTTCACGTTGCGCGACGCGAAGGACTCGTCCATGCGCAGGTCCTGCATCGCCGACTTGACGTCCTTCATCCAGGTGCGGATGGGCGGTGCTTCGCCGTCGATCGCGGTCTTGGCGGTGCGGAGGAAGTTGGCGTTGGTGACACCGGGGATCTCGACCGGGTACTGCATGGCGAGGAACAGGCCGGCCTGCGCCCGCTCGTCGACGCCCATCTCCAGCACCTCTTCGCCGTCGAGCAGAATGGATCCGCCCGTGACCTCGTAGCGCGGGTGGCCCGCGATGGCGTAGGCGAGCGTGGACTTGCCGGAGCCGTTGGGGCCCATGATGGCGTGGGTCTGACCCTGGGTCAGGGTGAGGTCGACGCCGCGGAGGATCTGCTTCTGACCCTGCTCGGTTTCGACGCTGACATGCAGGTCCTTGATCTCAAGAACGGAGCTCATTGTTCAATCTCTTTCGTTACGTTGGGGTCGATGTACACGTCGCCGTTTTCGATCTCGACCACATAGACGGGAACCGGCTCGTACGCCGGAAGGTTCTGCGGAATGCCGGTGCACAGCGAGAACGCGGAGCCGTGGGCCCAGCACTCGAGCGTGTCACCCTCGACGAAGCCCTCGGACAGACTGATCTGCCCGTGGCTGCAGGTATCTCCGATGGCGTGGACCGCACCGTTCGCGTCCAGCACCACGGCGATCGGAACATCGTCAATGACCACGCGGGTGGCCTGATCCTGCACCAACTCGCTCAGCGCGAGCACCTTCTGTCGGGGCATTTACTTCGTGCTCTCAGCGAGCTCGGCCTCGATCGCGGCCTGGAGCCGCTCCTCGGTCGCGTCGTCGCCGATCTGGTTGATCACCTCGAGCAGGAACCCGCGGACCACGAGCTTGCGCGCCTCCTCCTCGGAGATGCCGCGGCTCTGCAGGTAGAACAGGTGCTCGTCGTCGAAGCGGCCGGTCGCGGACGCGTGTCCGGCACCCTCGATGTCGCCGGTCTCGATCTCGAGGTTCGGGATCGAATCCGCGCGCGTCCCGGGCGTGAGCACCAGGTTGCGGTTCTGCTCGTAGCTGTCGGTGCCGTTGGCATTCTGGCGGATCAGCACGTCGCCGATCCACACCGTGTGCGCGCCCTCGCCCTGCAGCGCACCCTTGTAGGTGACTCGGCTGCGGGTGTGGGGAGCATTGTGGTCCATGTAGACCTGGTGCTCGAGGTGCTGCCCGGCATCGGCGAAGTACGCGCCGAAAGCCTCGCCGTTCGCACCCTCGTGATCGAGGTGGATCGACGGGTTCAGGCGGACGATGCCGCCGCCCAGCGAGACGACGATGTGCACGAAGCTCGCGTCGCGGCCCACGGTGGCGTAGTGGCTCGACAGATGGATCGCGTCGTCGTTCCACTGCTGGACCGACACGAGCGTGAGCTGTGCGCCGTCACCGACCACGATCTCGACGTTCTCCGAGAGCTGGGCGGAGCCCGTGTTCTCGAGGATGACGAGGCCGCGGCTGTGCGGGGTGGCCTCGACCACGGTGTGCGCCGCACGGGGCGCGGCGTCGAGCGCGTCACGACGGACGATCGCGGTGACGTGCTCCTCCCCCGAGATCGTCACGAGGTGCGCCTCGGAGAAGGCGCTCCACGCTGCCGCGGCGCCGCGCTCCTCGGGCACTCCGGCACGGCCGATCCGCGCGTCGTCACGAGCGATCCACTCGCTCGTCGCACCCGCGACCGCGGGCACCGTGACCGGGATCCGCGAGCCGTCGAGTTCGCCGTTCAGCAAGGCACCGAGCTTGGCGACGGGGGTGTACTTCCACACCGCTTCGCGGCCCGTGACCTCGGCGAAATCGGCGACGTCGGTCGAGGTCGGGCGCTCGGAGCGGGTCTGCACCGGCACGCGGTTCGCCCAGTCGCCGTCGGAGTGCGCCTTCAGACCGTGCTGCTCGGTGCCGGCCTCGGGGGCCGTCGTCTTCGTAGCTTCAGCTGTCGTCATTATCCGACGGATCCTTCCATGCCCATCTCGATGAGCTTGTTCAGTTCGAGCGCGTACTCCATGGGCAGCTCGCGGGCGATCGGCTCGATGAAGCCGCGCACGATCATCGCCATGCCCTCCTCCTCGGCCATGCCGCGGCTCATGAGGTAGAAAAGCTGCTCCTCGCTGACCCGGGAGACGGTGGCCTCGTGGCCGAGCTCCGCGTCATCGGTGCGGATGTCGATGGCCGGGTAGGTGTCGCTGCGCGAGATGGTGTCGACGAGCAGCGCATCGCACACCACGGAGTTGGCCGAGTGGTGGGCATTCGCCTCCACGCGGACCTCGCCGCGGTACCCGGTGCGACCGCCGCCGCGGGCGATGGACTTCGCGAGGATCGAGGACTTCGTGTTCGGGGCGAGATGGATCATCTTCGCGCCCGTGTCCTGGTGCTGGCCGGGACCCGCGAAGGCGACGGAGAGCGTCTCCCCCTTGGCGTGCTCTCCGGTCAGGTAGATGGACGGGTACTTCATGGTGACCTTCGAGCCGATGTTGCCGTCGACCCACTCCATGGTCGCGCCCTCTTCCGCGATCGCGCGCTTGGTGACGAGGTTGTACACGTTCGTCGACCAGTTCTGGATCGTGGTGTAGCGGACGCGCGCGTTCTTCTTCACGATGATCTCGACGACCGCAGAGTGCAGCGAGTCCGACTTGTAGATCGGCGCGGTGCAGCCCTCGATGTAGTGGACGTAGCTGTCTTCGTCGGCGATGATGAGCGTGCGCTCGAACTGGCCCATGTTCTCCGTGTTGATGCGGAAGTAGGCCTGCAGCGGGATCTCGACGGAGACGCCCTTCGGGACGTACACGAAGGAGCCGCCCGACCACACGGCGGTGTTCAGCGCGGCGAACTTGTTGTCGCCCGACGGGATCACGGTGCCGAAGTACTCCTGGAAGATCTCCGGGTGCTCGCGCAGTGCGGTGTCGGTGTCGAGGAAGAGCACGCCCTGCTCCTCCAGGTCCTCGCGGATCTGGTGGTAGACGACCTCGGACTCGTACTGCGCGGCCACACCCGCGACGAGACGCTGACGCTCCGCCTCGGGGATCCCGAGCCGCTCGTAGGTCTCCTTGATCTCGTCTGGGAGATCCTCCCAGCTCGTCGCCTGCTGCTCCGTGGAGCGGACGAAGTACTTGATGTTGTCGAAGTCGATGTCCGAGAGGTCGGCGCCCCAGGTCGGCATCGGCTTGCGTCCAAAGATCTGCAGCGCCTTCAGGCGTCGCTGCAGCATCCACTCAGGTTCGTTCTTGAGAGCTGAGATTTCACGCACGACCTGCTCGCTGAGGCCGCGCTTCGCAATCGCGCCCGCCTCATCGCTGTCGTGCCAGCCGAACTCGTACTGGCCCAAGCCTTCAAGCTCGGGTCGGTCGATCAGTACCTCTGGCATGATCCCTCCCTCTTCTTTGTCTCGCTGGGTGTCCCGTGGCAAAGTCGGAGGGATCCGGCTCGCACGCTGCCCGGATCGTTCGGTTCCGGGCTCGCATCGGGTTCCCTGCAGCGGTGCAGTAGTCTGGGCTTCGGACGGAATCGGTTCTCAGCAGTGGGCTCCACTGCTCCCCGGGTTCGCCGTTCGCAACCACAGCTTCCCATTCTACAGGATCCCGGCGAGAACGGGAGGGGTATGCCAGACTCCCTGTGAATGGGGTGCGACCGAGAGGAGCCTCGTTGTCCGCCGCCACATCGCCCGCACCGGATGTCACGAACCGGGAGCCGCTTCGCACTGCGGTGACCTCCCGATTCCTGCGGGTCTGCGCCTGGATCTCGTTCGTGCTCAACACCCTCATCATCGCGACGGGCGGGGCGGTTCGCCTCACCGGATCGGGGCTCGGCTGCCCGAACTGGCCGCTGTGCGCGCCAGGGTCCCTCGTTCCCACCGAAGAGCTGTCGTACCACTCCCTCATCGAGTTCGGGAACCGCACGATCTCGGGTCCGTTGCTGATCGCCGCGCTGCTCGTCGCGATCGCGAGCTGGCGCCTGCGCGGGCAGCGGCGGGATCTCCCCGTCATCTCGACCGTCGTCCTCGGGCTGGTGCTGCTGCAGGCGCTCATCGGCGGCATCATCGTCTGGCTGCACCTCAACGCGAACCTCGTCGGGATCCACTACATCATCTCGCTCGCCCTGGTCTGCATCACCGCGGCGTACCTCGCGCGGATGTACGAGGCACCCGGTCCGCGCGAGTCGGTCGCGCCGAAGGGCTTCACGATCCTCACCCACATCACGACGTTCGTGATGGCGATCACGGTCGTCTTCGGGGTGCTCACCACGGGATCCGGACCCCACTCGGGTGACGCGACGATCCAGCGCGACGGCGTCGACGCCGGGCTCATGAGCCACATCCATGCGTGGCCGGGGTACGCGGCGCTCGCGCTGACGCTCGCGCTGCTGGTCTGGGCGGCGTCGCGGCGGTTGCGGCCGCTCCGCTGGACGATCGCGCTGCTGGCGGTACTCGTGGTGCAGATCCTCATCGGCGTCTACCAGGCCCGCAATGGTCTGCCGGAGCTCGCGGTCGGTGTGCACATGGTGCTCGCGGCGCTGACCGCGGCGACGATGACGATCGTCGTGCTGCGGCTGAAGCGCCCGGCGCTCGTGTCCTAGCTGCGGAATCCCGCGCGGCCCGTTGGGGCGAGCGATTTCCGTGCTGAATGCCCCGATCCACCCCAGATATCGCTCACACGACCCGGCAGAAACTACGGGCGGGCGAGGATCTCCGCGTGGGGCATGAGCATCCAGCCGTCCGGATCCGCGGCCCAGCGCGTCCACCCCTCGGAGATGCGCTCGAGGTCCGAGCGCTCCGCGAGCCCGAGCCGGATCGCGTTGTCGGCGAACGCCGACGACAGGATCCGCTCCGCCCACATGCCGCCCCACCAGGCGCGATCCTCGTCGGTCTCGAACAGCCAAAGCGACGCGCTGGACGTGATCTCCGAGAACCCGGCAGCCCGCGCCCACGACTTCAGCGAGCGTCCGGCGCAGGGATCGCCGCTGACCCCCGCGTGGACCTTGAGGTAGAGGGCGAGCCACTCGTTCAACACATCGGAGTCGGGTGACAGGATCACGCCGCCGTAGTCCACATCACGCGCGGCGACGAGCCCGCCCGGAGCCGTAACGCGGCGCATCTCCCGGAGCATCGCCACCGGATCGCCCACGTGCTGCAGCACCTGGTGCGCGTGCACCAGGTCGAAGCTCGCGTCCGGGTACTCGAGCGCGTAGGCATCCCCCGTTTCGAACCGGAGATTGGCCAGCTGCCGCGCGGCGGCGTCCTCGGTCGCCTTCGCGACCACGTCAGCCGAGGCGTCCAGGCCCACGACGGCCCCCGGCGCCACGAGTTCCGCGAAGTCTGCGGTGATCGTGCCGGGGCCGGACCCCACGTCGAGCACCCGGGCACCCGTCGTGAGATGCGGGAGCAGGTACGCCGCGGAATTCTCCGCGGTGCGCCAGGTGTGCGACTTCAGCACACTTGCGTGGTGGCCATGGGCATACGCGTCAACCATGGCATCAGCCTAGCGCTGAGAAGGCGCAGGCTAGAACGGCAGCAGCGGATCGATCGCGATGGCGAGCGAGAGCACGGACAGGTAGGTGATCGAGCCGTGGAAGACCTGCATCGGCTTGCCCTCCTGGCCGCGGATCGCGCTGCCGTAGAGCCGATGGGCCTGGATGATGAAGTAGCCGCCCGAGGCCACGGCGACCACCGTGTAGAGCCAACCGATACCGGCCGCGGGAATGAGCAGGAGGCTCGAGGCCACCGTCGCCCACGCGTAGAGGATGATCTGCAGCCCGACGGTGGCGCGACCGCGCACGACCCCGAGCATCGGCACGCCGGCCGCGGCGTAGTCCTCGCGGTACCGCATGGACAGCGGCCAGTAGTGCGGCGGCGTCCAGAGGAAAATGACGAGGAAGAACACCCAGGCCGGCCAGTCGAGGCTGCCGGTCACCGCGGCCCACCCGATGAGCACGGGGAAGCACCCCGCGATCCCGCCCCAGATGATGTTCTGCTCGCTGTGCCGCTTCAGGATCAGCGTGTAGATGACCACGTAGAAGAAGATCGCGCCCGCCGACAGGGCCGCCGCGAGCCAGTTGGTGGTGAACCAGAGCCACACCACGGAGAGGGCGCCGAGCACCCAGGAGAAGATCAGCGCGTTGCGGTCGGAGATCTCCCCGGTGACCAGCGGGCGATTCTTCGTCCGCTGCATCTTGCGGTCCATGTCGCGATCGATGTAGCAGTTGAAGGCGCCCGCGGACCCCGCGCTCATCGCGCCGCCGATGAGCGTCGCGAGCACGAGCCAGAGGTTCGGCAGGCCGCCCTGCGCCAGAATCATGGCCGGAACCGTCACCACGAGCAGGAGTTCCATGACCCGCGGCTTCGTCAGCGCGACGTAGTTCTTGACCGTACGACCGATCGTGCGTCGGGGACGCCGATCGCTGGACTGTGCGGGGGCTGAGATCTCGGTGGACATCACCCTCTATGGTACCTCCCCTGCCGGTAGGATTGGTCCGTGTGTGCGGAACGGCGCGCGAACGGTTCTGAGAGAGGGTAGGCATTGGGAAGCGAACTGCAGTGGGATGAGCTCGACGGCCTCGCGGTGGACACTGCGAGAGTGCTGGCGGCCGATGCCGTGGAGAAGGTCGGCAACGGGCACCCGGGCACCGCGATCAGTCTCGCACCGGTCTCGTACCTCCTCCACCAGAAGGTGATGCGCCACGACCCCGCGGACGCGGACTGGGTCGGTCGCGACCGCTTCATCCTCTCCGTGGGCCATTCCTCGCTCACCCAGTACGTGCAGCTGTACCTCGGAGGCTACGGGCTCGAGCTCGAGGATCTCCAGGCGCTGCGCACCTGGGGATCGAAGACGCCCGGCCACCCCGAGTACGGCCACACGCGCGGCGTCGAGATCACGACCGGCCCGCTCGGCCAGGGCCTCGCCTCCGCGGTCGGCTTCGCCTACGCCGCCCGCTACGAGCGCGGTCTCTTCGATCCCGAGGCTGCCCCGGGCACGAGCCCGTTCGACCACTTCATCTACGTGGTCGCCGGCGACGGCGACCTGCAGGAGGGCGTGACGAGCGAGGCATCCTCCCTCGCCGGGCACCAGGAGCTCGGCAACCTCATCGCGATCTACGACTCCAACCAGATCTCGATCGAGGACGACACCGACATCTCCTTCACCGAGGACGTGGCGAAGCGCTACGAGTCCTACGGCTGGCAGGTCATCGAGGTCGACTGGAAGAAGACCGGGGCCTATGTCGAGGATCTCGCCGAGCTGCACGACGCGATCGTCGCCGCACAGGGCGAGACGGGCAAGCCGAGCCTCATCATCCTGAAGACCGTCATCGGCTGGCCGAGCCCGGGCAAGCAGAACACCGGCGGCATCCACGGCTCGAAGCTCGGCGGTGACGAGCTCGCCGGGCTGAAGACCGCGCTCGGCTTCGATCCCGAGCAGCACTTCGCCGTCGCCCCCGAGGTCATCGCCCACACGCGCAAGGCCGTCGAGCGCGGCGCCGAGGGCCGCGCCGCCTGGCAGCAGACCTTCGACGCCTGGGCCGCAGCGAACCCCGAGCGCAAGGCGCTCTTCGACCGCATCGAGGCGCAGGAGCTGCCCGAGGGCATCGCCGACGTGCTGCCCGAGTTCGAGCCCGGTACGAGCGTCGCGACCCGTGCGGCGAGCGGCAAGGTGCTCGCCGCCCTCGGCCCGGTGATGCCCGAGCTGTGGGGCGGATCCTCCGACCTCGCCGGATCGAACAACACCACGATCCCGGGCGTCCCGTCGTTCGTGCCCGCGCGGCGCTCGACCTCGAGCTGGCAGGGCGATCCCTACGGCCGGGTGCTCCACTTCGGGATCCGCGAGCACGCCATGGGCGCGATCCTCAACGGCATCCAGCTGCACGGCAACACCCGCAGCTACGGCGGCACCTTCCTCATCTTCAGCGACTACATGCGTCCGGCGGTCCGCCTGGCCGCGCTGATGAACGTACCCAGCATCTTCGTCTGGACGCACGACTCCATCGCGCTCGGCGAGGACGGCCCGACCCACCAGCCGATCGAGCAGCTGGCGACGCTGCGCGCGATCCCGAACCTCGCGATCATCCGCCCCGCGGACGCGAACGAGGTGACCGTCGCGTGGCACGAGATGCTCTCGCGGCACGAGGGCCCCGCGGGCATCGCGCTGACCCGGCAGAACGTGCCGGTGCTGCCGCGCGGCGGTGACTTTGCGTCGGCCGAGGGGGTGCGACGCGGCGCCTACGTGCTCGCGGACTCGCCCACGGGAACGATCGACGTGATCCTCATCGCCACCGGGTCCGAGGTGCAGCTCGCCGTCGAGGCGCGCGAGCGGCTCGCCGCGGACGGGATCGGCGCGCGCGTCGTCTCGGCCCCCTGCCTCGAGTGGTTCGCAGAGCAGACCGAGGAGTATCGCGCAGAGGTGCTGCCCGCCGACGTCACCGCCCGCGTGAGCGTCGAGGCGGGCCTCTCGCTCGGCTGGGAGCGCTTCGTCGGCGACCGCGGCCGGTCCGTCTCCATCGAGCACTTCGGCGCATCGGCCGACTACGAAACGCTGTTCCGCGAGTTCGGCATCACCACGGACGCGGTGGTGTCGGCGGCCCGCGACAGCCTCTCAGCCTAGGAGCCCACCCGTGACGGAATCCCGCACCGCAGCACTCAGCCGAGCCGGCGTCAGCATCTGGCTCGACGACCTCTCCCGCCACCGGATCGATTCCGGTGAGCTGCGTGATCTCGTCGCGCAGCTCGACGTGGTCGGCGTGACGACGAACCCCACGATCTTCGCGGCCGCGATCGGCGGCGGGATCGGCTACGGGGATCGCATCGCGGCGTGCGCCGAGCGCGGGCTCGGGGTGAGCGAGACCATCGTCGAACTCACGACGAGCGATGTCGCCGACGCCTGCGACCTCCTCGCCGAGACGTACGCCGCCACCGCCGGATTCGACGGCCGCGTGTCGATCGAGGTGGAGCCCCGACTCGCGCGCGACACCGCGGGAACCGTCGCGCAGGCCCGAGAACTGTGGGATCGGGTCGACCGGCCGAACGCCATGATCAAGATCCCTGCGACCGTCGAGGGGCTCGAGGCGATCACGGAGACGATCGCCGCCGGCATCAGCGTGAACGTGACGCTGATCTTCAGCCTGGAGCGGTACCGGCAGGTCATCAATGCGTACCTCACCGGCCTCGAGCGAGCCCGCGCGGCCGGGATCGACCTCGCGTCGATCCACTCGGTCGCGTCGTTCTTCGTGTCCCGACTCGACACGGAGGTCGACGCGCGGCTGCGGAGCCTCGGCACCGATGAGGCGCGAGCACTCACCGGGCAGGCAGGAGTCGCCAATGCGCGCCTGGCATACGAGGTCTTCGATCAGGCGTTCTCGAGCGAGCGCGCGGTCTTCCTCCGCGGGCTGGGCGCGAACGCCCAGCGCCCCCTGTGGGCCTCGACCGGCGTCAAGGATCCGGCCCTGCCCGACACCCTCTACGTCTCCGAACTGGTGGCGCCGGGCGTGGTGAACACGATGCCCGAGGCGACCCTTCGGGCGTGGGCGGATCACGGCATCAGCCGCGGCGACTCCGTCACCTCCGAGTACCTGGAATCGAACCAGCTCCTGAATCACCTCGACGCCCAGGGCATCGACTACCTCGAGATCACCGAGACCCTCGAGCGCGAGGGTCTCGGCAAGTTCGACGCGTCCTGGGACGAACTCTGCGCCACCGTCGACCGAGCCCTCCAGGAGGCCCCGTGACCATTGCCCTGCAGCTCACCGAGACCCCCGAGGCCCATCAGGCGCTCGAGACGCTGATCCGCGATCGCGTGGCCAGCCGGATCTTCGCGCACGACAGTACGCTGTGGGGCGCCGACGCGGCCGCGGAGGCCGCGGTGCGCCTGGGGTGGACGGATCTCTCCGGTGTGGACGCGCTGCTCGACGAGGTCGAGCAGCTGCACAGCGACCTACGAGATCGCGGGGTGGACCGTGTGGTGCTCTGCGGCATGGGCGGATCGAGCCTCGCCCCCGCCGTCATCGCACGCTGGGCGGGCGTGGACCTGCGCACGATCGACTCGACGCACCCCGACGTCGTGCGCGACGCACTGGCAGGCGATCTCGCCCGCACCGTCGTGGTCGTGAGCTCGAAATCCGGGGGCACGATCGAGACCCTGAGCCATCGTGCCGCGTTCACGACCGCATTCGACGCCGCCGGGCTCGATGCATCGGCGCACATCGTCGTGGTGACGGATCCGGGATCGCCCCTCGAAGCGGACGCCCGCGCCGCCGGGCAGCGCGTCTTCCTCGCGGACCCGAACGTCGGGGGCCGATTCTCGGCACTCACCGCATTCGGTCTGGTGCCGACGGCGCTCGCCGGCGCGGACGTGCGCGCGCTGGTCGCCGACGCCGCGGCTGCGCGTGACGCGCTCCGGGACGACGCGCCGGAGAATCCCGCGCTGCGTCTCGCGGCGTGGGTGGCGGACGGCCTCCCCCGTGCGTACGTGCTCGGCGTGTGCTCGGCGCCGGGTGCGCAGTGGGATATGGGCTCCTGGATCGAACAGCTCATCGCCGAATCCACGGGCAAAGACGGCCAGGGGGTGCTGCCGCTCGCCCTCGCGGACGATGCGCCCGAGGTGCGGCGGACCCCGGCGAACACCCGGCTGATCCGGATCTTTGGCTCTGCTGACGTATCCGACGCGACTGAACCGCAGCTTCCCGCCGTGGGCGCTCCCCTGGGGGCGCAGCTGCTGCTCTGGGAGGTCACGACTGCGGTGCTCGGCCGTCTGATGGGCATCGACCCCTTCAATCAGCCGGATGTCGAGGCGGCGAAGGTCGCCGCCCGGGAGCAGCTCGCGCAGAGCGCGTCGCGCGACGTTGTCGCCACGCCCGTGCCGGAACTCCCGGGGGTCGACCTGCTCGATGGCGCACCGGGCGTGGCCGCCGTCACCGGCATCGCGAGCCTGGTGACGGTCGTGCGTGGGCTCGTCGAGCCCGGTGGATACCTGGCGATCCAGGCCTACCTCGATCCGGACGGTCCCAGCGCCGCCGCCGTGCTCGACCTCCGCGATGCACTGGCCGAGCGGCTCGGCGCCCCCGTCGCGCTCGGCTGGGGGCCGAGGTACCTGCACTCGACCGGCCAGCTGCACAAGGGCGGGCCCGCGCTCGGCGGGTTCCTGCAGTTGTGCGATGCGGGATCCGCGCCGCTCGATATCCCGGGCTCGGAGGCGGGCTTCGAGACGCTCATCACCGCCCAGGCGGCCGGAGACCGCAGTGTGCTGCGCGATCGTGGGCGACCGGTGCTGGCGATCCGCGCGACCGATCCCGGTGCCACGGCCTGTGCGCTGATCGCGGCGCTCGCATCGAGCGACTGACTCCGCACCGAACGCGAAGGGGGCCCGCACCAGATGGTGCGGGCCCCCTTCGCGTCTGCTCGACGACCGAGCGTTATGCGGATGCCTTGGCGGTACCGCGACGCTGCCGGAGCTTCATCAGGGCCGCCTCGAGCAGCTCCTCCGCCTCCTCCGGCGTGCGGCGCTCCTTCACGTAGGCGAGGTGCGTCTTGTACGGTTCGTTCTTGAGCAGGACCGGGGGGTTCTCCCGATCCCGACCCGCGGGAAGCCCGGTGGTCGGGGAATCGATCTGCTCGGGGATGTCCTCATCGACGATGTCGGCCGCGAAGTAGCGGACCGTCTCGTTGCCGAGCGCATCCCAGTATGAAATCTGGACTCGCTCTGCGCGGGCTCCGTGATCCTTCTCCCCCATGGGGCCGGACCCGACGCGCGCACCACGAATGGCGTTACTGCCTGCCACGTATTACCTCTCTTTGTGAACGAGCTCTAGACCACCGAGAATCGGGCGATGAGCCCGAGCGCGATGATCGATACGACCCAGATCAACGACACCACGATGGTGATGCGGTTGAGGTTGCGCTCCGCAACACCCGAGGAACCCAAGCTGGAGGTCACGCCGCCGCCGAACATGTCGGAGAGGCCGCCACCGCGGCCCTTGTGCAGCAGGATGAAGAGGGTGAGGAGCAAGCTCGTGATCACGAGAATGACGATCAGTGCGATCTTGAGGATGAGCACGCGGTCACCTTTCCTGGGTCGAGGGCGCGATGCGCCGAGTACGAGTATACCGGCACCGCGTCGGGTGCCGGACAGCCTACGCCGAGGTGACGTGCTTCTTGAACTGGACGATGCGCGTGAACTCGTCCACCTTGAGGCTCGCACCGCCCACCAGCGCACCGTCGACGTTCGGCTGACGGAGGAAGCCCGCCACGTTCTGGCTCGCGACCGAGCCGCCGTAGAGGATCCGCGTCGCCGTGGCCACGTCGTCGCCGCGGAGATCCCGTAGCGACTCCCGGAGCGCCCGGGCCACGTCCTCCGCCTGCTCGGGAGTGGCGGCCTGGCCGCTGCCGATCGCCCAGACGGGCTCGTAGGCGACGACGAACTCCGCGTCGGCGGGGAGCGGAGCGATCGCCGCCGCGAGCTGGGCAAGCGGGATCGCCGCGGCGCCGTGCGTCTCGAGATCCTCCGCGGTCTCGCCCACGCAGATCACCGGGACCATGCCGGCGGTGTGCGCCGCGAGCGTCTTGGCGGCGACGGTGTCGTCACCCTCCTGGTGCCCCTGTCGCCGCTCCGAGTGGCCGACGAGCACGTAGCGGACGTCGAGCTTGCCGAGCATCGCGGCGGAGACGTCGCCCGTGAACGCACCGGACTCGTGCGGGGAGACATCCTGCGCACCGAGCGTGAGCGAGAGCTTATCGGCGGCGAGCAGGGTCTGGACCGACCGGAGATCGGTGAACGGCGGGAACACCGCGACCTCGACCTCGCCGAAGTCGTGCCGCACGTCCTTGAGTCCCCACGACAGCTTCTGCACGAAGGCGATCGCCTGCAAGTGGTCGAGGTGCATCTTCCAGTTGCCCGCGATCAGCGGGGTGCGGTCGCCCTGCGGGAGCGGCTCGCGGAGCTCGGGGAGCTGGTCGTTCATGACAGGACCTCCAGACCGGGCAGCTGCGCGCCCTCGAGAAACTCCAGGCTGGCGCCGCCACCCGTGGAGATGTGACCGAACTGGTCATCGGAAAAACCGAGCGCGCGGACGGCGGCGGCGGAGTCTCCCCCGCCCACGACGGTGAAGCCGTCGGTCTCGGTGAGCGCCCGCGCGACCGTGCGCGTGCCGGAGGCGAACGCCTCCATCTCGAACACGCCCATGGGGCCGTTCCAGAAGACGGTGGCCGACTCCGCGATGATGGCGGCGAAGGCAGCGGCCGTCTCCGGGCCGATGTCGAGACCGATCCCGGAGGCGCCGAAGCGGCTCGATTCGATCGCGTCGGCGGGCACGATCTCGTGCGCCGCGTCGGCGGAGAACGACTCCGCCACCACGATGTCGGTGGGAAGGACGATGCGGACGCCCCGCGCCTCGGCCTGCGCCAGGTAGCCGCGGACGGTGTCCAGCTGATCCTCCTCGAGGAGGCTGCCGGCGACCCGGTGCCCCTGCGCGGCGAGGAAGGTGAACAGCATGCCGCCGCCGATGAGCAGCGTGTCGACGCGGTCGAGCAGGTGCGCGATCACGCCGAGCTTGTCGGAGACCTTGGAGCCGCCGAGCACCACCGTGTAGGGACGGGCGGGATCCTCGGTGAGTCGGCGCAGCACGTCGAGCTCGGCGGCGACGAGACGTCCCGCGGCACTCGGCAGCAGCTCTGCGAGATCGGTGACGCTCGCCTGCGCGCGGTGCACCACACCGAATCCATCGGAGATGAACACGTCGCCGTACGCGGCGAGCTGGGCGGCGAAGGCTCGGCGTTCGTCGGGGTCCTTGCTCGTCTCTCCCGGGTTGAACCGCAGATTCTCGAGCAGCACGACGTCGCCGTCGGTGAGCGCAGCCACGGCGCTCTGGGCGTCGGGTCCGACGGTCTCCGCGACGAACGCGACGGGTGCGCCGAGGAGCTCGGACAGTCGCTCGGCGACCGGGCGAAGCGAGGAGGCCGCCTCCGGCACGCCCTTGGGGCGGCCGAGATGGCTGATCAGCACGATCTTCGCACCGGCCTCGCGCAATTCGGAGATCGTGGCGAGCGACGCGCGGATGCGCCCATCATCGGTGATGCGTCCGTCGGAGAGCGGAACGTTGAGGTCGCAGCGGACGATGACGGTGCGGGATGCGAGCGATCCCAGTGATTCGATGGTGCGCATGGCGGGGCGGGGCTCCTTCGGTGGAGGACGGCGCGGGAAGAATCGTGGCGCGGCCGGGCTGACGCGGCGGCCGCGGAGAATGCGGTGTGGGCCGGCCCCGTTCGGAGCCGGCCCACACGCACCGGAGTGCCTAGATGAGACCCGGGGTCTGCGTCCGTGCGGCCTCGAAGCGCTTGGCGACGTCCTGCCAGTTCGCGATGTTCCAGAACGCCTTCACGTAGTCGGCGCGGACGTTGAGGTAGTCGAGGTAGTACGCGTGCTCCCAGACGTCGAGCATCAGCAGCGGGACGGTGCCGGCGGGCAGGTTGCCCTGCTGGTCGAACAGCTGCACGATGTTGGCGCGCTGACCCAGCGCATCCCAGGCGAGAACGGCCCAGCCGGAGCCCTGGACGCCGAGGGCGGTCGCGGTGAAGTGCGCCTGGAACTTCTCGAAGTCGCCGAAGTACTCGTCGATCGCGGCGGCGAGCTCACCCTCGGGGCGATCCCCGCCCTCGGGCGACAGGTTGTTCCAGAAGATGGTGTGGTTGACGTGTCCGCCGAGGTTGAAGGCGACGTCCTTCTCGAGCTTGTTGACGGCGGCGAGGTTGTTCGCGTCGCGCGCCTCGGCCAGCTGCTCGAGTGCGGTGTTCGCACCGGTCACGTAGGCCTGGTGGTGCTTGTCGTGGTGCAGCTGCATGATCTTGCCGCTGATGTGCGGCTCAAGCGCAGCATAGTCGTAGGGAAGGTCAGGAAGTGTGTAGGCGGCCATGGGCGCTCCTATCCTCGGTGTCGACAATTCGTTATTTCAGTCTATGCCCGCGCGGTCGGCGCGTGCCGAACGCGCTTGCGCCCCTGGCGAACGGACGACCGAGGGGCTCTCCGGGCGGCCGACGGGCTACAGCCGCGAGAGGTCGTCGGGCAGGCTCGACTCGGTGCCCGGGATCCCGCGGGTCTCGGCCTCCTTGTCGGCCATGGCGAGCAACCGGCGGATCCGACCGGCGACGGCGTCCTTGGTGAGCACGGGATCGGCGCGCGCACCGAGGTCGTCGAGACTCGCTTCGCGGTGACGCAACCGCAGCTCGCCCGCGTACCGGAGGTGATCGGGAATCTCGTCACCCAGGATCTCGAGCGCGCGCTCCACTCGGGCGCACGCGGCGACCGATGCCTCGGCCGAGCGCCGGAGGTTCGCGTCGTCGAAGTTGACGAGGCGGTTCGCGGTCGCGCGGGTCTCACGGGCCTTGCGGAGCTCGTCCCAGCTCGCGCGGGACTCGACGGCACCCATCGCACCGAGCATCTCGCCGATCGCCTCGCCGTCGCGGATGAGCACCTTGTTCTGCCCCCGGATCTCGCGGCTCTTGGACTCGATGCCGATCCGGCCCGCGGCACCCACGAGGGCCATGGCGACCTCGTTGCTCGGGCAGATGATCTCGAGGCCCGCGGAGCGACCCGGCGCCGTGATCCCACCGCGCGCCAGGAACGCACCGCGCCAGATCGCGGCGAGCTCGGGCTGCGCGCCCGTGGTCAGTCGGTTCGGGAGCCCGCGGATCTGCCGGCGGCGCTGATCGAGCAGGCCGAGCTGACGGGCGAGCGTCTCGCCGTCGAGCACCCGGACGAGGAACTGCGGAGCACCGGGACGAGTCGCGGTCGGGGGCAGCTGCTTCGCCTCCGAGCGAACGCCGTAGAGTTCCGCGAGGTCCTTGCGCACGCGCTGCACGATCTGCGGCGTGTGCAGCTCGGCCTCGAGGGCGATCCGGCCCGAAATCGTGTGCAGTCCGCCCGCGAGACGCAGGATCGTGGCCACTTCGGCGATGCGCTCGCCGGTGCGCTGCACCGGGAATCGTACGAGCTCACTCTTCACCTCAACGGTAGACGGCACGAAATAGTCCTTTCAGGAAGCTTGAACAACGGTGACGGGTCGGCGAAACGCCGACTATTCGCGACCGAGGTCGCGATGCCGGAGCGTCACACTGACTCCCGGAAGTCCGGCGAGGCGATCGGCGAGTTCTCTCGCGGTCGCGACCGAACGATGCTTGCCGCCGGTGCATCCGACGGCGAGCGAGGCGTGGCGCTTGTTTTCGCGCTGGAATCCGGCGAACACCGGAGTCAACGCGGCCACGTAGTGGTCCAGGAACTCAGCTGCGCCTTCGCGGCCGAGTACATATTCTTTCACTTCCGGATCGACCCCGGTGAGCGCGCGCAGGTCGGTCTCCCAGAACGGGTTCGGGAGAAACCGCATATCGACCATGAGATCGACATCCGTCGGAGCCCCGTATTTGAAGCCGAAACTCACGACGGAGAGCTGCAGGCCGGGCGTGTTGTCGTCCGAGAAGAGCTCGCGGGTGGCGGTCGAGAGGTCGTGCACGTTGTAGCGCGAGGTGTCGATGACCACGTCGCTCGACGCGCGCAGCTCCTGGAGGCGCTCGCGTTCGAGACGGATGCCCTCGAGCAGACTGCCGGCTTCGGCCTGCAGCGGGTGCGGTCGGCGCACCGACTCGTACCGCCGCACCAGGATCTCGTCGGTCGCGTCGAGAAAGACGACCCGAACCGTGGCGTTCTCACGGAGATCGCTCACGGTCGATTCGATATCGGAGTAGAGGTCGCGACCGCGGACGTCGACGACCGCGACGATCCGGGGCAGCGCTCCCCCGGACTTGTCGGCCATGTCCGCGAGCGTCTTGAGCATGGTGAGGGGCAGGTTGTCGACGACGTACCAGCCCAGGTCTTCGAGGGTGTTCGCGACGGTGCTGCGACCGGCGCCGGACATGCCCGTGACGATCAGGATCTCCTGATTGGACACCGCCTCATTCATTCGACAGTCCTCCATCCTGATCGGGTTCCGATGATGCCTCAAGCTTAGCGGGCGCGGCAGTGGAGTTCAGGTGAGCGAGGATCTGCTCGGCCAGTTTCTCGCCGACGCCGGGGGCGGCGCTCAGCTCGGCGACCGTCGCGGCGCGCAGCCGGGTCACCGAGCCGAAGTGCTTGAGCAGCACCTGCACGCGCTTCGGGCCGAGGCCGGGCACCTCGGAGAGCTGGCTCGCGATGGAAGTGCTCCGGCGCTGACGCTGGAAGGTGATGGCGAAGCGGTGCGCCTCGTCGCGCACCCGCTGCACCAAGAAAAGAGCGTCGCTCGTGCGCGGCAGGATCACGGGGAACGGGTCATCGGGCAGCCAGAGCTCCTCGAGGCGCTTCGCGACCCCGCACAGCGCGATGTCGGTGATCCCGGCTTCGCGTAGCGCGCGTGCCGCCGCCTTCACCTGCGGCTCGCCGCCGTCGACGATGAGGAGTTGCGGGCGATCCCGGTAGACACCCGAGGCCGGCTCACCCGACTCGCGGGCGCGGTTCAACTGCGCCGCGCGCCGCGCAACGACCTGGTGGATCGAGTCGGTGTCGTCGCGCGTTTCCTCGATGCGGTATTTCCGATACGCCCCCTTCGCCGGGAGCCCGTCCTCGAACACGACGAGCGAGGCCACCACCCCGGTCCCCTGCAGATGCGAGACGTCGATGCACTCGATCCGGAGCGGGGCCTCGTCCATGCCCAGTGCCCGCTGCAGCTCGGCGAGCGCGTCGGTGCGGGCCGTGAGATCCGCGGCGCGCTTCAGCTTGTGCCGGATCAGGTTCTCCCCCGCGTTGAGCACGGCCCGCTCCATGAGCTGGACCTTCTCCCCGCGCTCGGGTACGCGCATGCGCACGCGGCCCTGACGCGGCCGTTTCGCGCTGAGCGCGGCCTCGAGGTCGGTGACGTCGTCCGGCAACTGGGGCACCAGGATCTCCGCCGGGGGCTCGCGGTCGCCCTCGTACGCGGTCTGCACGACCTGCTCGAGGAGCGTGCTCAGGGAGTCATCGATCTCGACGTCGACGATCCAGCTGCGCTCGCCCCGGATCCGGCCACCGCGGATGATGAACTGGTGCGCCGAGGCCGCGAGTTCGTCGGCCCGCATGCCGAAGACATCGAGATTGACGTCGAGGCCGAGCACCACGGCGTTCTTCTCGAGCACGTGCTCCACCGCCTGCGCCTGATCGCGCAGGCGCGCGGCGAGCTCGTACTCCTGCGCCGCGGCCGCCTCGCGCATGCCCCGTTGCAGCTCGCGCAGGTGGCTGGTGTCGCCGCCCGCGAGGAACGCGACCAGCGCGTTCGCCCGCTCCCGGTGGGCCTCGATCGTGATGAGCTGCGAGCACGGCCCGTGGCATCGGCCGATCTGCCCCGCGAGGCACGGGCGCCCCGTCGACATCGCGCGCCGGTAGTCGGCGTCGTTGCAGGTGCGGATCGGGAACGCCTGCTGCAGCAGCGCGGTCGTCTCCCGCAGGGCCCAGACCTTCGGGTAGGGGCCGAAGTAGCGCGCCCCGCGAATCCGTTCGTTGCGGGTGATGATGAGCCGAGGCGACTCCTCCCGAAGCGTGACGGCGAGATAGGGGTAGGTCTTGTCGTCCTTGAACTGGACGTTGAAGGGGGGCTTGAACTCGGTGATCCAGGTGTGCTCGAGGATCAGCGACTCGGTGTCGGTCGCCACCACGGTCCAGTCGACCTGCGCCGCGAGCGCGAGCATGCGCTGCGTGCGCGGCATGAGGGACTGCAGCGGCTGGAAGTAGTTCGCGAGGCGGGCGCGCAGGTTCTTCGCCTTGCCGATGTAGAGCACCCGCCCGTGCCGGTCGCTGAAGCGGTAGACCCCGGGGCTGGTCGGGATCTCGCCCTGCGCCGGACGGAAGGCGCCCCGGTTGTCGACCCCCTGGATCACACCCGGACCTTCGCCGCGGGTGCCTTCCCCGCCCCGCGCTTCGCCGCGTGCGACGTCGTGCCCCCGGAATGCTTCCGCACTGCCCGCTCGGACTTGGCCGCCCAGCCCTCGAGCACCTCCGCGAGGAAGCGCCCGGTGTGGCTCGCCTCGACGCCGGCGATCTGCTCGGGCGTGCCCTCGGCCAGGATCGTGCCACCGCCGGAGCCGCCCTCGGGTCCGAGGTCGATCACCCAGTCCGCGCTGCGGATGACATCGAGGTTGTGCTCGATGGTGATGACCGTGTTGCCCTTGTCGACGAGTCCGTTGAGCACGAGCAGCAGCTTGCGCACGTCTTCGAAGTGCAGTCCGGTCGTGGGCTCATCGAGCACGTAGATACTGCGACCGTTGGAGCGCTTCTGCAGCTCGGTGGCGAGCTTCACGCGCTGCGCCTCGCCGCCGGACAGGGTGGTGGCGCTCTGCCCGAGCCGCACGTAGCCGAGGCCCACGTCGACCAGGGTCTTCATGTAGCGGTGGATCGAGCTGATCGGCTCGAAGAACTCCTCCGCCTCGGCGATCGGCATCTCGAGCACCTCGGAGATGTTCTTGCCCTTGTAGCGCACCTGCAGGGTCTCGCGGTTGTACCGCTTGCCGCCGCAGGCCTCGCACGCGACGTACACGTCGGGAAGGAAGTTCATCTCGATCTTCAGGGTGCCGTCGCCCGAGCAGGCCTCGCAGCGGCCGCCCTTGACGTTGAAGCTGAAGCGGCCGGGCAGGTAGCCGCGGGTCTTCGCCTCCGGCGTCTCGGCGAACAGGTTGCGGATCTTGTCGAAGACCCCGGTGTAGGTGGCCGGGTTCGAGCGAGGGGTGCGGCCGATGGGCGCCTGGTCCACGTGCACCACCTTGTCGAGGTGGTCGAGACCCGTCACGCGGGTGTGCTTGCCCGGCACCAGGCGCGCGCCGTTGAGCTGGTTCGCGAGCACTCGGTAGAGGATGTCGTTCACGAGGGTCGACTTGCCGGAGCCGCTGACGCCCGTGACCGCCGTCATCACGCCGAGCGGGAAGGCGACGTCGACGTTCTGCAGGTTGTTGGAGCGGGCGCCCATGACCTTCAGCTCGCGCTTGCGGTCGCGCTTACGGCGCTTCTTCGGCGTCTCGATGGCGCGCCGCCCGGCAAGGTAGTCCCCCGTCATCGAGTCGGTGTTCTGCAGCAGCTCGGCGTACTCCCCCGAGTGCACCACGGTGCCGCCCTCGACGCCCGCTCCGGGGCCGATGTCCACGATCCAGTCAGCGGCCTCGATGGTCTCCTCGTCGTGCTCGACGACGATGAGCGTGTTGCCGAGATCCCGCAGCTTGACGAGGGTCTCGATGAGTCGACGGTTGTCCCGCTGATGCAGCCCGATGCTCGGTTCGTCGAGCACGTACAGCACGCCGGTCAGCCCGGAGCCGATCTGCGTGGCGAGCCGGATCCGTTGGGCCTCCCCGCCGGAGAGCGTCCCGGCGGCGCGAGCCAGCGTGAGGTACCCCAGACCGACCTCGATGAGGAAGTCGAAGCGGAGCCGGATCTCACGGAGCACCTGCGCGGCGATCTTCGCCTCGCGGGCGGTGAGCTCGACCTCGTCGAAGTAGCGCTTGGCGTTGAGCAGACTGAACTCACCGACCGCGGCGATGGACTCTCCGTTGACGGTGACGGCCAGGACCTCGGGCTTGAGCCGCTGACCGTGGCACGCGTGGCACGGCACCTCGCGGAGGAACTCCGACCACCGGTCGCGCTTCGCGTCGGACTCCGCCTCGGCGTACTGGCGCTCGATGAACGGGATGACGCCCTCGAAGCCCGAGGAGTACTTCACCTCGCGGCCGAAGCGGTTCTTCCACCGCACGTTGACCTTGAAGTTGTTGCCGTAGAGGACGGCCTCGCGGACGTCCTCGCCGAGCTGCTCCCACGGCGTGGTGAGCTTGAAGTCCAGGTCCTGGGACAGGCCGCGGAGGAGCTTCTCGTAATACTGGTACAGGCTCTTGCCCTGGCTGGTCCAGGGCACGATGACGCCCTCGGTGATGGAGAGCTCGGGATCGCCCAGCACGAGGTCCTCATCCACGGACATGCTGGTGCCGAGGCCCGAGCAGGTGCTGCAGGCGCCGAACGGTGCGTTGAACGAGAAGGTGCGCGGTTCGATCTCCGTGAGCTGCACGGGGTGCTGGTTCGGGCACGACAGCTGCTCGGAGAAGAGCTGCGTCCGATCGTCGGCCTTCGGGTCGCGATCGACGAAGTCGATGCAGACGATCCCGCCGGCGAGCTTCAGTGCCGTCTCGAGGGAGTCGGTCAGGCGCCCGAGTCCGTCCGGCCCCGCCACCAGGCGGTCGATGACGACCGAGATGTCGTGCTTCACCTGCTTCTTCAGCGTCGGCGGCTCGGAGAGCTGGATCACCTCGCCGTCGACCACGGCCCGCGAGTAGCCGTTCGCGGCGAGATCCTGGAAGAGATCGACGAACTCGCCCTTCTTCTTGCTCACCACGGGCGCGAGCACCTGGTAGCGGGTGCGCTCGGGCAGCAGCATGAGCTGATCCGCGATCTGCTGCACGGTCTGCGACGCGATCCGCTCGCCGCACACGGCGCAGTGCGGCACGCCGATGCGCGCCCACAGGAGACGCATGTAGTCGTAGATCTCCGTGATCGTACCGACCGTGGAGCGCGGGTTGCGGTTCGTCGACTTCTGGTCGATGGAGACGGCAGGGCTGAGCCCCTCGATGAAGTCCACGTCGGGTCGATCGACCTGTCCGAGGAACTGGCGTGCGTAGGCGCTCAGGCTCTCGACGTAGCGTCGCTGCCCCTCGGCGAAGATCGTGTCGAAGGCGAGGCTCGACTTGCCGCTGCCCGAAAGTCCGGTGAAGACCACGATGGAGTCTCGTGGGATCGAGAGATCGACGTTCTGGAGATTGTGGACCCGCGCCCCCTGCACGCTGATCTGGGCGTGCGCGGCGGACGAGCGGATGGGTGCGAGGTGCTTCGAAGTCACCGTCCCATTCTAGGGCGTTGCCGCTGAGAATTCGAACATATGTGCGAGTGGATGCTCTTCCGGGTTTGCGGTGTTGCGGATAGTATTGTCGTAAGTAGACGAAAGGACCCGCCATGTCGATCGCGCAACTCCCCGACCGGGCTCGCCGCAGTGCCGGCGCGGCGAAAGACCGTGGGGCCCGTGACCGGATCCGCGCGCTGGCGGGTCGGATCGAGGGGGCGCACCTGACGGTCGTCGAAGAGATGCTCGAGGCCGTGGTCGCGCATCAACAGGCCGGCGTGCGCGGCCTCACGACCCCAGAGGTCGACGCACTCGCGCGTTTCGGAGTGTCGGAGTCCGATCTTCAGGCCCCGACCGCGCTGCCCGCCACGGCGCGCGGCCGGCTCTGGGAGCAGGAGATCGCCGCGCACAGCTTTTCCGTCGCCGAGACCGCGGCGCTGCTCGGGGTGACGCCGGCGCGGGTGCGCCAGCGCTGCGCGGCAGGCACCCTCGTGGCTCAGCGCCGAAGCGACGGATGGCATCTGCCGCGGTTCCAGTTCCCCGAGGATCGGGAGGTGCGCGGTTGGGCGACGGTGGCGCAGTCCGTTCAGCGCAGCACGCCCATGATCTTGGTCGAGCGGGTGCTCACCTCTCCGGCACCGCAGCTCCTCGTCGAGGGCGAGGAGGTCAGCCCGTTCGAGTGGTTGGGTCGGGGCGGGGATCCGGCGATCGCTGCAGCCGCCGTCGACGACGCCCTCAACCGCCTGCCGTGAGCGAATTCCTCGTTCGACCCGACCTCGGGCGTTTCCCGGATCTGGCCCGCGACCCGTCGTGGGTGCGTGTGCTCCCCGCAGGGACCCACGTCGGGCGTATCTTCCGGGCGGGCGGGCCGCACGCGTCGCGCTGGCACGACTTCCGGAGCTACGGCCCGCTCGATGGCCGGTTCGATCCGCACCCGCCGCCGACGGGCGAGACGTCGGGCGTCGGAGTGATGTACGGGGTCCTGGAGTCGCCCGCGACCGGCGGCTCGGCATCCCCCTCCGACGTGACGGCGAGTCCGTTCGCCACGGCGATCCTGGAGGTCTTCCAGGCGCAGCGCATGATCCGGCTCGAGGCCGGCAGTCCGACGTTCGTGGACTTCGCCATCGTCCGTCCGCTGCGACTGCTGGACCTCTCGGACAGCGACTGGGTCACCGCGGCCGGCGGCAATGCGGCGATCTCCTCGGGCGACCGTGCGACTTCGCGGGCCTGGGCTCGCGCCATCGCCGCGACCTATCCCGCGCTGGACGGAGTCGTCTCCGCCTCGTCGCTCAACCCGTCCGCGCGGGTGGTGGCGCTCTGGGCGCCGGCTGCGGACGCACTCCCGGCGCACCCGAGCGCGCTGATCCGGTTGGACCGCGCCGAGCTGATGGGGGTCATCGACGCCATCGCCGAGCGCTATGGCTACACCCTGCTGTCGTAGCCGCTCGGCTGCGGTCGTGGCACGGCCCGGCCGAGCGGGGCGTGGACAGTGGGATTGAGCTCGTGGTGCGGCGAGCGTTTCGCTTCAGACAGAGATCTGCATTCCTGCAGAGAGATCGTGCCGCTTCGTTCTGTCGTTGTGCAGATCTCTGCATCTAGCGCGGTTTGGTGTGGGCGATTTGCATGGACAGGTGGATCTCTCGACACGCCACGCCGATCCCAGCAGTGCCCGGTTGCACCGTGCGACACCCGCGTCGACGGGCGTACGCTGGTGCTATGAGCCTCACCTTCGACTTCATCGGCATCGTGACCCGCGACCTCGCCGCGTCGCTCGCCTTCTACCGCACGCTCGGCCTGGACCTGGCTGAGGGGCTGGAGTCGGAACCGCACGTGGAAGTGGAACTGCCCAGCGGTGTGCGCATCGGGTGGGATCCGATCGAGACCATTCACAGCTTCGACCCGGAGTATGCGTTCCCGACCGGAGACCACCGCGTCGCCTTCGGGTTCCAGGCCGCCGACGCCGCGGAGGTCGATGCGACGCACGCGCGACTCGTGGCGGCGGGCCACCCCAGCCGCGTCGACCCCTGGGATGCGCCCTGGGGCCAGCGCTATGCGACCGTGCTGGATCCCGACGGCAACGCGATCGACCTCTACGCTCCGCTGGCAGTCGCGGCCGACTGAGCGCTGCGGGCATGTCGACCTCGGTGCGGCCGGCCCGCGAAGACCTGAAGCGGCCTGCCGAGCCGCGCTGAGCCTCGACCTGCGAGCCTACAGGTGGCCCGCGGCGTCCATGCTCCGCAGCTCGCGCTTGAGCTCCGCCACCTCGTCGCGCAGGCGCGCCGCGAGCTCGAATTTCAGCTCCTCCGCCGCGGCGAGCATCTGATCGTTGAGGTCGGTGATGAGCTCCTCGAGCTTTCCCGCGCCCTCCCCCGCGATCGCGCCGGCGCGAGCCGCGGTCTTGCCCTTCGCCCGCTGCGTGGACCCGCGCTGCGCGTGCGCGCCGGTGCGGGAGGTGAGCATGTCTTCGGTATCGGCCGCTTCGCGCGACAGCATCTCGGTGATGTCGCCGATCTTCTTGCGGAGCGGTTGCGGGTCGATGCCGTGCGTCGTGTTGTACTCGATCTGGATCGCGCGCCGTCGATTCGTCTCGTCGATCGCCTCGCGCATGGAGCGGGTGATCTTGTCGGCGTACATGTGCACCTGACCGGAGACGTTCCGCGCGGCACGCCCGATGGTCTGGATCAATGAGGTACTCGACCGCAGGAACCCCTCCTTGTCGGCGTCGAGGATCGCCACGAGCGAGACCTCCGGCAGGTCCAGGCCCTCACGGAGCAGGTTGATGCCGACGAGCACGTCGTACACCCCCGCGCGAAGCTCGGTGAGCAGCTCGACTCGGCGGAGGGTGTCGACGTCGGAGTGCAGGTAGCGCACGCGCACCCCAGCCTCCTCCATGAAGGTCGTGAGCTGCTCCGCCATCTTCTTCGTCAGGGTGGTGACCAGCACCCGCTCGTCGCGCTCGGCCCGAATGCGGACCTCCTCGAGCAGGTCGTCGATCTGCCCCTCGCTCGGCTTCACGACGATCTCGGGGTCGACGAGCCCGGTCGGACGGATGATCTGCTGGACGACGCCATCGGCCAGCTCCAGCTCGTACTTGCCCGGTGTGGCCGAGAGGTAGACGGTCTGCCCGACGCGCTCTTTGAACTCGCTGAACTTCAGCGGACGGTTGTCGAGGGCGCTCGGCAGGCGGAAGCCGTGATCGACCAGGGTGCGCTTGCGCGACGAGTCCCCCTCGAACATCGCCCCGATCTGCGGCACGGTGACGTGGGACTCGTCGATCACGACGAGGAAGTCGTCGGGGAAGTAATCGAGCAGGCAGTGCGGGGCCTCCCCCGGCTGCCGGCCGTCGATGTGCCTCGAGTAGTTCTCGATGCCCGAGCAGAACCCGATCTGCTCCATCATCTCCAGGTCGAAGGTCGTGCGCATGCGGAGGCGCTGCTCCTCGACCAGTTTGTTCAGCTGCTTCAGTTCGCGGATCCGCTGGTCGAGCTCCGTAGAGATCGTGCCCATCGCCCGGTTCATGACGGTGCGGCTCGCGACGTAGTGGGAGCCGGGGAAGATCGACACGGTCTCGACCTGCTTGATGACGTCGCCGGTGATCGGGTGCAGGTAGTAGAGCGCCTCGATCTCGTCGCCGAAGAACTCGATGCGAATCGCGAGCTCCTCGTACATGGGGATGATCTCGACCGTGTCGCCGCGCACGCGGAAGTTGCCGCGCACGAACTCGATGTCGTTGCGCTGGTACTGCATGTCGACGAAGCGCCGCAGCAGCACATCGCGATCCAGCACATCGCCCACCTGCAAGGGAACCATCGCCTCGTAGTACTCCTCGGGCTTGCCGAGGCCGTAGATGCACGACACGGTCGAGATGACGATGGTGTCGCGCCGGCTGAGCAGGGCGTTGGTGGTGGAGTGGCGGAGGCGCTCGACCTCCGCGTTCACCGACGAGTCCTTCTCGATGAAGGTGTCGGTCTGCGGGACGTACGCCTCCGGCTGGTAGTAGTCGTAGTAGGAGACGAAGTACTCGACCGAGTTGTTCGGCATGAGCTCGCGGAACTCGGTCGCGAGCTGCGCGGCGAGCGTCTTGTTGTGCGCGAGAATCAGCGTCGGACGCTGCACCGCCTCGATGAGCCAGGCCGTGGTCGCGGACTTGCCGGTGCCCGTCGCGCCCATCAGCACGATGTCGGTCTCACCGGCGTTGATGCGGTGCGCGAGCTGCTCGATCGCCTGCGGCTGATCGCCGCTCGGCTCGTACTCGCTGATCACCTCGAAGGGGCGGACGCTGCGCGTGGTTTCCATGTCTCCGAGACTACTCCGGGCCTCCGACATTCGTCTGGGTCGGGCGCTCCGATCCAGGCCTCACCCCGCGGCGTCGAAGGCGGCCGGCAGCGGGAGGTTGCCCACGCCGCTCACGCGCACGGAGTCGAGCCCCTGCCACGCGGCCGCGCGCGCGAGCAGTTCCTGTGCAGTCGCGGCGGTCCGCTCCGGCGCCCGGTCCTCCTGCCACGCCGCCTGCACGAGTAGCTCTCGGTTGCGACGGTCCGCCTTCAGATCGATGCGACCCGCCAGCGCTCCGCCGACCATCAGGGGCAGGCAGTAGTACCCGAAGCGGCGCTGCTCCTGCGGGGTGTAGATCTCGATCCGGTAGTGGAAGTCGAACATCCGCTCGGCGCGGGGCCGGAACCACACCACGGGGTCGAACGGGGTGAGCAGGGCGTCGACCGGCATCCGCGCCGGGAGCCGAGCGTCGCGGTGGATCCACGCCCGCTCGGGATCCCCGTTCTTCCGGCGCCACCCGGCGACGGTCACGGGGCGCAGCGTTCCCTCCTCCACGAGCGACGTGACGGCTCGACGCGCGTCGGATTGGGAGATCCGATGATAATCCGCGAGATCGGCGAGGGTGGCGACGCCGAGCGACCGGGCTGCCCGCTCCACGAGACTCCGCTGGGCCTCCTCCTTCGGGACCTCGCGAAGCGCCGCGGGCGGCAGCACCCGCTCGGCGAGGGCGTAGCGTCGCTGGAACCCCTCGCGACCGCTCGACACGACCTCGCCCTCGGCGAACATGATCTCGACCGCACGCTTCGTGTCGCTCCAGTCCCACCACGGGCCGCGCGTCGCGCGAGGGGTCTCCTCCAACTCGCGGACGAACTGCGGTCCGCCGTCTGCGAGCGCCGCGCGGACCCGCTCGATCGTGGGTCGCAGCGCCGTCGCGCGGTCGTCGCGCGCGTGCCGCTCGCGGTACTCCCCCATCCGCCAGCCGAAGAGCGGGCGATCCATCACCGGAATGAAGGCGGCCTCGTGCGCCCAGTACTCGGTGAACTCGCCGCTCTGGAAGAGCTGCCGATCGAGCGCGTCCGGATCGTAGGCGCCGTGGCGCGAGAACACGGGCAGGTAGTGGCTCCGGGCGAACACGTTGACCGAGTCGATCTGCAGCACGTGCAACCGCTCGAGTGCTGGATCGAACGGGCGGCGGATCCGGCGGCGGTTCGAGCCGCTGAAGCCCTGCGCCGCCAGCGCGAGGCGACGCGCCTCGGCGGCGGACAGGGCGTCAGCGGTCATGGCGGATCAGGCGAACCAGAGGCCGAGCTCGCGCTCCGCCGACAGGGTCGAGTCGGAGCCGTGGACCAGGTTCTGCTGAACGGCGAGGCCCCAGTCGCGGCCCAGGTCACCGCGGATGGTGCCCGGCGCCGCGGTCGTCGGATCCGTGGCTCCGGCGAGGGCGCGGAAGCCCTCGATCACGCGATTCCCCGAGGCGCGCACGGCGACGATCGGCCCGGATCCCATGAACTCGAGCAGGGGCTCGTAGAACGGCTTGCCCTCGTGCTCGGCGTAGTGCTCGGCCAGCAGGGTGCGGTCCGCGTTCACGAGCTTCAGATCGACGATCCGGTAGCCCTTCGCCTCGACGCGGCGGAGGATCTCGCCGGTCAGGTTGCGCGCGACGCCGTCGGGCTTCACCAGGATCAGGGTTTCTTCTGCGGTCATGTGTGCTCCTCGAAGCTCGGAGGTCGGTCCGTGTGGTCGGGCGACAGGCCCGAGCACCGAGTCTAGCGGGAGCCGTGGAGCACGGTCCTGAGGGGTGGGATCAGCCCGCGTCCGGCTGCTCCGCGAGCCAGGCCGCGCGATCCCGATCGATCTGCGCGCCCTTCACCATGCAGTAGATCCAGAGCCCGGTGAAGAGGAGGCCGACGATGAGGGCCATGGGCAGCAGGATCGCGGTCAGGAGCATCAGCGCGTGGATGATCCAGCCGAGCAGGATCCCGGCGCGGCCGCGGCGCATGATGCCGAGGGCGACGATGATGAGCAGCCCGAGTCCGCCGCCGAGCACGAGGCCGAGCTCGCGCGGCTCGGTGATCCCGAGCCCGAACATGGTGAGTCCGATCAGCACCACCACGATGAGCTCGAAGCCGAGCACGATCGAGGCGAGCGCGCGCTGCGTCGACCGCGGCCCGCGCGCGCCACCGGAGATCCGCATCGCCGAGTTGTGCGCCATCGTCTCCGAGGGGGACAGGACCAGGTCGTCCTCAGAGTCGGTGCTCCCGCCGGAGTTCCCGTTGTTCGGCCCGAGGGCCCCGGGGTCGACCGCGCTCACGCGATCCCCCAGCCCTCGCTGCGGGAGAACGCGATGGCCTCGCCCACGAGCAGCACGGAGCCGACCACGAGCACAGCGCGGCCGTCCGACCGACCGGCCCATGCCCGCGCGAGGTCGAGCGCCTCGGGAAGCGACTCCGCGACCTCGATCGGGGTGTCGGGGATCGCATCGACGGCGACGTCGTGGAGCACCTCGGGATCGAGGCTCCGCGGCGACTCGACCGGTGTGACCGTCACGTGGTGCGCGATGGGTGCCAGCGCGCGGAGCAGCCCGTCGGCGTCCTTCTCCGAGAGCACGCCGACGACGAGCGCGAGCTCCTCGAAGTTGAACGACTCGGTCACCGCCTCCACGAGGGCCCGCGCGCCGTGCGGGTTGTGCGCGGAGTCGACGTACACCACGGGATCGTTGCCGATGAGCTGCAAGCGGCCCGGAGAGGTGAGCTGGCCGAGTCCCTCGTCGAGCACCTCCTCCGGCACCGGTCGCTCCGAACCGAAGAACGCCTCGACCGCGGCGATCGCGAGGGTGATGTTCTCGGCCTGGTGGCGGCCGTGGAGCGGCACGAACGCGGGGTCGTACGGCGTCCCGGTGGCGCCGACCACGTCGATCTGGCGTCCGCCGACGGCGAGACGGTCCTCCACCAGGCGGAAGTCGCGCCCCTGGACGACGAACCGCGCGTCGTGCGCGCTCGCGGCGTCCTCCAGCTCGGCGAGCGCCTCGGGATCCTGCACCGCGGTGACGACCGTGCTGCCGGCCTTGATGATGCCGGCCTTGGTCTTCGCGATCGTGGCGACGTCGCGGCCGAGGATCTCGGTGTGATCGAGCGCGATCGGCGTGAACACCGCGACCTGGGCGTCGACGATGTTCGTCGCGTCCCACTCCCCGCCCATGCCGACCTCGATCACGGCGACCTCGACGGGGGCGTCGGCGAAGATCGCGAAGGCCAGGACCGCCAGGGCCTCGAAGAACGTGATGCGGCCGTGGCCCGCGGCCTCGAGCTCCGCATCCACGAGCTGCAGCGGCAGCCGCAGCTCCTCCCAGGAGGACTCGAGCAGGCGCTCGTCGACGGGGGCGCCGTCGAGCTGGAACCGCTCGCTGAACGACAGCAGGTGCGGGCTCGTGAAGAGCCCCGTGCGCAGCCCGTGCGCGCGCAGCAGCGACTCGATCGCACGGCTGGTCGACGTCTTGCCGTTCGTTCCGGCGACCTGGACAACCGGGAAGGAGAGCTGCGGCGATCCGGCGAGCTCGGCGAGGCGCCGCACCGGTTCGATGCGGGGTCTGGGGTGGGCCTCGCCGACCCGCTCCAGGAGCTCGGCGTAGACCTGTTCGGCGGGGGTCATCGTGCCTCCTCCTTCGCCAGCGAGATGCCCAGCGGAGCCTTGTCCGCGCCGAGCGCCGGCGCGGTGCTCGAATCGTCACGCGATTCGGGATCCGCCGCGTGCACGACGAGGCCGCCCGCCGCGAGCGTCTCCGCCGCGATCAGCTCGCTGTGGGCGAGGAGCGCGGCCGCGAATCGGTCGTCGGCCGTGAGCGCGAGCGTGATCCGGTCGCTGACCTCGAGCCCCGCGTGCTTGCGCGCCTCCTGGACGGCGCGGATCGCGTCGCGGGCGACGCCCTCGGCCTCGAGCTCCGGGGTGGTCTCCGTGCTGAGCAGCACAAACCCGCCGCCCGGGAGCAGCGCGAGCGCCGGGCCTTCCGCAGCATCGGACGCCGCCCCGCCGGAGCCGGAGACGGTCAGAGTGAGCTCGTACTCGTGGGGCTCCAGCGCGATGCCGCCCGCGGTCACGACACCGGCCGACTCGCTCCAGTCCCCCGACTTGGCGGCCGTGATGGCCTGCTGCACCTGCTTGCCGAGGCGGGGACCCGCCGCGCGGGCGTTGACGGCCAGCGTCTGCACGATGCCGTGATCCACCGCGCTCGACTCCGTCTGCTCCACGAGCACGATCGACTTCACGTTGAGCTCTTCGCGGAGGATCTCGACGAATGGCGACAGCGCCTCCGGGCGGGCCGTGACGACCGTCAGCTCGGGCAGCGGGAGCCGGACGCGCA
Source organism: Leucobacter rhizosphaerae (assembly GCF_022919175.1). Taxonomy (NCBI): domain Bacteria; kingdom Bacillati; phylum Actinomycetota; class Actinomycetes; order Micrococcales; family Microbacteriaceae; genus Leucobacter; species Leucobacter rhizosphaerae. The sequence continues at coordinate 633,088 of NZ_CP095043.1, read as the reverse complement.
GACGGCGCGCCTTACGGAGCGACAGGGCGTTGGTGGTGATCTGCCGCACCTCGTCCATCGCCGCGACGAGGTCGGGCTCGACCGGGAACTCGTCCGCGTCCGGCCACGACTCGAGGTGCACCGAGCGCCCGCCGGTGAGCCCGCGCCACAGCTCCTCGGTGACGAGGGGTGCGAGCGGGGCGGCCACCCGGGCGACCGTCTCGAGCACCGTGTACAGCGTGTCGAAGGCCTGACGGTTGCGCTCGGCGCCCAGCTCGCCGGTGACGCCCTCCCAGAACCGGTCGCGGGAGCGCCGGACGTACCAGTTGGTCAGCACCTCGGCGAACGCGCGGAGCGACTCCGCCGCCGAGGTCGTGTCGAGCGCGGAGAGGTGCCCGCCGACCTCGCGCACGAGATCGCCGGTCTTCGCGAGGATGTAGCGGTCGAGCGGATCGTCGGAGTCGGTGCGGCGCTCGGCGGTCGTGCCGTCGGCGTTCGCGTAGAGGCTGAAGAAGTACCACGTGCTCCACAGCGGCAGGATGAACTGACGCACCCCCTCGCGGATTCCCTCCTCGGTGACGACGAGGTTGCCACCGCGAACCACGGGCGAGGCCATCAGGAACCAGCGCATGGCGTCGGAGCCGTCGCGGTCGAAGACCTCGTTCACGTCGGGGTAGTTCCGCAGCGACTTCGACATCTTGTTGCCGTCGGAGCCGAGCACGATGCCGTGGCTGATCACGTTCGTGAAGGCCGGGCGATCGAAGAGCGCCGTGGCCAGCACGTGCTGGACGTAGAACCAGCCGCGGGTCTGCCCGATGTACTCGACGATGAAGTCGGCGGGCTGGCTGGTCTCGAACCACTCCTGGTTCTCGAACGGGTAGTGCGCTTGGGCGAAGGGCATCGATCCCGAGTCGAACCACACGTCGAGCACGTCTTCGATGCGACGCATGGTGGAGCGGCCGGTCGGGTCGTCGGGATTCGGGCGGGTCAGAGCATCGATGTACGGCCGGTGCAGATCGATCTCTCCTGCCGCGTTGCGCGGGAGCTCACCGAAGTCCGCCTCGAGCTCGGCCACCGAGCCGTAGACGTCGACGCGCGGGTGGTCGGGATCGTCGCTCTTCCACACCGGGATCGGGCTGCCCCAGTAGCGATTGCGGCTGATCGACCAGTCGCGCGCTCCCTCGAGCCACTTGCCGAACTGCCCGTGCTTGACGTTCTCGGGCACCCAGGTGATGTCCTCGTTCGTCTCGAGCATCCGCTCCTTGATGTCCGTGACCCGCACGAACCAGCTCGAGACCGCCTTGTAGATCAGCGGGTTGCGGCAGCGCCAGCAGTGCGGGTAGGAGTGCACGTAGCTCTGCTCGCGGAGGATCCGCTGGCGTTCGTTCAGCAGCCGGATGAGCGGGCGGTTCGCGTCCATCCAGAGCTCGCCCGCGACGTCGGGCACCGACTTCAGGAAGCGGCCGCCGTCGTCGACGCTCACGATCGTCGGGATGCCGGCGGTCGCGGCGATGCGCTGATCGTCCTCGCCGTAGGCCGGGGCCTGGTGCACGATGCCGGTGCCGTCGGTGGTCGACACGTAGTCGTCGACGAGGATCTGCCAGGCCGCCTCGGTGCCCCAGAGCTCGGCGTCGGCGAAGTAGTCGAAGAGCCGTTCGTATCGCACCCCGTTGAGTTCCGCACCCGCGATCGTGCGAGAGACGGCGGCGCGGGCGTCATCCGCGGAATCGTACCCGAGGTCCTTCGCATGGTTCGCCACGAGATCTTCGGCCAGCAGGTACTGGTCGACGCCCCCCGCTCCCCCGTCCGCGGCCCCCGACGGTCCGGCCGGCACCACGGCGTAGGCGATGGCCGGACCGACCGCCAGTGCGAGGTTTGTCGGGAGGGTCCACGGGGTCGTGGTCCAGGCGAGTGCGCGCACCCCGGACAGGCCCAGCGCGTCGGCCCGGGCCCCGGTCAGAGGGAACGTGACCGTGACCGAGGGGTCCTGGCGCATCTGGTAGACGTCGTCGTCCATGCGCAGCTCGTGGTTCGACAGCGGCGTCTCATCCCGCCAGCAGTAGGGCAGGATCCGGGATCCCTCGTACGCCAGTCCCTTGTCGTAGAGCTGCTTGAACGCCCAGATCACGCTCTCCATGTAGCCGAGGTTGAGGGTCTGGTAGCCGTTCTCGAAGTCGACCCAGCGCGCCTGGCGGGTGACGTACTCCTCCCACTCGCGGGTGTACTGGAGGACGGACTCGCGGGCCTTCTCGTTGAAGGCCGCGATGCCCATCTCCTCGATCTCGCGCTTCTCGGTGATCCCGAGCTGCTTCATGGCCTCGAGCTCGGCGGGCAGGCCGTGGGTGTCCCAGCCGAAGCGGCGCTCCACCTTCTTGCCCAGCATGGTCTGGAAACGCGGGAACACGTCCTTCGCGTAGCCGGTGAGCAGGTGACCGTAGTGGGGCAGGCCGTTCGCGAACGGCGGGCCGTCGTTGAAGACCCACTCCTCCGCTCCCTCGCGCTGCCGGATCGACTCGCGGAACGTGTCGTCCGCGTCCCAGAACGCGAGCACACGCTGCTCGATCTCCGGGAACTTCGGGGACGGCGAGACGCCGAACGCTGCGCCGGGCTCGCCCTGCGGTGTTGCGGCTCCGGTCGACTGCTGGGGGTAGGGCATGGGCTTCCTCTGGTTCCGACTTGCGAGACGTTCGTCGTGCCGGGACGAGCGCCGACGATCGCACGATCATCGATTCCCGCGGTACCACCCTGCTTGCCCTCGCCGCACTCCCGAGGGAGCGCCGCGTCGGCCACTTCATTCGGCTGTGACGGGCCGTACCCGACCGGTTCTACTGAGTGTCGCGCGAGCTGCCTCGTGCGCCGCCGTTCTTCCGGGGACTCCCCATTGATGGTGGATCATCGTCTCTGCCCGAAATTCTAGCGCATGGTTCGGCGTGCAAGCCCATCGGCCGAGCTCCGCGCCTACACTGGAACAAAGCCCGAAACGCCGCAAAGGAGCCGTGTCATGACTGCACCCAGTTTCCCCGCCCCCGCACTCGTCGAGCAGAGCGCGCGTCACCTGGCAGTCGTGCGGCAGCGTGTGGCGTTCGACGGTATTCCGGCACTCTACGACCGTGCGTTCCCGGCGATCTTCGGGGCGCTCGGAGCACTGGGGCTCGCGCCGCTCGACGCCCCCCTCGGGGTCACCCATGGCGACTCCAGCTCCGAGCTGGACCTCTCGGTCGCGGTGCCGGTGGCCGCCCCGTTCTCTGCGCACGGCGAGGTGACGCACGAGCTGCTGCCCGCGGGCACCGGGGCCACCCTCCTCGTCCGCGGCGACTACGCGCAGCTCGAGGCCGCCTACGCGCACCTCTACGGCTGGATCGCCGACCAGGCGCTCACACCGCTCGGGGTGGCCTGGGAGCAGTACCTCACCGAGCCGGAGCCGGGCGGCGATCCCGCGCTGAACGAGACCCTGATCGTGGTGCTCGTCGAGTAACCGACGTCGGGCTGCGCGGGCGACCCGCCACTCCCGCGTGTGCACCGGAATCCCCGGGGCGAAGCGGTACCCTGGTGGGGTTGACCATCAGGCACCAGCGCGTCGGGATCCGGCGCGCGACCACACGGTGCCGCCCACATCGACCCACGGAGCACACGCATGAGCGCGATTCCCGACAAGCCGGCACTCGAAGGCCTCGAATCCAAGTGGGGGGCGGTCTGGGAAGCCCAGGGCACCTACGCGTTCCCGCGGGACGGCGCCGAGCGCGCTGACGTCTACAGCATCGACACCCCGCCGCCCACGGCCTCCGGTTCGCTGCACGTCGGGCACGTGTTCTCCTACACCCACACCGACACCGTGGCCCGGTACCAGCGGATGCAGGGCAAGCGCGTGTTCTACCCGATGGGCTGGGACGACAACGGACTTCCGACCGAGCGCCGCGTGCAGAACTACTACGGCGTGCGCTGCGATCCGTCGCTCCCGTACGTCGAGGGCTTCGTGCCGCCGCACGAGGGCGGTGACGGCAAGAGCATCAAGGCCGCGGATCAGCAGCCGGTCTCGCGCCGCAACTTCATCGAGCTCTGCGAGCGTCTCACGGTCGAGGACGAGCAGCAGTTCGAGGATCTCTGGCGCACCCTCGGGCTCTCGGTCGACTGGTCGCAGACCTACCGGACGATCGGCGACGACTCGCTGCGCGCGTCGCAGCTCGCCTTCCTCCGCAACATCGAACGGGGCGAGGCCTACCAGGCTCAGGCGCCGACCCTCTGGGACGTCACCTTCCGCACCGCGGTGGCCCAGGCCGAGCTCGAGGACCGGGATCAGCCGAGCGCGTACCACCAGCTCGCGTTCCACCGCACCGACGGCGCCGGCGACATCCTGATCGACACCACGCGCCCAGAGCTCCTGGCCGCGTGCGTCGCGCTCGTCGCGCACCCCGACGACGAGCGCTACCAGCCGCTCTTCGGGTCGACCGTGCGCACGCCGCTCTTCGACGTCGAGGTGCCGATCCTGGCGCACCACCTCGCGCAGAAGGACAAGGGCACGGGGATCGCGATGATCTGCACCTTCGGCGACGTCACCGACGTGGTGTGGTGGCGCGAACTCGACCTGCCGAGCCGGTCGATCCTCGGGTTCGACGGCCGCGTGCTGGCCGAGGCGCCGGAGGCGATCGTGTCGGAGGCCGGTCGCGACGCCTACGCGCAGATCGCCGGCAAGACGGTCTTCAGTGCGAAGCAGACGGTGGTCGAGCTGCTGCAGGCCTCGGGCGAGCTGATCGGCGAGATCCGCAAGATCACCCACCCCGTGAAGTTCTTCGAGAAGGGCGACCGGCCGCTCGAGATCGTCTCGACGCGGCAGTGGTACGTCAAGAACGGCGCGCGCGACGAGGCGCTGCGCGAACGGTTGCTCGCGCACGGCCGCGAGCTGCAGTGGCACCCCGACTTCATGCGGGTGCGGTACGAGAACTGGGTCGAGGGCCTCTCGGGCGACTGGCTGATCTCGCGGCAGCGCTTCTTCGGCGTGCCGATCCCGGTCTGGTACCCGCTCGATGCCGAGGGCAACCCGGTGTTCGACGAGCCGATCCTCCCCGCCGCCGAGCAGCTCCCCGTCGACCCCTCGAGCGATGTGCCCGCGGGATACTCCGCGGAGCAGCGCGGCCAGGCCGGCGGATTCCAGGGCGAGGTGGATGTCATGGACACCTGGGCGACCTCGTCGCTCACGCCGCAGCTCGCCGGCGGCTGGGAGCGGGATCCCGAGCTCTTCGACCTCGTCTTCCCCTTCAGCCTCCGCCCGCAGGGGCAGGACATCATCCGCACCTGGCTCTTCAGCTCGGTGCTGCGCTCGGAACTCGAGTGCGGGCAGCTGCCGTGGCAGCACGCCGGCATCTCCGGCTGGATCCTCGATCCGGACCGCAAGAAGATGTCGAAGTCGAAGGGCAACGTGGTGACGCCCGCAGGCATGCTCGAACAGCACGGCTCGGATGCCGTGCGCTACTGGGCCGCCTCCGCGAAGCTGGGCACCGACGCCTCGTTCGATCCGCAGAACCCGACGCAGATCAAGATCGGCCGACGCCTCGCGATCAAGCTGCTCAACGCCGCGAAGTTCACCCTGGGCTTCGACGCGAGCGGCGCGGGCACGGTGACGGAGCCGCTCGATCGCTCGGTGCTCGCCGGGCTCGCGCGGGTGATCGACGAGTCGACCCGCGCCTTCGAGGTCTACGATCACGCCCGTGCGCTGGAGGTCACCGAGTCCTTCTTCTGGAAGTTCTGCGATGACTACCTGGAGCTCGTGAAGGAGCGCGCTCACGGCGGCTCCGGCCAGGAGCAGGCTTCGGCGGTGACGGCGTTGCGCGCCGCACTGTCGGTGTTCGTCCGGCTGCTCGCCCCGTTCCTGCCGTACGCCACGGAGGAGGTGTGGTCGTGGTTCGGAGAGGGCTCGGTCCACCTCGCCGCGTGGCCGGTCTCGGACGAGGTGACGGCGCTCGCGGGCGCTGACGCCGATGCCGGGCTGCTCGCCCTCGTCGGGGGTGCGCTCGTCGGGATCCGCGGTGCGAAGACGTCGGCGAAGGCATCGCAGAAGACCCCGGTGACACTCGCCGTGGTGCACGCGCCCGCGGCCGATCGGGATCGCCTGGCCTCCGCGGCCGCCGACCTCGCCGCCGTCGGCCGCATCGTCGACCTCCGCATCGAAACCGCCGATGTGGCCGAGCCCGTCGTCGCGGAGATCGAGCTCGAGACGGCCGAGGCCTAGATCATGCGGATGGGGGCGCGCTGGGTCGCGGGAGAGGCACCGCACGGTGGGGTGCCCGCCGACCTGCACCCCGCCATCCAGGAGCAGGAGGGCGTCTATCCGGACGCCGATTCCTGGACGCTGACCTGGCTGGAGGGGCGCCCCCGTCTCGTGCTCGACGACCTCGTCGAGATCTCGATCGACGCGTCGGGCGCGACGGTCGTGCGTGCGGCGTCGGGCACGCTTGCCGCACCCGCCGCCGACGGCGGCGGCCCGGCCGCTCCCCCGAACGACGACGATGATGACGACGACTGGCTCAGCTGAGGAGCGCCCCCACATGACTGCACCGCTCGCACCCCGTTCCGCTCACCGCCCCACTCGTGCACACGTCCGAGGCGTGCTCGCCGCCGCGGGTGTGCTGCTCTGCGCGGCCACCCTCGTGTCGTGCGCGCCGGAGCCGGGAGACATCGCGGGCACCCCCTCGAAGGAGGAGCTCGCCGAGGGCAAGGGCGGGTCCGAGGGCAGCTGGTCGGAGACGAATCCGGACGGTGTCGGTGAGAAGCAGACGGAGATCCCCGCGAGCTTCCCGGCCGATCGCTTCGTGATCCCCGAGGGAGCCGTGATCGACGACATCGGAGAGCGCTCCGCGCAGGGCTGGTTCGTCGTGCTGCGCTCGGAGTCCGGTGACGACGGCGCGCTGCTCTGGACGCAGGTCATCACCGCGGGCGGCTTCGAGGCGACCGACGTGACCGCCGGTGAGAGCGGAGAGACGTTCGCGACGCTGACGAGCGCCACACTCGCGGTCGACGCGCTCATGATCCCCCAGGGGGACGGCACCGTGCTCCTCAGCTACGAGATCGCGGCGCTCGGCTCGTAAGTGCAGGGCCAGGCGGTCAGACGGTCTGGCGCCGCGCGTCGTTCAGGGTCAGGCGGTCAGATTCCGCGCTCGCGGGTCTAGCCCCGAGTTCGCGGGTCAGGCGCTGCGCTCGCGCCCGCCGCGTGCCTGCAGCACCCGGGGCGGGGCCTCGCCGAGCACGGCCTCACGGGTCACGATGACCTTCGTGATGTCCCCGTTCGACGGCACGTCGAACATCACGGGCTGCAGGACGCCCTCGAGGATCGCGCGGAGACCGCGCGCACCGGTCTTCTTCGCGACGGCCATCTCGGCGATCGACTCGAGCGCCGCGTCCTCGAACTCGAGCCCGACGCCGTCGAGCTCGAACATGCGCTGATACTGCTTCACGAGGGCGTTCTTCGGTTCGGTCAGGATCCGTGTGAGCGCCTCGACGTCGAGCGGATCGACGGTGGCGACGACGGGCAGTCGCCCGATGAACTCGGGAATGAGGCCGAACTTGTGGAGGTCCTCGGGCTGGACGCGGGAGAACAACTCCTCAGCGTGGCGCTTGCTCGAGACGGGCGCCCCGAACCCGATGCCGCCCTTGCCGAGGCGCGAGCCGATGATCTCCTCGAGCCCGGCGAACGCACCTGCGACGATGAAGAGCACGTTGGTCGTGTCGAGCTGGATGAACTCCTGGTTCGGATGCTTTCGGCCGCCCTGCGGCGGGATCGAGGCGACGGTGCCCTCAAGGATCTTGAGCAGCGCCTGCTGCACGCCCTCACCCGAGACGTCGCGGGTGATCGAGGGGTTCTCGGCCTTGCGCGAGATCTTGTCGATCTCGTCGATATAGATGATGCCGGTCTCGGCGCGCTGCACGTCGAAGTCGGCGGCCTGCAGCAGCTTGAGGAGGATGTTCTCCACGTCTTCGCCGACGTACCCCGCTTCGGTCAGCGCCGTGGCGTCGGCCACCGCGAACGGGACGCCGAGCTGCCGTGCCAGCGACTGGGCGAGGTAGGTCTTGCCGCACCCGGTGGGACCGATGAGCAGGATGTTCGACTTCGCGATCTCGACCTGCTCGGAGGCCGCCTCCGCGGAGGTCAGGGCGCTGAGGCTGCGGACGCGCTTGTAGTGGTTGTAGACCGCGACCGCGAGCGACTGCTTCGCACGGTCCTGCCCGACCACGTACTGGTCGAGGAAGTCGGAGATCTCACGCGGCTTGTGCAGGGTGAAGTCGGAGCTCTCGCTGGTCTGGTGCTCGGCGAGCCGTTCCTCGATGATCTCGTTGCAGAGCGCCACGCACTCGTCGCAGATGTAGATCTGCGGACCCGCGATGAGCTGCTGCACCTGCTTCTGCGATTTGCCGCAGAACGAGCACTTGAGCAACTCGCTGCTCTCGCCGATCTTCGACATGCAGTGACTCCTTCACACCTTGCGGATTCCGACTCCCTCGAGAGTAACCTGAGCCGCTGACAATCACCGGCGGCGCGCCGCGGGCCCCGGCGCGCTCAGCGCTCCGGGGCCCGATCGGGTTACTTCGAGAGGACGGCCTGCGGGTTCTTCCGGCTCGTCAGCACCTGGTCGACGAGGCCGTAGTCGAGCGCCTCCTGCGCACTGAGGATCTTGTCGCGATCGATGTCGCGATGCACCTCCTCGGGCGTGCGCTTCGAGTGGTGGGACAGCGTCTCCTCGAGCCACTCGCGCATGCGCATGATCTCGGCGGCCTGGATCTCGATGTCGGAGGCCTGGCCGTGGCCGGCCTGGCCCATCGAGGGCTGGTGGATCAGAACGCGCGCGTTCGGCAGCGCGAGCCGCTTGCCGGGGCTCCCGCCCGCGAGCAGCACCGCGGCCGCGGAGGCGGCCTGGCCGAGGCACACCGTCTGCACGTGCGGACGGATGTACTGCATCGTGTCGTAGATCGCCGTCATCGCGGTGAACGAGCCACCGGGCGAGTTGATGTACATCGTGATGTCGCGCTCGGGATCCTGGCTCTCCAGCACGAGGAGCTGCGCCATCACGTCGTCCGCCGAGGCGTCGTCGACCTGCACGCCGAGGAAGATGATGCGGTCCTCGAAGAGCTTAGCGTAGGGATCCTGCCGCTTGAACCCGTACGCGGTCCGCTCCTCGAAGGAGGGCAGGACGTATCGGGAATCGGGCATCTGCAGGCGGCTGCCGCCTGACTGTGGCATCTGTGGGGTCATCATCGAATCGCTTTGCTTCCTGTCCCGTTGCCTACTTGGTGGTGCCGCCGCCGCCGACGACGTCCGTCGCGGAGTCGCGGATGAAATCGACGAACCCGTACTCGAGCGCCTCCTGGGCCGTGAACCAGCGGTCGCGGTCCCCGTCCTCGTTGATCTGCTCGACGGACTTGCCCGTCTGCGACGCGGTGATCTCGGCCAGGCGGTTCTTCATCGAGGTGATGAGCTGCGCCTGCGTCTGGATGTCGCTCGCCGTGCCGCCGAAGCCGCCGTGCGGCTGGTGGAGCAGCACGCGCGCGTTCGGGGTGATGTAGCGCTTCCCCTTCGTGCCGGCGGTGAGCAGGAACTGGCCCATCGAGGCCGCCATGCCCATGCCGACGGTCACGATGTCGTTGGGGACGAACGACATGGTGTCGTAGATCGCCATGCCCGCGGTGATCGAGCCGCCCGGGGAGTTGATGTAGAGGTAGATGTCGGCGTCGGGATCCTCCGCTGCGAGCAGCAGAATCTTCGCGCAGATCTCGTTTGCGTTGTCGTCACGCACCTCGGACCCGAGCCAGATGATGCGATCCTTCAGCAGCCGATCAAACACGCTGTTCGGTGGCGTCTGTTCTGCCATGCGGCGCTCCATTCGTTGTTGCTTGATTCGAGGCTACCGACTCGCCGCGGTGGAGATGTCGATGTTCGCCCTGGGCACATCACCCGCCAACGCGGAGATCCCCCGCCCCGAAGGGCGAGGGATCTCGATGCGCGTGCGGCGGGAGGACTACTTCGCGTCCTCCTCCTTCGCAGCTGCGGCCTTCTTGGCGGCGCGGGTGGCTGCGGCCTTCTTCGCGGCGGCGGAGCGGGCGGCCTTCTTGGCGGCCTCCTCGTCGGTGACCTCCTCCGCGGCCGGTGCCGCGGCCTCGGTCGTCTCGGCGGCCTCGGCCTCCGCGACGATCTCCTCGGCCTCATCGACGACCTCGGCCTCGGCCTCGTCGTCGACCGCGGTGAACTCGCTCAGATCGACGGCCTTGCCGGCCTGGTCGACGACCTTCGCCTTGCCGAGCGCCACGGCGAGGGCCTTGTTCCGGGTGACCTCACCGAGGATGACGCCCATCTGGTTGCCCTGGCTGATCGCCTGCAGGAACTCGGTGGGCTCCATGCCGTACTGCTGCGCCGACTGGAAGATGTACTGCGAGAGCTCGTTCTGCGTCGGGGTGACCCCTTCGGCCTCGACGATCGCGTCGAGCAGGAGCTGGAGCTGGATCTGCTTCTCGGAGGAGACGCGGACCTCTGCGCGGTGCTCGTCGTCCTCGAGACGACCCTCACCCTCGAGGTGGCGGTGCACCTCCTCCTCGACGAGCTCCTCGGAGACCGGGATCCCGGCCTGCTCGATGAGCGTCTCGGTGAAGAGGTCGCGGGCCTGCTGGCCCTGCGCGAACACGGAGGCGCGGGCGACCTGATCCTTCAGGCTGTCGCGGAGCTCGGCGATCGTGTCGAACTCGCTCGCGAGCTGCGCGAACTCGTCGTCGGCCTCGGGGAGCTCGCGCTCCTTGACGGCGGTGAGAGTGACCTCGACCTCCGCGTCCTGGCCCTCGTACTCGCCGCCGAGGAGCTGCGAGGAGAAGGTGGTGGTCTCACCTGCGGTGAGCGTCTCGATGGCCTCGTCGGTGCCGGCGAGCAGGTTGCCCGCGCCGACCTCGTAGGACACGCCGCTGGCCTGGTCGACGTCCTTGCCGTCGATGCGCGCGGTCAGGTCGAGCTCGACGAAGTCGCCGGTCTTGGCCGGGCGCTCGACGGTCACGAGGGTGCCGAAGCGCTCGCGGAGCTTGGTCAGCTCGTCCTCGATCGCGGCCTCGTCGACCTCTGCGGTGTCGACGGTCAGCTTCAGCCCGTCGTACTTGGGCAGGGTGAACTCGGGGCGGACCTCGACCTCGAAGACGAGCTCCAGCTCGCTGGAGGCGTCCTTGGCGTCCGGCCACTGCGCGACGTCGGCGGTCGGGCGGCCCATCGGGCGCTCGCCGGACTCGGCGAGGGCGCCCTGGTAGAAGTCGTCGAGGGAGGCGTTCACGGCCTCCTGGATGACGGCCTCACGGCCGACGCGCTGGTCGATGATCGGAGCCGGCACCTTGCCCTTGCGGAAGCCCGGGATCGAGACCTGCTCGGCGATCGTCTTGTAGGCCTGCTTGAGGTACGGCTCCAGCTCATCGAGCGTGAGCGCAACGCTCAGCTTCGCGCGGGTCGGAGTGAGCTTTTCCGCTGTCGTCTTCGGCAATTTGACCTCTCATGATCGTGCATCTGCTGGTGTCAGCCTGGTTCGGGCCGGTTGACCCTGGTCGGGGCGACAGGATTCGAACCTGCGACCTCCCGCTCCCAAAGCGGGCGCTCTAGCCAAGCTGAGCTACGCCCCGAAACCCGTCGGTTCCACATGTCTGTTTGCACGCCTGAGCGCGCAACCTGAGCAAGTCTAGCCGAAACCATCGGTGAAGTCGCTCACCGGACGCATCGGCCGCGCGCACGAGCGTCAGCAGGTCGATCGGAGGGGCGCACGCGCCGTTCTGGAGGGGATGACGGGAATCGAACCCGCGTAATCAGTTTGGAAGACTGAGGCTCTACCATTGAGCTACATCCCCGGAGCGAGCGCATCGCGGCGATCGCACCTCATCGAGCATAGTGCATGATCCGCGACCCGCGCGCCACCTACGGCTGCTGCGCGTCGCGGTGGCGGGCGGTGTAGTCGAGGTACACCGCGGAGTTGCGGCGCACCGACTCGCGATCCGCGTCGGTGAGCGGACGGACCACGCGGCCCGGGATCCCGGCGACGAGCGAGTGTGGCGGGATCACGGCGCCCTGCGCGACGAGCGCACCGGCCGCGACGAGCGATCCCTCCCCCACGATCGCGCCGCTCAGCACGGTCGCGTTCATGCCGATCAAGCAGCCGTCTTCGATGGTCGCGCCGTGCACCAACGCGTTGTGGCCGATCGAGACGTCGTCGCCGATGATCGCGGGGTGGCCCCGGTGGGTATGGATGACGACGCCGTCCTGCACGTTGCTCCGGGCCCCGATGGAGACCCGGTCCGAGTCGCCGCGGACGACCGCGTTGTACCAGACGCTGCTGTCGGCTCCGATGGTGACACTCCCCACGACCGCCGAACCCGGGGCCAACCACACGGTGTCGTGCAGCACGGGCGCGCCGTACGGTGCGACCGCGACGACCCGGCCCTCGTGCGCGCCCGGTGCCGTCTGCTCCGCCACGGTGTCCTCCCCCGTCGATACAACGAAGCCCCTACCGCAATGGTAGGGGCTTCACGTCGCTCCCCCGGCTGGGCTCGAACCAGCGACATCCTGATTAACAGTCAAGCGCTCTGCCAACTGAGCTACAGGGGATCATTGCCGTGGCAACCTATCCATAATATCAAGCCCGGAAAAGCGTTTGCAAATCGAAGCTACTCTTCCGCGATTTCGTCGTAGGCCGTAGCGCGCAGGGCCTGCGCGAGGAGCTGGACGTAGCCGTGATCGGCGTGGCGGAAGATCTCGTTGATGTCGCCGCGACCGACGAGACGCCCCTGCTGCATGACGAGCACGTCCTGCACGAGGGCCTCGAGCATGCCGATGTCGTGGCTGATGAGGACGAGCGTGGCGTTCGTCCGCTCGCGGTACCACTGGAGCAGCTCGACGATCTTCGGCCGGTTGTTCGCGTCGACGCCGAGGGTCGGCTCGTCCGCGATGAGCAGTGTCGGATCGAGCATGAGCGAGCGGATCACCGCGACGCGCTGGCGCTGTCCCTTCGAGAGCTCGTAGGGGTACTCCTGCAGCTTGCTGAGCGGCAGCGCGACGATGTCCATCATCTCCGCGACGAGCTCCCCGAGTGCGTCGCGATCGAACCGCTTGTTCCGCTCCACGATCGGTTCGAAGAGGATGTCGCCCACGTTGAGCTCGGGGGTGAGTGTGGCGCCCGCGTCCTGCGCGAGGTGCCCGACGTACGCCGTGAGCTTCGCGCGCGTGCGACGGCTGAGACGGCGCATCGGGACGTCCAGCACACTGGCCTCGCCGCCCGTGAACTTGATGCGCGCGGCCTTCTCGCCGGCGTCGGCACCGCGGCCGGCCAAGAATTTCGCGAGGGTCGACTTGCCGGACCCGCTCTCGCCCAGCAGCGCCACGACGTCGCCGCGAGGCACATCGAAGGTCATGCCCTCGACCGCCTGGAACTCGCGCCCGCCGGCGTGCGCCGGGTAGGACAGCGACAGATCGGAGACGCGGATCGTGGGGTCGGCCTCACGGACGGGCTGTGGCATGGACATCTCCTTCGGCGGCAGCGGATCCCGGTCCGCGTTCCCGTACGAGCCTAGAGCATTCGGTCGCCCGGGCCCCGCGGGCCGAGTCGCGCGCCGCGATCCGAGCCGGGCGTGTCATTCCTCCCGCAGCCCGCGCCGCGCCGCCTCGAGCGCGACGAGCTGCTCCTGAATGCGCCGCGACGCCGGGTCCGTGTGGTCGCCGATCCGCTGGAGTCGCGCGAGCAGCTCGGACTTCAAGGAGATGAGGTCGCGGTCGAGCAGCGACACGACGACGTCTCGCGAGTAGGCGGCCAACTGCTCCGGCTTGCGCTGCGGCATGGGGGCCATTGCGAGCTCGCGCACGAGCTCGTGGTGCGTGGGCGGGGCCGCGGCCTGGACCGCGTCGAGCCAGCCCGGCTCACCGAGGTGCGGCAGTGCGGCGGCGATCGCCTCGCGGACCACCCGGAGGTTCGGCTCGAGCACCTGCGCGGTGACCGCCTGCTGCAGGAGGTCGGGACCGACGGAGTCCCCCTGCTGCAGCATCGCCATGAGCGCGTCGCGCTCGAGCCAGGTGGTCGGTGTCTGCCGCAGCGCGGAGAGTGTGATCCGCGGGGGTGCGGCGTTCGCGTCGGGGCCGTCCGGCGAGAACTCGGCGTACGGGTCGCCGGAGGGGTCGCCGGAGCCATCGCCGCCCGCGCGGCCGGGGCCGCGCGCCGGGGCGCGGTTGGACGCGGGGTCACGCCGCTGGTCGGGGCCCTGGGCACCGCGGCCGGGCCCGGATCCGCCTCGCGGCGCACCGCGTCCCTGCGATCCCGCCCCCTGCGGCGATCCCGAGCCGCGCGGCTGTCGCTCCGCGCTGCGCACGGCCTGCTGGACCTCGCCGAGCTCGATGCCGAGCATGCGCGCGAGCTCCCGCGTGTACCCCGGGCGGAGCGAGGGATCCTTGATCTCCGCGATGATCGGGGCGGCTGCCCGCAACGCTGAGACCCGGCCCTCCACGCTGTTGAGGTCGAATCGGCCGATCGCCTGCCGGAGCGCGAACTCGAAGAGTGGGACCTTGCGGGTGAAGAGCTCGCGCACTGCCTCGTCGCCGCGGTGCAGTCGCAAATCGCAGGGATCGAGGCCCTCGGGCGCGACGGCGACGTAGGTCTGCGCCGTGAACCGGCGCTCCTCGCTGAACGCGCGCAGCGCCGCCTTCTGCCCCGCCTCGTCCGGATCGAAGGTGAACACGACCTCCGCGGCGCTGTCGTCGCCCATGATCCGACGCAGGACCGCGATGTGGTCCTTGCCGAACGCGGTGCCGCAGGTGGCGACGGCGGTTTCGATGCCCGCGAGGTGGCAGGCCATCACGTCCGTGTACCCCTCGACGACCACGGCGCGGTGCCCCCGGGAGATCGCGCGCTTCGCGACGTCGAGTCCGTAGAGCACCTGGGACTTGTGGTAGACCGGGGATTCGGGGGTGTTCAGGTACTTCGGTCCCTGGTCGTCGTCGTAGAGGCGCCGGGCGCCGAAACCGAGCGTCTGCCCGCTGGTGTCGCGGATCGGCCACACGACGCGGCCCCGGAATCGGTCATAGACGCCGCGCTGACCCTCGGACACGAGACCCGCGAGGGCGAGCTCTTGCGGCGTGTATCCCTGGGTGCGCAGGTGCTTCGTGAGCGCGTCCCAGCCGCGTGGTGCGTAGCCGACGCCGAAGCGCGCGCCGGCCGCCGCGTCGAAGCCGCGCTCATCGAGAAAGGCGCGGCCGGCGGCCCCCTCGTCGCTCGCCAGCTGGTCGACGTAGAACTTCGCTGCAGCCTCGTTCGCGGCGAGCAGCCGGGCGCGGTTCGGGCCCTCCTCGCGCTGGAAGTTGCCCTCCTCGTAGGTGAGTACATAGTGGATCCGGGCGGCGAGCCGCTCCACGGACTCGGCAAAGGTGAGGTGGTCCATGCGCTGCAGGAACGTGAAGGCGTCGCCCGATTCGCCGCACCCGAAGCAGTGGTAGTAGCCGAGGGCGGGGCGGACGTGGAAGCTCGGGCTCCGCTCGTCGTGGAACGGGCAGAGGCCCTTCATGGAATCGATGCCGGCGTTCTTCAGCGTGACGTAGTCGCCGACGAGATCCGCAAGGTTCGAGCGTCGTTTGACTTCCTCGATGTCACTCGCCCGAATCCGACCCGCCATAGCTGCTCAGTCTAGTGCGCCGAACCGCGCGCGGGGCCGGTCTCAGGTCTAGACGAGCGGCACGACGCACAGACGCTGGTGCCAGGCGATCGCCGACTGGTCGGTGAGCGAGGCGACCTGATCCACCACAGCGCGGCGCGCCCCCGCCTCGTCCTCAGCCGAGCGGTAGTCGGCCGCGAAGGCGGGGTCGAGCTCGCGGTCGCCGTTCGCCCACAGGGTGTCGAGCAACTCGGCGAGGAGGTCGCGCTGCCGCCGATACGTGGGTTGCCGGCGGCCGCTCTCCATCACGAAGGCGGCGACGATCCCCTTGAGCACCGCGATCTCCGCGCGCACCCCGCGCGGCACGACGATCCCGGCCCCGTAACGGGCCAGTGGAGCGCCGTCGGCGGCCTCGAGTGTGTCGTGGATCGCGGCGCGCGCGAAGCGTCCGATCATGTCGCTCGTGAAGTTCTTCAGCTGGGCCTGATGCCGGCGCGAGCCGTCCCAGCGAGTGAGCCAGGTCGGAGTCTCCGCGATCCGCTCGAAGGCCTCCCCGAGCTCGTCGGCGGTGAAGGAGCCGTCGGCCCACTCGGAGACGGCGGCGATGAGACTGTCGTGCCCGGACCTCGCGGTGAGGATCTCGGGGTCGATGTACTCGCTCACCACCGCATCCTCGAAATCGTGGACCGAGTACGCGACGTCGTCCGCGAGGTCCATGGCCTGCGCCTCCGCGCACTTGGTGCGGGGCGGCGCGTCGGCGCGGAGCCAGGCGAACACGGGTGCGTCGTCGGCGAAGTACCCGAACTTGCGGCTGCCCGCCGGGGCCTCGTCGCGGCGCCACGGGTACTTGCAGCTGGCATCGAGGGTCGCGCGCGTCAGGTTCAACCCCACGCTCTGCCCGTCGGGACCGAAGCGCTTCGGCTCGAGGCGGGTGAGCACGCGCAGCGTCTGCGCATTGCCCTCGAAGCCCCCCGCGTCGGCGGCCCACTCGTTCAGCGCCCGTTCGCCGTTGTGCCCGAAGGGCGGGTGGCCGAGATCGTGCGCGAGGCAGGCGGTGTCCACCACGTCCTGCGCGAGTCCCAGAGAGACGGCGAGCTCGCGCCCGATCTGCGCGACCTCGAGCGAGTGGGTGAGCCGGTTCCGCGCGAAGTCGATGCCCGCGGTGGGACTCAGCACCTGCGTCTTCGCGGCGAGGCGGCGCCAGCCGCTGGAGTGCAGCACCCGAGCACGATCCCGCGCGAAGTCGCTGCGGACACCGCCGTGGACTTCAGGAAGGAACCGCTCGGCGTCGGCGGCAGTGTAGCCCTCGGGCAGTCCGGCGGCGCCGGCGGCCCGCTCAGCCACCGGAGTCGTCTCGCTCGGCCTCGGCCAGTTCGCTGTAGTCGATGTCGTCGCTCGTGCGACTGTCGAGCCAGCCGTGCGGGAGGATCGGCCGCTTGGGGCTGCCGGCGCGACCGCGGGGCCCTTCGGCACCCTCGCCCGGGTAGGGCAGGGAGGGATCCATCGTCGCGAAGATCTCGTCCATCTGCTCGAGCGACTCGACGGTGGCGAGCGCTCGACGGATGTCGCCGCCGACGCCGTATCCCTTGTAGTACCAGGCGACATGCTTGCGGATGTCGCGGCAGGCGCGATCCTCTTCGCCGTCGAAGAACTCGACCATGAGTTCGGTGTGCCGCCGCATCGCGGCCATGACGAAACCGAGGGGCGGCTTCGCAGTTGCGGCGCGGGCCTCATCCCAGCTGATCTCGCCGCTCTCCGCGCGGAACGCCGCGGCGAGGTCGCCGAACAGCCACGGACGGCCGAGGCAGCCTCGACCGACGACGACGCCGTCGCAGCCGGTCTCGCGCACCATGCGGATCGCGTCATCCGCGGACCAGATGTCGCCGTTGCCGAGAATGGGGACGCTGGAGATGGTCTCCTTGAGGGTGGCGATCGAGGCCCAGTCGGCCTGGCCGGAGTAGAACTCGTTCGCGGTGCGCCCGTGCAGGGCGATCGCGGCGACGCCCGCGCCCTCGGCGGCGCGTGCGGCGTCGAGGTAGGTCAGGTGATCCGCGTCGATGCCCTTGCGCATCTTGATCGTGAGCGGGATGTCGCCCGCGGCGCGCACCGCACCCTCGACGATCGCGCGGAAGAGGTCGCTCTTCCAGGGCAGCGCGGAGCCGCCGCCCTTGCGCGTCACCTTCGGCACGGGGCAGCCGAAGTTCAAGTCGATGTGGTCGGCGAGATCCTGATCGACCAGAAAGCGGACGGCCTCGGACACGGTCTTCGGATCGACGCCGTAGAGCTGGATCGAGCGGGGGGTCTCGCTCTCGTGGTGCTTGATGAGCCGGAGGGACGCCGGGGTGCGCTCCACGAGCGCGCGGCTCGTGATCATCTCCGAGACGTAGAGCCCGGCGCCGTACTCGCGGCAGAGCCGACGGAACGCCGTGTTGGTGATCCCGGCCATGGGGGCGAGGACGACGGGTACGTCGAGCTCGAGCGGTCCGATGCGCAGGCGATCGCGGGAGAGGGTCTGGGAAGTCATAGCGACTCCATTCTCTCAGATCGCGGGGGTGTCGACCGCGCCGCCGAAGCGACGGTCCCGATCCTGGTAGATCTGGATCGCGCGCCAGAGCTCTTCCCTGCTGAAATCGGGCCAGAGCGTGTCGAGAAAGACCATCTCGGCGTACGCGGACTGCCACAGCATGAAGTTGCTCGTGCGCTGCTCCCCCGAACTGCGCAGGAACAGGTCGACGTCGGGAAGCTCGGGGACGTAGAGGTGCCGCTCGATGGTGCGCTCGGTGATTCCGTTCGGCGACAGTCGCCCAGCGCGCACCTCCTCCGCGATCCGGCGCACCGCATCGGTGATCTCGTTGCGGCCGCCGTAGTTCACGCACATGGTGAGTGTGAGCCCGGTGTTGCCGGCGGTGACCCGCTCCGAGGTCTGCAGTTCGGAGATGACCGACCCCCAGAGCCGGGGGCGTCGTCCCGCCCAGCGCATGCGGACGTTCCAGGCGTCCAGCTGCTCGCGACGGCGGCGCAGCACGTCGCGGTTGAAGCCCATCAGGAAGCGCACCTCGTCGGGCGACCGGCGCCAGTTCTCGGTCGAGAATGCGTAGACGCTGAGGTGCGTCACCCCCGCCTGGATCGCACCGGCGACGACGTCGAGCAGCGCCTGCTCCCCCATCCGATGGCCCTCGACCCGAGACAGCCCGCGGCGATTGGCCCAGCGGCCGTTGCCGTCCATCACGATCGCGACGTGGGCGGGGGCCGGGCCGGCGAAGCGCGGCGGCTGCGCGCCGGTCCAGTCGACGGGCACGAGGGCGCTGGGGGCGGTGGGCATGGCTGTCAGTTTAGGCCCGCGGACCGGTGAACGAGCGGAGGCCGCGCTCGAGGTGCCACTGGGTGTGCGCCGCGGCGATCCCGGCCGCCTGGCCGCGCTCGCGGTCGGAGGACGCAACGGCCGCATCCCAGTCGCCCGCGAGCAGCGCGGCGAGGAGGGCGATGCTGCCGGGGTCGAGCCGCGGCGAGCCGGGCACGCGGCAGTCCTCGCACACCACTCCGCCGAGCTGCACGGCGACGACCGTGTGGGGCCCGGCCGCGCCGCAGCGCACGCAGGCGTCGAACCCCGGGGTCCAGCCCGCGAGCCCCATGGCGCGCAGCAGATACCCGTCGCGCACGAGCTCGGCGGGGATCCGGGCGGCGGCGAGGGTGCGGAGCGCGCCGGCCAGCAGGGCGTACTGCGCGCGGGAGGGGCCGCCCTCGGCGATCCGCTCGGCGGTCTCCACGATCACACTGCCGGCACGATAGCGATCGTAATCGGCGCTGATCGCGGGGCCGAAGGCTCCGATCGTCTCGGCCTGCGTGATCGTGTCGAGGCTTCGCCCCTCGAAGCACTGCACGTCTGCGACCATGAACGGCTCGAGGCGCGCGCCGAACTTCGAGGAGGTGCGCCGGACCCCTTTCGCGACGGCTCGCACGAGGCCGCGCCCGCGGGTGAGCAGGGTGACGATGCGGTCGGCCTCACCCAGCTTGTGGGTGCGGATGACCACACCTTCGTCGCGATACAGGGGCACGTCCCCAGTATCCCCCACGCCACCTACGTTGCGCTGCGACCGTGCGGCCGACGGCGCGATGCGGGACAATGGCGGGGTGCTCGACGAAACCTTCCGGACCCCGCTCCCCGTAGACCTCATCGCGGTCGGCGTGGGCAGTCTGCAGGGTGCGATGTTCGCCGCCGGCTTCAAACGGATCGACCTCCTGGGGGTCGCGATCATCGGCATCGCGTCCGGGATCGGCGGCGGCATCCTGCGCGACGTGCTGCTGGGCGTGCCGCTCGCGGCCTTCTCGGAGAACCTGTACCTCGTGGTGGCCACGGGTGCCGCGTTCATCGGCATGCTGCTCCCGCGACTCCTGCAGAAGGTCGACCCGGTCATCACCGCGCTCGACGCGCTGAGCATCGGCCTGTTCGGTGCCATCGGCACCACCAAAGCGCTGTCGATGGGGCTGCCGGTGGTGCCCTCGCTGTTCATCGGCACCGTCTCTGCCGTGGGCGGCGGTGTGCTCCGCGACCTCATGCTGAACATCCCCATCGCGCTCATGCACGTGGGGTCGCTCTACGCCGTCGCGAGCCTCGTGGGGGTGTCGGTGCTCATCGCGCTCCTCGCGTTCGGGGTGCCGGTGTTCGCGGCCGGGATCGCCTGCGTGATTGTCACGGCCGTGCTCCGCCTGCTCGCCGTGCGCTTCGGGTGGAGCCTGCCGGAGCAGCGCGCGCTGAGTCGCCTGCGGCTGCGCCGTCAGCGCCAGGTCGAGGAAGTGATCGAGGAGGCTCTGCACACGGGCACGATCACGTTGCCGATCACCCTGATCGGGGAGGTGCCACCCGATGGTGAGGAGCGCCCGCCGGGCCCTGACCAGAACGCGCCGGACGGACCATCGAGCGCACCGCCGGGTCGTCGCGGCTGAGGGAGCCCGGTCACCCCAGCGAACGTCCTCGCGGTGCGCTCCGGAGCCGGCGCCAGAGCATCAGGATCGCGCCGAGAGCGATGACGGTGAGCGCGCTTGCGAGGATCGTCCCCCACGACGGTGCGCCGGTGCGCTCCAGCGTCGTGGAGTGCTGATCGGGCCCCGAGAGCGACCCGGTGTCCGGCGAGACGCCGTGATCGCCCTGGGGACCGGGTGACGCATCGGTGCCCGGGTCCGGACCGGTGGTCTCGTCATCACCGAGGCGGAGCTGCGCGACGACCCAGGGTGCTTCTGCGGCGAGCATGTCGGAGCCGTCGGCGTTCTGCACCGCCGACACCGCCACGCGGTTCCAGGTGCGCTCCCCGCCCTGCACGGGATCGCCGTCGGCGAGTGCGCCGGGAGCGGCCATCGTCCATTCGATGTCCTCGTGCTCGCCGCCCGCGAAGTCCCGATCGCCGAAGTCGAACCTCAGCGAGCGGATCGCCGACCAGTCGGCTACCTGATCCGCGGACACCCAGGAGTCTCCGAGGGTGCCGTCGCAGTGGAACGGCGCCGAACGGGCGTTCGAATTGTCCATCTCGGGCCGGCAGGGATCGGTCTCCTCGGAGTACGACACGACGAGAGACGGTGCATCGGACACGATCGGGCCGGTCATCAGCGGAGTCCACTCGTTTGCGCCCCCGCTCGGGTCCTGCCCGTAGCGACCATTGGTCACACCCGGCGCTTCCGGGCTGGGGAGGAGGTCGTACGCCACCAGCTCCCGGAGGTCGCGGTTGCCCAGGTTGCCCAGGGTGACCCGATACGAGACGGTGCCCCCGGTGCGCACCGTTGCGACATTCTCCTCGTGTCCGCGCGGTTCCGCCGACGCGAACCAGGTGCCGGCATCGAGATCGCCGGACACGTGCTTCTCGATCCAGGCAGCTGCGGTGTCATCGAGCGTGAAGGAGGCTCCGGCCCGGGGTGCGAGCTCGGTGACGTCTCCGTCTCCGTCTCCGTCGCCCGCGTCGATGATCCAGTTCGCCTCGCCGAGCGGGATCCGGACATCACGGTCGAAGGCGGTGACGACATTTCCGCGGTAGTCGCTCCGATACGAATCGCCCGTGTACGAGCCCGAGGGGGCACCCGGGTTCACGGTGGTGTCGTAGTGGTAATCGCAGGTGCGGGACGTCGAGGCCGTGGGCACCCCGGTGCTCCCCCGGTAGGTCCACCGAACGCTCGTGTCGCGCGCGCCCGAGGCGAAGGGTGTGGCACGCGCGGCGTCGAAACCGTCGAGCCGCTCCTCCTCGAAATCTTCGGCGACCGGGCACTCATCGTCGTTCGCAGGCGACGATGTGAAGGAGCCGTCGACGTAGGTCAGCTGATTCGGGATGTCATCGATGAGGAGCGGCAACCACGGCGTGGCGGTGCTCGTGTTCCCGAGTGACAGTGTCCAGGTGATCGTCCCGCCGGGCGCGACCGGCGCCTGCGTTGCGCTCTTCGAAATCGTCGGTTCGGGGGTCTCGACCGGTGACACCTGGATGGTGCCGCAGGCTTCGGTGGAATCCACGCCGTTGGACACGACCAAGCCGCAGTTGGTGATCGTGGATGCGTCGCCGAGTGCGGCCCAATCGCCAGTGGAGACGAGTTGGGGGCTGACTGTGGCGCCGACCGGGACATCGAGGATGCTGAAGTCGATCCGAACGACTCGAGCGTGTCCGGGAGGGACGTCGACCGCTGCGGTGACGAAATCAAGCGGGCCGCTCGAGCTGCCGTCCGCGTAGAAGAACTCCACGGTACTCCCGGCACCGACGGCGGCTTCGTAGTAGCCGCGATTCACCGAGGTCACATTCAGGCCCGCAGGAATGGGGTCCGAGATCGTGAGATCCATGGTCGTGTTGCCATAGTTGGTGGCCTCGAACCGGAAGGTTTGCTCATGGTCGGTGATGAGCGGGGTGCCGAGCTTTCGCACCGAGGTGTTGGTGAACGGTGCGACGTCGGCGACGACGACGGGCGACGACGACGACACCGACGTCGTGGTCGTCGTTCCGTGCTGCCGACCGCTCAACGTGGCGGTGTTCGTGACCGGCGCGTCGTGCACGGTGGGAAAGCGCACGGTGACCGTGACCGTGGTGCTCACGCTGATGGTCGCGAGATCCCAGCTGACCGAGTGCGCTCCCCCGTCATAGGTGCCGCCGTGACTGGCCCGGACGAACTCCGCCTCGGGAGGAAGGGGATCGACGAGTGTCCCTTCGGTGTATCCCAGCGATCCGTGATTCCCGGCCGCGTCCGGCGAGGTGAGGCCGTACGTCAGCAGGTACGTGTACTCCTCGTTCGGCCGCGTATCGGCGGGGCCCGTCTTCGCCAGGGTGAGCTCGCTCGACGCCACGAGCGCGATACTCGCGTCGCGGGTCTCGTCCGGCGCGCCGGGCTGCGCGACCGTCATCGTGATGGGCTGCGGGCCCGGATCCGTCGTGTAGTTCTCGGTGGGCCAGGAGATGACGAGCTGGGTGGTGACCCCGGCCGGCACCGAGCTGAAGTGCACGCTGACGGAGCCGTCGGCGTGCTGTGTGACCGCGCCCGATCCGCCGAGTGTGTTCACAGTGCCGAGAGCGCCGGGCGTCGCTCCGGGCGGGGGTGAGAAGCGCAGACTCACCTCGAGGCACTGGTCCGGAGCGGAGCAGCTCACGTTCGCCTCGTAGACGAGGGCGTCACCCGCGAACACCGTCGCGTTCTTCGCGACCAGACTCGTGCTCAGCACGCCGGTATTCCCACCCCGGGGGCCCGTGTCGAGCGCGCCGGCCGGAACCGACGCGACGAGGATCAGGGCCAGTGCGCCGAGGAGGGCGGCACACGCGGTCCATACCGAGCTGAGACGTGACATAGCGGACTCCTTGAGAGGGTGCGAGGCGGAGGAGCACTCGGGGCCGCATGGGCACGCCAGCGAACCGCTGACACCGGCAGTCCCCCCGGTGCTCGGACCGGAAGGGCGTTGACACCCCGAATCGAGCGCGCGAACGGAGTCGTTCGCTCAGCGGAAAGTGTCGCACCGCTCGTCGTGTCCTCGGTAGTGGTGCACGGTGCACGCCGTAGTTTCGCTCGTCGTGATACGTACGGTTTGCCGTCGAACGATCCCGGAACGGCGAGTACTTCCCTGCGTGGGGTTCGGGCCGTACGGATCCTAGGACCTGGGTCCGCGCCGCGC
Organism: Leucobacter rhizosphaerae; assembly: GCF_022919175.1. Lineage (NCBI taxonomy): Bacteria > Bacillati > Actinomycetota > Actinomycetes > Micrococcales > Microbacteriaceae > Leucobacter > Leucobacter rhizosphaerae. Next base: position 609,354 of record NZ_CP095043.1, on the reverse strand, counting down.
TCCGGACTTCTGCTCGGCCTCGCGCCAGGCCCGCTGCGCCGGGGTCTCCCCCGCCGGTGCCGGGCCGCGGCCGATGCGATCCGCCGATCCGCCGCGCCCCAGGTGCCACGCGTGGGTGATCGCGAGCGCCAGGGCGTCGGCCGCGTCGGCCGGCTTCGGCGGCGCACCGAGCCGGAGCAACCGGGTCACCATCGTCGTGACCTGCGCCTTGTCCGCTGCACCGTAGCCGGTGACCTGCGCCTTCACCTCGTTCGGCGTGTAGAGCGCCACGGGGATCCCGCGCTGTTCCGCGAGGAACATCACGACCCCGCTGATCTGCGCGACGCCCATGACGCTCGGCAGGTTCTGCTGCGCGAACACGCGCTCGAGGGCGATCGCATCGGGCGCCTCGCCGTCGAGCAGTCGCTGGATCCCAGACCCGAGCAGGTGCAGGCGCGCGGGAGTGCTCGCGTCCGCCGGGCTCCGCATCACCTCGACGTGCTCGAAGGTGACGCGCCGCCCGGCACCGGCCGTCACGATCCCGATGCCGAGACGCGTGAGCCCGGGGTCGATCCCGAGGATCCGCATGGGACTAGTCGTCTTCGGCGAGCTCCGCCTGGACCTCCGCGGTCAGGTCGAAGTTCGAGAACACGTTCTGCACGTCGTCGCTGTCCTCGAGTGCGTCGATGATTCCGAACACCTTGCGCGCGGTGGGGGCGTCGACCTCGACCTTGAGGCTCGGCACGAACTCGGCGTCCGCGGAGTCGTAGTCGATGCCGGCCTCGACGAGCGCGGTGCGCGCGGCGACGAGATCCGACGCGTCGGTGATGACCTCGAAGGCCTCGCCGTTCGGGGTCGGGTTCACTTCCTCCACGCCGGCCTCCAGCACCGCCGTGAGCACGTCGTCCTCGGTCGTGCCCTCGGCGGGCACGGTGATGACGCCCTTGCGCGCGAAGTTGTAGGCGACGCTGCCCGGGTCGGCCAGGGTGCCGCCGTTGCGGCTGAGCGCGGTGCGCACCTCAGCGGCCGCGCGGTTCTTGTTGTCGGTGAGGCACTCGATCATGAGGGCCACGCCGTTCGGACCGTAGGCCTCGTACATGATGGTGATGTACTCGACCGCGTCCCCGTCGAGCCCCGCGCCGCGCTTGATCGCGCGGTCGATATTGTCGCCGGGGACCGAGTTCTTCTTGGCCTTGTGCACCGCGTCGGCGAGCGTCGGGTTCCCGGCGAGGTCGGCGCCGCCGATGCGCGCCGCGACCTCGATGTTCTTGATGTACTTGGCGAACGCCTTCGCACGGCGGCTGTCGATGATCGCCTTCTTGTGCTTGGTCGTCGCCCATTTGGAGTGTCCGGACACGGGAGCTCCTCTTTCTGCAGTGTATGGATGGCTACGTCGAGTCTAGGGGTCGGGTCGGTCGGTGGGCCTGAAGCTCAGGCCGGAGGCGACCCGGGACGGGTTCGGACCGCTACGGATGCGGCCACGCGGCCGCGAGCGACTCGCGAACGTCGCCCAGGAGCTGCGGCAGCGCCTTCGTCTGCGCGATGATCGGGAAGAAATTGGCGTCGGACTCCCAGCGCGGCACGATGTGCTGATGCAGGTGCGCCGCGACGCCGGCCCCGGCGATCTGCCCCTGATTCATCCCGATGTTGAAACCGTGGCAGCCGAGCACCTCGCGAGCGACCCGCATGGCCGTCTGCGTGAGGGCTGCGATCTCCGCGACCTCCTCCGGTGTGGCCTCGTCGTACATCGAGACGTGCCGGTAGGGGCACACCAGCAGATGCCCGCTGTTGTAGGGGAAGAGGTTCAGCAGCACGTACGCGGTCTCCCCGCGCGCGACGATGAGCGCGTCGGCGTCGCTGCGGGCCGGCGCCTCGCAGAACGGGCAGTCGTGGTGATCGGGCTGATGCTGATCGGCGACGTAGACCATCCGGTGCGGCACCCACAGGCGCTGCATGCCGTCGGGCTCCCCGACGGCAGCGGTCGACCCGAGATCCTCTACTCCGTCCACGCGGTGGACACCTGCTCGTGCGTCTCGATGGCCCGCACGATGCGCTCGATCGCCTCGTCCACGGGCACGCCGTTGAGCTGCGTGCCGTCGCGGAACCGGAAGCTGACGGCCCCGGCGGCACGATCCTCTTCTCCGGCGATGAGCTGGAACGGGATCTTGGCCTTGGTGTGGGTGCGGATCTTCTTCGGCATGCGGTCGTCGCTGTGATCGACCTCCGCGCGCACCCCCCGCGAGCGGAGCTGCGCCACGACACCGTCGAGGTACTCGCCGTACTGCTCGGCGACCGGGATCCCGACCACCTGCACCGGGGAGAGCCAGACCGGGAAGGCACCCGCGTAGTGCTCGAGCAGGATCGCGAAGAAGCGCTCGACGGAGCCGAGCAGTGCGCGGTGGATCATCACCGGCTGCTTCCGGGTGCCATCGGAGGCCGTGTACTCGAGCTCGAAGAGCTCGGGCTGGTTGAAGTCGAGCTGCACGGTCGACAACTGCCAGGTGCGCCCGATCGCGTCGCGCGCCTGCACCGAGATCTTGGGGCCGTAGAAGGCGGCGCCACCCGGATCGGCGACGAGTTCGAGCCCCGATTCCTCACCGACCTGGCGGAGCGTCTCCGTCGCGACCTCCCACTGCTCGTCGGACCCCACGGACTTCTCGGGGTCGCGCGTCGAGAGCTCCAGGTAGAAGTCGTTGAGCCCGTAGGCGCGAAGGGTCGCGAAGACGAAGTCCAGCTGGCGCTTGATCTCGTCCTTCACCTGCTCGTCGGTGACGTAGATGTGCGCATCGTCCTGCGTCAGCCCCCGCACGCGGGTGAGTCCGGAGAGGGTGCCGCTCTTCTCGTAGCGGTACACCGTGCCGAACTCGGCGAGACGCAGCGGCAGCTCGCGGTAGCTCCGTGCGCGCGCCCGGAAGATGAGGTTGTGGAACGGGCAGTTCATCGGCTTCAGGTAGTAGTCCTGGCCCTGCTTCGTCACGTTGCCCTCGGCGTCGACGACCTCGTCGAGGTGCATCGCCGGGAACATGCCGTCCTTGTACCAGTTGAGGTGCTGGCTCGTCTCGAAGAGCGACCCCTTCGTGATGTGCGGGCTGTTCACCACCTCGTAGCCGTTCCGGAGGAGTTCGTCCCGCATGTAGGACTCGATCTCGTGCCGGATGATCCCGCCCTTCGGGTGGAACACGGCGAGTCCCGACCCGATCTCGTCGGGGAAGCTGAAGAGATCCAGCTCGACGCCGAGCTTCCGGTGATCGCGCTTCGCGGCCTCTTCGAGGCGGGTCTGGTACGCGCGCAGCTCGTCTTTCGTGGGCCAGGCCGTGCCGTAGATGCGCTGCAGCATCGGGTTCGCCTCACTGCCGCGCCAGTACGCGCCGGCGCTCCGCATGAGCGCCCAGCCGTTCCCCAGCACGCGCGTGTTCGGCACGTGGGGGCCGCGGCAGAGATCCTTCCAGCACACCTCGCCGGTCTTGGGATCGACGTTGTCGTAGATGGTGAGTTCGGCGCCGCCGACCTCGACGTTCTCGTTGTCGTCGCCGGTGTTGCCGCCCTTGAGACCGATGAGCTCGAGCTTGTAGGGCTCGTTCGCGAGCTCCGCCCGCGCCTCGTCCTCCGTCACCACGCGGCGCACGAAGCGCTGGCCCTGCTTCACGATCTTCTGCATCTGCGCGGAGATCGCCTTCAGGTCCTCGGGCGTGAACGGCTCCGCGGGGTCGAAATCGTAGTAGAACCCGTCGGTGATGGGCGGGCCGATGCCGAGTGTGGTCTCGGGGTTGATCTGCTGCACCGCCTGGGCCAATACGTGGGCCGCGGAGTGGCGGAGGATGTTCAGGCCGTCGGGCGACTCGACGCTCACCGGTTCGACCGTGTCGGTCTCCGTCACCTCTGCGGCGAGGTCCCGCAGTTCTCCGTTGACGCGCATGGCGACGATGGATCGATCGGTAAACAGGGAGAATCCGTCTGCCACAGGGCACACTCCTTCACGGCGGAGGGACGCGGGGCTCCGAGGAATCTCGGCATCGCCCTCGTCCCGGGGTTTCGACGTCCCAATCCTACTGGGTCTCGTCGTCCGTGGTCCGTGCGGCGAGCTTCGGCCGTCCGATGCGGAACCAGCAGATGCTCCCGACCACCGGCACCAGTATGCAGAAGAGCGCCCACCGGGCGCAGGTCGCGGCGCTGAGGCCGGGGGCGAGTTTGCTCAGCGAGAGGATCGCGAGCAGGGCCAGGCCGAAGTGGACGACGAACAGGATCGTCCAGACGACCTCGAAGGTGGGGAACACTCGCGGTCCACCGCCCTCGATCGTGCTTGTTTCGGAGAGAGTGGGCGATACCAGACTCGAACTGATGACCTCTTCCGTGTGAAGGAAGCGCGCTACCAACTGCGCCAATCGCCCGTGTGCGGGGAGCCTCGGGCTTCCCACCAACCGGATTGATCCTACACGGAACGAGGGTCGGGAAAGAAATCGGGCCCGCCCGCCCCGCGCTCAGGGGCGATCACGCCGACTCGTCCGGGCGTGTCGTGACCGGCGCGAGATCGCTGTTGAGCTGCTGCTCGAGCTCCGAGCTGAGCTGGCTCAGTTCGGTGAGCTGATCCCGCAGCCCGTTGTAGCGATCGATGTCGGCCTGCAGCGCCTCGAGGGTGGCCTGCAGGTCGGTGCGCCGCACCTCGAGCTCGTCGCGGATGCGCGCGAACTCGTCGGGCTGCTCGGAGAACTCGAAGCGCTCGTTGCGCGCGCGGAAGTCGGCCGCATCGGCGTTGAACTGCTCGACCGCCTGGTCGTAGGCGAGATTGCGCTGCTCGACGTCGCTTCGGAGCGCGCTCATCTCCGCCTCGAGCGCATCGGCTTGGTCGCGGAGCTCGATGAAGACCGAGTGGTAGGCGTCGAAGTGCCCGACGAGCGCGGCGCGATCGGTGAACCACTGCGCATAGTGCTGCTCCAGCCAGTCGGGCAGGTCGTGCACCTCGGTGCCCAGGACGGAGTGCAGCTCGTTCGCGAACGCGGCGTCGGAGAGGTGCTCGTAGACGGCCATGCGCTCCGCGAGCTCCGGGTGCTCGAGGCTCAGCACATCGAACGTGTTCCGCAGTCGCTCGGCGAGCGACGCCCGATCGCTCTCGCTCATGCGCGCATAGGCGGCGTGCAGCACCTCGTGCGCCGCGGTGACCTCGACGATCCCCTGCACACGCTCGTCGGGCACGTCGAACAGGTGGATCCGGTCGCCCGAGAAGCAGCCCAGCACGTGGCCCTCCTCCGAGTGGTCCACGTCCGCGCACTGTTCGTTGAAGAGCTGGCTCCCGTCGACCGTCGGTCGCGAGGCGAGGAAGATCCGCTCGCCGGTGCTGGTGAGCTGGAGCTCGTCCATGACCTCCACGGTCCGCGGCGAGGGATCGAACCCCCACGCCCGGAAGTGATCCTGGATGGCTTGACGATGCATGAACGCCACGGCACCGGCAGCCAGCAGGAGGAGGATGACGAGACAGCCCAGAGAGCGTGTGGCCCTCGTGCGCAGCTTCGAAGCCATAGATCCACAGTATCCGCGCGCACCCTCGCTCGGAATGAATTTCGGCGAAACCGCGAGGAGATTCCGCTCGCTGCGGCCCGGCGCGCCCGAGCGTCCCGCTCCGATTTGCGCCCCCGGGTCACCCTCCCCTATAGTCATTCGAGTACACGGAAACGTGCACAAGCGGATGTGGCGCAGTGGTAGCGCATAACCTTGCCAAGGTTAGGGTCGCGAGTTCGAATCTCGTCATCCGCTCTAGTGGGACGGCGTGCCGGGCCACTCGTGGTATCAACCACTCCGGTGGCGTGGCCGAGAGGCGAGGCAGCGGCCTGCAAAGCCGTATACACGGGTTCGAATCCCGTCGCCACCTCGCTGAACAACTGAATAGCCTGTACAGGCGCGATTGGCGCAGCGGTAGCGCGCTTCCCTGACACGGAAGAGGTCACTGGTTCGATCCCAGTATCGCGCACGATGAAGACCCGGCTTCGGCCGGGTCTTTTTGCGTTTCGGGATACGCCGCCGGCGGCGTCGACGCGACGCTGGCGATCACCAGTCGTGCCGGAAGGCGAATCTCCCGTCGATGAACACGTCGATGTACTTCGCTCCCCCGTCGATGACCTGCTGCGCGATGAGTCGCACGGAGACCATGTGCTTCTCCAGCCACCCGATCTCCAGGTCGAACACGTTGGGCATCACGATCCCGAGGTTGCCGCCGCTGTCGATCGCGAGCACACCGTCGACGGTGATCGTGACGCGGTTGCGGATGCCGGCGATGCGCAACGCGACCTCGTGGGGTTCATGGACACCGACACTGAAGACCACGGTTCTCGCCATGCCTCCAGTCAACCACGAATTCGAGTACCGTCCGGATAGCATGAGGGCAACCCGTTCAGCCTCGAGAAACGAGACCGCCCGTGACCGACACCTCCGCAGGTACCCCCGCCGCAGGCCGGGGCATCGCCCTCTCGGCGCTGATCGCCGGACTCGTGAGCCTCGCCGCGGTGGTGCTGTTCTTCGCGTCGGAGCTCGGAGCGGCCGCCATGTGGACCGGGGTCGTGGTCGGCGTCATCGCCGTCGTGCTCGGGATCGTGGCGCTGCGGAAGCGGCAGCCCAAGGGACCGGCGATCACCGGCCTCGTCATCGGAGCGCTCTGCGCGCTGCTCGGGATCGCCATCTTCATCTTCGCCTTGGCCTTCCTCGGGGTCTTCATGTCCGAGTCGCCCGTCAACTAGCGCGTGACGAATCCCGTTAAGTCCGCCGCGCGCAGCGCCGACGACGCCACGCCGCTGCGCCGACTCGCCCGCGGCGGGTACGTGGCGAACGGCGTGCTGCACGTGCTCATCGGGGTGCTCGCGCTGATCATCGCGTGGCGGGGGCGCGGCGAGTCGGATCAAGCGGGCGCGCTCGTCGCGATCGGGTCGGCGCCGCTCGGCTTCGTCGCACTCTGGGCGATCGCGGCGCTGCTCGCGGCGCTCGGCGCCTTCCACGCCGTGCACGGCCTCGCGCTCCGGATCTCCGACCGACGCAAGCGCTGGGCGCGGCGCACCGCCGAGTGGGGGCAGGCGCTCGTCTTCCTCGTGATGGCGGGCGTCGCGGCCGTCGTGGCGCTCGGCGCGCGACCCGATCCGGATCAGACGGTGCAGGACGCGAGCCGGGAGCTGCTCGAGATGCCCGGTGGGTGGGTGGTGCTGGGGGTCGTCGGTATCGGGATCGGGATCGGCGGGGTGGTCTGGGTGGTGATGGGCTGCCGTCGCAGCTACCGCAAGCAAATCGATCTGCCCCCGGGGGCGGCGGGGCATGCCATTTCGGCGCTCGGGGTGGTCGGGTTCATCGCGAAGGGCGTCGCGCTTGTGGTCGTCGGGACCCTGATCGTCGTTGCGGCCGTGCAGCGGGATCCCGAGCAGGCGGGCGGGCTCGATGCCGCGATCGAGTCGATCCGAGCGCTCCCGTTCGGCAATCTCCTGGTCGCGATCATCGGCTTCGGGTTCCTCACCTACGGCGTCTTCTGCGGCTTCCGAGCCAGGTACGCCCACCTCGACGACTGACACCGGTGGCGGGAGCGCCCCGAGGGTGGCACGATGGGATCACCGGCCGCGTCGCTCGCTGCAGCACTCGCGCCCACGTGGCCCCGGATCCCGAGCAGAGGAGCTCCGCCATGATCGGTCGCCTGCACGCCGTGGTGCTGGATTGCCCCGACCCGCCCGAACTGGCGGAGTTCTACCGCGCCATCCTCGGTGGTCGCATCGAACCCGACGACGAGTGGATCGATCTGGTGCTCCCGGAAAACGGCGGTCGCGTGAGCTTCCAGCACTCCACCGGTTACGTCGCGCCGGCCTGGCCGAGCGATGACGGCGATCAGCAGCTGCACCTCGACATCGCGGTCGACGACTTCGACGCGGCGCACGAGCAGCTCCTCGCACTGGGTGCCAGGGCGCTCGAGACCCACGAGGGGTTCCGCGTCTACCTCGATCCCGTCGGCCACCCGTTCTGCACGGTCCGCTGACGCCCCGCCTACCCACCACCCGCGTCCCGAAGGAGCCCCCATGCCACTCGCCCGAGTGCACAACATCGCCGTGTCGCTCGACGGCTTCGCGACCGGGGAGGGCCAGTCGCTCGACACCCCCTTCGGGCACGCGGGGATGCGCCTCATGGAGTGGTTCTTCCCGACCGCGACGTTCCAGGGGCTGAGCGGCGATCGAGAGCGTCAGGAGGTGTCGGCGGCGTCAGATCCCGACGACCGTTTCGCCGCGCAGAGCTTCGAGGGCATCGGCGCGGAGATCATGGGGGCGAACAAGTTCGGCCCTCCGGGATGGCAGCAGGATCCCGAGTGGCGCGGCTGGTGGGGTGAGGAGCCGCCGTTCCGCACCCCGACCTTTGTGCTCACGCACACCCCGAAGCCGCCGCTCGAGATGTCCGGCGGCACCACGTTCCACTTCCTCTCGGCCACTCCGGCGGAGGCCCTCGACGCAGCATTCGCGGCAGCGGGGGGTCTCGACGTCCGGATCGGCGGCGGACCGACCATGGTCCGGGAGTTCTTGGCCGCCGGGCTCGTGGATCACCTCCACGTGGTGCAGGTGCCGATCCTGCTCGGCCGCGGGGTCCGGCTCTGGGACGGTCTCGAGGGACTCGAAGCGGGCTACGACGTCGATTCGGTGACCACACCGAGCGGCGTGACGCACCTCACCTTCACCCGGCGGTGACGGGGCCGGCTACCACTGCAGCCGGTGCACCTGCGCGACCGCGTCGATCGCGCGTGTGAACCGATCCTTCGGGAGCACATGACCCTCGCGCCGCATGCCGGCGTCCGCGATGCGCAGGATCCGATCCGGCGCGAGATAGCTCGTGCGACCCTGCGAGTCCCACCCGCCCGTGCCGACGCTCACGAAGTCGCGGTGCTGCTTCGTGCTGAGGGCGCAGCCGGCCGTCGTGTGCGCGTCGATGCGGGCGATGATGAGCACGGGCCGATCCTTGCCGCGGCCGTCGTGCTCCTCGTAGGGCACCCAGGTCCAGACGACCTCTCCGGGATCGGGATCACCGTCGGGCGCCGGCTGGTAGCTCGGCCGGAGGTGCCGGATCTCGTCTGCCGAGAGGTCCCGGGTCGCGCCGTCGCCGGACTGCCCCGGACTGGGCTCGTCGGCGTCCCCGGACGCGCGCGTGGCCGGCTGCGGTGCGGGAGGTCGACTGGAAGCCGCGCGGCGGCTGCGTGAGAATGCGGTGACGAAGGACTGCAGGAAGTCCAGGACTCCGTTGCCGCGGGGACTCACAGCGCCGGCCCGCTGGAGGTCAGCGCGTTGAGTCGGGACATGCAGCGCAGGTACTTCTTGCGGTAGCCGCCGTCGATCATGCCTCCGCCGAAGATGGTGGTGAGTGGCGTGCCCGTCGCGCGGATAGGGATCTGCGCGTCGTAGACGCGGTCGATGAAGGCGACGAATCGCAGCGCCGCGGACTGGTCGGTGAGCTCGTGCACGTCGCGCAGACCGATCACCTGCACACCGTCGAGCATGCCGACGTAGCTGGACGGGTGCACGGTGGCGAGGTGCGCGACGAGCGCGCTGAAGTCGTCGTCGGTCATCCGCTCCCCCGATGACACGACGTCGGCGAGGGTGAAACGATACGCCTCGTCGCTCAGCGCGACAGCGTCGCCTTCGAGGTCGCGCTGGCGGTAGTCGACCCCGTCGATCCGGATGGTCGTGAAGCGATCCGACATCGCCTGGATCTCACGCATGAAGTCGGCGGCCGCGAAGCGCCCCTCGCCCAGGGCGTTGGGCGGGGTGTTCGACGTCGCGACGATGCGCGAGCCGGTGGACGTGAGGTCCTTGATGAGCCGGGTCATGAGCATGGTGTCGCCCGGGTCGTCGAGCTCGAACTCATCGATGCAGATCAGGCGGGCGCCCTGCAGCACGCCGACCGCACCGTTGTAGCCGAGCGCACCCACGAGCGCCGTGTACTCGATGAACGTGCCGAAGTACTTCCGCCCGGCCGTCGCGTGCCAGGTCGCGGCGAGCAGGTGCGTCTTGCCCACGCCGAACCCGCCGTCGAGGTACACGCCGGGTTTGGTCGGTGCGGCGGTCTGCGGTTCGGGAGCCTTCTTGCGGCCGAAGCCGAACAGGCCGCCGCGCGCGACCGGAGCCTCAGGTTCGGCGAAGGCGCGGAGCACGTCGCGGGCCTCGGCCTGGGAGGGGTACTCCGGGTCGGGCCGGTACGAATCGAACGTCGCGTGATCGAACTGCGGCGGCGGCACGAGGGTCGCAACGAGTTCGGTGCCGGAAATGCTGGGGCTGCGGTCGACGAGTCGCGCGGCGCTGTGCTGAGTGTCGTGTGGCATCGCAGCTAGTGTATCGCCGATGCCCCGAGCGTTACGCCCCGCGCCAGGGCGGGTGCGGGATCGCGCGGGCGAACTCCTCGGTCACCCGCTCCCACGGCTCCGGGGCGACATTCCAGAGCCGCACGTGCTCGCCCCGGGTCTGGAGCCGGAGCTGGACGACGTCCGGGCGCAGCTCCGCGAGCCGCTCGGAACCCGCGCAGGGAACGAAGGTGTCTCCGGTGCTCGCGTGGATCAGGACCGGGATCTGGAGGCGCTCGGCGAACGCATCGGGGGTCAGACGCGTGAAGTCGATGCCGTCGGGCTCGCCGCCGCGGATCAGCCCGGTGTCGAGCAGTCGGATACCGATGTTCGCGACGGATCGCGGCGCGTGGAAGAGCGACGCGTGGTATCTGAGCAGTGCCGCCCAGTCGACCGCGGGCGAGTCGAGGATCAGGCCGTCGATCACACGCGTGTGCGCGCCCCCGGTCGCTGCGATCAGGCTCGCGGTGCCGCCCATCGACCAGCCGAAGAGGGTGACCCGCTCGGCCCCGCGGTGCAGTGCCTCCGCGATCGCCGCGTCCACGTCGCGGCTCTCGGCGATCCCGATCCCGTATCGACGATGCGCACCGATCGGCGCTCCGGGGTCGTTGCGGTAGCTGATCACGAGGCTCGTGATGCCCGCGCGGGCGAGCGGCGCGATGCCGCGCAGCGTCTCCTCGGGGGGCGCACCGCGGCCGTGGACGTGGACGGCCCAGCGGCGCTTCCGCGCGCGCCGGGGGTGGATGATCCAGGCCTCCGCCGGTCCGAGCTCGGTCGGATAGCTGATCCGCTCGACCCGGAGCCCCAGTTGCTCGGGCTCCGTGAACCACCAGCCGGTGATCCTGCCCCGCGCCCCCACGCGCAGGTCTCCACGCTCGACCGAGAGCACCTCCCGGATGACGTCGTCGGAGCGCTCGTCCAGCACCGGTCCGAGCCGCGCGTGGCCGTCCGGTCCGTCGAAGACGAAGGAGTACTGCCCGGGAAGATCGGCCTGCTCACCGCGGAGCACGATCAGCGTACGATCCCCCTCCTGGACCAGGCCGCGCACCTCGACGGGCGTGTCCACCAGCCGGTCCGGCTCGACGGCGCGCCGGGCGAGTGTGGCGCCCGCGCCCAGGGCTCCGACCGCGCCGAGGGCGGCGAGCCCGCCCCCGATCGCGATCGCGCGCGCGATCCGGCCGCGTCCCTTGGGCTTCGTCATGCGCCACCTCACCTCGACATCGGCGGTCACCGGCGTGGCAACCGCAACACCCTCACCGCAAACTCTAGTGTTTCCGATGTGATGGCAACGATCGCGGGGCAGCCTCGGGCATTTGCCGTCGCTGCGGATCAGATTCGGGGCGCGACGTTGCGCAGCGAACTGCGGACTCGCGAGATCCCCGCACCCGAGCGCATTGCACCGTACTCGATCGCTCTGGCGGCCGGAGTCTCCCGCGGCGGCGAGGACGTGCCTGAGGGCGAAAGCGTCGACTCGATCTACGGCGCCGGCCGCATCATCCTGATGTACAACCCGGAGTCGACGGACGAGTGGGGCGGGCCGTTCCGCATCGTCTGCTTCGCGCAGGCGCCGTTGGAGGTCGAGATCGGAGTCGATCCGTTCATCTCGGATGTCGCATGGTCCTGGCTGGTCGACGCCCTCGACTCACGCGGCGCGGAGTACACGTTCCTCTCCGGCACCGCGACCAAAACACTCTCGAGCGGATTCGGATCCCTTGAGTCCCAGGGCGACGCCGCCCAGATCGAGCTCCGGGCCTCTTGGACGCCGCTCGGAACCGACGTCGCAGCACACGCCGAGGCGTGGTCCGAGTTGCTCTGCCTGCTCGCCGGGCTCCCCCATCAGGAGGGCGTCGACTCGATCGCCGCGCAGCGCACTCGCCAGTCACTTGCAGGAGAATAGTCACCGTGGTTGAACAATCGGAGCTCGAAACCCACTGGTCGATGATCACCGACGACGCCGGGGTGCGCCAGGCCGCTGAAGCGATCGCGGCCGGGCACGGACCGGCGGGCGTCGATGCCGAGCGCGCCTCCGGGTTCCGGTACGGATCCGAGGCGTACCTTGTGCAGGTCTACCGCCGAGGCGCCGGCACGTTCCTCTTCGACCCCATCGAGATCTCGGACTTCCGGCCGCTTGCCGTGGCGCTCGACGGTGTCGAGTGGATCTTCCACGCCGCCAGCCAGGACATCCCGTGCCTGGACGAACTGCAGCTGCATCCCCCGAAGCTCTTCGACACCGAACTCGCCGCGCGACTGCTGGGGTACGAGCGGGTGGGCCTCGGCTCCGTCGTCGAGCAGCTGCTCGGCATCAGCCTCGACAAGGCGCACTCGGCCTCGGACTGGTCGCAGCGGCCGCTGCCCGAGTCGTGGCTCGAATACGCCGCGCTCGACGTCGCGCTGCTCCCGGATCTCCGCGATGCGATCCACGCGGATCTGGAGGAGCAGGGCAAGCTCGGCTACGCGGCCGAGGAGTTCGAGGCGGTGCGGACCAAACCCGAGAAGGCGAAGGCTGCGGAGCCGTGGCGGAAGCTCGCCAACGGGCCATCGCTCCGCTCTGCGCGCTCGCTGGCGCTCGCCCGAGAGCTCTGGCTCGCGCGCGACGAACTCGCGCGGGAGCGCGATGTCGCTCCGGGCCGACTGATCCCCGACAAGTCCGTGATCGCCGCCGCCGCGGCGAATCCCCGGTCGAAGAACGACCTCGCGCGGCTGCAGACGTTCCGCGGTCGCGCGAGCCGCACCGAGATCGACCGTTGGTGGGAGGCGATCCGGAGGGGCAAGGTGACCGAGGATCTGCCCGGGCCGAAACCGCGCGACCCGGAAGCGATCCCGCACCACCGCGGCTGGGCGCAGCGCCACCCCGAGGCCGCCGCACGCCTGGTGGCGGCGCGCGCGGCGATCGAGGCGGAGGCCGAGCGGCAGCACATGCCCGCCGAGAACCTCATCACCCCGGATCACGTCCGTCGACTCGTGTGGCGTCCGCCGGCGGACGTCTCGCCCGAGGGCATTGCACGGAGTCTCACGGCCTTCGGTGCTCGGGACTGGCAGGCTGGACTAACTGCACCAATTCTTGCCCCAGTTTTTGTAGAGAACGTCTAATCACGCCTCGGGTGACTTCCCGGTCGCCGGTGAATCCGCACGTCATCTCCCCGCAATGAGACTCCGTCTCTAGGATGGAGTGAGCAGCAGTAGTCAACCCTGATGGAGGCGAAGTGGCCGCAATGAGAGAAGTCGTGTTCGTGGACGGGGTCCGCACCCCATTCGGGCGCGCCGGTGACAAGGGAATGTACGCGGGCACCCGCGCCGATGATCTAGCGGTCAAGGCGCTCGAGGGCCTGATCGAACGCAACGCGGCCCTGCCGCTCGACCGCATCGACGACGTCGGTATCGCGGCCACCACCCAGCAGGGTGACCAGGGGCTGACACTCGGTCGCACGGTCGCCATGCTCGCCGGTGTCCCGGTCTCGGTGCCGGGCTTCGCGCTCGACCGGATGTGCGCGGGCGCGCTGACGGTCGCTTCCTTCATGGGCGCCGCCATCGGCGCGGGGCAGTACGATCTCGCGATCGCCGGTGGTGTCGAGCACATGGGGCGGCACCCGATCGGTCTGGACGCCGATCCGAACCCGCGCTTCGTGGCGGAGAAGCTCGTGAGCCCCGACGCTCTGAACATGGGCATCACGGCCGAGCGGCTGCACGACCGGTTCCCCGAGCTCACGAAGGAGCGCGCCGACCGGTTCGGCATGCTGAGCCAGCACAAGGTGCAGGCCGCCTATGATCGCGGCGACATCCAGGCGGATCTCGTGCCGGTGGCGCTCCGGTCCGCCGCGGGCTGGGGACTCGCCACCGAGGACGAGGGGCGACGCCCGCAGACGACGATGGAGGGTCTCTCGACGCTCAAGACGCCGTTCCGGCCGCACGGGCGGGTCACCGCCGGGAACGCCTCGCCCCTCACCGACGGGGCGACCGTCTCCCTCCTCGCGGGAGCCGACACGGCGCGCGAGCTGGGTCTCGGGGCGAAGATGCGCATGGTGGGCTTCGCCTACGCCGGCGTCGAGCCGGAGGTCATGGGCCTCGGTCCCGTCCCCTCCACCGAAAAGGCGCTGCGTCGCGCGGGCCTCTCGATCAACGACATCGGGCTCTTCGAGCTGAACGAGGCGTTCGCGGTGCAGGTGCTCTCGTTCACGGATCACTTCGGGATCTCGGACGAGGATCCTCGCATCAACCCCTGGGGCGGCGCGATCGCGTTCGGCCACCCGCTCGCCGCCTCGGGCGTGCGACTCATGATCCAGCTCGCGCGCCAGTTCGAGCAGCGCCCCGACGTCCGCTACGGCGTGACTGCGATGTGCGTCGGCCTCGGGCAGGGCGGCACCATGATCTGGGAGAACCCCCACTTCGACGGCAAGAAGGGAAAGTAACCGGCGATGACTGATTACACCACCATCGATTTCGCCCCGCTGCTCGCCGCAGCCGACGACGAGGTCATCACCGAGTCGTTCGTGCGCGACGTCGCACTGCCGTCGGGCGGCACGCTCGCTCTCATCACCCTTGACAACGGGCGGGACCACACCCGTCCGAATACGCTCGGCCCGCGCACACTGCAGGCCCTCGAGACCGTGCTCGACGCGCAGGCCGCGCGGGCGGCCGCGGGTGAGATCCGGGCCGTCGGCATCACGGGCAAGCCGTTCATCTTCGCGGCGGGGGCCGACCTGTCGAAGGTCTCCACGCTCGCGACCCGCGAGAACGCCCGACTCATGGCGCAGTACGGCCATCGCGTGCTCGGCAAGTTCGGCACCCTCGGGGTCCCCTCCTTCGCGTTCGTGAACGGTCTCGCCCTCGGCGGTGCGATGGAGATCGCGCTCAACTGCGACTACCGCACCCTCGATTCGTCGGCGGCCGCGCTCGCGTTCCCCGAGGTGTTCCTCGGCATCATCCCGGGCTGGGGTGGGGCGACGATCGTGCCGAACCTCATCGGCATCGAGAACGCCCTCGAGATCATCGTCTCGAACCCGCTGAAGAACAACCGGATGCTGAAGCCCGAACAGGCGTACCGCATGGGCCTGTTCGATGCGATGTTCGGTGCGGCGAGTTTCCTCGAGCGCTCCGTGGCCTGGGCCGACGGTGTGCTCAGCGGCTCGGTCACGGTCTCGCGCCCCCACGAACCCGGCAAGCTGGAGCGGCTGACGAAGTGGCCGGCGGCGATCAAGATCGCCCGCGACACGCTCAAGGCGCGGATCGGCACGGCGGCGAAGTCCCCGTACGTCGCACTCGACCTGCTGAGCGCGGCCAAGGACAACGACCGCGTGCGCGGGTTCGAGCGCGAGGACGACGCGCTCACTGAGCTCATCTCGGGTGACCAGTTCGCGGCCTCCATCTACGCGTTCGACCTCGTGCAGAAGCGTGCGAAGCGCCCCGCCGGGGCACCGGATCGCGAGCTGGCGCAGCCCGTCAAGAAGGTCGGCGTCATCGGGGCCGGTCTCATGGCGAGCCAGTTCGCGCTGCTCTTCGCTCGGAAGCTGCGCGTGCCGGTCCTCATCACCGATCTCGATCAGTCGCGGGTCGACAAGGGCCTGGACTACATCCGCGGTGAGATCGACACCATGCAGGAGAAGGGGCGCCTCTCCCCCGACGATGCGAACCAGATCAAGGCGCTCGTCAGCGGCACGACCGACAAGTCACTCTACGCCGACTGCGACTGGGTGATCGAGGCCGTGTTCGAGGAGCTCGGCGTGAAGCAGCAGGTGTTCGCGGAGATCGAGCCGATCATCTCCGAGACCGCCGTGCTCGCGACGAACACCTCCTCGCTCTCCGTCGAGGAGATCGGGGCCAACCTGGCCCACCCCGAGCGGCTCGTCGGCTTCCACTTCTTCAACCCGGTCGCGGTCATGCCGCTCATCGAGGTCGTGCGGGTGCCGTCGACGAGCGACGAGACCCTCGCCACGGCGATGGCGGTCGCGAAGAAGCTCGGCAAGAGCGCCGTGATCACGGCGGATCGCCCCGGGTTCGTGGTGAATCGACTGCTCGCGAAGGTCATGGGCGAGGCGGCCCGCGCCCTGGACGAGGGTACCCCGATGCCCGTCGTCGAGCGCGCGCTCGCCCCGATCGGCTTGCCGATGGGACCGTTCGAGCTCATCGACCTGGTCGGGTGGAAGGTCGCGGCACACGTGCAGGACACCATGGTCGCCGCGTTCCCGGAGCGCTTCTACGCCTCTGAGAACCTGCACCGCCTGGCCGAGGTGGAGGGCCCGCTCTCGAAGTCGAAGCTCGGCAAGGTCGAGGATCTCTCGAAGGCCGGCAAGAAGGCCGTCACGATCGGGAAGACGGCGGTCTCGGAGGAGACGATCCTCCGCCGCGTCGAAGACGAGCTCGCCGGAGAGATCAAGATCATGCTCGACGAGGGCGTCGTCGCGGCAGCCGAGGACATCGACCTCTGCCTGATCCTGGGGGCCGGCTGGCCGTTCCAGGCGGGCGGCGCGACTCCCTACCTCGACCGGATCGGAGCGAGCGAGCGCACCTTCGGCGGCACGTTCCACGATCCCATCATCGCGGGCGATCGCACGCAGTAACCGCGCACCGCAGCTGACGGAGCCCCTGGGCGCCGGATCCTCAACAGATCCGGAACTCAGGGGCTCCGTCGCTGATGCCGGTCAGAGGTCCGCGGGTGTCGGCCGGGCGATCGGAATGCGGGTGCCCCGCACGTGCTCGACCGCGTCCGCTGCGATCTGCTCCGCGGTGAGTCCCGCGTCCGCGAGCAGCTGCGCGCGCGTGGCGTGATCCGGGAACGCATCCGGCGTGCCGAGTTCGCTCACGGCCGTGTCCACGCCCGCGTCGCGCAGCGACTGGCGGATCCGGGTGCCGACCCCGCCGACCCGGATCCCGTCCTCGATGCTGATCAGCAGGCGGTGCGACCGTGCGAGTTCGACCACGGATTCCGCCACGGGCACCACCCACCGCGGGTCGACGACGGTGGCCGAGATGCCCTGGGCGGTGAGGAGTCGGGCCGCATCGAGCGCGACGCGTGACATCGGGCCGACCGCGACGAAGAGCACGTCACGGACTCCCCCGGGCGCTGCGTCCTCGTGCAAGACGTCGACGCCGTCGTCGGTGCGACGGATCGCCGGGAGCTCCGAGCCGACGGAGCCCTTCGGGTAGCGGATGACCGTCGGGCCGTCCTCGATGCCGGTGGCCTCGGTGAGCAGCTCGCGGAGACTGGCCTCGTCACGCGGCGAGGCGATCCGGATGCCCGGGACGACCTGCAGTGTCGCGAGGTCCCAGACGCCGTTGTGGCTTGCGCCGTCGGGGCCGGTGAGCCCGGCGCGATCCAGCACGAAGGTCACGCCCGCGCGGTGCAGGGCGACGTCCATGAGCAGCTGGTCGAACGCGCGGTTCATGAAGGTGGCGTACACGGCCACGACGGGGTGGAGACCGCCGTAGGCGAGACCGGCGGCGCTCGTGACGGCGTGCTGCTCGGCGATGCCGACGTCGTACACGCGTTCGGGGTATCGCTCGGCCATCGCGTCGAGCCCGGTCGGGGCGAGCATCGCGGCGGTGATGGCGACGAGGCGGTCGTTCTCGGCGGCCAGTTCCACGAGCCGCTCGCGGAAGACGGCGGTCCAGGAACGCCCGGCCGAGGCCACGTCGATCGGCTCGCCGCTGCCCGGGTCGATCTGGCCGATCGCGTGGAACTGGTCGGCCTCGTCGTTCTCCGCGGGCGCGTAGCCGCGGCCCTTCTCGGTGATGACGTGGACGAGGGCGGGGCGCCCATAGTCCTTGGCCTGGTGCAGGGCGAGCTCGAGTGCCTCGAGGTCGTGCCCGTCGACCGGGCCGACGTACTTGATGTCCAGGTTCGCGTAGAGGTCCTGGTTGCCGGAGGCCCGGCTCACGAGCCCGCGCATGGCGCCGCGGGTGGCGCGGTAGACGGTGCGGCCCGGCGTGCCGAGGCGGCTGAACAGGCGCTCGCTGCCCTCCTGGAGATCGCGGTAGCTGCCCGTGACGCGCACGGAGTTCAGAAAGCGGGCCATGCCGCCGATGGTCGGTGCGTAGGACCGGCCGTTGTCGTTGACGACGATCACGAGGTTTCGATCGTTGTCGTCGGTGATGTTGTTGAGCGCTTCCCAGGTCATGCCCCCGGTGAGCGCGCCGTCGCCGACGAGTGCGACGACGTGGCGATCCTGCTGCTCCGTGCGCGCGAAGGCCCGGGAGATCCCGTCGGCCCAGCTCAGCGAGCTCGAGGCGTGCGAGCTCTCGACGATGTCGTGCTCCGACTCGGCGCGCTGCGGGTAGCCGGCGAGCCCGCCCCGCTGCCGCAGCCCGGAGAAGTCCTTGCGGCCCGTGAGGAGCTTGTGCACGTAGCTCTGGTGGCCGGTGTCGAAGACGATCGGATCCCGCGGCGATTCGAACACGCGGTGCAGGGCGATCGTGAGCTCGACGACTCCCAGGTTCGGGCCGAGGTGACCCCCGGTCTTGGCGACCTCCGCGATCAGGAACTCCCGGATCTCGGCCGCGAGCGTGCGGCACTCCTCCGGCGTCAGAGCGTCCAGGTCACGAGGACCTGCAATGCGTTCCAGAATCGACACTCGCACCCCTCCGTCGTGTCCGCCTCGCGAGCCGCGAGCATCTCACAATCCTAGCGCTGCCTCCCCTGCGGACCTGCATCGAGGCAGTGTGCAGATGCGCTGCAGACGCACGAGGGGCCCGAGCGGATGCCCGGGCCCCTCGTGCTGCGAACGGTGCGTTACACCAGCGAGCGCAGCACGTACTGCAGGATGCCGCCATTGCGGTAGTAGTCGGCCTCACCCGGGGTGTCGATACGCACGACCGCGTCGAACGCGATCTGCGAGCCGTCGTCCTTCGTCGCGACGACCGCGACGGACTTCGGCGTGACGCCCTCGTTGAGCGCCGTGACGCCCTGGATGTCGAAGGTCTCGGTGCCGTCGAGCCCCAGGCTGTCGGCGCTCTGGCCCTCGGGGAACTGCAGCGGCAGCACGCCCATGCCGATGAGGTTCGAGCGGTGGATCCGCTCGAAGCTCTCGGTGATGACCGCCTTCACGCCCAGCAGGCTCGTGCCCTTCGCCGCCCAGTCGCGCGAGGATCCGGAGCCGTACTCCTTGCCGCCGAGCACCACGAGCGGAATCCCCGCCTCCTGGTAGTTCTGCGAGGCATCGTAGATGTACGACTTCGGGCCGCCCTCGAGCGTGAAGTCGCGGGTGAAGCCGCCCTCGACGCCCTTGCCGTCGTTCTCGCCGGCGAGCAGCTGGTTGCGCAGGCGGATGTTCGCGAAGGTGCCGCGGATCATGACCTCGTGGTTGCCGCGGCGCGAGCCGTAGGTGTTGAAGTCGCGGACCGCGATGCCGTTCTCGACCAGGTAGCGACCCGCCGGGGTCTCCGCGCGGAAGCTGCCCGCGGGGCTGATGTGGTCGGTGGTGACCGAATCGCCGAGCTTGGCGAGCACGCGCGCCCCGGTGATGTCGGTGACCGGGGACGGCTCGAGCTGCATGCCGTCGAAGTACGGCGCCTTCCGCACGTAGGTGGAGTTCTCATCCCAGGCGAAGGTGTTGCCGTCGGGGGTCGGGAGCGAGGTCCAGTGCTCGTCCCCGTCGAACACCGTGGCGTACTTCGACGTGAACATGTCGGAGTCGATCGAGGCGTCGGCGATCTGCTGCACCTCGGTCGCGTTCGGCCAGATGTCGCGGAGGTAGACCTCGTTGCCGTCCTGATCCTGCCCGAGGGACTCGGTGTCGAAGTCGAAGTCCATCGTGCCGGCGAGCGAGTACGCGATCACGAGCGGCGGGCTCGCGAGGTAGTTCATCTTGATGTCGGGGTTGATGCGCCCCTCGAAGTTACGGTTGCCCGAGAGCACCGCGGTGACTGCGAGATCGTTGTCGTTGACCGCCTGCGAGATCTCCTCGTTCAGCGGGCCGGAGTTCCCGATGCAAGTGACGCAGCCGTAGCCGACGGTGTAGAACCCGAGGTTCTCGAGGTCGGTGCTGAGCCCGGACTTCTCGTAGTAGTCGGTGACGACCTTCGATCCCGGAGCCAGCGTGGTCTTGACCCAGGGCTTCGCTTTCAGACCCTTGGCCACCGCGTTGCGCGCCAGCACACCGGCGGCGAGCATGACCGACGGGTTGGAGGTGTTCGTGCACGACGTGATCGACGCGAGCGTCACCGCGCCGTGGTCGAGCTCGAACTCGCGGCCCTGCTGGTCCTTCACCTGGGCGGGGTTCGCGGCCTGGGCGTAGTTCTTGAGGTCGAGCTCGAACTGGTCCTTGGCGCTCGTGAGCTCGATCCGATCCTGCGGCCGCTTCGGGCCGGCGATCGACGACACGACGGTCGAGAGGTCGAGCTCCAGGTACTCGCTGAACTCGGGCTCGTGCGCCGGATCGTGCCACATGCCCTGGGCCTGCGTGTACGCCTTGACGAGCTCGAGCTGCTCCTCCGAGCGGCCGGTGAGGCGCATGTAGTCGAGGGTGATGTCGTCGACCGGGAACATGGCCGCGGTCGAGCCGAACTCCGGGCTCATGTTGCCGATGGTGGCGCGGTTCGCGAGCGGCACCGAGCCGACGCCCTCGCCGTAGAACTCGACGAACTTGCCGACGACGCCGTGCTTGCGGAGCATCTGGGTGATGGTGAGCACCACGTCGGTCGCGGTCACGCCGGCGGGGATCTGACCCGAGAGCTTGAAACCGACGACGCGCGGGATCAGCATCGAGATGGGCTGGCCGAGCATGGCGGCCTCGGCCTCGATGCCGCCGACGCCCCAGCCGAGCACGCCGAGACCGTTCTCCATGGTGGTGTGCGAGTCGGTGCCGACGCAGGTATCGGGGTAGGCCTGCAGCACGCCGTCGACGTTCCGGGTGAAGGTGACGCGGGCAAGGTACTCGATGTTGACCTGGTGCACGATGCCGGTGCCCGGCGGCACGACCTTGAACTCGTCGAAGGCGCCCTGGCCCCAGCGGAGGAACTGGTAGCGCTCGCCGTTGCGCTGGTACTCGATCTCGACGTTGCGGGCGGCGGCGTCCGCCGAGCCGTAGACGTCGGAGATCACGGAGTGGTCGATGACCATCTCGGCGGGAGCCAGCGGGTTGATCTGCTCGGGGGAACCGCCCAGGTCGACGACGGCCTCGCGCATGGTGGCGAGGTCGACGACACACGGCACGCCGGTGAAGTCCTGCATGATCACGCGCGCGGGCGTGAACTGGATCTCCGTGTCGGGCTCGGCGGCGGGATCCCAGCCCCCCAGGGCCTCGATGTGCTCGCGGGTGACGTTGGCGCCGTCCTCGGTGCGCAGCAGGTTCTCCAGGAGCACCTTGAGGCTGTAGGGCAGGCGCTCGTGGCCCGGGACCTGATCGATGCGATAGATCTCGTAGTCCTTCTCACCAACGGCGAGGGTGCTCTTCGCGTTGAAGCTGTTGACGGCTCCCATGAGGCTCCTCCAAAGTCTTTCGATCGAATCGTCTCGATCAGAAAAAGTGTCTCGATGTCAAGATAAGTCTACACCGAAACGGGAGCCTCGAATGTCACGGTCGAGGCGCGTTGTCCCCAGTGGTGTCAACGATTTCTGCGGATGAATCATCTGACGATTGCCGGAGGCGACTGAGGACCATCCAGGTGAAGACGATGACGAGTGCGAACAGCGGCACGCCCATCACGAGCCGAGCGACACCGAGCGCCTCGATGGCCCCGGGAGTGTCGGCCTGACCCGCGAAGTAGAGCGGCAGCTGCACGGCCAGTCGCGCGAGGAACATGCCGAGCCAGAGCAGGGTGAGCCAGGTGGCGACGCGGCGCAGCGATCGGTCCCTCCGCCATGCGCGCAGATCGCCGCGCAGGCCGCCGAGCACGAAGCCGAGCAGGGGCCAACCGACCGCGAGGGAGATGAGGAGACCGAGGCTCCACAGCCCGTTGGTCCAGAACCCGGGCAGGTAGTAGTCCTCGCCGCGGCCCGTGAGGAGCGTCGCGGCCACCGCGATGGCGACACCGGCGGCTCCCGAGAACGCCGAGGCGACGGGTTCTCGCCGTATGAGGCGCACCGCGACGGCGATGATCGCGAGCGCCGCGGGCGCGATGGCCGAGATGCGGGCGTCGCGGGTGATGGTGAACATCACGAGGAACAGGAGTCCTGGCACGAGGGTCTCGGCGATCCCGCGCCACCCGCCGATGGCCTCCAGCACCCCCTGCCGCGAGAGGGACTCGCCGCCGAGCCCGGCGCGCACCGCACGTCCGACACCGCCGCCGAGCGGCAGTGCGGGCTCGGTGGCACCTGGTGCGTCCGACGCGGCCGGATCCTGAGGCGCACGCGCGCCGTCGTCGGACCCCGGAGTCTGCGCCTCGGCGGGCTCGGGTCGGTCGCTCACGCCTGCTGGGCCCCTTGCTGCCCGGATCCCTGCTGCCCGGCGGCCTGCACGCCCGCGGGCACCCGGAGCGGGATCAGCTCGCTCGGCGGCATCGGCTGGTCGCCGCGCACCACGACCAACTCGCGGAACAGTTCGATGACCTGCTCGCGCACGGCCGCGTCGGTGGCGGCCTTGCCCATGATGACGCCGCGGAGCATCCACCGTGGGCCGTCGACGGCGACGAAGCGGACGATGCGCTCACCGCCACCCTGTTCAGCGGGCGCCTGGCTGCGCACGACGACCTCCGGTCCGAGCACACCGGACTCCTCGGAGATCTGGGCGCCCTGCGAGGTCATCTGCTGCGTCAGTTCGGACCGGACGCGGCCCCAGAGACCCGTGGTCTTCGGGGCGGCGAAGGCCTGCACCTGCAGCAGCGACTCGCGGTAGTCGAGTGACACGGCGACGACGCGGTTCGTGCGCTCCTCGACCTCGAGGCGCAGCTGAAGCCCCTCGCGGGGTGCGACCTTGATGCCGCCGAGGTCGACGTAGGGGCGCATCGCGGGTACTTCGGCCGCATCGAACGGTCCGGCGGTGTCACGGTCCTCGGGCGCCGACTTCGACTCGTCGATCTCGATCTCGACCGGCTCGGCGTCGCGGACGGCGAGCTCCTCTGCCGAAGCGGTGGTGTCCTCGGGCTCGTCGGTGGTGTTGGTGTGGTCCGTGCTCATGGCTCAGAATCTCCTAGGTTGTGCCCCGCGGGGCGACATCGTGGTGGCGGCGACTCAGTCGCGCACGCCGGTGGACCCGAATCCCGCGTCGCCGCGAGCGCTCTCGGAGAGGTCGTCCACGGGGACGAACTCGGCGCGATAGACGGGCATGATGATCAGCTGGGCGATGCGATCCCCCACGGCCACCTCGAAGCTCTCCTCGAGATCCGTGTTGAGCAGCGTCACCTTGATCTCACCGCGGTAGCCGGCGTCGACGGTGCCGGGCGAGTTGAGCACGGTGATCCCGCGCTTGGCTGCGAGTCCGCTGCGCGGCACGACGAACGCGGCCGTGCCCTCGGGCAGTGCGATCGAGACGCCGGTGCCCACGAGTGCGCGGTGCCCCGGTGGGATGACGAGCGCCTCGGACGCACGCAGATCTGCCCCCGCGTCGCCCGGGTGCGCGTAGGCGGGAGGGAGCTCGGCGCGGATGGGGATCTCGATCGATTGACTCACCCGGACAGGCTATCGGATCGAGCCGTCACGGCCACGAGCATTTGCTGCAAGGGGGATAATGGAGACATGACGACTGACGTGGGAACGATCACCTATCGCGAACGACTGCTCCCGGGCCCGAGCCTCTTCATCGCGCTGCTGCTCGTGATCCCGGCGATCGCCCTGGTGCTGACCCCGATCAGCGCGGAGATCGCGGTGCCCGTCGCGATCATTTCGTACGTGCTGCTGGCGCTGGTGTCGCTGCTCCTGAGTCCGAGCCTGCGCGTCGAAGACGGCGTGCTCACCGCGGGGCGCGCGCAGATCCCCGTCTCGCAGCTGGGTGCGGTCGAGCTGCTCGGTGCCGAGTCGCTTCGGGCCGCCATCGGCCCCGGCCTCGACGCGCGGAGCTTTCTGCTCGTGCGCGGCTGGATCCACCGCGGGGTGAAGATCGAGAACATCGATCCCGCGGATCCGGCGCCGCAGTGGATCCTGACGACTCGCCACCCCGAGAAGCTCGCGATCGCGATCGAGGCGGCGCAGCGGGCGTAATCGGTCCTCGGTCAGTGGACCGCGACGATTGCGACGGAGATCTCACTCATTCAGGAGCGGTCCCCGGCACGGGATCCTGCAGCAGTGACATCTCCGTCACGTGTGGCGCGAGGCCGGCGCCTCGTGCCGCACACGCGATGTGTGTACGCTGAGCACTCCTGCCGCTGTGGCGGCAGCCCGGAATGCACTAGATCGCGATGCGATCTAGGCCGAGCATTCCCGGCCTGGTGAGGCCGGCGCCTCGTGCCGCACACGCGATGCGTTTACGCTGAGCACTCCGCGCACACCGGGCCGAGGTCGGAGCGGTGATCGAGCTGGGAGCGGTGGCGCACCAGGAAGCAGCTGACGCAGGTGAACTCGTCGTCCTGCTGCGGAAGGACCACGACGTCGAGCTCGACATCGGAGAGGTCAGAGCCTCCGAGATCGAAGCTGGGGTTGTCCGCATCCTCGGAGTCGATCGCAGAGGACCCCTTCGCGGGTCCACGCTCCTTCAGAGCCTCGATCGACTCTGCTTCTTCCTCGGACTTGCGCGGTGCGTCGTAATCGGTGGCCATTCTCTCCTGCATTCCCGTGACCTCATGGGCACATTCAACCTGCGAGCGGCCATAGTCTGCCCTACGACAGCACCTCGACGCAAACTCTTCGCGCACTATTTCACTACGGGCGAAGATCCCCCGCCCGATTTCCCACGCGCCCGAGTCAATACCGCGGATCCCCCGCATCTGTGACAGCCTGAGTCGCGAGTTGTGAAGGGATGCCGCCAATGGACGAACTGCGTTTTGTGCGACGTGAAGACCTGGCACTGATTGTCGCGAACGAGGCGGACGAGGAGTTCCGCCTGGTCGTGGACGACACAGTGCTGAGTGAACTCCGTCACCTGAGTAAGCGGGATCGCGACACCTCGCGTGTTCGTCCGCGTGAGATCCAGGCGCTGATCCGCGGCGGCAAGTCCCGCGCGCAGGTCGCCGCCGAAACGGGACTCGACGAGGCGGATATCGAGCGCTACGAGGAGCCGGTGCTCGCGGAACGCCGCTACATCCTCGAGCTCGCGCAGGCCGTGCCCGTCCGCACGGACGCGAACGACGACGCGGACCAGCGCTTCGGTGAGGTGATCTCCGAGCGTCTCATCGGACTCGGTGCCGACGCGAGCGAGTGGTCCTCGTGGCGCGACGAGGAGTCGGGCTGGATGATCAGCCTGGAGTTCATCTCCCACGACGTCACGCACCGCGCCGTCTGGTCCTTCGCGCACCGCAAGGGCACACTCTCCCCACTGAACCCCGACGCCGTCACCCTCTCGAAGCAGGGCGACGTGGGCGATCGGCTGATCCCGAAGCTCCGCGCCGTGGACAGCACGGAGAAGAGCGGACGCTTCGACTCGGGGGCGTTCGACGACTCCCAGCTACCGCTAGATCTCGACGCCGAATTCGGCGCTCCCGACGGCGAGCACTCCGAATCAGAGGGCGACACGCCTTCGAGTGCCGCCGACTCCCCCGCTCCCTCCCTGGCCGACGTCAACGCCGAGTACGAGCGGCGCCGTGAGATCGACCACCGCGCGATCAAGACCATCGACCACGAGCCAGTCGACCTGAGTCAGACCTCCGACCTGCTCGACGCGTTGCGCAAGCGGCGTGGCGAGCGGGAGCAGAGCGCCCGTGCCGCTGAGAGCAACGCGCACCCCGCCGGAGGGGAGCCGCCCGCGACCCACGTCGCGGCTGACGCTCCCGAGCCCGCCGAGCCCGCGACCACACCCCCGGCCCGGAGTATCTGGGGTGCGTCCGGTGTGACCGGTGCACCGAGGGGTCAGGATCGCCGCGAGGCCTCGCCCGCGGTCAGTGCGGTGCCGGATACCGGAACCGCCGCGCCGTCTCGTACCACTGACGCCCCCGCAGCCGAGCGGGAGCGCGAGGCCCCGAAGTCCGACGGCGACCGCGGCGGCCGTAAGGGGCGGGCGTCGATCCCGAGCTGGGACGACATCCTCTTCGGCACCCGCAGCGACGAGGATCCCGCCTAGCGCTTCACGCGATCGATGCCGATGAGGCTTCGACCGAGGGGACGCGGGTGCGGGCTGTCTCGGCGACCGCGGAGATGAAACCGGACCCGTCGAGCGCCCCCGCCACCATGAGCGGTACTCCGCGCTCGTCCTCGCTGAAGGCGCCGTGCTGCCCGACCATCGCGAGCGCGCCGGGATCGTCGTCACTGGAGTAGTAGGCCACCTGCTTGCGCGCGACGAGCAGCACGTCGCCGAGTCGCGCCGCGACGTCCGCCTGCACGGGACCGAAGACCCCCGAACCCACTGCCTCGTCCCGGGTCATCACCCAGGCGCGCGTGCCCTCGGCGCGCTGCCACTCCGCTGCGGTCTGCGACGGGTCGGCTCCGGGTTCGAGGTAGAGCGAGCGGAACCGCGGCTCGCCGCCGATCGCGGCCACATCGCGGAGCAGCTCCGGTGCGGCGTCGAGCATGATCTGCTGGTGCGGCCCCACGTCGACGATGCCGTGATCCGCGGTGACGACGACTCCCACATCACCCGGGAGACCGCGCAGGAACAGGTCGACGGCGCCGTCCAGCTGCTCGAGGCGACGCACCCAGGGGTCGCTCTGCCAGCCGTGCTCGTGGGCGGCCTTGTCAAGCTCGTCGACGTAGAGGTAGGCGACGATCGGGTCAGGCCCGCGGAGGAGCGCGGACGCCGCGGCGAATCGATCCTCGATCCGCTGCCCGGGGACGTAGTCGGCGTCGGTGAGGATCGCCTCGGTGAGCCCGCCCACGGCGTGCGCCGGGCGCCCGATCGCCACCGGCCGCGCCCCGCGCGCACGAACTGCGGCGAACAGCGGGGTCGCCCGCTGCCACGCCGCCCGATCCGTGATCCCGCCCCAGTCCTTGAGCGTCGTCACGAGTCCGAGCTCGGGGTGCCGGATCCGGTAGCCGATGAGCCCGTGCTCCCCCGGCAATCGGCCGGTCGTGAGGGTCGTGAGCGCGGCGCCCGTCGTGGAGGGGGCGACGGTCTCGATCCGGCGCTGCTGCAGCCGCGACAGGGTCGGGGCGTGCCCAGCGCGGGCCTTCAGGTTCGCGTGGCCCAACCCGTCCACGACCACGAGCACGAGGGACCGGATCCCGGGCAGTGCGGAGGCGCTGAGCGGCGCGGTCTCGAGGCCCGGTCGCGCAGGCCCGAGCGTCTCGTCGAGGGCCGCATCGGCGTCGTGACCGAGGCCACGGGCGACGGCCGCGATCCCGCTTGGCAGAATCGCGGCTAGCCTCGCACCGTTGTCGGTGGCAATCGGTAGCATGAAGTCCATTATGACCGACGTGCCGAGTCCCTCCGCAGGCAGCGCCTCCCTGGAGCCCACCCGAGCCGCACACGAGAGTGCCGGCGAACGCATCGAAGACATCGACATCTCGCAGGAGATGGAGGGGTCCTTCCTCGAGTACGCGTACTCGGTGATCTACTCCCGGGCGCTCCCCGACGCGCGCGACGGTCTGAAGCCGGTGCAGCGCCGCATCCTGTTCATGATGCAAGACATGGGACTGCGCCCCGAGAAGGGGCACGTCAAGTCCGCGCGCGTCGTGGGCGAGGTGATGGGCAAGCTCCATCCTCACGGCGACTCCTCGATCTACGACGCCCTCGTACGCCTGGCGCAGGGCTTCGCGATGCGCCTGCCGCTCGTCGACGGGCACGGCAACTTCGGCTCGCTCGACGACGGCCCCGCGGCGTCGCGGTACACGGAGGCGCGGCTGGCCGGCGCGGCGCTCGCCATGACCGAGTCGCTCGATGAGAACGTGGTTGACTTCGTACCGAACTACGACAACCAGATCATGCAGCCGGAGGTGCTCCCCTCGGCCGTGCCGAACCTGCTCGTGAACGGGGCAAGCGGGATCGCTGTGGGCATGGCGACAAACCTCGCGCCCCACAACCTCATCGAGGTCGTCGAGGGAGCGAAGCACCTGCTGCGGCACCCGAACGCCACCGTCGACGAGCTCATGGAGTTCATCCCCGGCCCGGACCTCCCGGGAGGCGGCACGATCGTCGGACTCGACGGGGTGAAGGACGCGTACCGCAGCGGCCGCGGCGCCTTCCGCACGCGCGCCAAGGTCTCCGTCGAACAGCTCGGGCCGCGTCGGACCGGGCTCGTCGTCACGGAGCTGCCCTACCTCGTCGGCCCCGAGCGGGTGATCGAGAAGATCAAGCAGGGCGTCGAGGCGAAGAAGCTCTCCGGGATCTCCGACGTCGCAGACCTCACCGATCGCAAGAACGGGATGCGTCTCGTCATCTCCCTGAAGACCGGCTTCTCGCCCGACGCCGTGCTCGAGCAGCTGTTCCGGTACACCCCGCTCGAAGACTCCTTCAGCATCAACTCGGTCGCCCTCGTCGAGGGCCAGCCGCAGACGCTCGGGCTCCGTGAGATGCTCCGGGTCTTCCTGGACCACCGCATCTCGGTGATCACCCGGCGCTGCGAGTTCCGTCTCATGAAGCGGCGCGAGCGCCTCCACCTCGTGGAGGGTCTGCTCATTGCGATCCTCGACATCGACGAGGTGATCCAGCTCATCCGCACGAGCGACGACGCCGAGACCGCTCGGGCGCGCCTCATGCAGGTGTTCGACCTCTCCGAGATCCAGGCCGAGTACATTCTCGAGCTCCGGCTGCGCCGACTCACGAAGTTCTCCCGCGTGGAGCTCGAGGGCGAGCGCGATGAGCTGCAGCGCGAGATCGAGGCGCTGCTCGAGACCCTGGCGAGCAAGGAGAAGCTGCGCGAGGTGGTGGCGACCGAGATGGACCAGGCGGCCGAGGCGTTCGGTTCGCCGCGGCGCACCGTGCTCACCGGCGCCGTCGCGCGACCCGCCCGGGCCGCGGCGAGCGGGGCCTCGCTGGAGGTCGCCGATACGCCCTGCACGGTGCTGCTCTCCGTGACGGGCCGTGCGCTCCGTCTCGACCGGGATCCCGAGGCCGCGGAGTCGCCGCGCGGAACGTCGCGCGCGACGAAACACGGCGCGGTACTCGCGAGCGTCGACGGTACTGTGCGCGGCGAGCTCGGTGCGGTGCTGAGCGACGGCACCGTGCAGCGCTTCACCCCCGTCGACCTCCCGCTCGTGCCGGGGGCCAGCATCGCGTTCTCCGCGGGTGTGAAGCTCCTCGACTACATCGGCGTCACCGACAAGAAGCTGCGGGTCGTCGGGATCGTGCCGCTCGAGTCCGAGGTGCCGATCGGACTCTTTACTCTGCAAGGCACGGTGAAGCGTGTGGTGCTCACGGAGCTGCCCGCGAAACCCGACTTCGAGATCATCGGCCTCAAGGCCGGAGATCGTGTCGTCGCAGCGTTCTCCGCGCCCGACGACACCGAGATCGCGGTGGTCGCGAGCGACGCGCAGTTGCTGCGCTTCCCCGCTGCCTCGGTGCGACCGCAGGGGCGCCCCGCCGCCGGCATGGCGGGCATGAAGCTCGGTGCGGATGCGCGGGTCGTCTTCGCGTCGGCGGTGCCGCAGGGCGCCGACGCGCGAGTCGTCACCGTCGCCGACAGTTCGATCACCCTGCCCGGCACCGATGTCGCGACCGCGAAGGTGACGGACTGGGCCGAGATCCCCGCGAAGGGGCGTGCCACGGGAGGGGTTCGCGCCCAGCGGTTCCTCAAGTGGGAGGATCAGATCGCCTGCGCCTGGGTGGGCGTCGGAGAGCCGCGGGCGCTCGCTGCGGACGGGACCGCACGCAAGCTGCCGACGGAACTCGGGAAGCGCGACGGCTCGGGCCAGCCGATCGACGGGGCCGCGGCGTACGTCGGCCTCGCTCCGTAGGCCGGCGCGATCCGCCGCACGGGCGCGTCACGCGGTTCGTGCGCGCGTGTGGGTTGGGCGCGTCACGCGGTTCGTGCGCGTCAGGCGGTCGGGATCGTCCTGGGCGCGCCGCGTGACGTGTGAGACCCGCGTGGTGCGCACAGGTCGACCTCGCAGTATGGTCTTCGCAGCGTGGTCTGGGCAGCGCCGACCGCGCAGCACCACACGGGCAACGCCGACGTCGAGTGCCGACGTCGGCCGCCGGCGTCAGGCGTCGATGCGCTCGCGATCCAGGTCGTCGGCGTTGTCGATGATGAACTCCTTGCGCGGAGCCACCTCGTTCCCCATAAGCAGCTCGAACATCTGCGCGGCCGCGTGCGCGTCCTCGAGACGGACACGGCGCAGCGTACGGTGCTCCCGATCCATCGTCGTCTCCGCGAGCTGATCCGCGTCCATCTCGCCGAGACCCTTGTAGCGCTGGATCGGCTCCTGGTGCTTCTTACCTCGGCGCTTCAGGTCACTCAGCAGCGCCTGCAGCTCGCGCTCGCTGTAGGTGTAAATGACGTCATTCGGCTTCCGCCCGGCATGCTGCACGATGACGCGGTGCAGGGGCGGCACCGCCGCGTACACCCGGCCGGCCTCGAGCATGGGTCGCATGTAGCGGAAGAAGAGGGTGAGGAGCAGGGTCCGGATGTGCGCGCCATCGACGTCGGCGTCGCTCATCAGGATGACCTTGCCGTAGCGTGCGGACTCCAGCTCGAAGTCGCGCCCCGAACCCGCACCGATCACCTTGATGATCGCCCCGCACTCGGTGTTGTTGAGCATCTCCGCGACGGACGCCTTCTGCACGTTCAGGATCTTGCCCCGGATCGGCAGCAGGGCCTGGAACTCGCTGTCGCGCGCCGGGCGGGCGGTGCCGAGGGCGCTGTCGCCCTCGACGATGAAGAGTTCGGTATCGGCCACGTTCTTGGAGCGGCAGTCGATGAGCTTCGCCGGGAGCGAGGAGCTCTCGAGCGAGCTCTTGCGCCGAGCCGTGTCGCGCTGGGCGCGCAGCGCGATCCGGGACTTCATCTCGGAGACCATCTTCTCGAGCAGGGCGCCCGTCTGGGTCTTGTCGTGCTTCTTCGTTGACTCGTAGCGCTCGGTCATGCCCTGCACCACCGCGCGCGACACGATCGCTCGCACCGCGGCGGTGCCGAGCACCTCCTTCGTCTGGCCCTCGAACTGCGGTTCCGGCACGCGCACGGTCACCACCGCGGTGAGGCCGGTGAGGATGTCGTCTTTGTCCGGCTTATCGGTGCCGGCCTTCAGCTTCCGGGCGTTCGTCTCGATCTGCTTCCGGAAGAACCGCGTGAGCCCCTGCTCGAAGCCGCTGAGATGCGTGCCGCCCTTCGGCGTCGCGATGATGTTGACGAAGCTCTGCACCTCGATGTCGTACCCCGTGCCCCAGCGGAGCGCGATGTCGACCTCGCACCGCCGTTCCACCTCGCGCGAGACGAGACCTCCGGACACCTCATCGACGACCGGGACGGTCTCCGTGAAGGTGCCGACGTCGGTGAACCGCCAGGTGTCGGTGATGGGGGCGTCGACGGCGAGGAACTCGACGAACTCGGAGATGCCCCCCTCGTAGGCGAACCGGTGCACGGGGACGACCCCGGACTCGTCCTGCGACTCGGCTCGCTCGTCGGTGATCTCGATCGCGAGACCGGGAACGAGGAAGGCCGTCTGCCGGGCGCGGGCGACGAGCGACTCGGGTTCGAAACGGGCGGACGATAGGAAGATCTGCGGATCCGCCCAGTACCGCACACGGGTGCCCGTGACCCCGCGCTTCACCTTGCCGATGACCCGCAGCTCGGAGGCCTCCTCGAAGGGGCTGAACGCGCTGTCGGGGCCGTCGCCCGCGAACACGCCGGGCTCGCCGTGGCGGAACGACATCGCCCAGGTCTTGCCATCGCGGTCGACCTCGACGTCCAGGCGCGAGGAGAGCGCGTTCACGACGGACGCGCCCACGCCGTGCAGGCCGCCGGAGGAGGCGTACCCGCCGCCACCGAACTTACCGCCGGCGTGCAGTTTGGTGTAGACGAGCTCGACACCGGAGAGGCCGCTCTTCGGCTCGATGTCGACGGGCACCCCACGGCCGTTGTCAGAGACGGTCACGCTGCCGTCGTCGTGCAGGGTGATGCGGATGTCGTTGCCATGGCCCGCAAGGGCCTCGTCGACGGAGTTGTCGATGATCTCCCAGAGGCAGTGCATGAGGCCGCGCGAATCGGTCGTGCCGATGTACATGCCGGGCCGCTTCCGGACCGCCTCGAGCCCCTCGAGCACGGTGAGGTGGCGCGCCGAATAGGTCGACCCCGCGTCGTTCGATGCCGTTGCCTGTGCCACGTCGGATCACTCCTCTGATTCGCTAACTGTCCCACTGTAGGGCAGACCCCCGACGGCGACGCCGAAGGTTCCCGGCGAGTGGCGAACGCACCCGCCATCGCTACGCGGTCAGCGAACCCGCCCGCGCTGGAGGCCGGTTCTCGGGCGAGACGTGCTTGGATAGAGGGACACACGAGACGAATGGGAGGTTGCCATGACTACGCTCGAGCATGATCGAACCGACGAGATCGATACCGCGGATCGCCCGCTGAGCGCGCTGGACCGCTGCGACAGCTGCGGTGCGCAGGCATACGTTCGTGCCGTGCTGAACGGCAGCGAGCTCCTGTTCTGCGCGCACCACGCACACAAGCACGAGGCGAAGCTCCGCCCGATGGCCGAGGTGTGGCACGACGAGAGTCACAAGCTGTCCAGCTGATCCCAGCCGCGACACGCTGGCCTCGTCGGCCGCATCGACCGAAACAGCCCGCCCCCGGATCTCCGGGGGCGGGCTGTTTCCGTGTGCGGCGATCTACTCGAGGTAGTCGCGCAGCTGCTGGCTCCGCGACGGGTGCCGCAGCTTGGCCATGGTCTTCGACTCGATCTGGCGGATCCGCTCGCGGGTCACCCCGAACGTGTCACCGATCTGATCCAGCGTCTTCGGCATGCCGTCGCCCAGCCCGAAGCGCATGCGGATGACCCCGGCCTCGCGCTCCGAGAGGGAGTCGAGCAGCTGCTCGAGCTGCTGCTGCAGCATGGTGAACCCGACCGCGTCGGCCGGCACGACGGCCTCGGTGTCCTCGATGAGGTCGCCGAACTCGCTGTCGCCGTCCTCGCCGAGCGGCGTGTGGAGGGAGATCGGCTCGCGGCCGTACTTCTGCACCTCGACGACCTTCTCCGGCGTCATGTCGAGCTCGCGGCTGAGCTCCTCGGGCGTGGGCTCCCGTCCGAGATCCTGCAGCATCTGGCGCTGCACGCGGGCGAGCTTGTTGATGACCTCGACCATGTGCACCGGGATACGGATGGTGCGGGCCTGGTCGGCCATGGCGCGGGTGATCGCCTGACGGATCCACCAGGTGGCGTACGTCGAGAACTTGAAGCCCTTGGTGTAGTCGAACTTCTCAACCGCGCGGATGAGTCCGAGGTTGCCCTCCTGGATGAGATCCAGGAACTGCATGCCGCGACCGGTGTAGCGCTTCGCGAGCGACACCACGAGACGCAGGTTGGCACCCAGCAGGTGGCTCTTCGCGCGCTGCCCGTCGCGGGCGACCCACTTGAGCTCGCGCTCGAGCTTCTTGGGCAGCCCGGTCTCGGTCGCGAGCTTCTCCTCCGCGAATAGGCCGGCCTCGATGCGCATCGCGAGCTCGACCTCCTCCGCGGCGTTGAGGAGCGCGACCTTTCCGATCTGCTTCAGGTAGTCCTTGACCGGATCGGCGGTGGCGCCGGGGATCAGGGTCGTGACGGTCGGGACGTCCTCCTCATCGGAGGCCTTCAGGACGATCGCGCCGGTGGGCAGCGGTTCGTCGGGCGTGACCGCCGGCTTCTCGGCCTCGGCCGCTTCGGCAGCCTCCTCGTCGATCTCCGGAGCGTCGGCCGTGTCTTCCGGCTCGACGTCGGCCGTCTTCTTGGTGGCTCGCTTCGGAGCAGCCTTGCGGGTGGCCGGCTTCGTCGCCGCCTTCTTCGCCGGGGCCTTCTTCGCCGCTGCCTTCTTGGGAGCGGACGTTGCGGGTGCCGCGTCCTCAGCCGATGGAGCTTCCTCCTGGGCCTTCGCAGACGTTGCACGCGCTTTGGTCGTGGATGCAGTTGCCACGCAGCCGCCTCTCTCTTTCGGATCCCCCTGTGACGTCGGCGCAGAGCCGTCGAGTGCTCACAGCATGAAAACCCATGTCAAGCCCGGACTATTCCCGCGGGCGGGAAAACAACCGGATTGAATGGGTTACGACTCCTATTATTGCACGGAGTCGGGGGTCGGAATGACCGGCGTCATTGGGGGCCGTCGCCCGGCTCGGACTCGGGCGACCCGGACTGGTGCTGCTGCAGGAAGCGTTCCAGCTCGCTCGCGAGCTGCTCCGCGGTCGGGATCGAGCCGTCCTCGCTGATGAGCGGCGACCGTGTCGTCTGATCCTCCATGTAGGCGTCGTACCGCTGCTCGAGCGTGCGCACCATGTCCGAGGACTCCTCGTTCTCCGCGATCTGAGAGTCGACCTTCTGCACAAACGCTCGCGAGGCCTCGCGCACGAGGTCCGTGGAGAGGATCAGCCCGGTGGCGGCCATGATGCCGTCGAGCGACATGAGCAGCGCCTCCGGGTACTCCGTATTCGAGAGGTAGTGGGGCACGAGCAGCGCGAAGCCGACGACCTCCTCCCCCAGGTTGTGCAGGCGGTACTCGAGCACGTGAGCAATGGAGGCCGAGAGCTTGGTGGTGGGGCGCCAGATCGACCGCGCCTCGATGAGGTCGTCGCGGGATCCGCTCACGGTGACGGTCATCGGTCGCGTATGCGGCACGGGCATCGGGATCGCGTGGGTCCAGACGGTCGTCGAGACCTCGAACTCGTGCACGAGCTGCAGCACCGTGTCGATGAACTGATCCCACCGGAAGTCCGGCTCGTACCCGCTCAGCAGCAGGAAGGGAGCACCGAGCTCGTCGTGCACGAGCGCCAGCGAGAGCTCCTCGGGCGAGTAGTCCACGAGGTGATCCTCGTCGAAGGTGATGATCGGCCGCCGCGCCCGGTAGTCGAGGAGGAGGTCCGCGTTGAAGGTCAGCAGCTCCTCGGGCTCGTACTGCTGCCACAGGTACTCCTCGAGTTGCGACACCGCACCCCCGGCGTCGCTGAGTCCTTGCATCGCCACGATGAGCGGGAGTCCCTTGGGGACCCGCGCCCGGCGCTCGGCGTACTCGGCGGAGAAGATCGAATCAGTCACCCTTCCATCCTAGGAAGCCGGGCCGGGTTCCCAGGCGGTTTTCGTGACGCCCAGAGCGAACCCGAAAGCCACCGGGCGGCAGCGCCCGCAGGTGTAGGCTGAAAGCAGTGTGTCCGGTAATGCACTCGGCGTGTGACCCACACCGCACGGGCCCGCCCGAATCAACGCGAACAATCCGAGGGAGATCCCACTTGGCCGAACAGCAGTTTGACATCGTCGTCCTGGGCGGAGGAAGCGCAGGATACGCCGCAGCGATCCGCGCGACTCAGCTGGGATTCAGCGCAGTCGTCATTGAGAAGGACAAGCTCGGGGGCACCTGCCTCCACCGCGGGTGCGTGCCGACCAAGGCGCTCCTCCACTCCGCAGAGGTGGCGGACGTGGCCCGCGAGGGCGAGACCTATGGCGTGCAGTCGAGTGTCGCCGGCATCGACATCGCCGGGGTGAACCGCTACCGCGAGAATCTGGTCGCCGGAAAGTTCAAGGGACTGCAGGGGCTGCTGAAGGCCAACAACATCACCGTCATCGCGGGTGAGGGTCGCCTGACCGCCGCGAACACGGTGGAGGTGAACGGCGAGAAGGTCGTCGGCAAGCACGTCGTGCTCGCCACGGGTTCTTACTCGCGCTCCCTGCCCGGTCTCGAGATCGGCGGGCGGGTCATCACCAGTGAGCACGCCCTCGAGCTCCAGGAGATCCCGAAGAAGGTCGTGATCCTGGGCGGCGGTGTCATCGGCGTTGAGTTCGCGAGCGTCTGGCGCTCCTTCGGCGCCGAGGTCACGATCGTCGAGGGGCTCCCCCACCTCGTCCCGAACGAGGAGGAGTCGGTCTCGAAGCAGCTCGAGCGAGCCTTCCGCAAGCGCAAGATCGACTTCAAGCTCGGAGTGCGCTTCAAGTCCGTCGAGCAGGACGCGAACGGCGTCACGGTCTCGCTCGAGGACGGCACGACGCTCGCCGCCGACTACCTGCTCGTGGCCGTTGGCCGCGGACCGGTCACCCAGGGCCTCGGTTACGAGGAGGTCGGGATCGAGATGGATCGCGGCTTCGTGCTCACCACCGATCGGCTTGCGACGAACGTCCCCGGCGTGTACGCCATCGGTGACATCGTTCCCGGGCTGCAGCTCGCGCACCGCGGCTACCAGCAGGGCATCTTCGTCGCCGAGGAGATCGCGGGCCTCTCCCCCGTTATCGTCGCCGACGCGAACATCCCCAAGATCACCTACTGCGACCCCGAGATCGCGTCCGTCGGGCTCACCGAGGCCAAGGCCAAGGAGCAGTACGGCGAGGACAAGGTCTCCACGTACGAGTACAACCTGGCGGGCAACGCCAAGAGTTCGATCCTCGGCACCGCCGGTACCGTCAAGGCGGTCCGCGTGAACGACGGCCCCGTCGTCGGCGTGCACATGATCGGCGCACGCGTCGGCGAGCTCGTCGGCGAGGCGCAGCTCATCGTGAACTGGGAGGCATACCCCGAGGACGTGGCTCCGTTCATCCACGGTCACCCCACCCAGAACGAAACCATCGGCGAGACCATGCTGAAGCTCGCCGGCAAGCCGCTGCACGCGATCTAGTCGCGGCAACCAGACGACATACGAACGGAGATACACGATGAGTGAATCGGTGGTCCTCCCCGCACTGGGTGAGAGCGTGACCGAGGGTACGGTGACCCGCTGGCTGAAGAACGTCGGCGACACCATTGAGATGGACGAGCCGCTGCTCGAGGTCTCCACGGACAAGGTCGACACCGAGATTCCGTCGCCGATCGCGGGCGTCCTCGAGGAGATCCTCGTCCAGGAGGACGAGACCGCAGAGGTCGGCGCCGTGCTCGCGCGCATCGGCGACGGCAGTGGTGCGGGATCCGCCGACGCGGCGCCCGCTGCGGAGCCGGCCGCACCCGAGGCCGAGCCGGCCGCACCCGAGGCCGAGCCGGCCGCACCCGAGGCCGAGCCGGCTGCACCGGCGGCCGAGCCGGCCGCACGCGAGGCCGAGCAAGCAGCACCCGCTGCGCAGTCGGCGGCCCCCGCTGCGGAGTCGGCCGCCCCCGCTGCGGCGGCGAGCGGCGACAGCCAGGACATCGTGCTGCCCTCGCTCGGCGAGAGCATCACCGAGGGCACCGTCACCCGCTGGCTGGTGAGCGTCGGAGAGGACGTCGCGGTGGATCAGCCGCTGCTCGAGGTGTCGACCGACAAGGTGGACACCGAGGTACCCTCACCGATCGCGGGTGTGCTGCAGGAGATCCTCGTGCAGGAGGATGACACCGTCGAGGTCGGCGGCGTGCTCGCTCGCGTCGGCAGCGGTGCCGCACCGGCTCCCACTGCCGAGGCCCCCGCAGCTGAGGAAGCTACGGCAGCACCGGCATCCGAGCCCGCTCCGGCCGCGGAGACGCCCGCCCAGTCCGCCGAGCCCGCTCAGACCGCCGAGCCCGCTCCTGCGGCTGCGGCGCCTGCCGCGACACCGGCAGCAGAGCCTGCCTCCGACGCCGTGAGCTCGGGGTACATCACCCCGATCGTGCGCAAGCTGGCGAACGAGACCGGCGTCGACCTGGCAACAGTCACCGGCACCGGGGTGGGAGGGCGCATCCGCAAGGAGGACGTCGTCGCCGCCGCCGAGGCCGCCGCATCCGCGTCGTCCGCAGCACCCGCGGCAAGCTCGGCTCCGGCCGCAGCTCCGGTCGCGGAGGTGTCGCCGCTGCGCGGCACCTCGCAGAAGATGAGCCGGCTCCGCAAGGTGATCGCGGAGCGCGCGGTCATCTCGTTGCAGACGACCGCTCAGCTCACGACGGTCGTGGAGGTCGACGTCACCCGCGTCGCGCAGTTCCGCCAGGCCACCAAGGACGAGTTCCTGCAGAAGACCGGCAACAAGCTGTCCTTCCTGCCGTTCTTCGCCCTTGCTGCAGCCGAGGCGCTGCGGAGCTACCCGATCATCAACGCGGTGGTCGACGGCGATTCGATCACGTACCCGGCAACGGAGAACATCAGCATCGCCGTGGACACCGAGCGGGGTCTCCTCACCCCGGTGCTGCGCGATGCCGGCGACAAGAGCCTGTCGGAGATCTCGGGCGAGATCGCCGACCTCGCGGCACGCACCCGCGATAACAAGCTCACGCCGGACGAGCTGAGCGGCGGCACCTTCACGCTGACCAACACCGGTTCGCGTGGCGCCCTGTTCGACACGCCGCTCGTGTTCCTGCCGCAGGTCGCGATCCTCGGGACCGGCTCGGTCGTCAAGAAGCCCGTCGTGATCTCCGGTCCGGAGGGCGACTCCATCGCTGTCCGCTCGACGGTGTTCCTCGCGCTCTCCTACGATCACCGCATCGTGGACGGCGCGGACGCGGCCCGCTTCCTCACCCAGGTGAAGCAGCGCCTGGAGGCGGGAGACTTCGCGGGGAGCCTCGGCTACTAGGCACGATCGATCGACCAGGCGGAATCACCGGCGAGCCACAGACGGATTCACTCCGCCGCTCGGCCGGACTCGGGGCCGCAGTGCGCACACCGTGCCACTGCGGCCCCGCTGCGTGTCCACCGGCATCAGGAGACTCCGATCGGCTCGAATCGGCGCTCCACCGCAAACACGAGCGCCTCTGAGGCGTACGCCGCGGACCAGCCGCCGAGCCGCCCCTGCGCCTCGGTGCAGATGTCGGCGACGGCGTCGTGCAGCGCCTCCGTGACGTACCGGTGCGCGCCCGCGGCGTCCCATCGCAGCAGGAACTGCTCTGCGAGATCCAGCGGGAGCCCGAGCGCGGCGCAACCGGCATCGTGCCCGCGCCGGCCGTGGGTCTCCGCGCGATCCACTCGCGCTCCGGAGGGCACGACGGCCGATCCCCTCGTCCGCACCACGATCTTGTCCCCCCACACCTCCAGGTCCCGGGGCCGCACCCCACCCGCGCACCGGTCGACTGCGCGCAGCCCGATCCCCCAGCTCCCGAGCACGAGGAGTCTTCCGGCCAGCGCGCCTCCAGACGCACCCGCGGGCCTCCGACGTCGAGGCGGCCCATCGGCCCGCTGCCGGTGCGCCATTCCGTCACCTCCGATCCGTGCGTGGCCTCAGCTGCGACCATCTTTCACACCAGCCTGCCGCGCGTTCGACTCAGAGCGTCCATGACGACGCGAACCGTGGATCGATTGCTCGAGTAGACCCTGCTTGCCCTGCTGTGAGCGAACAATCCTGCAGCGCTCCCGCGGCGTCCTCGCGCACCGTCGCGACGCGATACTCTAGAGGTATGGCAGCTGAGAAAGCGAAACGCACCGGTCGCATCAAACAGATGGTGGAGATCTATCGGACCACGAGGGTCCGGGATCGCAACCTGACGCTGGCGCTTCTGGTGTCGTTCCTTGCTCCCGTCGTGGTATCGCTGCTGCTCGCCTGGCTCCTTCCCGGGAGCTGGCTGAACTGGGTCGTCTGGCCCCTCAGCGGCGTCCTCGTCGGCATTCTCCTCGTGATGATCGTGCTGGGGCGTCGCGCCGAGAAGGCCGCCTACCAGCAGATCGACGGTCGACCCGGCGCCGTGGGCGCCGTCGTGCAGGGCGCTCTCCGTCGCTCGTGGCGCGGCTCCGAGGTCCCGGTCTCGATCAACCGCAACCAGGACGCGGTCTACCGGGTCGTGGGACGCGGCGGCGTGGTGCTCATCTCCGAGGGCTCCCGAGCTCGCACGGAACGCATGGCCGCCGATGAGGAGCGCAAGGTCAAGCGCGCGCTCCGCAACGTCGAGGTCGTCCACCTCTACGTCGGTCCCGACGGCGACGGCATCCCGCTCCACAAGCTCTCCCGCACGCTCGTCAAGCTGAAGCCGAAGATGAGCCGCGCCGAGGTGACGGCCGTGTACAACCGGCTCTCCTCGCTCCAGGCAACGCCGATCGGGATCCCCAAGGGGATGGACCCGAACCGCGTCCGCCCGCAGCGCCCCCGCTGATCCGACATGGCAGCCTCGACCCCGCAGCGGTTCGGAGATCTTGAGCCGAGTGCGTGGCCCGGCGAGCGACTCGGTCTGCCCGAAACCGGTCCGCGCTCCGTCGCGCGCATCGGTCGCCGCACCCTCGCCATCGCGATCGACTGGGGGCTCGCCCTCCTGCTGGCGAACGCTTTCGCCGACGGTGCGGCGGTCTCCATGCTCACCCTCGCAATCTTCGCGGTCGCCCAGGTCGTCTTCATTCCCACCATCGGCGGCTCGATCGGCCACCGCCTGCTCGGCATGCGCGTCGTGCCGCTCGTCGGCGGGTGGATCGGGCTCTGGCGCCCGGTCGTGCGCACCCTGCTGCTGGTCCTCGTGATCCCCGTCATCGTGTGGGATTCGGATCAGCGCGGATTCCACGACAAGATCGCTGGAACCGTCCTGGTCCGGGCATGATTCCGGCCGAACGCGCCCGGCGTCGCGTAACACTCGTGAAACATAGGACTCACCGTTCAGAAATCAGCCTCGCATAAGCTGGTTACACGCGAACGGTACCGCCCGGTACATCACAGGAGGAGCAGTATGTTCAAGACCCCGCAAGAAGTCATCGACTTCATCAAGGAGACCGACGTCAAGTTCGTTGACGTGCGATTCACGGATCTCCCCGGTGTGCAGCAGCACTTCAACATCCCCGCAGCCACCGTCGATCTCGATTTCTTCGAGGTGGGCCAGATGTTCGACGGCTCCTCGATCCGCGGCTTCGCCGGCATCGCCGAGTCCGACATGCAGCTCATCCCCGATGTGACCACGGCGTACCTGGACCAGTTCCGCGCCGAGCGCACCCTCGTGCTCATCTTCGACATCTTCAACCCGCGCACCGGCGAGATCTACTCGAAGGATCCCCGTCAGGTCGCCAAGAAGGCGGAGCAGTACCTCGCCTCCACCGGTATCGCGGACACGGCCTTCTTCGCGCCCGAGGCCGAGTTCTACATCCTCGACTCCGTCCGCTACGAGACGACCCCGCAGCACACCTTCTACGAGATCGACTCGGAAGAGGCGCACTGGAACTCCGGCCGCAAGATCGAGGGAGGTAACCTCGGGAACACGACCTCTGCGAAGGGCGGCTACTTCCCCGTCTCCCCCGTCGACAAGCAGGCCGATCTGCGCGACGACATCTCGCTCCGTCTCATCGAGTCGGGTCTGCACCTCGAGCGTGCGCACCACGAGGTCGGCGCTCCGGGCCAGGCCGAGATCAACTACCGCTTCGACACGCTGCTGCACGCTGCGGATGACGTGCTGAAGTTCAAGTACATCGTGAAGAACACCGCCGAGCTGTGGGGCAAGACCGCCACGTTCATGCCGAAGCCGGTCTTCGGTGACAACGGCTCGGGCATGCACACCCACATGTCGCTGTGGAAGAACGGCGACCCGCTGTTCTACGACGAGAACGGCTACGCCGGTCTCTCCGACATCGCACGGTGGTACATCGGCGGGATCCTGCACCACGCACCGGCCCTGCTCGCCTTCACGAACCCCACGATCAACAGCTACCGCCGCCTCGTCAAGGGCTACGAAGCACCCGTGAACCTCGCGTACTCGGCCGGCAACCGATCCGCCGCGGTGCGTATCCCGCTCACCGGCTCCAACCCCAAGGCGAAGCGCATCGAGTTCCGCGCTCCGGATGCCTCGGGCAACCCCTACCTGGCCTTCGCCGCGCAGTTGATGGCCGGTCTCGACGGGATCCGCAACCGCATCGAGCCGATGGAGCCGATCGACAAGGACCTCTACGAGCTGCCCCCGGAGGAGGCGAAGAACATCCCCCAGGTGCCCGGATCGCTCGAGGAGGCGCTCGTCGCGCTCGAGGCCGACCACCAGTTCCTGCTCGAGGGCGGTGTCTTCACCGAGGAGCTGATCCAGACCTGGATCGACCTCAAGCGCGAGACCGAGATCGCCCCCATGGCGCTCCGGCCGCACCCGTACGAGTTCGAGCTCTACTACGGGGTGTAACACGCCGCGGGGGTCGCCCCGAACGCACGAAAGCCCGCCACTCGATCATTGAGTGGCGGGCTTTCGTCGTGTGGTCAGAGACTACGAGTCAA
The DNA here is from genome assembly GCF_022919175.1 of Leucobacter rhizosphaerae. Lineage (NCBI taxonomy): Bacteria > Bacillati > Actinomycetota > Actinomycetes > Micrococcales > Microbacteriaceae > Leucobacter > Leucobacter rhizosphaerae. Next base: position 566,953 of record NZ_CP095043.1, on the reverse strand, counting down.
GGTCGTCATCGAACTCGGCTCCGTCTTCGGCGAGCAAGGCCTCGAGGAATGTCTGTAAGTACTGCATAACGATGAGATTACGCTTTGATAACGAATTGCACCAGACCTCAGCGTAAATATTTCATGAACGCGTCATCAACAGCGCGTGCGGCGGAAGACTGCCAGGCGTCCCGCAGTCTCACCAGGTCCCGGGGAACCGCTCGTCGACCTCGTAGCCGAAGAACTCGCGCTCGAACACCGCCCGGGCCCGCCGGGACACGGCGAACCACCGCTCCTCCAGCTCGGAGGTGCGCCCGCCCGGAAGCCCCAGGACCCCGGCAATGCCCTCGAGATCGGCCCAGTCCGTGGGCAGCGAGTCCGAAGCCCGCCCCGTCCAGAGTTTCAGCGCGGACCGGATGCGGCTCGCGAAGCGCCAGGAATCGGTGAGCTGCTCCGTGTCTTCCGCGGCCAGGAGATCAGCGTCGCGGGCGGCGACCAGCGCCTCGAGGGTCGACACGGTGCGCAGCGCGGGATGTGAGCGGCCCTCACGGAGTTGGATGAGCTGCACCAGCCACTCGACGTCGCTGATGCCCCCCGGGCCGAGCTTGAGATGCCGCCGCCGATCGGCGCCCTGCGGCAGTCGTTCGGCTTCGACGCGCGCCTTGATCCGGCGCACCTCTCGCACCTCGGCGTCGCCGAACGCGGCGGGATACCGGATCTCGTCGGCGAGTGCGATGAAATCGGCTCCGAGGGCGGCGTCGCCGGCCACGTGTCGGGCGCGCAGCAGCGCCTGCGCCTCCCACGTCACCGACCATCGCTCGTAGTACGCGCGATACGCATCGAGGCTGCGCACGATGGGTCCGTTCTTCCCCTCGGGGCGGAGGTCGAAGTCCAAGTCGACCGGGAACCGCGGGTCGGAGACGAGGCGCCGGAGTTCGGACACGAGCTTCGTGGCCGCGCGCGATGCCTGCTCTGCGGGCACGCCGTCCGCGGCCCGGAAGACGGCGACGATGTCGATGTCCGAGGCGAAACCGAGCTCGCGACCCCCGTAGCGGCCCATACCGATGAGTGCGAGTTCGACGAGCGGGTCAGCGGCGGGTGCAGCGGCGGCCTCGTCGCGGCGCAGCGCGATCAGGAGTCCGTCCAGAAGCGCGGTGTGCGCCGCGTCGAGGCCGAGGGCGACGTCACGATCGTCGATCGCCCCGACGATGCGTCCGAGGGCGAGGCGGAGCACCTCTCTGCGGTGCACGGTGCGGAGCATCGCGGAGGAGTCCGCCGCGGAGTCGCGACGCGACGCGATCGCGCGCATCTCCTCGAGCAAGGTCGGCAGACCGAGCGGCTGCAGTCGATCATCCTTCTCGAGCCAAGCGACGGCCTCCGGGATCGACTCCAGCAGCTCGGCGGCGTACCGGGAGCACGACAGCACCCGCGCGAGGCGCTCGGCCGCGTCCGTGCCGTCGCGCAGCAGCCGCAGGTACCACGGGTTCCCCTGGTTGGCCTCGCTCACCCGGCGGAAGGAGAGCAGACCGAAGTCGGGGTCGGTGCCCTCGGCGAGCCACTGCAGCATGACGGGCATGAGATTGCGCTGGATCCTTGCGCGTCGCGACGTCCCCCGAGTCAGGGCGCTCAGGTGCCGGATCGCGCCGTCGGGATCCCGGAAGCCGATGCTGCTGAGGCGGGCGCGGGCCTCGTCGCTGCCGAGCACCAGCTCCTCCTCCGGGAGCGCCGCGACGGCGCTGAGCAGTGGAGCGTAGAAGATCTTGAGGTGCAGCTCCCGCACCTCGCGCTTGATCAGCTCCCACAGAGCGAGGAGCCCCGACCAGGTGTCGGCGAGTCCCGTGGAGCGCGCGAGGACCCGGAGGCTCTCCTCGTCCCGCGGCATGATCGCGGTACGGCGGAGCTCGCGCAACTGCAACCGGTGCTCGAGGGTGCGCAGGCGCCGGTAATCGGACGCGAGCCGCTCCCCGTCGCTGCGGGCGATGTACCCGCCCTCGACGAGCGCGCGGAGCGCGGGCAGGGTGCCGCGCAGGTGCAGACGTTCGTCGTACTGACCGTGCACGAGCTGCAGCAGCTGGACGCTGAACTCGATGTCGCGGAGGCCACCCGGGCCGAGCTTCAGCTGCACCTCCAGCTCATCGTCCGCGATGTGCTCCGTGACGCGCTGGCGCATGCGCTGAACCGACCCGACGAAGTCCTCCCGCGAGGAGGAGGACCAGACGAGCTCCCGCGTCCCCGCCACGAAGGCTTCGCCGAGGCCGCGATCGCCGGCGAGCGGGCGGGCCTTGAGCAGCGCCTGGAACTCCCACCCCTTGGCCCACCGCTCGTAGTAGTGCAGCATCGAGCCGAGCGTGCGCACGAGGGCGCCGTGACGCCCTTCGGGTCGGAGGTTCGCGTCGAGTTCCCAGAGCGGGGGTTCGATCGCGGGGTCATGGATCCCGCGCATCGTCTCGCTCGCGAGCCGCGTTGAGATCCGGATCAGGGCGTCGCCGTCGACGACCTCCTCGTCGCTGGTTCCCACGATGAAGACGACGTCCACGTCGGAGACGACGTTCAGCTCCTCGGCGCCGCACTTGCCCATGGCGACGACGGCGAGGTCGACGACGGACAGTCGCTCCGCCGGCACCGCCGGGCCCGAGAGCCCCGCGAGCAGCGACGCGCGCGCGACCGCGAGTGAGGCCTCCACTGCTCCCCCGGCCAGGTCCGACAGCGCGTGCGCCACCGGCTCGAATGCCGCCTCGACGCGGCCCGCGCGCGCTTCCCGCAGATCGTGGAGCATGAGCTCAGCCAGGAGTTCGCGATAGCGCACGCGGAGTGCCAGCCATCCCGGCTCACCGGCGAGCGCCGAGGCGGCGAGCGGCCCACCGGCACCGACCGGAGCTCCGCGCACCGCCTCGACGAGTGCGCGGCGGGCTTCCTCGGTGCGGATCAGCCGGCCGCCGGTCTGCAGGATCTCGGCGAGCCGGCCGGGCTGCCGTGCGAAGAAGTCGCCGAGTGCGGGTGACGAGCCGAACAGCAGGCAGAGGCGCTCGAACTGCGCTGCGTCGAGCCCGGCGAGCACCTCCGGATGCCGATCGCCGAGCTGCCGCGCGCGGATGAGTGCCGCATCGGGATCAGCGGCGTGCGCGAACGGGTCGAGGAGCGATGCTGCGGGAACCGAGAGGCAGGCCGCGAGCTCGTCGAGCTGCTCGCGTGCCGACGTCAGCTCCTGGAACCCGGCGCGCGCGAGGTCCGTGAGCCGCAGATCGCGCTGCTGAGCTGCCAACTGGACTCCGTGCTAGACGGTGTCGAGCATCGACGAGAGCTCGTAGGGCGTGACCTGGCTGCGGTACTCGGCGACCTCACGGCGCTTGTCGCGGAGGAAGAACGCGAAGACCTGCTCCCCGAGGGTCTCGGCCACGAGTTCGGAGCGCTCCATGACCGCGAGGGCGTGGTCGAGGCTCGTCGGAAGTGCGTCGAAGCCCATCGCCCGCCGCTCGCCGTCGCTGAGGGCCCAGACGTTGTTCTCGGCCTCCGGGGGGAGCTCGTACTCCTCCTGGATGCCCTTGAGTCCGGCCGCGAGCAGCACCGAGAAGCCGAGGTAGGGATTCACCGCGCTGTCCATGCCGCGGTACTCGACCCGCGCGGCGCCGCCCTTGCCCGGCTTGTACATCGGGATCCGGACGAGCGCGGAGCGGTTGTTGTGCCCCCAGCTCACGAACGACGGGGCCTCGTCGCCACCCCAGAGCCGCTTGTAGGAGTTGATGTACTGGTTGGTGATCGCGGTGATCTCCGGGGCGTGGCGCAAGAGACCCGCGACGAAGCGACGACCGGTCTGGGAGAGTTGATGCTTCGCGGCCGGATCGTAGAAGGCGTTGGAGTCGCCTTCGAAGAGCGAGAGATGCGAGTGCATGCCCGATCCGGGGTGCCCGGCGAGCGGCTTCGGCATGAAGGTGGCGTGCACGCCCTGTGAGATCGCCACCTCTTTGACGACGGTGCGGAAGGTCATGAGATTGTCTGCGGTGGTGAGCGCGTCCGCGTAGCGGAGATCGATCTCGTTCTGACCCGGTCCGGCCTCATGGTGACTGAACTCGACGGAGATGCCGAGGTCCTCGAGCATGTTCACGCTCTCGCGGCGGAAGTCATGGGCGGTGCCGCCGGGGACGTTGTCGAAGTAGCCGGCTCGGTCGACGGGCACCGGCCCCTCGGCACCGAACGCCTTCGACTGCAGCAGATAGAACTCGACCTCGGGGTGCGTGTAGAAGGTGAATCCCTGTTCGGCGGCCTGCGCCAGGGTGCGCTTCAGCACGTTGCGAGGATCGGCGACCGCGGGCTCGCCGTTCGGGGTGCGGATGTCGCAGAACATGCGCGCGGTGGGCTCGCTCTGGCTGCGCCAGGGCAGCAGCTGGAACGTCGACGGATCCGGAACCGCGAGCAGGTCGGACTCGTAGGCGCGGGTCAGACCCTCGATGGCGGAGCCGTCGAAGCCGATCCCCTCGCTGAACGCACCCTCCACCTCGGCCGGCGCGAGTGCGACCGACTTCAGTGTTCCCGACACGTCGGTGAACCACAGGCGGACGAACCTGACGCCGCGCTCCTCGATGGTGCGAAGGACAAAATCTCGTTGCTTACTCACACCCGCTCCGATCACTGGGGACGTCTGGCACGATCAGACTATCGTTCCGTGCGTAACAATCGCGTTACACGAAGGTGCGAGTGCCGTCACAACGACACCCGCACCCCGGGCTACTCGTCCCGCGCGTCTTCCTCGGCCCACTTGCGGGCGCGCTCGGCCACGATCTCCGTGGCGTTCGCCGCCTCCTCGCGCGTTGCGAACGGGCCCACGCGGTCGACGGAGAGCGACTGCGGGCCCTCCTCCACCTCGCCGGTGCGGGTGTTGTACCAGTACGTCTCGGCGGGGTCTTCGACACCCCAGTCGCGCTTGCTCACGGTGCACGTCCTTTCGATCGCGGGTCCAGCGAGCGGGAACGGCCTCCCGGCTCACTCCTAGACTAGAGGCATGCCATTCAACGCACAGGGCCATCTTGTCCCCGGATCCCTCCCACCGGTGCGGACCGTGCCCGGCAGCATCGCCAGGCCGCCCTACGTGGGCCTGAATCGGCCCCCGGAGTACACGGGCGACAATACCTACACCGACGCCGAGATCGAACGGATCCGTGCTGCGGGCCGGATCGCCTCGCGGGCACTCGACGCCGTCGGCGCGGCCGTGCGGCCCGGCGCGACGACGGCGGAGCTCGACCGGATCGCCCACGAGTCCGTGGTCGCCGCGGGTGCGTATCCCTCGACGCTCGGTTACCGCGGATACCGGGCATCGAGCTGCACCTCCGTCAACGAGGTCATCTGCCACGGGATCCCCGACGACACCGTGCTCCGAGACGGCGACATCGTCAACGTGGACGTGACGGCCTACCTCGACGGCATGCACGGCGACACGAATCGCACGTTCCGCGTCGGCGAGGTGCGTGAGGAGATCGACCAGCTCGTCGAACGCACGCACGAGGCGATGATGCGCGGGATCCGGGCGGCACGACCCGGGCGCGAGGTGAACGTGATCGGACGGGTCATCGAGACCTACGCCAAGCGCTTCGGGTACGGGGTGGTGCGCGATTTCACCGGGCACGGTGTGGGCGCGGCATTTCACACGGGCCTGATCATCCCCCACTACGACTCGGCGCCGGCCTATGCCGATCTCATCACCCCGGGCATGGTGTTCACCATCGAACCGATGCTCACGCTCGGCACGCACGAGTGGGACCAGTGGGCCGACGGCTGGACGGTCACGACCCGGGACAAGTCCGTCACCGCGCAGTTCGAGCACACGATCGTGGTGCACGAGAACGGGTTCGAGATCCTCACGCTGTCGGACTAGCGCGGAGGCCCCGAAGCCGGTGCGTGGAATGGGCCGGATCATACGCCGGGTTCTGTCCCGCCGGTCCGTAGACCCGCGGTGACGGTCATCTCTCTCGGGGCACTGTTGCCAGTACCCTCTAGCGGCCTACCCGAAGACTCGGCGGGGCGCGTCATCGTCTTCTGTCTGGCCTTGCTCCGAACGAGGTTTACCTGGCCGCCCGTGTCACCACGGACGCCGGTGGTCTCTTACACCACCCTTTCAGCCTTACCTGCGGCACCGAAGCACCGCCGGCGGTCTACTCTCTGTTGCACTTTCTCGCGGGTTGCCCCGGGTGGGCGTTACCCACCGTTCTCCCCTGCGGAGCCCGGACGTTCCTCGGCACATCTGTCACTCGCGTGACGCCGTGACGCGACCGTCTCACCGACCCATTCCACGGTTCAGTCTAGCGGAGACCGCCCGGGTCTAGTCCTCGAAGTCGCGGACGAGGATCGCGCCGCTGCCCGGGCAGAAGACGATCTCGTCGGGTGCGGTCGCGCGGATGTCGCTGAGCTCGGCCGGGGCGAGCGCCATGTTGCTGCCCTCCGAGACGTTGCCGCGCAGGCGTGCCGCCCCGAGACCGATGCGCCCGCGGAGCTCCTCGTACAGATCGAGCAGGTCGCGCTGCAGCTCCGCAGCGAGTCCGGCCCGCTCCTCGGTGTTCGACGCGAGCTCGGCGTCGAGTCGACGTTCCGCGTCGTCGAGCCGAGCCTGGATCTCGGCGCGGCGCGCGTCGATCCCGGCGAGGTGCGACTCCGCCTCGGAGAACGTGGCCTGCACCCCCTCGACGACCTCCATGAGCTCGAGCTCACGATCCTCCAGCTCCGACTGCCGACGGCTGAGCGTGTCGAGCTCGCCCTGGAGCGACTGGGCTTCTTTGCTGGACGTGCTGACGCTGAGCATCTGGGTGTCGCGGTCGCGGCGCTGCTGCACGGTGGCGACGTCGGCCTCGATGCGGGCGAGCTCCGTGCGCCGCGTGTCGAGTTCGCGCTGCGCTTGCATGAAACGGTCGCGGGCCGCCGCGGTGTCGCCGCTCAGCGCGTCGAGATCGCCGCGCTCCGGCAGTGTGGCGCGCTTCCGGCGCAGCCGTGCCAGCGTGTTGTCGAGGTCTTGGAGATCGAGCAGCAGTCTCTGCTGGCGTGTGCTGGCCTTCATAGCTGACAGCCTAGCGTCACGAACGACCGTTGCACGGCGCGTCAGACCGCGAAGCTCCAGGGGTCGGTGCGTCGGGTGCTCACCCGGAACTCGACCCCGGGCAGGCGGTCGCCCAGTCGCTCGGCGGCGCCGTCGAGCCAGAGCGACTCGCTCGCCCAGTGCGCGACGTCGATGAGCGCCGGCCCGCCCATGGCCGCAGCGCGTTCCAGCGCCTCCTGCGCGGGGTGGTGGCGCAGGTCGCTCGTGAGATAGACGTCGGCCGCGAGGACGGCCGGGTGGTCGAGCAGGCTGTCGCCGGCGCCGCCGAGCAGCGCGATGCGCTGGACCGCGCGATCCGGATCGCCCGCGACCCGCACGCCGCTGACGGTCTGCGGCAGGATCCCCGCGACGCGCTCGGCGAAGGCGCGGAGCGACTCCGGCGCGTCGAGCGTGCCCACGCGTCCGATGCCCGCCGTGCCGCCCGAGACCTCGGGAGATGTGCTTTCCACGATGGGGCGCGCAGCGCGCAGCCCGAGCCGCTCGGCGATCACCGCGGAGACGCCCCCCTCCGGGATATCGGCGTTCGTGTGCGCGGTGAGGAGCGCGCAGTCGCCGCGGATCAGGCGGGCGAGCAGCGCCCCCTTGGCGGTGTCCTCCGCGACCGAGTGCACACCGCGCAAGAGCAGCGGGTGATGCGCGAGCAGCACGTCGGCGTCCCACTCCAGCGCCTCGTCGACGGTCGCGCCCACGGGGTCCACGGCGAGCAGGACGCGTCGCAGCGGCGCAGCGTCACGGCCCGACACGAGCCCGACCCGATCCCAGCTCTCCGCGGATGCGACGGGCCAGAGCGCCTCCGCGGCACGGCGGAGATCGGACACGGTGTGCTCCCGCGGGGATCCGGATGACGGGTCTGCGACCGAGAGCTGCACCATGTCTACCTCCGAAGGAGCTTGCGAGCGATTCCGTTGCCGAGCACCTGCACGAGCTGCACGATCACGATGAGGATGAGCACGGCGGCCCAGGTCACCCAGGGGTTGAACTGACGGTAGCCGTACTGCAGCGCCAGGTTACCAAGCCCGCCGCCGCCGATCACACCGGCCATCGCGGTCATGTCCACCACAGCGATGAACGCGAAGGTGTAGCCGAGCACGAGCGGGCCGAGGCCCTCGGGGATCAGCACGGTGAAGATCGTGCGGAGCGGACCGGCACCCATGGCCCGCGCGGCCTCGATCACCCCGGGGGGAACGGTGAGCAGGTTCTGCTCGACGAGGCGGGCCATGCCGAACGTCGCTGCGAAGCACAGCACGAAGAGGAGCGCCGGGGTTCCGATGCCCGTGCCGACCGTCAGGCGGGCGAGCGGTTGGAGCGCCGCGATGAGGATCACGAAGGGAATCGGTCGGAAGAAGTTGACCAGGAAGTTGAGCACCCAGAACACGACCCGGTTGTCGAGCAGGCCGCCCTGCCGGGTCACGGTGAGGGCGACGCCGATGATCAGACCGAGCACCCCGCCGATCCCCATCGCCGTGACGACGTAGAACAGGGTCTCGACGGTCGCCTCGACGAACTTGCCGCTCTCCAGCAATTCGATGAGCTTGTCCATTACGCCAGCACCTCCAGGTCGGTCTCCTGGGCCAGGGCCGCGATCGCGTGCTCCACCCGCAGCTCGTCGCCGATGAGCTCGAGCGTCAACTTGCCGAAGCTCCGGCCGCCGACGTCGGTGATCCCGCCGTGCACGATGCTCACGCCGACGCCGCGCTCGGCGAGGGTCTGGAAGACGACGGGCTGGTCGACGTCGCCGTCGCGGAAGGTCATGGTGACGAGCTTGCCCCGGTGCCGCTGTCGCAGCGCCTCCAGGTGGTCGTCGGCCGGCTGGCTCGGCAGCGCCGTCGAGACGAAGCGGCGTGTCGTCGAGGTCTGCGGGTTGGAGAACACGTCGAAGACGTCGCCCTGCTCGACCGCGCGCCCGCCATCCATCACCGTCACGCGATCGGCGATCTCCCGCACGACCTCCATCTCGTGGGTGATGAGGACGATGGTGATCCCGAACTCGGCGTTCACCTGCTTGAGCAGTGCGAGCACCTCTTGCGACGTCTCGGGATCGAGGGCGCTCGTCGCCTCATCGGCGAGGAGGACACCCGGATTCGTCGCGAGCGCGCGCGCGATCCCGACCCGCTGCTTCTGGCCGCCCGAGAGCTGGTCCGTGAAGGCGCGCGCTTTGTCGGCGAGGCCGACGAACTCGAGCAGCTCGGTTACTCGTCGCGTGCGTTCGGCGGTGGGAACCCCGGCCACGATCAGCGGGTATTCGACGTTCTTCGCGACGTTCTTCGAGTGGAACAGGTTGAACTGCTGGAAGATCATGCCGATGCCGCCGCGTGCGGCGCGCACCTTCGACTCGGGCAGTGCCGTGATGTCCTGGTCGCCCACGAGGATCCGACCGGCGGTCGCACGCTCGAGGCCGTTCACGAGGCGCAGGAGGGTGCTCTTGCCCGCACCGGAGTACCCGATGATCGCGTGGATCTCACCGGAGGCGACATCGATCGACACGTCGTCGACCGCGACGACCGGGGGTGCGCCCTTGCCCCGCCCGGGGTAGCGTTTGCCGACCCCGATCATCTGCACGCGTGTCATCTGCGTCTCCACTCCTCTGGGTGTCCCGCTCATGCAGCGGAACCGGAATCAAGGATGCCATGATTCCGGTTCCGCTCCGACGTCCGCACCCGTTCGGTGCGGACGCGATGGTGAGGTCTAGCCGTTGTCCCGGACCTGGGCCTCGGAGTCGGTCAGGATCTCCTGCAGCTCGGAGACGGGGGTGTTCAGCAGGATGGCGCTGTCGCCCGAGTTCTCGAGCACGCCGGCCTGCACGTCGGCGTTGGTCTGGTAGATCTCGACCAGCTTCTGGTAGGTCGGGTTCTCGGCGTCGGCCTTCTTCGCGGCGAAGATGTTGATGAAGTACTTCGCGCCCTCGTCCTCGGGATCGTCCTGGTACAGGGCGTCCGAGAACTCGAGACCCGCGTCGGTGACGAAGTCGTTGTTGACGACCGCGGCGTCGACGTCGGCGAGGGAGGTCGCGGTGAAGGAGGCGTCCATCTCGGTGACGGAGACCTTCGAGGCCGCCGTGTCGATGTCGTCGGGGGTCGAGAACAGCGAACCGCCGTCGGAGAGTTCGATGAGCTCGGCCGCCTGCAGCACGTTGAGCGCACGAGCGCGGTTCGTCGGGTCGGACGGGATCGCGACGGTGCCGCCCTCCGGGATCTGGCTCAGCTCGTCGTGCTTCGTGGAGAACACGGCGAGCGGGTAGATCGCGGTCGACCCGATCGCGACGAGGTCGTCGTCGTTCGCGACGTTGTAGTCCGCGAGGTACACGATGTGCTGGAACTGGTTGAGGTCGAGCTCACCCTCGCTCAGCGCCGGGTTCGGCTGGTTGTAGTCGGTGAAGTCGACGAGCTCGACCTCGATGCCCTCGTCGGCTGCTGCGGCGGTGAAGGTCTCCCAGTAGGGATCGCTCGAGCCGACGACGCCGATGCGCACGGGGCCGCTCTCAGCGCCCTCCTCGGAGCCGCTGTCGGCGGCCGGTGCGGAGCATCCCGCCAGGACGAGCGCCAGGCCGGCGATGGAAGCGGCCAGGATGCCGCGCTTCGTGAAACTCATGGTGTTCCTCAAGTGGTGATATCGGAGTGTGGGCCCCGGATCCGGGGCCATGTCTGAACAAAACCAGCCTGGGGCACCCCGGACGGCGCGCGAAATCAGCGTGTCACACGGCGTCATGGTCTCGCTCCAGCGTTCCCGTGGGATACTGGGAGTGACGCCGACACGGCGCCGGCGGGCAGGCCGAACTCCTCATCACTTTGGAAGGAACTCTCCGTTCACATGAATCAGCGAGCTGTGTCTCACCTGGAAGCCTGGAAGACGAAGCAGGAACTCGCGGAGCGGATGATCCCGCTGATCGGCCAGCTGTACCGGGATCACGACGTGGTGATGTCCGTGCATGGCCGCAGCCTGGTCGGCCGGTCCGCGATCGACATCATCCGCGCGCACAGCTTTGCCCGGAAGATCGATGACGTCGAGCTGTCGCTGACCGAGACCTCCGCCATCGTCGAGGCGCTCGCGGAGATCCAGCCGGGGCCGGTCTCGGTGGATCTCGCCCTCCTCGCCAACGGTTTCCGCGCGTCGGGCGCTTCCGACCTCAGCGCCTACCTTCGGGAGGAGCTCGCCCCCGCGCTCGACGCGAAGCCGGGTCGCGGCACCGACGTGGTGCTCTACGGGTTCGGTCGCATCGGCCGGCTGCTCGCACGCATCATCATCGACCACACGGGGAGCGGCAACGGTCTGAACCTGCGGGCGATCGTCGTGCGCAAGGGGTCGGACAACGACCTCGAGAAGCGGGCGAACCTGCTGCGACGCGACTCGGTGCACGGCCCTTTCAACGGCACGATCAAGGTGCTGGAGGACGAGAACGTGATTCTCGCCAACGGCGTGCGTATCCAGGTGATCTACTCGAACGACCCCGCCGAGGTCGACTACACCGCGTACGGGATCGAGGACGCGATCCTCGTCGACAACACCGGCAAGTGGCGCGACGCCGAGGGGCTCTCCCAGCACCTCCAGAACCAGGGCATCGCTCGTGTGCTCCTCACCGCACCCGGCAAGGGCGACATGCTGAACGTCGTGTACGGCGTGAACAGCGGCAACATCACCGACGCGCACACGATCCTGAGCGCCGCCTCCTGCACCACCAACGCGATCACTCCCGTGCTGAAGGTCATCAACGATCGCTTCGGCGTGAAGCAGGGGCACGTCGAAACCGTGCACTCCTACACGAACGATCAGAACCTGATCGACAACTTCCACAAGGGCGACCGGCGCGGCCGCTCGGCCGCCCTGAACATGGTGCTCGCGGAGACGGGTGCCGCGAAGGCCGTGGCGAAGGCGCTCCCCGAGTTCGAGGGCAAGCTCACCGGCAACGCGATCCGCGTTCCCACCCCCGACGTCTCGATGGCGGTGCTGAACCTGCAGCTCGAGACCGAGACCGATCGCGACGAGATCAACGCCTTCCTCGAGAAGGTCTCGCTGACGGGCAGCCTGCGCACCCAGATCGACTACGTCGAGTCCCCCGAGATCGTGTCGACGGACTTCGTCGGTTCGAACCGCGCGGGCATCGTCGACGGCCTGGCCACGATCGTTACCGGCAACACCGCCATCCTCTACGTCTGGTACGACAACGAGTTCGGCTACAGCTGCCAGGTCGTGCGCATCATCGAACAGCTCGCGGGCAGCCACCCGGCACACCTGCCCGCACTGGAGTCCTAGGGCACCGATCCCGTTCCCAGCAGCACCGAGAGAGAAGAGGCAGCACATGTCCGGTACATATCTCATTGGAGTCGACGGTTCAGAACAGAGCCGGGTCGCCCTCGCGTGGGGCCTCGCTCGGGCTGGTGAACGGGGTGCGGCCGTGGAGCTGCTCCACGTCGCCGACGACTCGTTCCTCTCGGAGAGCGTGGCCTTTCTCTCCGAGGCGCAGCAGGCGTCCGAGCAGATGCTCGCGGCGGAGACGGAGTACGCGCGGAGCCTCGGGTTCACCGGCAAGATCAGCGGGAGCGCCGTCGTCGGGCACCCGATCGCGGAGATCGAGGAGGCCTCGCGCCACGCCGATCTCCTCGTGCTGGGTGCGCACGGCGGGGGTCGCCTCGCGGGCTCCTTCTTCGGCACCCGGGCGGTGAAGGCGGCGGCGACCGCGCACTGCCCGGTCGCCGTGATCCCGAAGGACGACGTGCGCCGGGACTCGACCGTCGTGGTGGGCGTGGACGGCTCGGATGCCTCGAAGAAGGCGATCGCGTTCGCGGCCGAGGAAGCGTCCTTCCGCGGGCTTCCGCTCGTCGCGGTGTACGCGTGGATGCCGCCCCTCACCCCGGGGCTCGAGTACCTCTGGAGCGAGGAGCTCGTCGAGTCCCAGCGCGCCGCGGCCGAGGAGGCCATCGCGATCGGCGTGGCCGGCCTCGCGAGCCGCTACCCCGACCTCGAGATCCGTCGCGAGATCGTGCAGGCTCCGCCGGTCGCGGCACTGGTGCAGGCCGCGGAGGGGGCCGATCTGCTGGTCGTCGGCAGCCGAGGCCGTGGCGGAATCTCCCGGCTCCTGCTCGGCTCGGTGAGCCACGGGGTCCTGCAGGCCCTCCCCTGTCCGGTGATCGTCACCCGCGCATAGTGCGTCGACCGCGCATCCGGCGATTCGGCGCGGTGGCGCTCACCGCCGCGCTGATCCTGCTCGCCGGATGCGCGACCGAGCCCGCCGGGTCGTCCGGATCCGCCGCCTCGAGCGGGCCGAGCCCGACCTCCGAGCCGACCACCCCGGCACCGCCGACCCCGGCCGAGCTCAGGCACGCCGACGCGGTGGAGCGCGTGACCTCCGCGACCACCCGCGAGAAGGTCGCGAGCATCGTCATGAGCACCGCCCCCGGCACCGATCCGGCCGCGCTGCGCAGTCTCATCGAGGCTCAGGGTCTCGGCGGCGTCATCCTGATGGGATCGAACGTCCCGGCGACGCCGGAAGAGTTGCGCGCCCTGACCGGGGTGGTCGCCGGCGATCCCGGATTTCCCGCGCTCATCGGCATCGATCAAGAGGGTGGAGTCGTCTCCCGCTTGGCCTGGGACGACCTGCCGAGCGCGAGCGCACTGCGAACCGAGGCGCCGGACGCCACGGAAGCGGCCTTCGCGGCTCGCGCACGGCTGCTCGCCGACACCGGAGTCAGCGTGAACTTCGGGATCATGGCCGACATCACGGCGGATCCGTCGAGCTTTCTCGCCGACCGGGTGCTCGGAGTCACACCCGATGACGCTGCGGACCGGGTTGCGGCCGCGGTGCGCGGCGAACGGGGCGTGGTGCGCTCCACCCTCAAGCACTTCCCGGGGCATGGCTCGGCGCCTGGGAACTCTCACGAGATGATCCCGCAGTCCCCTCTGGATCGGGCCGCCTGGAAGACCACCGAGGCGGTGCCGTTCCGCGCGGGCATCAACGCGGGGGCCGAGCTCATGATGACCGGACACGTGCGTTTTCCGACCATCGACCCGCTCCCCGCTTCCCTCTCCCCCGAGTGGCACCGGATCGCCCGGGAGGACCTCGGGTTCACCGGGGTGATCGTCACGGACGATCTGGTCATGCTCCAGAACTCCGGCGAGCCCGCACTGCTCGACGCGACGCAGAACGCGATCCAGGCGCTGCTCGCGGGCAACGACCTGCTGCTCCACCTCGACGGTGCGGCGGTGCCGGCGATGATCGACGGCCTCATCGCCGCGGTGGACAGCGGCGCGGTGCCGGAGGCGAGGCTCGTCGACGCCGCGACCCGGGTCGCTGAGCTGCGGCTGGAGATCGCCGGAGCGCACGAGCCCGGTAGCGCTCCGGCCGCTGTCGTGGGCCCCGGGTAGCATGGCAACTCCGACATCGCACACCACAGGAAGGGCAGGCGCCCATGAGCACCTCCGCGCGCATCGACCGTGTCATCACCACCGGCCTCATCGGTGCCGGCCGGCCCGGGTTCCCGCCGGAGGGTGTGGCCCTCGAGAACAACGTCTGGCTGGTCGGTGACGACTCCGAGGTGCTCGTCATCGATGCCGCGCACGACGCGGAGGCCATCGTGGCGGGGGTCGGGGATCGCGACGTGCTCGGGATCCTCCTGACGCACGGGCATGAAGATCACGTGAACGCCGCCGTCGCCGCGGCTCGGCGGCTCGACACGCACCTCTACCTGCACCCGGCGGACCTGTTCCTCTGGGAGCAGACGCACGGCGACACCCCGCCGGATTTCGAACTCGAGGACGGCGCATCGTTCCTCGTCGCCGGGATCGACCTGACCACGGTCCACACGCCCGGTCACACCCCGGGTTCGGTCTGCTTCGTCGCGCCCGCGCTCGACACCGTCTTCTCCGGTGACACCCTGTTCCAGGGCGGGCCGGGGGCGACGCGCTGGGAGTACTCGAGCTTCCCGCAGATCGTCGAGTCGATCCGCACCCGTCTGTTCACCCTGCCCGCTGCGATGACGGCGCAGCCCGGTCACGGCGCGAGCACCACCATCGGCGCGGAGTCCCCGGCCCTCGCCTCCTGGCTCGCCCGCGGCTGGTAGTCACCGGTCGCCGCAGAGCCGTCGGCAACCGCCGAAACCTGCTCGGAACGGTCAGGGACTAGCATTGCAGGGTCGCAGTGCCGCGTCAGCACCCGTGTGCTCACACACTCCACCTGATCCGCACTCCGAAAGGCCTGCATGACCCAGCTCACCCCGTTCCGCCGGAACGTCGCCCTGTTCGCCCTCGCCTTCGGCGGCTTCGGGATCGGCGTCACCGAATTCGCGACGATGGGGCTGCTCCCGGACGTGGCGCGCGAACTGCTCCCCGGATTCGAGGCGGCCCCCGACACGGGCATCGCCCAAGCCGGGATCCTGATCACCGCGTACGCACTCGGCGTTGTGGTGGGCGCGCCGACGTTCGCCGTGCTCGCGTCGCGCATGTCGCAGACCCGACTGGCGTTCTGGCTCCTCGGCCTCTTCATCGTCGGGTCGCTCGCGTCGGCCTTCATGCCGAGCTTCGGCACTCTCGCGATCGCCCGCTTCGTCGCGGCGCTGCCCCACGGCGCGTACTTCGGCGTCGCATCGCTCCTCGCAGCACGCATCATGGGCCCCGGCAAGCAGGGGCGCGGCGTGGCGCTCGCCCTCTCCGGACTCACGATCGCCAACGTCATCGGTGTGCCGCTCGCGACGTGGCTGGGACAGACCGTGGGCTGGCGCTGGGCCTACGTGCTCGTCGCCGTCATCTTCGGCCTCACGCTCCTCATCGGATTCTGGGCGCTGCCGAGGTTCCCGGGGAACCCGGAGCGGAGCGCGCTCCAGGAGCTCTCGGCGCTCCGCAACCCCCGCATGTGGATCATGATCGCGGTGGGCGCGGTCGGGTTCGGCGGGTTCTTCGCGGTCTACTCCTACATCGCCGAGGTGACCACACGCGAGACGGGCTTCCCCGCCTCCGCGGTGCCGTGGGTGCTGGCGTGCCTCGGCATCGGCATGACGGTCGGCAACCTGCTCGGCGGCTGGGCGACCGACCGGCACGCGACCCGCACGGTCACGTGGGGCTTCGCAGCCTTCATTCTCGCGCTGCTCGCCTACGCGCAGTTCGCGAGTGCGCCGGTCGGACTGATCCTGACCGTGTTCGTGATCGGCGTGACGTCGTCGGCGCTGATCCCCTCGATCCAGACCCGACTGATCCGGATCTCGAACGAGGCCGCGCTGCTCGGCGCCGCGGTCAACCACGCCGCCTTCAACATCGGCAACAGCCTCGGGGCCTGGCTCGGCGGCCTCGTCATCGCGGGGGGAATCGGGTATCTCGCCCCCGGGTGGGTCGGGGTGCTGCTCGCCGCGCTCGGATTCGCGCTCGCGGGTGTGAGCGTCGCGGTCGAGCGCCGCGACAAGGCCCGCAACCTCAACACGATCGGGATCCCGACCCTCGCGGGTTAGTTCGGGAGCGTGAATTCGCTCGGCACCAGCGGGCTGTGGCCGGGTGTGATGCGCTCGTCCGGCCGCACCGAACCCGGAGCGGTCCCGTCGCCGAACGGCGATCCTCCGAAGCGCTCGCGCCCGTGGGGTTCCAACCAGTTCTCGAGGTCGGGGCCGGCCGGCACGATGCCCGTCGGGTTGATGTCGCGGTGCGTGACGTAGTAGTGCTGCTTGATCTGCACGAAGTCGACGGTGTCTCCGAACCCGGGAGTCTGGAAGAGCTCGCGCGCATACGCCCAGAGATTCGGCATCTCGGTCAGTCGGTTGCGATTCGTCTTGAAGTGGCCGTGATACACCGGGTCGAAGCGGACCAGGGTGGTGAAGAGCCGCACATCGGCTTCGGTAATGCGGTCGCCCATCAGGAACCGGTGAGTCGAGAGCCGATCCTCGAGCCAGTCGAGCGTCTCCCAGAGTCGACGATACGCGTCGTCGTACGCCTCCTGGCTGCCCGCGAAACCGCACCGGTAGACGCCGTTGTTCACCTCGGTGAAGACCCGCTGGATCACGGGCCACATCTCGTCCACGAGCTCCGCAGGCAGCAGGTCGGGTGCTCCCTCCCGGTGGAATGCGCGCCACTCCGTCGAGAAATCGAGGGTGATCTGCGGGTAGTCGTTCGTGACGACTCCCCCGCTCGGGATATCGACGATGGCGGGCACGGTGATGCCGCGCGGATAGCCCGGGAACCGGGCGAAGTAGTGCTCCTGCAGGCGCTCCGAGCCGAGCACCGGATCGCGCCCGTCGGGGTCGAGATCGAAGGTCCAGGATCGTGCGTCGTGGATCGGGCCGGGGCGCCCGATCGAGATGGCATCCTCGAGACCGAGGAGGCGGCGCACGATCAGCGTACGATTCGCCCACGGGCACGCCGGCGCGGCGATGAGGCGGTAGCGATTCGCCTCCACCGGCCAGGCCTGCGCGCCCTCGCTGAGGCCAGCGCCGAGCGTGCCGATCTTCGAGCGCCCGGGAGCGGGGAGTGCGCGCACCGCGGCGGGATCCGCGACGATCCGATCCTCGATGTACTGGGTGTCGCGCTCGAACGCCTCGCCCCCGGTGACGTAGCTGCCGAGCGTCGAGTGCTCGTCGGCGTCTCGAGTGGACGGGTCGGTGCGATCGGCGGGCTCGGTCATGGTGATCTCCTAGCGGGTCGGGTCGACGGCGGGAAGCGGGATGAAGCGTCGGTCGTGGTAGACCATCGGGGTCTCGGACGCGCCGAAGTGCGCTCCGAGCACCTCGGCGACGACGATCACCGAAGACCCTACGCCGAGCGAGTGGAGCGTGCGGCAGCGGAGCGCGACGCGGGAGTCGGGCAGGAACGGCTCCCCGGTGTCGAGCTGCTCCCAGCCCTGCTCGGCGGTGAAGCGCTCGGCGCCCGACACCGCGAACGACAGCGCGAGGTCGGCGTGGCGGGCGTCGAGCAGATGCACGAGATAGCTGTCGGCGCCGAGGATCCCGCCCGCACTGCCCGTCGCGCGGGTCACGGAGAAGGCGAGCGTGGGCGGATCGATGCCGACCGATGCGACACTCGACGCGGTGAGACCGACCGGCCCGTCCTCGGTCTGGGCAGTGATGAGCGCCACGCCAGCGGGGTGTTCGCGGAAGGCGCGTTTGAGCGCCTCGGCGCCGCTGAACTCGACTGGAACACTCGTCTCACCGTGCGGTGCACCCATGGGTGGCTCCCCTTTTCGTTACTGCCGAACCTATCGTCCGATGCTGACGAGGATCTCAACACGTCCGGCCGATCGAACATTCCGCTGTGACGCTCACAGGCTCCGCGCATAGGCTGGACGCATGAACCTCCGCGACATCCCCCTCACCACGATCGACGGCGAATCGACGACGCTGGCGGCCCACGCCGATGAGGTGGTGCTCGTGGTGAACGTCGCGTCGAAGTGCGGTCTGAGCCCGCAGTACGAGACTCTCGAGGCGTTGCAGGCGCGGTACCAGGATCGCGGTTTCACCGTGCTGGGGTTCCCCTGCAATCAGTTCCTCGGGCAGGAGCCCGGCAACGCGGAGGAGATCAAGGAGTTCTGCTCGCTCACGTACGGCGTGACCTTCCCGCTCATGGAGAAGACGAAGGTCAACGGTCGCCACAAGCACCCGCTGTACGAGATCCTGCACGAGGTGCGCGACGCCGACGGCAAGAAGGGGCGCGTGAAGTGGAACTTCGAGAAGTTCGTGATCGCTCCGGACGACTCGATCAGCCGGTTCCGGCCGACGGTGGTGCCGGATGACCCGGCCATCATCTCGGTGATCGAGACGGCACTGCCCCGCTAGGGATGCCTGTGCGCCGCGCTGATGCGCGTGTGCGCTGACAGACGTTCGAGCAGAGATCTGCATTCCCGCTGATCGGATCGCGCGAATCCGTCAGCGGGAATGCAGATCTCTGTACATAGGTGACGCTTGGCGCGCCTAGATTCCGGTACTCAGTGTTGCTATCGAGTGGTACTTGGCTCTACTATGTAGTGGTACCCAGTCACACCGAGTAGTCGAGGACGTGCCGCACATGGCGAAACAGATGACCGAGATGCTGAAGGGCACGCTCGAGGGGGTCGTGCTCGCGCTGCTCCGCGAACAGCCGGCATACGGGTATGAGATCACGGCGCGCTTGCGCGAGCACGGCTTCGCCGACATCGTCGAGGGCACCGTCTACGCGCTGCTGATCCGGATCGAGCAGCGCGGTCTGGTCGATGTCGAGCGGGTGCCATCGGAGAAGGGTCCCCCGCGAAAGGTCTACGCACTCAACACGGACGGCCAGGCCGTACTCGATGAGTTCTGGTCGACCTGGGGCTTCCTGTCCGACCGGATCGAGGCGCTCCGCACCGACACCCCACCCGAACACGCATAGGAACAAGGAGAGTCATCATGGTTGCAGGCTGGATTGAACAGGTCACCGGATCGTTCGAAGACAAACGGCGGTGGAAGCAGTACCAGGCACGGAAGCGGGCCCTGCCGGCCGGCTACCGGACGGCCCTCGACGGACTGGAGCGGTACCTCATGTACGCCGGTGCGATCGCCAAGGGCGACGTCCTCGTGCAGATGCTGGACGACCTGGCCGACTTCGTCGAGCAGGCGGCGGCCGACGGCACGCCGATCCGGGACATCGTCGGGGACGACCCGGTCGAGTTCGCCGAGACCTTCATCGCGAACTACGCGGACGGGCAGTGGGTGAGCAAGGAGCGGAAGCGCCTGAACGACACCATCGACCGCGCCGAAGCGGAGAGCTCGGGCGATCCGAGCGCGTCAGGATCCGGATCCGGATCCTGACGGATCCCACGGAGAGAGGAACCGACATGCGCACCAGTCCTGTCCCGGGACCGGAGATCCGGATCCAGGGACTCACGAAGGCGTTCGCGGGCACCGAGGTGCTCCGCGGCGTCGACCTCGATGTCGAAGCCGGCACGATCGTCGCACTGCTCGGCTCGAACGGTGCAGGGAAGACGACCCTCGTCCGCATCCTGTCGACCCTGCTCTCCGCTGACGCCGGCGCGGCGACCGTCTGCGGCCACGGCGTCGCCGACGCCCCGCAGCGGGTGCGCGAATCGATCAGCCTGACCGGGCAGTTCGCCGCGGTGGACGAGGTATTGACGGGCCGCGAGAACCTGATCCTCGTCGCCCGCCTCCGACATCTCTCGCGGCCTGCGGAGATCGCCGATGAGCTGCTCGCAAGGTTCGCGCTCACCGACGCCGGACAGCGCCGAGCGGGGACCTACTCGGGAGGGATGCGGCGACGACTCGACATCGCCATGAGCCTCATCGGGTCTCCCCCGGTGATCTTCCTCGACGAACCGACGACCGGTCTCGATCCGCAGGCGCGGAACGAGGTCTGGGAGACGGTGCGGGAGCTCGCGGACGGCGGCACCACGGTGCTCCTCACGACGCAGTACCTCGAGGAGGCAGAGCATCTCGCGGACCGCATCGCGATCCTGCACGAGGGTCGCATCATTCAGCACGGCACGCTCGCGGAACTGCGATCGTTGCTGCCGTCAGCCACCGTCGAGGTCGTCGAGAAACAACCGTCGCTGGAGGAGATCTTCCTCTCCCTCGTCGGTCCGAAGACTCGGGAGGAATCATGACCGCACACCTGCTCCGCGACACGACCGTCTTGACGGGGCGCTCGCTCCGGCACATCCTTCGGAGCCCCGACACGATCATCACCACCGTCGTCACGCCGATCGCGCTGATGCTGCTCTTCGTGTTCGTGCTCGGAGGGGCGATCTCGACAGGGTCGGACGAGCCGTACGTGTCGTACATGCTGCCCGGGATCCTGCTCATCACCATCGCTTCGGGCGTGGCGTACACGGCGTATCGGTTGTTCCTCGACCTGCAGGGCGGGATCTTCGAGCGGTTCCAGTCGATGCCGATCGCGCGGTCGAGCGCCCTCTGGGCGCACGTGCTCACCTCGGTGGCGGCGAACCTCGTTTCGGTGGCCGTGGTCACCGGAGTCGCGCTGCTGCTGGGATTCCGCACGGGGGCGTCGCCGCTTGCGTGGCTCGCAGTCACGGGGATCCTCGTGCTCTTCACGCTCGCACTCACCTGGATCGCGGTGGTGGCGGGGCTGTCGGCGAAGACGGTCGATGGCGCGAGTGCCTTCAGCTACCCGCTGATCTTCCTGCCGTTCATCAGCTCGGCGTTCGTCCCGACCGAGTCGATGCCCGGCCCGGTCGCGTGGTTCGCCGAGCACCAGCCCGTCACAGCCATCGTCGACACGCTGCGCGCCCTGTTCGCGCTACAGCCGGTGGGCGGCGAGATCTGGGTCGCCCTCGCCTGGCTGATCGGGATCCTCGCGGTCGCCTACGGCGGAGCGGTGCTGAAGTACCGAGGACGCACGCGGTAGCACCGAGCTGCGCGTCGCTCGAGCGAGAGATTCGGTGGGCCCGGCCGGGATCGAACCGACGACATCCACGGTGTAAACGTGGCGCTCTACCAGCTGAGCTACAGGCCCCTCGTCCGCGAGCGAACTCCCCCATCCTAGGGAAGGTCGCTCGCGGACACCAATTCAGACGGCTAGCCGATGTCTGCCAGCGCCTCGCGGTACGCCGCGAAATCACGCGGCTGGCCCGGCTCGGTCTCGAACGAGGCGAGCACGGAGCGGTCCTGGCCGATCACGAGCGTCGCACGGGTCGCGATGCCGCCGTCCTCGATGAACACACCGTACTCCTTCGCGACCGCGCCATGCGGCCAGAAGTCGGAGAGGATCGAGAACTCGTAGCCCTCCTGCTTCGCCCATGCCTGGAGCGTGAAGACGGAGTCGACGGACACCCCGACGAGACGGACCTTGCTGTCCGAGAACACCGACAGGTTGTCGCGCAGCTCGCACAGCTCACCCGTGCAGATGCCGGAGAACGCGAGCGGGAAGAACACGAGGGCGACCGGGCCCTCGGCCACCAGCTCGGAGAGCGTCAGCTCCTCGCCGTGCTGATCCGACAGCGTGAAATCGGGCGCCACCGCGCCGACCTGAAGCACCAAGGGTGCCTCCCTTCTGGCGCGTGACGCGCCCGTGAGAACGAGAATGCAGGTCCACACTACCGATTGCGACCCGCGGATTGTGCAGAGGTGACACACTGCAACGGAGTATTCACTGATTCGTCGTGGATGTTCGCTAGTCTGGGAGGCGACCCGCGGACCAGCGGGGACCCTTCGTGCTGCGCACGGGTGCACCAAGCCGTGCCCAGAGCGCGCACGTCTCATGGTGAACGGAGTACCCATCTTGGCTGTGAACACACAGGATCCCTACGCCCCTGATCACGATGATCAGGACCCGCAGGAGACCGCCGAGTGGCGCGAGTCGCTCGACGCGGTCGTGGAGGAGCGCGGCGCCGGCCGCGGGCGCGAGATCATGACGAGCCTGCTCGACCGGTCCCGCCAGCTGCATCTCAACGTGCCGCAGGTGCCGACGACCGACTACGTGAACACCATCGCATCGGACGACGAGCCCGATTTCGCGGGCAACGAGGAGCTCGAGCGCAAGTACCGCTCGTGGATCCGCTGGAACGCCGCGATGACCGTGCACCGCGCGCAGGCGCCCGGTATCGGGGTCGGCGGGCACATCTCCACGTACGCCTCGGCCGCGTCCCTCTACGAGGTCGGCTTCAACCACTTCTTCCGCGGGCAGGATCACCCGGGCGGTGGCGACCAGATCTTCGTGCAGGGGCACGCCTCCCCCGGCATGTACGCGCGCGCCTTCCTCGAGGGGCGCCTCACCGCCGACCAGCTCGACGGGTTCCGCCAGGAGAAGTCGCACCTCGGCGGCGGGCTGCCGAGCTACCCGCACCCGCGTCTGCTCCCCGACTTCTGGCAGTTCCCGACCGTGTCGATGGGTCTCGGCCCGATCAACGCGATCTACCAGGCGCAGCTCAACAAGTACCTCACGAACCGCGGCATCAAGGACGCCTCCGACCAGCACGTCTGGGCCTTCCTCGGCGACGGCGAGATGGACGAGGTCGAGAGCCGCGGTCAGTTGCAGGTCGCGGCCAACGAGGGCCTCGACAACCTCACCTTCGTGATCAACTGCAACCTGCAGCGGCTGGACGGCCCGGTGCGCGGCAACGGCAAGATCATCCAGGAGCTCGAGAGCTACTTCCGCGGCGCCGGCTGGAACGTCATCAAGGTGATCTGGGGCCGCGAGTGGGACGACCTGCTCGAGCGCGATACCGAGGGCGCCCTGCTCAACGTGATGAACACCACGCCCGACGGCGACTTCCAGACCTACAAGGCCGAGAGCGGCGGGTTCATCCGCGACCACTTCTTCGGGAAGGACGAGCGCGCGGCACGCCTGGTCGACGGCTACTCCGACGACCAGATCTGGCAGCTGCGCCGCGGCGGCCACGACTACCGCAAGGTCTTCGCCGCCTACTCCGCCGCGATGGCGCATAAGGGCCGCCCGACCGTCATCCTCGCGAAGACGGTCAAGGGCTACGGTCTCGGCCCGCACTTCGAGGGCCGCAATGCGACGCACCAGATGAAGAAGATGTCGCTCGAGGACCTGAAGCTCTTCCGCGACACCATGCGCATCCCGATCACCGACGCGCAGCTCGAAGCCGATCCCTACCGTCCCCCGTACTACCACCCGGGAGACGACGACGAGGCGATCCAGTACATCCACGAGCGTCGTCGCGAGTTGGGCGGATACCTGCCGGAGCGGCGCTCGACGCACACCGAACTCACGCTGCCGGAACCCAAGAGCTACGCCATCGCGGCGAAGGGATCGGGCACGCAGGAGGCCGCGACGACGATGATCTTCGTGCGCATGCTGAAGGACCTGATGCGCGACAAGGGCTTCGGCCCCCGCTTCGTGCCGATCATCCCCGACGAGGCGCGCACCTTCGGCATGGACTCCTACTTCCCCACCTCGAAGATCTACAACCCGCACGGGCAGAACTACGTCTCCGTCGATCGCGAGCTGCTGCTCGCCTACAAGGAGAGCCCGCAGGGCGTGCTGATCCACGTCGGCATCAACGAGGCGGGGGCCTCCGCGGCCTTCACCGCGGTCGGTACCTCGTACTCGACCCAGGGCGAGCCGCTGATCCCGGTCTACATCTTCTACTCGATGTTCGGCTTCCAGCGCACGGGCGACGCGCTCTGGGCCGCGGGCGACCAGATGGCGCGCGGATTCATCATCGGTGCGACCGCCGGACGCACGACGCTCACGGGTGAGGGCCTGCAGCACGCCGACGGCCACTCGATGGCACTCGCAGCCACCAACCCCGCCGTCATCTCCTACGATCCTGCATACGGCTACGAGATCGGACACATCGTCCGTTCCGGCATCGAGCGGATGTACGGCGGTGAGCACCCGGATCCGAACGTGATGTACTACCTCACGGTCTACAACGAGCCGATCGTGCACCCGGCCGAGCCGGAGAACGTCGACGTCGAGGGCATCGTGCGGGGCATCCACCGCGTGAGCGCGGCCGGCGAAGGCCAGCACGCCGCGCAGATCCTCGCGTCGGGTGTCGCTGTGCCGTGGGCGATCGAGGCGCAGGAGATCCTCGCCCGCGACTGGGACGTGGCCGCGGACGTGTGGAGCGTCACGAGCTGGACGGAACTCGGGCGCGACGGCGTCGCCGCCGAGCAGCACAACTTCCGCCACTTCGACGAGCCGGCACGCGAGGCGTACCTCACGCAGAAGCTCGCGGGGGCCGAGGGCCCAGTGGTCGCGGTCAGCGACTGGGCGACGCAGGTTCCGGAGCAGATCCGTCAGTTCGTGCCGGGCGACTACTCGGTCCTCGGGGCGGACGGCTTCGGGTTCTCCGACACCCGCGCCGCGGCGCGACGGTACTTCGGGATCGACCGCGAGTCCATCATCGTGCGGATCCTGCAGCGACTCGCCGCGCAGGGCAAGATCGACGCCGAGGTCCCGCGTCGCGCCGCCGAGCAGTACCGTCTGAACGATGTCAACGCCGGCACGACCGGTGGCGCTGGCGGAGACGCCTAGGCCCGGGATCCTGATGGATCGCATGAAAGAGCAGGAGCTTGCCTGGCTGCGCACGATAGCCGGCGAGCTCGCAACCCAGACGATCGCCCGACTCGACGACACGCTGCCGTGGTACGGCAACATGCCGCCGAGTCGGCGATCGGCGGTCGGTCTCGTCGCGCAGACCGGGATCAGCTCCTTTATCCAGTGGTACGAGGATCCGTCGGCGACCCCGTGGATCGCCTCCGACGTCTTCAGCTCCGCACCGCGTGAGCTGCTGCGCTCGATCAGCCTGCAGGAGACGCTGCAGCTGATCCGCGTGGTGGTGTCGGTGGTCGAGGATCGCGTCTCGCCCCGCAGCGAGGCCCTCCGCGAGGCGGTGCTCCACTACTCGCGCGACGTCGCGTTCGCGGCCGCCGACGTCTACGCCCGCGCGGCCGAGGCTCGCGGGCTCTGGGACGCGCGCCTCGAAGCGCTGGTGGTGGACTCGATCCTCACCGGGGAATCCGATGACGAGCTGCCGAGCCGGATCGCAGCGCTCGGCTGGCACGGCGACGGTGACGCGGCGGTGCTCGTGGGCACCGCCGAGCGCTTCGTCGACGTCGATCAGCTGCGGCGCACCGCCCGCCACGCGGGCGCCGACGTGCTGATCGGGCTGCAGGGCACCCGCCTCGTGGTGGTGCTCGGGCGCATGGAGTCGTCGCCGAAGGATCCGAACACGGGCGAGCCCGTGTCGCTGACCTTTTTGGAGATCGCGGACCGCCTGGCGGAGGGCTTTTCCGACGGCCCGGTGGTGCTCGGACCGACCGTGGAGAACCTCGTCGCGGCGTCGCGCAGTGCGCGCGCCGCGCTCGCCGGGGTCGCCGTCGCGCGCTCCTGGCGCAACGCTCCGCGACCGGTCGCGGCGGACGATCTGCTGCCCGAGCGGGCGCTGGCCGGTGACGGGCTTGCGCGACGCACGCTGATCGAGCAGATATACGAGCCGCTCAGCGCGCACTCCGGCGAACTGCTCGAGACGCTGTGGTGCTACCTCGACAACGGCCGTTCGCTCGAGGCCACGGCGCGGGAGCTCTTCGTGCACCCCAACACGGTCCGCTATCGTCTGAAGAAGGTGTCGGACGTCATCGGGTGGAACGCCACGGGTGCGCGCGAGGCGCTGATCCTGCAGTCGGCGCTCATCGCCGGGTCGATCGCGCAGCACGGCGGCCGCCGCGCCGCACCGTCGAAAAAATGATGAGTTCCCACAATCATTTTTCCGATTTATGGTGCGTTATATGCAGGGACTTCCGCCTGGATCTGAGAAACTGGACGACGTGATTGTTCTCGCCTGCCCTGGACAGGGCTCCCAGACCCCCGGTTTTCTCAACGAGTGGCTTGAGCTTCCGGGCGCACGAGAGGCCCTCGGAACCGCCTCCGAGCGCATCGGCGTCGATCTCATTGCGCACGGCACGGTGAGCGACGCGGACACGATCCGCGACACCGCGATCGCCCAGCCGCTCATCGTCGCCGCGAGTCTGCTCGCGTGGCGCGAGCTCGCCGCGCGCACGTCGCTCGCCGAGGTCGGTGTCGCCGGCCACTCGGTCGGCGAGTTCGCTGCAGCCGCGGTTGCCGGGGTGCTCTCCGAGGAGGACGCGCTGCACCTGGTCGGTGTGCGCGGCCGCGCGATGGCGGAGGCCGCGACCCGCGCGGAGACCGGCATGGCCGCGGTGGTCGGCGGGGTCGAACCCGACGTGCTCGCCGCGATCGAGGCCCAGGGCCTCACCCCGGCGAACCGGAACGGTGGCGGCCAGATCGTGGCCGCGGGGGCGCTCGACGCGCTCGACGCGCTCGCTGAGCAGGCCCCCCGGGGCGCTCGGGTGATCCGTCTGCAGGTCGCCGGTGCCTTCCACACGTCGTACATGGCGGACGCGATCCCGGCGCTGCGCGACGCGGCCGCCGAGGTCACCGCGCAGGATCCCACGCACCGACTCTGGACCAACCACGACGGCTCGGTCGTGACCGACGGCACCCGCTTCCTCGACCTCCTGGTCTCGCAGGTCGCGCACCCCGTGCGCTGGGACGCGTGCATGGAGGGCTTCCAAGCCGCGGGCATCACCGGGCTCATCGAGCTCACGCCCGCGGGCGCGCTCTCCGGCATCGCGAAGCGCGCGCTGAAGGGTACCCCCGCGGTCGCCGTGAAGTCCCCCGCCGACCTCGACGCGGCGGTCGCTCTGCTCGCCGACGCAGCCTGATCGAAAGGAACCAGCACATGGCTCAGCTTGTGCAGCCCTCGGGCCCCGCCTTCACCCGTCTGCTCTCGATCGGCGCCGCCCGCGGCGACCTCAATGTGCCGAACGACGACCTCGTCGGGCCCATCGACTCCTCCGACGAGTGGATCCGGCAGCGCACCGGGATCATCCAGCGCCGCCGCGCCAGCGACGGGATCGAAGCGGTCGACCTCGCGGTCGCGGCCGCCGAGGAAGCGATCGCACGCTCTGGCCTCGACCGCTCGGAGATCGACGGTGTGATCATCTCGACGATCTCGAACGTCGCGGTCACCCCCTCGATGGCGTCGCTCGCCGCCCACCGCCTCGGGCTCACCCCGGCCGCGGCATTCGACATCTCGGCCGCGTGCGCCGGCTACGTCTACGGCGTGGCGCAGGCCGACGGCCTCGTGCGCGCGGGCATCTGCACGAACGTCTTGGTGATCGGCGCCGAGAAGCTCTCCGAGATCGTGGATCCCACGGATCGCAGCATCTCGTTCCTGCTCGCGGACGGCGCCGGTGCGGTGATCGTCGGCCCCAGCGACCACACCGGGATCGGCCCGACCGTGTGGGGCTCCGACGGCGAGAAGTGGGACGCGATCCGCGTCAGCTCGACGTTCCAGGAGTACCGCAACGGCGGCGGCGAGGTCGCCTGGCCGACCCTGCGCCAGGACGGGCAGACCGTGTTCCGCTGGGCCGTCTGGGAGATGGCGAAGGTCGCACGCCGTACGCTGGAGGAATCCGGCATCGAGGCGTCCGATCTCGCGGCTTTCATCCCGCACCAGGCCAACATGCGCATCGTCGACGAGTTCGCCAAGCAGCTGAAGCTCCCCGAGAGCGTCATCGTCGCGCGCGACATCGAGATGCAGGGCAACACTTCGGCGGCCTCGATCCCGCTCGCGATGCACGCGCTCCTCGAGGAGCACCCGGAGCTCTCCGGCGGGCTCGCGCTCACCATCGGGTTCGGCGCCGGCCTCGTGTACGGGGCCCAGGTCGTCGAGATCCCCTAGCTCCCAGCGCGCCGCTCCGGCTCCCCGGTTCGGTCGCTTCCAGACGTAGAATTTCCCCACCACAACACACAAGGAGAATACAGAATGGCATTCAGCAACGAAGAGGTCCTCGCCGGACTCGCAGAGCTCATCAACGACGAAACCGGCATTGCGGCTGACGTGGTGGCGGCGGACAAGTCCTTCACCGACGACCTCGACATCGACTCCATCTCGATGATGACCATCGTCGTCAACGCCGAGGAGAAGTTCGACGTCAAGATCCCCGACGAAGAGGTCAAGAACCTGAAGACCGTCGGCGACGCCGTCGACTTCATCGTCAAGGCTCAGGCCTAAGCACGCGCGGACGGGAGGCGGGATTCCCCGCCTCCCCCACGCACCCCCTCACTTCGAAGCGCGTGTCGCTTCACCCCACGGCCACTCGATCACGCGGAGCATGACCACATGAGCAAGAAGATTGTCGTTACCGGCATCGGCGCAACGACGCCGATCGGCGGCACTGCCCGAGAGACCTGGGAAGCGCTGCTCGCGGGCACGTCCGGTACGCGCGCCCTGGAGTACGACTGGGTCGAGCAGTACGACCTGCCCGTGCGGTTCGCCGCCGAGGCGATCGTGCGACCCGAAGAGGTGCTCGCCCGTCCGGTGGCCAAGCGCCTCGACCCGTCCAGCCAGTTCGCCCTCATCGCCGCAATGGAGGCGTTCGCCGACGCGGGCTCCCCGGAGCTCCCCGCCGAACGCCTCGGTGTCGACTGGGCCACCGGGATCGGCGGCCTCTGGTCGCTGCTCGACGCCTGGGACACCCTCCGTGAGAAGGGCCCGCGGCGCGTCATGCCGCTCACCGTGCCGATGCTGATGCCCAACGCACCGGCCGCCGCGGTGTCCATGCACTTCGAGGCCCGCGCCTACGCCCGCACCGTGGCGTCCGCCTGCGCATCGAGCACCGAGTCGCTCGTGAACGCCTACGAGCACCTGCAGGCCGGTCTGGCCGACGTGGTCATCGTCGGCGGCTCGGAGTCGGCGATCCACCCGATCACCCTCGCGTCCTTCAACTCCATGCAGGCGCTGTCGAAGCGGAACGACTCCCCCGAGACCGCCTCGCGCCCCTACAGCATCGACCGTGACGGGTTCGTCATGGGCGAGGGTGCCGCGGCCCTCGTCGTCGAGACCGAGGAGCACGCGCTCGCTCGCGGTGCGAAGATCTACGCGGAGATCGCCGGTGGCGGCGTGACCGCGGATTCCTACCACATCACCGCTCCGGAGCCCGAGGGCAAGGGAGCGAGCCGCGCAGTGCTGCTCGCGCTCGAGACGGCGGGTGCGACCCCCGACCAGGTCACGCACATCAACGCCCACGCCACCTCCACGCCGACCGGCGACATCGCGGAGTACGGTGCGCTGCGCGTCGTGTTCGGGGATCGGGTCGACTCGATCCCGGTTTCGGCGACGAAGGGCGCGACGGGGCACCTCCTCGGTGGCACGGGCGCTCTGGAGGCCGTGTTCTCCGTGCTCGCCGTGCAGAACCGCATTGCACCGCCGACGATCAACGTGACCGAGCAGGATCCCGAGATTCCGCTCACCATCTCCGGCGAACCGCAGTCGCTCGGCGACGGGCCGCAACTCGCGATCTCGAACTCCTTCGGGTTCGGCGGCCACAACGCCGTCGTGGCGATCCGCTCCGTCGACTGAGTCGCCACCCGACTGCAACACAACGCAACGGCTTCATGCCTCTCCGGCGCAACGCGCTACCGTAGAGGCATGAAGCCGTTTTTGCTGGTCACCTCACGCGGCGAGGACGACGTCGCCGCGGAGGAGCACGCGGCGTATTGCCGGCTCACCGGCCTACTGCCCGAGGACCTCGAGTGGCGGCGGATCGACCGCGACTCCCTCGGTCCGATCGACTTCGCGGCCTACTCCGGGATCATCCTCGCAGGCAGTCCGTTCACGGTGAGCGAGCCCACCGAGGCGAAGTCCCCGACCGAGCTTCGCGTGGAGCGCGAGCTCGCGCAGCTGCTCGACGAGGTCATCGCGCGCGACGTTCCGTTTCTCGGGGTCTGCTACGGAATCGGGACGATCGGCGCGCACCAGGGTGCCCGCGTCGACCGCACCTACGGCGAATCCTCGCAGGCCGTGCGCATCACGCTCACCCCCGCCGGTATCGTCGACCCGCTCTTCCACGAGCTCCCCGAGGCGTTCGACGCGTTCGTCGGGCACAAGGAGGCGATCAGCGAGGTGCCGGACTCCATCACGGTACTCGCGGGCTCCGCGACCTGCCCGGTGCAGGCGTTCCGCGTCGGCAGGAACGTCTACGCGACCCAGTTCCACCCCGAGCTCGACACGGCGGCGTTCACGGACCGTGTGCGCACCTACGCGCACCACGGGTACTTCAACCCGGGAGAGGTCGACGCGATCATCGAGCAGGTGGAGCACGCGGACGTGCGCGCGTCGCACATGGTGCTCGGGCGCTTCATCGAGGAGTACATCTCCTCGTCGCCCGCACCGCGTGTCGCGGACCTGGCCCCGGTCTACTCGAAGAGCGCCTGAGCGACGAACTCGCCCTGCGCGATCCCCCGCGGCACCGCCCAGAGCCCGGAGCCGATGTGGCGGATGTACTCGTTCAGGAGGTCCGGCTTCAGCGACTGCTGCACCCGGACGAACATCGCGGGATCGCGCTGGAACGAGATGAAGAAGAGCCCCCCGCCCATCTGCCCGAGGCCATTGGAGCCGTCCACGTAGTTGTAGCCGCGGCGCAGGATCCGCGCGCCGCCGTTCTGATCGGGGTGCGCGAGGCGCACGTGCGCGGCGATGTCGATGGTGGGCTCGCCCGCGGCGTTCGTCGCCGTGAAGTCGGGCTGCTCGAACTCTCCCCCGCCGGTGGCCGGGCCGCCGGTGCGTTTGGTCCGTCCGAACACCCGCTCCTGCTCGAGCAGCGAGGTCCGGTCCCAGGTCTCGATGGTCATGAGGATCTTCCGCGCGACCAGGTACGTGCCGCCGCGCATCCACTCCGGCGCGGAGCCCCCGACCCAGACGTGCGCATCCAGCGCCGCGCGCTCGTCCGACATGATGTTCATCGTGCCGTCCTTGAACCCGAACAGGTTCCGCGGCGTCTCCTGGTCGCGGGACGTCGAGGAGGTGCGACCGAACCCCAGCTGGCTCCACGAGAGGTGCGCGCGACCGATGGCGATCCGCGCCAGGTTCCGGATCGCGTGCACCGCGATCTGGGGATCGTCGGCACACGCCTGCACGCACAGGTCCCCGCCGCTCTGCGTCGCCTCGAGGAGGTCGAAGGCGAACGACGGCAGCGGGGTGAACGTGTCGGGGAGCTTGGCGCGGATCCCGAACGGATCCGCGTCGTCCTCCTCCCCGGTGAAGAGCTGGTGCCCGAGGCCGAACGTCAGGGTGAGGTGCCCGGCGTGCAGGCCCTCGGCCTCACCGGTGTCGTCCGGCGGCAGGAGCGGATCCTCGGACTCGATGCCCGTGCCCAGAGCCTCGCCGCGGCAGAGCTGCTCGGCCGCGGCGGTCCAGTCCTGCAGCAGCGCGATCAGATCGTCGCGGGTCGCCCCGCGCACCATCCGGAACGACGCGAAGTGCAGGCGGTCCTGCGCGGGCGTGACGATGCCGGCCTGGTGCGCCCCGTGGAACGGCACGACCGAGCCGCTGGAACCGTCGGCCCCGGTGCCGGCGAGGGCGGCGGCGGTCACGGCTGCCCCGCCGGCGCCGCCGAGGGCGAGGCCGGCGACGCCGGTGCCGATCATCCCCAGCAGGCCGCGCCTGGTGGGAGTGATGGCGGGGTCGGTCGCCTCGGCCTCGCTCACGACGATCCCTACTTCACGACCGCTGCGGTCAGCTTCGACATCGGCTCGCTGAGCGCACTCAGGCTCGCGGCGAGTTCGGCGCGCTGGGTCTCGTCGACGGTGTCGTAGAACACGAATCCAGCGTCGTAGGAACCGTACTCGTCGAGCAGCGCGAACATGTCGGCGAATCGCTCGTCCAGCTCGGTGACCAGCTCGGAGGCGTCGTTCGCCTCGGCGAGCGGGCGAACGGTGTCGAACGCGACCTGCGCGCCCTCGACGTTGGCGTAGAAGTCGTACAGGTCGGTGTGTCCGAACTCGTTCTCCTCACCGGGGAGCTTGCCGTCGGGAGCGGCAACCTCGTCGAGGAGGCCCTTGGCACCCTCGGTGATGTCGGCGAGCGTCAGGGTGAAGTCGGGAGCCGCGACCTTGTCCTTCAGTTCGGTGATGTCGGCGACCAGCTGATCGCCGAGCTCCGCGCGCTCCTCGGGGGTGAGGGCGACGAGATCGTCCTTCGGGTAGTGATCCTTCTCGGGCGTCGAGTAGTTCGCGATCGCGGCGTCCAGCCACAGATCCTGCTCGATGCGGTGGAATCCGGTGAAGGGGATGCCCTCCTCGAGCGCGCCCGGCTTGCGGTAGTCGATCTTGGGGTCGAGGTCGCCGAACTGCTCGGCGGTCGGCTCGATCCGCTCGTAGCTGATGCGCACGAGCGGGAAGAGGCGCTTGGCCTCCTCGTCGTCGCCCGCCTGGTAGGCGTCGACGAACTCCTGCACCTGGGGCACGAGCTCCTCGGTCTGCGACTTCACGTACCCGATGTACTGCGCGATCACCGCGTCATCCTCCTGAGAGGTCTCGACGGCCTCGCCGTTCACGACGAAGGGGGCCTGGCCGACGCCCGCGCCGATCATGCCGGGCTTGCAATTGGTGAAGTAGTCGCCCGGGCCCACCTGCACGGTGAGGTCGCGGCTCGCACCGGGGGCGATGTTCTCGACCTCGCCGATGATGGTGAGCTTGTTCGCACCGAGCACGTAGAACTCGTTCACCGTGCTGCCGTCGTTCTGGACGGTGAAGGTGACGGTGCCGCTCGTCGCTTCGGCGGTCTCGACCGCGCAGTCGGTATCGGACGCGGTGACAGCGATGCTCTCGGCGTCGGGTGCGGCGTTCGGCACGCACCCGGTGAGCGCGATGGTGGCACCGGCGAGTGTGGCAAGGGCGGTGAGCGTCTGGCCGACGCGCCTGCGGGGGTGGGTGATGGTCACGGGGTTCCCTTCTGAGTGGCGGCGATCTTGCGCGCCGCGCGTTCGCGTTCCTGCGCAAAGGATGCGCGGAGGAAGATGGTGAGGGTCGGCACGAGGTACAGGAACCAGGCGAAGACCTCGAGCTTCGTCATCTCGGGCGAGAACCCGATCGTGCCCTTGAGCAGCGCGCCGAGGAAGCCGTCGGGCGCGATGAGGTGGGAGAGCTGGAACGCCCAGGCGGACTCGCCGAACCAGGCCGCGACGAACGCACCGGCCTCCGGCGGCGGCGGGGCAAACGGTCCCGGGAGGAACCCGGCCTCCTGCAGATCGTGGACGCCGTAGGCGAGCACCCCGGCCGCGAAGACGATGAGTAGTGCGCCCGACCAGCGGAAGAACACGGTGAGGTTGATGCGGAGCATGCCCCGGTAGAGGAGCCACCCGAGGATGATCGCGATCACGATGCCGGAGACGGCGGTGAGGAACCCGGTGAGCGGGGAGATATCATTCGCCCGCGTCGTCGCCCAGATGAAGAGTGCGGTTTCGAGCCCCTCGCGCCCCACGGAGACGAAACCGATGGCGGCGACACCCCAGCCGTTGCCGACGAGTGCGCGATCGACTTGACCGCGGAGGTCCGCACCGAGGTCGCCCGACGCGCGCAGCATCCAGAACACCATCCAGGTGACCATGACGACCGCGAGGATCGACAGTGAGCCCCCGATCGCCTCCTGCGCCGTGAAGGAGAGCCCGTAGGCGCCGTAGGTGAGGATGGCGCCCAGGATCATCGAGAGCAGCACGGCGGCGCCGACGCCGATCCAGATCCGCTTCGCGACATCGCGTCGCCCGATCCGGTGGACGTAGGCGAGCAGAACACCCACGACGAGTGCCGCCTCCAGGCCCTCGCGGAGGCCGATCATGAGAGTTCCCAGCACTAGCGGCTCGCTTCCAAATGCACGTGTGATCTTGGTAAGGCTCGCCTTACAGAGTGAAGTTACCACAGTTTCATCAGATGTATGAACCGACAGGTGTCGCGAGTCCCCGGGCACACGACAACGGCCCCGCCGAGAACCGATGTGGAACTCGACGGGGCCGTTGTGATCATGGCCGCAGCGTCAGCGGCAGCGGACTAACCCGCGAAGTGCGAGAACAGGAACCAGCGGTCCTTGTCCAGCTGCTGCGCGATCGCGATCACGACGTCCTGGCTCACGAGATCGATGTCATCGAGCCCCTTCACCGCGGCGTAGACGGTCTCGAGCGTCGCGTCGATCTGCGCCACGATCTCGCGGACCGTCACGTCGGACTGCTGGAAGCCGTCGCTCAGCGTCGGAGTGGTGGTGCGCGCGGCGACCGTCGAGATCCGAGCGTCGACGGGCAGCCCCAGGGCGACGATGCGCTCCGCGACGGTGTCTGCGGCATCCTGTGCGTTCGTCACGACGACGTCGAGGAACTCGTGCACGCCGATGAAGTTCTCACCGCGCACGTGCCAGTGCGCCTGCTTGCCGTTGACCGCGAGTGCCACGAGGTCGTGCACGACGGGGCTCAGGTACTGCGCGACGCCGGTGGGGCGGCTGAGATCGCCCTGCGCGGCCGGAACCTGAATCTGCTTAGTGACCATTGAGTGATCCCCTCTCTCTGTGAAGTCTTACCCATAAACTTACGCCGATTTCGGGATCGTGCAAGCAAGGACAGGCTCGGCTTACAGTCGATGACAGGACTCGCGATCGGCGGAATCATGCGGCAGAGAGCGGTCTCCGTCGACTCGAGTGCGTAGGCCGTGAGGTCCCTGATCGCTCTCAGCTGAAGATGCGGGCGAGGAGCTCTTCGGGTGCGCGACGAGGCCCGGTGAAGAAGGGGATCTCCTCGATGACGTGCCGCCGGGCCGACGTGGCTCGGAGCTCGCGCATGAGGTCCACGATCCGGATCACATCGTCCGCTTCGAACGCGAGCAGCCACTCGTAATCGCCCAGTCCGAAGGCCGCGACGGTGTTCGCGAGCACGTCTCCGTAGTCCCGGGCCGCGGCACCGTGCTCGCGCAGCATCTCGCGACGTTCGGCGTCGGGCAGCAGGTACCATTCACGCCCCCGCACGAAGGGGTACACGCAGACGTAGCCCTTCGGAGCGTCCCCGGCCAGGAAAGCGGGCACATGGCCACGGTTGAACTCCGCGGCGCGGTGGACTCCGATGTTCGCCCACACCGGTGCCAGAGCGCCTGCCGACCACTCGAGCACGAGGCGATATGCCGCCTGGAGCGCCTCGGGAGTGGGCGCGTGCCACCAGATGAGAAGGTCGGCATCCGCCCGGTACCCCGCAACGTCGTACCAGCCGCGGGTCACGAGACCCTCGATCGCGTCGAGCTCGGCGAGGAGGCCGCGTGCGATCCCCCGCCAGGCCGGTGAGACGCCGACACCGGCGCGGCCGTGATCCTCTCGGAACACCGCGTACATCGTGTAGTTGACGGCGTCGTTGATCGCGTCGGCGACGCCGGAGTGGTCGACGACGGGGGCTGCGGAGGCGGGTGTGGTGGGAGTAGACATCGTGGGTCCTCGGGGTGGGGTGGGTGGGAATCGGTGCGGGTCGCCGCGCGTCAGTCGTGAGGACCGGCGAGCACCGGGATCCCGGTGACCTCACCGGCGCGCATGCGGCAGCTCCCCGCCGGCGCGTCATCCGGGAAGGCCGCGAGGGAACCGACAGTGGCCGGTGCAACGTCCGCGCCGCTTTCCCGAGCCGCGCGCTCGAGCACCATGTCGATGAGACCCGCGACGAAGCGCTGCCGCACGCCGACGGTGTCGGCCCGGGCGGCTGCGATCCCGTGCTCCTCGGCCGTCTCCATCGCCTCGACGTCGAGGTCGAAGGCGACCTCCATGTGGTCCGAGATGAACCCGATGGGCGCGATGACGATCTTGCGGACGCCCTGCGCCTGAAGCTCCTCAATGTGGTCGTTGACGTCCGGCTCGAGCCACGGGGTGCGGGGGTCGCCGGACCGTGAGCAGTAGGCCAGCGACGACGGCAGCGCGTGCCCGAGGTCGTCGGCCAGGGCGGCATCGATCGTCGCCCGCACATCCTCGTGCTGTTCGCGGTAGCCGGGGCCCGTCGCGGCCGAGGCCTCCTGCATCGTGTCGGGAATCGAGTGCGTGACGTACAGAATGTGCGCGCCCGCCAGCCCGCCGTCGAGGGTGGCACCGGCCTCGCGGATCGCATCAAGATTCGCGTGCACGAATCCCGGGTCGTTGAAGAACGGGCGCAGCATGTGGATCTCGGGGGCCGACTCCCCCAGCTCGTGCACGGCCGCTGCCAGGTGCTCGCGGTACTGCCGGCTGCCCGAGAACGACGCGTAGGCGCTCGTGACGAGGGTGAGGATCCGCTTCGCGCCGAACGCACTCGCGTCGCGCAGCGTGTCGACCGTGTAGGGGTGCCAGTTGCGGTTGCCCCAGATCACCGGGAGGTCCACGCCTCGCCGCTGCAGCTCGGCGCGCAGGGCATGGAGCAGGTCGAGATTCTGCTCGTTGATGGGACTGCGGCCGTCGAAGCGGTGATAGTGCTCGCCGACCTCCACGAGGCGGTCCTCCGGGATGCCCTTGCCGCGCGTCACGTTCTTCAGAAACGGGAGGACATCGTCGGTGCCGTTCGGACCACCGAAGGAGCAGAGCAGGAGCGCGTCGTAGGGCATGGCGTGTGCAGTCATGACTGGCACGCTACCATCAGTGATGCTGTAGATCTGATGTATAACATCGGATGTGGAGGCCCCATTTGGCGACCCCGCGAATCGATATGATTGCAGGGTACCGGCACGCAGACTTCCCGCGTGTCCCGCCGGCCCCCTCCAGAGGTTTCACACATGACAGGTTCACCACGCGGCTCGCAGAAGGCACGTGACACCCTCGAGTATTTGCGCGACAACATCTCGAGCGGCGCGTGGGCGGTCGGCGACCTGATCCCGAAGGAGCCCGAGCTCATGGAGCTCATCGGCGTCGGCAAGTCGACGGTGCGCGAGGCGGTCCGGTCGCTCGCGACCTTCGGCATGCTGCAGACGGTGCCCGGTGTGGGCACCTTCGTCCGGGCGCGCACACCCGTGAGCACGATCCTCACGGAGTTCCTCGTCGACCACGATCTCGAGGAGGTGCTGGTCTACCGGCGCTCGCTCGAGATCGAAGCCGCGCAGCACGCGGCGGTGAACCGGAGCGAGGAGCAGCTCGTGCTGCTGCGAGACGCGTTCGCGCGCTCGCACGGTGGCGCCGCGGCGATCGACCGCTGCGACCAGAGTTCGACGCCCGGGTCGTTCCACCTCCTGATCGTCGAGGCGAGCGGCAGCAAGCTGCTCCTGGATCTGTACCTCGGCGTGATCTCTGTGCTCCAGAAGGCCAGCGCCGACGGGCGCGTGATCCTGGGCACCACCCCGGAGACGATGCATCTGGATCACGAGGCCGTGCTGAAGGCGATCGAGGCTCGGGATGTGCGCAACGCGGCGCACTCGATGGCGCTACACGTCGATCGAGACCTCGGCCTCCGCACCGACATGCTGGAGTTCAGCCCGCAGACCGAACGCGCCACGTCACTGATCGACGCCGGCTACGATCCCGGTCAGTCCGAGCTGTAGGCGATCCCGCGCAGACGTCCGAGGGAGTAGGGCGTGCGGGGCTTGAACCCGCGACCGACGGATTATGAGTCCGCTGCTCTAACCGGCTGAGCTAACGCCCCCTGGTGCGGCTCTCAGTCTAGTGAATGCGGGCGGTCGGCTTGGCCGATCCGCCACTAGCGCGTCCGTTCCACCGTCGGCAACCCCCTGGTCGCCTGCCGCGCAGTCCGTGCACACTACTGGTGTCCCCGTCAGACACGGTGCACGACAGGAGTGAACCACATGGCACGGCTGCGAGTTCGGTCTCGAGCGGCAGGGGTGGTGGGATCCGTGATCCTGCTGGGCACAATCACCGCGTGCGGGCTGCAGATCCCCTCCGATCCGGACGGCACGCTCTCGGACGTCGCCGGCGGCACTCTGCGCGTGGGCGTCTCCACGGAACCTGGCGTGATCACCGCCTCCGGCGACACGTTTGACGGCCCCGCTGCCGACCTGGTCGACGGGCTCGCCGACGAGCTCGGCGCCGAGGTCGAGTGGCATCCGCTCGGCGAGGAATCAATCGTGCGGATGCTCGAGGACGACGCACTGGATCTCGGCGTCGGCGGGTTCACCGATGCCACCCCCTGGATAGACCGGGCCGGAGTATCCCGGGCCTTCGACCATCTCCCGGACCTCGAGGGTCGCCGGTTCGTGGTGCTGGTGCAGCTCGGCGAGAATGCGTTCCTGTCGCGCGTTGAGGCCTTCCTGGATGCGGAGTCTGGATCATGACCACCGCATCGATGCGACAGCACTCGCACGAGCAGCTGCCCGAGAAGCAACGGGAGGCGCGACGGTCGGCGATACGGTGGCAGATCTTCACGATCGCGTACACGAGCGTCACGATCATCGTCGTCGCGTTTGTGCTCGGCAACTCCCAGGCGATGAAGACCGCCTGGATCGAGGACATGCTCTCCCTGGTTCCGCAGATCGTATTCCTCCTCTCGCTCCTCTTCGTGCAGCGGAGGCCCACGAAGAAGCATCCGTACGGATGGCATCGGGTCATGGGGGTTGGTCACCTCATCGCGGGCGTGGCGCTACTCGCGGTGGGGCTCATTCTGGCGGTGGAGGCGGGATCCGGCCTGCTCGCCGCAGAGCATCCGACCATCGGCACGATCGTGCTGTTCGGACACACCGTCTGGTTGGGTTGGATCATGGTGGCCGTGATGGCCGTGATCGTGGCGGGGCCGCTGATCTACGGCCCGGCGAAGGCGAAACTCGCGCCGGTGCTGCACAACAAGCTGCTCTACGCCGACGGTGACATGGCCAAGGCGGACTGGCACACGAATGCCGCATCGATCGTCGGTGTACTCGGAATCGGCGCCGGACTCTGGTGGCTCGACGGAGTGGCCGCGCTGTTCATCTCCGTCGGGATCGTCGTAGACGGGTTCCGCAACACGAGCATTGCGCTGCAGGATCTGATGGATCAGCGTGCCCGGAGTGCCAACGGGAAGGATCCGCACTCGCTCGTCAATGAGGTCCTGGAGTTTCTCGCGGGAGTGCCCTGGGTCGCCGACGCCGCCCTGCGCATGCGCGACCAGGGCCAGGTCTTCCACGTCGAGGTTTTCGTGGAACCTCAGCAGTCCGAGGTATCGCTGGAGCAACTCGCGGACCTCAGCGCGGCGATCGCGCGGATCGACTGGAAGCTGAACGATGTGGTGGTCGTCGCGACCCAGGAGCTCCCAGAGCACGCCGACCGGCTGAGCTGATCCGGCACCTCTCTCGGCCGAGACTCTCCCTAGACTGAGGGCATGGACCTCACTCGCCGTCCCTCGCGTCCGCTCCGTGTGTCGCTGCTCGTCATCAGTGGGTTCAATGCACTCTCCGCGCTCATCGGCATGGTCGGGCTGACGCTCGGAGGTGGGATGGGGTTACCGCTCGCGTGGCTCGACGGGAGCGTGTTCACCTCGTACGTGTGGCCCGGAATCATCCTGGGGGTCGTGGTGGGCGGGTCCCAGGTGCTTGCACTTCTCGCCCAGCTCCGCTGGCTGGCGCTCGCGTGGGGTCTGCACGCGGCAGCCGGGCTCGTCATGATGATCTGGATCTTCGTGGAGATCGCGATCATGCTGGTGTGGTCGCCGCTGCACGGCATCTTCTTCGTCACTGGACTCCTGCAGACCGTGCTCGCGATCCTCGCGGTGGGTGCGGTGCCGCGCCCGTTCTTCGGACGCTCCGACCTTTGAGGAACGCATCCGCGACATACCTCACTTCGACCTCCCCACACGTATCGCGCGAAACGGGGCGAATTTCGGACCTAGACTCAGGAGAGTTCGGGGTGCATGCCTCGCCGAGTGAGGGAGCACACGATGGAATCCGGCATCCGCGTCCGCGCACTCGCCGCGAACGAGATCGATGAGGTCGCGTCGCTCTGGGAAGCGCTCTTCGACCATCACCTCGCGGTCGGTGCGGCAGGGCTCGCCACCATCGCGCGCGAGGAGACCTGGCCCCGTCGCCGCGCCCACTACGAGCGACTGCTGCAGCAGCACCCGGACACGCGCTTCTGGCTCGCCCTCGACGACGCGGGATCGCGACTCGGGTACGCGGTGGCATTCGAAGAGGAGCTGGCCGGTGCCCGAGCCATGGTGCTGGAGACGCTCGGTGTTGCTGCAGCGGCCCGGGGCCGCGGGATCGGATCCCATCTGATGCGCACCGTGGACGATGCGGCGCAGGACGGGGGTATTGATCTCGGCGTCCTGGACGTGCTGGGCGGCAACACCCGAGCGCGCGCACTCTACGTGCGTTGCGGGTATGAACCGTACTCCGAGACCTGGATGCTCTCCACTCCCCCGGAGCTCGTCGCTGAAAGCCCACCCTCCTTTGCCGATCTGGTGCAGGAGGCACGGCGACTCGGCCTGCGGCTCACGCTTGCTGCCGGCCCTGACGACACCTGGGTGTCGGCGGATCAGATCGTCGATCTCTCCCGGCCCCGTGCGACCGGCCTTCGGCGCGTTTCTGGTCCTCCAGCCGCTGCACGGAGCCCGATCGATCTTCGCGGCCTCGAGGATCTGTGCACCACACTCGCGGAAACGGGGCTGTGGACGATCAGGTGCGAGATCTCCTCGGGGTCGGCGGACACCGCGCTCCGAGGACTGCTCGCGCAGTGCGGATTCCGACTCAGCACGGAGCGATTGCTGCGTCGGGGCAGCGGGCTGCCGTCCGCCGCAGCACACGACTGAGGGGGTTCGACGAGGCGTGTCCCCCATCGAACCCCCTCGTCGGTGATCGTTAGTGCTCCACGTGCCGGCGTCGCCGGAGAATCACTGCGGCCGCGCCTGCGACCAGCAGCAGGAGTGCTGCGGCCGTGATGCCGGTGAGCTGTCCGCCGGTCACCGGGAGGCCCGGGATCGGGTGCTGCGGTGTCGTCGGATCCGTCGGTGCCTGTGGGATGGGTGGGTTGCCGCAGACCTTGTCGGTGACGGTGACGTCGTCGACGGTGAGGGCGGCTTCGTTGAGGAACCCGCTCCCGGTCTCGGTTGCCGTGATGTCGCACACGGTGTCCTCGGTCGTGATCGTTGTCGCGATGTCCGCGGTCACGGTCACGAGGTACGTGTGCGTCGCTCCGCCCGGCAGTGCTGCTGCCGCTACGACCGTGGTATCGGTCTGCCCGTCGAAGCCCGGGTTCGTGGCGATGCCACCCGGTACCGTGTTCCGGGCCGTGACGTCTCCGATGGTGATGTCGCCGCCGTACGCGAGGTCGTCGGTGAGGTCGTACACCCCTTCCGCGGTGCCCGTGTTCGTCGCGGTGAGTTCGTACGTCACCGTCGTGCGGTTGCCCGTGCCGAGGTCGGTGGCGCCGAGGTACGTTTTGTCGAGCACGATGTTCACGTTCCGGTCGATGATGAGACCCGCGTCGAGGGTGAGGTCCTCGGTGTCCTGCCCGAGAGCGAAGTCCTGGGTCTCTCCCGTGACCGTGTCCGCATCCGAATCGATCGTCGAGTCATCACCGGCATGCTGGATCGTGAACGTGGTGTTCGAATTCAACCCGTTCGGGTCGAACACGACATGGTAGGTGCCGGAGGCGAGGTTTTCGAACCGGTAGTTCCCGTCCGCGTCCGTCACCGTTTCCAGGTCGACGAGGTTGCCGTCAACATCAGTACCCAGGAGACGCACCGGGAACCCGGCCACCCCCGGCTCGCCCTCGTCCTGGAGGCCGTTCTGGTTGAGATCCTCCCAGACCCGATCCCCCACCGCGGAGGCGATGACAGCGACCTGTCGCACCGCGGGCCCCACGGGCTGCGTCACGCCGACGACGCGACCGGAGGTCCGGTTCTCGTACACATCCCCCGCCGTGTTCCCCTGCGGGGTCATCGTGACCTTCACCGTGAACTCGTCCGCCGAACCAAACGACCCCGGACGCACGAACCTGAGCCCCGTCACCTCCGACACCGAGGCCGGGCACGCAGCCGTGGTCCCGGTGCCGCTCACGACCGAGCCACCGGTGGCGGCGTCGCACCACGTCGTCGCACCCGTGCTCTGGTTCGACGGGTCGCTCGGATCCACGACCAGGGACGCCGCAGCGGCACTCGTGTACAGCACCTGAATCCCGGTACCTGCAGACACCGACACGTCATTCAGGTCCACGGTCCCGGTGAACGCGGACCCGTCACGCCCGTCCGCGGGGAGCACGTCGATGACATCGACATCGGACACCTGCGCCGGGGAATCGATATTCACGAAATCGATGGTCCAGGTGAACGAGCGCGGGTACGCGAGACCCTCCCGGTTCGACTCGACCTGGGGCTTATCCACGGTCTTCGCGATTTTGATCCCCGTCGGCACCACCAACTGGATCTGCGCCGTCGACGTCCGCGCGCTCACCCGCGTCGGATCCCCCGGAGACGCCACCACGGCGGTATTCGTGTACACCCCGTTCCGGGCCGTCGCACCGATCTCGACCTGATACATGATCGGATCTATCGCGACATTGATCTCCTGCGGGCCCAGATCCCACTTCACATACGTCTGCCCGGCACCGCAGGTCACCTCCGCGCCCGCGGGCGACCCCTCCTGCACGATCACCGGCACAATCGGGGCACCACTCTCACGCGCGGAAGACACAAAGGACTGATACCGCGGCAGACAATCCTCCACCGTGACATTCTGGGTGAGACCCGTGACCGACGCATCCGCCGTGAGCGACGGAGTCAGGCGGTACTCCACCGTCGATCCGGCCGTGTACTGCGGCGACGCCGAATCCGTGAACAGGCCCGTGGTCGGGTTCTTCACGAACTTCTTGATCCGCGCAGACGCCTCACCCACGATGAGTCGGTCGCCACGTGACCCGACATTTGTCCCCGGGTTGTAGCTTGACGGGTGGGTCGTGTCAGGTGTCGCCACGACCTCGTCGAGGGTGTGCACCCCGGCACGGGTCAGCAAGCTGGCGTAGTTCGGGATGATCGTGCCGTTCGCACCGGCGCCCTCGAGCACCTTCATCGCGATCGTAAAGTTCACCCACATCTGGTTCGACACGTTGCCGGCTTCGGAACTGAACGAGAACCGGACCCGGTTCACGCCCTGCCATGTGCCATCGACGACGGAGGCCCCGGCTACTGCGCCGGGAGTCGATGCCCAGGTGCCGGAGTCGCAGTCGGAATTCTCAGCGGACCCGGGAGTCGCGGTGTACCCGTACTCGACCTGCAGGTTCTGCAGATCGTCAGCGCTCGTCCACCACTCATCGAGAATGACGCTGGAGAGCCATGCGGGGGACCCGTTCGATGCGAACTGCACTCGAGTGTATGGTGTTGCCGGCAGATTGAATGTCTCCGGCATCGCGAGTTTCGTGTTGTCCCACACATCACAGGCGACGAACGAACGAGCATTCTGCGTCGCGGAGAGCGGGAGGAGCTCGTGATGGACGATCAAGTTGCTCATGACGGTCTGACCCGGAAGCACCACAGTGTTGCCATCCAGAAAACGAGAGGATCCGGGAGGTCCTTCGAACTCCCAGTTCGTGTATTTCCCGGACGGAGTGTTCCCCGGGGCGCCGGTGACGCCGCTGAACCCCTTCGTCAAGCTGAAGTTGCCCGATCCGGCTTCAAACCGGGTGCTTCCTGACCGGACATTGTTCTCAGGCGCCTCCCCCAAGTTGGGGCTGCCATCAATCGCGGTGGCCTGAACCTCGGAGTAGTTGTTCGACCAGTTGAGCGTGTACGCGTCGCCCTCCTGAAGACCGAGGTCCTGAATCGCTTCGAATGGCACCTCGATACGGATCGATGTCGCGAGAACGTACCCGGAGTCTGCAGGGAGAGCGGGCCCACCGACGGCATTGGTCGGCACGGTGTACGCGGTCGTGTCTGCGTCGGTGAAGGTGATGTCGACCGGAGTGCCGAGTTCGGTCTGCACGCAGGTGATGGTGCCGCTATCGCGAACCGCGTTGTCCGGCGCTCCCTGCCAGGGATTCGGCAGCGACCCGTACAGATTCGGGTGCCCATAGGAGCACCCCGTGATGCGCGGTGCGTACTTCTCCAGCGCACCCGCGCCCGCGGCGATCCACTCCGGCGAGGACGTCACCCCGGGTCCGAAGAACGATTCAGGCCGGAGGTCTTCGGTCACCACGATCGGAGAAGCCAGTGGTGTGACCCCCTTGCCGTTCGATGGGGCTTCCATCGTCAGCGGGAACTCCATCCGCACACAGAGCTTCGTGGCGTC
The DNA here is from genome assembly GCF_022919175.1 of Leucobacter rhizosphaerae. Taxonomy (NCBI): domain Bacteria; kingdom Bacillati; phylum Actinomycetota; class Actinomycetes; order Micrococcales; family Microbacteriaceae; genus Leucobacter; species Leucobacter rhizosphaerae. The sequence continues at coordinate 522,492 of NZ_CP095043.1, read as the reverse complement.
GAAGGTACACGCCAAGAACTGCTGGAAGAAGGGGCCACTGTTATCGGTCGTTGCTCGGGTCCGCTTCGACACATCGAAGTTCGCCGCGGCCGACACCGAGTGCGACACCTCGTTGGAGACCGACGGGGCGGCCGTCTCCTGCGAGGCGGCAGTCGCAGTCACCGGGGTGAGCGCGGTGCCGTTCGGCACCTCAGGCCGCACCTTCGACACGAAGCGGTAGTCCAGCGACGTACCCTGCGCCTGATCGGCGACGATGCACGTCACGGACTGCGTCGGCAGGGACTCCCAGCTCGTCGAGACGACGGGAATCGGCGGCGCCGGCAACGAGGCCGGTGTCACACTCGAGCCCGGCAGACAGAATGGCGGCAGCGACACGAGCTCCTCGCCCTGCGGCAGGTCGAACGTGATCGTCGGGGCGGTGTGCTCCGAGCCCTCGAAGCGGACGCTGACGTTATACGTCACCGAGTCGTTCGTGCGCACGATGTCATTGTCGGGGCCGGAATCGTTGCCCGCATCGTCGTTGTCCTGGAACGGTTCCGTGCCGGTCTGCTGCGTGAGCACAACGGAGAGGGTGCCATCGCCGGCCGCGAACGGAATGATGGGGGCGGCATCCACGGCCACCGGGACTTCGAGAGTCTCCGGTCCCGGCTCGGACCCCTCGGTGGTCGCCGTCGCTTCCTCGGCTGCGGGCGCGGCCGGTGCGGTTCCCTCGGTCGAGGTCTCGGGTGCGGTCTCCTCTGCGAACGCCGCAGGAACCGACAGCAGTCCAGCCACCATGGCGAATGCGCTCACGAGCGCCCCCGCGTGCAGGAGTCGCCGAGCGGGCGTCGCCGGTGGTCGCTTGCCTCGATACGTCATTGTTCCCTCGTCCCAGTGAATTGCCGAATCGGCACAGTCATTCCCGACGTCAGAGTAGGCGGCGCGAACCCACCTGAGATCGATCGGCCGGATTTTCCCCCCGCATTTCCCCCTCTTCGGCATCCCGCACAGGCCCGCACGTCCCGTGGAATCGGTAGATTGAGACGTATGCCTGCGCCGTCGGATCCATCCCATGCCGGCTGACGCGCATTTCTTCCCGGTGACCCGCCACCACATGCTTCCGCGGCCGCTGCTGTTGCGGCGCGTCGTTTCGCAGCGTCCGGCGCTCACACTGATCCACGGTCCTGGCGGGAGCGGCAAGTCCGTGCTCGCGGCGACGGTGGCGCGCACGCTAGCGTCCGAAGCGGGGTCCATCGACGATCAAGCAGGTTCGGCACTCTGGATCGAGCTCTCGGACGCCGACACCTCCCCGGGAGCGCTGTGGCAACGGGTGGCAGGCGCCATCGCCCGAGCCGGCCTGGTCGAATCCTCGTCGGGCGATCCTCACCCCGGCCTGCGTGAGATGCTCGTGTCGCTGGGCCGAAGGGTGGTGCTTGTGCTGGATGGCGCTCCCGCGGGGCTCCCCCTCGACACGCAGCGGCCGCTCGTCACCATGCTCGAGGAGGTGCCCGACCTCAGTGTGATCGTCACCTCGCGACGGCGGCCCGCCGAGCTTGCCGGCCCGAAGACCCGGTTTCGGCTCCCCGTGTGCGAGTTCGGCCCAGATGACTTGGCGCTCTCCGAGAGCGAGGTCGCGCAACTCCTGGCCGCGCGCGTCCCCGAGATCCGGTCGACGGAGCGGGAGCAGGCGGCAGCCCACCTGGTCCGGAGCACCCGCGGATGGATGCTGGGTGTGCTCGCCCTGATCGCGGAGGGTGAGGAGGCCATCGCGGGATCTCGAGGTCGCCCCGCGCAGGTGGTGGCGTCGCTGATCGAGGCAACGATAACGTCTGGCACGCCCGCCGAGCATCGGCTGCTGTGCGCGACGGCCCTCTTCGAACAGGTCTCGCCCACGGTCCTCGAGCGCATGCTGGACGTCTCGCCGACCGAGGCTCAGATACTTCTTGAGCGTGTGATCGACGCGCATTTCGGTTCCTGGCTCGAGGAGAATGGCGAGCTCTGGTTCCACCACCAGACGATGGTCCGTGACGAGATCATGCGACGTGCCGAGGGGTTGGTCGGCGCTGATGAGCTGCGCACGCTCGCGGGTCGAGCCGCACCCGCCTTCGCATCGGCGCGACCGAGGCTCGCGGTGCAGGCCGCGATCATCGGCGAGCAGTGGGATGTGCTGAGTGAGCTCCTGCTGCAGGGAGACATTGCGCCTGTGACGCGGGATCGCATGCCGCACCGGCTCTCGGACGTTCCGGAGCACATCCAGGAGCAGTACCCGATCATCGGGGCGTTCGCGCTGATCGATGAGTACGCCTTTCCGAAAGGACGCATCGCCCGGCTGTTCTCCGGGCTTCGGGTGCTCGCCAGCACGGGTCTCGCCGCGGCCTCCGAGGAGCCGGGATTTCCAGGTCTGTCCGCCACAGCGCTCCGGATGATCGTGTCGCGCCTCGCGGGGAACGAGTCGCTCAGTGTGGAGCTGGCCCATCGGCTGCTCGCGTTGCTCGAGCAGTTCAGCCCCGAGGAGCGGACGGACGCCTGGATTCCGCTCCAGAGCGCTCTGCGCCACGCGGCAGTCACCTTCATCCACGCGGATGACAGTCTCGCCGCGGAACAGGCGCTCGCGCCGCTGCTCAACTGGCCCGACCGACTGGAGCCGAAAACTCGAGCCCACGCGAACTCCCTTGCGCTCTGGACGGCCGCGTGGAACGGCGACTTGATCACCGCGCGCTCGCGACTCGTGCGATGCGAACAGCTGAGAGAGCCCGTTGGTTGGGCTCACTCGTACCTCGGTGCCGGGTACCGGATCGGCGCGGCACTCCTCGACCTGGAAGCTCGGCAGCCTGAGGCGGCAGCCGAGCACCTCGACGCACTCCAAGAACACGAGGCGACGATCGAGCACTGGCCGCATTTGGTGATGCTGCACGCGCTCATCACGGAGAGCTCGGGCGGTCCCGGGCCGGCGCTCGAGCGTCTCGAGCGCGAGCTGCACCGGAGGAAACATCGGTTCGGGGTCTTCCCCAGTTCGCAATCACTGCTCGAGTCGCTTCGCGCGCGCCTGCGGTGGCAGTCCGGCCAGCGCATCGGGGCTGATCGGCGGAAGCGCACCGCCACGCTCGCGAGCGTGTACGCCGCGATGAGCCGAGGTGGCTTCGACGAGGCGTCGCTCACGGTCGGCGCACTCCTCCATCAGCCGGCTGCGTTGCGCTCCCCCAGGATCCGGACCGAGCTGTTGATCATCGGCGCCGAGAGCGCGCGGCGCGCCGGCGACACCTCTGCAGCGACCGCTCGCATTTCGGGCGCGAGCGAGCTCCTCCAGGCCCTGCACCTGGGGCTACCGATGCGTGCCCTGTCGGCGGAATCCGCCGGGGCCCTCGCGCTGCTCGCGCCCGGGCTGCCGGTCGAGCACAGCATCGCTGCAGAGGCGCACGTGCTCGTGCCACTCTCGAAGGCCGAGGCCCGCACGCTGCAGTCGATCCAGCACTCGGGGAGCATTGAGGAGACCGCGACCGCACTGCACCTCTCCCGAGAAACGGTGAAGTGGAACCTGAAGCAGGTGCACCGCAAGCTCGGGGTCCGTCGCCGCTCCGAGGCGATCCGGGTGGCACGCGAAGCCGGATTCATCCATGACGGGTCCGATGTCGACGGCCGGTGAGCGCGCGTCCTTCCGGGTCGCGTTCTTCGTGAACCTTGCGAAACTGACGTTGCTCGCGGCGCTGACCCCACCCGTCGCGGTGGGCATCGCCGCCCGCGCGACGGACATCGCTTCGGGACTGGAGGTCGCGGGCATCGTCGCCGTGACCATGAGCACGGGGTCGATATGCGCCATCATCGGTGCACTGCTCGTCGGCCGCATCGCCGACATCGGAAGCGCGTCGGCCTTCCGACGCTGGACCCTGGTGCTTGCGGCAACGGTCGTGGGCACGCTCGGACTGGTGATCGCGGTGACCGGTGTCTCGCCCGGCGCGTTGCTCGTGGGCTGGGGCATTGCGCAGGGCGGCTACTCCGGTGCAATGGCGGTGCTGCGCGCGCTCCTGGCGACTGCGCTGCCGCGCCACCGCAGCAGAGGGGCCGTCATCATGATCCTCGGGGCCTACGTGGGCCTCGCGCTGCCGCTCGGCGTCCTCCTCGTCGCACCGGAACTCGTGTGGCAGACGACGTTCGTGCTGTCGCTCGTCAGCTGCGCTGTTCCGGCCATGTTCCTTTTCTTCGCGCCGCAGCGTGCCGGCTCGGGGGCGCAACTGGGCGCGTCTCCCATTTCCGAAAGCGCCGTGAGCGCACCGGTGCGGCGGGTGCATCCCGCTCTGCTGTTGGCGTCTCAGCTCTGCGTGAGTGCGGTCGCCGCCGCCTACCTCGCCGCGCACGCGCTGGAGCTTGCGGCCCGATCCGAGGACGGTGACGCGGTGCCCGTGCAGATGGCGGTCGGTCTGCTCATCGCCGCGATTGCCGGGCTCGTCTGCGCGACCGCTGCGCTCTACGCACGTCCGCGATTCGTGTCGCACGCACGCGGCTGCATCCTGGTGAGTTCTCTGGTGCTCATGGTGTCTCTCGGTCTGCGCGGGTTCGCGGAGGCCGTGGCGGTGGTCGGGGTGTCCGCATTCGTCAGCGGATTCGCGATCGGGATCCTGAACTCGGTGCTGCTGGCGGCGGCGCTGGAGGCGGCCCCTCCGGGTCGTGACGGCAGGTTCATTGGGGCCTTCAGCGCGTCGGGCGCGGCCGGCCAGTTCGTCGGCCCGCTCCTGGGCCTCGGAGTGGTCTTCGCCGCCACAGCGCTCGTCCCGGGACTGTTCACCGACAATCCGTACCGCACGCTCATGCTGGTGCTCGCGGCGGTGGCGCTCGTGCCCGGGGTGCTCTGGATCCGACGCGGTCCGCGAGAACCGTGACGGCGACGGTCCGCGGGATCGACGGTGCTGATCTGTTACTTGCGGGTGCCCTGGCGCGCGAACCACACCGCGAGCCCGAGTGAGATCCCCAGGATCATGCCGATCGGGATCCCGAAGCCCACGCCGATCGAGGGCAGCAGCAACCCGATCACGACTCCGAGGATCATGCCCGCGACCAGGCCACCGGAGATGTACCCGATCATCCCCGCGTACGGATCCCGGCCCTGGTCGTCGGTCATGCCCCGAGCGTATCCCGGATCCCGCGCGAACGGTGAAGATCTATGACAGGAGTTCTGCGATCTGGTCCCGGCTCGACGCGCCGAGCTTCGACCGTGCCTGAGCCAGGTGCGACTCGACCGTTCTGGCGCTGCACCCGAGTCGCTCGGCGATCTGCCGGTTCGTCATTCCCTGGGCCGCGAGACGAGCCACGGACCGTTCGCGGGGGGTGAGCCTGACGCGGCTGCTCGTCGGCAAGTCACCGGGGCGATGCCATCGAACGCGCTGACGCAGCCGAGCCGTGAACTCGGCGATCCTGGCGTCGCACCGGCGGACACCCCCGGATGCCCGTCGGCTCAGCAGGATGGCGCGCGCCTCGGTGTACGCGAATGCCGCGGGAGTCCAGAGCTCGCGGCGCTGCAACTCCTCCGCGATTCGGAGAAGCTCGGCTGGATTCTGCTCCTCCGACGCCGCGAGGTGCGCCTCCGCGAGGCGGAGCGACGGCAGCGGCGTGGCGGGTCCCGCCGAGAACGGTCGGCGGGGCACGTGCTCGATCTGCCCGGACAGGTATGACACGATGCGTCGCTCGATCTCGATGCCAACGGGCGCCGTGGAGCCCACGGTTCGATCCTGCGAGACCTCGGTGATCGCGAGCGCAATGCGATCGAGGGCATCGCGGAGGCGCACGGGAATGAAGCGCGGTGCGCGTGCCTGCAACCCCGACCACTCCAATCGCGCGCGACCGAGATCTCCCGAGGCGAGCGCAGTACCAGTCGCTTCGAGATGGCGGATCCAGCGGCGGTGGTACGCCCGTGGCGCCAGTCGGCCCGCCGCCTCGCGAAGTTCGTTGGATCGCGACGCGCATTCTCCGGACAGCAGGGCGACCACCGTATGCGCGAGGAGTGTCGTGGCGAGCAGCGGCTCGAACTGCCGTGAGACCTCGACCGTCGGGAGTGGGATGTCCTCCCCGGTCGCCAACCATGTTCCGTCGGGCACGACGCCGGCGAGGACGTGGTCGAGGACGGAGAAGGCACGTGCGGCATTCGTGAGCTCGGGGAACCCGAGACTCTGAATCGGCCCGGGGTCGCCGGACAGCGCGTTCGGGCCTCTTCCCAGCGTGTTCCACACACGGAAGACCGCGGCGAGATCGTCGGTGACCGGTCCGGTGGCGATGTCCGTGTGACCCCCGACCGCAGCGACGAGTTGCGCACGAAGGAAGGCCGCCGCGACCGCATCACTGCTGCCGTCCGGGAAACTCAGCGCGTCGAGTTCACGGAGTCCCGCCGCGGGTCCAGCGAGCACGATCAGTGACTTCGTGCGGTGCAGCGGATCCTCCGGGTGATCGGTGGTCCCGGCACGGACCAGCAGCGTGCGTGCCGCAGATCCCTCATCGAAGGCGAGGAGGTCGGCGGCGACCCGTTGGATGATCCGGGATTCGACGGGCGACAGCGCACCGTCGGTCGCGACCGGCCACGTCCCCAGCACTCGCGCGCACTGCGCGGCCTCGGCCGCGGTGATCGGGAAGCCGAGTGCCTCCTGCGTCACCAAGTGGCCCGCGATGAGGTTTTGGATCCGAGATACCTCGCTCGGATCCGCGCGATGGTGGAGCGAGAAGCCGACGAACGGGGGGACCGAATAGAGCTCGGTCCCTGGTGTCCTGATCAACACTCCGAGATCGAGCAGCTGGTGCGCAGCCTCTCCCCCGATGAGCTCGACCACAGCGCTGAGATCACGAGACTCGAAGTCGGCGAGTGCGACCGCCATCGAGGCGAGCTCTGCAGAAATGTCTCCGATTGCGCTGCTCAAGCTGCGCGCCGCCGGGAGGGGAACTGCGCCGAAGAGCACTCCCGAGATCGATGGTCTCGGGCAGCTGGACAGGTGGCCGTGGCGTGCAATGGTGAGGAGATCCAGCGCCCACTGGGGCCTGCCCTCGGCCAGGGCACAGATGGTGTGCACCGTATCCGAGTCGACGGCGGTCTCCGAGTGCGAGTGGAGCAGTGTTTCGAGTTCGTGGGCATCCATGGGATCGATCGGCATGAGGTGGGCCGTATCCAAGAGCCGCTGGGCATTCGGAGGCAACCCGGAACCTTCACTGCCGGCGAGCAGATGATGACTCCGCCAGTGGCCGGTGTCGAGCGCTGAGAGGAGCGGGCCGCCGCTCAGTACGTGCGCGTCGAGCGCTTCGAGGAGCGGCGGGTCCGCCAGCTCGAGCTCGTCGACGATGAGCGTGGACAGCGGGTGCGCGAGTGCGGCGCGTTCCGCGCCGTCGGCCTCCGAGCAGCGGATCTCGGTGACGACGTGGGCGTCCCTGCGCAACGCTTCCGCCATTCTGCGCAGCAGATAGCTCCGGCCAGATCCGTTCGGACCGGTCAGTAGGACGTTGCCGAATTCGGTCAGATGTGTTCTCGTTTCGTCGAGGAATTCTCGACGAAACGGCGCTCCATTGCTCCCCGTGTCCATGTGCATTCCGTGGCCCGCACCGAGGTACGGAGCGGACTTCAGGCCCCCTTGGGCATGACTCTAGCCGTTTCTGGGTAGCTGCTGGGAAAAATTCTCGGACGGTGGCCACATCTGTTCAGTGAGCATCGGAAGTGTCGGGCGTGTCGCCTCAGGGCACACACGCGGAGCTCTCAGTAGTCCCGGCGTCGATGCGGAATGGCCGTGACGCCGTTTCTCAGGCCACCCGGTTGGCGTAGGAGGCCTCGCCGACGGGCCTCTAACCTCCTGACTAGTTGCCCGTATGAGAGCGACTGATCGTGCGAGGGACATCATGTAGCGCATGTTTCCCTCCTGGATGAAAAGGGGTGGGACCTTGAAACTTCACGACCAAGCGACCCGGAGTCGCCGAAGAGTGACCAGGGGGCTTGCGCTCGGCGCGACGACCGCCGTGGTGCTGGCATCCGCCTCCGTGGCTGCGCCAGCGGCACTCGCCGACACGCACACCGTCACCGCGGAATCCGCGGCGCATGGGCACTGGCTCTGGGCGGAGGGGCTCGGTCTCGACGTCGCAGGCGCTGGAACCACACTCTCGAACTCAGATGACACACCGGGCCCGGTGACCGACCCGCTCAACGTTGAGGTGCTCGGAGGACTCGCTGAGCTGGAAGTCGGTACCGTCAGTCTGCCGCTGATCAAACCCGCTCCGGAGGCCCCCGGCCTGTTGGAGCTCGGCAATCTCGGGGCGCTCTCGAGCTACAGCGCGTCACCGAGCGCCACATCGTCGAGCGCTTCAACCGGCCTCATCACCTCTGAAGGCGGCTTGAACCTGGACGTGATCAACAGCGGCGAGTACGGCACCGCGAACCTGGACCTGAGTGATCTGCTCGGCCAGGTGCTCACCCCGGAACTGGTCGACACGCTCGTCGATGAGGCCTCGATCGAGATCGGCGCCCTAGGGTCGCGCGCGACCAAACAGCTCACCGACGAGAGCAGCGAGTACGCCCTGAGCGACGTGACCGCGACGATCCACAGCCCGGCCGTGGCGACGCTCATCGACGAGGTCGACACCACGCTTGCTGCAACCGTGCAGCCGATTCAGGGCGTGTTCGGCACCGGAGGCGCGCTGGAAACGACGCTCAGCGAGCTCGTGGGAGCCCTCGACGCTCTCCCGGGGGTGACGGCCTCCTTGAACGATGCATCGGTCAATGTTGAACCGTTGCTCACGCAGGTGCGAACGTCCTTGCTGGAGGAGCCGCTTTCAAACACGGACGGTAGTGTGCTCGTCGACCTGAGCACGGGAACGATCTCGGTCGATCTGGCGAGCCTCGTGGTCAATCGCACGGGGTCGACTGATCTCAACTCCTTGCCGGCAGACACCGAGGTACTGCACGGCGACACCGTGAACGCGATCCTCGACGGTGTCACGGACGCACTGACGGGCGCGGGCGAGAACTCGCTCATCTCGAAGACGGTCGACCTCGTGCAGCAGGGACTGTACAACGTCGAGGTCAACGTGGACATCCAGGTCGCCGTCACCGTCGTGCTCGAACTGGTCAACGCACCGGTCACGCTGTCCGGCACCGTCGGCGGATTCATCGGCGTCGACGGGTACGACGAGCCCGAGCTCGACACGTCCCAGATCGAGGTGGCCGGCCTTCCCGTCGGCACGGTACTGCAACCGCTAACAAATCTGCTCCTCGACGTCGTGCAACCGATCGGCAATGCGCTCGACACGGCGCTCACCGAGGTGATCGACGATCTGCAGCCGTCACTCACCGAAGCGCTGCAGCCGGTGGTGTCTGGCCTGCTCACGAACGGCGTCGGTCCGGTCCTCCGAGAGATCGCCACGGTCACGATCAACGAGCAGCCGACGCCCGGTGACCTCGGTGCGGACAGCTTCACCGTCCGCGCACTCGCGGTGCGCTTGCTCCCCAACGCCGCCACCAACGGCGCGGTGGCGCTGGAGTTCGGATCGTCCACGGTGACGGCGCTGGATGAGGATCCGGGCACCGATCCCGGGACCGATCCGGGCACTGATCCTGGGACCGACCCCGGCACTGATCCTGGGACCGACCCCGGCACTGATCCCGGCACTGATCCAGGCACCGACCCTGGTACGGATCCGGGAACCGATCCGGGCACTGACCCTGGTACGGATCCGGGAACCGATCCGGGCACTGACCCTGGTACGGATCCGGGAACCGATCCGGGCACTGACCCTGGAACTGATCCGGGAACCGATCCGGGCACGGACCCGGGCACTGATCCGGGCACGGACCCGGGAACCGATCCGGGCACTGACCCTGGTACGGATCCGGGCACGGACCCGGGCACGGATCCGGGAACCGATCCGGGCACGGACCCGGGCACGGATCCGGGAACCGATCCGGGCACGGACCCGGGCACCGATCCGGGCACGGACCCGGGCACTGATCCGGGCACGGACCCGGGCACTGATCCGGGAACTGATCCGGGCACGGACCCGGGCACCGATCCGGGCACCGATCCGGGGACTGACCCAGGAACCGACCCGGGCACCGATCCCGGCACCGACCCTGGCACTGATCCCGGAACGGACCCGAGCGGCGAACTCGCCATCGAGCTCGAACACGACGTGCGAATGCCGGGTCAACAGGAGCGGGCCTACGGCTATGGATTCCTGCCCGGCGAGATCGTGACGGGAACCCAGTACTCGTCCCCACTCGCGCTCGGGACCCAGGTCGCGAACGCGCAGGGTGAGGTGGCCTTCACGTGGAACGTGCCGGCGAACGCCTCCCTCGGCATGCACACGGTCGAGCTGGTCGGTGCCGAGTCCGGTGCCATCGCCGCAGACTTCCGAGTCGTGGCGGCGAATGAGCCGGGCGGGGGCGGGGGGCCCGGCGCGAAGGGTGGCCTCGCGACGACCGGATTCGATCCCGGGCCGGTCGTGCCGATCGCACTGCTGGTGCTCGCCGCGGGTGCCGTGATCGTGGCGGCCTCCCGACGGAAGCCGCGGGTCGATCACACGCGTGAGTAAGCGCATCGCGTGACGGAGCGGTGGCTGATGGAGTAGTTTTGCCGGAAGCCACCGCTTCGTGCGTGGACCATATTCCGCTGAGCGCGAGGGGGCGCAATGAGGGGTCATCGGGAGGGGTCGACTGTTCCGGAGCAGGATCGCGGGCGGATCGACCACCGCGGTTCGCGGGCCGCACTGGTCGGCGTCGTCGTGGCTGTCGCACTCCTCGCCGTGCATATGTTCTTCACCGCCGTCGTGAACGTGCCGTCGGATCGCGTGAAGTACGAGGTGCTCCCCGGAGCACTCGCCGACCGCTACGCGCAGCCCTACCTGGTCCAGGACTACAAGATCTTCGCTCCGGATCCGGCGGACGCCGACCACCAGCTGTGGGTGCGCGCCTGGATCGAAGACGAGAACGGCGAGCGCGAGCCGAGCGAGTGGGTGAACACCACGCACGTCGAACTCTCCTCGCTCTCACAGAAGGTGCTCCGGAAGCAGCTCTCCGTGACCGGTGCCGAGCGACTCATGGCCGCCTATCAGCGACTCAGCGCCCCACAACAGGCGGCAGCGCAGCGCAACTACCTGGAGGGTGACGCTCTGTTCGGGCTCGACGAGGCGCTCCGCACCGCCGACGACTCCCGGCCCGTCGCAGTGAGCGCCTTTATCCGAGCTGACAACTACGCGACGTCGTATGCGACGCAGGTCGCGCACGCGCTGTGGGGCGACGACGGCTCGGTGGTCGGGGTGCAGGTGCGCGCCGTGTATGACCCGGTGATCCGGTGGAACGACCGCCACGATCCCGATGCGCAGCGGCCCGCCGCGAGCTACACGGATCTCGGCTGGGTTCCGCCGATGGAGTGGGAAGGCCAGGATCCCGAGGCCTTCGCGCGCACGTTCACCAACTGGGCCGAGCGGGCCGAGGTGCTGCCGTGAGCGCGGATCGGCGAACACCGCAGAATCCGAGCTTCGTGCGTGATGGATGGGATCGGCTCTGCGTCTGGTTCCTGAACGAGCGCCACGGCACCTACGGCCTCGCGATCATGCGCATCGGCTTCGGTGCGATGACGGTCGTCATCCTCGCGATGTACCTCCCGAACTTCTCGTACTCATTCGGCGCGGGATCGCGCTGGGGGTCGGCGCTCACCCAATCGTCCGCGGTGCACGACTACCTGTGGCCGATCCCGCTGCTCTTTCCGGCTGATGAGCCCGATGCGCTCCGCCTGGCGAAGATCCTGCTCCTCATGGCCGTCGCGGTCATCTACGCGCTGGGCTGGCGGATGCGGGTGACGAGCCCGCTGTTCGTGCTGCTCTGGCTCGGATTCACCCTGACCAATCCGGTCATCCTGAACACCGGCCACTACCAGACCTTCCGGATCTTCCTGCTGTTCATGCTGCTCGCGGACCTGTCGCAGCGCTGGTCCCTCGATGCGCGCCGACGCGCCCGTCGCGGCGCGGAGGATCCCGCGCTCGGCGTTCGGAACGGGCGCCTCCCCCGATGGGCGCCGATCCTCGCGAACAACGTCGCCCTGGTGCTGATCGGCTACCAGATCTGCGTCATCTACGTCTCGAGCGCACTGTGGAAGCTGCAGGGGTCGACATGGATCTCCGGGGTCGCGGCCTACTATCCGCTGCAGCTCGAGGAACTGACGCTGTTCCCCTGGCTGAACCACCTGGCCTGGCAGGTGACGCCGGCCGTCTTCCTCGCCTCCTGGCTCGCGGTCTACGGTCAGCTCTTCTTCCCGCTCATGCTCCTGAACCGCTGGACGAGGATCCTCGGCCTCGTCGTCGTCACGGGCATGCACGCCGGGATCGGGATCCTGCTGGCGCTCCCCTGGTTCTCGCTGATGATGATCCTCGGTGACATGATCTTCATCCGGGATCGGAGCTGGCGCGCGCTGATCGATCGTCTCGGCCGTGTCTGGCCCGCTGGCAGGCGGCACACGATCGGGAGTGCCGGAGTCGCTCCCCAGGGTCAGGTCAGCGCGGCGACCCCGGTGACCGCTGCGAGCGCGCCGTCTTCGGTGGCGCACTCCGGCGTCGGATCAGCAGGTGCACCCCGCCAATCGCGACCAGACTGAGCACCGCGACCGCCAGCGACCAGAGCCCGATGAGGTGCCATGTCAGCGCTCCGACAAGCGCACCGAGCGTGATCCCGGTCCAGAGCAGCAGTGGACGCACCCATGAGCCCTGCGCCCGACCGGAGAGGCGCTCGGCGAGGCCGATCCCGAAACTGACCAGGGTGCCGGTCGCATACGTGATGGCGACCCGGGCTCGCCCGTCGGCGATGAAGAGCGTGTTCATCGCACCCATGACGGCGGACAGCGCCACCAACGAGTATCCCGAGGTCGGTGCCAGTGTGACGATGCCCACCGCGATCGCCAGTGCGCCGGCGAGGATGAGGACTCGTTCGGCCGAGCGCACCCGTTCGAAACGGATTCCCAGGAGGTGCCCGCAGGTCACTCCGAGCACGAACCCCAGCACCAGACACAGTGCCACCGACGCAGTGTGCACGGCTCCCTGGGACACCTCAACACCCGCTTGGGTCGAATTGCCGCTCATGAACGAGACGAACAGGCCACCCGACATGATGAAGCCGATGGCGTCGACGAACCCCGCGACGCCGGCGAGGAGAACCGAACCGCCGTATGCGGCATCTGAGAGAGACTTCACGTGTGTATGTATACCTCATCGGACAGATGCCGCGATGGCGCGGCCAGCACATCGACCCGTATCGCACCCTCTCCCCCGCTTCTCCTGCGTCTCGCTAGACTCGCTCGTATGAGCGCAGGACTCTCGGAACTTCTCGCCACCGTCGGCGCGTCGGGTCACGGACTCGACGCAGAGGTGCAGGATCGCCTCAACGGAGCCTCGACCTTCACCGAGGCCGCGGACGTGGTCGTGCGATATCTCAACGAGAAGACGCCGCTCTCCGACTGGTCGGTCACCCGGGTGGTGAGCGATGAGCAGGTGTTCGTGCACGTGGAGCAGGGCGGCGAACGCGGCGTGGGTGATCGTGTGAACTGGGATCAGACATTCTGCAAAAAAATGGTGGCCGGGGGTGCGCACATCGTGCCCGACTCGGCCAAGGATCCGCTCTACGCCGAACTCGGTGAGTCCACCGGCGTCGGATCGTACGCGGGCTACACGATCATCGACGACCGCGGCGAGCTGTTCGGCGTGCTCTGCGGCACTCGCCGTGAACCGCTCGGCTCGGACGAGGCCATCGATCAGGAGCTCGTCCACCTACTGAGTCAGCTGCTCTCCATCCAGTTGAGGCTCGCGCGCGGGATCGACCGAGAGCGCCGGCAGGCGGCGATCGCCGAGGCGGAGGCGAACACCGACCCGCTCACCGGACTGTTGAGTCGCCGCGGGTGGGAGCGCATGGTCGATGACGCCCAGGAGCGGATCGACGCGTTCGGCGACCCGGTCTCAGTGGCCGTCGTCGACCTCGACGATCTCAAGGCGATCAACGACGGGCTCGGGCATCAAGCGGGAGACGCGCAGATCGTGGGGCTCGCGAACGCGCTGGCCGGTGCCGCCACGGACTCACATCGAATCGCGCGGGTCGGCGGCGACGAATTCCTGATCCTCGCGAACGGCGTCGCCGCGAACACCGCAGAGTCGCACTTCGAGCGGTTCATCCACGCAATTCTGGACGCCGGGATCCGTGCCTCCTTCGGCTACGCGACCGCCCGCGCGGGTGACCCCCACCTCCAGGCGGCGATCCACGAGGCCGACGCTCGCATGTACGCGCAGAAGTCATCGCGCAAGTAGCTCGGCGGTTCACCGCGACGCTCCTGGGTGCTGCGCCGGCTCCTCCTGGCAACCGGCGTCGTGATCGGCGCGCGCAACTCACCGAGCCCGCCCACCCTCCGTAGGCGCTGACTTCGGCACCTGCCGGGGTCCGAGGGTGGCCGTTGTACGTAAGTCTGCCTCGGCGGCTACTCAGAGTTGGAGGCAGAGCGTACTGATTCACTGGCATCGTCCCATGATCGGTCCGCGCAGACGCTTACCTTTGAGGTATTCGCTCGTCCCCTAAGCGGGCGGATATCGTGAGCATGCGATGCCGAAGGGGTCCCTGCGGTAACACATCTCACACACCCGCCGTCGCGGTTGTTGTGGCAAAGGATGCTCTGCGTTCTCGCCACGGTACTTGACACCCCATCCAACCGCGCGGCAGCACTGGGAGTCCACTCGTCCTCCGGTGTGGAAGGCATTGCCTTCAGCAGCCCCACCGCTCTCCCCAAATTTCAGCGGTGGGGCTGCATCTCTCTGATGCCATCGATGGACTGGAGCGGACGTGCTGGGAACAACCAAGATGGCGCGGCTGCATTCGCACGCGACCGTCTATCCAGGGTTCGCGTCGAGGAGTACAATCGCACCCACCAGTGAGGGTTCGTGAGGAAGCGGGCGCCGGTGTTCGTCGGACGCAAGGAGAGTGTGGCTCGGGCGATCGATCTTGTCCAAGCGGGTATCAGCGTGGACATCGTTGGCGGTCGCGGCAGCGGAAGGTCGACCTTCCTTCGAGCGCTCGAGCATCGACTCGTCGACGCAGATTGGACCGTCGTCACCGTGAGGGGGATCGCCTCCCTGCGACAGCACCCGCTCGCAGCACTGCATCTCGCAGGTATCGGCGGTGCGGGGCGACCCGGCGGGGCACTCCACGAGACCGCGGCGGCGCTGAAAGCCAAGCTGCATGTCGAGCGCGCCGTGCTCTTTCTCGACGACTGGGATGACCTCGACGAGGCTTCCTGGGGCATCGCGGAGTCGCTCCGACGCCAGGAGGGCATTGCGGTCGTCGTCTCCCGGCTGCAAGGGTTGCGTGCTCGACACACCCCGACCGGACTCGATGCGTCGACGCTCGAACCCTCGTACGTGATCGACATGACGCCCCTCGGCTTCGAGGACATGGAACAGGCGCTGGGGAACTATCTCAAGGCGCCGATCGAATCGAGCACGATGAGTCGCATCTACGCGAAGTCCGGTGGCAACATCGGCCTCGCCGTCAGTCTGGTGGATGCGACATCCCGCGAGGGGCAGCTCGAACTTCGCGGCACCGAGTGGGTCGCGTCGCGAGACCTGTGGAGTCCTGGGTTGAGAGCCGTGCTCGAAGCGTATCTCGAGAACCTCGATTCGGCGGCCCGCGACGCGCTTGAGATCATCGCGATCGCCGGCCTCGCCTCCCTCGACACCGTGCGCAAACTCGTCGACTGGGGCACGTTGGAGCTCCTCGAGGAACGGGCGATGATCACCTTCATCTCGAGCGGCACCTCCCCGCTCATCGCGGTGATTCCACCGTTGCTGGTCGAGTTCTTCCGGCACGAGCCGCTGAGTGCTCGTCGGGTTCGTCTGACCGAACTCATCGTCGAACGCCTGGGTGCGGCGCAGTCCGCGTCCGCCATTCTCACCGAGCAGATGTACCGCCCAGCGGTGACACCGGAACGTGAAGCGCTGTTCGTGCGGTTGCTGCACGAGCGCGCTCGGGCGCTCCGTATCGTGACAGCTTCAGAGTGGGAGTCCGTGAAGTCGCCGTCACATGCGGTGCGATACATCGAGGCGCTCAGCCACACGTTCACTGCAACGGTGAATGCGACCGTGAGGCGTGTGTTCGACGAAACCGACGAGCGACTCGAGGATGCTCCGAGCCAAGCGGCGCTGCACGCACTCGCCGCACGATGGCAGGCGTACGTGGAACACGATCTGGAGGCCGCGCGGGCGACGCTGTCCCGGGCTCGCCGCGGGCTCGGGATCTACGGACGGGTCCTCGACGCCGTCAGAGTGGAGCTCGAGTTCAATCTTGAAACGCTGCCCGAGCAGTTCGCAGCTGCGCTCGAAGTCACCGACGACCTCCCGGGCGACGTGAAGATCGAACTCCTGCAGACCCAGCTCCTCGTGCTGACCGGCGCCGGCCGTCTCAGAGACGCCCAGCGTGTGCTCGACCGTCTGGAATCGCTCGGCCCGCTTTCGACCGCCTCCCGGGTGCTGCAGGCGACGATGGTCCTCGGCACCGGGGACTATGCATCGACACTCGGACTCCTTCATCGAGGACTCGATGAGGCGCACGGCGTTCTCGACCTCCACGGAGTACGCGCGTTTGGCGCCGCCGCAATCCTCTGCCACGTCTTCGCGGGAAACACCGGCGGGCTCGAGGAGCTGATCGAGACGATATTCGCTGCCGGGGAACCGACACCCTTCCCACCCGGCAACCAGCTCACCCTCCTGTCCTTCGGGGCGCTTTCTGCGATCCGGAACGGACAAATAGCCACCGGTGAGCGGCTCATCGGTGAACTGGATCGCCTGTCGACTCCGGATGGACCGTTGCCGGGTCAGTCCCGCGCCTGGGCGCACGCGCAACTGGCGGTCTTCAACGGCGATCCGGCGACGGGTGCGCGGTTGCTCTGGGAATCCTCCGAGCGCTTGTGGGCCCGGCAGGCTCGGTTCGCCGCGCTCTCAGGGTTTCTGGGTGCCGTCGAGATCGAGACGACGGACGAGCGGTTGAGGGTGATCCGGGAGTACCTGTCGGTGGTCGAGGAACCCCTCACCTTCCAGGTTCAGGTCGATTACTTTCAGGCGCGGCTCCACGAGGACGCCGCAGGAGTGCTCGACGCGGCCATCGGCCTGAACACCGTCGGACGCATCGGCCTTGCGCTGCAGGCATGCCAGAGTGCGGCCGCTCTGGGCGAATACCGCAATGAACCGGAGATCGTGCAGCGGGCCGAACAGCTGCGACTGTCGATCCTTGAGCGGCACTCCCCCGGCACGATCGATGCCACACGGTTCTCCGTGAGCGCGGTGACATTGACGGACCGCGAGCATGAGGTCGCGCGGCTGGCTGCCGACGGGCTGACGAACCAGGAGATCGCAAACCAGCTGGTTTTGAGCGTACGGACTGTCGAGACGCACATGCATCGTGTGATGCGGAAACTCGACGTCGGAAGCCGCCACGCGATTCAGGATCACCTCGAACGGGTGAACCCGTAGTGCGTGCGTGACTGCGGTACCGCCCAGCCCGCGGAAGATTCGGGGTGACGATCGCCGAACGCACGCCGTCCGCTCCAGTACACTCGTCAGATGGTTCCAGTCATCAGATCCGCAGCGTTCACCAGTGATCCGAGCGGCGGGAACCCCGCGGGCATTGTGCTCGACGCATCCGAGTTCACAGATCTCGAGATGCAGGGCCTCGCAACAGCTGTCGACTACGCGGAGACGGCGTTCGTCACGGGAGCCGACGCGGATGGGGTGTCGATCCGCTACTTCTCGCCGGTTGCGGAAGTTCCGTTCTGCGGCCACGCGACCATCGCGACAGCGATCGCACTCGTCGAGCGCGGGCTTCGGGCTCCGGGCGATCTCACATTCCGGACTCCCGTGGGGCCCGTGCTCCTCCGCACCGCGAGGATCGGGGGCAGGATTCGCGCGGCGTTCACCAGCGTCGAACCCTCGGTTGAGGCCATGCCGCCTGCAGATCTCGCAGAACTCCTCGCCCTCATCGGACTCACGGAACCGGATCTCAGTGCGGACATGCCACCCGCGCTCGCATTCGCGGGCAATGTGCACCCGCTGCTCGTGCTCTCGGATCGCCGGGCCTTCGACACGTTCGCCTTCGATCCCGACGCCGCCCGGATCCTGATGGACGCGCACGGCTGGCCGGCGACCATCACGGTCCTGCACGGCAGTGCTGCGGATGGGCTCGTCGCGCGGAACATCTTCCCGGTCGGCAGGATCACGGAGGATCCGGCGACCGGGTCTGCGGCCGCGGCGGTGGGTGCCTACCTCCGTGCGCTCGACCTGGTCGAGGCACCGGCGACGATCGAGATCCGGCAGGGCGCTCACGTCGGGCGCCCCAGTCTCCTCACCGTCGAGATTCCACGTTCCGGCGGCATCACCGTCTCTGGGACTGCGGTGGAGCTGCCCGATCCCACGGAGTCGCGCCTCTGAACTGCTGCGGCCCGACCGGGCTCACGCGTCGGGTGACGGCTTCGGGCAGGTCAGGTGCGTGGGCTTCCCGGGGCCGCCGCGCGCGATCCGATGGTCGGCCATCGATGCCCCGCACACCGGGCACTTCGGATCAGCTGGCGGCACGTAGGCCGGTTCGTTCGGGTCGCCAAGCTGTGCCGTCCCCTCGAACTGGTAGAAGAAGCGGCGCCACGCAGCCCAGAAGCCAGGCTGTCCGTCCCACGGGGTCTCATGCCAGAGTCGTCGTTTTCGTTCGCGCACAAACGAAATCGTATCACAGATCGTTTGTGCATTAACGAGCTATACTGTGACGTATGGAGGAGCTCACGGAGGACGCACTCGAACTCGACCGCCAGGTCTGCTTCGCCTTGGCCGTGGCCAGTCGAAGCGTCATCGGCGTCTATCGCCCGATCCTCGAGCCGTTGGGGCTCACCCACCCGCAGTACCTCGTCATGTTGGCTCTCTGGGGAGACGGCACGTTGCGCTTCCGCGAGCTCGCGGACATGCTTCGCATGGATCCGGCGACCCTCTCCCCGATCGTGAAGCGCCTCGAACACTCGGGCCTCATCGAACGGGTGCCGGTCGACGGGGATGAGCGGACGTTCGCGCTCGTCACCACCGCGGCCGGCCGCGCGCTGCGGGACCGCGCGCTCGCTGTACCTCCGGCGGTGGTCGAACGCCTCGGCGTGCCGGTCGATCGGCTCATGGCGCTGCGAGACGAGCTCACGGCGATCATCGAGGCGATCGACCGGGATCCAGCCGCAGCCAGCTGACGTCGCGAATCCTGTTCGCTCCAGCGGGTGCGGCTCAGCCCTTCATCGCGACGCCGATGCGCCAGTAGCCCATGAAGGCGACACTCGAGCGCGGGATCCCGAGGTCGCGCACGAGGTGGCGGCGCAGGGTGGTGATGACCCGGCTCTCCCCGGCGATCCAGAAGCGGGTCGCCGATGCGCTGCCAGTCGCTGCCGCGTCACCGGCCGCCGCGGGCACGGAGACGGCTTCTCCGCTGCCGGAGTAGACGGGGGTCTCCCAGAGCAGGTCCTCGGTTTCCACGACGGGGTCCACGGCCGTGTCGGCGACATCGAGGTGTTCGAGCACCGTCGGGATGAGGCGTGAGCCGACGTCGCCCCCCGCACGAGGGAGCCAGCGCACCGAGACACCTCGGGGTGCCTGGATGTGCAGTTCGTCCGAGGGCTCCGGGATCTCGATGAAGGCGGTCCCCCGGGTCGCGGGATCCAGATCCTCGAGAATGCGCGCGATTGCGGGGGCCGCGGTCTCGTCGCCGGCGAGCACGATGTCGCCCGTCGACGAGGTGTCGAACTCGATCCCGCCCCCGTCGAGCCGGTCCCGTCGCGGCGCGACGAGGAGCAGCGCATCCCCCGCCTGCGCGGCAGCCGCCCAGCGCGAGGCCGGGCCGGTCGCCCCCTCGGCCAGGTGCAGCACGAAGTCCACAACGAGGCGCGTGCGACCGCCGTCGACGGTGAGATCCCGGATCGAGTAGGTGCGCATGGACCCGCGGCGATCCTCCGGAACCGCGAGCCACGCGGTGTACCAGTCGTCACCCGCGCCCTCCAGGTCGGGCAGCACGCCGCTCTCCCCCGGAAAGATCAGTTTGATCCGCTGGTCGAAGGTCTGGCCGGGCGTGCCGATGCCATCGACCCCGGGGCCCGTGAAGGTGACCCGCATGAAGCTCGGGGACACCCGTTCGACCGCATCGACCCGGGCCTCGACGACGGTGAATGGTGCGACGCTATCCGACATGGTGCCTCCCGAGTGGCAGAACGAGTGGGGATCCGGAGACCGGATCCGGAATCACCTGGCAGTCGAGCCCGAACACATCGCGGACGAGCGCCTGATCCAGCACCTCGGCGGGGGCGCCGGCGGCACTGACCTCGCCGCCGCGGACCGCCACGAGCATGTCCGAGTAGCGGGCCGCGAGATTGAGATCATGGAGCACCATGACGATGGTGGTGCCGCGCTCCCGGTTCAGGTCGGTCAGCAGATCGAGGACCTCGACCTGGTGGGCCACGTCGAGGAAGGTGGTGGGCTCGTCGAGCAGCAGCACGTCCGTCTCCTGGGCAAGCGCCATCGCGATCCAGACCCGCTGCCGCTGTCCGCCGGAGAGTTCGTCGACCGGCCGGTCCGCCAGGTCGCTCGTGCCGGTCGACTCCAGGGCTTCCGCGACGACGGCGTAGTCCCGCGCGCTCCAGGGCGACATCGCGCGCTGGTGGGGGTGCCGCCCGCGTCCGACGAGATCCGCCACCGCGATGCCCTCCGGTGCGATCGGACTCTGCGGCAGGAGGCCCAGGACCCGAGCGATCTCCTTCGACGGCCGATCCTGCAGGGCGACGCCGTCCAGGGTGACACGACCGCCAGACGGGCGCATGAGCCGGGCCAGTGCACGGAGGAGCGTGGACTTGCCGCAACCGTTGGCACCGACGATGGAGGTGATGCGGCCCGGTGCGATGTCGAGCGAGAGCTGCTCGAGGATCGTCCGATCTCCGTAGCTCAGCGTGACGGCGTCGGCCGACAACTGGTGTTCACGTGTCATATCGAGCTTCCCGTGCGGTTCATGCGGATGAGGAGGAGGATCAGGTACGGGGCGCCGAGCACACCCGTGATCACGCCGACGGGATACCGCTCGTCGAAGAGGAACTGGCCTGCGAGGTCCGACGCGAGCACGAGCAGGGCGCCGATGCAGCCGGCGGGTAGGAGCAGCGAGCCGCCCGGACCCACGAGCCGCGCCGCAATCGGACCGGCCATGAACGCGACGAAGGCGATCGGGCCCGTTCCCGCGGTCGCGAAGGCGAGCAGCGCGACCGCGGCCAGGATCAGAGTGACGCGGGTGAGGTGCACGGGCACCCCGAGCGCTCGAGCGGCGTCGTCGCCGAGACGGAGCGCGCTGAGCCCGCGGCTGCACAGGAGGAGCAGGGGGATGAGGATCCCGCACGCGATCGCGAGCGGGAGGACCCGCTCCCAGCTCGCGCCGTTCAGGCTGCCGGCGAGCCACTGCATGGCCGCCTGAATGTCCCAGTTCGCGGCGCGGGACAGGATGTACGACGTGACGCTGGTGAGCATCGCGGCGATCCCGATCCCGATCAGGATGAACCGGATGCCCGCGAACCCGTTCCGATAGGACAGCAGGGTGATGATGCCGGCGGTGGCGAGTGCGCCGAGGAGGGCGGTCACGGACACAGCCGTGTCGTTGAGCCCGAGCACGATGATCGCGACGACCGCCGATGCACCCGCCCCCGCGGAGATCCCGATCACATCGGGCGAGGCGAGGGGGTTCCGCAGCAGCGTCTGGAAGGTCGTTCCCGACGCCCCGAAGGCGAACCCGGCGAGGATGCCGAGCACGGCGCGCGGCAGTCGCAACTCGCCGACCGTAAACGAGGCTCCCGGCACGGTCTGCCCGGTGAGCACGGCCCAGACCTCGGCCGGTTCGTACAGGGTTCGACCCAGCATCAGACTCGCCGCGAACACGAGTGCGGTGACCACCAGGATGATGACGGTGGCGGTCGCCCGTCGACGCTGCCGCCGCGCACGGCCGGCGGCGATCGCCGTCGCGGCGTCGGTGCGCTGGGTGCGGTTCATGCCGAGGCGGTTCACAGTTCACGCACCTTCTGGCGGCGGACGATCCAAATGAAGAACGGGGCCCCCACGAGTGCCGTGACGATTCCGACCTCGATCTCTTCCGGGCGTGCGACGATCCGACCGACCACGTCTGAGGCGAGGAGCAGGGCCGCACCGGCGATCGCTGAGCTCGGCAGCAGCCAGCGGTGATCCGGGCCGAAAAGCATGCGGCAGAGATGCGGGACGACGAGCCCCACGAACGCGATCGGACCGGCGACGGCCGTGGCCGCGCCGCACAGGATCACGGCGCCGACGGCGGCGATCAGCCGGGCACGGCCCACGTGCACACCGAGCCCGGCGGCCAGATCGTCACCGAGCGCGAGCGAGTTGAGGGATCGTGTGGTTGCGAGTGCCACGATCATCCCGACGACGAGCAGCGGAAGCACGGTCAGGATGCTCTCCCAGGTGGCGCCGCCGACGCCGCCGATGCGCCAGAACTGGAAGGTGCGGAGCAGATCGACCCGGGGCAGCATCACGGCGCTCATCAGTGACACGAAGGCCGCGGAACTCGCGGCACCGGCGAGCGCGAGCCGCAACGGAGTGGCGCCGCCTCGACCCAGCGATCCGACGGCGTACACGAACACGGCGGCGGCGGCGGCCCCGGCGATCGCCACCGTCATGAGGCTCAGCGGGCGAGTGAGTCCGAAGAAGCTGATGCCGACCACCACGGCCAGCGCGGCGCCGCTCGAGACGCCGAGCAGGCCGGGCTCGGCGAGCGGGTTCCGGGTGACCGCCTGCATGACGGCTCCCGACACGCCGAGTGCCGCGCCGACGAGCAACGCGAGCACCGTGCGGGGCAGGCGCTTCGCCACGGCGGCCTCGTTGATCGAATCGGAGGCGCCCTGGAGCGCACCCCCGATGTCGGTGATCGACACGGCGCGGACCCCGAGCACCACCGATGCCACGACGAGGAGCAGGATCACCGCGCATCCCGCAGCGATCCACACGCTCCGACGAGCCGCCCCGCGGCGCAGGTGCGCGGTGCGGGGCGGCTCGTCGAGACCGGGCGTGCGGTCGCCGGGAGCGACCGGAGCCGGTTGCGGGTGGGAGGTCACGCGTGTGCTTCGAGCGCCAATCGGTTCGATCGACCTGCTACTTCGCGGTCGCCGCGGTGGCGAGCACCTCGAAGTAGTCGTCGATCCCCCAGTCGATCGACAGCGGCGACGGGTTGGCCGAGGCCGCGAGCGGGCTCGACTCCTCGAGGATCGCGATCCGGCCCTCGGCGACCGCGGGGATCTTGGAGAGCAGCGGGTCGGACTGGATCTGCTTCAGCACGGCGCCCTCGGCGTCGCCGTAGGTCACGAACACGTCGACGTCCGCGAAGCGGTCCGCCGCCTCCGAGCTCACCTCGACGTAGAACTCCTCCGTGCCTGCCGACTCCTCATCGACGATCTCCGGCTGCGGCAGGCCGAGGTCGGCCAGGAAGCCGGGTCGGGTGTCGTGCACGGTGTAGAAGCCGATCTTGGAGAGGTCGGCCGGGTTCAGGAACGCGAAGAGGATCTTCCGATCCTGCAGCTCCGCGTGCGACGCGAGCGCATCGTCGACCGCGCCGTGCAGCTCCTCGATGAGCGCGTCGCCCTCGTCACCGAGACCGATCGCCTCGGAGTTCAGCGTGATCATGTCGTCGAGGGAGGTGCCCCACGGGGTCTCCGGGTATGCGACGACCGGAGCGATCTTCGAGAGAGTGTTGTAGTCGTCCTCCGTGAGTCCGGAGTAGGCGGCGAGGATGACGTCCGGCTGGGTGTCGGCAACGGCCTCGAAGTCGATCCCGTCGGTCTCGTCGAAGAGCACGGGGGTCTCGGCGCCGAGCTCGTCGAGCTTGTCCTCGACCCAGGGCAGCACACCATTGTCGTCGTCGTCGCCCCAGGTCGCCTTGCTCATGCCGACCGGGACCACGCCGAGCGCGAGCGGGACCTCGTGGTTCGCCCAGGCGACGGTGGCCACACGCTCAGGCTTCGCCTCGATGGTCGTCGTACCGTAGACGTGCTCGATCTCGATCGGGTAGCCGGCCTCGGATGCGCCTCCCGCTGCCGGTTCGGTCTCAGCGGACGGCGCGCAGGCGGCCAAACCGAGTGCGATGGAGGCAACGGCGGTGAGGCCGAGGAGGCGTGAAGTGCGCACGGGCACTCCCTTCAGATCGAGATCACGAGCCGGTCGACTCGCGGCGCCCTCGCCGAGCGCCACATCACATGATGGTAAGGATCGCCTTATGTGTCAAGCCTGGCATACTGGCGGGGTGTCCCGAGATCTCTTTCTGCCGCACGCGCTGGAGGTGGCTCCGAATCTGCTGGGAGCGGTCCTCCGTCTCGACAGCGCCGCCGGGTCGGTGGGGATCAGGATCACCGAGGTCGAGGCGTACCACGGGGTCGGCACGCCGGGGCCGCTCGACGAGGCGTCGCACGCGCGTCGTCGCCGGACCGAGCGGAACGCGGCGATGTTCGGCCCGCCCGGGCACACCTACGTGTACTTCACGTACGGCATGCATCACGCGCTCAATCTGGTCTGCTCCCCCGACGGAACGCCGTCCGGTGTGCTGATCCGCGCGGCGGAGGTGGTCGATGGCGTCGACCTCGCGCGCTCCCGCCGACAGGCCCGCCGTCGCAGTGAGCGGGAGATCCCGAACCACCTGCTCGCGAGCGGCCCGGGAAATGTGGCGGCCGCGCTCGGGCTCACTCGGGCCGAACACGATGGACGGGATCTCTTCGCGGAGCCGTTCGGGTTTGCTCCGGCATCGGGTCCGGTGCCGATGGAACGAGGACCTCGCGTCGGAGTGGTCGGATCCGCCGAAGCCCCGTGGCGGTTCTGGATCCCGGGACCGACCGTATCGCGGTTCCGTCCCGGGCGCGGGTGAATTTCACGGCTCGAATCTCACGACTCGAATCTCGGAGCGTGAATCTCGTGGCTTGAGGTTCCACTGTGGGATGCTGGTGTCATGCACCAGGTACCCGAGGCTCAGTTCGAATCGCTCGTCGCCGATCAGATGGATCAGCTGCCCGACGGACTCGGCCGTGAACTGGACAACGTGAGCGTCACGGTGCAGGATCGGCCGGCCGACGGCAGCCTGCAGGTGCTCGCGGTGTACAGCGGCGTTCCGCTCTCGGAGCGCGGACAGTTCGGTGCGGCTCCCCTGCCCGACAACATCGTGCTGTACCGCGAGTCGATGCTTGCGCACGCCCACGACGTCGAGGCGCTGAAGCGCGAGATCTGGAACACGCTGATCCGCGAGATCGGGCAGCACCTCGGCATGGACGACGCGCAACTCGCGGAGCTGGTCGCTCGCCACCGCCGGTAGGTCTGCGGCGCTGCGGGGTGCCGCGGGGTGCGTCGGCGGTTGCGGAGGCGCCTGTGGTTCGCGGCGCGGCGCTCGCCGTGTGAGCGATTTCGGGGCTGAACTCCTGGGTTCACCCCAGATATCGCTCACGCTCGCGCTCGCGCGGGGTCGGGGTTGGGATCAAGGTGAGGGATCAGGATCCGGCGGGGGCGTCGTCCCCAGGAGTCACCGCAGGGTCAGAAGACGCAGAAGTCCCAGGGGGCGCAGCAGGCGCCGCGCCACCAGCAGCAAGCGCGCCGCCCTCGGGACGCAGCGCCGAGGCCCCGGTCTGCGGGTGGAACTTCGCCAGCCCGATCACACCGATGATCGCCACCGCGCCCGAGGCGATGAACGCGATCACCGCCCACAGGGGCGCTCCCGCCGCCTCACCGAGCACGACGATGCCGATGAGCACCGCGATGATCGGATCGATCACCGTGAGGCCCGCGACCACAAGATCTGGCGGACCCGACGAGTAGGCGTTCTGCACGAACACCATCCCGAGCAGCGCACCGATGAGGAGCGCCGCGACGCAGGTCCAGGTGAGCCACTCGAACTCCTGCTGCTGGAAACGTCCGATGACGGCTTTCGCGAAGGTCGCCACGAATCCGTACAGCACGCCCGCGCCGACGATGTAGACGAGCGCGATCCCGCGGTGCCGCAGGAGCACGAAGAGGAGCAGGGCGACGGCGAGCACCACCGCGAAGGTCACGAGGATCACGATGAGCTTCGTGTCGGTGACGGGGCGGTCCGAGGCCGTGAATGCCGCGATGCTGACGAAGACGACGATTCCCGCCACGGCGAGACCGATCGAGGTCTGCACCCGCCGGCCGAGCTTCACACGACTCACGCGGGAGTTCAGGATCGAGGTGATCACAAGCCCGACGACCCCGATCGGCTGCACGATGATCAGTGGCGACAGCGACAGCGATCCGATCTGGAACACGACTGCGAGCCCGAGCAGCGCAGTGCCGACCACCCACGACGGGCGCCGGAACAGGCTCATCACGTGCCGCAGCGACAGCCCGGACCCCGCGCTCACCCCGACGATGCGCTCGACCTTGTTGAGCCCCCGGGACTGGTACTGCGCCCCGAACGCGAGCAGCGCCGCTCCGATGAGGGCGAGCGGGATCCCGAGGAACTGCTTCGGATCCAGCGCCGTCACCTCGGACAGGCCGTCGACCAGCTGATCCATGGGGCGCTACCCCCGCATGAGTTCGACGAGCCGCAGCGCGGCCCGCGGAACCTCGTCGTTGACGATGATCTCGTCGAATTCCTCGGCCGCCGCGAGCTCCACCTTCGCGGTCTCGAGACGCCGTGCGCGCTCGGCTTCGTCTTCGGTTCCACGGCCCACGAGCCGGTTCACCAGCTCGTCCCAGCTCGGCGGAGCGAGGAACACGAGGCGCGCCTCGGGCATGCTGGCCCGCACCTGGCGGGCGCCCTGCAAGTCGATCTCCAGGAGCACGAGGTCGCCGTTCTCGGCGGCCTGATCCACCGGCCCACGCGGAGTGCCGTAGCGGCTCTGGTTGTGCACCGTGGCCCACTCGAGCAGTTCGTCGGAGGCGAGCATCCGATCGAAGCCCTCGTCGTCGACGAAGTAGTAGTGCTCCCCCTCGATCTCGCCCGGGCGCGGGCGGCGGGTCGTCGCGGAGACGGACAGCCGCACCTCCGGGAAGTGATCGCGGATGTACGCGGCCACCGTGCCCTTGCCGACCGCCGTCGGTCCGGCCAGCACGGTGAGCGGCGGACGGCCGCCCTCGGGCGCCGATCCCAGGCGATCCCGCACGAACGTCTCGAGCTTCTCGCGCTGCAACCGCCCGAGGCCCCCGAGACGCTTCCGGTCGGAGATCCCGAGCTGTTCGCGCACCCGCTCGGCTTTCACCGCGCCGATGGCGGGGAACGACAGCAGGTAGTCGGTGATGCGGAGGGTCGCGGCCGGGCTGTTCGGCACGAGCGACTGCTCCAGCACCCGCAGGGGCGAGATCTCGCCGCTGCGCAGGCGCTGCTTCAGGTCGGCTCGCGCCTGCCGGGCAGCGATCGCGGCGCGATTGGCGGCGACCCGATCGACCTCCGGCATGGCGGTGCTGTCCGCGTCGTCGGTGGTGGAGTCGCTCATCCTGGTGCCTCCTGCGTCGTGGTGTGTGGCGAGCCCGGCCCGGGGCCGCAGCCCCGTCCCGCTAGGCGGACTCGGGTGTCAATGCCCTGGCAATGCTATCCGAGCGCTCGCGCACCCGGTCGGCAAGCCCCCGCGCGCCGCCCGACAAGACACTGCGCGATTCGTTCGCGAGCAGCGCCCAGCCGAGCCCACCGAAGGTGCGGCCCGCGTCCTCGATCCGGGCGCCCTGGTGGCCGAAGCCCGGGGCGAGCACCGGCAGCGCCGGCTTCGCGGGTGGCAGGGTGACGTCGATCCCGAAGTCGGCCAGCGTGAGCGTGGCGCCGAGCACGACCCCGACCGAATTGACGTGCGTGTCCAGAGGCGCGTCGAAAGCGAGCGCGTCGTCGACCATGGCCTGAGCCACGGTGCGGCCGTCCGCACGACGCGATTGCTGCACCTCCCGAGCTTCGGGGTTCGAGGTCGCCGCGAGCACGAACAGCCCCTTGCCGTGGTCGCGAACGTGCCCGAAGGCGCCGCTCAAGCTCCCGAAGCCCTGATACGCCGTGACGGTCATCGCGTCCGCCTCGAGCGGGGATCCCGGGGTGAGCCAGGCGTCGGCGTACGCCGCGAAGCTCGACCCGATGTCCCCCCGCTTCACGTCCGCGATCACGAGCACCCCCGCCGCGCGCGCGTCGGCGAGCACCCGCTCGAGCGCCACGTAGCCCGCCGAGCCGAATCGCTCGAAGAACGCGATCTGGGGCTTGACGCACGCCGCGACGCCGGCGGCGGCCGCGATCACGTCGCGACCCATCCGCTCGGCGCCGGCGGCATCGTCCGTCAGCCCCCAGTCCGCGAGCAGCGGTGCGTGCGGATCGATCCCCACGCACAGGTGGCGCTTCGCCGCGAGTGCGGCGCCGAGGCGATTCGAGAACGACGTCATGGTTACGCGCTCTCCGCCGCCCGCGCCGCCACACGATCGAGCTCGTACTCCTGCAGCGACTTCACGTCGAAGCCGGCGCTCTGCGCGGAGATGGCGCCCACCGCGGCCGAGAGCTCCGACACCGTCGTGAAGATCGGCTTGTCAGCCGCAACGGCCGCGGCGCGAATCTCGTAGCCGTCCGCACGCGCATCGCTCCCCGACGGGGTGTTGATGATCATGTCGACCGACCCGCCGTTGATGAGGTCGACGATCGTCTCCCCCTCGCTGTGCTTCGAGTGCTTGCGGACGGTCTCCGAGCGGATCCCGTTGCGCGCGAGCACGACCTGCGTGCCCTGCGTCGCGAGGATCCGGTAGCCGAGCTCCTGGAGTCGGAGCGCCGGCAGCACGATGGCGCGCTTGTCGCGATCCGCCACGGAGAGGAACACGGTGCCCGACGTCGGCAGCTCGCTGCCCGCAGCGGACTGACTCTTCGCGAACGCGGTCGGGAAGTCGCGGTCCATGCCCATGACCTCGCCGGTCGAGCGCATCTCCGGCCCGAGCAGCGAGTCGACGACGAGCCCCTCGTGGGTGCGGAAGCGTTTGAAGGGCAGCACGGCCTCCTTGACGGCGATCGGGGCATCGATCGGGGCGCGGGATCCATCGCGCTCGGGCAGCAGCCCGGCCTCGATGAGCTGCGCGATCGACTCCCCCGCCATGATGCGCGAGGCCGCCTTCGCGAGCGGGATCCCGAGCGCCTTCGACACGAACGGCACGGTGCGCGACGCACGCGGGTTCGCCTCGAGCACGTAGAGGACCCCCTGCGCGATCGCGAACTGCACGTTCAGCAGGCCGCGGACACCGAGGCCGGACGCGATGCCGAGCGTCGCCTCGCGCACCCGCGCGATCTGGTCGTGTCCGAGCGTGACGGGCGGCAGGGTGCAGCTGGAGTCACCCGAGTGCACACCGGCCTCCTCGATGTGCTCCATCACGCCGCCGACGTAGAGCTGCTCGCCGTCGTAGAGCGCGTCGACGTCGATCTCGATCGCGTCGTCGAGGAACCGGTCCACGAGCAGCGGGTGGCCGGGGCCGACCAGCGCGTGGCCGGCGATGCGCTCGAAGTAGCCGTGCAGGGCGGTCGTGTCGTACACGATCTCCATGCCGCGGCCGCCGAGCACGAACGACGGGCGCACGAGCACCGGGTAGCCGATCTCCTCGGCGATGCGGATCGCACCCTCCTTGTCGATCGCGGTGCCGTTGCGGGGCGCGGTGAGCCCGGCCTGCTCCAGAATCCGCGAGAACGCGCCGCGCTCCTCAGCCAGGTCGATCGCCTCGGGGGTCGTGCCGAGGATCGGGATCCCGGCGTCCTTGAGCGGCTGCGCCAGCCCGAGCGCCGTCTGCCCGCCGAGCTGGACGACGACGCCCAGCAGCGTGCCCGACGCCTGCTCGGCGTGGATGACCTCGAGCACGTCCTCGAGCGTGAGCGGCTCGAAGTACAGGCGGTCCGAGGTGTCGTAGTCGGTCGAGACCGTCTCGGGGTTGCAGTTGATCATGATCGTCTCGTAGCCCGCGTCGGAGAGCGCGAACGACGCGTGCACGCACGAGTAGTCGAACTCGACGCCCTGGCCGATGCGGTTCGGGCCCGAACCGAGGATGACGATCTTCTGCCGGTCGGACGGGGCGACCTCGGTCTCCTGGTCGTACGAGGAGTAGTGGTACGGCGTGAGCGCGGGGAACTCGCCCGCGCAGGTGTCGACGGTCTTGAACACCGGCCGCAGACCGAGGCCGTGGCGCAGGCCGCGGATCTCGGACTCGGAGGTGCCGCGGATCCCCGCGATCTGCACGTCGGAGAAACCGTGATCCTTCGCCTCGAGGAGCACCTCGCGGGTGAGCTGCGGAGCCTGCCGCACCGTTTCGGCGACCTCGTTGATGAGCTGGATCTGGTCGAGGAACCAGGGATCGATCGCCGTTGCGGCGTAGACCTGCTCGATCGTCGCACCGAGACGGAGCGCCTGCTGCACGTCCACGATGCGGCCGTCGGTCGGGCGGCCGATGGTGCCGAGGAGATCCTCGACCCGCTGCGCCCGCTCGGCCTCCGGCACCGCGTTCCAATGGAACGACGAGCCGCGCTTCTCGAGCGACCGCAGCGACTTCTGCAGCGCCGTCGTGAAGTTGCGGCCGATCGCCATCGCCTCGCCCACCGACTTCATGGTGGTCGTGAGCGTGTCGTCGGCGGCCGGGAACTTCTCGAAGGCGAACCGCGGGGCCTTCACCACGACGTAGTCGATCGAGGGCTCGAAGCTCGCGGGGGTCTTCTGGGTGATGTCGTTCGGGATCTCGTCGAGACGGTAGCCCAGCGCGAGCTTCGCCGCGATCTTCGCGATCGGGAAGCCGGTGGCCTTCGACGCGAGGGCCGACGACCGCGACACGCGCGGGTTCATCTCGATGACGATGACGCGGCCCGTCTTCGGATCGATCGCGTACTGGATGTTGCAACCACCGGTGTCGACGCCCACCCGGCGGATGATGTCGATGCCGATGTCGCGCAGCTTCTGGTACTCGCGGTCGGTGAGGGTCAGGGCGGGTGCGACCGTGATCGAGTCACCCGTGTGCACGCCCACCGCGTCGACGTTCTCGATCGAGCAGACGACGACCGTGTTGTCGGAGGTGTCGCGCATGAGCTCGAGCTCGTACTCCTTCCACCCGAGGATCGACTCCTCGAGCAGCACCTCCGTCGTCGGGCTGTAGTGGAGGCCGTCGCCGGCGATGCGGACGAGCTCCTCCTCGGTGTAGGCGAAGCCCGAGCCGAGACCGCCCATGGTGAAGGACGGGCGGACGACGAGCGGGTAGCCGAGGTCCTTCGCGAACTCCTTGGCCTCCTCGATCGTGTGCGCGATGTGCGACCGGGCGACGTCGGCACCCGACTCGAGCACCAGCTCCTTGAAGATCTGGCGGTCCTCACCGCGCTGGATCGCCTCGACCTTCGCGCCGATCAGCTCGACGCCGTACTTCTCGAGGATCCCCTGGTCGTGCAGCGCGATGGCCGCGTTGAGCGCCGTCTGGCCGCCGAGGGTCGGCAGGATCGCGTCCGGCTGCTCCTTCTGGATGATGCGCTCGATCACCGCGGGGGTGATCGGCTCGACGTACGTCGCATCCGCGAAGTCGGGATCGGTCATGATGGTCGCCGGGTTCGAGTTCACGAGGATGACGCGCACGCCCTCCTCGCGGAGCACGCGGCACGCCTGGGTGCCGGAGTAATCGAACTCGCAGGCCTGACCGATGACGATCGGACCGGAGCCGATGACGAGGACTGAATTGATGTCTGAACGCTTGGGCATTAGTGGGTCTCCTCGTTCCCGCCGGTGGTGCGGGAGGAGCGGTGCTGAACCAGCTCACGGAATCGGTTGAACAAGTAGAAGGCGTCGTGCGGCCCGGCCGCCGCCTCGGGGTGGTACTGCACCGAGAACGCGGGGATGTCGAGGCACTCGAGCCCCTCCACCACCTGGTCGTTCAGGCTGTAGTGGCTGACCTGCACCCGCCCGAAGCCGGCCGGCGAGTCGAGCTCGCCCTCGATCGGGGCGTCGACGGCGAAGCCGTGGTTCTGGGCGGTGATCTCGACCCGTCCGGTGCGCTTGTCGAGCACCGGCTGGTTGATCCCGCGGTGGCCGAAGGGCAGCTTGTAGGTGCCGAAGCCGAGCGCCCGCCCGAGCAGCTGGTTGCCGAAGCAGATCCCGAAGTACGGCACACCGTCTCGGAGCATCTCCTGCAGCAGCGCGACCTGCTGCTCGGAGGCTGCGGGATCGCCGGGACCGTTCGAGTAGAAGAGCGCGTCGGGGGCGATGGCGCGCACCTCGTCGGCGGTGGTCGTCGCGGGCAGCACCACGACGTCGAAACCGTGCTCCGAGAGGTACTGGACCGTCGCCCGCTTGATGCCGAGGTCGAGCACCGCGATCGTGCCGATGCGCGAGACCTCGCCCGAGGCTGGCACGTCGTAGCGCTCGGCCGTGGTGACCTCTGCGGAGAGGTTCTTGCCGGCCATGCTGGGCTGCTCCTGCACGAGTGCGAGCTGCGCGTCCTCGGAGAGCGCGAGCGCGTCGCCGGAGAAGACGCCCGCGCGCATGGCGCCGGCCGAGCGGATGTGGCGGGTGATCGCGCGGGTGTCGACGCCGCTGATCCCCACGACGCCGTCGGCGACGAGGTCCTCGTCGAGCGAGCGCTCCGCCCGGAAGTTGGAGACGCGACGCGCGGGATCGCGCACGATGAACCCGGCGACCCAGATCTTGCGGGACTCCATGTCGGTGTCGTTCGCTCCGGTGTTGCCGATGTGCGGCGCCGTCATGAGCACGATCTGCCCGGCGTACGAGGGATCGGTGAGCGTCTCCTGGTACCCGGTCATACCGGTCGAGAAGACGACCTCGCCCAGCGTCTGCCCGGTCGCCCCGTAGGCGCGACCGGTGTATCGGGACCCGTCCTCGAGCACGAGCACCGCGGCGCCCGTGGGCACGGCAGTGGTCGGGGGTACCGTCACTTCGGTCGTTGTGGTGGTCACGCATCCTCCTGGGTGGTGTCGGTCTGGTCAGTCGTCACAATGGTGGCGATCGCGTCTGCGAACGCTTGCTGCTCCGGGGGCGCGGCGAACCGGAAGCTCGACTCGAGCGTTCGCGGTGCCGGTGCGGATCCCGCAGCGGCGGGGGTCTGGGGTTCGGGACGCCACTGCAGCAGCGAGAGGCCGTCCTGCTCGACGACCTTGCCGATCCGGCCGCCCGCGGTCGCGGTGCCGGTGAGCTGGTCGACGGAGAGGTGCACGGGGGGCTCCCCCGTCACCGCGATGGTCACGCCGCCGCGTCGCACGGTGACCTCCGCGAATCCCTTGTAGCGCAGGCCCGGGATCGCGATGCGCTCGAACGGGGAGCCGACGGGCGTCGTGGAGACGTAGCTGGCACGCGGGAACACCGCGACGATCTCACCCGTGGGCATCAGCGAAGCTCCCGCGAGGCCCCCGTCACGGCGGGCTCGAGCGCGCCACGCGATCCACATGCCCCCGAGCACGAGCACGACGATCGCCGCCATCAGAATGGCGAAGCCGGTCCGGCTCATGCGGTGGCCTCCGCCTGGGGGCGTCCGAGATCCGCCGTGGCGCGCGCTGCGGCCGCGACGGTCTCCGGATCCACGAGCACTCCGTCATCGAGGGTCAGGGCGCCGCGGCGGATCGTGTAGGCGACCCGACCCGGGAGCTCCATGCCGAGGTACGGCGAATTCACGCTCATGCCACGCAGGTGGTCCACCGAGAAGGTGCTCGAGCCACTGGGATCGACGAGCACGATGTCGGCGATCTCGCCGGCCTCGAGCGCGGCGGGGTGCGTGTCGAGCCCGCCGATCGTCGCTGGCCGCTGCGAGAGCAGCGTCTCGAGCTCCGCCCAGCTCGCGTGCCCCTCGTGGACCAGGGTGAGCAGCGCGATCGGGAGTGCCGATTCGAGGCCGACCATACCGAAGGCGGCGGCGTCCCACTCGCACTCCTTCGCCTCCACCGGGTGCGGTGCGTGGTCGGTCGCGACGATGTCGATGAGTCCGTCGGCGACGGCCTGGCGGAGCGCCCGCACGTCGGCGTCGCGACGGAGCGGCGGATTCACCTTGTAGCGCGCGTCGTAGCTCCGCACGAGCTCCTCGGTGAGGATCAGGTGGTGCGGGGTGACCTCGGCCGTGACCAGCACGCCGCGAGCCTTCGCCCACCGGATGACCTCGACCGAACCGGCTGTCGAGAGGTGGCAGATGTGGAGCCTGGCGCCCACGTGCTCGGCGAGCAGCACGTCGCGGGCGATGATCGACTCCTCGGCCACCGCCGGCCAGCCCTTCAAGCCGAGCTCGCTCGACAGCGCGCCCTCGTTCATTTGCGCACCCTCGGTGAGCCGCGGATCCTGCGCGTGCTGCGCGATGACCCCGTCGAACGTCTTCACGTACTCGAGGGCACGCCGCATGAGCATCGGGTCGTGCACGCACTTGCCGTCGTCGGAGAAGACGCGCACCTGCGCCCGGGACTGCGCCATGGCGCCGATCTCGCTCAGGCGCTCCCCCGCGAGATCCTCGGTCACCGCGCCGATCGGGCGCACGCTCGCGTAGCCCGCGGCATCGCCCAGCGCCTGCACCTGCTCGACGACCCCGGCGGTGTCGGCGACGGGCATGGTGTTGGCCATCGCGAACACACTCGTGAATCCGCCGGCTGCGGCGGCGCGGGTGCCCGTCAGCACGGTCTCGGACTGCTCCCCGCCCGGCTCGCGCAGGTGCGTGTGGAGATCGACGAGGCCCGTCATCGCGACGAGGCCGTCGGCCTCGATGATCCGCTCGCCCTCTTGCGGCGCCAGATCGGTGCCGCGCTCGACGATGCGACCATCGGCGACGCGCAGATCGATCGTGTCGGCGCTGCGGTGATCGGCGCCGCGCTCGGTGAGGTCCGCCGCCACGCGCACCCCGCGGAGCAGCAGGCCCGCCGGGCGGGTCGCGTCGGTGATGGTCTCGTGGCTCATGCGGACTCTCCTCGTTCGCCGGACAGCAGTAGGTACAGAGCGGCCATGCGTACGGAGACGCCGTTCGCGACCTGCTCGAGCACGGTCGAGCGGGGCGAGTCCGCCGCGCCGGACGAGATCTCGAGGCCTCGGTTCATCGGTCCGGGGTGCATGATGATGGCGCGGTCGGCGAGTCCGCCGACCCGGCGGTCGTCGAGCCCCCAGTTGCGCGCGTACTCGCGCTCGTTCGGGAAGAACGCGGCGTGCATGCGCTCGCTCTGGATGCGGAGCATCATGACGACGTCGGGGGCCTCGAGCCGGATCGCGTCGTCGAGCGAGTGGTGGATCGTCACGGGCCAGTCGCGCGTGCCGTAGGGCAGCAGGGTCTCGGGCGCGACGAAGCTGACTCGCGCGCCGAGCACGTTGAGCAACCACAGGTTGGACCGGGCGACGCGCGAGTGGGCGATATCGCCCACGATCACGACGGAGACCCCGTCGAGATCCCGACCGCGGCTGTCGGCGCCGAAGAGTCGTCGCCGCATCGTGAAGGCGTCGAGCAAGGCCTGGGTGGGGTGTTCGTGCGTGCCGTCGCCCGCGTTGAGGACACCGGCGTCGATCCAGCCACTCGAGGCGAGGCGCGCCGGAGCACCGGATGCAGGGTGCCGGATCACGACCCCGTCGGCGCCGATCGCCTGCAGAGTCTGCGCGGTGTCCTTCAGCGACTCGCCCTTCGACACCGACGAGCCCTTGGCACTGAAGTTGATGACGTCGGCGGAGAGGCGCTTCGCGGCCGCCTCGAACGAGATCCGCGTGCGGGTCGAGTCCTCGTAGAAGAGGTTCACGACCGTCTTGCCGCGGAGCGTCGGGAGCTTCTTGACCTCGCGCTGCTGCGTGGCGGCCATGTCCTCGGCCGTGTCCAGCACGAGGATCGCGTCGTCGCGCGACAGGGTGCGCGTGTCGAGCAGGTGCCTCATGAGATCGTCACCGCGTCTTCGCCGTCGATCTCCGACAGCCGGACCGAGATCCGCTCGTGCTTCGCGCTCGGCAGGTTCTTGCCGATGTAGTCGGCGCGAATGGGCAGTTCCCGGTGCCCGCGGTCGATGAGCGCCGCGAGCCGGACCACGGTGGGTCGGCCGTGGTCGTTGAGCGCGTCGAGCGCGGCGCGCACGGTGCGGCCCGAGTAGAGCACGTCGTCGACGAGCACGACCGTGGCGCCGTCGATGCCGGAGACCGGCATCTCCGTCGGCCGCGGTGCACGCGTGGGGTGCTGCGCGAGGTCGTCGCGATACATCGTGACGTCGAGGCTGCCCACGGGCACCTCCGCCTGCTCGATGCGCGAGATGATGTCGGCGATCCGCCGAGCGAGGTGGCTGCCCCGGGTCGGGATCCCGACCAGTACCAGGCCGTCGACGCCCTTATTGGCCTCGATGATTTCGTGCGAGATTCGGGTCAGTGCCCGCGAGATCTCGGCTCCTTCGAGCACGGTCCGCGTGTCCATCTTTCCGAGCCTCCCTTCTCCGCCTCACGGGACGGAAGTTAAAGAAAAGCTAGTACTCCGCCAGCCTACCGCACGGACGGGGGTCCCGCGTGCGGCGGCCGGCCCGCCCGGCTAGGCCTGAGCGTGCTCCGCGATGCGGCCGAGCACACCGTTGACGAACCGCCCCGAGTCGTCGGTCGAGTACTCCTTCGCGAGTTCCACCGCCTCGTCGATGGCCACGGCCGCCGGGACCTCCGGGTTGTGCAGGATCTCCCAGGCGGCGAGCCGCAGGAGCGCCCGATCGATATGGGGCATGCGCTCGAGCGTCCACGCCTGAGCGTAGCTCGAGATCAGTTCGTCGATCTCGTCCCGGTGATCCGTGACCCCGTCGACGATCTCGCGGGCGTACAGCCAGGAGGCGGCGCGGTCGGGCTCCGCTGCCGCCCGCTTCGCCTCGGCGTTCACGACGGTCGTGATCGACTCGCCTCGGACATCGGCCTGGAAGAGCAGGTCGAGGGCCCGCTTCCGGGCCTTGGTGCGTGCTGACACTCCGCGGACTAGTCGTTGACGCGGCCGAGGTAGTCGCCCGTGCGGGTGTCCACCTTGACGCGGGTGCCGGTCTCGAGGAACAGCGGGACCTGGATCTCGGCGCCGGTCTCGACCGTCGCGGGCTTGGTGCCGCCGGTCGAGCGGTCGCCCTGCAGGCCGGGCTCGGTGTAGGTGACCTCGAGCACGACGGACGCGGGGAGCTCCAGGTACAGCGGCTCGCCCTCGTGCAGGGCGATCTGCACCTGCAGGCTCTCGAGCATGTACTTCGCGGCGTCGCCCACCACGGTGCCGGAGACCGTGATCTGGTCGTAGTCGGTCTGATCCATGAAGACGAAGTCGGCGCCGTCCTGGTACAGGTACTGGAAATCGCGGCGATCCACGTTCGCGGTCTCGATCTTCGCGCCGGCGTTGTAGGTCTTGTCGATGATCTTGCCCGACACGACGTTCTTCTGCTTGGTACGCACGAAGGCGCCGCCCTTGCCCGGCTTGACATGCTGGAACTCGATCACGCTCCAGAGCTGACCGCTCTCTTTGATGACGGTGCCGTTCTTGATGTCATTCGAGGATGCCATGCAGGGGTTCTCCGGGTTCTGTACTCAGGACTTCAGGTTCGATCGCAGGAAGTGCGCCACGTTATTCTACAGTCCCCGGCCGCGGGATCGCTCTGATTGTGCCGGGTCGCCACAATCGGGACGCACTGCGCGCGAGCGAACCCTAGGCTGCCTGGCATGCATATGCTCTTCCGCACCCTCTGGCACATGTGGTTCGTCGGCCGTCGCGGGTCGAAGCTCACCTTCACCGATGTGGCGCGCTCGCGCTTCCGGGTCTGGCCGACCGACCTCGATCTCCTCCGCCACATGAACAACGGCAAGTACCTCTCGATCATGGACGTCGCGCGGTTCGATCTGATCCAGCGCAATGGCGTGATGGCGCTCTTCTCGCGGGAGGGCTGGTACCCGGTGGTGGTCGGGCAGACGATCTCGTACCGGAAGTCGCTGAACCCGTGGATGCGCTTCTGGATCGAGTCCCGGATCCTCGGCTTCGACGACCAGGCCGTGTACATGGAGCAGCGGTTCGTGCGTCCGGGCTCGGATCGCCGCCCCGAGGTCTACGCGCGCGCCGTCGTGCGGGCGCGTATCCTGCGCCGGGGCGGCGGCGTCGTGCCCGTCGGCGAGATCATCGAGAAGTCGGGCGCCAACGTCGACGAGCTCGGGGTGCCCGAGGAGATCCTGGCCTGGGGCCGCGCGACCCGGCTGCCGTCGACCCGGGACGCGGCACCGAGCACCTGGTAGGCGCCGAACACCGGGCAGTCGCCGAACACCGGGGCATCGCTCGGTTGGCGACCGGGGTCGCGCGCGTGTTCGTGCAGAGATCCGCACTCCTGCTGACCGGATTCGCGGATTCTCTCAGCCGGAGTGCAGATCTCTGCTCCAACGAATGAATGAGTGAATGAATGGCAAGCGCACCCTGACGCCCGTGATGCACGCTTCTACGCGATCGGCGGCCGCGCCCCGAGGTGCGGCCCCTGATTGCCGACCTCGCGGCAGCTGATCCGGATCACACCCTCCCGCTCGTCGAAGACGTGCCGCGCCGCCAGGCGACCGTCGGCGAGCGTCCCGGCGAGCCACGTGAAGCTCGACGCATCGATCGGCGACTCCCCCGCCTCGGTCCGCATCAGCTGCAGCATCAGGATCTCCGGGAGCGAGACGTGCGGACCGTGGGTGTGGCCCAGACCGAGCACCGACGGCTTGTCGGCGCCCGGCACGAGGCGCAGGGTCCACTGGACACGGGATCCGGCACCGTCCGACGAGACGCCGTCCGAGGACACGCCGACTGACAACATGCGGTCCGAGCGCACCACGGCGAGCGTTGCGTCGGGCGGGGCGTCCAGTCGGGCAAACTCCTCCGTCGCCTCAGTCGACAGCAGCAGCGGGTCCGGGTGCGCATCCGAGACGGAGAGTCCCTCGGGGTGCCGCGCGGCGGCGAGGCGGAAGGCCGCTCGCCACGGCTCCGCACCGAATCCGTAGGGTGCCGGCACCGCGAGCAGGGTGGGATCCGCGTCGAGGTGCTCGCCGAGTCGGGAGAAGTGCACCCCGGCCGCTGCGAACGTCTCGGGTTCGGGCACCTCGGTTCCCAGGAGGTCAGCGGCCGCGCGGGCGAGGCCGAACGCACGCCCGAGGCGCTGCGCGGCGTCGGCTGACGCGCCGGGGAACAGCGCGTGGGCGAGGGTGTCCGAGCGCAACCGAGCCGCCTCACCATCGAGCCAGGCGTCGAGATCCCGCGCGGAGGCGAGCTCGCCCCCGTCGGTGCCGAACCGCTCATACGCACCGTCGAGCTCGGCCGCAAGACTGGGGAACAACGACCGGATCAGTCGCAGACGTTCAGACGCGGTCGTGGGGCTCATGCTGCAACGGTATCCGAGGAGAGCGGCGCTCCGCGACGTCCTCTGCCACGATCTCGCGGAGCACCTCGGGCAGGCGGCGAGGATCGTCGACCCTGCGACTCGTGGGTGCGAACCGCTCCACGACCTCGTCGCTACCGATCCCCACACCGATGACCTCCACCCCGGCCTCGTGCAAGCGACGGAGCTCGCGGGCTGCGGCGACCGGGTCGTTCGACCCGCCGTCGCCGACGAAGATCACGAGTCGGCGTCGCTCAAGACCATCGCGTGGGCTCGCATTCGCCTCGTCACCCGCCCCAGTACCCAGGCCGAGCTGCCGGGCCGCTGCTCCGAGCGCGGCGCCGTCGTTGGTGGACCCGCGCGGGGATCGTATCGCGTGCACGAGGTGCTGGCGAACGTCGTCGTCGAGGCCCCGTGACAGCGGCTTCACGATCAGCGCCTGCGCGTCGAACACGATGAGTGCCGTGCGGATCGAGAGCTCGAGGTCGACGCCGTGCCGATCCTCGGCGTGACGGATGTCCCGCTCGGCACCGGCGAGGGCCTCCACCATGATGAGCGCCGCGTCCGCGGCAGCTTCGGCGACCGGCCCCTGCATCGACGCCGATCGGTCGACGAGCAGCACGTAATCGGTGCTCCCGGCCCGGCGGGTGCGCCGCGCCCGTGATTCGCGCTGCACGAACGCACTCGGGCGCGGCACCCCCGCGATCGCGTCCGCAACGGCGGAGGCGAGGGACTCGAGCCGCAACGTATCCCCCTCGTCACGAGCGCGTCGGCCGGGGACCCGGCGCTCGGCGACCCGCTCCGCGATCACGCGCGACCACACCTCGCGCATGCGGCCGATCGCGTCGCTCAGCTCCTCGGCGCGTCGTCGGTAATCGAGAGCAGCGCCCGCACCCGCCCGCGTGCCCGCGCCCGCGCCGCCCGCGCCCGCGCCGCCCGCGCGATCGCTCGCCGCGGAATCGCCCGTCGCTCGCGCATCCTGGGGCAGGTCACCGGCGTCGAGCACCAGCGCGCCCGCTGCCGGCATGGGGGTGGACAGGAACGCACGGACGAACCCGGCCTGCTCAGCCGCGAAGAGGTCTGCGCCCTCCGCGTGCTCGGCGCCGTCCCCGGCCCGGGCCCGGTCCGCAGCGGGATCCGGGGGTGTCGCGGCTGCGTCCGTCTCGGACGCGTCCTCGGTGGGGCTGTAGGCGTCGCTCTCCGCGGCGTCCGGATCGCCACCGGGGCCGGTGCCAGCGAGGTCGTCGGGCGCCGGATCGCTGGACCCGTCGTCCGCCCGGTGCGCCCGGTCGCCCACCCCGAGCCCCCGCTCGGCGACATCCTGGGCGCGCAGGCGTTCGAACGCGGGCAGGAGCAGCGCGACGGCGCGTTCCCACCGCAGGAGCCCCGACCGTGTAGGATCCGGCGCGGTCACCCTGCGCACCGGGTCCGGCCCCGTGCCCCCGCGCCGCTGCAGCTGCCGCCACTCCTCGGCGACGGCCGGGTCAACGACCCCGTCGAGCGCCGTGCCCGGGTCCCCGTCGACGCGGCGCAGCAGGCCGATGTGCAGGAGGATCCCGATCCACTGCAGGTGGCGTGGCCACTCGAGCAGGGTCGCCGGGAGCGAGCGGGAGGCCGCAGCCGCGAGCGGATCCTGCGCCGCGGGAACGACCGTCAGAAGCTCCGCTGCCGCCTGCAGCCGGGTGACGGTCTCGAGGAGCGGCGCGAGCTCGGGTCGTCCGGTCGAGAGCGCGGCCCGACGCCGATCGCGCTCCGGGGAGACGCGCGGGAATCGCACGTGCTGCCAGACTTCGAGGAGCGACAGCGCGACGGCTTCCGCGTCGCTGTGCCCGAGCGCGGTGAAATGGCCGAGGCCCACACGCAGACCGCGCGGGGTGAGTTCCCAGTCGGCGCCGTCGGTGACGAGGATCGGCGTTCCCACGATCGCGCCGGCGGCCTCGAGCTGCGCGCGAAGGTCGCCTCCGAACCCGTGGGGCCCGGCGGCTGCGTCACGAGCGTGGTCGGTCATCCTCACACACTATCCGTGACTGATAGCGTGACCGTATGCTCCCGACCGATGCGGATCCCGTGCTGCGCGAACTGCAGCAGCTCTCCGGCGAAGCCCGCCGAGTTCGCAGGGCACTGCGGAGTGCGGAGAGCGCGCATCGGACGGCGCTCGCGTCGGAACTCGAGGCGCTGCTCCGCAGAACCGCCGAGCTCCGTTCGTCCGAGGCGCACGGTGCCCTCGTCGACGACGCACTCGATGCCCGGGCTCGCTCGCTCCGGGTCGCGGCGGAGGCACGTCTCGCCGACCGTCGGACAGCGGAGCGGCGTCGGCAAGCCGACGATCTCGTGGCTCGGGCGATTGCCGACGGGCGGCCGCTCACCGCGGGCGAACAGCGGACGGTGCGGAGTCTCCTCGGGACCGGGACCGGGACCGACCGCGACGCCGGATCCGACCGCGACCTCGACCCCGCGCGCGATCAGAACGACGCGGTCTGGCACCGGAGCATCACGACGGAGCGAGTGCGCGACGACGTGCTCGAGGCGCTCGGCACCGTGGCGCTCCGCGACGCTCGCCGCCAGCTGCGCACGGGCCTGCTCATGACCGACCAGATGCGTCGGATCATCGCCGAGGCGACGCCGGCGATGCTGCGCGGCGATCCGATCCTGCTCGTGGGAGAGACCGGCGGCGCGAAGACCGCGCTCGCGGAGCACCTCAGCCGCGCGGCGATCGGCCGCGATCCTGAGCTCATCTCCGGGTACGGCGACATCACCAGCGCCCAGGTCATCGGGAGTCACGAACTGCGGGCCGAGGGCGGCGCGACGTCGAGCGTCTTCGTCGCCGGCCCCCTGCTGCGCGCCATGGCCGAGGGCCGACCGGTGATCCTCGACGAGGTCAACGCGATGCCGCCCGAGTTCTTGAAGCGCCTCAATCGGATCCTGCAGCTGCGCCCGGGTGACACTCTCGCCGTGCAGGAGGACGCGGGGCGTGCGGTGCGCATCGCCCCCGGCTTCGTCATCCTCGCCACCGCGAACGAGCAGACCCCGCACCGGTACCGCGGGCTCGATCGACTGAGCGCGGAGCTCGTCAACCGATTCGGCGCGAACAGCTACCGGGTGCACTATCCCGATGCCGCCCGCGACTACGCCGACTTTCCGGCGGAGAACGCCTTGCTCGCCGCAGCCGCGATCGCCGATGACCGCGGCGAACTCCCGCCGGAGCTCCCCGTGGATGCGCTCCACCGGGTCGCGCGAGCGGCGTTCATCAGTCAGCAGGTGTTCGCGGGGGCGCACGGCGAAGGCTTCGACGCCTTCGTGTCGACGGAGCGCGAGATCGACGGGCGGCCGGGCCTCGAGGAGTCCGTGCTCGCGCCACGCACGCTCGTGGCGCTCCTGCAGAAGGTTGCCGACAGCGCCGGGACCGTCACCCTCGACCGCGCGCTGACGAGGTTTGTCGAGGGTGTCATGCACCGCGAGGACCGCCGGGTGCTGGCCCTCATCATCGAGGGACAGGGGTTCCGGATCCGCTGAATCGGCCTCGTTCGCGATCACGGCGCCGCCGAACGCGGGCCCCTACACCGAGCCCGAGACGTGCTCGGGAGCTCGCGACAACGGCCAGAAATGGCCGTTGTTCGTTCGCGATCACGGCGCCGCCGAACGCGGGCCCCTACACCGAGCCCGAGACGTGCTCGGGAGCTCGCGACAACGGCCAGAAATGGCCGTTGTTAGTTCGCGATCTCCTGGTAGGCGAACTGCAGCATCGAGTCGTCGACGCCCGCGAGCACCCGGGGCTTGGCGATGTCGTCGAGCACGATGAAGCGCAGCATGCCCGCGCGGGCCTTCTTGTCGCGCTGCATCGTGGCGAGCAGCCCGGGCCAGCGGCCCGCCGGGTAGGACAGCGGCAGCGTCAGCGACTCGAGGATCCGGCGGTGCCGATCGACGACCTCGTCCGAGAGGGCGCCGGCCAGGCGTCCGAGCTCCGCCGCGTAGATCATGCCGATGGAGATGGCGACGCCGTGACGCCACTGGTAGCGCTCCGCGTGCTCGATCGCGTGGCCCAGGGTGTGCCCGTAGTTCAGGATCTCTCGGAGGCCGCCCTCGCGGAAGTCCTCCGAGACCACACGGGCCTTCACGCCGATCGAGAGCTCGACCACCCGCTGGAACTCGGGTGTGGACGGGTCGGTGGCGCGGTCGATGTCGGCCTCCAGGATGTCAAGGATCTCGGGCTCGGCGATGAACCCGTACTTGGCAACCTCCGCGAACCCCGCGAGGATCTCGTTGCGCGGCAGCGTGGCCAGCAGATCGAGATCGCAGAGCACCGCGCTCGGTGCGTAGAAGCTGCCGACGAGGTTCTTGCCCTCGGCCGTGTTGATGCCCGTCTTGCCGCCGACCGCGGCATCGACCATGCCGAGCACGGTGGTGGGTACGTGGACGAGACGGACGCCGCGGAGCCACGTCGCCGCGACGAACCCGGCGAGGTCGGTGACGGCACCGCCGCCGAGGCCGACGACCGCATCGCTGCGCGTGAAGTCGGCCTGCCCGAGGATCTGCCAGCAGAAGGCGGCGACCTCGACCCGCTTCGCCGACTCGGCGTCGGGCACCTCGGCCAGCAGCACCTGCTCATAGCGCCCCTGCAACTGCTCGCGCAGTTCCTCGGCGAGCCGACCGACGGTCGGGGTGTGCACGATGAGCACCTTGTTGACGCGGTCGCCGAGCGCCTCCGGCAGCCGGTCGATCACCCCGCGTCCGACCGTCACGGTGTACTCGGACTCTCCGGTGACCGGGATGGTGGTGGCGGTCGAGGTCATGCGGTGTCCTTCCGGAAGCTGCGCGCCCACTGGGCGACGCGTCGTGCGAGCTGTTCTTTGGTGGCGCGGTCGGTGCGGTACGTGACGTCCGCGACCTCCTCGTAGAGGGGGCGGCGTTCCTCGAAGATCCGCCCCCAGGCGTTCGGGTCGTCGCGCAGCAGCGGGCGCCGGGCGATGTTCGCCGTCCGCAGCACGGCCTCCTGGGTCGTCGTGAGCAGCACGACCGGGTGCTGACGCAGCAGGATCCGGGTGCTCTCGGTCAGCACGGCTCCGCCGCCGAGCGCCAGGATCCGCGCCCCGGGATGCGCGAGCTCGGCCGCGATCACCTCCGCCTCGATTCGCCGGAACTCGGCTTCGCCGTGGGTCTCGAAGAAGGCGGTGATCGGCCCGTGGCCGCGCACGATCACGGCGTCGCTGTCGACGAACGGGATCCCGAGCTCCCGGGCGACCCGCTTGCCGAGGCTGGTCTTGCCCGCGGCCATCGGACCGAC
Source organism: Leucobacter rhizosphaerae (assembly GCF_022919175.1). NCBI lineage: Bacteria > Bacillati > Actinomycetota > Actinomycetes > Micrococcales > Microbacteriaceae > Leucobacter > Leucobacter rhizosphaerae. Next base: position 477,874 of record NZ_CP095043.1, on the reverse strand, counting down.
GAACACGACGGTGCGGTCGGGCAGGCTGGGACCGCGCCGACGGCGTCTGCGACGACGGGACCGCGGCGCACGCGACGCGGGCTGACCGGCCGGGGTCGCGCTTTCGACACTTCGCGTCGGGATCGGGATCGGGTTCGTGGGCGGCGACGGCTTGGGCTGAGGCGTCGCCGCGGGCGCGGGCAGTCCCGCGTCGCGCTGCGCCCGCCTCGAGCCGCTCACGACTCGATGGCGGTGGTGAGCTGATCCGGAATCGCCGCGAGATACCCCTGCAGATTGCGGCGCGTCTCCGCCACGCTGTCACCGCCGAACTTCTCCGTCACGGCGTCCGCGAGCACCAGTGCCACCATCGCCTCGGCGACGACCCCGGCAGCGGGCACCGCGGAGACATCGCTGCGCTGATGGTGCGCCTTGGTCTCCTCACCCGTGGCCGTGTCGATCGTCGGCAGGGCGTGCGGCACCGTGGCGATCGGTTTCATGCCGGCGCGAACGCGCAGGATCTGACCGGTGGTCATGCCGCCCTCGATGCCGCCTGCACGTCCGGTGTCGCGGGTGATCTCCCCGTCGACGACGTGCAGTTCGTCGTGGGCCACGGAGCCGCGGCGGCGGGTGGTCTCGAACCCGTCACCGACCTCGACGCCCTTGATCGCCTGAATGCCCATGAGCGCCCCGGCCAGTCGGGAGTCGAGACGGCGATCCCAGTGCACGTAGGAGCCGAGTCCCGGCGGGAGGCCGTAGGCCAGCACCTCGACGATGCCGCCGACGGTGTCGCCGGACTTCTTCGTGTCGTCGACCTCCACGACCATCTGCGCGCTGGTCCCGGCGTCGAAGCACCGTAGCGGATCGGCGTCGAGGGCTGCGACGTCCTCCGGTCGTGGCAGTCGGGCGCCCGCGGGTACGGCGACGTCGCCGAGTGCGACGGTGTGGCTCACGAGGGTGATCCCGAGCTCGCGCAGGAACGCGCGGGCCACGGCGCCGAGCGCGACACGGGCAGCGGTCTCGCGGGCGCTCGCGCGCTCCAGCACGGGGCGCGCCTCGGCGAATCCGTATTTCTGCATCCCCGTGAGGTCGGCGTGGCCCGGACGCGGCCGAGTGAGCGGCGCACCGCGGCCGCGGGACTTCTCCGAGAGCTCGGTCGGCTCCGGGTTCATCACCTCGGTCCACTTCGGCCACTCCGTGTTGCCGACGCGGATCGCAACCGGACCGCCGATGGAGACGCCCTGCACCACACCGCCGGAGAGATGCAGCTCGTCCTGCTCGAACTTCATGCGCGAGCCGCGGCCGTACCCGAGTTTGCGTCGGGCGAGATCCTCGCGAATTTCGTCGAGCGACACCGGCACCCCGGCCGGGAGCCCCTCGAGGACGGCAATGAGTTCGGGGCCGTGGGATTCCCCGGCAGTGAGCCAACGCAGCATACCCGCTATTCTCCCATACTGACGGAGTCGAGCGCGCGCTGCATCACCGCCTGCACCTCGTCCTCGTCCGCAACCGCGGTGTCAGGATCGCCGTGCTGGAAGATCCGGATCTGGATGAGCGCCTGGGCGACGAGCATCCCGAGCCCCGAGTGGGCCTGTCCACCCGCACCGGTCCAGCGGACCGCGAGCGGCGAGGGCCACGGGTCGTAGGCGACGTCGAACAGGGGGATCCGCGTGAGGCCGTCGGGCACATCGAGCTCCCGGCTCGCGGGTCCGGGCAGCGCCGAGACGACCAGGGTCGCGGAAGCGAGGAGCGCGGCGGGGTCGGTGCGCCACGCCGTCGGGCTCACTGCGGCCAGCTCGACGGGGGCGGCCGAGGTCGTCTCGCGGGTGCCCGAGAAGCGGTCGACCAGCTCGGCCGCCGCGGCCGCGTTGCGCGCGACAATCGTGACGTGCTCGGCGCCGAGGCGGCGCGCAGCCAGCACCGCCGACACGGCGGTCGCCCCGGATCCCAGGACCACGGTGCGCCGTGCGTCGAGACCACTGCGGCGGATCGCCGTCGCGAGGCCCGCGACATCGGTGTTGAACCCGGCCCAGCCCGCGGCCCCGGAGAGCCGCAGCAGCGTGTTCACGACCCCGCTCTCACGAGCGACCGGGTCGAGCACCGCGGCGAGACGGTGCGCCTCCTCCTTCAGCGGCATGGTCACCGAGAAGCCGCGCCAGTCGGCGTCGCGCGAGGTCAGCAGCTCGCTGAGCGCGTCTCGACCGCATCGGATCGCGGTGTACTCCCAGTCCAGCCCGAGCTCTGCGTACGCCGCACGGTGGATCAGCGGCGACTTCGAGTGCGCGATCGGATCGCCGAGCACCGCGAGCTGCTGCGGCACTAGCAGCCGCGACCGGGGTTTGCGATGCACCACTGGTTGAGCTGCTCGACCGCGGCGTTGTGGTCCTCGATCGTCGACGTGAACACGGACTCGCGCGTGTCGAGGTTCACCGCGACGAAGTAGAGCCAGTCCCCCGGCTCTGGGTTCAGCGCCGCCACGATAGCATCACGACCCGGGTTCGAGATCGGCCCCGCCGGCAGCCCGAGGTGCACGTAGGTGTTCCAGGGGTTGTCGTCCGCGAGAGCCTCGTCCGTGGACCAGACGCTGCCGTCGTCGTGCTGGCCCATGCCGTACTGGGCCGTCGAATCCATCTGCAGCAGCATCTCCTGGGCGAGTCGGTTCTGGATCACGCGGGAAACCTTGCCGAAGTCCTCGATCCGGCCCCCCTCGCGCTGCACCATCGCGGCGATGTTGAGCACTCGCTCACGATCCTCCACCGGCACGCCGAGCTCATCGAGCACGAGCTTCTGCTGCTCCACGAGCCGCGAGATCGCCTCGACGCCCGTGGTGGTCTCCTCGAACTCGTAGGTCGCGGGGAAGAGCCAGCCCTCGAGGCTCGTCACACCCTCGGGGAGCCCGAAGGCTGCGGGGTCCGCGGCGGCGGCCTGCAGCTCCTCGAGCGGGATGTCCGCGCCCGCCGAGATGATCTCGAGCGTCTGCGCCACGGACTTCCCCTCCGGGATCATCGCCGTGTAGGCCATGCGGTTCGCGGGGTCCTGGAGGGCCTCGAGCGCCGATTGCGCGCTCATCTGCAGCTTCACCCGGTACGAACCCGGGAGGAACTCGACCGCCGGATCCTGCTCGAGCAGCAGTTCGTAGAACGCCTCCGAGGTCTTCACGACGTCGGCCTCCTCGAGGGAGACCGCGATGTCCTCGCCGATCTCCCCAGCGGTGATCACGACGATCGCCTCGCCGGTGCCGGTGCCCTCGTAATCGTTGCTGGTCCAGCCCATGGTCTGGGAGATCCGCGGACCGTACTGGGACCAGAGGTAGGTACCGCCCGCGGCGAGGCCGCCCAGCAGCAGCACCGCCACCAGCAGCGAGATCAGGACTCGCCGCCCGGTACCACTCGATTCGCCGCGCGTGCGTGCATTCATTCCGGCGTTCCCCCCTCAGGTGCCCGGTCAGCGTTCTCGACCACACTACCCGGGGCTTCGCCACGCGCGCGCTCCATATCCAGAGCGTGTTGCAGGATGACCACCGCCGCAGCCTGATCGATGATGCCGCGGCTCTGCTTGGTCTTCTTGCCCGCCTGCCGCAGCTGACCCTGGGCCGATACCGTCGAGAGGCGCTCGTCGACGAGCCGCACCGGGATGCCGAGCGGTGCGAACCGTCGGGCCAGCTCCTCGGCGAACGCCACCGCGTCGTCCGTCGACGGGGTGCGCTCTCCGCGGAGATTCAGCGGGAGGCCGACGATGGCCTCGGCCGCATCGAGTTCGCCGGCGATCGCCACGAGCCGCGTGAATGCCGAGTCCCCGTCGAGATCCCGCAGCACCGTCTCCACCGGCGTGGCGAGCATGCCGTGCAGGTCGCTGCGGGCGACACCGACGCGGGCTTTCCCTACGTCGATGCCGAGCCGCACACCGGGTCTCACGGCCTAGGCCTCGAGACTGCGGCGGATCTCGGTGAGCGCATCGTCGAGCCGAGTGATGTCGGTACCGCCGCCCTGAGCGAGGTCGTCCTTGCCGCCGCCACCGCCGCCGAGCACCTGGGCGCCCAGCTTCGCGAGGGCCCCGGCCTTGACGCCGGACTCGCGAGCGGCGGCGTTTGTCGCCGCGATCACGACCGGCTTGTCGCCGGCTGCGGCGGCGAGGACCACCACGGCCGGGTCGCTTCCCAGCTGCTCCCGAACCCGCAGCACGAGGCCACGGACGTCGTCGGCAGAGCCCACGGCGCCGAGCGACGCGACGACGAGCCGGAGCGAGCCGATCCGTTCCGCGCCGGCCATGAGCTGCGGCACCCGCTGCGCGAGCTTCTCCGCCTCGAGCGATGCGATGCGCTTCTCCGCGAGCTTCAACTGCGCGCCGAGATCCTGCACCTTCGTGATCAGCTCCCCGCGCGGCACCTTGAGTCCGCTGGTGAGCTGCTGCACGATCGCGCGCTCCGCAGCGAAGTTGCGGAACGCCTCGATGCCGACGAGCGACTCGACCCGGCGGTTCGTCGACCCGACCGAACTCTCGGAGATGAGGCTGATCATGCCGATTTCTGCCGAGCTCGAGACGTGCGTGCCCGCGCAGAGCTCCCGCGACCACGGGCCTCCGATGTCGACGACCCGCACGCGATCGCCGTACTTCTCCCCGAAGAGCGCCATGGCGCCGAGCGCCTTCGCCTCGTCGATCGGCATCTCGCGCGTCACGACCTCGAAGTCCGAGCGGATCGCGAGGTTCGAGATCTCCTCGATCTCGCTCTTCGTCTCGGTCGAGAGCGCGTCGCTGTGCGTGAAGTCGAGGCGCAGGTACCCCGCCTTGTTGTAGGAACCGGCCTGGTGCGCGCCGGATCCCAGCACGTCGCGCAGCGCCGCGTGCACGATGTGTGTGCCCGAGTGCGCTTGCGTCGCGCCGCGCCGGTAATCGGCGTCGACACGGGTCTCGGCCCGGGCGTCGATCCCGATGGTGCCGACGACGACCTTGACCGTGTGCACGATCAGACCCGGGACGGGCTTCTGCACGTCGAGCACCTCGGCCTCGAAGCCGTCGCCGATGATGAGCCCCTGATCGGAATCCTGGCCGCCGGACTCCGCCCACAGCGAGGTCTCGGCGAGCACGACCTCGGCGATCTGGCCCTCCCGGGCCTCCGTGACGGGCTGGCCGTCGACGACGATCCCCAGCACCCGGCTCTCGTGCTCGAGCTCGTCGTATCCCGTGAAGAGGGTCTCGCCCAGCCCGCGGAGCGACTTGTAGATGGAGAGGTCGGCGCGCTGCCCCTTCTTCGCCTTCGCGTCCGCCTTCGCGCGGTCGCGCTGCTCCTGCATGAGCGACGCGAAGACCTCGTGGTCGACGGAGACGCCGGCCTCCTCGGCGATCTCGAGCGTCAGCTCGATGGGGAACCCGTGGGTGTCGTGCAGCAGGAAGGCGGTGTCTCCGGGGAGCGCCGCGGGGGCGCTGCCACCCGTGGTGTCCGCCCGGGCCGCCGCGACGGCGCCGTCCAGGATCTGGATGCCCGCGCCGAGCGTGCGGAGGAACGTCTTCTCCTCCGCGTACGCCACCCGGGAGATGAAGTCGAAGTCGCGGGCGACGTCGGGGTAGGCCGCGGACATCGCGTCGCGCGACACCGGGAACAGTTCCGCGAAGCTCGGGCCCTCGACGCCGAGCAGGCGCATCGACAGCGTGACGCGGCGGAGCAGGCGACGGAGGATGTATCCACGACCCTCGTTCGACGGCGTGACCCCGTCGGCGATGAGCATGAGCCCGGAGCGGACGTGGTCGGCGATCACGCGGAGTCGCACGTCGTCGGTGTGATCGGCCCCGTACGTGGTGCCCGAGAGCGCTGCGGCACGATCGAGCACCGGACGCACCTGATCGATCTCGTACATGTTCTGCACGCCCTGCTTGATGAAGGCGACGCGCTCAAGACCGAGCCCGGTATCGATGTTCTTCTTCGGCAGTTCGCCGAGGATCGTGAAGTCGGTCTTCGACTTCACGTCCGCGACCTGGTACTGCATGAACACGAGGTTCCAAATCTCGACGTACCGATCGTCATCGGTCGCCGGGCCGCCGTCGATCCCGTACTCGGGACCGAGGTCGTAGAAGATCTCGGAGCACGGCCCCGCGGGCCCCGGCTGCCCCGTGGACCAGTAGTTCGTGTCCTTGCCGAGCTTCTGGATGCGCTCGTCGGGGAGCGTCGAGTGCTGCTTCCAGAGGGCGAGCGCCTCGTCGTCCTCCTCGTAGACGGTGACCCACAGATCCTTCGGATCGAACCCGAGGCCGCCGTCGGCCTCGCTCGTCGTGAGCAGGTCCCACGCGAACGTGATCGCCCCCTCCTTGAAGTAGTCGCCGAAGGAGAAGTTGCCGCACATCTGGAAGAAGGTCCCGTGGCGCGGCGTGCGGCCGACCTCCTCGATGTCGTTGGTGCGGATGCACTTCTGGACGCTCGTGGCACGCGGGTACGGTGCCGGGACGAGTCCGGAGAGGTACGGCACAAACGGCACCATGCCGGCGACCGTGAACATCAGGCTGGGGTCGTCGCTGACGAGCGACGCGGACGGCACGACGGTGTGTCCGCGCTTCTCGAAGAAGTCGAGCCAGCGGCGGTGGATTTCAGCGGTCTGCATCCGGGAGGATCCTTTGATTCGGGACGAGCGGGTCGGACTACGGCTTGTCGGGGAGCGCGCGGAGCGCCGCCTCGACGTCGTCACCGGCGTCGGGGGCCTCGGCGTCGTGGTAGCCCTTGTCGAACGCCCGGTTGAACTCCGCGATCCCGCGGTTCACACGATCGAAGAACCGGCGACCCTCCGTGGTCTGGTTGACGAGGTGGGCGGCAATGAACCCCACTACCGCACCGCTCACGAGCCATCGGAGCTTCTGCATGTGATCATCCCTTCATCGACGTCGATCGCGCACGAGTTCACTCGCGCCGACACGCGCTCCAGCTTAGCGGGTGCGGCATTCAACTCGGGGTGGGCGAGCTCCGGGGCAGTTCGACCGAGAACCGGGTGTCCCCCGGTGCGCTGCGCACCCCGACCGTCCCGTGATGCGCGTGCACGATGGCGTGGACGATGGCGAGACCGAGCCCGGTGCTTCCCGTCGCCCGTGCCCGCGAGGAGTCGTCTCGGGTGAAGCGCTCGAACAGGCGGGGCAGGAACGCCTCCGGGATCCCGGGCCCCGTGTCGGCCACGATGATCCGGACCGTGTCCGGCAGCTCCTGCAGGGAGATCGTGACCCGGGTTCCCGCCGGGGTGTGGACCCGCGCGTTCGCGAGGAGATTGACGAGCACCTGCTGCAGCCGGCCCGGGTCACCGGAGATCGTCACCGTGCCGTCCGGCAGGTCGGCAGACCACTCGTGCTCCGGTCCCGCGGCCGCGGCGTCGTTCACCACGTCGGCGATGAGCTCGCCGAGCGCGACGGGACGGAGCTCCAACTCCTGGCCCTCGTCGATCCGGGCGAGCAGCAGGAGGTCCTCGACCAGGCTCGTCATCCGCACGGACTCGGACTCGATCCTGCCGAGCGCGTAGACCGCGTCCGGTGGCAGGTCGTCGGACATCCGCCGCGTGAGCTCCGAGTACCCGCGAATCGAGGCGAGCGGGGTGCGCAGCTCGTGGGAGGCGTCGGCGACGAACCGACGCACTTTCTCCTCGCTCGCGTTGCGGGCGCCGAAGGCCTGGGCGACCTGATCGATCATGGCGTTGAACCCGGAGACGAGCCGGCGCACCTCGGTCGCGGCCCCCTCACCCGGGGCGTCCGCCCGCTCGAGGTCCACCGCGCCGCGCTCGAGCGGGGTCCGCGCGATGGACTCCGCAGTCGCGGCGACGCGCTCGAGCGGGCGCAGTTCGTGTCGGATGTACCAGGCGGCGAGGGATCCGAGCCCGAGGCAGCCGAGGATCGCCACGATCGCCATGGTCACCCCGAGCGACGAGATGGTCTGTTCGACCGGGGCGAGCGGCACGCCGACAACGACCGTGCTGTCCCCGCGCTGTTCGAGGAGGAACCGGTATCCGCCGAGGCCGTCGCCCGGGGTCGCGTCGCGCGACGCCGAGTCGGGCCAGTCCGAGAGGATCGCGGTCAGCTGTTCGACGCTGAGCGACTGCACCGAAAAGGCACTGTCGAGGGTGATGCCCGACACGCCGGCCGAGTTCGCCAGGATGAGGATGGAACCCGCGGAGGCCCCCGGGCCGTCGAAGATCTGCCCGAGATCCACGCTCCCCCCGGTGCTCTGCCCCGGCTCCCCCGGCCCGCTCCCCGGTTCGACCGCGAACATGACGCGCGAGGAGAGCATGTGGAGCTCGGAATCGAGTTGGTCCACGAGCGACGAGCGGAGTGAGGTGAGCCCGATTGCGGCGATGGTGCCGGAGAGCACGATCACGGTGAACGCCAGCACGGCGACGATCCGGGTGCGGAGGGACCACTGCGACGGCCGCGGCTCGAATCTTGGCGCACTCCCGTTCCGCGCGGTCCTAGGCATCGGGACCCGCCTTCAGCAGATAGCCGACCCCGCGCACGGTCCGGATCATCGGCGTCCGCCCGAGCTCGATCTTCTTCCGGAGGTAGGAGATGTACAGCTCGACCACCGTCGACGTGCCGTCGAACTCCTCGTGCCAGACCTGTTCGTAGAGGGCCGCCTTCGTCACGACCCGCTGCTCGTGCTCCATCAGCGCGCGCAGCACCTCGAACTCGGTCTGAGTGAGCTCGATCGCGTCACCGCCGCGCTGCACCTCATAGCTGCGCGGATCCAGGGTCAGATCCCCGACCCGCAGCACCTCGTCCGCGGGTGCGGCCGGTCGCCCGCCCGACCGGCGCACGAGCGCGTGCACCCGGGCGACGACCTCCTCGAGGCTGAACGGCTTGGTGACGTAGTCGTCACCGCCCTCACTGAGCCCGGTGATGCGATCCTGCACAGAATCCCTCGCGGTGAGGAACAGCACCGGGACCCCGTCCCCGCTCTCCCGTAGCCGCTGCAGCACACCTACCCCGTCGAGGTCGGGCAGCATGATGTCCAGGACGATGACGTCGGGCGCGAACTCGCGCGCGGCGGAGAGGGCCTCGGTACCGCTCTCGGCGATCCGCGTCTCCCACCCCTCGTAGCGGAGCGCCATGCCGATGAGGTCGGCGAGGGAACGCTCATCGTCGACAATGAGGGCGCGGGCCTGAGACACCGAGCCGTCGGCGATCGTGCGGGAGCGTGCCTGATGATCCTTCATGCTCCCAGTCAGCCCGACGTTGCTATGCGATCCATGTGCGTGACCCGTTCGTTCTCCGGGAATGCGGCCTCCGGCTCCCGGGGCCCTGCGAACACCACCCCGCGCTGCACGCCGTAGCTCGTCGCGAAGAGCACCGCCTCGGTGGTGAGCTTGGCGATCCAGAGCGGCACCCCGGCGTCGGTGAGAAAAGACATCCAGACGATGTTCGAGGCCAGCAGCAGGATCGCCAGCAGCGAGTACTGCACGATCTGCCGCCCCAGAGCACCGCGTCCGCGCCGCTGGAACACGACTCGACGGTTCACCGCGAAGTTCACGGAGGCGCTCGTGAGGCGAGCGATCACGATCGACGGGACGAGCAGCCCGGTGATCCCGAGCAGCACCGCGAGCACCGCGGCGTCGACGACGAAGGCGAGCAGCGACGACGCGGCGAATCGGGCGATCGGCGCGAGTACCCGGAGCGAATCGCGGACGGGACGGAAGTGGCTGGAGGGGTTGTGCTGCAGGTACACGGTGCGGATCGGGAGTTCCCGGGCGCCGAACCCCGCGCGCCGCAGCCGGAGGAGCACCTGCTGCTCGTACTCGAATCGCTCCCCGGGGACGGTGCGGAGCCACGGCAGCATCCGGTGCGGGATCCCGCGCAGGCCGGTCTGCGTGTCCGAGAGCGCCCACCCGGCGGCTGCGCGGAACAACCGACGTGCGACGGCGTTGCCGAGACGGCTGCGGAGCGGGACCGCACCGGTGAACGCCCGGCACCCCAGGACCATCGCGGCGTCCTCCCGGCCGCGCGACCGGTCGAGCTCGTCCGCGATCGCCAGGATGTCCCCGACCTCGTGCTGGCCATCCGCATCCGCCGTGACGACGTCCGCTCCGGGATGCGTGCGCTCAGCCTCCGCGAAGCCGAGCTTCAGCGCGTGCCCCTTGCCGTGGTTGCGCGAGGAGACGAGGACCGCGGCACCCGCATCGCGCGCCGCGGCGAACACGTGCGCGTAGGCGGGCCCCGAGCCGTCATCGACGATGAGCACCGCCGCCTCGGGGCGGCCCGCACGGAGCGCACGAACGAGGGCCGGGAGTGCGTCGCCCGGTTCGTACGCGGGGATCAGGATCAGCACGGCTCAGCCCGCCACGTAGAGGATGTCGCTGGTGCCGCGCTCGCCGCCGTTCGACGGGCGGTTCACGACCCCGCCGTCGGAGTAGAGCGTCGACGAGCCCCCGCCGTCGAGATTGTAGGCGGTCTCGGCGCCGAGCTCGAGCATGATGTCGGCGAGCTCGGTGAGCGTGGCTCCCCGGCTCGTGCCGGGATCCCGGCCGTCCACCACCACAAAGACGAGGTGGTTCTCGTCGATCACCCCGATCGCGGTGCGCGGCTGCTGGCCCTGGATCGAGTGATTGCCGAAGTTCGTGTCGATCTCGACGTCCTCGATGCCGTCGACCGCCTGGCCGTCCTCGACGATCGCGGGACCGAAGCTCAGCGTGTTCCACACCCCCGCGGCGACGAGCTCGTCGGCCGACGTGGAGGTCTCGTCGTACACTTCGACGCGGCCGTCGGTGTACATCGCCAGCCCCTCCCGTGCGGGTTCGTCGCGGTAGGCGACGCCGTTGCGGATCACGATCCCGGTGCTGCGGAATCCGTAGTAGTCGCCGTTGACCGCGAACACGGCGTCGTTCGCCTCGGCCATCTCGCTCGTGGTCTGGGTGATGTTCTCGCCGAACTGGTTGTGCGCGAACGCGGAGCGCAGGTCCGTCGCATCTCCGAGTTGGACGTCCGCGATCGTGAGCGTGATGGTGTCCTCGCCCGTGCCCCGCGTCTCCTGCGTCACGGTGACGCTGGTGTCGTCATCGGTGGCGTCTACGTTGGCGCCCGTGGCGGTCTGGCTCGCCTCGTACTGCGCGACGTCCGAGATCTCGACCTTGGGGATGAGAAAGCGGTCCGCCGCCCAGGCGGCGGCGCCGCCGAGGACCAGGGCGAGAGCGGTCGCCGTCGAGATGATGGCGGTTCTGAGACGCCAGCGGCGTCGCTGGGGGCCTTGGGGGTCCGTGGGTGCGAGCGGTTCGGAGGTCTCTGCGGTATCCATGCTTCATGGATACGGAGCGACGCTATGCGATTCGCATGGGTTTCGCATGGGCCCGCGCGAATAGGACGAATTCAGCGGGCCGTGGGACTCCCCATGACTCGATCGCTGCTGAGTCGCTGCCCGATGTCGTCGAGCACCCCCACGCGAGCGAGAGCGATTTCAGTGAATTCTTGCGCTCAATGCCCCAGAAATTGCTCACACTCGCACCCGCAACCCAGAGTGTGAGCGAATTCCGTGAGCCTTTGCACGTTTCACCCCGGCAGTCGCTCACAGTCGAGCTCGGAGCCGAGCGCACGTGCGGATGCACGCGAGACGCCCGACCTTCCCGCCGCAGGTCGACTCGGCCGGGACGAGAACCTGGACAACCGGAACACGGCACGGCCCGGAAACGACGAAGAGGGCACCGGATCACCGGTGCCCTCTTCGTTTCGTTGCGCTGTGTGCTAGCGGCCCGAGTAGTACTCGACCACGAGCTGCACTTCGCAGGTCACGGGGACCTCTGCGCGCTTCGGGCGGCGCACGAGGCGCGCCTGCAGCTTGTCGAGCTCGACCTCGAGGTAACCGGGAACGTTCGGCAGCACCTCGGCGTGGCCACCGGCAGCGGCGACCTGCAGGGGCTCGATGCCCTCGGAGCGCTCCTTGACGTGGATGAGCTGTCCGGGCTTCACGCGGAAGGACGGGCGATCGACGATCTTGCCGTCGACGAGGATGTGACGGTGCACGACGAGCTGACGCGCCTGCGCGGTGGTGCGGGCGAAGCCGGCACGGAGCACGAGGGCGTCGAGGCGCATCTCGAGGAGCTCGACCAGGTTCTCGCCGGTCAGGCCGCCCTGACGACGGGCCTCCTTGAACGCGATGGTGAGCTGCTTCTCGCGGATGCCGTACTGGGCGCGGAGACGCTGCTTCTCGCGCAGGCGGACCGCGTAGTCGCTGTCGCTCTTGCGCTTCGTGCGTCCGTGCTGGCCGGGGCCGTACGGGCGCTTCTCCATGTACTTGGCGGCCTTCGGGGTGAGGGCGATGCCCAGTGCCCGCGAGCGGCGGGTCTGTGAGCGGGTACGCGACGTAGTCGACACGTGTGTCCTTTCGGGTTTCTGTTCGCGGTTCGGGATCGAATCGCATGTTCTCTCGGCCACGCTGTGTCCGCATCGGCTGACTCGATCGACTCGATCAGCGATGCACGCGACACAGCACACCGTCTTCGGTGAGGGAACGACCAGTGCAGAAACCCGGCTACAGGGCGACTGCCACGCGCCCCACGCGCGCAGCCAACGGCGAGGGCCGTGTAGGCCAGAGAATAGCTTATCAGATCCCGCGCGTGATCCGACGGATCTTCTCGAGTCGTTCCGCGATCTCCCGCTCGTATCCGCGCGCCACCGGTTCGTAGTAGGTGCGGCCGACGAGCTCGTCGGGCAGGTACTGCTGCTCCGAGACACCCCGAGGATCGTTGTGGGGGTAGCGATAGCCCTTGCCGTGACCGAGGCGCTTGGCGCCCGGGTAGTGGCCGTCGCGCAGGTGAATCGGCACCAGACCGAATCGCCCCGCCTTCACGTCGGCGATGGCCGCGTCGATCGCCGTGATGACGGCGTTGGACTTCGGGGCGGTCGCGATGTAGATCGTCGCCTCGGCCAGCGGGATGCGCGCCTCGGGGAGTCCGATGAGCTGCGTCGCCTCCGCTGCGGCCACCGCGATCGGGAGGGCCTGCGGATCCGCCATGCCGACGTCCTCGGCCGCGTGCACCATGAGCCGTCGTGCGATGAAGCGCGGATCCTCACCGGCCTCGATCATGCGCGCCAGATAGTGGATCGCGGCGTCGGGATCGGATCCGCGCAGCGACTTGATGAACGCGCTGATGACGTCGTAGTGCTGGTCGCCGTTCTTGTCGTAGCGGAGCAGCGCGCGGTCGATGGAGGAGGACACGATCTCGTCGGTGATGTGCGGCGGATCGGAAGCCGCGGCCTCGGTATCGGAATCGGGATCAGCGTCGGCTTCCGCGTCCGCGTCGGGATCGGTGCCCGCGGCGCCCGCCCCCGCGAGTGCGGATGCCGCCGCAGCCTCGAGCCCGGTGAGTGCACGGCGGGCGTCACCCGACGCCAGCTGCACGAGCGCTTGGAGCGCGTCGTCCTCGAGCACCACGCTCCCGGCGAGCCCTCGGGGGTCCTCGACCGCACGCACGAGCAATGTGCGCAGATCCTCGTCCTGGAGCGGTTCGAGCGTGAGCAGCAGTGATCGGGAGAGCAGCGGGCTGATGACGGAGAACGAGGGGTTCTCGGTCGTCGCGGCCACGAGGGTGACCCAGCCGTTCTCCACCCCGGGCAGCAACGCATCCTGCTGCGCTTTCGTGAAGCGATGGATCTCGTCGAGGAACAGGACCGTCGCGATGTCGTAGAGGTCGCGGTCGTTCAGCGCGCGCTCCATCACCGTGCGAACGTCCTTGATGCCGGCGGTCACCGCCGAGAGCTCGACGAAGCGACGGCCGCTGGAGTGCGCGATCGCCTGTGCGAGCGTCGTCTTCCCCGTGCCCGGCGGGCCCCAGAGAATGATGGACACGGCACCTCGTGTGGCCTCCCCCTCGGCCGCGAGCACCCGGAGCGGCGACCCGGGCTTCAGCAGGTGCTGCTGACCGACGACCTCGTCCAGCGAGCGCGGCCGCATGCGCACGGCGAGCGGTGCCGTCTGGCCGGGAACTGCGGAGGTGGTCACCAGGCCATGCTATCGATGCCGGGCTATGGCATAGTGGGAGAGTCATGTCGGCGATTCCGCCGACCCCACAACTGACAGGTGAGTAGCACGGTGAGCGAAGCGACCAACGAAACCCCCTGGGGCCGAGTCGACGAGGAACGCACGGTATACGTCCGAGAGGGCGACACCGAGCGCGCCGTGGGGTCGTTCCCCGACGGTACACCGGAAGAGGCGCTCGCCTACTTCACGCGGAAGTACGCCGATCTCGAGGGTCAGGTCACCCTGCTCGAGGCGCGCATCGCCCGCGGCACCGCCGAGGCCTCCGTCGCCGGCACCGTCGCCAAGCTGCAGCAGCAGCTCGTCGAGCCGGCCGCGGTCGGCGACCTGGCGGCACTGCGCGCACGCGTCGACAAGCTCGGTGGCAAGGCCGCTGAGCTCACCGAGAAGCAGCAGGCCGAGCGCGACGCGGCGCGGCAGGAGGCCCTCGCCAAGCGCGAGGCGATCATCACCGAGGCCGAGCGGCTCGCGGCGCAGCCTGAGGCGTCCATCCGCTGGAAGGACACGAGCCTCGCGTTCGAGCAGCTCTTCGCCGACTGGCAGACGGCTCAGAAGAACGGTCCCCAGGTGCCCAAGGGGCAGGCGGATGCGCTCTGGAAGCGCTTCCGGTCGGCGCGTCAGACCTTCGATACCGCGCGGCGCGCCCACTTCGCACAGATGGACTCCAACAACAAGGACGTGAAGCAGCGCAAGGAGCGGATCATCGCCGCCGCGGAGGCCCTGGCGCCGAAGGGCATCGACGGCATCCCCGCCTATCGCGACCTGCTCGACGAGTGGAAGGCCGCCGGACGTGCGAGCCGCAAGCTCGATGACCAGCTGTGGGCGCGGTTCAAGGCCGCCGGCGACGTGCTCTACGACGCGAAGGCGGCGGAGACGGCGCAGACGAACGAGGAGTACACCGCGAACCTCGTCGCGAAGCAGGCCCTGCTCGACGAGGCGGAGCCGATCCTGTCGGAGACCCAGCACACCTCGGCGCGCAAGGCGCTGACCGCGATCCAGCTCCGCTGGGATGAGCTCGGGCGCGTGCCGCGGGAGGCGCTCCGCGACATCGAAGGGCGTCTGCGCAAGATCGAGGACCACGTGAAGGGTCTCGAGGAGGAGCACTGGCGGAAGTCGAACCCCGAGACCAAGGCGCGCAGCGAGGGCCTTCGCGGGCAGCTCGAGGCGTCGATCGCGGAGCTCACGACCGAGGTCGAGGCCGCACGTGCGGCGGGCGACACGCGTGCCGTGTCGGATGCCGAGGCGAAGCTGCAGACGCAGCAGTCCTGGCTCGCCGCCCTCGGGGACTGAGTCTCCGTCCCCCGAGGGGGTCCGGCGTGATCCTCGGGGTGCGTTGTCCACAGATCGCGCCGTCATCGAGAGTGGGCGCCGCCGTGGGGTGAAGATGGGGTCATGGCACTCCCGACCTCCCCTCCCCGCGCGACGAGCGGGCCGCATCTCCTCGCGCCCACGCTCTCCGCGATCCCCCGCACGGATCTTTGGCCCGTCGCCATTCGGTCGGCCGAGCTGCACCGCGGCACCCTCGTCCGGTGCGGTCCTGGAACCCGACCGGTCGGATGGCCCGAGACCCCGCGGGTGCGGGCGCACGCCCTCGCTCCCTGGCTCACCGAGCAGCGCATCGCGGTGCAGCGTGTGGCCGCGTGGATCTGGGGCGCCGCGCGCGACCCGGGAACACCGCTCCACTTCGCCATGCGCGGTTCGCGGCGGGCCTTCCGCACCGCGTCCCGCATCGTGGAGCTGCACGAGTTCCAGTTCGTACCGGGTGACCTGGTCCCCCTGGATCAGGCGCTCGTCACGTCGCCGCTCCGGACCGTCTTCGACCTGCTCCGCAGCCCCGCGGACTTCACTCGAACCGACCACGTCGCCTGCCGTCTGCTGCTGGGGCGGGCACCCGACGGCGCGGAACGACTCCACGAGCGCCTCCGGTCCGCCGGGCGGCCGTTCCGGGCGCAGGCGCTGGCACGACTCGAACGATGCGCGGGGTGAACCGGCCCGCGCCGGTCAGCTCCGGATGCGCCCGCGCCGGTCAGCTTTGGATGCGATAGACGTCGTAGACGCCGTCGATGCGGCGCACGGCGTTCAGCACGTGCTCGAGGTGCGTCGCATTCGCCATCTCGAAGACGAACTTGCTGATCGCGAGGCGGGAGGTGGACGTGTTCACGGACGCCGAGAGGATGTTGACGTGATGCTCGGAGAGCGTGCGGGTGACGTCGGAGAGCAATCCGGACCGGTCGAGCGCCTCGACCTGGATCTGCACGAGGAAGACGCTCTTCGACGTCGGCGCCCACTCCACGTCGATGAGCCGCTCCTGCTGGTGCTGCAGCTCCTGGAAGTTGTGGCAGTTCACGCGGTGCACCGAGACCCCCTGCCCCTTCGTGACGAATCCGCGGATCTCATCACCGGGTACGGGCGTGCAGCACTTCGCGAGCTTCGCGAGCACATCGGAGGCGCCCGTCACGACGACCCCGCTCGTGGCCGAGGCCTTCGAGGTCCGCGGCGACTCGATAATGGGCAGCGTCGCGAGCGCGGGCTCCGACGACACCTGGTCGTCAAAGACCAGGGCCGAGACCTTCTCGATCACCGACTGGGCGGAGACATGCCCTTCTCCGACCGCGGCGTAGAGCGCGGTCACGTCGGCGAGCCGGAGCTGAAGTGCGACCTGCTGCAACGCGGCCGAGTTCATGACCTGGTGGAGCGGCATGCCCTGCTTGCGAAGCGCTTTCGTGATCTCGACCTTGCCGGTCTCCGCGGCCTCGTCGCGGCGCTCTTTCGTGAACCACTGCCGGATCTTGTTCTGGGCGCGCTTGCTCTTGACGAAGGTGAGCCAGGACTTGTTCGGCCCGGCATTCGGGTCCTTCGACGTGAAGACTTCGACGACGTCGCCGTTCTGCAGCGGCGTCTCGAGCGGCACGAGACGCCCGTTCACCCGGGCACCCATCGTTCGGTGCCCCACCTCGGTGTGCACGGCGTAGGCGAAGTCGACCGTCGTGCCCCCGGCCGGCAGCCCGACGACCCGGCCCTTGGGGGTGAAGACGTAGACCTCCTTGGCCCCGATCTCGAAGCGCAGTGCATCGAGGAACTCGCTCGGATCCTCGGTCTCGGCCTGCCAGTCGGAGATGTGGGCGAGCCACGCCATGTCGTTGGAGCTCGGCTGCTGCTGCCCCTGCTGACGCTGCTTGTACTTCCAGTGCGCCGCCACACCGAACTCGGCGCGCTGGTGCATCTCCACCGTGCGGATCTGGATCTCGACGGCGCGGCCGTCGGGACCGATCACCGTGGTGTGCAGCGACTGGTACAAGTTGAACTTGGGGGTGGCGATGTAGTCCTTGAACCTGCCCGGGATCGGCGTCCACCGCGCGTGCACGGCACCGAGCACCGCGTAGCAGTCCCGGATCGAGGCGACCAGCACCCGGATGCCGACGAGGTCGTAGATGTCGTCGAAGTCGCGGCCCCGCACGATCATCTTCTGATAGATCGAGTAGAGCTCCTTGGGACGCCCCGTCACCTCGCCGCGGATCTTCGCCTCGCGCAGATCCGTCTCGATCGACTGGATCACCGCTCCCACGACCTCGTCGCGCTGCGGGTTGCGCTGGCTGACGAGATTCTCGATCTCGGCGTAGAGCTTCGGCTTCAGCACCGCGAAAGAGAGATCCTCGAGCTCCGACTTCATCGACTGGATGCCGAGACGGTGCGCGAGCGGTGCGTAGATCTCGAGCGTCTCCTGCGCTTTGCGCTTCGCGGAGTCGCTGGAGACGAAGCCCCAGGTGCGCGCGTTGTGGAGCCGGTCGGCGAGTTTGATCACGAGCACACGGATATCGCGCGACATCGCGACCACCATCTTGCGCACCGTTTCCGCCTGCGCGGAATCGCCGTACTTGAGCTTGTCGAGCTTCGTCACGCCGTCGACGAGCATCGCGACCTCTTCGCCGAACTCGGCGGTCAGCTGGTCGAGCGAGTACTCCGTATCCTCGACGGTGTCGTGCAGCAGGGCAGCCGCGATCGCGACCGGTGCGATGCCGAGATCGGCGAGGATCTGGGCCACCGCGATCGGGTGGGTGATGTACGGCTCACCGCTCCGCCGCTTCTGGCCGCGGTGCGCGCGCTCGGCGACCGTGTACGCGCGCTCGATCATCGAGAGGTCGGCGCGCGGGTGGTTGCTGCGCACCGTGCGGACGAGCTGGTCGACCGCCCCGGGTGCGCTCCCCCGGGAGAAGATTCGCGGCACGAGTCGACGCAGCGACGGAGTGCCGCTCTGCGCGGTATCGTTCACTGCCACGTGCTACCTCCCTCGACTGATAGAACGCTACACCACACGATGGCATTCCCAGAAAACGCCGGAACGGCGGCCCGCAGGCCGCGAGGCTAGCGTGCGGTCGCGGCCTCGGACTCTGCGGTATCGGCGTCGGAATCGGCGGATTCCTTTGCGCGAGCGCGGAGCACCTTCGCATCGCGGTCCTTGATCGACGGCTCATCCTGTCGGAGCTGCGCGTAGACCGGTGCGGCGATGAAGATGGTGGAGTACGCCCCGACGAAGATACCGATGAAGAGCGCGAGCGAGATATCGCGGAGCGTGCCCGCACCGAGCACGAACGCACCGATGAAGAGGATCGAACCCACAGGAAGCAGCGCGACGACCGAGGTGTTGATCGAGCGCACGAGGGTCTGGTTGACGCCGAGGTTGACCGATTCCGCAAAGGTGCGGCGATCGCTCATCTCCCCGGGCGACGTGTTCTCGCGGATCTTGTCGAAGACCACGACGGTGTCGTAGAGGGAGTAACCGAGGATGGTGAGGAAGCCGATCATCGCTGCCGGGGTGATCTCGAAGCCCGAGATCCCGTAGATCCCCGCGGTGATGATGAGGTCGTGGAAGAGCGCGACCATCGCGGCCATCGACATCTTCCACGTGCGGAAGTAGAGCGCCATCACCAGCGTGGCGAAGACGATGAAGACGATGAGCGCGATGATCGCCTGGCGCGTGATGTCCTGTCCCCAGGCGGGCCCGATGAACGAATACGTCACGTCGGCTTCCTCGACGCCGTAGCCCTCGGCGAGTGCCGCCGTGACCTCCTGGTTCTCAGCGTCCTTCAGCGCTTCGGTCTGCACGCGGATGTCCGTCGGGCCGAGCTGGGACACGCGCGGGGCACTGGAGGGCAGGACCTCTCGGACCGCCTCCTCGGCGATCTGCGGGTCCCGATCCTGACCCTGCTCCAGGTGGACCTGGAACTGGCTGCCGCCGGTGAACTCGATGCCGAAGGTGAACCCGCCGCGGAGCAGCGGTCCGAGGATCGCGATGAGGATCAGCACCGCGGAGATCGTGTACCACGTCTTCCGGCGGCCGATGAAGTTGATCGACTTCTCACCGGTGTAGAGGGCGTTTCCGAACTCGGAGAATGAGCGAGCCATGTCAGCTCTCCTTTCCGGCGGTGGTCGTCGCCGGGGTTCCGGAGGACTCGGCGGCCTTCCGCTCTGCGATGGTCTGTCGTCGTTCGGCCTCGCGCTGGCTTCGGGCGTTCTTTTTGCCCGCTCCCTTGGACGCGATGACCGGTGCGCGGAACTGCGCGCGACCGCGGTAGATCGCGCCGAGGCGACGGGGGTCGAGGCCCGAGGCCGGGTGGCCCTCGCGGTAGAAGCGCGTGCGCCCGAGCAGCACCATCATCGGGTGCGTGAAGAGCGCTACGACGAGCACGTCCACGAGCGTGGTGAGACCGAGGGTGAACGCGAAACCCTTGACGTTGCCGACCGCGAGGATGAAGAGAATCACCGCGGCGAGGAAGTTCACGCCGTCGGAGGCCAGAATCGTGCGGAAGGCGCGCTTCCAGCCGTTCTCGATGGCCCCGTCGATCGAGAACCCGTCGCGCAGCGCGTCTCGGACGCGCTCGAAGTACACGATGAACGAGTCCGCGGTGAACCCGACCGCGACGATGATGCCGGCGACGCCGGCGAGGGAGAGCCGGTAGCCCTGGCGCCACGAGAAGAAGGTGAGCAAGAGGTACGTGAGGATCGCGGCGATCGCGAGGGAGGCGATCGTCAGCGTGCCGAGTGCGCGGTACTGGAACATCGAGTAGATGACCACGAGCACCAGGCCGATGAGACCCGCGAGCAACCCGGCCTGCAGCTGATTCGAGCCGAGCGTCGAGGAGATGTCCTCCTGGCTCTGCACGGTGAAGTCCATCGGCAGCGCACCGAACTTCAGCTGGTCGGCGAGCGCCTTCGCGCTCTCCTGCGTGAAGTCGCCGCTGATCGAGGGGCGACCGTCGAGGATCTGCCCCTGCATGGTCGGAGCCGAGAGGACACTGCCGTCGAGCACAAACGCGAACTGGTTCTGCGGCTCAGTGGCACCGTACAGGCGCGTGCTGATCTTGCCGAAGGTCTCGGTGCCCTTGTTGTTCATGGTGATCTGGACGACCCAGCCGCCGGTCGTCGCACCCGTCTGGGTGGTCTCGGCCTGCGCCACGGCATCGGTGATCACGTCGCCCTCGAGCTCGACCGGGCCGAGGATGTACTTCAGGCCGTTGTCCTGGCAGGTGATGAGCGGGCGGTCCGCCGGTGCATCACGGGTGTCGAGCACGCTGTCGGAGGTGCAGGTGAAGGCGTCGAACTGCTCCTGCAGCTCGGGCGTGATCCACGCCAGGTCTCCCGCTCCCTCGGGCAGCGGGTCGGGATCCACGGCCGAGGTGTCCGTCGTGGACTCGGCGTCGTCGGTGCTCTCAGCGGCGTCATCCTGGGAGGCGTCGCTCTCAGCGGCCTGATCGCCGGTCGACTCGGCATCGGAAGCGCTGGCCTCCGCGTCGGCGCCCTCGGCAGTCGCCTCCTCTTCGCCCGGCGTCTCGGCGGTCACGCCGATGTCGACCGCGAGTACGGGGCGGAAGTCGAGCTTCGCCGACGCCTCGATGCGCTGCAGCGTCGCGTCGTCGACCTTGCCCGGGATCGACACCGAGATGTTCTGGCTGCCCTGGGTGGTGATCTCCGCCTCGGAGACACCCGCGGCGTCCACGCGCTGGCGGATGATGGAGACCGCCTGCTGCAGCTGCTCACCGCCCACGGCCTGGCCGTCGGTCTGCTCGGCCGCGAGAAGGATCTGCGTGCCGCCCTGCAGGTCGAGTGCGAGCTTCGGCGTCCACGTCGCGTCGCTGCGGAACACTCCGAGAGTGATCAGTCCGACGAGGCCGACGATGATGACCAGTAGAAAAACGAGGGAGCGACGAGCTCTCCGCACCGCAGGTGTGGACGCCAAGACTGAACTGCTTTCTCTATACCGTGGAAGACAAGGCTGCCGCGACCCGTGCCGCGGCAGCCACCATGCTTACGCCTTGGGCGTGGTCTCGGGGCCGTTCTCCCCGTCGGACTCCTTCGCGGCGGAATCCTTGGCCGCGGCGTCCTTCGACGCGGGATCGCTCACGATCTCGATCTCCTCGACGACCTCGGTCGTCTCGACGGGCTCACCGGCAGCGGCGCGCTCCTCGGCGATGCGCTCGCCGAACGCGGGATCGTCATCCGGGGCGAGCTCGGAGCCGACCACGTCGTCGTCCGGGGCATCGACGGGCGTGATGATCTGCGACACCGCGTTGCGGTGCACGACGATGGTGCTCGTGCCGCTCTGCACGGTCAGACGATTGTCCTCGTCATCGATGGACACGACGGTTCCGAAGATGCCCGACTGGAGCATGACCTCGGCACCGGGGCGGAGTCCGTTCTGCAGCGCCTGCATGGCGGCCTGGCGCTTCTTCCCGTTCCGGAACATGAAGAAGATGAGCACGGCAATCAGGCCGAACATAAGGATGGAAATCGGATCCAAAGCCACAATGGTCCTTTCGGTGGGCGGGCACTGGCCGGCGCAGAGCGCACAGACCTGTCAAGCCTACCGTGATCTCGCTGTGAGATGCGGCCTCGATGCTGTGAAGTGCGGGTGACCCTGCCCCCACCGCCGGCTATGTCGTCAGATCAGCGTGGGCGGGGCGGCCTGCGGTGCCGGAATCGGGATCCCGACGTGCTCCCAGCCACTGCGCGTGGCGACCCGGCCACGAGGGGTGCGCGTGAGCAGACCCGCGCGCACGAGGAACGGCTCCACGACCGCCTCGATCGTCTCGGCTTCCTCGCCCACGGACACCGCCAGCGTGGAGAGCCCGACGGGCCCACCGTTGAAACGCTCGACCACGGCGCGCAGCACTTCGCGGTCCAGGCGGTCCAGACCATGCTGATCCACGTCGTACAGGGTCAGCGCGGCCTCGACGCTCGGGGTGTCGCCGGGCGTCCCGTGCACGAGACTGTAGTCGCGCACGCGTCGGAGCAGCCGGTTCGCGATCCGCGGGGTGCCGCGGGAGCGGCGGGCGATCTCGTCCACGCCCCGGGGTGAGATCTCGAAGTCGAGCAGACCGGCTGCGCGCCGCACGACGCGGGCCAGCTCGTCCTCGGAGTAGAACTCCAGATGCGCGGTGAACCCGAAGCGATCCCGCAGCGGATTCGGCAGCAGACCGGCGCGAGTCGTAGCGCCCACCAGAGTGAAGGGGGCGAGCTCGAGCGGCACGGAGGTGGCTCCCGCGCCCTTGCCGACCATGATGTCGACCTTGAAATCCTCCATCGCGAGGTAGAGCATCTCCTCGGCGCTGCGCGCCATGCGATGGATCTCGTCGACGAAGAGCACCTCCCCCGGGGTGAGCGCCGAGAGCACGGCCGCGAGGTCACCGGCGTGCTGGATCGCGGGGCCGGAGGTCTGGTGCAAGGGCTTATCGAGCTCCACCGCCACGATCATCGAGAGCGTCGTCTTGCCGAGCCCCGGTGGGCCCGCGAGCAGAATGTGGTCGGGCGTCCGCTGCCGCATCGTGGCCGCGTTGAGCAGCAGGCCCAGCTGACTGCGCACCTTCGCCTGCCCGACGAACTCGTCGAGCGTCGCGGGCCGGAGCGCGCCCTCGTACCCGAGCTCGGAGGGCGAGACCTGAGCTGACAGTTCTCCCGTCACCGGGAGCCTCCCCGTGCACCGGAGCGCGACCCCTGCAGCAGTGCCAACGTGGCGCGGAGCAACCCGGCGCTGTCAGCGGGCGCGCCCGCGTCCCGCGCGTCCTGCACCGCCTGCCACGCGTCCGACTCACCCCACCCGAGCCCGACCAGGCCGTCGCGCACGGCCTCCGCCACCGCCGTCTCGGGATCCGCGTCGACCGGCGCTCCGTCGGCGGCCGCGAGTTCGAGCCCCGCGAGTTTGCCCGCGAGTGAGACCACGATCAGCTTGGCCGTCTTCGGGCCGATGCCGGAGACCTTGCGGAACGGCTTCTCATCGTCCGCGGACACCGCGCGAGCGATCTCGCCGGGGGTGAGCGCGGAGAGGACGCCGAGCGCGCTCCGCGGGCCGACACCAGAGACGGCGATGAGATGACTGAACACGTCGATCTCCTCGGACGTCGCGAACCCGAAGAGGGTCAGCGAATCCTCCCGCACCACCAGCGAGGTGTGCAGGCTGAGGTCGTCGCCGACGTGGGCCTGAGCGACGCGGCCGCTCGGCACCTCCACGCGCAGGCCGATCCCGCCGACACCGATCACGACCCACCCTGTACCCGCGGAGAGGACCCGCCCTTGAATCGAAGCAATCACGGGATCAGCCTAGGCCGCGTGTCGGACGTTGACGGACTCGCCACACCGTTGATTCGAAGATATCTACGAATCTGAAACGCGACGGAGCTACGCGCCGACGGCCTCCGGCTCGCGCACGGCATTGCGCACCGAACGATTCACGGAGCTGATGATCGCCTTCAGCGTCGCCCGGGTGGTGTCCGGATCGATACCGACGCCCCACAGCCGCTCGCCGTCCACCTCGAGGTCGACGTAAGAAGCCGCCACGGCGTCGCCGCCCGAGCTCATCGCGTGCTCGACGTAGTCGAAGAGGGTCACCGTGTGGCCGCCGTCGTTGAGCGCGTTCAAGAAGGCATCCACGGGACCGTTGCCCCGCGAAGTCGTCTGCATCTCATCGGCACCCACGCGGTAATCGACGGTGAGTTCGGTGATCCCGTCGCCCGCGCTCGTCGAGGAGGTGCGGAAAATCTCGTACCGACCCCAGCGCTCGGCGTCGTCGCTGCTGCTCGGCAGGTACTCGTCCTGAAAAATGGTCCAGATCTCGTCGCTCGAGACCTCGCCGCCCTCGGAATCGGTGACCCCCTGGACGACCGAGCTGAACTCGATCTGGAGGCGACGCGGCAGGTCGAGGTGGTGATCGGTCTTCAGCAGGTAGGCCACTCCCCCCTTGCCGGACTGCGAGTTGACGCGGATCACGGCTTCGTAGGAACGCCCCAGATCCTTCGGGTCGACGGGCAGGTACGGCACCGCCCACTCGAGATCGTCGACCGCGACTCCCGCGGCCTCGGCGTCCTGCGCCATCCGCTCGAAGCCCTTCTTGATGGCGTCCTGGTGGGATCCGGAGAAGGCCGTGTAGACGAGATCGCCGGCCCACGGGCTGCGCTCGGGCACCCGGAGCTGGTTGCAGTACTCGGCGGTGCGTCGCACCTCATCGAGCCGCGAGAAGTCGATCTGCGGGTCCACACCCTGGGTGAACATGTTGATGCCGAGCGCGACGAGGTCGACGTTGCCGGTGCGTTCACCGTTGCCGAACAGGCACCCCTCGATGCGATCCGCCCCGGCTAGGT
Organism: Leucobacter rhizosphaerae; assembly: GCF_022919175.1. Taxonomy (NCBI): domain Bacteria; kingdom Bacillati; phylum Actinomycetota; class Actinomycetes; order Micrococcales; family Microbacteriaceae; genus Leucobacter; species Leucobacter rhizosphaerae. Next base: position 453,289 of record NZ_CP095043.1, on the reverse strand, counting down.
AGCCCAGCTCCGCGGCCGCGACGGCCGTGCCGCGGTCGTTGTGCGGGTGCAGCGACAGGATCACGTTCTCGCGGTGCGCGAGGTGGCGGCTCATCCACTCGATGGAATCGGCGTACACGTTGGGGCTCGCCATCTCCACCGTCGCGGGCAGGTTGATGATCACCTTGCGCTCGGCGGTCGGCTGGAAGACCTCCAGCACGTCGTTGCAGACCTCCACGGCGTACTCGAGCTCGGTGCCGGTGTAGGACTCGGGCGAGTACTCGTAGTAGATCTCGGTATCCGCGCAGATGTGCTCGCTCGCGACGCAGAGCTTCGCGCCGTCGATCGCGATCTGCTTGATGCCCGCGCGATCCTGCCGGAACACGACGTCGCGCTGCAGAATGCTCGTCGAGTTGTACAGGTGCACGATCGCCTGCTTCGCGCCGATGAGCGACTCGTAGGTGCGGGTGATGAGGTGCTCCCGGGCCTGCGTCAGGACCTGGATCGTCACGTCGTCCGGAATCGCGTCGTCCTCGATGAGGTGTCGCACGAAGTCGAAGTCGGTCTGGCTCGCCGACGGGAACCCGACCTCGATCTCCTTGTAGCCCATCTTGACGAGCAGATCGAACATGATCCGCTTGCGCTCCGGGCTCATCGGATCGATCAGCGCCTGATTGCCGTCGCGGAGATCCACCGCGCACCAGCGGGGCGCCTCGGTGATCCGCTTCGTGGGCCACGTGCGATCGGGCAGTTCTACCGAGATGATCTCGTGGAACGGGCGGTAGCGGTGAATCGGCATACCGGAGGGCTGTTGCGTGTTCTTCATGGGCTCGTCTTCCTCGTCTTCAAGTCTTGCTCAGCCAAACACAAACACCGCGACGAGTGAGGCCTGAAGGATTAGGACTCGTCGCGGCAGCTAAGGAGAAGCGAGCCGAACAGCATGGGTTCACTATATCACCGCGAGATCGCGGGTCCCGCACCGACGCCTCACCCGCCTCGCCGCGGATACGGCCGAGCCTCGAAAACGCCCGTGGCATACGCTGGTGGTATGACCTCAGCGCCGCACCTCCCGACGTCAGGATCACCCGCACCGCGACGCGCGCGTCCGAGATCCCGCTCCCGCTGGGCACTCGGAGGTCTGGTGCTCGCGGCCGTCGCGGCGCTCGCGCCGAGCGTGGCCGCGCACGCGGACACGAGTGATTTCAGCTACGAGAGCTGGCACGCCAATTACGAGATCTCGCTCGACGAGGACGGTCGTGCCGAGACCCGCGTCACCGAGACCCTCGTCGCCAGGTTCCCGGACTTCGACCAGAATCGCGGGCTCGTGCGCGGGATCCCGATCGACTACCAGGGGTCCTCGACGGATCCGCGCGACTTCAACGTCACGGACGGGAACGGTGCCCCGGTGCCCTTCGAGATCGAGGAGGACGACGGCTTCGTCGCGTTCCTGACGGGCGACGACCGATTCGTGCGCGGCACGCAGACGTATGTGCTGAGCTACACGCTGAGCGACACGATCCTCGCGCGCGACGACGGTGCCGCCGACGAGTTCTACTGGGATGTGCTGGACGTCGAGCACCTGCAGCCCATCGACGCCTTCTCCGCCAGTTTCACGTTCGCACCGGAGCTCGCCGATGCGCTCACCGGGGACGCGCAGTGCTACGCCGGTGCCGCGAACGCCACCGCATCGTGCGAGCTCCAGCGCGATGCGTCCTCCACGACCTTCACACTCGCACCGATGCCGATGGGCCCGCAGGAGGGTGCGACGGTGGCGATCGGCCTGGCGCCCGGCACGGTCGTGCAGCCGGAGTCGCGCCTGCCGAACTTCGCACTCGACACGCTCCCACTGTTCATCGCGGGGATCGCCACCGCCACCGGGGTCGCGAGTACCGTCGCCATCGCCCGCTTGCGGGGATCCCGCCGGAAAGGCCGCGGGGTGGTCGTCGCGCAGTACGACGTGCCCGCGCACCTGCCGCCGCTCCTCGCCGCCCCGATCGTCGGGGTGTCGACTCCGCCCGTTCCGGCGGAGTTCGTGCACCTCGCCGTCACGGGGGCGATCCGGATCGAGGAGGGGGAACCCGAGGCCGGATTCTTCGGCCCGAAGGACCCGCAGCCCGCCGTGCGGCTGCTCGACCCCACGCGCGCCGGCGACGCCCTCGACGTCGCGACGCTGCACGATCTGTTCCCGTCCGCAGCGCCGGGAGCAGTGATCGAGATCCCGAAGGAGGATGAGGACTTCGGCAAGCGCATGACGGCGCTGCAGACCGAGGGGAACGCCCAGGCATCCGAGCGAGGCTACTTCGAGAAGGTCGCGAGCCCGGTCGCTCGGATCCTCGGCTTCGCGTCGCTCGGACTCGCGGCGGTGCTCCTGGTGTTCGTGATCCTCGGCATGATGAGCCGGAGTTCGGTCACCCCGGTGATCGGCCTCGTCGCCGTGGTGATCGCGGCGGTGCTCGGGGTCATCGGCCTCGTGAAGCACCGGGTCCACACCCCGCTCGGGGCGGAGACCCGCGAGTACCTGGAGGGGGTCCGCGAGTTCATCCGCGTCGCCGAGACCGACCGGCTGCAGATGCTGCAGTCCGTCGAGGGGGCTGAACGCCGGCAGGACGGCACGGTCAACGTGATCGAGCTGTACGAGCGACTCCTCCCCTACGCGATGCTCTTCGGGCTCGAGAAGCAGTGGACCCGCACGCTCGAGACGAAGTACGCCGAGCAGACGGGGTACGTTCCGCTCTGGTACCCGGCGCTGGGGATGCACGGGATCTCGCACTTCAGCAGCACGATCTCGAGCTTCACCAGCAATCTCAACTCGTCGGTCAGCTACACGTCGAGCAGCTCGGGCGGATCCACCGGCGGCGGGTTCGTCGGTGGCGGTGGCGGCGGCGGGTTCTCCGGCGGTCGCTAGTGGGATCGCGGCTCAGCGGCCGCGGCTCAGCAGCGGCAGCTCAGCGGCTGCGGTACTGGGCGCTGCCGAAGCCGAGGATCAGGTAGCCGATCGCGGAGAAGAGCCACAGCAGGAAGAACGAGAACGCCCCGCCCTTGCCGAAGCGCTCGCCGAGCCGGATCGCCACGAAGATCGAGAAGATGATGTTGACGATCGGGATGATGTAGAGCAGCGCCATCCATGCGGAGTACCCGGCGACCTTCACCAGGATGAAGACGTTCACGATCGGGATGATCGCGAGGATCCCGGGGTAGCCGGCCTTCGAGAACACGCGCCAGAGCGCGATCGCGATGATGACGTACCAGACCACGGCGAAGACGCCGTAGTTCTGGAACAGGGCCATGATTTGCGTCTGATCGGTGATGCTGTCCATGGCTGGATCCTATCGCAGAGCCCGCGTCGGCATCAGGGCTGAGTCGCGGCCGCGCTGCAGCGTCAGAATCCGAGCTTGCCGAGCGCCTTCGGGTCACGCTGCCACTCCTTCAGCACCTTGACCCGCAACGACAAGTACACGCGTCGCCCGAGCAGCGCTTCGATCTCGTGGCGCGCGGTCTCGCCGACCTGGCGCAGGCGCGATCCGCCCTTGCCGATCACGATCCCCTTCTGGCTGTCGCGCTCGACGTAAATCGAGGCGTAGAGCTCGAGCAGGCCGTCCTCGCGCTCCTCACGATCGTCGACCGTCGCGGCCAGCGAGTGCGGCAGTTCCTCACGGGCGCCGTCGAGGGCCGCCTCGCGGATCAGCTCCGCGATCCGGTCGTCCTCGCCCTCATCGGTCGTCTGGGCATCCTCGTAGAGCGGGGGCGACAGCGGCATGAGCCCGAGCAGCACGTCCGAGAGCACGTCGAGTTGCTCGCGGGTGACCGCCGAGATCGGCACGACCGCGTCCCATTCCCGCAGCTCGCCGAGCCGCGCGAGCTGGTCGATGATCTCGCTCCGCGAGGCCTCGTCCACCTTGGTGAGGATCGCGACCTTCTTCGCACGGGGGAAGTCCTCGAGACGGTCGTTGATGAACCGATCCCCCGGCCCGAGCTTCTCGTTCGCCGGGACGCAGAAGCCGATCACATCGACGTCTCCGAGCGTCGACTCCACGAGCGCATTGAGCCGTTCGCCAAGCAGGGTGCGTGGGCGGTGGATCCCCGGGGTGTCCACGATGATGAGCTGGCCGTCGGGGCGATGCGCGATCCCGCGAATCGCGCGGCGCGTCGTCTGCGGCTTCGGGCTCGTGATCGCGATCTTCTCACCGACGAGCGCGTTCGTCAGCGTCGACTTGCCCACGTTCGGGCGGCCGACGAAGGAGACGAAGCCCGCGCGGAAGGTGTCGGCCCGCTCGGATGCGGGGGTGGGTGTTGCCGTCATGATGCGTCCTCGTCTTCGTCGGTGCCGACCCAGCGCACGTGGGCGGTGAGGAGGCGCTGCCTCCGTCGTTCGATCTCGGTTGCGGTGAGTGCGATGCCGGCCACCGTCACGGTGTCGCCGGGTTCGGGCAGTCGGCCCAGGTGCTTGGCGACGAGTCCGCCGACGGTGTCCACGTCGTCGTCCTCCAGTTCGAGCGCGAACAATTCGCCGAGGTCCTCGACCGAGAGCCGGGCGCTGACCAGGAACGTGCCGTCGTCCTGCGGCACGACCTCCGGTGCGTCGCGGTCGTGCTCGTCCGTGATCTCGCCCAGGAGCTCCTCGATGAGGTCCTCGAGCGTGACGAGTCCGGAGATGCCCCCGTACTCGTCCACGACCAGCGCGAGGTGATTGGATGCGCGCTGCATCTGGCGGAGCAGTTTGTCGGCGCGTTGCACCTCGGGCACGAAGATCGCCGGCTTCATGATGCGCGTGACGGGGGCGGTGTCCGCCTCCTCCGGTCGTCGCAGCAGGAACCGGCTCGCGTCGCGCAGGTAGGCGATTCCCGCCACATCGTCGATCTCGCCCGCGATGACCGGCACGCGGGAGTGCCGCGACGTGTGGAGCTGCTCGAGCGTCTCCCGCACCGTCATGTCGCTCCCCACCGTCACCATGTCGATCCGGGGCACCATGACCTCGCGGACCAGGGTGTCGCCGAACTCGACGAGCGAGTGGATGTAGTCGCGGTCGTCCGTCTCGAGCAGCGACTGCTCGGCGGCCTGATCCACCATCGAGAGCAGCTGCTGCTCGTCACGGATCCGGGCACCGCCGGGACCGCGCCCCGGGGTCACCCGCGTGCTGAGTCGGATGAGCGCCGTCGCGATGGGACCCAGGATCACGCGCAGGGCGCGGACGGTGGGTGAGGCGAAGCGGATCACCGCCTCGGGGTGGTGCGTCCCGACCGTGCGCGGACTCGAGCCGACGAGCGCGAACGTCACGGCCGTCATCACGAGGGTGGCGATGACGAGCTCCAACCACAGTTCGTCGAGCGAGTAGGCGAGCACGAGCGTGATGAGCACGGCGGCAAGCGTCTCCGCGAAGACACGGGCGAAGCTCAGCGCGTTGACGTGGGCCACTTCGTCCTCGGCGATCGCCCGAATCGCCGCACCGCGTCGACCGGACTGCTCCGCGAGCGCCAGGAGTTCGGCGCGGGATCGGACGCCGAGCGCCGCGTCTGCGGCCGCGAGCAGACCGCCGCCGGCCAGCAGCACCACTGCCGATCCGAGCAGCAGTGCGATGAGTAGCCCGCTCATCGTTTGCGGTCGCGCATGGCGAAGGACAGCAGCAGGTCGCGCTGCAGCCCGAACATCTCGGCTTCCTCGTCCGGGGTGGCGTGGTCGAAGCCGAGGAGGTGCAGCATGCCGTGGGTGAGCAGCACCGCGACCTCCTGCTCGAGATCGTGCCCCGCGGCCTCCGCCTGGGCCTCGGCGACCTGCGGGCAGATCACGACGTCGCCGAGCAGACCCGCGGGGGTCTGCGCGTCGACCCGGCCCGGCCGCAACTCGTCCATCGGGAAGCTCAGCACGTCGGTCGGCCCGGGCTCGTCCATCCACTGCACGTGGAGCTGCTCGATCCCAGCCTCGTCGACCATCACGATCCCGAGCTCGGTATCGGGGTGCACGTGCATCGACTCGAGCACAAACCCCGCGAGGCGCTGCAACCGTGCTTCGCCGACCTCGACACCTGATTCGTTATTGATCTCAACGCTCACTGCGGGGACTCTCCTGGGGTCTGATGGCGACCCGAGTGACCGGCGTTCCCGGCCCGCTCGGTGTCGCTGTAGGTCTGGTAGGCGTCGACGATCCGGCCGACGAGGCTGTGCCGCACGATGTCGTCCGAGTCGAGCTCGGCGAAGTGGATGTCCTCAACACCGCGGAGGATCCGGCTCACCACGCGCAGGCCGCTCGCCGCGAGCGGCAGATCGACCTGGGTGACATCGCCGGTGACGACCATCTTGGAGCCGTATCCGAGTCGCGTGAGGAACATCTTCATCTGCTCGGGAGTGGTGTTCTGGGCCTCGTCGAGGATCACGAACGACTCGTTCAGCGTGCGACCGCGCATGTACGCGAGCGGGGCGACCTCGATGGTGCCGCTCGCGAGGAGCTTCGGCACGATCTCGGGATCCATCATGGAGCCGACCGCGTCGAACAGCGGACGCAGGTACGGATCGATCTTGTCCTCGAGGGTGCCCGGAAGATACCCGAGGCGCTCTCCCGCCTCGACGGCCGGCCGCGTGAGGATGATCTTGGAGACCTCGCGGCGCTGCAGCGCCTGCACCGCCTTCGCCATCGCGAGATACGTCTTGCCCGTGCCGGCGGGGCCGATCCCGAACACGATGGTGTGGGTGTCGATCGCGTCGACGTAGGCGCGCTGGCCGCGGGTCTGCGGTCGCACCGCAGTGCCGCGCACCGTCAGGATCGGGGCGCTGAGCACCTGGGCGGCGGTGGGGCCGTTGCCGTCGTGGACCATGCGGGTGACCTCTCGTACATCGAGTCGCGACACGGGGCCGCTGCGCCGGGCGAGCTCGAGCACCTCGAGCACCACTTGCTCGGCGGCGATCACGGCGTCGGCGGGACCGCGAAGATTCAGGACCTCGTCGCGGGCGTGGAAGGCGACCGCGGGGTGCTGGGATTCGAGGTCAGCGATGAGCTGATCCCGGTGCCCGAGGAACGACGCGAGGTCGACCCCCGTCAACAGGACCGTGCGCTGCAGCTCGGGTGCGGTGGCTGGGGTTTCCTGCGTCGCAGGGGTTGGTTCAGGATCCAACGAGGGAATGCTCCTTGAATGCACCGGCGAGGACGTGCGCGTGCACGTGGAAGACCGTCTGCCCGGCCCCCTCGCCCGTATTGAAGATGAGGCGGAACTCGCCCTCGGCGAGTTCGTCGGCGAGGCGCTGCGCCACCGCGATCATCTCGGCGAGGGTCTCGGGATCGCCCGCGGCGAGTTCCACCACGTTCTGATACTCCGTCGATTTCGGGATCACCAGCACGTGGACCGCCGCCTGCGGGTTCATGTCGGGGAACGCGATCACCCGTTCGGTCTCCGCGAGGATCTCGACCGGGATCTCCCCCGACACGATCTTGCCGAACACCGTCTCAGTTGCCATAGCGACCAGTCTAGCGCCGCCCCGGCTCATCGTCAGCAGCGAGTCGCTAGGGTGGGTCGCGATGGAACCCACAGCCCGACGCATCTCGGAGCACGCGCGACGCGCCGGCTTCGGCCTCACCGACGCGCAGCTCGGCGCCGCGGCGCGCCTCGAGCTGCTGCTCGACAGGATCGCCGGCGGTCGACGCATCGCCCCGCGCGACACGATCGTCGATCCCGAGCCGCGACGCGGCATATATCTGTGGGGTGAGGTCGGACGCGGCAAGAGCTGGTTGATGGACGCGTTCCTCGCGAGCGTGGGCCACGACCGGACCTGGCGTGTGCACTACCACGAGCTCTTCCGCCACTTCCACCGGGCCGTGCACGCCGGGAAGAGCGGCACCGATGTCTCTGGCGGCTCCGACACCTCCGGCCGCACCGCCGTCGAGGCGGCGCTCGACGCGCTCATCGGCGATCGGGTCGTGCTGTGCATCGACGAGTTCTCGGTCAACGACATCGCCGACGGCATGCTGTCCTATCGGCTCTTCACCGAGCTCTTCGAGCGCGGGCTCTTCCTCGTGATCACGTCGAACTACCACCCGGATCAGCTGCTGCCCCACCCGCTGTACCACGAGCTCTACCTGCCGGGCATCGACCAGCTGAAGCGGGAGCTCGAGGTCGTGGAGGTCGGCGGCGCGACGGATCTGCGGACCGGTGCCCCGGGCTCAGTGGTCGCGGGTGGCGCCGGGACGAGCGAGGCCGGCAATGGTGAGGCGAGCACTCGTGAGGCCAGCACCGAGACCTCGCACGCCAGCACCGCCGCGTTCCGTCGCGGCCGGCTGATCCATTCGGATGACACGGAGGGATTGGCCGAGATCCTGCGGCAGTGGGATCTGCCGACCGAGCAGACCCCGGGCACCATCGTCGCGGGGCACTACGAGATCGCCACCACCGGGTTCGCCGCAGACGCCGCGCGATTCAACTTCGACGCTCTGTGCCGACAGGCGCGCGCTACCCTCGACTACCTGAATCTCACGGACCACCGCACGCGGGTGGTGATCGACGGGGTCCCCGGCTCTCGCGGGAGACCGAGGCGGTGCGGCGCCGCTGGGTCAACCTCATCGATGTGCTGTACGACCGCGCGGCCGAGCTGGTGCTCGTCTCGGATCACCCGCTCGACGAGATCCTGGACATCGACGGCGCGAATCGCGACACCGCGCGCACCAACAGTCGATTGGGATTGCTCGAGACGCGCGACGCCCGAGTCTGAGTGCGGCCGATCCCGCACCGAGTTGCGGGGCGCCTACCAGCGGCCGAGCGCGACGTTCAGCACTGCGAGCCCGGCGGGGCCGGCGCTCGAGGTGCGCAGCACGGTGTCGCCGAGTCGGAGCACCGCGGCTCCCGAGGATTCCAGCGCGTCGAGTTCGGCATCGGTGAAGCCGCCCTCGGGGCCGATCACCACGAGCGTCTCGTCGGTCGGGGCGCACTCAGCGCGTCGAGTGCGCGACCACTGCGCCAGGGTGCCGATCCCTCGCGGGTGCAGCACCACCACGTCGACGCCCGGCTGCTCCGCGCGATTGCGGAGTCCGGCGAGATCGATGGGGTCGTGCACGCGCGGGATCCAGGCACGCAGCGACTGCTTCGAAGCCTCCCGGGCGATGCGCTGCCACTTCGCGACGCCCTTCGCGGCTTTCTCCGCACCGCCCGCACCGTCCCAGCGTGACACCGAGCGCTCCGCTTGCCAGGGCACGATGTCGTCGACGCCGAACTCGGTCGCCTGCTCGACGGCGCGTTCGTCCCGGTCACCCTTCGCGAGCGCCTGCACGAGCACCAGCCGGTGCTGCGCCGCGGGAGCGCGATCCACCGATGCGAGGCGCACCGCGAACCGGTCCTTGGCAACGTGCTCGACCGTACCTGAGGCCTGCGCCCCGTGCCCGTCTCCCACGAGGATCTGCTCCCCCGCGCGCAACCGGCTGACCCGCACCGCGTGGCGCGCCTCGTCTCCCGACACCTCGACGAGGGTGCCGGGCTGCCACGCACCGGCCTCCTGCGCATCGACGAGGTAGAGGTTCGCCACGCGCGGTCAGCCCTGACGGAAGAAGCGGTCGCGGATCTTGCCGAAGAAGCTCTGCTGGAATTCGCCGAGGTGCGGCGGGGCGTCCTTGCGCAGCGTGGCGAGCTGGCGCACCAGATCCTTCTCACGATTCGAGAGCTTCTCGGGGGTGGCGACCTGCACGGCGATCTTCAGGTCGCCGCGCGAGGTGGAGCGCAGGGCCTGGATCCCGCGCCCGCGCACCGTGATGACGTCGCCCGACTGGGTGCCCGCGGGAATCTCGACCGAGACCTCACCGTCGAGCGCCGGGACCGTCGACTCGGTGCCGAGGATCGCGTCGGTCATGGCGAGCTGCATGGTGCAGAGCAGGTCGTTGCCATCGCGGCTGAAGACGTCGTCGTGCGTGACACGGAACTCGATGAACAGGTCGCCGTTCGGTCCGCCGCCCGGGCCGACCTCGCCGCCGCCGCGCATCTGCAGCCGCGTGCCGGTGTCGATCCCGGACGGAATGTCGACCGGGATCGTGCGGCGCTCGCGCACCCGACCCTTGCCGGCGCACTCGACGCAGGGGTGCTCGATGACCGTGCCGTAGCCCTGGCAGCTGCCGCAGGGGTGCATCGTCACGACGTTGCCGAAGAGCGAGCGGACCTGGCGCTGCACCTGCCCCTGCCCGTGGCAGACGTCGCACGTGACCGGGTGGGTGCCGGGCTGGCAGCACGTGCCCTGGCAGGCGCCGCACAGCACCGCGGTGTTGATGGTGACCTCGCGCTGCACGCCGAAGATGACCTCCTCGAGGGTCACGTCGACCCGGATCATCGCGTCGTCGCCGCGCTCCGAGCGGGATCGCGGGCCGCGCTGGCCGCCGCCGAATCCGCCGCCCCCGAAGAACGTCTCGAAGATGTCGCCGAAGCCGCCCATGTCGGACTGGCCGCCGCCCATGTCGTAGCGCTGGCGCTGCTCGGGGTCGCTCAGCACGTCGTAGGCGTGGGTCACGCCCTTGAAGCGCTCCGACGCCTCTTCACTCGGGTTGACGTCCGGATGCAGTTCGCGGGCGAGCCGCCGGTAGGCCTTTTTGATCTCTTCGGGAGTCGCCTCGCGGGTCACCCCAAGGGTCTCGTAGTGGTCGGCCACTGATGTGCTCCTCAGATTGCTGGTGTTCGGGTACGTGCGGACGCCGCGATGCGCGGCGGTGGCTATTGGTCTTCGCCGAGCAGGCGATTCAGGTAGCGCGCGACGGCGCGCACCGACGCGATGTTCCCCGCGTAGTCCATGCGCAGGGGGCCGAGCACGCCGAGTCGGGACACCGAGGTGCCCTCCGCCTCGTAGCTCGAGGCGATGATCGAGGCCTCGGAGAGCCCGTAGGGCTCGTTCTCGCGACCGATCGAGGCGGACACGTCGCGCTCGTCTTGCACCAGCTCGTCGAAGAGGCGGAGCAGCGTGACCTGCTCTTCGATCGCCTCGAGCACGAGCGGCAGGCTGCCGTCGAAATCACCCGGACGCGACAGGTTCGCCGCGCCGGCGATCGCGATCCGGTCACTCCGGTTCGCCTGCATCTGGGTGCTCACGGCGTCGAGCACGGCGGTCACGAGCTCAGACTCGCCCGGTTGGGCCCAGTCCTCGACGGAGGCCTGCAGGCCGATCACCCCGGCGGCCGCGGCGTCGACGTCGCGCCCGACCGTCACTCCGGCGATGCGCTCGCGGAGCCCCTGGACCCAGGCCTCGGTCACCCGGGACGCCGGGAGCCGCGCCATCTGCTGCTCCACCACCCCGCTGCCGAGGATGAGCACGCTGAGGATCCGGTCCTCAGCCACCGCGACGAGGTCCAGGTGGCGCACGACCGTGCGCCGCAGCGACGGGTACTGCGCGACGGCGACCTGGTTGGTGAGCTGCGAGAGCAGCCGCACGGTGCGGGACATCGCGTCGTCGAGATCGGCGGCCTCGCCGAGGAAGCGCTCGATCGCCGTGCGCTGCGCGACTGTGAGCGGTCGGATCTTCGCGAGGGTGTCGACGTACAGGCGGTAGCCCTTGTCGGTCGGCACCCGGCCGGAGGACGTGTGCGGCTGCGCGATGAGCTCGTCTTCTTCGAGGAGCGCCATGTCGTTGCGAATCGTCGCCGCGGACACGCCGAAGCTGTGCCGGTCGACGATCGCCTTCGAGCCCACCGGCTCGTTCGAAGAGACGTAGTCGCTCACGATCGCGTGGAGCACGGCGAGACTGCGTTCGGAAACCACGGCTCCACCCCTCCTCGTCACGACCGCGCCGGGCATTGGCACTCGATCAGTCTGAGTGCCAAGTCTAGCGCAGTGCGGGCTGTGGGGACGGTCAGCCGAGGAGTCGGTGGACGACCGTGTCGGCGAGCAGCCGGCCGCGCAGCGTCGGCACGACCCGACCGTGAATGGCTGCACGACCGTCGATGAGCCCGTCGGCGATGAGTTCCGGGATCGCCCGTCGCTCGATCTCGCTCAGCAGGTCGGCCGGCAACCCGTCCGCGATGCGCGTCTCGAGCAGGATCCGCTCGTCGCGAACGGCCTCCGGAGAGAGGACCTCACGGGCGTGCGCGGGTGAGATCCCCCGGGCGATCCGCTCGGCGTACGGTCCCGGGTGCTTCACGTTCCACCAGCGCACGCCGCCGATGTGGCTGTGCGCGCCGGGTCCCGCGGCCCACCAGTCCTCCCCCGTCCAATAGGCGAGGTTGTGCCGCGAGCGGGTCTCGGGAGAACGCGACCAGTTGCTGATCTCGTACCAGCTGAAGCCGGCGCGACCGAAGGCCGCATCCGCGAGCTCGTACATGTCGGCGTGGAGATCCTCATCGGGCTCGGGCACCTGGCCTCGGCGGATCTGGGCCGCGAGTTTCGTGCCCGTCTCCACGATCAGCGCATAGGCCGAGATGTGGTCCGGCTCCGTCGCGAGCGCCGCCTCGACCGAGCGCTCCCAGTCGGCGAGGCTCTCTCCAGGCGTGCCGTAGATGAGGTCCACGCTCACCTGCAGACCGGCATCCCGCGCCCACTTCGTCACGAGCCGCACCCGCTCGGGTGCGTGGGTGCGGTCGAGCGTCCGCAGCACGTGCGGCACCGCCGACTGCATGCCGAAGCTGACCCGGGTGAAGCCGGCCTCGGCGAGGGCGTGGAGGTACGCCTCGTCGACCGAGTCGGGGTTCGCCTCGGTCGTCACCTCGGCACCGTCGGCGAGCTCCCAGTGGCGGGTGATGCCACCGAGCATCGCGGTGAGGTCGCTCGCGGGCAGCAGGGTCGGGGTGCCACCGCCGAAGAACACCGTGGAGACCGGCCGCTCGGGCAGTCCCACCCGCGCCATCGTCGCGGCGCCGAAGGCGAGTTCCTGCTGCACCTGGCCGGCGTAGTCCCCCCGGCTCGTGCCGCCGAGCTCACTGGCCGTGTACGTATTGAAGTCGCAGTAGCCGCAGCGCACCCGGCAGTAGGGCACGTGCACGTACACGCCGAACCGGCGGTCCGCGGCGCCCTCGAGCACCCGCTCAGGGAGCGCGCCGTCCTCGGGTGCGGGATCGCCGTCAGGCAGAACGCTGGGCACGCGAGTACCTCGACATCGGACCGGGACGCACCGGGCTCACGGCTGCGGCCTGCTGGGGCGTCGCTGGTGAGTGGCGCGGGCATCCGGGGCGTCAACGGGGTCAGCCGGGTCCGGGGTGTCCGCGACGTCAGATGCTGCCGACGCGGGTACCTCGGCCTCGGGACCCTCCTCGGGATCCTCGAGCTCTGGTTCCTCGATTTCGGACGTCTCCGCTTCCGGCTGCTCCACAACCGGCACATCGACCGGATCATCGACAGTCACCTGCTCGGCGGTCGACTCCTCACCATCTGGCTCCTCGATCGCCGGCTCCTCCGCGACCGGGGCACCGGCGCCGCCCCGGGTGCCAGGGCGGCGAGCTGATCCCGCGCGGCATCGATCGCCTCGCGGATCACCGCGCGCGCCTTCAGCCCGAGCAGCCCGTTCTTCGGGGACGTCAGAAAGCCCCGCGCCACCGCCCAGACCGTGTCGTCCTCGCGGAACTCGACCGTGAACCGTTGCTCGCCGACGGCGCCGAGCTCGTCGCTCGTGCCCCACGCGAAGCCGACGACCCGTTCCTCCGTCACCGTGTACACGACGAGGATGCTGCGCTCCGGCTTCCCCGGTGCGGCCAGCACCGCCGTGGTCCCGGCGACGAGGTAGGGCTCTCCATCGGGGCCGAACTGCTCCTCGATCTCGCTCACGGCCTGGGCGCGGCCCTGCTCGTCGAACTCGGGTCCGACGTACTCCGCATCGGTGCCACGCGACACGTGGGTGACCGCGATCCCGGTCCCCCGCTGCGCGCCCCACGTCATCAGCAGACTCGACGCGGCGATGAACCGATCCTGACCGCTGCCGAGTTGGAGCGACTCCTCGTAGGGAGTGCTCCCCTCGGGCGGAAAGCGCAGCAGATCGGGCAGCTTCGACGCGCCGACCGCCGCGTAGGCTGCCGGCATCTCGACGTGGCTGCTGCGCCGGGTGGGCTCCGCTCCGCTCACTTCTTCCCCGCGTCCTTGCCCTCGACATCCCCGGAGAGCGCGGCGATGAAGGCTTCCTGAGGCACCTCGACCCGGCCGACCATCTTCATGCGCTTCTTGCCCTCCTTCTGCTTCTCGAGCAGCTTGCGCTTGCGGCTGATGTCGCCGCCGTAGCACTTCGCGAGCACATCCTTGCGGATCGCGCGGATCGTCTCTCGCGCGATCACGCGCGCGCCGATCGCCGCCTGGATCGGCACCTCGAACTGTTGTCGCGGAATGAGCTTGCGGAGCCGCTCGGCCATCATCGTGCCGTAGGCGTAGGCGTTGTCGCGGTGGACGATCGCGCTGAAGGCGTCGACCTGGTCGCCCTGCAGCAGGATGTCGACCTTCACCAGATCCGCCTCCTGCTCGCCCATCGGCTCGTAATCGAGGCTCGCGTACCCCTGGGTGCGGCTCTTCAGGTGGTCGAAGAAGTCGAACACGATCTCGCCGAGCGGCATGCTGTAGCGGAGTTCGACGCGCTCGCCGAGGTACTCCATGCCCATCAGGCTGCCGCGACGCGACTGGCAGAGCTCCATGATCGTGCCCACGTAGTCCTTGGGGGCGAGGATCGCCACACGCACCACCGGTTCGCGCACGCTCATGATCTTGCCGGTCGGGTACTCGGACGGATTGGTGACGGTGATCTCCTTGCCGTCCTCCGTCGTCACCTGGTAGATCACGCTGGGTGCCGTTGCGATGAGGTCGAGATCGAACTCGCGCCGCAGCCGCTCGGAGATGATCTCGAGGTGCAGCAGGCCGAGGAAGCCGCAGCGGAAGCCGAAGCCGAGCGCGACCGAGGTCTCGGGCTCGTACTGCAGGGCGGCGTCGGACAGCTTGAGCTTGTCGAGCGCCTCACGGAGCACCGGGTAGTCGGTGCCGTCGAGCGGGTAGAGACCCGAGAACACCATCGGCTTCGGGTCCGTGTATCCGGGCAACGCATCGGTGGCACCACGGAGCTTCGACGTGACGGTGTCGCCGACCTTCGACAGGCGGACGTCCTTCACGCCCGTGATGAGGTATCCGACCTCACCGACGCCCAGCCCCTTCGTCGGGGTCGGCTCGGGAGACGATACGCCGATCTCGAGCGCCTCGTGCTCGCTCAGCGTCGACATCATGAGGATCTTCTCGCGCGGCACGAGCTTGCCGTCGACCATACGCACGTAGGTCACCACGCCGCGATAGGGGTCGTAGACCGAGTCGAAGATCATCGCGCGGGCGGGGGCGTCGGCGTCGCCGACGGGGGCCGGCACTCGGGCGACGACGCTGTCGAGCAGTTCCTCGACGCCCATGCCCGTCTTTCCCGACACCTTGAGGATGTCGTCGGGATCGCCGCCGATGAGGTCGGCGATCTCCCGGGCGACCCGCTCGGGATCGGCGGCCGGCAGGTCGATTTTGTTGAGGACCGGGATGATCTCGAGATCGTTCTCCATCGCGAGGTACAGGTTCGCGAGCGTCTGCGCCTCGATCCCCTGGGCGGCGTCCACGAGCAGCACGGCACCCTCGCACGCGGCCAGCGACCGTGAGACCTCGTAGCTGAAGTCGACGTGCCCCGGGGTGTCGATCATGTTGAGCGCGAAGCTCTGCCCGTCGACCTCCCAGTTCATGCGCACGGCCTGCGACTTGATGGTGATGCCGCGCTCCCGCTCGATGTCCATGCGGTCGAGGTACTGCGCGCGCATCTCGCGGTCGGGCACCGTACCGGTGATCTGCAGCATCCGATCGGCGAGGGTCGACTTGCCGTGATCGATGTGCGCGATGATGCAGAAGTTGCGGATCCGTGCGGGGTCGGTCGACGCCGGGATCTGTGGGGTGAGGCTGCGTGGAGACATTGCCAGCCATTATCCCACTCTTTTGCGGGTGGCTCGCCCGAGTGCCGTCGCTTCGTACTGAGATCCGCACTCCCGCTGACCGTACCGCCCGCAGGCCTCAGCGTGAATGCTGATCTCTGTCTGAGGGAGCGGGCTCCGGGATGATCCCGTGAGACCCCGAACCGAGAAAGGTTCTCATCGCCGGCGGGTGCACCCTCCGGAGTCCCTGCCGAACTGCCCTGCCGAGCTCCGCTGCCGGACCGACCTGCCGAACTGCCCTGCCGAGCTCCGCCGCCGGTTTCCCTGCCGAATTCTCCTGCCGCGGTTCCAGCGTTTTCCACTCGGGTCTGATATCGTTGGTTCTTGGCTTGCGTGTGGTTCACACCACACATCCCGTGAGGCGCCCTCTCTCGCCGATCGGACCATCGTCAAATCTCTTACGTTTTAAGGACACTACTCAACGTGGCAAACATCAAGTCGCAGATCAAGCGCATCAAGACCAACCAGAAGGCGACTGAGCGCAACCGTGCGTACAAGAGCGAGCTCCGCACCGTGATCCGCGCTGCGCGCGAGGCGATCGCGTCCGGCGACAAGGCTGCCGCCGAGGCCAAGCTGAAGGTCGCGAGCCGCAAGCTCGACAAGGCCGTTTCGAAGGGTGTCATCCACAAGAACCAGGCTGCGAACCGCAAGTCGAAGATCGCCGCCCAGGTGGCCGCCATCTAGGCTCGCACTCGCTGCATCCGAACCCCCGTGCTCCTCGGAGCCCGGGGGTTCGTGCATTCCCAGGCCGTTCGGCACTCGGGAGCCCGTGAGTTCGGCGTCCCACGCGCTGCAGGTGTCCCGGGCGCCTCAGGTCTCCCGGACGTCCGCCCTCAGCGGCCGCGGCGCGCGACGAAGAGCAGGTACTTCTCGAGCGCGTACTCGGGATCGCGGCTGCCGCCCTTGAGCAGCCACTCCGTCTCCGCCGCGAGGTCGATGCAGCGGGCCAGGTCCTCCTCGCGCCACGCCCGTGCGTCCTTCACGGCGCGGTCCGCCTGCCACGGCGCCATCCCCAGATCTTTGGCGAGCTGACCGCCGCTTCCGGTCGCACCGTAGGCCCGCGCGATGCCGCGCATCTTGAAGTTCAGCGCCGCGAGCATCGGAATCGGATCGGTGCCCGTCGAGAACGCCTGCCGCAACAGCACGAGGGCCTCGGCGGCACGACCCGCGGTCGCCGCGTCGGCGACTTTGAAGGCGTTCGTCTCCACCCGCCCCTCGGTCGCGCGATTGACCTCTTCCTCGCTGATGCGTGTGCCGGCATCGGACACCAACTGCGCGCACGCCCCAGCGAGCTCGCCGACCCCGCCGGAGTAGGCGGCCACGAGCATGCGGAGCGCCCCGGGAGTGATCTGCGCGCCAAGCCGTCGGAACTCCCCCTGTGCGAAGGTCAGGCGATCCTGATCCTTCTTGATCTCGGGGCACACGACCTCGATGCCCGTTCCTGAGCGGATCAGGTCGAGCAGTGCCTTGCCGCGCTGGCCCCCGGCGTGGCGAAGCACCAGGGTGGTCTCTTCGGCAGGCTGCGCGACGTATCGCTTCGCGTCCTCCAGGAACGCGTCTGAGCACTTCTCGACGCTGTCGACCCGAATCAGGCGTGGCTCGGCGAAGAGCGAGGGGCTCGCGAAGGTGAAGAGCTCCCCGGCGGTGTACGAGGACGCATCGACGTCGTGGACCTCAAGATCGGCGTGAGCCGACTTCAGCGCGTCGCGAACGCTCTGCCCGGCCCGGTCGGCGAGAAACCCCTCCGGCCCCGTGATCAGCACGACAGCTGCGGGGTGCGCCTCGCTCCAGTCGAGCTGAGGGATCTTCGCCTTGGTGCTTCGTGCTGCTGCCACCCCACCAGACTACTCGCCACCTCGGACATCCGGCGGGCTCCGCTCGCTCCAGACCTGCAGGTCCCCCGGACTCCCGGAGATCGCGATGGATCCCCGCTCGTCCGTGCGAAGCGCCTCGGTGCCCGCGACATCCAGCGCGCGCAGCGTCTCCGGTGCGGGATGCCCGTATCCGTTGTCCGCCCCGACCGAGATGAGGGCAACATCGGCTCCGGTCTGGGTCACGACCCGCATGTCGGCGTCCCGAGATCCGTGGTGCGCGATCTTGACGACGTCCGCGGTGAGACTCGGCTCCCGAGCCAGCAGCGCCGCGTGCTCGTCTCGCCCGGAGTCGCCGAGCAGGAGCACGCTCAGCCCACCCACCTGCACCCGAATGATCAGACTCGCGTCGTTGCTCTCGGCCGGAGCGATCCCGACCGGCGGGGCGAGCACTCGCCACCCGACGGCATCACCTGACGTGCTCCTGGCACCGGCCGCGGCGATCCGGTGCGGGATGCCGCGGCGATCGAGCGACGCCACGACGGGACGCTCGGTGCCACGGCTCTCGTCTTCGCGCGTTGCCGGTGCGATGATCGCCCGCTGGACGATCCCGCCCACCGCGTCGAGCGCTCCGACGTGGTCCCGGTCGTCGTGGGTCAGCACGAGGAGCGCAATCCGTTGCACGCCGAACCGCTGCACGCAGGCCCGGAGGCGCTCCTGGTCGTCGCCCGTGTCGACCAGCACGACCTGCTGAGGGTGTGCCGGGTCCCGCAGCATGATGGCATCGCCCTGTCCGACATCGCAGGCGACGATCGCCCAGTCGCGCGCAGTGGTCGCGCGGCTGGTCATCGGCCCGACGGCCGACATGCTTACGACGATCGCTGCGCCGCCGCACAGCAGCACGGCAGCGACGGTGCGAATACTGCGAGGACTGCTCGAACGCTCGTGCCAGGGTCCCCTGAGCGCCGCGCGCGTCCCATCCGGGAGTGCCACGCGGCCGGATCGGACGAGCCAGCCGAGCAGGAAGAGGGCCTGCGCGGTCGCGAGCAGGATCGCCCCGCTCCACCCTCCCGGCCACTCCCAGCGCGCCAGCGGCAGCCCCGCGCAGACCTCCGCCGTCGCGGCGACCCATCGAGCGGGAAGTGCGGCCAGCTGGACGAATCCGGTGCCGAGTGCCGAAGAGAACGGCAGCGCACTCAGCGCGAGCAGCCCGAGCCCCGTGCCGAGCGGCGCAGCCGGTCCGGCGAGGACGTTCGCGAGCACGCCGACGGCGGGGAGCCCCGGGTCGAGCAGGAGGAGCAGCGGCCCGCATGCCAGCTGCGCGGCGAACGCGACCGCTACGGGTGTGACGAGCCAGACCGGCAACCGGGTCAGCCGACGCCCGGCCCGCACGAGCGACGGCACCAGCACGAGGATGCCAGCGGTCGCAGCCACGGACATCGCAAAGCCCGGCTGCACCGCCTGCCACGGGTCCGCAATGAGCAGCGTGATCATCGCGAGACCGAGCGCCGGAAGCGCGACCGCCCGTTTGCCGCCGTACCCGGAGACGAGGACGACCACGGCCATAATCGCAGCGCGCTGCACACTCGGGTCGGGCCCGACCACAACGACGAAACCGCCGAGCGCAACGGCGGCGACCAGGAGCCGGACGCGCCGCCCCGCCCCGAGGCCCGCCGAGACCGCGATGAGCGCGCTGGTCACGAGCGCGCAGTTCGCCCCAGACACCGCGACCAAGTGCGTCAGCGAACTCTGCCGCATCCGCTCGTTGAGGGCCTCTGAGACGAGACTCGTGTCTCCCACCGCGAACCCGGGGACCAGCTCGGCACCCGTCACCTCGGCCGCGGCGTCGTGCAGCCCATGCCGCAGGGCCACGGCGACGCGGCTCCCACCCGTGCCGGCGGCCTCGGTCCCCTCCGCGACCGCCACCCCGTACACCGCACTGGACCCCGGCCCCAGTGCCTCGATACGGCCGGACACCCGCAGCTGCACACCGGGTGCGAGCGCGTCGTCGCCGGAAGCTGACGACGAGGCTCCCGCAGCGGAACCGCGGAGCCACAGCAGCACCGGCACCAACCCCCGCGGGGTGTCGACGTCGGCGCGTACCCACGACCCGGACGCTCGGTCGGCTCCGGTCTCGACGTCCTCCGGGTATCCGCGCACGGTCGCCTGCAGATCGACCATGGCCCGCGTCGCCGCAGCCCGAGCGAGCCCGGGGTCCGCGCGCTGCCACTCGGCCACGCCGATGCGCGCACCGAGGAGCACGAGTACCGCGCACCCGAGTACCGTCACGCGCCAGGCGCCGGGGAACCATCTCCACAGCACGCACCCGAGGGCCGCCGCGATCCCGGCGATCCACGGACCGAACCCGAAGCCGCCACCATTCCCCGCCGCGCTCTGCGCAGTCACTGCGCACGCGGCCAGCGCCCACGCCACGGCTGCGGCACTCAGGAGACGCCACGACCCGGGCGGCGCCCGATTCACACCGTCACCTGCGCGCGCAGCGCTCCCAGCATCTTCTCCCCGACCCCGGGAACGTCCAGCAGCTGATCGACGGAGCTGAAGACTCCATTGGCCTGGCGCCAGTCGAGAATGCGCTGCCCGATCGCGGGGCCGACCCCCGGCAGTGTGTCGAGCGCACCGAGATCCGCGGTGTTCAGGTTGACGACGGTCGGAGCTCCATTGGAGTCCGAAGATGCCGCCCCCGGAGGCGCACCGGCCGCTGCCGAGCTGCCCAGCGCGCCGCCGCCCGTCGCGACCAAATCGGCATTCGGAATCACGACCTGCTCCCCGTCGACGACCGGGCGAGCGAGATTGACCGCGGCGAGCACTGCCGCGTCGGTGGCGCCACCGGCTGCGTCAACGAGCTCCCCGACACGCGTTCCCGCGGCGACCTCCAACACGCCTGGACGCACGACCTCACCCACCACGTGCACGGTCACGCGTCCGGCCGCCGCGCCCGTGCCGTCCCCGCCCCCGCTCGCAGGCGCGGCGACCGGGGCGTTCGAGTCGGTCGTCGTGCCGGCGTCGGATCCGCCGGAACTGCCCTCGCCCGGTGCCGCTTCGACCATCGCCCCCGTGGACTCAGCAAGGGCGCCGTTCCCGGCCGACAGCGACTCGGCCGGGCGGACCTGCAGCACCGTCACGATGATCGCGATCACCACCGCGGCGACGAACACCGCGCCGCCCGCCACCGCGGGGATCGACACCGCTCGGAAAATCCGCTCGCGGAGGGACGGCGCAGGTACCCACTCGAGCGGATCGGGCGCGCCAGAGCCCGACGGTGCGCTCTCGCGAGCCCGCCACAGGCCCCGGTCGAGGATCGTCTCGGACGATGGGACGTCGTCGGACGGTGGGCCGCCGGAAGGGGTCGTGAGCTCGGCGTCGGGTGTCAGTGAGAGTCGCATGCCGCCACGCTAGGCGGCGATCGCGCCCGAGCGGTCGACGGAACCCCATCTGTGGACACCGCAGACCGGTGCGGCACAGATCACCCCAGGTGAGCGGACAACGCCCCCGGGAACAGCACCGGTGCGGGCCTCACGTCAGCCCGAACCGCTCCAACCTACGCCGGCTTCGTCGCGATGCTCACGATCTTCGGCACGCGCACCACGACGTTGACCACCTGACGGTCCCCGATCGCGCGCTGCACCCCGGCCGATGCACGAGCAGCGGCCTCCGCCTCCGCCTCGTTCACGGAGGCGGGCAGCGTGAGCCGATCCCGCACCTTGCCGTCGACCTGGACGACCATCGTCACCTCGTTCTCCACGAGCAGCGCCGGGTCCGCAGTCGGCCACGTCACGAGCGCCACGGTCGGCTCGTGACCGAGCTTCGCCCACATGTCCTCCGCCGCGTACGGCGCGAAGAGCGAGAGGATCACGGCGATCGCCTCGGCCGACTCGCGGACGGCGGGGTCCGCCGCGCCGGCTCCGGAGTCGATCGCCTTGCGGGTCACGTTGACCTGATCCATGAGGCGCGCCACGACCACGTTGAACTTGTACGACTCGATGAGCCCGGGGGCGTCCGCGAGCAGGTGGTGGGTGTGCTTGCGCAGTCCGGCGTCGCCGCCCGCGAAGTCGACCCCAGCCGGGCTCGCCACGTCGTCTGCCACGCGCCACGCGCGGGCGAGGAACTTCGCGGATCCCTGCACCGAGACGTCGGCCCAGTCGATGTCGTCTTCCGGCGGCCCGGCGAAGGCGAGGGTCACCCGCAGCGCATCGGCGCCGTGATCCCGCAGCTCCGACGCGAACTCCACGAGGTTGCCCTTGGACTTCGACATCTTCGCACCGTCGAGCAGCACCATGCCCTGGTTGAGCATTTCGATGAACGGCTCTTCGAAGTCGATGTACCCGAGGTCGTGCATCACCTTCGTGATGAAGCGCGAGTACAGCAGGTGGAGGATCGCATGCTCCACTCCACCCACGTACTGATCGACGGGGGCCCACTTCTTCGCCTGCTCCGGATCGAACGCCTGCGTGCTGTCGTTCGCCGAGAGGAACCGGAAGTAGTACCAGGAGCTGTCGACGAAGGTGTCCATCGTGTCCGGGTCGCGAGTGAGTTTGGCGCCGGTCTCCGGGTCGATCACCGTCGACCACCGTTCGGCACCGCCGAGGGGCGAGGTGCCCTTCGGCTTCAGGTCGAGCCCCTCCGTGGACGGCAGTTCGACGGGCAGCGCGGCCTCGGGCACCGGCTGCATCGAACCGTCCTCGGCGTGCAGGATCGGGATCGGCGTGCCCCAGTAGCGCTGCCGCGAGATGAGCCAGTCGCGGAGCCGGTAGGTCGTGGTCGCGCGGCCGGTGCCGCGGGCCTCGAGGATCTCGATCGCCCGCGCGATGGCCTCCGTTTTGCCGAGGCCGTCGAGCTCACCGGAGTTCACCACCACACCGTCGCCAGACGTCGCGATCCCGCTCTCCGCCGGATCCGCGAGCTGGGCACCGTCGGCGTCACGCACGTCGACCACGACCCGGACGGGCAGCTCGAACGTCCGCGCGAAGTCGAGGTCGCGCTGATCGTGCGCCGGGACCGCCATGATCGCACCGTGGCCGTAATCGGCGAGCACGTAGTCGGATGCCCACACGGGAATGCGCTCCCCGTTGACCGGGTTCACGGCGAAGTGGTCGAGGAACACACCGGTTTTCTCGCGGTCCGCATTCTGCCGCTCGATCTCGGTCTGCTTTTGCGTCTGCTCCAGATATGCCTGGAACTGCATGCGCACCTCCGGCGACGCACCGGCGGCGAGCTCAGCGGCGAGATCGGCATCGGGGGCCACGACCATGAAGGTCGCACCGTGGAGCGTGTCGGGACGCGTCGTGAACACGGGCACCTTCGCGCTGCGGCCCTCGATCTCGAACTCGACCTCCGCGCCACGCGAGCGGCCGATCCAGTTGCGCTGCATGTTGAGCACCTTGGTCGGCCACTTGCCCTCGAGCTGGTCGAGGTCGTCGAGCAGACGATCCGCGTAGTCCGTGATGCGGAAGTACCACTGCGTCAGCTTCTTCTTCACGACCATCGCACCCGAGCGCTCCGAGGTGCCGTCGGGCAGCACCTGCTCGTTCGCGAGCACGGTCTGATCGATCGGGTCCCAGTTGACCCAGCTGGCCTTCCGGTAGGCGAGGCCCTTCTCGTACATCTTCAAGAAGATCCACTGGTTCCACTTGTAGTACTCGGGGTCGCTCGTGTGCAGCACGCGGCTCCAGTCGAACGACGGCGCGTAGACCCGGAAGGACGCCTTCTGCTGGTCGATGTTCGCGTAGGTCCAGTCGCGCGGATCGACGCCGCGCTTGATCGCCGCGTTCTCCGCCGGCAGTCCGAACGAGTCCCAGCCGATCGGGTGCAGCACGTCGTAGCCCTGCCCGCGCCAGTATCGCGCAAGAACGTCGCCGAAGCAGAACGCCTCAGCGTGGCCCATGTGGAGGTCGCCGGAGGGGTACGGGAACATGTCGAGCACGTACTTCGTCGGCTTGGCCGCGGCACCGTCGGCACCCGCGTCCTGGCCGACCTCAAAAGGCTTCAACTGCTCCCAGACGGGAAGCCAGCGATCCTGGATCGCCTGGAAGTCGTAGCCCTCGGCCTCGCGGCCCTGCTGCTCGGTCACACACACCTCGATCTGGTTGAACTCACCGTGCCCGCGCCGCAGGCACACTCACACCCAGACTACCGTTATTCGCTGCTCGGGTCGGCCCCGCGGAGCGCGGCGAGGAGTGGCGCGGCTTTCAGGTGCTTCTCCCGAAGCTCGGACTCGGGATCCGAGTCCGCCGTCACCCCACCACCGGCTCCGACGCGCGCACTTCGGTCGGCCGCCGGTCCGCGTAGTCCACGAAGCTCGATCGAGCGGATCGTCATGGCGAGTTCGAGGTCCCCTCGCGCATCGACCCACCCGAAGCATCCCGAGTAGAGGCCGCGCGGGCCCCCCTCCAGGGCGCCGAGGATCTCGACGGCCCGACGCTTCGGCGCACCCGTCATCGATCCCCCGGGGAACGCGGCAGCGATGGCGTCGACCGCGTCGAGGCCCGCGCGCAGCTGGCCCGAGACCGTGCTCACGAGCTGATGCACGTGCGGGTGGGACTCGACCCGGAGGAAGCCGTCGACCCCCACGGAACCGGGTTCGCACACCCGGCTGAGGTCGTTGCGCATGAGGTCCACGATCATCAGGTTCTCGGCCCGCTCCTTCGGGTCGGCGGCAAGGTCTGCGGCCAGTCGGGCGTCGGCTGCGGGATCAGCGCTGCGCGGGCGCGTGCCCTTGATGGGGTGCGTCGACACGGTGCGGTCCTGCACGCTCAGGAAGCGCTCGGGGCTCGCGCTGACGAGAGCACGGTCGCCCGCGACGATGACGGCACCACGGATGGCACCCCCGCGGCCGCGAAGGCGCAGAAAGAGGTCGAGGGGCGGGGTCGACACGCCCTCCAGCTCGGCGGTGTCGGTGAGGCACAGCACATACGACTCCCCGTCCACGATCTTCCGCTGGCACGCGGAGGCCTGGGCCGCGTAGGACGCATCGGACTGTCGCCAGTGCGCCGCGGTGGGTTTCGCACGCGGCAGGTCCGACGCCCAGGACCGTTGCCCCGTGGAGACCTCCCCCAGCTCTGAACTCGGCAGTTCCGCTCCGAACCGCACCCACCACCGATCGAGGGACGCAGCATCGGTGCCACGGAGCTCCGCTCGACGAGTCGCGTGGTGGATCGCGAGCACGGTCTCGATCCGCAGTGCAAACGCGGGCTCGGCGTCGTCCTCGGCAGGGTCGAGGCCGAGCAACGCCACCCCGAACTCGTACCCGAGGGCCGCGACCCAGCCGCCGGTAAACCCGGTGAGGTCGGCGGCAGAAGAAGCTGAGAACGCCGAGGGCTCGACGGGAGCCGAAGAAACCGACGCCGCCGCACGCAGATCCTCGAGAAAGCGCTGCTCTCCGCCCCTCGCAGCCGTCCGCACCTCCGAGGCGATGGCGAGGTAGCTCCAGTCGGCGTCATCACCGAACCCGCCGTCGAGCCAGCACCAGGCCGGAGCCGACTC
The DNA here is from genome assembly GCF_022919175.1 of Leucobacter rhizosphaerae. Classification (NCBI taxonomy): domain Bacteria; kingdom Bacillati; phylum Actinomycetota; class Actinomycetes; order Micrococcales; family Microbacteriaceae; genus Leucobacter; species Leucobacter rhizosphaerae. The sequence continues at coordinate 428,138 of NZ_CP095043.1, read as the reverse complement.
GAGACGGCGTGCGATCGCGGCGACGTCGTCGGGGTAGGGCACCTCGCGCACCGCGGGCCCGCGCTGCTGCGGCTCTTCCACGCTCCCAGCGTAGTGGCTGCGCGATGATACGCTCGCCGCATGGACCCGGCTGCGGAGATCGACGAGAGCTTCGGCGATGCGGCCGCGTGGTTCGCGGCGCTGGTCCAGCGCATCCCGAGTGACGGGTGGACGGCCCCCGGTCTGGGCGACTGGTGCGTGCGCGACCTCGTCGGTCACACGGGTCGCGCGCTCTCCACACTGACTCGGGCGCTCGGAACGCCGGCCCCGCACGTGGAGTGCCCGAGCGCGGAGGCGTACTTCGTCGCGACCGCGGCACGCGCTGCGGCACGCGACGCCGCGACCACCGACGCGGAGTCGGACGGTGATTCCGTGTACGCCCGCGGAGTGACCGCGGGTCGAGCGCTCGGATCGGATCCCGCGGCGGCCATCAGCGATCTTGTGCGCACCGCCCGGGTGGATCTCGCGAACGCGCGTCGCGACGGAGCTGCGGCAGGGCAGGAACCCAGCGTCACCACCATCGTCGGGGGCATGCCCCTGCGGGAGTACGTGCGCACGCGGACCTTCGAACTCGTCGTCCACGGCCTGGATCTCCGGGCGGCCGTGCACCGCATCACCGACGAAGTCCCGCTCCCCGCGCTCCCAGCTGCGTCGCTGCGCGATGCCACGCGGACTGCCACGAGCCTCGCGATCCAACGCGGCGACGGACCCGACCTGCTGCTCGCGCTCACCGGCCGCACGCCGATGCCGCGCGACTATTCGGTGCTCGCCCCCGTCACCGATGCGGCGGACGCATGACAGCTTCAGAACCCGTGTCCCCGGATCCCAGGACACCGACAGCCGCCTCTTCGGACCCCACATCTGGATTCGTGGCCGCGGACTCCTTCCGCGTGCGCACCCACCCGGTGACCGGCGCCGCGGAGGTACGAGGCTGGACTCGGCACCTCGCGCGCTTCCGCCGCGCCGTCACCGCCGCGACCGCGGGTTCGACCGACGCGGCCTCGGCCCCGTCAGACGCGGAGCTCGACGCGTTTCTGCGGGACGCCGCACACCGCATCGCCGCGTTCGGTCCCGGCTTTCCGCGACTCGAGGCCCGTCGCACCGCCGGTGCCCCGGAGCTCGGCCTCACGCTGCGCCCCGCACCGCCTCTCGGACGCGAACTCGCGCTGCGCACGGCACCCGGCGTCGCACTCGTCGATCCCGGGCGGAAGGGACCGAATCTGGAGCGACTGGCGGCTCTCAACCGAACGCTCGGAGCGGAGGCGCTGCTGATCGACGCGGAGGGGAACGTGCTCGAGGGCGCGACCACGAGCCTGATCTGGTGGCGGCCTGGTGATGCGCGCGGCGTGCGCGTCGCCGACCCGCAGGACGGGCCCGGTGCGCGGGTGCCTTCGGTCACCGAGTCGCTCATCACCGACGCCGCACGGCGCTCCCCGCTCGAGGACGGCTCACTTCGCGAGGCCGCCGTCTCGCCGGCGGAGTTGGGCGACGCCGAGGTCTGGGCCGTGAACGCGCTGCACGGCATCCGCGTGGTCACGACGGTCGACGGCCATCCGACGCGTGACGCGGATCAGGATCGCCTCGCCTGGTTCCGGGCGGCACTCGACCGCAGCTGGGAGCCCGTCGAGGCAACGCTACCGACGGCTCGGTAGGTGCAGCCGGGCGCTCTGGATCTCCGCGGGGAGTTCGGTGTGCGTGATCAGGATCACCGCACGATCATCGGGCACGGCGCCGAGCAGGTCGCGCAGCAGACGGTCCGCCACCTCACGATCGACGCCGGCCGTCGGTTCGTCGAGCACGACCACCGGGAAGTCCGCGAGGATCGCGCGGGCCAGTGCGATGCGCTGCGCCTGACCGCCGGAGACGAGCGCCCCCTGCTCCCCCACCCGTGTGTCGAGCCCACCGCGATCGGTGGCCCACTCCGCCAGCCCCACACGCGCGAGCACCGCGAGCAGCTCGTCGTCGCTTGCGCCCTCACGCGCGAACTTCAGGTTCTGCCGCAGATCCGCATCGAAGAGGTGCGGCGACTGCTCGCACAGCCCGACGATCGCGCGGACCTGCGGCCCCGAGAGCGTGTCGGCCTCGACACCGCGCAGTCGATAGCTGCCGCGATACGCGAGGAACCGCACGAGGGCGAGGGCAAGCGTGCTCTTGCCCGCCCCGCTCTCCCCGGTGATCACGAGCGTCTCCCCCGCGCGGAGTTCGAACGACACGTCGCGCACCGCATCTGCCGACGCTCCCGGGTGGCGGGCGGCCAGCGACGCGACCGCAACGAGGGGTGCTGCGGGATCACCGGCGACCTGCGACGGAACATCATCGACCGCGCCGGGCTCGTGCGGGATCTCCGCGGGCAATGGTGCCTCGGTGAGCGACGCCACCCGGTCCGCGCTCGATCGCACCGCGCGACGGGCGGCCAGCGCCGCGGGAATCTGAGCGCTGATCTCGAAGACGGCCGCGGGCACGACGACCGCGGCGGCGAAGAGGGCGGTGCTCAGGCTGTCGCCCACCCGGGGCATGAGGAGCCAGAGCACGGCCAGTGACGCCGCCCCCGACCCGAGCGCGAGCACGGCCCCGGTGAGTCCCGCAGCCCGGCTCCGGCGCAGCTGGGCCCGCGCGAGCCGGGATTCGCAGGCCGCGATCCGAGCGCGCTGCTCCCCGATCGCGCCGAACGCGGCCAGCACCTCGGCGGCGGCGAAGCGCTCGAGCAGAGAATCGACAAGTGCGGCGCGGGCCGCGCTCAGCTCCCGATCGCTGGCCCCCGCGATCCGCTCGGAGCACCAGACGGCCACGGCCAGCGACGCCCCGAGCAGTCCGGTCAGCACGAGCGCCGCCGGAACGGACACGAGCGCGACGAGCACGAGGCTGAGCCCCACGACGATCCCGCTGACGATCAGCGGCTGGCGCACCCGGAGCGGCTCGTCCTGCAGCTGGTCGACGTCGTCCACGAACGCGGCCAGCACCTCGCCGCGACGCTGCCCCTCGATCGCACCCGGCACGCGCGGAATGAGCGCCGTGAAGGTCTCCGCGCGGAGCGTCGCCAGCTGCGCGAGCGCCGCATCGTGGCTGAACAGACGCTCGGTGTAGCGGAAGACCGCCCGCCCGATCGCCAGTGCGCGCACCCCCACGATCGCAAACGTCAGGTGCAGGATCGGGGGCTGATCCCCCGCGCGCACGATGAGCCACATGCTGAGCGCGAGCAGCCCCACCACCGACAGATCGGCGAGCACGCCGAAACTCAGACCGGGCAGGCGGCGCCCGAGCCGCGGCATCGCTCGCGCGAGCACTGCCTCGCGGCCCGTGCCCGTCGAGTCGGCCCTCGGTGCCCCGCTCACGCGTGCACCCCCGAGGGGGTGGCGGTGAGCTCGACGACCCGGTCTGCAGACTCGAGCACAGGCCGGCGATGGCTCACGACGAGCACCCCGCGACCGCCCTCGGCCTCAGCGCGGAGGGCGCGGCACACCGCGGCCTCCGTCTCGGCGTCCAACGCGGAGGTCGGCTCGTCGAGGAGCAGCACGTCGGCGTCGCGCCGCCACGCGCGATAGAGGGCCCGCGCGATCCCGACCCGCTGAGCCTGACCCCCGGACAGTCCGGCCCCGCCGGCGCCAAGCAAGGTGCTGGGGTCGAGCTCCGGGATCGCCGCGGCGGAGAGCGCCCGTGCGACGAGCAGATCATCGGGTTCGGGATCGCCCAGCGCAACGTTCTCCGCGACCGATCCCTGCAGGAGTCCGGGCCGCTGCCCGGACCAGGCGATGTCCGCCGGACCCGAGATGCGTCCGCGCGCGGGAGCGACGAACCCGAGCACCCCGGCCAGGAGTGTGGACTTGCCCGCTCCCGAGGGCCCGGCGAGCGCAACGACCTCTCCGGGCGCGACCGAGAACGACACCGGGGACGAGACCGGCCGGCCGCTGCGGAGGATCTCGACCGCGTCGAAGCGGAGGCCCGTGCGAGCGGCGGCTGCACCCGGGTGCCCCGCGATCGGCGCGTCGAGCGGGCGCCGCTCGCGCTCGATGAGTTCGAACACCTCGGTCGAGGCGGAGAGCCCCTCGGTCGACGCGTGGAACGCGGCGCCGACCTGGCGGATCGGGATGAACACCTCGGGCAGGAGCAGCAGCACGAAGAGGCCGAGCCCGAGCGGGAACTCGCCGTTGACGAGGCGCGTGCCCACGGTCACCGCGACGAGGGCGATGGAGAAAGTACCGGCGAGATCGAGCACGAATCCCGAGAGGAAGGTGACGCGGAGCACGGTCATCGTGCGCGAGCGGTACTCCTCCGTCTCGCGGGCGATGCGCGCGGACTGGCGAGCCTCCCGGCGGAAGATCTTGAGTGTGGCGAGCCCCGTGACGACATCGAGGAACGACGCCGAGAGGTGCTGCAGCTGCGCCCACTGGCGATCCTGCACCGCCTGGGTCGCGAACCCGATCAGGATCATGAAGACCGGGATGATGGGGAACACGATGATGACCGTGATCGCGCTCACCGGGTCCGCGAGGAGGAGCACGAGGATCAGCAGGGGCGTTGCGATCGCGGTCAGGATCAACTGCGGCACGTAGCCCGAGAAGTACCCGTCGAGGGCGTCGAGGCCGCGCCCCAGCGACGTCGCGAGCTCCGCGTCCGAGCGTTCGTCCTCACGCTCAGGTGATGCCGCGTCGAGCGCGTCGAGCGCGGCCCCGCGCAGCTGGGACTTCACCCGCACCGCACCGCGTGCGGCGACCGTGTCCATGCCCCAGGCGGCCGCGGAGCGCAGGAGCAGCGCCGCACCGGCCACGAGCAGCACCCACCAGAGATCCGAGGTCGGGAACGCCCCCTCGGCCACGCGCCCGGTCGGCGCTCCGATCATGGGCAGGACCACGATCGTGATGAGCTGCGCGAGCGCCCAGCTCCACACGATGATCGCGAGCGTGCGAAGGAGACCGAGGATTCCACCCGCCGCGAACACACCGCGCGCCGCCCGCGCATAGCGCAGCAGCCTCGGGTCGAGGGGTTTCATGCCGTGTCCTGTCTCGCCTGGGAGCGGTGCCGGATCCATCGCGGGGGCCGCTGCGGCCGCTCCGCGAGTGGATCCAGCACCAAATCTACCGCAGGCTCAGTGCGCGTCGACCGGGATCGACTCCCGGGTGAGGCGCTTGCGGAAGATCCAGTACGTCCACGCTTGGTACGCGAGCACCAGCGGCAGCGTGAACACCGCGACCCAGGTCATGAGCTCCAGGGTCCGGGGCGAGCTGGCCGCACCCTCGATCGACATCGAGTACGCCGGATCGACGCTGGAGTGCATGAGGTACGGGAACATCGACATGAAGATCGCGAGCAGCGCGAAGACGATCGCCGTGGCGTTGCCCGTGAAGGCCCAGCCCTCGCGACCGACGGCGTTCGCGACCCAGGCGCCGATCAGCGACACCGCAGCGACGATCGCGCAGAGCACGATGACCCAGAGGGTCGGGCTGTCGAGGTGCTGCAGCACGGTCCAGATCAAGAAACCGGCGCCCGCCACGATCGTCACGAGGCCCACGCCCTTCGCCATCGCGCGCGCCCGGTCGCGGATGTCGCCCGCGGTCTTCAGGGAGATGAATACGAGCCCGTGCGTGAAGGTGAGGAGCAGCATCGTGAGGCCGCCCAGCAGGCCGTAGGGGTTCAGCAGCGTGAGCAGGGTGCCCTCGTAGATCCATCCCCCGTTGTCCATCGGCACGATCGGCACGCCCTGCGCGAGGTTCGCGAAGGCAACACCCCAGAGCAGCGGCGGGACGACGGAACCCCAGAAGATAAACTGGTCGAACCAGCGCGTCCAGCGCTGCCCCTTCCCGAGGTGGCGGTACTCGAACGACACCCCGCGGAGGATGAGCGCGACGAGGATCACCAGCAGCGCGAGGTAGAAGCCTGAGAACATCGTGGCGTACCACTCGGGGAAGGCCGCGAAGAGCGAAGCGCCCGCGACGATCAGCCAGGTCTCGTTGAGATCCCAGACCGGCCCGATGGTGTTGATGATGACCCGGCGGTCGGTGTTGTCGCGCCCCAGGAACGGGAGCGACATGCCGACGCCGAAGTCGAAGCCGTCGAGCACGAAGTAGCCGATGAGCAGCACGCCGACGATGAAGAACCAAATGGTGGTGAGTTCCATGTTCCTGTCCTCCTAGTAGACCGTGCCCAGCTGCTGCTGGTCGGGTTCGCCGGTCGTGTCGTCGCCCGAGGCCCGCGGGATCTCGGGTGGGCCTTCCTTCGCGGCCTTCGTGATGAGCTTGAACTCGACCACGGCGAGACCGCCGTAGACGATCGTGAAGACGATGAGGGAGATCAGCACCGCCCAGCCCGGTACACCGGGTGACACGCCGTTCTCCGTCGTCATCACACCGAATACGATCCAGGGCTGACGCCCCATCTCCGTGAAGACCCAGCCGACGAGCGAGGCGAGCATCGGGATCGGCGCGGTCCAGATCGCGACCTTCCACACCCAGCGCGGAAGCTCCGTGTTCTTGCGGGTGATCCAGAGCCCCACCGCGGAGACGAGCGCGGCGAGTGCGCCGAGGCCGATCATCCAGCGGAAGGCCCAGTACGTGACCCAGATGATGGGCGCGAACTGCCCGTCGGTGGGGCAGGTCAGGAGGCTGTCCGCACCACCGCAGTAGAGCTCCGTGTATTCCGCCTGCAGATCCCGGATGCCCTCGACGGACCCGTCGAACGTGCCGTTGGAGAGGAACGAGAGCAGGTACGGGATCCGGATCGAGAAGATCTCGTGCGCACCATCGGGGGTGCCGAGGCTGAAGACGGAGAAGGACGCGTCTGCGCCGGAGGCCGTGTCGTAGAGCGCCTCCGCCGCGGCCATCTTCATCGGCTGCGTCTCGGTCATGACCATGCCGAGCGAGTGACCGGTGAATCCGACGCCCATGAAGGCGATGATGTTCGTCCACGCGCCGAGTCGGAGCGTGGTCCGCATCTCATCGACGAACTGCCCGCGCTGCAGGTGCCAGGCGGCGACCGCGACCATCACGGTGCCGGCGAACATCGTCGCCGCGAAGATGGTGTGGGGGAACTGGGTCACCGCGACCGGGTTCGTGAGCACGGCGCCGATGTCGAGGAGTTCGGCCCGGCCGCGCTCCTCGTTGATCTCGAAGCCCACCGGGTTCTGCATGAACGCGTTCGCAGCCAGGATGAAGTAGGCGGAGGCCACGCTCCCGAGCCACACGAACCAGATGGTCAGCAGGTGGATCTTCTTCGGCAGCTTGTCCCAGCCGAAGATCCAGAGCCCGATGAAGGTCGCCTCGAAGAAGAAGGCGATGAGTCCCTCCATAGCGAGCGGCGCGCCGAAGATGTCGCCGACGAAGCGGGAGTAGTTGGACCAGTTCATGCCGAACTGGAACTCCTGCACGATGCCGGTGACGACGCCCATCGCGAAGTTGATCAGGAAGATCTTGCCGAAGAGTCGCGTCAGCCGGAGGTACTTCTCCTTGCCGGTGCGGACCCAGACGGTCTGCAGGATCGCGACGATGAGCGCCATGCCGATCGTGAGCGGCACGAAGATGAAGTGGTAGAGCGTGGTGAGCCCGAACTGCCAGCGAGCGAGAGACAGCGGGTCGAGAAATTCGTCCATAGTTGCTCCTGAACGAAGAACGCCGCGCCTCACCCGAGGAGCAGCACTCCCTTAGTGAGATCCGCCACGAGATGGTCATTCTCGCCGGAGCTATCGGTCGGCGACCGATCACCCCGATTCTAATCTCTCTGAGAGTTGGCTGCGAATCCGTCTCGACGTGAAGCTAGTTGTGCGGGCCGCCTCTGCGCGCGGCGCGCGGCACCGCACTCAGGCGCGCGGGTGAGCGCCCCGTAGACTGTGGGGGTGACTTCGCCCGACCAGCCCGATACGCGGCCTCGATTCGCGGCGCGGCTGGAGGACTGGCTGCACGGCCGTCGTGCGCGCCGAGCGATCTCGCGGGGCAAGACCCCCTCCGTGATCCCCTACATCGGGTACGGCTCGACCGAATGGGTGCGCGTGCTCGGCCGGGTGCTCTACCTGAAGCCGGAGACGCGTGAGCACACGCGGTTCCGACCCGACGTGGCCGAGGTGTCCCGAGTGCGCGGCTGGCGGACCTTCACGAGCCTCTCGGTGCCGCACCAGCCCGTGCGCGTGCTGATCGATGGCACGCCCGTGACCGAGGTGGTCGCGGATCGCGGTGGGGTGATCGACGCGAACATCCCCGTGTCCCTCGCCCCCGGCTGGCACACCGTGACGCTGCAGGCGGGCGACAGCGAAGCGGCGGACGCCCCCGTGAACATCATCGACCCGTCCGCGCGGATCGGGATCATCTCCGACGTCGACGACACGATCCTGACCACGGCGCTCCCGAAGCCGTTCGTTGCGGCCTGGAACAGTTTTGTGCTCGACGAGCACGCGCGATCCGCCACCCCCGGCATGGCCGTGATGCTCGATCACCTCGTCGCCGCCCACCCGGGCTCCCCCGTGCTGTACCTCTCCACGGGCGCCTGGAACGCCGCGCCGGCGCTCAGCCGCTTCCTCGCGCGCAACCTGTATCCGATGGGGCCGCTCCTCCTCACCGACTGGGGGCCGACGCATGACCGCTGGTTCCGCAGCGGTCGCGAGCACAAGCAGCGCGAGCTGAAGCGGCTCGCGTCCGAGTTCCCCGACGTCAGCTGGGTGCTCTTCGGCGACGATGGGCAGCACGACGAGTCGCTGTACCACGAGTTCGCCACGGCGCACCCGGAGAACGTCGCGGCCGTCGCGATCCGGCAGCTGACGGTCGGTGAGGCCGTGCTCGCCGGTGGTCGCTCGAAGGCGCGACTGCACCGGAGCACGAGCGGAGTGCCGTGGGTCTACGGCCCGGACGGCGCGCGGCTGCGAGAAGAACTGCGCAAACTGGGCCTGCTGTGAGCGGTCCGCCGACCCGGCCCTGGCGACGCGTCGAGCGTCGCCTCACGGGGCGGTTCACGGTGCCGATGCGGCCCTCGCTGCTGCAGTTGCTGAAGGGCGCGGCGTCCGCGATCCTCACCTGGTTCGTATGCCTCGCGATCTTCCCCGAGCAGCTGCCGATCTTCGGCGCCATCGCCGCGCTCATCGTGATGCAGGACAACATCGACCAGTCGCTCACCCGCGGCATCGAGCGGGTCGTGGGTGTGCTGCTAGGGGTCTCGGTGGCCCTCGGCGCCGGGGCGGTGTTCGGTCCGCAGGCGTGGCTCTTCATCGCAGCGATCATCGTCTCGATGGGCGTCGGCTGGCTCTTCCGCATGACCCCTACCTCCACGAACCAGGTCGCGATCAGCGCACTGCTCATGATTGCGCTCGGCGGCCTGCAGCTCGGCTACGGATTCGAGCGCCTCATCGAGACCGCCATCGGTGCGGCAATCGGCGTGGCGATCAACGCGCTCGTGGTCGCCCCGGTCCGCACCTCCTCGGTGCACACGGCGATCGCGGGTCTGACCGAGCAGACCGCGCTCGTGCTGCGCCGACTGGCCGACAGCCTGGCTGAAGCCCGGGATGAGGCCTGGCTCGCCGAGATGTACGCCGAGGCGCGGCAGCTGCAGACCGAGCGGACGCGGGTGCACGGTCTGCTGCGGCAGGCCCGCGAGAGCCTCCGCCTGAATCCGCGCAGCAGCCGCCACCGCCAGGGCCTCGCCGACGACGACGCGCTGTTCCAGCGCCTGCAGCCCATCGTGACGCAGGTGATCGGCATGGCGCGAGCACTCTACGATCTGTATGCCGCCGATCTCGTGACGGATCCGTCGGTGGTCGGCATGGCCGAGGAGATGCGCCGCGCCGCGCACGATCTCGAGCTGCTCGTCCACCCGGACGCCCCGGACGACCGCGCCCCCGAACCCGCAGCACTCACCGCGCCGTACACGATCCCGCGCCCGCACCCGGACCACTGGGTCCTGATCGGTTCGCTCATGGAGGATCTGCGCCGGGTGCGCGGCCGGATCACCGGGGACCTCGAGCTCTAGGCTCCGCACGCACGCAGCGGGCCCGGATCGATGGATCCGGGCCCGCTGCGTGCGTCGCGATGAGGTCTAGGCCTGGAGTGCGGCCTGGACGTCGAGCGTGATGGTGACGTCGGAGCCGAGGAGGAGGCCGCCCTTTTCGAGGGGTGCGTTCCAGCTCAGACCGAAGTCCTCGCGCTTGATCACGGTCGAGGCGGTGAAGCCCGCCTTGTAGTTGCCGTAGGCGTCCTCGCCGAAGCCGCCGAACTCGAGCGTGAAGGTGACGGGCTTCGTCACGCCGCGCAGCGTGAGATCGCCGTCGACCAGGAAGTCCCCGCCGTCCTCGCGTGCACCGGTGGAGACGAAGGTGAGCTGGGGGAACTCCTCAGCAGCGAAGAAATCGCCGGTGCGCAGGTGACCGTCGCGGTTCTTCTCGTTGGTGTTCACGGAGGCGACCTCTGCCGAAGCGGTGACGGTCGAGTCGAGCGGGTTCTCCGCGGTGACGAACGTGGCGTCGAAGTTCTCGAACTTGCCCTTGACCTTGCTGATCGCGAGGTGACGGACCGAGAAGCCCACCTCGGAGTGCGTGGGGTCGATCGTCCAGGTGCCGGTGCGGTAGCCGGGGATCTGCTCAGCGGTGATGCTCATGGTTGGCCTTTCGTCGAAGTGTGAGGTTCACAGTGGGTCAACTATTACATGCGCGTGGATATTCCCAGTGTGACGAACTTTTTCTGACGGATCCGATCAGGCCGCGGAAATGCGCGCGATGCGGGCGATATCGGGCCCCGTCAACGCGTCACCGCGGGCGCCGCTTGGCGCTGGCACGAGCGCGGGTGACGGTCTCGTTCACCTCGGCGACCGGAGTGAATTTCCCGTAGCGACGCCGCGCAGCCTCCCCGATCAGGAAGTCGCTGAGCGCGGGGTTCTTCGGCAGCAGGGACCCGTGCAGGTAGCTGCCAATGACATTGGCGGTCCGCGCCCCCTCGACGCCGTCGCGCGGATTGTTGCCGGCACCCTGCACGACCCGGCCGAGCGGCTGCGACCCGGGGCCGAGCGTCGTGTCGCCGCTGTGATTCTCGTATCCGATGATCTCCCCGAACTCGGCCGACTCGAGCACGATGTTGCCGATCATGCGGGTGTCGCCACCGCGGGTTTCGACGTCGAGCACCCCGATGCCGACCAGCTCCTCCCCCGTGTAGGTGGTGAAGCGATGACCGAAGAGCTGGTAGAGCCCGCACACCATGAGCATGGGGGTCCCGTCGGCTGCGAGATCCCGCACCTGATCGCCGCGTGCCGCGAGATCGAGCGCCACGCGCCCCTGCCCGGAATCCTGTCCGCCACCGCCGATGACGATATCCAGGTCGGCGGGCAGTGGATCACCCGGGTTGACTTCGACGACGCGCGGGGAGAAGCCCTGGGCCTCCGCGCGCCGGCTCAGCGCCAGCACGTTGCCACGATCGCCGTAGATGTTCATGTCGCGCGGGTAGAGCGAGGCGATGACGAGTTCGGGGGTGCTCACCAGATGTCCTCCACGTCGGTCAGCACGGCGAGCTCCTTGCGGAGTGCAAGCATCGCCGTGTAAGTGCAGTAGATCCGCCGCGGCCGTCCGGTGGTCGCCGACCGGAACGCCTGCAGTGCCCGCGACAGGTCCTCCTCGACCGCCGCGACGGGCACCTCGTCGTGCTCGAGCCGGAGCGCCATGTCCCAGGCTCGCGTCCCGCTCACCATGTCCACCCCGGCGGAGGCGAGGGACCCGAATTCGACGTCCCAGAGCCACGACATGTCGCGCCCATCCGCGTACTGATCGTTGATCGCGATCATCGCGGAGACCCCCTCGGGGTCGAACGAGGCGAGGCCGAGCCGGAACCCGGCGGGGTTCTTGACGAGCACCAGTTCGAGCGGCTGGCCGTCGAGCTGCAGCTGCTCGCCGCGGCCGAAGGCCGGGCGCACTTCGGCCAGCGCCTGGAGCAGATCCGGGATCGAGGCAGAGGGATGGGCCTCGGCCGTTCGGCCCGCAATCGGACCTCGCTCGAGCACCATGCGCACCGTTGAGAGCGCCGCGGCGGCGTTGAAGGTGTTGTAGAGGCCTTCGAGTTTCAACCCGGTGTGATGCGACTCGCCGTCGATCAGGAAGGTTGCCTCGTGGTCGCCGAGGCCGATGAGAGTGACGTCGGCGTCCGCGGTGACCTCGCGAACCGGGAGCGCGGCGGCGTGGAAGTCATCGTCGCTCGGGAACGTCGACAGCAGCGCATCGGACAGCCCGAACTCGCGGACCTCGGCAGTGTCGGAGAGGCGCTCCCGGGTCTGCTGTCCGATCGCCGCGACGAGCCGATCCTCCCGATTGACGATGAGCCCCTCGGTCGTGGCATCCGCGATGCGCTGCAGCAGCCGCGCCGTGGCGTCGATCTCGCCGAAGCGATCCAGTTGATCTCGCAGCACGTTCAGCAGCAGCGTGAATCGCGGGCGCACCCGGTCGATGAAGTACATCGCGTGCGCCTCATCGAGCTCGAGGACCGCCACGTCCGCGTCGAGTCGGCCGGTGACCGAGCACTCCTGAATCGCCGCTGCGACCACGCCGCGCGAGAAGTTCGACCCGGTGCGGTTCGTGAACACCCGCAGACCGCTGGCCTCGAGGATCTCGACGATCATCTTCGTGGTGGTGGTCTTGCCGTTGGTGCCGCTGACGGCGATCACCCCGTAGGGCAGTCGCCCGAGCACGCGCGCGAGGAATCCGGGATCGATGCGCTCGATCACCAGTCCGGGCAGAGCCGAACCGCCGCCGCGCAATCGCGCCACCTGCCGTACCGCTTTGCCGATGACGGCTGAGAGAACATCACGCATACACCCAGCCTACCGGCGTGCTACGGCGCCGCGTGGCGTCCGCGCCGCTCGCCGCCGAGCTCCGCCGGCAGCAGCTCCGGGCGGACCCGCCGCGTGCGCTCGATGCTCTGCTCACGGCGCCACGACTCGATGGCGGCGTGGTTTCCGCTCAGGAGCACGGGCGGCACCGCGCGATCCCGCCACTCGGCCGGTTTGGTGTAGCTCGGGTACTCGAGCAGCCCGTCCTCGTGCGACTCCTCGACCAGGCTCTCGGGATTGCCGACGACGCCGGGAATGAGCCGTGCGATCGCTTCGATCATCGCGATCGACGCGACCTCTCCCCCGTTGAGCACGTAGTCACCGATGCTGACGAGCCGCACCCGACCGCGCTCGGCGTACTCGTCGAAGACCCGCTGATCGATCCCCTCGTACCGACCGCAACCGAAGACGAGGTGGGACTCGGTGGCGAGCTCGCGCGCCATGCGCTGGGTGAACACGTCGCCCGCGGGCGAGGGGAAGATGATGAGCGGGTCGTGGTCGCTCCCGTCGGCTGCCGAAAGGATTCCGTCCAGCGCCGCGCCCCAGGGCTCGGGTTTCATGACCATGCCCGCGCCGCCGCCGGAGGGAGTGTCATCGACGGTGCGATGCTTGTCACGGGCGGAATCGCGCAGATCGTGGACCTGCACGTCGATCAGGCCCCGGGTCTTCGCCTTGCCGAGCAATGAGAGCTCGAGCGCGTCGAAGTAGCCCGGGAAGATCGTGACGACATCAATCTTCACGGGTGCCGTGCTCTCCGCGGGAAAGGTCCTCGGGGCCGTCGGCAGCGCCCGTGGACCCGTCGGTCTCGGGGATCGGGATCTCCGGCGCCTCCTCGAACAGCCCCGTGGGCGGAGTCACCCGGACCACCCCGGCCTCCATGTCCACGCTCGGCACGATGGCCTCGACGAACGGCACCATCACCTGGCCGCGATCCGTCGAGACGACGAGCAGATCCTGCGCCGGGAAGTGCTGCACCTCGGCCACGGAACCGACCTTGACGTCGTCGCGTACGACGTCGAGACCCACCAGCTGGTGGTCGTACCAGGCATTCTCCTCTTCGCCCTGCGCCACCGTTTCCTCGTCGATCCACAGGATCGCCTTCACGATCCCCTCGGCCGCCGTGCGATCGGTGATCTCCGTGAAGAAGCCGACGGGAGACGCGTTGAACCAGCGGAGCTCGCGCATCACGATCGTGCGACCGAACCACGGGGAGTCCTCGGGCACCTGCAGGTGGAAGACCGCGCCGGGGACGAATCGGAGTTCGGGGTTGTCGGTGAACAGCTCGAGTTTGATGCCGCCCTTCAAGCCGTGCGGCTTCGAGAGTCGGCCGACACGCAAACTCCCCGCCCCGCTAGCGGGACGGGGAGCCTGCGCACGCTTCGGCGCGTCGGCCATCAGGCCTCGCCCTCCGGTCGGTGCGTCGCGATGCGGTCGTCGGTGAGCCCGTCGGCGTCATCGGCATCGACCTCATCGGTGTCGACGACGTCGACGCGCACACGATCACCCACCGCGAGGGAAGACACGATCGTGCGCAGGGACTGTGCGGTGCGCCCGCCTCGACCGATCACACGGCCGAGGTCGCTCGGGTGCACCCGCACCTCGAGGATGTCACCGCGAGCGGCCTCGCGAGAGGCGACGCGCACCCGATCCGGGTGTTCGACGATTCCCTTCACGAGGTGCTCGAGCGCCTCTGCAAGTGCCTGCTCAGCCAAGAGAATTAGGCCTCGGTGGTCTCGGCAGCAGCCTCTTCGGCCGGTGCTTCTTCAGCGGGCGCGGCGGCCGGCTTCTCAGCCTTCGGGCGCAGCACGGGCTTCTTCTTGGCGTCGGCCTCGAAGACGGGCTTGGGCTCGGGTGCGAGCACCTTGGACTCGGTGTCGCCCTCGCCCGTGAACTTGGCCCAGTCGCCGGTCAGCTTCAGGATCGCTGCGACCTGCTCGGTGGGCTGCGCGCCGACCTTGAGCCAGTACTGCGCGCGCTCCGAGTCGACCTCGATGAAGGAGGGGTGCTCGGTGGGGTGGTACTTGCCGATCTCCTCGATCACACGACCGTCGCGCTTGGTGCGCGAGTCGGCGACGACGATGCGGTAGAACGGTGCGCGGATCTTGCCGAGGCGCTTCAGACGGATCTTGACAGCCATGAATGACTCCTATGTGTTGAGTACTGCAGAGAGAAACACCGCCCCGAGTCCGGAACGGAAGCATCAACGCGCCACCGGCGCGAACTCATCAATCCTGGCACACACGCGCGGGAAATGCAATTTTTGTTCCGATCAGGGATTTTATCGCCTGACACGGAACACGTCGCGCGGATCTCACCGCCCAAACGGTCCAGATCTCCCGATTCTGGCCGCTTGCAGCGCAGCGTCCGCTTGACGTGCACGCACGTCCGATCGCGCGACGCCGATGCATCGCAGCGGGAGGCTCCTTACCGGAGCCCGCGGCCCAGCATCTGCTGCAGCTTCGCCAGCTCCTCCTCGCTGGGAGCGCCGCCGGGGCCGGCAGCACCACCGCCGAGCCCGAAGCCGGAACCGGTCGCGGGGGCTGCCGCCGCAGCCGCGCCGCCCTCCTGTGCACGCTTCGCGGGATTGCCCGAGCGCTTCGCGCCCTTGCCCTTGGCGACCTGCTTCTTCTTGCCGCCGTGGCCGCCCATGCCGGGGACCGCTCCCATGCCCGGGATCTGCGGCACGCCGCCGCGCGCCACGGTCTTCATCATCTTCGCGGCCTGCTCAAAGCGCTGCACGAGCGCATTCACGTCGGTCACGGTCATGCCCGAGCCCTTGGCGATGCGCAACCGGCGCGACCCGTTCAGGATCTTCGGGTTCTGCCGCTCGTCCTTGGTCATGGACTGGATGATCGCCTCGGTGCGGACGATCTCGCGCTCGTCGAAGTTCTCGAGCTGATCCTTCATCTTGCCCATGCCCGGGAGCATGCCCATCATCTTCTTGATGGAGCCGGCGCCGCGCAGCTGCTGCATCTGGCCGAGGAAGTCGTCGAGGGTGAACTGATCCTTGGCGATCTTCTCCGCGACCTTGCGCGCCTCGTCCTCATCGAAGCTCTGCTGGGCCTGCTCGATGAGCGTGAGGATGTCGCCGAGGTCGAGGATCCGGCTGGCCATGCGGTCGGGGTGGAACGGCTCGAAGTCGCCGAGCCCCTCGCCGGTCGACGCGAACAGGATCGGGCGGCCGGTGACGCTTCGGATCGAGAGTGCGGCACCGCCGCGGGCGTCGCCGTCGAGCTTCGTCAGCACCACACCGGTGAAGTCGACACCCTGCTGGAATGCCTGCGCGGTCGTCACGGCGTCCTGACCGATCATCGCGTCGATGACGAAGAGCACCTCGTCGGGATCGATCGCCTTGCGGATGTTCGCAGCCTGCTGCATGAGCTCCGCGTCGACGCCGAGGCGACCCGCCGTGTCGACGATGACGAAGTCGTACTGCTTCGACTTCGCCTCGGCGACGCCGTTCTTCGCGACCTTCACGGGATCGCCGACCCCGTTGCCCGGCTCGGGGGCGTAGATGGCGACGCCGGCCTGCTCGGCGACCACGCCGAGCTGGGTGACGGCGTTCGGGCGCTGGAGGTCGCAGGCTACGAGCAGCGGGGTGTGTCCCTGATCCCGCAACCATTTCGCGAGCTTGCCCGCGAGTGTCGTCTTGCCGGCACCCTGCAGGCCGGCCAGCATGATGATGGTCGGCGGGTTCTTCGCGAACTCCAGCCGGCGCTGCTCGCCGCCGAGGATCGTGACGAGCTCCTCGTTCACGATCTGCACGACCTGCTGTGCAGGATTCAACGCCTTGTTGACCTCGTCGCCCAGCGCCCGCTCGCGCACGCGGCCCGTGAACTCCTTGACCACGTCGAGCGCGACGTCGGCCTCGAGCAGCGCACGCCGGATCTCCCGCACCGTGCTGTCGACGTCGGACGCCGTCAGCTTCCCCTTCGCGCGAAGGTTCTTGAAGGTGTCGGTGAGCCGCGAGGACAGATTTCCGAAAGTAGCCATAGCAGGGACAGTCTACCCGGCCCGTTCCGGTTCCGCCGCGCGGCCGGCCCGCGGTTCGACCGGGTTCACCCGAGGCGGCTCAGAGTCCGAGCTCGTTCCACAGGATCACCGCGAGCACGACGGCTCCGATGGCTCCGGCGACCCAGGCGCCGGAACGCGGCCCGGAACGCTTCGCGGCGGCCCGCTGCTTCTCCAGGGCGCGGGACACCTGCGGAGACGTCGGGCCGAACACTCGCTCCATCACCGGAATGTTCGACCGGTAGATCTGCAGCGCCTCTCGATCCCGACCGAGTGCGATCAGCGCCTCCGCGACGTCGTCCCGTGCGTCCACCGTGACGCGATGCCCGGCCCCGAGGCGCTCCTCCCCCTGCGCCACCGCGTCGGTGACCGCCGCGAGGGCCGCCTCGTGCATCGCGTTCGTCGCCAGTCTCCGACCGAGCCAGACGCGGAACAGCACGGCGCGTTCCGGGTCGGTGCCGATCGCATCCGCGACCTCGATCGCCCGCCGCTGCGGTGCCTCGAGCAGGTCGGCCCGACCGATCCGGGAGTACGAGAGGCTCAGCAGGTTGAGCGCGTCGGCCAGGGCCCAGAGGTCTTCGGGCAGCAGGCGCTCGAGCTGCGGCACGATCCGCGCGTACCCCTCGGACGCCTCCTGGTCGGCGTGCAGTGCGTGATGGCTCGCGGCGATCCCGCGCTCGGCCCGCAACCAGCGCAATCCGGCGTCGTCCGCGAACGCGTCGCGCGCGCGGGTGTACTCGACGAGCGCGTCCAGGTGCCGGCCCTGCTCCGCCAGGTGATCCGCGTACGCCAGTGCGTTCAGCCCCGAGCGATCGCCGTCTGAATCAGTGCGCGCCGCCTCCGAGAAGCCGGCCCGCACTGCAGACGCCAGTTCGCCGCGCTCCTCAGCCGGCGCCCCGAGCAGCTCGAGCGTGCGATCGAGCACCCGGATTCGGCTGAGCGTACTCGGATGCGCGGCGCCCAGCACTTCCCGGGAGAGTTCAACCGCCCGCTCCGAGGTGCGACGAGCCGCGTCGAGATCTCCGGTGGACTGGAGCGCCTGCGCCCAGTTGGCGAGTGAGCTGAGCGTCTGGGGGTCGCGTTCCCCGAGCGCCTCCGCACGGGCGCGGTGAACCTGTTCGAAGCGCCGGGCCGCCTCGCCGAAGCGTCCGAGGTGCTGCTCCTCGAGCGCACGGTTGTTCTGGGTGATGAGGGTGTCTCGGTGCGCCGGACCCAGAACAGTCGCCTGGATCTCCTGGAGCTGATCGTAGGCCGCCGCCGCGTCCGCGTCGCGGTCGAGCTTGCAGGCCGCGAGAGCCAGGTTGCCCATGATCCGCATCGCCTGCAGGCTGCGTCCCTGCCCGGCGGCCTCGAGTCGTGCGAGCGCCGGTCGGAGCACTGCCTCCGCCTCGTGCGGACGATCGCCGTTGAGATACACCGCCGCCAGATCGATCGTGTGCCCCACCGTTCCCGTCGCCTCGACGAGCGCGCGCATCTCCACTGCTGCCTCGTCGAAACGATCGAGGTCCTGCAGCGCGAGCGCCCGGGCGTTCCGGAGGTCCCACAGCACGGCCTCGTCCACACCCTCCGCCCGCGCGTCCTCGATCCCGCGCGCTAGGGCCGCCTCGGCGTCGCTCGGGCGGCCCACGCGGCGCAAAGCGGCGCCGACGGCCTGCACCGAGCGGGCGACGCGCGTGGGCAGGTCGGCCGGAGCGCCCGGTTGGTCGGCACGCGCCCGTTCGAGCACCAGCACCCGCTCGTACTCGGCGAGGGCGGCCTCGGCGTGTTCGGCGGCGAAGAGCTCGCGGGCCAGCGTGTCGCGGGCGTGGATCTCGACGCCCCTCCCGGGGCGCCCGAACGCCGCGAGGTCGGTAACGCAGTCGCGCAGGGTCGACAGGCGCGGCTCCGAGCCCTCGTCGAACCACTCGGCCTCCGCCTGCCAGGCGAGCCGCAGCTCCTCGAGGAAGCGCTCCAGGTGCTCCGGATCAGCCGGGGTCGCGCCGTGCAGATCGCTGCAGTGCTGCCCGAGCTGCTCCCGCCACTCCCGCGCGAGCTCCGGGCCCCGCCGGATCGCCTGCGGAACGCTCCCGTCCGGGAGCTCGCTGAGCGTGCGCAGGAGTCGCTGCTCCGTGCGACGGGCGTGGATCGCCGCGTCGCTGAACGCACCGAGCTCGGCCGTGGCGTCGATCACGAGGGACCGGGCCTCGACCAGCACGGGCCGGGGATCCCGATCGGGATCCCGCATCGCCGCCCAGGTTCCGCGCTCGATCTCGACCATCACGTCGCGGGTGCGGAACACCTCGGGGCTGTCCGGCCCGTAGCGGGCCGTCTCGTACACGAGGATCTGTTCGGCGAGTTCGAGCGGATCGTCCACAGCACCAGTGTCCCCCGGGTCGTCGCGCCGCTGCCGGAGCAACTGCACACGGAACCGCAGGGCCGCGATCGTCTCCGCGTCGTCCTCACCCAGCAGCCGCCCGAGCGCGGGAATCAATTGCGCGAGCTCACGGTCCGCGCGCGCGATGTCACCCGACCAGGTGAGGGTCCGGACGAGCCACCACCAGGCGGTCAGCGTCTCACCGTGGTCGAGTCCATATATGTGTCGTCGTCCGGCGGTGATCCGCTCCCACAGCAGTGCCGAGTCGGCATCGAGATCGAGGCGGGACAGCTCGGTCGCCTGATCGGCCAGGGCCGCCAGGTGCTCGGGCCCGCCCTCGGCGATCGAGGCGGCCCGAGCGACGAGCAGCTCGAAGCCCTCCAGGCCCGCCGCGCCGTGCACGCGCACCATCCACTGCGCGCGCCGCGCGAGCAACCAGAGGGTTCGCCGGTGCACGGGCCCGAGCTCGACCTCGGACGTCGCGACGAGCCCGTCGAGGACGGACAGCGCCGCCCGCTCTTCCGGTCCCGACGCGCCGATGAGCGCGGCGAGGGCGCGCGCGTACAACTCCTCCTCGAGCAGGCCGGAGTCGGACGCGGCCCCGTCGCGGAGATCCGACAGCAGTTCGGCGAGCATGCCGTACATCTCCCGGGAGGACGCGCGGTCGCCGAGCTCGTCGAGCCCGTAGGCGAGGGCGCGCAGCGCGGACCGGTGCGCCGAGCTCCCCTCCCCGTCCTCGGCCACGACCACAGGGATCAGCGCGGGCAGGTCCGCCACGGCCTCGGCGATGCGCGCCGGGTCTCCGCTCTCGACCGCCGCCCAGGCACCCCGCAAGTCGGAGTCGGGGTCGAGGGGATCGCCCGGGTCCGGTGCCATGTCGCCGCTGCGCGTTCTGCCGACCGGCTCAGCCCACGAGCTGCTGCGCGAAGACGTGCGGGGTGAAGCCGGTGAGGTCGGCGATCCCCTCGCCCTGACCGATGAGTTTGATCGGCAGTCCGGTCTTCTCCTGGACCGAGAGCACGAACCCGCCCTTCGCCGAGCCATCGAGTTTGGTCAGCACGAGCCCGGTGACCCCCGCGTGTTCGATGAAGGCTTCGGCCTGCGCCAACCCGTTCTGGCCGGTCGTCGCATCGAGCACGAGCAGCACCTCGGACACCGGTGCCTGCTTTTCGACGACGCGCCGGATCTTGCCGAGCTCGTCCATGAGGCCGCCCTTGGTCTGCAGCCGGCCGGCGGTATCGATGATCGCGACCTCGTAGGACTCTGCAATGGCGCGCTGCACGGTCTGGAAGGCGACGGACGCGGGATCCTGACCCTGCTGCTGCGGCCGCACGATGTCGACCCCGGCTCGATCGGTCCAGGTCGTGAGCTGCTCGACCGCCGCGGCGCGGAAGGTGTCTGCGGCGCCCACGATGATCCGCTTGTCGAAGGTCTTCAGGTAGTTCGCGAACTTGCCGATCGTGGTGGTCTTGCCGACGCCGTTCACTCCGACGACGAGGATGACCGCGGGTCGCTCGGTGAGCTGCAGCGTCGGATCGTACGCGGCCAGTCGCTCCTCGATCGCGTCGCGAAGCATGCGTTTCATCTCCTTGACCTCGGTCACCCGGTGCCGCCCGACCTCCTCGCGCAAGCGGTTGAGGATCGACTCCGTGACGTCCGGGCCGAAGTCCGCCGTGATGAGGGCGGTCTCGAGATCGTCCCAGGTGTCATCGGTGATCTGCTCGGGTCCGGTGAAGATCCCGCGGAACACGTTCGAAATCGACCACGATCGTTCTGCCATACCGACAAGACTAGCGTCGCGCTCTCGCCTACGCCGACGCGACGGAACGTCCAATCGGGAACCGCATAGATCGGACCCGCATGTTTTATCTCGACAACAATCTGGGATGACAGGCAGAAATGGCCACCGGGGTGCCGAGAGTCGGTATATATTTGGGCGACGCTGCAGTCCTGGGGAGGACGGCAGTGCGTGTCATGCAATGCGTTACGACCAATGGAGGTCCGGTGAACCCCACCATTCGAAGCAGGAGAGGGCCCACACGCGGCTTGATACTCCTACTGCTTTCCACGTTCCTGGCCGTGTTAGGCGTCTCGAGTCTCGCCGCTCCGGCGTTCGCCGCGGATTGCGTGCCTGACGCATCGACCGCCTGTGTTCAGGGCGTCGTCAAGGCGAGCACCGGAGACCCCGCGCCCGGTGTCGACGTCACGCTCTCCGGGGGTGGCGGCGACGAGACCGCAACCACGGATGACGCCGGTCGCTGGGCGTTCCCCGTCACGGAGGCCGGCGACTACACCGTGACCATCGACGAGGCGACGCTCCCGGAGGGCCAGTTCCTCAAGAGCGTCGGCACTCGCGACGTCGTGGTCGAGCTGAACAGCCAGGCCAGCGCACTGTTCCCGCTGACCGATGATCCGAACGCCGCCGACGCCGCGGCGGCGGCGGAGAAGCCGGATACCGATGACGCCGCGAGCGCACCGGCGAAGGAGTCGGCGAACTCGTTCTCGTGGCCCCGGTTCTGGCAGCAGTTCGTGTCGGGCATCCGCATGGGCCTGCTCATCGCCCTCGCCTCCCTCGGGCTCTCGTTGATCTTCGGCACCACGGGGCTCAGCAACTTCGCGCAGGGTGAGATGGTGACCATGGGCGGCCTGCTCGCCGCCGTCTTCATGGGGCTGACCGGCAACCTCTGGATGGCCGGCCTCCTGGCGGTGGTGGCCTCGGCCGGATTCGGCTGGGCGCAGGACAAGGTGCTGTGGAAACCGCTCAGGAAACGACGGCTCAGTCTCATGCAGATGATGATCGTCTCCATCGGTCTCTCGATCACCCTGCAGTACACCTTCCAATTCCTGTTCGGCTCGGGCGTGATCCGAATCGACAAGAGCACCGCGGAGACGATCACGATCGCGGGCGTCACCCTCACGACCCAGTCCTACGTCGCGATGGGCATCTCGCTGCTCGCGATCATCGCGGTCGGGCTCGGACTGATGTACACGCGCTTCGGCCGCGCCACCCGAGCGATCTCCGACAACCCGGCGCTGGCCCGGGCCTCGGGCATCGACGTCGACCGGGTGATCAACATCGTCTGGGTCGTGGGCGGCGGACTCGCCGGCCTCGCGGGCGTCTTCTTCGGCCTGGTCTTCAACGGACTCAACTGGTTCACCGGTGGCACCATGCTGCTGCTCTTCTTCGCAGCGGTCACGCTGGGTGGACTGGGCACCGCGTTCGGCGCCTTCGTGGGCTCCATGATCATCGGCATGATGGTCGAGCTCACGAACATCTGGCTCCCGGGCGACCTGAAGTACGCGACGGCGCTGCTTCTCCTCATCCTGATCCTGCTGATCCGTCCGCAGGGCATCTTCGGTCGCAAAGAGCGAATCGGCTAGGGGCATCACATGGATTTCTGGACTGGACTCCTGCAGAGCATCCTGCAGACCGCGCTCTCTCCGACCACGGCGGCCTTCGTGCTCGCCGCGATCGGCCTCAACGTGCACTTCGGCTTCACCGGCCTCATGAACATGGGGCAGGCGGGCTTCATGCTCGTCGGCGCCTACGGCTTCGGCGTCTCGGTGGTGATGGGGCTCGGCTTCTGGCCGGCGCTGCTCGTCGCGATCCTGGCCGCCGTGCTGTTCGGCCTGATCCTCGGCATCCCCACCCTCAAGCTCCGCGGCGACTACCTGGCGATCGTCACGATCTCCGCCGCGGAGATCATCCGCATGGTCGTGAAACTCGCGGCGCTGCAGGACATCACCGGCGGGCCGACCGGGATCCCGGGGCAGAAGTACCGGCACGTCTTCACCGAGCTCTCGCCGCTCCCCGAGGGCAAGACCACGATCCTCGGCCTCACCTACGCGAACACGGGAGTCGACGACTGGTGGACCCGCATCGTGGCCTGGGGCCTCGTCGCCCTCTTCATCCTGATCACCTGGGCACTCATCCGGAGCCCCTGGGGTCGGGTCCTGAAGGGCATTCGCGAGGACGAGGACGCCGTGCGCAGCCTCGGCAAGAGCTCGTACGCCTACAAGATGCAGGCGCTCGTCCTCGGTGGCGTGATGGGCGCATTCGGCGGGATCGTCATGGCGCTCCCCGCCGCGATGCAGCCGGACTCGATGGGTCGTCCGACCACCTTCAACATCTGGATGATCATGCTTCTCGGCGGTGCGGCGACGATCTTCGGGCCGCTCCTCGGCAGCCTGCTGTTCTTCATCGTGCGCCTGATCCTGACGAGCTTCGCGGGCGAGTTCATCCCGGACTCGATCCTGAACGCGCAGCAGACGGAGCAGCTCGCCTGGGTGCTGATCGGCATCTCACTCATCCTGCTGGTGGTCTTCAGACCGCAAGGCATACTCGGCAATAAAAAGGAGCTGTCGTTCAATGTCTGATCACACAGCGCCGACCCATCCGTCGGCAGATCCGAACTATCCGTACGACCGCGCCGCGCTCCGTGCCGAGCTCGCCACTCTCGAGCAGGTGCCGGGCGTCGCGAAGCCGGACCCGATCCTCTCGGTCGATCGCATCGAGCGCCAGTTCGGCGGCCTCAAGGCCGTCGACGTCGAGCACCTCGAGGTGCAGCGCGGAGCGATCACCGCGCTCATCGGCCCGAACGGCGCCGGCAAGACGACGTTCTTCAACCTCATCACGGGATTCGACCGCCCGTCGAACGGCAAGCGCCTCATCGGGGGCGGCGACGCTTCTTGGACCTTCAACGGCCGCGTGCTCAACCGCACCGGTGCATCGCAAGTGGCGCGCACCGGGATGGTCCGCACGTTCCAGCTCACGAAGGCGCTCTCGCGCATGACGGTGCTCGAGAACATGCTCATCGGGGCGAACAATCAACCGGGCGAGAACCTGTTCGTCGGTCTGTTCAAGCCGCTCTGGGCGAAGCGCGAGCAGGAGAACATCGCGCGTGCCGAGGAACTGCTCACCCGCTTCAAGCTGGACGCCAAGAAGGACGACATGGCGGGCGACCTCTCCGGCGGGCAGAAGAAGCTCCTCGAAATGGCCCGAGCGCTGATGTCGAACCCCTCGATGATCATGCTCGACGAGCCGATGGCGGGCGTGAACCCCGCACTCACGCAGAGTCTGCTCGATCACATCCAGGCGCTCCGCGACGAAGGCACGACCGTGCTCTTCGTCGAGCACGACATGCACATGGTGCGCCACATCTCCGACTGGGTGGTCGTGATGGCGCAGGGCTCGATCATCGCCGAGGGCGAGCCCGAGGATGTCATGGCGAGCGAGGCCGTGGTCGACGCCTACCTCGGCGCCCATCACGACCGTGACCTCGGTGACGACGATGTACTCACCACCGGCGTGATCCGCGCCATCGCCGCAGAGGTCGAGGAGGAAGTCCGATGAACGCTGACGCACCACGGCTGGTGGTCAAGGCCGACAATCTGACGGCCGGCTACCTGCCCGGGATCAATATCCTCAACGGCTGCACGCTCGAAGCCTACGCCGGTGAGCTCATCGGCATCATCGGGCCGAACGGCGCGGGCAAGTCGACCCTCTTGAAGGCGCTGTTCGGACTCGTCGACATCCGCGACGGTGCTGTCACCCTCGACGGTGAGGACATCACCAACGCCTCGACGAACAAGCTCGTGCGCAAGGGCATCGGGTTCGTGCCGCAGACGAACAACGTGTTCCCCTCGCTCAGCATCGAGGAGAACCTGCAGATGGGCCTCTTCCTGAAGCCCAAGGAGTTCGCGTCGCGCGCGGCCGACATGTGGGAACTCTTCCCCATGCTCGCCGATCGCCGCAAGCAGCGGGCCGGATCGCTATCGGGTGGTGAGCGCCAGTCCGTTGCGATGGCGCGTGCGCTCATGATGAATCCGAAGGTGCTGCTGCTCGACGAGCCGAGCGCCGGCCTCTCCCCCGTCCGTCAGGACGAGACCTTCATCCGTACCCGGCAGATCAACAAGACGGGCGTCACGATCATCATGGTCGAGCAGAACGCCCGGCGCTGCCTGCAGATCTGCGATCGGGCATACGTGCTGGATCAGGGCCGGAACTCCTACGAGGGTCCGGGTCGCGAGCTGGCGAACGATCCAAAGGTGATCGAGCTCTACCTCGGCACCCTCGCGACCGACGTGGAGGCGAAAGCCTCGGCCGACCACCCCGCGCCGTAGCGGTCACAGCAGAGCCCCCTGGGTCACGGATGCTCCGTGACCCAGGGGGCTCTGTCGCGCGGGAACCGTTGAATCTGGACATCGGACCCCGCAAACGCAGAAGCGCCCCGGCCGTTCGGCCGGGGCGCTTCGCTTCGAGCGGGACCTACTCGGTCTGCCCCTCGACGGCCTTCTGGAAGACCGGGATGTTGGTGTTGTCGTACTTGTAGATGCCGATGAAGGCCGACGACGGATCGTTGTTGTCGTTCAGCGGGCCGGTGCCAGCCTTGCCGACGTACTGGATGTCCTTGCCGTCTTCGATCAGCTTGGCGCAGTCACCGAAGGAGCTGCACTCCTCGCCACCGTCGGAGCCGGAGACCGCGTGCAGGTTCTCCTGGATGGCTGCCGAGTCGGTCGCGCCGGCCTTGGTCGCCGCGAGCGCCACCAGCGTCACGAGGTCGTACGCCTCGGGCGCGTAGGTAAAGCTGTCGAGCTCGCCGTCGAACTCAGCCGCGTAGATGTCCTGCAGCTGGGTCTTGAACTCATCGTTGGACTGCGCGCCCGGGATCGACCCCTGTGCACCCTCGAGCGTGCCGGGCTCGAAATCGGCGTCGTAACCGTTCGCATTGCCGTCGACGAGATAGAAGGTCGAGGTGTCGACGCCCTGGTTGACCGCTTCGGGGACGATCTGCTTGAACTGATCGTAGGTCACGACGACGATGGCCTCGGCACCGGAATCCTTTGCCGCGGTCACCTCCGACGCGAACGAGGTCTGCTCGACCGGGAACTCGTTGCCGTCCCCCTTGCCGCCGTAGACGACCTCGGCGCCGCCGGCCTCGACGGTCTCCTGGATCACGTCGCGCAGACCGAGACCGTAGGGGTCGTTGAACGTCAGGAACGCGACGGAGGTGACGCCGTCGGCGAGGATCTGGTTGCCGAGCGCGTCGCCCTGGACCGTGTCCGGCGGAGCGGTGCGGAAGTAGTTCGGGCTGATGCCGCTGAGGTCTGCGGAGGTGTTCGACGGCGAGCCCATGAGGATGCCGGCCTCGGCGATCTTGTCGACCACGTGCTGGCTGCGGCCGGAGCCCATGGCGCCGAGCACGAACTGCGCGCCGCTAGCGATGACGTCGTCGGCACCCTTCTCGACCACGGTGAGGTCGCTGGCGTCGCCCTCGTTGGCGTTCGCGACGATCTCGACGGGCTGGCCGAGAACGCCACCGGCGTCGTTGATGTCGGCCAGGGCCTGAGCGATGCCGGCCTGCACCGGGGGCATCAGAAACCCGAGGGAGCCCGTCTGCGGGAGCAGCGTGGCGATCTTGAGCGCATCGCCGCTCGCCTCGGATGATCCGCCTGCCGGCTCCGACTCGCTGCTGGTGGAGCAGCCTGAGAGCACCAGTGCTGCAGTCGCAACGAGCGCGAACGCACCCGCGGCCTTTCTTGAGTGAACCTTCATTGGTACACCTTTCTCAGATGAGTGAGGACACCTCGTACGTCGAGGCGCTGGGACCGAGCATAGTGGGGCTGGGCACCCCAGCCGCGCCGCTGTGGACATGCGAAATAAACTTGTTAGGAAACCGAGTCCTATTCCATGCCTGATCCACAATATTGCTTGAAGATCGCCTGCTATTCGTCGTCGCGCGTGATGCGCTGCCCGACCACCGCGGAGATGCCGTCCTGCCGCATCGAGACCCCGTACAGCGCGTCGGCGATCTCCATGGTGCGCTTTTGATGGGTGATGATGATGAGCTGGGAGTTCTCGCGCAGGCGCTCGAACACCTGCAGTAATCGGCCCAGGTTGGCATCGTCGAGGGCCGCCTCGACCTCGTCGACGATGTAGAACGGGCTCGGCCGCGCCTGGAAGATCGCGATGAGCCACGCGACCGCGGCGAGAGACCGTTCGCCGCCGGAGAGGAGCGAGAGGCGCTCGACCTTCTTCCCGGCCGGCCGCACCGCCATCTCGATCCCGGTGGTGAGCAGATCGTCGGGATCGGAGAGGGCCACCTCGCCGGATCCGCCCGGGAAGAGAATCGGGAAGACCTCGGCGAACGCGGCCTTGGTGTCCTCGAACGCGGCGGCGAAGATGCCCTGCATCTTCTGGTCGAGCTCCTCGATGATAGAGAGCAGATCGGCCCGGGTCTTCGTGAGATCCGCGAGCTGCTCCGTCAGGAAGAGGTGCCGCTGCTCGAGTGCGGCGAACTCCTCGAGCGCGAGCGGGTTGATCCGCCCGAGCTCCCCCAGTCGCTTCTCGGCTCGTGCGAGACGGCGCTCCTGCTCCGCCCGGACGAACGGGATCGTCGATGCCTCGCGTCGCGAGCGCTCCGCGGACGCCGCCCGAAGTTCCGCGGCGAGTTCTGCCTCGAGTGCGGTCGCCGGAGTTTCGAGTTCGGCGTCGCCCGCGTCAGGCGGAGGTCCGGCGTCTGATCCGGCCCCCGAACTCGATTCCGGTGCCGACTCCGCGGCGGCCACGGGGATCGGCTGCTCCGGCCCGTACTCCGCGATGAGCACGTCCTCCACCAGACCCAGCTCATTGCCCGACCGTTCGAGGAGCGACGAGAGTTGGAGCTTGCGCTCGTAGCTCTTGAGCTCCGCGCCGTGCACCAGCTCCGTCAACCCGTGCAGGCGCTGCCGCACCTCGGATTCCTCGGAGCGCAGGAGCGTGAGCTCCTGGCTGTGGCGGGCGCGCTCCTGCTCGGCGCGCTGCTGAGCGAGGCGGGCCTCCCCCAGGGAGCGATCGCAAGCGTCGAGGATCGCGGGCAGCAGCTGGGCCACCCGTTCGGCCTGCGCGACCTGCCGAGCGCGCAGCACGGAGCGACGGGCCGACTCCTCGGCTGCGCGACGCTCGGCCTCGAACTGCTCCGTCAGTGTCCGCTCGTGCGAGGCACCGGCGCGAGCGCGTTCACGCGCCGTCTCGAGCGCGAGTCGGAGCTCCACCTCCTGGGTGCGCGCCTGCTCCAGCTCGGCGAACAGGCGCTCGCGCTCGCTCGCGTCGAGCATCGGGCGGGGCGACGCCTCCGCCTCGGCCAGCGCCTGTGCGGCCGTCTCGGCATCGCGCGCGGCACCGGTCGCGCTCTCCGCCACGCCGGTGAGGGTCTGCCGCGCCCGCTCGGCCTCGGCGCGCGCGGACTCCGCCCGGGCCGACAGCCGGTGACGCTCCTTCGCCACTTCGGCGAGCTGCGCGTCGGCGGCGCGCAGATCCGCGTACGCCTGCTGCGCGTCCATTTTCGCGCGCTGCGCGACCGATCTGAGTTCGGCGAGCTCCGCCTCGGCCTCCTCCGCCTCCCGCGCCACGATGTCGTGCCGGTCCCGGGCCTGCTCGAGATCGGCGGTCAGCTCGATGCGAGACGGGGCGAGACCGGAGCCGCCGCTCACCGTGTGCGGCGTCAGCACGTCGCCGCGGCTCGTCACCACCGTGAAGGAGCCGGAGGGCCAGCTGACGCGGAGCTCCGCGGCCGCCCGCAGCGCGGCATCGAGATCCTCCGCGATGTAGCACCCCGTAAGCAGACCGAGCACCCCCTCGGGCGCCGCTTCGATCACGTCGACAGCGCGAGTCGCGTCCGCGATCGTCGGGGCCGGATCCGCTGGCTCCGAGGCGGCCACGACCGTGCGCACCCGACCGAGATCCTGTGCGTGCGCGGTCTCGACGGAGCCTCGGGCCGCGTCAGCGGTGTCCGCCAGAAGCGCCTCGGCGAAGGCCCCGAGCGCCGCGCCGACCGCCGCCTCGTGTCCATCCCGAACCCGGACCGCATCCGACACCCGTCCGCGAATGCCGCGCGGGGCCTCGGCGAGCACGGCGGCCGACGCATCGCGCTGATCGAGCGATCGGGTGAGCGCGCTGACGCGCGCGGCCAGGCCGGCCCGCTCCTGCTCGAGGGTGTGCAACCGTTCCCGCGTCTCGTCACGCCGTTGCTCAGCTACGGACTGGGCCTCTTGCGCGGCACGGTAGTGGTCGTCGAGGCCGACCTCCGGAGTCTCCCCCGTCTCGGCCTGGTCGGAGAACGCCGCGAGTTCGCGTTCGGCTTCGTCGGCGCGTGCGACGGCCTGCTCCACGGCCTGCTCGCGGCGCGAGATCTCCTGCGCCAATGTTGCCCGCTTCTGCTCGGCAGCCTCCGCCTGGCCGCGGAGTTGCGACAGTCGCAGGTCGTGGCGGGAGACGAGCGCGCTCTGTGCGGCAATGTGCTCGTCGGTCGCGTCGAGGGCCTGTTGCGCCTGGCGCGTGACGAGACCGGCCCGCTGCCACCCGGCCTCGACCTCGGGGATCAGCGCCTCGAGCCGACGGGCCTCATCCGCGGCCTCCTGGACCGTTCCGTGGCTGGTCCGGTGCATCTGCTCGGGCGCCTCGGCCTGGGTGGCCAGGAAGGTGAGGCGCTGCTGCGTCTGCGAGAACAGTCCGCGGAGTTTGGCCTGCACGGCCTCGAGGCCGAGCGTGACGCGACGGGCGGCGTCGAGCTCGTCCCCCTGTTGCTCCTGTTCGAGGCGCTGGATCCTGAGCTGCTTCTGCTCCACCTGCTCCTGCAGCACGATCCGCTCGGAGTGCCGTTCGGATTCGTCGCGAGCGAGCTCGTCGAGCTCTGCGCGGAGGCGTGCCACGTCGTCGGCGAGCAGACGGGCTTTGGCGTCCCGCACCTCCGCCGCGATCCCCTGTGCCGCGCGCGCGACCTCGGCCTGGCGTCCCAGCGGCTTCAGCTGGCGTCGGATCTCGCCCGCGAGATCGTTGAGGCGGGTGAGATTGGTCTCCATCGCATCGAGCTTGCGGAGGGTGCGCTCCTTACGGCGACGGTGCTTCAGGATTCCGGCGGCCTCTTCGATGAACCCGCGGCGATCCTCGGGTGTGGCGCGGAGCACCGCGTCCAGCTGCCCCTGCCCGACGATCACGTGCATCTCACGGCCGAGGCCGGAGTCGCTGAGCAGCTCCTGCACGTCGAGCAGTCGGCAGCCCTCGCCGTTGATCGCGTACTCGCTGGATCCGTTGCGGAAGAGCGTGCGGCTGATCGTGACCTCGGAGTATTCGATGGGGAGCGCACCGTCCGCGTTATCGATGGTGAGGCGCACCTCCGCGCGGCCGAGCGGTCCCCGCGTCGAGGTGCCGGCGAAGATGACGTCCTCCATCTTGCCGCCGCGCAGCGTCTTCGCGCCCTGTTCGCCCATCACCCAGGCCAGAGCATCAACGACGTTGGACTTGCCGGAGCCGTTCGGCCCGACGATGGCGGTCACCCCCGGTTCGAACTGGAAGGTGGTCGGCTGCGCGAAGGACTTGAATCCTCGGAGCGTGAGGCTCTTGAGATGCACGCAGCCTCCTCCTCTCCGCCGATTGCCAGGCTGATTGCGCGGCCGATTGCCGATCGACCATCGTCAGCGTACCCGACGCCGTGTCGCGCGCCCGGCTGACCCGCCGCGGCGCCGACCCCGCCGCGGCGTCCTCGCAGGTGACCGCGATCAGCTCAGGCGTTCCCGCAAACCATCGACGCCCGGTCCACGCAGTCGATCGAGCCCACTGCGCCGGCCCGCCATGGCGAGCACAAGATCGACCAGCGGACCGGAGACGATCGGGCCGTCGCCGGTCGTGAACGCATCGTCGTCGGCTTCCAGGCGGAGCCCGCGCACCATGCGATGGCTGTTGACGGCGAAGTCCTTGGCGGCGTAGAACCGCGCCACCTCACGCACGGCTGCGGGATCCGGCACGAGGGTCCGCCCGAGGGGACGAGCCATGTCCTGGCCGTGGACGATGACCTCACCGAGGAACGCGGGGAGGTCCTTCGTGGGCGCGATCGTCAGGGGCACCGACGCCCGGAAGCGATCTCGGGTGGCCTCGGGCGTCGGGCCGAGACGACGCGCCAGCAGCCGATCGTTATGGACGTCCGCGTTGAATCGCGCACGCACGATACTCCGGATCCACGCCCAGGTCCCGGTGTTCGCCGCTGCGGTGAGGTGCGCGGTGACCTGCTCGACCGTCCACACGCTGCACTCTGACATGGTCGACCAGTCAGCGGGTTCGAGGCTCTCGAGCAGATCCAGCACCCGGCCTCGTTCGGTGTGGATGTGGGTCCAGAGTTCGGTCGGGATCACGGCGGGTTCCTTCAGCTCGTCGGGTGGCGCCGGTCTCGCATCGGAGCCGGTCGGCGCTCTGCAGCGAGCCTACTCGGACAGGTACGACGCGTGCCCGAGTTCACGGCTCAGCGCGGACGGCGGGAGCGCATCGGGGCGTTCGACATCCACCCGCATCGTGCCGCAGATCCCGCACCGCACGTAGCGGACCACACCCTCCGACGTCGGGTGTCGCGATTCGAGTTGCCAGCCGTGCTCGTGGCGGACGGGTGCGCGGGTGGCGGACGGGCGCTCGGGCGATGGAGTCTGTGCGGTGTGGGATCGGGTGTCGGTCTCTGGAGCGTTCATGCTCTCAGCATGATGTAATGGCCTTATGCATCTCAACCCTTACGGTGAGTACGCCGTGCTGCTGGCCGCGTCACTCGCCAACGATCCTCCGAAGAACCGGGAAGATATCGTCGACCGGACGCGCGAGTACGGCATGACCATGACCTTCTCCGAAGGTCCCGACGACCCGAGCGGGGTGCGACAGGTGCTCCAAGAGTGGCTACGGGTCGTCGACGCCGAGGATCCGCACGCGCGTGCACTGATCCTGAACGAGCAGATGGAAGCGGCGACCGCGATCCCGCGCTTGACGGACCACGACGGCGAGGGATGGCACCTGCACTACCGCGACGACACTCGCACGACGCTGCCCCGCGTGCTCGCCGCCGTGATCAGTGTCGGCACCGCGCTCCACCTCACGACCCGCGGCATGCACCGACTGCGCCGCTGCGCCGCGGGTGACCCCTGCACCGCGGTGGTCGTCGACGTCACCCGCAACGGCCGACAACGCTACTGCTCGGTGCGCTGCGCAAACCGTGCGGCAGTGCGCCGCCATCGCGCTCGCGCGGCACTCGACGCATCGTGACATCGCACGGACAGCGGTCTTCTTCCGCACGAAAACACGAAACGGGGGCCCGGCCGAAGCCGAACCCCCGCAGGTGATCCCGAGCGCTAGTTGAACTGGTTCATCGTGTTGTCCTTGCCGCCGGCCTTGAGCGCGGCGTCGCCGGCGAAGTACTCCTTGTGGTTGTCGCCGATGTCGCTGCCCGCCATGTTCTGGTGCTTGACGGTGGCGATACCCTCGCGGATCTCGCGGCGCTGCACGTCCCGCACGTAGGCCAGCATGCCCTCGTCGCCGAAGTAACCCTTGGCGAGGTTGTCGGTCGAGAGTGCGGCCGTGTGGTAGGTCGGCAGCGTGATGAGGTGGTGGAAGATCCCGGCCCGGGCCGAGCCGTCGCGCTGGAACGTGCGGATCTTCTCATCGGCGAGCTGCGCCAGTTCGGTGCCGTCGTAGTCCACGCTCATGAGGTTGTCGCGCTGGTACGCCGACACGTCGGCGCCCTGCTCGACGAGCTGATCGTAGGCCTGCTGACGGAAGCTCAGGGTCCAATTGAAGGAGGGGCTGTTGTTGTAGACGAGCTTCGCGTTCGGGATCACCTCGCGGATCCGATCGACCATGCCCGCGATCTGCTCGACGTGCGGCTTCTCGGTCTCGATCCAGAGCAGATCGGCGCCGTGCTGCAGCGAAGTGATGCTGTCGAGCACGCAGCGGTCCTCACCGGTTCCGGGGCGGAACTGGTACAGGTTGCTGGCGAGCCGCTTGGGGCGCACGAGCTTGCCGTCGCGCTTGATGATGACGTCGCCGTCGCCGAGGTCGGCCTCGGAGATCTCCTCGACGTCGAGGAAGGAGTTGTACTGGTCGCCCAGATCGCCCGGGGTGTGGCTCACCGCGAGCTTCTGGGTGAGGCCCGCGCCCAGCGAGTCGGTGCGCGAGACGATGATGCCGTTGTCGATCCCGAGCTCGAGGAACGCGTAGCGGATCGCGTTGATCTTGGCGATGAAGTCCTCGTGGGGCACCGTTACCTTGCCGTCCTGGTGACCGCACTGCTTCTCGTCGGAGACTTGGTTCTCGACCTGCAGCGCACAGGCGCCGGCCTCGATCATCTTCTTCGCGAGCAGGTAGGTCGCCTCGGGGTTGCCGAAGCCGGCATCGATGTCGGCGATGATCGGCACGACGTGCGTCTCGTAGTTGTCGATCTGCGACTGGACGAACTCGACCGCGGTCTCGTCTCCGGCGAGGCGCGCCTCGTCGAGCTGCGTGAAGAGCAGGTCGAGCTCGCGTGCGTCGGCCTGGCGCAGGAACGTGTAGAGCTCTTCGATCAGGGCCGGCACCGAGGTCTTCTCGTGCATCGACTGATCGGGCAGCGGGCCGAACTCCGAGCGCAGCGCGGCGACCATCCAGCCCGAGAGGTAGAGGTAGCGCTTGTTCGTGGTCTTCAGGTGCTTCTTGATCGAGATCAGCTTCTGCTGTCCGATGAACCCGTGCCAGACGCCGAGCGACTGGGTGTAGACGGACGAGTCGGCGTCGTACTCCTCCATGTCGCGTCGCATGATGTCGGCCGTGTACTGGGCGATCTCGAGACCGGTCTTGAAGCGGTTCTGGGCGCGCATGCGGGCGACGTGCTCGGGGTTGATCCGGTCCCAGCTGGAGCCGTGCTCGGCCTTCAGCGCCTCCACGGCATCGATGTCGTCACGGTACGCGGTCATGGTGTCTCCTCCGGTGTGATGGTGGGACCGCCTCCGGTGGCGGCCTCACTGGGCTACTTCTCACTCTGCACCCCCATGTGACATCAATCCGGCCATTTCAGGGGTGAAGAACGCGCGTATTTCTGCACCCTGGAAGAATCGGAAAATGAATGAGTCGAAGCGCAGCCGTTGCGGTGTCGTTGCGGACCCGTATGGATTCGGTGATGCACCGTGCGGGCCGAGGTGGACAACGGGTTCGTGATGCTGCAGGTCGCGGCAATCGCGGCGGAGACGTCACGCTTACAGGATCATCCGACGGAAGTCCCTCCGGAATGCCTGAGATCTCCGGAGGGATTGACCGGCGAAACCTCTCGGCGAGGCGGCATTCGTCAGTCGTCGTGATGTTGCGTTCGAGGCGGTCGGCCTCGAACGGGAGCAGAGCCCGAGTGCTCAGACACGTCGTCGGGTGCCGCCGTCGATGGTGTCACCTCTGCTGATAGATATCAGGGATGTCGTCCCCGTCGGCGTCCACGGACTCCTCAACCGCGATCTGCTTGTAGCGGCGGTTGCGGGTCGCGAGCACGATCGAGGCAAGCGTCGCTGCGATCACCGACGCGACCATGATGGCGATCTTCGCGTCGTCGTTGTGCTGCGGTTCCGTCGTGAAACTGAGCTCCGCAATCAACAGCGAAACGGTGAATCCGATGCCGGCGAGAAGCCCGACTCCGACGAGATCAACCCATTTCAGTGCCGGATCGAGCCGGATCTTCGTGATGAGCGTCAGAAGCCACACACCGAGGAGAATACCGAGGGGTTTGCCGATGACGAGCCCTGCGACCACTCCGATCGTCACGGGATCCGACACTGCGCGCAGGAGCCCCTCGCCACCGCCGACGGACACCCCGGCCGCGAAGAAGGCAAAGACGGGAACCGCGAAACCGGACGAGAGAGGCCGGAACCGGTGCTCGAAGATCTCGGCGAGATCGGGCGCGCCCAATGCCGAGTTCCGCTTGGACGGACGCACTGGGATGGTGAAGGCCAGTGCGACACCGGCGATGGTGGCGTGAATGCCCGACGCGTGCAGGAACGCCCACGCAGCGAATCCGATCGGCAGGAGGATGATCCAGGGCGCGAACGCGTGACGCACGAACGCTCGCCGGAAGCGTTGAGCGATGAACCCGTAGAGCACGATGATCGCGATGGCGACCCCCAGCGGCACCAGTTGGATGTCGCTCGTGTAGAACATCGCGATGATCGCGATGGCGATGAGGTCATCGACGACGGCGAGCGTCAGCAGAAAGATCCGCAGCGGACCGGGGAGGTGCGATCCGACCAGCGCGAGCACGGCGACCGCAAACGCGATGTCCGTTGCCGCCGGGATTGCCCACCCCGCGAGCAGCGACGGCTGGGACCATACGACGGCGACGTAGATGAGCGCGGGTACCGCAACACCCGCGGCGGCGGCGGTGATCGGGACGATCGCGGTGTTGAACGATCGAAGGCTTCCAGAGACGACCTCTCGTTTGAGCTCGAGACCGACGAGGAAGAAGAAGATGGCGAGGAGGCCGTCAGCTGCCCAGGCACCCAGGCTCAGCTCGAGATGCCACGGCTCGTATCCGACAGTGAAGTCTCGCAATGCGAAGTACGACTCCGAGAGTGGCGAATTCGCCCACACGAGTGCCACGACTGCGGCGATGACCAGCAGCATGCCACCGACGGCTTCCTTGCGCAGCAGCGTCGTGACTCGGCCGACTTCTGCGTATCCTGGCCATCTGGGCGTGCGGAGGAATGAGTTGTCTGACATGGTCTCCCCGGGGTCGACTGACGTGAACTGTCGACCAGACTTCCCGACGCACCGTGATTCATTGTATCTGGATTCGCCCGCTTCCACTGGCCCTTGCGCGACGAGCGATCCGTGTGTGTACCATGGGTGCGCTGCAGACGATCGCAGCGCTGGGTGTGCCGGGAAGACTGGTCGGCGAAGGAACACCCGACCCGAAATGGAACCCGATGAAGACCAGCTACCCCGAGTGCGGCGACCCCGTGCTGCAGCCGCGCGACTCGTCCAGTGATCTCGAGAGTCCTACTGGATTGCTCTGGGGAATCGATCTGTCCCGATGCACCTCCAAGCAACTCGGCAAGGCATGCCTGCAGGAGTCCGAGGCGGAGCTGCGAGGGTGCCTCGATCAGTTCACCTCCGTGAAGAAGGTCGTCGTGGCATTTCGACTCCCCGAACAGCGGAACGTGTTCGCCGACCTGAAGGTGCCGGAACGACGTGCGGTCAAGCTCCACAACGACCTCGAGCGGGAACGTTCTCGCGACGTGCCGTTTGTGTACCTGGACATCACGGGTTGTCAGGACCTCAACCTTCTCCGTCGGCGAATCGACGAGGTGATGCACCTCCCCGCGAGTACGTGGTCGACGATCTTGCTCGACTGGCACGATGCCGAGCTTCAGCCGATCCACGAGGTCATGGCAGAGCAGGTGCTCTAGCAGTGCACCCGACGCGGTCCCTGTCGTCCCGGCGCGCAGCCTGACCGTTCAGCAATCACACGAGGAGCGAGTGAGCACGGATCGCTCCGTTCAGAAGCGGAGGCGACCAACAACCCTAGCAAGCCGTTTTGGACGGGGTCTAGCCTCTCAGCGCTTGCGCTGGCACCGCGGGCAGAAATGCGATCCTCGACCTCCAAAGGCGATCCGCTTGATCGAGCCCCCGCAGCGCGGGCACGGCTCCCCCGTGCGACCGTACGCGTTGAGCGAGTGCGCGAAGTACCCAGCCTGCCCGTTGACGTTCACGTACTGAGCATCGAAGCTCGTACCGCCCTCCGCGAGCGCCTTGCCGAAGACCGCACGCAGCTCGGCGAGCAGCGCCCGCGCGCCGCGCACACTGACCGATCGGCCGAGGGTCTCCGGGTGGATCCGCGCCCGCCACAGCGCCTCGTCGGCGTAGATGTTGCCGACGCCGCTCACGAGCGTCTGGTCGAGCAGCGCGCGCTTCACACCAGAATTGCGACGACGCAGCGCAACAACGAACGCGGCATCGTCGAATCGCGGGTCGAGCGGATCACGGGCGATGTGTCCGGCCTGCGCCGGGAGCGCGGCC
The DNA here is from genome assembly GCF_022919175.1 of Leucobacter rhizosphaerae. Taxonomy (NCBI): domain Bacteria; kingdom Bacillati; phylum Actinomycetota; class Actinomycetes; order Micrococcales; family Microbacteriaceae; genus Leucobacter; species Leucobacter rhizosphaerae. Next base: position 391,143 of record NZ_CP095043.1, on the reverse strand, counting down.
GGCTCACCGTCGTCGTCGATCAGGGTGTCCAGGGCGAGCGAGCCGAACAGCCGCTGGTCCGCGAAGTCGAGTCGCAGCTCGCCGTGTTCGGCGTGCTCGATCCAGAGCCGGATCCGGACGAAACGATCGTCGGGCGCATCCGGCGCGCGCAGCAGCATCTGCCCGCTCATGCCGAGGTGCACGAGCAGTGCGCGGGCGGGCGCCGCAACGGCACCGAGCTCGGGGCTCGGCGCGTCAGCTGCGACCGCGTCGGCGACCGGCACCCAGAGGAACTTGCCCCTGCGGCGCGGAGCCTGCAGCACGAGCGACTGCGCACGGCGCTCGAAGTCGGCGGCCCGCCGCAACTGCTCACCGGCGTCGAGCGTGACCCCGTGGCCGCCGTCCGCTGCGGAGCCGCCGATCGGGACGTGCCGTTTCAGCGCACGCGCGTCGCGCACCTCCACCCCGGCGATCTGCGCGCCCGTGACGGCGGGCGCGAGGCCCGCCCGGACCACCTCGACCTCGGGAAGTTCGGGCACGTCAGTGAGCGGTCGACTGCAGTCGGGTCACCGCGTCCTGCGCGGCGGCGAGCTCGGCCGTCTTTTTACTCTTGCCGACGCCGCGCCCCGTCACCCCGGCGAGTTCCACACGTGAGGTGTACCGGCGATCATGATCCGGACCGCTGCCGGTGGTCACGTACTGCGGGTGCGGCAGCGATCGATTCGAGGCCTCCTGCTGCAGCGACGTCTTGGGGTCGAGCGCGTTCAATGCGTCCATGAACCGCTCGGGGTCCGACAGCAGCGGCGCGATGAGGTCGAGCACGAACCGGGTGGCGATCGCGGCGTCGGTCGAGAGGAAAACCGCACCGATGACCGCTTCAACGGTGTCGGCGAGGATCGAGTCCTTTTCGCGTCCACCCGTGAGTTCTTCCCCGCGGCCCAGGCGAACAGACTCCCCGAGGCCGAGGCCGCGAGCGATCTCCGCCAGTGCCACCGTCGAGACGAGGGCGGCCCGGCGCTTCGCGAGCTCCCCCTCGCTGAGTGAGGGAAAGTCGCGGTACAGCTGCACCGTCACGGCTTGCCCGAGGATCGAGTCGCCGAGGAACTCGAGTCGCTCGTTGTGCGGGGCTCCGCCGTGCTCGTACGCCCAGGAGCGATGCGTGAGCGCCAGAGCGAGCAGCTCCGGATCCACCACGACCCCGAACGGGTCAAGAAAACCGCCGAGCTCCCCGTGTGGGGATCCCGGCGGCATCTCAGTCTGTGAAGTCATATGCGACTCACCGTGCGATCGAGGCATCGTGTCGGCTGCAGCAGCAGCGTCTCACGACGCGGTTCCGCAGGCTCAGGCGTCGGCGACCTTGCGGCCCTTGTACTCGAGGAACAGGGGGGTGCCCTGCGAGTCCTCGACCACACGAGCGCGGTGCGGGAGGCTGTAGACAGTCTTCCCGTTCTCAACGGTCTTGACGAGCGTGGGGACCGAGGCCTTCCACGCCGAACGGCGGTGACGGGTGTTCGAGCGCGACATCTTCCGCTTGGGAACAGCCATGATGTTCTCTTTCCTAGTTGCGTGTCGATCCGGACGTGCCGTCCGAATCAGGTTCATCTTCAGCTTCAAAGCCAGCCAGCGCTGCCCAGCGCGGATCAATCTCCGCCTCGGGCACCGCTGCAGCCTCGGTCTCGCGCAGCTCACCGGACTCGGGATCGAGTCCCGGGCAGTCCGGGCGACACACAGGCTGAAACGGCAGTGCAAGCACTACCGCGTCTCGGAGCGGAGGTTCAAGATCCACGTGATCACCGTGAACCCCATACTCGTCGGCCTCCGTAGGAGTATACGCGAAAAGCTCTTGAAACTCGACTTGAAACGGCGTGGTGAAATTTTTGAGGCACCGCCCGCACTCCGCAGCCATGGTCGTCTCGACCTGCGCGGAGACGAGGATCCCCTCGTGCACGGACTCGAGACGCAGATCGAGGGTCATGTCGACGCCGGCGGGCACCTCCGCGAGTGCCTCGCCCAGTTTCTCGGGCACCTCGAAGGTGCGCGAGCGCTCCCGCATCTCACCGGGCCGGTTCAGAATGTCCCGGATGTTCTCCTCGTAGCGGCGACGGGCTGAGGCCGCGACCGGGCTGACCCCGGACATCAGGCGGGCCTCGCGGCGTTGAGGAACCGAGCCACGGCCGGCGGCACGTATGGGCTGACGTCGCCGCCGAGCGAGGCGACCTGGCGGACCAGCGTGCTCGAGACGTGCGCGTGTCCGGGATCCGGAAGCATGAAGATCGTCTCGACCCCGGCGAGGCTGCGGTTCATGAGCACCATCGGGGTCTCGTACGCGACGTCGATCTGCGAGCGGATGCCCTTCACGAGCACCGTGGCGCCGACCTCCGTGCAGTAGTCGACGAGCAGCCCCATCGACCACGACGCGACGATGATGTTGGAGGGCGCGTCGGGATCCTCATCGAGGGACTTCTGAATCAGGTTCACGCGCTCCGTGATCGGGAGCATCGCGTCCTTGCCGGGGTTGTGCACGACGAGCACGTGCACCTGGTCGAAGAGGGCCGCGGCGCGACGAATGACGTCGAGGTGCCCCCGGGTGACCGGGTCGAAGGATCCGGGTACTACGGCGATCTTGGTCATGCCTCTACCCTATTCGGTGCGCCGGCTCGAACCCCGTCAATTCGCCGCGAGCTACAGACCGTGCTGCTTCGCGAAGATCACGGCGTGCACGCGATCCCGGAGCTGCAGTTTCGAGAGCACGCGACCGACGTGGGTCTTCACCGTGGACTCCGACAGGAAGAGGGTGCTCCCGATCTCCCCGTTGTTCTTCCCCTCCGCGATGAGCCGCAGCACCTCGAGCTCGCGCTCCGTCAGCACCTCCAGCTCTGCGGACGCCTGGGCGGCAGCAGGCGCGGCCGCCCCCAATCCGGACACTCCCGCGAACGACAACACCGCGGCGGTCTCGCTGCCCCGCAGCTGCTCGAGCAGTCGACGCGTGACACTCGGCGCCATGGTGGCATCGCCGTTCGCGACCCGTCGGATCGCGTCCACGAGCTCCGTGGGCCGCGCATCCTTGAGCAGGAAACCGCTGGCGCCGGCGTGAATCGCACCCGCCGCGTACTCGTCGAGGTCGAAGGTGGTGAGCACGAGCACGCGCGTGTCGGGGTGCGCCTCGACGACTCGCGCCGTGGCCTCGATGCCGTTCATGCCGGGCATCCGGACGTCCATGAGCACGATGTCGCAGCCGGATCCCTCGGACTCCAAGCGCGACAGCTCGGCGAGGGCGGTATGCCCGTCGCTCGCCTCGGCGACGACGGCGATACCCGGCTCCGACAGCAGCACGAGTCGGAATCCGGTCCGGATCAGCTCCTGGTCGTCGACGAGCATCACGCGGATCGGTGTCTCGGTCATGGGGTTCCCTCGTTCTCGGTCGGGGTCGTCGGGTGGGGGTGCGCGGTCGGACGCTCGCTCGGCGGTTGTGCGGGCGGCGCCGTCGACTGCGGCATCGGCATGGGTGGCTCGGACTGGCGTGCCGCCTGATGCACGGGGAAACTCGCCTCCACGATCCAGCCCGGCCCGTCGGCCGCGGGCCCGGACTCGATGCGGCCGCCGAAAACCCGGACCCGCTCGGCGAGTCCGGCGAGACCGCGACCGGATCCCACGCCGCTCGTGGGTCCCGGGCTTCCGGGCCTCCGACCGTAGTCACGGACGTGGACGATCACCCCGGCCTGCGTGCCGCGGATCCCGACCATCGCGGAGGCGTCGAGCCCGGCGTAGCGCAGCACGTTCGTGAGCGACTCCTGCACCACCCGGTAGATCGCGAGTTCCTGGCCGCGATCTCCGAACTCCCCCACGTCGAGGTCGAGCGCGAGACTCAGCCCCGCGTCGCGGAAGCCCTGGACGAGCTCCGGAATGTCGGCGACCACGGGTTGCGGCGCGAGCTCGGCCGCGTCGTCACCGGAGGCCTGCAGGGCGCCGAGCAGGCGGCGCATCTCCGCGAGCGCCGTCCGTCCGGTTTCCGCGCTGCGCTGCATCGCCTCGGCGGCGGCATCGGGTGCCGCCTGCACCGCGCGGGAGGCGCCCTCGGAGAGCGCGATCATCACCGACACGGAGTGCGCCACGATGTCGTGCATTTCCCGGGCGATGCGGCTGCGCTCCTCGGCCACCGCGAGTTGCGCGAGCTGATCGCGCTCCCGGGCGAGCTGGTGCGCGCGGTCGATGATCGCCTGGAGGTACCTGCGTCGATTGCCGAGATTCACACCGAGCATCATGACCGCGAGGAGCCAGAGCGCGTTCATGATGGACGCCATCACCGCGACTCCCCAGTCCGACGGCCCCGCGAGCACCACACTCGTCACGCCGGGTGTCGGCAGACCGAACTGCAGCAGGTAGATCAGGATGTTGGAACTCAATGCGATCCCGAACGCCACCCACCCGGCCGCGACACTGCGGTACACCGGCACCGCGTAGAGCAGGAAGTACTGCGCGACGGAGGTGGCGACCATCTGCGCGCCGTGATCGCCGAAGAGCATGAGCGACACGGCGATCAGCCCGGTGAGCGGGAATCGGCGGCGGAAGAAGAGGGCCGCGGAAACGACGAGCACCCGGAAGACGCTGTAGACGGCGATGGGCCCGTCGAGGTACGCCGGCACCCCGAACCAGGAATCGATCGACCCCTCGCTCCCCATCGCGTCCGAGACCGCCACCTGGGCGCTGTCGATGAACGCCATGAGGAAGCAGCCGAACAGGTAGCAGACGACGATCGAGACGTCGACGGCGCGCGGGTGGGCCGCGAACGCCCGCCGGATCACTCCCGGCGGGCGAGGCAGACGGACCTCGGCTTCGATCGACGGCATCACCCTCTCACCCTACTGGCCGGCGCGGGATCGGGCCCCCGGGCCGCCATCGACCGGCGGCCCGTTCCGCGACTATCGCGCGTCACGCCGCAGGAAGCCGAGGAGTGCCGGGATCAGGACCACCACGGCCCAGGCCAGCATCGCGCCGAGCGCCCCCCAGAAGGTGGGCCCGCTCGCCACGTCGACCATGCCCTGCGAGATCACTGCGCCGAGCGAGGAGGGCAGGTACTGCGCGGCGACGGGCACCCACTCCCAACCGGTCAGGCTGAGCACCTGGAACCCGATCGGCAGCACGAACGCGACCCCGGCGACCACGGCGATCCCGCCCGCGGTCGAGCGGAGCAATCCCGCGATGCCGGCCGCGAAGAGCGCGAACAGCACCAGGTAGACGATCGTGCCGAGCACCCCGGAGACGACGGGCATCGCGAGGAGCGACGGACCCGCGGCCGGCAGGCAGAGTGCGGCGATCCCGAGACCGCCGACCACCACAGTCAGCGCCGTGATCGCGGAGATGGTGGCGAGGACGACCATCTTCGCGATCGCGACGGGGGTGCGCCTCGGCACCGCGGTCAGCGTCGAGAGGATCATGCCACTGGAGTACTCGCTCGCCACGGCGAACACCCCGAGCACACCGAACACGAGCGCGAGGAAGGACGCCGAGGCCGTGGACACCGTCAACAGGTAGGCCTCGAGCGCAGCGGGGTCCGGAGTCGTGCCCGCGCCGGTGAGCTCGCCGCTCCACAGCATCCCGATCATGGCGCTGAAGCCGAGCCCGGCGAGCACCGTCACGAGGATCGTGACGCGGATGCTCCGAAGTGAGGCGAGTTTGATCCACTCCGAGCGGAGCACTCCTGCGGTGGTCAGTCGCGGTGCGGGCCCGGCTGGCCGGGACTTCCGCGCCACGTGGTCGCCCGCGGCGACGGGCGCCGTGCTGGCGTCGATGAGAATGGTCGAGGTCATGATCTGGCTCCTTCGTGAGCGATACGGACTAGGCGGCGACGTATTCGACGTGGTCGCGGGTGAGGGCGAGGTAGGCGTCCTCGAGACTCGTGCGGATCGGGCTGAGCTCGTGGAGCACGAATCCGTGCTCGGCGGCGAGGCGACCGAGCTCCGCGGCTGTGATCCCGTGCGCCTCGAAGCCCTCCTCCGCGAGGGGTTCGAGCCGGATCGCGGGATCCTCGGTCGAGAGCAGCAGGGAGGCGAACCGGGCGGCGTCGGGCGTGCGCACCGTCACCCGGTCGTGCTGCCCGCCCGAGATGAACTCCTGGATCGGCGCATCGGCGACGACCTCGCCACGACCGAGCACGATGACGTGATCGGCGGTCTGCGCCATCTCGCTCATCAGGTGGCTCGAGAGCAGCACCGTGCGACCCTCGCTCGCCAGGTGCCGGAGGAGCTTCCGCACCCACAGCACCCCGTCGGGATCGAGCCCGTTGATCGGCTCGTCGAGGATCAGCACCCTCGGGTCCCCGAGCAGCGCGGAGGCGATGCCGAGCCGCTGCCCCATACCGAGCGAGAACCCGCCGACCCGGCGGTTCGCGACGGCGGAGAGCCCGGTCTGCTCGAGCACCTCGTGCACGCGCCGGTCGGAGATGCCGTGCGTCGCCGCGAGGGCTCGCAGGTGGCTCCGTGCGCTGCGCCCGGGATGCACACCCTTCGCGTCGAGCAGGGCGCCCACTTCGGCCATCGGCGCCGACAGGTCCGCGTACCGCTGACCCTGCACGGTCACCGTGCCGGCCGACGGGCGGTCGAGCCCCACCATGAGCCGCATGCACGTCGATTTGCCCGCCCCGTTCGGGCCGAGGAACCCGGTCACCTGGCCCGGCGCGATGGAGAAGCTCACCTCGCGCACGGCCGTCTTGTTGCCGTAGACCTTGGTCAGTCCGCGTGCCTCGATCATGGTGTCACCCTCCCGTTCCGAGAACGCCGAATTTCAGCGATACTCCAACGGTAGGAACCGACGGCGCGTGACACGTCCCTCCGAGGTACCGGGAGCGGGGTACCTGAGTACGACGTTCGCCTAGGACTTCGCGAGGTTGTCGAGGAGCTGGGCCTCGCGGGCCTCCGTGATCATGGCGGCGAGCCCCGGAGCCGTCGTCAACTCGGGATCCCGATCGAGCAGGTCACCGGCGACCTCACGGGCATGCGCGATGAGCTCGCCGTGCTCCGCCACCCGCAAGAGCCGGAGCGTGGAGCGGCCGCCCGACTGCGCGGTTCCGAGAATGTCGCCCTCGCGCCGCAGGGTGAGATCGATCTCCGCCAGCTCGAAGCCGTCGGAGGTCGCGGCGATCGCCTCGATGCGCTCGCGGGCGAGGCTGCCCTGCTCCGCGGTGGTCATGAGCAGGCACAACCCGGCGTGCTCCCCTCGACCCACTCGGCCGCGGAGCTGATGCAGCTGGGAGATCCCGAATCGGTCGGCGTCGCGCACGATCATGATGGAGGCGTTCGGCACGTTCACGCCGACCTCGATCACGGTGGTCGCGACGAGCATGCGGATATCGCCCGCGGCGAACCCGCGCATGACCCGGTCCTTCTCGGCCGATGGCATGCCGCCCGTGAGCGCCTCGATACTCACCCCAGCGAACTCCGGGCGAGCCCGCAGCTCGGCGACGGTGTCGGTGACGTTCGCGAGAGGTCGGGCGCCGCCGCCCGAATCCGCTGCGTCGGACGCCTCTTCGGTCTCGAGCTCGGGATCGGGCTCGCTCGACGAGATCGCCGGGCAGACGACGTACAGTTGCCGTCCGGCGGCGAGGTCTTCCGCCGCACGCGCCCACACGCGGGCGGCCCGATTCGGCATCTCCAGCTCGGGGACGACGAAGGTCTCGATCCCCTTGCGACCGGGCGGCAGCTCTCGGATCGTGGTCACCTCCAGGTCGCCGAAGGCGGTGAGTGCCACAGTGCGCGGGATCGGCGTCGCCGTCATCGCGAGCACGTGCGGTTGCGTGCCCTTGCGACGGAGCGCCTCGCGCTGTTCGACGCCGAAGCGGTGCTGCTCGTCGACGACGATGCACCCCAGATCGTAGAAGCTGACTCCCTCGCTCAGCAGGGCGTGGGTGCCGACCGCGATACTCGCATTGCCCGATGCGAGCGAGAGCAGCGCCCTCTTCCGCTCCGCGACGGGCATTCGGCCCGTGACCAGCACGGGTGCGAGTTCCGCGCTCAGATCGGGCCCGAGGGCCTCGACGATCGAGCGGAAGTGCTGAGCCGCCAGCACTTCGGTGGGAGCGAGCAGCGCGCTCTGGCCGCCGCTCTCCGCGACCTGCAGCATCGCCCGGAGTGCGACGAGCGTCTTTCCCGAGCCGACCTCGCCCTGCAGGAGACGGTGCATCGGGTGGGGCGCGGCGAGCTCGTCGGCGAGCGTGGCGCCGGCGCGCTCCTGATCCCCGGTGAGCGCAAAGGGCAGGGCCGCGTCGAACCGCGCCAGTGGACCGGTGCTGCTGCCCCGAGGGCGCGGCGTGCTGGCTTCGAGGCCGCTCCGGCGACGTCGGTCGAGGAGTGCGAGCTGCAGGTCGAACGCCTCGCGGAAGCGGAGGCTGTCGCGCGCTCGTTTCCAGTCGGCGTCGGTCTGCGGGCGATGGATGAGTTCGAACGCGGGGTCAAGGGCGATGATCTCCTCCGCATTCCGGATCTCGGCCGGCAGCGGATCCTCGATCGGGCCGACCGCGTCGAGCGCGAGTTCGACGGCGCGCTGGATGTTCCAGCTCGTGAGCTGCGCGGTCGCCGGGTAGATCGGCACCGGGGTCTCCGCCCACGCGAGAGCGGCGGCCTTGTCGAGCTGCTCCCCGCCCGGTGCCTCGTCCCGGTGCTCGAAGAGCTCGTAGTCGGGGTGCTGGAGCTGCAGTTGACTGCGGTAGGCGCTGACCTTGCCCGCGAAGATGCCCCGGCGACCGGCGACGAGTTCGTGCGCCCGCCAGTTCTGGTTGAAGAACGTCAGGGTCAGTGTGCCGGTACCGTCGGTGATCCGGACCTCGAGGATGCTGCCGCGCCGCCGCTGCATGGTGCGCTCGCGCACGTCCAGCACCTGCGCCACCACGGTGATCTGCTCGCCGATGGGCAGGCCGAGGAGCGGGGTCAGTTCGCCCCGGCGCGAGTAGCGCCGAGGAAGATGCCACAGCAGATCGCCCACGGTGCGCACACCGAAGGCCTTCTCCAGAGGTTTTGCGGTGCGCGCGCCGATCACTCCGTCTAGGCGGGTGCCGAGCGACGCGGATGTCATGCGTTCAGCGTAGCGGTGACCGCTGACACCGGGGATCGCGCTACCCTTTTCGAATGACCAGAATCATCGCCGGAGCGGCCGGATCGCGGCGGCTCGAGGTTCCGAAGTCGGGCACTCGTCCGACGAGCGATCGGGTGCGCGAGGCCATCTTCTCGACGCTCGATGCGTGGGGGTTCGTCGAGGGCACTCGGGTCCTCGATCTCTACGCGGGATCGGGAGCGCTGGGGCTCGAGGCCCTGAGCCGCGGCGCCGCCGAGGTCACCCTCGTGGAGAAGCATCCCCAGGCCGCCCAGGTCGCCGGTCGCAACGCGCGTACCGTGTCCGAGGCGCTCGGCGGCGGCGCGCACGCAGAGGTGATCCGCCAGACCGTCCAGACCTATCTCGAGACGGTCGCGCCCGCACCCCGCTGGGACGTCGTACTCATCGATCCTCCCTACGATCTGGGCGAGACCGAGCTCTCCGCGAACCTCCGGGCCCTCGTCCCCGTGCTCGCGCCGGACGCCGCAGTGCTCGTGGAGCGCAGCAGCCGTTCGCCCGAGCCGGGCTGGCCCGACGGCCTCGGACTGGTCCGGAAGAAGGCGTACGGCGAGACCGTGCTGTGGTGGGCGGAGCCGGCCGGCGAAGTGGACTCCACGGCGAGCGGATCTGCGCCGCGATAGGGTGCAAGGGAACGGATGAGTCGTGGTTCCGAGGCCCGTCAGGGCGAGCGGAAGTACCAGGAGTGGGGAGAGCACCGGTGTTGACAGCACGATCGAGGCGGACGGGATCGGCGTGGGTCGCCGGCGCGACGATAGCGGGATCCCTGCTCCTGAGCGGCTGCGGAATGCTGCCGAGCTTTGTCACGGAAGACACCCCGGCGGGCGCTCCGTCGGAGTCCGGTACCGCGGACGCGCGCGGCGACGCGGCAGCGCAGGAGGAGTTCTTCGACAACGTGATGCTCATGGTGCCGATGGTGGCGAGCCTCGACCCCGCGTCGTCCTGGGCGTCGGTCGAACCGGCGGCCTGGGATGAGGCCGACGCTTCGGTGCGCGACACCGTCGTGGAGATGGGACTCGACGCGTGCACCCGGGCGGACGAGGCGAGCGGGGACTCGGGGCTCGAGGATCCGGCGATGACCTGGCTCGCAGCCCGATTCCTCTGCGGTGAGCACCGCGAGGCCGCGGACGAGTTCCTCTCGAACGACACGAGCATCTCCCCCACCCACACGATGGCCGACCTGTTCGAGTTGGCGGTGGTGCAGGACGACGCCACGACCGCCGAGCTGCTCGACGCCAACAACGTCTGCATCGGGGCGCTCGCCCTCGCGTGGGAGGTCCATGCCGGCTTCACCCCGGACGCGACCTGCTGGCTCATTCGCGTGCAGTCGGTCGAGGAGACCGGGGGCGACGCGGAGTACCTCTCCCTCTTCGTGAACGCGGGCGACGTCGCGAACGCGGCCTCCGACGAGCGCTTCGCTGAGCTGGCGGAGGCCTCCGGTGCGACGCCGAACGACCTCTCCAACCTGCTCGACGGGATGGAGTAGCCCGGACACCGAAAAGATCGGCGTGATCTCGCCGTCTCTCCGGAGAGAGCCGATGAGATCACGCCGATCCGACGGGCGATCTGCGGACTAGGTCCGCGGGATCAGGGTGTACTTCGTCGAGAGGAACTCGTGGATCCCCTCGAAGCCGCCCTCGCGGCCGATGCCCGACTGCTTGATGCCGCCGAACGGCGCAGCGGCGTTCGACACGATGCCGGTGTTCAGGCCCATCATGCCGGTCTCGAGCTTCTCGATCATGCGGTGCCCGCGGTGGATGTTCTCGGTGAAGACGTAGCTCACGAGACCGTACTCGGTGTTGTTCGCGATCTCCACGGCCTCGTCCTCGGTCGAGAAGCGGATGATCCCGAGCACCGGGCCGAAGATCTCCTCGCGCATGATCGCCGACTGCGGGCTGAGGTTGTCGATGACCGTGGGCTGGAAGAAGTTGCCCGGGCCGTCGATGGTCTCGCCACCGGTGACGATCGTCGCGCCGGTCTCGATCGCGTCCGCGACGAGGCGAGCGGTGTTGGTGACCGCCTTGTCGTCGACGAGCGCGCCGATGTCGTTGCCCTCCTCCGCGCCACGACCGATCGTCATCGCGGCGACCTTCTCGCCCACACGGCGGGCGAACTCGTCGGCGACCGACTCGTGCACGATCACGCGGTTGGCGGCGGTGCAGGCCTGGCCGATGTTGCGGAACTTCGCGAGCAGCGCTCCCTCGACCGCACGGTCGAGATCCGCGTCCTCGAACACCACGAACGGCGCGTTGCCGCCGAGCTCCATCGACGTGCGCAGCACGTTCTGCGCTGACGCCTCGAGCAGCTTCACGCCGACGGGCGTGGAACCGGTGAAGCTCAGCTTGCGCAGACGCGAGTCAGACAGCAGCGCACTCGACTGCGCACTCGACTTCGAGGTGGCGACCACGTTCACCACACCCGCCGGCACCCCGGCCTCCTCGAGCAGCTGCGCGAAGAAGATGGTGGTGAGCGGGGTGAGCGCAGCGGGCTTGATGACGACCGTGCAGCCGGCGGCCAGCGCCGGAGCGATCTTGCGGGTCGCCATCGCGAGCGGGAAGTTCCACGGCGTGATGAAGTAGGTCGGGCCCACGGGGATGTGGGAGACGACCATATGGCCGGTGCCCTCCGGGTTGTCGCGGTAGTCGCCGCGCACCCGCACGGCCTCCTCCGAGAACCACCGGAGGAACTCGCCGCCGTAGTTCACCTCACCGCGCGCCTCGGCGATGGGCTTGCCCATCTCCATGCTCATGAGCAGCGCGAAGTCCTCCTTGCGCTCCATGAGGAGGTCGAACGCGCGGCGCAGGATGTTCGAGCGCTCGCGGGACGGCGTCGCGGCCCAGGAGTCCTGAGCGGCGACGGCCGCGTCGAGCGCGCGCACGGCGTCCTCGACGGTCGCGTCCGCGATGGACTTGATGGTCTCGCCGGTCGCGGGATCCTGCACGTCGAGCGTCGCACCCGACGTCGAGGGCTCCCAAGTGCCCCCGATCCCGAGGCCGGACTGGACGCGATCGAGCAGATCCTGCTCGTTGGGCTTCAGTGCCATAGGTCTAGTGTCCCTTCAGAAACGCGGAATTAGTTGGCGGCCAGGGCGTCGGCGACGACCTGGAGGCCCTCGCGGAGCAGCTCGTCCGAGATGGAGAGCGGCGGGAGGAAGCGGACCACGTTGCCGTAGGTGCCGCAGGTCAGCACGATGACGCCGTTCTCGCCGGCCGCCTTCGCGATCGCACCGGTGATGGCGGCGTTCGGGGTCTTCGATCCCGACTCCACGAACTCGATGGCCTTCAGCGCACCGCGACCGCGGATCTCGCCGATGCGGTCGTCGGACTTCGCAATCTCGCCGAAGAACTCATCGATGATGGCGCCGATCTCGCGGGCGCGCTCGGTGAGGTTCTCCTTCTCGTAGGTGTCGATCGTCGCGAGCGCGGCGGCGCAGGCGATCGGGCTGCCCGCGTAGGTGCCACCGAGGCCACCGGCGTGCGCAGAATCCATGATCTCGGCGCGGCCGGTCACTGCGGAGAGCGGCAGCCCGCCCGCGATGCCCTTGGCGGTCGTGACGAGGTCTGCGACGACACCCTCGTGGTTCGCCGCGAACAGGTCGCCCGTGCGGGCGAAGCCGGTCTGCACCTCGTCGAGGATGAACACGACGCCGTTCGCGGTCGCCCACTCCTGGAGTGCGGGGAGGAAGCCCTCGGCGGGAGCGATGAAGCCACCCTCGCCCTGAATGGGCTCGATGATGATCGCGGCCAGGTTCGAGGCACCGACCTGCTTCTCGATCTGGGTGAGCGCGACCTTGGCCGCCTCGGCACCGCTGAGCCCGTCGCGGAACGGGTAGGAGGTCGGCACCCGGTAGATCTCGGGAGCGAAGGGGCCGAAGCCGTCCTTGTAGGGGATGTTCTTCGCGGTCATGCCCATGGTCAGGTTGGTGCGACCGTGGTACGCGTGGTCGAAGACGACGACGGCGTTCTTCTTCGTGTAGTGACGTGCGATCTTGATCGCGTTCTCGACGGCCTCGGCACCCGAGTTGAAGAGTGCGGAGCGCTTCTCGTGGTCGCCCGGAATGAGCGAGTTGAGCTTCTCGGCGACGGCGACGTAGCCGTCGTAGGGCGTGACGGTGAAGCAGGTGTGCGTGAACTGCTGCACCTGGTTGATCACGGCCTCGACGACCGCGGGGGCCGAGTTGCCGACGCCGGTCACGGCGATGCCGGAGCCGAGGTCGATGAGCGAGTTACCGTCGGCGTCGATCATGACGCCGCCACCGGCCGCGACGATCGAAACGGGCAGCGCGACACCCACACCGGCCGCGACGGCGGCGTTCTTCCGCGCGATCAGCTCGAGCGACTTCGGCCCGGGGATGCTGGTGACGAGCTTGCGCTCCTGCGGAAGCGAGGGACCACCGGTGACGGTGACATCGGCCATGGGATTCTCCTTTGGGTGACGGCGTTCGGCTCGATGATCGCGCTGTCGCGAGGGTTCTCGGCCGATTGGGTTCGGGATCAGCCTAGACCCCACCATCGGTCGGACTTCGTGCCACAATGGAGTATTCGAACCAGAAGATTCGACAATGCGGCACGGCGTGCCGTTCCCGGGAGGCGGAGCAGCATGGCAGCACCGATGGCGGTCCCGCGCGGGAGCGCGGCCGGATCCTCGTACCCGACCATCGAGCTCGGGTCGCTGCTCCACCAGTACACCCTCGGGCTCGTGCTGATCGCAGGATCCGATGCCGACACCCCCTCGCGCCCTGTGCAGTGGGTGCACAGCAGCGAGCTCGAGGATCCCACGCCGTTCCTCCCCCCGCGCACCGTGCTGCTCACCACGGGCGCGCGCTTCTCGGGGATCCGGGATCAACAGGCGGCGGACGCCTACGTGCAACGCCTCATCGATGCCGGCACGACCGCACTCGGCATTGCCGTCGGCCTGCACTGGGACCGCGTGCCCGCGACGTTCGTGAGCGCCTGCGACCGGTTGGGGCTGCCTCTCTTCCGCGTGCCGTACGACACCTCCTTCATCGCGATCGTGCAGGGCGCCGCGCGCCTCCTCGACGCGCAACTGCGGGAACGCGATATCTGGGCGCTCGACTCGCAGCGCGCCGTGTCGAACGCGTCGATGCACCGGGATGGTCTCGGTGCCGCGGTGCGCGAGGCCGCCAGCCGGCTGGGTCGATGGGTCGGGATCACGGACCGTTCGGGGCGGATCGTCGAGTTCGCGCCGCAGTCGGCCCGACCGCGCGCGCATCCCGAGTGGATCCGCCGCGAGACCCGCCAGCTCATCGAACGCGGGCTGAGCTCCGGACGCATCGGCGCCGACCACAGCGGGGGCCACGATGGGCACGGCCTGCAGATGCAGGCGCTCGGTCGCGAGGGCAAGGTGCTCGGGGTGCTCGTGGTGGAGGACCAGGGTGCGCCGGATCACGCGGAGCGGGCGCTGCTCGGTCTCGTCGCGGCCCTCGCCACTGTGCAGCTGGAGCACCGCAGCGGGCTCGATGCGGCTGAAGCGACCCTGCGCACCGCCATCGCGCAGCTGCTGCTCACCGGGGATGCGGTGCTCGCGGAAAAGCTCGCCACGGGTGTGCTCGCCCGGGTGCCGCGCGGCCCCGTCGTCGTGATCCGGTTCGCGCTCCCGCAGCGGATCGACGCGGCGTTTCTACCGGATCTGGAGTCGTTCGATGCCGGGAGCCCCGGGCTTCTCCGTGCGGAGCTCGATGGCGGGCCCGTGGTCTTCGCGGAGACCCGCCACCTTCCGGGCCTGCGACGGTTGCTGCTCGCGCATCGGGTGCCCGCCGGCATCTCGGAGCGCGGGCCGATCGACGACCTGACGACGCTCCTCGGCGAGGCCGAGCGTGCGCTCGAGCACGCGCTCGCGAGCGATGCGGACGGACCCGTCGACTACCTGCCAGCACTGCATGACGGGGTGCTGCACCTGCTGGGGACGCACCCCGAGGCGCGACGACGTGCGGAGGGGTTGCTGGCGCCGATCCGGCACCACGACACGCGGCACGGCGACCACATCGAGGCGAGCCTGCGGACCTGGCTCGCGCATCACGGGCAGACGAGCCCGGCGGCGGCGGAGCTCGGCGTGCATCGGCATACGCTCCGCACACGCGTGCAGACCGCAGCGAACCTGCTGCAGAGCGACCTCGATTCCCCCGACACGCGCGCCGAGCTCTGGGCGGCGCTGCGGCTGGTGGACGACGCCGAGTGAGCGAAGTGCTCGGCGCCGCTGGGGCGCGGTTCCGAGTGCGCTACACCTCGCCGAGGCCCGGGAGCCGCACGGTGAAGGGATCCCACCCGCGGGGCTCGGTCGGGTCGCCGTCCAGGGTGAGTGCCGCGGATCTTGCAACCGCGGGAACGACGCTGCCGATGCGGTGGAAGCCCGCCGGCAGCGTCGTATCGGCCGGGAATGCGGCGAGCAGACCGTGATCCTCTCCCCCGGCCAGCATGGCCTCCAGTGGGACCGACTCTCCGTGCTGCTCGCCGAACGCGTGCAGCAGCCCCGCCGAATCGAGATCGATCGTGACGGCCTGCGAGCGTTTCGTGGATGAGGTCTCTGCCGCCTCCGGGTCGCGACTACTCGCCCGCGCGAGTCGGTCCGCGTCGAGGGACAGGGAGTCGGAGACGTCCATCATCGCCGTCGCCCCGGCCTGCGCCGCGATGCGGCCGAGAGCGATCGGCGGGGTCGGGGCGAGTTGGGCCGCGAGCAATCGAGGGTGCGTGGCCAAGTGCCGCGCGATCCCGCGGGCGTGCGCAACGCCGTCTGCGTCTACGCCATCGCTGAACAGCAGGGTGAGCCCCAGGCCCGCGAGACCGAGATCCCCGGCGTACGCGACCTGATCCCCCGCCCGAGCCTCACTCCGCAGCACGGGCGGAGTGCCGTCGAGCTCACCGATCGCGGTCACGGCGGCCGTGATCACGGGAGCGGTGCCGAGGTCGCCTCCGACGACCCCGCAGCCCGGTGCGAGCGCCGCGCAGGCCGCCGTCAGGCCGCGGGCGATCTCCTCGAGCAGCGCGACCGGTGTGTCGCGAGGCACCGCGAGCGAGACGGTGAGGCCGGTCGGCCGCGCACCCATGGCCGCGACATCGGAGAGGTTCGTGGCGGCGAGCTTCCAGCCCAGATCGAAGCCGCGGTGCCAGGCGCGGCGAAAGTCCGGCCCCTCGATCATGGTGTCGCTCGTCACCACCAGGTCACCCCGGACCCGCAGCACTGCCGAGTCGTCCCCGGGGCCGACCACGGCGGCCTCCGAGGGCGCCAGCTGCGCGAGGACACGCCGGAGCACACCCGCCTCACCGGCAATGCCGACAGTATCGGATCCCGTGTCGGCACCGGTCGGTACTCCGGTTCCGGTCTCCGTACGCCTGCTGCTCACGCCCCCACGTTACCGTGACGTTCAGTTGCAGTGGCTAGGCTGATGGGGTGACTTCGCACGAGATCAGGCCGCGCCGCACGCGTGCACGACGGATGTTGGCCGCGGGTATTGCGGGGGTCGCGCTCGCACCGCTGCTCGCGGCGTGTGCCGGAGAGGTGCCGATGGAGCCGGCCGCGGACGCGAACAGCCCGGCGTGCGCCGATGTGATCGTGCGGCTGCCCGACACCGTGGCCGAGCTCGACCGCCGCACGACGAACGCGCAGTCGACGGGCGCCTGGGGCGATCCGGCCGTGGTGCAGTTGCGGTGCGGGATCGAGCCCAGCGGTCCCACGACCGACACGTGCGTGAACGTGAACGGCGTCGACTGGATCATCGACGAGAGCGCTGCCCCGCTCTACCGTTTCGAGGCGTACGGGCGCAGCCCCGGCCTCGAGGTATTCGTGGAATCCGAGCAGCTCAGCGGCACCGATGTGGTGAACGACCTGAGCGCGGTGGCCCGCGAGCTTCCTCAGGAGCGCAAGTGCACCAGCCTCGCCGAGAACCTGGGGATGTAGAGTCGCCGCCGGTGTCCCGGCGCGGTCGCCGGTGTCCCGGCGCGTCACGCGGTTGCTGCGCGTCAGGCGGTTCGAATCGGGTTACAGCGACCGCGTGAGGTGTGAGGGCCGCAGAGTGTGCCCGGCTGCGACGAGGTGTCTGTCCCGTGCCATCGCTTGCAGCACCGAATCCTGCACCTCTTCCCACGCGAACATCACTTGGGAATACGACACCCGGATCACGGTGTACCCGAGTTGGAGCAGCCGGGCGTCGTGTGCGATGTCGCTCGTGCGCTGGGCGCCCGTGTGATGAGCTCCGTCGATCTGCAGAACGAGCCGCGAGCCGATCAAGAAGTCGACGCGATGCCCGGCGATGACCACCTGCTGTCGGATCCGCGCCGGGATCCACCGCAGGCGCGCGTGCACGATCGACTCAAGTCCTGAGTCCGCAAACGGGCTACTGGCGTCCAGGATGCGCCGAGCCGCGCGTCCGAGCGGGAGCGTCGCCAGGTGCCCGTGCGTGACGAGCCGGGCGTTGAGCGCGGACTCCCAGATCACGAGCGCATCCTCCGAAGGTTGGCACTCAGCCACGTGGCACAGCAGGTTCTCGATCCCGTCCGCCAACAAGAACGGCGGTCGTGGCACGACAGGCCGCTTCCAATGGACCACGACTCCGACCCCACGCACGTGCGCATTCGCACGTGGCGCGGCGACGTGCGGCACCGGAGACGGCTCGCGCACCCACAGCCCGAGTCGTTTCGCCTGCGTCACACAGCTCAGCACCACGTGCTGGCGCGCGGCGAGCAGCAATGCCGGATCGGCCGCCGGCAATGCGATCCACCCGCGTCGCGGACGCACCACTGCACCAGCCGCGAACGCACGATCGATGTCACGACGGGTGACCCCCGCGTCACGCAGCAGGCTCGTGCGCGCAATGCCATCACGCGCGCGGAGCAGGTCGAAGAGCGAGCTCATGGTTGCAGCGTGCCCGAGTCCGGTGGAGCGGTGAACAGCTCTCGAGAACAGTGGAGAAATCAGACTTCCGCGTACGCCGTCCGCAGCCTGGAGCGACGAATGCCGTCAGCGGCGTGGCGGTGTCCGGGCCCGCGTCCACTCATGCGGTTGTCGCAGCTCATGCGGTCAGGAACCTGCCTCTTTAACCGCATGACGAGTGACCACCGCATGGCGTGACGCGGCACGCGGCTCGGAGCCCAGGACCCGCAGCCCGCAGCCCGCAGCCCGCAGCCCTAATACGCGGCGGACTTCTCGATCGCGAGCTCCACGAGCTCCGTGATCAGCTCCGTGTACCCGAGACCCGACTCCTGCCACAGCCGCGGATACATCGAGATGGGGGTGAACCCGGGGAGCGTGTTGATCTCGTTCAGCACCGGCCCGTCCGCGGTCAGGAAGAAGTCGATCCGCGCGAGCCCCGCGCACTGCGTCACCTCGAACGCCCGCACCGCGGCATCCCGGATCGACGCGAACTCCCCCTCCGTGACGCGTGCCGGCAGCTCGAGCTCCACGCCCGCGGCACCGAGGTACTTCGCCTCGAAATCGTAGAAGTCGCGGCCCGTGAACACGATCTCGCCGATCACGCTGCTCGTGCGCGGCCCGTCCTGCCCGCGTCCCTCAAGCACGGCGATCTCCACCTCGCGGCCGGTCACACCGGACTCGATGAGTACGGTGCGGTCCTCGGCGAAGGCCAGTTCCAGGGCGGCCGGGATCTCGGAGGCGTCCGTCACCCGGCTCACCCCCACGCTCGAACCCGCACGCGCCGGCTTCACGAAGAGCGGATACTGCAGCCCCTCGTCGAGCGTCTCCGCGAGCGAGGGATCCCGCGTGATCTGCGACTGCGTCACCGTGCGCCACGGCGCCACGGCGATCCCCGCGTCCGCGAGCACCGTCTTCACGGCGTGCTTGTCCATGCAGAGCGCCGACCCGAGCACCCCGCTCCCGACGTACGGCAGGTCGACGAGGTCGAGCATGCCCTGCACCGTGCCGTCCTCGCCGTACGGCCCGTGCAGCATCGGCAGCACCGCGTCGACGTGGCCGAGCGAGCGCAGCGCACTCGACTGCTCGATCACGGTGAGCGTGCGCGTGGCCGTCGACGCGGGCCACAGCACCCGCGTGCCGTTGTCATGCACCTCGGGCAGTGCCCCGGCCTCGAGCCGGTAGTCCTCGAGATCGCTCTCCTGCATGAGCACGGTCGCACCCTGCTTCGTGATCCCCACCGGGATCACGTCGAAGCGCGTGCGATCGATGGAGCGCAGCACACCCGCCGCGGTGACGCAGCTGATCCCGTGCTCGCTCGACCGGCCGCCGAAGAGGAGGACGACGGTGCGTTTCGGAGTGCTCGACATCAGGCGGGGTGTCCCTTCATGCGGTTGAGGAAACGCTGCCAGCGGCTCGGGTGAGCGCCGCCCAGCGTGAGTTCTGGTCGAGGCACATCGTCCTCCGTCGCCAGGTGCGGTCCGAGGTGCTTCGGCGCCATGGTGCCGCTCAGCACCATCTGCACCTGCTCCACGATCGGCATCACGATGCCGCGCTCGCGGGCCAGCTCGAGCACTGGCGGCACGGACGTGATGCCCTCCGCCGTCTGCTGCATCTGCTCGCGGGTCTCCTCCTGCGAGTACCCCTGGCCGATGAGCCGGCCGGCGGTATTGTTGCGCGAGAGCGGCGACTGGCAAGTCGCGATGAGGTCGCCGAGACCGGCGAGCCCCGACAGGGTCGCGGGATCCGCACCCGACGCGACCGCGAACTCCGTCATCTCGGCGAGGCCGCGCGTGATGATCGCGGCCTTCGTGTTCTCGCCGTAGCCGACTCCGTCGACGATGCCGATCGCCAGCGCGATGAGGTTCTTGAGCACCCCGCCCAGCTCGGTGCCGATGACGTCGGTGTTCACGTAGCTGCGGAAGTACGGCGCGGAGCAGGCGGTCGCGATCTCCTGCGCGACGTGGAGGTCGACGCACGACGCCACGGCGCCGGTCGGCTGCTCCTTGGCGATCTCGAGCGCGATGTTCGGCCCGGACACCACCCCGATGCGCTCGGGACCGATGTCGAGGGTGTCGGTGATGACCTCGGACATGCGCATGGTCGTGGTCTTCTCGACGCCCTTCACGAGGCTGACGAGCACACTCCGCCGGTCGAGGTACGGCTCAAGGTCGAGCAGATTCTGCCGGAGCGTCTGGCTCGGCACCGCGAGGAACACGAGCTGGGCCCCGGTGAGGGCGACGGCGAGGTCTCCCGTCGCCTTCAAGTTCTTCGGCAGGTTGATACCGGGGAGGTACTGACTGTTGCGCCGTGCCACTTGGATCTCGTTCGCGACCTCGGGGCGCCGCGCCCACATGGTCACGTCGCAGCCGGCGTCGCTCAGCACCTTGGCGAAGGTGGTGCCCCAGCTGCCGGATCCGATCACCGCCACCTTGCGGCCGCGGTTGCGCGCGCCGCTCCCCGATGTCACGACGGGGTTCGACCGGGTCGTCAAAACCGACCCGTCTCGGTCTGCTGATGCTTGCTGGGATCCCAGCGCTCCGCCGGTGGCGTCTCGCCGCGCAGGTCCGCGAGCAGTGCGGTGATCGCGCTCATCAGCTCGTTGGTCGCCTCGGTGATCGTCTTCTGGTCGAGCGGACGACCGGTGAAGCGACTGAGGTCGAGCGGCTCGCCAACGGAGACCTCGATGGTCTTCCGCGGGAACGGTCGGATCCGCTTGGCGTAGCGCGGCATCAGCTCTTGCGTCCCCCAGTGCGCGACCGGGATCAGCGGCACGCCGGACTCGAGCGCGAGTCGCACCGCGCCGCTCTTGCCCCGCATGGGCCACAGCTCGGGATCGCGCGTCAGCGTGCCCTCCGGATAGACGATGATCGCGGACTCGCGCTCGATCAGCTGGGCCGCCGCGCCCATCGGATTCTTGCGTCCGTCGCCGTTCCGCACCGCACCCTCGCGCTCGACCGGGATCTGGCCGGAGATCTTCAGGAGCCACCCGAGCACGGGCACCTTGAACAGGCTCGCCTTGGCCATGAAACGTGGCAGGCGACCGAGGTGCCACACCGCCGCCCCCATCGCGATCGGGTCGATCTCGCTGTAGTGGTTCGGCGCGAGGATGAACGAACCCGTCTTCGGCAGTCGCGACGTCGGAGTGAACCGGTATCGGACCATCAGCGACCAGATGGGAAGGCTGATGCTCGCGAGGACCCAGAACACCCCGGGGCGTCGCTTCTCCGCGGACGGCTTGCTCCGCAGTTTCACCGTGTCAGTCATGACTCAATTATCCCGACCCGGGCCTCCGGAAGAGGCATGACAGGTCGGAACTCCCAGAATCGCCTAGCTCTCGAAGACGAAATCGGCGCCGAGCAGCCGGAGCTTCTCAATGAAGTTCTCGTATCCGCGCGAGATGATCCCGATGTTCGTGACCTTCGACTGCCCCTCGGCGGTCAGCGCCGCGATGAGGTGGCTGAAGCCGCCGCGCAGATCCGGCACTTCGATATCCGCGCCGGTGAGCGGTGTGGGTCCGGTGATCACCGCGGCCTGCTCGAACTCGCGGCGCATGACGCGTCGCGAGTCGTCGCTGAGCCCGTCCTTGTAGACGTCGATGCCTGCGCCCATCTGATTCAGGGCATCGGTGAAGCCGAAGCGGTTCTCGTAGACCGTCTCGTGGATCGTGGAGACGCCCTCCGCCTGCGTGAGCGCGACCACGAGCGGCTGCTGCCAGTCGGTCATGAAGCCGGGGTGCACGTCGGTCTCGATCGTGACCGGCTTCAGCGTGCCGCCCGGGTGCCAGAACCGGATCCCGTCGTCGCGCACGTCGAAGTCGCCGCCGACCTTGCGGAAGACGTTCAGGAAGGTCATCATCTCCTCCTGCTTCACCCCGCCGACGAAGATGTCGCCCTTGGTCGCGAGCGCCGCAGCGGCCCAGCTCGCGGCCTCGTTGCGATCGAAGATCGCGCGGTGATCGTACCCGCGCAGCTCCGGCACACCCTCGATGAAGATCACGCGGTTCGGCTCGACCGTGATGATCGCGCCCATCTTCTGCAGGATGCAGATGAGGTCGATGATCTCGGGCTCGATCGCGGCGTTGCGCAGCTCGGTCTGGCCCTCGGCGAGCACCGCCGTGAGCAGCACCTGCTCGGTCGCACCGACGGAGGGGTACGGCAGCTCGATGTTCGCACCCTTGAGCCCGTCGGGGGCCGTCAGGCTGATCCCGCTCGGCAGCTTCTCGATGACGGCGCCGAACCTGCGGAGCGCGTCGAGGTGGAAGTCGATCGGGCGGTCGCCGATCCGGCAGCCGCCGAGATCGGGGATGAACGCCTCGCCCAGCCGGTGCAGGAGGGGGCCGCAGAAGAGGATCGGGATCCGCGAGGAGCCCGCGTGCGCGTCGATATCGGCCTGGTGCGCGACCTCGACGTTCGACGGATCGAGGCGCCACTCGCCCGGATCCTCGCCCCGGGTGATGAGCACGCCGTGCAGCGCGAGCAGGCCCGCGACGACACGCACGTCGGAGATGTTCGGCACGTTGCGGAGCACACTCGCGGACTTGCCGAGGAGTGCCGCGACCATCGCTTTCGTGGCGAGGTTCTTCGCGCCGCGCACCTCGATGCGTCCCTTGAGCGGACGACCGCCGTTGATGATGATCTCATCGGAGGTCAGCCCCACGCGGGCGCCGGCCTTCTGTGCGTCGAGGCGACGCCCGCGGGCATCCGAATCCTCGGTCGCGTCCGACGCGACGGTCTGATCCTGCTCGGTCTCGACGGCGCCGAGCTCCTGGGTATCCTGCGGGTTCATGCGGCCTCCACCGGTGTCGTCGTGGGCATCCAGCTCGGGCGACGGGCCTCGAACTCCGTGATCTTGTCCTCGCTCCGGAGGGTCAACGAGATGTCGTCGAGTCCCTCCATGAGCCGCCAGCGGGTGTAGTCGTCGACCTGGAACGGGACGACGAGATCGCCCACCGCGACCGTGCGATCCTCGAGGCTCACCGTGAGCTGCGTGCCGGGTGCGGCCTCGATGGCCTCCCACAGGCGCTCGACGTCGGCCTCCTCGACCTGGGCCGCGAGCAGCCCCTGCTTCCCGGAGTTGCCGCGGAAGATGTCGGCGAACCGTGCGGAGATGACCACCTTGAAGCCGTAGTCGCGCAACGCCCAGACGGCGTGCTCGCGCGAGGATCCCGTGCCGAAGTCGGGGCCGGCGACGAGGATCTCGGCACCCTGGTACTGGGGCTGGTTGAGGATGAAGTCGGGATCCTGGCGCCAGTGGTAGAACAGCGCGTCGTCGAAGCCGGTCTTCGTGACCCGCTTCAGGAACACCGCGGGGATGATCTGGTCCGTGTCGACGTTCGAGCGCTTCAGCGGGATCGCCAGACCGGTGAGGGTGTGGAACTGCTCCATGGGTTACGCCTCGACCTTCTGCTGGGCATCGGATGCCTGGTGGGAGATGCCGTTAGCAGCATCGGTCTGCAGATCCCACGGGCTTGAGAGCGTGCCGCGGATCGCCGTCGCGGCGGCCACCAGCGGTGACACGAGGTGCGTGCGACCGCCCTTGCCCTGGCGACCCTCGAAGTTGCGGTTCGAGGTCGACGCGCAGCGCTCCCCCGGCTCCAACTGATCCGGGTTCATGCCGAGGCACATGGAGCACCCGGCGAATCGCCATTCGCCGCCGAACTCCTCGACGATCTTGTCGATCCCCTCCGCCTCGGCCTCCAGCCGCACCCGAGCAGACCCGGGCACGACCATGAGACGAACTCCATCGGCCTTCTGCTTGCCCTTGATGATCTCCGCGAAGGTGCGCAGGTCGTCGAGGCGGCTGTTGGTGCAGGAGCCCATGAACACGGCGTCGACCGGGATCTCCTTCATGGGAGTGCCCGCGGTCAGGTCCATGTACTCCAGCGCGCGCTCGGCCGCGGCCCGCTCATTGGGGTCGACGATCGCCGCGGGATCGGGCACGGTGTCGCTCAGCAGCACACCCTGGCCGGGGTTCGTTCCCCAGGTCACGAAGGGCTCGAGCTCGTTCGCGTCGATGAAGACCTCGACGTCGAAGACCGCGCCCTCGTCGGTGGGAAGTGTGTTCCAGTAGGCGACGGCTTCATCCCAGTCGGCACCCTGGGGCGCGTGCGGACGGCCTTTCACGTACTCGTACGTGACCTCGTCGGGGGCGACCATGCCGGCACGGGCGCCCGCCTCGATCGACATGTTGCAGATCGTCATGCGGCCGTCCATCGACAGCGAGCGGATCGCGGAGCCGCGGTACTCGAGCACGTAGCCCTGGCCGCCGCCGGTGCCGATCTTCGCGATCACCGCGAGGATGATGTCCTTGGCGGTGACCCCGGGGCGGAGCTCGCCCTCGACGTTGATCGCCATGGTCTTGAACGGCTTCAGCGGCAGCGTCTGCGTGGCCATGACGTGCTCGACCTCGCTCGTGCCGATGCCGAAGGCGATGGAGCCGAAGGCGCCGTGCGTCGAGGTGTGGCTGTCGCCGCACACGACGGTGATGCCCGGCATCGAGAGACCGAGCTGCGGGCCGACGACGTGCACGATGCCCTGCTCCTTGTCGCCAAGCGGGTGCGCGCGCACGCCGAACTCCGCGACGTTCTTGCGCAGGGTCTCGATCTGCAGGCGGCTCGTGGGATCCTCGATCTCGCGCGTGATGTTGAGCGTCGGAGTGTTGTGATCCTCTGTCGCGATCATCAGATCGACGCGGCGCAGCGGGCGATCCGCGACGCGGAGGCCGTCGAAGGCCTGCGGGCTCGTCACCTCGTGGATCAGGTGGAGGTCGATGTAGATGAGATCCGGATCGCCGTTCTCTCCCTTGACGACGACGTGGTCGTCCCACAGCTTCTCCGCGAGGGTCCGAGGCGTGCGGACCTCGGACGTGTGTTCATCACTCATAGTGCTTCTCTTCTCAAGTCTCTGCGATATTCAATCGCCGCGCGGCACGATTTATTCCGTCAACCCGGATCTCCGAGGGCCCGCGCAGTGAATCGGCCATGCCTGAACTCCGCGACGGGTGGCCGATTGGCTAGACCCCGTCGCGGCTGTGAAGAAGCAGCTGCCGCTGACGCATGGCACCACTCTACCACCGGGTGCACGCAGACCCGGTGGGAGCGGTGCCATCGACTACTTCGTGTCCTCGGGAATCTCCGCCGCGCCCAGGTGCAGACGCTCGCCGTGCGCCTTCGCCTCGCGGTTCGCCTTGACGAGGCTCGCGACCGTCGCGATCGCCATCGCTGCGACGATGAAGCCGAGCGACGTCCAGGTCGAGATCTCGGGGACCGCGACGTGCTCGCCCCCGTTGATGAA
Organism: Leucobacter rhizosphaerae; assembly: GCF_022919175.1. Lineage (NCBI taxonomy): Bacteria > Bacillati > Actinomycetota > Actinomycetes > Micrococcales > Microbacteriaceae > Leucobacter > Leucobacter rhizosphaerae. The sequence goes on along the minus strand of NZ_CP095043.1, from coordinate 365,887 downwards.
CGGGAGCTCGTTCTCGTGGAGGGCGTGCAGGATCAGCTTCACGCCGATGAAGGCCAGGATCGCCGCGATGCCGTACTTGAGGTACTCGAGGCGCTCGAGCAGACCGCCGAGGAGGAAGTAGAGCTGACGCAGCCCCATCAGCGCGAAGACGTTTGCCGTGAAGACAATGAACGGGCTCTGCGTGATGCCGAAGATCGCCGGGATGGAGTCGAGGGCGAAGAGCAGGTCCGTCGCGCCGAGGGCGATCAGCACGAGGAGGAACGGGGTGAACATGCGCTTGCCGTCCACCTCCGTGCGGAGCTTGCCACCGTCGTAGTGGTCGCTGAAGGGCAGGACCTTCTTGACCTGGCGGATGATCCAGGAATCGCCCTGGTCGCCGTGTCCACCGGGCTTGACCTGCTGCCAGGCCGTCCAGATGAGCCAGGCACCGAAGATGAAGAAGATCGCGATGAAGCGCTCGATGATCGCGGCGCCGACCAGGATGAAGATGCCGCGGAAGATGAGGGCGAGCACGATGCCGATCATGAGTGCCCGCTGCTGGTACGCAGTCGGCACCTTGAAGCTCGCAAGGATCAGCACAAAGACGAAGAGATTGTCGATCGAGAGGCTGTACTCCGTGAGCCAGCCGGCCAGGAACTCGGTTCCGTGCTGCACGTCGCCGAGCAGGAACATGGCACCGGCGAAGATCAGTGCGAGCACCACATAGAAGCCGACCCAGAGGCTGGCCTCCCGCATGGAGGGCACGTGGGGCCGGCGGATGATGAGTGCGAGGTCGATGATGAGGATCGCGACGAGCACGATCATCGATCCGATTTCGAACCAGAGAGGGAGAACTGAGGTCACCGGTGTGTGTTCCTTCGGCTGGGCGCGGGGTGCGCGAAACGCCGAAGGTCTCTTCCCGGTGGTCGCACGTGCGTGCAACCCCGGCCCGCACCGGCGCCGCTACGGAGCGGCGCGTATTGACGACACGGGCGAAACTGGAATACTCCCCTTCGCGAAGGTCAGTCTACTGCCAACTCCGGGGAGTCTCGTGCGCATCGCACGCGCGGCGAATCCTCAGCCATGCCGCCATGCACCGCATACAATCATCTCTCGACGAGTATCTTGCAGGAGAGGCACCACGTGACCAAGCGCGCCCCGTACATCGAACGCACCGCAGACCACGGGCCCGGTGCCGCCTCCCGCACGCTCGCGGGCTTCATCTTCGCGAGCCGCTGGCTCCAGGCGCCCCTCTACCTCGGGCTGATCATCGCCCAGGCGGTCTACGTCGTGCTCTTCTTCGTGGAGCTGTGGCACCTGTTCGAGAAGGTCATCGTGACCGGCGAGATCAACGAGACCGACGTGATGCTGAGTGTGCTCGCGCTCATCGACATCGTCATGATCGCGAACCTGCTCATCATGGTGATCATCGGCGGCTACGAGACCTTTGTGTCGAAGATCCGGGTGCAGGGCCACCACGATGAGCCCGAGTGGCTCTCGCACGTCAACACGAACCTGCTGAAGGTGAAGCTGGCGGTGTCGATCATCTCGATCTCGTCCATCCATCTGCTGAAGACCTTCATCGAGGTCGGCCGTATGGACAACGGGGTCGTGCTCAACGCGAACGGGACGGTGCTCTACTCGAGCACCGGCGTGTTCTGGGAGGTCATGATCCACCTGGCGTTCATCGTCTCGGCCCTCGCGCTCGCGCTGATCGACCGGATGAGCCACCACGCGGCGCCGGCGACCCGCGGTTTCTCCGCGGGTGAGCTGGAATCCGACCTGACGGAGCCGACGGCTCCTGCTCCTGCGGCCCCGGCGGCCGCGCCGACGCACGCGCTCGCGGGCCAGACCCTGCAGATCGACGCCGACGGGTACGTCACGGTTCGCGTGCCGGCGGATGCGCCGCTGCCGCACGGCGCGCGTTCGGTCGAATAGGGTCGGCAGCCGCGTCGGAGGCTGCTCCCCCGGCACCCGCTAGGCTGTTCGGGTGCCGATCCGGCACGACGCGCGAGTGGCGGAATTGGCAGACGCGCTGGATTTAGGTTCCAGTGTCTTCGGACGTGGGGGTTCAAGTCCCCCCTCGCGCACGGGCGGAGCAACAGACCCACGCTCCCCCGGGAATGGTTCAGTCACTCCACAGTTTCGGCAGCGAGCGCCGCGAATCGGACCGTGGCGATCACCCCGCCACCCGGGCGCGGCGCGAGCTCCAGCGCACCCCGGTGGGCGGTGACGATGTGCTGCACGATCGCCAGCCCGAGTCCCGCGCCCGCGTGATCCCGCGCCGCATCGCGGGTCCGAGCGGCACCCCGCTGGAAGGCTTCACGCAGGTGTGCGAGGCCCGCGGGGTCGAGCTCCGCGCCTGTGTTTTCCACGGTGAGCACCGCGACACCCCGGTCGTGCTCGGTGCGCACCCACACCGATCCGTCCTCCACGAGGTTGTGCACGATGGCGTTGTGGACGAGGTTCGCCGTCATCTGGCGCAGCAGCGTCTCCGACCCGAGCACTCGAACGGGATCGCCCGAGACCATCAGCTGCACCGGTCGAGATTCCGCGAGCGGCAGCAGGTTCTCCGCGGCCTCCTCGGCCGCGAGCGAGAGATCGACCGGCGCGACGGAGTCGAGTCCGCGACCCGATCGGCTGAGCACGAGCAGGGCGTCGACGAGTTCGATGGCGCGGGTGTTGACCTGCTGCAGGCGCGCGAGGAGGGCGTCGACGTCACGATCCGGATCCTGCTGCGCGACCTCGAGCAGCGTCCGCGAGATGGCGAGCGGGGTGCGCAGCTCATGCGAGGCGTTCGCGGCGAAGCGCTGCTGCTCCGCCACATGGGCTTCGAGTCGCCCGAGCATGGTGTCGAAGACATCGGCGAGGTCGCGGAACTCGTCGCGCGCCCCCGGGAGTGCGATCCGATGCGAGAGCGCTCCCTGGCCGGCGAGCGTCGCGGCCTGCGAGATCCGCGCGAGCGGTGCGAGCATCACCCCGGCCAGCCACCAGCCGCCCGCCACCCCGACCACCACGAGGGCGGCGAGGGCGAGCCCGGCCGCCGGTGCGAACGCCCGGAGCAGGTCCGTCCGGTTCGGCACGAATCCCGTCGAGGCCTCGATGTAGCCGTCGGGTACGTACCGCAGGAGGAACACCCACACGATGGCGAGCAGCAGCGCGCCGGTCCCGATCACCATCCCGGCATAGCTCAGCGCGAGCTTCAGCCGCGCACTCGGGCCGGCGGGCCTAGGCACGATCATCTCCCTCGGGATCGGCGCTGATACGGTACCCCACACCGGGCACCGTCTCGATCACCCCGGGCTCGCCGAGCCGCTTCCGCAGCGCAGACACCGTGATCCGCACCGCGTTCGTGAAGGGGTTCGCGTGCTCGTCCCAGGCGCGCTCGAGGAGATCCTCCGCACTCACCACACCGCCCTCCGCCTCCATCAGCACCTCCAGTACCGCGAACTGCTTGCGGGTCAGCGCAACGTAGCGATCGTCGCGGAACACCTCGCGGCGGAACGGATCGAGGCGCAGGCCCGCGAGCGATCGCACGGGAGGTCGGACCGCGGCTCGACGCCGCGCGATGGCGCGCAGCCGCAGCACGAGCTCGCGCAGCTCGAACGGCTTCGTGAGGTAGTCGTCGGCGCCCATCTCGAAACCCGCGGCCTTATCGTCCATCCGGTCCGCGGCGGTGAGCATGAGAATCGGCGTCCCACTCCCCGACGCGACGATCCACCGAGCGACCTCGTCACCGGAGGGCCCGGGGATATCCCGATCGAGCACCGCGGCGTCGTACGCATTGATGCTGAGGAGTTCGAGCGCCGAGTCGCCGTCTCCGGCGATGTCGGCGGCGATCGCCTCCAACCGCAGTCCGTCCCGGATGCCCTCCGCCAGGAGGGGCTCGTCTTCCACGATCAGCACGCGCATGCTCCGATGCTACGCATCACCGGGTATCGGGAGCGTATCGAATTCTGCCTACGCCCTCGCAACACCGTCTCCCGTTGACTGCGGGTATGACCGATCTCGATGCCTCCCCCGCCCGTTCGACCCGCCGTCTCGCCCTCGTCGGCCTCGGGTGCGCGGCGATCTGCCTCGTCGCCCTGCTCGCACTGCGGTTCGTCCCCGAGCTCCTCGCGGGTGCCGCATCCGGATCCGGGGTCGCGAGCTGGGGCGGGATCCTCGATCCCGCTCCGACCCCCACCGCGGCGGACGGGGTGATCGATGCCGAGCACCCGCTGTCCGTATTCGACACCGAGCACCCCGCGATCTCGGGGCTGGCGCCCGACCTCCTCGCCGCCGTGCAAGCGGCCGCCACCGACGCGGCCGCGGAGGGCGTCCAGTTCGAGGTCAACAGCGGGTGGCGATCGCCCGCGCTGCAGGAGCAGCTCCTGGAGCAGGCGGTCGCCGACTACGGTTCACGTGAGGAAGCGGCGCGGTGGGTGGCCACGCCGGAGACCTCGTCGCACGTCACGGGCGACGCGATCGACGTCGGACCGTTCGACGCGAGTCTCTGGCTGTCGCAGTACGGCGCCGCGTATGGGCTGTGCCAGACGTACGCGAACGAGTCCTGGCACTTCGAGCTCCGAGCGGAGGCGGTGGAGTCGGGGTGCCCGACCGCCTACCTCGACCCGACGGAGGATCCGCGCCTGCAGCGGTGAGCCTCGGACGTTCCGAGACGCGGAGCCGACTCCGTCGCTAGGCCACGTGCACCCACGGTCGCTGGGTGTGGTCGGACTCCGCCTCCCGCAGCACCTCGCGGGTCACGGGGGCGATCTCGCCCTCGCCGAAGAGCAGGAAGCGCAGGAGATTCACCAGCGGGTTCCCCTCGGTCCATCGAAAGTAGATGTGCGGCATGTCACCCGTACGGTCCCGCAGCGTGAGGAGCACCGCGGCGAGCGTGTTCGGCACATTGCTGCCCGTCACGGCGAGCACCCGATAGCCGTCTCGGAGCAGCCCTCGGACGACGAGCTCATCCTCGAAGTCGGAGCTGTCGCCGATCGTCACCTCGATGAACCACGGCTCTGCGTCGGAGAGGTGGTGCGCCTGTCGGGCGTGCAGCAGCTTCAGCGGGTATCGCGAGTGCGTGCCGGGCTCGTGCGCGATGAGGTCGATCCGGCAGCCGCGCCGCTCACCGATCCACGCGGTGGCGCGCTCGTCGAACGCCACGGTGACGGCGCGCAGCTCGGTGGCCCGCGCCACCCGCGAGCCAAAGCTCACCACCAGGATCCCGAGGATGAAGCACGCGGCGATGCGGATCCCGTCCGGGCGCTCGATGACGTTGGCGACGGTGGTGTACAGAAAGACACCGGTGATGATCCCGAAGGCGATCATCCGGCGTCGCTGCCGGTGGCGGCGTGCGGAGAGCGTGACGGCGACACCCGCGGAGGTCATGAGCACGAGCACCCCGGTGGCGTACGCGCCGCCCTGCGCGTCGACGTCGGCGCGGAAGATGATCGTGACGAGCGCCGCCACGCCGGTGAACACGAGGACGAGCGGACGGATCGCCCGCGCCCAGCGCGGGGCCATGCCGAACCGGGGCAGGTAGCGCGGCACGAGGTTGAGCAGACCGGCCATCGCGGAGGCGCCGGCGAACCAGAGAATCGCGATGGTCACGAGGTCGTAGGCCGTGCCGAACCCTTCGCCCAGGTACTCGTGCCCGAGATACGCGAGGGCGCGCCCATTCGCTGCGCCGCCCGGCTGGAACTCCGCCGCCGGAATCAGCACGACCGTGGCGAACGACGACGTGATGAGGAACCCGCTCATGATCAGCGCGGAGGTGGTGAGGAGTCGGTGCGCGCCGCGGATCCGGCCCCGCGGCTCGGCGTCCGTATCCCTGGCGTCGCCGCGGATCTGAGGCATCACGGCCACGCCAGTCTCGAAACCCGACAGGCCGAGTGCGAGTTTCGGGAACACGATCAGTGCGATCCCGATCATGAGCCAGGGATCGCCGTGCTGCGTGGTGAGGGCGCTCCACCAGTCCTCGACGACGAGCGGCCGGCCCGCGATGTGCACGAAGGCCGTGATGAGCACGACAAGATTCAGCGCGAGGAACGCGGCGACGAGCAGGGTCGCGACTCGGATCGCCTCCGTGAACCCGCGCAGGAAGACGATCCCGAGCGCGAGGATGAACCCGAGGGTGATGGCCACCTCGTGACCCCGGAGCCCCTCCGGCGCGAAGGGGTTCTCGACGAGGTGCGCGGTCGCGTCGGCGGCGGAGAGCGTCATGGTGATCATGAAGTCGGTCGCCGCGAATCCCAGGAGCGCGAGGATGGCGAGTTTGCCGCCCCAGCGCGGCAGGAGCGCACCGAGCATGGCGATCGATCCTGCGCCGTTCGGGCTCTCTCGGGCGACGCGTCGGTAGATCGGGAGCGCTCCGGCCAGGGTCACGATGACGAGCAGGATCGTCGCGATGGGTGCGAGCAGGCCCGCCGCGAGGGCCGCAATTGCGGGCTGGTAGCCGAGTGTCGAGAAGTAGTCGACACCGGTGAGGCACATGACCCGCCACCAGGTGGTCCGGCGGTCGACGGGCGGGCGGCCGTGCGGACCCGTGTGCTCGCCCGGCGCGTCGGCGGTCCCGGCGAGGAGCCACGCGCGAAGGCGGTGCTGCGGCGCAGACCCGAGCGGCAGCGGATCCCGTGACGCATCGCGCGACGGATCGAGTGCCGGAGAGCGATCTCCTGGCACCTCGTCCGGCGTCTCGTCCGGCGCGAATCGGGTCTTCACGCGCTCACTGTACTCCCGAATGCACCGCGTGGTGCGCACCGGTCGACATCCAGATCAACGGGACCGTGGTTCCGGGTTGGCCGCGCCGGTCCCGGGCTGCTACATTCGGTCCTGTGCGTGCGCCGGTGGCGCCGCCCCAGTGAAAGCGAGGTGAGTGTCCGTTATGTCCAGTGACAGTGCCAGTCCGCAGCCGGTCACCGCGATCGCTCACGCTCGCTGCGTCGCTTTCCGCGACCAGTAGTCTCCGCTCGAGCCTCGCGCCATCCGGCCCTCTCCCCCGGGCCCACCAGGCCCGCCTCCCGCCCGACGGCTCCGCACGCACCCGTGCGCGCAGCCGTTCGGTGCCGGTCGTCCGACGCGCGATCCGCGTGTCCTTGCCGAAAGAGCGAAGCCATGACCCTGCAGCAGCAGACCCCGAACATCGATGAGCTGATCGACACCATCACCCCGCTCCTCGCCCGCCAGGACCTCATCACCCTCACCGGGGTGCTGACGCCGCTCTCCACCTCGGAGATCGTCGAGGTCCTGGAGCGCCTCAACCTGAAGCAGCGCGCCATCATCCACCGATTGCTCGCGAAGGACCGCGCGCTCGAGGTCTTCGAGATGCTGCCGCCCGCGCTGCAGAGCGACCTCTTCACCGGGTTGCAGGACGCGGACGTCTCCCGCCTGTTCGCGGAGCTCGATCCCGACGACCGCATGTGGCTGCTCGACGAGGTGCCGGCGGTGCTCGCCGCCCGCCTGCTCCGCGGCCTGCCCGAAGACGAACGGGTGCTCACCGCCGGGCTGCTCGGCTACCGCCAGGGCAGCGTCGGGCGCCGCATGACCCCCGAGTTCGTGACGACGCACGTCGGCATGACCGCCGCGGAGTCGATCGAGCGCGTGCGCGCCCGACTCGCCGACGCGGAGACCGTCTACACGATCCCCGTGCTCGATCACGGGCGCCGCGTGGCCGGCATCGTGAGCCTTCGGGACCTGCTCGGTGCGGATCCCGACGCACCCGTCGAGGCCTTCATGCAGCCGGCCCACACCTCGGAGGCGACCGAGGAGGCCGAGGTGGCCGCGCGTATGTGCACGGACCTCCGTCTTCTCGCACTGCCGATCGTCGACAGCGAGTCGCGCCTGATCGGCATGCTCACCATCGATGACGCCGTGCGAATCCTCGAGCACGAGGAGAGCCAGGACGCGGCGCGCCAGGGCGGTGCCGAGCCGCTGAACCGGCCGTACCTCTCGACCCCGGTCTTCACGATCGTGCGGTCACGCGTCGTGTGGCTCCTGGTGCTGGCGGTGGGGGCGACGCTCACCGTGCAGGTGCTCTCGGCGTTCGAGGCCACGCTGGCGCAGGTCACGGCGCTCGCCCTCTTCGTGCCGCTCCTCATCGGCACCGGCGGCAACACCGGCAATCAGGCCGCGACGACCGTCACCCGCGCGCTCGCGCTCGGCGATGTGCGCCCGCGCGACATTCTGCGAGTGCTCAGTCGCGAACTGCTGACCGGCGCTCTGCTCGGGCTGCTGCTCGGTGCCATCGGATTCGGGATCGCCGCGCTCGTCTTCGCCCCGGACATGGGCCTCGTCATCGGGCTGACCCTGCTCGCGGTGTGCACGGTGGCGGCGGCGGTGGGCGGGATCATGCCGCTCGTCGCTCGGGCGATCCGGGTCGATCCCGCGGTGTTCTCGAATCCGTTCATCACGACGTTCGTCGACGCAACCGGGCTCGTGATCTACTTCCTCATCGCCCGGATCGTGCTGCACCTGTAGGTGCGCGGGTGTCGACCCGCTGCGCTCGCTCAGCCAGCGCAGCGAGTCGACATCGACCGGCTACCAGCCCTCGGTGAGCACCCGATCCAGCGCGGCCACCACCACGTCCGCGCTGTCCGCGGTGAGGCAGAGCGGCGGCTTCACCTTGAGCACGTTCGAGCGCTCCGAGGTCGTGAGCACGATGACGCCCAGCTCCTTCATGCGCTCGCAGATCGCCGCCGCCTCCGCCGTGGCGGGTTCCATCGTGTCGCGATCCCGAACCAGCTCGACGCCCAGGTACAGGCCCTCGCCGTGGATCGGACCGATGAGTGCGTGCCGCTCGGCGAGCGCCCGGAAGCCGTCGGCGAGCCGGCTCCCCACCACGCGCGCGTTCTCCTGCAGCCCTTCGGACTCCATCGCGTCGAGCACCGCGATCCCGACCCGGCAGCTCAGCGGGTTGCCGCCCGCCGACGAGAAGAACTGGCCCTGCGTGGCGAGGGCGTCCGCGATGCGCTTGGAGGTGATGACGCCGCCGATCGGGAAGCCATTGCCCATCGGCTTCGCGATCGTGATGAGGTCGGGCAGGGCGCCCGACTGCTCGAAGCCCCAGAAGCTCGACCCCATACGTCCGAACCCGACCTGCACCTCGTCGGCGATGCACAGCCCACCGGCGGCGCGCACGCGACGGTAGGCGTCGGCGAGGTACCCGTCCGGGAGCAGCACGCCGCCCGCGTTGCCGAGCACCGACTCGCAGATGAACGCGGCCGCATCGCGACCCTCCGCCGCGAGCGCGTCGAGATCCGCGCCGAGGTCTGCCGCGTACCGGGCGCCGGTGTCGTCGCCGCGATACGTTCCCCGGTAGCGGTTCGGCACGTCGGCGACGTGCACCCAGTCGGGGCGATTCTCCAGCGCGTACGGGTTGTCATAGGCGGAGGTGGTGACGGCATCCGACGCCATGGTCCACCCGTGGTAGGCCTCCCGGAGGGAAACGACGGTCTTCCGCCCCGTCGCCGCCTGCGCGAGGCGCAACGCGAGGTCGACCGCCTCCGACCCGCTGTTCACGAGCAGCACGGTGTCGAGCTCGCTGTCCGCGGGCAGCAGGGCGAGGAGCCGCTCGCTGTATTCCGCCAGCTCGCGGTAGAGGAAGCGCGAGTTGGTGTTGAGAATCCGGATCTGCCGGTTCACCGCGTCGGCGACGCCGGGGTGGCCGTGGCCGAGCCCCGTGACGTTGTTCACCATGTCGATGTAGGCGCGGCCGGTGGTGTCGACGAGGTGGTGGCGCCAACCGCGCTCGATCTGCATCGGACGCTCGTAGTAGCGCTCCTGGGCCGAGGCGAAGATCTGCTCCCGCCGGGCCTGCTCGTCGCCGGACTCGTCGCGCTGCAGCACGGATGCGATGTTCAACAGGGCCGAGGGGTCGAAGGTGAAGCGCGACCAGGCCGGCACCCGTTCGGGGGCGACCAGCTGCGCGCGACCCTCGTCGGGCTCGTCGAGGGCGAGGATCGGCGGCTCCGCTCCCACCAGGGCGTCGGCCCGGCAGAGGGTGGCCGCGATGGGCCGCGCCTCGTCGGCCGCGGGCAACGACGCGATCCGGCGCCCCGGTGCGACCGTGTCCCCTGCCTCGCACTCGGGCCGAACGCCGTCGATCGAAAGCGTCCAGCCGCCCTCCAGCTCGAGCAGCACGCCGCGGTCGGTGGCCACGGCGACCACGCCCGCGACCGGGGACGTGACCGGGAGCGCCTCACCGGCTGCAACATGCACCTCGGTGCCGATGGGCCAGGTCTCGGCGGCGGCGTCGGCATCCACCGCGGTGCGGGTCAACCGATACACGCCGTACGGCAGCACCGCGGCCCCGGCTCCTCCGCCGAGCGCGTCGGCGATGAGTTCAGCCTCGGCGTCGTCCGCCAACCAGCGCCCGGCGTCGAGGGCGTCGCTCTCCACCCCGGGATCGAGCATGGCGACCTCCCCCTGCAGCCCCGGTAGCAGCGAGCGGAGCGGGATCGACCGCCGTTCGCGCAGCTCCTCGTGCGACAGTCCCGCCTCGGCGAGCTCCTTGAGCGTCGCCGGCATCGGTGCACCGACGAGGCGCAGGCCGGCACCGTCCGCGACTCCGACGAATCCGAGCGCCGCCAGCACGTGCTCCGTGACCTCGGCGAGCGGCAGGGCCGTCGCGGCGTCGAAGATCGCCTGCTCTCCGGCGACGCGCTCCCGGGCGTAGGCGTTGTCACCGTCGATCTCAAGCTGGCGCCACCCGCTCGCCACGAGCAGGGCCGCGCGCAACACGACGAGCGGCCAGACCGCGCGCGCCTCGGCCGCCGACAGCGGGGCGTCCCGATGGAACGCGGTGATCACCTCGAGCTGCCGCAGCGGGCGCTCCGGATCGTGGTGCAGCATCGATGACGCCGTCACCGCGAGCTCCGCGACCCGCCAGCCCATGCCGAGGTCTCCGAGATCGAGCACGGTATGCGGGTGCAGGCGCGCATCGGTTCCCGCGCGGCCCATCACGTTGTCGTCGGTGAGATCGCCGTGAATGGCCTGCACCGGGAGCGCGTCGATGAGCGGGGCGAGCGCCTCGTGCGCGGCTTCCGCGGCGAGGAGCACGCGTTCGCGCAACACCTCATCGGCGATCGACGCGGCGAGCTGGATCGTCTCCGCGTGCGCGACCCGCATGTCCCACATCTGCTCGCGCTCGAGCCCCGGGTGGGTGAGGTCCGCGAGCGCGCGGACCGACGCTGCCGCCAGCGCGCCGAACTCGGCGAGCACGACGGGTGCGAAGTACCCGCTGTCGACCATCGGCGCGCCCTCGGCGAACTCGCTGCGGCGCACGGCGAAGCCGCGCCAGCGCTGGGTGGGCTCGCCGTCGACACCCGCGAGCACGGCCGACACCGGCACGCCGGCGGCCCGGTAGGCGTCGAGTGCGGCGTGCTGGGCGTCGCGTGCGGAGTCCGGGAACACCGGGTTGTCGACGCGGAGCACACTCCGGTCGCCGTCGGGGGTCGTGAGCAGGAAATTGCGATCCTGATTGCTGCCCAGTTCACGTGCCGTCACGTCGATCCCGTAGCACTCGCGCGCGATCGTCACGGCGTCGGACTCCGAGACATCAGGACGGACGAGGCCGCCTGCGGGTGCCTGCTGATCCTCCGGGTGGCCGAGACCGCCCGAGCGTGATTCCATCATCGTCAGATTCTCCATTTCGGTATGGAAACGAGGTCACTCATGTGTTGGGTACCACTGGCGCAGTCGCGCGGATACTCGGGCTCGGACGCTGGGGCCCACAAGCCGACGTGGGGAAACTTCAGGTGAGGCGGGCGAGGATCTCCGGCGCCAGGGCGCTGAAGGCACGCGTGCGGTGCGAGAGCGCGTCCTTCTCGGCCGCCGTGAGCTCGGCGGCCGAACGCTCCTCGTGCTCGGGTTGGAACACGGGGTCGTAGCCGAACCCCTCGGCGCCACGGGGCTCCCGGAGCACACGGCCCGGCCAGACGCCGATCTTGCAGACCTCGGACGCCTCGGCCTCGGCCTCGGCCTCCGCCTCGGATGGGGTATCCGCCTCGGATGGGGTATCCGCCGCCTGCGGCAGCACCAACGCGGCGGCGCAGATGAACCCCGCGTCCCGATGCTCGTCTCCGACATCCGTGAGCTGCCACAGCAGCAGGTCGACGTTCGCGCGGTCGTTGCGAGCCGGCCCACCCCAGCGCGCGGAGAAGATCCCGGGGCAGCCGCCCAAAATGTCGACGGCGATGCCCGAGTCGTCGGCGATGGCGGGCAGCCCCGTGTGGGCGGCCGCCGCGCGGGCCTTGAGCAGCGCGTTCTCGGCGAAGGTCACGCCGCTCTCGATGGGCTCGGGACCGTCGTAGCCGACGAGTTCGACCCCCGGGATCAGGGGCCCGAGGATCCGGCGCAGTTCGGTGAGCTTGTGCGCGTTGTGCGACGCGAGCACGAGGGTGGTCGCCATGACTACTGTCCCTCCGCCAGCACCGCCTGCTGCAGCACCGTGAGGTCGGCGGCGCTCGCGAGCGCCAGATCCAGCAGCGCATCGAGTTCGGCGCGCTTGAACGGGGCACCCTCGGCGGTGCCCTGGACCTCGACGAAGTCGCCGGACCCCGTGACCACGACGTTCATGTCGGTTTCGGCGCGGGAGTCCTCGACGTACGCGAGATCGCTCAGCGGCACTCCGTCGACGATCCCGACCGACACGGCCGCGACGCTGTCGCGGAGCGGCTGCGCCTTCTTCGCGATGTGCCCCTGCGCACGGGCCCACTCGAGGGCGTCTGCCAGCGCAACGTACGCGCCCGTGATCGCCGTGGTGCGGGTGCCGCCGTCGGCCTGCAGCACGTCGCAGTCGATGACGATGGTGTTCTCGCCGAGGGCCTTCATGTCGATGATCGCGCGCAGGCTGCGACCGATGAGGCGAGAGATCTCGTGCGTGCGGCCGCCGATCCTGCCCTTCACCGCTTCACGCTGCATGCGCTCGTTCGTCGATCTCGGCAGCATCGAGTACTCCGCGGTCACCCAGCCGGTGCCCGTGCCCGCGAGCCACCGGGGCACGCCCGGAGTGAACGAGGCGGTGCAGAGCACGCGGGTGTTGCCGAAGGAGATCAGCGCACTGCCCTCGGCCTGTGCACTCCAGCCTCGCTCGATCGTGACGGGTCGCATCTGGGCGCTGTTGCGCCCGTCGGCGCGGATGATGTCGGTCATGTCGTTCCTCACACTCGAAAACTGGGGGTGAACTATGCGGGGGTGCCGGTGGTGGCCGGTGCGACGGCGGTGCCGACCGTGCCGGCCGTGCCGGGAAGCCGGATCGTGCCGGTCTCGAGCCGGTCGACGGTGTCGATGCCGATCCCGAGCATGCGGCGCGCGAGATCGACGAAGGCGGCGGCGTCGGTTCCGGTCGCCTCGTAGCGAACCACGGGCTCACCCGCGTCGACCGGGCGCAGCAGATCGCGATTCGTGAGCACCTGGTAGACCTCGTTGGCCGTCTCGATGTCACTGGAGACGAGCGCGACCTCGGGGCCCACGACCTGCCGCAGCGCGCCGCGCAGGAACGGGTAGTGCGTGCAGCCCAGCACCAGGGTGTCGATGTCCCGGGCGACCAGCGGTGCGAGGTAGGCCTCCGCAACCGCCAGCACCTCCGGGCCGCTCGTCTCGCCGGCCTCGACGAGCTCGACGAACCGCGGGCAGGCGACGGCGCTGAGGGTGATCTCGGGGCGCACGGCGAAGAGGTCGTCGTAGGCGCGGGACTGGATCGTGCCGACGGTTCCGATGAGGCCCACGTTGCCGTTGCGGGTGATCGCCGCCGCACTGCGGACCGTGGGCGCGATGACCTCGACCACGGGCACGTCGTAGCGTTCCCGGGCGTCGCGGAGCACCGCGGCGGAGGCGGTGTTGCAGGCGATGACGAGCATCTTCACGCCCTGGTCGACGAGGTCGTCGAGGATCTCGAGGGCGAAGCGGCGCACCTCCGCGATCGGGCGGGGACCGTAGGGCGTGCGGGCGGTGTCGCCGACGTAGATCATGGACTCGCCGGGGAGCTGATCCCGAATCGCACGGGCGACGGTCAGACCGCCGACGCCCGAGTCGAAGACGCCGATGGGCGCGTCGGGCGAGAGCTCGCGTGTACTCACCCCTCCAGCCTATCGCCCGGTCCGCGGTGTCGCCTGCGCGGGCGGATGCGGTGCACAGCTCGTCGCACCGGGCTGAGGCCGGGTGGGCTAGCGCGGGGCGGTTTTGATCCAGGTGTGCCGATGCAGCTCCGTGAGCCCGTGCCCGGCGATTCCCGCGAAGTGCGCCTTCGAACCGTACCCCTTGTTCGAGTCCCAGGCGTACTCGGGGTGGGCGTCGTGCGCCTCGCGCATCAGCGCATCCCGGGCCACCTTCGCGCGCACCGACGCCGCCGCGACACTCGCACAGCTCCGGTCGGCGCCCACCCGCGTGCGCACGTCGAGCGGCGCGCGGAGGCTCGGCGTCAGCCAGTCGTGCGATCCGTCCAGGATAATCACGGCCCGATCCACCGGCACACCCGATCGGTGCAGCTCGAGCAGCGCGCGACGCGCAGCCTCCCCGAGCATGCCGGTGATCCCTCGCGTGTCGATCTCCTCGGCGCTCGCGTAGCCCACCGCCCCGCCACCCCAGGCTGCGACGAGGGGGGCGAGGATCTCGCGACGCTTCTCGCTCAGCAGCTTCGAGTCGCGGAGCCCCTCCGGAAACTCCCGCGTACCCGCGAGTACCGCGTGCACGCCGACGGCGACGGGGCCCGCGATCGCACCCCTGCCGACCTCATCGATGCCGATTACGATCGATGCTCCCGCACCGAACAGCTCCTGCTCGTACTCGAGCGTCGGATCCTTGGAGAGCGCGATGGCGACCGGAGCGGCGGGGGCGACAGCTGCGGGATCAGCGATCACGGGATCAGCGGCCGCGGGATCGGGCTCCGCGGTGCTCCGGTCCGGGATCACGAGGCCGAACGGGCCTCCTCGACCCCAGTGAAGGTGCCCTCGGGTGTGCCGAGCCACCCGAAGTGGCTGAGCGGCCAGTTCAGCAGGAACGCCCGACCGACGATCTCCTCCTCCGGGACGAAGCCCTTGCCGGGCTGGTCCTGGTTGTAACGCGAATCCTTGCTCTGGTAGCGGTTATCGCCCATCACCCAGACGGAACCCTCGGGCACCTCGACGTCGAAGTCGATGGCAGAGGCGCGGGTCTCCCCCTCCGGGATCACGGCGTAGGGCTCGTCGAGCGACACCCCGTTGACCATGACCCGCCCCTCGGCGTCGCAGCAGGACACACGATCGCCGCCGACGCCGATGACACGCTTGACGACGTACTCATCGCTGGTATCCGCGGCCAGACCCACGGCCTGCAGCACCTTTTCGAAGCCCTTTGGCGGCAGTGCGGAGCTCGGGTGCAACCATCCGCCCGGATCCTTGAACACCACGATGTCGCCGCGCTGCACCCCGACCATGTCGGGAACGAGCTGATTGACGAGGATCCGGTCGTTCACCTGCAGCGTCTGCTCCATCGATTGCGACGGGATGTAGAAGCTGCGCACCAGGAACGTCTTCAGCAGGAACGACACGACAAACGCGACGATCAGGATGATGATCAGGTCTCGGAGGAAGCCGAGGATGCCACCCCTGCGCTGCCGCTTCCGACGCTCGGGGGCCACAGCTTCGCTCATTGATGCTCCAGGGGTTCGGGATCCAACGGGGTCGCCGGGCGTGTTCCGCCCGGCGGAGACACTTCAGGCTCCCACCCTTGACAGGGGGGAGCCTGGGAGCGTCACAGGCTTCCGTGAGAAAGCCCGTATGAGAGGCGACTAGCGGTCGCGCTTCTCCTTGATCTTCGCCTTCTTGCCGGTCAGGCCGCGGAGGTAGTAGAGCTTCGCACGACGGACATCACCGTGGGTGACGACCTCGATCTTCTCGATCGCGGGCGAGTGCACGGGGAACTTACGCTCCACGCCCACCTGGAAGCTGATCTTGCGCACGGTGAAGGTCTCGCGGACACCCTCGCCGTGGCGGGAGATGACGACGCCCTGGAACACCTGGACACGCGAACGGTTGCCCTCGACGATGTTGACGTGCACCTTGACAGTGTCACCGGCACGGAACTCGGGGATGTCGCTCTTGAGCGACGAGGCATCGACGTGGTCGAGCTTCTGCATGATGGTCTCTCTCTGCGGCCGCCGCAAGTCGGAACGCGGAATTCGAAAATGTCTAAAGTGGTGAGCTCACGGTCCGTGCGGACCCTCGCGGCAGTACCGCACCGTGGCACAAGGATCAATTATGCCACACTTCTGGGTCATGCCGCTCGCTCCGTACACCGGCGCGCCGCGGGTCGGGATCACCTGACTGCGTCAGGTCTGGCAGCCCGGGCACCAGTACAGCTTGCGGGCGCCGAATTCTTCCAGCACGATGTTCGTGCCGCACCGTTTGCAGGGGGTGCCCTCCAGCTTGTAGACCCAGTGCCGCTCGTCCCGCTCCTGCAGCGCACGCACGTAGTCGTCGCCGGTGAGACCGTCGATCGTCACCATCTGCCCGACCGTGATCCCGGTCTCCAGCAGGTGCGCCCAGTCGTCCCACATCTCCTCGAGCACCGTCTCGCTGAGCTGGTTCGCCGGGGTGTGCGGGTTCAGTTCCGCACGGAAGAGCATCTCGGCTCGGTACACGTTGCCGATCCCCGCGACGACCGATTGGTCCATGAGCACGAGCCCGATAGGGGTCTTCTTCTTCGCCGCCCGCTCGACGAACCGCTGCCGCTCGGCCTCGGTGTTCGCGTTCGCCGGATCCGGCCCGAGACGCTGGATCACCGCGTCGACCTCCCCCGGGGTCAGCACCTCGCAGGCGGTCGGACCTCGGAGGTCCGCGCACACCGTGTCGTTCAGCAGTCGCACGCGCACCTGGCCCACCGGATCGGGCGGGAACGACTCGAGGAGTCCGCCGGAGCGATCCTGTTCGGCCATGCGCACGCGCGCCCGTCGCGGGGCGCCGATCGAGGTCACCGAGTCCTCGGCCTCCTCGTCGACCGCGACGGCATCCGAGCCTGATCCCGCGCCGGCATCCGCGACCGGGGTCGCAGCGTCGACCGCCCCCGCCATCCCCGTCTGCCCGAGCCGACCGCGCCCGAACTTCGTCGCGTGGATCTGGATCGACGGATCGACCTGCACATCGCCCGCGAAGTCCCAGGCGCCGTAGATGCCGAGATGCACCCGCAACCAGTGGTCGCCCGTGAACTCGAGGAACATCTGCTTGCCGACGGCGCGCGCGTCGGTCATCTCGCGACCGTTCAGGATCGCGGCACCCTGCGCGAACCGCCCCTGCGGGCTTGTCACGGCCGGCGCCGTGCCGACGAAATTGACCGCGAACTGCCGCGCGATGCGATGGACGGAGTGGCCCTCGGGCATCCGGAGATCCTCTCAGCCTACGGAGCGTCGACCTGCTTGCCCGCGATGGCGCCGGTCTGCTCGTACTCGCCGAGCTGGGCGATCCGGCGTACGTGACGCTCATCCCCGGTGAAGGGGGTCGCGATGAAGCGGTCGATGAAGCGGATCGCATCCTCGACCGGGTGCTGGCGCGCACCGATCGAGATCACGTTCGCGTTGTTGTGCTCACGCGCGAGCTCGGCGATCTCATCGTTCCACACGAGCGCGGCGCGGATCCCGGCCACCTTGTTCGCGGCCATCTGCTCGCCGTTGCCGGACCCGCCGAAGACGACGCCCAGCGCCGGCACCCCGGCACGCTCATCCCGAGCGACCCCCTGCGCCGCGTTGATGCAGAACGACGGGTAGTCGTCCAGTGCGTCGTAGTGGTCGGGCCCGTGGTCGATGACCTCGTGCCCCTGGTCGCGCAGGTGCTGCTGCAGCTGCTGGCTGAATTCGAGTCCGGCGTGGTCGGTGGCGACGTGAATGCGCATGACCTCGAGTCTACCGAACGAGACGGGTCAGAACTGCGGGCCCTCGGTCCGTCCGCGCTTGAGCTCGTAGAACCCTGGAACACTCGCTGCCATCACGATCCCGTCCCAGAGACGCAGCGCGTCTTCCCCCTTCGGCGCGGGGGTGACGACCGGGCCGAAGAAGGCGGCGCCGTCGACCGAGATGATCGGCACGCCGACGTCGGGCCCGGCGATGGCCATCGCGTGATCCGTGTTCGTACGGAGCTGCGCATCGAGGCCCGTATCGTCCGCCGCCGACCGCAGGTCCTCGGGAAGACCGAGCTCGGCCAGCACCTCGTCGATGATCGTGTCGTAGTCGGAGCGACCGCCGGGATGCACCCGCGTGCCGATCGCGGTGTAGGCCTTGCCGACCGCGGCGGGGCCCTGCGCCCGACCTGCCGCCTCGGCGACGCGCCCGAGCCGCAACCCCTGGCGCTGCCCCTCGGCGTAGGGCTCCGGCACGTCCTGCCCCTCATTGAGGATCGCCAGGCTGATCGGATGCCAGGCGATCTCGAAGCCTCGCACCTCTGCAACGTCACTCGCCCACCGGCTGGTCATCCAGCACCAGGGGCAGATCGGATCGAACCAGAACTCAACGGCGGGAGTCGATGCAGTCATATCGTCAGTGTAGACCCGGAACTCTGCGAGCTGTCAGTGCCGAGGAATAGGGTGGTGCCATCAGATCACCTCGATCCCAGGAGCACGCGTGCCAGGAACAAATCTCACCCGAGCCGAGGCGCAGGAGCGCGCCGCCATCGTCGACGTCCAGAGCTACGAGATCGCCCTCGACCTCACCACCGGTGCCGACACCTTCCGCGCTTCGACGACCGTCAGCTTCACCGCCACGCCCGGCGCGCAGACGTTCATCGACCTCATCGCGGACTCGGTCGACTCTCTCGAGCTGAATGGTGCGACCGTCGACCCCTCGGTCGCGTTCGCCGATTCCCGGATTGCTCTCGAGGCGCTCCAGGCGCAGAACACCCTCCGGGTCGTGTCGACCCAGCGGTACACCAATACGGGCGAGGGTCTGCACCGCTTCGTCGATCCCGCGGACGGCGAGGTCTACCTCTACTCCCAGTTCGAGGTCCCGGATTCGCGTCGGGTCTTCCCGGTCTTCGAGCAGCCGGATCTGAAAGCGACCTTCCAGTTCACCGTGACCGCACCCGCGCGCTGGAAGCTCTCCAGCAACCAGCCGACCCCGACCCCGACGCCGGCGGGCGACGCCAACGGCGAGGCGATCGCCACCTGGACCTTCGCGCCGACGCCCATCATGTCGAGCTACATCACCGCGCTCATCGCGGGCCCCTATCACGAGGTGCGGAGCGAGCTCACCAGCCGAGACGGCCGCACGATCCCGCTCGGCGTCTTCTGCCGCGAGTCCCTCGCCGAGTACCTCGACGCCGACTACGTGTTCGAGAAGACCCGCCAGGGGTTCGCCTTCTTCGAGGAGCAGTTCGACTACCCCTACCCGTTCGACAAGTACGATCAGCTCTTCGTGCCCGAGTTCAACGCCGGCGCGATGGAGAACGCGGGCGCCGTTACCTTCACCGAGGCCTACGTCTTCCGCAGCCAGGTGACCGACGCGATGCGCGAGCGTCGTGTCGTCACGATCCTGCACGAGCTGGCCCACATGTGGTTCGGCGACCTCGTCACCATGCGGTGGTGGAACGACCTCTGGCTCAACGAGTCGTTCGCCGAGTACATGTCGACCCTCGCCACCGCCGAGGCGACCGAGTGGACCGAGTGCTGGACGACCTTCGTCGCCTCCGAGAAGTCGTGGGCGTACCGGCAGGATCAGCTGCCGTCCACCCACCCGATCGTCGCCGAGATCCGCGACCTCGAAGACGTGCTCGTGAACTTCGACGGCATCACGTACGCGAAGGGCGCGTCCGTGCTCAAGCAGCTCGTCGCCTGGGTCGGCCGCGAGCCGTTCATGCGCGGCGTGCACGACTACTTCGTGAAGCACCACCACGCGAACACGGAGCTGCGCGACCTCCTCACCGAACTCGAAGCGCAGAGCGGCCGAGACCTGTCGGGGTGGTCCGAGCAGTGGCTCGAGACCGCGGGCGTGAACACGCTCCGTCCGAACTTCACCCTCGACGCGGACGGCCGATACGCATCCTTCAGCATCGACCAGTCGGCGATCGACGAGTACCCGACGCTGCGCCCGCACCGGATCGCCGTCGGACTGTACGAGGAGGGCGACAGCGGGCTCGTCCGCGCGCAGCGCATCGAACTCGACATCGATGGCCCCTCGACCGACGTGCCGGAGCTCGTCGGCGTCACCCAGCCCGCACTGCTGATCCTGAATGACGACGACCTCACCTACGCCAAGATCCGCCTCGACGAGCGTTCGCTCGCGACGGTATCCGAGCGCCTCGGAGACGTGACCGACTCCCTGGCCCGTTCTCTCGTCTGGGGCACGCTCTGGGACGCGACCCGCGACGCCGAGCTGCCGGCCAGCCGGTTCATCGAGGTGGTGCTCGCGCACATCGACCGGGAGACGGCCTCGACCACCTTGCGCACGCTGCTCCAGCAGCTGATCCTGGCGGCCTCGAGCTACGTCGCCCCCGAGCGCCGATCCGCCACCCTCGAGCGCGTCGCCGACACGCTGTGGCGTCTCGCGGCGGCGGCACCGGCGGGATCCGACACCCAGTTCCAGTTCGTGAAGGCGTTCTCGGGCATCGCCGCGAGCGACGCCCACCTCGATCTCGTGCTCCAGTTGCTCGCCGGAGACGTCGAGCTCGAGGGGCTCGACATCGACACGGACCTCGGGTGGGAGCTCCTCATCGCTCTCGCCGCGGGCGGTCGGACGACGGCCGCGGAGATCGAGGCCGCCCTCGCCGATGACCGCACCGCGAGCGGCGAGCAGTCCGCCGCGCACGCCCGCGCCGCGCTCCCCACGCCCGTGGACAAGGACGCGGCCTGGGCGAGTGTCTTCGATGCGGCGGGTGCGTCCAACCTCATCGTGCGCGCGACCGGACTCGGATTCACCCGCGTCGCGGACCGCTCGACGCTCGAGCCGTTCGTCGAGCGCTTCTTCGCGGCCGTCACCGAGGTGTGGGAGTCGCGCAGCTACGCGATCGCCGAGGAGATGATCGACGGCTTCTACCCCTCACCGCTCGCGAACGAGGCGCTGGCTGAGGCCACCCGATCCTGGCTGGAGTCGCACGCCTCGGCGCCGGCGGCACTGCGCCGCCTCATCACCGAGCATCTCGCCGGCGTGACCCGGGCCCTCGCCGCGCAGCGCACCGACGCGGAGGTCTGATGGACGGCGTCGGAGAGGTCGTGCAGGGCACGGTGGGGTCGTTCTACACGACCTACGCCACACCCATCAACATCGCGCTCATCGTGATCGGCGCGATCCTGCTCAACTGGCTCCTGCGCCGTCTCCTGATGCGCACGGTCACCCAGGTGGTCCGCGGCGTGAAGCGCGCGCAGGACGTCGACACGACCTCCGAGATGCAGGCGGCACCCTACGTCAACGCCCGTGCCGTGCAGCGAACTCGCACCCTCGGCACCGTCGGCCGCGCCGTGATCACCTGGACCGTGGTCGTGATCGCGCTGATCCTGATCCTCAGCCAGCTCAACGTGAACCTCGCCGCGCTCCTGACGTCCGCGGGCATCGTTGCGGCCGGCCTGGCCTTCGGCGCGCAGAACATCGTCAAGGATCTCCTCAACGGCATCTTCATGGTGTTCGAGGACCAGCTGGGGGTCGGCGACGTCGTCACCATCGATCAGGTGAGCGGAACGGTCGAGGACGTCGGGATCCGGGTCACCCAGGTGCGGGCGCTCGACGGCACGCTCTGGTTCATCAGGAACGGCGAGATCCTCACGCTCGGCAACTCCTCGCAGGGATGGGGTCGAGCCCTCATCGATGTCACCGTCGATGCGAACCAGGATCTCGCCCACGTCACCGAGGTCACCCTGGATGCGGCGCGCACCCTGCTCCGCTCCGACAAGTACGCCCGCAAGGTCACGGGCGAACCGGAGATGATGGGGCTCGAGAGCGTGTTCGGGGATCGCGCGACACTGCGCCTCGCCGTGCGGACGCGACCGGAGGCGCAGTGGGAGATCCAGCGCGCGATCCGGGCCGAGATCCGCCGCAAGTTCCGCGAGCACGACATCAAACTGGCGGACGAGCTCCCCAAAGGACCTGGAGGCACCAAGTGACCGACGAGCCGCAGTCCGCGCCCCGACTCACCCTGCGCTCCGGCGCCACCGGGAGCGCCGTCACGGACACCGTGTGGGCGCAGGTCGGCGGCACGGAGACGTTCGAGCGCATCGTGCGGGTGTTCTACGACGGGGTTCGCGAGGATCCCGTGCTCGCACCGATGTACCCCGACGCCGACTGGGAGGGCGCCATCTGGCGATTGCGCACGTTCCTGGAGCAGTACTGGGGCGGCCCGACGACGTACTCGGAGCAGCGCGGGCACCCGCGGCTGCGCATGCGCCACGCCGCATTCCACGTCAATCCCGACGCCCGCGACCGCTGGCTCCTGCACATGAACGCCGCCCTCGACGCAGTTGCGCTGCCTCCGATGCACGACGCCGCGTTCCGCGACTACGTCGATCGTGCGGCGCAGGCGATGGTGAACCGACTCGACTGAGTCGGACCTCTGCCGCGCCGCGGGCTCCGCGGCGGCCGGTACTCCTGTGCGCGCGCCTGCGGATCGTCGTTACAGGCTCGGCTGACGCTGACCCGAGAACGCGAGGACCCCGCCCAGCACGACGAGGAATCCCCCGCCCGTCGCGCTCATCGCGGCCATACGCTTCGGCGACTTCCCGAACCATCCCCGCGCTGCGCTCGCAATGAGCGCCCAGACCGTGTCGCACACGGCGGCGAGCACCACGAAGATCAGGCCGAGCTCGATGATCTGGAGGGGCACCGATCCCGCACCCGGGGTCACGAACTGCGGCAGCACGGCGACGAAGAACGCGATCGACTTCGGGTTGGTGACGCCCACCAGGAACCCCTGCAGCACCTGCCGCCGACCGGAGAGTCGCACCGGGGCCGCGGTCGTCTCGACCGCCCGGTTGCGGTGCCGGATCGCCTGCACCCCGAGGTAGACGAGGTACGCGGCACCGCCGAACTTGATCACCGTGAAGAGCACCACGGACGACGCGACGAGGGCCCCGATCCCGAATGCGACGGCGAGCACGATGGCCAGGGCCGCGAGCGTGTTGCCGAGCACGCTGAGCAGCCCGCCGATGCGACCGAGCGCGAGCGTGCGGCCGATCGTGAAGAGCACACTCGGCCCCGGGATGATGATCAGCACAAACGCGGCGATCCCGAACGCCACCATGTTCTCCACGGACACCATGGAGTCACTGTACTCCTGGCGCGGGGCTCTGTGCGCGATGCGACAACCGACCTAGACTGGGCCCATGAGCCTCCACCTGACCGACGATCCCGCAGCCGACGAGCTGTTGACCGCCGACCCGCTCGCCCTCCTCATCGGCATGCTGCTCGATCAGCAGGTCGCGATGGAGGTCGCGTTTGCCGGGCCGCTCAAGATCGAGCAGCGGATCGGTGCGCTCGATGCGCGTACCATCGCGGAGACGGATCCCGAGGACTTCGCCGCTGCGTTCAAGCAGACGCCGGCGGTGCACCGCTTCCCCGGGTCGATGGCCGCCCGGGTGCAGGCGCTGTGCCAGGCGCTGCTCGATGACTGGCAGGGACGCGCTGAGACCCTCTGGACAGAGGGCGACCCCGACGGAGCAACCGTGCTGAAGCGGCTCCGATCGCTGCCCGGGTTCGGCGAGCAGAAGGCGAAGATCTTCCTCGCGCTGCTCGGCAAGCAGTGCGGCTTCACCGGTGCGGGCTGGCGCGAAGCGGCGGGCGCCTATGGCGAGGAGGGATCGTTCCGGAGTGTCGCGGACATCACGTCTCCCGAGTCGCTCCTGCGAGTGCGGGAGACGAAGCGCGCTGCGAAGGCCGCCGCGAAGGCGAAGTAGCCGACACCGGCATGCACTGGCCGTGGAGGCTTCGCCTCACGGTGTACCCTCGAAAGGCCGCCTCCGTAGCTCAGGGGATAGAGCAGGAGCCTTCTAATCTCTTGGTCGCAGGTTCGAATCCTGCCGGGGGCACTCTCAACGATTCGCAATCACGACACGTGTCAGATCCCGCGCCCGTGCACCGACCGTCGAAAGGGCCTCTGGTCCGCGGCGGAATCAGGGTGTGGAAACCCCCTCCGTGTCGGACAGACGGCATACACCGAGCGGCATGACCCCGGATGTGGCACAGGTTATTCGCGAGGGCCTCACTCTCGATGCGGATCAGCGCGCCCAAGTGGTGCAGGCTCTGTTGGATAGCCTCCGGGAAGATGCCCAGGATCGAAACACGGTTGAGGAGTGGCGGTCAGAGATCCTCCTCCGGCTCGGGGAGATCCGGACGAACGCTGTCGAGGCGGTGAACGCCGACGAGCATTATGCACGCTTGCGCGCCTCACTGTCGGCATGAGGTTCCCGCAATACGAGCACCCGGAAGCCGCCGCAGGATTTGACGCGGCCGTCCGTTGGTATGAGGCCCAAGCACCTGACCTTGGTCTCGACCTGATCCACAACGCTGAACTCACCCGAGACCGTATTGGCCGCTGGCCAGACACCGCAGCACCAGTCGCTTCGGGCGTTGATGGGACCGTGGTGCGGGGCGCTGTGATTTCTGGCTACCCGCTCAGAGTGATCTCTGTGCGAGAATCCGACGCCCTTATCATCCTCGCCTATGCGCATGAGCGGCGTCGACCGGGGTACTGGAGAGCTCGGCGAACATCCTAGCTCCCCTCCCACGCGCCTCACGGTGACCTCGTCTACAGTCACGGCATGTGCCGAAACATCCGAGTGCTCCACAACTTCGACCCGCCGACCACCGATGACGAGATCCGCGAGGCCGCGCTCCAGTTCGTCCGCAAGGTCAGCGGTTCGACCCACCCGTCGCGCGCGAACACCCCCGCGTTCGACCGCGCGATCGACGAGATCGCCCTCGCGACCCGTCGACTCCTCGACGATCTCGTGACGACCGCGCCGCCGAAATCCCGGGAGCGGGAAGCCGAGAAGGGTCGCGAGCGGCACGAGAAGCGGATGGAGCGCGAGGTCCGCATGCGCACCGCGACCCCCTGATCCGTCCGCCGCGGAGCTTTGTCTCCGGGCGCAGAGCGTCGCCGGGTTCCTTGACCCGTCCCGCGGCGCCACGTACGTTGGCGGCATGTCTCTCGCCACGTTCGCCCCGCAGCCGGGTCGGCTGAGCGATGTGACGAGCGCCGCGGTCGCCGAGTTGCACCGGGTGCTGCCGTTCGACGCCATGCAGCTCCTCCGGCACGATCCCCGGCGAGCGGCCGTCGGAGAGGCGCTCCGGGTCGGCTACTCCCCTGGCGCGGCCTGGGCCCTGCAGCACCTCTTCGTCGAGAAGTACCGCGTGGGCTTCACCGAGACGCTGAGCCCCAACGACGGCCTGCCGCCGGCGATCAGCTCGGTGCGATCCGAGTTCCGCGACGACTTCATCGCCTCCCCCATCTTCCGCGACCATCTGCAGCGGCAGGGCTACCGGGACGGGATCAGTATGGAGCTCTTCCTGCGCGGCGAGTACGTCGGCATCGCCCACTTCTCGTCGACGCGCGCGACCGGGTTCCCCGAGGAATCCCGGCGGGCCGCCTCCGCGGTGCGGGGGTTGCTCGCCGCGCTGATCCTGGACGCCCCCGTGGCACGTCACGCGGCCACCTCAACCGCGACACCGGGAATTCTGCCGGGAACCACCGGAGACCCGGACGCGCGGTGGCTCGTCCTGCCCGATCGCGGCACGTCTCCGGGAGAGCCGCCGACAGGTCCTCCCCTCGTGCGCACTGAGCGATTCAGCGCGCACCTCGCGCAGTTCCGCCGTTCCGGCCTCGACGTCATCCGACATCTCTGGCTCGAGGGGCCGACCCTGTACCGGATCGACCTGCGCACGATTCCGGGCGGCGACGAGGTGGCCGTCGGCATGTCTCCCGCGCACCCCGACCACTACTCCCGGCTCACGGTGCAGGAGCTGCGGGTGCTGACGCTCCTGTGCACCGGACTCGACGACGCGACGATCGCGCAGCGTCTCCACCTGAGCCGGCGGACCGTCGAGAGCCACGTCGCGAATGCGCGGCGCAAGCTGGGGGCGAAGAACCGGGTCGAGGCGGTGGTCCGCACGATGACCACCGCCTCGACCCTTCCCGATCCGATCGGGTGCCCTGTCGACGCGCTCTGGCCCGATGCGGGATCAGCGCGCGGCGGTGATCCCCGGTAGCAGTGCTCCGGCGGCGTCCACCGCCTCTCGCTCGTGCGCGAGCAGTTCGTCCCCGCCCATCGCTCCGACGATCGGCTCGTACGCGTCCGCGATCCCGGTCGTGACCCCGGCGAGCTCCTCGATGACCCCGAGCCCGCAGCACGGAACGTAGTACGGGCTGTAGCCGCCCTCCTGCAGGAACACGATCCGCCCGTCGCAGATGCGCTCGGCGGCGTCCGTGATGAGCCGGGTGAGCCGCCGGAACCCATCGGCGCGTACCATCATGCGCGCGAGCGGATCCATGATCGCCGCGTCGAATCCGCAGGGCACCAGGATCAGCTGCGGCTCGAAGGCCTCGAGTGCGGGGATCACGACCTGCTCCAGGGCGTACTCGTACACCGCGTTCCCACCTCCGGGAGGCAGCGGGATGTTCACCGATCGACCCGCGCCCTCGCCGCCGCCGTTCTCGTCGCGGAACCCCGAATCGGACGGGAAGCAGCGATTCTGGTGGAGCGAGATGTTCAGGACCTGCGGCGACTCCCAGAAGATGTCCTGCGCGCCATTGCCGTGGTGCACATCCCAGTCCACGATGGCGACCCGCTCCAATCCGAGCTCCTCGAGCGCGTACGCAGCGGCGACGGCCGTGTTGTTGAAGATGCAGAAGCCGCGGCCGAGGGCGCGCTCGGCGTGGTGCCCCGGCGGGTTGATCAGCGCGTAGGCCCGGTCGACCTCTCCGCTCACCACCGCTCGCGTCGCCTCGATCGCCCCGCCCGCGGCGAGGAAGGCGATCGCGTCACCGCCCTGACCGAACGGAGACACTCCGTCGCCGGCGTCGCCGCCCTTCGGCTGCGCACCCTCCGCGATGATCCGGTCGACGTGGGCCGCGTCGTGCACGCGCAGTACATCAGCACGGCTGGCCGGGCTCGCCGAGAGCTCGTGCAGGTGCTCGATCAGCCCGGAGGCGACGACGAGCTCATGAAGCCGGCGCTTCGTATCGGGGTGCGCCACGTGGTGCGAGATGGGTTGCAATCCGGCCGCGACACTCGACGGGGCGAGGCCGCCGGAGCCGGTATCGACCCAGCCGTAGAGGGTGTTCCACAGATATCCGGTGCGCGTGGTCTGGTCGGTCATGCGACGGTCCCTTCTCCGATGCGGCGAGGCTGCGTTGCCCGCCGTCTCCGACATCGTCCCCCACTCCGGCCCGACCCGTGATCCGTAAAACTACGGAATCTCGCGCGGCACTAGGCTGGGCAGGTGCACGACTCCGCTCCC
This sequence comes from Leucobacter rhizosphaerae, assembly GCF_022919175.1. Classification (NCBI taxonomy): domain Bacteria; kingdom Bacillati; phylum Actinomycetota; class Actinomycetes; order Micrococcales; family Microbacteriaceae; genus Leucobacter; species Leucobacter rhizosphaerae. The sequence continues at coordinate 338,523 of NZ_CP095043.1, read as the reverse complement.
CAGAAGCTTCCCTTCGAGGTCTGGGCGCTCGTCGCAGGCGGGTTCACGGTGGCACTGGGGTACGGGGTCGTCGCGCCCGCCATTCCGCAGTTCGCGCTCGAGTTCGGCGTCAGCGCCTTCGCCGCATCCGCGATCGTCAGCGCCTTCGCTCTGATGCGATTGCTCTCCGCACCGCTGGCGGGCTGGATCGTCGGCCGGTTCGGCGAGCGGCGGACCTACAGCACCGGGATCCTCATCGTGGCGCTCTCGACCGGCGCGGCCGCGCTCGCGATGGACTACACGCAGTTCGTCATCCTCCGCGGCCTCGGCGGCGTCGGCTCCACCATGTTCACCGTCGCCGCGACGGCGCTGCTCATCAAGGTGAGCCCGCCCCTCGCTCGCGGCCGCGTCGCCAGCTTGAACGCCGCGGGATTCCTCCTCGGCGGGCTGCTCGGACCGGTGTTCGGCGGCATCGTGGCGTCGTTCGGTCTCCGTGCGCCGTTCGTCTTCTACTTCATCACCCTCGTCGCCGCTGCGACCGTGGTGGCGGTCGCGCTGCGCCGGTCCCAGATGGCGAAGGTCATCGCGGGATCGCCGGATGCTCGGGAGGCGATCTCGCTCGCTCAGGCGCTCGGCGTCTCCCAGTACCGCTCACTCCTCGCGTCGGTCTTCACCTTCGGCTGGGCCTCATACGGCGTCCGCGTCTCGGTCATCCCGATCTTCGTCGCGGTGGCGCTCGGCGGAGACGCGGCGGTCGCGGCCTGGGTGCTCGCGGCCTACGCCGCGGGCAACGCCGTGCTGATCTTCCCGTCCGGGCGCTGGAACGACACGGTGGGTCGCAAGCCCATGCTCGTGATCGGGATGTTCGTCCTCGCGGCGACGTACCTGGTGTTCCCGGCTTCGCCATCGGTGTGGGTCGCCATCGGGGTGATGTTCGTCGCCGGAGCGGGATCCGCACTCGTGAACCCCGGGCAGCAGGCCGTACTCGCAGACGTGGTGGGATTGCGCCGCGGCGGCAACGTCGTCGCGGCCTACTCGATGACGAGCGACCTCGGCGGGGTGCTCGGCCCGCTGATCGCCGGAGCGATCGTCGACGCCGCCGGATTCGGCTGGGCCTTCGGGGTCACCGCGGCGATCCTGGCGCTCGCGGGCGTGGCATGGCTCATCGTCCCCGATTCCCGTCGGCTGCAGCGCCCATCCGCTGACGCCGACGGCTGACCCGGCTAGGCTGCCACTATGACGCAGCCCGATCTCGCTCAGCACACCTCATCCGCGGCAGCATCCGGCGCTCCGGCACGGGTCGCCCTGATCACCGGCGCGGGTTCCCCCGACGGCATCGGCTTCGCGGCGGCGGCGCGTCTGGCCCGGGCCGGCTATCGGCTCGTGATCGGAGCCACCTCGGCTCGGATCGAGGATCGGGCGCGCGACCTGCGGTCCGGACCGGCCGGCGCCGAGGTGGTGCCATTCGTCGCGGACCTCACCGAGGAGGCCGGGGCGGAGCTGGCGGTGCGCACGGCGATCGAGGCCTTCGGGCGCCTCGACGTGGTGGTGAACAACGCGGGCATGACCTCGACGTCCGATCCCGAACGGCCCGCATCGATCGACGGGCTCGACCCCGTCGGGTGGGAGCACACGATCCGGCGGAATCTCACCACCGCGTTCCTCGTCACCCGGGCGGCGATCCCGCACCTCGAACGGTCGACCGCCGGGCGCATCGTGACCGTCTCGTCCGTGTCGGGGCCCATTCTGGCCTACCGCGGCGACGTCGGGTACCACGCAGCGAAGGCGGGGCTCGTCGGGCTCACCCGATCGCTCGCAGTGGATCTCGCGGGGAGCGGAACGACGGCGAACGCGGTCGCCCCCGGCTGGATCCGCACCGGCTCGGCCACGGCGCACGAGAACCGGATGGGCGACGCGACGCCGCTCGGCCGATCCGGCACCCCCGACGAGGTCGCCGCCGTGATCGAGTTCCTCGCGTCCCCCGCTGCCTCATACGTCACCGGACAGGTGATCGTCGTGGATGGCGGCAACGCGATCCAAGACGAGAAAGGGCTCGACTGAGCCGTCTCGGAGCTCAGCCCTCCAGGTCGTCGACCCCGGGCAGCCACGTGAGCCCGGGCTTGCCCCAGCCGTTCTTCCGCTCCGCCTTCTGCGCGCCGCGGCTCTCCGGGTGCACCAGGCGATCGACGTAAAGCAGACCGTTCAGGTGGTCGAATTCGTGCTGCAGGATCCGCGCGAACCAGCCCGACGCGGTGATCTCGAACGGCGTGCCGTCGATGTCCTGGGCCCGCAGCATCGCACGCTCGGAGCGTCGCAGTGCGAAGCGTTCCCCCGGGAACGACAGGCACCCCTCCACCTCGTCCTCACCGGGCAGCCCCGGATCCTGCGGGGAGACCCACAGCTCGGGATTGATCGCCACACCGCGCTCGGGGGCGACGTCCTGATCCTCGTACATCCACACGAAGATCCGCTTGCCGACGCCCACCTGGGGCGCCGCGAGTCCCACGCCCGGGGCCGCGACGGTCGTCTCGTACATGTCGTCGACGAGTGCGCGGAGCGACGCGTCGAACTCCGTGACGGGCGCGGCGGGGCGGTGCAGCACGGGCTCACCGCAGATCGTGATGGGGAGAACTGCCATGGATCCCAGCCTAGTGCGGGCGGCCTGTTCGCATGCACACGGATAGACTGTCCCGCAGCGCCACCGGCCGGCCGGCGCCCGACCCCGAGGAGTCCGCGTGTCGAACACCCCCGCCGAGCAGATCGTGTGGATTGACTGCGAAATGACGGGCCTCGACGTCGATCGAGACGGGCTCTGCGAGATTGCGGTCATCGTCACCGACTTCGATCTCACGCCGCTCGATCCCGGGTTCGAGATCGTCATCAACCCCGGTGAAGAGGCCCTCGCGAACATGGGCGACTTCGTCCGCGAGATGCACGAGACCTCGGGGCTCCTCCCCCGCATCGCCTCCGGCGCCTCGCTCGTCGACGCGGAGGCGCAGGTGATCGACTACCTCAGCGGTCTCGTCACTGCGGGCCGGCGCCCGCTGGTGGCCGGCAACACGATCGGCATGGATCGCCGCTTCATCGCGAAGTACCTGCCCGCACTCGAGGAGACGCTGCACTACCGGAGCATCGATGTCTCCACCATCAAGGAACTCAGCCGCCGCTGGTACCCGGCGGCCTACTTCGGCGCTCCCGCGAAGCGCGGCGGGCACCGCGCCCTCGCGGACATCGCAGAGTCGATCCAGGAGCTCGCCTACTTCCGCGACACGGTGATGCAGCCCGCCCCCGGACCCGACAAGAGCGCCTCGGCAGCGACGTCGCAGGCCACGAGTGAGCGCTACGCCGCCCTGATCGACGGCCTCATCGCCTGAGCGCGCTCTTCGCCTTGGGCGGTGCGGCGGGCTCCGCGCATGCCATGATGGACACTATTCTGCAGGAGAGCGTGATGAGGGGTCGTCACACCGGATAGAGGGGCCGTGTTCAGGGGGATGGAAACGTCGAAGCGTAGCCTCGTCTGGGTCGGGGTGTTCGTCGCGATCGCCGCCGGCACCATCGGCACCGGCGTGGCGCTCACGGTCGTGATCCCCCGGACTCCTGGACCCAGGTGCTGGCCCTGATCGCGAGCGTGATCATCTGCGCTCCGTTCCAACTGCACGTGGGTCGCCGCCCCGGGTTCCCGCTCGTCGGCGTCGCCATCGTGATGCTCGCGATTCAATCCGTGGAGGCGTCGCCCTATCTCGACGTCAGCATCTGGGCGATCGGTCTGCTCGTCTCGCAGCTCTTCGCCCGTCGCAGCCTCCTCCAGGCGATGTACCTCACGGGTCTCGGATCGACCTCCGCATTCGCGTTCGTGGCGGTGAAGTCGACGCTCCTCGATCTCGGCGTCTGGCTGCTGCCGACGTTCCTCCTCGCCACCACCGCGTACTATCTCGTCTTCCTGCTGGGCGAACTCGTTCGGCAGCGGGGACGCACCACGACCGACGAGCGGAGCGGCGTGGGGGCGTTGAGCCTGCCGAAGCTGGGCGGCGTCGTGCTCATCGTCTCGGTGCTCGCGACGATCCTCACGCTCGTCGACGCCTCGGTGATCCCGTGGTTGGAGCGCGATCCGCTGGCGGATCTGACGCCGTTCGTGATCCTGCTCGCCGCATCGCTCATGTACATCCTGGCGCAGCGCCGCCGCTACCTCGGCAACGAGGCCCGGATGAGCGCGGTGGTCGACGCCGCCGTCGAACTCCCCCGCCACACCGGCGACGAACTCGCCGAGGGGCTGCGCGAGCGTACCCGCGCCATCGTGCAGGCGAGCGATGTCGAGTTCCGCGACCGTCCGCCGGGGAAAAAGGAGATCGGGGTCCCGATCACGCTCGGCTCAGGCCCGGCGCAGTATCTGGTGGCGTCGCGGGGACCGGGTCAGGCGACGTTCGCCCGGGAGGACGAGCGGGCCGTCGCCGCGCTGGCCCACGTGGCGAGTGAGGCGGCTCGGATCCAGACCGAGGTGGACCTGCTCGAGCGTCGCGCGAACAGCGACGCCCTGACGGGGCTCCCCAACTACGGAGCCTTCCAGAAGGCCCTGATCGACGCAAACGAGAACCGACCGTATCGCGAGGGCATCGCGCTGCTCTTCATCGACCTCGACAACTTCAAGAAGCTCAACGACAACTTCGGGCATCGGGCGGGCGATGAGCTGCTGCGCGCCGTCGCCGACCGACTGCAGGGGGCCGCGGGTGGCGGGGACTTCGTGTCGCGCGTGGGTGGCGACGAGTTCGTGGTGATCCTCACCGACCTCCTCTCGCTGGAGCAGGCGAAGGAGACGTCCGACCGGATCATCGAGGCCGTCAGCCAGCCACTCGCACTGGAGGGGCACGACATGCGCCCCGTGCTCAGCGCGGGTCTCGCGTTCTCGAACCACCGCGAGCTCGACGCCCAGACGCTCGTCGAGGATGCGGACCGCACGATGCTGCAGGCCAAGCGTTCGCGCCGTCAAGGCGCGTCATCGTCGGGAGCCAGCAGCGTCAGTATTTCGTCGCACCGATCGTCCCGCACCAATGAAATCGTCGCCCGCGCCATTCGCGACAATCGCCTTATGCTCGCGTTCCAGCCGATCGTGAACATCACCGACGGCCGGGTCTGGGCCCACGAGGCCCTGGTCAGGTACGTCGATCCGGAGCTCGGGCCGATCTCCCCACCGTCCCTCGTCGCCCGTGCGAAAAGCCTCGGCATGATGAACGAGTTGACCAAGCAGATCATCACCAAGGCGCTCGACGCCGCCGAGGAGTTCCACCGCCTCGCCCCGGCGATCCGGTGCATGACGGTCAATCTCGAGCTGGGACAGATCAGCGACAGCGAGCTCGGGCCGTTCCTGCGGGAATCGGCGCGCGCACACCCCGATCTCACTCTCTGCATCGAGCTGAACGAGCGGTCGCTCCGCTCCGTGACCGACGAGCTGCGGCGCGACGCCCTCCTGCTGCAGAAGGCCGGAGTGAGCATCGCGCTCGACGACTACGGTTCCGACGATTCCTCGGTGGGAGCGCTCGTGCACTTCCCGATGAACATCTTGAAGATCGACAAGAGTCTGATCGACGATCTCGATGACCTGCGCCAGCGGGAGGTCGTGAAGTCGCTGCAGGGCTTCGGCGACAACCTCAGCTACACGACCGTGGTCGAGGGTATTGAGAGCGCGGCGATGGTGGACATCATGATCGAACTCGGGGTCCGCAACGCCCAGGGGTACTACTTCGGGCGCCCGATCTCCCGCGCTCAGTCGTCGGAGCGACTCCGGCGGTGGGGAGACCAGGCATCGATCGGCGGCTGAGCCCGACGGTCGGGCGCGCCCGACGCGCGCCGGTCTAGGACTGCGGGGTGACGTCGATCCCGCCACTCAGGCGCGCGATCGCTTCATCGGGCACGAAGTTCGGGATCGGCTCGAAGAACGCGTCCAGGACGCCGATGAAGGCGAGCGCGGCCACCGACCAGGTCTCGCTGTCCTCCGCCGACGGGAAGTCGAAGTGCGCCTCCACGAGCGCCGGCACGGTGGCGCGGACGATGCCGAGCCCCTCGATCACCGAGGCGGTCGCCACCACGAACGGCTGATAGTCGTTGTGGAACTCCGACCGCAGCTGATAGCCGAGTGTCGGCAGGACGTTGCGGTAGAAGCTCTCCATCGTCTCGACGAACGCCAGCTCGCTCGCTCGGAGCGCGTCGATCACGCGGGTCCGGGCCTCACCCTCCGGCCACGCCATGATGGTCGTGGAGAGCGCCGCGTACGTGCGCCACTTGCCGGACGCGGTGACGACATTGAAGTTGTACTCCGCGGCGGTGCGGATCACACTGCTGAGCACCCGTCGCCGCCCCTCCGGCGACCGGAGGTCGTCAATCCGCATGCCGAGGTACTGCCAGGTCGTGAGCAGTGTCTCGGTGTCGGCGCGATCGATCTGCGCCTGGTTCGCCAGCTCGCAGAACAGGTCGGTGAGGAAATCTTCGGGAGTCGCCCAGATCTTGGAGAACTGCTTCAGGGTGACTCCGGCGTCGGACGACAGCTGGGCGATGAGCGCAGGATTCGCCCCGAGCGTCAAGCCAACGGTGTCGACGTACCGTGTCGCGCTGTCCAGAATGCGGGCGCGGGCATCCGTGGAAGCGGAGTCTGCGCGCGGGCTGCCGTCACGATTCCAATTCTCTTCCGGCACCATCACCCCAATCGACACGTCACCCATTTGCACCATGGTATCAATTCGCGCCGTCGTTTCACCGCTTTTTCCGATTCCTCCGCATTGCCGACGCACAGACTCCGACACGACCCGCCGCGTGAACGCGTCTGCACCAGTTCTGACTCACTTGTAGGGCAGAATGAGTCTCTGACGAACTCATCTGAGTTCACGATCCGGGGGGAATCATGAACTGGCGACGGCAATTACATCTGACTGCACTCCGAAAGGACGCCGTCGTTGTCGCACATTGATCGTTCGATCACCAATCACCAGGTCATTCCGGTAGTGCAGTCGGACCTGTTCGAGGCCGAACCCGCGTCGCGTCTCGCCTGCGGCCTGCTGGCGGTGAACGGGGTACCGCTCCCCGGTTTCGAGGACGAGTACCGCGCGCACTTCGACCTCCGTCGGCGGGTGTACGTCGACCAGACCGGCCAGCTCGACGCGAGCGAGCTGAACGAGGACGGCACGGACCGCGACGACGACGACGCGCGCTCGGTCACCTTCGCCGTCTTTGAGAATCACGAGGAGGGCGTGCGCGTGGTCGGCGTCGCGCGCCTCATCGTGCGCGGCGATACCGTGCCGCTGCCGGTCGAGGAGTTCTGTCCCGAATCCTTCGGGCCGGGCGACGTCACCGCCTCGTGCGTCGAGGTGTCCCGCGTCATCGCGCGTCATGAGACCGCCGTGCTGCAGGACGTGATCCAGTACCACCTCTTCGCGATGATGCTGGCCTACATCTCCAAGCACCAGCACGAGCGCACCTTCGCGATCATCGAGCCCTGGCTGGAGCGCCATCTCGTGGGTGTGCTCGCGATCCAGCGCATCGGCGAGCCCACGTACGTCGAGCACTACCTCGATTACAACCTGCCGATCGAGGTCGATATCCCGGCGTCCATCGACAAGGTGAACACGCGGAACAGCGACTCGATCGACGGGTACCGCGCTGCCGAACCCGCCCTGACCTACTTCGGACGCGCCTCGCGCGGCACGCTCCGGAACCGGGCCGCCTGATGGCCCGATCCATCTCGTCTCCCGAATTCTCGCGCAACTACGGATTCTGGAGCGAGGACGAGCAGCGCGCCATCACGTCGTCTCGCGTGGCGATCGCCGGCGTGGGCGGGGACGGGTTCCAGCTCGGCCTCAAGCTCGCGCGCATGGGGGTCTCGCGGTTCAGCATCGCGGATCCGGAGGTGTTCGAACCCGAGAACGTCAACCGCGTCGAGGGGGCGTCCGTCTCCACGTTCGGACGGAACAAGGCGGAGGTCTTCCGAGATCGTGTGCTCGACATCAATCCCGAGGCCGAGATCGACGTCTTCCTGCAGGGAGTCACCCCCGACAACGTCGAGGACTTCATGCGCGGGGCGTCCCTGGTGCTCGACGAATCCGAGCTCACTCGGCCCGAGATCGGTTCGCTGATCGCCCGCCGCGCTCGGGCGCAGGGCATCCCCGACCTCCTCGTCATGAACGTCGGGTTCTCCGCCCAGGTCACCTCGTTCGCGCCGGACTCCCCCTGGACCTTCGAGCGATTCATGGGATTCGCATCGGACACTCCCCTTGCGGAGATCGCGGAACGCGGGGTCGACTTCGCACGCTGCCTCCCCTACATCCCGCCCTACACGGACCTGCGTTCGCTCGAGGCCGTGGTCGGGGATGACGGGGTCGATCCCGCACCCCTGCCGTCGATCTCGATCGGCGTGGACGTCGCTTCCGCCATCGGCACGACCCAGGCCTTCCTGCACCTCACCGCCGGGGTCTCGAACCGCCGCCGCTCGCCGATCTGGGCTCCGCGGATGGCCTACACCGACGCCTATCGGCTGCGCACGCGCATCGTGCGCGCGGGACGGGGCGCACACGTGCGGCACCTGCTCATGGCGGCCGCCCGGCAGAAGCTGGGGCTGAACCCGCTCGCGAACTACACGCTCCCCGAGATCGCGAGCCGCGCGGCCCGCTGATCAGACGGCTCGGTTCCGGTTCGGTTCGGGTCAGTCCGGTTCGGCTCCGGTCAGTTCGGTTCGGGATCGTCCTGCCTGGACCAGGCGATCGCGATCAGCCGACGGAGGACCGTCTCGTCGATGTCCTCGAGCTTCCGGACGTACACGCACCCCGCACCCTCGGTGTAGGTGCCGAGTTCGGGCAGCAGCCGGGCCCCGTCGGGCAGGTCCTTCAGTCCGTAGAGCGAGAGCTGCGCCTTGCGCGGCGAGAAGCCGGTCTTCGGCCAGTCGCCTCGGCGCCGCGAATCGGAGGGCGAGATGTAGCGATAGCTGCCGTACCCCACGATCGAGGGACCCCACATCTTCGGGTCCTCTCCGGTCACCTCGCGGAAGATCTGCGCGAGTGCCAGACCGTCGAGACGGCGCTTCGCCGGCGTCGCTTTCTCGATGAAGGCGTGCGGGTCGGCGTCCGTGATCTGGGTCGCATTCTCAGCCATGTGTCCAGTGTGCACGTCTGCGCGCCGCTCCGCCAGGTGCACTCTCATGCCCCCGCGCACTGGTGTGAGCGCGTTCCGTTGCGGAGCGAGGTACATCGGCCAGAAATCGGTCACGCCTTCGAGCACCGCCCCTCGTGTGAGCGATATCTGGGGCAGAACACGCGAAGCGCAACGGAACCCGCTCACACGAAAAAGGGAGGTATGGGTAAGAAGGGGTCGAGAGTCCCCCAGACAGCCGACCTTCGGGATCTCGTGACAAGCACACCGCCCCGCCGCGGAGCACTCCGAGACGGGGCGGTACTGTGGGGTGGCTAACGGGACTTGAACCCGCGACCACCGGCACCACAAGCCGGTGCTCTACCAACTGAGCTATAGCCACCATGCTGGCCGCATCCGCCGGGGCGAACGAGGCAACCCTACGATCATAGCCTATCTTCGGGTGCGATGTTCACACCGCCGCACACCGGATATTCACTCCCCGCGCGGCACTCCGCCCGATAGGGTGAAGCCATGGTCGAGGTGACATCCGAAATGTTCGAGTCGTTGGTTTCCGACGGCCTCGACTCGCTCCACGACGACATGCTCGCGCAGCTCGACAACGTCATCTTCCTGGTCGAGGATCGGCCCGAGGACGGTAGCGCCATTCTCGGGGTGTACGAGGGGTATTCGCTCGCCGAGCGGAACGTCTACGGGTACGGAGAAGAGCCCGACCGCATCATCCTCTTCCGCGAGAACCTGGCTGCCCACTGCGCCGATATGGATGAGCTCGTCGCGGAGATCCGCATCACCCTCGTCCACGAGATCGCTCACTTCTACGGCATCTCCGAGGAGCGCATCCACGAACTCGGGTGGGGCTGATGGTCGCGACGCAGGCGCAGCCGGGCGCCGGCGTGAGCGCCCGGACGGACGCGACGCCGGATCCGACGTGGCAGACGGTGGTCTGGGACGATCCGGTGAACCTCATGTCCTACGTCGCCTACGTCTTCCAGACCCACTTCGGATTCGAGCGTGCGCGCGCCGAGGAACTCATGCTCCAGGTGCACCACCAGGGCAAGGCCGTGGTGGCCGAGGGATCGCGCGAGACGATGGAGATGCACGTCGAGGCTCTGCACGGCTACGGGCTGTGGGCCACCGTGCTCCAGGGAGGTGCGGAGTGAAGCTGCTCCCCCTGCCCGAGGGCGGCTTGCGCCTGCACCTGGAGGTCGACGAGGCGGCGATGCTGGATCAGCTCGTCGCACAGCTCATGCAGTTGCTTCAGAGCCACAGCGGCACGGCCCTCGATCCGGATCCGCTCTTCGCGAGCCTCGAGGTCGGCGGGTCGGATGACGTCCCCGAGGATCCCGCGCTCGCGCGGTTGTTCCCGAACGCCTACGAGGACGACGCCGACGCCACGCAGTTCCGTCGGGTCACAGAGCAGGGACTCTTGAACCGCAAGCTCCAGGATGCGATCCAGGTCACGACCGCGCTCGGGCTCGGTGGCGGGCTCCCGTCTGAGGATGCCGTGATCGAGGTCGATATCTCGACCACGACCCTGCCTGCGTGGGCGCGCACGGTCACGGCCCTCAGGCTGGCGATCGCCGCCCGCATCGGCCTCGACACCGCCGAAGACCACGACCGCCTCTTGGAGGACGAGGAGACTCGCGGCACGGTGCTCGTCTTCGACTGGCTCGCGGCGATCCTCGAAGCGGCACTCATGATGCAGGGCGGAGCACTCCTGGACGGGGACGACGGCGACGACGCTGACGGATCCGCGGACGACGCTTCCGACCGGGCTTAGGCGGGCGGCTCGAGCGAGCGGGGATCGACGACCGGCCCGCGACCCTGGAGCAGGCTCGCCGATTTCACTCCGGCCGCCCCGAACCGGTGCTTCACGTCGTCCACGGCTTGGTCGACCGCGCGCCAGCTCTCGTCCTCGCTCCAGAGCGCCGCAAGGTCGCTGCCCTCCGGCTGGAGTTGCTCGGCGCGCACTCCGATAAGTCGCACGGGCGTGCCCGTGGCGCGCAGGCCGTCGAAGAGTTCGCATGCGGTCTGATAGATCCGCTGCGTCGCGTGCGTCGCCTCCGCCAGCGTGCGCGACCGGCTGACGGTCTCGAAGCTCGACCAGCGCACCTTGATCGCGACGGTCCGCGCCTCGAGCCCCGCGGCGCGCAGCCGTTCGCCCGTGCGGGTCGAAAGACGTAGCAGCTCCCGGCGGAGCACGGTCGGATCGGGCTCGTCGAACGCGAAGGTCTCCTCGTGCCCGATGCTCTTCTCGATCCGGGTCGTGGTGACGCGACGGGCATCACGACCGTTCGCGAGGTCGTGGAGGCGCTGGGCGCTCGCGGCCCCGACGAGCCGGGTGAGCGAGTCGAGCGGCTCTCGGGCGAGATCGCCGACCGAGTGAATGGCACGCGATCTCAGTGTGCGAGCCGTCGCCTCACCCACGCCCCACATCGCGTCAATGGGCAGGGGATGCAGGAACGCCAGGGTCTGCGCCGGTGGGATCTCGAGGATACCGTCGGGCTTCGCGCGCTGCGACGCGAGCTTCGCGATGAACTTCGTGCCGGCGAGGCCGACCGAGGCGGGGAGACCCGTCTCGCCGCGGATCCGCTCCCGGAGCTGCCGCGCGATCTCCGCGGGCGCGCCGAACAGGCGGATCGACCCCGCGACGTCGAGAAACGCCTCATCGATGCTCAGCGGCTCGACCAGCGGGGTGAACTCCTCGAAGATGCGCATGACCTGCCGAGAGGCGGCGCGGTACTTCTCGAAGGTGGGGGGCACCAACACGAGTTGGGGACAGAGTTGCTTCGCTCGCGCCACCGGCATCGCCGAGCGGACACCGAACCGACGCGCCTCGTAGCTCGCACTCGAGACGACCGATCGGAGCGTATCGTGCGCCGCGGCGACCGGCAGCCCGACCAGGTCGGGGCGATCGAGGAGCTCGACGGAGACGAAGAACGAGTCCATGTCGACGTGCAGCATCGATGCGATGTCACGCTGCGTGTCGACCATGACACCCATTGCACCACATCCCACCGACACGCACGCTCGACACCCTGCGGATCCGCCCAGGGTCGGGGCGGAGAGTCGGTGGTGTCTTGTAGCGTTGGGGGTGACGTCACGCACCCGGACGGAAGGTCTCTCACGTGCCCCAGGCGAACACCCCCAGCGCTCGCGCATCGGTCCAGCGACTCCGCGATCGCCCGGAGGCCGATGTGCTCATCATCGGCGGCGGGATCAACGGCATCGCGACGTTCCGCGAGCTCGCCCTGCAGGGCGTCGACGTCGCCCTGGTGGATCGCGATGACTTCGTCTCCGGTGCGTCCTCAGCGTCGAGCCACATGGTCCACGGCGGGATCCGCTATCTCGAGAACGGCGAGTTCCGTCTCGTGCAGGAGGCGGTGCAGGAGCGCAACCGCCTGATCCGCAATGCGCCGCACTACGTCGTCCCGCTCCGCACCACGATCCCGATCTTCAAGACCTTCTCCGGTGTATTGACCGCACCGTTCCGGCTCCTCGTGTCGCACGGCCGGGGCAAGCCGCGCGAACGCGGCGCTCTCCTCATCAAGGTCGGCCTCGTGCTCTACGACACCTTCTCGCGCGGCGGCGGCCGTGTCCCGCGGCACCGGTTCCACGGCCGTCGCCGCTCGCTTCGCGCACTGCCCCGACTCAATCCCGCGATCAAGTACACCGCCACCTACTACGACGCCGCGATGCACGATCCCGAGCGGCTCGCGCTCGACGTGCTCTCCGACGGCGTCGCCGCGGGCGCCTCCGCGGAACGCACCACGGCCCGCGCCGCGAACTACGTCTCCGCCGTCGGGTTCACCGATGGCGCCGTGACGCTCCGCGACGAGGAGACCGGCGACGAGTTCGGGTTCTCCGCGCGGCTCGTGATCAACACGAGCGGTCCGTGGACCGACCTCACGAACCGGACGCTCGGCGCCCCGACCCGGTACCTGGGTGGCACGAAGGGCTCGCACATCGTGCTCGACCACCCCGAACTGCTCGCCGCGACCGCCGGCCGCGAGATGTTCTTCGAGCACTCCGACGGTCGGATCGTGCTCATCTATCCGCTCAAGGACCGCGTCATGGTGGGCACCACGGACATCGATGCGGACCCCTCGGTGCCCAGCGTCTGCACCGACGACGAGGTCGAGTACTTCTTCGACCTGATTCCGCAGGTGTTCCCCTCCATCTCCGTCGATCGCTCGCAGATCGTGTACACCTTCTCCGGGATCCGGCCGCTGCCGAAGCACGACGACACCGTGCCCGGTTTCGTGTCGCGGGACTATCGGATCGAGCCGGGCCGCGTCGATGGCGTCCCCACGCTCAGCCTCGTGGGGGGCAAATGGACCACCTTCCGCGCCCTCGCCGAGCATCTCGGCGATACGGCGCTCGGTGTGCTCGGCGCGGAGCGGATCGTCAGCACCCGGACGACGGTGATCGGCGGCGGCGCAGGGTTTCCGCGAGACCGCGCCTCCCGTCGCATCTGGATCTCCCGGAACGGCGGCGGGCAGGATCCGGCGCTCGTGTCGCGCCTCCTCGACCGATACGGGACGAAGGCCGCCGAGGTGATCGCGGCGCTCCCCGCACAGCCGACCGAACTGGTCGCCGCGCCCGGGTACCTGGTCGAGGAACTGGCCGCCCTCGCGGAGTTGGAGGACGTCCGGCATCTCGACGACCTGATCCTGCGACGCACGTCGATCGCCTTCGTCGGCGGTCTCACCCGCGTTGCACTCGTGGAGATCGCCGCAGCGATCGCCCCGGTGCTCGGGTGGGACGACGATGCGCAACGCCTCGAAGTCGAGCGCATGACGGAGATCCTCCGCCACGCCCACCGTGTGGAGCTCGGCACCGCCGGGCTCGCCCCCATCAGCTGAGCGAAGGAGCTCTCGTGTCCCAGTACGTCATGGCCATCGATCAGGGCACCACCTCGAGTCGTGCGATCATCTTCGACCGGGCGGGGCGCGTCGTCTCGATCGGGCAGCGCGAGCACGACCAGATCATGCCGCAGGCCGGCCACGTCGAGCACGATGCGATGCAGATCTGGCAGAACGTGCAGGAGGTGATCGGCACGGCGCTCGGTCGGGCCGATGCCACCGATCGCGACATCGCGGCGATCGGCATCACGAACCAGCGCGAAACGACCGTCGTGTGGGACCGCCACACCGGGATCCCGGTCTGCAACGCGATCGTCTGGCAGGACACCCGCACGCAGGGGATCGTCGACAGGCTCGCGGCGGATGGCGGTGCCGACCGGTTCGCCGCCATCACCGGCCTGCCGCTCACCAGCTACTTCTCCGCGTCGAAGATCTCGTGGATCCTCGACCATGTCGAGGGCGCCCGCGCACGCGCCGAGGCCGGCGATCTGCTCTTCGGCACCACGGACTGCTGGGTGCTCTGGAATCTCACGGGCGGGGTCGACGGCGGGGTGCACATCACGGACGTCACCAACGCGTCGCGCACGCTTCTGATGGATCTCGCGACGCTCGAGTGGCGCGATGACCTGCTCGGAGCCTTCGACATCCCGCGCTCGATGCTGCCCGAGATCCGCTCGTCCTCGGAGGTGTACGGCGAAGCGGAGTACTCCTCGCTGCTGCGCGGCACGCCCGTAGCGGGCATCCTCGGCGACCAGCAATCGGCGACGTTCGGCCAGGCCGCGTTCGATGCCGGCGAGTCCAAGAACACCTACGGCACCGGCTGCTTCCTCCTCTTCCAGACGGGCGAGGAGATCGTGCACTCGAGCAACGGGCTGCTCACCACCGTCGGCTACCAGCTCGGTGAGGCACCCGCCCACTACGCCCTCGAGGGCTCCATCGCCGTCACGGGTTCCTTGATCCAGTGGCTACGGGATCAGCTGGGGCTCATCCACTCGGCCGCGGAGGTCGAGCACCTCGCCCGCTCCGTGCCGGACAACGGCGGCGTGTTCGTGGTACCGGCGTTCTCCGGACTCTTCGCCCCCTACTGGCGACCGGACGCACGCGGCGCGATCGTGGGGCTCACGCGGTTCTCGAACCGCGGACACATCGCCCGGGCGGCGCTCGAGGCGGTCGCGTTCCAGACCCGCGACGTGCTCGACGCCGTGAACGCCGACGTCACCCAGGCCGGTGGGATCCCGCTCACCGAGCTCCGGGTCGACGGCGGCATGGTCGCGAACGAAACGCTGATGCAGTTTCAAGCGGACGTGCTCGGCGTGCCCGTCGTGCGTCCCGAGGTCGCGGAGACCACGGCTCTCGGTGCGGCCTACGTCGCCGGACTCGCCGTGGGGTTCTGGTCGGGGCTCGACGAGCTGCGCGCCAATTGGGCCGAGGATCGGCGCTGGCAGCCACAGATGGACGAGGACGCTCGCGAGCGGCAGCTCCGCCTGTGGCGCAAAGCGGTCACCAAGTCCATGGAGTGGGTCGACGAGGACACCGCCCCCGGCACCTGAATGTGCACTCTCAGCCGCATCGTGCATAATTGCACTTTGTGAACGATAGTGCATCAATTTCCGGCATCGAACAGCGCAAACGGCGCACGCGGCGCGCGCTCACGAAACACGCGCGGCGCCTCACGATCGACCACGGCCTGCACGGCTTCACGGTCGAGCAGGTGTGCGAACTCGCGGGAGTGAGCCGCCGCACCTTCTTCAACTACTTCGCGTCGAAGGAGGAAGCGATCGTCGGCCCACCCGACGGATCGCACCACGAGGCGTTCGATGCCTTCCGCGCTGCTCGACCGGCGGGGGCCACGGGTCTCTCACTCTCACTCGTGGACGACCTCGTCACCCTGGCCGTCGAGCTCATCGGAGAGTTCGACGACGTCGACGAGTTCGACGATCCGCGGCTGGTGATCGCCCGCGAGCCCCAGTTGCTCAGCGCCTTCATCGGCGCCGGCGAGACGGCGGATCGGGAGTTCGCGGAGCTCGTCGCCGAGCGGGAGGGACTGCCCGCTGACGAGCCGGCCGTGACGCTCACGGTGGCGCTCTTCACCGCGCTCGTGCGGAGCACTGCCGACCGGTTCTTCACCCCCGGCAACGACCGAACGCTCGCCGAGCTCCTCGACGAGGCCGTCGCTTCCGCACGCCACCTCTTCCGCTCCGATCTCGAAAGCCCTCGCCCATGACCTCCACTTCAGCCGGTCCCGTCCTGCTCACGCAGCGACGCATCTGGATCATCTTCGCCGCGCTCATCGCCGGCATGCTCCTCTCGAGCCTCGACCAGACCATCGTCTCCACCGCCATGCCCACCATCGTCGGCCAGTTGGGCGGCGTCGAGTATCAAGCGTGGATCACCACCGCGTACCTCCTCGCCACCACGATCGTCATGCCGATCTACGGGAAGTTCGGCGACGTACTCGGCCGCAGGAATCTCTTCCTCATCGCGATCGCGCTCTTCACCCTCGCCTCGGTGGGTTGCGCCTTCGCGGGCGACTTCTGGATGTTCGTCGTCTTCCGCGCACTCCAGGGGCTGGGCGGCGGCGGCCTGATGATCCTCTCCCAGGCGATCATCGCGGACATCGTGCCCGCCGCGGACCGCGGCAAGTACATGGGCCCGCTCGGCGCGGTGTTCGGCCTCTCCGCGGTCGCCGGGCCGCTGCTCGGCGGCTACTTCGTCGATCACCTGACCTGGCAGTGGGCGTTCTACATCAACATCCCGATCGGCATCGTGGCCTTCATCGTCGCGTGGGTCACCCTCACGATCCCGTCGCACCGAGCGTCCAAGCGCATCGATGTGCTCGGCGTCGTCTTTCTGTCGATCGCCACCACCTGCCTCATCTTCTTCACCGACTTCGGCGGCAGCGCCGACCACGGCTGGGGTGCCATGGAGACGTGGGCCTGGGGTGTCGGCCTGCTGCTCGCAGCGATCGTCTTCGTCTGGGTCGAGGCCCGTGCAGAGGATCCGATCATCCCGCTGTCGCTCTTCCGCAATCCCGTGTTCCTGAACACCACCGCGATCGGGTTCACTCTCGGACTCGGCATGTTCGCGGCGATCGCGTTCGTTCCCACCTTCCTCCAGATGGCGTCGGGGACCTCCGCAGCGGAGTCCGGCCTGCTCATGATCCCGATGATGGTCGGCATGCTCGGGACCTCGATCGGATCCGGGATTCTGGTGTCGAGGTCGGGCCGCTATCGGATCTTCCCGATGGTCGGCACCCTCGTCACGGCCGCAGCCATGCTCGCGATGACCACCCTGACGGCGAGCACCCCCATCTGGCTCATCTGCGTGTACCTCTTCTTCTTCGGCGCGGGACTCGGCCTCATCATGCAGATCATCGTGCTGGTGGTGCAGAACGCGGTACCCGCGACCGAGGTCGGCACCGCGACGAGCACGAACAACTACTTCCGCGAGGTCGGTGCGTCGCTCGGCGTGGCGATCTTCGGGGTGATGTTCACGAACCGCCTCTCCGAGAACCTCCTCCGGGTGTTCACCGACGCCGGGGCCGACCCGGGATCGGCCGCGCAGGCGACGTCCACCCTCGATCCCGCGGCGCTAGCCGAGCTGCCGCCGGATGTTCGTGACGGCATCGTGTCCGCGTATGCGGACTCGCTCGCGCCCGTCTTCTGGTATCTGATCCCGTTCCTGCTGTTCGCGTTTGTACTCACGCTGTTCCTGAAGGAGATCCCGCTCTCGCACGAGTCGGGCATGGTCGCGCGAGGTGAGGCGATCGACGGGGAGGCCGCACTGGAGGCCGAACGTGCGCTGCTCGAGTCGCGGCACGCCGGTTCGGATGGCGGATCGAGTACCGGCCCGAGTGCGGAGGAGCGCACCGAGGACCGCACCGACGTGCGCCCCACCCGTCCATAAACGCGGAGCGATCCCCGGCCAGTTCGTCGGCCGGGGATCGCTCCCCGTGGGAAGGCGTCCGCGCGCTACTGCGCGGCGCGCTCCAGCACCAGCTCCCGCACGCGGGCGGCATCTGCTTGACCGCGCATCGCCTTCATCACGGCGCCGATGACCGCGCCCGCGGCCTGCACCTTCCCGTCGCGGATCTTCGCGAGGACGTCGGGCTGCTGCGCGAGCGCCGCGTCGATCGCCTCGATCAGCGGGCCGTCGTCCGAGACGATCGCGAGGCTGCGAGCCTCCACGATCTCCGCGGCGCTCCCCTCCCCGTCGATGATGCCCTGGAGCACCTGCCGAGCGAGCTTGTCGTTCAGTGTGCCCGCATCGACGAGCTGCACCACCTCGGAGACCTGCGCCGGCGTGATGAGGTCGGACGCCGTGGCGGAGCGCTCGTTCGCGATCCGGGCGATCTCACCCGTCCACCACTTGCGGGCGGTCTGGGCGGGCACCCCGGCGGCCACCGTCTCCTCGAGTGTGCTGAGCAGCCCGGAGTTCACCACGTCGCGGAACTCGAGCGGCGTGAAGCCCCAGTCCGCGCGCAGCCGGCGTCGCCGGAGGGTCGGATGCTCGGGCAGTTCGGCTCGCAGTTCCTCGACGAGCTCGCGCGACGGCGTGAGCGGCGCGAGGTCGGGCTCCGGGAAGTACCGGTAGTCGTCCGCGTCCGACTTCGGGCGACCGGGCGAGGTCTCCCCCGTGTCCTCGTGCCAGTGGCGGGTTTCCTGCGTGATCGTGCCGCCTCCGGCGAGGATGTGCGCCTGGCGCTGGATCTCGAACCGCACTGCACGCTCGACCGAACGCAGCGAGTTCACGTTTTTCGTCTCGGTGCGGGTACCGAGCACGGCCATGCCGGCCCCCTCGTTGCCGCGGGGACGCAGCGACACATTCGCGTCACAGCGCAGGTTGCCGCGCTCCATGCGCGCATCCGAGATCCCGAGGGCAACGACGAGGTCGCGGATCGTCGAGACGTACTCGGCGGCGATCTCCGGGGTGTCGGCCTCGCCGCCGAAGATCGGCCGGGTGACGATCTCGACGAGCGGCACACCCGCGCGGTTGTAATCGACGAGCGAGTACTCGGCGCCCTGGATCCGGCCGGTGGAGCCACCGACGTGGTTCAGTTTGCCGGCGTCTTCCTCCATATGCGCGCGCTCGATCGGCACATGCACGACCCGCCCGGATGCCAGCTCGATCTCGACGGAGCCGTCGTGAGCGATGGGGTTGTCGTACTGCGAGATCTGGTAGTTCTTCGCCATGTCCGGGTAGAAGTAGTTCTTCCGGGCGAAGCCGGAGCGCTCGGCGATTTCGCAGCCGAGGGCGAGCCCGAGGCTGATCGAGTAGCGCACGGCCTCGTGGTTCAGCACGGGAAGCGCCCCGGGCAGACCGAGGCACACCGGTGTCAGGTTCGTGTTGGGGTCGGAGCCGAACACGTTCGGCGCCGAAGAGAACATCTTGGTCCGCGTGTTGAGCTCGACGTGCACCTCGAGTCCGATCACGGGCTCGAACAGCTCGAGCGCCCGCTCGAAGTCCATCACCTTGGTCTTGGCCATCAGCGTGCCGCCTCTCCGGTCGGGGCGCCCGCAAGGGTCGGCGCCTGGGCCCAGAACGGTGCGCCATCCCGTTCCTCGATGAGTCGCTCGATCGCGGCGCCCGCGCGGTACAGCCGGGCATCCTCGAAAGCGGGGGCCATCAGCTGGAGACCGACCGGGAGCCCGTCCTCCGCGGCCGTGCCGATCGGCAGGCTGAGCCCCGGGATCCCCGCGAGGTTGGCGGGGATCGTCGTCGCGTCGTTCAGGTAGTCCTGCATGGGGTCTCCGGTGTGCTCACCGAGTCGCCACGCGGTCGTCGGTGCGGTGGGCGACGCGATGACGTCCACACGATCGAAGGCGCTCGCGAAGTCACGCTGGATGAGCGTGCGCACCTTCTGCGCGCTGCCGTAGTAGGCGTCGTAGTATCCGGCCGACAGTGCATACGTGCCGAGGATGATCCGTCGCTTGACCTCGGCGCCGAACCCGGCCGCGCGCGTCGCACTCATGACACCCTCGACCGTGCCGCCGCCCGCGGGCGTCTCACGCAGTCCGAAGCGAACCGAGTCGTACTTGGCGAGGTTGCTCGACGCCTCCGCGGGCAGGATCAGATAGTACGCGGCGACCGCGTACTCGAAGTGCGGCGCGTCGATCTCGACGATCTCTGCGCCCTGCGCGGTCAGCAGGGCGAGCGACTCCTCGAAGCGGTCCTTCACCCCGGGCTGCACTCCGTCGAGCATCAGCTGCCGCACGACGCCGACACGGAGTCCGCGGAGCGCGTCGCCCGAGGCGCCCTCGCGCGCCGCGGCCGCCATCGATGGCCAAGTGACATCGAGCGACGTCGAGTCGTGATGGTCGTGACCGGCCACGACGTCGTGCAGCAGCGCGGTGTCGAGCACCGTGCGGGCGCACGGGCCCACCTGGTCGAGCGAGGAGGCGAGGGCGATGGCACCGTAGCGGCTCACGCCGCCGTAGGTGGGCTTCACGCCGACCGTGCCGGTGAGCGCGGCCGGCTGCCGGATGGACCCGCCGGTGTCGGAGCCGAGCGCGAGCGGCGCTTCGAACGCGCTGACCGCGGCCGCAGACCCGCCGCCCGAGCCGCCGGGGACCCGGTCGAGCTGCCACGGGTTGTGCGTCGGGCCGTAGGCCGAGTTCTCGGTCGAGGAGCCCATGGCGAACTCGTCCATGTTGGTCTTGCCGATGGAGATCAGGCCCGCCGCGCGCGCCTTGGCCACCGTGGTCGCATCGTAGGGCGAACGGTAGCCCTCGAGGATCCGGGACCCGGAGGTCGAGGGCATGTCGGTGGTGACGAGCACGTCCTTGATCGCGAGCGGGACGCCGGCGAGCTCGCCAAGCGTCTCACCCGAGGCGCGGCGCACGTCGATCGCCCGCGCTGCAGCGAGTGACGCGTCGGCGTCGGTCGCAAGGAACGCGCCGATCTGGCCGTCGACCTCGGCGATGCGGTCGAGGTGGGCGCGGACGGCCTCCTCCGACGAGACCTCTCCCGTGGAGAGCTGCGCGGCGAGCTGCGCGGCGGTGAGGTGAATCAGGGACGACATCTACTGCTCCTCCCCCAGGATCGATGACACGCGGAACATGCCGTCCGTGGACTCGGGCGCGTTCGCGAGCGCCTCCTCGCGTGTGAGCACGTCCGCGATCTCGTCGGGGCGGGTCACATTGTTGAGCGGGATCGGGTGGCTCGTGGCCGGCACATCGGCGCTCGCCACCTCGCTCACCTTCACGATGTTCGTGAGGATCGAGTCGAGCTCGGTCGTGAGGCTCTCGACCTCGGCGTCGGTGAGGGCGATCCGGGCGAGACCGGCGAGATGCTGCACGGACTCGGCCGTGATCTCGCCGTTCGCGCCGGTGCGGTCTGCCGCACTGGTTTCAGGCATGCTGCTCCATCGGTATATCGGGAGTGGACGGTTCGGTGAACCACCCCATCCTACCGCTGAGACCCCGCAGTACCGGCCGCGGGCGCCCGACTCCCATCGGCCAGCCACAGCCCCGAGCACCCCCGACGATGGCTCGTGACGAGATGGACGTCGACGATCCCGATCGCGGTCATGAGCGCGTACGCCATCGTCGGACCGACAAAAGAGAACCCGTGGCGTTTGAGGGCCCGGGCGAGTTCGGCGGCTTCGGGCGCCGTACTCGGCACCTCCGCGTCCGTCTCCGGTGCCGGGGAGCGTTCCGGCTGGAATGACCACACGAACTCCGCGAGCCCTGCTCCGGACGCTCGCAATTGCTGGGCCGCGCGCGCGTTCGTGACCGCGGCCTCGATCTTGCGCCGATTGCGGATGATCCCCGTGTCCGCCATGAGCGCCTCGACGCGGGTGTCGTCGAAGTCGGCCACACGATTGACCTCGAAGCCCGCGAAGGCCTCACGGAACGCCTCGCGCCGGCGCAGGATCGTGAGCCAGGAGAGCCCGGCCTGGAACGCCTCGAGCGTGAGCCGCTCGAACACGCCGGTCTCGTCGCGGACAGGCATGCCCCACTCGGTGTCGTAGTACCCCCGCAGCAGCGGATCGGTGTTCGCCCAGGCGGCGCGCACCCGCGTGTCGTCGTGCAGCTCCATACTCGATCTCACAATCTCGGAGGGCGGACCCTCACCGCGAGGGACCGTGCCACTTACCGTACGTCACCGAACCCCCGCGACGGGCGGGGGTTCGGAATCTGTGGAGAGTCCGTCGCTCACAGGTCGAGCGCGGCCGGCCCCTCCGTCACGAGCACGGCGAACTGCTCGGCCGTGAGCACGGGGATCCCGAGCTCCTCGGCCTTTCCGAGTTTGGAACCCGCACCGGGTCCCGCTGCGACGTAGTCCGTCTTCTTGGAGACACTCGATGCGGCCTTGCCACCCGCCTGAATGATCGCCTCCTTGGCGCCGTCCCGCGTGAACCCCTCGAGGCTGCCCGTCGCGACCACCGTCAGGCCGGAGAGCACACCGCCGGCGGCGACCGCGGCCCCGGGTCCCGGATGCCCGGGAGTCGACCACTGCACCCCGGCAGCGGACCAGCGGTCCACGATCTCCCGGTGCCACTCGAGCTCGAACCACTCGGTCACGGCGACGGCGATCGTCTCGCCGACGCCTTCGACCTCGGAGAGCTCCGCGACCGACGCGCTCCGGATCGCGTCGAGCGACCCGAACCAGTCTGCGAGCGCTCGCGCGGCGACGGGCCCGACATGACGGATGTTCAACGAGACCAGGAGGCGCCAGAGCGGCTTCGTCTTGGCGCGCTCGAGCTCCGCCAAGAAAGTCTCGGCGTCCTTCGACGGGGTCACCACCCGCACGTTCTTCCGCAGCCCGGCGGCGCGGCGCTCGGTCGCGGTGAGCCCCTCGGCCTCGGGCGGGTACTCGATCGAGACGCGCTGGAAGGGCGCGCGGCGCACGTACTCCCCCGTCGCCTCGTCGACGCGGCGTTCACCCGTCTCGCTGTCGCGCACGATCACCTCGATCGGCACCAGCTGATCGAGGGTCAGGTCGAAGAGCCCGGCTTCGGTCTCCAGCGGCGGGGTCGCCGGCACCTTGGGCTGGGTGAGCGCGGCCGCGGTGATCTCGCCGAGCACCTCGATATCGAGAGCGCCCCGGGATCCGATGTGCTCGACCCGGCCCCGCACCTGCGCCGGGCATGCCCGCGCGTTCGGGCAGCGGAGGTCGATGTCCCCCTCCTTCATCGGTCGCAGCTCGGTGCCGCACTCCGGGCAGTCGGCGGGCATGTGCCACTCGACCTCGCTCCCGTCGCGCCGCTCCAGCACGGCACCCAGGACCTCGGGGATCACGTCGCCGGCCTTGCGCAGCACCACCGTGTCGCCGATGAGCACCCCCTTCGCCTTCACGACCTGCTGATTGTGGAGCGTGGCCTGCCGCACGGTGGACCCGGCGACCTTCACCGGCGCCATCACGGCGTACGGGGTGGCGCGCCCCGTGCGTCCGACACCCACCCGGATGTCGAGGAGCGTCGTGTGCACCTCCTCGGGAGGGAACTTGTAGGCGATGGCCCAGCGCGGCGCACGACTCGTCTCGCCGAGTTCTGCGTGCAGCTCCAGCTCGTCGACCTTCACCACGATGCCGTCGATCTCGTGCTCGACATCGTGCCGGTGCGCGCCGCGATCCTCGATGAACCCCACCACATCGTCGGCCGAGTCGAAGACGCGGGAGTGCGGCGAGACCGGGAGCCCCCAGGCGTCGAGCAAAGCGTAGGCGTCCGACTGATTCTCGAACGCGGGGTGCGACCAGGCGCCGATGCCGTGCACGTAGAGGGACAGCCGCGCGAGCCGCCCGCGCATGAGCTCGAGGTCGGCGTCGGACTTGTTGTCGGCGCGCTGCCGCAGGCTTCCGGCGGCCGTGTTGCGCGCGTTCGCGAACTCAGGGTAGCGCACCGGGATCGACTCGGGATCCTTCCCCCTGGCGGTCTGCTCGGCCACGAATGCCGCCTGCAGCTCCTGCTGACGCACGTTGAGCGCCTCGAAGTCGGCGCTCCGGAGGAACACCTCGCCACGGGCCTCGAAGAACTCCGGGATCCCGCTGCCGCTGAGCTCCCTCGGGATCACCGGGATCAGATCGACGTTCTCCGTGATGTCTTCTCCGACCCGGCCGTCACCCCGGGTCGTCGCGGTCTCGAGCACCCCGTTCCGGTAGGCCAGACTGATCGCCAGACCGTCGATCTTCAGTTCGGAGAGCCAGCGCACGTCGCGCCCCGCCGCGAGCCGCGTCTTCTCCGCCCACTCGCGGAACTCCTCCAGCGAGAAGACGTTGTCGAGGCTGAGCATGCGCTCGGCGTGCTCGTGCTCGGGGAACCCCGCCGAGACGACCGCCGCACCGACCTCCTGCGTCGGACTGTCCTGCCCCATCAGCTCCGGGAACAGCCGCTCCAGCTCCTCGAGACGACGGAACATGACGTCGTATTCGGCGTCCGAGACCATACCGACGCCCTCCGAGTAGTAGGCCGTGCGGAGCCGCTCGATCTCGGCGGTCAGCTGCTCCGCCTCCGCGCGCGCCTCCTCGAACGTCGGGTCAGATCCCTCGCTCATCCGAGCACCTCCGCGGTCGTCTGCTGCGCCGCGAGGGCGCGGTCGATGGTGAACTGCCCGAGCACGCGGGTGCCGGTGTAGAGCACCGCGGTCTGCCCCGGTGCCACACCGAGCAGCGGTTCGGCACGCTCGAGGTCGATGTCGACGACGATCTCGTGACTGGCCCCGACCCGGTGCTGCTCGGTTCGCTCCGCGTCGAGGATCGGCTCCAAGCGGGCACGCGCGGGCACCGGATCCGCGTGCGCGCGAATCTGAACGTCGCAGTCGAACGGTTCCGAGACCTCGAACCCCGGTTCGCCCGCCCAGCTGTACCGGCCGCCCGCAATGGTGCCGATCGCCAGGTGCTCCTTGGGTCCGACCACCACCTGGTTCGACACCGGCCGGATCGACAGCACGTACCGGGGCTGACCGTCCGCAGCGGGTCGCCCCAGTTGCAGGCCGCGGCGCTGCCCCACGGTGTAGCCGTGCGCACCGTCGTGCCGCCCCACCACCTCGCCGTCCTCGTCGAGGATCTCGCCGGGCCTCCGCTCGATGTGGTCCGAGAGCCATCCCCGGGTGTCGCCGTCGGGAATGAAGCAGATGTCGTGACTGTCCGGCTTCTGCGCGACCTGCAGGCCGCGGTCCTCCGCCTCCGCACGCACGAGCGCCTTGGAGGGGGTGTCGCCCAGCGGGAAGTAGCAGTGCGCGAGCTGATGCGCGGTGAGCACCCCCAGCACGTACGACTGGTCCTTCGCCCACGCGCTCGCGCGGTGCAGCTCGCGACCGGTCGCCGTGTCGCTCAGCGTCGCATAGTGCCCGGTGGCGACCGCGTCGAAGCCGAGCGCGATCGCCTTGTCGAGCAGCGCCGCGAACTTGATCTTCTCGTTGCACCGCATGCACGGGTTCGGCGTGCGGCCCGCCGCGTACTCGGCGATGAAATCGTCCACGACGTCCTCGGCGAATCGTTCGCTCAGATCCCACACGTAGAACGGGATGCCGAGCAGGTTCGCCGCGCGCCGCGCGTCCATCGCGTCCTCGATCGTGCAGCAGCCGCGGGATCCGGTGCGGATCGTGCCCGGCATGCGGCTCAGCGCGAGGTGCACCCCGACGACGTCGTGCCCCGCCTCGACGGCGCGCGCCGCGGCCACCGCGGAGTCGACTCCCCCGCTCATCGCTGCCAGAACTTTCACCCCGACAGCTTAGTTCAGTCCGGCGGAGCGCGCTCCGGAAATCGCGCGCGGCAGTGCCGCGAGGAGCGCGTCGATCTCGTCGTCGCGCGTGTCGGGGCCGAGGGTGAAGCGCAGCGCACCGGCGGCCTCCGGCTCCGGCACCCCCATCGCGAGCAGCACGTGGGAGATCTCGGCCACGCCCGCCTGGCAGGCCGAACCGACGGAGGCCGATACCCCGGCGGCATCCAGCAGGAAGACGAGCGAGTCCCCCTGGCAGCCGGGGAACGTGAAGTGGGCGTTGCCCGGCAGCCGATCGGGGGCACCCTGCGCGCCCCGTGCGATCGCGGAGGGGTCGGCAGCGCGCACCCCCGCGACGAGCCGATCTCGCAGCCGCTGCAGCTCGGTGATGCGTGCCTCGTGCGGCACCCCGTCCGCGTCGATCGCGAGCCGCATCGCCGCGGCGAACCCGACGGCCCCGGCGACGTTCTG
This sequence comes from Leucobacter rhizosphaerae, assembly GCF_022919175.1. Lineage (NCBI taxonomy): Bacteria > Bacillati > Actinomycetota > Actinomycetes > Micrococcales > Microbacteriaceae > Leucobacter > Leucobacter rhizosphaerae. The sequence continues at coordinate 312,423 of NZ_CP095043.1, read as the reverse complement.
GGTGCCGGATCGCGCGCGCTGCTGGGACCCGCCGTGCAGCAGCGGGTCGGCGGACGTCCGCCGGCCGAGCACCAGTGCACCGACGCCCACGGGACCACCGATCTTGTGCGCGGAAAGGCTCATGGCGGCGGCTCCCGATCGAGCGAAATCGAGCGGCAGCTGCCCGAGCGCGGCGACCGCGTCGACGTGCACGGGGATCCCGGCGTCCGCGGCGATCCGGCACAGCGCCTCGACGGGCAGCACAGAACCGACCTCGTTGTTCGCCCACAGGAAGGAGACGAGAGCGACGTTGTCCGCCCCCGCGTCCGCGATCGCCTGGCCGAGCGCCTCGGGGCGAAGGACTCCCTCGGCGTCGATCGGCACCCACACCACGTCGGCCCCCTGGGTGTCGCGCAGCCACTCGGCCGCCTCGACCGTGGCGTGGTGCTCGCCCGCGGCGATCAGCACGATCGGCCCGGCCCCCGCGCGCCGGCGCGCCCAGTAGATGCCCTTGAGCGCGAGATTGATCGACTCGGTGCCGCCCGCCGTCATGATGAGCTCGGCGGGATCGCACCCCAGCCGGCTCGCGATTTCCTCGCGCGCGGTCTCGAGCACCTCGCTCGCGCGCTGCCCGTCGCTGTGCGTCGAGGCCGGGTTGCCGACCGTGCGGAGCGCGTCCGTGTAGGCCCGCAGCACCGCATCAGGCATGGGCGAGGTCGCCGCGTGGTCGAGATAGGCGCCGGCCGGGGTCATCGGTCGCTCAGTACAGCAGGTTCGCGAGTCGCCCGCGAGCCGCGATGACACGGGGATCCGCGACGCCCACGACCTCGAAGAGCTCGAGCAGGCGCTCGCGGATCACGGCGCGATCCGCGTCGTCGCTCGCCGCGAACCGGTCGAGCAGGCGCAGGAAGGCGTCCTCGACGTGGCCGCCAGAGAGATCGAGATCGGCGACCCGGAGCTGGGCGTCGAGATCGTCCGGGCGCGCGGCAGCGTCGGCGCGGACCCCCTCGAGCGTCAGGCCTTCGAGGCGCTGCAGGAGCTTCACCTGCACGAGCGCCGCACGCGCCTCCGCGTCCGCGGGGGCCTTCGCGAGCACCCCTTCCCACTCCGCCACGGCGGTCGCGTAGTCGCCGCGCTCGGCGGCCTCGACCGCGGCGAGGTGCGCGGCGGGAATCACGGGTTCGGCCGGTTCGGCAGGAACCTCGGCACCGGCATCGGGGGCGCTGACGCGCCCCACGACCCCTTGCTGCTCCGCGAGCTGCCCGAGCTGCCCGAAGATCTCGCGGACCTGCTCCTCCGGCACCGGCCCCTGGAAGAGCGGCACCGGGCGACCGCCGACGAGCGCCACCGCGGTCGGGATCGACTGGACCTGGAACGCCTGCGCCAGTCCGGGGTTCGCATCGACGTCGACCCGGGCCAGCAGGATCCGGCCGGCGAACTCGCGCGTCAGCGTCTCGAGGACTGCGGAGAACGCGACACTCGCCTCGCTCCGCTCCGACCACAGGTGCACGACGACCGGCACGATCGAGGAGAGCTGGGCGGTCTGCTCGAAGGTGGCATCGGAAATGTCGAGCACGAGCGACGGCACGTCGACGACCTGGGCGCCGGGTGCACCGACCGCGCCGGTCGACGGTGCGCCGGGAGTCTGCGGCGCGCGTGCGGCTGCGAGGTGGCTCAGGTCGATTCCACCGCCGGGGATCCGTTCGGGCATCTGCTGCGACATGGTCGTTAGTTCCTCATTCCTACGAGTTCGCTGGTCACTCCGAGCAGTTCGATCTGGGTGCCCTGGGTCTTGCTGGGAACGAAGAACAGGAGCTGGTGGGCCACCTCCTGCACGATTCGATCCTGCTCGCCCGAGAGTCCCGAGAGCGCGGTCATGATCGCGCTCGCCTGCGGCTTGAATCGGCCGCCGTTCGAGTCGATGATCTGCTCCTCGATCACGGTCGTCGCGACGAGGGCGCCGCCGACGCCGGTCGAGAGGGCGACCGGTCGTTCGTCGCCCTGACGAGCCGTGACCGAGTAGAGCATGGTCTGGCCTTTACCATCCGACGTCGCCTGATCCGCCTGGGTGCGGGTGAGGCCGTAGTTCTCGAGGATCGTGGCGGTCGAGAGATCGAACGCCTTCGCCTCCTCGGAGTCGGGACCGGACTGCAGCACCTGCGCGAACGCGGTGCCGACCTCTCCGGGCGGCATCACGAAGGTCTCGAGATCATTCGCGAGCAGGGCGGTGCCCTCCTCCGCGGGTGCGGCTTGCGGCATCGAGATCCCGCCGCGCAGCGCGATGACGCGCGAGACGTGGTAGTTCTCGTGCGGGTTCTCCTGGGTCAGGATCATCGCCAGCGACGGCGACGACGGCGCATCCTCGGCCGTCGCGCCCTCGGTCGGCTCGGCGTCGGCGCTGTCGGCGTCGGACTCAGCGCTGTCGGCGTCGGCGTCGCTCGTCGACGAGGCGACGGTCACGAACAGCGTGCGCGGCCAGGACTCCGTGCTCTGCACCAGCTCGTAGTCGAGACCCTCCGCGGTGATGCGCGGCGGCACGACGGCGTAGGCCGGATCGGCGCCGCGGATCGTGTAGTTGGCGGTGCGCTGGGCGAGTGCGTCGCCCGAGAAGCGCGGCTCGAGCACCGCGGCGTCGAGGGTCTCGTCGCCCTCGCCGGCGACGGTGGCGACGCGCTCCACGATGCGGTCGAGCTGCGCGTCCGTGACCGGCACCGGCGCGGCGCTCGAGGATGTGGGCGGAGTAGCCGTCTCCTCGGACTGGCCGCCCGTGAGATCGGGCCAGTAGTTGGCCGAGCAGCCGCTCAACCCGACTGCCGCGACCACGGCGAGTGCCGGGAGCGCGACGCGGCGACGCGCGCGGATCCGGGTCGTCGAGATCGCCGCCTCACGGGCGAGCGGTGCGCCGGAGTCGGACCGGGACCGGCGCTTTCCTCCGCCGAACATGTTCCGGATCCCCTGCAGCGGCCCGCGCCGACCGCGCCGCGGACCGAGGCCACGACGATCATGGTCCACCGCCAACAGGTACAGCACTCCGCCGACGACTGCGAGGATGCCACCGCCGACGAGCAGCGGGCCAGCCCAGGGCGTGGCGCGATCCTGCACCCAGACGAGCGAGACGTCGCTCGGCACGGGGTTCTCACCGTCGGAGGCGATCAGCACGGACTGCCCCGCGGTGACCGCCACGGGGACCCGCAGCGTCTCCGTCTCGGTGTCGCTGCCCGCCTCGTCGATCCCCCGTTCCTCCAGCCAGAGGTCGCTGCCGCGCGGATCCATCGGGGCCAGCTCGTCGGCCTCGGTCCCGGCTGCCCCGGTATCGGCGGCGGCGCCGTCGGCCTCGGTCGCCTCTGCGGCCGGAGCCTCCGTCACCACCGCCGCGGCCACGAGGCCGCTCAGCAAGCGCTGCTGCCGCGTGTCGACCGACAGTTCCGCGTGCAGGAACGGCTCGAGCCAGGCCTCGACATCGCGGGTCGCGCCCGTCGCGACGAACGCCTGGGATCCCTTCACGACGACGTTCGCCTGTCCGGTCACCTTGGCGAACTCCGCGCCGTCGACCACGGCGTACCCCGCCTCAGATTGGGTATCGACCGGGAAGCTGATCTCGGCAGGGCCCGCAAGAAAGGTCCGCTGGCCGATGCCGAGGATCAGCATCACGCCGGAGAGCACGAGCGCTGCTATCGCAAGCACATATCGCACGGGGGCTCCTCACTCCATGACGCCGGCTCACCGCGCCCGAGCGGGCATGGCTGTTGCAGGCAGTCGTTCTCAACATCCAACGCTACCGGAGCTTTCCGTACAAGACATGGAAGTGACGCCCCGATGTGCCGCCTCGTGCCGCACGGCGCGAGCGGGCCGCCCGATGGCGGAACGATGTGGACTATCATGAACCCTTGTATGCCCGCGGCGCGGAATCACTGCGCCCGAGCGGGAACATCGTCATCTCCGGAGGGCCCGTGTCCGAATCAGCCCAGCAGTTCACCCCAGCATTCCGCGGTTACAACCGCGAGGAGGTCGACGAGCGTGTCGCCGCCCTGATCGGGCACATCAGCACCCTCCAGACACACCTCGAATCGCTGCAGCTCGCCCACCAGCAGGCGACGAACGTCGGGCAGGAGCAGCGCCAGCTGATCAGCGACCTCCAGGAGCAGGTCGCCGAACTCGGCGCGAGCGGATACTCCGGGCTCGGCCTGCGGGTCGAGAAGAGCCTGAAGGTGGCGGAGGATCACGCCCAGCGGCTGATGGCGCAGGCCGACCTCGACGCCGAGAAGCTGCGCCGGTCGTCGGAGGAGGAGAGCACGCGAGTGCTCACGCAGGCGCAGCAGCGCGCCGACGACCTCCTGAGCTCCGCGAATGAGCAGGCCGAGATCATCATCACTGGTGCGCGCAGTGATGTCGCGCAGCAGAGCGCCTCGGCGAACGCCGAGCGCGAGCGCCTGCTCGCCGAGGCGCAGCGGACCGCCGAGCTGACCCGCGCGTCGGCGGAACGCGAGGCCATCTCGACCCGCGAGGCCGCGCAGCGCGACGCCCAGGCGACCCTCGCGGCCACGGCCGCGGAGGCCGAGCGGATCGCCGCCGATGCCGCGATCGCCGCCGCTGAGCTCCGCGAGGAGACGGAGACCCACGCCGCCGCGTTCGAGCGCCGACGCGCCGAGAGCGAGCGCGAAGCAGAGCTCGAGCGCGCCCGTCTCGTGCAGGAGGGCGAGCGCGCCCGTGCCGAGTTCGAGGCGAAGCGCCAGCGCGAGGAGGCCGAGCTCGAGGCACGGTACACGGAACAGCAGCGCGAACTCGAGGCCGGGATCGCGTCCCAGCGCAGGGCGCTGGACGCCGAGATCGAGGACCTCCGGGGCAGGATCGCCCAGGAGCGCAGCGCGCATGACGCGGCACTCGCGACCGAGCGCGATCAGCACGACCGCGCCCTCGCGACCGAATTGCAGGCCCACACCGACCGCATCACGCAGGAGCGCTTCCAGCACGAGGCGACCATCGCGCGGGAGCTGGAAGCCCAGCAGAGCGAACTGCGCACCCTCGCCGAGCAGGGCGCCCGCGAGCGAGCCCGAGCTGACGAGCAGGCGCGCGCCGAGCTCGCCGAGACGCGCGCCGAGCAGGAGGCCGAGCTCGGTGCGATCCGCGAGGCGCAGGAGGTCCGGCTCGCCGCAGCACTCGCCGCGCACACCGAGCAGCTCACCTCCGAGCGGGCACTCCACGAGCACACGATCGCGGAAGAGCGCACGGCGCACGACCATCAGCTTCGCGCCGAGACCCTGGAGCACGAGGTCCGGTTGAGCAACGCGGACGAGCTTCAGAGCACCCGTCTGAGCGAAGAACTGGCCGCGCACGAGTCGCGACTCGCGGAGGAGCGCGCACGCCACGAGGCGCGCATCGCTGAGGAGCGAGCGAACCATGAGGCCGCGATCGCCGCCGAGCGTGAGCTCCACGACACCACGATCGCCGATGAACTGGATGCGCATCGCTCCGGGCTCGCCGAGGAACGCGCGACCCACGACACCGCGATCGCCCGCGAGCAGGCCGAGCACGACGCTGCGCTCGCGGCGGCCCGCACGGCTCTCGATGCCGAACTCGCCGCCGAGCGCGAGACCCATGACAGCCGCATCGCCGCCGAGCGCGAAGCGCACGACACCACGATCGGCACCGAACTCGCCGATCACCAGGATCGCCTCATCGCGGAGTGGGAGGAGCACCGCTCGAAGATCGAGTCCGAGCTCGGGGTGCACGAGGGCGAACTCGCCGCCGAGCGCCGCGCGGTCGAGCGCGAGATCGCGACCGCGCGCGCCGAGCACGAGGCGCGCATCGCGGACGAGTCCACGATGCACACCGAGCGCATCGCCACCCAGCTCCGCGAGCACCAGCAGCGTCTTGACGACGAGCGCGCCGCCGCCGCCGAGCAGCAGCGGATCGAGGGTGCCGAGGCCGCGGCCGCGCTCGGTCTCGAGCGCGAATCGCTCGAACTGCAGATCGAACGGGAGCGGCTCGCCCTCGACGCCGACGTCACCCGCGAGCGCGACGAGCACCAGCGCGGGATCGCCGCCTCGCTCGCGCAGCACGAGGCCGACCTCACGCAGCAGCGTGAGGCCGCCACCGCGGAGATCGACCGCGAGGTGGCCGCGAAGCGCGCGGCGGTGACCGAGGAGACGGATCTCCTCCGCGCCGACACCGTTGCCGAACTCGCCGAGTACCGCGCGTCCGAGGAGGCGCGGCTCGGGCAGCTCCGCGCCGACGCGGAGGACGCGGCGCGGGCGCTGCGGGAGCAGATCGAGACCGACACCCTCGCGTTCAAGACCTCCTCGACCCAGCAGCGCGAGCAGGTCGAGCAGGAACTGGCCGCGCGCCAGCACGAGGCCGCCGAGGCCTCGCGGCTCGAGATCGAGGCGACGACCCGCGAGCTCGAGGAGCTCCGGACCCAGCTCGCCGCCGCGCGCGACGAGTACGAGAGGATCACCCTCGATGCGACGCAGATCGCACGCTCGCTCCGCGCCGACGCTGAGCGTCAGGCCGCCGAGACGATCCTGGAGGCCGAGCGTCGCGCGCAGACCACGTTCGCCGCGGCCGAGGACCGTGCGACTAAGGTGCTCGCCGCAGCAGAGGATCGCATGACCCAGCTGAAGGTCGAGCGCGGAGCGGTGGCTCGTTACTTCGAGAGCCTCGGCGAGGTCATCACCAATGCTCAGAAGATGAGCACGGTGGCCGGCCGACTCGTGGAGCGTCCCGTCGCCGAAGCGACCGACGCCGCGTTCGTGGAGGCGGCAGCGTCCGATGCCGCGGCGGCCACGACGCCCGAGACGCCCGCGACTCCCTCAGATGCGGACGCCGCGCCGGTCCCCGAGTCCGCGAGCGACGAGACCACTCCGATCGAGCGGATCCCACCGCAGCAGGGCTGACGCATGGTCGGCGTCACTCCGAGGGTGGCGCGACGCGATCCTCGTCGACCTCGCGCGGCAGCGGCGTCGGCGCCGTGCCGACCGTGCCGACGATCTCGTCGAGCACCCGACTGGTCTGTTGCTCCCCCACCCACAGGTGCTTTCCGCCGTCGACGGGGATGAGCCGCGCGCGCGGCACCGCGGCGAACCGTTCCGCCGCGGCCTCGGGCCGCAGGTAGTCGTCGAACTCGGGGATCAGCGCGACGAGCTCCGCTTCCGCGTCGTTCCAGGCGCGCAGATCCGCCTCGGTCGCGCGATGGAGCGGCGGCGAGAGCAGGATCGCCCCCTCAATGGGGTGCTCAAGACCGTACTTCAGGGCGAGTTCGGTGCCGAACGACCACCCGAGCAGCCACGGCCGCGGGAGCCCGCGATCCCGAACGAACGCCATCGCCGCGGCCACGTCGGCGCGCTCGTCGATGCCATCACCGAAGGTGCCCTCGCTCGTGCCGCGCGGTGAGGTCGTGCCGCGCGTGTTGAAGCGCAACACCGCGAGATCCGCGAGTTCGGGCAGTCGGTTCGCAGCCTTGCGGAGAATGTGGGAGTCCATGAACCCGCCTGCCGTGGGCAGCGGGTGCAGGGTGACGAGGGTCGCCGCCGGTTCCCGATCTTCCGGTACGGCCAACTCCCCCACGAGCGTCAGCCCATCGGCGGTCGTGAATGCGATGTCTTCGCGGCGCGCGCGGAGCACCGTATTGCTCGAGATCTTCGCCATGTTCGTCCTCCTCGGGATCACGCGGTGCATGTGGCAGACCCGACCCAGCCTAGCCGCTCGCCGCACTTGGCTTCGGCACAGGCTCCGGCTCCGGCTCCGTCTCCGTCTCCGTCTCCGTCTCTGGCAGGATGGGAGTATGACTCTCACAGCGGCAGCGGACGGTTCGGCTCTCGGGAACCCCGGCCCTGCGGGGTGGGCCTGGGTCGTCGATGACGGCCAGTGGCGCGCCGGCGGCTGGCCCCGCGCCACCAACAACCAGGGTGAGCTCATGGCGGTGCTCGATCTGCTGCACGCCACCGCGGACCGCGCCGATGAGCCGCTGCACGTGCTCTGCGACAGTCAGTACGTGATCAACTCGGTCACCCAGTGGATGCCCGGCTGGAAGCGCCGCGGCTGGCGGAAGGCCGACGGCAAGCCGGTGCTGAACCGCGACCTCCTCGAGCAGCTGGATGCGGCCCTCGTGGGTCGTCGGGTGAGCTTCGAGTGGGTCAAGGGGCACGCGGGGCACCCGCTCAACGAAGCGGCGGATCTACGAGCGCGAGCGGCCGCCACCGCGTTCCAGGCGGGTCGGGATCCGGAGCACGGACCGGGCCTCGCGGGTCGCGTCGCGGCTCCGAGCCCCGAGATCTCGCTCGAGCAGCCCGCGGCTCCCCCGACGCTCTTCTAGCGGGAGGTCACGCCAGGCGCCAGCAGTGCGCGTGGTAGTGACGGCGATCCCGCATCGCCGCCTCGTCGCCGAAGAAGTGCTCGGCGTGCCATGCGACGATGTGGGCCTGACCCGGGGGCACTTCGTTGCTGCAGACCGGGCACCGGTACGCTTTCTCAGCGCGGTGCGCCGGGATGTCGCGCACGACCCACTCGACGCCCCGACGAGTCTCGGTGCGCGCGCCGCCGTGAGCGAGCCGGGTCACGTCGCCCGCCGGGTCGGACGGCGCCCTGCGGTGCTTACGCCCCATGAGAACGGTGGACTACCACCAGTGGTTAGCGGTCCAGAACGCGTAGGCCGCTGCCCAGCTGCCATAGCGTCCGACGGCGTAGCCATTCGCCCAGACGAGGTTGTCGACTGGGTTGTATCCGCTCCCCGGCACCTTGCTGCACGGGTACGCCTGGATCAGCCCGCAGGCGCCAGAGCTCGCGTTCGTCGCGTTCGGGTTCCAGCCGCTCTCCTTCGAGGCGATGAAGTCCACGTACCCCCAGTCGGCCTCCGCGATCCCCGCGGCCGCCATCCACTCGGCCGGTGAGCCGCCGCCCTCGTACCGGGGCGGTGCGGAGGGAGTCGTCGCCTGCTTCGCGGCGGACGCCTTCGCCTCCTCGGCAGCCTTGGCCGCGGCCTCGGCTTCCAGTCTCAGCCGTTCCTCTTCGGGGTCGGGCAGCTCCACCACCGACACATCGGTGAAGACGAGGTCGGCCTCGGCGGAGACGTTCGGCACGAACTCCTGGTGGATCCGCGCTTGGAACGCCATGGTCTCGGCGTCGGCCGAGGCGCTCGGCATCGCGAACGGGGCCACGACGGCCGCACCGAGGAACCCGGCCACTGCGATCACGGCGACGGGTGCCCGGAAGCGGGACCTGAAGGACACGGAGGAAGAAGGTTGCACAGCCACAATGTAACGATTCTATCTCAGGCCGCGGAATCACTCAATGCCGCGGAACCGGGCGCGCCGCACAGCATCAGCGCGTGGACAGGATCAGCTCGACGACCCCGTCGAGCAGCGCGTCGACCTGATCCTCGTCGTACCCCCGCCACTGCGAGTGGAACACCACATCGCGCACCTCGGCGGGAGCGAGGCCGAGCTCGCGGTTCTCGAACATCTTCGCGACCCGGTCGAGGAAGGCGTCGACCTGTGAGCGACGGTACCCCGTGGCGAACAGGCCACGTCGCCGGAAGCGCTTGCCGCGCGGCCGCTGCAACCGACCGCGCACCTCGGACAGCAGCTGCCGGGTCTCGTCCCACCACTGGTCCTCGCCGTCGGCGCGCACACGCACGCGACGCTCCCGCTCGAAGAAGACCTCCTCGAGGCGATCCATCGCGGCGTCGACGTAGCGCGGAGAATATCCCCCGCGACGCACGCCGAAGGCGGTGCGGCGGACCTCTTCCGCGGTGATGGCCCCATCGGGCACCGCTCCGCCCTCGTACGTCGACCGAGCGCGGTCGAGGAACGCGTCGACCTGATCCTGGTGGTAGCCGACCTGACGTTTGGGAGCGAGGGGGAACGCGGTGTGCACCACCCCATTCTGCCCGGACTTCTTCCCCGCACCCTGGGAGCGAGGGCTCACGACACGGCCCCCAGTACCAGGGCGACACCGTAGACGCCGACGGCGGAGGGCAGCAGTGAATCGAGACGGTCGAGGAACCCTCCGTGGCCCGGGATCCAGCTGCTCATGTCTTTCACTCCCAAGTTGCGTTTGATGAGGGACTCGGTGAGGTCTCCCCCCGTGGCGGTGAAGAGCACCACGATGCCGAGGATGATCCCGACCCACCAGGGCTGGTCGAGTGCGAGCACGGTCACGGCGACCCCAACCGCCATGGCGACGATCGCGGCTCCGGCGAACCCCTCCCAGGTCTTGTTCGGGCTGATCCGAGGCGTCATCTTGTGCTTGCCGAGGGTCACTCCGGCGGCGTAGGCACCCACGTCGACCGACACGACGATGAGGACGAGGGCGAAGACCCACCACTGGCCGTTCTCGGCCGCCACGAGCAGCACGGTGAAGCTGGCGAGGAACGCGACGTAGACGAGCGTGAAGAGACCGGAGAAGACGTCACGGATGAGGGTGCGCGGCGGGGTCTCCCATCGCGGCACGAGGCCCTCGATGAGGCGCCAGACCGTCAGGAGAATGGAGCCCGCGAAGAGCCCGAGGAGCATGCCCTCCGCTCCCCAGAAGTAGGCGCCGACGACCACCAGGAGTCCTCCGAGGACCACGCCGATTCGAGGCACCCGACGGCCCGCGACGCTGAATGCCGACGCGAGTTCTACGAGGGCGATGGCCACTAGGATCGCGACGAGCAGGGCGAAGATCTGCTTCACGAGCAGCAGGCTTACGAGGAACACGCCTCCGAAGAGGAGCCCCGAACCGATCGCGAAGACGAGGTTGCGCCCCGCACGCGCTTCGATTTTGGCGTTGGTCGCTTCCAGCTGCGCGCGCGTGGATTCCAGGTGCGCCCTGAGCTCGTCTCGCCGGTCGGCACCCGCCATCGCCGCTAGACCTCCAGCAACTCGGCTTCTTTGCGCTTCAAGGCCTCATCGATCTGATCGATGAACTGCTTGGTGAGCGTCTCGAGCTCCTTCTCGGCGCGAGCGAGCTCGTCCTCTCCGACCTCGCTCTTCAGCGCGTCGAACTCGTCCTTGCCGTGACGGCGCACGTTGCGCACAGCGACGCGGGCGTCTTCAGCCTTCGCCTTCACGATCTTGACGAAGTCCTTGCGGCGCTCCTGGGTCAGCTCCGGCAGGGAGAGGCGGATCACGTTGCCGTCGTTCGACGGGTTGGCCCCGAGGTTCGGCATGTCGCGGATGGCCTGCTCGATGTCTTTCATCGCACCCTTGTCGTAGGGGGTGACGAGGAGGCTGCGCGCATCCTGGTTCTGCACCGAGGCGAGCTGCGGCAGCGGGGTCGGCGTGCCGTAGTAGTCGACCTGCACCCCCTGCAGCAGCGAGGGGTTCGCGCGTCCCGTTCGCACCGTGGCGAAACTCTCCTTGGCCGACTCGACCGCCTTGGTCATGCGGTCTTTCACGTCTGCGAAGATGTCGTCAATCACGGTGTACCCCTTCAGAAGTTGTGCGTCAGTCCAGCTTAGCGGTGAACGAGGGTGCCGAGCTTTGCCCCGCGGAGGGCCTCGGTGACATTTCCGGCGGGTTCCATACCGAACACGCGCATTGGCATGCCGTTGTCCATGCAGAGGCTGAAGGCGGTCGAGTCGACCACCTTGAGGCCGCGGACCAGCGCGTCGTTGTAACTGATCTCGCTGATGAGCGTGGCGTCGGGATCCTGGTTCGGATCGGCCGTGTAGACGCCGTCGACGCCGTTCTTGGCGACGAGCACCTCATCGGCGCGGATCTCGAGCGCACGCTGCGCCGCGACGGTGTCGGTCGAGAAGTACGGCAGCCCGGCGCCCGCGCCGAAGATGACGACGCGCCCCTTCTCGAGGTGCCGGACCGCGCGGAGCGGGATGTAGGTCTCCGCCACCTGGGTCATGGTGATCGCGGACTGGACGCGGCTCGAGACCCCGGCCTGTTCCAGGAAGTCCTGGAGCGCCAGCGCGTTCATCACCGTGCCCAGCATGCCCATGTAGTCGGCGCGGGAGCGATCCATGCCGCGCTGCGAGAGCTCGGCACCGCGGAAGAAGTTGCCGCCGCCCACGACCACGGCGACTTCCGCGCTCTCCATCGCCGCGGCGATCTCACGCGCGATCTGGCTGACCACGTCCGGATTCACCCCGAGGGTGCCGCCGCCGAAGGCCTCTCCCGAGAGCTTAAGCAGGACGCGGCGCTTGCGTGCGACGGTTTCGGACATGGGTGATCTCCTTCTTCGAGTCTCAGATCAGCGTAGTGGTGATGAGGGGGACGCGCAGCAGCTGTGCACAGGCCGGGCACAGTAAGGAGGCCCGAGCGAATGCCCGGGCCTCCTGGATGCCGTGGTTACGCGCCGACCTTGCTGCGCGCGAACGACGTGACGGTGATGCCGGCCGCGTCGGCGACCTTCTTCACGTCGCGCTTCTCGTCATCAAGCGCGTGCACCTGCTCGTTGAGCACGACCTGCTTGAAGAACGCGTTCAGACGCCCCTCGACGATCTTCGGCAGGGCGGCCTCGGGCTTGCCCTCGTTCTTCGAGATCTCGGTGACGATCTCGCGCTCCTTGTCGACGTCGGCCGCGGGGACCTCGTCGCGGGTGACGTAGAGCGGATCGGCGAAGGAGATGTGCTGAGCGATGCTCAGTGCGGCCTTCGCATCGTCGCCCTCGTAGCCGACGACCACGCCGATCTGCGGCGGCAGATCCTTCGAGGTGCGGTGCAGGTAGACCGCGGTGCTCGGAGCCTCGACGCGCGAGACCTTGCGCAGCACGATCCGCTCGCCCATGATGGCGGACTCGTCGGTGATGACCTCACCCACGGTCTTGCCCTCGGCGGGAGCGGCGAGGGCCTCCTCGGCGTTCGACGCACCGGCGGCCACGACGGCCTCCAGCACCCGATCGGCGAGCGCGATGAACTTCTCGTTCTTCGCGACGAAGTCGGTCTCGCAGACGAACTCGATCATCGTGGCGGCGCCGTCGCTCTGCTTGACGGCCACGAGGCCCTCGCTCGCTTCGCGATCGCCGCGCTTCGCGACACCCTTGAGTCCCTTGAGACGCAGGATCTCAATGGCCTTCTCGATGTCGCCATCCGCCTCGGTCAGTGCGTTCTTGCTGTCGAGCATGCCGGCGCCGAGACGCTCGCGCAGCTCCTTCACAGCGGCCATGGTTACTGCAGCCATCTGTTACTCCTTAACTGTTCGTTCAGACGAAAACGTGGGGCCGAGACTACTCGGCAGCCGCCTCGGCGGGAGCCTCGGTTGCGGCCTCGGCAGCTGCGGGAGCCTCCTCGGCTGCGGGTGCCTCAGCTGCGGCGGGAGCGGCCTCAGCGGCGGCGTCCTCGGCGGGCTTGGCATCGGCGTTGAGGAGCTCGACCTCCCACTCGGCGAGCGGCTCAGCAGCGGCTGCGCCCTCTTCCGGCTTCTGATGGCGCTCCATGAGGCCCTCGGCGACGGCGTCGGCGATCACGCGGGTGAGCAGCGCAACCGAGCGGATGGCGTCGTCGTTGCCCGGGATCGGGTAGGTGACCTCGTCGGGATCGCAGTTGGTGTCGAGGATCGCGATCACGGGGATCCCGAGCTTCTTCGCCTCGTCGATCGCGAGGTGCTCCTTCTTGGTGTCGATGATCCAGAGCGCCGAGGGGGTCTTGGTCATGTGACGGATGCCGCCCAGCGACTTCTGCAGCTTGTCGAGCTCGCGCTTCTTGAGCAGCAGCTCCTTCTTGGTGAAGCCGCTCGTGGTGCCCTCGAAGTCGAGCTGCTCGAGCTCCTTCATGCGCTCGAGGCGCTTGGTGACGGTCTGGAAGTTGGTCAGCAGACCACCGAGCCAGCGCTGGTTCACGTAGGGCTGGTTGACGCGGGTCGCCTGCTCGGCGACGGCCTCCTGCGCCTGCTTCTTCGTACCGACGAAGAGGATGTTGCCGCCGCGTGCGACGGTGCTCTTCACGAAGTCGTAGGCGGCATCGATGTACCCGAGCGACTGCTGCAGGTCGATGATGTAGATGCCCGAGCGCTCGGTGAAGATGAAGCGCTTCATCTTCGGGTTCCAGCGACGCGTCTGGTGTCCGAAGTGGACGCCGCTGTCGAGCAGCTGGCGCATGGTTACAACGGCCATTGCCGTCTCCTGTTCTGCGCGCTCGAACGAGCACGCGTTTGCGGTTGTTCGGCTGCGGATGCAGCCAGATCCTGGTGCCCGCGGGATCAGCCGCCCTGAGCTATTCGCACAGGGACCGATGGCGTCACTCCGGTGAGTGGGCACGCGAAGTCACCTCTTTCGAGGCGCAGCGACCAGTGTACCACCCGCGGCGCCCCGACGGTGCGCGGGGCGCGCCCGGAATCTCCGCTCACATCCTGACCGCTCTGCGAGCCCGGGGCGAGGTTTCCCCCGATCGAGTCGAACCGCCTCCCCCGCCCCGCCGGCGCGCCACCCTGGATCGCATGCACCGCTACTTCGGGATCCCGCGTCGGGCACTCGGCGTGCGCGGAATCCTCGCGGGGCTGACGATCCTCGCGGTACTTCTTCCGTTCACCCACCCCACCACCGGCGGGGACGGGGCGGGACGCTGGATCCCGCCGCTGCACGCACCATTCCGGGTGACCGGACCGTACCGACCTCCGCCGCACCCCTACGGGTCGGGTCATCGCGGCATCGACCTGCCGACGACCACCGGTGCGGTCGTGGTCGCCCCTGCCGCAGGGACCGTCACGTTCGCGGGAGCCGTCGCGGGGCGGGAGTTGATCTCGATTCGGGTGGACGCGCACACGGTCGTGTCGATCGAACCGGTGTCGAGCGGGTTGGCCGCGGGTGACGCCGTGCCGGCCGCGGCGCCCCTCGGCACGGTGGGCACGGGGGGCCACTGCATCGGAGCTGCGGGATCGGTCGAGTGCATCCATCTCGGGGTGCGCGTCGACGGCGACTACGTCAACCCGCTCCGCTACTTCCTCGGTCGGCCGCGTCTGGTGCCGTGGTGACGGCTACGCGCGCGGGTGCGCCTGCCGGTAGCTCTCGGCAAGACGCTCGGTCGAGACGTGTGTGTAGACCTGGGTGCTCGCGAGACTCGAGTGACCGAGCACTTCCTGCACCACCCGCAGGTCCGCGCCACCGTTCAGCAGATGCGTCGCCGCCGTGTGCCGCAGCGTGTGCGGACCGCGCGGGCCGCCCCCGGGCTCCTGCTGCAGCTCCCGCGCGACGAGCCGATAGACGGCATTGGCGCCGAGCGGTCCCCCACGACTCCCGAGGAACAGAAAATCCGTGCGGTGTTCGGTCTGGATAGCCGTGCGGGCTCGGGCTTCCGCGGCGCGGGCTTCCGCAGCACGTGCGGCGAGCGCCGGTCTCCCCGTGGCGAGATAGGCCTCGAGTGCTGCGGCGGCCGGCGCTCCCAGCGGCACGACTCGCTCCTTGCCGCCCTTGCCGAGGACCCTCACGGTGCGCTGCCGCCGGTCGAATCCCTCGCGCGGCAGGGTGCACAGCTCGGAGACGCGCAGCGCGGAGGCATACAGTAGCTCGAGCACGGCGTGGTCCCGAAGCTGATCCGGGTCGCCGGTGGCCGCTCGAGCCGCGGCGCGGTCGAGGATTCGGGTGATCTGCTCATCGGCGAGCACTCGCGGCAGTGTTCGGGGAGCACGTGGCGCTCGGAGCCGTGACGCCGGGTTGCCGGGCACGAGCTGCGTGCGCTCGAGCCAGACGCCCAGGGACTTGAGCGTCGCGACGTTGCGGGCGAGCGTGGAGGGTGCGAGGTTCGCCTGCTGGCGGGTCCACAACCATCCCCGCATGAGTTCGATGTCGCAGTCGCGCACGTCGCGGGCTTGCTGCTCCTCGGCGTAGTCCGCGAAGCCGAGCAGATCGCGCCGATACGCACGGACGGTGTGCTCCGAGTACCCGTACTCGAGCCGGACCGCCGTGAGGAACGCGTCGATGGCGTCACGGAGCTGCATGGTCTCATTGTCCTCGCTCCAACCCCCACAGTTCCTCGGGATCTCCCGGCGAGTCGCGTCGCCGCACCCTGCCGAGCAGTTCCAGCTCGGCGAGCGCGGCGCTCGTGTCGTCGAGGGCGAGACCGGCTCGGCGGGCAACCTCGTGCGAGGTCCGGGCCCCGCGCAGCGGCAGGGCATCGACCACCCGCCGGTGCACCGCGGACTCGCGCGACCCCTCGGACGTTGACTCCCCGGGCGGTGACTCCCCGGGCGGTGACTGCCCGGGCGGTGACTGCCCGGGCAGTGACCCGCCGGGCAGCAACTCCCCCAGTGGCGCATCCTCCGGAATCCCGAGAAGCTCACGCAGGTCGCGCCCGTCGGTGATGAGCGACGCGCCGTACTCCCGGATCAGTCGGTGGCAGCCCACCGAGGCAGCACTCGTGATCGGACCGGGAACGGCGCCGAGCGCCCGGCCGAGCTCGGCGGCGTGGCCCGCGGTGTTCAGCGATCCCGAGCGGGGGCCGGCCTCGGTGACGAGGGTCGCCCGAGCGAGCGCCGCGATGACGCGGTTGCGCTGCAGGAACCGCCATCGTGTGGGAGCCGACCCCGGCGCCATCTCCGAGCAGACCGCGCCGACCGATGCGATGTGTTCGAGCAGCTGGCGGTGGCCGCTCGGGTACGACCGGTCCGCACCACCCGCAAGAACCGCGATCGTGGGGGTGCCGAGCGCGAGCGCGGCACGGTGCGCGACCGCGTCGATGCCGTACGCGGCGCCGGAGACGATCGCGACCCCGGCTCCGCACGCGTCACCCGTGAGCTCCGCAGTGACGTGGGCCCCGTACCCGGTGCTCGCGCGTGCACCCACGACGGCGAGCGCGGGTGCACACAGCAGGGCCGCATCTCCCCGAAGCCAGAGGAGCACTGGCGCGTGCGCCCCCAGGTCGTCCAGGGATGCGGGCCAGTGGTCGGTCCCGGGTGCCACGACGCTGATCCCTCGTGCCCGAGCTCGTGCAATCCCGTCCATGACGACGGACCGATTCAGTCGGGGTGCCCAGCGCGCGATGGCCGCGGAAGCCTGGCGCGGCGTCACCTCGTCGTGACCTCGCCCACGCAGCGCAGCGCACAGCTGTGCCCCGGTCGTTCGAGAAGCGACCAGATCGATGGCGGTCCCAGCACCGAGGTGCGCGATCAGGGTGCCGGCCACCGCATCCCCTGGCTCGACGACGTGCGACCACACGATGCTGGCGAGCAGTGCATCGGCCGCAGCCGGCGTCAAGCCCTGAGACGAGGCGCCCCGCACACCGGGCACCAACTCCTCCAGTTCCCGGCGCAACGAGGCATCCGCGCGGATCTCCACGGCTCCGTTCCTCCCAGTGCCGCCGGTCACGGCAGATCACCGCCCCGCAGCACCAGTGCACGAGAGAGATCGCTGCGCACGGGGCGGTCGCGCCCCGCGAGGTCGGCGATCGTCCACGCCACCCGCAGTACCCGGTCGTACCCCCGCATCGTGAGACCTCCCCGGGCGAGCGCCCGGTCGAGGACCGCGGTATCGCCGCGTGGGAGCCGCATCTCCGGGCTGCGCAGCCAGGTCCCCGGCACCTCAGCATTGACCCGCCAGGGCGTGCGACGCAGCCGATGAGCGGCCGCTTCGCGAGCCCCGGTGACCCTCGCTCGGAGCTCCCCGCTCGTCTCGGTGCGAGCACCCGAACCCTGCAGCAGAACCGTCGGCACGCGTCGCACCGTGAGCCGCAGATCGATCCGATCGCCGAGCGGACCCGAGATGCGCTGCAGGTATCGGACCCGGGTGTGAGCGGCGCAGCGGCACTGCGCCACGGTGTCGGGCGACCCGGCGTAGCCGCACGGGCACGGGTTCGCGGCGAGCTTGTATCGGGTGTTTGTGCCTATCTACTGTTCACAAAGAACCGTCCCTCGCTTAGCATCCAATTGTGAGCAAAGAGGCCGACCAGTCCATCATTTCTGGAAGTGAGCGCTGGCGCTGCTTCCGATTTGAAGAGCCCGGCCCAGGTCCCGCATCGGGTCCAGTTTCACAGAAATGGTGGAACGACCTCGGAGTGCCACTAGGGACACCCTTTCTGATGTCGCCAAGGTGGCGATACGACCGCGAGTTGAACGAATTCTTTTACTCCACCGAGATGCTATCTGCACGGATGTCAACTCGAGTCGGCTACGCAAACGATCTGGTCTTATATTTCAACTTTCTTCACCATAATCGAGGAATCTCTGACTGGAGAGCAACGCGGGAGCTCGATCACTTGGCATATCTGATCTGGCGGCGTCAGGATCCGCAGGGACCGCAAGTGAGCGGCGCTACCTGGGATCGAGAAGTTAGCGCACAGAACCGTTTCTTCCGCTGGCAAACCTCGCGAGGGAATATCTCGGTGAATCCGATCCCGCAACGAGATAGCAGGTCACGGCCGGAGACCTCACGACGGCAAGCCGGACCTACCGCGGCCACCTATTCGCATGATCGCCAGAGAGATCGCGTGCGATGGTTGCCTGCCTCGTCCTACCGAACATGGCGAGACATTGGGATTCGAGGGTATTCAATGGAAGGGTTCCCAGACCCCGGATTTCGCGGACGATGGGCAGCCCGAAACGCGACTTTTGCTGACTTTATGGTTCGCACCGGCCTGCGTCTTACCGAGCAAGCATCACTCTTGGTGACAGAGATTCCAGAAGCCTCCGGTCGGGGTTACTCCCGTTTCTGGCTGAGTGGTGCTGTCGCCAAGTGGGGTTCAGCACGATGGGTATACGTCCCCGCGAGCGTTCTGTCAGACGTCGCTGCGTATATAGACATTGATCGTCAGTATGTGATCAAAATGGCTCAATCGCGCGGAGACTATGAGAGTTCGGGCAAATCAGTGTTCAATCGAGGATCCGGGTTTGTTACTACTGCGATTGACGACGGAGTTCACGTCCGCACCCGTGTAGGCAATCTCTCACCTGCCGAACGATTACGCCTCATGGTCGAGACAGATGAGGGTTTAGAGCCTGCGGCATTGTGGCTTTCTGAAACAGGGCAGCCAGTCGCTGTATCGACTTGGAAGGATGTGTTCCGACAGGCCAATGCACGGTGCATGGCAAAGGGCGCGAGAGTTCACGCTCATGCACATCTTTTGAGACACACATTTGCAGTGCTGACATTGGAGCAACTCCAGCGCGGCCATATTGCTGCTCTCTCGAATTTGCGTCCTGAGCAACGTTCTCACTACGTGCGAGTGTTCGGTGACCCGCTCGACTGGGTACGACGCGCACTTGGACATCGCAGTGTTACCACCACCCAGGTTTATCTCCATGCGCTTGAAGAGCTCGAACTCGAAACCCGACTCGCCCTCATCCCGGATGAGTGGAGCGACCCGCGAGTCGAACCCTTCAAGTTGGGTGCTTCCCAATGAGTGGGCGAGGCAGTACTAGCAACGGCCGGCGGTCATCTGTTCCTCCAGCGAACTATGAGCCCGCGCCGTCACGCACGTCTGGGCTAGAAGGCTCAGTGGTGCACTTTCTGGGCGAAGACGGGCGCCGAAAAGCGTTCGATTTCGAAACTCTCCCCCTGCCGGGCTGGCATCAGAGCCTTGCCACGGCATGGTCAAGGCGCGTCGGGCCTTCCGGCGGCTTACGAACCCTGTCGTCGGCAATGAGCGCCTGGGGTATCGTTGCGAGATTTGTTCGGTTCCTTGGAGGTCTACCGTCTCCACCTTCCGCGCCCGCAAATCTCACCCTCATGCAAGTGGAGTACTTCCGAAGAATCCGTGCTCAGTCAATAGGCACTGTGCAATCCGGTATCGAGGTACGCCAGATTGGCTTGTTGTGCGGCCTGCCGCCGCTTAGCAACCTCGTGAACCCTGAGGTCCAAGCGGGACTCCGCCCCAGAGTCTTCGGGCAATCTCGTCGAGGATCCGTGTCAGGGTACACAGATACGGAACTCTCCAGCATCATCACCGCTGCACGCGCTGACGTCTCGACGCTTCGCCGTCGATTAGACAAACACAAGGACAGCAAGCACCCCGAACCTTCTCTGACCCCAAACTCTGCTCAGGCAACGTCGAGAGACAAGGCAGCGCCGTCGTCTGTCGCAAGTCGGACAGCAGCTGCCGAACAAGTCTTTGTGACTCGCAATGACCTGTACCCGATGCTCCTGCTCATGATTTCACTCACGGGCTGGAACCTAGAGGTCATCAAAGAACTGCCTGCTGAACATCGCATCATCGATGAACGCGCCGTTGAGGTGACCCTCCTGAAACGACGTCGAGGCGCGGGGAGATGGCATCAGACAGCGATCTGGGAGATTGGCCCACCTGGTCGAGAACTACACACTCCCGGTGGCCTGTACCTTTTGCTTCATCGGCTCATGGAGCCCGCACGACGCACTCTTAAATCGCCATCATTCTGGGCCATCTGGGATCACACAGCCAACTCCCGAGAATCCCAGTGTTTCAATCCATTCGCTGCAGCACTGAACGCACAACTCCGATGGACCTCATGGGTAGCGAAGCATAATCTCGAATCTGGTACTTCTCGACACGGGGACGAACAGCAAAAGGATCAATCGCAGCCGCCGTTGCAACTCACCGCGAACCGCCTAAAGACAAGCATCGACGTACGGCGCACTCGGCAATTGGGCGGGCATCTCCCATCGGCGGCGCGCAGCAACACAACAGCCGTACTCTTTCGCAACTACCTGTCGGGAGACCAGACCACGATCGATTGGGCGAAAGGTCTGATTTCCGAAACGTTCACGGAAGTCGAACAAGCAGCATACGACGCACATACTCGCGCGCTCCACAGCAATAGCGGACGCAACCAGTTGCAAATCACCCCTATCAATGCGCCAACGCCAACCAGAAGTCGGGATCGCCAGTCATCAGCGGCCTGGAACAACTGCGAGGATCATGAGCATCACCCACTCACTGGACGCAGATGCTCGGCATCATTCCTGGATTGTTTTCACTGCGGTAATTGCATCATCACCCCGGACCACCTCCCCAGACTGCTAAGCCTGCTAGACGCGTTCGAAGCTCGACGAATCGCGCTGTCTGAGGAGGATTGGTGGAACAAGTACGGACCAGCCTGGATCGCAATTCGGCACGACGTGCTTCCGAAGTTCACCGAGGCAGAAGTCGCCGCCGCTTTTGAGGATCGTCCAAGTGACAGCCTTCTCGACCTTGTGGAACCCAGTTGGGAGCACCCGTGAAAACGAACACCGTCACTGATGGCTTCGAAGAATTTGCCGACCCCCGATACGTGCTCAGTCGACGCCCACTCCGGCCCGGGTATCGTCTAGAAGACACTGCTCGATTTGATGAAGACAACTGGCCGCTCGCTCCAGCGTCATTGCAACAACAAGAACGCGGCCTCACGCTTCGTTTCGGCACGGTACCCGAACTGCATCGCACCGCCCTCAAACGCTTGTGTCACGCAATGCTCTCGTCAGTGCCACTTGGAGATGAACCGCGTCCCCGCGTATCCAGCGTCACCACGACGTTCTACAACTTACGGGTGTTCCTTCGATGGCTAGATCTTGAGTACCCACAAACACGACTTCCAGAAATTCTGTCGAGACATCTTGAGCAGTACCAACGTCATCTACTCAAATCATTTGCGAACCCACATCGCAGATTCGCTCTGCGTTCATCAGTCAATAAATTGTGGGCTTATCGTTCAGCGCTAGCCAAAGAAGGTCTCGCCCATGATCCGCGTGAGACACCGGGATGGAGCGAGCCAGACCCTGACCGGGGCCGCGAAAACACAACGGACCGCATCCCCGAGTCCGTACACAGCCGCGTACTGGTGTGGGCGCTGCGATTTGTCGACGAATTCAGCGGCGACATCATCCACGCAATCCAACGCTGGAAAGAAATACGCCGCCCAACAGGATCTCGTTCAGCTATTAAAAAGCCCTACGCCTACCAGCAAGACCGAATTCGCGCCTATCTTGACGCCGCTAGAACTAACAACCGGCCATTGCCAGGAGTCGATGGCATCGTCCATCTCAACGCGATCGCACACCAAATCGGGTGTGATCGCACCTCGCTCGAACGTCAGCGACACGAAATCTCTCAAATCGCCGAGCAGACCGGAGTATCAGCTTACGCCGAGCTCGATATTTACGTACAAGGGCGGCTTGATGGAAAGCCTTGGATCGCGGGCGTCTCGCTCTCGACAAGCCACTTCGATTCTCTTACTAGCTTGGCCAGAATGCTCCAAATCGCGTGCTACATCGTAATCGCGTTTCTCTCCGGTATGAGGGACAGTGAACTGAAACATCTAAAGGCAGGGTGCTGCACCATTTCGCGAGACGCAAACGGACGAACGTACAGATGCACGGTGAAGAGCACCGCCTTCAAAGGTGAAATCGATGACCATGGCACGACCGCAACATGGGTAATAGGTGAGCCAGCGGCTCGCGCAATCAGAGTGCTCGAACAAGCCCACGCTGCAATCTCCACGCCAACGCCTTGGCTCTTCGCCCCATTTAAAGTTGGGCCAGGAGCTGGATCCGCGGGGCGCGGCGGAAACCACGCCCTCACTCTCCCTGCAACAAACCAACAACTCGCTCATTTCGTGACTTGGATCAACGAATACTGCAAAAGGCACGACCGGCCAGACCCGATACCTCAATTCAACGGGCGGACGTGGAAACTCTCAACCCGCCAATTTCGACGCACTCTTGCCTGGTACATCGCTCGCCGCCCCGGAGGATCCATTGCGGGTGCAATCGCCTATCGACACCACAGTATCCAAATGTTTGAAGGATATGCCGGTACTTCGGATTCGGGCTTTCGTGGAGAAGTCGAAGCCGAGCAATCGCTCGCACGCGGCGAACATATGCTCGAAATGATCGATCGACATGACCACTCTGAATTGATCGGTCCTGCTGCAGAAATAGCTCAAGAACGACTCACTGCCTTTCGTGAACACGCCAAGTTTCAAGGTGTAGTCGCCACCGATCGCAGACAACTCTTGCGACTCATTGGCCGTGATGACCCTGCAATCTACCCAGATCGCTATGTGACATGTGTTTACGACCCTGCGAAAGCGCTCTGCCGAAATCTCACCGGTACCGCTGACGAGAAGCCAAATCTCCCAGCCTGCAAACCCCTTGCATGCAGAAACGTCGCACTCGACGCTGAAAACTGCGAAACCTGGAAGAACGAAATCAACACGATTGAAATGGAACTCAAAGCCCGCCCATCTCTCCCACCGCTCTTAGCATCGCAGCTTAGAGAACGCCTCGAACAGATCAGAGAACTGCTGCATCAGAAGGGCTTTCGCGCATGACCAAACCTGTTCCTCTCCCGACACATTCAGAAATCGATATGGCAATAGACCTATGCAAGAAAGAAAGGCCCACTCATCCTCCGTCAGCTCTGTCAGTCGCAACTCGCCTAGGACTAAGCAACGCAACCTTTTGGCGTCACTTCCCACAAATTGCCCAGGGTCTTGCAGATGCCAGGCGAGATTCACGCAAGAGAGTTACCACCTCGCTGAAAGGGGCCGCACTCACTACTCAAACGGAGAACCTCAGACGCGTAACTGACGACCGTGCACGCCTCGAAAACGACATCAAACTCGCTGCTGCAGAAATCCAACGATTAACAATTGAGAATCATCGACTGCGCACTCATCTCGAACAAGCATCAGGAATACTACCGTTCAAGAGGCCGAGCGAAACTTGAAGTCCTTTCAGCACTGAAGAATTCAACAGCGCACTCACGACGCGGACAGCGTCGATTCGGTCGAGGCGCAACCAGCGTTCTCAGCTCCTCTCAGCATTTCGGTCAACCCAATGTGATTGTGACGTCCTGTGTATCGGTTGCAACGGCGACGCCATCTTTGACAATCCAGGCCTGCACCCAGTGGTTGCCGGCGAAAGAGCTGCGTTCGGTGATCTTTTCGCCGCCCTTGAAAATTTCGCCACGTAGGTTGCAAAGCTCAACAGCTTCGATTCCCGCGTTGCGGACCTTCCAATAGACGTCATACGGGGCGGGTACGGTGCAATCCTCGACCGTGAAGCTAAGGCTGCGACCGATGGGGACGTGGTTCCCTGTCGCGTTCATCGGCCGGTATCTGCCAGTTGCCCGTCGCGTCGCCGACATGCGTCCAACGAGACGGAAACGCGCACTCGGCTGGATGCGCACGGGGATGTGATGGTCGCGCTCGAGGAACTGCTCACCTGGAGCTTCTCGCTTCTCGTAAGTCTCGGTGGTCTCGGTGGTCTCGGTGGTCTCGGCCGATGCTGACAGCATAAGCTCCGCCTTCGTGGAGCCGCCGAACTTATCACCGAACACCTCCTGCCATTTGTCGACGCTTTCGTCGCTGGGGGCATCCAAAGCAGCCCGCATCTTCCGCGCCCACGTCTTGACTTGGCTCTGCAGGTTGAGGAAGCCAGTATGTGAGAGCCTGTCTGCGAGGTTCTGGCCGATACGGTCGTCGACCCACGGGGCCGACGACATCGGTCCCAGGTAGTCGTTGAGGTCCTCGACCAACGACACCAGAGTTGTGGCGACATTTTGGTACTTGTCGACACCGGCGAAGCTATGAACCCTTTCCGTAAGCATCGCAGTAAGAACCACCGATGCAACGTTCAAAGAGCTTCTGTCTCGAAGATACTTAACCAGCCGGATTGCACGGATCAGGTGACCGTTGGTTACCCGGGACGACTCCTCGATCCATGCGGTGAGCGCAACAGGATCCTGACGAATCCAATCGTTGTCGATGCGGTGCGTAATGTATGTGCTGTCGTCCTGACGCGTGACGAACGGGACAACGTCGATGTGGAAATTATCCGCATACTCGATGGTGACGCAGCGCTTACCAAGCGTCGTCTTCCCCTCGTAGTTCTTGGATGCTTCAAGCGCTTTCTGGAGCTCGATGGTGTATTTTTTCGGTTCCCAACCCGGCTCCTCATCTATGGGAAGCAGGACATCGGCGTCAAAGTCATTGCCGGTGTACGGACGGATGATGGTTTTGTGCGCGAAAGAACCCTGCGGGATCACGTCGTCGGTGACCATGCCACTCAGTGTCGAATCGTCGCCCAGGAACTTATCGAGAGTGGAAACACGCGACTGGAGCGTGTTTACTCTGGTCTGGTTCAGGTTGACGTAGTCGCGCAAGAACGCGTTGAACTCTCTAACTCGGGCGGTCATCCCGCAACCTCCATCACTGCTTCGTCGATTCCCTTGCCGTGGTGCTGATACAAAACAAATGTGGGGTGCGCGCCTCGCATACGGTGGCGCCCCATCGTGACAGCGGCAGTACCCGGTACCGCTGCCAAGATGTGCAGGCGTTCCACTCGGGGCCATTGACGCTCCACAGTCGAGAGGAGTTCCCTCCATGCTGCCGCGAACGATACTAGATCCACCCTGGACGCGATTGCTTCAGACGATGCACCCTCAGTAACCAAGAGGCGCACGGAGGGTGCTCCAGCAAGCTGTGCCGGCACGCGTGCTACGTCCACCGATGCGGTCACGTCCACGAACGCAACAACGTCTGTCGCCTCGGCATCAGCGCACGATGCCTCGACTTGGAACGTGTAAGGCGCTCGGACTGGTGCCGTCCAAGTCCATGCGTCTGGTGCATCGCTCCTATCTCGCCGGAACAACACGGTCTCGGTCTTGTCGTCAAGCTCCGCTCCCAGATGGATCAGCATCGGAATCGGCGCCAGCGCAAAGACCGCCAGCACACTCGCGTCGCCCGCAGCGATAGCTTCGTGTGCCTTCTGGACCTGCATATCGATCTGCTTACGCGCGGCCGCCCAGGTCCATGAGTCGGACTCGTCATCGTACGTGGTGATATCGAACAAACCTGTGCGGGAGTCTGCGTGCATCCCCGTGAGCCCTGCTTCACGGAGAGCCTCACCAATCTGTTCTTTAGTCGCAGGACTCCGAGTCCCTCGAATCGTACCCGTCATACGGATGACAATGGCCGGACGCAAGCGCGCAAAGTTAGTAACGTCACGGACCCAGCTTTCGTGCTCGTTCTTCTTATCCGTTAAGAACTGGACCGTGAACTTATCCTTGAGCGCTGACGAATCAATCTTTCGATGACAATCGCCACAGAGCAGAAGAAGGTTTGCTTCTTCTGCTCGCTGTTTCGAGCTCAGCTTCGAATCGCCCCTCGGCGCCTTTGGCCCGTTCTCCGCCGCGATGTTATGCGCGATCTGCCCAGTTGGAATGGCGTGCCAAAACTCTGTCTCATCGACGAGCCATTTTGAACACAGAACACATCGAGCCGCCGAGCGACCCCAAATGCGTTCGCGCACCGCAGCGGGCACGTTGGTTCGCTTGATCTCTGTGTCAAAGGTCGTCGCAGCGCTCTCGTGCTCAGCAGGATTTCCCATATTCGAATCTTAATCGGGGGGTCGGACATTGACCTGCAGGAGCATTTGGGCTGCTCAACGTCGTGAAGTATCGCCGGCTCCCGTCGAGTGCATAGATCCATGTTTCTTACATTCCTCGATGGAAACACATTAAGTGCCAAGCGGTGTCAAGCAATGGGCCAATACAGGTTCCACCAATTAGGGGTGGTTTGAGCCTGAAACATCGGACTCGTGACTCCTCAAACTCCTGCTGGTGCGACAAACGTAAGGCAGAATTCCGATCTTCGCCCAGGTTTCAGAAATCGATCACCAGATTTCGAATCGTCTTTCAGGATCCTCATTTCTGAGCTCCTTCTCGCGTTTCACCTTCGCGTCACAGAGCGACATCGACACTGCGGACCTCGCACTAGCCCTACAGTCTGCGGAGCCTTCTGAGTACCTCATTCGCGTGATCCGCCTCGGTGAGGCAGCGTCTGCCGAACTCGGGATTTCCCTCTCGCTCAGCGCGTGCAGCATCTCGACGTTGGGTTCGTTCGTATTCACCTAGCGCGATCGCGACTGTAGCGGTGTGGCCTGGTGTCCCGAGAACCAAAGTCCGTTCCTGGGCGTGTTCGTATCCGTCTACCCATGCCTCAGCGCGAGAGACGGTCTCTTTGCACCGATTCCGGAGCTGTTCTTCACTCCACGTATCAACCTTCGGCATGGGGTCAGGGAACCTGAAGTAGTAACGAAGACCGCCAAACTTTTGCTTGATCTGGAGCACCGTATAGCCGGGGATGCGTTCCTCAAGGTCTTGGTGGGTGCGCTAGATAATCGGGAACCACGGATGTCCTCGCCATTGATTGACTTGTTGCTCGTTGCTCCTATTCATGCTCCACCCCAAACAATATGCAGCCGTTCTTCTTCAGGCAGTACTCCCGCGAGTGGAGACACCAACCTAAGCGCTTCACCATGGCGGCCTGGCATTACAGCGAGACGCTCCACCTCATCTGGACCTGCGCCGACCGCGAACTCCCACTCATCCAGATACACGCTGTGAGCAGCAGCACTCGGGCGACTGCGCTTCAACTCGAGATTCTTCCGAATCAGTGCTTCGGAATTCACCCAGTTCGAATGCAAATAGAGTGCAGCCGCTCGGTGCAACTCACGCCGCCGCCAGATCCTCGGCCACTCATGCTCCAACCACCCCAAAAACTGAACAACGTCACGCTCTGGGCAGACTCCACCATGAGATCCACCACCGCAGTTCTTTCCATTGCATACGCTCCACGCGATACCCATCCCGAGGCTTGCAAACACATCCCACTCAAATTGCAACTCGGAGAACAGGTCCATCATTTGCAAAGTGCTGTAACTACTCCCGCACTCGGGCCGGGGTCGGTTCTCTTCGGTCCACACCATGACATCCTCGATCGTTCTAATCGTGCCGAATTCGCTAGTTGTGCGGTCGTGTTCGCGTACGTACACATTTGCTAAGCGCGTTGAAACTCCCACCGCCCATTGTGGTTGTCGACCAGCGGAGAGCAAAAGAAGCTTGGCAATTCAAGTATTTGTGTCTACTCCGCTCCACGGCAGGCCAGCCTGCTCTTTCATGACCGAGCGAACAATTGATCCGCTTCCAAGAGACCTGCTCCGTCACTTGCGACCACCATCATGTCGAAGTGGGCACCGTGTCCCTGAATGTCGAAATAGTGCTTGAACATCCGAAGAAAGTCCTTCGTGCGTCCGACATCGATCGTCTGGTCTATGTCATCCGCGATCGTATGCGAACCTGAGTTGGCCCAGACATGAAACTGGGAGACCATTCTCTCTTCGAGTGGCGATGCGTTGCTTGGCCGATCGAAGTCCTTCACGTTTCCGATCGTCTTGAAGTACCCCTCAAGGATCCTCCTGACGATGTTGAATACGCCGACACGCACCAGGTCTGATTCGTCTTCGGTCTGCGCGGCTTCGACAACCGAATGCCAGAGCAGAGGGTAGCTGCCGCGAATCTTGGATGTATCCCCATCGTCACGGACTGTGGTCAAACCATTCAGGTCTTTCACGAGCCTGAAATAGTGGCGATGCTTTGATTTTCGATCTGCACTGTAAGCCGCCTCATGATGAAACTGTGTGTTGTGCGTCAAGACAATCAGCTGGCGGAGATTGGTAGTTCCCTTGATAGCAAGATTCGCGGCCTCTCGGATGTAAGCAGCAATCATGAATAGAGCGTCACTATCTAGGCTAGAAATAGGGTCGTCGATCACTGCCACCACATCTTCAGGTACCCCGCTGGCCACTTCGCTACCGAAGAGTGATTCCCAGAAATAGGCGAAGCAGATGAAGGATTTCTCACCTTCAGACAGAGATTCGAATGCCGCGGTGCCATCCTCGCGCACCAACCGATAACCACCGTTGGACTCACCGGCGCTGCTCAAAGTGAAGCGGTGAAACCCCATTGCTTTAAGGAGCTTGTTGATTTTCTCGGCGACTTCGCTTGTGTTGGAAATGGACTTCTGAAGTACATCTATTCTCTGCTTCGCTTCCTCGTCCGCTCGCTCGCTGACCTCAATATTGGTCCGCAACTCAGCGATTCTTCCTTGCTTCCGTGCTTCAACGCCATTGAACCGTTTGAGCTCGATACCGACGGCAGTTCCAGATAGAAATGCTTCCCACCCGTCCTTGACGAGCTTGCCGCGCTCGACATCCGCGTTTTCGACTATCTGATTGTGCTGCTCGATCTCTTCATTCTCTGCGTCAACGAGCTGCACAAGTTCAGAGACGACGTCATTTACGTCCGAAACTGCGATCGGTTGTGTCGGGTGCGCGCTCCTTTCTCGCAATTCAGAGAGCAGGAGTTTCGAGGCCTCGCGAAGACGCGAAATAGCAGAATCGAAATCCTTGTTTTCGGTCGCTTCGTCCTTGCTCAACGCGACTTCCAATGCGGAGATCTCGTTCTCGAGTCTTGCGGCCACAACCTTTACTGTGTTTTCAATCTTTATCGAACCTTGAAGTGCCGCATCGAATCCGCCCGCGAAATACTGAGCCAGATCGCGTTCAAGATCTGCAGGTGCTTGGGTTTGACAGAACGGGCATTTTCCCCGAGCCTCATCTACGTACTCTCGACCTTTGCTAACCCAGTCTTCATTCTGTAAATGCTGAATGAGTTCAGTGAGCCTTCCCCCTTGACCGTGCGAACTCTTGCTACCCACCTCTGCGACATCGGTGGCAGATATCAAACTGGTTGTCCGAATTTCTGGCAGCCTCGCGCGAGTCCTTTTGCCGCTACTCAAGCTCTGAGCGCGCACGATGATCGGCTCCCAGTCAACTTCTGAGTTTGAGGACTGAATCTCTTCGAAACGTTTGCGAGCCTCAGCAAAGAACTTGTCTTTGTTATTTCGATAGCCCCCAAAGACGATAGGAAGTACAGTCTCTTCAACCTTCTTGTGTGCATTGAAGACCGCATTGCGGGCATCAATTCGATAGCGTTCAATCTCTCCCAGTAGTCCGCTCTGTGCGTTCTCGTCGGGACCCGGACCAATCTCATCGCGCCACTCATCACGCTCGCTCACGCGATCTCTAATTTCCACCTTCAGAGCGTCAATTTGATCGTTAATCGTCTTTGATGTATCTCCCATGGTGAATATTCCATTCACCCGTTCGGTGAGGACTCGCGAGCGGTACGCCTCGTTGAACACTCGAATCGGAAGGTCCGTACTTGCGACATTCCAATTGACTCTTTGAGTCGCATCGATTGGCTGCCTAGCTAGCATGCTTGAGATCGTTGACTTGCCTGCACCATTCGGCGCGAAGATGAAATTGACCTTTTTGAGATCAGCGAGCTGCATGGGCTGCTTGCCGAAGCAGTACTCGGCCTGCACAGTGATTGACGCGATTTCCACGTTATCCTCCGTTGGTGTTCATTGCGTTTCAGTCCATATCCTCCCGCAAGATCGCGTACCTATTAACGGAATTCGTCCACAGTGGACAATCTGAAGCATTTCTCGACCTCGCTTTACGACGAGGGAACCTGGCAGCTTAGAGGCGAATCCGAACGCTTCCCGCCCGCCAGCACCTACTCGAGAACTGAAATCCCGACCTGATTCAGACCACCCTGTCAGCCATCGCGACTCCTTTCGAACGTCGATCGACAACGCAATGGCCGACGGCGATAAGGCCGGTGCGCGCCTCCAACCAGCTAGGCGGCCCGCCGGTCGAGTACGAGATCATCATGAACAAACAGATCGCACTCGCTGCCTGGCCAAACTGTCACCTATACGTGCATCAAACCCAGGTTCCTGCTAAATGAGCTCGCGGATTGACTGCCACAAGGGTCTGGTTGACAACAACATGGGACGCTTTTGTTGTCAGGATGAAGAAAACTAGGCTGCCTCGCAGCGGCGGTCAAATAGGGACCATCCCGCCCGCAACATTCGATACGAGGCCATGAAAGGCTCAGCTACGTGCTCCGGGCTTCCTGGAGAGGTCCCCTCGCCGATTCCCGTCCGTCGATCAGGCTGGCCAAAGATTGTTCGCTGGAAAAGTGACCATCCTAGGACGTGAGCGTCCGCGCTCATCTCCCGCCACATACGTCTAACGGCCTCACGAAACTTCAATTCCAAGAAAGCGTAATCAGCAGCGCTGCCGATAACTTCGGTGAGCTTGAGAGACGCTTTAGTCCTCTTCATTGAGGCAACGTCAGCGCGGCGCTGCCTCAACCAGGCCTGTTGCTCGTTAAGGGCTGCCTTATCCTCTTCGTCCAGTTGCGTTCCCTCGAGAAAGGAGTAGTACTTGCCCATTTGCTCGTACATTTCAGCTATTACGGTTAAACCACGCTCCTGGCGCACTTGTCGGTCTTCAGCTTCCAAGATCCAGACGGCTTGCGAGCTACCAACCAGAGCCCCTCGTAGGACCGTGAAATGAGATGACGGATAGACCTGCTTCGCTTTAATGGCATCAAGCGCGAGGCGCAGGTGCTCACCAGCGGATACGAGAGACGTCCTTACAAGCTGGCTTATCGCCATGGGAGGGAAAACTGTGTCATCAATCGCTAGCTCGCTTCCACGCTCAGGTACCTCCACACGATGCGCTCTTAGTCGCCAACGATCAAGGTCATCACTTGTGTGAAGCATCTGGGCCAGAGCGGCACATTGGGCTGAGCTTATTGCCATAGGCAGCAACGTACCAGCCACCATATCGCCGCGCCGCACCCGACTGGCAATTCGAAAAGTGCCGCTCGAAGCTAGGAAATTGTCAAGCAAACCCCAACTCTGCGACTCCACGAAACAGTTCTTGCAGTACCCAAACCTTTCACGAATGACTCTATTCATTCGCGTGAGTTTTCGAGCGCAATCAATCAACCGACGGTATCGCGCTTTCTGGTGCTCTGGGTCAACGCGTTCTCATATCGTTTAGCCAAGAGCTTCGACTCTTCCATTCGGCCGAGCTTCCGAAGAATAATCCCGGCGTGTTTGGCATAAAACGGAGGAGGGTAGGAAGAAGCACTTGGGTCTCGGTCTGACTGGACAAAGCTCGCCTCAGTCGCCACCAAGGCGATCTCCAACGCCTCCTCATAGCGCCGTTCCCGTTTGAGATTCTGGATCACATAGACCGTGTCGAGGTAGTGAACTCCACGATGCACACCCAGCGATTTCAGCTTGTGCTCGAGCGTGCCAGAGATACGTAGGTGTCCCTGCTCAGTCAAATCACTATGGTCTGACGGGAATACGCCTTCGCATCTATCCGCGAGAGATTCCAAGGCGCTCTGATCCCCGAGTTCCTCAACTCTGGTCCAATGGGGCTCAAATACAAGGAAACCATTCAGCCGACCGTCCACGACATAGAGGTGCCCCTGAACATTGCAGGTAGCCGTGATAGGACAAGCGAATCGACCGAGGGCACCCAAAGGAAGATACTGCGCAAACCATTCGGGGAGTTGACCCAGGACGATAGCCTCGTCCGGGTCAGTCGAGGAAACGAGTTCAACGGGCTGATTTGTCCCCTTCAAGGTATCTAGGCGCCTCAGGATGAATCCTGACCCCCATTGCTCCAGGTGGTCCCCTACTACTTGCTTCAGATTCTTCGTGACGCGAACCGGTTCAGTCCTAACAACCAGAGTGTCCAGGTGATGGTTTTCCACGCTCGAATCGTACCCAGTTCCACCGCCCTAATTCGAAGCGATACCTCGACTAGTGAGTCTCTGATCTTCATTCCGCGGGGTGAAGCAGGTCCGGCAGGCGAACACCGTCACAACGGGGGCACTCCCACCACCTTCGCCATTGAAACATTACGTCGCTGCTGCAGTAAGGACAGGACGGCGCGCGCTCTAGACCAAGTCCGTCATCCCCCTCATCCCAGGAATCGCACACCACACTAGACAACAGAATGCTTATGCCAAATCACTGTTGGGTCCTCCGCAAGCGGTCTCGAAATGAAGGTCACATAAGACCGACAATACTGGACCAAACAATATCCAGTCGTACACAAAGCACGACCAGCTGCAGGTGCGCGGGCAGGGTTGTGCGGACACGCGATCGATGGATCTCCACTGTGCCCGCCTCGAGCGGTTGCCGCAGCGAGTCCAGGACCCCGCGCGGAAACTCCGGGGCCTCGTCGAGGAACAGGACCCCGTGGCACGCCCGCGTGATGGCACCCGCACGGACCTCACCGCCCGAGCCGCCCCCGATGATCGATACCGCCGACGCGGTGTGGTGCGGCCGCTCGAACGGCGGCCGGCGGACGAGTGCCGTGAGCGGCAGCCCGCCGAGCGACGCGATGCTGCTCGCCGTGATCGCCTCGTCCGGGGTGAGATCGGGCAGGATCGTGGGGAGGCGAGTCGCGAGCAGCGTCTTCCCGGTGCCCGGGGGCCCGAGCAGCGAGACGTGGTGCCTTCCCGCGGCAGCGACCACCAACGCCTCCACTGCCTCCGGCTGACCGATGATGTCGGACATGTCTCCGGCATGGTCCGCACCGTCCGCAGCGTCCGCACCCGCACTGCCCGTACCTCCGGCGCTCGCGCCGGAGGGCACCACGCGCCACCCCTCCGGCTCACCCCGGTGCCAGGCCACCGCACCCGCCAGATCCCGTGCTGCGATGACCTCGATGCCGGGCACCAGCGCGGCCTCGGCACCACCCGCCTCGGGCACCATTACCCGGCTGAACCCGAGCGCACGCGCGGCGACCGTGGCGGTGAGGAGACCCGCAGGGCGGCGCAGCTCGGCGTCGAGGCCGAGCTCGCCGAGGTGGGCCGTCTCCGCGAGCCGGCCGGTCGGCAGGTGCCCCGATGCGGCGAGCGCAGCCAGCGCGATCGCGAGGTCGAAGCCGGATCCCTGCTTCGGAAGCGCCGCAGGGCTGAGGTTGACCAGGATGAAACGATCCGCGAGCGGCAACCCGGCCTGCGTCGTCGCGGTGCGGACCCGGAGTTTCGCCTCGGCCAGCGCTGTGTCGGGGAGCCCGATGATGGCCATGCCCGGCAACTGCTGAGCAACGGCAGCCTCCACCATGACCGCCGTACCGTCGAGCCCCGTGAGCGCCACAGAAGCAGCGCGGCACACTCCGTGTTTCGCCCCGCGGCTCACGAGATGCCCTGCAGGTGGTCGATGCGGGGCCGTTCCCCCGGTCGGAGGGTGATCCCGACGGCGTCCACTCGGAGCCGGGACCCGCGCTCACCGGATGCGCGCACCCACTCGAGGAGCAACCGTCGCAGTCGGCTCATCTTCAGGGCGGTGATGGCCTCCAGCGGGCTGCCGTAGCCCGCTCCGCTGCGGGTCTTCACCTCCACGGCGACGAGAACCTGCCCGTCGCGCACGATGAGATCGAGCTCACCCGTGCGGGTGCGCCAGTTGCGCTCGAGGATGCGGTAGCCGAGCCCCTCGAGGTAGGCCGCCGCGATGGTTTCGCCGCGGGCACCGAGGGTCTGCCGGTGGGGCACCCGGACCGGGTGTACTGCTGTGCGGGTCATGTCGCACCTCCTGCACCCATGGTGGGGTGCGGGGGTGCACGGAACCGGGGATCCCGAACCGATGTGGAGAACTCAGCACCGACGGTCGCTGGACGACGGGGTGTGAGCGGGGTGTGCGGCTACTCGTCGAGCGCGAGCTCCTGCGGCAGCGAGAACTCGCGCGCCGACAGCTCCTCCACGTTCACGTCCTTGAACGTGAGCACCCGAACCGACTTCACGAAGCGGTCGGCCCGGTACACGTCCCAGACCCAGACGTCCGTCATCGAGAGCTCGAAGTAGAAGTCGCTACCCGCGTCCTGCCGCTTGAGGTCGACGTCGTTGGCCAGGTAGAACCGGCGCTCGGTCTCCACGACATAGCGGAACTGACTGGCGATGTCGCGGTATTCCCGGAACAGCGACAGCTCGGCTTCGCGTTCGTAATCGTCTAGCTCTTCCTCGTTCATCCCTCCCATCCTAACCCCGTCCGAGACCCGCCGAATCGAGATTGACTTATTCGAACATATGTTCGAATATTGCTGCATGCACTCCCCCACGACCGTCCGCACGCTGCAGCAGCGCATCTCCGAGATGCAGCCGCTGCGGCTCGACGATCGTGCCCTGCCCACCTCCGCGGGGCTCCGCCCGCTGCTGCCCGGCGGCTCGCTGCGGAAGGGGGCCAGCTACGCCGTGCACGGGTCGCAGCAGCTCGCACTTTCGATGCTCTCCGAGGCCTCCGCCTCCGGGGCCTGGTGCGGGGTGATCGGCTGCCCCACGTTCGGCGCGGAGGCCGCCACCGCGCTCGGGATCGCGCTCGACCGCTGCATTCTGATCCCCGAGCCCGGCTCGGACGCGATCGGCCTGAGTGGTGCGCTGAGCGAAGTCCTCACGGTGGTGCTGCTGGTCCCCTCGATCCGGCCGCGGCCCGGCGAGGTGGAGCGCATCTCCGCGCGCCTGCGCGAGCACGGCACGGCGCTCGTCGTCGCGGGCGACTGGCCGCACCCCGAGAGCTCGCTGCGGGTCACCGCGTCGCGGTGGCGGGGGCTCGGCGCGGGCACCGGTGCGCTCGAGGAGCGCGAGATCGCGGTGCAGTCGCAGGATCGGCGCGGCACGCTCCGGCACACCGTGCGCTTCGCGGGCGGCAGCGTCGTCGACCCCGCCGCATCGTCCGTCCGTCGCCTGGTGCCGCGATGACCGCACCGAGCCGCACCCTGGTCTTCTGGGTGCCCGACTGGCCGATCCACGCGTTGCTCCGCGATCAGGAGGCCGCGGATGAGCCGCAGGAGCGGGTGGTCGCGACGCGCGCTGCGGAGAGCCCGGGTATTTCGGAGGCCCCGGGTGCTGCGGAGATCCCGGGTATTTCGGAGGCCCCGGACGCCGCGATTCCCCCGATCGCACTCCTCGCGCAGCACCGCGTGGTCGCGTGCTCCGCCGCGGCGCGGGCGGAGGGGGTGCGCACGGGGCTCCGGGAACGGGAGGCGCAGTCCCGGTGCCCGACCCTCGTGGTCCACCCGCACGATCCCGAGGTCGACGGGCGCCGCTTCGCACCGGTCATCGCCGCACTCGAGCAGCTGATCCCCGGCATCGAGCTGCGCCGCCCGGGTCTCTGCGCCATGCGGGTGCGCGGCCCGGCCCGCTACTACGGCGGCGAGGAGCCCGCGGCGGCGGCCCTGCTGCGACTCGCCGCGGAGCTCGGCCTGCCGCTGGCGCGGGTCGGGATCGCCGACGGGCTCTTCGCGGCCGAGCAGGCGGTGCGCGCCACCGCGACCACCCCCGGTATCGAGGCCCCGGCCGAGGCCGTCCGCATCGTGCCGCCCGGAGGCTCGGCGGCGTTCCTGAGTCCGCTCCCCGTCTCCCGCGCCGCATCCGCCGGGTTCGCGGACCTGCTCGTGGGGCTCGGGATCCGCACGCTCGGGGCGCTCGCGGCGCTGCCCGAGGACGCCGTGCAGCAGCGGTTCGGGGCGGAGGGGCTCACCGCGCACCGCCGGGCCGCCGCACTCGGGCAGGATCGCGGCGCCGAGGTGCGCCCCCGCGATCCGGTGCGCGAGCGCGCGATCGAGCTCACGTTCGAGCCGCCGATCGACACGACCGAACAGCTCGCCTTCGCGTGCGCGACGCTCGCCGAGCGCTTCATCTCGGCACTCACCGCGGATCGCCTCGTGTGCACCGCGCTGCGCATCGAACTCACCGACGACGTGGGGCTCCGGCACGAGCGCGAGTGGCTGCACCCCCACCGATTCACCGCTGCCGACACCGTCGGCAGGATCCGGTGGCAGGCCGCCTCCGCCGTGCGCGAGACCGAGCGGGGCGGGGCCGGCATCACGCACGTGCGCATCACCCCCACCCACACCGACCGCGCCGCCGCGCACGAACCCGGGCTGTGGAGCACCGAGCCCGACACGCGGGTGCACCACCACCTGAGCCGCGCGCAGAGCACCCTCGGCCACACCGGCGTCGGCACGATGGAGCTCACCGGCGGGCGGCTGCTCGGGGATCGTCAGCGCTTCGTGCCGTGGAGCACGGCGCGCTCGCGCGAGCGCGGATCCCGAGCCTCCGCGGCAGGCCCGTGGCCCGGCAGCCTGAGCGGCGCGACCCCCAGTCGGGTCTTCCCCTCGCCGCTGCCGTCCGAGCTGCTCGACGCCGAGGGCCGAGCCGTCGGTGTCGACGAGGACGACCTGCTCACCGCGACACCGGTGCGGCTGCGCGTGGGCGATCTCAGCCTCACCGAGACCGTGCAGGAGTGGTCGCTGCCCTGGGCGCTGCGCGAGCGCTGGTGGCAGGGCACCCCGACCCGGTTCCGGCTCCAGCTGCAACTCGAAGGAGGTGACGCCTGGCTGCTCTTCCATGAGTCGGCGCGGTGGTTCGCGGAGGGCCGCTACGACTGACCCCCGCCTCATCGCACCCCGTGCCTCGACCCTGACACCCCGACACCACCCGACACTCAACACCCGACACCCTGCACCCGGAGGGAGGCCGCATGGGCTGGAACAACGACCCCATCCCGTGGAGCGAGTTCGAACGCCGCCTCTCGGCCCGCGGGGGCGCGACGCCGCCCGCCGGGGACCGGGATCCCGGACCGCCCGTGCCGCCCGCCGGCGCCACCACGCACACGGTCAGTGCGCACACCGGCAGCGCAGACACCAACAGCGCGCACACCGACAGCGCGCACGAAGCCCCCGATCACCGCCCGCTCGTGCCCTACGCCGAGCTCCACGCGCACTCCCACTTCAGCTTCCTCGACGGTGCGTCCTCGCCCGAGCAGCTCGTCCGCGAGGCCGCGCGCCTCGGGCTCACCGGCATCGCACTCACCGATCACGACGGCTTCTACGGCGCGGCCGCCTTCGCGGACGCCGCCGAACTTGTCGCGCGCGAGGTCCGCGAAGCACCCTCCCCGCACCGCTCCGCGCCCCTCACCGTGTACGGCGCCGAACTCTCCCTCGGGCTCGACACCCCGCAGCTCGGTGTCGTCGACCCCGTCGGCACCCACCTGCTCGTGCTCGCACGGGGCGCCGCGGGATACCACCGGCTCGCGGCCGCGATCACGGAGGCGCAGCTCACCGGCGGAGAGAAAGGTCGCCCCCGCTACGACCTCGAGGCCCTCGCAGCCGCCGGCGGGGGTGACTGGGTCGTGCTCACCGGGTGCCGCAAGGGCGCGGTGCGGCAGGCGCTCGCGGGGGCCGGCACCCGGGAGCTCGGCGAGACTCGCGCGCTCGCCGAGCTCGACCGCCTCACCGCCCTCTTCGGCGGCGACAACGTCTACGTCGAGCTCACGCACCACGGCCACCCCGACGACGACGCCCGGAACGCCCGGCTCGCGGCCCTCGCCGCCGAGCGCCGGCTGCCGACCCTCGCCACCGGCAACGTGCACTACGCGGTGCAGGCCCACGCGCACCTCGCCGAGTCCATGGCCGCGGTGCGGGCCCGCCGCAGCCTCGACGAGCTCGACGCACACCTCCCCGCGGCGGGCACCGCGCACCTCCGGAGCGGTGCCGCGCAGCTCCGCCGCTTCACCGGGACCCCCGACGCGGTCGCCCGCACCGTCCCGCTCGCCGCCGAGCTCGCGTTCCCCCTGCGCGCGGCCCGTCCGAAACTGCCGAAGCTCGATCTGCCCGCCGGGCGCACCCAGATGGAGCACCTGCGCGACCTCGTCTGGCGCGGGGCCGAGGAGCGCTACGGCCGCTCGCTCACCGCGCACCGCCGCGACCGACTCGAGCGCGAACTCGATGTCATCGCCCGGAAGGATTTTCCCGGCTACTTCCTCATCGTGCACGACCTCGTGCGCGAGGCCCGGGCGCGCGGGATCCTGTGCCAGGGACGCGGCTCAGCCGCGAACTCCGCCGTCTGCTTCGTGCTGCACATCACCGAGGTCGACTCGATCTTCTACGATCTCCCGTTCGAGCGGTTCCTGTCGAGCATGCGTGACGAGGAGCCCGACATCGACGTCGATTTCGATTCCGAGCGCCGCGAGGAGATCATCCAGTACGTCTACGACACCTACGGCCGCCGCAATGCCGCGCAGGTCGCGAACGTCATCACCTACCGCCCGAAGGCCGCGATCCGCGACGCCGCGAAGGCCCTCGGCTACAGCGCCGGGCAGCAGCGCGCCTGGACCAAGGGGCTGGAGCGGTGGGGCAGCCTCGAGGAGGATCCCGCGAGCCCGATCCCGCTCCCCGTGCAGCGGCTCGCCGCGCAGTTCATGCGGGCGCCGCGCCACCTCGGCATCCACTCCGGGGGCATGGTGCTCACCGAGCGGCCCGTCGGCGAAGTGTGCCCCATCGAGCACGCTCGCATGGATCGCCGCACGGTGCTGCAGTGGGACAAGGAGTCCTGCGAGACCATGGGGCTCGTCAAATTCGACCTGCTCGGCCTCGGCATGCTCAGCGCCCTGCAGAAGACCATGGACATGGTCGCCGAGAGCACGGGCGAGCGGTGGACGATGGCCACCGTGCCCCGCGAGGAGCCCGGGGTCTACGACATGCTGTGCCGGGCCGACGCGATCGGGGTGTTCCAGCTGGAGAGCCGCGCCCAGCTGAACACCCTGCCGCGCCTCCTCCCCCGCAGCTTCTACGACCTGGTCATCGAGATCGCGCTCATCCGCCCCGGCCCCATCCAGGGCGGAGCGGTGCACCCGTACCTGCGGCGCAAGAACGGCGGTGAGCCGGTCAGCTACCCGCACCCGAAGCTCATCCCCGTGCTCGAGCGCACCCTCGGCGTCCCGCTCTTCCAGGAGCAGCTCATGCAGATGGCCATGGCCGTCGCCGACTGCTCCGCGGAGGACGCCGACCTGCTGCGCCGCGCGATGGGCTCGAAGCGCGGGCAGGAGCGCATCGAGAGCCTCAAGGACACACTGTTCGCGGGCATGCGGCGCAACGGGATCGAGGGCGACGACGCCGACCACCTCTACGCCCAGATCGAGGCGTTCGCGAACTTCGGCTTCGCGGAGAGCCACTCGATCAGCTTCGCGCTCCTCGTCTACGTCAGCTCCTGGTTCAAGCTGCACTACCCCGGGGCGTTCCTCGCGGGGCTGCTGCGGTCGCAGCCCATGGGCTTCTACGCGCCGCGCACCCTGGTCGAGGACGCCCGGCGGCACGGGGTCGTGGTGCGGCCACCGGATGTGCAGCGGTCCGCAGCGGAGGCCGGGCTGGAACCGCTCGACCAGGATGTCAGGCCCCGGGCCGCCGCGGCCCACCCCGAGTCCGGGTGCACTGCCCGCCACCCGCGCACCGAGGATCCGCCGCCGGTGCCGCCGTTCGATGCGAGCCGCACCGATACCAGCGGACTGCACCGGCTCGACGGCGCGTTCGCGGTGCGGCTCGGCCTGGCCGAGATCCGCGGCATCGAGGCCGCGACCGCCGAGCGGATCGTGCGCGCCCGAGAGCAGGGGCCGTTCCTGGACCTCGCGGACCTCGCCCGCCGCGCCGACCTCGACCGCGCCCGCATCGAGGCCCTCGCCACCGCGGGTGCCTGCGCGAGCCTCGGGATCGACCGCCGCGAGGCCCTGTGGGCGGCCGCACCGGCGGCCGACAACCGCGAGCGCTTCCTACCCGGCATCGCCGTCCACGTGCAGCCACCGCTGCTCCCGGTGCTCAACCCGGCCGAGCAGACGGCGCTCGACCTCTGGAGCACGGGCATCTCGCTCGACGCGCACCCCGTCGCGCTGCTCCGCGACACCCTCGACGCGCGCGGAGTGGTGCGCTCCGACCGGATCCGGCACGCGACCCCCGGTGCCGTGGTCGAGGTCGCGGGCCTCGTCACCCACCGGCAGCGTCCCGGCACCGCGGGCGGCATCACCTTCCTCACCCTCGAGGACGAGTCCGGGACCGTCAACGTCGTCACCTGGGCGAAGGTCTGGACCCGCCATCGGCTCGTCGCGCGCTCCTCCCCGGCGCTCATCATCCGCGGGGTGCTCGAGCGCTCGCCGGAAGGGGTGATCAACATCATCGCGAACGCCTTCGAGCCGCTCGCGTCGCCCGTGGGGGTGTCCTCGCGCGACTTCCGATAGATATGCTGGCGTTCGTGCACACGTCAACCGCGCTTCTCACGGACCACTACGAGCTCACGATGGTCGACGCCGCCCTGCAGGCCGGCACCGCGGACCGCGCCAGCGTCTTCGAGCTCTTCGCTCGGCGGCTCTCCGGTGCGCGCCGCTACGGCGTCGTCGCCGGCACCGGACGCCTCCTCGAGGCCATCGAGAACTTCCGGTTCGGCGACGCCGAGCTCGACTACCTGCGCGCGCACCGGGTCGTGGGCGACCGGACCCTCGACTGGCTCGCCGACTACCGCTTCTCCGGCGACATCTGGGGGTACGCCGAGGGCGATGTCTACTTCCCGGGATCCCCGCTCATCACCGTCGAATCGAGCTTCGCGGAGGGCGTACTCCTCGAGACCCTCGCGCTCAGCATCCTGAACTACGACTCCGCCGTGGCGACCGCGGCCTCCCGGATGAGCCACGCCGCGGCCGGCAAACCCCTCGCAGAGATGGGTTCGCGCCGCACCAGCGAGTACAGCGCCGTCGCGGCCGCCCGCGCCGCCTACATCGCGGGATTCAGCGCCACCTCCAACCTCGAGGCGGGCCGGAGCTACGGGATCCCGACCATGGGCACCGCCGCGCACAGCTTCACCCTGCTGCACGATAGCGAGCGCGCCGCCTTCGAGGCGCAGGTCGCCGCCCTCGGCGCCGACACCACACTGCTCGTGGACACCTACGACATCGAGCAGGGGGTGCGCACCGCGATCGAGGTGGCGGGCACGGGGCTCGGCGCCGTCCGCATCGACTCGGGGGACCTGCCCGTCGTCGTCGCGCGCGTCCGTCAGCTGCTCGACGATCTCGGGGCGACGCGCACGCGGATCACCGTGACGAACGATCTCGACGAGCACACCGTCGCGGTGCTCGCCGCGTCACCGGTCGACAGCTTCGGGGTCGGCACCTCGGTGGTCGTCGGGTCTGGCACCCCGACCATGGGCATGGTCTACAAGCTCGTGGCTCACCAGAACGACTCGGGCGCGTGGGTGTCCGTCGCGAAGAAGTCGGCCGACAAGGTCTCGGTCGGGGGCCGCAAGAGCGTGCGACGCAGCTTCAACCCGCGCGGGGTGGCCACGGCGGAGCTCATCTTCCTGGGCGATGGCCCCGGCGGCGAGCCCGAGGGCACGGAGCGTCGACCCGGCCACGGGGATCACCACCGCGAGGTGCTGGTACCCCTCGTCACGGGCGGCGCCGTGGAACCGGGGCACACCGGCACCGAGGGGATCGCGGCCGCGCGCGAGCGCCACCGCCGTCGCGTGGCCGAACTCCCGGCCGTCGCGATGAGCCTCACCCGCGGGGATCCCGCGATCCCGACCGAGTACCGCTGACACCGAGTTCCGCTGACACCCCGGTACCACTCACCTGCACCCGAGCCGCTGACTCGCACTCGGTCCGGTGCCGGAGCCGCTACTTGCGCATGCGCTCGTAGACCTTCTTGCAGTCGGGACAGACCGGGAACTTCTCCGGGTCGCGCGACGGGGTCCACTTCTTGCCGCAGAGCGCGCGGACGGGCTTGCCCGACAGCGCGGACTCGAGGATCTTGTCCTTCGGCACGTAGTGCGAGAAGCGCTCGTGGTCGCCGTCTTCGATCTGCGAGTCCTCGAGCAGCTGTTCGAGTTCACGATCGAGCACGTCCGTGCCCCCTGCGGTTCCGCTGCCCCCGGTGTCCGAATCACGACGCGTGAAAATACTCATACGGCCAGTGTAAACCCGGATCCCGAGCACGGCACCGACTCCACCGAATGCCTCTGATCGCGCCGAACGCCTCTGATCTGCGCGCTCACTTCAGCGGCGTTCGGCGAGAACAGCGGCGTTCGGCGCGAACAGCGGCGTTCGGCGCGAACAGCGGCGTTCGAGGCGAGGGTCGTCGAGCGCCCCGCAAGGAATCGATCCCCTAGTCGAAGACCTGCGTGACCCCGATGAGCTCCGGTCCGCTGCGGTCGAAGATCCGGCCGCCGATCAGGATCCCGAGGCCGAGAATGAGCAGCCCGTACCCGATGCCGAAGAGCAGCGCCCAGATGTTCTCGACGAACTCGATGTCGACGATCGCGGTCACGGCGAACCAGACGGCGGGCGCGGCGAACACCAGGGTGAGCAGCATGGACAGCGTCTGCGCGAGCCCGGATCCCGAGCCCGTCCACTGCGGCTGCACGAACGGGCTGTCCCCCGGACGGGTCGCGGGGTACGGCATCATCACCGAGAACACACTCGAGATGCCGCACGCCACGAGCAGCACCGCGATGTTCATCCCGACGATCGCGGGGAGCACCCGCCAGTCGCCGAGCACCGTCACGGTGATGCTCGAACCGATGAGGGCGAGCGGGATCCCGATCATGAGCACCGGTGCGAGTCGACCCGCACGATCCGCGCGCCCCTTCGTGCCGCTCGCGACGTGCTCCCAGATGGCGGTGGAGTCCATCGCGACGTCGTTGTGCTGCGACCACCCGAGGAGGAGCAGGATGACCGGCAGCGGCACGAGGGCCAGGGCCGAGAGATCCGCCCCCGCGATCCAGAAGGCGACGAGCATGATGATCGGCGCGATCGGGATCGCGAAGAGTGCGACGCGGTAGCGCGGATCCCGCGCCCAGTACGTGAGCTGACGAGCCGCGATCACCTGCGACGGTCGGGAGGAGAACCGCTCGAACCAGCCGAGGCCGTTACGCGCGATCCCGCGCTGAATGGGGCGATCGATGCGCTGGTTCGACA
Source organism: Leucobacter rhizosphaerae (assembly GCF_022919175.1). Taxonomy (NCBI): domain Bacteria; kingdom Bacillati; phylum Actinomycetota; class Actinomycetes; order Micrococcales; family Microbacteriaceae; genus Leucobacter; species Leucobacter rhizosphaerae. Next base: position 269,122 of record NZ_CP095043.1, on the reverse strand, counting down.
CCCACGCGATCGGGATCCAGATCGCGATCAGGAAGAGCACGGCGCCACCCAGGATCGCGAGCCCCGGGAGGACCGCGTCAAGGTCGCCACCCGCCGCCGCTGCGAGCGCCGCGAACGGTGCACCGAACGGCGTGAGGGCGAGCACACCGGAGGCGTCCGCCATCGCGGACCCGCCGTCAGCCCCGAACGCGGTGGCCCCGGCGAAGACCGCGACCGGGAGGAACGCCACGACGAGGAGCAGCCCCACGGTGCGCAGGGCACCGGCGTAGAAGGGGCCGACCAGGAGCTTCGACAGCCCCGACATGACCCGCGTGCTCGCGAGTGCGAAGAGCGCGGTGAGCCCCAGGATCACGGGGGCCACCCAACTGGGTTCCCCCCACTCGGGGCGGAAGACCGACAGCGAGACCAGCCAGATCACGAGCAGGAAGAACGGCCAGGTGATGATCGAGGTCACGAGCAGCGCGAAGCCGATCGCACCGGGGCCCGCGGGGAACGACGCGAACTGCTTCGGTTCGAGGTTGCGACGGTTCTCGAAGAACGGCACGAGGAACACCGCGAGAAGGACCGCGGAACCGACGAGGGTGTCGATGACCGCGCGCTCGGCGGGATCGTCCGTGACGAGCGTGGGCGCCAGCGCGAGGCCGACCGCACCCGCAGCGAGGAGCAGGAACCAGACCGTCGTGCCGAGGCCCCTCCCGAACGATCCGCGGAATGCGCTGCCCAGCAGGGCTAGGCGGAGTCGGAAGAGCCGTGCAACCACTCGAGTCCCTTCCTCGTATCGTTCGTCCCGGTGAGGGCGACGAAGCGCTCCTCGAGGCTGACCCCGTCGCGCACGGCGTCGACGGTGCCCTGCGCGATCACACTGCCGTCGACGATGATCGTGACGTGGTCGCAGACGCGCTGGATGAGGTCGAGACTGTGGCTCGACATCACGACGCTGCCGCCGCCGCCGACGTACTTTTCGAGGATCTCGGTGACGTTCGACGCCGACACGGGATCGATCGCCTCGAACGGCTCATCGAGCACGAGCACCTCGGGGGCGTGGATCATGGAGCAGGCGAGCGCGATCTTCTTCTGCATGCCGGCGGAGTAGTCGGAGACGAGGCGACCGAGGGCGGATTCGAGCCCGAAGGCCTCGGCGAGCTCCGCGGAGCGCTGCGCCAGCACCGACTCCTGCACGCCGTGCAGCACGCCCGAGTAGTACAGGAGCTGCGCACCGGTGAGGCGGTCGAAGAGCCGCAGGCGGTCGGGCAGCGTGCCGATCAGCCGCTTCGCGGCGGGTCCGTCGGTCCACACGTCCACGCCGCTCACGGTCACGCGACCGGAGGTCGGCCGGAGCAGCCCGGTGATCATGGAGAGGGTCGTCGTCTTCCCCGCGCCGTTCGGCCCCACCACTCCCGTGAAGGATCCGGCGTGCACGTCCATCGAGACCTCGTTCGCCGCGACGAGGGATCCGTACGTCTTCGTCAGCATTTCGGTGCGCAAGACGACCGGATTCTGCTCGGCGAGACGGCCGCGCTCACGCGCTCGGACCACCGAGGGGACCGGAACCTGAATGCGGCCTGTGCGTGGACTGCGCGTTTCGGTCGATCCGGCGTCCGGTGCAGCGGCGTCCGGGGCGTCCTGCGGCGGAGCGGTCTCGGCCGGTGCGTCATCCGCGGCGGAGGTCCGGCTCGGGCGCACCCGCGGTGCGGTGGTTGGGTTCGCCCCGGTCACCGCCTCCATGACCGGTTCGTTCGACGTGGAGCCCACGAGCGAGTCGGGAGCGGGCACGGTTGACGAGGTTTCGGGCGGCACGCGTCTAATTTATCAAATCCTCAGCGTCTCGGTGTGTGCACACCCCGGACCGCGGAAACCGGCAGAATAGCTGTGTGACTTCCTCCTCCGAGCAACGGCCGCTGCGCGCCAGTTCGTGGTCCTCGCTCTGGCTGCTGACCCGGCGGGACCTGAAGGTCCGATACTCGACCTCGCTCCTCGGATACCTGTGGTCGATCCTCGATCCCCTGCTCATGAGCCTGATCTACTGGTTCATCTTCACCCAGGTCTTCTCCCGCTCCGTCGGCGAGGAGCCCTACATCGTCTTCCTACTCACCGCACTGCTGCCGTGGGTCTGGGTCAACGGCGCGGTGTCGGACTCGACCAAGGCGTTCCTCCGCGACGTGCGCCTCGTGCGCTCCGTCGCGCTCCCCCGGTGGATCTGGGTGGGCCGCATCATCTGCTCGAAGGGCATCGAGTTCGTGCTGAGCTTGCCGGTGCTCATCGTCTTCGCGCTCATCTCGGGGGCGACGGTCGGCTGGGAGCTCGTGTTCTTTCCGGTGGCCGTGATCCTGCTCGCCGTCCTGACGCTCGGGATCGGGCTCATCGTCGCACCGCTCGTCGTGTTCTTCCGCGACCTGGAGCGGGCGACGAAGCTGATCCTGCGTGTGCTCTTCTACGCCTCGCCGATCATCTACGGTGCCGCCGACCTGCCCGCCTTCGCGCAGCCGCTCGCGTGGCTGAACCCGTTGTCGGGCATCTTCGCGCTCTTCCGCGCCGGGTTCTTCCCCGACCAGCTGGACTGGCCGCTCGTCGCCGTCTCCGCGGCCGAATCACTCATGTTTCTCGCCTTGGGCGTGTGGGTCTTCCGCCGCTCCATCGGCAGTGTGCTGAAGGAGCTCTGACGTGACCGAACCCTCTCCCGGGCCCGCCCCGGCTACGCCGCCCACCGCGCCGATCATCACGGCCTCTGACCTCGGCGTGCGCTTCCGCCGCAACCGCGGATCCCGCCGCAGTTTCAAGGACCTCTTCGCACGTGGCGTCCGTCGCGCCCGCCCGGGCGACTTCTGGGCCCTGCGCAACATCTCCTTCACGGTGCAGCCCGGCGAGGCGATCGGCGTGGTCGGCCGCAACGGCCAGGGCAAGTCGACGCTCCTGAAGCTCGTCGCCGGGGTGCTCTTCCCCGACGAGGGCCGGGTGCAAGTGCACGGCGGGGTCGCACCGCTCATCGAGATCACCGGCGGCTTCGTCGGCGATCTCACCGTGCGCGACAACGTGCAGCTCACGGCCGGACTGCACGGGCTCGGCAAACGCGAGATCGCCGCGCGCTTCGACTCGATCATCGAGTTCGCGGGTGCCGGTGACGTGATCGACACCCCGTTCAAACACCTGTCGAGCGGGATGAAGGTGCGGGTCGCCTTCGCCGTCATCTCGCAGTTGGACGAGCCCGTGCTGCTCGTCGACGAGGTGCTCGCCGTCGGCGACAAGGCGTTCCGCGCGAAGTGCTACCAGCGCATCGAGGAGCTGCTCGCCGAGGGCAAGACGCTCTTCCTCGTCTCGCACAACGAGCGGGACCTCCGGCGCTTCTGCACGCGGGGCCTATACCTGAACAAGGGCGCGCTCGTGCTCGACGGCCCCATCGACGACGTGCTCGCGCAGTACGCCGAGGACCACCCCGTCTGACGCGTCAGGCCCGGGCGTCGGCGCTCGGCCGCTCGGAGCGCTGCGCCTCGGCGCGGGCGATGAGCGTCTCGATGGCCTCGTGGAAGCGCCGGGTCGGCGCACCGGGCGTCGTGTCGCCGAAGTAGTGCTGCGACCAGCTGCCGAGGCGCTCCCGCGCGGCATCGTCCGCGATCACCCGCTCGACCTGACCCACGATGCCGGGGGTGTCGACGGCCTCCAGCCACTCGCACACGCTGAGGTAGCCGCCCTCGTCGACCGACGCCTCGGGAGCGACCGGCTTCGTGACCATGAGCGGCTTGCCCGTGGCGAGCCGGTCGTAGACCATGGCGGAGATGTCGCAGATCGCGACGTCGGGGAGACTCAGCTGCCAGCCGAGGGTCGGCGCGGTGTCGTAGACGTGATGCGCCTCGGGATCCTGCTGGTTCGCCTCCGCGATCATCGCGATGATGCGCTGGTTCGCCTCGCCGAAGGCCGGATCGACGACGCCGCTGCGCGGGTGGGGCCGGTAGACGACGCGGTGGGTGCCGGTCGCGAGCAGCTCGCGCACGAGCGTCTCCCCGTGCGTGGCGACGGATCCGTAGCACGCGGCCGGGCGGTCGCCCTCCCACGTCGGGGCGTAGAACACGACGGTCCGGTCGTCGGGGGTGAACGGCGGCGCACCGCTCAGGTGATCCGTCTGCGGGCGCCCGATCGCGATGGTCGACCGGTCCACGTCGTAGTCCCACAGCGCCTGCGACAACCGCGCCCGGGCGGCGTCGCCCGCGACAAGCGCGACGTCGTAGCACTTGTGCTGGTTGCTCGTCATGTACATCTTGTCGCTCTCGCCGTGATTGACGAAGACGTGCCAGCAGTCGCCGTAGCGCATCATCTGGAAGTTACGGGTGTTCTGGTTCACGTACAGGATCACGTCGAGGCGCTGCTCCTCGATCACCTGCTCGAGGTCTGTGACCTTTGGGACGAACGCGATGTCGAGGCCGCTTTCGTCCACGAGCTGACGCGCGCCCGAGGCGTTGCGCGCGAGCACGAGCACGGGCCAGCGCTGCGACAGCTCCTGCAGCGGGGCGTACCACTGCCGCATCTGGTAGATGTTGACGTCGCTGTCCGCGAAGTAGACGCCGACGCGGTAGTGCTGCGCGGGCAACGGCCCCCGCTCCGCGAGCAGGGTGCGGAGCTCAAAGAATGCGCGGCGTCCTTTCAGGACCCGCTTGACGAGCCGTACCGCTCGTTTGCCGTCTTTCGCCAATTGCATCCCGCAAGGATAACGCGCCACGCTGACGGAACCGTGCACCGGGGCGGGTGTGGGGCGGTGAGGTGCGGGGCGGGGCGATGGGGGGGCGGAGCGGGGCGGGCGCGGGGGTGGGGCGGGGGCGGGGTTGCGCGGTCGCCGCGGGTGGTGCAGTGCCGGTCGGGTAGCGCCGGTCCCCCTGCAGAGATCTGCGTTCCGGCTGACGGGATCACCGAAACCCCTCAGCCGGAACGCAGATCTCTGCGGGAGTGCCGGCGCGCGAGCACGGCGCCGCTCCCTGGCAACGGGCAGGTTGCGCCGGGGCAGACACGGGGACACCACGCAGACGCCCTGTGGGAGGATGCTGATGTGATCCTGACGCCCCTCCCCGAGCTCCCCGCCGTCAGCTACGTCATGCCCGTGCTCAACGAGGAGGGGTTTCTCGAGGCGGCGGTGCGCACGATCCTCGCCCAGGATTATCCGGGCGAGAAGGAGATCGTGCTCGCGCTCGGGCCCTCCCGCGACCGCAGCGACGAGATCGCCGGGGCTCTCGCCGCCGAGGATCCGCGGGTGCGACTGGTCGAGAACCCTCAGCGCGACATCCCGGCGGGCCTGAACGCGGCCATCGCGGCGAGCCGGCACCCCGTGGTGATCCGGGTCGACGCTCACTCCGAACTCACACCCGACTACACCCGCCGCGGCATCGAGGCGCTCCGCCGGGAGTCGGCCGCGAACGTCGGCGGGATCATGCGTGCCGCGGGCTCGACGCCCGTGCAGCGCGCCATCGCACGGTGCTACAACAGCCCGTTCGGCCTCGGCGGCGGCGCCTACCACGGCGACGGCGAGCCGGGCCCCGCGGAGTCCGCGTACCTCGGGATCTTCCGGCGCGAGGCGCTCGACGCGGTCGGCGGCTACGACCCGGCGATCCTGCGCGGCGAGGACTGGGAGCTCAACCTGCGCATCCGACGCGCGGGCGGTCGGATCTGGTTCGAACCGCGGCTGCAGGTCACGTACCACCCGCGAGCGAGCCTCGGCGACCTCGCGAAGCAGTTCTTCGCCACCGGCACCTGGCGCGCCGTGCTCGTGCGGAAGTACGGCGGTGCCAATCCGATCCGCTTCTTCGCCCCGGGGGCGCTCGTCGTGGCACTCGCGGTCAGCCTCGTTGCCCTCGCGCTGCTGGTCACCGGGGTCCTCCCCTGGGCCTCGGGCTGGCCGGTGCTGCTCGCCCCGCTGGCCGCGTATCTCCTCGCCATCGCCGTCGCGACCCTGCGGATCCCCGAGCAGCGCGGGATCCGGGATCGACTCCTCACCGCCGTGACGCTCGTCACCATGCACGTGTGCTGGGGCAGCGGGTTCCTGCGCGGCATCACCCTCGGCGGCGGCCGGGTCGTCGACCGCTCCCGGATGTAGACGGGCCGCCTCTGCCCTGCGCCGTCAGGCCCCGGACGGCAGGGCGGCGCGGTCGACCAGCGCGTCGACGACCCGCTCCGCGGCGTGTCCGTCGTCGTGCGGGGCGAACCGCGCGCGCCAGGCCTCGGCCGCGCCGGCCGAGTCGACGACCCACGTCGCGCGAGACCCCTCGGCGCGGAGTTCCCGGGCGTGAGCCACGACCGCCGCCCGCTCGGCCAGCAGGGGCCCCGGGGCCTCGCGCTCGAAGTCGAAGGTGAAGCCGCGCTCGCGATCCCGGTACGCGGCGAGATCGGGGACGAAGAACACCAGAGGCACCCGCGCCACCGCGGCGTCGAACATGATCGACGAGTAGTCGGTGACGAGCAGGTCGGCGGCGAGGATCGCGTCGTTGACGTCCGGGTGCTGCGAGGCGTCGATGACGCGGCCGCCGTACCGGCCGAACGCGTGCGTGCGAGTGTGTCCGCGTGCGACGACCACCCAGTCATCGCCGAGCTCCTCGGCGAGTCGCCGCACGTCGAGGTCGTCGACGAGCGTGACGCCACCGTCGCGCCAGGTCGGGGCGTAGACGAGCACCGAGACCTCGGGTGGCACGCCGAGCGCCGCACGCGCCCGGAGCACCTCGATGGGGTTGCGCTCCGTGCCGATCATCGCGCGCGCGAGCCGGTCGTCGCGGGGATACCCGGTCTCGAGGATCTCGCCCGGGAAGGCGTAGCTCTCACGGAACACCGCGGTGGAGTGCGGGTTCTGCGAGAGCATCAGGCTCCACCGCCGGCTCTCTCGCCGGATCGCGAGCCGGGTGCGCAGCCCGACGTTCGGCCGGCCGAGGGCGAGGTGCTTGAGCATCGTGCCGTGCCACGTCTGCAGCACCGTCTGGCCCCGCCGGCGCCGGAACCCGCCGCGCAGCCAATCGTTCACGACCAGCAGCGGGGCGACCCTCCGCACCGCCGCCCACTCACGGCCGCCCACGAGCACCGGTACGGCACCGTCGGGTACCGCCTGGCGCTCATCGATGACACTCCAGTAGCGGGTGATCTCGGGTGCGCGACGCGCGATCTCGCGATCGAGCGCGAGCGGATTGCACGTGATCTGGCGTCCGTAGAAGCTCTCGAAGAAGACCGCGTTGGGGGCGACGAGTTCGTGATCCGGCAACCGCAGGCGACGCACCTCAGCGAGCACCCGAGCCGCCGCGCCTCCCTCGGGATAGCGGTGGAATCGTGCGGCCAGTGCGCGCGTCTCCGCCTCGGCTGCGCGCCGGTCGACGGTTCCGGGGCGCAGCGCCCGCATGCGCTCGGCCACCGATTGCCAGTCGCGCTCGATCCGCCCGCCGGTCGTGACCGCGAGGGGCTCGTACAGCCCGCGCGTCTGCTCGTAGTGCTCGAGATCGGGTGCGAACCAGACGATGGGGCGGCCCGTGAGGGCGAAGTCGACCGCGATCGAGGAGTAGTCGGTGATCGCGGTATCGAAGGCGCCCAGCAGCGGGGTGATGTCACGCACCAGATCCGCGCCGAGCGCGTGCACCCTCGCACTCGAGAGGAGAGCGTCGTAGGCCCCTCGGCCGAGCGGGTGGGAGCGGATGACCAGGTGCGCGTCCAGGTCGTCCAGCACCGCGTGGATGCGCGCGGCGTCCTCCCCCGAGGTGGTCGCCGGGTCGGGTTCCCCGTCGCGCCAAGTGGGTGCGTAGAGCAGGATCTCCGCGCGTTCCGAGATCGCGGCGCCCGCGTCTCCGAGGAGTGCGCGGAGCCGGTCGCGGGATGGGCTGTCGACTCCGCCACGCGCGAGCTCGACGGCCAGTGCGTCGTCGCGCGGATCCCCGAGGACCTGGACGCGACCGGGATCGACGCGGAAGGCCGACCGCAACCGCTCGGCGGCGAGCGGCGAGCCCGCGACGTAGAGGTCGACCTGACGCGTGCCCACGACGACCATGCGGCGCAGCAGCGAGCGAACGATGGCGGGTCCGCGCACCGAGGTCGTGACCGGCGAATCGAGGTGCAACCGCTTGAGCGGCGCGCCGTGCCAGAGCTGCAGGACCCACCCCCCCATGACCCCGAAGCGGTTCGCGTCGCCGAGCCCGTGGGTCACAACGATGCACCCCGCGCGCAGCGTGGCCCAATAGCCGGCCCGACTCTGACGCAGGACCGGCTCGAAGCCTTCCGCGCGGGCGCGCTCGGACTCGGCCTCATCGGCGACGAGCCAGGTGATCCTCGCCTCCGGCTCGTCCCGGCGCAACTGGCGGGCCACGGCGAGCGCGCCCTCTCCGACTCCGCTGCCGCTGCCGAACACCCACCGCCCCGGCACTCGCGGCACGAACCAGGCGACGACGACGGAAAGCACGTATTTCGGGAGCGCGAGCAGCTTGGCGAGGTTGCCGCGCTCGAAGCTGAATCCACCAGTCTTCATTGTCTCAACTGTAGGCCATGGGTCGGACAACAGGATGGGCGGGACTCCCGAGGAGCCCCGCCCATCCTGCGCCGCTAGCGACTCTCGACCGCTACCACTCCAGCTTGCCGAGCGTGGCCTCGGTCTGACCGACCTTGCCGCCGCGCGAGTAGTCGATCGTGACCGTGCTGCCGCCCTCGTGCATGCGGATGAGCGCCGACACCGACGTTCCATCGACGGCGGGCGTGCCATCGACCCCGGTGATCACGTCTCCGGACCGCAGCCCGGCTTCCTCCGCCGCGCCGCCCGGCGTGACCTCGACGATCAGGCCGCCGGCGACGTTCCGATCGTCGTCGGTATCCTGGCTGGAATCCACGACCGAGGCACCGAGGAGGCCGTGCGACGGCTGCTCCCCCGCAATCAGCGCGTCGGCGACGCGCTGGGCGAGGTTCGACGGGATCGCGAACCCGAGTCCCACGCTGCCCGCCGTCTCCCCCGTGGTCGAGGTCGACGCGATGGCGACGTTGATCCCGATGAGCGCGCCATTGGCGTCGAGCAGGGCACCGCCTGAGTTGCCCGGGTTGATCGACGCGTCCGTCTGGATGACCGGAAGGGTGACAGTACCCGACGCGGCCTGCTGCTGCGCACCCTGGCCGCCGTCATCGGGCGTGCCGAACCGGAAGTCCCAGGGCAGCGTGCCCTGGCCGCCGTCGTCGGGCTGCGGCTCTTCTTCCCCCTCGGCGGACGGATCCTGCGGGATCAGCGGGCTGCCGACCGAGATCCCCCGGCTCATCGCACTGATGACACCGCTCGTGACCGTGTTGGCGAGGTTCAGCGGGGCGCCGATCGCGACCGTCACGTCGCCGACGTTCAGGGCGGACGAATCTGCGATCGTGATGGCCGGCAGAGAGTCGGCCTCGACCTTGACGACCGCGAGATCTGCGTAGGGATCGACCCCGACGAGCTCGCCGTCGAGGATGCGGCCGTCGCTCAGCTTCACGCGGATCGCGGCATCGGATCCCGCGGCGCCGTCGAGCGTGACGACGTGCGCGTTGGTGATGATGTACCCGTCCTCGCGGTAGATCACCCCGGAGCCCGATCCGCTCGCGCTCCCACCGGAGACCTCGAGGGTCACCACGCTCGGGGTTGCGACCGCGGCGACACCGGAAATCGTCGTCGCGCTATCGGGGTTGTTCAGCGTCAGCGTGCCCCCACCCTCTGCGACCACGGGCGCCTGGGTGTTGGACGAGACGACCGCCGCGACGCCGCCGCCGACGATGCCACCGAGCAGGGCGCCGATCGCAAGCCCGGCGAGGAGCGCCCCCGTGCGATTCTTCGGCTGCGCGGAGTGCGTCTGCGGCTCCGCTTCCGCCGCGGGCGCTGAGAACGCGGATGTGTCGTTCGGCGGCGGGTACCCTGCGCCCCCCGGAACCTGGTGGGCCGCGTAGGCGGGGGCCGGAGCGTGGCCGTAGACCGGAGCGGTGTGAGGGGCCTGCACCATCGGGGCGCCCGGCGCCTGGGGCAGCGCGTCGTGCAGGGGAACCGTCGGCTGGGACTGCGTGAACTGCGCAGTCGGCTCCGTGCCGGTCCGTTCCGGGCCAGCCGGCGGGTGAGTATTCGACGCCGGAGCGTTCGGCGACGACGCGTCCGGCGTCGCAGCGTTCGGCGTCGAGCCCTGCGGCGAGCCGGTCGAGTCGTGGTCGGGGGTGGTGGTCATGGGGACTCCCTTCGTATGCCCCTAGCTTGGCCCGCGAATCTATGAATAGCATTTGCGAGGCCTGCATAAGCTCTGCGGGATCCACCAGCACCCCCACCATCCCACTCCTCACGCCGATCGTCGAGGTCGGACGGCCCTGCTCGCCAGCGCGACCAAGCCCGCCCCCGAGAGCAGCAGCGCCGCGCTGCCGGCAAGCGCACCCCAGGTCGCCCCACCCGTGCTCGCGAGCTCGGACTCGGCGCGCCGCACCTCCGTCGTCTCCTGCGCTGCTCCGCAGACGCCGCGGTGAAGCTCGACGCTCGATCGGTCTCGGGGATCCTCGACCGCAAGATCCTCCACCCAGCGCACCGTGCCCGCACTCCGCGGCACGACGTCGGGCGAGCGCACCTCGCCCGGGCCCTCGATCCGAACCCGTGCGGTACGCGCCACAGGTTGCGCGAGGCACTTCTCGCGCGCATCGAGATGCGCGAGCTCGGTCGCCGTCCAGCGCTCCGGCACGCCGCTGCGGCTGAGCACCGGGCGCCAGTGCGCGTCCATCTTCACCGCTCCGACCTCGGGTTGCAGGTACACGGTGAATCCGAGGCTCGACTGCTGAGGCACTCGACCTCGGACGGACGCCACATCGTGGATCGTCTGGCCGACCAAGCCCGAACGCTGCGCGACCGTCATCACCCGGGGCAGCACGATCCGCGCGGACTCCTCGGGGACGCCCCAGTCGTCGCATCCCTCGACGACGAGCTCGCGGACCGACTCCGTCTGGTCCTCCGCGAGCACGCAGACCTGCACGGTCACCCCACCGTTTCGCCGCAGCGGCACGTCCACGGGAACCGTGATCGGCGCGTCCGCGGAGCTCACCGTGACCCGCTCCGTCGCGCGAACCGTCGCTCCGTCGGGCGCCCGGGGCGCACGGACCGGAACGCCGTCGACCTCGGTGACGGTCGCCCGGAAGGTGACCGGCGCCGGCTCGCCATCCGCGCGGAGCCAGCCGCCCGGCCCGGGATCCACCGTGATCACGTCCTCCGTGGCTTCGCCGGGAGGCAGCTCGGTCTCTCGGAGCGCCGTGGTGATCGTGAACTCCATCGGACGAAGGTGCGTCTCCTCCGCCAGCCCGAAGCCGTCCTGGAAACGGTACGCACCGGCGACGTGCCACGCCTCCGGAGTCCCGGTCTGGATCACGTCGGGCTGATCCTCTCCGTCGACCTCCCACACCCAGGTGTAGAACCCGGCGGCCCGAGCCTCGGGGACGTCGAGGGGCACGTCGTAGGTCCCAGCGCCCTGCTCTGCCTCGACGACCGCCGTGCCGACGATCGGGGGCGCGGGATCGTCGGGGACCTGCGCCGCGGGCTCGGGACGCTCGGCGAGCGGGCCGTAGAGGGTTCCGGTCGCCCGCACGGCCCGGGGATGCCAGGCCCCGTCGGCCCAATAGCTCGGCCACGCCGCGGACCCCGGGGCGATCCCGAAAGTCACGCGATCGAGATACGCATCGCCCGGGCTCAAGCGCGCCTGCGCGACCTGCGTGGTGACGATCGGCTCGAACGCCCGGGGCTCCGACGGTGCGACGGTCTTCGTCCACACGCCCGCGTCCGACTGCACCTCACCCCCACCACCGACCACGAGCAGTTGATCCGACGCGTCCGCCCCGGGCTGGAAGCCCCAGAGTTCAGCGGGCCAGCGCGTGAGCTGCTGCGACCACTCGGCTCGCAGCTCGAGCGGCAGGATCCGCGGGGACGACAGTGTCGGCAGGGACTCGATCGACAGAGTGTGCGCGCGTGCGGGGTCGAGGGTGGCAGTCGTGCCATCGTTCGCGAAGGCGACGCCGGCAGGAGCGTTCCCGACGAGCCGGCCGCCGGATGCCGCGTGGAAGCGCTCGTAGCCGACCGGGACCGTCACGACCGCCTCGCGCTCACTGCTCCACGTGACCGACGGTTCGGCCGGTGGGACGATCCGGGCGGTCACCGCACCCGCCGCCTCACTGACAAATCGATCGGCCAGCGACCGGACGGCCACCGGCGCGAGGCCGCGAATCGTCTCAACCCACCCGGCGACGACCCCGTCCTCCCACCCGCGAATGGTCCAGATCGATAACGCGACGGCCGCCGCCTGGCTGTTCTGCCAGTCGTCGCCGGCGCCGAGGGTGCCGTAGGTCGCCGTCACGTAGTTCATCATGCGCAGCCCCTGCTCGTTCGCGTACGGTGCCACCCAGTGCCCGGTCGACTGCATCAGGTACCCCCGCAGACTGGTCATCCGTGTCGCCGGAACCTCCGCGGTCGGGTTGTCGCCGTCGGGCTCCGCGCAGAAGGCGTTCGACCCGTTCGTGGAGGTCACGTACGCGCCGACGAACACACCTCCGAGACGCACCCCCGGACCCTCGGCCGCCGCGTACGCGGTACTCGCCCCCGTGATCCCGGTCGCCACCGCGATCACCGCCGCCAGCGGCGCCGCGATGCGGAGCACCAGCCGGCGCCAGTGCCCTCTCGAGGGCTTCCCTTCCGCGGCTGCGTCAGCCCCATCCGGTCGCCACAAGTCCTCCGCGATTCTCCGTGCCTGTTCCTGCTCGTGCATGCCTGCTCCTTCGGTGGTCCGGCGGGGCGTGGCACCGAGGTACCCGCAGAGCCCGCCGCGGAGGTCCGCCCTGCCGCGCCTCCATGGTGGATCCGACCGGCGACTGCCCGGATCGTCTGTCCACAGGCTCCGGAGGGCACGACGCCGCGCCCGAACAGGCTCGATTCGCGTGACGTCGAGGGGCGTGCTAGAGTCATATCTTGTGCCGCGGGGTGGAGCAGTTCGGTAGCTCGCCGGGCTCATAACCCGGAGGTCGTAGGTTCAAATCCTGCCCCCGCAACGGAACGTCGCACAGCGGCATGAAAATCCCGGTCTCAGTGAGACCGGGATTTTCGCGTTTCACGGGTCCGCAGCCGGCCCGCGGCCGAGGGGTCGAGCGCGGTCGATTGTGAGCGACGAACACGGCGCTCGGCCACCCGCACCGCCCACGCCCGGGTGCACCGCTCGGTTCGCGTCGAGCTCAGAGAGACTGCTAGGCTCCTATCTTGTGCCGCGGGGTGGAGCAGTTCGGTAGCTCGCCGGGCTCATAACCCGGAGGTCGTAGGTTCAAATCCTGCCCCCGCAACGGAAACAGCGAAGGCCCGGTCTCAGTGAGACCGGGCCTTCGTGCTGCGCACCGCCTCCGGGCCCGGTGTCCCGGGCCCGGAGGCGGATCCGCTACTGCGCCTCGAGCGCGGCCTCCACAGCGGCCTTCAGCCGCTCGTCGGCCACACCGTACGCGGCCCAGTCGCCGTCCTTCATCGCCTGCTCACGATCGGTGATGGCGCTCTGCATCTCGCGCAGCGCCGCTTCCAGCGTCGCGCTCGTGCCCGTGCCCCCACCGGTGGCCCCGGTGTCCCCACCGGTCGCCGTGTCCCCCGTGTCGGGGGCCGCGGGCTCCTCGCCGTCCACCGCGTCGCCGTCACCGGCGCTCGCTCCCGAGTTTCCGCCGAAGAGCACGTCGAGCGCCTCGTCCAGCGTGTCCTCGAACGCGATCTGGTCGCCGAACGACACGAGCACCTTCTGGAGCAGCGGGAACCGTGTGCCCGATGATGCCTCGATGTAGACCGGCTGCACGTAGAGCAGCCCGCCGCCGACCGGGAGGGTCAGCAGGTTACCGCTGCGCACCGTGGTCTCGCCCTGACGGAGCAGGTTGAGCTCGGTCGACACCTTCGGGTCGGTATTGAAGCTGTTCTGCACCTGGCCGGGGCCGGGGATCGTATTGCCCTTCGGCAGCGTCAGCAGTTTCAGCGACCCGTAGCCGTCCGATACCGTGCCCGCCTCCGCGCCGGCGTTCGAGTCGGCCGCGAGATACCCGGTCAGGATGTCTCGGGCTCCCTCGCCCCGGGCGTCCGGGATGTAGGTGGAGTAGATCGAGTAGTTCGGCTCCGCTCCGGCACCCGCCGAGAGCGTCAGGTAGTACGGCGGCTGCGCCGGCGCGGTCGTGCCGTCCCCGGTCGCGGCGACCGGATCGTTGGGCGTACGCCACGCGTCCTCTTCGGAGTAGAAGGCACCGGCGTCGGTCACGTGGTACTTGCTCAGGACCTCGCGCTGCATCTTGAAGAGATCGGTCGGGTACCGGACGTGGCTGAGCAGGTCGCCGCTCATCTCCGAGACGCTCTGCAGCGTGCCGGGGAACACCTTGCTCCACGCCTTCAGCACCGGATCCTCGGTGTCCCACGCGTACAGCGTCACGCTGCCGTCGTACGCATCGACCGTGGCCTTCACCGAGTTGCGGATGTAGTTGACCGGCTTCGTCATGAGACTCACCCGCTCGTTGTCCGCGTCCACGGTCACCTCGTTGAGGTCCTTCTGCTCCGAGTACGGGTACTCGGAGGACGTGGTGTAGCCGTCGACGATCCAGACGACCTTGCCGTCGACGACCGATGCGTAGGGCGCTGCGTCGAGGGTCAGGTAGGGCGCGACCTTCTGCACGCGCTCGATCGGGTTGCGATCGTAGAGGATCTGCGACCCGTCGACCACGGCGCCGGACAGCAGCACCTCCATGTCCTGGAACTTGAGCGCGTAGATCAGCTTCGTGAAGATGTTGCTGAGCTCCGGCCCACCGTCGCCGGCGAACGTGGTGAGGTTCTGACGGCTGCCGTCGACCTCCTCGACCGCCTGCTCCTCCTCGGCAGCGGCGTCCGCCTCGGCGACGTCGGCCTCGACCTGCGCCGCATCCGCGTTCTCCGGCTCGGCCGGAGTCGCCTCCTCCGCCGGGGTCGCGTCGTCGGCGTCCTCGGCGGCCGCCTCGGCGGTGCTCTCGGCGTCCGCGGGGAAGTCGAGCTCGATCGGCTTGTCCCGCTCGCCTCCGACGATGGAGTACTCGGGCGAGTTCATGCCGAAGTACACGCGGGGCTCGAATTCACCGAGCTTGCCGCTCGTCGGGATCCCGCTCTCGAGGAACACGGGCTCACCGCCCGGGGAGCGCTGGTTGCCGTACGCCGCGACGAGACCGTACCCGTGCGTGTACACGAGGGTCCGGTTGTACCAGCCCTCCTGATCCGTGATGTCGATGTCGCGCACCGCCGAGACCGTGTCCTCGACCTCTCCGTCGATCACGTAGCGATCGACGTTCAGCGAGTTGGGGAACGTGTAGTACTGCTTGCTCTGCTCGAGCTGCGCGAAGGTCCGGGAAATGATCTCGGGGTCCATGATGCGGATGTTCGCGGTGGCGACGGCGTCGTTGCGCAGCGCGCCCGGCTCGGCGTCGGTCACCGCGTCGTAGCGCTCGACCTCGACCTCGTCGACGCCGAAGGCCTCGCGGGTCGCGGCGATGTTGCGCTCGATGTACTCGGACTCGAGGCTCTTCTCGTCGGGGCGCACCTGGAACTGCTGCACAGCCCAGGGGTAGCCCATGCCGAGCACGATGCTGGAGACCAGGAAGAGCGCGGTGCCGATGACCGGGAGACGCCACTTGCCGGTGAACGCCGTGATCAGGAAGAGCACTGCAACGATGAGCGCGATCCCCGCAAGGATCTGCTTGCCCGGGATCACCGCGTGCACGTCCTGGAACATCGCACCGGTGAGCAGCCCGTTCGGATCGTTCACGGAGCGGTACTGGTCGAGCCACAGGCTCGCGGCCTGCAGTAGGAGGTAGATCGTGGCGAGGATCGCGGCCTGGATGCGCGTGGCCTTGGAGACGCGCACATCACGGCCCGAGAAGGAGATGCCGCCGTAGAGGTAGCTGGTGGCGACGCCGGCGATGAGCGCGACCAGCGCGACGGCCGAGGCGAAGCCGACGATGCCCTGCAGCACCGGAAGGTCGAAGAGGTAGAAGGAGACGTCGATCCCGAACTGCGCGTCCGTGGTGCCGGTCGGCTCACTGTTCATCCAGAGCAGCACGCGCTGCCACTGCGTCGCCGTGCTGAAACCGCCGAACAGGCCGATCACTGCGGGCAGGCCCCACTTGACGAGGCGCCGGAGCGGTTCGAACAGCTCCTGGTACCGGTCGAGCTGCGCGGTCAGCCGCGCGTAGACGGGCCGCTTGCGGTACGCCAGGTCGATGGCGAAGAACACCGGCACGGCCATGCCGAAGAAGCCGATGAGGAACATGACCCCGGCTGCGATCCACTGCGTGGTCAATACCGGGAGGAACCCGACTTGGCGATACCAGAACACCTCCGCCAGCACGGCGGCGACCGCGAGGAAGCCGAGGATCAGAAGCACGACAATCACGATGGTGATGGCGAGCGGGGAGAGTCTGCGCTGACGAGTAGCCGGCGCACCTACGTTTTGGTCGGTCACGTCGTTTTACTTTCCTGTCCAAAGTGCACACGGGTGTGCCGGGCGGGTTCCCGACCACTGTATCGGGCGCCGCTGACAAAGGCCCCGGTGGCCTGGGCTACGGGGCGTCGCAGCGTTCGATGCCGGCCGGGGTCTCCCCCGCCGTCGCGCCTTCGATGGCGTCGATGGCCTCGGCGAGCGTTTCGACCGGGGCGACCGTGAGCCCGGAGGGGATCCGCGATGGCAGATCCGCGCAATTCGCAACCGGCATCAGGAACAGATCGCTGTCCGCGCGCGACGCGGCCCACATCTTCTGCGCGAGCCCGCCGATCGGCCCGACGACGCCCTCGTCCGAGATCGTGCCGGTGCCGCTCACGGTCAGCCCGTCGAGGAGACCCCCGGGGGTCAGCTGGTCGTAGATCCCGAGCGCGAAGATCATGCCCGCGCTGGGCCCGCCGATCTGGGACAGGCTGATGTCGACCTCGGCCGGCAGGTCGTAGCTCGACGAGATCACTGCGCCGAGCATGGGCTCCGTGCCGCCCTCGGGCAGCCGCGGGGTCACCGATACCTCGGTCGACTCGCCGTCGCGACGCACCTGGATCGTGAGCGCCGCGTCGACGCCCGAGTCGACGATCGCGGACCGCAGCGCCGCGAAGTCAGCGACCGGCGACCCGTTGATGCCCTCGATGACGTCGTCGACCCGCAGGATCCCCTCGGCCGGTCCGTCCTCGGAGACACCGGCAACCCGCAACTCGACGGCGACGGGTTCTCCGAGCTCGCGGAAGGCGGCAGCCGCGGACTGCATCTGCGAGGTGTCCATCATGACGGTGTTCGCCGCCTCTCGATCCTGCTCGCTCACCCCCTCCGGGAAGAACTCGTTGCGCGGAGCAATACGCTGCGAGGGGTCGAGCAGCGCCGGCACGAGCGACAGCCAGCTCACGGGGTGCTCGGGGCCGCCCGCAATCGACACGGTGAGCAGATTGAGTTCGCCCGTGGTCGGATAGGTCTCGGCGTCGAGGATCGCGATGACGGGCATGGTCTCGTCCTCGATCGCCACCTCGCCCAGCGTGTTCACGACGGGACCGGGTCGCTCGATGGCGAACGGCGACGGGATGACGGCGGCCAGCAGGGTCAGGCAGGCGAGAATCGCGATCCCGAGCAGGATCCGGACCCGGCGCCGCTCGCGCTCCTCGTCGATCATGTCGTGCCGCACCCGTCTCCCCGTGACCGCCCCGCCCGCTCGGGCCGCGCGCTGTTCGCAGTCGGCGCAATGGAATCGCCGCCGACCGGGTCAATCTAGCAGGCGTATCCAGGTGGTGTGCCGTAGCGTTGACAGGGACGACTGAGGAGAGCGGTATGAGCGCGAACGATCACGACGACTCCGGCAACCAGGGCGGAAACCCCGACTTCGACGAGCTGCAGCGGATCCTGCGCGACATGCTCTCCGGGAACGGCGCCCCCGAGGGCGGTTTCGACCCCGAGCAACTGGCGAAGGCCGCCGGGATCCCCGGCGATCCGGCCGCGATGCAGGGACTCTTCAACACCCTGCGGGGCGCGATGCAGCAGCCCACCGACGGCATCGATTGGTCGGCGACCCGTCGCACCGCGATTGAGGTCGCCAGTGACGGCGGTGCCGCGCACGATCCCGCGTCCGTGCTCCGCGCCTTCCCGGTCGCGACGCTCTGGCTCGACGAGGTCACCGAGATCGGACCGACCTCCGACGCGCCGCGCGCGCTGAGCCGCATCGAGTGGGTGCAGCAGTCGGTCGATACCTGGATCAGCATGGCCGAGCCGGTCGCCGAGTCGGTGACGCAGGCGCTCATGGGCGCCCTCCAGTCGCAGATGCCCGAGGAGCTCGGGGACGCACTGCAGGGTGCGGCGCCGATGCTGCGCAGTGTGGGCGGGGCCCTCTTCGCGGTCCAGCTCGGCACGATCATCGGCAAGCTCTCGGGTGAGGTCGTGTCGGCGGGTGAGATCGGGATCCCGCTCCTCACCGGTCCCGGACGCGAGGGGGGCGCCCTGCTCCCCGGGGGTGTCGCGTCCTTCGCCGAGGGACTCGACCAGGACGTCGAGGCCGTCACCCTGTACCTCGCCGTGCGCGAGCTCGCCCACGCGCGGCTCTTCCGGCACTCGAAGTGGCTCCGGCTGCACCTGCTCTCCGCGATCACGGACTACGCGCGCGGGATCCGGATCGACACCGATCGGATCGAGGAGGTGGCACGCGACATCGATCCGGCCCACCCCGAGCAGCTCCAGGAGCTCCTCTCGAACGGCGCGTTGATTCCGCCGAAGACCGAGGCCCAGGAGGCGGCGCACGCGCGGCTCGAGACCATGCTGGCGCTCGTCGAGGGATGGGTCGACGTGGTGACGGCGGACGCTGCGAAACGCCTCCCGGGAGCCGACGCCATCGCCGAGATGGTCCGCCGTCGACGCGCGACCGGGGGCCCTGCGGAGCACGCGTTCAGCGCGCTCGTCGGGCTCGAACTGCGGCCCCGCCGCCTACGCGACGCTGCAGCCCTGTGGCGTCTGGTCGGCGAACGCGGCGATGCGCAGGTGCGCGACGGGCTCTGGGCCCACCCCGACCTGCTGCCGACGGCCGAGGAGCTGGATCACCCGGCCCGCCTGCTCGAACGACTCGGGTTGGCCGGAGCCACGTCGGAGTCGAAGACCGACGCGGACGACTTCGATGCCGCCCTCGCGCAGCTGCTCGACGGCGAGCTCCCCCCGCACGATGGCGATCGTCCGCCGCACGACGACCGGGCCGACGACGGCCCGGCACCCGCGCCGTAGCACCGGGGTGTCGGGACCATTCGCCCCGCACACCCAGTGACCCCAGACGTTCCACGTCCAGAACACGGGTCCGGGTGTGGACAGCGCAACCGGGTGATCCAACCCGGGGCACAATCGGGGCATGCCGCTCCATCTCACCCGCATCGACCCCACGCTCCCGCTGTGCTGGGAGGACGCCGACACCCTCCGCGTCGGCTTCGAGTATGCCGACGCTCGGATCCGGGCGCCGTCGGCGGGCGTCCAGCGACTGGTCGGTGCCCTCCGCACCGGGGTCCTGGACGGCGAGCTGCGCCGAGCAGCGCGCCGACTCGGGGCCACCCCGCAGGAGGCGCGGGAGCTCCTCACGACGCTTGCCCCCGTACTGCGGCGGGAGATCGAGCACGGCGCCGACGCCGGTCCGCCCGCGGATCGGGATTCCGAGGGCGAGCCCAATGAGCCGCGAGTCCGCGTCGGGCTGAGTGACGACGGCCGGCCGGCCGCAGGATTCGATGCGGCGCTCCGAGCCGCGGGCGTGTGCGACGTCGTCGAGGGGTCGACGGCCGACTCCCTCGATCTCGTGGTGCTCCTGGAGCGCTATCTCGAACCGCTGGAGCGCGCGCAGCGGTGGCTCTCCGTCGATCAACCGCACCTGATCGTCGCGTTCACGGATCGGGCGATCCGCGTCGGTCCGCTCGTATCGGGAGCGGGCGCACCGTGTCACACCTGCACGAGCCTCGCCGCACTCGATCGCGACCCGGCGCTCGCCATCCTCGCGGCGCAGCTCGCGGGATCGCGCCCGTCCACCGAGACTGCCGCGGGGGTGCACGCGGCGGCGGCGTGGGCGGCGGTGTTCATCCGCAACTGGGCGGCGGGCGATTCGGGGGTCCGCACCTCCCGCGCCACGATTCCGTGCATCCGCGGTCGGCCCGTCGGCACGATCTCGATGGAATCGGTCGCCGCCCACCCGGAGTGTGCGTGCTCGGCGGCTACGCCGCGATCCCGGCCTCTCCGATGAACCTGGACGGCGATCGTCGGGATCGCGCCCCACCCGCGACGCCCGACAGGCGCAGGGTGTCGCGCGCGCGGGTGAAGGCGACGTAGCAGAGCCGCCGCTCCTCGGAGATGCTGTCCTCGTCGACCGCGTGGGCGATCGGCAGGAGCCCCTCGCTCATACCCGCGACGTGCACGAGCGACCACTCGAGGCCTTTCGCCGCGTGGATCGCGCTCAAGGTCACGGCCTCGAGGGTGGGTTCGTGCTGCGCACGCTGCCGCGCGAGGAGCTCCTCACTGAACTCCTGGATCCCCGTGCCGGGTGGCATCTCGTCGACCAGCGAGAGCAGCGCGCTGAGCGCTTCCCAGCGTTCGCGCTGCGTTGCGCCCTCCGGCGGCCGGGAGCTCCACCCGCCGGAGCGCAGCACATCGCTCACGATCTGGAACAGCGGACGTCCGTCGGCGACCTTCGCCTCTCCGCGGATCATCATCACCGCCTGACGCACGTCCGCGCGCTCGAAGAACCGCTGCGCGCCGTGCACACGGACGCCGATCTCGCGCTGGCGCAGAGCCTCCTCGAAGCGCGCCGATTGCGCGTTCGTGCGGTAGAGAATCGCGATCTCGGACGCGGGGGTGCCCTGGGAGATCGCCTCGGCGATGGACGCCGCGACCGCGGTCGCCTCGTCGAGCTCGGTCGCGAACCACTCGAAGGTGGGCGCCGCGACCGCAGGAGCCGCCGGCTTCACGGGGCTCCCATCCGCGTCCATACGTCGTGCCGGGACCTGGATCGTGTCGCGCGACGCACGCAGCGTCAGCGCACCGGGGCGATCCCGCATGAGCCGATTCGCGAGCCGGACGATCGGCTCGGCCGAGCGGTAGTTGCGCTCCAATCGGATCTCCCGCGCGTGCGGATACTCGATCCCGAACCGCAACAGATAGGAACTCGACGCCCCGGCGAACGAGTAGATGGTCTGGCTCGCATCGCCCACGACGCAGACGTCGTCGCGATTGCCGAGCCACACGCGGAGCAGGGCGTGCTGCAGCGGCGACACGTCCTGGTACTCGTCGACGGTGAAGAAGCGGTAGCGCTCTCGGACCTGCACGGCGGCGAGCGGTTCCGTCTCGAGCATGCCCGCGAGCAGCACGAGCACATCCTCGAAATCGATCTGCCGGCGCTCCTCGAGGAGGGACGCGTACCCCTGGTGCACGTCGACGACCTGCTCCGGCGTGAATCCCTGCGGCACGGGGCGATCCGCGATCCGGCGCCCGTACTCCTCGATCCCGAGCATCGAGGTCTTGCGCCACTCGATCTCGGACGCGAGATCCCGCAGCGCCTCGCTGTTCGGGTGCAGTCCGAGCGACTCGACGACCTGGGACACCACCGCCACCTTGCCGGGCAGCATCGTGGGGGCCGCGCCGCCCACGAGCTGCGGCCAGAAGTGGTTCAGCTGCCCGAGCGCCGCACCGTGAAAGGTCTGCGCGCGCACCCCGTCGGCACCGAGTCCGCGCAGGCGACCCTGCAGCTCCCCCGCCGCTTTCCGGGTGAAGGTCACGGCCAGCACACGCTCCGGGGCGTACACCCCGGTCCGCACGCCGTGGGCGATCCGGTGCGTGATGGCGCGGGTCTTGCCGGTGCCCGCACCCGCGAGCACCGAGACCGGGCCGCGCAGCGCCTCCGCGATCTCGCGCTGCTCGGGATCGAGCGCGTCGAGAATGTCGTCAGTGCCGTCGGCCACGGTCATCCCCCTCGTTCACCCACGTGTCGATCATCCAGCGCGCGATGGACATCGGCATGGGCAGCCGGAGGTCGGGAGCGGGGTTCCGGATCTCGTCCCGGGTGAACCAGCGCAGTTCCGAGATCTCCTCGATATCGGGCGACAGATCGTCGGGGTCCGCGCCATCCGCGAGGCGGGCGCGGAAGCCCACCATGAGCGAGCGCGGGAACGGCCAGGGCTGCGAGGCCACGTAGCCGATCTCACCCAGGTGCACCCCCGCCTCCTCGAAGATCTCGCGGCGCACCGTCTGCTCGAGCGATTCGCCCGCCTCGACGAACCCCGCGAGCAGGGAGAATCGGCCGGTCTCCCAGAGGGCGTTGGATCCGAGCAGCACCCGGTCATCGTGCTCGATCAGCACGATGACCGCCGGATCCGTGCGCGGGAAGAGCTCGCCGCCGCGCGCCTCCCGGCGCCCCCACCCGCCGAGCTCCGGCGCGGTCGGCTCGCCGTCGCGCGGCGAGTACTCGGCGGCCTCGTGCCAGCGCAGCAGGGCGGATGCCACGGCGACGATCTCGCACTCGAGGTCCGTCAAACCGCTCCCCACCTCGAAGGGGTGACGCCAGGTCACGGTATCGTCGTGCGCGGCGGACTCCTCCTCCACGAGCATCGCGAACACCGGCGCCCCCGACATGCGACCGACGTACACGTGGCCGACCGCGGCACCCTCTCCCTGGAGCGCCAGAGCGCCGTCAGTGGGCAAGAGCGCCAGCCGGGTCGTGCCCGCGTCGTCCGTGGTGACCGGGATCTCGACGCCGCGCAGCCGGAAGAGCCGGGCGCCCGGCTCCGCCCAGGCGGACTCGAGCAGTTCTGGATCCTGACGGGTCGTCGCGTCGCGGTCGAGGATCCCCGCGGCGAACGGCGGGTGTGGCTGGCTCATGGGTGGTCCCTTCGATGACGGTGCGGCCTCGCCGCGGCACCGCGCTCCGAGGGTCCTCTCTGTCGGCTCCTCGGGCGCTCCGGTGTGCGGCGCATTGCGCGTGGCGTGACTGCCGTTTCGGCGGGGGTGCCTACGCTGATGTACATGGCCAGCATTCCATTTACTCTAGCCGCGCTCGCCACCTCCGCGGTGCCGGGTCTGGTGGTGCTCGGCGCCCGGGGCCACGAGGAGGACGAGTCGTTCGCCTCCGCGATCGTGACCGACGGCACGGACGAGCTGCTCGTGCGGGTGCCGCGCTCGCAGGCCGCCGAGGTGCAGCAGTCCGCGGAGCTCCTCGGACTCGCGGCCCTGACCGAGGGATCCCGCGCGGCGTTGCCGTTCGCGATCCCGGAGTCGCTCGGCATGACCCGCGCGGGAGACAGCCGCGCGGTGGTCACGACCTACGTCGATGGCGGTCGGTTCGACGCCGAGGATCTCCAAGCCGACTCGCTCCTCATCCAGCCGATCGCGCAGGCCATCGCGGCCATCCACGGCCTGCCCCAGTCCGTCGCGCACCAGGGCGGGCTGCCGATCCGGTCTGCGCAGGATCTGCGCTTGCAGGCGACCCGGCTCATCGATCGTGCCGAGTCCACGCGCCTCGTGCCCCAGACGATCCTGTCGCGCTGGACCCGGGTGCTCGAAGCGGGCGACCTCTGGGACTTCGAACCCACGATGATCCACGGCTCGCTCGAGGCGGAGCACTTCCGGGTGACCGACGATGAGGTCACCGGGATCGTGGGATGGTCCGAGTGCTCCGTGGGCGATCCGGCGAGTGATCTCGCGTGGCTCCTGGGCGCCGGCCCCGACGTGCTGAACGGCGTGCTCGCCCGGTACGCCACGCTGCGAGATCGCAGTTCCCTGGCGGCGGTGCGCACCCGCACCGCGCTTTACCACGAACTCGAGATCGCCCGCTGGCTGCTCCACGGCGTCGAGTCCCACGACGACGAGATCACGGACGATGCCGTGCGGATGCTCGACCGCCTGGTCGATCGGGTCGGGTCCGTCGGCACGGGTCTGTCGGCGGGCCTCGGCGCGGCGACGCCCGCACCGCTCAGTGAGACTGAGGTCGAGTCGCTGCTGGCGGAGACGCCGGAGGTGCACGATCTCCTCTCCGACACCGCCGCCTTCGAGGCGCTGGACGAGGACCGCATGTTCGGCGTCGATACGGACTTCATCGAGCCGTTGCGGGACGGGACCGGCGAGGAGTCCGCTGCGGAATTGGCTGCGGATCCCGACGACACGGCGGGGCACGCGTCCGGGGACTCGGCTGGCCACGCGTCTGATGACCGTGTGGATGAGCGGTCCGAGGCGCGGGACGGCGAGCGCGGACCTCACGACCACGATGATCAGCTCACCGAGCCGATCTCGGACGACGAACTCCCCGAGCGCGACCGCTGACCGCAGGGCAACGGCTCTCCACGACCGGCCGACGCGCCGCACCGCGCTGCATTGCCCCACCGCGTTGACGCACTTCGTTCCCGCACCGCGCAGGAGGTCAGACGCCGTCGACGACCCGCTCGGCCGCGGCGAGCCAGATCTCTTCGAGTTCCTCGAGGCTCCGCGGGGCGTCACCGACGAGTTCCACGCCCTCCGCGACGTAGTAGAGCGCCACGTCGATGCGCTCCGGGTCCACTCCCGCCCACTGCGCGTAGGCGTGGCGGTACAGATCGAGCTGGAAGAACCGGCTGCGACGCTCGTCCTCGGTGCGCGGTGATCGGCCCGACTTCCAGTCCACGACCTCGTAGCGTGTGCCGTCCGGTCCGTCGGAGCGGTACACGGCGTCGAGTTTGCACACGAGGCTGCGGCCGGCGAACGGCAGCGTGACCTCCTGCTCGACGGCGATGGGCTGGAGATCCGCCCAGCGCGACCGCTCGAACTGCTCGATGAGCGGCTGCAGTTCCGCTTCGACGCTCGGGACGGCTTCGACGCCTCGGCCCGCCTCGAGGCCGGACGCACTGAGAAGTTCCTCCGGTGATTCCCGATCGGACATCCCCCCTGCCGGATCAGCGACGTCGACGTCGAATCCCGCGAGCGGAAGCGACGTGCCGCGCGCCGTGGTGGAGCGGCGCTCGACCCACTCGTGGAAGCGGTTGCCGATCCGGGTGCGCCGGTACGGGCGCTGCGGCACGGGACGGAGGCGGCGGCGCTCGGCGCCGACCGGGTCCTCGACGAAGTCATGGAAGGTTGATGCGGTGATGCGGTCGGGCAGGGTCTGCGCGTCGGCGACCCGGCGAGCGTCGGAGCGCGGAGGGCCTTCCGCCGATGACCGGGCGCCCCCCAGGCGGCGCTCCTCCGTGGCGGCACGCTCGGCCAGCAGCAGCTGTACCACCTCGTCCACGGGCTCCGCGGGCGGTGCTCCCTCCGCTGTCGCCTTGAGCGCCTGACGCACGGTCTCGGCAGCACGCAGCACCACCGGAGCGCGCGTGCCCAGCGGATCGAGCGGCCACTCGAGGGTCAGCTCGGCGAGCTCGCTCGGATCCGCCTCGTGCGCGCTCTCGGCCGGGAGCGCGCAGTCGCCGCCACCGAGCAGCCCGCGCTCCGCGAGCTCCCCGAGGAAGGGAGACGGACCCCGCGCTCGCGTCTGGCCACCCCAGAACGAGCCGCTCAGCAGCAGCCGTTCCGCAGAGCGGGTCACGGCGACGTAGGCGAGCCGACGCTCCTCGTCGGCGTGCCGCTCCTTGAGTTCCTCCCGGTACTCGCCGATCCGCGTCTTCAGCTCCTGCTGCGTGTCCGCGAGACGCCACCGCAGCTCCGGTCGCGCCGACGCATCGCCGCGCAGCTCATCGGGGATCTGCCCGGTGCGCAACCAGCCGGCGCCGGCGCGTGCGGGCCCCGGGAACTCCCCGGCCACGAGCCGCGGCACCGCCACGAGGTCCCACTCGAGACCCTTCGACCCGTGCGCGGTGATGAGCTGGACCGTGCCGGGGGTCGGCGCCGCGACGTGCTCCGCGGTCTCGTCCGCCTCGGTCGCCCGCTCGATCCACTCGAGGAGCGAGGCGAGGGTGCCCCGGGTGTCGACGGCGAGATAGGACTCGACGAGATCGGAGAAGACGTCGAGGTTGGCGTGCACCTGGCCGTCCGTCTCCGCGTGCCGCGCCTCGTTCGCGTCGAGCTCGATGTCGAGGCGGAGCGCCTGCACCGTGCTGTTCAGGAGCTCGCCGATACTGCCGCCGACCCCCTGCCGCAGCGTCGCGAGTACCCGCCCCGCCTCCTGCAGGCGCGTGCGACCGACCGCGCTGATCCCGCGCAGTGCGAAGTGGTCGAGCGACCGCATCGAGGCGATCTGGTCGAGCGCATCGATCAGGGTGAACTGCCGATCGGGATCCGGAAGCACCCGGTCGGCGGCCACGTCTTCCGCCGCGAGAGGCTGCTGGGAGACGTCACGGCCGGCGAACCATCGCGCCGCATCGCGGAGTCCGGCGAGATCGGCCACGCCCACCCTGAACCGCGGCCCGGACAGGAGCCGGATGAGATCTCCGCCCGCATCCGCGTACCAGACGCAGCGGAGCGTGCTCACGACATCCGTGACCTCGGGGGTCGTGAGCAGGCCGCCGAGACCCACGATCCGGTTCGGCACCCCCTCCCGCGTCAACGCCGCTGAGAATCCGGCCATGTGACTGCGCTTCCGGAAGATGACGGCCGCGCTCGGCAGCTCGCCGTGCTCCGCGACGAAGGTGTCACGCGCCTCCCGGAACCAGCGGGCGACCGCCTGCCGCTCCTCGTGGATCGTCTCGGGAAAGCACCACTCGACGGTGCCGGCCGCAGCACCGGGCCGGGGTTGCAGCTCCGGCACCTCGATGACCGACTCGGCGGTGAGCGGCGCCGCGATCGTGTTGGCCACCTCCAGGATGCGCCCCGGGTTCCGCCAGCTCGTCGAGAGCGAGAGCGTGGCCGCGGGGGTGCGCGGGGGTGCTCCCCGGCCCCGGAAATCTTCGTGGAAGGATCGGAGCCCCTCGGCCGACGCTCCGCGCCACCCGTAGATCGACTGGTGCGGATCCCCCACCGCCATCACCGACGCACCGGCGAAGATCATGGCGAGGAAGCGGGTCTGCCCGACGGACGTGTCCTGCACCTCGTCGAGCAGCACGACCCTGGACCGCCGCCGGAGGACCGCGATCCCGTCGGGTGACCGCTCCAGCGCGCGGGTCGCCAGGGCGAGCTGATCGGAGAACTCGATAACTCCGCGGCGGCGCTTCTCCGCGGCGAATTCCCGTGCGAGTCGGGTGATGAGCGGGGTCTCTGCGAGCTGCGCGACGGCCGTGCGCACGTCGGCGTAGACCTTGCCGCTGCGCTCGCCCTGGAGCTCCTTTGTGTTGTACGGCAGGTCGATGACGCGGGCAAACTCTCCGACGACCTGGTCGACCCGGTCGAGGGAGCTCAGGTGGTCCGCGACCGCGTGATCCAGGTCGATGATGTGCCGCACCAGGGACGCGAGTCGCAGCTCGCTCATGACCAGATCCGGATCCTCGCTCCCCAGCACGGTCTCGCGGGCGATGCGCCACGCCGTCGCCTCGTCGATGATCACCGAGTCCGGATCGACGGCCGCAGCCGCCCCGAACTCCTGCAGCACTCCCGCCGCGAAGGCGTTGTACGTGCTGACCTCGGGAATGTCGATCCCATCGGCGAGGAGCGAGATGAGCGCGTCGGCGCGCTCGAGCTCGGACGGACCCAGTTCGCCGAGCTCCGCACGCTCCTGCAGCCGGGCTGCGAACGCGGCGAGCCGACCGGAGATGCGCTCGCGCAACTCCCCCGCCGCTTTGCGGGTGAAGGTGAGGCCGAGGACCTGATCCGGTTGCACGAGTCCGTTCGCGACGAGCCACACCACCCGGTTGGCCATCGTCTCGGTCTTGCCGCTGCCCGCGCCGGCGACGACGAGGGTGCTCCCGCCGAGGGGGTGCTCGATCATGCGCTGCTGCTCCGCCGTCGGCGAGAGCGGAGGTGCCGGCGGGACGGCGAGGATCTCCGCGATGCGCGCCGCGGAGAACACTGCGCCGCGCGACCCACCCGCCGTCGGTGCTGCGTGAGGACCGCTCATGCGCGACTCACCGCCGGGATGATGTGGACGCGGCAGTTGCCCGGGGTGTGCGGGTCGGAGCAGTGGTGCTCGACACGCGCGGTGAAGTCGCTGGCGGACATGACCCGGGCGATGCGCTGCACGCGCTGTTCGAGCTCCGCGCGGGTCTCCTCGGAGATCGGCTCCTGACCGCGCTCCACGTAGCCGCCGCCCCGCGTCGCATCCGGGTGCACGTACAGGAGCCGCGCTCCGCCGCTCCGGGCGGCGTCGAGCGCACCGGAGTCCGTTCCGGCCTGCTCCGTGGTCGGCGTCGCTTCGGCGAACGCCCCGGTCACCACGCCCAGCTGGTACGCCTGCAACTGCGCGTGCGCGGCCGTTTCCGCGCTCGTCGGCGGGGTGCGCCCGGTCTTCAGATCCACGACGGTCACCTCGGGGGTGCCGTCGGAGGCGAGCCGCTGCTCGAGCCGGTCGGCCATGCCGCGGAGCACGGCCTGACCGATCGGGATCCTGAATTCCGCTTCCTGTCCGAGCAGACGGCGATCGGAGGACTCGAAGTCGCGGAGGTACTCCGCGAGGCCCGAGGCCATCGCCTCCGCGAGCCGGTGCGCCCGCTCCGACTCCCACTCGGCGTCGAAGGGCAGCTTGGCCCACTCGGCGTCGATCGCTGCGAGCATGGCGGCAGCATCCGGCTCGGTGGCCGTCTCCAGTGCGTGGTGCACGAGCGTGCCGAGGCTGGCCTGCACACTGCCGCTGCCCCCGCCGAGGCTCGCGATCACCCAGTCGAGCGGGCAGGCCTCCGCGCGCTCGAGCTGGGACGGGCTCACGGACACGCGCGCATCGGGATCACCGTCGAGGTCGACGAGCGGCGCGTCCGTGCTCGCGGGGAGCACCCCGTACCACTCGTCCGGGTGCGCGCCCGGGATCCCGGCGTCGGCGAGCGCGACGAGCGAGCGCATCGCGGCGGCATCGGCGGTGTCACCGGTGATGCGGCGCCGCATCTGCGCCGCAGCGCCGCGCAGCGTGAGACGGGCGCTCGGAAGACCCGCGCACGCATACTCCTCGCCGAAGCGGAAGAACGCGCTGGGGTGGTGATCCTCGTCACCGACGGCCACGACCAGCAGCTCGGAGCGCGCACGAGCGCAGCTGTGGACGAACAGGCGCAACTCGTCGTGGATCGTGTCGCGCCGCGACGGCGCCAGCGCCTCACCGCCACGCAGCCAGCGCTCGAGCGCGGCGGCACCGAGCAGGGAACCTCGGGCGCGGAGATTGGGCCACGAACCGTCCTGCGCGCCGATCACGGCGACGAGCTCGAACTCCCGACCGATCACGCCCTGCGGAGTGGTCACGGTGACGACCTCGCGCTCGCTCCGCTGGGCCAGCGTGTCCTCCGGCACGGCGCTCTGCAGCAGGTCCTCGAGGAGGGCGGCGATCGGCTGATCGCTGTCCTGCTCCTCGTGGCGCTGGAGCGCGAAGAACAGCCCGAGCACGGCGTCGAGCGAGCGGTGCGCCTCGTCCGACCGCGCCCCGCGCCCCTCGAGCGCGTCGGTCTGCCAGCCGTCGGCGAGCCGAGTCGCGTCCCACAGCGCCCACAGGACCTCGCGCGCCGTCCCGCCCGCGGTGTGCGTGGCGCGCCCCTCCGCCGCGATGATGCCGAGCCGCCGGAGGACGCGCCCGCCCGCGCTGTCGACGACCGGGGTGTCGCCGGGAAGGGCGAAGGCCTCCGCCACGATCTCGTCGATCGATGCCACGCCGCGGCCGCCGCCGTGCGCGTCGCCGCCGTCACCGTGCGCATCGCGCCGCGCCTGGAGCAGCAGTGCGCTCCGCAGGCGCCGGATCGCGACGGGGTCGAGCCCGCCGATCACCCCGCCGGCAAGGCTCAGCACCTCACCCGGAACGAGGGGCTGCAGCCCGAGCGCGTGCTGGAGCAGCCGGATCAGCTCGCGCACGATCTGATGCTCGCGCAGCACGAGGCCGCCGGCCGCGATGCGGGTCGGCACTTGATGCGAGGCGAGCAGCCGGGCGACACGGTTCGCCTCGGCCCGGGTACGGCACACCACGGCCATCTCGGACCACGCGAGCGGCACGGCGCCGCCGACCCCGAGCCGACGCGCACGGAACCGGTGGGCCAGGATCCCGATGTGCTCGGCGGGTGATGCGGCCACCGCGAACTGCACCGGCGCGTGCTCGCTCGGGAGCCCTCGGGACGCCGCTGCATCTGCCGCCGACGACGCGTCGGCGGCACGGTGCGCTGCGCCGTCGCCCGCACCGATGCGGGCCGTGAGACTGCGAATGAAGGTGCGCAGCACCCCGTCGTGCCGGTGCACGCGATCCAGCGCTACGACCTGCTCCCCCTCGGCGATGCCCGAGGCGCCCGCGAGATCCGGGGCGCCCGCGACACCACCACGGCGTTCCAGCTCGTCGTGCAGGCGCGTGAGCGCGCGGGTCCGCTCGCCGTGGAACGCGCCCGTCGCGAGGTCGGGGTCGCCGAAGACCCACACGCGGGAGCCCGCACGCGTGCACGCGGCGAGCAGGGCAAGCTCGCCCTCCCCGAGTTCCTGCGCGTCGTCGACCAGGATGAGCCTCGGGAGACGGAGTGCCGCTCCGTCGTCAGTGACGCTGCCGGCCCGGGCCGCCCCCGTCGCACCCATCCGTTCCACCGCGGCGGCAGCGCGGCGGAGCAGGGCGCTCGAGCTGCACTCGTCGGGCCGCTCGCGCGCGAGACCGGCCGAGACGGCCGCGATGACCGAGAGACTCTGCTGCCAGCGATCCAGCAGCTCCGGCGCCGGCGCGCGGGTGTGCGCCTGCGACACCGCCTGCGCCCGCACCTCGCCGAGCTCCTCGGCCAGCCGAGCGGGGTCGAGACCGAAGTCGTCGGCCACGCGCCAGAGCTCCCGCAGTTCGGCCCGGTAGGTTCCACTCGCCATGACCTCGGGGACGAGCCCACCGCTCGCAGCGGCGCCGCCGCGACCGATCTCGGCGACGACCGCGGCGATCGCCTCGTCCTGCACCGTGCCCGTCAGCAGGCGCGGGGCGTTTGCACCCTCCACCGCGGTCACCCGCGACAGCAGCGCGAAGCCGAGCGAGGCCGCGGTGCGCACCGGAGTGCCGCCCCTCGCACGACCGAGACGACGCTCGATCGCCGCGCGCAACTGCGCCGACACCGTGCGGTTGGGCGCAAGCACGAGCACGTCCTCCTCCGCCCAGCCGGGCCGGTCGAGTGTGCGGGCGACGGCCTCGACGAGCACGCGCGTCTTGCCGCTCCCGGGAGCCCCCACCACACGGGCGTGGCGCCCGGGATCCAGCGCGAGAACGCGCTGCTGGGAGGGGTCGAACTCGAACATGCCATCAGCCTAGCGAGCACCTCCGACACGGAGGTTCCTCCTGCCTCGGCGACTGCTCCAGCGACTGCGCCCGCGGCAGTTCTCGCGTCCGTACTCGCAGTCGATCCCGCGCCCGACCCCATGCCATGAGCGACGCGCGCCGCCCGTGCACGGCTGCGCTGACGGCGAACGGACCGCGAATACCGGGCCCCTCTCCCCGCAGCCGCCCTAGACTCGAAGCAGCACCATCCGTGGCGTTCGGCCACCGATCCGAGGAGGCACCCGTGGAAGTACGTATCGGCATCAAGCACTCGCCCCGCGAGCTCGCATTCGAGACCGAAGCCCAGGCCGAGGAGGTGCGCGCGCTCTTCGAACAGGCCGCAGAGCACGCCCTCGTCGCCCTCAGCGACACGAAGGGGCGCCAGTACCTCATCGACTCCGAGTCCGTCGCCTACGTCGAGCTCGGTGGTGACGCGGGCCGCAAGGTCGGCTTCATCAGCTAGCCGCCGGACCGGACGAGCCCCCGCCGATCCTCGCTGGAGGGTCGGCGGGGGCTCGTCGTTGGTCGGGGCGTTGTCGTCGCGGCGTTTTCGTCGCGGCGTTTTCGTCGCGGCGGCGCGAGCCCGGGCCGATGGGCCCGGTGTGCTCAGCTCGCGAACTCCCGCGCGTCGTCGATGGCATCGGCGATCGCGTCGATCAGCGCGTCGGCCGTGTCGCGCTTCGATCCCGAGGCCGTTGCGACGACGTCGCCCGCCGAGCCCAGGATGTGCAGGGTGTTGTCCGACGCCTCGAACCCCTGCGACCACCCCACGGCGTTCACCGCGAGCAGGTCCACGCCCTTGCGATGCAGCTTGCGGCGCCCCCGATCGAGCAGCTCGTCCGTGTCCTCGGCCGTCTCGGCGGCGAATCCGACGAGGACCTGACCCGGCCGGCGCTCCCGCACGAGGGCGACGAGGATGTCGGGATTCTCCACCAGCGTGAGCGTCGGTGCGTCGCCGCCCCGATCCTCCTTGCGGATCTTCTCGGTCGAGACGTTCGCGACCCGGTAGTCCGACACCGCGGCCGCCATCACCACCACGTCCGCGCCGGGCGATGCGGCGAGCGCAGCGGTTTCGAGCTCTGCGGCCGAGGTCACCGGCACCACCCGGATCGCGGGGTTCGTCGCGACCTCGGCGAGCACGGAGTCGTCGATGTTGGCCGCGAGCAGCACAACCTTGGCACCGCGAGCGGCGGCGGCTGCGGCGACCGCGACGCCTTGCTTGCCGCTCGAACGATTGCCGATGAACCGCACGGGGTCGATCAGCTCCCGCGTTCCTCCCGCACTCACGAGGATCCGCGTGCCGTCGAGGTCTCCCCCGTCGGCGCGGTGATCCACGCTCTCGAACACCCCGGTGACGTCGGGCACCGGATCACCGGAGCCTGCCACCCCACCGCGTTCCGCCTCGGCCACGGGGCCGACCGCTGCGGGCGGCGCGTCGGCGATCCCGTCGGCGGCGTGCTCGATGCCCTGGAGCAGCTCCTGGATCCGGGCGAAGATCTGCTCCGGCTCGCTCAGGCGCCCGGGCCCGCTGTCGGCACCGGTCAGACGGCCGCTCTCGGGGCCGATGACGTGCACGCCGCGGGAGCGGAGGATCGCGACGTTGTCCTGCGTCGCCGGGTGCTGCCACATCTCCGTGTGCATGGCGGGCGCGACGAGTACGGGAGCCGAGGTGGCGAGCAAGGTGACCCCGAGCAGGTCGTCGGCCAGCCCCGCGGACATGCGGGCGATCGTGTGCGCGGTGGCCGGCGCAACGACCACCAGCTCCGCGCGCTGCCCGAGCGCGACGTGGCGCACCTCGGGCACGTCGTCGTGCACCGACGTGGTGACCGGGTTGCGGCTGATGGCCTCCCAGGTCGGTGCGCCGACGAACCGCAACGCGTCCGTCGTCGGCACCACGTGCACGTCATGGCCCGCTTCGACCAACAGGCGGGCGAGCGAGACGGCCTTGTACGCGGCGATCCCGCCGGTCACTCCCAGTACGATGTTCACGCGACCATCCTCCCATGACCCCGATCGAAGGGCCCGCCCATGTGCACCGTGATCGTCGATGTTCCGGCTGATCCTCGGGATCCGACTCGGGTGCTCGCGGTGCGGGACGAGGATCCCGCACGACCCTGGGACGCCCCCGGCGCGTGGTGGCCCGCCGACTATCCCGGGGTGCGCGGGGTGCGGGATCGGCGCGCGAACGGCGCCTGGCTCGCGGTCGCCGACGCCCCGGGACGGCTCGCCGTGATCCTGAATCGAGCCGAGCCCGTCGCACCCGGATCCGACGGCCCGCTCGCATCGCGGGGCCGTCTCGTCCTCGCCTCGGTCGCCGGGGGCCCCGCCCCGGACGAGCCGCGCACCGCCGCCTACAACCTCGTGGAGGTCGACGCGGGCCGCGCGACGGTGTCGAGTTGGGATGGCGCCGGTGTGCGGCGCACCGAGCTCCGACCCGGCGTGCACATGATCGCCCACCACGACCTCGACGACCCGCGCACGACGCGCATCACCCGATGGTTGCCCGAGTTCCGCGCGGCGTCGTTGCGGGACGCGTCCGCGCCGCAACCCGACGACTGGCGCGCGCGGTGGATCGAGGTCCTCGCGCGGAGCGCGCAGCTCGCCCCGGACGACGACGCCGCGATCGTGCGCGACAACCGCGCGCACGGCTTCCCCACGCTCTCGCTGCTCGTCTGCCTGGCCGAGGTCGGCGCCGACGCGGTCGAGCTCAGCGAGGCGACGCTCCCCGCACCCGGCGAGTGGGGTGACCCCACGTTCACTCCCGCGTGATCAGCGTTCGAGGAGGACCGCGACCTCGAGGTGGCTCGTGTGCGGGAACATATCGAACACCCGTGCCTCGCGCACCGCGAACGACGGCATGTCCGCGAGATCGCGCCGAAGGCTCTCGGGGTTGCAGCTCGAGTAGATGACGTCGGGCACCCCGCTGCGCTCGAGCCACGCCGCGAGCTCGGGGCTGATCCCGCGCCGCGGCGGATTCACGATGACGAGCTCGGGGAGATCGCCCTCACTCGCCCCGAGCGCGAAGGCCGTGGCGTCGGCGGCGCGAAAACGCGCAGGCAGCCCGGCGTCGCGCGCACTGCGCTCGGCGGAGCGCACCGCGGCCTCGCTGACCTCGACCCCCAGCACGTCGCGGGCCGCACCGCCGGGATGGCGGGCGCAGTGCAGGGCGAAGCCGCCGACGCCGCAGTAGAGATCCCAGAGCGACGCGGGATCCACCCGGTCGACCCATTCCGCCGCCTGCGCGTAGAGCGCCTGCGCGACCGCCGTGTTGGTCTGGAAAAAGCTCTGCGGCAGCAGGTGGAGCGCGACGTCGGCGCCCGGCGCCGCTTCGGGGACCGCGAGGTGCATCTCGAGCGAGGATCCGAGCAGCAGCTCCTCGCGATCCCCCTCGAGCACCGCCTTGTGCTCCGGCAGCAGATTCACCGAGATCACCGCGGCCCGCGGCAGCGTCTCGCGCAGCTCGGGGAGCCGCTTGCGCAGTCGATCGAGGGACTGCTCCGTGCGCACCACGAAGCGCAGCATGAGCGCGCCGCCCGGAGCCTCGGTGACGTGCACCAGTTTCAGCTCGCCCCGCCGCTGCGGCACGTTGTAGGGTGCCAGCCCTGTCGCGTCGAGGAAGTCCGCGAGGCGCGGGATCGCGGCGCGGATCCCCGGCGACTGGATCAGGCAGTCGCGCAGATCCACCCCGGCGCCGTCCGGGCCCAAGATCCCGAGCGTGACCCGCCCCGTCGCACCGCCGACCACGAGCTTCGCCTTGTTCCGGAAGTCTCGGTCGGGACTCGCGACCGGGGGCAGCCAGGCCGCGGCCGGAACCCCCGTGAGGAGCTCGCGGCAGCGGTCCTGCTTGGCGCCGAGCTGCGCGGCGATCGGCGTCTCGATGAGGGTGCAGGAGCGGCAGCGCCCGGCCTCGAAGTAGTCGCAGTGCGGGAGCGTGGCTTGCGGGAGCGCCGAGTGCGGGAGAGACATGCGACGCGCGGCCTAGGCCGTCAGCCCGAGCCCGTCCATGCGTCGGATGTGATCGGCGATGAGCTCGGTGAACACCGGCTCCACCTCGCTCGCGACGAACGGGCGGTGATCGCTGAGGAGGAGCACCTCGCGGGACACGAGCAGGGTGTCGCCCACGAGCCGGCGCCCCCAGAGCGCGAGCCAGCTCGACAGCGTCTCATCGGCCGCGAGCGCCTCCTCGAGGAGGGCCTTGAGCTCGTCCCGCCCCGTATCGTCGCGCAGGATCGCGATCGCCTCGGTGCGGTAGCCGTCGCGGAGACCGCCTGCGAGGGTGGCGAAGAAGTCGTCGAAGAGTCCGCCGACGAGGTAGAGGGAGAGCACGTGCTGGTGCCAGTCTGCCGTGTCGATCCGCTCGACGTACTCGTCGATGACCCGGGCGAACGGGGCCATCACGGTGTGCGGTTCGTGGCCGCGCTTGCGCAGCTCGGCGGTCAGGCGCTGGTGCTTCGAGAGCGTCTGCCCCGCGACCCGGGCGAGCACGTCCTTCGCCTGCAGCGTCGCGGCGCCCGAAACGGCACGGGTCGCGGCCTCGTAGAGTTCGAGCTGGAGATAGGCCGTCAGGCCGATGAACGGGAGGATCCCGGGCGCGAACTCGGCGAGTTCCACCCGCTCGGCGTCGGCGCTGTCGTCGCGCGAACGCACCTTGCGCACCGGCGCCGCAGCCTTGCGCAGGCCCTTGATCCACTCGAACACCCTGACAGCTTACCGTCGGAACCGACGGCAGTCGGAATAGACTGGCTGCCGTACGTATTCATCGTCGGTGCCACAGGAGCGCCGGCCGCTGCGCCTTCGTGCACTGTGCGCGCAGCACCACACGCATCGAATAGGACGTAACGTGACGACTTTCCGTGAACTCGGGGTGGACCAGGATATCGTGGATGTGCTCGCAGAGAGCGGCATCATCGAGGCCTTCCCCATCCAGGAGCAGACGATCCCCCTCGCGATCTCGGGGCAGGACATCATCGGCCAGGCCAAGACCGGCACCGGCAAGACCTTCGGGTTCGGCCTGCCGCTGCTGCAGCGCATCGGCGACACCCCTGAGGACGGGGTGCAGGCGCTCATCGTCGTGCCGACCCGCGAGCTCTGCGTGCAGGTCTACGAGGATCTCGAACTGGCCGCGAAGAATCGTGCCGCGACCGTGGTGCCGATCTACGGCGGCAAGGCGTACGAGGGCCAGATCGAGCAGCTGAAGGCGGGCGCGCAGATCATCGTCGGCACCCCGGGGCGCCTGCTCGACCTCGCGAACCAGCGGATCCTGAACCTGAAGAACGTGCGGGAGATGGTGCTCGACGAGGCCGACAAGATGCTCGACCTCGGCTTCCTCGCCGACATCGAGAAGCTGTTCTCGATGACGCCGGCGACCCGCCACACGATGCTGTTCTCGGCGACGATGCCGGGCTCGATCGTGACGCTCGCGCGTCGCTTCATGACGAACCCGATCCACATCCGCGCGACGGACCCCGACGAGGGCCAGGCCCAGGCCAACATCGAGCACATCATCTACCGCGCGCACTCGCTCGACAAGGACGAGGTCATCGGCCGCATCCTCCAGGCCGAGGGCCGCGGCAAGACCGTCATCTTCATGCGCACGAAGCGTGCAGCCGCGAAGCTCCAGGAGGAGCTGTCGGACCGCGGGTTCCCGGCGGCGGCGGTGCACGGCGATCTGAACCAGGATCAGCGCGAGCGCGCGATGGCCGCGTTCAAGTCGGGCAAAAAGGACATTCTCGTCGCCACGGAGGTCGCCGCGCGCGGCATCGACGTCGACGACGTCACGCACGTCATCAACCACACCGTGCCCGACGACGAGAAGACCTACCTGCACCGCGTGGGCCGCACCGGCCGCGCCGGCCGCACGGGCATCGCCGTCACGTTCGTCGATTGGGACGACATGCACAAGTGGGCGCTCATCAACAACGCGCTCGAGTTCGGAATGCCCGAGCCCGTCGAGACCTACTCCTCGTCCCCGCACCTCTTTGCCGATCTCAAGATCCCGGAGGGCACGAAGGGGCGCCTGAAGGCGACGCCCGTGAAGGATCGGCCCGCCCGCGGCGAGGGCGAACGGCGCGACGGCGGGCGCGGCGAGGGCGGGCGCGGTGAGAAGCGCGAGGGCGGCCGCACGCGGCGGCGCACGCGCAGTGCCGACCCCCTCGGTCGCGGACGTCACGAGACGCACGGGCACGAGCAGCACGGGCACGATCTCGAGGGGGGCAGCGAGCCGGGCGCGTCGCTCGATCCCGCACCCGAGGGTGAGGCCGCACCGCGGCGCCGTCGCCGTCGTCGCCGCGGCGGCTCGGGTGGCCAGCGCGCCACCGACGCCGGCACCGCGTCGGGTGAGGCCTCGACGGACGGCGGCTCGGCCGAGTCCGCCGCCGCTCCCGCAGCGGAGTAGCCCGCGGCGCTCTACCGCGGCGTCGCGACCTCGGCCCGGATCCGCGCCACGATCGACGCATCGGAGGAGCGCTCCCCCAGCCGATTCGGCTTGCCCGCGCCGTGGTAGTCGCTCGCCCCGGTGACGACGAGACCGTGCCGCGCGGCGCTCGCGCGCAGCGCGGGCAGCCACTCCGGCAGGTTCTCGGGGTGATCGAGCTCGATCCCCCACAGGCCGGCGCCTGCGAGATCGGCGATCTCCGCCTCACCGAACGCCGAGCGCTGCCGCTCGGCGGCGGGGTGCGCCAGCACGGGGAGTCCTCCGGCCGCGCGCACCAACCGGATCGCCTCGACCGTGTCGAGTGCGTAGATGGGCAGGTAGTACGGCCCGCTCGGGCTGAGGATCGACGCGAACGCTGCGCTGCGGTCCACCGCGTACCCGCCCGCGACGAGCGCGTCCGCGAGGTGCGGCCGGCCGACGCTGCGGCCCGCGATCGCGAAGACGGCGTCCCAGTCGATGGTGAAGTCCGCGGAGAGGCGGTCCGCCATCGCGCGCGCCCGATGCACCCGAGAGTCCCGCAGCAGCGCGAGTTCCGCCCCGAGTGCGAGATCGGCGGGATCGGGCCCGTAGGCGAGCAGGTGCGCGGAGCGGCGACCCGAGTGCGTCGTGAGCTCGATGCCGGGCAGGAAGTCGACCCCGTGGGCGGCCGCCGCGTCGCGCGCGTCGTCCCAGCCCGCCGTAGTGTCGTGGTCCGTGAGCGCGAACCCCACAAGACCCGCGTCGGCGGTCTCCCGAGCGATGTCATCCGGGGTCGTGGTGCCGTCGGAGAACACCGAGTGCGTGTGGAGGTCGAATCGCCCCGGGGCTTCGGTGTCGTGCATCCCTCCATCGTACGAGGTTGCGGCGCACCTGCGCGCCGCGGGCCGCGCGCGCGATATCCGGCTCGCAGCACCGCTCCCGTGCGAGGTGAGAGGATGGAGGCATGAGCGAAGACGACGTGCAGATCGACCACTCGAACCGCAGCACCACCCCGAAATCCGACCGATTCCTCGAATACATCTCGACCGGCTGGGCCGAGCGCGCCGACACGGTGCCCGCCGAGCTTCCGGTGGTCCCGTTCGCCCGCGCCCGGCGTGCGGCGCTGTCCGCGCAGTTCCCCGGAGCCCGACTCGTGCTCGCGGCCGGCGCCATGAAGCAGCGGTCGAACGACACCTTCTACCAGTACCGCCCGCACAGCGCCTTCGCCCACCTCACCGGGTGGGGCGCCGAGAGCGAGCCGGGTGCGATCCTCGTGCTCGACCCGCTCACCGACGGAGCCGAGTCCGGCCACACCGCGACGCTCTACTTCCGCGAGCGCGCCGGCCGCGACAGCGAGGAGTTCTTCGCGAACCCCGAGATCGGCGAGTTCTGGATCGGCGCGCGCCCCTCGCTCGCGCAGGTCGCCGGGGCGCTCGGGATCCCGACCGCTCCCCTCGAGTCCTTCGTTGCGAGCGACGACGATCTGGGCCTGGAGCACCCGGAGCTCGCCCGCGCGACCTCCGAGCTCCGCCTCGTGAAGGACGCGTTCGAGCTCGCCGAGATGCAGGCGGCGGTCGACGCGACCGGCCGGGGCTTCGACGATGTGCTCGCCGCGCTGCCGCAGGCGAGCGAGCGGCCCCGCGGCGAGCGCGTCGTGGAGGGCGTCTTCAACCAGCGCGCCCGCCTCGAGGGCAACACGGTCGGGTACGAGACCATCGCGGCCGCGGGATCGCACGCCTGCACCCTGCACTGGATCCGGAACGACGGCCACGTTCGAGACGGCGAACTCCTGCTCCTCGACGCGGGTGTCGAGCTCGACAGCCTGTACACCGCCGACATCACCCGCACCGTGCCGATCTCCGGCACGTTCACCGAGGTCCAGCGGCGCGTCTACGAGGCCGTGCTCGAAGCCGCGGACGCGGCCCGGGCGATCGTGCGCCCCGGGATCCGCTTCGGCGACGTGCACGACGCGGCGATGGCCGTGATCGAGCGCCGCACCCGCGAGTGGGGCCTGCTGCCGAGCGCGGAGGGCGATCCCACTGCCTACTACCGGCGCTACATGGTGCACGGCACGAGCCACCACCTCGGCCTCGACGTGCACGACTGCGCCCAGGCGCGCCGCGACCTCTACCTCGACGGGATCCTGGAGGCGGGCATGGTCTTCACGATCGAGCCCGGGCTGTACTTCCAGCCCGACGACCTCACCGTGCCCGAGGAGTACCGCGGCATCGGGGTCCGCATCGAAGACGACATCGTCGTCACCGAGACGGGGTGCACGAACCTCTCCGCGGAGATCCCGCGCACGGCCGACGACGTCGAGCAGTGGGTGCGGGCGGCGCGATCCGGCGCCTGACCCGACCGGGTCCATGAGGCCGGCCGGGCCGCGCGGC
The DNA here is from genome assembly GCF_022919175.1 of Leucobacter rhizosphaerae. Lineage (NCBI taxonomy): Bacteria > Bacillati > Actinomycetota > Actinomycetes > Micrococcales > Microbacteriaceae > Leucobacter > Leucobacter rhizosphaerae. The sequence goes on along the minus strand of NZ_CP095043.1, from coordinate 229,084 downwards.
TCCTACCCCAGGATCTCCAGGGCGGCCTGCGCCGCGTTGTGACCACCGAGCCCGCTCACGGCGCCACCGCGCCGCGCGCCCGAGCCGCAGACGAGCATGTTCGGCAGCCGGGTGGCGACGCCCCAGCGACCCGCCGGGGTCGCCAGATCGTCGTCGTCCTCCGCCCATGGCCACGACAGCGCACCGTGGAAGATGTCGCCGCCGACCATGCCGAGCGACTCCTCGAGGTCGAGTGTGGTCCGCGCCTCGATGCACGGGGTGCCGTCGGGGGCGAGGTACAGGCAGTCCGCTATCGGTTCGGCGAGCACGGAGTCGAGCGACCGCTGCGCGGCCGCCAGCAGCTCGGCGCGCACCCGGTCGTTCGTCTCGGGCGTGACGAGGCGGTCGGGAACGTGCAGTCCGAAGAGCGTCAGGGTCTGCACCCCCTGCGCCTGCAGCTCGGGCGACAGGATCGACGGGTCGGTGAGCGAGTGGCAGTAGATCTCCGCGGGCAGCGGCTCCGGAATCGCACCCCCGGCGGCACTGGCGTGCGCCGCCTCGAGCTGCGTGAGGGTTTCGTTGATGTGGAAGGTGCCCGCGAAGGCCGCCTGGGGATCGACGTCTTGATCACGCAACTTCGGCAGCCGCGAGAGGAGCATGTTGATCTTCACCTGCGCGCCCTCCGGCCGCTCGGGCGTCACCGGCGCCGCGGGCGCCCCGCCCGCGGCGAGGAGACGCTCGAAGACGGCCGGGCCCACCCCGCTCAGCACGAGTCGACCCCGTGCGGTCTCGGGCGTCCCGTTCCGCGTGGCGTGCACGGTCCCGTCGGCGCCGATCGCCGTGACATCCGCACCCGTGTGCAGCTCCGCGCCGGCCTCCCGAGCCGCGCGCTCCAGTTCGCCGCTCACTCGGCCCATGCCGCCCACCGGCACGTCCCAGTCCCCCGTGCCGCCGCCGATGATGTGGTAGAGGAAGCACCGGTTCTGGCGCAGCGACGCCTCATCGGCCGTCGCGAACGTGCCGATCAGGCCATCGGTGAGCGCGATGCCGCGCGCGAGGTCGCTCTCGAGCGACGCGCGGATGACCTGCCCCAGCGGGCGCTCGAAGAGGTCCTGCCACAGTGCGTCGTCGTCGATGAGCGCGCGCACCTCGGAGCGGCGCCGAAGCGGCTCCGTGACCGTCGGGAACAGACGCTCCGCGACCGGGGCGATGCGTGCAGTGAACGCCTGGAACCTGCCGGCCTCCTCCGGATCTCCGGTCACCCGAGCGAATGAGGCGGCCGTCGCCTCGGCGTCGCCGTTGTCCACGAGCACGCCCCGGGTCGGATCCGCGGGGTCCGGCGTGTACGACGAGTAGCGGCGGCGGTTGAGGTCGATCCGGAGCCCGAGGTCCCGAATGATCTGCCGTGGCAGCAGGCTCACGAGATAGGAGTATCGCGAGAGGCGCGCGGCGACCCCCGGCCACGGCTCCTCCGACACGGCGGCGCCGCCGACGTGGTCGAGCCGCTCGTAGACGGCGACCGACTTGCCAGCGCGGGCGAGATAGGCGGCGGCGACGAGGGCGTTGTGCCCGCCACCGACGATGACGACGTCGTGCGTGGGTGCCGACGTCGGTTCGGGATCGGGCGCAGAGGCGGGTGCAGGGGCTTCGATGACCATGACCCCAGCGTACCGACCCTCGCGGACATCCCCGCGCACCACCGGGCCCCGGCTACAGCGGGTCGCCGTCCACGTACACCCAGCTGCCCGCGGACCGCGCGAAGCGGCTGCGCTCGCGCTGCTCGAGCCGCCCCTCCGCACTCCGCGCGACGGCGGTGAACGTCACCTCACCGCGCTCGTCGAAGGGACCGCCCGCCACCGCGCGCTCGACGATGAGGCGCTTCCACGTGAGCGTCGGATCGAGTTCCATCGTCGCGGGCCGCGTCGCCGGGTCCCAGCTGCGGAGCAGATAGGGCGCGTCCCCCACGACGAATGCCGCGTAGCGCGACCGCATCAGGCGTTCCGCGGTGGGCGCGGGCTCCCCGCGGTGCAGCGGGTCGCAGCACGCGCCGAACGCGACTCCCCGGCCGCACGGGCACGGATCCAGCGCCCCGGGCGTCTCGAACGCCACTCAGCGCCCCTCGAACTCGCCGCGGAGCGCCCGCTCGAGCGTGTCGAGCCGGACCCCGCCGAGTGCGAGGGCATCCCGGTGGAACGCCCGCACGTCGAAGTCGGTGCCCGCCGCCGCCGCGCTCCGCTCGGCCTCCGCGCGCAGCCCCTCCCACACCCGCTGGCCGACCTTGTACGACGGTGCCTGCCCCGCCCAGCCGAGGTAGCGGTTCACCTCGAAGCGGACGAAGCCGTCGTTCATGTTCACGTTCTGCCGCATGAAGTCCAGGGCGAACTCGCCGTCCCAGACCCCGCCCCCACCCGGCCGCGGCTTGCCGAGGTGCACGCCGATGTCGAGCACGACCCGCGCCGCCCGCATGCGCTGACCGTCGAGCATGCCGAGTCGATCCGCCGGATCGTCCAGGTACCCGAGCTGCTCCATGAGCCGCTCCGCGTAGAGCGCCCACCCCTCGGCGTGCCCGGACGTGCCGGCCAACTGCCGACGCCACTCGTTCAGCTGGCCGCGGTTCACCACGGCCTGGCCGATCTGCAGGTGATGCCCGGGCACCCCCTCGTGGTACACCGTGGTGAGCTCGCGCCAGGTGTCGAACTCGGTGACGCCCGGCGGGACCGACCACCACATGCGCCCCGGGCGGGAGAAGTCGTCGCTCGGACCCGTGTAGTAGATCCCGCCCTCCTGCGTCGGCGCGATCATGCACTCCAGCGTGCGGATCTCCTCGGGAATGTCGAACTGCGCGTCCGCCGCCGCGCCGAGCTCGGCCACCGCCCGGTCGCTCGTCTCCTGCATCCATCGGCGGAGTGCCTCGGTGCCGTGCAGCTTCCGGGACGGGTCGGCCTCGAGCACGGCGATGGCCTCGGCCACGATCCCGGGCCCCGGTCGCCCACCCGGCACGATCTCGGCGGCCACGCGTTCCTGCTCGGCGACCATGCGACGCAGCTCCTCCAGACCCCACTCGTACGTCTCATCGAGATCGACGCGCGTGCCGAGAAACCCCTCGGAGGCCAGCGCGTACCGGTCCCGACCGAATGCGTCGGCTTCGGGCGCGACGGGCGCGATCGTCGTCTCCAGGAAGTCGGCGAGCTCGGCGTACGCGGCCGACGCCGCCTGCGCGGCCGCGCCGAGATCCCGCGCGAGCGCCGGCGGCACCGCACCCGCCCCGGCAACGAACCCGTCGAAGAAGCCCGGCTCGCCCGCGACCCCCGCGACCCCGGTGTCCGCCGTGGCTCCGGCCGCCCCCGCCGTTCGTCGCGACTGGGCCGCGACCTCCCGCACCTGGCGGATCGCGGGCGCGAGACCGCGCTCGGCACCGAGGGCGAGCGACGCGCGGTAGCCCGCGAGGGCCTCGGGGACGGCGCGGAGCCGTGATGCGACGACCTCCCAGTCCTCGGTGCCGTCGGTCGGCATGAGGTCGAAGATGTCTCGGATCTGCTGCGGCGGCGACTCGATGACGTTCAACGCCCGGAGCGGCTCACCCGCCGCGTGCTGCTCGAGCGAGAGCCGGAGCCCCGCGGTGAGGTCGGCGCGCGTGACGGCGTCGACGGCATCCTGCACCGGCGCGGCCTGCAGGGCGTCGAGCGTCGCGCGCTCGACGCCGGCCAGTGCCTGCGCGCCCTCGGGCGAGTAGTCGGGGAGGCGCCCGTTCTCGGCGGTCCGTCCGATGTACGTGCCGATCGTGGGCTCGTGGGCGACGAGGGTGTCGACCCACCGCTCGGCGAGGGCATCGATGGGGGTCTGCGGGCGTGGTGCGGTCATGCCTCCAGCCTATTGCGAGCGCGGCCGCCGAATCGGGATAGGATGGTGGGGATCGGCGCCCCGGCGCCGGAACTGTCAGGAACCCGCGAGGAGTCAACGTGAAGATCCGCACCCGCATCGCAACCGCCGTCACCGTCGCCCTCGCGTCGGTGTTCGTGGCCGCGCCCGCATTCGCCTCGGGCGGCGAGCAGGACAACTCGCACTCGATGTTCTCGTCGGCGGGCCACCCGGTCGACGTCGTCGCGATCTCGATCGTCGGCGTGGTGCTCCTCGCGATCGTCCTCATCGGCTCGACGCTCGTGGGGAACCTCTTCCAGAAGAAGTAGCCGCAGACGCGGAAGGGGGCGGCGCCGATCTCACATCGGTGCCGCCCCCTTCTGCGTACTCGGATCCTCCGCGATGCGATCACCGCACGACGCGGATGCCCTCGACCGCCGGATCCACCGCACCGCGCACGTACCCGGTCGGCGACGCCGCCACGGCGCGCAGGAACGCCACCGTCTCCGCGGTGACCTCCTCGCCGGGGATCAGGTTCGGGATCCCGGGCGGGTAGGCCGCGAGGGTGTCCGCCGACACCCGGCCCACCGCGTCCACGGCCGGCACGATCTCGCTCGCGCCGAAGTAGGCGTCGCGCGGCAGCATCCGGAGCGCACCGGCCGCGGGAAGCGCGGGAAACGCGTCGGGGGCACCCGCGTCAGACGCCCCGCGGAGCGCATCCGCCTCGTCCGCGACCGCGCGCAGGGCGTCGATGAACCGCTCGGTGTCGGGGGTGGCGAGCGCACCGATGACCGCGACGACACTCGTCGCGGTGGACATCTCGAGGTAGATGCCGTGCGCCTCGGTCATCCGCTTGCGCACCCAGTGCCCGCTCTGCCCGGTCCCCGAGACATCGATCGGCACCCGGAGTGCATCGGTCTCGACGATGTCGGGGAACGCGCCGAAGTCGTCGCTGATGACGGCGAACCGCGGATCGGCCCGCACCCGATCCCGTACCTCATTGGCGGTCCGGATCGCGCGGCCGATCGTGGCCTCGCCCGTCACGAGCGCACGGCGGGCGACGTCGAGCGAGCCCATGAGGATCGCACTGGCCGACGTCGACGAGGTCATCGCGTAGGCGCGTTCGACGAGCGGTTCGAGTCGCTCCGCGAACGGGCCGTTGCCGAGGTGCAGCATGGCGGACTGGGTGAGCGAGCCGGCGAGCTTGTGCGTGCTGGAGACGACGAGGTCGGCGCCGAGGCGTGCCGAGGATTCGGGAAGGTCGGGGTGGAAGCCGAAGTGGGCGCCCCAGGCGCCGTCGACGATCAGTGCGGCGCCGTGCGCGTGCGCGACTCGGGCGAGGCCCGCGACGTCGGCGACCGACCCGAAGTAGCTCGGCGACACCGTGTACACGCTCGACACCGGACGACCGGCGCGATGCTCCGCCTCGAGTGCGGCGTCGAGCGCGTCGGGGGTGAGGCCGTGCGCGATGCCGTGGTGGGTGTCGATCGTGGGCGACACGAACGCGGGGACCAGGCCGGCGAGCAGCACACCGTCGGTGAAGCTCGAGTGCGAGCTGCGCTGGATCATCACGCGCTCGCCGAGGCTGCGGACCGCGATCGCGGCGGTGCGGTTCGCCTGCGAGGCGCCGTTCGTGAGGAACCAGGTCCGCTTCGCACCCCAGGCCTCGGCGGCGAGCCGCTGCGCCTCGACCAGCGGGGAGTCCGCCCCCAGGTCGATGCCCTCCAGCATCAGCGGCGCATCGAGCTCGGCCACGCGCTCGCCGAAGAGCTCGGCGAGGTGCTGCCCCCCGGCCTCGGGCGCGTTGCCGTGCCCCGGCACCATCAGCGACATGGGGTGCCCCGCTGCGAATCGCTGGAGCGCCTCCGCGTAGGGTGCGCCGCGTTGGGCGTCCGGTACCGCAGAGGTTCTGGTCACACGCCGCGCGGGGATCGAGGCCGAACGGACGCTCGGAGCATCGGCGGCCCCGCTCGAGACGGGGCTGGGGTCACGCGATTCCTGGTGCAGCATGTCCCCCAGACTGCCGCAGCGCCGGGGTCGGGCAGAACCCCGAATGCACTCGCGGGAACCATAGGGCGTCTTGAACGAATAGGGTGGAAGTACCGGAACAGCTCCATACGACGTTGGGAACCCCGTGATCGATCTCCGACAGCTCCAGGCACTCAGTGCGGTCGCGGCGGAAGGCTCCGTCGCGCGGGCCGCCACCCGCCTCGGCTGGAGTCAGCCGACCGTCGACTACCACCTCCGCAACCTGGACCGGCTCGTGGGGGCGGATCTCACGACCCGCAGCACCCGCGGCAGCAAGCTCACGACAGCGGGCACGCTGATGCTCGAGCGCGGCGAGGAGATCCTCGGACTCGCCGATCGTGCGCTCACCGACGTCCGCGACCTCTCGCAGCTCGGCCGCATCCGGTTGCGGTTCGGCACCTTCCCGACCGCGGCGGCACGCCTGCTGCCCGGCATCGTCGCGCGCATCACGGAGCTCGGGATCGAGCTCGACGCCACGCTCGAAGAGGTCTCCCCGCTCGTCACCCAGGTGAACCAGCACACGCTCGACGCTGCGCTCGTCTACGCCGCGGGCGGGTACCGTCTGCCGTTCCGAGCGGAGGTGCACACGACGCACCTGTTCACGGACCCGATGCTCATGGCATTGCCGTCGCACCACCCCGCCACGCAGCATCGGTCCTTCACATCGGAGACGCTGCTCACCCTTGCCGCGGACAACTGGGTGACGGGATCGACCCCGGGTGACACGCTGGACGACCTGGTGCGCGAGACCTTCCAGGCGGCCGGTCACCAGGTCAACGTCGCGATCCGCACGGACGACTACTCGGTGGTGCTGGGGCTCGTGGCGGCGGGGATGGCCGTGGCGCTCGTGCCGAGCCTCGTCGGCAACGATCTGCCCGACGGAGTGGTGCTCCGCCCCATCGAGGATCCGCGATTCGCCCGCGAGCTGCTCCTCGCCGCCCCGGCGGGCCCCGGCGGACCGTCCGCCGCCGTGCGACAGCTCGCCGAGGTCGTGCGGAGATCGATCACCGCGCTCGGCTGAGCTGGCCCCGCGGCTGCTCAGTGCCCACCGATCAGTGGCCGCTGACGGCACCCGCCTCGGTCGTCCGCGGTGCGGGATCCCGCACGAAGAACGCCACCACGACACCCACGGTGGCCGCGAGACCTCCGATGAGGAACGCCGTGCGGGTACCCGCGGCCAGCGCGTGCGGATCGACCGCGTCCGGGGAGCCCGCGACGGCCGTCGACACGATGGTCATCACCGTCACGAAGAGCGCCGTGCCCGCGGCGCCCGCGACCTGCTGCACCGTCGAGATCACAGCACTGCCGTGCGACGCGAGCTGGGGTGGCAGGGACCCGAGCGACACCGCGAACAGCGGCGTGAACACGCCCGACAGCCCGAGGCTCAGGAGCAGGTGCGTCGCGAGCACCTGCCAGATCGACGTGGTGTCGGTGAACAGGCCCATGCTCCAGAGCGCCAGCGCCGTGATGATCGTGCCCGGGATCAGTGCGGCCCGCGCGCCGCGGGAGTCGACGATCCGCCCCACGATCGGGCCCATGAGGCCCATCAGCAGGCCGCCCGGCAGCAGCAGCAGACCCGTCTCGAGGGTGTCGTGCCCCAGCACGTTCTGCATGTAGATCGGCAGCAGGATCAGCGAGCCGAAGAGCGCCATCGCGCTGAAGGCGAAGAGGATCACCGAGAGGGTGAACGGCCGCGAGCGGAACGTGCGCAGGTCGAGCAGCGCCCGGTCCTCGCGCTGGAGCCGGGTCTGGCGCCACACGAAGAGCGCCAGTGCGAGCGCGCCGACCACCGTCGGGACCCACGGCGGCATCGGCGCGTGGCCGTTCGCCGACTCGCCGATGAGGCTGAGGCCGTAGACGAGCCCACCGAAGGCCAGCACGGACAGGAGCACGGAGACGAGGTCGATCCGGGCCTTCCGCTGCACTCCGACATTGGGCATGCGGATCATGCCGAGCACGAGCGCGATCACGGCAATCGGCAGCACGGCCAGGAAGAGCCAGCGCCACGTCAGCACCTGCAGGATCAGCCCCGACAGCGTCGGCCCGAGCGCCGGCGCGACGGAGATCACGATCGCGATGCGTCCCATGAGTCGGCCGCGCTGGTGCTCGGGGACGAGGGTGACGACCGTGGTCATCAGCAGGGGCATCATGATCGCCGTTCCGCAGGCCTGCACGACACGACCTACGAGCAGCACCTCGAAGCCGGGCGCGATCGCGGCGATCAGGGTGCCGGCGGAGAAGAGGCTCATGGCGATGATGAAGAGCGGACGCGTCTGCACGCGCTGGATCAGCATGCCGGTGATCGGGATCACGACGCTCATGGTGAGGAGGAAGGCGGTCGTGAGCCACTGGCCGGCCGCGGCGGTGATGCCGAGGTCGATCATCAGCTTCGGAAGGGCGACACCCATGACCGTCTCGTTGAGGATGACGACGAAGGCGGAGATCAGGAGCAGCCAGATGGCGAGACGCTCGCGCGGCCCGAACTCCCGCTCAGAGGTGGTGGGCACGGGTGGAGAGGTTTCCTCGGCGGTGTGAGACATAAGAGATCCATCTTACCGAATCCGCGGAACGCCTCACGGCGACTTCGAGGATGAATTCTTCGTGTCCGACGCGCCCGGTTCGGGCTTCTCCGCCTCAGGCTTCTCTGACTCGGGCTTCTCCGCCTCGGGCTTCTCGGCCTCGGGCTCCTCGGCCTCCGCGCTCGCCTGCTGCTCCGCCCACTGCGCGCAGGCCGTCTCGGCGTCGGCGGGAAGCCCGAGCGCGGCGCGCGCGTCCGCGGCCGCCGTTGCGATGTCGTCACTTCCCTGCCAGGTGTACGCCACGATCTTCGATGCCGACATCTTCGAGACGGTGAGCGCCTGCCGCTCGTCCGCGGTGAGCGACGCACGCACCGCCGCGATGGCGGACGACGCCGACTCCGGCCACGACTGGCGTTTCGGCCCGAGCTCGTCGGCAGCCTCCGCGCTCGCGTCGGCGACGTCGCGCAGCGCCTCCGCAAGAGCCTCGGTGTCCGCCTCGCCGCGGCCGAGTGCGAGTCGCAGCCGGTCGAGCTCGAGGTCTGCGGCGTCCCAGGCATCGTTCACGGGGCAGACGGCAGAAAGATAGAGACCGCCCGCTCGCGTGGCGCTCAGCGGTTCCGGTTCCACGGGATCGGGGTCGCCCGATCCGCAGCCCGTCAGGAGCAGCACGACGGCCGCGAGCCCCGCGAGTCCGGCGCGACGCGTCCGAGAATGGCGCAGAGAGGTTCCCACACCCCGAGGATAGCCGGTGCGGATGAGGCCTGGCCGAGGGTCGGATCGGCGGTTAGGCTGTGGACATGGCGACCTACAGTGACGAAACCCAGGCGGCTGCAGCGGGATTCCGCATCGAGCACCAGCCCGAAGCGCAGCGCTACGCCGTGCTCCAGGCGGGCGACACCGGGGACCGGCTCGTCGGTGAGGCCCACTACACGCTCATCGGCGGCGCGACGATCAACTTCGACCACACGGTCGTGCTGCCCGAGTTCCGCGGCTCGGGACTCTCCGGACTGCTCGCGCACCACGCACTGACGGGCGAGGCGGTCGGGGATCGCCGGATCATCGCGTCCTGCTCCTACATCGCGGGGTACCTCGAGCGGCACCCGGAGCTGCAGCGCAGCTGAGTGACCGCGACCGACGGCGATCCGCCTACTCGAAGGGATCGCGCAGGCGCCTCAGGAATTCGCGCGTCTCCGCACGTTGCGGGCGCTCGAAGATCTGCTCGGGGGTGCCCGACTCGATGATCACCCCGTCCTTGAGGTACACGACCCGGTCCGCAACCCGGCGCGCGAACGACATCTCGTGCGTCGCCATCACGATCGTGGAGCCGCCGGCCTTGAGCTCGCGGACGAGGTCGAGGACCTCGCCGACGAGCTGCGGATCGAGCGCGCTCGTGATCTCGTCGAGCAGCAGGAGCTCGGGATCCGTGGCGAGTGCACGAGCGATGGCCACACGCTGCTGCTGGCCGCCCGAGAGCCGATCCGGGTACTCGTACGCCTTGTCGGCGAGTCCGATGCGCTCGAGCAGCGCGAGTCCGGTGCGCTCCGCCTGAGCGCGGGGCGTCCGGAAGACCTGCCGGGCCGCGAGCGTCACATTGCCGAGCACGTGCATGTGCGGGAACAGGTTGTAGTGCTGGAAGACCACACCGATCCGGGCCCGCACGGCGTCGACGTTCACCCGCGGGTCGGAGATGTCGTCGCCGGCGAGCACGATCCGGCCGTCGTCGATCTGCTCGAGCAGATTGACGGTCTTGAGCAGCGTGGACTTGCCGGAGCCCGACGCGCCGATGAGCGCGACGACCTCGTGGCGAGCCACATCGAGGTCGATGCCGCGGAGCACCGGGTGCTCGCCGAAGCGCTTGTGCACCCCCTGGATGGAGAGCACCGGGAGCTGCCCGTCCTGCTGCGCGCTCATACCGTGCCTCCGATCTGTTCGCGTCGCTGCGCCCGAGCAGTCAGCCAATCGGTCAACCGGATGAACGGCAGCGACAGGAGCACGAAGAGCACCCCCGCGAGCACGTACGGGGTGAAGTTGTAACTCGAGGCGACCTCGATCTGGGCGGCGCGGATCGCGTCGACGGCGCCGAGCACCGAGATCAGACCGACGTCCTTCTGCATCGACACGAAGTCGTTCATGAGCGCCGGAGTGACCTTGCGGACGGCCTGCGGCAGCACCACGAGCCGCAGCGTCTTGCCGTGGCTGAGACCGAGGGACCGCGCCGCGAGGCGCTGGGAGGGATGCACCGCGTCGATGCCGGCGCGGAGCACCTCGGCGACGTACGCCGAGTAGCAGAGGATCAGTGCGATCGTTCCCCAGAACTGCGCCGGAAGGCGGCCGGTCAGCTCGAGTCCCGGGATCCCGAATCCGACGAGGTAGAGCACCAGCAGCACCGGGATGCCCCGGAAGATGTCGGTGTACCCGGCGGCCAGGAGCCGGATCGGGGTGAACACCGCACCCTTGAGCGTCCGGGTGACCGCGAGCAGGGTGCCGAGGATCGCGACGCCGATGGCGGCCGCGACGAGCACATGGATGTTGAGCCACAACCCCTCGATGACCCGGGGGAAGGCGCCGATCGCGACCTCGAGGTCGAAGAAGGTGTCGCTCACCCGCTCCCAGCCGGGACTGTTCACGAGGATCACCGCGATGACCGCGGCGAACACCAGGGTGCTGAGCACGCTGACGAGCACCGAGCGCTGCTTGCGCACGCGGCGGTACGCGCGGCGCTCGAGTTCGATCTGGCTGACCGGGAGGGTCACCGCGCGCACCTGCGCACCGCGGCCACCGCGGAGCCCTCCGCCTGGGTGGTCACTTCAGGACCGGCGCGCCCTGGTCCGCGATCCACTTCGCGGCGAGCTCGTCGAGCGTGCCGTTCTCGCGCAGCGCGTCGACGGCGGCGGTGACCTCGGCGGTCAGACCCGAGTCCTTCGGCAGCACAAACGCGAACTCGTCGCCGCCCGTGCTCGAGTCGAGCTGTCCGACGATGACGCCGTCATCGAGCTGCGCGTCGCGCACGTAGAAGGCGCCCGGCAGATCGGTGACCATCGCGTCGATGGTGCCGTTCTGGAGCGCGGCGACCACGTCGTCGACGGTGTTGAAGACCTGCAGGTCCTGGGTCGGGGCGATCACGTCTTCGACGACGGTGAGCGACGTCGTGCCCGAGGCGACGCCGATCGCGGCGTCCTTCAGGTCGGCGATGCTGTTCGCGTCGGCGGCGTCGGTGCCCGCGGCAGCGACGACGGCCTGGGTGGTCGTGTAGTACGGCGAGGAGAAGTCGACGGCCTTCGCCCGCTCCTCGCTCACCGAGAACTGCTGGATGTTCAGATCGAAGTCCTTCGGGCCGGGCGCGATCGCGGCGTCGAAGCTCGTGCGCACCCACTCCACGTCGTCCGCCTCGTAGCCGAGTTCCTCGGCCACGGCATACGCCACGGCGGCTTCGAAGCCCTCGCCGCTCTCCGGGGCGTCCTCCAGCACCCAGGGCGCGTAGGCGGGCTCGCCGGTGGCGATCGTGAGCTTGCCCTCGGTGATGGTCGCGGAGGCGTCGCCGCCGTCCGTTCCCCCGGCGGTGCAGGCGGAGAGCGCGAGGATCGCCGCGGCTCCCGCAGCGATGAGCGCGGTACGTCGAAGGGTGCGTGACATCAGGAACTCCTAGAGCGTGAGCGGCGGTTCGAACGCGGGCGGACCCCGCGAAAGCCGTCACTCAGTGTAGCCGTGCTCTCCCCCGACACGATCACGGTTCGGACATCTCCCGACATCTGGCGGCGTGCTGGCCGGTGATCGCGTGAGATCAGGGGCGGCGGAAGCGCTCGACGCCCGCCACGACCGTGCGGGTCACCCGCCCGGCGCCCGCCTCGACGAGCTCGGCCAGGGCGACGTCGGCGTCGTGGGTCGGCACGTCGAAGCTCGCGAGGTCGGCGACCGCGCCCACCCCGAGCTGGCCGATGCGGCGCTTGCCGACGTGGAGGCCGAGCGCCGCTGCGCCGCCCAGGGTCGCCGCGCTGAACAGACGCTGGTGGAGGTCGTTCGCCCGGTAGCCCTGCTCCCGGGCGACCCGGTACAGCGCGGCGACGTCGGCGAGCAGGTCCAGAGATGGTGAGGACGACAGCGAGTCGGTGCCGACCGCGATCGGATTGCCCTCGCGCAGGTATGCGGCGACCGGGGGCATGTCGAGTCCGATGACCTCGTTCGAGCGGGGGCACAGGGCGACGCTCGACCCGCGGGCGCGGAGCAGCGCGCGATCCTCGGCATTGACGTACACGCCGTGGGCGATGTGGCAGTCGGGGCCGAGCACCCCGAGGTGGTCGACGAACTGGGTCGAGGACACCCCGATGCCGTGCGAGCGCAGCGCACGGAAGCTGTCGGCCGCGAGCTCGGGCCAGCCGCCGTGGCTGCCGGGCGCGGCGTACCCGTCGATGCCGTCGAACTCGCGCTCCATGTGCGCCTCGGCGAGGTGGATGTGGAGCCGCAGCCCCTCCTCGCGCACGATGTCGGGGATCTCCAGCAGCGGCTGCACCTCGAGCGAGTAGGGCGCGTGCGGGGACACGCCGGCTCCGGGCGGGGTCGGGATGCTCCGGATCTGCTGGCGCACCTCCTCCCGGGCCTCCGGGCTCCAGTCCGCGTTGCTCTTGCCGTAGACCTCCCAGTAGGCGATCCCGTGCATGCCGGCGTCGTGGAGGGCGCCGAGCGCGGACTCGTCGGTGACGACGTCCGCCGCGGCCGTGACCCCGGCCTCGAGGCTCAGCCGCGCGCCGTCCGCGGACGCCGCGGCCCAGTCGTGCCCGTTGCGGGCGTAGGCGAGGTCGAAGGCGTCACCCCAATCGTCGAAGCCGGTGTAGTTGCGCGCTGCGACCTCGGCCATGTGGGTGTACTGGAGGTGCGTGTGCGCGTTCACGAGCCCCGGGGCGAGCACACCCTCGCAGCGCTCCTCGTGCACGGTCGCACCCCGCGACGCGAGGGTCTCGAGCACCCAGCGGCGGTCCCCCACGTGCACGATCCGGCCCTGCTCCACGGCGACCGCGCCGTCCGCGATGCGCGGGCTGGTGACGGGGAAGACGAGGTCGGCGCTGTAGACGACGGTCGAGTGTGCGGTGTTCACTCGGACGAGTCTAGGGGCTCGTCGGGGCGGTGCCGGTAGCGGTGCACGGTCCACGGCTGGGCGGCGCCCCCGGGTCGCGCCGGCTCCGCTTCGGAAGGGCGGCGGGAACTCGACTCGGCACCGCGGTTCGCGCTGCCACTGCCATCGCCCTCGATCCCGCCCTCGGCGCGCTCAGCCGCAGCGCCGTCGCGCGCCTCCAGCGCGATACGCGCGACCCTTCGCTCATCGGCGGCGTCGAGCGTGTGCACGCCGGGCGTCAACTCGTCGTGCAGCAGCCGGGACAGCGCGGCCAACTGCGTCGCGAACGAGAGGTCCATCACCTCGATGGGGTTGCCCTCGGCCGCGGAGTAGTTGACACCGCCGCCGTTCGCGAGGAGCAGCACCCCACGATCACCGCCCGGCGGGCACCACTCGGCGACCGACGCGGTCCGGGGAGTGCTCGTCCAGCCGGCCGCGCGCAGCTCGTCCAGTGCGACCTCGTCGTCGATCCCGCCGGCCACCGCCACCGCGGTGCCCGGCCGGAGCGCCGCAACGGCGGCCGCATCGAGGGTGTGCCACACCCCGGTCGCGCTCACGACCACGTCCGAGGCGGGCAGGGCCTCCGACGCATCGCGGGCCTCATGCCCGTCGTGCAGCGCCGCGAGGGCCCGCACCGGATCCCGCTCCACGACGGTCACGGCTGCGCCGAGTGCCGCGGCGAATCGCGCCACCCCCACGCCGACGGGACCGTACCCGATGACCGTCCAACGCGACCCCGCCTGGCCGCGATACGCCGCACCGGCGGCCTCCTCGAGGCAATCGGCGATCGCGAAGACGCACGACTGCCCGGTCCCGATCAGGTTGTCGAAGTCGGTTTTGGTGCGGGCGTCGTTCACCGCGATGACGGGGATCGTCAGCGCTCCCCCGGCGACCATCTCGTGCAGCGGGCGCACGCCGCTCGTCGTCTCCTCCGCGGCCCCGCGGAGCGCGACGAGCGATTCCGGGAGCTCCGTGTGGGCGAGCCGGATCAGGTGCGATCCGTCGTCGATGAGGAGGTCCGGGCCCCAGCGCAGGACCGCCGCGGCGTGCGCGGCATCGACGGCGCGCGCATCCGCGGACGGATCCGCGACCGTCGGGTCGAGCAGCGCGCCGAGCGCCGTCGGCGCGAACACGGCGATGCGGCCGTCTGCGGCGAGCGCCCGGGCGACCTCGGGGTCGGTCTCGCTCGCCGCGCTGAAGACGGCGACCTCGCACCCCGCGTCGGCGAGGGCGATCGCGAAGGCGGCGGTCTTCGGCTCCAGGACGAGACTCACCGCGATCCTGAGGATCGGTCGCTCGCGCTCCTCCGCCCAGGGGCGGAATCCGCTCGCACCCGGGTTGGCCCGGAGCGTGCGCGCGAGTCGGGCCGTGACCGGCATGCCCCGGGCGGCCCATGCGATCCGCGACGCCGCATCGGACGCGCGCCCCGAGCAGGCATCGCCATCGACGGCGATCACGGTGGCCGGAAGCTCCGCGGCCGAGGCGCCGGACCCCTCGACGCGCGGTGCCGGCTCGGTGCGCAGGTGGGGGTCGATCGAGTCGACGAAGACGAACTCGGCGGCGGGAGGAGGCTGGTCTGCGGTACCCGATCTGATCCGGACCCCCATACGGCCGAGGACCGCCGCGAACGCCTCGCGGAGGTGCGGGTCGCTGACCTCGAGGCGCGCACGGTGCCCCGAGAGGAGCCGGTTGCCGGTGCGAGCCGCCGCGCGGACCGACCGCTCGACGATCAGGGCGCGCGCGGCGTGCTCGGGGGCCGGGTCGAGCAGCGGAGGCACCTAGGAGCCGTCCTTCCGACGGGACTTGCGCCCGCGCGCCGGTGCCGGGTTCTGCTGCTGCATGAGCGAGGTGAGGTCCTTCTCGATGAGCTGCTGGATCCGATCCTCCCGCGCGCTCTGGTATTCCGCGTTGTCGCCGCCGCTGTAGTACGGGTGCGTCGCGCGCTCCTTCAGCGAGTCGCCGATCTCGTCCCAGGCGAGGGCGTGCGCCCGCTTCGCGGTGCTCTGCAGGTACTCGGGATCCTCGGAGCGCGACCGGAGCTCTTCGGCCACCCGCTGGTACACCTCCTGGCGGTGCCGGAGCGTGCGGTTGTCGTCGTTGCCGTAGTCGGACTCGCTCCAGGAGCTGCGCCCGGTGTCCCGGATCTCGTCGCGCATGTGCGCGATGTGCTTCGCATCGCGCTCGCGCTCGACGGCGAGATCCTCCGTCGCACTGCGCACCATCTCGATGATCTGCGCCTCGTTGTAGTCGGCGTGCTTGTGCAGCGCGTTCATGATGATCGCGTTCTTCACGGTCATGCGCACGGCCACGTCCGCGACGAGCAGCCCCTGCTCGACGATCTCCTCGACCGGCGCGAGCACGCGTCGGGGCAGTCGCCGCGGTGGCCGCGACCCCTGACGCTTGCGTTTCTTCAACCAGCCGAACACTGTGCTCCTCCCGAGTGGGCGATGGCCCGGGTTCAATTATCGCGTATTCGGCGGCCCGCAGGCGTATGGGTTGACCGACGCACCCTGGGCAGCGCCTGTGCACGACGAATCGCCCCGTGTGCGACACTGATCTCAGACCCCGCGACATGGGGTGCGGACGAGGGAGCAGTACCCGCACACTGACGACTGCCAGAGAGAATCCCCATGTCACTCGCATGGATCGCACTCATTCTGAGCGGGATGCTGGAGGCCGTCTGGGCCACCGCACTCGACGCCTCGAAGGGCTTCCGCAGGTTCTGGCCGTCGGCGATCTTCCTGCTCACCTTCGCCGCGAGCATGGCCGGGCTCGCCTACGCCATGGGCGAGATCCCCGTCGGCAGCGCATACGCCGTGTGGGTCGGGATCGGGGCCGTGCTGACCGCGGCCTGGGCCCTGATCACGCGCCAGGAGCGCGCGACGGTGCTCCGCGTGGTGCTCCTGCTCGGGCTGATCGGCTGCGTCGTCGGTCTCAAGGCGGTGAGCTGACCATGGCGCGCTCGATGCAACCCGCGGAGTCCCCCACCCCGTTCGCCGCCGAGTCGACCCGCGTCGCGGCCGAGAAGGTCGCGAAGCCGAGTCACTGGCCCGTGCTCCTGGCGAGTGCGGTGCTCGAGGCCGTGTGGGCCATCGCACTGGCCGAGTCCCAGGGCTTCACCGTGCTCGGGCCGAGCATCGTGTTCTTCGTGACGAGCCCGCTCAGCATGGTCGGCCTCGCCTACGCGATGCGCGGGATCCCGGTCAGCGTCGCCTACGCCGTGTGGACCGGGACCGGGGCCGCGCTCACCGTTGCCGCCGCGATGGTGATGGGCAGTGAACCGGTCTCCGTGCTGAAGCTCGTGTTCCTCGCCGGCATCATCGGGTGCGTCATCGGCCTGAAGTTCGCGAAGGCGCCGCAGGAGTGAGGTGAGTGTGCAGGTCTCCGCGCTACAGCACCGAGACCCACACGGACGCGGCCGCCGCGGGCCCGAGGCTGACCGGGGAATCGCCGACCTGAACCGTCACCGTCTCGGAGTACGGTTCCCCGGGCAGCACCCGGAGCTCCGCGTCGACCACGATCCCGCGGCTCGCGAAGTACTGGAGCATCTCGTTGTCGGCGTCGGAGATACGCTCGACGCGGGTCCGGCACGGCGCCGGGGCATCCGCCAGGATCACGGCGTCGGGCCGGTGCACGAGCCCATCCGCGCTCGGGATCGGGTCGCCGTGCGGATCCCGCGTCGGGTACCCGAGTGAGCGATCGATGCGGTGCATCAGCTCGTCCGATACGGCGTGCTCCAGCCGATCCGCCTCCGAGTGCACCTCGTCCCACTCGTAGTCGAGCATGTTGACGAGGAAGGTCTCGAGCAACCGGTGGCGCCGGATCATCGACACCGCGTGCTCCCGGCCGAGCTCCGTGAGCGTCACGGTGCCGTAGCGGACGTGCTCGATGAGCTCCTGATCGGAGAGTTTGCGCAGCGCATCGGAGACGGTGGAGAGCCGCACGCCCGCGGCCTCGGCGATCGCCGAGTTCGACACCGGTTGGTCGGACCACTCCTGCAGCCCCCAGATGACCTTGAGGTAGTTCTGCATGCTGGGCGACAGCTCGTCAACGCTCACCGCACCAGGATACCGGCGTTCCCCCGGGCGTCCCCGGCACGACCGGGGCGCGACCCGTGCCAAACCGATTTGGCAACCCCTCCGCAGAAGAAATATCCTGAAGAGCATCGCCGCCGACCCGTCGGTGAGAGATCGAGGGGATGGCATGACGACGAGTGAGCCGGCGCGGGTCGACGGGAATCCGCCCCTTCCCACGGGCGAGCGGCTCGACGACACGATCGCGTCGATCGCCGCGGAGATCTCGGCCCGTCTCACCCGCGTGCTCGCGGGCGTGTCCGTCGAGGTGCCCGAACACGAGCTGCTCACGCTGCTCACCGGCGGCAAGCTCCTCCGATCGCGGCTGACGATCCTCGCGGCCCACGCCCTCGGCACCCCGGATCCGGCCGTGCTGCGCCCGGCGTGCGTCGCACTCGAGCTCCTGCACACCGCGTCGCTCGTGCACGACGACCTGATCGATGGCTCGCAGACCAGGCGCGGGCTGCCCACGCTGCATCGCCGCGCGAGCCCCGCGTCCGCGATCCTCCTCGGCGATCTCCTCGTCTCCACGGCGTTCGAGGTCGCGGCGCCGCTCGGCACGGACGCGACCGCGGCCATCGCGCACGCCTTCTCGCAGCTCTGCCTCGGACAGCTCGCGGAGGCGGGGCTCACCTGGGGATCCGATGCGCAGCCCCGCATGGAGGAGTACGCCCGTCGCAAGACCGGCGGGCTCTTCGGCGCGGCGATCGAGCTCGCGGCGCTTTCCTGTGCGGTACCGACGGCGAGCGCCGTCGAACTCCGCGCATCGGGCGAGGTGCTCGGCATCGCGTTCCAGCTCGCCGACGACCTGATCGACGTGCAGGACGACCTCAGCGCGCTCGACAAGGACCACGGTGCGGACCTGCGCAACGGCATCCCGACGCTGCCCATCTGGCACGCGACCCGGGCCCTGCGGGCCTCGGGCGCGACGGAGGCCGATCCCGACTGGGGAGAGGCGCTCGCGCGCGCGGCCGGCTCCCCCGAGTCCCGGGCCGTCACCCTGCGGCGGATCGCCGAACTCGTCGCGCTGTGCCGCGACCGGCAGCCCGAGCTCCGCCGCCCCGCCCTCATGGACGACGCCGTCGCCGTGGTGCTCGGCGCCCTGCCCGAGTACGCCCCCCGCGATCCGGAAGGCACCGACCGATGAAAGCTCGCCGCGTCACCATCAAGGACGTCGCCCGTGAAGCGGGAGTGTCCGTCGCGACCGCCTCCGAGGCGCTGAACGGCAAGGGCCGCGTCGCCCCGGCGACCCGCCAGAACGTGATCGAGGTGGCCGGGGCGCTCGGCTACACGGCGAGCCGCACGGCGAAGAACCTCAATGCCGGGCGGACGGGATCCCTCGTGCTCGCCGTCTCGCCGATGTCGGCCTCCGACGCGTCGAAGGGACCGCAGCCCGAGTGGGACGTGGAGTACTACTTCCGCGTGCTCAGCGGTGCCAGCGCCCGCGCGTTCAGCCGCGGCTTCCTGCTCTCCATGCTCCCGTTCCGGAGCCCCTCGAGCGAGTTCCTGATGGCGACCGACGGGCTCATCCTCGTCGACCCGAGCGAGGAGGACGACCTGCTCGACGAGGCGGTCCGCACCGGCGTCACCTGCGTCACGATCGGGCGGACCGCCCGGGACCTGAGCTGGGTCGACAACGACTTCTTCACCGGCACCACGGCGGCGCTGCAGCACCTGAGCGCAACGGCCCCGTCGCGACCGGCGCTGTTCCTCAGCGAGACGACCTCGTCGTACGTCCGCGATGAGCTCTCCGCCTACCTGGAGTGGTGCTCCACCGCGGGCCTCGAGCCGATCATCATCCGCTCCCCCGGCCCGCGCGTCGACGAGGCGGAGCCCGTCATTCGTGCCGCGCTGTCGGCATCGGATCGCAAGTTCGACGCCGTGGTCACCACGCTCGACACCCTGGCGAGCGCGACGGAGCGGAGCGCCCGGGCGCTGGATCTGCAGGTCCCCCGCGACCTGCAGATCCTCAGCCTCTCGGACAGTCGTACCCTGGACTACGGCCTGCACCACTCGATCACGGCGCTGGATCTTGATCCGGTGCGCCTCGGCGAGCTCGCGGTCGACCTCCTCATCGCCGAGGTCGAGGGCGATGCGGCGCGTCGCCGCGAGCTCGTGCCGGCCTCCCTTACCGTGCGGGATTCGACGCTGGCGCAGTAGCCGCGCCGTCCCCGCGCACGCCGGGGCCGTCCTCGTCGTCGTCCGACTCGTCGCGCTCGACGATCACGAGGGTGGTGCCGGTCGCGGCGGCGTGCAGGCGCTTCCGGTGCACCCAGGCCTCCACGAGGATCCCCGCGACGGCGACCACACCCACACCGATGACCGTCGACCAGTCCGTCGCCCATCCGGCGCCGCTCTCACGCGGCCACGCGACGTTCACGATCTGGAACAGCAACCACACGAGCGCGAGCCAGCTCACAGCGCGTCCCGCGCGCCCCAGGAAGAGCGACGGGTCGTCGCGCCACGCGCCGCGTGCACGGGCGATCGCCATTCCGAGGATCGGGAACAGGAACGAGACGAAGAAGCCGACCGACGAGAACGAGATGAGCGCCATCTGGATCCCCTCGCTCTGGAACGGGATGAAGAGCAGCGCGGCGATCACAGCCGTCACGATCACGGCGACACGCGGCAGACCGGTGTCGCCCGAGAGGCGGGTGAGCACCCGCGCGAACGGCAGCTCGCCATTGCGCGCGGTCGCCCACACGATGCGGGAGACGGTGATCTGGATCGTCATGAGGCTGGCGGCGAATGCGATCACGAAGAGCGCGAGGATGCCGCGGAAGATCGGCTCCGGGAACGTGGCCGCCATGATGGCGACCGCGGGGTCGGCGGCGTTCTCGGGATCCTGCAGGAAGGCGTCGTTCGGCACGGCGAGGGTGAACGCGAGGGTGCTCAGGATCACGATCATCATGATCGCGAAGAAGGACACCACCATCGCGCGCGGCACAGCGCGCTTCGGCCGCTTCACCTCCTCCGCGATCGAGCTCGCACTCTCGAAGCCGATGGCGAAGTAGCTGGAGAAGGCGATCGCCATCACGAGCGGCGCCGAGAAGAACACCCCGTCGAACCCGCCGAGCGACGCCGGCGAGAGGTAGCTCAGATCCTGGTGCCGCTCGAAGAACAGCAGCCAGATCGCCACGCCCACGGAACCGATCGCCTCGGCGACGATCACGCCGACCATGAGGATCTTGATGAACACGCGGCCCGCGAGATTCACGACGGTGCTGAGCACGAGCAGGCCGACGGCGAGCCAGGTGACGAACCCGGGATCGGCGGCGGGAATGTCGAAGATCGGCGGGATCAGCACGGCCCCCGCGTAGGCGACGGCGGGCAGGGTGATGAGCAGGGTGCAGATGTAGGTCCACGATGCGAACCAGCCGTAGCGGTGCCCGAGCAGGCGCCGCGACCACTGGTAGATCCCACCCGAATCGGCCCACTTCGACGCGAGCACCCCGAGGGTGAGCACCACCACGAACTGACCGGCGTAGAGGATCATCCCGCCCCAGATGAAGGCGGGCCCGGAGGCGGCCAGCCCCACGCCGAGCACGCTGTAGAGCGCCACGATCGGCGAGACGAATGCGAACGCGACCGAGAGCGCTGAAAAGGTGGTGAACTCGCGTTTCATCACCGTCGTCGTCGCTGTCATGGAAACTCCCTTGCTTCAGACCTGCGGGGTCACGGTGCGACGACCATCGGCGCACCCCGCCGGCGCGACATGCCAGCATCGATCGAGCGGGCCGCGTTCCAGCGCACCTTCACGGTACCCAATGCCGAAACGTTTTGGCAAGTCTGTTTTCGACTTTTATTGAGGCTAGGATGGGAATTCGAAACGCTTCGCCACTCCGGCGGCTCGCTCTTCGCAGCGGCCGACGAAGCCGGAATTCCTGTTCACGAACCGTGCCACCGACCGAAGGAGCCCGCATGACCCCCGCGCCATCCACCCGCACCGTGAGTGTCGTGCAGGCCGCCCCGCGCTCCCGCGACCTCGCCGCGAACATCGCGGCGACGGTCGAGCGGATCGCCGGGAGCGGGGTCGATCTCGTGGTACTGCCCGAGCTCTTCCTCACGGGATACCAAACGGTCGACCTCGACGAGATCGGCCTCACCGTCGCCGACCCGCGCCTCGCGCCGCTCGCCTCGGCCTGCGCCGAGCACCGCACGGCGCTGCTCGTCGGGTTCGTCGAGACCAGCGCCGAGGGGGCCTACGACGCGATCCTCGCGATCGACCGCGACGGGCGGATCCTCCCCGCGATCCGGAAGACCCACCTCTTCGGCGACGAGGGCGACGTGTTCCGCCGCGGCGACACCCTCGACCCGATCGACCTCTGCGGGGTTCGGATCGGGGTGCTCAACTGCTTCGAGGTGGAGTTCCCCGAGGTCGCCCGCACCCTGGTACTCAAGGGCGCCGAGCTGCTGGTCGCGGCGTCGGCGAACATGCACCCCTACGAGCCGGATCACCGCATCGCCACGATCGCGCGCGCCCTGGAGAACCGGGTGCCGCTCGCGTACGCGAATCGGGTCGGCTCGGAATCGGACCACGACTTCTGCGGCGCGAGCCGACTCGTCGCCGCCGACGGCACCGTCCTCGGCCAGCTCGGCACCGACGACGCGGGATCGGCGACCGCCGAGCTCTCCATCGGGGCACCGACGGCGCCCGAGACCGACATGCTCGCGCAGCGGCGCCCCGAACTGTACGCATAGCGCGAAGGGCGGGCCGGCGATCCTGCCGACCCGCCCCCTCGGACGTGCACTGCGGGGGTCCGCTACCCCACGCGCACCGGCGTGCTCGGGCTGCCGGCGTGGAACGCCAACGCCTCGAGGGCGATGCGCGCCGCGACGAGCTGCGTGCGCGTCGAGTGATCGAGCGACGGCGCGGGCTCCGCGATGTCCAGGCCGATGAGTCCCGCGGGGGCGATGCCACGAATGATCTGGATCGCCTCGCGCATCGTCATGCCCCCGGGGGTCGGTGCGCACGTGCCGGGCGCGAAGGCCGCGTCGAGCGCGTCCACGTCGAACGTGAGATAGAACCCCTCGTCGCCGACGCGCTCCAGGATCTGCTCGGCAGCCCACACCGCGCCGTGCTCCCAGATCTCCTCGAGCCAGATCACGCGGATCCCGTGATCGCGGCAGTACTTGAGCTCGGTCTTCGGGTTCATCCAGCCGCTGATGCCGACGAGCACCATCTTCGCCGGGTCGTAGCCGTTGTCGACCGCGCGCGTGATCGTGCAGCAGTGGTTGAGCTCCTCGCCTCCGACGTTCGGCGCCGCATCGAGGTGCGTGTCGAACTGCACCCAACCGGGGCTGGTGCCGGGCTTTTTCGCGGCCTTGCCGACGGGGATGCTCACGGAGTGGTCACCGCCGAAGACGACCGGGATCGCCCCCGCCGCGACGATCTCCTCGATATCGGCCTCGACCCGGGCGAACGTCTTCGGCGTGTTGCCGAGCGCCACGTGGCAGTCCCCGCCGTCGAACAGCGGCAGGTGGGCGAAGAGGTCGAAGTCGAAGGTCGCCTGGAAGTTGGTGAACTGGACCGAGGTCTCGCGGATCGCGCGCGGCCCGTAGTTCGCGCCACTGCGGCTGATCGTGGTCGCGTCGAACGGGAAGCCGTAGACGACCGCCTTCGCTCCCGCGGCGCGGATGGCGTCGCGGTTCAGCTCGACCTTCGGCACCCCCATGAAGGTGCCCCCGAGCCCACCGTGCAGGAGACCGTTCCACATGGTCTCGTCGAACGATCCACCGGCATCTGCAGTCATGATTCCCTCTGTTTCTCTCGTGACGGTCCCGCGGGGCCGCGCAACAACGTTGTCAAAACGTTTCGAGCAACTGCGCCAACGAGTAGTCACGGGTGCCGAAACGCTTCGGCAATCGTAGCATTGTGCAGGATCCCGTGTCCATGACGCCGCGCGGTGCGAGGATGGACGGATGGACATCGTGGTGAAACGCGTCTACGACCCGCCCGGTCCAGATGACGGCGTGCGGGTCCTCGTCGATCGCCTCTGGCCTCGCGGGGTGTCGAAGGCTGCGGCGAGTCTCGCCGAATGGGCCAAGGACGCCGCGCCGAGCTCCGGGCTCCGTCGCACCTGGCACGGCGATCCCGCGCAGCACTCCCCCGCCCACTTCGAGGCGTTCGCCACGGCGTATCGAGCCGAACTCGCGCGAGAACCCGGTGCGCGCGCACTCGACGCGCTGCTCGCACGGGCGGCCGGCGCGGAACGGCTGACGCTGCTCACCGCGACCCGGGATCCCGAGCAGAACCACGCTCGAGTGCTGCGTGCCGCACTGCTCGAGCGCGCGACGCGACCGGATCGCGCCGAGGGCTAGGCGAGCAGCGCGCGCAGCTCTGTGAGCGCCGTTCCGAACTCGGCGTCGTCCGCGCCGCCCATCCCGATCACGAGGCCCGCGATGCCGGCGTCTGACTCGCGCTGCTGCCAATAGCGGCTGAGCGCCTCGGCTCCGAGGCCGGCGGCGTCCGCGCGCGCGACGACCGCGGCCTCCCGCGCCCGCTGCGCGCCCCGATCCGCACCCGTGAACTCGATCACCGCGTGCAGACCGCCGTCCATCGGGCGCACCCGCACCCCGGCCGCACCCGCCAGCCGGTCGGAGACCTGGTCGCGCCGCGCCGCGTAGCGCCGGAGCATGCGGCTCGTGTGCCGTCGGAGCTCTCCGCTCGCGAGGTACTGGGCCAGCGCCTCCTGCACGATGGTCGACACCGGTCCGCCGAGCTCGCGCCGGATCGGCTCGATGCGCGACCGCAGCCCCTCGGGCGCGAGGAGGTAGCCCGCCGACAGCCCCGGCGCGATCGTGCGCGAGAAGGTACCGAGAAGCACCACGACCCCCGAGACCGGGTCGTCGAGCGCGGCGAGCGTCGGCAGCGGGCTCCCCGTGTACCGCAGCTCGGAGTCGAAGTCGTCCTCGACCACCAGGACACCGGCGCGACTCGCCCAGGCGAGGAGCTCGCGCCGCCGGGTCAGCGGGAGCGATCCTCCGAGCGGATACTGATGGCTCGGCGTGACGATGACCACGTCGAGCACACCCTCCGGCAGACGCGTCGTGTCGAGCCCCTCGGCGTCGGCCGGCAGGGCCACGATCCGCGCTCCGTACCGGGCCGCGACGGCGCGGAGTGACGGCAGCCCGGGATCCTCGACGCCGACCACCAGACCGTGGCCCCGGGTCGTGCCGAGCGCCGTGAGCAGGAGGCCCAGCCCATCGCGGGTGCCGGCGGTGACGAGCACGTCGTGAGCCGGGCGCGCCGTGCCGCGCATGCGACGGAGGTGGTCGGCGATCTCGGTGCGAAGCCGCGGGTGCCCGAGCTCCGGCGCCGTCAGGTGCGCCCGTGCGGCCGCGGCGCGCCAGGCGGAGCGCCAGGCCGCACTGTCGACGGCGTCCGTGATCGGGCGCCCGGGGGCGAGCGGACGGGTGGTGGGAGCGGGGTCGGACCGGTCAGTGAGCAGAGCGGGATCCCGAAGCACGGTCGGCTCCGGCGTCTCGACGGGATCCCGGCGCGAAACCCGATCCCGAGGTTCTGCCGACCCCACCTGCACCGCTTCGAGCGCGGGATTCACCCGGGTGCCCTGCCCGTGCGTCGCTGTGAGGTAGCCCTCTGCGACCAGCTGCTCGTACGCCGCGACCACCACGCCCCGGGCGACTCCGAGCCGGCGGGCGAAGGCGCGCGTCGCGGGGACGCCCTCCCCGGGCCGCAGCGTGGCGGCGTCGATCGCCTCGCGCAGCGCCGCCGCGAGCTGCACCGGGAGCGGCGCATCGGCGTCCCGGTCGAGGTGCACCGGGATCGAGCTCACCGCGCCGCCCGCGGGCGTCTCCCCCACCCGGCGCGTCACCGGAACTCCACGGACCGGCCGGCGAAGCGCCGCTGCATGACCTCGAGCGCCTCGGAATTCTCATCGATCAGCAGGAAGCGCCGATCCAGTTCCTGCGCAGCGGCACCCGTCGTGCCGCTCCCCGCGAAGGCGTCGAGCACCCAGTCGCCCGGGCGGGACGACGCCTGCACGATCCGGCGCAGCACCCCGACGGGCTTCTGCGTCGGGTAGCCGGTGCGCTCTTTGCCCGTGGGCGATACGATCGTGTGCCACCACGTGTCGGTGGGGAGCTTGCCGAGCGCCGCCTTCTCCGGCGTGACGAGGCCGGGGGCCATGTAGGGCTCGCGGTCGACGGCGGCTGCGTCGAAGTGGTAACCGGCCGGATCCTTCGCGTAGACGAGAATGTTGTCGTGTTTCGTGGGCCAGCGCTTCCGGGTGCGCGAACCGAAGTCGTACGCCCAGATGATCTCGTTGATGAAGCAGTCGGGGCCGAAGAGCGCGTCGAGCAGCACCTTCGCGTAGTGGACCTCGCGGTAGTCGAGGTGCAGATACAGCGTGCCGTCGTCGGCGAGCAGTCGCCAGGCCTCGATGAGACGCGGTTCGAGAAAGTCCCAGTAGTCGCCGAAGCGATCGTCGTAGGCGAGGGTCATCTCCCGGGTCACCGCGTACCCGCGTCCGCGGAAGCCGAGGCGCCCGCCCTCGGCCGGGTCGACCGGCACCCCGCGCACGCGCTCGGCGCGGCGCGCGCGGCCCGTGTTGAAGGGCGGATCGAGGTAGATCAGCGTGAAGGCGCCGTCGGGGAGCCCACGCAGCACCGGGAGGTTGTCGCCCCGGACCACCAGATTCGGCCCCGCCGGATCCCAGTACTCTGCCACGTCCCCAGCGTAGCGCGCGCCACTGTCGGAGGTGCGCGATAGGGTGCGGAGCACCGACTCGACGAAATGGAGCCCGCATGATCACCCTCGGCATGGTCACACTCGACACCCCCGATCCCCGCCCGCTGGCCGCCTGGTGGGCCGAGCGCCTCTCCGGCGAGATCGTGCACGACGCCGACGGCTGGTTCTGCATCGTCCGCGCCCCCGGGATCCCCGTGGCACTCGGCTTCCAGCGCGTGGACGAGCCGATCGTCGGCAAGAACCGCATGCACCTCGACCTCGATCGTGGCACCGACCTCGATCGCGCCGCGGTCGTGGCGGAGTGGGTGACGGCGGGGGCGACCCACCTCGGCCAGCGCGGTGAAGCGGACTTCCACTGGGACACCTTCGCCGATCCCGCGGGCAACGAGTTCTGCATCGGCGACCCGCACTAGGCGCGACGGGGGTTGCTGCTGGGGGAGCACGCCTCGGCACCGCACTCGCAGAGCGTGCGCGACGGCGGTTGCTGTCACAGTGCGAGCGCGACCTCGTCGTCGTGGAGCGGCGCAAGGATCCGCCGGATCTCCGCGGGGTCGAGGTCCTCGATCCGACCCGGATTCCATGCCGGGTTGCGATCCTTCTCGATCACCTGTGCGCGCACCCCCTCCGCGAAGTCGGGTCGGTGTGCGAGCCGCACGACCACCCGCAGGTCATCCGCCAGCACCTCCGCCAGGCTCAGCGCATCCGCGCGCGTCCGCGCGATCTGCGCGAGGGTCACCACGATCGACGTCGGGCACATGGCCCGCACCACACTCGCAACGCCCTGCGCGATGGGGTTCGGGTCGTGCTCGAGCGCTGCGATCAGGCGCACGGCACCGTCCAGGGCGGCATCGGCCCGGCTGTCGGCGGTCTCGCCGATCCCGCCGCCACCGATCCCACCATTGCCCAGGGCGAGCGCGGCGATCGGCTCCCACCACGTCATCTCCTGCAGCATCCGGGAGGGCGGCGCGGGCTCGGCGACTCCGGCGACCGCGGTCTCCGGATCCTCGCCCGAGGCGAGCGTGCGGCGCAGTCGCTCGAGTCGATCGGAGGGCACGTAGGCGTCGGCGAAGCCCAGCGCGATGGCGTCGCCCGCGTCCATCTCCCCCGAGGTGATGGCGAGGAGCTCGCCCAGCCGCCCGGGAGCGCGGGCCAGCAGGAGGTGCCCACCGACGTCGGGCACGATGCCGATCCGTGCCTCCGGCATCGCCAACCGGCTGCGCTCCGTGACCACCCGGATCGCGGCGTGACCGGTGAGGCCGATGCCGCCGCCCATCGTGATGCCGTCCATGATCCCGACGACGGGGATCCCCGAGGTCGCGACCGCGTGATCGAGCACGTACTCCGTGGAGAGGATCTGTCGGGGGTCGCCGGTCGAGATCTCCTTGACGTCTCCCCCGCCGCAGAAGCCGCGGTCCCCTGCACCGTCGAGCCACACGGCCGAGGAGCCGTCGGCGTTCGCCGCCGCGAGATCCCGCGTGAGCGTCTCGAACATCTCGAGATTGAGCGCGTTGATGGCGCGCGGCCGATTCAGGGTGATGCGGGTGATCGCACCGTCGCGCCGCGTCAAGATCAGGGCGTCGGACTGGGGGGCGTCGGAACGGGAAGTGTCGGACTCGGAGGCATGGGGAGTCGAGGCATCGGGTCGCATAGCAGCACCGTAGCAGGATGGCCCGGCCGGGCTCGGGTCACTATGGCGTCGGCATGAAGGCGTCGTAGTGCTGGAAGCCGCGTGCGATCCGGAGCAGCACCAGCATGAGCGCCACGATGATGAGCCCGCCGATGAGCGCGGGGGCCCACAGCGCGATCGCGGTGGCGACGGCGCCGGCGAGCAGGTCTCCGATCCGCGGGCCACCCGCGACGACGACGTAGAAGAGCCCCTGCATGCGGCCGCGCACGTCATCGGGAGCGGCGGCCTGCAGGATCGTGGTGCGGAACACCGCGCTCACGTTGTCCGCGGCCCCCGTCCCGGCGAGCGCGATCCCGGCGAGCACCACCGCGGGCACGTTGACGCCCTCCGGACCGGCGGACCCGACCATCATCCCGGTGACGAGCAGCACCACACCGAAGAGCGCAGTGAAGAGACCGAACACCGCGATGGCGAGCGTGACGGCGCGGCCCTGGCGCCGGACGCGCCCGAGCGGACCGGACACGAGGCTGCTCAGCAGGGCTCCCGCCGCGAAGGAGGCCGTGAGGACGCCGACCGTGACGGGCCCTCCGCCGAGGATGAGCGCCCCTGCCGCGGGAAACACCACACGCGGGGTGCCGAAGATCATGGCGATGAGATCGAAGATGAAGGTCGCGCGCACGTTCGGGGCGTTGCGGAGGAAGCGCATGCTCTCGACCACGGAGGAGAACCCCGGGCTCGCGGATCCACCCTCGGGCGTCATCGGCGGCAGGCTCAGGATCCCCAGGAAGGCGCCGGCGAAGAGCACTGCGTCCAGCAGGTACGTCCAAGGGAAGCCGACGGTCGCGACGAGCACGCCGGCGACCGCCGGGCCGACCGTGATGGCGAGGCCCATGGTGATCCCGCTGAGCGCGGCCGCGGCGGGCAGGAGCTGGGTCGGGAGCAGCCGCGGCAAGATCGCACCCCGCGTCGCGCCGAGGATTGTGGCCGACGCGGCGTTGATCGCGGCGAGGACGTAGTAGGGCCACGTCTGCGTCACGTTGAGGAACGCGATGAGGGTCATGGTGCCGATGCTGAGCCAGGCGACCGTCGCGGTGACGAGCGCGACGGTGCGGCGGTCGAACATGTCCGCGAGCGCGCCGCCGACGAACCCGGCGAGGATCATCGGGCCGAGGGCCCACAGGGCGACGAAGGCGACGGCGAGCGTCGAGCCGGTGAGGTCGTAGACGTGCAGCCCGACCGCGACGATCGTGATCTGCGCCCCGATCTGCGCGACCGAGGTGCCGGTCCAGAGTTTCGCGAAGGACGGGCTCGTGCGGAGCGGGGTGACATCG
Organism: Leucobacter rhizosphaerae; assembly: GCF_022919175.1. Lineage (NCBI taxonomy): Bacteria > Bacillati > Actinomycetota > Actinomycetes > Micrococcales > Microbacteriaceae > Leucobacter > Leucobacter rhizosphaerae. Next base: position 199,852 of record NZ_CP095043.1, on the reverse strand, counting down.
ACCAGCAGGCCCCGCCACCCGGTCCGATCAGTTCGCTCGCGACTCTCCGGCGTCTCCTCGTTCCCCACCGCGCCAGACTATAGGCTCGGAGCGTGTGTGATGAACGCTACGACCGCGACGTGCTCGCCGACATGCGGCCCCGGCGAGGACCGGTGCAGCGCACCGAGGTGCCGCTGGCGAAGGGGCTCGTCGTCGAGCACACGGAATCCGAGTGGTGCGGGGCGGTCGTCGGGGCGCGCGAGGGGCTCGTGCAGCTCGAGGACTACCGGGGCAAGGTGCGGGCGTTCCCGATGTCCGACGGTTTCCTGATCGACGGGAAGCCGGTGTCGCTCGTCATGCCGAAGCGTGCGCCCGCGGGGCGGCAGCGCACCGCGTCCGGTTCGTTCGCGGCTCCCGAGCAGCGCGCTCGCGTCGCGATGCCGAGCCGGATCTTCGTCGAGGGCAAACACGACGCCGAACTCGTCGAGCAGGTCTGGGGCGATGACCTGCGGGTCGAGGGCGTCGTGGTGGAGCTGCTGCAGGGCGCCGACAACCTCGCCGACGTGCTCGCGGAATTTCAGCCCGGGCCGGATCGACGCGCGGGGGTGCTGCTCGACCACCTCGTGCGCGGCAGCAAGGAGACACGCATTGCGGAGGCGATCTCCCGTGGGCCGCACGGCGCGCACGTGCTCATCGTCGGACACCCGTTCGTCGACATCTGGCAGGCGGTGAAGCCGGAGCGCGTCGGACTGCAGGCGTGGCCGACGATCCCCCGCAATATCGAGTGGAAGAGCGGGATCTGCCGTGCGCTCGGGTGGCCGGGTGACGAGCCGGCAGATATCGCGGATGCGTGGTCGAGGATCCGCGGGCGCGTCCGCACCTTCCGCGATCTCGAGCCGGAGCTCGTCGGCCGGGTCGAACACCTGATCGACTTCGTGACCGTCGCGCCCTGAGCGGAATCGGGTGATTCCTCCCACCCCGGGCGTACGATGGAGTGGCTCGACAATCACCAGGAGGAACGCGTGCCACAGCCGGTTTTTCTACTCATGCCCGAGTGGCAAGGTTCCTCGTCGTCGCGTGCGATGCAGCTCGCCGAGGGCGCGGCGCTCCTTCGAGAGGACCTGCCGCAGTCCGCGCTCCGCGAGGTCCCCGTGCCGCTCGAGGCCGGGGATGCCATGGGCACCCCGGTCGCACGACTGAGCAGCGTGCTCCAGGCGAGGGACGCGGCCCGACGCACCCTGTCCGAGGTCGCGGACAACGTCCCGCTCATCGTCGGGGGCGACTGCGCCTCGTCGCTCGCCGGGCTCGAAGCGGCGCGAAACCGATTTGGTGACGACCTCGCCGTGCTCTGGTTCGACGCCCACCCCGACCTGCAGCACCCCAGTACATCACCGTCCGGATCGGCCTCGGGGATGACGCTCCGCCACGCCCTCGGCGACGGATCACCGGACCTCACTGCACAGCACGCGATCACCGCCTCTCAGCTCACCCTGATCGGCACCCGCGTATTCGACCCCGAGGAGGAGTTGGAGCTGGAGCGGCGCGGAATCACCGTGCTCGGCGCGACGCCATTCGAGATTCCCGAGGTTTTTGGGGCTTCTGAGGCTTCTGAGGCTTCTGAGGTCGCAGAAACTCCCGGGGCTCCTGAGACTCCCGAGGCTCCCGAAGCTCCCGAAGCTCCCGAAGCTCCCGAAGCTCCCGAGCAACTCGCGGAGCGTCTCACCGCGATCCTCAAGGACTCAGGTGCTACCCGCGTCTACATTCATGTGGATCTCGATGTCCTCGACCCCGCGGAATTCTCCTCGGTTCACGCTCCGGTGCCGTTCGGACTCACCGTCGCCCAGCTCACCTCGGCGATCCGCGCGGCCGTCGCTGCATGTCCTCTCGCTGGAGCGTCGATCTGCGAGTTCGCCCCAGCCGATCCCTCGATGGCGGCCGAGGATCTCCCCTCTGTGTTGCGGATTCTCGGAGCACTGACCTCTGGAGACCGCGCCTGATGTCGAAGCCGGTGACGCGTCCCTCGAGTGAGACGACGCACACTTCGGTCCCGGAACGCGCCACATTGTATGCAGACCGGAGACCCCTTCCCTTTGCGCGCTTGGGGTATATCTACGCGACGGCCGTCGGTTTCGTGTGGGGGTCGATCATGAGCACCGGGAAGGTCGAGTACCGGAACGGACTGTGGATCTTCCGGGGCATGCCGCGCTGGGCCTTCGGCCGAGGCGGAAGCTGCGTGGGCTCGTGTTACCTTACGGATCACAACGTGACCCCCGCGATCGTCCGACATGAACTCGTCCACCGCGATCAATGGCGTCATTACGGCCTGGCTCTTCCTCTCCTGTATTTCCTTGCCGGTCGGGACCCGCTGAAGAACCGCTTCGAAATCGAGGCGGGGCTGCACGATGGCGGCTATCTTCGCCGCTGACCGTTTCTCATCCCATCGTCATGTCGTTTCTCCTTTCGACCCCTGAGTGATGTCTCGTGCTCTTGGCTTCATCATGGCGTGATAGGACGACTTCGGGGCCGCTGCCGTCGATCTGTGGAGAGCCATTTCGGGAAACTTCGATGCACACTTTCCTGTGGGCGACAAAGCGTCTGCAGTCAACTCTCAGCGCATATTCGGATTCGAGAATATACCTGTGACGCTCCCTGAAATTCGGGGACTCTGGTGCCGTGAATGTCGGTGGGTGCTGGTTGACTGCGGGCATGCGCACCAGCACCGAGCCTCCCGTCACGGACCGCAGCACCGCGGGCCCGGACGCTGGTCGCGCTGCGTCTGGCGGGCCTGGTGGGTCTTCGGCTGGCCGGGTGGCGGATCTTGCCGCTCCGGCGTACGCGATCCTGGCCGAGTCGCTCGTGAAGATCCGCGCCCAGATCAACACCCTCCACGCCGCCGAGGCCGCGCTGCTCGTTTTGGGTGACGAGCTCGCTGCTCTGGTTGCGGCGCGGGATGGGCACACGGATCATGGGGAGTTCGAGCATCGTGCGGTCGCGGCGGAGTTCGCGGCCGCCGTGCACGAATCGGACCGGACCATGGCTGGCCGGATCAGCCGGGCACGCACCCTCGTCGAGCACTACCCGACGGTCATGGCGGCACTCACAGCCGGACGCATCTCTCACGCCCACGCGGCGGTGATCACTGATGCCGGGAGCACCCTCACCGATCCTCAGTCCCGTGCCGGATACGCGGCCGCGGTGCTCGAAGTTGCTGAAACCAACACGGTGGGCCGGTTGCGGCCGGTCGCTCGTGAGTTCGCGGAACGGTTCGCAGACCGCACCCTCGACGACCGCCACACCGAAGCCCGCGCCTGCCGCATGGTGCGCGTGACCGAACTCGACGACGGCATGGCCGACCTCACCGCCACCCTTCCCGCCGTGTACGCCTCCGGCATCAAAGACCGACTCACCCAGATGGCCCGGTTGGTGAAGCAGCACGAACAGGCACGGGCCGATGATCAGGCCCATAACGTCTCTGGCTTGGGTACCGAACCGGGCAGCGGCGCACCTTCAGGGGAATCCGAAGGGGAATCAGCAGCCACGACCGCGACGGTCCGATCCATGGACCAGATCCGCGCCGACCTCCTCACGGACCTGCTCCTCGCCAGCGACCCCAACCAGGCCGCCACCAGCGGCCTCACCGGCATCGCGGGCATCCAAGCACGGATCCAGGTCATCGTGCCGAAGGAGCACGCCACGGGCGAAGATGAACCCTCACCCCCGGGCACCGAGTCCGGCGGTCACCGAGCAACAGGCACCCCGCCGGCCACCCTCGCCGGATACGGGCCCCTCGATACCGACACCGCGAGACACCTCGCCGGCAACGCCACCCACTGGGAAGAAGTGACCGTCGACCCCGACACCGGCACCGTGCTCTCCGTCGACACCTACCGACCCAACACGAAACTCAGACAGTTCCTCCGAGCACGGGACCTCCACTGCCGGTTCCCCGGCTGCCACACCCCCACCGCACACTGCGACATCGATCACACGGTTGATGCCGCACACGGCGGACCCACCACCAGCACGAACCTCGCACACCTCTGCCGCAGGCATCACACTCTGAAGCACCACAGCAGGTGGACCGTGACCCAGGCACGCGACGGCACCCTCACCTGGACCAGCCCTGCTGGCACCGCATACCCCGAACGAGCACCCAGCACGGTCAGATTCCGGAGGATGCCTCTCCCCGGCGTTGATTCAAGAGAACGCCAAGCACCTCAGCCACCAGGAGAATCGGACTCCAGAGCATCCGATCCGCCAGGCCGGACCAACACCGGGCCTTCTACTCCACCGGGTGACGCCAGCACCGGAACATCAGCGGCGTCCCCTTCTAACTGAGCAGTCATTGTCGATTCGGCGGGTGCCGATGCCGCCGATCTCGACACGGCCGGTGTGGCTGCGGCTCCTGCAGAGACCTGCACCGCAGCCGCCAAGTCCACAACGCAGCGCTGCCCACCGACGCACCAGCTCATCCATCACACTATCTCGGCAGGCTCAAGGAACGACCATCTAGGCTCGAAGTGTGAACGACATCATCACATGGATCCTCGAGACGGTGCAGAGCGTCGATCCCGCGCTCCGCATCCTCATCGCGGGGATCGCGATCATGCTCGAGACGAGCGTGATGATCGGGTTGATCGTTCCTGGAGACACAATCGTGATCGTCGCGGGAACCGCCGTGAGCTCCCCCACCGAGGGTGCCTTCCTCGTGCTCGCCTTGGTCGTCGGCGCGCTCATCGGCGAGAGCATCGGCTTCTGGCTCGGCCGGTGGGCCGGACCGAGGATCCGCGCCTCGCGCCTCGGCCGCAAGCTCGGCGAGCACAACTGGATCCGCGCCGAACGCTACCTGCTCCGACGCGGCGGCGCCGCGATCTTCCTCTCGCGATTCCTCCCGGTGCTGCACTCGCTCGTTCCGCTCACCGTGGGCATGAGCGGCTACTCGTACCGGCGCTTCCTGGCCTGGACCGCTCCCGCGTGCGTCATCTGGTCGGTGCTCTACGTCACCGTCACCGCGACGGCGGCCAACTACTACCGCGACCTCTCCGACAGCCTCCACTACGCCGGGTACCTGTTCGTGGGCGCGATCGTCGTGTTCCTCGCCCTCGTCTACCTGGGCAAGCGTCTGATCCAGCGACGCGAAGCCGCGCACCTGCTCCCCCTGCACCCCGAGTCCCCGGAAGCGACACCCGGCGCCGCACCCGGCGCCGACGCACCTGCCCAGCCCCGCTCGGTCGACTGACAAGGTCGGATCCCGCCCCGAGCCACTTCCCCGCCTGGAGCGGGTTCCGGGATAGTCTGCAGGGGTGATCGATGACGAGTTCCGCTTCCTGCCGAGCGACGCCCAGCGTGTGGGCCGCACTACTCCGCTCCCCGCGGTCGAACGCATCTCGACTCCGGTGGGCGACGGCCGACTACTGAGCGGCCTGCGCTTCGGCGCACCGGATGCCCCGCGGTTCGTCATGCTCCACGGCGCCGGCCTGAACGCGCACAGCTTCGATCCCGCGCTCCTCGCACTCGACCAGCCGGCCCTCTCCCTCGACCTCCCCGGCCACGGGCGGAGCGACTGGCGGGCGGACGCAGACTACCGGCCCGACCATCTCGCCGCCGACGTCGCGACCGCGCTCGAGCAGTTCGCGCCGGATCCCGTGACCCTCGTCGGCCACTCCCTCGGCGGGCTGACCGCAGCACTCGTCGCGTCCGCCCTTCCCGACCTCGTCCACCACCTCGCCATCGTCGACATCACCCCCGGTATTTCCCCGCAGGGCGACGCGGGCTCGGTCACCGAGTTCATCACCGGGCAGCGCGACTTCGGATCGGTCGACGAGATCGTCGACCGCGCCATCCGATTCGGGATCGGCTCTGACCGCGCCTCGCTGACCCGCGGCGTCGCACTGAATACCCGCCACCGCCCCGACGGCCGCCTGGAGTGGACGCACCACCTCGCGCATCTCGATCGCCTTCCCGCTGGCGACCCGGCCGATCCTCAGCCGTACGCGCCGATCTGGGCGTCGCTCCAGTCCCTCGACATTCCCGTCACTCTCATCCGGGCGGAATCGGGCATGGTCTCGGAACCGCTCGCCGCCGAGTGGCGCGAGCACCTGCCGGGGAGCAGCATCATCACGCTCGCCGGCCCGCACAACCTCCACGAGGCCGCACCGCGCGAACTCGCCGCCGTGCTGCGCGACCTGGGGCCAGCGGCAGGCTGAGGCCAGCTGCAGGCCGGGGCGCGGCCGTCAGCCGAGCCCGGGCCGCCGGCGCCCCACCCGACCCACTCTTCGTAACAACCCTGCAACAAGGCGGCGCTCACCGCGACTTCCACTCCGAGTGAGCGTATTCTCGGCTATCGACACCCGCGCGAGGCCGCGCGCACTCAGCGGTTCCGCTGACCGTATCTGTGACCTGCCGCGGCCCCGCCCCGCGGCGCAATCCGAGGAGTCCTCACCGTGACCGAGTCCCCTGCTGCCCAGGGCCAGTCCCCTGCCGCCCAGGGCGAGACCCGAACCCGCCGTCCACGCCGCATCACGCGAACGGTCGCGATGATCGCCGTCGCGGCCATCGCCGCGCTCGGTGTGACCGCCTTCGCCCTGAACCGCACGAGCGGTGGCACCGGCGAGACCCTCACGGTGGGCATGATCCTCGAACCCACGAGCCTCGACGTCCGATCGAACACCGGCGTCGCGACCAGCCAGATCCTGCTCGACAACGTCTATCAGGGCCTCGTCGGCATCGCACCGAACACCGTGTCCGAGATCGTCCCCGTGCTCGCCGAGGAGCTCCCGGAGATCAGCGACGACGGCCGCGAGTACCGCTTCGCACTCCGTGACGACGTCAGCTTTCACACCGGCGCCGCGCTCACCGCGGACGATGTCGTCGCGTCGCTCGAGGAGACGCTCACGGACGAGACGGTCGGTTCCGATCCCGAGGTGACCGCGGAGCGCGACGGCACGATCCTCATCACCCTCGAGGAGCCGAACAGCGAACTGCTCTGGCACCTCGCGAATTTCGCCGGCACGATCCGCGAGGCCGGCGCGACCAATCCCCTCGCGAGCACGGCGAGCGGTACCGGCCCGTTCCGCTTCGAGAGCTGGGAGCGCGGCGACCGCCTCACCCTCGTCAAGAACGACGACTACTGGGGCACCCCCGCGACTGTCGACACCGCGGTCTTCCGGTTCCTCCCCGAGAGCCGCGCCGCCCTGGCCGCCCTGCATGACGGTGAACTCGACGTGCACACGGCTCTCCTGCCGCCGCTCCGCGAGGAGTTCGTCGACGACCCCGACTTCACGCTCCAGCGCGCCGCGGGAGCCGACGTCTTCACGCTCGCGTTCAACTCGGAGAAGGCTCCGCTCTCCGATCCGCGGGTCCGCACGGCGCTGAGCCTCGCCATCGACACGGACGCGATCATCACCTCGCAGAGCGGCGACGGCGCCCCGCTCGGCAGTCCCATCACGGCACTCGAACCGGGGTACGTCGACCTGAGCGACGTGCATCGCTTCGATCCCGAGGCCGCACGCGACCTCCTCGCCGAAGCCGGCCAGCCGAACCTCAGCCTCACGATCACCGCTCCCGATCACTACGACGCGACACCGCTCGAGCTCATCAAGAGCCAGCTCGCCGACGTCGGGGTGTCGGTCCGGGTGAAGCAGGTCGAGTTCCCTGTCTGGCTGGAGCAGGTGCACGAGAACCACGACTTCCAGCTCAGCTACGTGGATCACGCGGAGGCGCGGGACTTCCGGGCCTACGCGACGCCGGACTCCTACTTCGGCACCGACAACCCGCGCGTCCAAGAGCTGTACCATCAGGCGCTCGCCACGACCGATCCCGCCACCGAGGACGACCTCCTGCAGCAGGCCGCGCGGCTCGTCGCCGAGGACGCGCCGGCCAAGTGGCTCTTCAACTACACCCCGACCAATGTCGTCGGAACGCACGTCTCCGGCTTCCCGTCGGTCAACACGAACTCGCGGTTGAACCTCGAGGGTGTGCGGCTGGGCTAACCGGCGCTCTCGACGCGCAGGCCGCGCAGGATCGCGTCGCGCAGATCCACGGGGGCGCAGTTCTCGCGCTCTTCCTCGCAGGCCCGTCGTACGACCTCGGTCAGCTGGATGCAGACCGACTGCTCGTTCTGGCAGCCCGGGCAGGTCTCCAGGTGCTCGCGGATGGGCGCCGACTCTTCGGCGCAGAGCTCCCCACGAAGCAGTTCGTACAGATTGGCCTGTGCCTCATCGCACCCGCAATCGCTCATCGTGCGGCTCCTTTCTGTGATTCGCCAGACACGTTCCTAGTCAGTCCAACGCCCTGCTCGCGCGCGTATTCCCCCAGCGACTTCCGGAGCCTCGCGCGACCGCGGTGCAGCCGACTCATCACCGTGCCGATCGGCACCTCCGCGATGTCCGCGATCTCCTGGTAGCTGAACCCCTCGACGTCCGCGAGGTAGACCGCCATGCGGAAATCCTCGGGCAGGGCGTTGAGCGCGTCGCTCACGACGGCGTCCGGGGTGCGATCGATCGCCTCCGCCTCGGCGGACCGGGCGGACATGGCGGTCGTCGACTCGGCTCCGCCCAGCTGCCAGTCCTCGAGCTCGTCGACGGCGCCGAGGTACGGCTCGCGCTGCTTCTTGCGGTAGGTGTTGATGTAGCTGTTGGTCATGATGCGGTACAGCCAGGCCTTGAGGTTCGTGCCCTCCTCGAACGAGCCGAACGCGGAGAAGGCCTTCATGAAGGTCTCCTGTACGAGATCCTGGGCATCCGGCGGGTTGCGCGTCATCTTCATCGCCGCGCCGTACAGCTGATCGAGCAGCGGCAGCGCCTCCGCCGTGAAGCGCTGCTCCAGCTTCGCCTGTGCCCCAGAATCACTCACGGTGACGATCCTATCCCCGGGCTCGTGGGCCGCCCCTGATTGAATCGGGCTAAACTCGTGAGCGATGCTGATTGCGAAGCTTAACCAGGGCAAAGACGGTGACGAGACCGGGATCTCCGAGGGTGCCGACGAGGCGCAGGAGGTCTGGCCCGCGCCGCTCGCCAGCGCACGGCTCGGCGCCCGGATCGCGCTCCCGGGATCCAAGTCCCTCACGGGCCGCGAGCTGATCCTCGCCGCACTCGCCGAGGGCCCCGGGATCCTCCGCGCTCCCCTGCACTCGCGGGACTCCGCGCTGATGATCGACGCGCTCCGCGCGCTCGGCACCGGCATCGACCCGATCGCCACGCCGACGGAGCGCCCCTTCGGGGCCGACCTGCGAGTGACCCCCGCCGCCGAGCTCACCGGCTCGACGTCCGTCGCCTGCGGTCTCGCGGGCACCGTGATGCGCTTCGTCCCGCCCGTCGCTGCGCTCGCCCTCGGACCGGTCGCCTTCGACGGTGACGCCTACGCCCGGAAGCGGCCGATGCGACCGGTGCTCGAGGCGCTCCGCGCGCTCGGCGCGGATATCGCCGACGAGGGCCGCGGGGCCCTGCCGTTCACCGTGCACGGCGCCGGTTCCCTCCGAGGCGGCCGCGTCGAGATCGATGCCTCGCTCTCGAGCCAGTTCGTCTCGGGGCTCCTGCTGTCGGCGCCCCGCTTCGAGGAGGGCGTGCACGTCGTCCACACCGGTGCCCGCCTGCCGAGTGTGCCGCACATCGAGATGACCATCGCCGCGCTGCGCGCCCGCGGCGTCACGGTCGATGCCCCCGCTCCCGGCGAGTGGCGGGTGCAGCCCGGTCCGATCCGCGCGATCGACACGTCCATCGAGCCCGACCTGTCGAACGCCGCCCCCTTCCTCGCCGCCGCGGTCGCGGTCGGCGGCAGCGTGACCGTGCCCGACTGGCCGACCGTCACGACGCAGGTCGGCGATCAGCTGCGGCGGCTCTTGCCCGAGTTCGGCGCGGAGGTCGCGCTCGGGGCCGACGGGGCACTCACCGTCACGGGCGACGGTACGGTGCGCGGCGTCGAGCTCCACGTGCCCGAGGCGGGAGAGCTCGCTCCGACACTGGTCGGCCTCGCGGCCCTCGCCGACGGTCCGAGCCGCATCACCGGCATCGGCCACATCCGCCACCACGAGACCGATCGCATCGCCGCGCTCGTCACGGAGATCCGCGCGCTCGGCGGCGACGTCGAAGAGCTCGAGGACGGCATCGCGATCCGCCCCGCGACACTGCACGGCGGGCTCTGGCACAGCTACGCGGATCACCGCATGGCGACCACCGGCGCCCTCATCGGATTGCGTGTGGCCGACGTCACGATCGAGGACATCGCGAGCACCGGCAAGACGCTGCCGCAGTTCCCCGAGATGTGGCACCGCCTGCTCGGGATCGCCTCCCCCGCGGCCCCCGATCCCTTCGGCCTGCCGGGTGGCGGGAGCATCATCCTCTGATGAGCTGGCTCACCCCCGACGACGAGGACGAGGACGTCCCCTACGGCGAGTACGCGGATCACACCGTGCGTGCGCGCCCGAACCCGAAGTCGAACCGGCCGCGGACGAAGCGGCGGCCGGAGCACGCCGACGCCGTGATCGGCATGGTGACCGGGGTGGATCGCGGACGGTACAGCGTGCTCGTGACCGCGGACGCCGACCCCGCGGATCCTCGCGAACGCTCGCTGACCGCCGCGCGCGCCCGCGAGTTGCGTCGCACGTCGATCGTCACGGGCGACCGGGTGCAGCTCGTCGGCGACACGAGCGGAGCGGAGGGATCCCTCGCTCGGATCATCGGTCTCGAGGAGCGGCGCACGCTGCTCCGCCGCAGCGCGGACGACAGCGACCGCGTCGAGCGGGTCATGGTCGCGAACGCCGACCAGATGCTCATCGTGGTCGCCGCCGCGAATCCGGAGCCCCGGGTCCGACTCGTCGACCGGTATCTCGTCGCCGCCTACGACGCCGGGATCAGGCCGCTCATCTGCATCACGAAGGTCGATCTCGCGGATCCCGAGGCGTTTCTCGAGCACTTCGCCGCACTGGAGGTCGAGGTGTTCCGCTCGGCCCAGGGCGCCGAACCGCTCGCCGCGATCCGAGAGACCCTCGCGGGGCAGACGACCGTGTTCGTCGGCCACTCGGGCGTCGGCAAGTCCACCCTCATCAACGCGCTCGTGCCCGACGCGGATCGCGCGACCGGACACGTCAACGAGGTGACCGGCCGCGGTCGCCATACGTCCTCGTCGTCGGTGGCCCTCCGCGCCGAGACACCCGGGTGCGCCGGCGGCTCGAGCGGGTGGGTCATCGACACCCCCGGGGTGCGCTCCTTCGGCCTCGGCCACGTCACGAGCGAGGGGATCCTCCGCGGCTTCACCGACCTCGCGGTGCTCATCGACGCCTGCCCGCGCGGGTGCAGCCACGAGGCCGACGCGCCCGACTGCGAGCTCGACGCCGCGATCGCCGACGGACGGCTCGACGCCGCCGGCACGGCTCGCGTCGAGTCCCTCCGCCGCCTGCTGAAGTGAGCGGCACCGCTAGGCTGGACGCATGACCGAACGTGTGATCCTCGAAGCCGGACAGCCCGCCCCCGCATTCTCACTGCCCGACCAGGACGGCACGGTTCGCAGCCTCGCCGAGCTGCGCGGCCAGAAGGTCATCCTCTTCTTCTACCCCGAGGCCATGACCCCGGCGTGCACGACAGAGGCCTGCGAGTTCCAGGAGTCGACCGCTCCCCTGGCCGCGGCGGGCTACCGCGTGCTCGGCGTCTCCCGCGATGCGGTCGAGAAGCTGCGGCGGTTCGCGGATCGCGACGGCCTGGAGTATCCGCTCCTGAGCGACCCCGACACGACGGTGCACCGCGCCTACGGCGCCTTCGGCACGAAGAACAGCTACGGCCGGATCGTCGAGGGCGTCATCCGCTCGACGTTCATCATCGACGCCAACGGTCGCATCGAGCACGCGCAATACAACATCAAGGCGACCGGACACGTCGCCCGGGTGCGGAAGCTGCTCGGGGTCTAGGCTCCCTCGCCAGCACCCTCACCCGCGGTGTGCACCGGGGCGACCGGCCTCGCGAGCACCGCACCCAGGAATCCGACGAGCGCAAGCGCCAGGAGCGCCCAGCCGAGCAGGATCGCCTCGCCCAGGATCCCCTGCAGCACGCCGGTCGCGGCCGCGAGCATCAGCACGTGCAGGGTGATCGCCGATCCGCGCACCCAGCTCGCTCGGAGCGCGAGCGCGCCCCACAGCGTGATCGCGATCCACGCCCAGGAGATGAGCACCGCGAGCAGCAGACTCACCCGGGCACCGAGCGGCTCGTCGCCCGCCGCGAGGAAGGCCTGGAAGACATTCCAGAGCAGAATCGCGCCGCCGACCACCTCGATCACGAGGACGAGCCGGAGGATCGTCCACCCGGTTCGGGATCGTGGGTGATCAACGGGTTGCGAGCTCATTACGAGAACCTTTCGAGACAATTGCACATTACCTATTGATTTGCTTCTACATCCGTGAAACTATATATTCCGTCGAGTTTCGCGCACACCGACGTGAGCATTCTCAGCCACGTATCGGAAAATACGGCGCGAGATCTAGGCTACCCGCCTCTGATGCTTTCGCGCGCGTACAGTGCACAGAGGAGAGTAAAATGGATTGGCGCGAAAAGGCTGCATGTCTGACGGTAGACCCCGAGCTGTTCTTCCCGGTGGGCAACACCGGCCCCGCGGTCGACCAGATCGAGCGCGCGAAGTCGGTCTGCGCCCGCTGCACGGTGACCGAGATGTGCCTGCAGTACGCGATGGACACCGGTCAGGATTCCGGCGTCTGGGGCGGCCTGAGCGAGGACGAGCGCCGCGCCCTGAAGCGCCGCGCCGCACGCGCACGCCGCGCGTCCTAGTCACCGCACCAGGTGAACGACGAAGGGCCCCGGGTTTCCCCGGGGCCCTTCGTCGTGCCCGGACCCTAGTCCGTGCCGGCGTCGAACGCTGCGGCGAGGCCCATGGCGTCGCCCTCCTCGTCGATGCCCGGTACGGCATCGGCGATCTGCGCCGCGCCGCCGCGCTCCAGTTCACCGACGAGCTCGGCGGTCGCACCGCCGACGAGGCCGAGCGCAGCGTACTGCTCGAGACGCTGACGGGAGTCGGCGATGTCGAGGTTGCGCATGGTGAGCTGACCGATCCGGTCCTCCGGGCCGAAGGCCGCGCCCACGGTGCGCTCCATCGAGAGCTTCTCGGGGTGGTAGCTGAGGTTCGGTCCCGTCGTGTTGAGGATCGTGTAGTCGTCGCCGCGCCGCAGCCGCAGCGTCACCTCACCCGTGATCGCCGATCCGACCCAGCGCTGCAGCGCCTCGCGGAGCATCAGCGACTCGGGATCGAGCCAGCGGCCCTCGTACATGAGGCGACCGAGCTTGCGCCCGTCGGAGTGGTAGCTCGCGAGTGTGTTCTCGTTGTGGATCGCGTTGACGAGCCGCTCGTAGGCGATGTGGAGCAGCGCCATGCCGGGGGCCTCGTAGATGCCGCGCGACTTCGCCTCGATGATCCGATTCTCGATCTGATCGGAGACGCCGAGTCCGTGACGGCCGCCGATCGTGTTCGCCTCAAGCACGAGTGCCACGGGATCGCTGAACTCCACGCCGTTGATGGCTACCGGGCGCCCGGCCTCGAAGCGCACCGAGACCTCTTCGGTCGCGACCTCCACGTCGTCCCGCCAGGCGGCGACGCCCATGATCGGCTCGACGATGTCGAGCCCGGCGTCGAGGAACTCGAGCTTCTTGGCCTCGTGCGTCGCGCCCCAGATGTTCGCGTCGGTCGAGTAGGCCTTCTCGGTCGCGTCGCGGTACGGGAAGCCGCGCTCGACGAGCCACTCGCTCATCTCGTGGCGGCCACCGAGCTCGGTGACGAAGTCCGCGTCGAGCCAGGGCTTGTAGATCCGGAGCGCCGGGTTGGCCATGAGCCCGTAGCGGTAGAACCGCTCGATGTCGTTGCCCTTGTAGGTCGACCCGTCACCCCAGATGTCGACGCCGTCCTCCTTCATGGCGCGCACGAGGAGGGTGCCGGTCACGGCGCGGCCGAGCGGCGTCGTGTTGAAGTAGGTCTTGCCGCCGGAGCGCACGTTGAAAGCGCCGCACTGGAGCGCCGCGAAGCCCTCCTCGACGAGCGGCAGCTTGGCGTCGACGTGGCGGGCGATCTCAGCGCCGTACTCCTTGGCACGGTCGGCGACGCCGTCGATATCGGGCTCGTCGTACTGGCCGATGTCAGCGGTGTAGGTGCAGGGCACGGCACCCTTTTCGCGCATCCAGGCGACGGCGCACGAGGTGTCGAGGCCACCGGAGAAGGCGATGCCGACACGCTCGCCGACGGGAAGAGAAGAAAGAACCTTGGACATGCCCTCTATCCTATGGCCCGCCGGGGGCCACGAATGCCGCCCGGCGCCGCAGGAGCCCCGGCGATGCGTGCGGCGTCAGCCGAGCAGCCCCAGTTCGCGCACCGCATCCCGCTCCGAGACGAGTTCGGCGACCGAGGCGCCGATCCGCTCGCGCGAGAACGCGTCGACCGCGAGCCCCTCGACGACCTCCCAGGCGCCGCCCGTCGACCGCACCGGGAACGACGACACCAGCCCCTCGGGGACCCCGTACTCGCCGCGCGACACGACCGCCGCGCTCGTCCGGCGCTCGCCGGTTCCGAGCACCCAGTCGCGCACGTGGTCGATCGCCGCGTTGGCGGCCGACGCGACGGAGGATCCGCCGCGCACCTCGATGATCTCGGCCCCGCGCTTCGCGACCCGGTCGATGTACGCGCCCCGCGCCCAGTCCGCATCGACGACGTCGAGCGCGGCACGGCCCGCGATCGTCGCGTCGCTGAGGTCGGGGTACTGCGTCGCCGAGTGGTTGCCCCAGATGGTGATGCCATCGACGTCGGAGACCGGTGCGCCCGCCTCCGCCGCGAGGAGGCCGACCGCGCGGTTGTGGTCGAGCCGCGTGAGCGCCGTGAAGCGATCCGCGGGCACGTCGGGCGCGTGCTGCTGCGCGATGAGCGCGTTGGTGTTCGCGGGGTTGCCCACCACGATCACCCGCACGTCATCGGCCGCGCGCTCGCCGATCGCGCGACCCTGGGGGCCGAAGATCGCCCCGTTCGCCGAGAGCAGGTCGCCGCGCTCCATGCCCGCGGTGCGGGGCCGCGACCCGATGAGCATCGCGAGGTTCGCGCCGTCGAACGCTGCTCCCGGGTCGTCGCTCAGTTCGACCCCGGCGAGGAGCGGAAAGGCGCAGTCGGCGAGCTCGAGCGCCGCGCCCTCCGCGCCGCGCATGCCCTGCGGGATCTCGAGCAGCCGAAGCCGCACGGGCTGATCGGCGCCGAGCATCGCACCGGAGGCGATCCGGAACATCGTCGCGTAGCCGATCTGGCCTCCGGCGCCGGTGATCGTGACGGTGACAGGGGTGCGTGACATGGGTCGCTCCGTTCGATGTGCTGCAGGGTGCGCGGCGGGAAGCGCTGCGGATTCCGGGTCTCGACCCGGGTGCTCAGCGCTGGTTGTAGGTGGCGGGATCGGGGCCGAAGTTGTGCTGCTGATCGAGTCCGTCGATCGCGGCCATCTCCGCGCCGCTGAGCTCGAAGTCGAAGAGGTCGGCGTTCTCCACCATGCGCTCGCGACGCACCGTCTTCGGGAACACGATGATGTCGTTCTGCAGGTGCCAGCGCAGCACCACCTGAGCGGCGGTCTTGCCGTGCGCCTCAGCAGCGGACGTCACCTCTGGGCGCGTGAGCAGGTCGCTCTTTCCCTGCGACAGCGGACCCCACGACTCGACGGCGATCCCCTGCTCGCGGCAGAACGCGCGCAGCTCGCGGCGCTGGTGCAGCGGGTGCAGCTCCACCTGGTTGATCGCGGGCACGACGCCGGTCTCGTCGATGAGCTGCTGCAGGTGCGGGATCTCGAAGTTCGAGACGCCGATGGACGTGGACCTGCCGGAGGCGGCGATGTCGATGAGGCCGCGCCAGGCGCCCAGCGCGGTGCCGAGGGCGGGGACGGGCCAGTGGATCAGGTAGAGGTCGACACGATCGAGCCCGAGGCGCTCGAGGCTCGCGTCGATGGCACCGTTCGGATCCTCCTGGTCCGAGTTCCAGAGCTTCGTCGTGATGAACAGCTCATCGCGCGGGATCCCGCTCGCCGCGATCGCCCGGCCGACCTCCGCCTCGTTCTGGTAGATCGCGGCGGTGTCGATGTGGCGGTAGCCGACCTCGAGGGCCTCGCTCACGATCCGCTCGGTCTCTCCGGGCTCGACGAGGAACACCCCGAGGCCGAGCTGCGGGATCTCCTTGCCGTCGTTGAGGGTGCGGGTCGGAATAGGCAGCGCGGTCATGATTCCCCTTTGCGGATGCGGTGATCTCAATCTGCGCCCAGTCTATGCCGCGCGCGAATTCAGAGGATAATGGGGACGTCATGTCGTCAGTCACCCCGCACATCGAGTTCCCCGAGGACCTGCCGGTCTCCCAGATGCGGGCGGAGATCGCCGACGCGATCCGCGAGCACCAGGTCGTGATCGTGGCGGGTGAGACCGGGTCGGGCAAGACCACCCAGCTGCCGAAGATCGCGCTGACCCTCGGCCGCGAGCGCATCGCGCACACGCAGCCGCGCCGGATCGCCGCGCGCACGATCGCGGAGCGCATCGCAGAGGAGCTCGGCTCCGAGCTCGGCGGGCTCGTCGGGTACCAGGTGCGATTCACCGACAAGGTGTCGGCGGACACGAAGATCCGGCTCATGACCGACGGCATCCTGCTGAACGCGATCCACCGCGACCGCGACCTCACCGCGTACGACACGATCATCATCGACGAGGCGCACGAGCGCAGCCTGAACATCGACTTCCTCATCGGGTACCTGCAGACGCTCCTCCCCCGACGGCCGGACCTGAAGGTGATCATCACCTCGGCCACCATCGATCCCGAGTCGTTCGCGAAGCACTTCGCCGATCCCCGCACGGGCGAACCCGCGCCGATCATCGAGGTGTCGGGACGGACCTACCCGGTCGAGGTCCGCTACCGGCCGCTCGTCGAAGAGGTTGAGGTCAAGGATCCCAAGAACGGTCCGCCGAAGATCCGCACCGTCGAGCGCGATCTGTTCGACGGCATCGGCGACGCGGTCGACGAGCTCGCGCGCGAGGACGCGGGTGACGTGCTGGTGTTCCTGTCGGGCGAGGCGGAGATCCGCGACGCCGCCGACGCGCTGAACGGTCGACTCCGAACCTCGAGCCGCGCGGCGCGCACGCAGATCCTCCCGCTCTACGGGCGACTGAGCGCCGCGGAGCAGCACCGGGTCTTCGAGCGCGGCACCCCGGGCGTGCGGCGCATCGTGCTCGCGACGAACGTCGCGGAGACGTCCCTCACGGTGCCCGGGATCCGGTACGTCATCGACTCCGGCACCGCGCGCATCTCGCGCTACAGCGCGCGGAGCAAGGTGCAGCGCCTCCCGATCGAGGCGATCTCGCAGGCGAGCGCGAATCAGCGCTCCGGCCGCTCCGGCCGCACGAGCCCGGGCATCGCGATCCGGCTCTACAGCGAAGAGGACTTCGAGGCCCGCCCCGCCTACACCGAGCCCGAGGTGCGCCGCACCGGGCTGGCCTCCGTGATCCTGCAGATGCTGGCGCTGGGGCTCGGCGACATCGCGGGCTTCCCGTTCCTCACGCCGCCCGACCAGCGCGGGATCGCCGACGGCCTCGGCCTCCTCGCCGAGCTCGGGGCGGTGCGCTCCTCGGGCTCCGACCACCGCATCACGAAGATCGGGCG
Organism: Leucobacter rhizosphaerae; assembly: GCF_022919175.1. Taxonomy (NCBI): domain Bacteria; kingdom Bacillati; phylum Actinomycetota; class Actinomycetes; order Micrococcales; family Microbacteriaceae; genus Leucobacter; species Leucobacter rhizosphaerae. The sequence continues at coordinate 182,221 of NZ_CP095043.1, read as the reverse complement.
CGAACTGTCGCGACTGCCGATCGAGCCGCGATTCGCACGCATGGTCGTCGAGGCGCGCCGGCACGAGGTCGTGCCCGAGGTGCTCGCGATCGTCGCGGGCCTCACGATCCAGGACGTGCGGGAGCGGCCGCAGGCGGAGCGCGGGCGGGCGGATGAGAAACACGCCCGCTTCGCGGATCCCCAGGGCGACCTGATGACCCTGCTCAACCTCTGGAACTACCTGCAGGAGCAGCAGCGAGAGCTCTCGTCGAGCGCGTTCCGGCGCCTCTGCAAGTCGGAGTTCCTGAACTTCCTTCGCGTGCGCGAGTGGATGGATCTCAACCGGCAGCTCGCGCGGATCGCCGGGGTGAAGTCGGCGAAGACGACCGGCGGAACTTTCGAGCCCGTCCACCGCTCGGTGCTCGCCGGGCTGCTCTCGCAGCTCGGGGTGCGCGACGACCGGCAGGATCGGCGCGGAGCCCCGGGGCGCGGCCAGTCGAACGCCCCCGGCGCGGCGAAGCGGAAGCCGGCTCAGGAGTTCCTCGGGTCCCGCGGTACTCGGTTCGTGCTGTACCCCGGCTCGGTCCTCGCCAAGAAACCACCCGAGGTCGTGATGAGCGTGGAGCTCGTCGAGACGAGCCGGCTCTTCGCACGCAACAACGCGGTCGTCGATCCCACCTGGGCCGAGGAGCTCGCCGGGCCGCTCGCGAAACGGCAGCTCAGCGAGCCGCACTGGGAGAAGAAGCAGGGCGCCGCCGTCGCCTACGAGCGGGTCACGCTGTACGGGGTGCCGATCGTCGAGCGCCGCCGGGTGCAGCTCGCGCGCTCCGACCAGGCGCACGCGCGCGAGCTGTTCATTCGGCACGCGCTGGTGGAGGGCGAGTGGGAGTCGCCGCAGGCCTTCGACCGCGCGAACCGGCAGCTGCGGCGCGAGCTCGAGCAGCTCGAGGAGCGCACCCGGCGCCGCGACATCGTGAGCGACGACGACGCGATCTTCGACTTCTACGACGCGCGGATCCCGGCCGACGTCGTGTCGACGCGGAGCTTCGAGGGCTGGTGGAAGCAGACGCGACTCACTCAGCCGAACCTGCTGACGCTGCGCCGCGAGGATCTGCTCGAGGACGAGGCCGAGCCGGTCGACGAGGCCGAGTTCCCGCGGCAGTGGACGCACGGCGACCAGTCGCTCAAGCTGAAGTACCGTTTCGATCCCACCGCAGAGGACGACGGCGTCACCGTGAACGTGCCGCTCCCCCTGCTCCCCCGCCTCGACGGCACCGACTTCGAGAAGCTCGTGCCGGGCCTCCGCGAGGAGCTCGTGACGGCGCTCATCAAGACGCTGCCCAAGTCGATCCGGAAGCACGTCGTGCCGGCCGCGGACTGGGCGCGCACGCTACTCGGCACCGTCGGGCCGCAGCTCGATGATCCCACAGTCGACACCCCGCTCACGACGCTGCTCGCCGCGGAGATCAAGCGCCGCACGAGTGTGCCGGTGACCGCCGCCGACTTCGACAGTGCGCGGCTCCCCGCGCACCTCACCCCGACCTTCCGGGTGATCGACGGGCGCGGGCGCACGGTCGGCACCGGGAAGAACCTGAGCGAACTGCAGACCGCGCACAAGGCGCAGGCGACGAAGGGCGTGGCCCGGGTCGCGGCCTCGGCGATGCCGAAGAACGAGCTGGAGCAGCAGGGCGCGACGACGTGGTCGTTCGGCGACCTGCCGCGGCACGTCGACACGGCCTACGCGAAGGGTCGCGCGAGCGGCGCGGGGGTCGTGCGCGCGTATCCGGCGATACTGGATCGACGCACCAGCGTCGACCTGGTTCTCGTTGCAGACGAGGCGGAGCAGGCCCGGGTGTCGCGACGCGGGATCCGGCGCCTCGTTGCGCTCAGCTCGCCGTCGCCCGCGAGCTACGTGCGGGATCACCTGTCGAACCAGGAGAAGCTGCTGCTCGGGGCGGGGCCGTATCGAAGCCTCGACCTCGCGATCGCGGACGTCTCGCTCGCCGTCGCGGATCGGCTGATCCGCCGGCACGCACCCGACGGGCTCGTGTGGAGCGCGGAGGTGTTCCAGCGCATCACCGACGACTACGCGCGCACGCTGATCGACGAGATCTACGGCACGATCGCGCTCACCGCGCGGGTGCTCGACGGCGCCCGGCTCGCGAAGAAGGCGATCGACGGGGCGAAGTCGATCCAGGTGCTCGGCCAGGTCGCGGACGCGACCCAGCAGCTCAGCGGACTCGTCTGGGCGTCGAACACGGACGGCTTCGTGTCGCGCACAGGACTCCCCCAGCTCGAACGCCTGCCGGTGTATCTGGAGGCGATCCGGCACCGCATGACCGGGCTGACCGAGAACCCCGGGCGGGATCGCGCGTGGCAGAACGAGGTGGACCGCGTGATGGCGCTGTTCACGGATGCGGGCGGCACGATCCCGCTGCCGGATCCCGCGCCGGAGCTGCTGACGCGGGTGCGGTGGCTGATCGAGGAGCTGCGCATCAGTCTGTTCGCGCAACAGTTGCGGACGGCGGGGCCGGTGTCGGCGCAGCGGATCCAGAAGCTCCTGCGCGAGGGGTAGGGGTGGCGGGGCGGCCGGGGCTTGCCGTGCCTGCGCGGTGACTGCGCGTGCCTGCGCGTGCCTGCGCGGTGCCTGCCCGTGTCTGCGCGTGCCTGCCAGCTCTCGCAGAGCTCCTTCCGCCGAACTGCCATCATTCAGCCGACTTGCCACCCGCTCGCCGCCGAAACGATGGCAGCTCGGCGAGACGATGGCAGCTCGCGTGCGGCCCCGTTTCTGAGCGTTCCCCGTCACGGCGGTGGCGCAGGGATACGGAACGACACCATCCACGCTCGGAACGCCGCGTCACTCACGAGTTCGGGCGCCGCGATACGAACGATGCGCTTCCCCGTGGTGCCCTCGATCCAATCCGCCCGGCGCTTCTCCGCGTAGACGATCTCGTCGGCCGTTCGTCCGGATCGCAGATCGGCGCTCGTGTACTTCGCCCGACCGTCGACCTCGCAGAGGATCCCGAACCCGCGCAGTTCGAGGTCGACCCGGTAGGTGCCACCGTTCGGGGACGGGACCGGGACCTGCGTGTCAACCGCGTACCCGTGGCTGATGAATCGCCACCGCGCCACACTCTCCAGCGGAGATTCGGCTCCCCCATCGATCGCACGGACGATCTCGGCAGCCCGACGCACGCCTCGATGACCCGCGTACCCACGGAGTCGCCCGAGCAGCGCGTCCTGCCACTCCCGCAGCGCTTCCCAGGGCACCCGCCCTTGGACCTCGGGGATCCGCGCTCGTGCGGCCGCGTCCGCGCACACGATCGCGCGCTCCGGTGTGGCGTGTCGCGCCAGGTCAAGGACGGTGCGTTCGAGCGACGTGCACCGGATTCCGCTCGCACGCGTGAGGTCGTCGCTGGTGCACACACTGACGCGCCGCTCGACGCACCGGGTGCTCGAGGCGTACGCTCGGTTCGGAATCAGCACCAGTGGCCGAGCCGAACGGAATTGGAACAGCGGCAACCGGTGGAGCGACGCGGCGGAATGGCCGGCGAACGGGAAATCGGTCCGTGTCGACCGTGCAACGGCGAGGATCTGGAGGACGTGGCGATCCTCAGGGCTCAGGTCGGCTACTTCGCCGACCCGCAGGTAGAACCCGCGACTGAGACGCAGGAGCGCACCAGCGCGGACGCCCTGGGTGATTCCGCGGTCAGATGCGCCCGAGGCGAGCAGTTGCGCGCGCGTTCGGATCAACGATCCGAGAGCGTTGATCTCACGCGGTGCCATGCATTGAGACTGTCAGCCCGCGTGCTCACTCCGGCCGGATCGGGCCACGTGTGGACACCGTGCGTGCGCGGCCCCGGGCCAGACCTCCGGTGAGCGGTGAATCACCCCGACGCCCCACACGACCCGGCGCTCCCGCGAGCAATGCGCCACCCGAGACGCCACCGCACTGTCAACTCGCCAGCCTCTTGCCGACCTGCCACCGTCTTGCCGACCTGCCATTGTCCACCCGACCTGCCACCCCTCATGCACCTGGAAAATGGCAGGTCGGCGAGACGGTGGCAGCTCAGCGGCGGAGCGTGGAGGTACGTGGCGAGACGGGCGCGGATCGGCAGAACGGCAGCAGTGGCTCGCCCCGCCGGCTACCCCCGGGACTTCTCGATGAGCGTCTGGCGGGCCGGGTGCACGAGCTCGGGCTCCGTGATCAGGTCGTACCGCGTCGCGACCATCTGCATGACCGACGAGAAGTCGCGGCGGTTGCGGTTCATGCCGTACGAGAGCACCCCGAACAGCATGCCGAAGCCGGCACCGATCACCACCGCCGCGATGAACACGCCGAAGATCGCCGCGTTGTCGGGCTGGAAGATGAAGAGCAGCAGGCCGAGGAACAGACCGAGGTACGCGCCCGAGAGCGCTCCCATCAGTGCCACGCGCCCGTAGGTGAGCCGACCGGTCACCCGCTCGACGCTGCGCAGGTCGTTGCCGAGGATGCTGATCTGCTGCACGGGGAAGCTCGCGCGCGCGAGCACATCGACGGCGTGCTTCGCGTCTTCGTAGCGGTCGTAGGTCGAGATGATCTCGCCCTTCGGAAGCTCCGGCATCGGCATCTGGCGCCGGGAGTTGCCCGGGGTCGGTGTGCTCATGCGATCATTCTCCCACGGCGCGCTCCGGTTCTCCCTGCCCGTCGATTCCGCGGGCGGCGAACGACGACCGACACGCTTGCCCAGCTACACGCACAATCACGCGGCAGGAACCACCGGCACGACCACCTGCGGATACCCCGCCACCGGCAGCGCCCGCACCGACAGGTCGGCGAGCGACACGATGGTGAGTCCGTCCCACCCGGCATCCCGCGTGTTCCCGCCCGCCACGGCGGCATAGGCGTCCCCGCCAGCGTCCCGCCACACCGCCACCGTCTCGTGCGGCGGCGCGAGCGGCACCACCCGCTCGGCACCCGTGTCGAGGTTCAGGATCGAGAGGTTCGGTTCTCCCGTCGCGGTACCGAACGCCCCCGTGCCGACCGTCAGCAGCTCCCGCCCGGCGAGCGCCGTGCCGTGGGCGTGCGAGTTCGCCGCGCTCGGCACGGTCGTGACCGCACCCGTCCGCGGGTCGAGACGGGCGACCACGAGCCCCTGGTACGGCAGCAGGATCGTACCGTCGGCATCGACGGCCCCGTAGTGCGGCTTCTCCCAGGAGGCGAGCCCGCCCTCTGTGCCGAACGGCGCGACCGTGTGCGGCACCACCTCGAGCGACACGGCATCGACCACACTGATGGTGAACCCGTCGTGGTCCACCGTCGCCGCCCAGGAGCCGTCGGGGGCCACGAGCACGTCGAACGGTCGGGCGCCCACGGGCACCGACCCGACGAACACCGCGGTCGCGCCGGATCCGGCACCCCCGGCACCCCCGGCACCCCCGGCACCATCCGCACCGCCCGGCACCGCGTCGTAGATCTCCAATGTGTCGGCGCCGTCTCCGGTCGTCACGGCGACGTACACCCGGCTCCCATCGGGAGACACCGCCAGCCCGAGCCCGCCCGGTCGGTACTCCCCGCTCGAGATGCGCGGCGCGGGCCGGTCGTACGGCACCAGCGCGGTGCGGGATCCCGCCGCGAGGTCGACCACCGCCAGCCCCTCCGCGGTGGCCGCGTAGGCCGTCCCGCTCGCCGCGTGCACCCCCACGCCCCACGGCGCCGCGCCCACGTGAATGGTCTGCACGACCGCCGCCTCGTCGGGCAGCGCGGGGTCGATGACCGCGATCTCCGCAGCACGAGCGAGCGATGCGAGCAGCAGCACGGGCTCGGGGTCCGGTGTCACGGCGGGCTCGGGTGACGGGCTCGGTCGCGGCGTCGCACTCGGCTCGGGATCAGCCTCCGGCTCCGCCGCGCAGCCCACGAGCGCGATGCCGAGCATGATCGGCACCCCGAGCAGTGCCCGTCTCGTGAGTCCCGCTCGCCCTCCCCGATCCCCCGTCATGCCCCCAGTGTCCCCCGCGCCCCCTCAACACCGCCTGTACGCGGTGAGTTCACCTCCGTCTGGTCGGATTCGGCGGTTCGCGGCATGCGGGAGCGCTACCGTAGGGGTGTGAGTACTTCGAGAGTCTTCGTCGGGCGTCTCGCCGGACGCGGGGTGTTCGACCCCGTCGGCGACCGGATCGGCAAGGTCCGGGACGTCCTCATCGTCTACCGCGCCGCGAGCGCCCCGCGTGTCGTCGGCCTGATCGTCGAGATCCCGGGCAAACGTCGCGTCTTCGTGCCGATCAGCCGGGTCACCTCCATCGGCTCGGGTCAGGTCATCACCACCGGCCTCATCAACATCCGTCGCTTCGAGCAGCGCGGTGGCGAGACCCGCATGATCGCGGAGCTCATCGGACGAGAGGTGCAGGTCGCCGCCGCGCGGGACGCGCGCACCGACCGCGCGGGATCCGCCGCCGGCATGGCCAGGATCGAGGACGCGGCGATCGAGCGCGCCCGCACCGGCGAGTGGCTCGTGACGGAGCTCTTCGTCCGCTTCCCGAAGCCCGCCGCGCCCTTCAGCCGCGGCGATGCCCGCATCGTCCGGTGGGCGGAGGTGCAGCTGCCGAGCGAGCACACCGGCGCACAGTCCGCCGAGCTCCTGATCCAGACCATGGTCGATCTGAAACCCGCCGACCTCGCCGAGGCCCTACTCGAGCTGCCGCAGCCGCGCATGGTCGAGGTCGTGCAGGAGCTTCCCGATGAGCGCGTCGCCGATGCGCTCGAGGAGATGAGCGAGACCGACCAGTTGGCCCTGCTCGCGCAGATGCCGCCGGATCGCACCGCGGACGTGCTGGACCGGATGGAGCCGGACGACGCGGCCGACCTCATCGCCGCCCTGCCCGCGGCGAAGGGCGAGGAGCTCCTCGACCTGATGGAACCCGAGGAGGCCGAAGACGTGCGTCGCCTCCTCGAGTACGACGGCGACACGGCGGGCGGGCTCATGAGCCCGGCCCCCATCGTGCTGTCCGGAGAGTCGAGTGTCGCCGAGGGGCTCGCGATGATCCGGCGCGCCGAGATCCCTCCAGCGATGGCCTCCGCCGTCTACGTCACCCACCCGCCGTACGAGACCCCGACCGGCGAGTACCTCGGCATGGCGCACTTCCAGCGCATGCTCCGTTTCCCGCCCCACGAGCGTCTGTCCGCGCTCATCGACACCGAGATCGAGGCGGTCCCCGTGCAGGCGAGCGCCGCGGAGGTGTCGCGGCGGCTGGCGAGTTACGACATGGTGGCGATGCCCGTCGTCGATGACCAGAACCGGCTCGTCGGGGTGGTCACGGTCGACGACGTGCTCGACCATTTGCTGCCCGACGACTGGCGTCACGCCGACGACGAGCCCGGGGGTGCGTCGTGAGCTTCTTCACGCGCCGGGATCCCGGCTTCGACGCTCCGCTGGCCTCCGGCACCCGCGCCGCCCGGCCTGCCCGCGGCGGCGGCCGCGAGTCCAACCGGAACGAGCGCTTCGGCCGCTGGACCGAGAGCATCGCGCGCGGCATGGGCACCCCGTGGTTCCTGCTGATCCTCACGCTCATCAGTGTCGCCTGGCTCGCCTGGAACGGGTTCGGCCCCGAGGAGTGGCGGTTCGATTCCGCGGCGCTCGGCTTCACCGCGCTCACCCTGATCCTGTCGCTCCAGGCGTCGTACGCGGCGCCGATGATCCTGCTCGCCCAGAATCGTCAGGACGACCGCGACCGAGTGCAGATCGAGCAGGATCGCCAGCGCGCGGAACGCAATCTCGCCGACACGGAGTTCCTCGCGCGCGAGGTGGTCGCCCTGCGGCTCGCCATGAAGGACCTGCCCGACCGCGAGTTCGTGCGCGCCGAGCTCCGGGCGCTGCTCGCCGATCTCGAAGCCGAACGGGCGCCGGCGCTCCCGGAGCCGAGTGAGCCCGATGCCGATGCCGATGCACCCCCTGCGCTCGGCCCCCTCGACGCGCAGCCCGACCCCGCGGCGGCCCAGCGCGCGGCCGCCGCCGAGCCCGAGTGATGACGACGCCCGATATCCCGGCCGAGACCCGCGACCAGGCCGGGCCCCGCGAACGCCCGGTCTGGACCGAGCTCGACCGGGTGCGCGACCCCGAGATCCTGCGCCCCATCACCGAGCTCGGCATGGTCCGCGCCGTGCGCGTCGACGCTGAGGGCCGCGCGACCGTCTCGATCCTCCTCACGATCGCCGGCTGTCCTGCGGCCCGCCGGATCGAGGCCGACACCCGCGAGGCCGCCGCGGCGGCGGCGGGGGTGACCGAGGTCGACGTCGAGGTCGGCGTCATGACCCCCGCCGAGCGCCAGGCGTTCATCGCGCGCGTCCGCGGCGACCGCGGCACCCGCCCCCTGCAGTTCGGCCCCGATTCCCTCACGCGCGTCATCACCGTCACGAGCGGCAAGGGCGGCGTCGGCAAGTCCTCGCTCACCGCGGGTCTGGCTGTGTCCCTCGCCGCGGAGGGGCTGTCGGTCGGCCTCGTCGACGCGGACGTGTTCGGGTTCTCGATCCCGGGCATCCTCGGCCTCAGCAGCGAGGGCACCACCGTGCAGCCGACGCGCGTGGGCGACATGATCCTGCCCCCGGTCGCCCACGGCGTGAAAGTGATCTCGATCGGCATGTTCCTCGGCGAGCAGGATCCCCGCACCACGGCCGTGTCGTGGCGCGGCCCCATGCTCCACCGCACCATCGAGCAGTTCCTCCGCGACGTCTGGTTCGGCGACCTCGACGTGCTGCTCCTCGATCTGCCGCCCGGCACCGGCGACATCGCGATCAGCGTCGGCCAACTGCTGCCGCAGGCCGAGGTGCTCGTCGTCACGACCCCGCAGGAGGCCGCGGCCGACGTCGCGGTGCGCAGCGCCCTCGTCGCGCGGCAGACCGGCCAGCGCGTCATCGGCGTCGTCGAGAACATGGCCGGCCTCGTGCAGCCCGACGGTTCGGTGGTCGATGTCTTCGGCACGGGCGGCGGCGCCCTCGTCGCGGAGCGGCTGAGCGACGCGGAGCACGGCGCGGTGCCGCTCCTCGGCAGCGTCCCGCTGAGTCCGCCGTTCCGGATCGCCGGCGACGCGGGCACCCCCGCGGTACTGGCCGCGCCCGACGACCCGGCAGCGGCCGAGGTCGTGCGGATCGCGGCTCAGCTGGCCCGCGGCGGTCGCGGGCTCGCGGGCCGTTCGCTCGCGGTCACACCTCGCTGATCGGCCGGGGCTTGCTGAAGAGGAAGCCCTGGAACGCGTCGACCCCGAGCTCGGCGAGCCGCTGGAACTGCGGCTCCGTCTCGACGCCCTCGGCGACGACGTGCAGGCCGAAGGCGCGGCCGAGCTGCACGATCATGGTGATCACGGCGGCCGTCTGCGCATTGTCGACGACCGTGTCGACGAACGACTGGTCGATCTTGAGCTGCTGCACCGGCAGTTGGCGCAAATAGCTCAGCGAGGAGTACCCGGTGCCGAAGTCGTCGAGCGACGTCAGCACGCCGTCGGCCCGGAGCAGCGAGAGGAGCCGGATCGTGCGGTCGAGGTCCGTGTTGAGCACACTCTCGGTGAGCTCGAACTTGAGCTTGCCCGCCGGAACGCCGTAGTGGTCCATGCGGTCACGCACCTGCTCGGCGAAGTCGCGCTCGCGCAGCTGCCGCTCGCTCAGATTGACCGACAGCGTGAGGTGCTGCGTCGCCGGATCCCGGGCCCACACGGCGAGCTGCCGACAGGCCTGGTCGAGCACCCACTCCCCGATCTCGATGATCATGCCGGTCTGCTCGGCGAGCGGGATGAACTCGTCCGGCGGGATCAGCCCGCGCTCCGGACTGCGCCACCGGATCAGGCCCTCCTCGCCGAGCACTCGCCGGTGCCGATCCACGATCGGCTGCGCGAACAGGCGGAGCTCCCCGCGCTCGATCCCGCGCCGCAGCTCCGAGACGAGCTGCACGCGCTCGCGCGCGTCGTCGAGCATGCTGCGCTGGAAGTGGCGGAGACGACGGTGCCCGCCGCTCTGCCGCGCCCGTTTACGGGCGATCTCCGCGCTGTTCACGACGATCGCGGGGTCATCGGTGCCGACGAACGCACCGAGGATGTAGCGGGGCGATCCCGTGTCCTCGCTCACGACGGGATCCGCGGGGACCGTGCTCCCGTCGGCCCAGAGCACCGATCCGATGCTCACCGACGCGTCGACCACGACCCCGTCGCCGAGGTCCACCGGCCCGCTGAGCGCGGCGTGGAGCTCCTCCATCACCTCGCGGCAGCGCGCGCCGGCCACGCGCTCCTCGCCGAGATCGACGAGCAGGAGTCCGAAGACGCCGGAGCCGAGTCGGGCGATGGCGGCGATCGGGTGATCGAGCTGCAGGATCCGCGTTGCGACGCTCTGCAGCAGGAGCTCGCCCGCCTCGAATCCGAACGCATCGTTCACGACGGAGAGCTCGTCGACACTCACCGTGACGAATCCGCAGAAGCCCGGCGCGCGGTGCTCGACGGCTCGCAGCATCGCCGCGAGCATCGCCGCGCGGTTCGGCAAGCCCGTGACCGCGTCCACGTAGGCGAGGCGCCGCACCTGCTCCTCGGCCAGGTGGCGTCGAGTCTCCTCGACCCGGATCGAGACGTAGCGCTCCGGGGTGCCGTCGTCGCCGAGGATCGGCGCGATGAGCGTCTCCACCCAGTACTCGCTGCCGTCCTTCGCGCGATTGCAGATCACGCCGCGCCAGGATTCACCGCGCCGGATCGTCCGCCACATCTCGGCGAAGAACTCCGGATCGTGGTGCCCCGAGTTCACGACCGCGTGCGTCCGCCCGACGAGTTCCGATCGGGGGTACTGCGAGACCTCGCAGAACCGGTCGTTCGCGTGGAGGATCACACCGCGTCGGTCCGTGACCGACACCAGCGCGTGGGAGTTGAGCGCCGCGAAGATGTCCGCGACCAGGCGCCGGGCGGAATCGCCGCCGAGGTCGGCGAGCCGGGTGTCGCTCACACGACCGCTCCGGGAATCACGTGGCTTCCTCGTCGAAGCGCAGCCCGGCTGCGGGATCGGCGCCGGACTCCGTTGCTCCCGCGGCGGCCACCGCGCCCGCGGCGACGGCTGCGCCGGCTACCCCCGCCGCGGCTCCGGCCGTCCCCGCCGCCGCGCCGCCGATCCGCCGGGACTTCGCCGCGTCTGAGGCCTTCGCCCGTTGCGCGGCCGACCGCGCCTCCTGCTCGTCCTCCAGCAGCGCATCGCGGATGATCCGGCGCGGGTCGTACTGCCGCGGATCGAGCTGCCGCCAGTCGACCTCGTCGAACTCCGGACCCATCTCGTCTTTCAAGCGCTCCTTCGCACCCTCGGACATGCGCCGGATGCTGCGCACCAGTTCACCGAGCTTCTTGGCGTAGACGGGCAGCCGATCGGGGCCGATGACAAACATGGCGATCACCATGATCACCAGAATCTTGTCTATCGTGAGGCCCATCTCCCCCATCGTAGTCCTCGGCGAGTGAATCGTGATGTCTCCCGTCGCCCTGATTTCTGCCGGGGCCACGCGTGTGCGCGGGCTCACCGGGGCGCGGGCCCGTACGCTTAGGGTGCGCGGTGCCCGCCGCAGCTGAACCCCCGGAGGAGAACGTGAGCAAGCTCGAACGCAATTGGCAGTACGCCGAACAGTATCCGGGCGAGACCGACGCCCAGGTGCGCGCGCGCCGACTCTCGCTCGAGCTCGGGATCGAACCCGTCAGCCGGTCCATCGCGGCGCAGCTCTCCGGGCTCACGGCGCTCAGTCGCGCCCGGGCGATCTGCGAGGTCGGAACGGGCGTCGGCGTCAGCGGACTGTCGCTGCTGCGGCACGTCGACGACGCGACCCTGACGTCGATCGAGATCGAGGCCGAGCATCTCCGCGAGGCGCGCACGGTGTTCGCTGAGGCGGGCATCCCGGCCGCGCGCCTGCGTCTGATCGAGGGCGACGCGCTGCACGTGCTGCCGCGACTGAACCTCGGCTCCTACGACCTCGTGCTGCTCGACGCGAACCCGACGCAGCTGCTCGACTACTTCGAGCACGCCCTCGGCATCGTCCGCCCCGGAGGCTGCGTCGTGGTTCCCGGAGCCTTCTCGCACGGGCGGGTGCCGGATCCCGCCGCCCGCGACGAGGCCACGCAGGCCATGCGCGACCTGCTCGCGCTCGTCGCCGAGTCCAGTGCCATCGCGTCCATGCTCTCCCCCGCCGGCGACGGGGTGCTCACCCTGGTGAGACTCGACGACTGATACCTCTGCCCTGACGTTCGCACGCTTCGCGGAGAACGCTGAAGGGGCCCCGCTTCCGCGGGGCCCCTTCAGCTCTGAACAGCGTCAGCTGCACTCGATGATCGAATGCCTATCCGTCGAGCACGGCGGCGAGCACGTCGCGGAGCTCACCGGCCTCCTGGTCGTTCACGGACACCACCAGGCGTCCACCACCCTCGAGCGGCACACGCACGACGATCACCCGGCTTTCACGCACCGCCTCCATGGGTCCATCCCCAGTCCTCGGTTTCATTGCAGCCATGGCGCCTCCTCGCAAGTTTGGTCGTTCGTTCCCATTATCCGCTAGCCGAGGGCTTCAGCGAAATCCCAACACGCTATATTGCGCCCGACAACCACGCCCGGAGCGCCTCCGCACCGGCCGTGATCTGGTCCACGGGAACGGATTCGTCGTCCGCGTGCGCGAGCAGCGCATTGCCCGGTCCGAAGTTGACGGCGGGGATCCCGAGCGCTGAAAAGCGGGAGACGTCCGTCCACCCGAGCTTCGCCGTCGGCGTCTGTCCCACGGCGGCGACGAAGCGCTGCGCGAGGGGGGCTTCGAGACCGGGGCGAGCCCCGGGTGAGAGATCGACGATCTCGACCACGTCGGCGTCGGCGAAGAACGCCCGCACGAACGCCTCGGCCTCGTCGGTGCTCCGGCTCGGGGCGAAGCGGTAGTTCACCTCGAAGCTGCAGCGATCCGGGATCACGTTGCCCGCGACCCCGCCCTCGATGCGGACGGCGTTGAGCCCCTCGCGGTACTCGAGCCCGTCGACCGCCACCCGCTCCGGCTCGAAAGCGGCGAGCCGCTCGAGCAGCTCGCCCGCACGATGGATCGCGTTCCGCCCCATCCAACTGCGGGCCGAGTGCGCCCGCGTGCCGTGCAGCTCGATCCGCGCCCGGAGGGTGCCGTTGCAGCCGCCCTCGATCGTGCCGTTCGAGGGCTCGCCGAGGATCGCGAAGTCCGCCTCGAAGAGCTCGGGGTGCTGGCGCATGGCGCGGCCGAGACCGCTCAGCTCCGAGGCGACCTCCTCGTGGTCGTACCAGACCCAGGTGAGGTCCACGGTCGGGGCCACGAGCTCGACCGCGAGCACCAGCTGCACCGCCACCCCGGCCTTCATGTCCACGGTGCCGCGCCCCCAGAGCATCGCGGCGCCGGTCTCCGGGTCGATCCGATCCTGGACCGGCAGGTTCTCGTTGATGGGCACCGTGTCGAGGTGCCCGGCGATCGCGACACGGCGGTCGCGCCCGAGCTCGGTGCGGGCGATGATCGTGTCGCCATCCCGCATCACGGTGAGGTGCGGGGCGTGCGCGGCCAGCATCGCCTCGACGGCATCTGCGATGGCGCGTTCGTCGCCCGAGACGGAGGGGATGTTGCAGAGCTGCCGGGTGAGCTCGACGGGGCCTGCTGCGGGATCGAGGGGTGCGGGTGCTGCGGAAGTCACACAGACCAGCCTAGGGGGTCCGCCCCGATACGATAGAGCGTATGACTGACTCTCGCTTCGCCTGGTCCGCAGGACTCGCCACCGTCGCCGTCGACTCCCCCGGAGCCGCCGACGGCGTCACCCTCGACGCCTGGTTCCCCGCGCCCGAGCTCGGCGCCCGTCCGGCGGACCGCGATCCGTGGATCGCGCCGGCCGAACTCGCGGGACTCACCGGCGCCGATGAGCGCCGCGGGGTCGAGGTGCGCTTCGTCGACATCGAGATCGACCTCGATGCGGCCCCGGCGAGCACCGAGGACGCGTACCTGCGCCTCCACCTGCTCTCGCACTGCCTCGTGGCCCCGAACTCGATCAACTTGGACGGCATCTTCGCTCAGCTCCCGAACGTCGCCTGGACGACCGCGGGCCCCATGCGTCCCGAGGTCTACGCGTCGCGCCTCCCCGCGCTGAAGCGTGCGGGCATCACCGCGGTGGGCCTCGACAAGTTCCCCCGGCTCACCGACTACGTCGTGCCGGCGGGGGTGCGCATCGCGGACGCCTCGCGCGTGCGCCTCGGCGCGCACCTCGCGCCGGGCACGACGGTCATGCACGAGGGCTTCGTGAACTTCAACGCGGGCACCCTCGGCGCATCGATGGTCGAGGGCCGCATCTCGCAGGGTGTCGTCGTCGGCGACGGCTCGGACATCGGCGGCGGCGCCTCCATCATGGGGACGCTCTCAGGCGGCGGTGCGCAGCGCATCACGATCGGGCAGCGCGCCCTGCTCGGCGCGAACTCGGGCATCGGCATCTCGATCGGCGACGACAGCGTCGTGGAGGCGGGACTCTACGTGACCGCCGGCACGAAGGTGGTGCTCCCCAAGGGCACGAGCGACTCCGCGGGCGAGCCGGTCGAGGTGAAGGCGCTCGAGCTCTCCGGGGTGGAGAAGCTCCTGTTCCGCCGCAACTCCCGCACGGGTGCGGTCGAGGTGCTGCCCCGCGAGGGATCCGGCATCGTACTGAACGCCGCACTGCACGCGTAGGCGGGGCGAGCCCGGGCTCCGTCGGCCCGGGCTCCGTCGGCCCGGGCTCCGTCGGCCCGGGCTCCGTCAGGCCAACGTCTTCCGCTAGCCCTGCGCGACGACGCGGGCGAACAGCTCCGGAGCACGGCGATCGAAGATCGCTGCTCCCCAGCGGATCCCGATCCAGCACACCACCGCGCCGTTCACGATCCCGACCGCGAGGGTCGTCCAGATCAGCCAGGGCGCGCCCGTGACCCCGGCGGCGATCGTGAAGCCGATGGTGGGGAGCGAGAGCAGCGCGAGCGAGCCGTAGGAGCCCGCCATGCCGACCATGCTCAGCACGCCGGCGCCCGGCTTCGACGCGAAGGGGTTCTCCCCCGAGGCCGGGACGGGCATGACGAACAGCGCGGAGCACACGCTCGCAACGCCGAAGCCGCCGAGCGTCACCGCGGCGACGAGGCCGAGCAGAGTGGGCAGCTGGTCGAACCGCCCCACGATCGCGGTCGTGACGAGGGCGACGAGCAGGATCACAGGCACCCCCACGATCGCGTTCGCCCAGATCCGCCCGAGCCGATCGTCGATCCCGCGCACCCCTCGCAGCACGTGGGCGCTGAACGCCGTGCCGTCGTAGGAGATGTCCGCGAAGGTGCTCAGCGAGATGAGCACGGCGACGAGCACGGTGGAGCCGGGGAGGAGGATCGGCGCGCCGGTGGTCGCGGACACGAACCCGAACACCACCGGCATCACGAGCACAACGATGAGGCTCTGCAGGTAGCGCGGGTCGCGCAGCCAGTAGGTCAGCGCGCGGGCGGCCACCGCGCCGCGGGGCGTCGCCGGGAACCGCGCGAACCACCCGGCGCCGGCGCGTCCCGACGCACGGGATCCTCCGGCGGAGGTGCCCAGGTTCGAGAGGAAGAGCCTGCGCCAGGCGAGGCCGAGCACGACCGGGGTGGCGAGGGCGATGAGTGCCTGTGCGGCGGCCTGCAGCCAGTGGCCCTCTGCGAGTCCGGCGGGCACGGCCCAAACGGCGCCGAGCGGCGTCCACCCGAATCCGGCTGCGATCGCGGGGAGGCGCTCGGCGAGCGTCGCGACCCCCGCACCGATGCCGGTGAAGATCGGGCCGAGCAGCACGAGCACGAGGATGAGCAGGCCGCCCATCACCTCGCGGAACCGGCGGCTCGCGGAGAGTCGCGAGAGCGCGGTGATCACCAGCTGGCAGGCCAGCACGGCCGTGATCGCGCCGACGGGGGCGAGCAGCAGCGCGACGACGAACGCGCCCGGCGAGCGGAGCCACACGACCGCGCTCGTGAGGGAGACGAGCAGTGTCACGAGGCCGGGGATCCCGAGCAGGCTCGCGGCGGCGATGCCGGTCAGCTGCAGGTTCGGCGAGATCGGGATGCCGACGAGCCGCGCCGGATCCAGGGTCCGATCCATGCCCGAGGTGACGATGGGCCCCACCATCCAGCCGAGCAGCACGACCGAACCGCCGAGCACCAGAGCGGTGCGCGCGAGCTCGGTCGGGGCGAACGAGAGCCCGACCAGCGCGATCACGAGGGCCGCGAGGAGACCCAGCGCGTAGAGGCCGCCCACGATCGCGCCCACGAGCTGCATCGGGTGACGGCGGAGCGTATTCCACATCACCGCGAAGCGGAGCCGCACGAGCACCCGCACGCGCGCGACGCCGCTGGTGCGCGCCGCGGTGGCGCCGACCAAACCGAGCCGGCCGGGTTCGAGCACCCCGCCCGGGGTCAGGACTGGTTCAACCACGTCGGTCCCTGCAGGTGCTGACGCCCCCCGACCAGCTCGACGAAGCGGTCCTCGAGCGTCGAAGCGCCGCGCACGTCGTCGACGGTGCCCGCGGCGAGGACATGACCCTGCGCGATGACGGCGACGTGGTCGCACATCCGCTGCACGAGGTCCATCGAGTGGCTCGACACGATCACCGTGCCGCCGCCGCGCACGAACCCCTGCAGGATGTCGCGGATGTTCGCCGCAGAGACGGGATCGACCGACTCGAACGGTTCGTCGAGCACCAGGAGCCGCGGCGCGTGCACGAGGGCGCAGGCCAGCGCGATCTTCTTGGTCATGCCCGCGGAGTAGTCGACGACCAGGGTGGTACCCGCACCCGTGAGGTCGAGCATGGTGAGCAGGTCCTGGCAGCGCCGCGCGACGGTTTCCGCATCGAGGCCGGCGAGCAGGCCGTGGTAGGTGATGAGCTGCTCCCCGGTGAGCCGGTCGAAGAGCTTCACCCCGTCGGCCAGCACTCCGACGAGCTGCTTCGCCTCCGTCGGGTGCTGCCAGACGTCGACGCCCGAGATGAGTGCCTGACCGGCATCCGGCCGCAGCAGGCCGGTGGCCATCGACAGGGTCGTGGTCTTGCCGGCGCCGTTCGGGCCGACGAGGCCGGTGCAGGATCCGGTCGGGATCGACAGGGAGATCCCGTCGACCGCGACCTTCTCGCCGAAGCGCTTGCCGAGCGCGCGGAGCTCGAGCGCGGGCGCCGCGGCGTCCACGAGGTCTCCCACTGTGCGATCCCACATCAGCGCTCCAGGTGGCGCTCCGGGCTGCCGATGTACAGCTGCTGCGGGCGGCCGATCTTGGTCTGGGGATCTTCGCGGGCCTCGCGCCACTGCGCGATCCAGCCGGGCAGACGACCGATGGCGAAGAGCACCGTGAACATCCGCGTCGGGAAGCCCATGGCCTTGTAGATGACGCCGGTGTAGAAGTCGACGTTCGGGTAGAGCTTGCGCTCCTTGAAGTAGTCGTCCTCGAGTGCGATCTGCTCGAGCTCCTGCGCGAGGTCGAGCAGCGGATCGTTGACGCCGAGCTCCTGGAGCACCTTGGCGGCGCTGTCCTTGACGATCCGCGCCCGCGGGTCGTAGTTCTTGTAGACGCGGTGCCCGAAGCCCATGAGCTTCACCCCGTCCTCCTTGCGCTTCACCTTCTCGACGAAGGTCTCCACGCTCTGCCCCGAGTCGCGGATCTGCGCGAGCATGGAGAGCACCGCTTCGTTGGCACCGCCGTGGAGGGGTCCCGAGAGGGCGTTGATCCCCGCGGAGACGGACGAGAACATGTTCGCGCCGGTCGATCCGACGAGGCGCACGGTCGAGGTCGAAGCGTTCTGCTCGTGGTCGGCGTGCAGGATGAGGAGCTTGTCGAGCGCGTCGACGAGCACGGGATTCATCTCGTACTTCTCGGCCTTGTTGCCGAAGTTGAGGCGCAGGAAGTTCTCGACGAAGCCGAGCTCGTTGTCGGGGTACAGGAAGGCCTGGCCGATCGACTTCTTGTGAGCGTAGGCCGCGAGCACCGGCAGCTTGGCGAGCAGGCGGATCGTGTTCACCTTCACGAACTCGGGCACCGCGGTGTCGAGCGAGCTCTCGTAGTAGGTCGACATCGTCTGCAGGCCGCCCGAGAGCACCGCCATCGGGTGCGCGGTGTGCGGTACGCCCTCGAAGTAGTAGCGCATGTCCTCGTGGAGGAGCGTGTGGCGACGGATCTCGCCATCGAACTCCGCGAGCTGCTCGGGGGTCGGGAGCTCCCCGTAGATCAGGAGGTAGGAGACCTCGAGAAAGGAGGACTGCTGGGCGAGCTCCTCGATCGGGTAGCCGCGGTAGCGCAGGATTCCCTGGTCGCCGTCGATGTACGTGATGGCCGACTTCGTCGACGCCGTGTTCACGAACCCGTAGTCGAGCGCCGTGTAGCCGCTCTGCTTGGTGAGCGTGCTGACGTCGATCGCCGAGGCGCCGTCGACGGCCTGGGTAATCGGGAACTCAGCACTGCCGCCGGGGAATGTCAGCTTCGCTGCCGCGGGCGCCTGGCCGTGAGTCGATTCGGTCACGTCGTCTCCTCGTGGGGGTCTCATGCTGGCGAGCGTCGGGTACGACACCGCCATTCCTACACCATATCGGCTCGCGGGGAGCACCAGGTCGCACTGCCGTTCAGACGCGTGCACCACCTAGAGTATCTTGACGTCGAGCAAAAAGTCGATTCAGCGGGTCCCCCGGCGGGTGCGCGGCAGGGCGCGGCACTCTCGCCCGAGATCCGGCCCCGCACGGGCCCCTCGCGACTACCTCTCGCACCCCCGAGGGGCGCGGGATCAGCAGGAACCACGCCCGCTCAGCGGGAGGCGGCGATCCGTGCGGCGGCCTCGGCGACGTGCGCGTCGCTCGCCGTCAGCGCGAGCCGCACGTGCTGCGGCGCGTCGTCGCCGTAGAAGTGCCCCGGCCCGACCACGATCCCGAGCCGCGCGAACGCTTCGACGCTCTGCCAGGCGTCCTCACCCCGCGTCGCCCAGAGGTAGAGCCCCGCCTCGCTGCCGTCGACGCGATAGCCCGCCGACACGAGCGCAGGTCTCAGCAGCTCGCGCCGCGCCCGGTACAGCGCCCGCTGCTCGTCCACGTGCGCTTCGTCCTGGAGCGCGGCGACCATGGCGGCCTGCACGGGTGCCGGCTGCATGAGCCCGGCATGCTTGCGCACCGTCAGCAGGGAGTCGATGAGCGCGGGATCGCCACCGATGAACGCCGCGCGGTACCCGGCCAGGTTGGACTGCTTGCTCAGGGAGTACACGCTGAGCACCCCCCGGTGATCGTCGCCGACCACCCGCGGGTCGAGGATCGACGGAATCGCCTCGCGATCCCACGGCGCATCCCAGCCGAACTCGGCGTAGCACTCGTCCCCGGCGATCACCGCGCCGAGCTCACGCGCCCGGACGACCGCAGCGCGGAGCGCCTCCACCCCGAGCACCCGCCCGTCGGGGTTCGAGGGCGAGTTCAGCCACACGAGCCGGGTGTGCTCCGGCCACTCCGCAGGGTCGTCCGAGGCGATCGCGTCGGCGCCCGCCATCGCGGCACCCATCGCGTAGCTCGGGTAGGCGATGCGCGGGAAGACCACGGCGTCCCCCTCCCCGAGACCGAGCAGGAACGGGAGCAGGGCGACGAGTTCCTTCGAGCCGACGGTGGGGAGCACGGCCTCGGGCGCCAAGGTCACGCCGCGACGACGGGAGAACCACTCGGCGATGGCCTCGCGCAGGCGCGGGGTCCCCGCGGTCGCCGGGTAGGCGTGCGCGTCGGTCGCGGCGGCGAGCGCCTCACAAACGCTCTGCGGCGAGGGATCGACCGGCGAACCGATCGACACGTTGATCGGCCCGTCGGGGTGTTGCCCGGCCAGCGCGACATAGGGCGCCATGGCGTCCCACGGGTAGTCGGGCAGCGGCCCCCGCACGGGCTACTCCCCCTGCGGCGGAAGCGCCGCGATGATCGGGTGGTCGAAGGCGTACTCGCCGACCTTCGCCGCGCCGCCGGGCGACCCGATCTCGTCGAAGAACTCGACGTTCGCCTTGTAGTAGTCGGACCACTCTTCCGGCAGGTCGTCCTCGTAGTAGATCGCCTCGACGGGGCAGACCGGTTCGCAGGCGCCGCAGTCGACGCACTCGTCGGGGTGGATGTAGAGCGATCGTTCACCCTCGTAGATGCAATCGACCGGACACTCGTCCACGCACGCGCGATCCTTCACGTCCACACACGGAAGTGCGATCACATAGGTCACGACGCCCCACCCCTCATTTCCTCTGGTGATGCCGCGGCCGCAGCCGCTTCAGAACGTCTCCATCCTACTCTCGGCGACCGGGCCCCGGCTGCACGCCGACCGGGCGACGCCGACCGGGCCGAGGTCAGCCGGCGGCGGGCCGGGTCGGGATCGAGGTCGTGACGACGGGCACCTCCGTGATGAGGTCGGGGATGACCCCGGTGTCGCCCTCGCGCGGCAGGATCGCAGCCGACAGCCCCCGGAAATCTCCGAGGTCGGGCCCCTGGTCCGCGAGCGCCACGGTGGTCGTCGATCCCGGAGCGATCTCGACCGCCTCGCCCCGCACGCTGACGTGCACCGCGTCGTCACCGGCGTCGAGCGTGAACTGGATGGCGTCCGGCACCAGCCGAACGCCGATCCTCGAGCCGTGCCACTGAAGCGAGAACTCGAGCGCATTCCAGTGCGCGGGCAGTCGCGGATCGAAGCGGAGCGTGCGTCCCGCGTCCCGCATTCCGGCGAACCCCTGCACCAGGGTCATCCACACGCCGCCCGTCGAGGCGATGTGCACGCCGTCGGAGGAGTTCTGATGCAGGTTGTCGAGATCCACGCGGAGCGCGTGTGTGAAGTAGCGGTAGGCGAGATCCCGATACCCGACCTCGGCGGCGATGATGGCCTGCACCACCGCCGACAGCGTGGAGTCCCCGGTGGTGAGCGCGTCGTAGTACTCGAAGTCGCGCAGTTTCTCATCGCGGCTGAACTCGTCGCTCGCGAGCAGCAGGGCGAGCACGACGTCGGTCTGCTTGATGACCTGGAAGCGGTAGATCACCAGCGGGTGGAAGTGCAGCAGGAGCGGCTTCTGCTCGGGGGGCGTCGCCGCCAGGTCCCACACCTCGCGCTCCAGGAAGTGCGCGTCCTGGGGGTGGATCCCGATCTCCTCGGAGTACGGGATGCACATCGCCTCGGCCGCACGCTCCCACGACGCGATCTCCTCCTCGTCGAGGTGCACCCGGTGGGCGAGCGCCGCGTACGCCTCGGGCGCCTCCGCCCGCAGCCGCCGCACCGCGCGGGCGGCGAAGCGCAGATTGAAGCGCGCCATGACATTGGTGAACAGGTTGTCGTTCACCACGGTCGTGTACTCGTCCGGGCCCGTGACGCCGTGAATGTGGAAGCTTCGTCCGCCGTCGCGGTCGGAACGCCAGAACCCGAGGCTGCGCCACAGGCGCGCCGTCTCGACCGGGATGTCGGCGACCTCCGACAGCATGAACTCCAGGTCGTTCGTCGCGGCGAGGTACCGTGCGAGCGCGTAGGTGATGTCGGCGTTGATGTGGAACGCCGCCGTGCCCGCGGCGTAATAGGCGCTCGCCTCCTCACCGCTGATGGTGCGCCACGGGAAGAGCGCGCCGTCCTCGTTCAGCATGATGGCGCGCTGCCGGGCCTGGGGCAGCATCCGCTCCCGCGCGCGAAGCGCATTGCGAGCCCAGAGCGGGCTCGTGTAGGTGAGGAACGGGAGCACGTAGATCTCCGAGTCCCAGAAGTAGTGCCCGCCGTAGCCCGATCCGGTCAACCCCTTCGCGGAGATCCCGCGGCCGTCGGCCCGCGCCGAGGCCTGGGCCAGCTGGAACAGATTCCAGCGGATCGCCTGCTGCACCCCGGGCTCGGCCTCGACGCGCACGTCGCTGCGCTCCCAGAACGCGTCCAGGAACTGCCGCTGCCGCTGCCAACGGTCCCCCGGAGCCTCGGCCGCCGCCTTGTCGAGCGTGTGCACGCACCGATCGATGAGCTCGGACAGCGCGGCGGTCGCGGACGAGTGGTAGGCGACCGTCTTCACAAGGTGTACCGTCTGACCGGCACGCGCCGTGCCCTGGAAGGTGTGCCGCACGCGGTCCTCCGAGGACTCGACGCGGCGGTGCCAGGTGCCGCCGTCGGCGGATGAGAAGTCGTGATCGACACCGACCCCGAGCCCCATGCGGGAGTCGCGCACCCGGAAACTCACGACGCTGCGGTCGTCGTCGCCGTGCGACGGCCCCGCGTCCAGCACCCGCTCCTCCGGCTGCTCGCTCTTCCGGGGATCCGGCAGCCCGACGGGGGTCGGGACCTCGGCCTGCACCCGCCCGACGTCCTGCCGATTGATGAGCAGGCTGCTCACGGTCAGCTCCGCATCGGCGTCGAGCACGGTGATGCGCATCTCCAGCGTCGCCATGTGGCGCGAGTCGAAGGAGACCATGCGCCGGGTCTCGACCCGCACGCGCTTACCCGTCGGGCTCAGCCAGAGCAGCGACCGGACGAGCGTGCCGTTGCGCAGATCGAGCGTGCGCTCGACGTCGAGGATGTCCGAGGACTCGAGGTTCAGGCGCTCGTCGTCGACGTAGATCCGGATCGTCTTCGTGTCGGGGGCGTTCACGATCGTCTGCCCGTGTTCTGCGAAACCGTAGGCGTTCTCCGCGTGGCGGATGCGCCAGGTCTCGTGCAACCCGTTCACAAAGGTGCCGTGACTGCCGAGCGGCAGGCCCTCCTCGTGGTTCCCGCGGAATCCGAGGTAGCCGTTGCCGAGGGAGAACAGCGTCTCGTCTTCACCGGCGAGCGTGGGATCGATACCGCGGACGACGAGTCGCCAGGGATCGTCGCCGAACTCGCGATGCAGGTCCGCGACCTGCGCGTCGAAGGGTTCCGGGCTCATGCCACCAGCTCCTCGAGATCCTGCACCACGATGTGGGCCCCGGCGTCGCTGAGCGCCGCCGCGCCCGCGCCGCGATCCACGCCGACCACACACGCGAACCCACCGGCGCGGCCCGCCGCGATCCCCGAGGCCGCGTCCTCCAGCACAACACTGCGCGCGGGGTCGACCGACAGCAGCTGCGCCGCGCGCAGGAAGGTGTCGGGCGCGGGCTTCCCGGGCAGGTGCTCCCGAGCCGCAACCTCGCCGTCCACGACCACCCGGAAGCGGTCGCGCAGCCCCGCCGCGCGCAGCACAGCCTCCGCGTTGCGCGAGCTCGAGACGACGCCGAGCATCGCACCGAGCGCGTCCAAGCGATCGAGGAGGCGTAGTGTTCCGGGGTATGCGGCGATGCCGTCGCGCTCCAGCACCTCGGTGAACACCCGGTTCTTGCGGTGGCCGATGCCCCGCACCGTGTCGAGTCCGTCATCGAGATCGGACCCCTCGGGCAGCACGATGCCGCGCGTCGCGAGCAGCACCTCCACCCCCGCGAAGCGCGGCCGACCGTCGAGCGACGCGAAGTAGTCCGCGTCGACGTACGGGGCCACGGCCCGAGCGGAGAAGACCTCGGCGAAGGTTTCCGCCCACGCCCGTCGGTGCACCTCGACCGTGGGGGTGATGACCCCGTCGAGGTCGAACAGGTAGGCGTCGTAGTCGGTCAGGTGAAGGGGCTGCACGGAAGCTGGCGTCACCCCTCCAGGCTAGTCAGATCCCGGGGCGCCGCGGTAGCCGAGGGTCGTGTTCCGAGGCACCGCACCGAGAATTCTCGGCTGCTTGCCACACTCCGTTCATCTGGCGTGCTCCGCCGTGAGCGTCACGACGATGACCGCCCAGCTCCCCGCGACCAGGAACGGAGCGAACGGGAGTCCCTCGGATACCGTCGACGGGGGTGGCGCGGCAGGAACCGCCGAACACGGAGCCCGGGCCCTCGCACGGCGCACGCACCGACTCGTGAGCGCTGCGAGTCCGGCACCCAGCCACGCGAGTGCACCGCCCCACGCCGCCGCCATCGCACCCCCGGAGTGCCCGAGCAGCGTCCCGAGGAGGAGCGCGAGCTTCACGTCTCCACCCCCGAGTCCGCCGAGCAGCGCAAGCGCGAGGTGCACCCCCGCGAGCCCCGCGCCCGCGCCGAGGGCCATCGCGAGCGCTTCCGGGAAGCCCGGCGGGTCACCCGGCGCATTAGCCCGCGCCGAGAGCGCGAGCAGCAGCGGCACCGCGACGCACGCCGGGACGACCGAGCGATTCGGGATCCGGCGCCACCGCACATCCGAGCGCACCGCAACGGCCGAGACGATGCCGCCCCACGCGATGGCGAGGAACTGCAGGAGCACGGGATCCGGGAGCATACGACCAGCCTGGCCGCACCGCACGGATCCCGCCGTGGGTTTCCACAGGCAGCGTTCGACCCCGGTCAGCGCCTGTGGAGAACCTACCCGCAGACTCAGGCGATCGCAGACGCAGGCGCCCGCAGACTCAGGCGTTCGCAGACTCAGGCGTTCGGCGTGACCTCGGTGCCGATCCCGCGCTCCGTGAAGATCTCGAGGAGCACCGAGTGCGGCTCGCGTCCGTCGATGATCGCGGCCTTGCTCACCCCGCCTTCGACGGCGTCGAGGCATGCCCGCATCTTCGGGATCATGCCGGACTCGAGGCTCGGCAGCATGCCCTCCAGCTCGCTCGCCGTGATCGAGGAGACGAGCGAATCGCGATCGGGCCAGTTGGCGTAGAGCCCGGCCACGTCGGTGAGGATCACGAGCTTCTCCGCGCCGAGCGCCGTGGCGAGCGCGCTCGCAGCCGCGTCCGCGTTGATGTTCAGGGAGTCCCCGGGCCGATCCATATCGGGCGCGATCGACGACACCACGGGGATGAGCCCGGCGTCGAGGAGCGCGAGCACGGGGTCGGTGCGCACGCCGACCACATCACCGACGAGCCCGAGATCGACGAGCTCTCCGTCGACGTCGATCGGCGGACGACGTCGGCCGATGAACAGCCCGGCGTCCTCGCCCGTCGTACCCGCCGCGAGCGGCCCGTGCGCGTTGATCTCGTCGACCAGCTCGGGGTTCACCTTGCCGGTCAGCACCATGCGCACGACCTCCATCGTCTCCGGAGTCGTCACGCGATAGCCGCCCTTGAACTCGCTCTCGATCCCGAGCCGCGCGAGCATGGCGTTGATCTGGGGGCCACCGCCATGCACCACGACCGGGCGGATACCGGTGTGCCGCAGGTAGACGACGTCCTCGGCGAACGCGCGCATGAGCGCGTCATCGACCATGGCGTTGCCGCCGAATTTGATCACCATGATGGCGTCGCGGAACTTCTTCAGCCACGGCAGCGACTCGATCAGGACCTCGGCCTTGGCCGCGGCCTGCTCGTGGGCGAGGCGGTGAGTGGTGGTGGTCATGGAGCGCTCCTAGCTCGAGTACGCGCTGTTCTCATGCACGTAGTCATGAGTCAGGTCGTTGGTGCGGATGGTCGCGGTGTGCTCCCCCGCGAACAATTCGATGCGCACCTGGGTCTTCCGCGGGGTCAGGTCGCACTCCTCGACGGGGCGGTCCGGGGCACCCGCGTGGCACAGCCGGATCCCGTTGAAGCTGACATCGACCTGGTACGGGTCGAACGCCGCCTCGGTCGTGCCGATGGCTGCCAGCACCCGGCCCCAGTTCGGATCGTTGCCGAAGATCGCGGCCTTGAACAGGTTGTTGCGGGCGACGGATCGGCCGACCTCGGTGGCATCCGCGACACTCGCGGCACCGACGACCTCGATGTCGATGTCGTGGCCCGCACCCTCGGCGTCGGCCTGCAGCTGGACGGCGAGCCCGTCGCACACCGTGGCGAGCGCCTCGGCGAACTCCTCCTCGTCGGGAGTGATGCCGGAGGCGCCGCTCGCGAGCAGGGTCACCTGGTCGTTCGTGGACATGCAGCCGTCGGAGTCGAGGCGGTCGAAGCTGACCGCCGTCGCCCGCCGCAGCGCACGATCGAGCGCCGCACCATCGAGCCGCGCGTCGGTGGTGATCACCACGAGCATCGTCGCGAGGCCCGGAGCCAGCATGCCGGCGCCCTTGGCCATCGCCCCGATGGTCCAGCCGTCCGCGGTGTGCACGGCGGTCTTCTCGACGGAGTCGGTGGTGAGGATCGCGGCGGGGGCGACCGTGTCGTCCGCGCTGAGCGCCGCGACCAGGGTGGGCACGCCGCCGAGGATCTTGTCGCGGAACGCCTGGTCCCCCGTGCCGATGAGCCCGGTCGAGCACACCAGCACGCGCTCCGCGTCGACGTCCGACCCCAGCTCCTCGGCCACGGCCTCTGCGGTGAGTCGGGTGGTCTCGTAACCGAAGTCGCCGGTGAAGCAGTTCGCGCCGCCGGAGTTCAGGATGATCGCGTGCGCCGGCCCCGCCTGGGCGACCTTCCGGCTCCACAGGATCGGATTCGCCTGCGCGCGATTGCTGGTGAAGACCGCCGCGCTCGCTCGCTCGGGCCCGTCATTGACGACGAGTGCGAGATCTGGCTTGCCGGTGCTCTTCAGGCCGACGGCGAGTCCGGCTGAGCGAAATCCCTGAGGGGTCGTGACGGTCACGGTGCTACTCCATTCATGCTGAGTCCGGTGTGCTCGGGGAACCCCAGCGCGATGTTCGCGGACTGGATCGCGGCCCCCGCGGTGCCCTTCGTGAGGTTGTCGAGCGCGGCCACAACGACGACCCGGCCCGCGGCCTCATCGACGGCGAGCCCGATGAGGCAGGTGTTGGCGCCGAGGGTGTCGGCCGTCCGGGGGAACTGCCCCTCGGGAAGCACCTGCACGAACGACTCCGCCGCGTACGCGTCCTCCCAGGCCGCTCGGACCTCCGCAACCGAGGTGCCTGGGACGATGCGGGCCGTCGAGGTCGCGAGGATCCCCCGGCTCATCGGGACGAGCACGGGGGTGAAACTGATCGTGGGGTCCGCGGTGGCCCCGGCGTTGCGGAGCGCCTGCCGGATCTCCGGGATGTGCCGGTGGCTGCCGCCGACGGCGTACGGGTTCGCAGAGCCCATCAGCTCCGCGCCGAGCAGGTGGGTTTTCGCCGCCTTGCCCGCGCCCGACGGCCCGACGGCCAGCACGGTGACGAGATCCTGGGCCTCGATGACCCCGGCCGCGATGCCGGGCGCCAGCGATAGCGCCACGGTCGACGCGTTGCACCCCGGCGCCGCGATGCGGGTCGCGGCGGCGAGCGCCTCGCGCTGGTGGGTCCAGATGGGGGTGCCGTCCGCCGCGCGCTCAGCGATGATGAGCTCCGGCACGCCGTAGGTCCAGGCCTCGTGGAACGCTCCCCCGTAAAAGGCCTCCCAGTCGGCCGGGTCGGTGAGCCGGTGGTCGGCGCCGCAGTCGACGACGAGCCGGACGTCGCGGAGTTCGGCGGTGAGCGCGCCGGACGCACCGTGCGGGAGGGCGAAGAACACCACGTCGTGGCCGTCGAGCACGGCGGGGGTCGTCTCCTGCAGGGTCAGATGCGCCAGCGACCGCAGGTGCGGCTGGGATTCGACGAGGGGTCGGCCGGCGCTCGAGTGGCCGGTGACGGTGCGGATCTCGAACTCCGGGTGCTGCGCGAGCAGGCGCAGCAGCTCTCCCCCGGCGTACCCGGACGCTCCGGCTACGGCGACGCTCGTGGTCATGTGACTCCTCCAGTGCCTCGGATCGCGGCAGCGAGCCGCAACCTCTCTATTCTGGCACCTCGCGTCGAGGCCACGGCCACCCGCCGCGCCTAGCGGTGGGTGAAGTCGGGGTCGCGCTTCTCGACGAAGGCGCGCATGCCCTCCTTCTGGTCCGCCGTCGCGAACGCCGCCGCGAACGACTGCCGCTCGAAGCGCAGCCCCTCCGCGAGCGGCATCTCCTGCGACGCCAGCAGCGCTTCCTTCGCCGCGTACACGGCGGGCAGCGATTTCGAGGCGATGGTCTCCGCGACGGTGCGCGCCTCGTCCAGGAGCTCGTCGGCGGGGACCACACGCGAAACCAGCCCGGAGCGCTCCGCTTCGTCTGCCCGCATCATGCGGCCGGTCAGGATCATCTCGGCGGCCTTGGCCTTGCCGATCGCGCGCGGGAGCCGCTGGGATCCGCCGAAGCCGGGCAGCACCCCGAGGTTGATCTCGGGCTGGCCGAACTTCGCGGTGTCCGCGGCGATGATGATGTCGCACATCATCGCGAGCTCGCACCCCCCGCCGAGCGCGAACCCGGCGACGGCCGCGATGACGGGGGTCCGCATCCGTTCGAAGCCGCCCCAGCTCGGGAACGGGCTTTCGAGGAGCATGTCGCTGTACTCGAGCTCCGCCATCTCCGTGATGTCGGCTCCTGCGGCGAAGGCGCGCTCGGAGCCGGTGATCACGATGGCTCCGATCCCGGGATCCGCGTCGAACGTCAGCGCAGCGTCGATGAGCTCACCGACGAGGGCGGCGTTCAGCGTGTTCAGGGCCTCCGGGCGGTGCAGCGTGATGGTCGCCACGCGCCCCCGGGTCTCGGTGATGATGCTCGTGTACTCGGTCATCGGTGATCCTCTCGTTGCGAATGGCATCGTGAGGCTCCACGACGCTGCGCTCCCACGCTACCGTGCGAGATCACTCCCCGGGCCGCGGTGCCCACGTGCCGCTCGTCGACCCCGCTGTAGGCCGACAGCGGCCGGATCAGCGCGTTCGAGGCCGCCTGCTCCCGCACGTGGGCGGTCCACCCCGTCACTCGCGCCGCGATGAACAGCGGCGTGAAGATCTCGGTGTCGAACCCGAGCAAGTGGTAGGCCGGACCCGACGGGTAGTCGAGGTTCGGGTAGATGCCCTTCCGCTCCACGAACGCGTGCTCGAGCGCGTCGACGAGCGCCGCGAGATCGTCGCGTCCGGATTCATCGAGCAGCACGTCGAGCGCCGCCCGCATCGTGGGCACACGCGAGTCGCCGTTTTTGTAGACCCGGTGCCCGAAGCCCATGATCTTGCGCTTCTCGGCAAACGCCCGGTCGAGCCACGGCCCGACATTGTCGGCCGTGCCGATCTCCGTGAAGTGGTGCATGACGGCCTCGTTCGCGCCGCCGTGGAGCGGCCCCTTCAGCGCCCCGATCGCCCCGACGACGGCCGAGTACAGATCGGAGGTCGTGGACGCGATCACGCGGGCGGTGAAGGTCGACGCGTTGAAGGAGTGCTCGGCGTAGAGCACCATCGAGATCCGGAACACGTCCACCGCGGCGTCCGACGGCAGCTCGCCGAAGGTCATCCAGAGGAAGTTCGCCGAGTAGTCGAGGTCGTCCCGCGGCGGGATCGGTTCGAGCCCGCGGCGGCGGCGCTGCACGGCGGCGACGATGGCGGGGAGCTGGGCGAACAGCGTGACCGAGCGCTGCAGGTCGAGCGCGGGATCGGTCCACCCTCCGGGCCGATGCAGCGTGTCGTCGAAGGTGCCGAGCTGGCTCACGACCGTCCGCACGATGTCCATCGGGTGCGCGGTGACGGGGATCGTCTCGAGCAGGGCGACCGTGCGCGGGTCGAGACCGCGCTGCGCCCGCTCGGTGCGCTCGAGCTCGGCCAGCTGCTCGGGCGTCGGCAGCTCGCCGTGCCACAGCAGGTAGGCGACCGCCTCGAACGACTGCGTCGCGGCGAGCTCCTGCACCGGATACCCGCGGTAGAGCAGGCTGTTCGTCTCGGGGTTGACCTTGGAGATCGCCGTGGTGTCGACGACGACCCCCGCGAGCCCCTTTTTGATGTCCGGATCAGTCATTGCGTGCTCCTTAGCGGTTGACCGTGAGGTTTCGGGTGGAACGCTAGCGTTCCACCGTGAAGTTGAAGACACTCGTGTCGAAGTGGTTGTAGCCCTCGTAGTCGATGAGGTCGTAGAGGTCGGCGCGGTGCTGCATCTCGTCGAGCTTGCTGGTGAGCTGCCCCTCCTCGTTCAGCGTGTCGAGCGCCCGACCGGTCGCCCCCATCGCGATCCGGAGCATCGACACGGGCCAGATCACGATGTTGACCCCGATGTCGGCGAGCTGCTGCGAGGAGAACAGCTCGCTCTTGCCGAACTCCGTCATGTTCGCGAGGATCGGCACGTCGACCGCCGCCCGGATCGCCGCGAACTCGTCGAGCGTGCGCATCGCCTCGGGGAAGATCGCGTCCGCGCCCGCGTCGACCAGCGCCTTCGCGCGGTCCACAGCGGCGATGAGCCCCGCCGGTCCCTCCGCCGTCGCGCGGATGTCCGTGCGCGCCATCAGCAGGAAGTGCTCGTCGCGGCGCGCGTCCGCTGCGGCGCGGATCCGCTGGATCGCCGTGGCCTCGTCGACGACGGTCTTGCCGTCGAGGTGGCCGCAGCGCTTCGGGTTGATCTGATCCTCGATGTGCAGCCCGGCGAGCCCCGCGTCCTCCAGGGTCTGCACGGTGCGCGCGACATTCATCGGCTCGCCGAACCCGGTGTCGGCGTCGACGATCGCCGGCAGTTCGGTCATGCGCGCGATCTGCTGCGAGCGCCCCGCGACCTCGGTCAGCGTCGTGAGCCCGATGTCAGGCAGCCCGAGGTCCGCGGACAGCACGGCTCCGGAGATGTAGACGCCGTCGAAGCCCTTGCGCTCGATGAGGCGGGCGGAGAGCGGATTGAACGCTCCGGGGAAGCGGAGGAGCTCCCCGGTCGCGAGCCGCTCGCGGAACAGGCGGCGCTTCTCGGCGGGTGTTGTTGTTGCGTACAGCATCAGAAGAGTCCCTTCGGGCTCGGCACCGACGCGAGGAGTCCGGGCCGGGCGATGATCGTGAGCTCGCGGACCTCGGCCGCCGACAGCTCGGGCAACCGCTCCACGAGCGCGAGGAATCGCTCGATCTCGGCGGGTTCGAGCACGGGCTCCGCGAGCAGCCGGAACTTCGCGACGTACTGCTCCCGCGCGAACGGCCGGGCGCCCAGCGGATGGGCATCCGCCACCGCGATCTCGTCGACGATCGTGCGGCCGTCGGTGAGGGTGATCTCGACGCGGCCCCCGAAGGCCTTCTCAGCCGGGTCGATCGAGTGGTACCGACGGGTCCACTCCGCATCCTCCGCCGTCGTGACCTTGTGCCACAGCGCGACCGTGTCCGCGCGACCTGCGCGCTCCGGCGTGTACGAGTCGACGTGGTGCCAGCCGCCGTCCTGCAGCGCGACCGCGAAGATGTACGGGATCGAGTGGTCGAGGGTCTCGCGGGTGGCCGCCGGGTCGTACTTCTGCGGGTCGTTCGCTCCGGATCCGATCACGGTGTGCGTGTGGTGGCTCGTGTGGAGCACCACCCGCTCGACGTTGGCGGGGTCGGCGATCTCGGGGTGCTCGCGGTGGAGCTTTCGCGCCAGGTCGATCCACGCCTGAGCCTGGTACTCCGCCGAGTGCTCCTTCGTGTACGAGTCGAGGATCGCGCGCTTCGCCTCGCCCGCGGCGGGCAACGGCACGTCGTAGGCCGCGTCCGGGCCATCGAGCAGCCAGGCGATCACCCCGTCCTCGCCCTCGTAGATGGGGCTCGGCGAGGTCTGCCCGCGCATGGCGCGGTCCACGGCCTCGACCGCCATCTTCCCGGCGAACGCGGGCGCGTACGCCTTCCAAGTCGAGATCTCGCCCTTCCGGCTCTGCCGCGTCGCGGTGGTGGTGTGCAGCCCCTGGGCGACGGCCTGGGAGATCGTCTCGACGTCGAGGCCGAGCAGCGTGCCGATGCCCGCGGCGGCCGAGGGGCCGATGTGGGCGATGTGGTCGATCTTGTGCTGGTGGAGGCAGATCGCGCGCACGAGGTCCATCTGGATCTCGTACCCCGTCGCGATTCCGCGCACGAGCGCGGCACCGTCCGCGCCCACGTGCTGGGCGACGGCGACGAGCGGCGGAATGTTGTCGCCGGGATGCGAGTACTCGGCCGCGAGGAAGGTGTCGTGGTAGTCGAGCTCGCGGACCGCGACGCCGTTCGCCCAGGCGGCCCATTCCGGGCTCGAGAGCTCGGTGGGCGCGCAGCCGAAGACGGTGGCGCCGGATCCGCCGGTGGAGACGGGGTGCGCGAGTGCCTGCGCCCGGGCCGCCACGATCGGCGCCCGCACCAGCGAGGCGGCCGCGACGGCGGCGTTGTCGATGATCCGGTTGATGATCATGTCGACGACATCGGGCTCGACGGCGACCGGGTCGGCGGCGACTTCCGCGATCTTCCAGGCGAGCTGGTCCTCGCGGCGGAGCGTCTCCTCGCTCTTGTACACACGGACGTGGTGGGTGACGGTCATTGCTGTCCTTCCCGGATGGACTCCAGAATCGAGGTGAGCGCGCGATGCAGATGGACGTGGGTGGCGTGAGCCGCGAGATCGGGATCGCCGGCGCCGATCGCGGAGGCGATGAGCGTGTGCTCGGCGACGGACGCCTCGAGGCGATCGTGATGGTCTTGGGCGATCCTGCGGGCCCGCGCCAGATGGGTGCGGACCGAGCGGAGGGCCGCGGTGAGATAGGCGTTGTCGACCGCCGTATCGACGGCCGCATCGAACTCGGCGATGAGCGCGTAATAGGCGTCGATGGACGCGGGGTCTTCGGGGGCGGTTGCGGCGAACCGTGCGGCGAGGCGCACGAAGTTCTCCCGCTCCCCCCGGATCGCCGCCAAGCGCGCCGCGGTCTCCTCGAGTGCACGACGGGTCTCGAACAGGGCGCGAATGTCGTCGACGTCGAAGTCCGACACGACGGTGATCCGGGGCGACTGCTGCACGACGAGCCCATCGGAGACGAGCCGCCCGATCGCCTCGCGGAGCGGGGTCCGGCTCACGCCGAGCCGGGTCGCCTGCTCGACCTCCGCGAGCACGGCGCCCGGCGGCAACGCGCCGCCCTGGATCTCTTCGAGGAGCACGGCGTACGCTCGATCACTCGCGCGCATCTGGCCTCCTCTCGCTTCACGCTTCAGTGTATACACAAAACGAGCACAGTGTCAGATTACCACCGAGTGAGCGCCAGAGTGCATACATGTTGCATCAAAAGCGCCGCGAGGTGAGGCGCACCGGTGGTGCCCCGGACCCTAGAGATCGTCGATGATGATCTTGGTCATCGACAGCATGTGGGCGAATGCATCGGGCCGTCGCATCAACTCGCCCATGTTCTCGGGCACGACCTGCCAGCTCACGCCGAACGGATCCGCGAGCCAGCCGCACTGCTCGGCCTCCGGCACCGCCGACAGCGCCTCCCAGAGCCGGTCGATCTCGGCCTGATCCGCGCAGGCGACCTCGATGGACATGCCGCATCCGAACGGCCAAGCGTCGTCCGCACCGGAGTCCATGGCGGTGAACCACTGGTCGCCGAGCCGGAAGTCGCTGAACATCACGGCCCCCGGGGGTGCGGGACCACGTGTCTCGGGGTACGGCACCCGCATGCCGAGCTCGGCACCCGGGAAGAGCTCGACGTACCGATCGACCGCGTCCGCGGCGAGGTTCTGCGACGGGCCGCTGAAGAGGAGCGACGTCATCACGAACGGCCGCACACCGCGCGATCCGTCCGTCAGCGTGAGCTGCCAGCTCACGCCGTACCGGTCCTCGACCCAGCCGTAGCGTGCGCTGAACGGGTACTCCTGCAGCGGCATCAGGATCCGACCGCCGTCGCTCAGCGACGCCCAGATGGCGTCGAGCTGCGCGCGGGTCGCCACCCCGTCACCCTCGAAGCGCGCGGGATCGAAGGAGAGGGTGAAAGAGATCGAGGGGTTGGGGGCGAACTCGCTCCCCGCGTTGATCAGCACGATCCGGGTCCCCGCGAGATCGACGGCCACCGTGAGCGGCTTCCCGGCGAACTCCTGCTGGAAGTCGAGGAGTCCCTCGTGAGGGTAGGTGGATTCGACCGCGGACGAGGTCTCGGGGAATACCGAAGCATAGAAGCGCCCCGCCTCCTCGGCGTTGCGGTCGCACCAGATATTCGTCACGAAGCGTTGCATGGGGTCTCCCTCGCCCGATCGTGCCCCGAGCGCACCGCTCGCGGCTTGCGATCAGTATCCGCCCGGTTCGCGGATCGCCGCAAGGCCCCGGATCCGCGCTTGCCCTCCGCGCACTCCCCCGCGCACAATGAGAGCACTCGCCCACCCGATGCATCATCGAAGGAGCCGTCATGTCCATTCACCTCAACCCGTACCTGAGTTTCCGCGGCGAGGCCCGCGCGGCGCTGGAGTTCTACCACTCGGTGTTCGGCGGCGACCTGATCCTGAACCGCTACGATTCGATCCCGGGCATGATGGGCGACGGCGACGAGGGCTCGAAGATCATGCACGGGCAGCTCGATACTCCCGACGGACTGACGATCATGGCCGCCGACATGCCCGCGAGCATGGCGGATCAGCCCGGCACCCCGAACGTCGGCGGTTCGGCCTGCATCTGGGGGGAGGACGACGACCGGATCCGCGGGCTGTGGGAGGGCCTCTCCGACGGCGCCGACATCCAGGTGCCGTTCGAACAGGCGCCCTGGGGCGACACCTTCGGCGACCTGCGCGACCGCTTCGGCGTCTCCTGGATGTTCAGCCTCGCCGACGGCGACGGCGCTGCCGACGGAGCGAGTGCCGCCGCCTGACGGATCTTCGCACGCCGAACGCCTCGTATCTCGCCGAGTGCCTCCGAAGTGAGCGCGCAGGTCAGAGGCGCTCGGCGAGAAGGAAGGGGCTCGGTCGAAATCGCTACCGAAGGGGCGGCTCGGCCTGCAGCCACTCCGCGAAGGTCTGGGTCGTGAGCTGCGCTCCGGGCCCCGGCAGGATCGCGCCGGAGCGGATCGCACGGCCGAAGCCGCCGGGGATCGGCACCTCGATCACCCGGCCCGTGGCCCCCGTTCGCGCCCGCCACGCGCGAGTGAGTTCGACCATGCGCTCCTCGCGCGGCCCGGCCAGATCCTCGGCGTCGCCGATCGGGCCGCCCTCCGCGAGCTCCAGCAGTCTCGCCGCGACCGTCGTCGCCGCGAGGGGCTGCGACCGCATCGCGGGGACCACCACGAGCGGGCCGACCCGGGTCGCTACCTGATGCGCGAACTCGAAGAACTGGGCGGCGCGCAGGATGGACCAGGGCACCGGGCCCGCGGCGACGGCGCGCTCCTGCGCGGCTTTCCCGGCGTAGTAGCCGTGGGGCGCCCGGGAGGCCCCGACGATCGACAGCGCCACGTGGTGCGTCACCCCCGCGGCGACCTCGGCGGCGAGCAGGTGTCGCGTGGCGGAGGTGAAGAAGCGTTCCGATCGTCGGGCCGACGTCGTCTGCACCCCCGACGCGTCGATCACCGTATCGACCCCCGTGAGATCGAGCCCGGTCCCCCGCTCGAGATCAACGCCCGTGCTGCGCGAGAGCACTCGGACCTCATGTCCGGCGGCGTCGGCCAGCTCGACGATGCGGCGCCCGACGGCACCCGTTCCTCCGGCGACGGCGATCCTCATGGTGTGCTCCCTGCCTCGCGTGCGTCCCGCTCGTAGCCGACGAGCCACCGCAGCCCGTATCGATCCTGCACCTGCCCGTCGACGGCACCCCAGGGACGTTCCTCGAGCGGGGCGAGCACTCGGCCACCAACAGCGAGCGCGTCGAACCAGCGGTGCAGCGTCGGGGGCTCGGCGGTCCCGAGCAGCGCGAACATGAGCCCGCCTGCGTGCACCGCGTCCTCGTCGGGTCCGGCATCGGCCCCGTAGAGCCGCACGTCGCCGTGCAGCACGCCGTGCGCGATCGCGTCCGGCGGGCCGTCCGCTCGCCCGAACTCCTGGTACGTGGCGAGCGCGAGCTCACCCCCGAAGACGTCCTGATAGAAGCGCATCGCCTCGTCCGCGGTTCCGGGGAAGAGCACGTAGGGGGTGGGCCCGGTCATGGTGCCACTGTAGCGCGCTCCGGGCAGCACCGATCGGCACCGCCCGACGAGCACTAGTCCCGGAGCTTCGCGCCGAAGGCCAGCTCCGCCGCCGCGACACCCGCCAGTCGGGCCTCGCTCGCCTCCTCGGCCTTCAGCGTGCGATCCTCGGCACGGAACCGGAGCGCGAAGGTGAGCGCCTTCTGCCCCTCCGCGACGCCGGACCCCCGGTAGTCGTCGACCACCCGAGCGGTCTCGAGCAGGTCGCCCGCACCCGCCTGGACCACCGCGAGCACATCACCGGCGGGCACCCTGGCGTCCACGACGAGGGTGAGATCCTGCGTCGCCGCCGGGTAGGTCGACAGCGGGAAGGTTTCGGGCTCGCGTGCGGCGATCTCGATGAGGCGCTCGAGGTCGAGCTCGAACGCCGCGACGCGACCGGGCAGGTGGTACGCGGCCACGAGCTCGGGCAGGAGCTCACCGGCGACCCCGACGACCTCGAGGCCGTCGTCGACGCGAACGCTCAGCTCGGCGGTGCGACCCGGGTGGAACGCGCGGTGCTCCCCCTGCTGCACGACGAGTTCGGCGGACACGGCGGAGGCCAGGATCCGCGCGGCATCGAGTGCGTCAGCCCAGTCCGCGGCTCGCGGGGCCTCACCGGGCTGCTTCGCGACGAGGTCGCCGAGCAGCAGCGCGGCGGCGCGGCCAGGCTGCGCGGGGATCGACGCGTCGAGCTCCGCCAGCACGTCAGCCGGGGGCAGTTCCGCGAGCGGCGGCACCGTCGACGTGCCGAGCGCCGCAGAGCCGTCTCCCGGCTCGTAGACCGCGCCGAACTCGACGAGAGCGAGGTCGGTCAGCCCGCGCGACACGTTGCGCTGCGCGGCCGTGACGAGCCCGGGAAGCAGCGAGCGCCGCAGGAACGGCGACTCGCCGTCGAGCGGATTCGCCAGACGGATCGCGGGCACGGTGGTCGCCCGCTCCGCCGGCGCGTCGGGGCTCGAGTCCTCAGCACCCGCACCGAAGTCGTCCAGCTGCGCGCGGGAGACGAACGGGTAGCTCTGCACCTCGTCAAGGCCAGCGGCGGTCGTGATGTTCGCGGCACGCCGACGCAGTCGCTGCAAACGAGAGAGTCCGCGACCCGGAGGCGCGACGGGCAGCACGGAGGGAATGCGGTCGTAGCCGACGATGCGCGCGACCTCCTCGATCAGGTCGGCCGCACGGCTCAGGTCCGAGCGCCAGCTCGGCGGGGTCACCACGAGCTCGCGCTCGTCGCCGTCCACCACGTCGCAGCCGATCATCTCGATGGCGGCGCGCGCCTCTGCGTCGGTGTAGTCGGCGCCCATGAGCCCGTTGACCCGCTCGAGCGGCAGACGGATCTCGGCCGGCTGCCACTCGGCGACGATCTCCGCGCCGAGCGGGTCCGCGGTGCCCCCGGCGAGGTCCACGAGCAGGTCGACCATGCGCTGCGCGGCGGCACGGGCCACGAGCGGATCGACCCCGCGCTCGAAGCGTTTCGACGCCTCGCTCGGCAGCTTGTGCCGACGTGATGTGCGCGCGATCGAGATCGGATCGAACGTCGCCGCCTCGACGAGGATGCCGACGGTGTCGTCGCTCGTCTTCGTCGACTGCCCGCCCATGACCCCGGCGAGTCCGATGACCCCGGACTCATCGGTGATCAGCAGGTCCTCGGGGTGCAGGGTGCGCTCCTGCTCGTCGAGGGTGACGAGCGTCTCCCCCGGCTGCGCACGACGGACGGTGATGCCGCCCTGGAGCTTCGCGAGATCGTAGGCGTGGAGCGGCGAGCCGAGCTCGAGCATCACGTAGTTCGAGATGTCGACGGGCAGCGACAGCGCGCGGATCCCGGCGAGCTGCAGTCGCGTGACCATCCACGGCGGGGTCGGGCGCGTGGCGTCGATCCCGCGCACCACCCGGGCGATGAAGCCGCTGGCGCCGACGCGTCCGCGGATGGGAGCGTCGTCAGTGATCGCGACCGGGAACCCGCTCGCTTTCGCCGGGGTCACCGTCGAGGCGGGGTCGGTGAAGGCGGCTCCGGTGGAGTGCGCGACCTCGCGGGCCACCCCGCGGATCGAGAAGGCGTAGCCGCGATCCGGAGTCACGTTGATCTCGACGGCCGTCTGGTCGAGACCGAGGAGCGCGAGCGCGTCGGTGCCGACCTCCGGCTCGGCGTCGCCCGTGAAGCCGAGCCGCGACAGCACGATGATGCCGTCGTGGTCCTCACCCAGGGTCAGCTCGCGCGCGGAGGCGATCATGCCGTCCGAGACGTGCCCGTAGGTCTTGCGCGCGGCGATGACGAAGTCACCGGGCAGCACGGCACCGGGCAGGGTGACGACCACGCGGTCGCCCGGGCCGAAGTTGTGCGCACCGCAGACGATGCCGCGGACATCCGGACCGCCGTCGGCCGCCGTCTCGCCCTCGGGCGCCACGCGCACCTGGCACCAGTTGATCGTCTTGCCGTTGCTCTGCGGTTCGGGCTCCTGGGAGAGCACCTCCCCGACCACGATCGGACCGGAGACGTCGAAGCGCCGGATCGACTCCTCTTCGAAGCCCACCCGCACGAGGTCGGCGTGCACCTGCTCGGGGGTGACGTCGTCGGGCAGTGCAGCGTACTCGCCGAGCCAGCTCAGGGGAACGCGCATTAGACCAGGCCTCCGAATTGTGCGTTGAAGCGGACGTCGCCTTCAACCATGTCTCTCATGTCATTGATGTCGTGACGGAACTGCAGGGTGCGCTCGATGCCCATGCCGAACGCGAATCCCTGGAACTCGTCGGGATCGATGCCCGCGGCGAGCAGGACCCGCGGGTCGACCATGCCGCACCCGCCCCACTCGACCCAGCGCGCGCCGCCCTTCGCGTTCGGCTGCCAGACGTCCATCTCCGCCGAGGGCTCGGTGAAGGGGAAGAAGTTCGGCCGCAGCCGGATCTTCGCCTCCTCGCCGAACATCTGGCGGGCGAAGTGCTCGAGTGTGCCGCGCAGGTGCGCCATGGTGAGGCCGCGGTCGATCGCGATGCCCTCGATTTGGTGGAACACCGGGGTGTGCGTGGCGTCGAGCTCGTCGGTGCGGTAGACCCGACCGGGCGCGACGACGTAGACGGGCAGCTCGCGCGACAGCAGCGATCGGACCTGCACGGGCGAGGTGTGCGTGCGCAGCAGCAGGTGACGATCCGCGGGATCGACGAAGAAGGTGTCCTGCATCGCGCGTGCGGGGTGGTCGGGATCGAAGCCGAGGGCGTCGAAGTTGAACCACTCGTGCTCGATCTCGGGCCCCTCCGCGATCTCCCAGCCCATGCCGACGAAGATGTCCGCGGCCTCCTCCTGGAGCTGCGCGAGGGGGTGCCGGGATCCCGCGCGGCGGCGCACCGGGGCCTCGGTCACGTCGACCGTCTCGGCGACGAGCCGCAGGGCGGCCTCCTCCGAGGCGAGCGCCGACTCGCGACCGGAGTACGCGCCCTCGATCCGGCCGCGGGCCTGGCCCATGAGCTTTCCCGTCGCAGCCTTCTCGGCCTTCGGCACCGCGCGCATCTGGGCGTTCAGCCGCGCGATCGCGGACGCGTCGCCCGCGTGCTCGGTGCGGGCCGCCTTGAGCGCGGCGACCGAATCCGCGGCTTCGAAGGCCGCGAGCGCGGCGCTCACCGCGGCGTCGACCGCGTCCTGGGTGATGGGGTTGGAACCTTCGTCCACTGCACTCTCTGACACGGGTACTCATCCTATCCTGCAACGCCGGTAGACTGGGAGTCGTGACTTCGCCCGCTCAGCCGATGCCCCGCGCCCTGCGCGTCGCGCGCGGCGGGGTCGGCGCCGGGGTGGCCTCCCTCCTGGCCGCGCTCTCCCACAGCGTCGCGGGTGGGGATATGTCCTGGCTCGCGATCGTGGCGACCACGATCCTCGCGCTGCCCCTGTGCACGGCCCTCGCCGGTCGGGTGGGTTCGCTGTGGCGTCTTTCGGTGGCGGTCGGCGCGGCGCAGTTCCTGTTCCACTGGTCGTTCGCCGGGCTCGGCATCTCCGCCAGTGCGGCCGGGAGCTCGATCCTCGGCGGCGGGGCGGCCATGCCGCACGGCGCCGCGCACAGCGCGCACCACCTGGCGGCGGCGAGCTTCGTCCCGAGCGCGTTCGGCGCCGACGCGACCATGTGGCTGCTGCACGCCGTCGCGGCAGTGCTCACCATCGGACTCCTGCACCGCGGCGAGCGCGCCGCCCTCGCCCTCATCGGGCTCCTGCGCCGCGCTGTGCCGTTCGATGCGCCGACGGCGGGAGCGACCTCGCTCCGCCCGGCCCCGCGGCCGATGGTCGCGGCGACGGCCGGCCGACTCGCGCGACGTCTCTTCTCTCCCGCCGCGATCACGCACCGCGGCCCGCCCTGCGCCGCCTAGCGTCGCCCGAGCGACGCCGCACGCACCCCCTCACTTCTCAGCACCCGCCCGCCGGTGGTCATCCCCGGCGTGCGCGAGGTGCGCCGTCACCGGCGTTCCGCCGGAGAAACTCGGAGACCCCATGTCTCGCACACGCACGAGCCGCCTGACCCGGCTCTCGGCCGCCGCCCTCATCGCGGGCGCGGCCACC
Source organism: Leucobacter rhizosphaerae (assembly GCF_022919175.1). NCBI lineage: Bacteria > Bacillati > Actinomycetota > Actinomycetes > Micrococcales > Microbacteriaceae > Leucobacter > Leucobacter rhizosphaerae. Next base: position 142,024 of record NZ_CP095043.1, on the reverse strand, counting down.
TTCGGCATCGCCGCCCCGGCCTTCGCCCACGACGAACTGATCAACACGGAGCTCGTCGCCGGCACCTCCGACGGTGCTGTCGAGGCGATCCGCCTCACCTTCAGCAACAGCATCATCCCGACGGGCACGGAGATCGTCGTCACCGGCCCCGACGGATCCGCAGCGGCCGACGGCGCACCGGTGATCGCCGGCGCCGACGTGACGCAGCCCCTCATCGACGACCTGGCATCGGGCGACTACGACGCCGCCTGGCGTGTCGTGTCGAGCGACGGCCACCCCATCGAGGGGGCATTCGCGTTCGCCGTCGCGACGGACGGCAGCGCCGCGATCGTCGAGGCCGCACCGGCCGAGGACCACGCCGAGGGCGAGGAGCACAGCCACGCGGACGGCGAGGACGCGGATCACACGCACGCGGACGAGGCATCCGAGTCCAGCGGATCCGAGGGCCTGCCCGCCGGCGCCGTCGTCGCCATCATCGTCGCCGCGGTTGTGGCCGCCGGTGGCGCCGTGACCGCTGCGGTCGTCGCGCAGCGCCGTCGCGCGCAGGCGTTGGGAGGGAACGCCTCGGCTGATCCCTCCATCACGGGCACGGACGTGCCCGAAGCGCCGGAATCGACCACCGGGGAGGACCCCCGATGAGCCGGATCACCCGGACCCGCGCCCGTTCCGCTTCCACGCTGCGTCTCGCGGCGCTCGCGCTGACCGCGCCGCTCCTGCTCGCCGGCTGCGCCGGCAGTGCGCCCGATACGGCCACCGCGAGTGCGGCGTCGACCGAGGCGTCCACGTCGACGGTCGCCCTGCAGGACGGCTGGGCGAAGGCGGGCGACGGCATGACCGGTGTCTTCGGCAGCATCGTCAACGACGGCGACACTGACCTCACCCTCGTGAGCGTCGAGAGCCCGGCCGCCGGCATGATCGAGCTCCACGAGACGGTCACCACCGGCGGGGCCGCGACCATGCGCGAGGTCGACGGCGGATTCTCGATCCCCGCGGGCGGCTCGTTCGACCTCGAGCCGGGCGGCAACCACATCATGTTCATGGACATGCCCGAGGCGCTGCTCGCCGGCGACGAGGTGCCGCTGACGCTGACCTTCGACGACGACAGCACCCTCGAGGTCACCGTGCTCGTCAAGGACTTCAGCGGCGCGCAGGAGAACTACGAGGGCGGCGACTCGCACGACTCGATGGACTCGCACGACGGGGCCGACGGACACGGTGCCGACGGAGCCGACGGGCACGAGGCCGACGGGCACTCGCACGATGCCGACGACGCCGGGCACTGAGCCGCGAGTCGAGGCGCGCACCGCGGATCACCCCTCGGCCGAATCGGGCCCCGACGCCCGTTTCGGCCGCCGCGCCCTCCTTACCGGGGGCGCGGCGGGTGCCGGCATCGGTGCCGTGCTCGGCATCGGTGCGGCGCTCGGCATCCCGGCGCTCCGCGACGCGACGAGCGGCGCCGGCGCGGGTGGCTCGGGTGGCTCGGGCAGCACCGGGACGAACGGCGGGGACGGATCAGATCCCACCGTGATCGACGCCGCCGGGTTCGGGGGCGAGTCCCTCCCCTGCCACGGCGCGCACCAGGCGGGAGTGATGACCGCCCCCGTCGCGCACGCCCGGTACGTCGCGTACACGCTGCGACCCGAGTCGGACCGCGCCGCACTCGCGCGTATGTTCCGGATCCTCACCGGTGACATCGAGGGGCTCACCTCCGGGCGCGCACCGCTCGCCGATCCCGAGCCGGAGCTCGCGGCACGACCGTCGAATCTGACGATCACGATCGGGGTCGGACCGGAGCTCGTGCGGCGGATCGACGCGTCGCGCGTCCCCGAGTGGCTCGCACCGCTACCGGCCTTCGAGCGCGATCGCCTGGACGGTCGGCACGACGGCGGGGACCTGCTCGTGCTGCTGCAGGCCGACGATCCGCTGCCGCTCGCGCACGCCGCGCGAATGCTGGAGCGGGACCTGCGGAGCTTCGCCGACGTGCGATGGTCCCAGCAGGGCTTCCGACAGGCACGCGGGGCGGAGCCCAACGGGACGACGATGCGGAACCTCATGGGCCAGGTCGACGGCACCATCAACCCGGCGCCCGTGGACGAGGACTTCGCGTCACTGGTGTGGATCGGCTCGGGAGACGATCGAGGCGATCAGCCGACCTGGGTGCACGGGGGCAGCGCCCTCGTACTACGACGCATCCGCATGCAGCTCGACACCTGGGACATGGTCGACCGCCCGGGTCGCGAGCAGACCATCGGCCGCACGCTCGCCGACGGCAGCCCGCTCACCGGAGGGGACGAGCACACGCCCGTCGACTTCGAGGCGACAAACGCCAATGGCCTGCCGGTGATCCCGAGCTACGCGCACGTGCGTCGGGCGCACTCGACCGATCCGAGTGAGCGCATCTTCCGGCGCAGCACGAACTACGACGAGGGCGGCGAGTCCGGGTTGCTGTTCGCCTGCTACCAGCGCGATCCGCTCGCGCAGTTCGTGCCGATCCAGCGGCGCCTCGATGAGCTCGACCTCTTGAACGAGTGGGTCGAGCACACCGGCTCTGCGGTGTTCGCGATCCTGCCGGGATTCACGCCCGACACCGGGCTGGGCGACACGCTGCTCGCGTAGGGCGCATCCGCAGACCCGGGTGACCTACGAGCGCTGCGCGAAGGCCGTCTCGTAGAGCAGCACACTCGCGGCGGTCGCGAGGTTGAGCGACTCCGCCTCACCGTAGATGGGGAGACGGAGGGACCGGTCGGTGAGCGCCCGATCGGTCTCGCTCAGCCCGTTCGCTTCGTTGCCGAACACCCAGGCGACGGGGCCGCGGAGGATCCCGTCGGCCCGCGCGTCGAGGAGACCGTCACCGCGCACGTCGGCCGCGAGTACGGTGAGCCCGGAGGCGCGGGCGGCCTCGGTCGCCGCGTCGAGCGTCGCGACGGTCGTCACCGGCAGGTGGAACAGCGAGCCGGTGGTCGATCGGACGACCTTGGGGTGGAACGGATCGATGCTCTCCCCCGCGAAGATCACCGCGTCGGCCCCGGCCGCGTCGGCCGCTCGGAGCACGGTGCCGGCGTTGCCCGGGTCGCGGACCTCGTGCAGGATCACCACGAGCGTCGCGTCCGCGAAGACCTCGGAGAGCGGCGTCTGCCAGGTGCGCGCGACCGCCAGCACGCCCTGCGGGGTGACGGTCTCCGCCATGGCCGCGAGCACCTCGGGGGTGACCCGCTCGAGGTCGATCCCGCCGTCGGACGCCAGGCGATCGATCTCGTGCTGCCACGGTTCGGTGCCCATGGTCGCGTAGACGGTGTCGACCAGTCCGGGGCGGTGGACGAGCGCCTCGCGCACGGCCTGCGGCCCCTCCACCAGGAACCGGCCCGTCGCGAGGCGTTCCTTCTTGCGGGCCAGGGCGGCCACGCGCTTGGCACGCGGCGCTTTGGGGTTCTCGATCACCCGTCCACCCTACCGCGCACGAGAACGGCCCCCGGTCCGCAGGAGTGCGGGCCGGGGGCCGTTCGAGAAACCGTGAGGGCTAGGCAGCCTTCGGAGCCGAGGTGTCCTCGGGCAGTGCGCCCTTGGCGACCTCGACGAGTGCCGCGAACGCGGTGGGCTCGTTGGTCGCGAGCTCGGAGAGCATGCGACGGTCGACCTCGACACCCGCGAGCCCGAGGCCCTGGATGAAGCGGTTGTAGGTCAGGCCGTTGGCGCGAGCGCCGGCGTTGATCCGCTGGATCCACAGGCGACGGAAGTCGCCCTTCTTCTTGCGGCGATCGTTGTACGAGTAGACGAGCGAGTGGATGACCTGCTCTTTGGCCTTCCGGTACAGACGCGACCGCTGTCCGCGGTAGCCCTCGGCACGCTCGAGGATAACGCGACGCTTCTTGTGGGCATTGACGGCCCGCTTGACTCTTGCCATTTCAGTTCTTCCTTACAAAAAAGTCGTGAGGTGTTGACGGGCCGTGCTTAGTGACCGAGGAGCTTCATCGCCTGCTTGGCGTCGCCCTTGGCGAGCACCTGCTCGGCGTTCAGGCGGCGCTTGCGCTTCGAGGACTTGACCTCGAGGTTGTGGCGCATGCCGGCCTGCTGCTTCATCAGCTTGCCGGTGCCGGTGAGCTTGAAGCGCTTCTTGGCCCCCGAGTGGGTCTTCTGCTTGGGCATCGATTTCTCCTTGTTGTGTGCGCGCCTGTCGGCTGCATCGTGCGCGGTGCTGCGTGCGCAGCGGCCGCAGTTATTCGCTCGCGGCAGCGGCTGCGTCGGACTCCGCCGACTTGTCCGCCTTGCGAGTGGCCTTCTCCTCGGCGCGACGAGCATTCTGCTCGGCCTTCGCCTCGGACTTGTTCTTGAGGGGTGCGATCACCATGACCATGTTGCGGCCATCGATGCGCGGCGACGACTCGACGGTGCCGTACTCGACGATGTCCTCGGCGAACTGCTGCAGCAGCCGCACGCCCTGCTCCGGACGCGACTGCTCGCGGCCGCGGAAGAGGATCATGGCCTTGACCTTGTCGCCCTGCGACAGGAAGCCGATGGCGCGCTTCGTCTTCGTCTCGTAGTCGTGGGTGTCGATCTTCAGGCGGAAGCGGACCTCCTTGAGGACCGTGTTGGCCTGGTTGCGGCGGGCTTCCTTCGCCTTCTGAGCCGCCTCGTACTTGAACTTCCCGAAGTCCATGATCTTGGCCACGGGAGGCTTCGAGTTCGGGGCAACCTCGACGAGATCAAGATCGGCGTCGGCCGCGAGGCGCAGGGCAGTCTCGATCGGCACCACGCCGACCTGCTCGCCACTGGGTCCTACCAGGCGAACTTCGCTGACGCGGATTCTGTCATTCGTACGGGGATCGCTGATCTCGTGCTCCTCTGATCTCGTGAAACGGCCACTCCCGGCGGGAGCGGCGGGCGGAGATCAGGAACGCACACGTGCGATCTGCACCCTTCCAGCTGCCGCGTGAACGACGGGGTGCCAACTACCCGGTAACCTTAGAGGCGGTGCCGGGTGGGAGAATCTCCACTTCCGCATCTCGACTGGACGCCGAGAACCTCAGCAAGCTTATCACACGAAACACCCGACAGTCAGGACAGCATGACCGAGAACACCGCCGACCACACCGAGCACACAGAGCACGTCGATTCCGCGCAGGCGACGCGCGACATCGCGGACGTCGCTGCGGTCGAGGTCATCACCACGGCAGCGGTCCACCTGCTGAGCGCAGCGGCGGTGAAGGTCGGCCTCGCCGACGATCCCGAATCGCAGACGGACCTCGATGAGGCCCGCAAGCTCATCAACGCACTGGCCGGCCTCATCACGGCCGCGGCCCCCGACATCAGCGACATGCACGCGCGCAGCCTGCGCGACGGGCTCCGCTCCGTGCAGCTCGCATTCCGCGAGGCCTCGCTCATCCCCGACCCGATCGGTCAGGGCCCCGGAGAGAAGTTCACCGGCCCGGTGAACTGACCTCGCCCTTCAGGTTCTTCATGGCGAAGTGGGAGCTCACCTTGCCGACGCCCCGCTCTGCCATGATCTTCCGCGTCAGGAAGTCCTCGTACGCGGCGAGATCGGCCACCGCCACCCGCAGGAAGTAGTCGGGGGTCCCGAACAGCCGCTTGAACTCGACCACCTCGTCGAGCAGCGCCACCTCCCGTTCAAAGTGCTGCACGACGGTCGCCTCCTGGGTGACGAGATCGATGTGCAGGATCACCTCGAAGGAGCGCCCGGTCGCGACCGGGTCGACCTCCGCGTGATACCCGCGGATCACCCCACTCGATTCGAGACGCTGCACCCGCCGCAGGCACGGCCCGGCCGTGAGGCCGACGCGCGCCGCCAGATCGACATTGCTGAGTCGCCCTTCGCGCTCGAGTTCCGCGATAATTGCGCGATCCAGTGCATCCATGTGACTATCTTGCCGGATCCCGCGCAATTCCGGCGAGAAACGCACCCACATTGCGCGGCCCCTGCGTCACACTGAAGAGATGCACGCACCACCTTCCGCCATCACGGACGCGCCGGAGTCTCCGGGCCGCTCGCAGATCGCCGCGGGCCTGCGCGATTCGCTCGGGGTCGGGATCGGGATCTTCCCGCTCGGCATCGCGCTCGGGGTGCTGGTGGTGCAGGCCGGGCTGCCCTGGTGGGTGGCGCCCGCACTCTCCATCGTTGTCTTCGCCGGGTCGGTCGAGCTGCTCATGGTGAGCATGCTCGCCGCGGCGACCCCGATTCTCACGATCGCCGTCACCGTGTTCGCCATCAACTTCCGGCACGTCTTCTACGCGCTCTCGTTCCCCATCGACCGCGTGCGCCGCGGGCTCCCCCGCGCCTATTCCATCTACGCGCTCATCGACGAGGCCTACGCCACGTACGTGCTCATGCCCGCCGCGCAGCTCTCGTCGCGCCGAGTCATCACGGGGCAGTTCGCCATGCAGGCCTACTGGGTGCTCGGCGGGGTCGCGGGCGTGCTCATCGCGGGTGCACTGCCCGAACCGATCGAGGGGTTCGAGTTCGCGCTCGTCGCGCTGTTCGTCGTGATGACGCTCGACGCGGTGCGCAGCGCACGCGAGGTGCCGTCCGCGGTGCTCGCCGGGCTCGCCGTCGGGATCGCGATCGTCGTGGTCCCCGACAACGCGCTCCTCGCCGCCCTCGTACTGTTCACCGTGATGCTCGCGGTGCGCTACGCGCTGTCGCGCCGCGCGAGCTCGGGCTCGGAGACGGACGGGGGCGACCGTGCCTGACGTCGGCACCCTCCTCCTCGCCATCGGGGTCTCGGGCCTCATCACGGTGGCCCTGCGAGCACTGCCCTTCGCGATCCTGAAGCCGCTCCGCAAGTCCCGCTTCGTGCAGGCGCTCGGGCGGTGGATGCCCGCGGGCATCCTGCTGATCCTCGCCGTGGTGATCCTGCGCGGCGAGGCCCTCAGCCGCCCCGGCGACCTGTGGGCGATCGCCGCCGCGACCGCGGTCACGATCGTGGTGCATCTCGTCGGCAAGCGGCGCTCGCTGCTCAGCATCGCGGCCGGGACGACCTGCTACGTGCTGCTGCTCAACCTGCTGTAGGGGCGGCGTGCGGCACCATGCGCATGGAGTCGACCCGATCCGCGATGACGGCGTTCGCCGCGAGGCGCTGCTGCACCGAGGTGAGCAGCGCACCGAGGGCGTCGCGATCGAGCCCGGGAGCGAGCATGAGGTGCACCTCGGTCTCGGGGGCGAGCAGTCGCCCCTCCGGATCTCCCGGGAGGAGGGCGATCGCCTCGACGCGGTCCTCTCCGCCGAGTGCGGAGGCGAAGGCGGCGCGCACGTCGTCGTCCGCCCACGCCGGGATCGCGGGCTCGCCGAGCGCGAGCGCGCGCAGTGCGGGTCGCCGCACCCCGCACTCGCTCTCGGGCGACCCGGCGTCGATGACGATGAGGTCGGTCTCCTCCTGCGCCGCGGCCAGCGCGAGCTGGGGCCCGGGGACGGGGATCGGCCGAGCGTCCGCGTTCCAGGCGCGCATCGCCGCCGTGGAGCTGAACGCCAGCATCACACGCCGCCCGTCGGGGCCGGCGACCGTCACTATGGAGAGCTCCTGGGACTTCTCCACCGTACGCCCTTCAGGGGTGACGCCGACGTCGCCGGCCTCGGCGAGCAGCGGCACGAGCAGTCGACTCGACGCGAGTGCCGCGGGGATCCCGGCCTGCGCCGCCGCGAGCGCGGAGAGCGCCGCGGCCTGCTCCCCCGGCGCGGCGTCGCGGAAGGCGCGCGCCGCCGTGCGGACCGCCGAGACGGCGCGGAGGAGCTGCTGCGGAGCCTCACCCGTGTCGTCGGCGAACGCCGTCTCGTGGTGGTCGAACGTGCGCCCGGCCCACGGGAACCCCGCGGAGTCGACAGCACCGCCCGGCGTCAGGCTCTCCGGAACGCCCGTGGCGCGCGGAGCGTCACCGGTCGAGGGGAGCTTCTTGATGGCCATGGCGCACCCTCGGGGCCTTAGTGCCCCGCCACATCGAGCGCGGCGGGCAGGGTGAACGCACCGTCGTAGAGCGCCTTGCCGATGATGGCGCCCTCGACGCCCAGCGGTACGACCTCGCGGAGCGCCGCGATATCGTCGAGGCTCGAGATGCCGCCGGAGGCCACGACCGGGCGGGCCGTGCGCGCGCAGACCTGGCGCAGGAGGTCGATGTTCGGCCCGCGCAGCGTGCCGTCCTTCGTCACATCCGTCACGACGTAGCGGGGGCACTTCGCGTCTTCGAGTCGCTCGAGCACCTCCCAGAGGTTGCCGCCCTCCTCGGTCCAGCCGCGGGCGGCGAGTGTCTCGCCGCGCACGTCGAGCCCGACTGCGATCTGATCACCGTAGCGGGCGATCACGGAGCGCGTCCACTCGGGGTTCTCCAGTGCGGCGGTGCCGAGGTTCACGCGGCGCGCCCCCATCTCGAGCGCGGCCTCCAGGCTCGCGTCGTCGCGGATCCCGCCCGAGAACTCGATGTGCACACGACTGAACTTCTTGATGATCTTGCGCGCCACACCGACGTTGCTGCCGCGACCGAAGGCGGCGTCGAGGTCCACGAGGTGGATCCACTCCGCGCCCTGCTCGATCCAGTCGGCGGCGGCGTCGACCGGATTGCCGTACCCGGTCTCGGTGCCGGCCTCACCCTGGGTGAGACGGACGGCCGTGCCGTCGACCATGTCGATGGCCGGCAGCAGCTGCAGCTCCGGTCCCTCGGCGAGCTCGCTCATGCGTGTGTTCTCCGTTCAGCGGTGTGCGGGGTGATCGGCGGCGCCGATCCCGTGGTCAAAGCGTCGAGAGCCAGTTGCGCAGGAGCTGGATGCCCGCGTCGCCCGACTTCTCCGGGTGGAACTGGGTGGCCGAGAGCGGGCCGTTCTCGACGGCCGCGACGAAGGGCTCGCCGTGCTCGGCCCAGGTGACGCGCGGGCGCGTCGCCGCGTTCCGGCCCTCGAGCGTCCACTCGGTCGCGGCGTAGCTGTGCACGAAGTAGAAGCGCTCGTCGGCGATGCCCTCGAACAGCACCGAGCCCTCGGGGGGCGACACGGTGTTCCAGCCCATGTGCGGCAGGATCGGCGCGCGCAGTTCGCGCACGGTGCCGGGCCACTGGCCGAGCCCCTCGGTCTCCACGCCGCGCTCGATCCCGCGCTCGAACATCACCTGCTCGCCCACGCAGATGCCGAGCACCGGTCGACCGCCCGCGAGTCGCCGATCGATGAGCTCGTCGCCGCGCACCGCGCGCAGCTGGTGCATCACGGCGTCGAAGGCGCCCACACCGGGCACGAGCAACCCGTCCGCTGCAGCGACGGCGCGCGGGTCCCGGGTCAGCTCGACCTCGGCCCCCGCGTGCACGAGCGCCTTGACCGCGGAGTGCACGTTGCCCGACCCGTAGTCGAGCACCACCACCTGTTTCCGGGGCAGCGTCACAGAGCACCCTTCGTGGACGGCACACCCGCGACGAGCGGGTCGAGCGCCTTGGCCTGGCGGAATGCGCGCGCGAACGCCTTGAACTCGGCCTCCGCGATGTGGTGCGGATCCCGACCCTCGATGAGGCGCACGTGCACGGTGAGCCGCGCGTTCAGCGTCAGCGCTTCGAAGAAGTGCCGCACCATCGACCCCGTGAAGTGGCCGCCGATGAGGTGGAACTCGAAGCCGGCGGGCTCGCCGGAGTGCACGAGGTACGGGCGACCCGAGATGTCGACGACGGCCTGGGCGAGCGCCTCGTCGAGCGGCACGAGCGCATCGCCGTAGCGGGAGATGCCACGTTTGTCGCCGAGCGCGGCGAGCAGCGCCTGGCCGAGCAGGATGCCCGTGTCCTCCACCGTGTGGTGCACGTCGATGTGGGTGTCGCCCTGCGCGCGGACCGTCAGGTCGGTCAGGGAGTGGCGAGCGAACGCGGTGAGCATGTGATCGAAGAACGGAACCCCGGTCTCGATGCTCGACTCCCCCGTGCCGTCGAGGTCGACGCTCAGGCTGATCTGAGATTCGCTCGTCGAACGCTCGAGCGAGGCGGTGCGCGCAGCTGCAGTCATGCCACAATCCTACCGCGAGCGCGGGGTCGGATTCAGCGGGCGCCGCCGGGCCCGAGCGCCGCGACGGCGTCGATCAGGGTCGTCGTCTCCGCTTCGGTGCCCGCGGTGATGCGGAGATGCCCGTCGATGCCGAGATTCCGGATCAGGATGCCCTGGGCGCGCAGCGCCGAGAACGTGGCATCCGGGTTCGCGAATCCGTCGACGAGCAGGAAGTTGGCGCCGGACGGGTGCACCGCGTAGCCGAGTTCGGTGAGCGCGGTCTCCAGACGATCTCGCTGGGCGCGGATGTCGGCGACGGTCGAGAGCATCGTATCGGCGTGCCGGATCGCGGCGGTGGCCGCGGCTTGCGTGAGCGCAGACAGGTGATAGGGCAGGCGGACGAGCCGGAGCGCGTCGACGACCGCGGGATCCGCGGCGAGGTAGCCCACGCGCACGCCCGCGAAGGCGAACGCCTTGCTCATCGTGCGGGAGACGAGCAGCCGCGGGCGGCCCGGCAGGAGCGCGATCGCGGTCTCGGTCTCGGCGTCGAACTCCTGATACGCCTCGTCCACGACGAGGATGCCGTCGAATGCGTCGTAGGCCGCGAGGATCACCTCGCGATCGAGCACGGTGCCGGTCGGGTTGTTCGGGCCGCACAGAATCGCCACACTCGGCTGGTGCTCGCGCAGTGCCGCAGCGACGCCCTCCGGGGTGAGGGCGTACCCATCGGGTCGTGCCACCGGGATCCAGGTGGTGTCGGTGCCGTCCGCGAGCAGCGGGTACATCGAGTAGGTCGGTGTGAAGCTCAGCAGGGACCGTCCCGGGCCACCGAAGGCCTGCAGGATCTGCTGGAGCACCTCGTTCGAGCCGTTCGCCGCCCACACCTGCTCGGGAGTGAGACCGTGGCCGAGATACCCGGCGAGTGCGGCCCGCAGCTCCAGGAACTCACGATCCGGGTATCGGTTCACCCCGCGGACCGCCTCTGCGAGCGCGCGCACGATGTCGTCGACGACCTCGTCGGGAATCGGATGCGTGTTCTCGTTGACGTTCAGGCTGACCGGGACCGGGTCCTGGGGTGCGCCGTAGGGGAGCTTGCCGACGAGGGTGTCGCGGAGGGGAAGATCGTTCAGACTGGTCACGGAACCAGTCTAGAGCTGCGAGCAGGGGGGCTCGACGCACCTCATCATCACCGGGCGACTCCGGCGGTCACCGCCGGCCTCAGAAGGCCGCAGCCTCGAGTTCGCCCGAGAGTTCCTCGCCCGACACCACACCGGCGGCGTCGGAGTAGCGCAGCGGCACCGCGATCGGCTGGCCGGCCTGCACGCCCGAGCCGTCGAGCTGGTTCAGCTGCACGATCTCCGCGACGAGGTCGCGCGGGTCAGCAGAGGGATCGAGTGTCGACGCGAGCGACCAGAGAGAGGCTCCCGGCTGCGCCACGACGTAGTGAAACTCCTGGCCGCCGGCCGAGTTCGAGGCGAGCGCCTGGGGCGCGGCGATGGCGGCCACACACGCAAGGAGACCGGCAACGAGCGCCGTTGCCAGCGCACCGAAGACCATGCGCCCGCGCTTGGTGAGGCGCACGCGCATCGCGGGTGCCGCCTCGTATGCCACGGGGGTGAACTCCGACTGCGAGTCGAGAACCAGTGCGCTCATGGTGGTGTCCTTTCCATCGCGTTCGGGGAGCAATACGCCTACCCGAACATCTGTTTCGAATATATCTTCGATTGCTCGAAACTTCAAGAGCCCATTCGAAGATATGTTTCGTGTTTTCCCGCGACACTCGAACACATGTTTGCCCGTTTTCGAATGCAGCGGATAGGGTTTCGATCAACGGCTTCACTCAACACCCCACCTCCGACATTCACGGTCACCCGCAGAATTCCGGCAGGAAGTCGCCCTCACACCCGCGTCGGATCCGATTCCGGCACCAGGAAAGGACAGCGATGAGCACCGCGGCCGCGCCCCCCTCCTCGAAGCCCCTCACCGAAAAGCAGCAGGCGATCCTCGAGTTCATCTCCCAGTCGGTCGAGTCGCGGGGGTACCCCCCGAGCATGCGGGAGATCGGTGACGCCGTCGGGTTGTCATCGCTCTCGAGCGTGACCCACCAGCTCAGTCGGCTCGAGCTCGCCGGGTTCATCCGCCGCGACCCGAACCGGCCGCGCGCGCTCGAGATCCTCGTCGAGCTGGCGAGCACCCGCAGCGCGGTCGATGAGGCTCCGCAGCAGCGCCCGGAGGAGACGGCCTTCGTGCCGCTCGTCGGCCACATCGCAGCGGGGGTGCCGATCACGGCGGATCAGCAGGTGGAGGAGCTCGTGCCGCTCCCCCGTCAGTTGGTGGGAGACGGACAGCTCTTCATGCTCCGGGTCGTGGGCGACTCGATGATCGACGCCGCCATCTGCGATCGCGACTTCGTCGTCGTCCGGCAGCAGCGGGAAGCGGAGAATGGGGACATCGTCGCGGCGATGCTCGACGGCGAGGCGACCGTCAAGGTCTTCCGCCGTCGCGACGGGCACACCTGGCTCCTCCCCCGCAACAGCGCGTTCGAGCCGATCCTCGGCGATCACGCCGAGGTGCTGGGCAAGGTCGTGGCGGTCTTCCGCTCGGTGTAATCCGCGCGCCTCACCCGGGCGCCGCGATGCTCCCTCGTCGGACCGCGTCAGCGCGACGCCGTCAGGCCGGCACGGCCAGCAAATGGAGCTCCCGAAGCACGGCGAGCACCTGCTCGTGGCGGTTGAAGGTGTAGAGGTGGATCGACGGCGCACCCCCGTCGAGCAGCTCCCGCGCCAGCTCGACCGCGTACTCGACGCCCAGTTCGGGAGCGAAACCGCCGGTCGCTTCCATTTCACGCTCGAGTTCGACGGGCGCCGGGCGGCCGGCGAGCGACGCGACCTTGCGGAGTTGCGCGCTCGTCGACACGGGCATGAGTCCCGGGAGTACCGGGATACGGAGCCCCGCGGATCGTGCATCCGCGACGAACCCGAGGTACTCCTCCGCCCGGAAGAAGAGCTGCGTGATGGCGAACTGCGCGCCCGCCTCCTGTTTCGTGATGAGCCAGTCGATGTCTTCGGAGCGGGATCGGGACAGCGGGTGACCGTTCGGGTACGCCGCCACCACCGTCCGCCCCACACTCGTGAAGTGCGGCCGCTCGCTGCGCACCTCGGCGATCAGCTCCAGCAGCTCGACCGAGCTGAGCGAACCGGCGACGGCGGGGTCGTCCTCGCCGAGCCCCCTCGGCGGGTCGCCCCGCAGCGCGAGGAAGTCGTGCACACCGGCATCCATGATGCGGTGGATCACCGACCGCACGGCGTCCCGGTCCTCGCCGACGGTCGTCAGGTGCGCCAGCGGCAGCGCATCCGTGTGGTTGCGCAGGTAGGTGAGCAGGTCGAGTGATGCGTCCCGGTTCGAGCCGTTCGCGCCGTACGTCACCGAGATGAAATCTGGCCCGACCGCGGACAGGTGCTGAACGGCGTGGCCGAGCGCCAGCGCGGCCGCGCCGCTCCGCGCGGGAAACACCTCGAACGAGAACCGAGCGCGCGTCGGCGCGCTGCCGGTCAGGAGCGTGGCGGTCACGATGCGGCGCCCCCCTCTGCGCCCGCGCCGGCCGTCGCGAGGCCGGCAGCACCGATCCCGGAGCCCCGAAGCTCCGCGGCAGCGAGTTCGGTCCCCCGGACCCGAGCCGCGATCTTCGCGAACGCGACCTCGCGGGCGAAGTCCGGAGAGCCGTGGCGCGGCTTCTCGTCGATGAGGTAGGGCGAGAACCCGCAGTCGTCCGTCGAGCCGAGCAGTTCGGCGGGGATGAACCGTGCCGCGCGCACGAGATGATCCCGGATCTCCTCCGCGGTCTCGAGCTTCGGGCTCGTCGGATTCGTCACGCCGATCAGCACCCGGGGCGACGGCCGGTCGGCAGCCCTCGTGCGCAGTTGACGCCCGATCAGACGCGCGACTCGATCCGGGTCCTCCTCACTCGCCGACTGCACGAGGAAGTATCCGGCGTCGATCTGGAAGAGCTCCGGGATGAGACCCGCGTAGTCGACGTCGGCGCTGTGCGCCGAGTCGTTGTCATTGCCCGGGCACGTGTGCACCCCCACCGCGAGACGCTGCTCCGGAGTGAGCCGGTCGAGCACTCGGTTGATGAGTTCGATGAACCCCGCGAGCGCGTGGGGTCCGGCCCAGGGCGCTCGCACGTCCCGGCGCAGAGCGAGCCGGCCCTCGGTGAAGTCGATCGACACCCGGCTCGCACCGGCGTCGAAGCAGCGCACGATGTCTTCTGCGCACCCGCGGACGACGTCCTCGAGGAACTCGGCGCGGGAGTAGTCGCCGAGCCCCTCCTCCGGCACCATCAACGACAGCATCGAGGGCGAGATGACCGCCTGCTTGAGCGGCCGCGACGTCTCGGCGCGCGCCGCACGGACGTCGTCGGCGGCCCACGCGTGGAAGGCGAAGGGCGCACGTGCGAGGCTCGGGATCACCCGGTGGTGCCCGTCCGCGAACACCGCGAACACCTGCCCCGCGTCGACGTCCTCGGTCCCGAGCGGATAGCTCGCGAAGCTCTGTCGACGCTGCTCGCCGTCGGTGATCACGGGTGAGCCGGTCTCCGCCATGCGCTGCAGGGTGTCGCGCACCGCGAGATCCTGCTCGGCACGCAGCTCGCTCAGCGGTGCGAGTCCCGTCTCGGCGTCGAGCACGGCACGCTGCAGGCGCGCGGGCCGCGGCAGGCTCCCGACCGGTTCGGTCGGCAGCGCATCGACGGGCCACGCGACGATGCCGGTGACGCCCGGCTCGGCGGCGGCGGGATCGCCGACGGACGCGCCGGGGACCGCGGTCCCCGGCGCGTCCGGACGATCGTCGTGAGGCGTCACACTAGGCCCCGCGGACCGCCTTGGCCGCCTGCACCAGGTTGGTGAGGCTCGCCACGGTCTCCTCGTAGCCGCGGGTCTTGAGCCCGCAGTCGGGGTTCACCCACAGCTGCTTGCCCGGAATGCGCTCCGCGGCGATCTTGATGAGCTCCGTCTGCTCCTCGACGCTCGGCACGCGGGGCGAGTGGATGTCGTAGACGCCCGGGCCGATGCCGCGCGAGTACCCGTGGTCGCCGAGCGGCTCCACCACGTCCATACGGCTGCGCGCGGCTTCGATGCTCGTGACATCGGCGTCGAGGCCGTCGACGGCGTCGATGATCTCACCGAATTCGGAGTAGCAGAGGTGCGTGTGGATCTGCACCTCCGGAGCGGCCCCGCCCGTTGCGAGACGGAACGCGCCGACCGACCAGTCGAGGTAGTCGCTCTGGCGATCCGCGTCGAGCGGCAGCAGCTCGCGGAGCGCGGGCTCGTCGACCTGCACGATGCCGATGCCGGCCGCCACGAGGTCGTCGATCTCGTCGCGGAGGGCGAGCGCCACCTGCGCGGCCGTGTCGCCGAGGGGCTGATCGTCGCGGACGAACGACCAGGCGAGGATCGTCACGGGGCCCGTCAGCATACCCTTCACGCGCTGCTCCGTGAGCGACTGCGCGTACGCAGACCAGGCCACCGTCATCGGGGCCGGGCGCGACACGTCACCCCAGAGGATCGACGGGCGCGTCGCCCGCGTGCCGTAGGACTGCACCCAGCCGTGCTCGGTGACCGCGAATCCGTCGAGCAGCTCAGCGAAGTACTGCACCATGTCGTTGCGCTCGGCCTCGCCGTGGACGAGGACGTCGAGGCCGATCTCCTCCTGGAGGCGGATCACGCGTGCGATCTCGTCGCGCAGAAAGCCGTCGTAGGCCTCCTGGTCGATCTCGCCGCGGGTGAACGCGGCGCGCGCCTTCCGGATCTCTCCGGTCTGGGGGAACGAACCGATCGTCGTGGTAGCGAGGTCGGGGATCCCGAGCGCCTGTTGCGCGTCGCGGCGCGCCTGCTCGTCGGCGCGATTGCGGTCGTCGCTCGTCACGGACGCGGCGCGATCCCGCACATCGCTGACCCGCACCCCGGGGGCTGCGGCACGGTCCTGGAGCACCCGGTCGACCTCGGCGAGCAACGCCTCGATCGCCTCGGCGCCCTCGGTGAGCCCCTGCGCAAGGGTGGCGACCTGCTCGACCTTCTGGTCCGCGAACGCGAGCCACGACTGCAGGCGGGCATCGAGCTTCGACTCGTCGGTCACGTCGTGCGGCACGTGCTGCAGGCTGTTCGAGGTGCCGACCACCACGTGCAGCCCGGCCTCGGTCAGCGCGGTGAGCTGAGCGAACGCCGCACGCAGGTCGGTGCGCCAGATGTTGCGGCCGTCGACCACGCCGGCGACGAGCTGGGTGCCGTCGAACGCGCTTGCGAGCGCACCCGATGCGAGTGCGTCCGCGGGCAGCGTGCCGCGGACCAGGTCGGCCTGCACGGCTTCGACCGGCAGCGCGCCGAGACGCGTCAGGGCGTCGGCGGAGTTGCCGTAGGGGGCGGTGATGAGGATCTGGGGGCGGGGCTCGACCGCGCCCAGCACGGCGTAGGCGCGCTCCACGAGCGCGAGCACCTCGGCGCGCGGCACCGAGAGGGAGTCGGAGACGAGTGCGGGCTCATCGAGCTGCACCCAGCCCGCACCCGCCGCCGCGAGCGACTGCAGCAGCTCGGCGTATACGGCGACGACCTCGTCGAGCCGCGAGATCGGGCTGAATCCCTCGGCCGCGCCGTCGGCCGCCTTCGCGAGCAGAAGGTAGGTGACGGGGCCGACGAGCACGGGGCGGGAATCGATCCCCTGCTCCGCGGCCTCCTGCAGCTGGGTCACGAGTGCCGCCGGGTTGGCGGCGAAGGCGGTCTGCTCATCGATCTCGGGAACGCTGTAGTGGTAGTTCGTGTCGAACCACTTCGTCATCTCGAGCGGCTGGTGATCCTTGTCACCGCGCGCGAGAGCGAACGTGATCTCCAGATCGCTTCCCGTGACGGCGCTGAAGCGGCCCGGGATCGCGCCGAGCGCGATCGTCGCGTCGAGCACCTGGTCGTAGAAGCTGAAGCTCTCGGGGACGGCGCCGCCCTGGGCCGGGAGCCCGAGTTCGACCAGCCGCGCGCGGGTCGCCGCCCGCAGCTCGCGTGCCGTGGCGGTCAGCTCGGCCTCGCTCGTGTTGCCCTTCCAGTAGGACTCGATCGCGCGCTTGAGCTCGCGGCGGCGACCCAGACGCGGGTACCCCAGAATCGTGGCGTTCGGCAGAGGTGTAGCGGGCATCGGTGTCCTTCGGCTCGGGAACGTGGCGCCAGGCGCCTCACGGGCCCCGACCACCACAAGCTACCAAGCACCTCGGACGCACCCGCGTTTGGTTGCGCTGTGTTACTCGCGCCGCTCGCCGTCGACGCGGCTCCCGTGCTCCCGGATCAGCCGCGGTCGACGTCGATCGTCTCGAACTCCAGGTACGGTTCGAGCTTCGACAGCATCTCCGCCGTTACGAACGCGCGGACCCGCGTGCCGGCCTCGACGTACTCCGTCGACACCACCCGGTTGCGCTCGTGGAGTTCGGCGACGATCTCACCGCGGTCGTACGGGACGACCACGGTCACCTCACGGTCGGGCACCGGGATCGCGGCGTCCACCCGCCGCCGGAGCTCCTCCACGCCCTCGCCCGTGCGCGCCGAGACGAACACGGCGTCGGGGGCGAGCCCGTGCAGCACGAGGCGCTGCGACTCGTCGATCAGGTCGGCCTTGTTGAACACGACGAGCTCGGGGATGTCCTGCGCATCGACCTCCGCAACCACGTCGCGCACGGTGCGCAGCTGCGCGACCGGATCCGGGTGGGAGCCGTCGACGACGTGCAGGATCACATCGGCGTCGCCGACCTCCTCGAATGTCGAGCGGAACGCCTCGACGAGCTGGTGCGGCAGGTTGCGCACGAATCCGACGGTGTCGGCGTAGGTGAAACGGCGTCCGTCGTCGGTCTCGGCGTGACGGATCGCCGTGTCGAGGGTCGCGAAGAGCTGGTTCTGCACGAGCTCCTGCGTGCCCGTCAGCCGATTCAGCAGGCTCGACTTGCCGGCGTTGGTGTACCCGGCGATCGCGACCGACGGCACCTCGCCGCGCTTGCGGTTCGCCCGCTTCGCCTCGCGTGCGGGTGCGAAGCCCTGGATCTGCTTGCGCAACTTCGACATGCGGGTGTGGATCTTCCGGCGATCCAGCTCCATCTTCGTCTCACCGGGGCCGCGCGAGCCCATGCCCGCGCCGGCGGATCCGACCTGGCCGCCCGCCTGCCGCGACATCGACTCGCCCCAGCCGCGCAGCCGCGGCAGCAGGTACTCGAGCTGCGCCAGTTCGACCTGGGCCTTCCCCTCACGACTCTTCGCGTGCTGGCTGAAGATGTCGAGGATCACCGCGGTGCGGTCGATCACCTTGACCTTCACCACGTCCTCCAGCGCGCGCCGCTGGCTCGGCGCGAGTTCGGTGTCGGCGATCACGGTATCGGCGCCCACGGCCGCGACGAGTTCCGCGAGCTCCTGGGCCTTGCCCTTGCCGAGGTAGGTGGCGGGATCCGGGTTCGCGCGTCGCTGCAGCAGGCCGTCGAGCACCACGGCTCCGGCCGTCTCGGCGAGTGCGGCCAACTCACGGAGCGAATTCTCCGCGTCCTCCGTCGAGCGCTGGGAGTAGATGCCGATGAGCACGACGTTCTCGATGCGGAGCTGCCGGTACTCGACCTCCGTGACGTCGTCGAGTTCGGTCGACAGCCCGGCGACGCGCTTGAGCGACGCGCGGTCGGCGCGCTCCATGCGAATCGCGTCGAGATCCTCCGCGAGCTGGTCGTGGGACTCGTCGCCGAGCGCCTGCGCACCGCTCGTGAGATCGCGGATCACCGTGGCGCCGCCGGCGCCCTCGGCGCGGGCGAGCACCCGGTCGAGCGGATCCTGCGAGGTGGTCGAGGGATCGCCTGCGGACCCCCGCGTCGGTGCCGTGCTGGAGTCTCGGTCTGCTGAAGATCGTTGTGTCATCTGGCCTCCAGTGTACGTGCGGGGTCCGGGATCGCGCACGGCCTGTTCACTCAGGGCGCAGCAGCGGCGCGACACCCGAGGCCTGGGATACTGGAGGGGTGAACCAGCACTACTTCTCCGAGTCCCCCGCGGGCGACTTCACGACCCGCGAGATCGAGGTGGTGCTCGCGGGCGCCCCGCGCTCGGTCGTCACCGCGGGCGGCGTCTTCAGCCCCGAGCACCTCGACCGGGGCACCGCGATCCTCCTCCGCGAGCTTCCGGAGGCCGTGGGCGACGGCCCGGTCCTCGACATCGGCTCCGGTTGGGGTCCGATCGCGCTGAGCGCGGCCCTCGAGGCGCCGGACCGCGAGGTGTGGGCGATCGACGTGAACGAGCGGTCGCGCGACTTGACCCGGCTCAACGCCGAGCGCCTGGGGCTCGCGAACCTCCGGATCAGCGCACCCGAGGAGGTGCCGGCCGAGCTGCGGTTCTCGGAGATCCGGTCGAACCCGCCGATCCGGGTCGGCAAGGACGCACTGCACGGGATCCTGCAGCAGTGGCTCCCCCGGCTCGCTCCCGACGGCGTCGCGCACCTCGTGGTCGCGAAGCACCTCGGTGCCGACTCGCTGCAGCGCTGGATCGCCGCCGAGTTCCCGGAGCTGGACGTCGCCCGTGTGGCGCGCGACAAGGGCTTCCACGTCATCGCCGCAGCGCGGCAGGATCGCGCCGCCTAGGCCTCCGGCAGCTCGATCTCGCCCCGGTAGACGAGTTCGGCCGGCCCGGAGAGCGAGACGTGCTCCCCCTCCTCGGTCGGGAACATGCGCACCGCAAGGCGGCCGCCGGGCACGTCGACCCGCCAGTGGTTCGGCATGCCATCGCCACCCCAGTGCCGGAACGCGAGTGCCGCCGCCGCCGTGCCGGTGCCGCAGGAGAGGGTCTCGCCCACTCCGCGCTCGTGCACGCGCATGCGGATGCGGCCGACGCCGTCGGCGATGAGCGGATCCTCGGGCACGACGAACTCGACGTTCGCGCCGAGCTCGGCGACCGGGTCGAGCGCCGGGATCTGCGTCAGGTCGACGGCATCCAGCTCACCGGCGTGGGCGAGCGCGGTCACGACGTGCGGGTTGCCGAGATCGATCCCGAGCCCCGGTCGCGCCACATCGAGTCCGCGGGCCGCGACGAGGCGCTCCGCATCCAGGCGCCAGCGTCCGAGATCAACGGTGTACCCGCTCACACCGGCCAGCACGTCCTTGACGCCCGAGCGGGTGCCGATCGGCAGGGTGTCGCGCCGCTCGGGTGCGACGAGGCCCTCCGAGATCAGGTAGTGCGCGTACACCCGGACGCCGTTGCCGCACATCTCGGCCGGAGTGCCGTCAGCGTTCCAGTAGTCCATGAACCACTCGGCCTCGGGCTCCTCGGCCAGGCTCGCGGCGCCCTCCGCGATCGCACGGGATCGCACCGCGCGGATCACTCCGTCGGCGCCGACGCCGAAGCGGCGATCGCAGAGGAAGCGGATCTGCTCCGGCGTGAGATCGCGCTCACCGTCCGGGTCGGTGAAGAGCACGAAGTCGTTGCCGGTGCCGTGACCCTTGGTGAAGGAGAGTGCCGTCATGCCCTCAGTCTACGGGGCCGTGCTGGGGCGCCGACATGCCCAGAGGTTCCGCCACGCGGTTCTCACCGGTCATGCGGATGGAACTGGTCTGTGCCATCCGCATCAGGTGCATGATCCGCATGGTCGGCGCCAACGTCACGGCAGTTCCACCCCGGTGAGCTCCGGCGCGTCGAGCCACTCCACGTCGGTGTAGCGCTTGAACCAGCTCACCTGGCGCCGCGCGTACCGGCGCGTGAGGGCCTGGGTTTCGGCGATTGCCTCCGCCTGCGGCTGCCGGCCGGCCAGCTGTGCGAGTGCCTGGGCGTAGCCGATGGCGCGGCTCGCCGTCGGCCCACGTTCGATGCCGCGCGGGATCAGCCCTCGCACCTCGTCGAGCAGCCCATCGGCCCACATGCCCTCGACACGGCGATCCAGCCGCTCGACGAGCTCGGCGCGCTCCGCCCGCACCCCGAGGATCCGGGTCCCCGGCTGCCATACGGTCGGTTCCTCGGGCAGCGCACCGGTGGCCGACTCGCCCAGGGCGTGCAGCTCGAGGGCGCGCACCACGCGGCGGCCGTTGCGCGCGTCCACGGCCGCCGCCGCCGCCGGGTCGAGCTCCTGCAGCCGCGTGAAGAGCGCTCCCACACCGAGGGTCTCCAGTTCGGTTTCCAGCGCGGCCCGCAGGGCATGATCGCGCGGCCGGAACCGGAAGTCGAAGATCGCACTCGACACGTACAGCCCGGATCCTCCGACGAGGATCGCGTCGGCGCCGCGCGCCTGGATGTCCGCGACGCACGCGCGCGCGGCGGGCTGGAACCACGCGACCGTCGCCTCCTCGGTGGGGTCGAGCACGTCGAAGAGATGGTGCGGGATCCCCCGCCGCTCCGGGACCGGCAGCTTGGCGGTGCCGATGTCCATGCCGCGGTAGAACTGCATGGCGTCGGCGTTCACGATCTCCGCAGCACGACCGCGCGCAGCGAGCGCCTCCACGAGGTCGAGCGAGAGCGCGGACTTGCCGGTCCCGGTCGCGCCGACGATTGCCCACAGCCGTGGCGGCGTCGCTCCGGTCATCGCGCGCGCAGGGTCGGCAGCCCGAGGCTGACGACCGCCGGCGACGACGCAGCCGTTCCCCCGCCGGCAGGCGACGCCGGGACCCCGCAGCTCTCGGCCTGCCGGCGATCGTGGGCGTCGCCCGCGCGCGTCCGTCGCAGGGCGTACACGCCGGGGACGACGTCGGCGATGAGGAAGTGCGGCGCGGCCTCAGTGATCTGCACGGTCACGACGTCACCGGGCCGGGGCTCTTCAGCGCCGTCGGGAACCGCGAAGTGCACCAGCCGGTTGTCCTCCGAGCGCCCGGAGAGTCGCCGCCGCGTCGTGTCCTTGCGCCCCTCACCCACGGACACGAGCACCTGCACCGTCTCGCCGATCTGAGCCTGGTTCTCCGCCAGGGACATGCGCTCCTGGAGCGCGTGCAGGCGTTCGTAACGCTCCTGCACCACGGCCTTAGGCACCTGATCGGACATGGTCGCGGCCGGGGTGCCGGGGCGGATCGAGTACTGGAAGGTGAACGCGCTCGCGAAACGCGACGCCTCGACGACGCGCATCGTCTCGGCGAAGTCCTCCTCGGTCTCGCCGGGGAACCCCACGATGATGTCGGTGGTGATGGCGGCATTCGGGATCCGCTCGCGGACCTGCTCGAGGATGCGCAGGAACTTCGCCGAGCGGTAGGAGCGCCGCATGGATTTGAGGATCGCGTCGGAGCCCGACTGCAGCGGCATGTGGAGCGAGGGCATCACGTTGGGCGTCTCCGCCATCGCCGCGATGACGTCCTCGGTGAATGCCGCGGGGTGCGGGCTCGTGAAGCGCACCCGCTCGAGCCCCTCGATCCCGCCCATCGCCCGGAGCAGCTTGCCGAAGGCCTGGCGGTCGCCGAACTCGACGCCGTAGGTGTTGACGTTCTGCCCGAGGAGGGTGACCTCGATCGCGCCGTCATCGACGAGCGCCTGCACCTCGGCGAGAATGTCGCCGGGGCGGCGGTCCTTCTCCTTGCCGCGCAGGGCCGGAACGATGCAGAACGTGCACGTGTTGTTGCAGCCGACCGAGATCGAGACCCAGCCGCTGGAGGCGGAGTCGCGCTTCGTCGGCAGCGTCGACGGGAAGACCTCGAGCGACTCGAGGATCTCGACCTGCGCTTCGTGGTTGTGCCGGGCGCGCTCGAGCAGGGTCGGCAGGGATCCCATGTTGTGGGTGCCGAACACCACGTCGACCCAGGGCGCCTTCTCGACGATCGTGCCCTGATCCTTCTGCGCCAGGCAGCCGCCGACCGCGATCTGCATGCCGTCCCGCTCGCGCTTCACCCCGGCCAGGTACCCGAGGTTGCCGTAGAGCTTGTTCGCCGCGTTCTCGCGGACCGCGCAGGTGTTGATCACGATCACGTCCGCCTGCTCCGCGTCGTCCGCCGCGATGTACCCGGCGGCCTCCAGCGACCCTGACAGGCGCTCCGAGTCGTGCACGTTCATCTGGCAGCCGAGGGTGCGGACGGTGTAGCTCCGCGGGCTGCCGTCCGGTCGCAGCGCCGCCGGGGAACGGTCGATCACGGTGGGGTCAGATGCTGCGGAACTCATACACCCGATTCTATTGCGCCGCGAGCGGGCGATAGCTCAGCGGAAGCGCACGCCGCTGCCACCGCCGCGGGGTCGCGGGGCGGCGGCATCGAGGGCCTCGCGCACCGCTCGCATGGCGGGTTCGCCCGACCAGCCACGCCGGGCGAGAAAGCCGAGCAGGCGGCGCTCCGCGGTCGGCCGGTCGAGATCGCGCAGCGTGCGGGCGCGGTCCGCCGCGGCTCGGCGCAGAAGCGCGATCTCGTCCTCGTCGTCGAGCTCATCGAGGGCAGCCTCGATCGCGGCGTCCGCGAGCTTGCGCGCGCGGAGCTTCGTGCGGATCTGCGCGCGGCTCGCCCGTTTG
Source organism: Leucobacter rhizosphaerae (assembly GCF_022919175.1). Classification (NCBI taxonomy): domain Bacteria; kingdom Bacillati; phylum Actinomycetota; class Actinomycetes; order Micrococcales; family Microbacteriaceae; genus Leucobacter; species Leucobacter rhizosphaerae. The sequence goes on along the minus strand of NZ_CP095043.1, from coordinate 118,617 downwards.
GCCTCGCGGAGCTTCTCCGTGAGTACCCGCGCCAAGCCGACGTCGTCGAGGTACAGGCTGCGTTCGAACTCCTCGACGACCGTTTCGACCTCGTACGCGTCGTGACCCAGCCGCAGGAGCTCCTCCCGGAGCTCACCGCTCGAGCGCGCCTTGCGCGCCAGCAGCCGCACCCCGTCTTCGTTCGCGCTCCGCTCGGGGCCAAGCGCGCTCGCTTCTGACGCGTCGAAGTCGTCCGCCGACTCCGCGCCCTCCGCCGGGAGCGTGGCTGCCGGCTCGTCGAGCTCCGCCGCAGCCGTGGCAGCCGGCTCCGCGCGCTCCGCAGCACGGCCGAAATCCGCCCGCACGACATTGCTCGGCTCGGAGGCGTCGACCGCACTGCGCTTCGGGGTACCCACGGCACTGATCACGGACGGGTCACCGCTCGCCGCGGACTCGTCACCGCTCGCCGCGGACTCGTCACCACCCGCTGACTCGCCGGCTGGCTCGTCCCCGGTCGACCCGGGCACGCGCCACTTGGCGTGGCTCAGGAGCGAACGGAGCTCGATGACCTCCGCGAGGTCGGTACGGTCACCACCCGGTGGGGACGCATCCCCACCGGGTGGTGGGAGAAACCGTACGGCCATGCGAGCCTAGGCGCTCGCGCGCTTGGTCGCGGGAGTGGCGGCGGGCGCTGCCGGGGCGGTCGCGGCCGTCTCAGCGGGTGCCTCAGCGGTCTCACCACGGCCGTTGACGCCGAGCTTGGTGAGGATCTTCTCCTCGATCTCCGCCGCGACGTCGGTGTGCTCGATGAGGAACCGGCGGGCGTTCTCCATGCCCTGGCCCAGCTGATCGCCCTCGTAGGTGAACCACGCGCCGCTCTTCTTGATGAAGCCGTGCTCGACGCCGTAGTCGATCAGCGACCCCTCGCGGGAGATGCCGATGCCGTAGAGGATGTCGAACTCCGCCTGCTTGAACGGCGGCGCCATCTTGTTCTTGACGACCTTCACCCGCGTTCGGTTGCCCACCGCGTCGCTGCCATCCTTCAGGGTCTGGATGCGACGGATGTCGAGTCGCACCGACGCGTAGAACTTCAGCGCCTTGCCGCCCGAGGTCGTCTCCGGGCTGCCGAAGAAGACGCCGATCTTCTCGCGCAGCTGGTTGATGAAGATGCAGGTGGTCTTCGTGGCGTTCAGGCTGCCGGTGATCTTCCGGAGCGCCTGCGACATGAGACGAGCCTGGAGGCCGACGTGACTGTCGCCCATCTCGCCGTCGATCTCCGCCTTCGGCACGAGCGCCGCGACGGAGTCGACGACCACGAGGTCGACCGACCCGGAGCGGATGAGCATGTCCGCGATCTCCAGCGCCTGCTCCCCCGTGTCGGGCTGGGCGACGAGCAGGGCGTCGATGTCGACTCCGAGCTTCTTCGCGTACTCGGGATCGAGTGCGTGCTCGGCGTCGATGAAGGCCGCAATGCCGCCGGCGCGCTGCGCGTTCGCGATGGCGTGGAGCGTGAGCGTCGTCTTGCCGGAGGACTCGGGGCCGTAGATCTCGATGATGCGCCCGCGCGGGAGCCCTCCGATCCCCAGCGCCACGTCCAGTGCGACGGAGCCCGTGGGAATGACCTCGACGGGGGCCCGCTCCTGGCTGCCCATGCGCATGATCGCGCCCTTGCCGAAGTTCCGATCGATCTGCGCGAGGGCGGCCTCGAGTGCCTTTTCGCGATCCTTGACTGCTGCCATGTGCTGTTCCTTTGCTCTGCGCGGCGGAGCCGCTGGGTTGCTGCCTAGAGGCTGTCTTGACCCCGCGGGACGGGGCAGACAAGGCACGGGTTACCAACGATTCCCACCCTAAGAGCCACCCCCGACATTGACGGTCGGAGCGGTGGATCCGTGGATGGATCAGCGATTGGTTCGCCTGTGGACGAAGGTAGCACCATTCGAACACATCTTCGAACAGCAGGTCGGCGTGTCGCGCGCGGTGTGACTGCGCTCAGTCGGTGCGCGGATCCCGCAGCCCGCGCCCGTGCCGGCGCTCCACGGGCACTTCAAGATCGACGCAGAGCGCCTGCCAGATCTCGCGCGCCGCCACCCCGCGGTCCAGCGCGTCCTGCGCCGTGCCGCCCAGCGCGGTGATCCAGTGATCCCGGATCACCACACTCGCGTACTCCGGGCCGAACTCGGCGGCACACGCCCGTCGGAACTCGCTCAACCGCATCACGGCCCCCTTACTCCTCTGCACCCGTCCACCGACATCGCAAAGCGCCCGGTCCACCTGGGACCGGGCGCCTGCGATGTGCGCGCAATACGCGCATTCGTCTGTGCGAACTACGACACCAGCGGGCTACGACACCAGCTGGGCGGCGTAGCCGGACATGAGCTCCGCCGGCACCGTGTCGGGGACCCGGCCGGGGAGCGGGATCGACAGACCCTCAACCACTGCGAGCCGTTCGCTCACCTCGCCCATGATCACGGACAAGGGCGTATCGAGCGCATCCGCCACCGCCGCGAGAATCTCGCTCGACGCTTCCTTCTGGCCGCGCTCGACCTCACTCAGGTACCCGAGTGCCACACTCGCTTCACCGGCGACCTGTCGAAGCGTGCGCCCCTTCTGCAAGCGGAAGTCACGGAGTACGTCGCCGATCTCTTGACGCATCAGCACCATGTGTACCCTCCTTCGCTCGCACGATCTGACGATCGTGCTTCAACCCTACCCGCTCGGCCGCGAGATCGCTTCCGGCGGAACGCCATCTCTGCTCGGTGGCGTCACTGGGAGTAACTCAGAGACTATCCCGCGTATTCCTGAAACTTTGCTGAACTTGAGCCGGATCGACTCAAGTTGCATGGAACTCGGGGGTCACATTCAGGAATCACCGCGAAGGGATCGCCGCGAGCCACTCGGCGGCGAGACCCAGGGCCGCTTCGACCGCCGCGCGGCGGATCGCCGGCCGGTCCCCGTTGCACCGGACCGACACGGCCCCGGTGCGATCCCGCAGGCTCAAGCCGACCCACACCACACCGGCGGGCTGCCCGGACTGGGGGTCGGGATCCGGCCCGGCCACCCCGGTCGTCGCAATGCCGAGCTCCACGGGAGCATCGGGGCGCGCGCAGGCGACCCGTACACCCGCCGCCATCTGCTCTGCCACCTGCGCATCTACGGGACCGCGCAGCCGCAGCAGGTCCGCGTCGACACCCACCAGGGTGTGCTTGAGCGCCGTGTCGTAGGCCACGATGCCACCCGCGAAGACCCGGGAGGCGCCCGGGACCGAGACGAACGCGTCGGCCAAAAGTCCTCCGGTGAGGGACTCCGCGACTGCGACCCGGACACCCCGCGCCTCGGCGAGCGCCAGCACGCGCTGACCCGAGGTCGTCCGCGCGTCCGGCCCGGTCATGAGGCCCGCTTCCCTCCGCGGACGAAGCCGATGATGTAGTCGATGCCGCTCGCGATCGTCAGCACCACGGCGATCGTCATCGTGATGATATTGAGCCAGATGGCCACGGGCGCGGCCGCTCCGAGGACACTCGCGAGGGGCAACAGCGCCAGGGTGATCGCCACCGACTGCGCGACCGTCTTCAGCTTTCCCATCCAGGCCGCCGCCATCACGACGTCGCGAGCCACCATCAACCGGTGCACGGTGATGCCGATCTCTCGAACGAGGACGACGATCGTGACCCACCAGGGCAGCTCGTGGAGGATCGACAGGCCCACGAGCGCGGCACCGGTGAGGAACTTATCCGCGATGGGGTCGAGCAGCTTGCCGAGGTTTGTGATGAGCCCGCGGGATCGCGCGATGTGCCCGTCCCAGGCGTCCGTCGCGATGGCCACGACGAAAAAGGCGGCCGCGGCCCAGCGCCACGGCCCGAGCTCGCCGTTGTCGGCCAGCAGCATCCACAAGAAGAAGGGGGTGGCGATGATCCGCGCGGTCGTGATGATGTTCGGGGCGTTCCAGTTGCTCACGGGAGCCGCGGCCGTCACGAGTCGCGTCCCGTCAGCTGCCAGGCGTCCTCATCGGGCTCACCCTCGACCTCATCGAGTGTCGCTTGATACTTGGCCACGGGATCGTCGTAGCGGTCATCGATGGTGTCGTCGGACGCGCCAGACTCCGTGAGCGGATCGATCACGTCGGTGGCCCCCTCCGCATCGGCCGGCGCGCTCGGCGCGACCGCGGGTGCCAGTGCCTGGGTCGGCGCGGCAGGAGCGGACGCCGGCGCAGCAGGCGCGGCCGGTGCGGGAGCGGGCGACCCCTTGATCCGACCGAGCACCTCTGCGAGCTGATCCGGTGTCACGAGCACATCGCGGGCTTTGGAGCCCTCCGAGGGTCCGACGATGTCGCGGGACTCCATGAGGTCCATGAGGCGACCGGCTTTCGCGAACCCGACACGGAGCTTCCGCTGCAGCATCGAGGTCGAGCCGAACTGCGAGGTGACGACCAATTCGACGGCGGCGAGCAGCACGTCGAGATCGTCGCCGATATCCGCGTCGATCTCCTTCTTCTCGGCGGCCTGCGCGACATCCGCCCGGTACTCGGGGCGCGCCTGCGCCTTCACGTGTGCGACCACGCGGTTGATCTCGGACTCCTCGACCCACGCGCCCTGCACCCGGAGCGCGGAGGAGGTTCCCATGGGCAGGAAAAGCCCGTCACCCTGGCCGATGAGGCGGTCCGCGCCGGGCTGGTCGAGGATGACGCGGGAGTCGGTGACCGACGCGACCGCGAACGCCAGGCGGCTCGGCACGTTTGCCTTGATGAGGCCGGTCACCACGTCGACCGAGGGCCGCTGCGTCGCGAGCACGAGGTGAATACCCGAGGCGCGGGCCAGCTGGGTGATGCGGACGATCGAGTCCTCGACGTCGCGCGGTGCGACCATCATGAGGTCCGCGAGTTCGTCCACGACGACCAGCAGGTAGGGGTACGGCTTGAGCACCCGCTGGCTGCCCTCCGGCAGCACGATGCCGCCGGAGCGCACGGCCTTGTTGAACTCGTCGATGTGCTTGAACCCGAAGCTCTCGAGGTCGTCGTAGCGCATGTCCATCTCTTTGACGACCCACTGCAGCGCCTCGGCCGCCTTCTTCGGGTTCGTGATGATGGGGGTGATGAGGTGCGGCACGCCCTGGTAGACGGTGAGCTCGACGCGCTTCGGGTCGACGAGCACCATACGGACCTCCGCCGGGGTCGCGCGCATGAGCAGGCTCGTGATCATCGAGTTCACGAAGCTCGACTTGCCCGAACCGGTCGATCCCGCGACGAGCAGGTGCGGCATCTTCGCGAGGTTGGCCACGACGAATCCGCCGGAGACGTCCTTGCCGACGCCGATCGTGAGCGGGTGCGGGCTGCGCTGGGCCTTCGCGGAGCGCAGCACGTCGCCGAGCGCGACATTCTCGCGATCCTTGTTCGGGATCTCGATGCCGATGGCGCTCTTGCCCGGGATCGGCGAGAGGATCCGCACCTCGTTCGAGGCGACCGCGTACGACAGGTTGCGCGACAGCGCCGTCACCTTTTCGACCTTGACGCCGGGGCCGAGCTCGACCTCGTACTGCGTCACGGTCGGGCCTCGGGAGAACCCGGTCACATTCGCGTCGACCTTGAACTCCTCGAAGACGCGGGCGATGGCGGCCATGATGACGTCGTTCGCCTCGGTGCGCGCCTTGGGCGCGTCTCCGGCGGACAGCGTCGCCTGATCCGGGAGGTGGTACTCGACCTGGGTCGGCTCGTGCGGCGGCGCGACGACGAAGGGGGTGGTCGTCGCGGGGTCCTCGGAGGCGGGCAGCGCCGTCGTGGTCGATTCGTCGACGCCCCAGGAGTCGTCGTTCAGCCCGGAGGCCGGGGTGATCCCGGCAGCCTGCACCGCGGCCTCGGCCTGATCCAGCTCGTCAAAGAGATCCGTGGGGAAAACGCCGGTCGCCGGTTCCGGGGCGAGCGCGGAGTCGAAGGCGTGGCTCGCGTCGACCGCCGATCCGTCGAGCGCACTCTCGAGCGCGTCCTGATCGCCCGCGTACTCCGGGTCTTCCTCGCGGCCCGAGCTGTTGCGACGCCACCACGGCACCGAGCCGACGTCGCCCTCCTGCTCGTCGAGATCGAAGAGGGTGTTGTCCTTCCGCGCGCTGCGGCGCTCGCGCGCCGTCGGCTGCGGGCTCGCCTCGGCGTCCTCGGCCGACGCGTCTCCCACGCCGAACAGGAACGCGTAGGCCTCCCCCAGTCGGCGCACGATGCGCCCGGGAGGCGTCTTGGTGATGATGAGGATGGAGAAGGCCAGCAGGAGCGACAGCACGGGCGTCGCCACCCACACCGTGAGCGCGAGCAGCGGGGCCCCGACCATCCATCCGAGGAGCCCGCCGGCCTCCGCCAGCGCGAGCATGCCCTCGCTCGGCGTGGGACGCCCGCCGTAGACGTGCGTGAGGCCCGCGATGCTCGTGATGGCGAGGAAGAGCCCGATGGCGATGCGCCGATTGTCGTTGACGCTCGACGGGTGGTTGAAGAGCCACAGCGCGAACCCGACCATGATGATGGGCAGGCCGAAGGCCACGCGCCCGAAGAGCCCGCCGAAGGTCCACGCGTCGAGCTGCAGGGCGACCGGCTGCCCGATGAGGAACCACTCGACGACGGCGCCGATCACGGCGAGCAGGACGAGCAGCATCGGGATCCCGTCGCGGCGATCCTCACTCGCGAGCGGCTCCAGCCGGAATGCCCGTGCGGCACCCCCGACGGCGTGCGCGAGACCGTTCCAGGCGCGCACGAGCACGCCCTCGGTCGGTTCCGCCTCCGCGAGCACCCGCGTGCGAGCGCTCGTCTGCGTACCGGTGCTCCGGGAACCCCGGGCTGCGGGCTTCCCAGATTTTCCGCGCGACGAAGCTTTGGTGGCCATGAGACGAGGGTACGTTCTCCCACTGACAATGGCTCGGTGACGCACCGCGTCGGGGAGAATCGGTCGCCGCGCGGCCGCCCGGCGACAGGTCAGCACGTGGCCGCCGTCGGCCGTTCGCCGTTCCGACGCGCGTCAGCGACGTCGGAGCGCGCGCACCACTCGCTTCGCGAGCGGGAGCCCCTCGGTCCAGATCCGGTACCCCGGCCCCGGGCGATCCCACGATCCCGCGAGGAGATTCTCGTGCGACGCGAAGCCGGTCTTGAACGTGGTGACCCCGTCATTGATCAGTCCACCGAAGTCGTAGCGCTCGATCCCGAGCTCGCGCATGGCGCGGATCGCGTGCCACTTGAGCGCGTAGTTCGCGCGGAGGCGCTGCCCGGTGTCGTTCATGCCGCCGTAGAGCTCGAACGAGGTGCGCGCCGACTTGGCGAGGAAGAGGAACGCGACGGGCTTGCCGTCGACGTAGCTCGCCCACACCGGGGCGTCGTCGCCGAGCATCGTGAAGGCGTCGTGGTAGTACGAGTCCTCGTGCAGCCCGAAATCGGCGCGCTCGCTCGTCTCGCGGTAGACCTCGAGGCAGGCGTCGAGCTGCTCCGCGGTCTCGACGGCGCGGATCTCGAGGGATTCCTCCCGTGCCGACTTGCGCACGTACTGACGATGCTTCTTGCTCATGTCGGCGAGCAGTGCGTCCTCCGATTGCCGCAGGTCGAGGATCAGCGTCCGCGCCGGGAGCACCGGCGTCTGGGCGGCCCGCCAGTCCGGACCCAGCGGGACGTCGCCCGCGTCCTCATCGGGCTCGATGGAGACGGCAACCGCACGCCGCGAGCCGCGCACGTAGTCGGCGACCGCGTCCGCCACGGCACCCGGGGCGGGCTCGGGAGCGGGACCGTCCGAGTCCGAGGCACGGGCGAGGACCGGGCCGCGCGGGGCGTACACGAAGCCGCCGAGCGGGCCCGGGAGCGACCGGGTGAGCAGCTGGCATGCACCCACCATCGCGTCGCCCGCGTGCACGAGCACGCGCTCCGCGCTCCAGCGGTGCGCCGACTTCAGGTCTCCCCAGCCCCAGAGCTGGAGCGGGTGCCCGCCGAGTGCGTTGACCGTGTCGTCCCACTGCGCACGATCGGTGCACGGGACGACGGTGAGCGGCGCGCGCGAGGCTTCTGGGCTCATCGAGAACGGTTCCTTCCGAGTTTGCTGCTGATGAAACCGGTGAGCTCACCGAGTTCCGAAGACCGGAGGAGGCGGAGCCCCACCAGGTAGACCACGGCCACGACAGCGCCCACCGCGCAGCTCGCGAGGATCGAGAACCCCGCGCCGAACTCCGGCTGCAGCGCCCGGGCGCCCCAGGTCACGAGCGTGCCGAGCACCAGCGCCGGGATCGCGGCCAGCACGAATTTCGCGAGGCTCTGCGCAATGCGGCGGCCGTCGATCCGGCCGAGGCGGCGCCGGAGCAACCAGGTCGCGAGGAGCGCCTGCAGGATCGTCGCGAACGACCACACGAGCGCGAAGAGCACACCGATGAGGGGGCGCGGCGCGAAGAGCAGCGTGAGCGACAGCAGGATCACGATGCCCATCTGCACCGAGGTGAACACGAACGGCGTGCGCGTGTCGGACAGCGCGTAGAACGCGCGCTGCACGACGAACAGGAAGCTGTAGGCGGCGAGGCTGATCACGTACGCCTGCAGCGCCTGGGCGAACTGGTCGACCTGCAGGGGGGTCGCGTCGAAGTTCATGATCCGGCTCACGAACGGCGCCGCGGCGAACAGGACGCTCGCGGCGAGCACCATGACGAGGGAGATCTGGCGGGCCGAGGCGGAGAAGTCGGCGCGGAACTCGGCCACCCGGCCCTGATGCCCCCACTCCGCCAGCCGCGTGAAGTACACGGTCGCGAGCGAGACCGCGATCACCGAGTGCGGCATCATGAAGATCAGCCAGACATTGCCCATGGCGCTCGTGGAGGGGCCGACGCCCGATCCTGTCGCGACGACGTTGTTCGTGATGAACCCGCCGAGCTGCATGACGACGATGGTCGCGAGGCTCCAGCCGGCGATCCGTGCGGTGGTGCCGAGTCCCATCCCCTTCCACTTGAAGTCGGGGCGGTACCGGATCCCGGCGCGACGCCACGACACGAAGAGGATCAGCGCCTGCGAGATCACGCCCAGCGTGGCGCTGCCGCCCAGCACGCCGATCGAGAAGGCGTCCCACTCGAAGACGGTGCGCTGGCCCGTCGGATCGGCGCCGAACATGAGGATGAAGACGACGATGCCGGCGATCCCGATCACGTTGTTGAGCACCGGAGCCCAGGTGAACGGCCCGAACACGCTGCGCGCGTTCAGCACCTCCCCGAGCACGGTGTAGAGCCCGTAGAACACGATCTGCGGCAGGCACCAGTAGGCGAATCCCGTCGCGAGGGCGAGCTGCTCCGGCGGCCAGTCGACCGCCGTCAGGAAGACGATCCACGGAGCCAGCAGCATCGCGAGCACGGTGACCCCGAACAGCGCGACCGAGATGAGCGTGAGGATCTTGTTGATGTATCCGCTGCCACCGTCGGCGTTCTTCGCGGCGCGCACGATCTGCGGCACGAGCACCGCATTGAGCATGCCGCCGAGCAGAATGATGTAGAGGGTGTTCGGCAGCAGGTTGCCGTTCGCGAACGCGTCGGCGGACACCGAGCCGACCGACCCGATCGCGTAGGCGAGCAGCACGGCCTTCACGAGGCCGAGCACCCGCGAGACCATCGTGCCCGACGCCATGACCGCGCTGGAGCGCATCAGACTGGCCATCAGTAGTAGGGATCCTTCCGCACCGCGAGCGACCAGCGCCGCATCACGCGGTCGCCGACGCGCTGCCAGATCGCGTACGTCCGCGGTCGGAGCGGGAGCTCGAGGGCACCGACGTAATCGATGATCTCGGGCGCGAACGAGCGCTTGAACTGCCCGACGCCGTGGAGCGGGTGGGTCGTGTCGTCGGCGCGATCGGCCGGCGGAGCGCCGCACAGGTCGTGGACGAGTGCCCCGCGCTCGGAGGCCCAGCGGAGCACTTCCCACTGCAGCGCATGTGAGGCGCCGTACGCGGTCTTCGCGCGCACGGAAGCCCCGTCCTTGTAGGTCGTCTTCGTACCGAGCGCCATCGCGAACGCACCGGCCACGAGCTGCGGCTCCCCCGCCTCGTCGGCCCGGTGGGCGAGGAAGAGCTGCCCGACGCCGGCACGCGCGAAGGTCTGCCAGAACTCGCGGTAGTAGCGCTCGCTGCGGAGCACGAACCGCCCCTCGGCGGTCTCCTGCAGCAGGCGGTAGAGCTCGGCGCAGTGGGCATCGGTCGCGTCGACGCGCGTCACCACGATCCCATCGCGCCGGGCGCGATTGATCGCGTTCCGAGCCTTCTTGCCGAGCCGCGCGAACACCTCGTCCTCGGCCCCCGAGACATCGACGAGGATCGTGGACGGGTTCGGAATGATCCGGACCGTATCCCGGAAGCCCGCCGCGCGGAGCGCGGGCCCCGCGTCGATCCCGACCCGGGGCTCGATCTTGAGCAGAAAGGCGCCGCGATCCCGCGCGAACGCCGCGACCGCGGTCGCCACCTCGAGCACCGCGTCGGAATCCTCGCCCGCGGGGCCGGCCGGCAGGTGCCACCACTCCCCGAGGAGCGGAACCCGCTTCGCGAGCACCGCCACGGCGATGTCCGAGCGCGCCGGAGCCCCGTCGATCCCGGGGCGCTCGACGATCAGCCGGTACTGCCGGTAGCCGCCCTCGCGCTCCTTGACGTCGAGGTACGACGCACCCGACCAGACCTCACCCGAGCCCGGGTTCGCCGCGACCAGGGCGTCCCAGTTGCGGTGTTCCGACTCGCTCGCGGGGCGCACCGTCACGCCGGCGCCGCTCGCGAGACGCGCGACGGCGCTCGACACGACCTACACCACCACCACGACGGGGACGATCATCGCCTTGCGGCGCAGCTTCGTCCCGACCCAGCGACCGACCGTGCGGCGCACGATCTGCTGGAGCTGGTGGTGATCGGTCATGCCGTCCTGCATGGCCTTCTCGAGCGCGTCCGCGATCTGCGGTTTGATCGAGTCGAAGACTTTCTGGTCCTCGGCCACACCCTTGGCGTGGATCTCGGGGCCCGAGACGATCTGCGGCAGGCTCGTCTCGACGACCGTGATGATCGAGATGAAGCCCTCCTCCGCGAGCGTACGACGATCCCGCAGGTCATCGTCCGTCACGCGGCCGACGCTCTTGCCGTCGACGTAGATGAAGTCGATGTCGATCTGCCCGACCGCACGAGCGACGCCGTCGGCGAGGTCGACGACCGTGCCGTTCTCGGCGATCACCGTGCGGTTCTGCGGCACACCGGTCTCGATCGCGAGCGCCGCGTTCGCGACGAGCATGCGGTACTCGCCGTGGATCGGCATCACATTCTTCGGACGCACGATGTTGTAGCAGTAGAGCAGCTCGCCGGCGGAGGCGTGGCCCGAGACGTGCACCTTCGCGTTGCCCTTGTGGACGACATTCGCGCCGAGCTTCATGAGGCCGTCGATGATGCGGTAGACGGAGGTCTCGTTGCCCGGGATCAGGCTCGAGGCGAGGATCACCGTGTCGCCGTCGCCGACCTCGACCTGGTGCTCGCGGTTGACCATGCGGCTGAGGACCGCCATGGGCTCACCCTGGGAGCCGGTGGACATGTAGACGATGCGGTGATCCGGAATATCCCCGCTCTTCTTGAGATCGACGATCACACCGTCGGGCACGTTGAGGTACCCGAGGTCGGCGGCGATCTTCATGTTGCGCACCATGGAGCGGCCGAGCAGCACGACCCGGCGACCGTTGGCGTGCGCCGCGTCGAGCACCTGCTGCACGCGGTGCACGTGGCTCGAGAAGCTCGCGACGACGACCTTGCCCTGGGTCTTCGCGATGACCTGCTCGATGACCGGTCCGATGTTCTTCTCGGACTGGGTGAAGCCCGGGACGTCGGCATTCGTCGAGTCGGTCATGAAAAGGTCGACGCCCTCTTCGCCGAGCCGCGCGAAGGCGCGCAGATCGGTGATGCGGCCGTCGAGGGGCAGCTGGTCCATCTTGAAATCGCCGGTGCCGATGACGAGCCCGGCCTCCGTGCGGATCGCGACCGCGAGGGCGTCCGGGATCGAGTGGTTGACCGCGATGAACTCGAGGTCGAACGGGCCGTACTGCACACGATCGCCCTCGGCGACCTCGCGGGTCACCGGCTTGATGCGGTGCTCCTTGAGCTTGGCCGAGATGAAGGCCAAGGTGAGCTTCGACCCGATGATCGGGATGTCCTCGCGGCGCTTCAGCAGGTAGGGCACACCGCCGATGTGGTCCTCGTGACCGTGCGTCAGCACGATGGCGACCACGTCGCCGAGACGATCCTCGATCTTCGAGATATCGGGCAGGATGAGGTCGATGCCGGGGTGCTGGACCTCCGGGAAGAGCACACCGCAATCCACGATGAGCAGTTTGCCGTCGATTTCGTAGACGGTCATGTTTCGGCCGACCTCACCGAGACCACCGAGCGGAGTGATCCGCAGGGTGCCCTTCTCGAGTGCGGGCGGGGCGTAAGGGGGGTTGGGCACGGGGCCTCCTGTTATTAGCGGGTGGTGCCTGCGATCTGGGGCAGGGCACCGCCGGCAGCCGCGTTGCGGTCCGGCCTGAAGTTGGAAAGATCGACGCCGGGGACGTCGGAGATGAGGGCGAGTTCGTCCTCGATGAGCGCGGCCTCCCACTCCTCCGGTCCGACGAGCGGCAGCCGAACGCGCGGGCTGCCGATACGGCCGAGGCCGTGCAGGATGTACTTGGCCGCGACCGTGCCGGGCACGTGGGTCATGACGGCGCGCACGAGCGGTTCGAGGCTCTGGTGCGCGGCACGAGCGGTGTGCAGATCGCCGGCATTGACCGCGTCGACGATCACCCGGTACGGGGCCGCGGCGATGTTCGCCGTGACGCCGATGAGGCCGGTGGCCCCGATCGACAGGTGCGGCAGCACGTTCGCGTCGTCGCCGGAGAAGTACATGAGGTCGGTCTGGTTCAGCACGCGGCTGACCTCGCTGAAGTCGCCCTTGGCGTCCTTGACCGCGAGGATGTTCGGGTGCTTCGCGAGCCGCAGGATGGTCTCGTACTTGATCGGCACGCCGGTGCGCCCGGGGATGTCGTAGAGGATCACGGGGAGATCGGTCGCGTCCGCGACCATCCGGAAGTGCGTGAGCAGACCCGCCTGGGTCGGCTTGTTGTAGTACGGGGTGACGATCATCACGCCGTCGGCGCCGGCCTTCTCGCTGGCCTGGTAGAGCTCGATCGCGTGCGCGGTCTCGTTGGATCCGCCGCCCGTGATCACCTTCGCGCGGCCGCTCGAGACGGCCTTCGCGACCTCCACGAGCTTGATCTTCTCGGGGTCGGTGAGCGTCGAGGTCTCACCGGTCGTGCCGGTGACGACGATGCCGTCCGCGCCGCTCGCGATGCAGGATTCGATGTGCTGTTCGACTGCGGGCCAGTCGACCTCACCATCCGCCTGGAACGGGGTGACGAGAGCGACGAGGACCTGTCCGAAGGGATTCTCTGGGTGTGCCACCTGACTAGGCTACCGGAGATTGCTGCGACTGCTGCCCGGCGTCCTCCGGGAGGTGCACCCAGCGCTCGAAGCGGTAGCCGAGGCCGGAGGCCGCGACGAGCGGCGCGCCGGGATCGGCGAGACGCCACTCCGGCCCGATCTCGGGCGCGAAGGTGTCGGCGTCCGGCACCTCGAGATCGATGCGGGTGACGACGAGCTCAGCGGCCAGCGGCATGGCGGCGCGATACAGCTCGCCCCCGCCCATGATCCACGCGTCAGGGGCCGCACTGGATTCAGAGGTCGGCCCAGTTGCCGGCCCGGATCCGGACCCGGCAACCGACCGGGCCGACACCGCTGACTGACCCACGGACCGCACTGCGGCATCGAGAGACGCATGCACTGTCGCGCCCGGCGCGTCGTAGGCGGCATCGCGGGTGATCACCAGGTTCTCCCGGCCGGGAAGCGGGCGGAACCGCTCGGGCAGCGATTCCCAGGTGCGTCGCCCCATGAGCACGGGCGCACCGAGCGTCGTCCGCTTGAAGTGCGCCAGGTCCTCGGGCAGGTGCCAGGGCATCTGCCCGTCGCGGCCGATCGCGCCGTCGGAGGCTTGCGCCCAGATCATGCCGATGCGCACCGCTACACCGCCACCGGGGCCTTGATCCCGGGGTGATGCTCGTACCCCACCACGGTGAAGTCCTCGTAGTCGTAGTCGAACACCGAGTCGCGCTGCGCGATCTCGATGCGGGGGTAGGGAAACGGCTCGCGCGAGAGCTGCCGCTCGACCTGCTCGACGTGATTGTCGTAGATGTGGCAGTCGCCCCCGGTCCAGACGAATTCGCCGGGCTCGAGGCCGGTCTGCTGCGCGATCATCAGGGTGAGGAGCGCATAGCTCGCGATGTTGAACGGCACACCGAGGAACATGTCGGCCGAGCGCTGGTAGAGCTGGCAGGACAGCTTGCCATCGGCGACGTAGAACTGGAAGAACGCGTGGCACGGTGCGAGCGCCATCTGATCGAGCTCCGAGACGTTCCACGCCGAGACGATGAGGCGCCGCGAGTCGGGGTTCGAGCGGATCTGCTCGACGACCTGCGCGATCTGGTCGATGTGCTCCCCCGAGGGAGTCGGCCACGACCGCCACTGCACGCCGTACACGGGCCCGAGATCGCCGTTCTCATCGGCCCACTCGTCCCAGATGGTGACGCCGTTCTCGCGCAGGAACGCGACGTTGCCCTCGCCGCGGAGGAACCACAGCAGCTCCAGCGCGACCGACTTGAAGTGGACGCGCTTCGTCGTGATCAGCGGAAACGACTCCGCGAGATCGAAGCGGATCTGCCGGCCGAACAGGCTCCGGGTGCCGGTGCCGGTGCGGTCCGACTTCGGCGTGCCGTGCTCGAGCACCTCGCGGAGCAGGTCTTCATAGGGCGTCGGGATCGCGGTGTCAGTCACGGCTCAGAGTCTACTCGCCGACCTCGGACATTGACGCGATCAACACCCAGCCGCCCGCTAGCTCCCCAGCCCGTCGTCGAAGAGCTCGATCGCGGAGGTGTCGTCGGTCGCGTCCGCACGCGACAGCACCTGGCCGCGGAAGAACGCCGGCTCGGCCCGCGACTGCAGCAGCATCAGCACGACGCCGATCCCGAGCACCACCACACCGATGATGCCGACCAGGCCGACGCCGGCGATGTTGCTGCCCGACCCGGCCTCCGGGTCCATGGCGTCGACGGTGGTCTTCACGAACACGATGAGCAGCAGGATGCCGCCGACGCCGGGGAGTACGATCTTCGAGAGCACCGAGCCGAACCCCTCGCGCGGAGCGAGCTTGCGGAAATACCAGGGGCTCGCGAGCGCGGTGATCCCGTAGTAGAAGCACACCATCATGCCGAGTGCGGTGATGGTGTCCCAGAGCACGTCCTCGGAGATGAATCGCATGACCGCGTAGAACACCGACGCGACGATGGACGACAGCAGCAGCGCCACGTAAGGCGACTTGTACTTCGGGTGGATGCGCTTGATGGCAGCCGGCAGCGCGCGGTAGTGCGACATCGCCAGCAGCGTTCGGGCCGGGGAGATCGCGGTCGAGTTGATCGAGGCCATCGCGCTCACGAGGATCGCGAGCGAGAGCAGGATCGCGGCGGACCCCATGACGGGGTGCGCCAGCGCGGCGAAGACGTTCTCGATGATCGCCTCGTTGCCGAGGCCGGTCTCGCCGTCCCCGAGGCCCGCGTAGGCGACGGTCGCGGTCGCGGTGCCCACGTACAGCACGAGCAGGATCGCGATCAGGATCAGGGCGGCCTTGCTCTCCGTCGAGAGTCGACCCTTCGACGGCTTGGTCTCCTCGCCCATCGTGAGCACGGTGTCCCAGCCCCAGTAGACGAAGATGGAGACCGCGATCCCGGCGGCGAACGCGCTGAAGCTCGAGACCTCGAACGGGTTGAACCACGACAGCTCGGGCGTGCGTCCCTCGGGGTTCGCGGGGTTGCCCGCGCCGACGAACATCGCGACGACGAACCAGATCATGACCGCCATCTGGAAGATGACCGTGACGTACTGGAAGATCTTCGTCGAGGTCATGCCCCGGTACGAGATGAGCGTGGCGAGCGCCATGAACCCGAGGCAGACGAGGATGTTGACGAACTTGTTGTCCGCGATGTCCGCGATCGACGGGTCGTTCATCAGGATGCTCAGCGACTGGAAGAGGAACTCGACCGCGATGCCCGCGAGGTTCGAGAGCACGAGCACGGTTGCGGCGATGAGGCCCCAGCCGGCCATCCAGCCGATCCACGGGCCGAACGCCCGTGTCGCCCAGGTGAACGAGGTGCCGGAATCGGGCATCGCCGAGTTGAGCGCACGGTAGCCGAGCGCGACGAGGAGCATCGGGATGAAGCCCATGAGGAAGATGGCGGGGGTCTGATACCCGGCCTCGGCCGCGGCGGGGCCGACGGCGGCCGTCAGCGTGTAGGCCGGTGCGCAGACGGAGAGGCCGATGACGAGGGCGCCCAGCACCCCGACGGACCCGGCGGGCAGACCCTTCTTGCTGATCCCCGACACCGAATCCAGGGTGCGGGTCGCGGGTTCCGGGGCGTTGAGATCGTATTTCGCCATGTGAGATCCGTGCTTTCTTGCGCGCCGCAGCGCTCGGTGCTCTTGCGGCAGCGCTCGAAGATCACGGGGTCATGGGGCCCCGCACGCTGTCGCTCGGCCCCGATTCTATGCACCCGTTCAGGTTTTCCCTAATTTCTCAGGGATCAACGACGGATTTCGTTGCGTTCGAGGCGAATCGCTTGTCGGATCGCCCCTCGAGCGCGCTTTCGGTCACCGCATGCGTCGTAGACGATCCCGAGGCGCATCCAGGCCTGCCACGATTCCGGTTCGGCCTCGGCCTCGGCGCGGTACTTCGGGAACGCCGCTTCGGCCTGCTCGCGATCCGGTCGACCGGTCGGCGAGACGTCCACTTCCTCCTCGGGCATCCGCCCGGCATCGTCCAGGCGATCCGCGAGCCGCGTTGCCTCCTTGCCGAACCAGAGCTCGCGCAGCAGCGCCCAGGCGCCGAGGAGCGGGAGCACGAGCATCGCAACGCCCATGAGCACCGGGATCACCGATCCCGACGAGAGCAGCGCGACGGCGCGGATCCCGGCGAAGACGAAGTAGAGCACCAGCAGCGCGCTGATGAGCACAACACCGGCGATCGCGCGAGTGCGGGCGCTGAATCTCACGCGCGGGATCCCGGGTCGTCGGCGGTCGCGGCCTCAGGCGACGCGGCCTCAGGCGACGCGGGATCGGCCAGCACCCGGTCGAGGCCGAGTACGCCGTCGAGGCCGACGGTGAGCCCGCGAGCGGCGGGGAGCGCGGCCAGGGCCGCGCGGATACCGGCCCGGTACGCCTCACTGGAGTGCGTGTCGTGGGTGATCGTGAGCACCTCGCCCGCTCCCCCGAACCGCACCTCCTGCTTCGCCACCACACCGGCGAGGCGCAGGCTGTGCACGGGGATCCCCGCGACGAGTTCGCCGCGGGCGGGCTGATCCGCGAACGGCGCGTCCACCGGGCGTCCCTGCCGCGCTGCGGCCACGAGCTCCGCGGTGCGCACGGCGGTGCCCGAGGGCGAGTCGACCTTGCCGGGGTGATGCGCCTCGATGATCTCGATGGCGTCGAAGAACGGCGCCGCCACCCGCGCGAGCGTCGTGCCCAGCACGGACCCCAGGGAGAAGTTCGGCACTACGATCACGGCCGCGTCGGGTTCGGACTCCAACCGCGCGCGCAGCGTTTCGAGGCGGCTCTCGGACCAGCCGCTCGTGCCGATCAGCACCCGCTGGCCGCGATCCAGTGCGCGCGACACGATGTCGGGAGACGCGTCCGGGTGGCTCACGTCGACGAGGATGTCAGCCTCCGCTCCGGTCTCGGGTGCGGACGCGCTCGTGATGCGGGCGACGAGATCCAGCGCGGGATCGGCGTCGACGATGTCGCAGATGAGAGTTCCGAGGCGGCCCGTCGCTCCGGCGACGGCAACACGAGTGTTCATGACTCTAGACTAAGCCGTCGCGACGAGGCTCGACCGCGCGGTGTCGCCGACGGCCACGACCGTGAGCGGCGCGTCCGCGAGCGCCGCGGCGATGGCGCGGATCTCCTCGGCCGAGACACTGTGGAAGCGCTCGAGGGAGGTATCGAGGTCGTAGAGTTCGCCGCTGCCGAGCTCGGCGCGCGCGAGGCGACCCATGCGTGTGTCCGAGTCCTCCAGCGCCAGCGCGGTCGAGCCGGCGATCTGACCGAGGGCGCGCTCGCGCTCCTCCTCCGTGATGCCGCCGTCGGCGATCCGCTGCAACTCGGCGAGCGCGAGTTCGACGACCTCGCCGCTCTTCTCGGGGGCCGTGCCCGCGTAGATGCCGAAGAGGCCCGCGTCGGAGTAGCTCGCACCGAAGGAGTATGCGGTGTAGGCCAGGCCGCGCTTCTCGCGGATCTCCTGGAACAGGCGGCTCGACATGCCCCCGCCGAGCACCGCGTTCATGAGCCCGAAGGCGAAGCGGCGCGGATCGGAGGCGCGGAGGCCGGGGGTGCCGATCATGAGGTTGATCTGCTCGCTCTGGCGCGGGAACAGAGCCACGCGCGGGGCAGCGGAGATGCGGGTGGGCTCGGTCGTGCTCGCGCGGTTCGGGATCGGGGTCTCCGTGCGATCCTGGTCCCGTCGGACCGGCAGCACCGATCGTTCCGTGTGCCAGCGCGCCTCCGGCGACAGGTTGAGCGCGGCGAGCACCTGATCGAGCAGTCGGTCGTGGTCGACCGCCCCGGCTGCCGTGACCACGAGGGTGCTGGGGTCGTAGCGATCACGGTAGTGCCGGTCGACGTCGTCGCGGCGCGCGGCTCGGATCGTCTCGGGGCTGCCGCCGATGGGACGACCGAGGGGGTGCGTCCCCAGCACCTCCTCGAAGAACCGCTCGTTGGCGACGTCGGTGAGGTCGTCGGCGGCCATGGCGATCTCTTCCAGGATCACGCCGCGCTCGGTCTCGAACTCCTCGGGATCCAGCACCGAGTTCGCCACCATGTCGGCGAGCACCGTCACCGCTCCGTCGAGATCGGCGTCGCGCACCTTCGCGTAGTAGCAGGTGTACTCCTTCGCCGTGAGCGCGTTGTGCTCGGCGCCGATGCGGTCGAAGCTGGTCGCGATCGAGTAGGCGTCGCGTTCGGGGGTGCCCTTGAAGAGCAGGTGCTCGAGGAAGTGGGTGGAGCCGAGGCTGCCCGGGGCGTCGCCGCGCTCCGCCTGCTCGTCGCGGGATCCCACGCCGACCCAGAACCCGATCGCGGCGCTGCGTGCGCCGGGCATGTGCTCGGTGAGCACCCGCAGACCGCTCGGGTGCACGGAGCGGCGGACCAGTCCCCCGCTCAGGTCCACGGCGAGTTCGGGGAGATCGAGGGGCAGTGCAATGGGTTCGCGCATCCCTCCAGCCTAGGCCCTCGGCTGACCCCGAACACACACCCGCACCACCCGTCGCACACAGCACCGCGCCCGCCACCTCACGAGGAGATGACGGGCGCGGTGCGGATCGGGAGCGGTTACTCCGCGGGTGCCTCGGCAGCCGCCGGAGCAGCCTCCGCCTCGGCGGTGTCCGCAGCGGACTCCTCGATCACGGGCTCGAGCGACAGCTTGCCACGATCATCGACCTTCGTGATCTTCACGAGGATCTTCTGCCCGATCGAGAGCACGTCATCGACGCTGTCGATGCGCTTGCCGCCGGCGAGCTTGCGCACCTCGGAGATGTGCAGCAGGCCGTCCTTGCCCGGGAGCAGCGAGACGAACGCGCCGAACGCGGCGTTCTTCACGACGGTACCGAGGTACTGCTCGCCGACCTCGGGGTTCTGCGGGTTCGCGATCGCGTTGACCTGCGCACGCGCGGCCTCCGCCGACGGGCCGTCGACCGCACCGATGTAGACGGTGCCGTCGTCGTCGATCGAGATGTCGGCACCGGTGGTGTCCTGGATCCCGTTGATCGTCTTGCCCTTGGGCCCGATGAGCTCGCCGATCTTGTCGACCGGGATCTGGACGCTGATGACGCGAGGCGCGGTCGGCGCCATCTCGTCGGGCGCGTCGATCGCCTGGCCGAGCACGTCGAGGATCGTCGTGCGCGCCTCCTTGGCCTGCGACAGCGCGCCGACGAGGACATCCGAGGGGATGCCGTCGAGCTTGGTGTCGAGCTGCAGCGCGGTCACGAACTCCGAGGTACCGGCGACCTTGAAGTCCATGTCGCCGAGCGCATCCTCGGCGCCGAGGATGTCGGTGAGCGTCGCGTAACGCGTCTCACCATCGACCTCGTCGCTGACGAGACCCATCGCGATGCCCGCGACGGCCGCGCGGAGCGGCACACCGGCGTTCAGCAGCGACAGGGTCGACGCGCACACGGAGCCCATCGAGGTCGAGCCGTTGGAGCTCAGCGCCTCGGAGACCTGACGGATGGCGTACGGGAACTCCTCGCGGGCGGGGAGCACCGGCACGAGCGCGCGCTCGGCCAGGAAGCCGTGCCCGATCTCGCGACGCTTGGGGCTGCCCACGCGGCCGGTCTCACCGGTCGAGTACGGCGGGAAGTTGTAGTGGTGCATGTAGCGCTTGCTGGTCGTGGGCGACAGCGAGTCGATCTGCTGCTCCATCTTCAGCATGTTCAGCGTGGTGACACCCATGATCTGGGTCTCGCCGCGCTGGAAGATCGCCGAACCGTGCACGCGCGGGATGACCTGCACCTCGGCGTCGAGCGCACGGATGTCGCGCAGACCACGGCCGTCGATGCGCGCACCGTCGGTGAGGATCCGGCCGCGGACGACCTTCTTCGTGACCGACTTGTAGGCACCGGAGACCTGCCCCTCGGCCGACGCGTCGAGCGCACCGTCCGCGATCTTCGCCGCGATGGCGTCCTTGACACGCGCCTTCAGCGCGTCATCGGCGTCCTGGCGCTCCTGCTTGTCGGCGATCTGGTAGATCCCCGCGAGCTCGGCCTCGGCCAGCTCGGCGACGGCCGCGTAGACCTCGTCGGTGTAGGGCAGGAAGACCGGGTACTCCTGGATCTCCTTCGCCGACTGAGCGGCGAGCTGCTCCTGCGCCTTGACGAGCTGGGAGAGGAACGGCTTCGCCGCTTCCAGCCCCTGTGCGACCACGGCCTCGTCGGGCTTGGTCGCGCCGGCCTTGATGAGGTTCCAGGATCCCTCGGTGGCCTCGGCCTCGACCATCATGATGGCGACGTCTTCCGCGCCGTTCTTGTCGACGACCACGCGGCCCGCGACCATCAGATCGAAGACGGCGTCCTTGAGCTGCTCCTCGTTCGGGAACGCGACCCACTGGTCGCCGATGAGCGCGAGGCGCACACCCGCGATCGGGCCGGAGAAGGGCAGACCCGAGATCTGGGTCGACGCGCTCGCGGCGTTGATCGCGAGGGCGTCGTAGAACTCGCCCGGCGCGATGGAGAGCACGGTCACGACGATCTGCACCTCGTTGCGGAGGCCGTTCACGAAGGACGGGCGCAGGGGGCGGTCGATGAGTCGGCAGACGAGGATCGCCTCGGTCGAGGGGCGGCCCTCGCGACGGAAGAACGAGCCGGGGATCTTGCCCGCAGCGTACGAGCGCTCCTCAACGTCGACGGTCAGGGGGAAGAAGTCGAAGTGCTCCTTCGGGTGTTTCGAGGCACTGGTGGCCGAGAGGAGCATGGTCTCCTCGTCGAGGTACGCGGCGACCGCGCCCTGTGCCTGCTGGGCGAGACGCCCGGTTTCGAATCGGATGGTGCGTTTGCCGAACTTGCCGTTGTCGAGCACGGCCTCGGCGAACTTGATTTCAGGACCCTCCACGGGTTCTCCTCACATACGTGAGCGCGCGACCGGCAGCCTAGGACGCTGCGGCGACCGCAGGCGCTGATCAACAGTAGAAGGCCACCCTGCAGATCACGGCTCGAGTGCGCATGATCGGGAGAGGGATCCACCACCGAAGACCAGCCCGCCAGTCGACGTGCTCGGTTCCTCTTGGGGTGTGGGCAGTCGCCCACCCGATCAGGATAGCACCGCGGCCCCTGACAGCCCAGGAGCGCACGGGGCTAGGCGTAGAACCCGTCGCGCAGCACGATCCCGTGCTCGAGCCAGGCCTTCATAGCGGCCAGCATCCCGGTCCAGCCCATGCAGTTGCCGAAGGCGGCCTCCGCTCCGCCCACCGTCGGGCGCCAGGATCGCTCGGAGATCTTCACCTCGGTCCGCGCACCGCCGTCGACGGCGCGGAACACGAACTCCACCTCCGTGCGCTCGGCGCCGTTGAGAATTGTCGAGGTGTCCCCGTCCCAGCGGATCACGATGCGCGCCGGAGCCGTGACGGCGACGACCTCAACCGGAAACGCCCCCGGGAAGTCGGCGAAGTCCCACTGGACGTCCGCACCGGCCTCGAGACGCCCCTCGGCGCCACCGGTGGTGAAGTACCGGCTCAGCTGCGCGGGATCCGCGACGGCCTCGAACACCTCGGCGGGCGGGCGGGCGATGAACCCGGACACCGTGAACTGCAGTTCGGAGAGGGCTTCGGTGCGACTCATGGCGCCCAGGCTACCCGCTGCCGCCCACACACAACACCCCGGCAGACCACACCCCCGATACGCCGCAGCGGCCCCCACCGATCCGGTGCGAGGCCGCTGCGGCGGTCGAGCGGGTTACAGCGCGTCGATCTCGATCCGGCTCAGTCCCTCGGCCCCGATGGCCTCGCCGAGCGCGTTGATGATGTCGTCGGCGACCGGGCCGTCGACCGAGAGCACCGAGAGCGCGGTGCCCTTCTTCTCGTCGCGCGCGATCTGCAGACCGGCGATGTTCACGCCCGCGTCACCGAGCAGCTTGCCGTAGCTCGCGACAATCCCGGGCCGGTCCGTGTAGCTGAAGACGATGAGGTGCTCCGGGATCGGCAGCTCGACCTCGTAGCCGTTGACCTCCACGATCTTCTCGATCTGCTTCGGTCCGGTGAGGGTGCCCGAGACGGAGACCTGGGTGCCGTCGGTCAGTGCGCCGCGCAGTGTGATGACGTTGCGGTAGCTCTCCGCCACGGTGTCGGTGGTGAAGCGCACCTCGACGTTGCGCTGCTCGGCGAGGAGCGGAGCGTTGACGTAGGAGACGGGATCGCTCACGACCTTCGAGAACACGCCCTTGAGCGCGGCGAGACGGAGGGCCTCGACGTTGCGCTCGGCGAGCTCGCCGTGCACCTCGATGTCGAGCGAGGCGATCGCGCCGTTCGACAGGCCCGCGAAGACCTGGCCGAGCTTCTCGGTGAGCGGCAGCCCCGGACGCACGTACTCGTCGATGACACCGCCCGCGACGTTGACGGCGTCGGGCACGAGATCGCCCGCGAGTGCGAGGCGGACGGACTTCGCGACCGACACTCCCGCCTTCTCCTGGGCCTCCTCCGTCGAGGCGCCGAGGTGCGGCGTGACGTTGACGGTGGGCAGGCCCGTGAGCGACGTATCGGCCGGCGGCTCCTGCACGAAGACGTCGAGCGCCGCCCCGGCGATCTCACCGGCGGCCAGCGCCTCGGCGAGCGCGGCCTCATCGATCAGGCCGCCGCGCGCGACGTTCACCACGTAGGCGGTCGACTTCATCGCGCGGAGCTGCTCCGCGCCGATCATGCCGAGGGTCTCCGGCGTGCGTGGCATGTGGATCGTGAGGAAGTCGGCCTGCGCGACGAGCTCCTCGAGCGAGACCAGCTGCACGCCGAGCTGCTGCGCGCGAGCAGCCGTGACGTAGGGGTCGAATGCGATGAGCTCGACCCCGAAGCCGCGGAGGCGCTCGGCGACCAGTGCGCCGATGCGGCCGAGCCCGATGATGCCGACGGTCTTCTCGTACAGCTCGATGCCGGTGAAGGAGGAGCGCTTCCAGTCCCCCGCCGACAGCGAGGCGTGCGCGCGCGGCAGGTGCCGGGCGAGCCCGAGGATGTGCGCGACCGTCAGTTCGGCGGCACTGATGATGTTCGAGGTCGGCGCGTTCACGACCATGACGCCGGCCTGCGTGGCCGCCTTGATGTCGACGTTGTCGAGGCCGACGCCGGCACGCGCGACGATCTTGAGACGCGGGGCCCAGCTGAGCGCCTCCGCGTCGATCTGGGTGGCGGATCGCACGAGCACCGCATCGGCACCCTGCAACGCCGAGCGCAGTGCGTCGCGGTCGGTGCCGTCGACGTTCACCACCTCGAAGTCGGGGCCGAGAGCGGCGATCGTTGCGGGAGACAGTTGTTCGGCGATCAGCACGACCGGCGCAGGCATCAGACGGTTCCTTCGGGGCTCAGCGACAGAAACATTCACGCGCCGTAGGCACGCAGGTCACCAGTCTATCGCCGCTCGAGCGACGCCTCGCGCGCTACGCGAAATATGACGATTCGGGGATCACGTGCATCACGTCGATCTGCAACGCTGCGACGACGGCAATCCCGGCTGCGAGCAGCAGGATCCGGGTCCAGGCCGTGCGGCGACGACCGAGCCACAGCGCGAGGCCGAAGACGACCAGCGGGATCAGCACGCCGAGCACGAGCCACAGCCATCCGGTGGCGCTCAGCCCGGTGCCGAGAGCTCCCGCCAGTCCGATCATGCCGAGCACGTTGCCGACGGCCGCGACGGCCGCGTACAGGTACAGCGCGCCGAGCAGCACGCCTGCGATCCAGGCGCTCACGATTCTCACCACGGTCAGCCTCCCCGGGCGATCAGCATGGGGAGCGGGATCAGCACGATCGCTCCGATGAACAGCACCAGCGCGAGACGCTTCGTGCGACCGCCGCGACTCACGACCAGCGCGACGAAGAACCAGAGCGCCGGAGCCAGCGGTGCCGCCCAGAACACGATCTGCTGGAGCGCCCCGCCGAGTGATCCGCTTCCCGCAGCGGCGTAGGCATTGACCTCGGAGTAGGCCTGGGCCACGATGAACCAACCCCAGGTATAGAGAAGGTACAGCCCCCCGAAGACGCCGAGCGCCACGAGCGCGCCGTTGCTGATCGCCGGGGATCCCTCAGTCGGCTCGACCGCTGCGGTTTCGACCCCGTCCGAGCCCTCGGGCGACGCCGGATCCTCGCGCTTCGCCGCGCCCGCGCCCACCGGCTGATGCGGTGCGTCCGCGATCGGATCCTCCCCCGCTTCGACCCGCCACCCGCTGGCGAGGGCACTGTCGCGCGCCTCCCGCGCCGTCTTCTTTCGCATGGATCCAGCCTACCGACGCCGTCCTCCGGAGCAGCCGAGAGAGGGACCGCCGGCCGGTGCGTGGACCCCGTCCGACCGGCCCCACTAAGCTGTTGCCATCGTCCACGCTCCGGGGACACTCCAAGGGAAGGCAGCCGCGCGTGTCAGAAGCTCCGAAGAAGAAGGTCGTTCGCGTCGAGTCTCCGAAGCCCGCGAAGGCGACGAAGCAGACGTCCCGCTCGGGATCCGCTGCAGGGTCCGCCGGGAGCACCGGGGAGGACGCGGGCCCGGTCTGGACCCCGGAACCGGAGGCGAAAGCCAAGGCCACCCGCCTTCGCGTGATCTCCTGGATCGTGTGGGTGCTCGCCATCGGCGTGCAGGCGTTCGCGATCTTCTGGATCCTCAAGCAAGTGCCGGTCAACATGTGGCTGCTCATCGGCGCCATCGTCGTCACCGGTGCGCTGTCGGTCACAGGATCGCTCTGCTGGAAGCAGGCGAATCGCCTCGATCCGGCGTCGAAGGCCGACACGGTGCGGTTCTTCGTGCAGAATCAGCTCGGCGCGATCATGGCGATCGTGTCGTTCCTGCCGCTCATCATCCTGATCTTCCTCAACAAGAACATGGATGGCAAGCAGAAGGCGGTGGCCGGCGGGATCGGGATCGTCGTGCTGCTCATCGCCACCGCGTTCGGCATCTCGTATCAGTCACCCTCGCAGGAGCAGTACGCCGAGGAGACGAACATCGTGCAGCAGCTCACCGGAGAGGACCTCGTCTTCTGGACGAAGAGCGGCGGCGTCTTCCACGTCTGCGAGGCGGTGCCGGACGTCAACAAGGAGTCGCAGGACGGCACGATCTATAGCGGCACCGTCGCCGCGGCGCACGAGGCGGGCAAGGACCGGCTCACGAAGCGCTGGGAGAGCGAAGCGGTGAACTACTGCGGCTACACCGAGGCGGAGGTGGCGGCAGTCGCCGAGACCGTGGACGCCCCCGCGGACGATGCTCCGGCCGGCACGACCGAGACGGACTCGACCGACACCGACTCGACCGATACAGGTTCGACCGACGACACGACCGACGTCACCACGGAGTAAGGGCTCCCCCGGCCGCGACTGAGCCGCACCCCGGCATTCGGTGTGCAGTTGCGCACCCGTTTCCGGGCAATCGCGTGCGCAACTGCACACCCAACACGCAGAAGGGCCCGGGGAGTGATCCCCGGGCCCTTCGTGCGTTCGAACCGACTAGCGCGCCGCGCTGCCGTCGACGTAGTCCGAATCGGTCTGCTTCCAGGCGAAGAGCTTGCGCAGCTCGCGGCCGGTGCTCTCGATCGGGTGCTGCTCGGCCTTGGTGCGGAGCTCGATGAACTCGGTGGCACCGTTGTCCTGATCCTCGATGAAGCGCTTCGCGAACGCGCCCGACTGGATGTCGGCGAGCACGGCCTGCATGTTCTCCTTGACGCGCGCGTCGATGACGCGGGGGCCGGAGACGTAGTCGCCGTACTCGGCCGTGTCGGAGACCGACCAGCGCTGCTTGGCGATGCCGCCCTCCCACATGAGGTCCACGATGAGCTTGAGCTCGTGCAGCACCTCGAAGTAGGCGATCTCGGGCTGGTAGCCGGCCTCGGTCAGCGTCTCGAAGCCGTACTGCACGAGCTGCGAGGTGCCGCCGCAGAGCACGGCCTGCTCGCCGAACAGGTCGGTCTCGGTCTCCTCGGTGAAGGTCGTCTTGATGACGCCGGCGCGGGTGCCACCGATGGCCTTTGCGTACGACTTTGCGGTCTCCCACGCGGTGCCCGAGGCGTCAACCTCAACGGCAATGATGTCGGGGATGCCGCGGCCAGCCTCGAACTCGCGGCGCACGGTGTGGCCCGGGGCCTTGGGGGCCACAAGGATCACGTCAACACCCTCGGGCGTCTCGATGTAACCGAAGCGAATGTTGAAGCCGTGAGCAAACGCGAGCGTCTTGCCCGAGGTGAGGTGCTGCTTGATCGACTCATTGTAGATGGTGCGCTGGTGCTGATCGGGTGCGAGCACCATGATCAGGTCGGCCCACTCGGCAGCATCGGCCACAGTCTTCACCGTGAAGCCAGCCTCTTCGGCCTTCTGAATCGACTTCGAGCCCTCCTTGAGCGCGATAACAACCTCAACGCCCGAGTCGCGCAGGTTCATTGCGTGCGCGTGGCCCTGCGAGCCGTAGCCGACGACGGCCACCTTCTTGCCCTGGATGATCGACAGATCAGCGTCGGCGTCGTAGTACATCTCAGCCACGTGTGACTCTCCTTCGTTGTGTGGTGCGGGGAATGCTGGTCGGTGGTGCGGGCCGCGGGAAGCGGCCGGGTGTGACACGGGATCGGTGCGATCCCGCTAGTTCTTGAAGACGCGCTCCGTGATGGACTTCGATCCGCGGCCCATCGCGATGAGCCCGGACTGGGCGATCTCCTTGATCCCGTAGGGTTCGAGGACCTTCAGGAAGGCGTCGATCTTGCCGGTGTCGCCCGTCACCTCGATGGTGAGCGCGTCGGGCACCACGTCGACGACGCGGGCTCGGAACAGGTTGACCGCCTCGAGCACGTGCGAGCGCGTCTGGTTGTCGGCGCGGACCTTGATGAGCACGTGCTCGCGCTGCACCGAGCTGGACTCCTCCAGCTCGACGATCTTGATGACGTTGACGAGCTTGTTGAGCTGCTTCGTCACCTGCTCGAGCAGTGTCTCGTCCTCGTCCACGACCACCGTGATCCGCGACAGACCGCGCATCTCGGTCGGGCCGACGGCGAGGGACTCGATGTTGAATCCACGACGGGCGAACAGCCCGGCCACGCGGGTCAGCAGACCCGGCTTGTCCTCCACGAGGAGGCTGAGTACGTGACGGCTCATCTCTACTCTTCCTCCCACTCGGGGGCGTGCTCAAGGGCGTACTGGATGTCGCTGTTCGAGGTGCCCTGGCGGACCATCGGCCACACCATCGCATCCGAGCTCACGACGAAGTCGATGACCACGGGCCGGTCGTTCGTCTCGAGGGCGAGGCGGATCGCGTCATCGATCTGATCCTCGCGCTCGACGCGGATCGCGAGGCAGCCGTAGGCGTCGCCGAGCTTCACGAAGTCGGGGATGCGCGCACTCCCGTGGCCCGTGTTCAGCTCGGTATTCGAGTAGCGACCGTCGTAGATGAGGGTCTGCCACTGCCGCACCATGCCGAGGGACGAGTTGTTGATGATCGCGACCTTGATCGGGATGTTGTTCACCACGCAGGTGGCGAGCTCCTGGTTCGTCATCTGGAAGCAGCCGTCGCCGTCGATCGCCCACACGACGCGGTCCGGTTCTGCGACCTTGGCGCCCATCGCGGCGGGGACCGCGTAGCCCATGGTGCCCGCACCGCCCGAGTTGAGCCACGCGTTCGGACGCTCGTACTTGATGAACTGGGCGGCCCACATCTGGTGCTGGCCGACGCCCGCGGCGTAGACACCCTCGGGGCCGGTGAGCTCACCGATGCGCTGGATCACGTGCTGCGGGGAGAGGAGACCGTCGCTCGTCGGCTGGTAGCCGAGCGGGAACTTCTCCTGCAGCAGGTGCAGGCGCTCCCACCACGGCGAGATGATCGCGCACTCGCGGCTCACCTTCGCGGTCGAGACCGCGGCGATGAGGTCCGCGATCACCTCGGCGGCGTCGCCCACGATCGGCACATCGGCCGCGCGGATCTTGCCGATCTCGGCCGGATCGATGTCGGCGTGGATCACCTTGGCGTCGGGGGCGAACAGCGCCGCCTTGCCGGTGACGCGGTCGTCGAAGCGCGCGCCGAGCGTGATGAGCAGGTCCGACTCCTGCAGCGCGAGCACCGCGGGCACCGTGCCGTGCATGCCGGGCATACCGAGGTGCTGCGGGTGCGAGTCGGGGAAGACACCGCGCGCCATGAGGGTGGTCACGACGGGAGCGCCGACGAGCTCGACGAGCTGGAGCAGCTCCTCGGAGGCACCGGCGCGGCCCACACCGCCGCCGACGTAGAACACCGGTCGCTGCGCCTGCGAGATGAGGTCGGCGGCCGCCTGGATCTGCTTGCTGTTCGCCTTGGTGATCGGGCGGTACCCCGCGAGATCGACCCGCGGATCCCACACGAAGTCGACGAGGCCCTCCTGGGCGTCCTTCGTGATATCGACGAGCACCGGTCCCGGCCGCCCCGTCGAGGCGAGGTGGTAGGCCGCGGCGATCGCGCCCGGCACCTCCTCAGGGCGGGTCACCAGGAAGGAGTGCTTCGTGATCGGCATCGTGATCCCCACGATGTCGGCCTCCTGGAACGCGTCCGAACCCATGAGGTGCGAGAACACCTGGCCGGTGATCGCGAGCAGCGGCACCGAGTCCATGTAGGCGTCGGCGATCGCCGTCACGAGGTTCGTCGCTCCGGGGCCGGAGGTGGCGATGCAGACGCCGACCTTGCCCCCGGCCGCCGCGAAGCCTTCGGCGGCGTGCCCGCCGCCCTGCTCGTGGCGGACCAGGACGTGGTGAAGATCCGACGCGTCCATGAGCGCGTCGTAGAGCGGCAGCACGGCGCCGCCGGGAAGCCCGAAGACGTCGGTGACACCGAGCGCCTCAAGGCTGCGGACGACCGCCTGGGCACCGGTCATCCGCTCCCCACGCGGTTCGGCGGCTGTTGATTGAACTGGCACTGCACTCGATTCCGAGGTCATGTCTGGCTTTCTCAGTTGAGGATGGGGCGGTTCACGCCGCGGCGTGGCAACACCAGGGGCCTGCTGCGCAGGCGCAACAGGACTAGCCCGTGATCGCGCCCTCGGAGGCGGAGCGGACGAGCTTGGCGTACTTTGCCAACACGCCGCGCGTGTAGCGCGGGGGAAGCGGGGCCCAGGATTCTCGACGGGCCGCGAGCTCGGCGGGGTCTACCAGCAGATCGAGCGTTTGGGAGGCGATATCAACCCGAATCAGGTCACCGTCGCGCACCAGAGCCACCGGACCGCCATCGGTGGCCTCGGGGGCAATGTGGCCGATGCACAGGCCGGTTGTGCCGCCTGAGAATCGTCCGTCCGTCAATAGTAGTACATCTTTTCCGAGCCCTGCGCCCTTGATGGCGGCGGTGATCGCGAGCATCTCGCGCATTCCCGGTCCTCCCTTCGGACCCTCGTACCGGATCACGACGATGTCGCCCTTGCCGATCTTGCCCTCGGTCAGCGCGTCCATCGCCGCCCGCTCGCGCTCGAACACCCGCGCAGGGCCTTCAAAGAGCTCGGCGTCGAAGCCCGCGGTCTTCACGACGGCGCCCTCGGGCGCCAGCGTGCCGTGGAGGATCGTCAGGCCGCCCGTGGCGTGGATCGGATCATCGAGCGTGTGCACCACGTCGCCGTCGAGCGGGTCGGGGTTCAGCTCGGCCAGGTTCTCGGCCATGGTCTTGCCGGTGACGGTCATGACGTCGCCGTGCAGGAGGCCTGCGTCGAGCAGCGCCTTCAGCACGACGGGCACACCGCCGTGGCGGTCGATGTCGGCCATCACGTACTTGCCGAACGGCTTCATGTCGGCGAGATGGGGCACCTTCGCGCCGATGCGGTTGAAGTCCTCGAGCGTGAGGTCGACCTCGGCCTCGCGAGCGATCGCGAGCAGGTGCAGCACGGCGTTCGTCGATCCGCCGTAGGCCATGAGCAGCGCGATCGCGTTCTCGAACGCCTTGCGGGTCATGATGTCGCGGGCGGTGATGCCGAGGCGGAGCATGTTGACGACGGCCTCGCCGGAGCGATGGGCGAAGTAGTCGCGACGGCGGTCGGCGCTGGGCGGTGCGGCCGAGCCGGGCAGGCTCATGCCGAGCGCCTCGGCGATCGACGCCATGGTGTTCGCGGTGTACATGCCGCCGCAGGCGCCCTCACCGGGAGCGATCGCGCACTCGATGCGCTTCAGATCCTCCTCGCTCATGGTGCCGGCCTTGCACGCGCCGACCGCCTCGAAGGCGTCGATGATGGTGACCTGCTTCTCGGTGCCATCGGTGAGCTTCACCCAGCCGGGTGCGATCGATCCGGCGTACAGGAAGACGGACGCGAGATCGAGTCGGGCCGCGGCCATGAGCATGCCGGGGAGCGACTTGTCGCAGCCGGCGAGCAGCACGGAGCCGTCGAGCCGCTCGGCCATCATGACCGTCTCGACGGAGTCGGCGATGACCTCGCGGGAGACGAGCGAGAAGTGCATGCCCTCGTGACCCATCGAGATGCCGTCGGAGACGGAGACGGTGCCGAACTGGAGCGGGTACCCGCCGCCCGAGTGCACGCCCTCTTTCGCGCCCTGCGCGAGCCGGTCCAGGCTCAGGTTGCAGGGGGTGATCTCGTTCCAGGAGCTGGCGATGCCGATCTGGGGCTTGTCCCAGTCCTCATCTCCCATGCCCACTGCACGGAGCATGCCGCGCGCAGCGGCCTTCTCGATCCCGTCGGTGACGTCGCGACTACGCGGCTTGATGTCGATCTCTGCCATTGTCCCATTCTATGCCCACGCCACATGCTCGAGCGGTCACGATGGACCGGCGCGGCCGGGGCGGGAACGACGAAGCGGCGCCGCCGGGCTATCGCCCCGCGGCGCCGCTCGGATCCGTCGCTTACTTCCCGATGGCGGGCAGCAGCGTGAACGGCACCACGAAGCCGATGATGGTGGCGGCGAGACCGCCGGCGAACACCCAGAGCTCCGCCGCACCGAGGCTCGGCTGGATCCCGTAGCTCATGAGGATGAAGCCGCCCACCACGAGCACCATCGAGAGCACGAACACCACCGCGGTCACGGCGCTCACCGCGCCCTGCGAGCTCTCTTCGAACAGCCCCTGGGTATTCTGCTTCGCCATCCTGGCCTCTCCTCGTGTGGTTCGTGTCCGGTACGTCGTGAGCCCCGGTCCTCGGCCTGGGCCACCGTGCGCGCACGATGCATCCGGCCGCCCGGGTGACGGACCCAGCGTATCGCATGGCGGGGCGTTAGGCTGGGGTCACACCGTCTCAGCGAAGGAGTCCTCGTGTCGATCGGCAAGTACGTGACCAACCCCGGGGTCATCGGGGCCGCAGCGGGCGCCCTCGGCACCGCCCGCAAGACGCAGGGCATGCGCAATGACTGGCGCCGCCTGCTTGTGTGGGGCGTCTGGCTCGCGGGTCTCGCCCTCGCGATCGCGAGCGTGGCCATGCAGGAGACCGATACCGAGTACGAGAGCGAGCTCAAGTCCCGCCGTTAGAGGGTAGATCGGGCGGCCCGCGCGGCGCCCCCTGATGCGCGACACGCGCGGGAGACGCGGAAGTTCCCGCCCGAATTTGAAGCGGCTCGCGCCCCATGCTAACGTTGCTATGTTGCTCAGCGAGCAGCAGGCGCCTCTAGCTCAATTGGCAGAGCAATTGACTCTTAATCAATGGGTTCTGGGTTCAAGTCCCAGGGGGCGCACCGGCAAGGCCCGTGGTCGTTACGATCCCGGGCCTTTCGTGTCCCACGCGACCGGAGGTCCCATGCAGCAGCCCACCGCCCCCTCTGCCGATCTGGCATTCGCGCTCGAACTCGCGGACCTCGCGGACCGCATCTCGCTCCCCCGGTTCCGGGCCGCGGATCTCACGATCGACACGAAACCCGACCGCACGTTCGTCACCGATGCGGACCGCGCCGTCGAGGACGCGCTCCGCGAGCGCATCGCGGCGGAGCGCCCCGGCGACAGCTTCTTCGGCGAGGAGTCGGGCCGCGAGGAGCGCGGCGAGCGCCGCTGGATCCTCGACCCCATCGACGGCACGTCCAACTTCCTGCGCGGCGTCCCCAACTGGGCGACCCTCATCGCCCTCGAGGTCGCCGGTGAACCGAGCGTCGGCGTCGTCTCGGCGCCCGCGTTCGGGGAGCGCTGGTGGGCCGAGATCGGGCACGGATCCTGGGGGCAGAAGGCGGGCGAGGTCCCGCGGCGGCTCGCCGTCTCCGGGGTGCCCGAGCTCGAGCACGCGTCGCTCAGCTTCCAGAGCATCCAGCAGTGGGACCTCGCGGGCTATCTGGAGCCGCTCATCGCGCTCAGCCGCGCCGTGTGGCGGGATCGCGGGTACGGCGACATGTGGTCGTACATGCTGCTCGCCGAGGGGCTCCTCGACGTGGTCGCCGAATTCGACGTGAAGCCCTACGATCTCGCCGCGCTCGTGCCGATCGTGCGCGAGGCCGGCGGGCGGTTCACGGATATCGACGGCGCGGAGACCGCGTGGAACGGGAGCTCCCTCGCGACCAACGGACGGCTGCACGCGGCCGTGATCGACGTGGTCGCGGCGGCCCGGCCCGGCGCCGGGGTGGTCTGATGCCCGCGGGCTCCGCGCGGTCCGGCCGCTGGTCGCGGGCCGCTGGTTTTGCGCTCGCGGGTGATGCGGCGCTCGTTCTCCTGTTCGCGGGGCTCGGGCGCAGCAGTCACGCGCGCGAGGCGACGCTCCTCGGCCTCCTCGAGACCGCCTGGCCGTTCCTCCTCGGCCTCCTCATCACGTGGGTGTCGGCGCGCATCTCGCAGCATCCGCTCGCCCCGGTGCGCTCCGGTGTGCCCGTCTGGATCGGCACGGTCGGGATCGGGCTGCTGCTCCGCGCCATCACGGGCGCCGGCACCGCGCTGCCGTTTGTGCTCGTCTCGATCGGTACGCTGGCGCTGCTCCTCGTCGGCTGGCGCCTCATCGCGGCGCTGATCCTGCGGCTTCGCGCGCCGAGGGCCTGAGAGCCCCCGCTACGCGCGATCCCGCAGCAGCGACCCGGGCGGGAGCCCGAGCGTCCACTCGCAGACGTCGCTGACGAACCGGGTGTAGGCGGGCTCCTCGAACGTATCCGAGGCGTTGACGTACACCGAGAATCCGTCGATGGCGACGAAGATCCGGACGCACGCCGCGAACGGATCCCCGGTGCGGAACTCCCCCGCGGCGACCCCCGCCTCGATCAGCGCCTGCATGCGCTCCCGGTCGACGGCCTCCTGCTCGGCGAGCACACCGGCGAGTACGGCACTGAAGCGGCCGAGATGCCGGGCGTTCAGCCACAGTCGGGCCAGATCATCGGCTTCGCCCGTGGTCACCCGGCGCACGAGCCGCGCGAGCCGCTCCGTGGGGCCGCCGGCGGTCGAGAACAGCCGCTCCCGCTCCCCCGTGACCGCACGGGCGAACGCCGCCGCGACGAGATCCTCGGCCGCGGGAAAGTAGTGACTGATGAGCCCCGGCCGCACCGCGAGGCGGTCCGCCACGGCGCGGAGGGTGATCCGCTCGAGGCCGTCGTCGAGCGCAATGCGCGACGCCTCCTGCAGGATCTCCGCGCGACGCTCCTCCGGCCGTTTCCTGGCGCGGGGCGTCGGGCTGGTCATGCGCTCCATCGTATGGGAGAAGTGTCCAGCTCGGATGCGGCCCGCGTCCGCAGATCCCGGAGGGACACACAGGTGGGGCGCACGCCGGGCACAGCGCCCGCCCCACCTGAGACTAGTTCGCGAGCTTCGCGAGCGTTTCGGCGACGCGGTTCGAGAAGCCCCACTCGTTGTCGTACCAGGACGACACCTTGACGAGCCGACCCTCCACGCGCACGAGCTCCGAGTCGAACACCGACGACGCCGGGTTGCCGACGATATCGGAGGAGACGAGCGGATCCTCGGAGTACTCGAGGATCCCGCGCAGACGACCCTCGGCCGCCTCGCGGTACGCCGCGCGGACCTCGTCGACGGTCACGTCGCGGCCGACCACGGCGGTCAGCTCGACGATGGAGCCGACCGGCACCGGCACGCGGATCGAATCGCCGCTGAGCTTGCCGTCGAGCTCGGGGAGCACCTTGCCGATCGCACGAGCCGCGCCCGTCGACGAGGGCACGATGTTCAGCGCGGCGGCGCGGGCGCGACGCGGATCCGAGTGCGGGCCGTCCACGAGGCTCTGATCCTGCGTGTACGCGTGCACCGTCATCATGAACCCCTGCTCGATCTCCGCGAGCTGGTGCAGCACCTGGGCGAGCGGCGCAAGGGCGTTGGTGGTGCAGGAGGCGTTGGAGATCACGAAGTGACTGTTCGGCACGTACGCGTCCTCGTTCACCCCGCGCACGAGCGTGACGTCGGAGCCCGAGGAGGGCGCGCTGACGAGCACCCGACGCGCGCCGGCCTCGAGATGCTGGCGGGCGTCCTTCGCCTTGGTGAAGCGTCCGGTCGACTCGAGCACCGCATCGATCCCGAGCTCACCCCAGGGCAGCTGCGACGGATCGCGCTCGGCGAGGATCTTGATGCGGCGGTCGCCCACGACGAGCTCGTCGCCCTCGACGTGCATGCGGGTCGCGGCCCGACCGTACACCGAGTCGAAGTTGAAGAGCTGCGCGAGTGCGGCGCCATCGGTCAGGTCGTTGATGGCGACGAGTTCGAGGTCGCTCGACTGCTCGAGCAGTGCACGCAGCACCCCCCTGCCGATTCGCCCGAACCCGTTGATTGCAATACGACCGCTCATGACCGCCCTTTCTGTTGTGCCACCAGGATCCCGCGATCGGAACCCTCCGTACCAGTGGCACCAATGCCACCTATCGAAAGGATCTCGCCAAGTTGCTATTCGCCCCGGGTGAAGGTGCGGCGGTACTCCGAGGGGGTGGTGCCGAGGATCCGTCGGAAGTGGAGTCGGAGGTTCACGCCGGTGCCGAGTCCGACGGCCGTGGCGACCGCGTCGATGCCCAGTTCGCTGTTCTCCAGCAGCTCCCGCGCGAGGTCGAGCCGGGCGCGCATCACCCACTGCATGGGGGTGTACCCCGTCTCCTCCGTGAAGCGCCGCGACAGGGTGCGCTCGGAGACCCGGGCGTGGGCGGCCAGGCGAGCGATGGTGAGCGGCTCGTGGAGCCGGTGGAGCGCCCACTCCCTCGTGCCGGCGAGCCGCTCGCCGGTCTGCGCCTCCGGCACGCTGCGTCGCACGTACTGGCCCTGCCCGCCGCTGCGGTAGGGCGCGGCGACAAGCCGGCGCGCCGCGTGGTTCGCGGCCGACATGCCGAGGTCGGCGCGGAGGATGTGCAGGCAGAGGTCGATCCCGGAGGCGGCGCCCGCCGACGTCAGGACCGAGCCCTCGTCGACGAACAGCACGCTCTCATCGACCCGCACCTCGGGGAACTGCGCCGCGAACGCGCGTGCGTAGTGCCAGTGGGTCGTCGCACGCTTGCCGTCGAGCAGACCCGTGGCCGCGAGGGCGAAGGCACCGGTCGAGATCGCCGCGAGCCGCACTCCGCGCTCGTGCGCGGCGATGAGGGCATCGAGCAGCACCTCGGGCGGCCGCTCGCGATCGGGCTTCCGCGTGCCGGGCAGGAACACGAGATCATCGGCCCGCAGCGCCTCGAGCGCCTCGAGCCCCTGGTCCACGGAGTATGACAGCCCGTCGCCGCCCGGGATCAGCCCCGGCGCGACGCCGCAGACACGCACCTCGTAGGGCATGCTCGCCCGGGTCGCGAAGACCTGGGCCGGGATCCCGACGTCGAGCGGTTTGGCACCCTCGCGCACCACCACCGCGACCCGTCTGATCGAGGTCACCGCACCACCCGGAACGTGTCGACGGCGGGATCGACCGCGCCTCGCACGTACCCGATCGGGGAGGCCGCGACCGACCGGAGGAACTCGATGGTGTCGAGGCCGATCGTCTCGCCCGGGGTGACGTTCGGGATGCCGGGAGGATACGCCGCGAGCGAGTCGGAGGACACCCGACCGACCGCTTCCGTATACGGCACGACCTCGCTCGCCGCGAAGTACGCATCACGCGGGCTCATGCGGCGCTCCCCCGACCGCGGCAGCCGCAGCGCCGCGCGGGAGCTGTCGTCGTCGACACGCGCATCCCTCGCGCGTCCGGCGGACGCGACGATCGTGTCGAGGGCCGCGGCGAGGCGCTCGGTGTCGAGGTCCTTGCCCGGACCGAAAAATGCGACGACGGCGCGGACCGTGGCGATCTCGACGAAGATGCCGAACTCCTGCGCGAGCCGGGAGCGCACGTCGTACCCCGAGATCCCGAGCGCACTCACGTCCACCGACACCCGGAGCGGATCGATCTCCACGATGTCGGGGAATGCGCCGAAGGAGTCGCTCGCGGCGCCGAGGACCGGATGATTCTGGAGCCACACGGTGAAGCCGCGCGCGAGGTCGATGCTCCGCTCGATGAGGTCCGCGCGGGTCACGAGGGCGCGCCGCGCGACGTCCAGCGAACCGAGCAGCAGCGAACTGGCGCTGGTGGTCTGCGTCAGCCGGTGCGCGCGCTCGAGCAGGGGGCGGAGGCGCTCGGCGAAGGGCCCGGGGGCGAGGTGCAGCATCGCGGACTGGCTCAGGCTGCCGCCCATCTTGTGGGTGCTCGTCACCACGATGTCGGCGCCCTCGGCGGTGGGGAACGCGGGCAGTCGATCGTGGAACCCGAAGTGCGCCCCCCACGCGGCATCCACGATGAGCGGGATCCCGCGCGCGTGCGCAACCGCCGAGAGCCCGCGGATGTCGCTGACCGCGCCGAAGTAGCTGGGAGAGATCACGTACGCGGCCGCGATCCGCGAGCCGGTCGCCTCCGCGGCGTCGAGAGCGGCCGCGATGCGCTCGGGCGTCACCCCGTGGTTGATCCCGAGCGCATCATCGATGCTGGGGTCGACGAAGTGCGGGGTGAGACCGGACACGATGAGGCCATCCAGCAGGCTCGAATGCGCGCTCCGCTGCGCCACGATCCCGTCGCCGACCGCGAGCCCCGCCGCGGCGACGATCGCCATGCGATTGCCCTGGGACGAGCCGTTCGCGAGGAACCAGCACCGCTCCGCACCCCAGGCGTCGGCGGCGAGCGCCTCGGCCCGGTCGAACGGGGTGTCGACCCCCGAGTCGATCCCGTCCACGAGTTGCGGGATGTCCATCTCGATCGCCCGCTCCCCGGCGAAGGCGGCCAAGTCCTCGGAGAGCCCCTCGTGCGTGCCCGAGTGGCTCGGCACCATGAACATGAGGGGCGACCGCGCGGCGTGCGCGTCGAGCGCGTCCGCGTAGGGGGCGCTCAGATGCTCCTCGTGGGTGAACCGACGTGACTGCAATGCTTCCTCGAGTGCTCGCGTGCGAATCGTGCTGGGACGCGGGCGTTGCGGGCATCCACCGGACAGCACCAGCGTAGCGACCCGGTCGGGCGCGCAACAAGGGGCGGACACGCCGAAGGCCACCCTCGCGGATGGCCTTCGGTGCTCGATCGCCGTGTGTGAGGTGACGCCCGTCGTGGAGCCGCGGGGAATCGAACCCCGGTCCACTTCGACGATTCCGTGCCTTCTACGAGTGTAGTTCGTGATTGCGTTCTACTCGGCCCCGCCCTTTGCCACGAACACCTAGTGCGACAGGCCCAGTCTCAGTGAAAGTCCCGGTGCGCCCAGAGACGCAACGCACCAGCAAGCCCCCTAAATGACGCCAGGAAACCGGGGCGGAGGCACACCCGGCCTGACGGACTCGGTCTCGTGCTTAGGCAGCGAGAGCGAAGTCGGTGCGCTTAGCGTTAGCACCTATTGTTTGCGGAGAGCGTTTACGAGATAACTCCGCGTCCTCGACCCGCTTCTCACAGTCTCAAATCGACGTGTCGAAACCGATCGGCCCCGTGAGCAGGATCCCATCGACGTGACCGCCGATGCCGCCCTGCGCAGGGCATTCACTTCACACACTGTTGAATTACCAAATCCCGACTGTGCCGGGCCCTCCAGAATACCACGGGGCCGGCCTCACCGGCCAGCCCCGTGGTACTCCGAACGCTCAGCCCCGCGCGCGGGGCACCAAACGCTCGAGCTGCGTGACGTGCGCGGGCGTCAGCTCCTCGAGGGAGGACACCTCCAGCAGCTTCATGGTGCGCACGACCTGGTCGGCGAGGATCGCGATCGCGCGGTCCACCCCGGCGCGGCCGCCGGCCATGAGCCCGTAGAGGTACGCGCGCCCGATGAGTGTGAACTTCGCGCCGAGCGCGATCGACGCGACGATGTCGGCCCCGTTCATGATGCCCGTGTCGATCGTGATCTCGGTGTCCTTGCCGACCTCGCGGGCGACCTCGGGAAGCAGATGGAACGGGATCGGAGCGCGGTCGAGCTGGCGCCCGCCGTGGTTCGACAGGATGATGCCGTCGACCCCGAGGCCCGCGAGCTTCTTCGAGTCCTCGACGTTCTGCACGCCCTTCACGACGAGCTTGCCCGGCCACATGCCGCGGATGATCTCCAGATCCTCGAAGGAGATCGACGGATCCATCGCCGAGTCGAGCAGCTCTCCGACCGTGCCGCCCGTGGTCGACAGCGAGGCGAATTCGAGCTTGGGCGTCGTCAGGAAGTCCCACCACCACCAGGGGCGCGGGATCGCGTTCGCGATGGTGCCGAGGCTCAGCTGCGGCGGGATCGAGAAGCCGTTGCGCTTGTCGCGCAGGCGCGCACCGGCGACCGGGGTGTCGACGGTGAACATCAGGGTGTCGAAGCCGGCCGCGGCGGCCCGCTCGACGAGCCCGTAGCTGATCTCGCGCTCGCGCATGACGTAGAGCTGGAACCAGTTGCGGCCGTGCGGGTTCTCTGCCTTCACGTCCTCGATCGAGGTCGTGCCGAGCGTCGACAGCGTGAAGGGGATCCCGGCGGCCGCAGCCGCGCCGGCGCCCGCGATTTCCCCCTCCGTCTGCATGAGCCGGGTGAAGCCCGTGGGGGCGATCCCGAACGGCAGGGCGGATGGCCCGCCGAACACCGTCGTGCTCGTGTCGACGTTCGAGACGTCGCGCAGGATCGACGGGTGGAACTCCACGTCCTCGAAGGCCTGGCGTGCCCGCGAGAGGGAGAGCTCGCCCTCCGCGGATCCGTCGGTGTAGTCGAAGGCGGCCGCGGGAGTGCGCCGCTTGGCGATGGCGCGCAGGTCGTAGATCGTGAGCGCGCTGTCGAGCCGGCGCTTCTTGCCGTTGAACTGCGGCTTCTTGAACTGCATGAGATCGAGCAGCTCGGCGGGGTTGGGGAATTGGCGTGTGACCATGGTGGGACCTATCGGGGCAGATATTCGATGACGTGCGACGACCGCGTGACGACCTCGCGGACGGCCCCGAGTTCCGGGGCGAGCTGGCCGAGCGCGCGGGCCTGGATCAGCAGGTTGCCCATCGCGGTGGCCTCGGTGGGGCCCGCGACGACGCGCAGGCCGGAGCGGTTGGCGGTTGCCTGGCACAGCAGGGTGTTCTGCGAGCCGCCGCCGACGAGATGGATGACCGACACGTCGTGGTCAGCCAGACGCGAGGCCTCCCGCACGGCCTCCGCGAAGGCCTCGGCAAGGCTCTCGATGATGCAGCGCACCACCTCGGCCCGGGTCTCGGGCACCCGCTCGCCGCGCCTGCGGTACCAGGACCGGATCCGCTCGGGAATGTCCCCCGCGGGGAGGAACGCCGGGTCGTTCACGTCGAACACCGGCACGTCGGAGGGCACCCGCGCGGCCTCGGCGAGCAGTTCGCCGAGCAGGCTGGAGCGCTGCGCGTCGGTGGCACCGGGCTCCCAGTGCCGCAGCGACTCCGAGAGCAGCCACAGCCCCATCACGTTGTGCAGGAACCGGGTGCGGCCGTCGACGCCGCCCTCGTTCGTGAAGTTCGCCCGTCGGGCGTCGTCGGTGAGCACGGGGGCGTCGAGCTCGAGGCCGACGAGCCCCCACGTGCCGCACGAGATGTAGGCGAAGTCGCGACCCGAGTTCGGGATCGCCACCACCGCCGACGCCGTGTCGTGCGATCCGACGGCCACGACGTCGAGCGCCCGGCCGACGGTGCGCGCGACGTCGGCGCTGAGGGTGCCGATCGGGGTGCCGGCGTCGACGAGCCGCGGCAGCAGGCCGGCCGGGATCCCGAGCCGCGCCGCGAGCTCCAGGTCCCACTCGCCGGTGCGCGCGTCGAGCAGCCCGGTCGTCGAGGCGTTGGTGCGCTCGGCGACCTGGG
This sequence comes from Leucobacter rhizosphaerae, assembly GCF_022919175.1. Classification (NCBI taxonomy): domain Bacteria; kingdom Bacillati; phylum Actinomycetota; class Actinomycetes; order Micrococcales; family Microbacteriaceae; genus Leucobacter; species Leucobacter rhizosphaerae. The sequence goes on along the minus strand of NZ_CP095043.1, from coordinate 77,713 downwards.
CGCCGGTGAGCCAGAAGTTCAGCAGGTCGGGCACGAGCAGGAGACGGTCGGCGAACGCGAGCATCTCCCCCTCGGTCGCGAGCTGGAACAGGGTGTTGAACGTGAGGTGCTGCAGGCCGTTGCGGGCGTAGAGCTCCTCAGCGCTCACGAGCTGGTGGACCGCAGCGACACCGGCCTCGTTCCGGGCATCGCGGTAGTGATACGGCGTGCCGAGCAGGCGGTCGCCTCGGAACAGCCCGTAGTCGACGGCCCAGGAGTCGATCCCGACGCTCGCGATCTCACCGGGTGCCTCGCGCTCGGCGGCCGCGAGCCCGAGGGTGACCTGGCGGTACAGCTCGAGCAGGTTCCAGTGCATGCCGTCGGGGGTGTGCACCGGGTCGTTCGCGAAGCGGGCGATGTGCCGGGTCTGTAGCACACCGTCCTCGAGACGGCCGACGATCACTCGCCCGCTGGTGGCGCCGAGGTCGACCGCCGCGACGGCGCTCGGGGTGGCGGTCATCGGAGGAACGCTGCTGCCACACCCGAGTCGACGGGGATGTGCAGTCCGGTGGTGCGGGTGAGCTCGGGGCCGGTGAGCACGTAGACCGCATCGGCCACGTTCTCGGGGACGACCTCGCGCTTCAGGATCGTGCGGTTCGCGTAGAACTGGCCGAGATCCTCCTCGTTCACGCCGTATGTCGCGGCGCGGTTCGCGCCCCAGCCCGAGGCGAAGATGCCGGATCCGCGCACCACACCGTCGGGGTTGATGCCGTTGACGCGCACGCCGTGCTCGCCGAGCTCGACCGCGAGCAGTCGGACCTGGTGGGCCTGATCCGCCTTCGTCGCCGAGTAGGCGATGTTGTTGGGGCCGGCGAACACGCTGTTCTTGGAGGAGATGTAGATGATGTCGCCGCCGAGGCCCTGGGAGATGAGCGCCTGAGCCGCCGCCTTCGACACGAGGAACGAGCCCTTCGCCATGACGTCGTGCTGCAGATCCCAGTCCTGCTCCGTCGTCTCGAGCAGGGGCTTCGAGAGCGAGAGTCCGGCGTTGTTCACGACGAGATCGACGCCGCCGAAGGCGAGGATCGCGGCGTCCATCGCGGCCTGCACGGCATCGGCGTCGGCGACGTTCGCCGCCACGCCCACCGCCACGTCGGTGGAGCCGAGTTCGGCCGCCGCGGCCCGCGCCTTCTCCAGATCGAGGTCCGCGACCACGACGCACGCGCCCTCGGCCGCGAGCCGCGTCGCGATGGCCTTGCCGATGCCGGAGGCGGCACCGGTCACGAACGCGATCCGGCCCTGGTGCGACTTCGGCTTCGGCAGCCGCTGCAGCTTCGCCTCCTCGAGCGCCCAGTACTCGATGCGGAACTTCTCCGCGTCGCTGATCGGGGCGTACGTCGAGAGCGCCTCGGCGCCGCGCATCACGTTGATCGCGTTGAGGTAGAACTCCCCCGCGACCCGAGCGGTCTGCTTGTTCGCGCCGTACGAGAACATGCCGACTCCCGGGATCAGCACGATTAGCGGGTCCGCGCCGCGCATTGCCGGGCTGTCGGCGTCGGCGTGCGCCTCGTAGTAGGCGCGGTAGTCGGCGCGGTACGCCTCGTGCAGCTCCTGCAGGCGGGCGATCTGCTCGTCGACCGTTGCCGTGGCGGGTAGGTCGAGCACGAGCGGGCGCACCTTGGTGCGCAGGAAGTGATCCGGGCAGCTCGTGCCCAGTGCGGCCAGCTGCGCGAGCTTCTCGCGCGACAGGAAGTCGAGCACCGCGTCGTCGTCGGTGAAGTGGCCGACCATCGGCTTGTCGCGCGAGGCGAGGCCGCGGATCGTCGGGGCGAGGGCCGCCGCACGCGCGCGGCGCTCGGCCTCCGGCAGCGCCTCGAAGCCGGTGACGACCGGGCCGAACGGCTCGGCGGCACCGTGCTCGGCGATGTACGCCGCCGCCGTGTCGATGATCCACAGCGAGTTGCGCTCGCACTCCTCGCTCGTGTCGCCCCAGGCGGTGATGCCGTGGCCGCCGAGGATGCACCCGATCGCGTCGGGGTGAGCCGCCTGCAGCGCCGAGATGTCGAGACCGAGCTGGAAGCCGGGGCGGCGCCAGGGCACCCACAGCACCTTGCCGCCGAAGATCTTCGCGGTGAGCGCCTCGCCGTCGGCGGCCGTGGCGATCGCGATGCCGGAGTCCGGGTGCAGGTGGTCGACGTGCGCGACGTTCACGAGGCCGTGCATCGCGGTGTCGATCGACGGCGTCGCGCCGCCCTTGCCGTGCAGGCAGTAGTCGAACGCGGCCACCATCTCGTCCTCGCGGTCGAGCCCCGGGTACACGTCCACGAGCGCGCGCATGCGGTCGAGGCGCAGCACCGAGAGGCCGGCCTCCGTCAGCGTGCCGAGGTCACCGCCCGAGCCTTTGACCCACATGAGTTCGACGGACTCACCGGTGACGGGATCCGTCGCACCGCCCTTGGCCGAGGTGTTGCCACCCGCGAAGTTCGTGTTCTTCTTGTCGGCGCCGAGTCGGTTCGAGCGGGTGATGAGTGCCTGTGCGGTGGGGTCCGTGTGCGTCATTGGCGGCCTTTCAAGCTCGGAGTATGCGTCCACGATAGACACAGTTGCTTTCGAAGACAAGATCATAGCATTTCATTCGAAAGCAAATGAGTTTTCATTCGCAGGCGTCCGCAGGTGTCGGACGTCGATCTCCCGGGTAGAGTGAGCAATCATGATCCGAACTGCACCAGAGCGACGCGAGCGCATCCTGGGGTTGCTCGAGGGCCAGGAACAGGTGCCCGTGGGGGCCCTCGCCGAGGCCCTCGGGGTCTCCGCCGTCACCATCCGCAAGGACCTCGACCACCTGGTGGACAGCGCACTGGTGGAACGCCTGCGCGGTGGCGCGCGCCTGCGCTCGTCCGAGGAGGGGCCGTGGGCGGTCCGACTCGGGCACCGCGTTGCCGCGAAGCGCGCGATCGCGCGGCGAGCTGCGGAGCTCATCGGCCCGAACGCCGTCATCTCACTCGATTCATCATCGACGGGCTACTACCTCGCGCTCGAACTCGTCGACCGGGCCGACATTACGGTCGTGACGAACTCCCTGCGCGTGGCGACCCAGCTCGCAGAACGCAGCGAGCTCTCCGTGGTCCTACTCGGGGGCAGCGTGCGGCGAACGGCGTACTCGACGGTGGGGTTCCCACCCGAGCTGCTTCGCGGCTACGGCAGGATCGACACCGCATTCTTCGGAGCCGCCGCGCTGTCGATTGAGCACGGTCTCCTCGAGCGCTCGTTCTCGGAGGCCGAGACGAAACGCGCGATCGCCGCGACGGCGCACCGGGTGGTGGGGCTCTTCGACTCGTCGAAGTCCGAGGGTTTCGGGCAGCACAGCGTCGTACCCGCGTCGGCGGTCGCGCATCTCGTGACCGACGACGGGTTCTCCGAGTCGACCGCTGAGGCGTGGCGCGCCCACGGTGTGGCCGTGGACCGCGTTCACGTGCCGGCGGGGTCGACGGCCCCGTAGTCGCCCTCGCCTCGGAGAACGCGAGTCCGGGCCCCGCGGCGCGCCTCGCCCGCATGGCTCCAGACCCGCGCGCCCGAGTGCACCGTGCAATGCGGTCTTGGTTGTGCTATCACTGAATAAGTAACAGTTTCGAACATAGCCAGATCAGAGGAGATCAGCATGGAGCAGCACGCAACCGCGACCAGTCCGGCCGTGATCACGGGGGGTGCACGCGGTCTCGGCTACTCGCTCGCCAGTGCGCTCGCCGCGACAGGAACATCGGTCGCCCTCCTGGACGTGCTGCCGGAGGTCTCGGACTCGGCGACGAGGCTGGCCGACGAGCACGGAGTCTCCGCCGTCGGCCTCCGCGTCGACGTCACGGATCAGGCCGCGGTAGCCGCAGCCTTCGCGGAGGCCGCGGATCAGCTCGGCACTCCGCGCACCCTCATCACCGCGGCCGGCATCACCGCGTGGAATGATTCGGTCGACGTTTCAGCAGAGGAGTGGCGTCGCGTCATGTCGGTGAATCTCGATGGGACGTTCTTCGCCAGCCAAGCGTTCGCTCGCAGCCTCCTGCGCGATGGCCTCACCGGCAGCGCGGTGCTCGTGGCGTCGATGTCCGGATCGATCGTCAACGTCCCGCAGTTCCAGGCCTCCTATAACGCGTCAAAGGCCGCAGTGGCGCACCTTGCCAAGTCGCTCGCCGTCGAGTGGGCCCCCTCAGGGATCCGCGTCAACTCCATCTCCCCGGGGTACTTCCTCTCGGATATGACCCGACAGTTCACCGAGGCGAATCCTGAGCTCGCCCGGGACTGGATCGCACGGATCCCGGCCGGACGCATGGGCGAACCGGCCGATCTGCACGGCCTGGTGCTCTTCCTGGCCTCTGCGGCTTCGACCTACATCACGGGTCAGGACCTCATCATCGACGGCGGGTACACCGCCATCTAGGGCCCTCCGGCCGACGAGCTATCGGATCTCCCCGACGAGGTCGCGATACGGGTCGAGCCGCGGATCGCTCGGTCCCAGGTCCGTGACGAGCACATCGATCTCACTGAAATCGAATGATCGGAACCGCGCCTGGGTGCCGAGCTTCGATGCGTCGATCGCGAGGACGAGCCTGCCGGATCGGGCGGCGAGCGCACGCTTGTAGGACACCTGCGCGAGGGTGTTCTCGCCCGCGCCGACTCCCGGATCGAGGCTCATCGTCGAGACGAAGGCGGTGCCGATCAGGAAGTGCGACAGCGCAGCTTCCGCGAGCGGGCCGACCAGCGAGTCGTTCTGCACCTCCTGCTCGCCACCCGTGAGGAAGACCTGGATGCCGTCGCGGCCCCGCAACGCTTCGAACGCGGGAAGCCCGTTGGTGATCACCGTCACCCCGCGCAGTTTGGTCAGCCGCTCCGCGAACACGCTGATGGTCGTCGATGAGTCCAGCGCGATGACGGAGTCCGACTCGACGAGATCGAGCATCTTCATCGCGATGGCGTCTTTTGCCGTGGCATTGAGGTGGCGGCGATGCCGAAAGCTGTCTCCGCGGAGTGCGATGATCCCCCCTCGCACCCGCTTCGCGATGCCCTGATCGACGAAGTACTCGAAATCCCGGCGCACGGTCATCGGGTGCACGCCCCACTCGCCGGCGGCGTCGTTGACGAGCAGCGACCCATCCCGGGTCAGCCGCTCCGTCATCGAATCGCGGCGTCGCTCGGTATCGAACGTACTGTTTACCACCATCGGCGCTGCACTCCTTTGCCTTCGGCGCCGACCGCTCCGGGCCGCACCGCTCTGCGCTCATTCTAGATGCTCGCGTAAAAATTACATTTGGTGTGAGAAGCAACAGGATATAACATTGCTTCGACACACGATGGAAACCTCACAAGGACGTGATCCGCACATGCAAGCCCCCTCCGCAGCCCTTCCAGAGCGACGCGCCTACGCCGCCGTCGACCTCGGGGCGTCGAGTGGACGCGTGGTGCTCGGCGTCCCGGACGGCGATGCGGGCTGGCGCTTCACGGAGGTGCACCGCTTCGCGAACGAGGTGTCCGAGATGGAGGGCGTCGACGTCTGGGACGTCGAGCATCTGTACGCCGAGACGCTCGTCGGTCTGCGCCGCGCCGGAGCGACGTGCGAGTCCGAGGGATATCGCCTGGCCGGGATCGGAGTGGACTCCTGGGGCGTCGATTGGACCCTGGTCGACGCGGACGGGCGAGCGGAGCTGCCCGTTCGCAGCTACCGCGGCGCGCCCGATCCCGCGCCGGTCGTCGCCGGGCGGCCGCTCTCGGTCGAATCGGTATACGCTCTCTCCGGGATCCCCGACCACGCGATCAACACGGCGCTTCGTTTGAGCGCGGAGTCGACGCTCGGAACGGCGGACGGACGGACGCTCCTCTTCGTGCCGGACCTCTGGGTCTACTGGCTCACGGGGAAGACCGGCACGGACCCCACCATCGCGTCGACGAGCCAGCTGCTGCGGGCGGATACCCCGGCATTCACTCCGGAACTGTCCTCGGCGGTCGGGGTCTCGAATGACGCGCTCCCCCGCGTGCACGCCGTGGGGTCGGTCGTCGGCCCGCTCACCTCCGAGGCGCGCAGCGCGACCGGCCTCGGCGCCGAGGTGACGGTATTCCGCTGCGCGGGGCACGACACGGCCGCGGCGTTCGCCTTCGCCGATCCGTCTCGCGACGGCGTCGCAGAGGTCCTCATCTCCAGCGGCACCTGGTCACTCGTCGGGGCCGCGCTCGCCGCTCCACTCACCACCGAGGAAGCGCGGCTGCGGGGGTTCTCGAACGAACACGGCGCCACCGGCACACTGCTGCTGCAGAATCAGACCGGATTGTGGATCCTGCAGGAGTGCCTGCGAGAGTGGGGATCCCCCGATCTCGCTTCGCTGCTCGAATCCGTACAGCGTCTGCCGTTCGATCCCCGAACCTTCACCACCTCTGCGCCCGAACTGTTCGGAACCGGGCCGATGGAGACGCGCGTGCGCGCGCTCTGCATCGCGGCCGGTCGCGCGCTGCCGAACGGCCGCGTCAGCGTCGTGCACGCGATCATCGACAGTCTCGCCGCGGCCTACGCGTCCGGTGTCCGCGACACTGTCGCGCTCACCGGGGTGCAGCCCGCACGCATCCGCATCGTCGGCGGAGGATCCCGCAACGATCGACTGTGCCGTCTCACCGCGGAATTAACTGGCCTCCCCGTCATCGCCGGGCCGGCCGAGGCGACCGCGATCGGCACCGTCGCCATCCAGGCGGCCGCAGACGGCGCAGTCTCGCATCCCGCCGAGGTGTTCGACGCTCTCGATGACGCCCACGTCCGCCACTACCCGACGACCGACACCGCACTCGTCAAGGAGACCCCCGCATGACCGACACTGCCCACTCTCGTATCGCAGAGATCGTGGACCTCACCCGACGCGCCGGGGATCCCGAACGCGAGTTCGCCATCCTCGCAGAGGGCAACACCTCGCTCCGCACGGCCGATGATCGCATGCTCGTGAAGGCCACGGGCACCTCGATGAGCGAAGCCGGGCCCGAGAGTTTCGTCGAGGTCGACCTCCCGAGCTATTGGGCGGCGATCGACGAGGGACCCGAGGGTGACGACGAGTTCGTGCGCGAGCTCTTCAGTCGAGCCACCACGTGGGGCCGCGGGCGACCTTCCGTGGAGTCCGTGCTGCACGCCGTCTGCCAACGTCTGGACGGCGTCGATGCCGTCTTGCACACCCACCCCGTGCCGGTGAACGCGCTGCTGTGCTCGGATCGCGCCGATCTGCTCATCGAGGGCTCGCTGTTCCCCGACCAGATCGTCGTGATGGGGCGCCACCCGCTGATGGTCCCCTATATCGATCCCGGCCTGCCCCTTGCCCGCGCGGTATCCAACGCCCTGCGCGAGCACATCGATCGGCACGGCGAGCGCCCGCGCGTGATCTACCTGCGCAACCACGGAGTGTTCGCGCTCGCGGGATCCGCCGAAGAGGCGCTCTCGATCACCCAGATGACCGTCAAGTGCGCGGAGGTCCTCGGCGCGGCACTGTCGATCGGAGGCCCGGTGTTCCTCTCGGACGCACACGCCTCGCGGATCGACACCCGCCCCGACGAGCTGCTACGGCGCACGATGCTGGCGGGCGAAATCGGATGATCACACATCGAACGACGCCGGATCCAGAACGGCGCACAGGGAAGGGGCGAGCAATGGAACAGCTTGCTGGAACAACCGCAGTGGTCACGGGGGCGAGCTCCGGGATCGGCCGCGCCTACGCGCGGGCACTGGCCGACGCGGGGGCGAGCGTCGTTCTCGTGGGTCGGAACGCGGAGCGGCTGCGCCAGGTCGCGCAGTCGCTGCCCGGGGAGCACTTGGCCGTGCCGGTGGACGTGTCCGCCGACGGCGGCGCATCGGAGATCATCGGTGCCGCGACGGACCGCTTCGGCAGCATCGACGTGCTCCTCGCCAACGCCGGCCTCTATCTTCCGGGCGATTTCGCCGAGGCCGACCTCGCGGAGGTGCGCGCCCTGCTCGATGTCAACGTCTTCGGCGCCATGGCGCTGGTCCGCGAAGCGCTGCCCGCCATGATCGCCGCCGGCTCCGGCGACATCATCGTCACGAGTTCGGTGTCGGGGCATCAGGCAATTCACTGGGAGCCCGTCTACTCGGCATCGAAGCACGCCATGCAGTCGTTCACCCACGGCGTGCGACGCCAACTCGTCGGGACCGGGGTTCGCATGGGTGCGATCGCCCCGGGCGTCGTCCTCAACGAGCTCTGGGGCATCGGTGAGGACGCGGCCACGGAGATTGCTGCCGAGATCGCCGCCGCCAGGGGCATCGACTCGACGGATGTCGCCGAAGCAGTCCTTTTCATGCTGACCCGTCCTCGCCACGTCAACATCCGCGACCTGGTGATCCTCCCCACCTCACAGGAGATTTGAGACATGACATCCACAGCCCAGCGCGAGCCGCTGCTCCAGGCGAGCGGCATCGTGAAGTCCTTCGGTCACGTCCGCGCGGTGCGCGGCGCCGACTTCACCGTCTACCCCGGCGAGATCGTCTCGCTCATCGGCGACAACGGTGCCGGCAAGAGTACGCTCGTCAAGATGCTCGCCGGCGCCATCCGTCCGGACTCGGGAGAGATCCGCTTCGACGGCAAGCCGGTCGCCTTCGAGAACCCGCACGACGCCCGCCGCTACGGCATCGAGACCGTCTATCAGGACCTGGCGCTCGCGCAGGATCTGGATCCCGCGGCGAATCTCTATCTGGGCCGTGAGCTGATGCGCAGCGGCGTGCTCGGTGCACTCGGGTTCCTCGACCGCAAGCGCATGCTCGACACCGCCGAGCGCGAGATGTCGGATCTCGGGGTCAAGCTCAAAGACATCACCGCTCCGGTCGCCGAGCTGTCCGGCGGACAGAAGCAGTCGGTCGCCGTTGCCCGCGCGGCCATGTGGGCGAAGCGGATCATCTTCATGGATGAACCCACCGCGGCTCTCGGCGTGGTCCAGACGAAGCAGGTGCTCGAGCTCATCCGCCGAGTGCGCGACGCCGGCATCGCCGTCGTCCTCATCAGCCACAACATGCCTCAGGTGCTCGAGGTCAGCGACCGAGTCGAGGTGCTCCGGCTCGGTCAGCGCGTCGCGACGTTCGACGCGGCCACCACCTCCGTCGATGATCTCGTCGCGGCGATGACGAGCGGCGAGAAGGAAGGGAAGTAACCATGATCGCCCCCAATGAGGAGACCATGTCCACCGCCGTGATCGGCTCCGCAGATCTGTACCAGCGTCCGCCGTTCTGGCGACGAGTCGTGACGAGCGACACCTTCCGCCTCTTCCTCGCCATGGTGTCGCTGGTGATCGTGTTCGGTGTGCTGCGTCCTGGAGCCTTCTTCACCGTCAACAACTTCATCAACCTGCTCACCGACGCGGCGATCCTGCTCGTGATGGCGGCCGGGGCCACCTACGTCATCATCACCGCGGGCATCGATCTCTCGGTCGGCGGCGTGCTGGTCTTCTCCAGCGTGACCGCCGCCATGACGATGTCTGCGATCGGTGACGGCTCGCCGCTGACCCTGCTGATCGGACTCGCGGTCGCCCTCGTGTCGGGGGCCGCGTGGGGCGTGGTGAACGGGCTGCTCGTCGCGAAGGCCAAGATTCCGGCGCTCATCGTCACCCTGGCCACAATGGGAGCGTCGCTGGGCGCCGCCCTGCTGCTCACGGGCGGCGTCGATGTCCGCAACGTCCCGTTCGAGCTGGTCGACACGATCGGCTCCGGCCGGATCCTCGGTGTTCCGATCCTCGCCGTGATCGCACTCGTCGTCGCGATCGTCTTCGGGATCATTCTGGCGCAGACGCGCTTCGGCCGTTACACCTACGCGGTCGGGTCGAACGCCGAGGCGCTCCGGCGCACGGGCGTCAACGTCGACCGACACCTGGTCAAGGTCTACATGATCGCGGGCCTTCTCGCCGGTCTCGCGGGCTACCTCTCCGTTGCGCGTTTCGCGACCACCACCCTGGGCGGGCACTCGACCGACAATCTCTCCGTGATCACTGCGGTGGTCATCGGTGGCGCGAGCCTCTTCGGCGGGCGCGGGCTGATGATCGGCACGGTCATCGGCGTGTTCATCCCGGTCATCCTGCAGAACGGCTTCGTGATCCTGAACGTCAGCCCGTACTGGCAGCAGATCGCCGTCGGGGCCGTTCTGCTCGGCGCCGTGTACCTCGATCAGATGCGCAGACGCAAGAACAACCGCTAACCTCCACTCTCCGATTCACCACCCATCACCCACGAAAGGCACTCATCCATGAATATCGTCAAGCGCAGCGCGGCGCTTCTCGCGGTCTCGGCTCTGGCCGTCTCGCTCGCCGCCTGCACCACCGGAAGCCAGCAGTCCGAGGCGGCAAACGAGGAGTCGAGCGGAGCCTTGAGCACCGCGGATCTCGCCGGCAAGACCATCGGATTCATCCCCGGCGTCAACGACCCGTTCTACATCTCCATGCAGTGCGCCATCGAAGACGCTGCGGCCGAGTACGACATGGAGGTCGCCGCCCAGATCCCCGGCCAGTTCGAGGCCGCGGTGCAGACGCCGATCGTCAACTCGATGGTCGCCACGAAGCCCGCCGCCCTGCTCATCGCTCCCACGGACGGCAAGGCCCTCGAGCCGCCGCTGACCCAGGCGGTCGAAGCGGGGATTCCCGTCGGCCTGGTCGACACCACGCTCGACGACCCGTCGCTCGCGTTCACCTCGGTCGCGACGGACAATGAGCAGGGTGGCGCGGCCGCGGCCGACGCGCTCGCCGAGCTCGTCGGCAACGAAGGCAAGGTGCTCGTGATCGCGTTTAAGGCCGGCGCGTCGACCTCCGATGCCCGCCAGAAGGGCTTCGAGGATCAGATCGCCACGCACGAGGGCATCGAGTACCTCGGCGCGCAGATCAACGACAACGATCCCGCGAAGGCGGCCTCGATCGTGCAGGCGGCGCTCGCGGCGAACCCCGATCTCACCGGCATCTTCGCGACCAACCTGTTCGCCGCGCAGGGAGCCGCGACCGGCCTCCGTAATGCGAACGCGCAGGGCACCGTGAAGATCGTCGGCTTCGATGCCGGCGCGACCCAGGTCGAGCAGCTCGAACGCGGCGATGTGCAGGCCCTCGTCGCTCAGAAGCCGAGCGACATCGGCACGCAGGCCGTCGAGCAGGCCGTCGCCTACCTCACCGGCGGCGACGTGGTCGCCGAGATCGGCACGGAGACCGTGGTCCTCACCGCGGACAACCTCGACAGCATGCAGGACGCCATCTACAAGGAATCCTGCGGCTAGTCACCCCGGGGCGGCCGGTTCCCCGGCCGCCCCTTCCGGGCACCGTCCCCGTCCCCCGCATGCAGGAGACCCCATGCACTCCCCCATCCCCGCACTTCCCGGCATCATCGAGCTGTCGGCGAACCAGCCCGCCGCTCGCCCCTATCTCGGTGGCAGCGGCATCGCCCGATTCCGCGGCATCGAACAACCGGATTCCCATGTGCCGGAAGACTTCCTCGGCTCGGCGACGGAGGTGTTCGCCGGAGGGGGCGTCGGTCTGACGGTGCTGCCCGATGGGCGGCCCCTGCGCGAGGCGCTCGCCGAGGATCCGGTCGGGTTTCTGGGTGCCGATCTCGCCGAGACACTCCCCGTCGGACAGTGCGGCGTGCTCACGAAGCTCCTCAGCACCGATGGCCGCTTGTTCATCCACGCCCACCCCGACGACGCCTTCGCCACGCGGCACGGCCTGGGGGTGTGCGGCAAGACCGAATCCTGGCTGATCCTGGACATCGATCCGGCGCACCCGGCCGAGGTGCTGCTCGGCTTTCGTCGAGACGTCGACCGGGACGAACTCGCGCAGTGGTTCGAGGAGCAAGACGTCGCCGCGATGACGGAGGCGATGCACCGCATTCCAGTTGCTCCTGGTGACACATTCCACGTCCCCGCCGGTCTGCCGCACGGCATCGGCCCAGGAATCACCCTGCTGGAGCTGCAACAGCCCACCGATCTCTCGATACTTCTCGAGTACGAGGGCTATCCCGGCATCGACCGTTCATCGGCCCTCCTCGGGATCTCGCGAGACACCGCGCTCTCCGTGTTTCGTCGCGAGACCCTCGAGAGCGAAGAACTCGACGAACTGCGGGCTACACGTTCCTCCAGGGGCCGCGCGCAGCAGCTCTTTCCCGACGCGGCCGACAACTTCTACACCGCATTGCGCTTCAGGCCCGACGCCGGTGCCGGCTCCACCGAGGTGCCCGCAGCGTTCTCGATCGCCGTGGTCCTCGGCGGCACCGGGCGCCTGTCGACCGCCGCCGACTCGTGCACGGTCGGTCGAGGTTCGGTCCTGCTCGTGCGCCACGACGCCGGTCCGCTGCGCATCGATGCGACGCTCGATGTCGTGCTCTGCAGTCCCGCACCGCCGCTGAGAGCGGCATGACGGCCTCCGGCATGACGGCGGCGCTGCTCGTGGGTCTCGATATCGGGACGACCAGCGCGAAGGCCGTTGTGTTCGCTTCCGACGGTCGTCCGCTCGCAACGGGCCGCGCCGCGACGCACTGGCGCACGACCGCCACGGGCACCGAGACGACGGCCGCATCCCTCCGCGACGCCGCATTCGCGGCCCTCGCCGCGGCGCTGGATGCGGCGCCGGAGGGGCGTGTCATCGGTGTCGGCGTGGCGAGCCTCGCCGAGTCGGGAGTGCTCCTGGACGCCGAAGACCGCTCGATCGCTCCGGTGATCGCGTGGTACGACACACGCGATGCGCGGGAACTCGAGGCCCTCGACGAGGAACTGGGAGCCGAGGGATTCTCCGCGGTCACGGGCCTGCCCCGCGCGCAGCAGTGGTCGCTCACGAAGAGCCGATGGCTCTCCCATGACCTCGATCTGAGCCGAGCGCGCCGTCGCCTGAGCGTGGCCGAGTGGATCGCCTACGCGCTCGGCGGGCGGGCGGCCAGCGAACCGTCCCTCGCGTCTCGCACCGGCTGGCTCGACCTGGCTCGCCGCGAGTGGTGGGACGCGGCGCTGCAGTTCTCACGTGTCCGGCGCAGCTGGTTGCCCGACCTCACCGACGCCGGAACCGATCTCGGCGCGGTCACCGCTGCGGTCCACTCGCGATTGACCGGGGCGCGCATCGCGGTCGCCGGACACGATCACCAGGTGGCCGCGGTGGGCGCCGGGGCCTGGAGTTCGGGTGACGTCCTCGACTCGTGCGGGACCGCGGAAGCGCTCGTGCGCACCGCGAACCCCGGCCTTGCGCCGAGCACGATCACCGCGCTGACCGGCGCGGGGATCACCGTGGGCTGGCATGCCCTGCCAGGGCACTGGTGTCTGCTCGGCGCGACGGAGGGCGGTCGTGCGCTCGGCCGCACGCTCGAGGCGATCGGAGTGCGCGACGTTTCGCTCGGACTGGACGCGGCTGCTCGCGCCCTCCCCCCACCGTCGGTGCGCATCGACTCGGCGACCCCGGCGAACCGCATCGCCGCACTCGTCGGGGATGGCCTGGCGCCCGAAATGATCTGGCGCGGCGCCGTCGAGGGTGTGACCGCTGAGGCGCAACGGCTCGATGCCTGCATGTCGGCGAGCTCCGGCCCGAGTCGTCGCGTCATCGCGGTGGGAGGGTGGACGGCGAGCACGGCGCTCATCGACGCGAAGCGGCGCCGCCTCGGCACCGTCGAGGTGCCCGAGCTCGCGGAGGCGGGCTCGCGCGGGGCGGCGCTGTTCGCCGGAGTGGCGGCGGGACTTTGGCGGAGTGTGACGAGCTCGGCATGGTGAGCCGGTCCGCGCGGTCAGTCGGTGTCGTCCCCGACCCGGCGCGTCGCATCGATCTCGGTGGTGCTCCACTCCGAAAGACGGTCGCTGGGCAGGACCTCGAACAGCGTCGACTCGTGGGCGACAGCCGATGCACCCCACCGCACCGCCGTGCGAACGGCGCTCATCCGGTCGCCTCGCGCTGCGAGATAGCCTGCGAGCATCGCGTCCCCCGCACCCACGGCGTTGACCACCGCATCGGGGGTGGCCCCCGCCCAGATCTCCCCGGTATCGTCCACGAGGAGCGCGCCGTCGGCACCGAGACTCACGAGCACCGCACCGACGCCGTGATCCGCGCGCAGGGCTCGCGCCGCCTGGCGTACGTCACCGAGCGTGGCGGGCTGCGACCCGGTCAGTTCGGCCAGCTCGTGCACGTTGGGCTTCACGAGATCGGGCCCCTCCGCAACAGCGGCGGCGAGGGCCTCGCCGGAGGTGTCGACCGCGGTGTAGCGACCGAGTCGCCGAGCAGCGGACACGACACGGGCGTGCAGTGCCACGTCGGTCCCCTGGGGAACGCTGCCGGCGGTGAGCACAGCCGTCGCCGCTGGATGCGCGTCGAGGCTCCGCACCAGCGCGTCGCACGATGCCGTGTCGAGCGCGCTGCCGCCGGTATTGATCTTGGTATCGGGTCTGCCGGGTACGAGCAGCGTGACGTTGGTGCGCACCGGTCCACCCGGGGTGAACGAGTGGGAGACGCCGAGTGCCTCGAGCTCCCGGCTGAGGAAGTCGGTGCCCTCCCCCGTCGCCGCGATCACGGCGTGCGTCCCTTGCCCGGCGCGATGCAGGGCGACCGACACGTTCACGCCCTTGCCGCTCGGCTCGCGCCGCTCCGAACGCGCGCGGTGCACCAGACCGAAGTCGAAGTGATCGACCTCGAGCGTCCAGTCGATGGCGGGGGCCGGGGTCACCGTGATGAGCACGGTTCTATCGTATCCCGACCCCGTATCGTTCGTGAGAGCACCCGAGCACGCCGCATCGTCCGATCCTCGCGCTCCAGCACCCGTCACCACCCCGCACTCCCAGGAGGAACCCCATGATCGCATCGGCAGCACTGGTCGCCGACTCGCGCCGGACCGGCGTACTGGCCGTCAACATCGTGACCATCGAGCACATCACCGGGGCCGTCGCCGGAGCGGAGCGCGCGGAGCGACCGCTGATCCTGCAGCTCAGCGAGAACGCCATCGCCTACCACGGCGCGCCGGAGCCTGTCGCCGCGGCCGCGCGCGCCGCCGCGATCGCCGCGCGTGTCCCGGTTGCGCTGCACCTCGATCACATCACCGATGAGTCCCTCGCCCTGCGGGCCCCGGAGCTCGGCTTCGGATCGGTGATGTTCGATGCCGCGGCCCTGCCGTTCGCGGAGAACGTCGCACGGACCCGAGCCGTGACCGAGGCCCTGCACGCAGCCGGGGTGCGCGTCGAGGCCGAGCTCGGGGAGATCGGCGGCAAGCTCGGCGCCCATGCGCCGGGGGTACGCACCGATCCCGAGGAGGCGGCAGCGTTCGTGGCCGACACGGGAGTTGATGCGCTCGCAGTTGCGGTCGGATCGCAGCACGCGATGACCACGCGAGACGCGATGCTCGACCTCGACCTGATCTCCCGCCTCGCCTCAGCCGTTCCGGTACCGCTGGTGCTGCACGGCTCCTCCGGGGTCTCCGATGACGGGATTCGGAGCGCCATCGCCGCGGGCATCGTGAAGGTGAACGTCGGCACCGCGCTCGGTGTCGCCTTCACCTCGGCGATCCGGGGTGTGCTCGACGACCCCGCAGTCGTCGATCCTCGCCGCTACCTCGCTCCCGCGCGCGATGCCGTCGCTGCGGAAGTCGAGCGCCTGCTGACGACGGTTATCGGAGCAGCGCGGTGACGATACCGGTGGTCGCGGGGGTCGATTCCTCGACCCAAGCCTGCAAAGTCGAGCTGCGCGCCCGCGAGGACGGCCGCCTGATCGCCTCCGGGAGTGCACCGCACCCGGCCACCCGGCCGCCGGTGAGCGAGCAGGATCCGCACGACTGGTGGCGTGCGCTGGTCACGGCCTTCGCCGGAGCGCTCGCCGCCGCTCCCGCAGTCCGCGTCGATGCGATCGGCATCGCGGGACAGTGCCACGGCTTCGTCCCCCTCGACGCCTCAGGCGCGGTGATCCGAGCCGCGAAGCTCTGGAACGACACGACGGCCGCCCCGGATCTTGCCGCATTGATCGCTGACATCGGAGCGGACAGGTTCGTCGAAACCACGAGGTCGCTGCCGACGGCGGCGTTCACCATCGCGAAGGTGGCGCAGTTCCGTGCGCGCGAGCCCGAGGCGTTCTCACGGATGCGCACGATGCTCCTCCCGCACGACTACCTTGGCTTTCGACTCACCGGCGCGTATCGCACCGATCGGTCCGACGCCTCGGGCACGGGGTATTTCGATCCGGTGGCGAATCGATACCGCCTCGACCATCTCGAGCGGATCGACCCGGGGACCGACTGGGCGGCGATGCTCCCGGAGGTGCTGCCGCCGGAGGGGATCACCGGGAGCGTGTCAGCGGCCGCGGCGGCGGAACTCGGAATCCGACCGGGCATCCCGGTGAGCGCGGGAGCCGGAGACCAACACGCCTCCGCCCTCGGGCTCGGGATCACCGAGGGCGAGTCGATCTTCTCGTTCGGCACCTCGGGTGTGGTGGTGACCACGACGGAGCGCCCGCTGCACGATCCGACCGGCACCGTCAGCGGGACCGGGAATCTCACGGGCGGGTTCCTGCCCCTCGTGTGCACGCTCAACGCGGCGAAGGTCACCGACACCTTCACCTCACTGCTCGGCACGGACCGCGAGACGTTCTCGGCACTCGCGCTGGCCGCGGGATCCGGGGGCCCGGTGCTCGCCGCCTTCCTCGACGGCGAGCGCACCCCCGACCGACCGGGATCGAGCGGCCTGCTGGCCGACCTCACCACGGCGACCACACGCGAACACCTCGCCCGTGCCGCCGTCGAGGGTGTGGTGTTCGGCCTGCTCGCCGGCGCCGAGGGCATTGCCCGGCTCGGCTTCCCGCTCGACGGCAGGGTGTACGCCATCGGCGGCGGAAGCCGTTCCGCCGCGACGCCCCAGCTGCTCGCCGACGCGATCGGCCGCCCGGTGCACCTGGTCGACGTCGCCGAACCCGTCGCGCGCGGCGCAGCGGTGCAAGCGGCCGCGGTGGCGCAGGGAGTCACGGTGCGCGAGCTCGGCGCCCTCTGGCGTCCCGAGGGCAGCCGATGCCTGGATCCGCGAGCCGGAACGGGCGCGGCTGAGCGCTATGCGCGATACCACGAGGTCGCGGCCGTCACTGCGCTCGACCGGCGGGCATAGCCGGGCGGACGGAGGCGGGCAGACCTCGTCGGGCGAATAACGCCGGACGAGGGCTGGAGCCTGCCGCAGCACCGTCGAGAGACGCTCCACCGCCCCACTGAGGGTCCGGATGACGCCGAACGCTGCTCGCCCACTTGTGCCTCCGCCCGGAGTCTGCTAGCTTCATTGAAACATACGGGGTTCAATGAACCACTGAGCAACACATCGCACGAACATCGCACCGAACACCGCAGTACCTCACAAAGGAGTGGAGATATGGCTCACGCCGGCCCATACGAGAACGTCACCGGATCCGAAGCAGCCATCGAACGGGCGATGAACGATGCCGGAGGCGTCCTCCGACTCGCTCCGACGTGGGTGCCGCGGGCGTTCTGCACCCCGGGCCGTCGCATCCGGCTCCACCCGGACGACTACTTCCCCCTCGGCAAGGAGCGGGGTGGCATCGATGAGCGCTGGCTCGCGAGCGCCATCCGCGCCGAGAACGGCCCGCGCACCGATCCGTTCGAAGGCATGAGCCTCGTGCGCGATCCCGACGGCGGGGTCATCCCCCTCGACGAGTTCATCGCCCACACCCGCGGCGACGCGATCGGCGGCCTCTGGGAGAGCCACGGCCTCTGGCCCATGTACTCCAAGTTCTTCGACAACGAGTTCCCGCTCCCGTTCCACATCCACCACCGCGACGAGCACGCTGCCCTCGTCGGCAAGCCCGGCAAGCCCGAGGCCTACTACTTCCCGCCGCAGATGAACAATCACGGCGGGCAATTCCCGTACACCTTCTTCGGACTGCACCCGGAGGTCACCCGGGATCAGCTCAAGGAGAAGCTCGCCGGCTTCCTCCGCGGGGGCGACAACCGCATCACCGACCTGTCGAAGGCCTATCGCACGACGCCGGGCACCGGGTGGGACGTACCGGCCGGGATCCTGCACGCCCCTGCCAGCATGTGCACCTACGAGCCGCAGGCCGCGTGCGATGTCTTCGCGATGACCGAGTCCTGGTCGAACAACCGTGAGGTACCCGACGAGCTGCTCTGGAAGGACGTGCCCGCCGAGAAGGTCGGCGACCTCGACTTCATCGTGGAGCTCGTCGACTGGGAGCGCAACGTCGATCCCGAATTCTGGAGCCACCGCTTCACACCCCCGGTCGAGACGATCGAGAGCCGCCAGGGCTCCCCCGAGTTCGTCGAGCGCTGGATCACCTACCGGTCCCCCTCTTTCAGCGCCAAGGAACTGACCGTCGCCCCCGGCGGCTCGGTGCAGATCGCGGATCGCGAGGCCCACGGACTCATCGCCGTCGCCGGCCACGGCACCATCGGGTCGCAGCACATCGCCGCGATCTCCAGCATTCGCTACGGACAGTTCTCGAGCGATGAGTTCTTCGTGACCTCCAGCGCAGCCGAGGCCGGCGTCACCGTCACGAACACCTCGGCGACCGACGACCTCGTGATCCTGAAGCACTTCGGGCCCGGCAACCGCCAGCTCGCGGCCGAACGCGCCGAGCTGGGCCTCTGACCGTGCCCGGCGAACCCCAGCTGTACGGGCTCCCCGCAGGGGAGGCCCGGAAACGCGTCGGAGACCTGCGGCAGCTCGCCCGGATCGACGAGGTCAGCGAGACGCAGGGCCCGGCACGCGGTGCGCGTCGCATCACTCTCCATTCGGGCGGTGGGCTGAGTGTCGACCTGCTGCCGGATCGCGCGCTCGACATCGGCGCCGTGAGCTATCGCGGCGTGCCGATCGCGTGGCATTCCCCCACCGGGTTCGTGGCGCCGGCCCTCGCGGTCAACGCGGGCACCGAGTGGCTCCGATCGTTCGGGGGCGGCCTGCTCGCCACCTGCGGGCTCGACGCCTACGGCCCCGCGAGCCGCGATGACGGCGTGGACTACCCCATGCACGGACGGGTGGGCACGGTGCCGGCGCACGTCACGCGCGCGCAGGTGACCGACGAGGCGCTCGTCGTCGAGGGCGAGGTGCGCCAGGCGACGGTCTTCGGCGAGAATCTCCTGCTCCGTCGGCGCATCACCGTGCCGCTCGGCAGCGGCACCATTCTCGTGGACGACACCGTGACGAACGAGTCCAGCGCCGACGCGGGGCACATGGTGCTGTACCACGCCAACATCGGCTGGCCGCTGCTCGACGAGGGAGCCACGCTGCGGATCCCCTCGCACGCGGTGTCCCCCCGGGATGCGGCCGCGGAGCAGGGCATGGCCGACTGGTTCGACCTGCAGCCGCCGACGCCCGGGTACGCGGAGCAGGTCTTCAAGCACGACTTCAGCGGCGGCGGCCTCGCCGAGGTCTCCGTCGACAATCCGGCGCAGGACACACGCCTCGCGCTGCGGTTCGACACCGAGGGTCTGCCCGCGCTGCACCAGTGGAAGATGCTCGGCGACGGCCACTACGTGCTCGGCCTCGAGCCCACGAACGTGGACTGGAGCCGGGGCCGCGCCGCCGCCGCCGCCGAGAACGCGCTGCCTCGCATCGCCCCCGGTACGAGTGTGAGCTACCACCTCGAGTTCCACCTGAGCGGGAGCCGGTCGACGACGCCCGGCACGGAAGGGAGTTCCCAATGACTGCGGCCCTGGAGATGCGGAACATCTCCAAATCGTTCCCCGGCATCCGCGCGCTCGCGGACGTCGATCTCGTCGCTCGGGCCGGGGAGGTCCACGCGATCGTCGGCGAGAACGGTGCCGGGAAGTCCACACTGATGAAGATCCTCGCGGGCGTTTACCAGCCCGACGACGGTGCGATCCTCCTCGACGGCGTCGAGACCCGGATCAGCGGACCGATCGACGCCCGCAAGCGCGGGATCGGCATGGTCTACCAGGAGCTCAACCTGGTCCCCGACCTGACCGTCGCGGAGAACATCATGCTCGGCTCGACCCCGTCGCGCCTCGGGTTCGTGCAGCGCAAGGCGCTGACCGAGTCCGCGCAGGCGGTGCTCGACGCCTTCGACGCGCGCATCGACCCGGGCGCGATCCTCGGCTCTCTGACGGTCAGCCAGCAGCAGATCGTCGAGATCGCGAAGGCCTATGCGCTCCGCCCGAAGATCATCGTGCTCGACGAGCCCACGTCCTCGCTCAGCGAGCACGAGGCTCAGGCACTGTTCCACATCGTCCGCCGCATGCGCGCCGACGGGATCGCCATCATCTACATCAGCCACCGCCTCCGCGAGGTGCTCGACCTGGGCGACCAGGTGACGGTGCTGCGGGACGGGCAGCAGATCGAGACCCGACCGGCCGAGGGGCTCACCGCCGGGGAGATGATCCGCCTCATGGTGGGTCGCGATCTGACCGACATCTTCCCGAAGCGGGAGGTGCCGATCGGCGATACGGTGCTGGCGGTCGAGGGACTCACCCGCCAGGGCGCGTTCGAAGACGTCTCGCTGCACGTCCGCGCCGGCGAGATCGTCGGACTCGCCGGGCTCGTGGGTGCGGGGCGCACGGAGGTGGCGCGCGCCATCTTCGGCCTCGACCGCGCGAACGCGGGTACCGTCCACGTCGACGGCGCGGCGGTGCACGCCCGCACCCCCGCCCAGGGCACGGAGGCGGGCATCGCCTACGTCCCCGAGGATCGCAAGCGCGACGGCATCATCCCGTCGGCCTCGATCAAGGACAATATCTCGCTCCCGGTCCTCTCCGACCTCGGTCGGATGGGTTGGATCTCCCGGCCGCGCGAGCGCGAACTCGCCCGGGAGCAGGTGGCGACGCTCGGCGTCTCCCCGCCCGTGATCGAGCGCGCGGTCGACACGCTGAGCGGCGGTAATCAGCAGAAGGTCGTCATCGCGAAGTGGCTCGCGACGCAGCCGAAGGTGCTGATCCTCGACGAACCCACGAGAGGGGTGGACGTCGGCGCCAAGGCCGACATCCACGAGATCATCGGTGCGCTCGCCGCCGCCGGCACGGCGATCCTCCTGATCTCCTCCGAGCTTCCCGAGGTGCTCGCGGTGAGCGATCGGATCTACGTCCTGCACGAGGGGCGCATCTCCGCGGAGATCGCGCGCGCCGACGCCGACGAGGCGACCGTCATGCACGCTGCAACCGGAGAGGCGGTTCCCGCATGAGCGACACACTGCTCGACACCACGACCACGGGGGTGCCCGGCACGAGCCGCGTGACCCGCGCCAACCTGGGCGCCCGACTCGGCCCCCTCATCGGCATGCCGCTCGGCATCGTTCTGCTCCTCGTGATCGGCACGATCCTGTCCGACCGGTTCTTCACCGCCGGCAATCTCGTCAACGTGCTCATCAACATCTCGATCCTCGGCGTCATCGTCGTGGGCATGGCCTTCGTCTTCATCACCCGGGGCCTCGCGGATCTCTCCGTTCCCGCCACCGTGGCGGTGGGCGCGATCCTCACGCTCAGCCTCCAGCCCGCCATCGGAACGGCGGCTGCGGCCGGCGTCGGGATCCTGGCGGCGACCGGTGCCGGCGTGGTCAACGGCGTGCTGATCGGCTACGCGCGGATCAATCCGGTCATCACCACCCTCGCCGTGAGCACCATCGTGCTCGGCGTCGCCCAGTGGAGCGTCGGCGGGGTGATCGTGTACGGCTCCGACCCGGAGGCCCAGGCGTTCCTGAACAGCCGGGTCTTCGGCGTCCCGGTCATCGTGATCATCTTCCTGATCGTCGCGCTGCTCGGTCACCTGGTGCTGTCGCGCACCTCGCTCGGCCGCTGGGTCTACGCCGCCGGCAGTAACCCGGACGCGACGCGCGCCAGCGCGGTGCCCCTCGCCCGCACCCGGGCGACGGCGTTCATCCTGACCGCGGGGCTCAGCGGCCTCGCCGGGGCACTGCTCGGGATCACGCTCCAGACCGCTCGCCCGGCGATCGGCATCGGCTACGAGTTCGACGCCATCACCGCGGTCGTCGTCGGCGGCATCAGCCTCCTGGGCGGATCGGGCAGCATTCCCCGCGCGCTCGGCGGCCTGCTCTTCGTCGCCCTGCTCAACAACATCCTCGTGCTCCAGGGAGTGCCGACGGCCGTGCAGGGCATCGCCAAGGGCCTGCTCATCGTGCTCGCCGTGTCACTCGATATCTATCTCCGCCGGAAGGGAGGCCGCTCATGAGCGCAACCGCACTGGCTCCCAGCGGGTGGACCATCGCGTTCCTCGGCCTGGTCCGCTACCGCGTCGTGGTCATCCTGATCGCCACGCTCGCCATCGCCGCCACGTTTGTGCCCGGATTCTTCGATGCCCGCACGCTCAGCCTCGGCGCCGACCGGGTCGCGACCATGGGCCTGATCGCGATCGGCCTGACGGTCGTCCTGATCGCCGGCCAACTCGATCTCTCGGGCGGGGCGATCCTCGCACTGTCGGGCATCGCGAGCGTCGGCCTGCAGGGTGAGCTCGGCCAGATCCCGGCGGCACTCGTCGGCCTGGGTGTCGGCCTGCTCGCGGGCTGCGTCAACGGGGTGCTGGTGGTGGTGCTGAAGATCAACTCGCTCGTGGCGACCCTCGCCTCGATGCTACTCTTCCGCGCGATCTGCCACCTCATCACCGATTCGCGACCGGTGAGCGGCATCGATCCGTTCTTCGGGATCCCGCTCACGCAGCCGCTGCTCGGCACCCTCTCGACCCGCGTGTTCATCTTCCTGGCCCTGATCCTGCTGCTCCACGTCTGGCTGACCCGCATGGTCTCCGGCCGCAACCTCTTCGCGGTCGGCAGCAACGCGACCAGCGCCGCCGCCAGCGGGATCCGTTCGAACTGGTACCTCTTCGGGGCATTCATGTTCAGCGGATTCATGGCCGGGCTCGCCGGGGTGACGTTCGGGATCGCTTCGAACACCGGCTCCCCCGTTTTCGGCGACACGATCGTGCTCACCGCGATCGCCGCGGTGGTGATCGGCGGCACCCGCCTGGAGGGCGGCGTCGGCTCCGCGCTCGGCACGCTGGGCGGGCTCCTGACCTTGGCGGCGCTGACCACCGCGATGGAGTACCAGAGCATCCCGGCGTACGTCCAGGACATCGTCACCGGCGCGATTCTGCTCATCCTCATCCTGCTCGACCGACTCACGCACGCGCGGAGAGGCACTGATGTGTCGCTCCGAGCGCTCGTCCAGCGCTTCTCACCGACGAGGGACGCTGCTCAACCGAAAGAAACCGAAAGGACACCCGCATGATCAAGAAGGTACTGACCGCAGGGACGGCGATGACGGCGGCGCTGCTGCTGGCGTCATGCGCCACGGGCGGCGGCTCCAGCGCAGACTCCGACGGCGCCGAGGCGTCGGGCGGAGCGGGCAAGGAGATCTGCTACATCACCGCTGCCGAATCGCACGCCTACGCCACGCCGGCGAACGAGGCCTTCCAGGCCGCGGCCGACGAGGCTGGCGCGAAGGTCACGATGCTCAGCCAGGACTTCGACGTCCAGACCGGCACCGAGCAGCTCACCACGTGCATCGGGCGCAACCCCGACGGCATCGTGCTCTGGCCGCTCGATCCTCAGGCCTACATCCCCGGGCTGATCCAGGCGCAGACGGCCGGGATCCCGGTGGTGCTCATCAACTCCCCGATGGACGACGAGGCGCTCGAGCTCGTCGCGAGCTTCACCGGACCGGACGTCTACGAGGAGGGTGTCCTCTCCGCTGACGCCATGGACGAGGCCCTCGGCGGCACCGGCGGCGTCGTGATCATCGCCGGCCAGGCCGGCAACGGCACCAGCATCGGACGCACGGACGGGTTCACCGAGCAGCTCGAGGAGATCGGCTCCGGCATCGAGGTGCTGCAGACGGTCAACGCCGACTTCGATCAGCAGAAGGCGCTCGTCGCGAGCCGCGACCTCATCACTCGCTTCGGCGACGACATCGACGGCGTCTACGCGAACGACGACACCATGGCGCGCGGCTTCATCGACGCGTGGGCCGAGGCCGGCAAGGACCCGGCGGCGATCCCGCCGATCGTGGGCATCAACGGGCAGAAGGACGCCTTCGAGTCCATCCGCGCCGGTCAGTTCTTCGCCACGATCGTGCAGTCCCCGGTCGAGGACGGCAAGCTGGCGCTCGAGACCATCGTCCGCGCGGCGGACGGCGAGACGGTCGAGGCGCGGATCCCGATCCCGCTGACCGTGGTCACCGCGGAGAACGTCGAGGACGTCGAGCCGGCGTTCTAAGCAGGCGACCCGCTCCCGGAACGGGCGGGGTATTCGGAGTCCGTCTCCGGATGCCCCGCCCGTTCGGCGTCCGCGGAGGCGATTCGGGCGCGATGCGGGCGGGGGCCCGCGCGACTCAGGCAAACCCCCGCGCGAGTCAGGCGGACTCGCGGATGACGAGTTCGGGGGCGAGCACGATGTGGTTCGCCTCCGGGAGCGGCCCCGAGCGGTCGATCAAGCGGAGCATCATCTCGACGGCGGTGCGGCCGAGCAGCGCGCGGGGCTGCGCGATCGTAGTGAGCGGGACGGTGCCGAGCGCCGCCCACTCGAGATCGTCGTAGCCGACGACCGCCACCTCGCCGGGCACGTTCAACCCGGCGTGCACCAGCTCCTGCATCAATCCGAGCGCCAGCATGTCGTTCGCGCAGAGGACCGCCGTCGGCCGTTTGTCGCGCGGACGTGCGGCCAGGAGAGCGCCGATCCTACGTCCCTCATCGACCGTCCACGAGGACGTGGTCACGACCTCGAGTGTGATGTCGCCGTCGGACTGGTTCACGACCTCCCGGGCGCCCTGATAGCGCATGCGGACCTTGGGCGAGCGGTGCGGGTGCCCGAGGAACGCGATGCGCTGGTGCCCCTGACTGATGAGGTGCCGCGCGCCGAGCCGACCGCCCTCGCGGTCGTCCACGACGACGGACCAGATGTCCCGGTCGTCGCCGACCCGATCGACGAAGACCATTGGCACGCCGCGGTCCTTGAGCATCTCGAGACGCGGGCTCTTCTCGTCCACGGGCGAGATGATGATCCCCTGCACGCGCTGCTGCACCAGCAGATCGAGGTTCTGCGCTTCCACCTGCAGGTCGTAGGAGCTGTTGCAGAGCACCACCCCCAGGTCGTGCTCCCGGCAGGTCTCCTCCGCTCCGAGCGCCACGTCCACGAAGAACGGGTTGCCGAGCTCGGCGACCGTGATCCCGATGGCCCGCGTGCGCCCCGGACGGAACTGGCGCGACCGCTGATCGGGCACGAACTCGAGCTCGGCGATCGCGCGCATCACCCGCTCGCGCGTCTCGGCCCGCACGTAGGACGGGCGATTGAGCACGTTGCTCACCGTGCCTGCGGACACGTTGGCCAGCTGGGCGACATCACGAATCGTCGCCACGGGCCATCACCTCGGATCGCGCGCATTGGTTCATTGAACAATGATACCGCCTGCGGCC
Organism: Leucobacter rhizosphaerae; assembly: GCF_022919175.1. NCBI lineage: Bacteria > Bacillati > Actinomycetota > Actinomycetes > Micrococcales > Microbacteriaceae > Leucobacter > Leucobacter rhizosphaerae. The sequence goes on along the minus strand of NZ_CP095043.1, from coordinate 52,349 downwards.
GCAATTCGCGCGGTGTGCGCCGTTCCCTCCGGGACTGCCCTCCCGGAGGGAACGGTGGTCGGGTCAGGCGCCCCAGCTCGCCTGCGTGCCGCCGACGCGCTCGGCGGAGATCCGCTCGAAGTAGCCGGAGGCCGCGTAGGCCGCCATCGGATCGCCCGGCAGGCCGCGGGACTCGCGCCACTCGGCGAGCGCCGGACGCACGTCCGTGTAGAACGCGTCCATGAACACGGCGTTCGCCGCGAGCACGTCGCCCGACTGCTGCGCCGCGCTGAGCGCCGCGCGGTCGACGAGCAGCGCGCGCGCCGTCATCTCCTGCACGTTGAGCACCGAGCGGATCTGGCCGGGGATCTTGTCCTCGACGTTGTGGCACTGATCGAGCATGAAGGCGACGGGGCTGTCGGCCTCGAGCCCGCCCCCGCGCAGCGCCTCGAACAGGATCCGGAAGAGCTGGAACGGATCCGCGGCGCCGACGATGAGGTCGTCGTCGGCGTAGAAGCGGGAGTTGAAGTCGAACGAGCCCAGCTTGCCGAGGCGGAGCAGCTGCATGACGATGAACTCGATGTTGGTGCCCGGCGCGTGGTGCCCCGTGTCGAGGCAGACCATCGCGCGCTCGCCGAGCGCGGCGACCTGCGCGTAGGAGGTGCCCCAGTCGGGCACATCCGTGTGGTAGAACGACGGCTCGAAGAACTTGTACTCGAGCACGAGGCGCTGCTCACCCGAGAGGCGCGCGTAGATCTGCTCGAGCGAGTCGTGCAGGCGATCCTGCCGGCCGCGCATGTCGGCCTGACCCGGGTAGTTCGATCCCTCGGCGAGCCAGATCTTCAGGTCGCGCGAGCCGATCTCGTCCATGACGTCGATGCAGGCGAGGTGGTGGTCGATGGCCTTGCGGCGGATCGCGGCGTCCTCGTGGGTCAGGGCGCCGAACTTGTAATCGTCGTCCTGGAACGTGTTGGAGTTCACGGTGCCGAGGGAGACCCCCTGCTCGGCCGCGAAGGCCCCGAGGGCGGCGAAGTCGTCGACCTGGTCCCACGGGATGTGGAGGGCGACGGCGGGGGCGAGCCCGGTCACGCGGTGCACCTGCGCGGCATCGGCGATCTTCTCGAACGGATCGCGCGGGGTGCCCGGGGTCGAGTACACCTTGAACCGCGTGCCCGAGTTGCCGTAGGCCCAGGACGGCACCTCGATGGCCTGACGCTCGAGGACGGCGCGGATGTCGGGGGTGAGGATGTTGCTCATGAGAGTCGCTTTCTGCGGTCTTCGGCTGCTGCCAGTTGGTCTTCGAGGTGAAACACCTCGGTCAGTCGGGGCGCGTCCTGGTCTGGTCGTCCCTCGACGGAGACGAAGAACCCGGCCATGTCGGCCTCCCAGGCTGCGGTACGGGGGTCGCGCTCGAGGGCGCGCTGGGCCGCGGCGTCGTCATCGGTCTCGTAGTAGCCGATGAGCAGGCCGTCGGGCCGGAGGAAGAGCGAGTAGTTGCGGCGACCCGCGTCCGCGATGGCCTCGAGCATCTCGGGCCAGACGCGCGCGTGGCGCTCGGTGTACTCGTCGAGCCGCTCGGGATCGACCTGCAGCTGGAAGCAGATGCGCATCGCGGCTCCGTTCGGGGGTGGTGCGGAAGGGGCTGGCGCCCCGGGGTGGGGAGGTCGTTCGGGGTGGGGCGGGATCCCGGCCGGTCGTGCACCGGGATCCCGCGGCGATCGACTTAGAAGTCGAAGTCGCCGATGTTCTCGGCGTTGAAGCGGAACGGATCGCCCAGCAGCACGACGCCGTCGGCGCCGACCGTGAACTCGCCGAGGTCGCCGGCCTCGAAGGTGTCGCCCTCGGCCCCCTCGATCTCGCCCGAGACGAGCGCGTTGGCCGCGTAGGCGGTCAGGTAGCCGAGGTCCTCCGGGTTCCAGAGGGCGAACTCGGTGACGGTGCCGTCCTCGACGTACTCGCGCATCTGGTTCGGGGTGCCGAGGCCGGTCACCGCGACCTTGCCCTTGGCGTCCGAGGTCGACACGTAGCGCGCCGCAGCGGCGATGCCGACAGTGGTCGGCGAGACGATGCCCTTGAGCTCCGGGTAGGTCTGGAGCAGCGCGGCAGTCTTGTCGAACGAGGTCTGATCGTCGTCATCGCCGTAGACGACCTCGACGAGCTCGACGTCCGGGTGGTTCGCCTCGAGCTCCTCCTTCATCAGGTCGATCCACGCGTTCTGGTTCGTCGCGTTGGCCGCGGCGGAGAGCACGGCGATCTGACCCGAGTCGCCGATCTGCTCGGTGATCATGTCGACCTGCACCTGAGCGATGCCGGCGGCGTCGGCCTGGTTGATGAACAGGTCGCGGCAGTCGGCGCTGGTGTCGGAGTCGAAGGTCACGACCTTGACGTCGTTATCGCGGGCCTCGTTGATCGCGTCGCAGATCGCCTTCGGGTCGTTCGCCGAGATGGCGAGCGCGCCGACGCCCTGCTGGGTCGCGGTGTTGATGAAGCTGACCTGCGCGTCGGGCGTCGCCTCGGTGGGGCCGACCTCGTTGAAGGTGCCGCCGAAGGCCTCGACTGCAGCCTTGCCGCCCTTGCTGGAGGTGTCGAAGTAGGGGTTGCCGAGGTTCTTCGGCAGGAAGGTGATGCTGGCGCCGGATCCACCCGACTCCGATCCCCCATCGGCCGCGTCGCCGCCACCGGCGGAGCAGCTCGAGAGCAGCAGTGCTGCGCTGGCCGCGAGCGCGAGGACCGCGCCCGCCTTCTTCGTGTTCTTCGTGAACCGCATCGTTCGATGTTTCCTTTCCTCGCCCGCGGGAGCGGGTGTGTGGGTGTGGTGGGAGTGGTGAGTCGTGGGGGTCAGGCCGCGGTGGCGGATCGCGCTCCGGCGATCTGCAGTTTTTTCCCGGTTTTTCGCCGGTTCTTGAACGCCGCGATGACGCTGGTCGAGATCACGGCGCCGATGAGCAGCACGCCGGTGATGATGTTGATGACGTCCGAGGTGACGTTCGCAAGGCGCAGGGCGCTGCCGAGCACCCCGATCAGGAGGACGCCGGCGATCACGCCGTGCAGGGCGCCGCGGCCTCCGAAGATGGAGACGCCGCCGAGCAGCACCGCCGCGATGACCTGCATCTCCATGCCCGTCGCATTGTCGCCGCGGGCACTGCCGTAGCGGAGCGTGTAGTAGATCCCGGCAAGCGCCGACACCGCACCGCTCAGCACGAAGAGGATCATCTTGGTGCGCGCGACGTCGACCCCCGAGAAGCGGGCCGCCTCGGGCGAGAGGCCGATCGAGAACACGCCGCGACCGAACTTCGTGAAGTGGAGCAGGATCGCGAACGCGACCGCGAGCAGCACGAAGAGGATGACCACGACCGGGATGCCGGTCGAGCCGATCTTCTCCTTGGCGAGGTCGGTCCAGAACGCGGGGAACTCGGTGACGGCGGTGGTGCCCAGCAGACCCACCGCGATCCCGCGGTAGAGCGCCAGGGTACCGATCGTGACCGCGAGCGAGGGCAACCCGACCGCGGTGATGAGCCAGCCGTTGATCGCGCCGCCCACCGCACCGGCCGCGAGGGCGAGCACGATGGTGATCCCGAACGGCACACCCGCCTGGGTGAGCACCCCCGTCAGCACACTCGACAGCCCGACCATACTGGCGACCGACAGGTCGATCTCGCCGGTCACGATGATCGCGGTCATCGGCAGCGCGATGATCAGGATCGGGAACATGTCGAGCAGCAGATAGGTCATGGTGATCTTGCTGCCGAAGTTCGGCACGAGGATCGTCGCGACGAGCACGACGATCACGAAGAGGCCGATGATCGCGCTCTCCCGGGTGAGCAGCAGGCGCTGCCAGAGCGGGCGGTCGTAGTCCGCGATGTGACGGAGTCCGGTCGTGGTGGTGCCGGTGGTCAGAGCGGTCATCGCTGCGTCTCCCGTTCTTCGATGAGTTTTCGATGCTGTCTCAACGACAGCACCCGGTCGAGCACGATGGCGCCGATGATGAGGACGCCGACGACGGCGCGCTGCCAGAAGTCGGGCACCCCGAGCACGGGGAGCGCACGGTTGATGGTCATGAGCAGGAAGGCGCCGATCGCCGCACCCCAGACGGAGCCGACACCGCCGAAGATCGCGACACCGCCGATGACGGCCGCGCCGATGGCGTCGAGCTCCCAGCCCGAGCCCGCCTGCGAGTTGATCGTGCCGTAGCGGGCGGCGTAGAGCACACCGGCGAAGCCCGACAGTGCACCCGAGAGCACAAACGCCGTGATGACGCGGCGGGTGACCGGGAGCCCGTAGAGGTGCGCGGCATCGGGATCGGATCCGATCGCGTAGCTCTCGCGGCCGCCGCGGGTGTTCTTCATCCACCACGCGACCGCGATGAGGACCACGAGGGCGATGATCGTGAGCACGGGGATCGTGAGGACCTGGGCCGTGCCGAGCGCGAGGAAGTCGCGGGGCATGTCGGAGGCGTTGATGCGGTCCGATCCCGTCCAGAACACGTTGATGCCGCGGAAGGCATACATGGTGCCGAGGGTGATCACGAGCGCGGGCACCTTGGCGAACGCGACCAGCGCACCGTTGACGAGTCCGAGCAATCCGCCGAAGACGATGGCGATCAGCACGACGACGATGGCCGGCACGCCGGGCAGATCGATGAAGAGCCGACCGGTGAGATACGCGCTCAGGCCGAGGATCGACCCGACCGAGAGGTCGACGTTGCGGGTGATGAGCACCACGGCCTGTCCGACCGCGACGAGCAGCAGCAGCGAGGGCGTCAACCAGAGGTCGCGATAGCCGTCGGTCGAGAACAGGAAGTTCGGGTTCTTGATGGTTGCGGCCGCGACGACGAGCAGCACGGCGAGCAGAATGCTGGCCTCGCGCGCCCGGGTCAGTCGCCCGACGATCGCACCGAAGCCGACGCTCGGGGCATTCAGGGTGGTGGCGCTCATGCGTGCTGCTCCGTCTCTGCGTTGGCGCTGTGCGTGGCGGCACGCATCACGTTCTCCTGGGTCGCGTCATCACGATCGATGGTCGCGGTGATGCGGCCCTCGTGCATCACGACGACACGGTCGGCCATGCCGAGGACCTCGGGCAGCTCGCTCGAGATCATGAGCACACCCATGCCCTGGCTCGCGAGGGTCGAGAGCAGGCGGTGCACCTCCGATTTGGTGCCGACGTCGATGCCGCGCGTGGGCTCGTCGATGATGAGCACGCGGGGATCCGTGGCCAGCCACTTGCCGAGCACGACCTTCTGCTGGTTGCCGCCCGACAGCGTGCCGGCGATGGTGCTGAGCGCGTTGGCCTTGACCTCGAGCTTCTCCGACCACGGCCGCGCGGCGCGGTTCTCGGCGCCGGTGGTGACGATGCCGAGCTTCGCGAGCGAGTCGAGGATCACCGAGGTGGTGTTGCGCCCGACGCTGGAGTCGAGCACGAGGCCCTGCTTGCGGCGATCCTCGGGGACGAGGGCGAGTCCGGCGCGCATGGCGGCCGTCGGCTTGCCCTTCGGAACCTGCTTGCCGGCGACGTGCACGGTGCCGCTGCGGTAGCCGTCGACGCCGAAGACGGCGCGCGCCACCTCGCTGCGGCCGGCGCCCACGAGGCCGGCCAGGCCCACGATCTCGCCCGCGCGCACGGTGAAGCTGATGTCGCTGAAGACACCCGGGCTCGTGAGGCCGTCGACCACGAGGAGCGGCTCGCCGACCTCGGTCTCGAGCTTCGGGAAGAGCTCCGTGATCTCGCGGCCGACCATCTCGGCGACCACACTGTCGGGGTCCGTATCGCTGATGGCACGGGTGGAGACGTAGCTGCCGTCGCGCATGACGGTGATCGTGTCGCAGAGCGCGAACACCTCGTCGAAGCGGTGCGAGATGAAGACGAGCGCGCGACCCTCGTCGCGGAGCGCGCGAGCCACCTGGAACAGCCGCTCGACCTCGATCCCGGAGAGGGCCGCGGTGGGCTCGTCCATGATGAGCACGCGCGCGTCGAGGGAGATCGCCTTCGCGATCTCGATCATCTGCTGATCGGCGATGGAGAGGCCGTCGGCGGTGCGATCCGGATCCATGGCGACACCCAGACGCGCGAACAGCGACTGCACCTCGGTGCGCATGGCGCCGCGGTCGATGCGGCCGAAGCGGCCACGGGGCTGGCGGCCCATGAAGATGTTCTCCGTCACGGAGAGGTCGGGGAAGAGGGTGGGCTCCTGGTAGATCACGGCGATCCCCGCGTCCTTGGCCTCGGCCGTGGTGGTGAAGTCGACCACGTTGCCGTCGAGCAGGATCTCCCCCGCGTCGCGCCGATACAGACCCGCGATGATCTTCACGACCGTCGACTTGCCGGCGCCGTTCTCCCCGACGAGTGCGTGGATCGACCCCGGGAACAGGGTGAGATTGCCGTCGCGCAGCGCGATCACCTGCCCGAACGCCTTGGTGACGCCGCGCAGCTCGAGCGCTGGTTCGCTGGCGTGTGATGTCTTCATTGAACTCACTGACTTCCTGCCGCGACATGACGGCGATTCACGTGCCCTGCCGGCATCCGGGATGTTTCTCGATCATTTCTGAATCGTTTCAACGGGCAGGTACGCCGAGTGTATGCATATTCGATATCTCAGGTCAAGTTGAGGAAGCGACACGGGGAGAACCGTTATTGAAGCGTTTCAAAAATTGCGAGTAGACTCCTCAGTGCGCGCCGCAGCAGGCGCCCGCACCGCAGAGCCGCAAGGAGGTCGCCGTCATGAGCACGAGCGTGCGTGATGTGGCCCGCAAAGCCGGGGTGTCGGTCGGCACCGTCTCGAACGTGCTGAATCGGCCGGAGATCGTCTCCCCCGCGACGGTGGACCGCGTGATGGCCGCGATCGAGGAGCTCGGCTTCGTGCGGAACGACGCCGCCCGACAGCTCCGCGCGGGCCGCAGCCACACCATCGGCCTCGTGGTGCTCGACACCCGCAACCCGTTCTTCACCGACCTGGCGCACGGCGCCCAGCACCGCGCACTCTCCGCGGGGCACACGGTGCTGCTCGGCGGCAGCGACGAGTCCAGCGAGCGCGAGTCCACCCTGCTCGACCTGTTCGAGGAGCAGCGGGTGGCGGGGGTCCTCATCTCCCCGGTCCACACCGACCTGAGCCGACTGTGGAGGCTACGCGAATCGGGCACCCAGGTGGTGCTCGTCGACCGCGGCAGCGCGGACCAGTCTTTCTCCTCGGTCTCGGTCAACGACGTCGAGGGCGGTCGCGCGGCCGCCCAGCACCTCGTCGACATCGGCCGGCGCAGGATCGCGTTCATCGGCGGCCCGCTCGACATCGAACAGGTCAGTCAGCGACTCGAGGGCGCGCAGTCCGTCATCGCGCGGCACACGAACGCGGCACTGACGGTGCACCCGACGGACGCGCTCACGGTGCTCGAGGGGCGCCGTGTGGCTGAGCAGCTGGCGGCGCTGCCCGCTGCGGAGCGTCCCGATGCCATCTTCGCGGCCAACGACCTCCTCGCGATGGGGGTGATCCAGGCGATCGTGATGTCGAGCTCGTTGCGGGTGCCCGAGGACATCGCCCTCGTCGGCTACGACGACATCGACTTCGCGAGCGCCGCGGTGGTGCCGATCACCTCGGTGCGGCAGCCGGCGGCCGAGATCGGCGCCACCGCGGTCGAGCTCCTGCTGCGCGAGGCCGCCGGCACGGAGCAGCGCGAGCAGATCGTGTTCCAGCCGGAGCTCATCGCGCGCGCGTCGACACTCGGCTACGCGTAATCCCCGACCGGAGGCGCCTCCGCAGGGCGCAGGTCGAGCCGTGGGCAGCCGGACTCCGCAGCCTCACCGCAGGTGCGCGGCTACTCCCCGATGTGCTTGCGCGCGGAGATCGCGCGATCCGCCTCGCGGCGATCCTGCCGCTCGCGCAGCGTCTGCCGCTTGTCGTACTCGCGCTTGCCGCGCGCTAGCGCGATCTCGACCTTGGCGCGCCCGTCCAGGAAGTACAGTCGCAGCGGCACGATCGTCATGCCGCCCTCGCGGGTCTTCTGATAGAGCTTGTCGATCTGCTGACGGTGCAGCAGGAGCTTGCGCTTGCGGCGCGGCGCGTGGTTCGTCCACGAGCCGTTCAGGTACTCGGGAATGTAGATCGTGTCGAGCCAGGCCTCCCCGTGCTCGATGAACGCGTAGCCGTCGACGAGCGACGCGCGACCCATGCGCAGCGACTTCACCTCGCTGCCCGTGAGCACGAGCCCCGCCTCGAACGTGTCGATGATGTGGTACTCGTGCCGAGCCTTCTTGTTCGAAGCGATCAGCTTCTCGCCGGTTTCCTTCGGCATCCTCACATCCCTTCCGTCCGATTGCGAGCGCGAAGGACCAGCCTATCGGAAACGGCGCGAGCGCTCACGCGGTGCTCGCGCCTCAGGCGGTCGCGGATCCCGGATCCCGACCGCCTGAGGCGCCACACCCGCGTGGGGCGCCGCACCCGCGCGAGCACTGCCGCCGCACAGTGCGCCGCGATCCCGCGCTAGACCCGGAGGTAGCGCGTGATGGCGATCTTCGCCGCGATCGACGACAGGATCACTCCGAGCAGGATCAGCACCGGCGGCACGATCAACGACTGCTCCACCGTGATGTAGCTGGTGAACGGCACCTCGGCGACCAGGAAGTCCTGCACGAAGAACTTCACGATCGCGACCGACGCGGCCCCCGCGAGCACCGCACCGATCAGCGCCGCGATGATGCCCTCCAAGATGAAGGGCGTCTGGATGAACCGGTTCGAGGCGCCCACCAGGCGCATGATCCCGATCTCCCGTCTCCGCGAGTATGCGGACAGGCGGATCGTGGTCGAGATGAGCAGCATCGCCGCGACGAGCATGAGCCCCGCGATCGCGATGGCCGTGTAGCTCGCGACGCCGAGGAACAGGAAGATGCGGTCGAGCAGGCTCCGCTGGTCCGACACGCTCTGCACGCCCGGGATCCCTGCGAACGTCTCCTTGATGATGTCGGAGCGAGACGGGTCGTTGAGCTTGATCCAGAAGGTCTGGTTGAGCTGCTCGGGCTTCGTGATGTCCACGATCGGGTTGCCCTCGAACTGCTTCGTGAACTCCTCGTACGCCTCGTCGTGCGAGACGAAGAAGTAGTCCGCGATGTACGGCTGCAGCGTGTCGGACTGCAGCGCGGCCTCGACCGCCGCGATCTCCTCCTCACCCGCGTCGGTGCCGGCGCACGTGGCGCTCTGATCGAAGTCCGTGCAGAGGTACACCGCGACCTGCGCGCGGTCGTACCAGAAGGTCTTCATCTGCTGCACCTGCAGCTGCATGATGATCGCCGCCCCCACGAAGGTAAGGGAGACGAAGGTCACGAGGATCACCGAGATGACCACCGACATGTTGCGTCGGAGTCCGCTCCAGACCTCTCCGAGTACCAGGCCCACCCTCATCGCACCGGCCCCACATCCGTCTGCTCGTCATCATCTGTTCGGTTGAGCCCCAGGTGCTCCGCGAGATTGCCCGTCTCGGACATGCGCAGCGGATCGAGCGGACTGCGCGGCTCGAGGAACTCGGGGATCCGGCGCTTCGCGGGAGCGTCTGCCCTGCGGGTGTCGTCCAGGTCGTCGTCGCCGAACGGATCCGGCTCCTCGAACACCGACGCCTCGCGGCGGGGCGGTTCGACCGGCTCGGGTGCCGGCACCGCGGGATCCACGGCCGCGCGCGACACGGCGGCCTGCTTCGCCGCGAGGGCCTCCTCCATCGTCGGCACCGCGGCCGCGCCCGCCGGAGCGCCGGCGGCGTCGGGAGCCACCACGGGTGTGCCGTCGGGCTGCAGGGCCGCACGCACCACGGCTTCGCTGGTGCGCAGCACCTGCGCCCCCGCCTCGGAGAGATCCGCGATCGGGATCGAGGCGGTCTCGCCGTAGCCGCCTCGCTGCTCGTCGCGCACGACGATGCCCTGGGACAGCTCGACCACACGCTGCTGCATGATGTCGACGAAGGTCGCCTCGTGCGTCGCCATGACCACGGTGGTGCCGGCGGCGTTGATCGCGCGGAGCAGCTGCATGATGCCGAGGCTGGTCGCGGGATCGAGGTTGCCCGTGGGCTCGTCGGCGAGCAGGATCGCAGGCTTGTTCACGATCGCCCGGGCGATCGCGACGCGCTGCTGTTCACCGCCCGACAGCTCGTGCGGGAACCGCTTCGCCTTGTTGGCGAGGCCCACCATCTCGAGGGTGTCGGGCACCGCCTCCTGGATGAAGCCGCGCGACTTGCCGATCACCTGCAGGGTGAACGCGACGTTGTCGTAGACGGTCTTGTTCGTGAGCAGACGGAAGTCCTGGAACACGGTGCCCAGACTGCGGCGGAAGTACGGAACCTTGCGCGAGGAGATCTTGCTCAGGTCCTGCCCGAGCACGTGGATCTTCCCCGCGCTCGGCTGATCCTCGCGCAGGATCAGCCGCAGGCAGCTCGATTTGCCGGACCCGGAGGCGCCGACGATGAACACGAACTCTCCCCGGTCGACCTGCAGGTCGATACCTTCGAGCGCGGGTTTCGCGGTACCCCGGTACTTTTTGGTGACGTTCTCAAAGAGGATCATGACGCAACGACCTTACGCCCGAACGCTGGGCGAGGGGCGCAGGCGCGCTGAAGCACCTACTGATTCTGAGCGAGTGAGCGCCAGCGGATCCCGGCTGCGATGAATCCGTCGATGTCGCCGTCGAAGACGTTCTGCGGGTTGTTCACCTCGAACTCCGTCCGCAGGTCCTTCACCATCTGGTACGGGGCGAGCACGTAGCTGCGCATCTGGTCGCCCCAGCTCGCGGTGATGTTGCCCGCGAGCTCCTTCTTCTTCGCCGCCTCCTCCTCGCGCTGCAGGATCAGCAGGCGCGCCTGGAGCACGCGCATGGCCGCGGCGCGGTTCTGGATCTGGCTCTTCTCATTCTGCATCGAAACAACGGTGCCGGTCGGAAGGTGCGTGATGCGGACCGCGGAGTCGGTCGTGTTCACCGACTGGCCGCCCGGGCCGCTCGAGCGGTAGACGTCGACGCGGATGTCGTTCTCCGGAATGTCGACGGCTTCGGCCTCGGGCATCAGCGGGATGACCTCGACCGCGGCGAAGCTCGTCTGGCGCTTGCCCGCCGAGTTGAACGGGCTCATGCGCACGAGACGGTGGGTGCCGGCCTCCACCGAGAGCGTGCCGAACGCGTACGGCGAATCGAACTGGATCGTGGTCGACTTGATGCCCGCCTCCTCGGCGTAGCTCGTCTCCATCACGGTGGCGCGGGAGTCGTGCTGCTCCCCCCAGCGGAGGTACATGCGCTGCAGCATCTCGGCGAAGTCGGCGGCGTCCACGCCGCCCGCGCCCGCGCGGATCGTCATCACGGCGGGGTACTCGTCGTACTCCCCCGACAGCATCGTCTGCACCTCGAGCTCCTGGACCAGCGCCTCGATCGCTGCGATCTCCGCCGTCGCCTCGACCGCGGAGTCCTCGTCGTCGGCCTCGACCGCGAGCTCGACGAGCACCTCGAGGTCGTCGAGACGGGAGGCCAGCGACCGCAGCCGCTTGACGCGCGCCTGCCGGTGGCTCAACCCGCTCGTGACCTGCTGGGCGGCCTCGGGGTCGTCCCAGAGGTTGGGCGCGGCGGCGCGCTCCTCCAGTTCGAGGATCTCGCGATCGAGTTTCGGCAGATCCATCACCGCCGCGATGTCGGCGTAGGTGGCGCGGAGCGCGCGGATGCGTGAGCTGAAATCAAGATCGAGCATGATCCTCAACCCTACCCCGCCCGCTGCCCGCGGTGGTGCCCGAGCCTGGGCCCCTGCCTCTCACCGGGACTCGGGCACGGCCCCGTTCAGATCACGGCCCCCGCGCGGACCGGTGCCTCGCCGAGCTCCCCGCTGAGCTGCCACGCGTCGCTGATGCGGCCGATGGCCTCCTCGAGCTCGGGTTCGGGCGCCGAGAACGGCAACCGGACGTACCGCTCGAACGTGCCGGGGCTGCCGAAGCGCGGGCCCGGCACGAGGCGGACCCCGAGCCGCGCGCTCTGCCGGCTGAGGCGCGTGCTCGCGGACTCCCCGAGATCCGCCCACACGCAGACGCCGCCCTCCGCCGGTGACAGCGACCAGCTCGGCAGCAGCGATGACACGCGCTCGGTGAGCACCCGGTGGCGCGCCGTGAGCTGCCGCGTGCGCTCGGAGAGGATCCCGTCGTACTCCTCGAGGGCGAGGCTCGCAACCACCTGCTCCCAGGTGCCCGTGCCCAGATCTCCGATGCGCCGCGTCGTCTCCAGGCGGCCGATCAGGTCGGCGGAGGCGCGGATCCACCCGATCCGGAGCCCGCCCCACACCGTCTTGCCGAGGGACCCCACGGTGATCACCGCATCCTGCTGGTGGCTGTGGTCGGCGAACGCCACGAACGGGGTGATGCTGCGGGCCTGCCGCAGCGACAGCTCCGCCGTCGTCTCGTCGGCGATGACGTAGCTGCCCTGCGCCGTGAGTGTGGCGATGAGCCGGGCCTTGAGCTCCGGCGGCATGGTCATCCCGGTCGGGTTGTGGTGGTCCGGGATCAGGTACGCGAGCCGCGGCGAGGTGCGCATCGCGATCTCCAGCATCCCGGCGGCGTCGTAGCCGTCGGCGCCCACCGGCAGCTCGGCGACGAGCGCTCCGGTGGCCGCGAGCGCCTCCCGGGCGTGCGGGTAGCTCGGCGACTCGATGAGGCTGCGATCCCCGCGGCTGAGGAGGGTACGGGCGATCAGGAAGATCGCGTGCTGCGCGCCGAGTGTCACCATGATCTGATCCGGAGCGGTCGGGATCCCGCGCCGCGTGTACCGCTCCGCGAGGGCGAGTCGCAGCCCCGGGAGGCCCAGGGTGTCGTAGCCGGTGAGGCGGAACGCCTCGGGATGCTCCGCGAGCGCGCGGGCGTTCAGTTCCGCGAGCCCCGTCCACGGCTCCGGACAGGCGCTCGATAGATCGATCCCGGCCTCGCCCCCGCCCGACCACAGGTCGTCGGCGGTGCGTCGTGGCGACCGGATCACCGTGCCCGACCCGCGGCGGGAGACAGCGATGCCGTCCTCCCGCAACCGCTGGTAGCTCGCGCTCACGGTCGTGCGGCTCACCCCGAGCGCCTCCGACAGCGGTCGCTCGGCCGGCAGCACCGCACCGGGGATCACCCTGCCGTCGCGGACCAGCATGCCGATGCTCTCGCTCAGCTCGAGGTAGCTGTGGCCGGAGCCGCGCCAGGTGCCGAGGAGCTCCGTGAGCTTGCGGGCCGAGATGCGCTGAAGGATCATGAGGCCACTGTATGCAGAGTGGCCTCTTGTACGCAAGGCCACTTTGGAGTGGACTGATCACATGACCCGCAGAATCGCTCAGTTGATCCCCGGCCTCCTCCTGTACGGCGTCGCGGACGCGTTCATGATCCGCGCCGCCATCGGCGTGGACCCGTGGACGGTCTTCGCGCAGGGCATGTCGCTGCACACGGGGTTCGGCATCGGGATCCTCACCAACATCATCGGGTTGGCGGTGCTCCTCCTGTGGTGGCCGCTGCGGCAGAAGCCCGGCATCGGCACGATCCTGAACATCCTGCTCGTCGGCCCCGGCATCGAGCTCGGCCTCTGGCTGCTTCCCGCACCCGAGGCGCTGTGGCTCCGGGTCCTGTACTTCACCATCGGGCTCGTCCTCCTGGCCGTCGCGAGCGGGATCTACATCGGCGCCCGGCTCGGCCCGGGGCCGCGCGACGGGCTCATGACCGGGATCCACCTCCGCTTCGGCACGCCGATCTGGATCGGCCGCACCGGCGTCGAACTCACCGTGCTGCTCGTCGGCTGGCTGCTCGGCGGCAACGTCGGCTTCGGCACCCTGGCCTTCGCACTTCTCATCGGTCCGCTGTGCTCCGTGACGCTGCCGCTCTTCGACCGCCGCTGGAGGAACGACGCCCGCGACGCCGGGCAGGCGACGGAACAGCCCCTCCCCGTCGGGTGACAGGAAGGGGCTGCGAGATCTCGCTCCGGGGTCGGCGACCGGCCTAGCGGTCCTCGCCGACCTCCTCGGGGATCTTGTTGTAGCCGGTGACCGGCTGGTTCTCATCGAAGGCCGCGACCTTCCGACGGAACCCGCGGGTGAGCACGAGCAGGTAGATGAACCCGATCCCGCTCCAGATCAGACCGCCGATGAGCGCGTCGATGTGGAGGTTCGCCCACAGCAGGCCGGTCAGCAGCATGCCGATCCCGGGCATCACGATGAAGGTGAAGATGTCGCGCGGCGTCTTGCGGCGGCCCTTGCGGATGGCGAACCACGCGATCACCGAGATGTTCACGAAGGTGAACGCGATGAGGGCGCCATAGTTGATGTACGCCGCGATCATCTCGAGGGTGAAGGACATGGCGAGCAGGCTGATGACACCCGTGAGCACGATGTTGAAGGTCGGGGTGTGCGTCTTCGGGTTGATGTACCCGAAGAACTTCTTCGGCAGCACGCTGTTGCGCCCCATCACGAGCAGCATGCGCGAGACGGAGGCGTGCGACGCGAGGCCCGAGGCGAGCGTGGCGGCGAAGCCCGCCGCGGTCAGGATCGCCTGGAAGACCGGGCCGCCGACCTGCAGGCCGATCTCGGGCAGTGTGCTGTCCTCGATCGCGGCCTCGGGGAACCCGTCGGTCGTCGGGAAGCGCAGCTGCGTGAAGTAGCTCGCCACGAGGAAGATCGCACCGCCGATGACCACCGTCAGGAGGATCGCGCGCGGCATGATCTTGGGAGTCTTGGCCTCCTCCGCGTACATCGTCACCGCGTCGAAGCCGATGAAGGAGAAGCAGACGATGGTGGCGCCCGCGAGGATTGCGGCGAACGTCGCGGAGTCGTTGAAGAACGGCTGGGCCGACGCCAGGGTGCCGGCGCCCTCTCCGCGCAGGAGCTGCGCGATGACCATGACCACAAACACGATCATGACGAAGATCGAGAACACGAGCAGGATCATGTTGATGTTCGAGGTGCCGCGCATCGTGAGGTAGATGATCCCGGTCACAACGACGCAGTAGATGACGACCCAGACGGCGCCCGGCACCTCGGGGAACAGCGCTTCGAGGTAGCTGCGAATGATGAGGCAGTTGACCATCGGGAGGAGCATGTAGTCGATGAGGGCGGTCCAGCCCACCATGAAGCCGACGTTCGGGTGCACGGACTCGCGCACGTAGGTGTAGGCGGATCCCGCGCTCGGGATCGCGCCCGACATCTTGCCGTAGCTCACCGCGGTGAAGATCATGACGACGAGGGCCATGAGGTAGGCGGCGGGAACGACGTTGCCCGTGTCGCGGGAGACGAGGCCGAAGGTGTCGAACACCACGGTCGGCGTCATATAGCCGAGGCCGAGGCCGACGATGGCGAGAAGCCCGAGGTTCCGCTTCAGGCTGGCGCCCTTCGCGATGGCTGGTGCAGTCATGTATCTCTCCTAGAAATGGAGTCCACGTGGGGCGGGGCGTCATTGCTCCGACGTGCCGTGGAACGTGAGCGCTGTTGCTCACAAGGGTCTATATTGCACCCGCCGTGCCTCGCGCGCAAATGCCGCGCAGGGGTCAAAATGGATTCATGGACATCGCCTCCCTGGTCGACGTCTTCCCCCTGACGCGCGGCGGCGGCGCGTTCTTCATCGCGATCGGATTCGGGATCCTCGTCGGCTCCTTCGGGTCGCGCACCTTCCGGATCGTGTGCCTCATCGCCGGTGCGGCGCTCGGGGTCGCCGCGATGGCCGTCGGCGGCGCGACGAAGGTGATCTCCACTTCCTCACCCTCGGCGCGGCCATGATCTGGCTGAGCGTGCAGGAGGCCCCACGCACCGCGGGGTGGGGCGTCTCGGGCTCCGTGCCCGATCCGCCCCACCCCGCGATTTCCGCAGACGCCGTACGACTACTGCCGCGCCAGGCGCTTCTGCTTGGTGATCCGCACCACCTGCACCACGATCACCAGGATGATCGCCCCGATGAACACCATCGAGGCCAGCACGTTCGCCTGCGCGGGCACGCCGCGCAGCGCCGAGGTGTAGATGAACTTCGGGAACGTGTTCGCGGTGCCTGAGTTGAAGTTCGTGATGATGAAGTCGTCGAACGACAGCGCGAAGCTCAGGAGCGCCGCACCGATGATGCCCGGCATGAGCATCGGCAGGGTGATCCGCCAGAAGACCTGACCGGGTGACGCGTAGAGATCCCGCCCCGCCTCCTCGATCGCGGGGTTCAGGCTCGCCACCCGGGCCTTCACCGCGACCACGACGTACGAGATGCAGAACATCGTGTGCGCCAGGATGACGGTGCCGATCCCCTTCTCCACCCCGGCCAGCAGGAACTGGGCAGCGAGGCCCGCGCCGAGCACGACCTCGGGGGTCGCCATGGGCGTGAAGAGCAGCAGGCTGATCGTCGACCGGAACTTGAAACGGTAGCGCACGAGGGCGATGGCGATCGCACTGCCGAGCACCGTCGCGATGATCGTCGCCACCACGCCGATGAGGATGCTGTTGCCGAAGGCCTGGCAGACGTTCGGCGCACCGCAGGGGTTCGTCCAGTTGTCGAGCGTGAACCCGCGCCAGGTGATGTTGTTGCGCCCCGCGTCGTTGAACGAGAACGCGATGACGTAGAAGATCGGGAGCAACAGATAGATGAGGGCGACGGAGGCGACGACGGGGACGAAGGCCTTGCCGAGACTGAAGTGCTTCACAGCAGGTCCTCCGTTCCGCTCCGGCGCACGTAGGTCGCCACGATCACCAGGATGATCGCCATCAAGATGATCGAGAGGGTCGCCGCGAGCGGGTAGTTCTGCGTCTGCAGGAAGCTCGCCTCGATCACGTTGCCGATCATGGGGGTGCTCGTCGAACCGAGGAACTCGCGCGACGCGTTCACGTAGTCGCCCGACATCGGGATGAAGCTGAGCAGCGTGCCCGACACCACGCCCGGCATCGACAGCGGCAGCGTGACTTTGCGGAACGTCGTGACCGGCGACGCGTAGAGGTCTGATCCTGCCTCTACGAGCCGCAGGTCGAGCTGCTGCAGCGACGCGAAGATCGGTAGCGTCATGAACGGGATGAAGTTGTACGTGAGGCCGAAGATCACGGAGAAGTCGGTGCCGATCACCTCGCTCGGCAGGATCTGCTTCCACGCGAGGGTGCGCAGCAGGAAGCTGATGAAGAACGGCGCGATGACCAGGATCAGCGCGAGTCCCTGCAGCATGGGGTACGGCCGCAGACGCACCCCGATGAGGTAGGCCAGCGGGTAGCTGATGATCAGGCCGGCGATCGTCGCGATGACGGCGTACACGAAGGAGCGCAGGATGTGCGGCCAGTACTCCTGGATCGCCGCGGCGTAGTTGGAGAACTGGAAGGCGGCGACGTAGTCGCCGATGCCGCCGGTGTCCGCGGGCGCCTGGAGCGAGGTGATCACCAGTTGGATGAAGGGCGCCAGGAAAAACAGGAGCATGTAGGCGATGCCGGGTGCGAGCAGGATGAGCGCGGTCCACGACCGTTTCCTGGGTGCGTGCGGGGCCGCTGCGGCCGTGGCCGAGAAGGCGGTGAATGCCATGGTCGGCCCCTACTCCGCGAGCGCTGCCTGCGCGGCGATCGCGCGCGTGGAGAAGTCGGTCGCCAGAGCGCCCGTGCCGGTCGGGTCGTCCTCGAGGCCGAAGGTGTGCTCGGCGAGCCAGCTCACCCACACCTCCTGCCCGAGCGAGGCGACGGGCCCCGCTTCGACGTTCTGCGCGAACACCTGCACTGCGCCGAAGAGTTCCGACTCGATCGTGTACTGGGTGCTCACGCCGATGAAGGCGACGTCGGTGATGCGGGCCGGGCCGAGCACGTTGACGCCCGGGGCCTCCGTCGGCGCAGCGGTGTGCAGGCGGAGCTTCTCCGGCCGCACGCCGATCGTCATGCTGCCGCTGTCCTTCGCGCTGCGCGCGCGAGGCACGGAGATCCGGTGCCCCTGCAGGTCCGTGTGCAGCACCTGGTCGGTGCTGCCCGAGACGGTGACCTGGAAGAGGTTCGACTGCCCGAGGAAGTTCGCGACGAAGACGGTGCGCGGGAGTTCGTACAGCTCCTCCGGTGCGCCGAGCTGCTCGATCCGTCCCTTGTTCATGACCGCGACAGTGTCGGCCATGGTCATGGCCTCCTCCTGGTCGTGGGTGACGTGCAGGAAGGTCAGGCCGACCTCGTGCTGGATCTCCTTGAGCTCGTGCTGCATCTGCCGCCGGAGCTTCAGGTCGAGCGCGCCGAGCGGCTCGTCGAGGAGGAGCAGCGCGGGCCGGTTCACGACGGCACGGGCGAGCGCGACGCGCTGCTGCTGGCCGCCCGAGAGCTGCGAGGGCTTGCGATCGCCGATGTGGTCGAGCTCGACGAGCTTCAGCGCCTCTTTCGCCTTCTCCACCGGGCTCCCGATGCCGCGGCGGCGCAGACCGAACGCGACGTTCTCCAGGATCGACATGTGCGGGAAGAGCGCGTAGGACTGGAAGACCGTGTTCACCTGCCGCTTATGCGGCTTGAGGTTCGTCACGTCGGTGCCGCCGATGAGGATCTTGCCCGCGGTGGGATCCTCGAGCCCCGCGACGAGCCGCAACGTGGTCGTCTTGCCGCAGCCGGAGGGGCCGAGGAGCGCGAAGAACGACCCCGCGGGAATGTTGAGGTCGAGGTTGTCGACCGCGGTGAACCCCGGGTACCGCTTCTCGATCCCGACGAGTGCGAGATCGGCGCCGGCCTCGGCGAAGACTTCTGGATTCGTCATGGTCAGAGGCCCAGCACCTTCGAGAACGCCTCCGTGTACTTCTTGTCCTCCTGCGGCGTCAGCGTGCGGAAGCCGTGGAGGCGACTGTTCATGTCGTCGTCCGGGAAGATGAAGGGGTTGTCGACCTGCTCGGGGTTGATCGCCTCCATCGCCTCGCGTGCACCCTCGACGGGGGTGACGAACCAGACGTAGTCGGCGACCTGGGCCGCGATCTCGGGCTCGTAGTAGAAGTTGATGAGGTCCTCGACGAGCTCCTTGTTCTCGGGCGTCGTGCCGTTGGGGACCGTGAACGAGTCGGCGGTGATCACGCCGCCGGACTCGGGCACCTCGAGCGTCCAGCGCTCGCCCTGCTCGGAGTTCAGGATCGCAATGTCACCGGTCCACGCGATCGCGGCGAGGGTGGTGTCCGTCTCGAGATCCTGGGTGTACGAGTTGCCCTTGAGCTGCGCGACCTGGCCGCTCTTGATCGCGTCGTCGAGCCAGGCGAGCGCCGCGTCGAACTCGGGATCGCCCCACTCGCCGCTGATGTCGGTGCCGAGGCCCTGCATGATGATGCCCATCGTGTCGCGCATCTCCGTCAGCATGCCGACCTTGCCCTTCAGCTCGGGGCGCAGGAAGTCGTCGATGGTCTTGATGCCGTCCGGCACCGCCTCCGTGTTCCAGACCACACCCGATGCCGGGGCCTGCCAGGGCATCGTGTACTTGCGGCCGGGGTCCACGTCGAGGCTGTCGCGGAGGTTCGCGAGCAGGTTCTTCGTGTTCGGCATGCGGCTCGCGTCGAGCTCCTGCACCTGGCCGTCCTGGATCAGGCGGCCGTTCATCCAGTCGGTGAGGGTGATCGTGTCGTAGCCCGTGTTCTGTCCGAGCTGCAGCTGATCCTTGATCTTGCCGTAGAAGGTGTTGTTGTCGTCGATGTCCTCGATGTAGTCGACGCTGATGTTCGTCTGCGCCATGAACTCATCGAGGGTCGGCCAAGTCTGCGTATCCTCGTTGAAATCGAGGTAGTAGGTCCAGTTGCCCCACACGATGGATCCAGCGGAACCGTCGCCCTGCTCCACCGAGCCGCCGCCCCCGCCACCGCCGCAGGCGCTGAGTGCGAGGGTGCCCGCTCCCGCGGCTCCCACTGCCGCCCCGCGCAGGAGCGCCCGGCGATTCATCTGGGCCCCCCGCATCAGGTCGATGATGTTGCGGACGATCGGATCTTCGGGCATCTGTCGGACCACAGGGGGCCTCCTCGTGTGACGTCGGATATCCGGCAGAGGCCTCTGGCTCCCCTGCCAAATCGGTGGTTCGAATATTTCATACATTCCCAGAGGTTCACAACAGTCCGGGCCCGCGGACGCCGATTCTTCACACAACAGTTACGGAACCGAATTCCGCATCGTTCCGCGGGTGCAGCGTGCTCCCCTGGTCGATCCCGAACCCGGTCGGCCACCCATGATTCACCTCCAAGGATGCTGATACAGACCGAATTCACCCTGACTATCTTCGGATTCCTTTGCCTTTTCATGCTTTGACTGCCAGAATCGGTGGCGTGAGCAACAAGCGAAGCACGCTGGCCCTCGACACCACGTCGAAGGCGATCATCGAGCAACTCCAGCTGGATGGCCGCCGTTCGTACGCGGAGATCGGGAAGGCGGTCGGTCTCAGCGAGGCCGCCGTCCGTCAGCGTGTGCAGAAGCTCACGGATGCCGGCGTCATGCAGATCGTTGCCGTGACGGACCCCATGCGCCTCGGCTTCAGCCGTCAGGCCATGCTCGGCATTCGCGTTTCTGGTGACACCAGGGTCGTCGCGGACCAGCTCGCCGAGATGCCGGAGATCAGTTACGTCGTGCTCAGCGCGGGGTCCTTCGACATCATGGTGGAGATCGTCTGCGAAGACGACGACGCCCTCATCGAGGTGCTGAACGAGAAGATTCGTGCGCTCAGCGGTGTCGCCTCCACGGAGACATTCGTCTACCTCCAACTCAAAAAACAAAAATACGACTGGGGAACAAGATAACCATGTCCTACGATCCCACCGCAGCTGTCGATACGGCTGCCCTCCAGGCCTCTGCCAAGCAGCATATGTGGCCGCACTTCACCAACCGCAAGGTGCTCAACGACGGTATCCCCGTCATCACCCGCGCCGAGGGCCACCACATCTACGATGCCGCCGGCAAGCAGTACATCGACGGCCTCGCGGGCCTCTTCGTCGTGAACGCCGGCCACGGCCGCGATCGCATCGTCGAAGCCGCTGCGAAGCAGATGAAGCAGCTCGACTTCATGCCGATCTGGTCCTACGCGCACCCCGCTGCCGTGGAGCTCTCCGAGCGCCTCTCCAGCTACGCGCCCGGCCAGATGAACAAGGTCTTCTTCACCACCGGTGGTGGCGAGGCAGTCGAGTCGGCGTTCAAGCTGGCGAAGCACTACTGGAAGATCCAGGGCAAGCCGATGAAGCACAAGGTCATCTCCCGCTCGGTCGCCTACCACGGCACCCCGCAGGGCGCACTGGCCATCACCGGTATCCCCGACATGAAGAAGTTCTACGAGCCCCTCACCCCGGGCGGCCACCGCGTGCCGAACACGAACTTCTACCGCGCCGAGGAGATGGGCGCTCCCTCCGACGACCTCGAGGCCTTCGGCCAGTGGGCCGCGAACCGCATCGAAGAGGCGATCCTCTTCGAGGGCCCCGACACGATCGCGGCCGTGTTCCTTGAGCCGGTACAGAACTCGGGCGGCTGCTTCCCGCCTCCCCCCGGATACTTCAAGCGCGTGCGCGAGATCTGCGACCAGTACGACGTGCTGCTCGTCTCGGACGAGGTCATCTGCGCCTACGGCCGCATCGGCGACTTCTTCGCGTCGAAGGCGCTCGGCTACGAGCCCGACATCATCACGTCGGCGAAGGGCATCACCTCGGGCTACGTGCCCCTCGGTGCCATGATCGTCAGCGACAAGGTGTCGGAGCCGTTCAACTCGGTCGAGAACACGTTCTACCACGGCTTCACGTTCGCCGGTCACCCGGCGGCTGCGGCTGCGGCGCTCGCGAACTTCGACATCTTCGAGGAGGAGGACCTCAACGGCCGCGTGCGCGAGAACAGCCCGCTGTTCCGCGCCGAGCTCGAGAAGCTGCTCGACATCGATATCGTCGGTGACGTGCGCGGTGAAGGCTACTTCTTCGGCATCGAGCTCGTCAAGGACAAGGCGACCAAGGAGACCTTCAACGAGGAGGAGTCGGATCGACTGCTCCGCGACTACCTCTCCCCCGCTCTGTGGGAGGCCGGCCTGTACTGCCGCGCCGACGACCGGGGAGACCCCGTCATCCAGCTCGCTCCGCCGCTGACCATCGGTCCGGCAGAGTTCGCAGAAATCGGCGGGATCCTGCGCAGCGTGCTGAAGGACGCTTCGTCGAAGATCTAGTCTGAGTGCGTTGGTGGCCCGTCCCCGGTTGGGGCGGGCCACTGGTGCGTGTGGGGGTGTGTTTGGGGTGTTGGGTGCGGGCGCGGCGCTCCGGCCCCCGCGCCCATCGCACCCATCGCGCTCCGGCCCCGCGCCTCCACGCGCTCCGGCCCCGCGCCTCCACGCGCTCCGGCCCCGCGCCTCCACCCGCCCCGCGCCAATCATTCCGGAAATCTCACACATTCAGGCCCCAATCGCGCCGCGGCCACCTGCATGATTGATTCTTCCTGCATGTGTGCCGGCTTCGACTTGTGTGACTTCCGAGAGCCCCTGAGCGACCGCCTGCAGAATGAGATCCTGCACCTCGTGCCAGTGCTCCATCACCTGCACGTACCCCACCCGAATCACGTGGTATCCGTTGAGGACGAGCTGCGCATCGTGACGGATGTCCGACGTGCGTTGCACCCCGACATGTGTCCCGCCGTCGATCTGCACGACCAGCCGATCTCCGATCAGCACGTCGACGTGGTGCCCGAGGATCCACGTCTGCACGCGCAAGCGGAGGCCCAAACGCATCAATCTGCGCACGACGAGCGATTCGAGTCCCGAGTCCGCGAACAGGTTCGCGACGCGGGCGAGGTCTCGAGCGACCCCGACAAGCGGCAGCCGTTGCAGGACCGCCTTCGTGACGAGTCCGGCCTTGAGCGCGGACTCCCACGTGGCTTGAGCGTCCTCCACTGGAAGGCATCGGGCGACGTTCGCCAGAACGTTGACGATGGAGTCTCCCAGGTCCCGAGGATCTCGCGTGACGACGGGACGGCTCCAGTGGAGCTGCAGCTCTGACAGGTGCGCGGGCTTCCTCGCGTGCGGCGGCATTGCCAGATGCAGTTCAGAGGGAGGGACCGTGACCCAGAGGCCCAGTCGACGGGCTTGGGTGACACACGTGAGGTGACCACCGCACAGGGCCGCCGCTCTGAGCTCGGGATCCGATCCGGGAACCGCCAACCAGCCCTGGCGCAGGCGCTCCAACTCGCCTTGCGCGCACATCGCCCGAATCGTCCGGTAACTGAACCCGGCCTCGACGAGCACCCGCGACGGGATCACTCCTCCCCATGCGTTGACGTACGGTTCGAGGTTCACAGGGCAAGCATGCCTCAGACCTGGACGCGGTCTCCGTTGTCCACAGAACACGTCGCAGGTCGCAGCGGGCGGCCTGGATGTGAGCGGAGATCCGGCGCGTGCTCGGTGGTCGATCACTCAGGAGATGTCACGCATGCAGGAGGCCCCGCCCGTGGCGCACCCTGCATGAGTGATTTCTCCGAGGTGTTGAGCGGCGGATGCGCTTGCTACGCTTCGGGCATGAGCTCCTCAGACTCGCAGCCCCCGGTCCAGCCGCAGCAGCCGACCCCTCAGCCCACGCCGCCTCAGCACCAACCGCACCCTCACCAAGCGCAGCCCCAGCAGCCATTCGGCCAGCCGCAGTCGCCTCAGCACCCTCAGCAGCCGCACCAGCCATTCGCTCAGCACCCTCAGCCTCAGTACGCGCCGTACGCCGCGCCCGGGCTCGCATCCGCACATGCCCCGACCGTCCGTACCAACGTGCTCGGTCTCGTGGCGCTCGCGCTCCTCGCGCTGGACACCCTCTTCGCCGCGTTCACCCCGTTCCTGTACCGCACGGCAACGGACAACTTCGCTGCGGTGTCCGCGTCGATCACGGTCGTGCACCTGCTGCTCCTGCTCGCCGCGCTCGGACTCGCGATCGCCGGCGTCATCCAGCGCGGTGCTGATCGCTTCCGCTGGGCCGCCGTCGGGTCCCTCGTCGCCGGTGGGTTCGGCCTCGTCGGCATGCTCCTCAACCTCTTCACCGGCTGGGTGTCGTCCTTCATGTACTGGTAGACGAGATCCGGCCGAGCCGGCACCAGGTCCAGACGCAGGGACCCGGACACACCAGCTCCGGACACACGAAAGCCCCCCACCAGACGGTGAGGGGCTTTCGTGTCAGTGTCGAAAAACTAGCGACGCAGACCCAGGCGCTCGATGAGCGAGCGGTAGCGGGTGATGTCGACGTCCTGGAGGTAGCCCAGGAGACGACGACGCTGACCGACGAGCAGCAGCAGACCACGACGCGAGTGGTGATCGTGCTTGTGCTCCTTGAGGTGCTCCGTCAGATCCTTGATCCGCTGGGTGAGCATCGCAACCTGCACCTCGGGGGAGCCGGTATCGCCGGGCTTCGTCGCGTACTCATCGATGATCGCCTTCTTGACCTCTGCGGGCAATGCCATAGTGGTCCCCTTTCATTTGCTGCGCGGCGCCGTCAGCGGGATGCTGGAGCTCTCTTTATCCGCGGCCGTTGTCACGGCAACCTCAATATCTTAGCACTCTCCGCGAATCCCATCGAATCGAATGCTCCGGATCGGGATCCGGACGCAGATTCTGCAGGAAAAATGGCCGACGTCATCATCTGGAAACAGTCTGGTGATGCTCGGGTCACGCTTCGGAGACGGTCCAGAAACAGCCCGGACAGACACTGTTCTCACGACCTCGACGTGCCGGACTCGTCGATTCGCCCAGCCAGGGGTCCTGAGAGAAAGGATGGCTCCGCATGGAAGCCACAGATGTTTGGACACTCGCGAGCAGCGCGCTCGTGCTCATCATGACGCCGGGGCTCGCGCTCTTCTACGGCGGTCTCGTCCGAGTTCGCTCGGTCGTCAACATGATGCTCTTCAGCGTCAGCGCCATGGGCGTCGTCGGGGTCCTCTGGATCCTCTTCGGCTACAGCATGAGCTACTTCGCGGACGGCGAGAGCGGCTTCGCCGGCAGCCCGTTCAAGGAATTCGGTCTGCTCGCCACGGATCCCGCCGACTTCATCGGCATCGGATTCGGCGCGGTCTTCGCCATGATCACCACGGCGCTCATCTCCGGCGCGATCGCCGATCGTGTCGGCCTCGGCTCCTGGGTGCTCTTCTCGGGCGTGTGGGCCACGCTCGTCTACTTCCCCGTCGCGGCCTGGGTCTGGGGCGGCGGCTGGATCTCCCAGCTCGGCACCTGGCTCGGCACACCCGAGGTCATTGACCTCGCGGGTGGCACGGCGATCCACATCAACGCGGGTGCGGCAGCCCTCGCCCTCGCGATCGTCGCCGGCAAGCGCCGTGGATTCGGTCCGGGATCCCACAAGCCCCACAGCGTTCCGCTCGTCACCATCGGCGCCGCACTGCTCTGGTTCGGCTGGATCGGCTTCAACGCCGGGCTCGCCACCGAGGTCGGTGAGGCCGGACTCATCCTCGTGAACACGCTCGGCGCTCCCGCCGCCGGCATCATCGGCTGGATCGTGACCGACGTCATCCGCGGCCGGAAGCCCGGTGTCATCGGCGCCGCCTCGGGTGCCATCGCGGGTCTCGTGGCGATTACCCCGGCTGCCGCGAACCTCTCGCCCCTCTGGGCGCTGCTGCTCGGTCTGATCGCCGGTGCCGCCTGCGCCGTCGCGATCGACCTCAAGTACCGCTTGGGCTACGACGACTCCCTCGACGTCGTCGGTCTGCACCTCGTCGCCGGTGTCATCGGCACGCTCTACCTCGGCTTCTTCGCCTTCGAGGACGGCCTGTTCGTGGGCGGCAACGGCGGTCTGCTGCTGGTCCAGGCCATCTCGGTCTTCGGCGTCATGATCTACTCCTTCGTGGTATCGCTGATCATCGCGCTGGTGGTGAAGATGCTCACGGGGCTGCGAGTCCCGACGCAGGTCGAGGAGGAGGGCATCGACACCTTCGCCCACGGCGAGGAGGCATACGACTACCTGCCCGACTCCGGCGCCACCGAGGCCGTCGCCGGTCCGATCCGCTCCGGAAGCGCCGAGCCCGTGGGGGCCGGTCGTTAGTCGCTCACAATCGCGGTTGTAGCACCCGATGAACGGGGTGTGGGGATCCTCCCGCACCCCGTTTGTCATGCCCGGTAGTCTCGAGGCATGAGCACCGACACGCACACGTCTCCTCAGCAACTCGCCGCCCTGGCCCAGACCATCGCCCGGACCGCCGGAGCCCGGATCCTCGAGCTGCGCGCAGCCGGTGTCACCGTCGCTGCGACGAAGTCCAGCATCGTCGACATGGTCACGGAGGCGGACCGGGCGTGTGAGCAGCTCATCGTGGAGGCACTCCGCGAAGCCCGACCCGACGACGGCATCCTCGGCGAAGAGGGCACGGGGATCGAGGGCACGAGCGGGATTACCTGGGTGCTCGACCCCATCGACGGCACCACCAACTACCTGTACGACCTGCCCGCGTACGCCGTAAGCATCGCCGCGACGGTGGAGGATCCGACGGCCTTCGCCGACGGCCGGCGCGGGATCGCCGCTGCCGTGTACAGCCCACGGTCCGACGAGATGTTCGACGCCTGGCAGGGCGGCGGTGCCCGGCGCAACGGCGAGCCGATCCGGATCTCGGGCAACCTCGACCTGGCGACCTCGCTCATCGGAACAGGGTTCGGCTACACGGTCGAACGCAAGCTCGAGCAGCTGGAACTCCTGCAGCGGGTGCTCCCCCGGGTGCGCGATATCCGACGCATCGGATCCGCGGCCTACGACCTCTGCATGACCGCGGCGGGCCGGCTCGATGCCTTCTATGAAAAGGGCCTCCAACCCTGGGACTACGCCGGGGCGGCACTCATCGCCGTGGAGGCGGGGGCCGAGATCGTCGGACTCGACGAGGCCACCCCGCCGGGAGAACCATTGATGT
The DNA here is from genome assembly GCF_022919175.1 of Leucobacter rhizosphaerae. Lineage (NCBI taxonomy): Bacteria > Bacillati > Actinomycetota > Actinomycetes > Micrococcales > Microbacteriaceae > Leucobacter > Leucobacter rhizosphaerae. The sequence continues at coordinate 25,596 of NZ_CP095043.1, read as the reverse complement.
TCGTCGGGCACCCCGAGATCGTGCGCACCCTGCGCGACGTGGTGCTCGGCCGCGAGTAGGAGGAATCATGCGAGCACCGTCAGCCGACCCCAGGGTTCAGGAGCTCGTGCGCCGTGCTCGCGCCGCGCAGCTCAGTCGACGCCAGCTCCTGCGCGGTGTCGGGGTCGGAGCCGCCGCCCTCGGCGTCACCTCACTCGCTGCGTGCGCTGGTCCGAGCGGGCCGGGTGACGGCTCCCGGGGCACCGTGCGCTGGGGCAACTGGACCTACTATCTCGACTACGACGAGGATGCGGGCACGTGGCCCACGCTCGACGCGTTCATGGAGCAGACCGATATCCGCGTCGAGTACTTCGAGGACATCGACGACAACAAGACGTTCATCGCGAAGATCAAGGATCAACTGAAGCTCGAGCAGGACACCGGCTACGACCTCTTCTGCCTCACCGATTCCTCCCTCGTCCGGCTGTTCGAGCGCGACGAGCTCCGGGAGTTCGACCGCGCGCAGATGCCGAACGTCGCCGATCAGATGATCGAGCTGGTGCAGCACGCCACGTTCGATCCCGATCGGCAGTGGTCGATCCCCTACCAGGCAGGCATGACCGGGCTCTGCTACAACACCGAACTCTATCCCCAGGGCGTTCGGAGCGTCTCCGACCTCTGGGCACCGGATCTCACGGGCAAGGTGAGTCTGCTCAGCGAGCAGGACGACACCCTCGGACTCGTAATGCTGGATCAGGGAGTCGACATCACGGGCGACTGGGGCGACGCACAGTTCGATGCCGCGCTCGAGGTGGTGGCGCGGCAGATCTCCGACGGCCAGGTCGCGACCGTCAAAGGCAACTCCTACACGCAGGACCTGCAGGCCGACACGGTGCTCGCGGGCATGTGCTGGTCCGGCGACATCGCGATCCTCAACGAGGAGGCCGGCGAGGAGCGCTGGAAGTTCGTGGTCCCGGACGCGGGTGCCTCGCTCTTCATCGATTCCTTCTGCATGCCGGCGGTGACCGACGCCGACGCACAGGCTCGGGAGCTCATCGAGTACTACTACGAACCTGAGGTCGCCGCCGAGGTTGCCGCCTACGTGCAGTACGTGACGCCCGTGGCGGGCGCGCGCGAGGCGATGGAGCGGATCGATCCCGCCCTCGCCGAGAACCCGCTCATCTTCCCCGACGAGGAGATGTCCGGGCGCATCTTCGACATGCGGTCGTTGACCGCGCAGGAGGACAACCGGTACGCGCAGGCGTATCAGAAGGTGCTCGGCAACTGAGCCGTGCGGGTGCCGGATCGCGCAGCGGTCCCGGCACCGTCGATTCAGTCGCTCTCGTGCTCCCACGCCGCGGCGAGTGCGGTGAGCTGCCGGGCCGACGACTCGAGCGCGGCGCGCGGATCCTCCGCCCGGCCGACCGCCACCCCGAGCAGGAACGTGCTGAGCGGCGCCGCGGGCCGGGCGACACCGTGCGCGACATCACGCGCGACGTCGAGCACCGTGCCGATCGACACATTCTGCGGGTCGAGCCCGAGCTCGGCGGCAGCGGCGGCGAGCCACTCGTCGAGGGCGTGCGGGGGCAGATGCTGGGCGGCGTTCACGGGGCCTCCTGGTCGGTGGGGTGGGATTCAGTGTCGGAGTCGGGATGAGGATCGGTGGTGAGTTCGGTGTCGGGATCAGCATCGGTGCCGTGATCAGCACCAGCACCGGCCCCCCTCCGCGGTCCGGACTCATCGCGTCGCGCCCGCGCGAGATCCTCGGGGGCGTCGATGTCGGCGGTGGTATCGGGCGGAGCGTCGATCCAGGCGAGGCGGTTCGGGTCGAGGATCGCGCGCAGCGGAGCGTGGTCCGTTGCGCCGTCGAGCCCGAGGATTCCCTCGCGCAATGCCGTCACGCGGTACAGACCGGCGAGCCACTGCGCCCGGCCGTCCGCGTCGCGAAGCACCGTCCCGTCGAGGCCCGGGCCGGGACGCTGGGCCCGCAGCAGTTCGCACACGCGGGCGGGTCGCACCAGGTCGCACGACAGCAGGAGCAGCAGATCGGCATCCACCTGGGGAAGCGCAGCGGCGAGGGCGGCAAGCGGCCCCGTGAACGGCGGATCCTCCCGCACGACGATGGTGCGTGGGGATCTGGTGGACTCCGGGCCGACCACGATCAACCGGCGCGCACCGGCGTCTCGCGCGGCGCCGACCGCACGATCCACGAGGCGCTCACCGTGGATGCGGAGGCCGGCCTTGTCGACCCCGCCGAGGCGTCGGCCGCGGCCGCCCGCGAGCACCACCGCATCGAACGCGCCTGACCCACCAGGCGCAGCAGGCGCACCAGACGCGCCGAGTGCTGCCGCGACCTCACTCACGGGCTCATCACCACCACCGTGACGGGCTCACCGGCGCGCACATCACCGCGCTCCACCTCCACGAGCGCATACCCGTTCGCGGCCCCGTGCCCGCCGACGGCGTGCGACACGCCCCGAGGATTCACCGCGGGGGTGCAGACGAGTGCGCCCGGCACGGCGTCGTCATTCGAGATCACCACCGGCAGCACCTGCAGACGGTCGGGAGCGCCGCGCCAGTCCCGCGACGCGCGCGCGGTGAGGCGAAGCCGATGCACGTCGCGCCTGCCCTGCATGGCCAGGAGCGCGGGGCGCACGAACAGCTCGAAGCTCGCTGCGGCGCTCACGGGGTTGCCCGGCAGCGCGAAGATGAATGCCCCCGGCGCACCGGTGGCCGCGGGCCGAAGCCGCCCCACGCACTGCGGCTGCCCCGGCCGCACGGCCACCCGCACCGCGCGCACCCCGGGTTCGCGCTCCAGCGCGATGCGCACCACATCGTGCGTGCCGGGACCCACTCCCCCCGTGGTGATCACGGCGTCGCACGTGCCCGCGAGCATCCGCAGCTCCTCGGCCAGTGCCGACGGGTCATCGGAGGTGTGGTCGACGCGCTCCGTCTCGATCCCGAGCTCGCGCAGCAGACCAGCGATGAGGAGCGAGTTGGACTCCGGGATCTGACCACGGGCGAGCGTCTCCCCCGGGGCCCGAAGCTCCGACCCCGTGGCGATCACCACCACGCGCGGACTCGCGTGCACGCGCACCCCGGCGACGCCCGCCGCGGCGAGCGCGGCGGCCCGACCCGCAGTGAGCATCGCTCCGGCGGTCGCGAGCACCGCACCGGCAGCCGTGTCCTCCCCGCGTCGCCGCACATTCGCGCCGACCGGCACGGCGGCGAGCACCTGCACGGACTCCTCGGCCCACGGGCGTCCCTCGCGATCGCCACGGGTCTGCTCCACGGGGACCACCGCGTCGGCCTGGGCCGGTAACGGGGCACCCGTCATGATCCGCACTGCCGATCCCGAGGGGATCGCGGGATCCGCCGCGCTCCCCGCCAGCACCTCGCCGCGCACGGCGAGCCGCACGGGCGCGTCGGCCGAGGCAGTTGCGAGGTCGGCGGCCCGGACCGCGTACCCGTCCATCGCCGAATTGTCCCAGAGCGGAAGCGAGTGCCGAGCGCAGACCTCCTCGGCGAGCGTGCGACCGAGAGCGAGCGACAGTGGCAGCTCACCGATGGGCAGCGGCTCGACGCGCTCGAGGATCCACCGCAGGTGCTCCTCCACCGTGATCCGCATCGCACCGCCCCGTCCCTGCGAAACCGCCCGCGGGACCCCGGGTGCGGCCTTGCTCTCTCCGTCATTCAATGCTATCCAAGGAGTGTGTCTCGCATAGCCGCTCGTCGGAGGGTGACCCGACTGACCGTGGGTCGGCCGGTGTCGAATCGCGCCGATTTCCTGGCCGTCGAGGAGCCCCTGGAGATCCGCGTGTTCGGGAGATCGTTGGCCGTGACCATGCGGACGCCGGGCCACGACGTCGAGTTGGCGGCGGGCTTCCTCGTCTCGGAGGGCGTGATCCACCGGGGCGACGAGTACTCGACCGCTCGGTACTGCGCGGGTGCCCGACCCCCGGGCGAAGCCGCCGCGGTCGCGTACCTGGGTCTCCCCGGCGCGCCGCCGGACCCCGCCGGCTCAGCCGCCGAGGGCAACACCTTCAACGTGCTCGACGTCACGCTCGCCCCGGGAGTTGCGCCGCCCGACCCGAGCCTTGAGCGCTCCTTCTATACGACCAGCTCCTGCGGGCTGTGCGGCAAGGCCAGCATCGACGCCGTGCACACCGCCTCGCACTACACGGTCGACGAGGATCCCCTCACGATCGACGCATCGATGCTCGCCGGATTCCCCGACGCCCTGCGCGCGGAGCAGGCCGTGTTCGACCGCACCGGCGGCCTGCACGCTGCCGCCCTCTTCGATGCCGCCACCGGCGAGATGCTCGTGCTCCGCGAGGACGTGGGCCGGCACAACGCGGTCGACAAGGTGATCGGCTGGGCCGTGATGCGGGATCGCCTGCCGGCGCGCAACTGCGTGCTCATGGTCTCCGGTCGCGCGAGTTTCGAGCTCACGCAGAAGGCGCTCATGGCCGGGATCCCGATGCTCGCGGCGGTATCGGCGCCGTCGTCGCTCGCGGCCGAACTCGCCACGGACGCCGGGCTCACCCTCATCGGGTTCCTCCGCGGACCCTCCATGGTGATCTACAGCCGCCCCGACCGCATCACGAACCAGATCGCGCAAGCCGATCCCGATCCCGCACCCCGCACCGCACCGCCCGAGGCAGCCGCCCCGCGCACCCTCGAGAAGGCAGACCAGACATGACCCCCAAGGCCCCCGAAGAGGACTTCTCCGACGCGAACATCGAGGTGTCGGCGCCGAAGACGCACGCGGTGGGCATCGAGGGGGTCTTCCACTCGATGGAGCCCGCCATCACCCACATGGGTCTCGCGCGCACCGCGAAGCTCATGACGAAGATCAACCACAAGGATGGCTTCGACTGCATGAGTTGCGCGTGGCCGGATCCGGATCACCGCAAGCTCGCGGAGTTCTGCGAGAACGGCGCCAAGGCCGTGACCTGGGAGGCGACGCCGGTCGTCGTGGAGCGCTCGTTCTGGGAGGAGCACTCGCTCACCTCGCTCGAGGACAAAACCGAGTACTGGCTGGGCTTGCAGGGCCGGATCACCGAGCCGGTGTACAAGGCCCCTGGGTCCGACCACTACACGCCGATCGGGTGGGACGAGGCCTACGCCATCGTCGCCCGGCACCTGAACGGGCTGGCGGATCCGAACGAGGCGGCCTTCTACACGAGCGGTCGCGCTTCCAATGAAGCGGCCTTCCTGTACCAGCTCATGTCGCGGGTGCTCGGCACGAACAACCTGCCCGACTGCTCCAACATGTGCCACGAATCGACCGGTACCGCGATGCTGCACACGGTCGGGATCGGCAAGTCCACGGTCTCCTACAGGGATTTCGGCGAGGCCGACCTGATCATCATCATGGGCCAGAACCCGGGCACGAACCACCCGCGCATGCTGACGGCTCTGCACGAGGCGAAACAGCACGGCGCGAAGATCGTCGCGGTCAACCCGCTGCCCGAGGCGGGACTCATCGGGTACAAGGATCCGCAGAGCATCAAGGGGTACCTCGGCAAGGCGACCCAGATCGCGGACCAGTTCCTGAAGATCCGCTCCGGCGGCGACATGGCGCTGCTGCAGGCGATCTCGAAGCGTGTGCTCGAGGCCGAGGCAGCGGCTCCCGGCACCGTGCTCGATCACGACTTCCTCGAGCGCCACTGCGACGGATTCGAGTCGTTCGCCGCGCACATGGAGGCGGTCGACGACCGCGAGGTCGAGCGCGCGACGGGACTCTCCACCGCCGAGATCGACGAACTCGCGGCGCGCTACCTGAACTCCGAGCGGGTCATCATCTGCTGGGCCATGGGGATCACGCAGCACCGCAAGGGCGTCGACACGATCCGCGAGATCATCAACCTGCTGCTCCTGCGCGGCAATATCGGCAAGCCGGGTGCCGGCGCCTCCCCCATCCGCGGGCACAGCAACGTGCAGGGCGACCGCACGATGGGCGTCTGGGAGCAGATGCCCGACTCGTTCCTCGACGCCCTGGGAGCTGAGTTCAACTTCGAGCCGCCGCGCGATCACGGGGTCGACGCGGTGCACGGGATCCGGGCCCTCGACGAGGGCCGCATCAAGGTGTGGATGGGGCTCGGCGGCAACCTGCTCGGCGCGATCTCCGACACGCACTTGGCCGAGTCGGCGATGCGCAAGACCGAGCTCAGCGTGCAGCTGTCGACGAAGCTCAACCGCTCCCACGTCATCACGGGCGAAGAGGCCCTGATCCTGCCGGTGCTCGGGCGCACCGAGGTGGACGTGCAGGAATCCGGACCACAATACGTCACTGTCGAGGACTCGGTGTGCGCCGTGCACGCGTCGCACGGCCAGATCCCCCCGGTCTCGGATCAGGTGCGCTCGGAGACCGCGATCGTCGCCGGGATCGCGCACGCGACCTTCGGCGACCGCCACGGCATCGACTGGCCCGCCATGATCCGCGACTACGACGTGATCCGGGATCACATCTCGCGGGTGGTGCCCGGGTGCGAGAGCTACAACGAGAAGACCCGGACGCGCGACGGCTTCGTACTGCCGAACGGCCCGCGCGACTCGCGCACGTTCGCGACCGAGACCGGCAAGGCGCGCATCACCGTGAACGAACTGGAGCACGTCGAGTGCCCGCCGGGACGGTTGATCCTGCAAACCGTGCGCTCGCACGACCAGTTCAACACCACCATCTACAGCCTCAACGACCGGTATCGCGGGATCAAGAAGGGTCGCTATGTGATCTTCGTGCACCCGGACGACCTCGCGGACCTCGGGATCGAGGACGGGCAGACGGTCGACATCTTCAGCGAGTGGAAGGATGAGCCGGATCGGGTGCTGCGCGGGTTCCGCGCGGTGGCGTTCCCGACCGCGCGAGGCTGCGCCGCGGCGTACTTCCCCGAGGCGAACGTGCTGATCCCGCTCGACAGCACCGCGCTCGAGAGCAACACTCCGGTCTCGAAGGCCGTGGTGATCCGGCTGGAGCCGTCGTCGGTGCCCGCCGGGGTCGGTCGCCCCGTCACGGTGTAGCTGGCGGGCCCGGGGACGCGCCCCGGACCCGCTGCGCCCTACGTGTTCGCCGCCGTCGGGGCCCCCATTCCGGGATCGATCTGGAACGGCCCCGCCGCAGACGGCCGGACATCGAAATCGAAGATCTCCGTCGGCAGGTACACCGTGGAGCAGGAGTTCGGAATGTCGACCACACCCGAGAGACGGCCCTCGATCGGCGCGGACCCGAGCAGCAGATACGCCTGCTCCGGGCTGTAGCCGAACTTCGTGAGGTAGTCGATCGCGTGCAGGCACGCCCGCTGGTACGACAGGTGCGAGTCGAGGTACTTCTGCTCGCCGTCGAGTGTCACGGAGGTGCCCGAGAACGCGAGCCAGTGGCTGTAGTTCGGCTCCACGTTGCCCGGCATGAAGATGGCGTTTTCGCTCACCCCGTAGGTCTCCATGCCGCCCGAGATGATGTCGACGCGCAGGTCGATGAACCCGCCCATCTCGATCGCCCCGCAGAACGTGATCTCGCCGTCGCCCTGGGAGAAGTGCAGGTCACCCATCGACAGGTTCGCTCCGTCCACGAACACCGGATAGAACACCCGGGAACCCTTCGTGAAATTCTTGATGTCCTGGTTGCCGCCGTTCTCGCGCGGCGGTGCCGTGCGTGCGGCCTCGGCGCCGACCCGCGCCCACTGATCCCGCGGCACACCACCGAGGATCGCGTGCTCGGCCTCGGGCGGGAGCGCGAGCGGCGGCACCCGGTCGGGATCGGTCGCGATGAGCGCCCCCTCCCGGTTGTTCCACGTCGCGAGCAGGCCCGCCGACGGCGCGGTGCCCATGAGGCCCGGGTGGATGATGCCGGTGAACGACACCCCCGGAACGTGGCGGGAGGTCGCCGTCTGGCCGGCGAAGTCCCAGATCGCCTTGTACGCGTCGGGGAACTGCTCGGTGAGGAACCCGCCGCCGTTGTTCCGCGAGAAGATGCCGGTGTAGCCCCAGCCCTGGCCGGCGAGCGGACCGGAGTCCTCCTGCGGGATCGGGCCGACGTCGAGGATGTCGACGACGAGCAGGTCCCCGGGCTTCGCGCCCTCGACCCGGAACGGCCCGCTGAGCGTGTGCACGGTGAGGAGCGGCGCGTCGAGGATGTCCTGCGCGGAGTCGTCGTTGACGATCGCACCGTCGAACCACTCGCGGCAGTCGACGCGGAAGCTGTCGCCCGGCTTCACCGTCGCCACGGGCGGGATCTCCGGGTGCCAGCGGTTGTGCCCGAGTTTCTCCTGTTCCGTGAACTTCTTCGACGAGTCGAGCTTGAAAATATTCTGGGGCATCGATACCACTCCTTCGTTGGGTGAGGATCGGCATCGGTGCCGATCCGGGTCGGTCTGACGTGAATCGAGGTTCGGGGTGTGCGGCGTCGCGCCTCAGGCGCGCGGGAGTTTGGCGTGCAGCGGGTTCGTGGTCACCCGCTGCGGGCGACGAGCGCCCTGCGACGGCAACCGGTCGACCACGGCGGGCTCGTGCGCACTCCGGGCCGTGTGGTCCAGCAGCCGGAATGCCGAGCTGCCCGCGGCCGAGAGGTGCGGAGCGGTGATGGCGCGCCGCGCACTCCCTCCGCACTCGCGGCACACGGTTTCGGTCGGCACCTCCGACATCGAGTACAGGGCGTCGTATCGGCACCCCGCCGAGCACTGGAACGAATAACTGGGCACTGGGCGACCTTTCTGTTGGACTGCGGAGACGACGCGCGGCTGCGGTCGGGCTACGTCGCGGCGGCGGTCCTCGGGCGCGCCGTCGCACGCGGCCTGCCGAGGATCCACGCCACCACGAGCACCACCACGCCGATCGCGGCGGCAATGAGCCCCTCGACCGCGCCGGTCATGTACGTGCCGGTGAGCAGGAGCATTGCGGGGACGGCCCCGGTGAAGATCCCGAGCAGCAGCGTGAACCAGCCGGTGCGGCGGGTGAGCGCATCCTTGCCGAGCGCGAGGACCAGGAAGAACAGGAACCAGAGCACCGCCCACGAGAACCAGATGACCCCGAAGACCGGATCGTCGAACATCGTGAACTGGAGGATCCCGTACACGATCGCGCAGGCGGCCACGAAGATCGAGAACCACCCCAGGCCCTCGCCGCTCGCCCCCGTGAGCTGGTTCCAGGCCACGTAGAGGTAGGTGAAGCCGAAGAGGTAGAGACCCGACGCCCCGAGGATCGTGGCCTGGTCCCCGCCCGACTGCAGGATGATCAGCGTCGGGAAGATCACCTGCATGCCGCCCACGAAGAGATTCATGGCCGCTGCGGCCTTGCCCGGGATCAGATCCAGGAGCATCAGGCCGTTGATGAACAGCACCGCTCCGACGTACAACAAGCCCACACTGCTCATGTCTTCCACCCTCGCCTCGTTGCGTGATGAAGTCCGAGAATGTCCGATCGGGCACCCCCGTCGTGCGGCCCGGGACTCCCCCATCGAGTCGCTCGAGCGCTACCTCGGACGCTACTCCCGCGGCTGGACGACGTCAACGGATTCCTGTCCACTTACCGCAGTTGCGGATCTATACTCGGATTTATGACGCATTTCCGAATGAGCGAGGCTGCGGCCCTGATCGGGGTGAGTGACGACACCGTCCGTCGCTGGGCGGCCGACGGCCGACTCGAGTCGTCAACCGACTCCGCCGGGCGGCAGGTCGTGTCCGGGCGGTCCCTCGCGGCACGGGCCCTCGCGCTCGCCCCCTCCGCAGAGGATGGCGCACCGGTGCGCCGCAGCGCCCGCAACCGCTTCACTGGGATCGTCACCGGCGTCGAGATCTCCGGACTCGTGGCGCAAGTCGAACTGCAGTGCGGCCCGAATCGTGTGGTGTCCCTCATGACCGCGGAGGCGGCCCGCGACCTCGACCTCGAGGTCGGCTCGCGAGCCACGGCGATCGTCAAAGCCACCACCGTCATCATCGAAACCGAAACGAGGTAGCCCTGTGGCCGCACCGACGTCTCGCGGGATCCCCGCACGCACCCCCGTCCGCCTCTTCGCCGCGACCCTGCTCGTCGCCGCGGCCGGAACGCTGCTCGGCTGCGCCCCGCAGTCGACCCCGGAGGAGACGACGCCCGCGGACGCCACGGCCGACACCGACACGCTGAGCGGCGAGCTTGCCGTCTTCGCCGCGGCGTCCCTCGAACCGGCATTCGAACCCCTGGCCGAGTCCTTCGAGGCCCTTCACCCCGAGATCGACCTGACCTTCACCTACGACGGATCGTCCGTACTGGCGACCCAGATCCTCGCCGGCGCACCCGTCGACGTGTTCGCGTCCGCGGACGAGGCGAACATGCAGAAGGTCGTCGACGGCGGTCTGATCGACGGCTCCCCCACGACATTCGCGACGAGCGAGCTGGTGATCGCCGTCGCACCCGGCAACCCGCTCGGGATCAGTGATCTGGCCGACCTCGCGGCCCCGACCGAGAGCGGCGCTCCCCCCGTCGTGGTGGTCTGCGCCGCCGAAGTGCCGTGCGGCTCGGCGTCGCAGACGCTGCTCGAGCGAGACGGCGTGGAGCTCGCACCGGCGAGCGAGGAGCAGAACGTCTCCGCCGTGCTCACGAAGGTCGCCGCGGGCGAGGCCGACGCGGGGCTCGTCTACGCCTCCGATGTGCTGCGGTCGGGCGGCGATGTCGACGGGATCGAGATCACCGATGCCTCGGACGCCGCGGGCAGCTACGTGATCGCCCCGGTCAGCGACGCCGCGTCGCCCGAGGTCGCACGTGCCTTCATCGAGTTCCTCAGCACCGACGAGGCCCAGCAGTTGCTCGAGGACCTCGGCTTCCGGGCGCCGTGATCCGGACCCGGCGGGCCGCGCTGCCGATCGCGGTCTGGGTGCCGGCCGCGCTCGCGGCGGCGGTGCTCCTCCTCCCGCTCGCGGCGCTGTTCCTCCGGGTGGACTGGGCGCAGGTGCCCGCAACCCTCACGAGCCCCGCGGCGCTCAGCGCGCTCGGCCTGTCCCTCCTCACCGCGTCCATCGCGACCGTGCTGTGCCTTGTGCTCGGGGTACCGCTCGCCCTCGCCATCGCTCGCGCCCCGGCACCCCTCGCCACCGTGCTGCGCGCCCTCACGACGCTCCCGCTCGTCCTGCCGCCGCTCGTCGGCGGGCTCGCCCTGCTCTCACTTCTGGGCCGCGGAGGTGTGCTCGGCGACGCGCTCGACGGGCTCGGGATCCGAATCCCGTTCACCACCGCCGCCGTGGTGATCGCGCAGACCTTCGTCGCGCTGCCATTCCTCGTGATCGCGGTCGAGGGCGCGCTGCGCGGGCTCGACGGCGGCTACGAGCGGGCCGCGGAGGGGCTGGGAGCGCGACCGTGGACGGTGCTGCGGCGCGTCACGCTGCCCCTGCTGGCCCCGAGTCTGGCCGCCGGCACGATCCTCTGCTTCACCCGCGCGCTCGGCGAGTTCGGCGCGACCGCACTGTTCGCCGGCAATGCCGAGGGCACTACGCGCACCATGCCGCTCGCGATCTACACCGCCTTCAACGGCGCGGGGGTGACGCAGGACACCGCGCTCACGCTGTCACTGCTCCTCGTGCTCGTCGCGGTCATCGCCCTGCTCGGCATGCGCACCCGGCCGACCGGGATCGCCTCGTGACCGCCGCGCTCTCCGGCGCTGGCGCCGAGGCCACCGGCGCCGACGCCCGGGGTCAAAATGCCGCCGGACTCGACGCCTCGGGGCTTGATGCGACCGTGCAGGTGGAACTCGGCACGTTCTCGGTATCCGCGAACGTTCGCGTCGCCGCGGGCGAGACGCTCGCGATCATCGGGGCGAACGGCTCCGGCAAGTCGACGCTGCTCGCCTCGATCGCCGGATCGCAGCGGATCGACACCGGACGCATCCGCCTCGCCGGACGGACGCTGACCCGCCGCGGCACCGACGGCATGAACGGGGCGGACGGCACGGTCCGCACGTCCGGCGCCGTCGTCGACCTCCGGCGCGCCGACCGGCGGATCGGGCTGCTCGATCAGCGCGCCCTCCTCTTCCCGCACCTCGGCGCCCGCGCCAACATTGCCTTCGCGCCGCGAGCGCACGGGAGCGCCCGCCGCGCGGCGGATCGCACCGCCGACGAGTGGCTCGAACGTGTCGGGCTCCCGGCTCGCGGCAGCGCCCGAGCCCGCGACCTCTCGGGCGGCCAGCAGCAGCGCGTCGCCATCGCGCGCACCCTGGCGTCGGAGCCGGAGCTGCTGCTGCTCGACGAGCCGTTCGCCGCGCTCGACGTGACGAGTCGTGCGGAGCTGCGCGCGCTCGTGGCCGCGGAGACCCGGAGGCTCGGCATTCCGGTCGTGATCGTGAGCCACGATCCGCTCGATCTCATCGCCCTCGCAGATCGGGTGCTCGTGCTGGAGTCGGGACGCGTCGCCCAGGAGGGATCCGTCGCCGCAGTCCTCGAGTCTCCGGCCACCCCCTTCGCCGCGGCGTTCACCGGGCGCGGCCTCCTGCACGGCACGGTGCGGCACGCCGCCGATCCCGACGCCCGACTCGAGCTGCACGACGCTCCGCTCGCGGAGCTGCGCGGCCGGGGAGCGCTGCCGGCGCCGGGCACCCCCGCGGTCGCCAGCTTCGATCCGGCGCAGGTGCGGATCGAGGCAGCGGCGAGCGCCAACGACGCGGCGAGCGCGAGCGCCGCGAACACCTGGTGCGGCACCGTCGGAGAGGTGTCGACCGGCCCGGCCGGGATCCGGGTCGCCTGCGCTGAGTGGCCCGAGGCCTGGGCCGTGCTCCCGCTCGCGCGGGTGCTCGACCCCTGGCTCGCCCCCGGAGCACCCGCGGTCTGGCACCTTCCCGAAGCCGAAGTCCGCTTCGCCACCCCGGCGTGACGCGTCGAGGATCCCGCGCACAGTGCGCGGTGTTAGGGTCTGGGGACAGGGGCGGGGCGTCCTGAGACGCGAGGAACGGGGGTGGTGCGGCGATGCTCACGGACTCCACCGCGGCCCCGGGCGCACGACGACTCCCCTCGCTCGGACTGACCGACGCGCGTCGCCGCCCCCTGCGCGACCTGCGGATCTCGGTAACCGACCGGTGCAACTTCCGCTGCGTCTACTGCATGCCGAAAGAACTCTTCGGGCGCGACTACCCGTTCCTCGACCATGACCAGCTGCTGAGCTTCGCTGAGATCGAACGGGTCGCCCGCGCCGCCGTCGGGCTCGGCGTGCGCAAACTCCGCCTGACGGGCGGTGAACCGCTGCTGCGCCGCGGGATCGAAGCGCTCATCGCGGAGCTCGCGAAGCTGCGCACCCCCGACGGGCAGCGCATCGACCTCGCACTCACGACGAACGGCTCGGCGCTCCCGGTCAAGGCCGAGGCGCTGCGCGAGGCGGGCCTCAATCGGGTCACGGTCTCCGTCGATTCGCTGCGGGAGGATCGTTTCCAGGCCATCAACGACGTGCGCTTCCCGCTCGCCCGGGTGTTCGCCGGCATCGAGGCCGCTGAGGCCGCGGGGCTCGGGCCGGTCAAGGTGAACGCGGTCGTCAAGCGCGGGGTCAACGACGACGAGGTACTGGACCTGGCGGAGCACTTCCGGGGCACGGGGCGCACCCTGCGCTTCATCGAGTACATGGACGTCGGGTCGTCGAACGGCTGGGAGATGGCGGACGTCGTGCCGTCGGCCGAGATCGTGCGCCGGATCGACGCCGTGCACCCGCTCGAACCGCTCCCCGCCACACACCCGGGCGAGACGGCGAAGCGCTGGCGCTACCGCGACGGCTCAGGTGAGATCGGCGTCATCTCGAGTGTCACCGGCGCCTTCTGCGGCGACTGCTCCCGCGCCCGGGTGTCTGCCGAGGGCAAACTCTTCACGTGCCTCTTCGCGACCGCGGGCACGGATCTGCGCGAGATCCTGCGCTCCGGTGCGACCGATGCCGAACTCGCAGTTGCGCTCTCGGGAGTCTGGGCGAGGCGCGACGACCGCTATTCGGAGCTGCGCGCGCAGGGCGTCGTCGCCGACGGGCCGCGGATCGAGATGTCGTACATCGGCGGCTAGCGGACGAGAACGTGCGGGCCAGACACGCACTGACGCAGAGATCTGCATTCCCGCTGAACCCGTTGCCCGAATCTCTCAGCAGGAATGCAGATCTCTGCACGAACGTCGGCACAAGCTCGCCCGATCCTCAGCCCGCTGGCGGCGTACGACCACCGAAACCTCGGAACCAATCAGCTACAGGCCGACCCACTCCGAACTGCCGCTCGTGAAGTGCTGCCGCTTCCAGATCGGCACCTCGTGTTTGATGCGCTCGACCAGCCGCTCGATCGCCGCGAACGCCTCGGCCCGGTGCGGCGCCGAGACCGCTGCGGCGAGCGCCACGTCGCCGATCTCGAGGGCGCCGATCCGGTGCACGGCGGCCAGGCGGAGCCCGCTCGAGGCGCGCTCGTCGGCGAGGATCTCGCGCAGGAAGCGCTCGGCGTCGGGGTGCGCGCTGTAGTCGAGCGAACGCACCTCGGCGCCTCCGTCGTGATCCCGGATCACCCCGCTGAACGTGACGACCGCCCCGCACTCGGGGGCATCGACCGCAGCGCGCACCGCGGCCTCGTCGATCGGCGTGGTCGTGACGTGGGCAAAACTCTGACTCATCGGGCGCTCTCCGCCGGGGTTCGCGTCTCCGGCCCTCACAGCGTATCGCGCGCGGTCCCCGCAAGCTGCTCCGGGGCGATCGCCGCGAGCGCCTGGATCCCGCCGCGCAGGAATCGGACCTCCGACACGCCTCGGGAGATGAGGAGCTTGGCGGCGCGGATCGACCGAGGATCCCGCTCGCAGTGCACGATCACGGGGCCGTGGATCACGGGCTCAGCGTTCTCCAGCTCGTCGAGCGGCACGGACTCCGCGCCGGGCACCCGCAGCCGCTCGCGCTCCTCCGGGGTGCGCACGTCGAGGAGCCTCGGGGTCTCCCCCGCCGCCCAGCGTCGAGCGAGCTCCTCGGCCGAGATCTCCGGCGGTTCGGGATCGGGCCCGGCAGAGAACCGCTCGGTGTCGATCAATCCGGTGACGGGGTCGGCGCCGGGGTCGCGACCGTATGCGATGTCCCGGGTCCGCGCCGCGAGGGCGTCGACCACGAGCACCCGCCCGAGGAGCGGATCGCCGAGGCCGGTGATCAGCTTCAGCGCCTCGGTCGCGAGCATCGAGCCGATGGTGCCGCAGAGGCCCGGCAGCACCCCGCCGGTGCCGCAGTCCACGACGTCCTCGGGCGCGGGCGGCACCGGAAACAGATCGCGGTATCCGGGCCACGCGGGCCGCCACGACACCCCCACCTGCCCGTGCACCTGCAGCAGCGACCCCCACACGAGCGGGATCCCGAGCAGCTCGGCCGCATCTGCGACGAGGTAGCGGGTCGGAAAGTTGTCGCTGCCGTCGATCACGAGGTCGTAGCCGCCCAGCACCTCGAGCGCTGTCTCGGAAGTGAGCCGCTCGGGGTGCGTCACCAGGGTGACGCCGGGGTCGAGGGCGCGCGCGGTCTCCGCGAGTGAGGTCGCCTTGAGCCGCCCGATGTCCGCGGTGGCGTGCGAGACCTGGCGGTGGAGGTTCGAGAGCTCGACCCGGTCGTCGTCCACGATGCCGATCGTGCCGATCCCGGATCCCACGAGGTAGGGCACACTCGCGCTTCCGAGTCCCCCGGCGCCGACCACGAGCACCCGTGCGGCCCGAAGACGCCGCTGCGCGATCTCGCCGAAGCCGGGGAGGATGATCTGCCGCTGCGCTCGGGCGGTGTGCTCGGCGCTGAGGGCCGGGCCCGGAGCGACGAGCGGTGCGGGGCGTGATGCGGGATCCATGCGGCCAGTCTAGGACGGCCCGGAGCGGGCTGTCGGTCGCACCGGATACGATGCTGGTATGGGCCAACTGACCGTTCGTTACTTCGCCGCCGCAGCCGAGGCGGCCGGTCGAGACGAAGAGGTGTGGAACCTCGGACCGGGCACGGATCTCGACTCGCTGCGCGCCGCCCTCGGCGAGCGCTACGGCGACGCGATGCGCCGGGTCATGCGCTCGGGCTCCTTCCTCGTGGACGGCACGGTGCAGCGGGACGGCGCCGCGCCGCTCGGCACCACGGTCGACGTCCTTCCACCGTTCGCGGGCGGGTAGGCCCGTGCGCCGCACCATCGCCGAGCACACCGCCGCGGTGCGCGAGCTCCTCGCTCCCGCGCTGCAGCGCCTGCGCGAGCACGCCCCCGAGACGATCCCGGTCGGCGATCCCGATCTCCGCACTCGCGTCACCGCCGCGGCGATCCTCACCGGGACGCCGCTCCCCCCGTTCGACAACTCGCAGATGGACGGGTACGCGGTGCGCGCCGCGGATCTCGCAGACGCCAGTGCGTCGGCGCCGGTCTCACTGCCGATCGGCCGGACCACAGCGGCCGGCGACCGGATCGGGCAGCACGCGCCCGGAACGGCCTCACCGATCATGACGGGCGCGGTGGTGCCGCGCGGCGCCGACGCCGTGGTCCCCATCGAGCGCTGCGAGCCGCCGCAGTTCGGCGCGCTCAGCCGGGTCGGGGATCCGCCGCCCACGGGGTCGGTCGCTTTCAGCGCACCCGTCGAGGTCGGCCGCTTCGTCCGGCGAGCGGGCGAAGACGCGCGGGTGGGCTCCGAGATCCTGCCCGAGGGCGTGCGCCTCACCCCTGCGCGCATCGGTGTGCTCGCGGCGGCGGGAGTCGTCGCGGTTCCCGTGCGGCCGACACTCCGGGTGCTCGTCTGCTCCACCGGCGACGAGCTGCTCCGCACGGACTCGCTCGGTGCAGTGTCTCGTGGCGCGGCCACCGGACTGATCCATGACGCCAACACCCCGATGCTGGCCGCGGCGCTGCGCGACGCGGGCGCCGTGGTGACCACGCTCCGGAGCGGAGACCGCGCGAACGACTTCCGCGACGCGGTGCTCGGTTCGCTCGCGGAGGTGGACCTCGTCATCACCTCGGGCGGGATCAGCGCGGGTGCGTTCGAGGTCGTCCGCGAGGCGCTCGCACCGCTCGGGATCGCGTTCGGATCGGTCGCGATGCAGCCCGGCGGGCCGCAGGGCCTCGGCAGCCTCGACCGCGACGGCACCGCGATTCCGGTCGTCTGCTTCCCCGGCAATCCCGTCAGCGCGCTGATCTCAGCGGAGACGTTTGTGCTCCCGCTCCTCCGCGACGCGGCCGGGCTGCCCGCCGAGCGGCGGCGGGAACGACTCCGGCTCGCGCACGACGCCGAGTCGCCCGTCGACAAGCACCAGGTGCGGCGCGGCCGCATCGGCGCCGACGGCCGGGTCACGGTGAGCGCGCCCGGATCCCACCTGCTCAGCGAGCTCGCCGCCGCCGACGTGCTCGTGCACCTGCCGCTCGGGATCGACCACTTCCCCGCGGACACCCCCGTCGACACCTGGAGACTCCATGACTGACCCCTCCGCCGATCAGCGGCTGACCCACCTGCGCGGCGACGGCAGCGCCCACATGGTCGACGTCACCGACAAAGCGATCACCACCCGCACCGCGCGGGCCGAGTCGACGCTCGTCACTCGCGCCGACGTGGTCGACCTGCTCGTGACCGGCGCCCTGCCCAAGGGCGAGGCGCTCGGCACGGCGCGCATCGCCGGGATCATGGCGGCCAAGCGCACGGCCGAGCTCATCCCGCTGTGCCACCCGCTGCCACTCACGAAGCTGGCGATCGATTTCGAGGCGCACGGCGACCGGGTCCGGGTGGTCGCGAGTGTCACGACGCGCGGGCTCACCGGCGTCGAGATGGAGGCGCTGACGGCCGCGAGCATCGCGGCCCTCACGCTCTACGACATGATCAAAGCGGTCGACAAGCATGCGTCGATCACCGATACCCGGGTGCTCGCCAAGTCGGGCGGCAAAAGCGGCGATTGGTCCGTCGAGTGAGCACCGGCGCCGCGCGGGTCATCGTGGCGTCGACGAGCGCCGCCGCCGGCACCGCCGCGGACACGACCGGCCCCGCGATTCGGGCGTGGCTGCACGAGCGCGGTTTCGACGCCCCGCCGGCCGAGGTCGTCGCCGACGGTGATCCGGTTGCCGCTGCCGTCCGTTCAGCCCTGACCGATCGGCCCGCGCTGATCCTCACCACCGGGGGCACCGGCATCTCCCCGAGCGACCGCACCCCCGAGGCCGTCGATCCGCTGCTCGACGTGCGACTGCCGGGCCTCATCGAGGAGTTGCGGCGGCGCGGCGCCGCGACGCTCCCCACCGCGGTGCTCACCCGAGGCGTCGCGGGGTTCTCGGGCCCGACGTTCGTGATGACACTGCCGGGCTCCACCGGTGGGGTCCGCGACGGCCTCGCCGTGCTCGATGGAGTGCTGACGCACCTGCTCGCGCAGCGCGGGGGCGCCGCGAATGACGGGCACGGCGACCGCCGGTAGCTTCGCGCATCACGGGCCGTGCGTCATCCCCGACCTTCAGACCCCGAGGAACGCCTCGATCGGCCCGCGAGCGAAGAAGATCACGAACCCGACGGACACGATCCACAGCAGCCAGTGCACCTGCTTGGCCTTGCCCGTGAACGCGTGCACGAGCACCCACGACACGAAGCCCGCGCCGATGCCGTTGGCGATCGAGTAGCTGAGCGGCATGACCGCCGCCGTCAGGAACACCGGCAGCAGCACGCGGAAGTCGGTGAGGTCGATGTTGGCGATCTGCGACATCATCATCGCGCCGACGATCACGAGCGCCGCGGCCGCGACCTCCGTGGGCACGACCTCGGTGAGCGGGGTGAAGAACATCGCGAGCAGGAAGACGAGACCCGTGACGACGTTCGCGAGGCCCGTGCGGGCACCCTCCCCGATGCCCGCCCCGGACTCGATGAACACGGTGGTGGAGGACGACGAGGTGCCGCCGCCGACCACGGCGCCGACGCCCTCCACGATGAGCGCGGACTTGATGCGGGGGAAGTTGCCCTGCTCGTTCGCGAGCCCGGCCTCCCGCGACAGACCCGTCATCGTGCCCATGGCATCGAAGAAGTTCGTGAAGAGCAGCGTGAAGACGAGCATGATGACCGTGACGAGGCCGACCTTGCCGAAGTCGAAGCTGACGGCACCGACGAGCGAAAGATCCGGCACCGCAAACGGGTTGCCGCCGAGCACGGGCTCGGTGAGACTCCAGCCTCCCGGGTTGAGCGCGCCGTCCGCACCGAACTTCGGTCCGATCTTCCAGATCGCCTCCACGATCACGGCGATCACGGTGCCGCTGACGAGACCGATGAGGATCCCGCCCTTGACCTTCTTCGCGACCAGGATGCCGGTCAGCACCAGCGTGACCACGAAGATGAGTGTCGGGATCGTGGCGATGAAGCCGACGCCGGCCGGACCGAGGCCCACGGGCGGCGACGACTGCCCCGTGGCATCGACGAAGCCGGAGTTCACGAAGCCGATGAACGCGATGAAGAACCCGATCCCGACCGTGATGGCGAGCTTCAGCTGCACGGGCACCGCGTCGAAGATCATGCGTCGGAGGCCGGTCGCGGCCAGGAGCACGATGAGGAGGCCGTTGATCACGACGATCGCCATCGCCTCGGGCCACGTCACCTCCTGCACCACCGAGAACGCGAGGAAGGCGTTGATGCCGAGTCCCGCGGCGAACGCGAAGGGCAGACGGGAGACGAGTCCGAAGAGGATCGTCATCACCCCGGCGGCGAGGGCGGTGACCGCGCTCACCTGGCCGAACTCGAGCATGTTGCCCGCGACGTCCTCCTTGCCGGAGAGGATGATCGGGTTCAGGATCACGATGTAGGCCATCGTGACGAAGGTGACGAGACCGCCGCGGATCTCCGTGCCGACGGTGGACCCTCGCTCCGAGATGTGGAAGAAGCGGTCGATCGCTCCCCGCGCCTCCGTCTGCGTTCGAGGTGCCTCTGCCACGGGTGTCTCCGATCACTCAAGCTGGGTGTGTGCTGACCAGAAAGACCGTATCATCTGGGGGCGGACGACTCCGAATGGCCCCGGACGCACTGCAGGCCCGCTCGGACGGTGCCGAGCGGGCCTGCAGATCTGGGTGACGCGGGTGGTGTCAGCTCACACCCTGCAGATCGATGACGAAGATGAGGGTCTTGCCCGACAGCGGGTGACCGCCGGAGGTGCCGTACGCCTGCGCCGGGGGCACGACGAGCTTGCGGCGTCCGCCGACCTTCATGCCGGGGATGCCGACCTGCCAGCCCTGGATCAGCGCGCGGAGCGGGAAGTTGATGGACTCGCCGCGGCTCCAGGAGGAATCGAACTCTTCACCGGAGTCGAACTCGACGCCGAGGTAGTGCACGTCGACGGTCGAACTGGCGAGCGCCTCCTCACCGGTTCCCTCGACGAGGTCGATGATCTCCAGCTCGGTGGGTGCGGGGCCCTCGGGGGCGTCGATCTCGGGCTTGGTCTTCGGGGTCTCAGTCATACCCACATTCTCCCGGATCGGGAGCCGAATCGACCTCCGAGTTCGCTCAGAGGGAACGTTCGTGCGCAATGTCACGCAACCGTGACCGGAGCGGAGACGGGCGGGACCCCGGTCCGATACCCTTGAGAAGTGAGATTTGCGCACTTGATCAGCTCCCCCGCTTCCGCCCCCGAGCTCGTGGTGATCCGGGAGGACCGATTCGTCCCAGTCAGCCGTCTCGGGGTCGCCTCCGCCACGCTGCAGGACTTCATCTCCGAGGGCCCCGGCGCGCTCGAGGCGCTGCGCCGTCAGGTCGACGCGTTGCCCGCCGACGCCGGCGATCCGGTCGAGGGGGTGCGCTTCGCGCCCGCGGTGATCGGTGCGCCGATCGTGCTCGCGGTCGGCCTGAACTACGACGAGCACGCGAGCGAGCTGAACCTCGACAACGATTCGGGCCCGGTGCTGTTCTCGCTCTTCCCGAACTCGCTCGGCGCCCACGAGGCCGAGGTGCGGATCCCGACCCACCTGAGCGAGGAGGTCGACTACGAGGGTGAGCTCGGTGTCATCATCGGCACCGCCGCGAAGGACGTCTCCCCCGAGGAGGCGCTGCAGCATGTCTTCGGCTACACCGTCATCAACGACATCACGGCGCGCAACATCCAGTTCCAGGAGCCGCAGTGGTCGCGGTGCAAGTCGTTCGACGGCTTCACTCCGGTCGGACCCGTGGTCGTCACGGCCGATCAGATCCCGGATCCCCAGGCGCTCCACCTCACCACCGATGTCGATGGGCTGCGGGTGCAGGACTCGTCGACGAGCTTCATGATCCGCAGCGTCGCGCAGCTCATCGCATCGATCTCGCAGTCGCTGACGCTGCTGCCCGGCACGGTGATCTCCACCGGTTCACCCGGCGGTGCCGGCCGCTCGCGGAAGCCCCCGCTCTACCTTCGCCCGGGCACCGAGGTCACCGTGACCATCGAGGGCATCGGCGCGCTGACGTCGCACTGCGTGCAGGGCTGACGCGGTCGTAACGCCGAGTCCGCCGGTCGCCGCGCGCGGCCGCACGCACTGAGGGGGTGGGGAGCAATCGCTCCCAACCCCCTCAGTGTTCCCGCACCGCAGTGCGTGACGTCCCTAGTCGCGACCGTCCTCGAGCTTCTCGGGCGCCTCCCGCACGGTGTTGATCGCCCCGGTCTCCGGCGCGAGACCCGCGAGCTTCATCGGATGCAGCATCTCTGCCAGCTCATCCTCGCCGAGCAACCCGCGCGACACCACCAGCTCGGAGATCTTCGCGTTGGTCGCGAGCGCCTCCTTCGCGAGCTTCGCGGCGGCCGAGTAGCCGATGACGGGCGCGAGCGCCGTGATGACGGTGACGGAGCGCGACACCATGTCCTCGAGCCGCTCCTCGTTCGCGGTGATACCGTCGACGCAGTTGACCCGGAGCGTCTGGCAGGCCCGCTCAAGCCAGGTGATCGACTGGAAGAGCGAGTGCGCGATGATCGGCTCGAAGGCGTTGAGCTGGAGCTGCCCCGCCTCGACGGCCATGGACACGGTGACATCGGCGCCGGCGACCGAGTAGGCCACCTGCGAGACCGCCTCCGGGATCACCGGGTTCACCTTGCCGGGCATGATGGACGAGCCGGCCTGGCGCGCCGGGAGGTTGATCTCGCCGAGACCCGCCTGCGGACCCGACGAGAGCAGCCGCAGGTCGTTGGAGATCTTCGAAAGCTTGAGTGCGCTCCGCTTGAGGGCGCCCGAGAAGGTGATGAAGACGCCCGTGTCGCTCGTCGACTCGACGAGGTCGCCCGCGGTCTCGAGGTCGAGGTTCGTGATCTCGCGGAGGTGCCGGATCACGGTCTCCTTGTACCCGCGCGGGGCGTTGATGCCGGTGCCGATCGCCGTCGCCCCCATGTTGACCTCGCGCAGCAGCGTGACGGCCTCGCGCAGACGCTCGATGTCCTCGCGCAGCGTGACCGCAAACGCGGTGAACTCCTGCCCGAGCGTCATCGGCACGGCGTCCTGCAGCTGGGTGCGGCCGACCTTCACGATGTGGGAGAACTCGCGCCCCTTGGCCGCGAACGACTGCGACAGCAGGTCGAGCTCGACGAGCAGGCTCTCCAGGGAGAACGCGAGGGCGATCTTGATCGCGGTCGGGTACGTGTCGTTCGTCGACTGGCTGCGGTTGGTGTGGTCGTTGGGGTTGATGAAGTCGTAGTCGCCCTTGGCGTGCCCCGCGAGCTCGAGCGCGCGGTTCGTGATGACCTCGTTCGCGTTCATGTTCGTCGAGGTACCCGCGCCGCCCTGCACCACACCCACGACGAACTGGTCGTGCAGCATGCCGGTCTTGATCTCCTCGCACGCCCGGTCGATGAGGGTCGCCCGTTGCTCGTCGAGCGCGCCGATCTCGAGGTTCGCGCGCGCCGCGGCCTGCTTCACGCAGGCGAACGCGCGGATGAAATCGGGGTAGACGGAGACGGGGCGTCGTGCGATCGGGAAGTTCTCGTGCGCACGCGCGGTGTGCACGCCCCAATAGGCGGCTGCCGGGATCTCCAGGCTGCCGATCGAGTCCGTTTCGGTTCGGGTCTGCGCTGCCAGGTAGTCACTCACCAGTTATCTCGGCTCCATATTCAAGAATGTTGCGGCCACGGCCGCACGGACCCTCCCAGCCTAGCCATCAACCTCGCGGGCGGCGAATACTGCGGGGCCAGTCCTCACCGCCGTGGTCGCCCGGGCCGTCGGGGTCCGACGGGTCGTCGGTTCCGGGATCCGCATCGGGATCGCCGTTGGTGTCGATCGTGCCCGTCGCCACGTCGACCGCGGGGCCCTCGATGGGCGCCGATTCCGCGGGGGTGAGGACCTTCTCCCCCCGTCCGAGCACGGTGATCGGCGCGGTGAGCGTCTCGGTCTGCCCGGAGTGGTCGTCGTCGACGCCGGGGCGGCCGGCGTGGGTCACCGCGAAGCGGAGACCACCGCTCCGATGGAACCGCAGCTCCCGCTCGATGAACAGCCAGGTGATCCCGATCCCGAACGCGGTGAACGCCGCGGCGGCGCTGATGAAGAGCGTCGAGCGAGCGCCGAGCGCGTCGGCGGCCGCGCCGACGAGCGGCGCTCCCAGCGGCGTCCCGCCCATGAGCACCGCGATGTACAGCGCGAGGACTCTGCCGCGGACGGCGGGCTTGGTGGTGGTCTGCACGAACCCGTTGGCCGTGGTGAGCAGCGTGGAGATCGCGAAGCCGAGGAAGATGAGCATGACCGCGAACGTCCAGAACGTCGGCATGATCGCGGCCAGCACACTCACGACGCCGATGCCACCCGCGGCCATGATCACCACGCGCATGCGAGCGGCCGGCCTGCGCGCGACCAGGAGCGCGCCGGTCAGGGACCCGATCGCGAGGATCGAGGAGAGGAGCCCGTAGTCGCTCGCACCGCGGCCGAACTCGACGGCCATGGTCGACGACATCACCGGGAAGTTCATACTGAATGTGCCGAGCAGGAAGACGATGGCGAAGACGACCACGAGGTCGTGCCGGCCCCGCACGTAGCGGAGCCCGGCCGAGAGCTGGCGCAGTTGCGACTCCCGCTTCGGCTCCTCGGAGGGGGCGCGTCGTGCGGTGCGGATGAGCAGCAGCGCGCTGATCACCCCGAGGAATGAGACGGCGTTGATGAGGAACACCCAGCCCGAGCCGACGATCGCGATGAGGATCCCGGCCACGGCCGGCCCCACGAGTCGTGCGGAGTTGAAGGAGGCCGAGTTGAGCGCGACCGCGTTCGAGAGCTGCGCCGTGCCGACGAGGTCCGAGACGAACGCCTGGCGGGCCGTCGTGTCGAAGGCGTTCACGATCCCGAGGGCGAGCGCGAAGGCGTACAGGTGCCACAGCTCCGCGGCACCGGTGATGAGCAGGGCCCCGAGCCCGGCCGCGAGCAGCATGAGCAGCGACTGGGTGACCAGCAGCACTTTGCGCCGCTCGAAGCGATCGGCGACGGCCCCGCTGAACGGCACGAGCACGAGCTGCGGGCCGAACTGCAGCGCCATGGTCACCCCGACCGCCGCCGCGTTGTTGGCGGTGAGCTCGGTGAGCACCACCCAGTTCTGCGTCGTCGCCTGCATCCACGCGCCGATGTTCGACACGAGCGCTCCCACGAACCAAATGCGGTAATTGCGAATGGACAGGGAGCGGAACATGTTCGACACGGGTGGGGAGACCTCCTCAGGGTTCTCCTCAACCATACGCCGTGCCTCGGACGCGGGGTGCGGGCTTCGCCAACGGCGCAGCGCTTTCAGCGCAGGTGCCGGTTACCGCCCGGTGGGAACGTGCCGCCCCGGCCGGCCGCTCGAAGACACGCGCAGCGTTTCGCGGCCACGCCGTGTGAGCCGACCTCGGCTCACGAGAATGGGCGCTTAGAACTTGCCGCCCATGTCGAGCAGCCGGCGAATCCGATCCGGGATCGGCGGGTGCGTGGCGAACAGCCGCTGCATCATGCCGGGCTTCAGCGGATCCGCGATCCAGAGGTGCGCCATGCTCGAGCTCTGCTTCTGCAGCGGCCGGCCGTACTCGGAGAGCTTGTGGAGGGCGCTCGCGAGCGCCTCCGGGTGCCGGGTCGTGAGGGCCCCGGTCGCGTCGGCCAGGTACTCGCGCTGGCGCGACACGGCGAGCTGCACGAGCGAGGCGATGATGGGCGCGACGATCATCGCGACGAGCCCGAAGATCAGCACCACGGGGTTGCCGTTGCTGTTGTTCCGCCCGAAGAACGCCATGCGGACGAGCACATCGGAGATCATGCCGACCGCGACCACCAGGCCGTAGACGATCATGGAGACGCGGATGTCGTAGTTCCGCACGTGGCCGAGCTCGTGGGCCATGACTCCCTCGAGCTCGGAGTCGGTCATGATATCGAGCAGCCCGGTCGTCGCGGCGACCATGGCGTGCTCCGGATCACGGCCGGTCGCAAACGCGTTCGGCGCGGGATCGTTCACGATGTACACCTCGGGCATCGGGGATCCCGTGGTGATCGAGAGGTTCTCGACGATCCGGTAGAGCCGCGGGTTGTCGGCCTCCGTGATCCGCTGCGCCCCGCTCATCGAGATCGCCTGCTTGCCCGCCGCGAAGTACTGGAACGCGGCGAAGCCGATCGAGAACACCACCACGGTGATGACGATTCCGGGTGACTGGTAGATCGCTGCGGCGAGCCAGCCGAGGCCGCCGACGATGGCGATGAACAGCACAATGATGAGGACGCTGTTGACCTTGTTGCGACGGATCGCGCTGTACACGGCCCTCCCC